>NZ_CP135963.1:0-2400000 GCF_032460525.1 Geodermatophilus sp. DSM 44513 | reverse complement strand
CGCCGACGTCGTCCGCGCCGCCCCCGCCGCCGGGGACCGGCAGCAGGACCGCCGCCACCGCCAGTGCGAGCCACCCGGCCAGGACCACCCACCGTCCGGCCACCACCGCCGTCCGGGCGAGCCGGCCCGCAGCACGGAGGGCGGCCGCCGGGGCACGGACCAGCGCACCCCCTCGGCGCCGTCTGGACAAGGCGGCCTCCTGCTCGGCCCGGTCTCGTGCGTACCGATGTGTGCGGAGGGTACGTCCGCCCCCACCGGACCGCCGGGTGGGAGGACGACCGATGACACGAGCCGATCCCGGGGAGCCGGGGGACCGGCCGGACCGCGGCTGGCAGCGCTGGCTGGCCACGGGGACCTTCGTCGTCGGCCTGGTCTGCGGCGTGCTGCTGCTCGGGCTGCTGGGCCAGGACCCGCCCGCGCCGACGGCGCAGGAGCCGACGGCGCCCCCGACGGCCGCACCGGCCGGCCCGGAGGCGCCGATCGGCGGCGTCGAGCTGAACACGGCGTGCCTGCGGGCGATCAACGCCGCTCAGGACATCGCCTCGACCGCCGACGACCTGGGCGCCGCCGCGGCGGCGCTGGACGCCGCCCGGCTCGACGAGGTGGTCCGCCGGCTGCAGCCGCTGCAGCAGCGTCTCCAGGAAAGCACGGCCCAGTGCGAGGCGACCGGGGCGCTGCCCACCGAGAGCGTCGCCCCGACCGGGGAGGCCGTGCCCAGCGAGGGAGCCGCGCCGACCGAGGACGCCTCGCCCACCGACTGACCGCCCGTGCGGGTGGCCCCACTGCAGGGTCCCGCCGCGAGCCAGCGAGCAGCGGGGTCCTCCTTCAGCGGACCCGCAGCAGCACCTTGCCGGTGGCGCGGCGCTCGTCGAGCTCGGTGACCGCGGCGGCCGCGTCGGCGAGGTCGTGCACCGACCCGAGCACCGGGTCCAGCGCGCCGCGCTCCAGCAGCGGCGCCAGCTCGCGCCACTGCTCCTGCACGTAGCCGGGCTCGCCGGTCCAGAAGGCGCCCCAGCCCACCCCGACCACCGAGACGTTGTTCAGCAGCAGCCGGTTGACCCTGACCGTGGGGATCTCCCCGCCGGTGAAGCCCAGCACCAGCAGCCGTCCCTCGCGGGCCAGGCTGCGCAGCGAGTCGGTGAACCGGTCGCCGCCGACCGGGTCGGCGACGACGTCCACGCCGCGCCCCCCGGTGAGCTCCTTGACCCGCGGCAGGAACCCGTCGGCGAGCACCACCTCGTCGGCGCCGGCGGCCCGCGCCGCCGCGCCCTTGGCCTCGTCGGACACCACGGCGAGCACCCGCGCCCCGTAGGCCTTGGCCAGCTGGGTGCCCGCCGTGCCCAGGCCGCCGGCCGCGCCGTGCACCAGCACCGTCTCCCCGGCCTGCAGCCGGCCGCGGCGGGCCAGCGCGAAGTGCATGGTCAGGTAGTTCATCGGCAGCGCCGCACCCTGCTCGAAGGAGACGGCGTCGGGCAGCGGGAAGACGACGCCGGGGTCCACGGCCACCACCTCGGCGAACCCGCCGACGCCGGGGAAGGCCGCCACCCGCTGGCCGGGCCGCAGGCCGCTGCCCTCCGGGGCGCTGCGCACCGTCCCGGCCACCTCGCTGCCCGGCACGAACGGCAGCTCCGGCTTGAGCTGGTACTGCCCGCGGCTGAGCAGCACCTCGGGGAAGGTGACGCCGGCGACGTGCACGTCGACCAGCACCTCGCCGTCGGCCCCCGCGGGTGCGGGGACGTCGACGACGGAGATGGCCGAGGGGCCGTCGAGGGTGGCGATCTGGGCGGCGCGCACGGGACCTCCTGCACGGGGGGACGACGACCGCGCGAGCTTGTCAGAGGCCGGGACCGCCGTCGCGCCGGGTCCGCGGGCAGCGTGCTGCTCAGGCCCCCAGCTGCTCAGGACCCCCGGAGCTCCCCGAGCGTCGGGTAGGACGGCTGGGCGCCCCGCCGCCGGACCGCGTGCGTGCCGACGGCGACGGCCGTGCCGGCCGCGGCCACCAGGTCCACCCCGGCCGCCAGCTGCGCCGCCGTCGCGCCCACGAACGCGTCACCGGCACCGGTCGTGTCGACCACCTCCGCCGCTGCGGCCGGCAGGTGCGCCGGGCCGGGGGCGCCCCCGCCTGGGTGCACGACGGCGCCCGCGCCGCCCACCGTGACGACGACGGAGCGCGCGCCCGCCGCGACCAGCCGGGTGGCGAGTGCCGAGGCCAGGGCGACCACGTCCCGGTCCGGCGGGGGCTCCTCGCCGCCGAGGAGCCGCAGCGCGGCACCCGCCTCGTGCTCGTTGACCACCAGCGGGTGCGCGGTCCGGACGACGTCGGGGTCCAGCGGGACCGCCGGGGCGAGGTTGAGGACCACCCGGGCCCCGGCGGCGTCGGCGGCCCGGGCCACGGCCTCGGTGGTCGCGCGGGGCAGCTCGCCCTGCAGCACCAGCACCGTGTCCGGGCCGAGCGGGGGCAGGCGCGCCACGACGTCCGGGCCCACCGCGGCGTTGGCGCCCGGCACGACCACGATGGTGTTCTCGCCGTCGGCCGCCACCGTCACGACGGCCAGCCCGGTCGGCCCGGGGACCGCGGCCACGGCCGTCAGGTCGACCCCGGCCGCGCGCAGCTCCACCAGGGCGGCCTCGGCGTTCGGGTCGGATCCGACGGCCCCCACGAGGGCCACCCGGGCACCCAGGCGCGCCGCCGCCACCGCCTGGTTGGCCCCCTTGCCGCCGGGCAGCACCGCCCCGCCGTCGCCGAGGACCGTCTCACCCGGGGCCGGGTGCCGCTGCACGGTGACGACCAGGTCGGCGTTCACCGACCCGACGACGACCACCCGTCCCCCGGTGCGAGGACCGGCGTCGCCGGGCGGGGAGGGGGCCGGGCTCACCGGGGACGCGGACGTGCGGCCGTCAGGCGCCGAGCAGCTGCCGCAGCCGGCGGGCGGGCGGGCCGACGACGCGCAGCGTCAGCCGCAGCGGCAGGGTCACCACGACCGACCCCACCCGGACGCCGAGACGCCACAGGTCCGCGTAGTCCGGGGGCCGGGGCGTGGTGGTGGGCGTCGTCGGAGCCGGCGGTTCCGTGGCCCGCGGTGCCGCGGGCGGCGGCGGCGTCGCCGGGACGATCAGGTCGACCGTCGTCCGGCGGCGGGGGTCGCGCAGCGACGCGAAGGAGGGGATGGCCGGCGCGGCGGGGGACTCCCGCTCCTCCGGCGACGGTGACCGCGACGGTGCCGGTGCGGCGTGCAGCCGGCCGGGCGGCTCGGGGACGACGCGCCGGATCGCGGCCACGCTGCCCGGGCCCAGCCCGTCCACCGCGGTCAGCTCCGCCCGGGTCAGGGTGGCCAGCTGGGCGGTCGTGGTGATCCCGGCCCGGGTCAGTGCGGTCACCGCGCGGGTGGGCAGGCCCAGCTCGGTGATGGTCCCCGCGGGCCCGGTCCCCGGCGACGTGGTCGGCATGGCGTCCAACCTAGGGCGCCTCGCCGGAGGGCACCGGCCCGGGCCCCTGCTGCAGGATGCCCACGCACCCCGTACCCCGCACCCCGCACCCCGCACCCGACCCCGAGGACCGCCGATGACCGCCGCCCGTCCCCAGCCCGTGCACGCCGAGGGCACGCTGTCCTCCGGCCAGTACCACCAGGCGTGGACGGTCACCGACCCCGTGGGCGCCGTCGTCCTGGTGCACGGCGCCCACGAGCACAGCGGCCGGTACGCACACGTCGCCGAGCGGCTGGCCGCGGCCGGGTACGCGGTGCACGCCGCCGACCACCCCGGGCACGGCCGCTCGCCGGGCCGCCGGGGTGACATCGGCAGCATGGCCGCCACCGTCGCCGGCGTCGCGGAGCTGGTGCGGCACGCGGGGGAGCAGCACCCCGGCGTCCCGCTGTTCGTCTACGGGCACAGCCTGGGCGGGCTGGTCGCCCTGCAGTACCTGACCGGGACGCCGGACGCCCGCGTCGCCGGTGCGGTGCTGTCCGCGCCGGCGCTGGACACCAGCGCCGCGAGCCCCCTCCAGCGCGCCGTGGCGCCGCTGCTGTCCCGCCTGCTGCCCGGCGCCGGGGTGCTGCAGCTGGACGCCGAGGCGGTCAGCCGGGACCCGGAGGTGGTGCGCGCCTACCGCACCGACCCGCTCAACCACACCGGCAAGATGGTCGCCCGCACCGGCGCGGAGCTCATGGCCACCGCGTTGGCCGTGCCCGGCCGGCTGCCCGCGCTGACCCTGCCGCTGCTCGTGCTGCACGGCACCGCCGACCGCCTGGTGCCGCCGGCCGCCAGCGAGGTCGTGCGGGCACACGCCGGCTCACCGGACCTCACGGTGCACACCTACGACGGCCTCTTCCACGAGCCGCACAACGAGCCCGAGCGCGACCGCGTCCTGGCCGACGTCGTCGCCTGGCTGGACGCGCACCGCGTCCGGAGGTGACGATCGACCCGTGGGGCGGGTGTGACGGACGGGACGGACGGAACGGTCCGACACGCCGCAGTGACCTGCGACCCGCCGTCCCGGGCGGAGAAAGTGACCTGGGTCACGGCGACAGTTCACATCACTGCACGTAGCGTTTTGTGTGCGCTCAGCTAAACAGGAGAGCGCGGCGCCGGATCCGCCAAACCCTGCCCACCGGCTGCCACCCACTTCCCAGGGCAGGGGTGGGGGACCCACGACCACGGCGCGCTGCACACCCGGCACGGCCGGGCGCGGCCGCCTCGGGGTGGAGCCGCGGAGAGCGGCCGGGCACCGATCGCCCGAACCCGACAGCTCACCTCGCCGGCGGAGATCGGAGACCCCATGCCCAAGCACTGCGCGCCCCGCTACGTCCGCACCCGGCAGGTCCTCGCCAAGGCGCCCGTCGCCGCCGGCGCCACCGTCGTCGGGATCGGCGTCCTCGGCGCACCGGCCCAGGCCGCCGTCACCCACGACTGGACCGGTGTGGCCCAGTGCGAGTCCGGCGGCGACTGGGACATCAACACCGGCAACGGCTACTACGGCGGACTGCAGTTCAGCCCGTCCACCTGGGCGGCCTTCGGGGGGACGGCGTTCGCCCCGCGCGCGGACCTGGCCACCCCCGCCCAGCAGATCGAGATCGCCGAGAAGGTCCTCGTCGGCCAGGGCATCGGCGCGTGGCCGACCTGCGGGAAGCGGCTGACCGACGGCACCACCCCGGCCGCCGCCACCGGGGCCGCCGCCGCCGGGGCCGCCGCCGCCGGGGCTGCCGCCGCCGGGGCTGCCGCCGCCGGGGCTGCCGCCGCCGGGGCGCCGGCCCCCGATTCCGTGGCCACCGACGAGGCCCCGGCCGCCACCACCGAGGGTGCCGACGCCGCCGACCACACCGTCGCGCGCGGCGACACCCTGGCGGGCATCGCCGCCGCCCACGGCCAGTCGTGGCGGGAGCTCTACCAGCGCAACGCGGCGGTCATCGGCGCCGACCCCGACCGCATCCGCCCGGGCCAGGTGCTGCGCACCGCCGGGTCCGCCGACGCGGCGGACACCGGTGGGCGGCACGCCTCCGGTGGCCGGCACGCCGCCGGCGGCTGGCGCGACGCCGGGACCGGCACCGGCCAGTGGCGCAGCACCGGGACGTCCGCCGTGGCCCCTGCCGCGGCCACCACCTCGACCGCTGCCACCGCCGTGACCCCGGCGGTCGGGGCGGCGCCGGCCCCGGTCGTCCAGGCGGCCGCCCCCGCGGTGCAGGCGGCGCCGACCCCGGCCGCCACCCCGGCCGCCACCCCGGCCGCCACGGCCACCGCGATCATCACCAACAGCGCCGGCCCGGTCCGGCCGCAGGTGCAGGCCGCCGCCGACCGGGTGGTCAGCGAGGTGCGCGGGGCCAGCCTGATCACCATCGGCGGCACGCGGGCCAGCGCGACCGACCCGAACGGCCACCCGGCCGGGCTGGCCCTGGACTACATGGTCGGCTCCGACGCCGCCCTCGGGGACGCGATCGTCGCCTTCCACCTCGAGCACTGGGAGGAGCTCGGCGTGGACTACGTCATCTGGCAGCAGCGGATCCTGACCTCGCCGACCGGTGCCTGGAAGGCGATGGCCGACCGCGGCAGCGCGACGGCCAACCACATGGACCACCCGCACGTGAACTACCGGGGCTGACCTCCCCGGCCCGGGGTGTGGTCAGAGCAGCCGGTCGAGGTCGTCGGGGCCCGGGCCGGTGCCGCCGGAGTCCGGCAGTGGCGAGGTCTCGGGCAGGTCCTCCCCGGGCGGCTCGGGCTCGACCGGCCCCTCGGCGTACAGGGTGTCCGGGTCCCGCGGGTCCATCTCGGTCATGGGTGGGGGGTGCCCGCCGCGGGCCCCGGGAACCGCCGGCCACGGCACCGGCCGGACCGCACGGACACCGGTTGCGGGACCGACCGGTCCGCCGCATGCTCTCCCCGGGCGGGGCCCTGGGAGGGACCCGGGTGCAGCCCCGCCCGCCAACTCCCGTCGCCCGCGCCGCCCGCCGTCCCCGGCGGTGCCGCGACGTGTCCTGCACCACGGTCGGCCCGCGGCCGATTGTCACGGCCGGGTCACGGCCCTATGGTGTCCGCGTCCGGTCGGTCGTCACCTCTGCACCACGCAGGCCCGAGCGGACGCCGCCGAGTCGCCCACCGGGCGAGCCGGGGACCCACCGCAGCACTGGGGTGAATCCGCTCCTGGACGCACGTCCGGGAGCCGTAGGGCCACTTCCCGCCCGAACCCGTCAGCTAACCCGGTAGGCGGCCACCGGAAGAACGGAGAGCCGCCGGATGGCGTGCCGCTGCCCTGCTCCACCCCGCCGGCCGCGCTCCCGGGTGCCCGCCCGCACCTGACCCCCGCCCGACCGCACGCCGCCGTCCGCGCCCCGGCGTCCCGCCGCCCCGGGTCCGAGCACCCCCGCTCGACCGGCACCGAGCCGTCTCCCCCCGGTGGTCCCCGGCGTCCCCGCACGGCCGCGGTCGGCCCTGCCCGCACCCCCTCCGCGGCGCCCGTGCGCCCGCACGGTCCCGCCGCGCCCCGACCCCGGAGAACCCGCACCCCCATGGACCGACCCACCCCGTCCCGAGGCCGCGCTGCCCGCCGCCTCCGCCTGCCCGCTCCCGTCCGCCGTCCGGCCGTCTACCTGGGGGTGGCCACGGCCGGCGCCGTCCTGGTCGGCGTCGTCGTCGGTGCCGAGCCGGCCGCCCAGGCCGAGGCCGTCCGGCCCGCCCCGGCGGAGACGGTCAGCGTCGCCCGGGCGCTGGGGCTGACCGGTGCTCCCGCACCCGTCGACGCGGTGCAGGAGCTGCAGCCGCTGCAGGACCTGGCCGCCAGCCGCAGCAGCCGCGAGGCCGCCCAGACCGCCGCCCAGCAGGCCCAGGCCGCCGCCGACCAGGCCGAGCTGGCCCGGCGGGAGGCCGAGGCCCGCGCGGCCGCCGAGGCCGTGGCTGCCGCGGAGGCCGCCGCCCGCGCCGCCGCCGAGGCCGCTGCCGCCGAGGCCGCCGCCGCGGAGGCCGCTGCCGCCGAGGCCGCCGCGCCGAGCCGGGCGGCGACGCCGTCCGCGGCGACGACGGCCCCGGCGGCACCGGCCGCGGCCGGTGCGGTCGCGAGGATCACCAACAACGCCGGGCCGGTGAAGCCCGTCGTCCAGGCGGCGGCGAACGCGGTCGTCAGCAACGTGCCCGGCGCCGCCGGGATCACCCTGGGCGGCACCCGGGCCAGCGCCGCCGACCCGGGCGGGCACCCCTCGGGCCTGGCGCTGGACTACATGGTCGGCTCGAACTCCGCCCTCGGGGACGCGATCGTGGCCTACCACGTCGCGCACTGGGAGGAGCTCGGCGTGGACTACCTCATCTGGGAGCAGCGGATGCTGTCCTCGCCGTCCGGCTCCTGGAAGGCGATGGCCGACCGTGGCAGCGCCACCGCCAACCACATGGACCACCCGCACGTGAACTACCGGGGCTGAGCCGCCCGGTCCCCGGCCGGCCTGGTTATCGCGGGTCCGGCCGGGGCAGGAGGGCACCGTGCCGAGCAGCCGTCCCGTCCCGCCGACCCTCGTCGACGCCAACCGGCTGTGGGTCGACTCCCGTGTCCGCGCGCTGGTGCAGCGCCGCGTCGAGGCGCCCGTCCTGCTCCGGCTGGGCGGGCCTGTCCCCGGGGGTCGGGTGCTGGAGCTGGGCACCGGGCGCCGCGGCACCGGCCTGCGCCTGGCGCTGGAGGTCTTCGGCGCCGCGCACGCCGACGGCGTGGAGCGGTACCCGGCCAGTGTCGCGGCCTGCCGGGCGGCGGTGCGCGACCTGGGCGCGCGGGTCGACGTGCGGGAGGGCGACGCCACCGCGCTGACCCTGCCGACGGCGTCCTACGACGCGGTGTTCGCCCACCACGTGCTGCACCACACCCCGGCCTGGCGCGACGTCGTCCGGGAGGCCGCCCGGCTGCTGCGCCCGGGCGGGCGGTTCTACTCGTGCGAGATGACGGCCCGCTTCGTGGACAGCCGGCCGCTGCGGGCGGTGTCCCACCACCCCGCCGACGGCGACCGGCCGACCCCGGACGGCCTCGCGGACGCCTGCCGGGCCGCCGGGCTGGGCGTCACCGGCCAGGAGACCCGGCTGGCCGGCTGCTGGACGGCGCTGGTCGCGACCCGGCCGTGAGCGCCGGCTCCCCGCCGGCCGCGACCGTCCGCACCGCGCTGGGGCTGCTGCGCCGGCACGCCGGCCCGGCCTACCTGGCCGCGCTGGCCGCCACGCTGGTCAACACCGTGCCCGACGTGGCCCGCCAGGTGCTGGTGCTGGACGACCCGCGGCTGGGCGCCGCGCTCGCCGTCGACGCCGTGGGGTTCGCGACCGGCCTGGTCGCCCAGCTGTGGGTGACCGGCGTCGTGGCCGCGCTGGCCGCCGGCGGGGGAGCGTCCTGGTCCGGCGCGCTGCGGCGCGGCACCGCCCTGGCGGTGCGGGCGCTGCGCGCGGCACCGGCCGCGGTGGCCGTGGGCGTGGTGCTCGGCGGGACGGTGTCCGCGCTGCTGACCCTGCCCGCCTCGGTGGCCGCCCTCGGCCCGGACGGGGTGCTCGGGCCGCTGGGCTCGCCGGGTGCCGGCGCCTTCACCGTCGCGACCGTCAGCGACGTGGTGGCCAGCGTCGTCACCCTGCCGTTCCTGGCATCGGTGCTGGTCGTCGCGGGCGGCGACCGGTTCACGGCGCGCCCCGGCGGGCAGTGACCGGCCATGACCAGCGAGTGGGACGTCACCCGCAAGACCGTCGGGACGCTGTCGATCTGGGTCGGGACCGCGGCGCTGTGCGCCCCGCGGGCGCTGCCCCGGCTGCTCGGGGCCGCGGAGGAGGGGACGCGGACCGACGTCCTGCTGCCGCTGCTGGTGCGCCTGACCGCGGCGCGCAACATCGCCATGGGCGCGGCGCTGCTGGTCACCCCGGCGCCCCAGGCCCGCCGCACCACCGAGGTGACGCTGCTGCTCACCGCGCTGGACGCCGCGGCGGTGCTCCTGGCCCGCCGCGGCCGCGAGGTGGCGCCACGCAGCGCGGTCACCTCGCTCGTGGTGCTCGGCACCGCCGCGGCCGGCGCCGTCCGCTGGCACCGCCGTTGAGGACCGGTCCGGTCAGTCGGCCGGCCGGTCGGCCAGGTCGGCGAAGGTGGTGCGCAGCTCGCGCTTGAGGATCTTGCCGCTGGCGTTCTTGGGCAGCCCGTCGACGACGGCGACGTAGCGCGGCGTCTTGTAGCCGGCCAGCCGCTCCCGGCAGAAGCCGACCAGCTCGTCGGGGTCCAGCCGCTGCCCGTCCCGGGGGACGACGACGGCGGCGACCGCCTCGATCCACCGGGGGTGCGGGATGCCGAAGACGGCGGTCTCCGCGACCGCCGGGTGCTGGTAGAGCACCTCCTCCACCTCGCGGCTGGCCACGTTCTCCCCGCCGGTCTTGATCACGTCCTTCTTGCGGTCGACCACGGTGATGTAGCCGTCCTCGTCCATCACACCCAGGTCGCCGCTGTGGAACCAGCCGCCGCGGAAGGCCTCCGCGGTCTTCTCCGGGTCGTTCCAGTAGCCGACGGTGGCGTGCGGGCTGCGGTGCACGATCTCGCCCTCGACGCCGGGGCCGACCGGGCGGCCCTCGTCGTCGACCAGGCGGGTCTGGCTGTTCAGCGCCGGGGTGCCGGCCGAGCCGGGCTTGCGCAGCTGGTCCTCCGGGGAGAGCACCAGGGCCAGCGCGGACATCTCGGTCTGCCCGTAGCAGTTGAACAGCGCCATCCCGGGCAGCCGCCGGCGGAGCTCCTGCACGGTGGCCACCGGCATGATCGACGCGCCGTAGTAGCCCTTGGCCAGCGAGGAGAGGTCCCGGCGGTCGAAGTCGGGGTGCCGCAGCAGGCCGATCCACACCGTCGGGGGGCAGAACAGGCTGGTGATCCGCTCCCGCTCCACGGTCGCCAGCACGGTGGCCGGGTCCGGCCCGTCCAGCACCACGTTGGTGCCGCCCAGGTACAGGTTGGGCACCAGGAACACGTGCTGGGCAGCGACGTGGAACAGCGGCAGCGCGTGCAGGGCGACGTCGTCGGCGGCGTACCGGCCGTCGACGATGCAGCTGACGTACTGGGTGACCAGGCTGCGGCTGGTCATCATCACGCCCTTGGGCCGGGACTCGGTGCCGCTGGTGTACATCAGCTGCAGCACGTCGTCGTCGGCGACGTCCACCTGCGGCGGTGCGGCGTCCGGGTGCGCCGCCCAGGTCTCGTAGGCCTCCCAGCCGTCGGGCCCGCCGTCCGGCCCGCCGCCCAGGACCCCCCGGACGACGACGGCCTCCTCCCGCCCCGCCAGCCGCAGCGCCTCCTGCGCCACCGGCACCAGCGCGGCCTCCGCGACCACGCCGGCCGCCCCGCAGTGCTCGAGGACGTAGGCCACCTCGCCCGCGGTCAGCATGAAGTTGACCGGGACGGCGACGGCGCCCAGCCGGGCCAGGGCGAAGGTGAGCACGACGTACCCGTCGTCGTTGTGCGACAGCAGGGCCACCCGGTCACCGCGCGCCACCCCGCGCGCGGTCAGCGCGTTGGCGGTCCGGTCCACGGCCGCGTCCAGTTCGGCGTACGTGTGCGAGCGGTCGCGGAAGCGCAGCGCCGTGCGGTCGGGCACGCGCGCCGCGGAGCGCCGCAGCAGGTCGCCGAGGGCGTGCCCGCGGGCCCGGGCGATGGTGGAGGTCAGTGCGTCGTCGAACACGGGTCGCTCCTGGTGCGGCGGGACGTGAGCCGGCGCACACCGTAGTGCGCCCCGGCCCTCGCCGGCGGTGGCGCGCTACGGCCCGCGCCGCACGCCCTCACGCCTGCGCGGCCCCCGCCCGTCGCCGGCCAGCTCGTCCTCCTGCCGCCGCAGGAACGTCTCGACCAGCGCGCAGCCCGCGTCCGGGTCCTCGAAGAGGAACAGGTGCCCGCCGTCGACCATCCGCAGCTGGGCGTGCGGCAGCGCCGCCGCCATGATCCGGGCGTTGCGCGGCGGCGCGAGCGGGTCCCGCCGCGCGCCGATGACCAGGGTGGGGTGCTGCACCCGGTCCAGCCACCAGCGGCTGGACCAGCCGGAGATGGCGTACAGCTGCTGGGTGTAGCCGAGCAGGCTCGGCGGGCGGCGCAGCCGCGCCTGGCCGTGCGCGGAGTCGGCGGCCACCCGCGGGTCGCTGCCGAACAGCAGCGGGGCGGTCAGGCGCAGGTAGCGGCGGGAGTAGTACCGCGTGGGGGAGGCCATCAGCGCCAGCACCCAGGGCGCCGGAGGCTGCCCGCCCAGGCCCGGGGTGGTCGCGGCGAGCACCAGGTTGCGCACCCGCGAGGGCGCCTGGTGGGCCACCTGCTGGGCCAGCGCGCCGCCCCAGGAGTAGCCGAGGACGTCGACCCGCACGTGTCCCAGCGCGTCGAGCACCCCGGTCACCAGCCGCCCGTAGCCCGACATCCGCAGCCCGCTGCGCAGCGCCGGTGACCCGCCGGTGCCCGGGACGTCGAGCATGACCACCTGCCGGCCCGGCAGCCGGCGCACCGCCGGCTCCCACATCTCGATGTTGGCGCCGATGCCGTTGAGCAGCAGCAGCGGCGGGCCCTCGCCGGCCACCCCCACCCGCACGCTGGCCGCCCCGACCCGCACCCGGGAGTACACCGGCGGCCAGGACCCGGCGGCCGGCGACACCGGGTGCGCCGCCGCCCCGTCCGCGTCGACGCCGTCCCCGGTCACGGAGCGGACCATACGTCGGCACCCCGGGGGACGCCCACCGGTCTGACCTGCACGGGAGGGGTGCCTGGCGCCCGGTCACCCCTCCGGGGCACAGTGGCGGGGGTCACGGTCGGCGCCACCCCCGCCCGCGCCGGGCCCGCGAGGGAGGGAGTGCCCCATGGACGTCACCGAGGCCTACCGGGCGGCCCGGGACCAGCTGCTGGCGCTGCGCGGCGACCACGCCCGGGCGGTCGCGGAGTTCCGCTGGCCGCAGCTGGGGGAGCGGTTCAACTGGGCGGTCGACTGGTTCGACGCCGTCGCGCGGGACGACGACCGCCCCGCGCTCGTCGTCGTGGGGGCGGACGGGACGACGACCCGGCGGACCTTCGCCGAGATGACCCGCGCGTCGGACCGGCTGGCCGCCTGGCTGGCCGGCCGGGGCGTGCGCCGGGGCGACCCGGTGCTGCTCATGCTGGGCAACCAGGTGGAGCTGTGGGAGTCGATGCTGGCGGTGATGAAGCTCGGCGCGGTGATCATGCCGACCACCACCGCGCTCGGCCCCGCCGACCTGGCCGACCGGATCACCCGCGCCGGCGCCCGCCACGTCGTCTGCAACGCCGCGGACGTCGCGAAGTTCGACGGGGTGCCCGGCGACTGGACCCGGATCAGCGTCGGCCAGGCCGACGGGTGGGCCGACCTGCGCGCCGCCGCCGACCTCGAGGCCGTGCCGGTGGAGCACCCGGGCACCGCGCCCGGCGACCCGCTGCTGCTGTACTTCACCTCCGGCACCACCTCGCGCCCGAAGCTGGTGGAGCACACCCAGGTCTCCTACCCGGTCGGGCACCTGTCGACGGTGTACTGGCTGGGCCTGCAGCCCGGCGACGTCCACCTCAACATCTCCTCGCCCGGCTGGGCCAAGCACGCGTGGTCCTGCTTCTTCGCCCCGTGGACCGCCCAGGCGACGGTGCTGGTCCACGACTACCGCCGCTTCGACGCCGTTGTGCTGCTGCGGCTGCTGCGCGACCAGGCGGTCACCAGCTTCTGCGCGCCGCCCACGGTGTGGCGGATGCTGATCAACGCCGACCTGTCCGCCGGGCCGGGCACGCTGCGGGAGGTCCTGGCGGCCGGCGAGCCGCTCAACCCGGAGGTCATCGAGCAGGTGCGCCGCGCCTGGGGGCTGACCGTCCGCGACGGCTACGGGCAGACCGAGACCACCGCCCAGGTCGGCAACACGCCCGGCTCCCGGGTGGTGCCCGGGTCGATGGGCCGCCCGCTGCCCGGGGTGCCGGTGGTGCTGGTCGACCCGGTCGGCGGCCGGCCGGTCGAGGGGCCGGGCGAGGGCGAGATCTGCCTGGACCTCGCCGGGCACCCGCTCCCGCTGATGACCGGCTACCAGGGCGACCCCGCGCGGGACGCCGAGGCCAAGGCCGGCGGCTACTACCACACCGGGGACGTCGCCAGCGTCGACGCCGACGGCTGGATCACCTACATCGGCCGCACCGACGACGTGTTCAAGGCCAGCGACTACAAGATCAGCCCGTTCGAGCTGGAGTCGGTGCTCATCGAGCACCCCGCGGTCGCCGAGGCCGCCGTCGTCCCGGCGCCGGACCCGCTGCGGCTCGCGGTGCCCAAGGCCTATGTCACGCTGGTGGCCGGGCACGAGGCCACGGAGGAGACCGCGCTGTCCATCCTGCGGCACGCCCGCGCGCACCTGAACCCCTACCAGCGGGTGCGTCGGCTGGAGTTCGCCGAGCTGCCCAAGACCGTCTCGGGGAAGATCCGGCGGGTCGAGCTGCGGGCCCGCGAGGAGCAGCTGGCCGCGGCCGGCGCCCGCCCCGGCGTGGAGTGGCGCGACGACCAGTTCCCCGAGCTCACGACCTGACCCAGGAGGCACCTGCCGTGACCGTCGACCGCCTGCTGCCCACCGAGGAGGCGCAGGACCTGCTGGCCCTCGCCCGCGACGTGGCGGACAAGGAGCTGGCCCCCCGCGTCGACGAGCACGAGCGCGCCGAGACCTACCCGGAGGGTCTGTTCGCCACCCTCGGTGAGCTGGGGCTGCTCGGCCTGCCCTACCCCGAAGAGCTGGGCGGGGGCGGGCAGCCCTACGAGGTGTACCTGCAGGTGCTGGAGGAGTTCGGCGCCCGGTGGGCGGCGGTGGCGGTCGCGGTGTCGGTGCACGGGCTGGCCTGCCACCCGCTGGCCGCCTTCGGCACCGAGGCGCAGAAGGAGCGCTGGCTGCCGGCGATGCTGGCCGGCGAGCTGGTCGGCGGGTACTCGCTGTCCGAGCCGCAGGCCGGGTCCGACGCCGCCGCCCTGGCCTGCCGGGCCGAGCGCACCGAGGGCGGCTACCGGGTGACCGGCACCAAGTCCTGGATCACCCACGCCGGGAAGGCCGACTTCTACGCGCTGTTCGCCCGCACCGGCGAGGGCTCCCGCGGCATCTCCTGCTTCCTGGCCCCCGGGCAGGTCGAGGGGCTGGCCTTCGGCCGGCCCGAGGACAAGATGGGCCTGCACGCCATCCCCACCGCGATGGCCACCTGGGACGGCGCGCTGCTGGAGGCCGACCGGCTGCTGGGCGCGGAGGGCCAGGGGCTGTGCATCGCGTTCTCCGCGCTGGACTCCGGCCGCCTCGGCATCGCCGCGGTCGCCGTCGGGCTGGCCCAGGCGGCGCTGGACACCGCCGTGGACTACGCCCACGAGCGCAGCACCTTCGGCCGCCGGATCATCGACCACCAGGGGCTGGGCTTCCTGCTCGCCGACATGGCCGCCGCCGTCGACACCGCCCGGGCCACCTACCTGGACGCCGCCCGCCGCCGCGACGCCGGGCGCCCCTACGGCCGGCAGGCCAGCGTGGCCAAGCTGGTCGCCACCGACGCGGCGATGCGGGTGACCACCGACGCCGTCCAGGTGCTCGGCGGCTACGGCTACACCCGGGACTTCCCGGTCGAGCGGTACATGCGCGAGGCCAAGGTCATGCAGATCTTCGAGGGCACCAACCAGATCCAGCGCCTGGTGATCAGCCGGTCGCTGGCCCGCTGAGGTCCGGCGACAGCACGGGCAGCACCAGCCGCGAGGGGTGCGCGGCGTCGCAGGACACCTCGAACCGGCAGGGCCGCCCGGTCCTGGCGGTGCCCAGCGGCTCGCCGGTGCCGGGGTTGCGGGCGAAGCGGGGGAACGCCCCGCCGGCCACCTGCACCCGCAGCCGGTGCCCGGCGCGCACCCGGTAGGCGGTCGGGAACAGCTCCACGTCGACGGCGAGCACGCCGTCGTCCCCGACCGTGACGTCGCCGGCCGGCACCGTGCGCGGGTCCAGCCGGCGGATGCCGTCGACGACGTTGCGGGACACGCCCCGGGCGTCGACGTCGCACAGCCGCACGAACACGTCCGCGTGCGGGAGCTCCGTGCGGACGTGGACGACGGCACGCACCGGGCCGACCACGTCGAGGTCGGCGGGCAGCGGCGGCCCGGTGAAGACCAGCACGTCCGCGCGGCGCTCGACCGCGCGGTTGTCCGCCTGCCCGCCCGGCGGCTGCAGCAGCGGCCCGCCGACGGTCGGCGTCGGGTCGGCCGGGTCGTAGGTGAAGACGGCCGGTGCCGGGTCGCCGGTCTCGGCGTCGGCGGTGAGCCGGCCGCCGGCGCGCAGGTGGTGGGCGACCGGCCGGCTGCCCGGCGGTGGCCAGGTGTCGGCCGCCAGCCAGGTGCCGGCCTGCTGCAGGAACAGCCGCACCGGCGGTCCGGCCGGCGCCGGTCCGCCGCGCAGGTGGTGGTGCAGCCACGCGGCGTCGGTGCGCAGGACCGTCGCGACCTCCGCGGGCGCGGCGTGCAGCCAGGGTCCCACGGTGACCCGGGCCGGCACCCCGGCGGCGTGCAGCCGGGCGACGTCGGCCAGCTGGCCCGCGGCGAACAGGTCCCACCAGCCGGTGACCATGCTGACCGGCGGCATGCCGGCGAGGTCCGCGCCGTCGTGGTCGGCGACGTCCCAGAAGCGGTCGCCGGGGCCGGCGTGGGTGACGAAGTCCCGCCAGAACGGCACCGGGGCGCCGACCGCGGCGGTGTCGGCGGCCTGCAGCGGCAGCCGGCGCAGCGCCCGCGCGATCCGCGCCCGCCGCCGCGGGCCGGGCACCGTGGCCAGCGGGCCGCCGGCCTCCTGGCGGCCGATCTGGGCCGACCAGGTGAGCGCGTTGCGCAGCAGCGGGGCCCCGTGGTCGTAGAACGCGGTGGTGACCCGCGCCGCGGTGACGTGCGGGGAGACACAGACCAGTGGGGGGTCGGCGTAGGGCGCCACCGCCCACTGGGTGTGCCCGAAGTAGCTGGCGCCGGTCATGGCGACCCGGCCGTCGCACCAGGGCTGCGTGCGCAGCCAGGACACGGTGGCCAGTCCGTCGTCCCGTTCGGTGGTGAACGGGCGGAAGTGCCCGCCGGACCCGAAGGTCCCGCGGGTGGACTGCACGAACAGCTGGAACCCGCGCCGGGCCAGCGGGGCGGCGAACAGCCGGCCGACCAACCCCGCCCGCCCGTAAGGCAGCCGCACGAGGACGACGGGCAGCGGGCCGGCGGCCCGCCGCGGGGCGTAGCGGTCGCCGAGCAGGTCGACCCCGTCCGGCATCGGCACGGCGAGGTCGCGCTGCACCGTGTACGGCGTCGCGCGCAACGGCAGCCCCAGCACCGCGTCGGCGAGCAGCCCGCCCAGCCCGGCCCGCACGGTCACGCCCGCCCCCTCCGTCCGCGGCGCCGGTGACCCGGGCCGCTCCCGACGCTGCCGCACCGGGCGCCGTCCCGCCCGGTGACCGACCAGACGGGTGGTGTCGCCCCGGAGCTCCGGTGCCCGGGGCGCATGGCCGCCGCCGACGGGGGCATGATGCGGACGGCACCCGGTGCCCAGCGCGCCGGGCGGGAGGTCATCGAGGAGCGACACCGTTCCCGGAGGGAGCTGGCCATGACATCGGTCGAGGACTCGCGCGAGGTGGGCGGGGCCGCCGCGCCGCTGGACCTGCTGCTCACCCAGGCGGCCACCAGCACGGTGCGCCGGTTCTCCCCGGGCAGGCCGGGGCTGCGCTTCCTGAGCGGGCTGGCCCGCCGCCCGGACCGGGTGGCCGCGCGGGCCCGGTCGCTGGCCGGGCAGCTGGCGCAGATCGCCGTCGGCACCTGCGACCTGGCCCCCTCCAGCCGGGACAAGCGCTTCGCCGACCCGGCGTGGAAGGAGAACCCGGTGCTGCGCCGGCTGGTGCAGGCCTACCTGGCCACCGGGGAGACCGCGCTGGGGCTGCTGCACGACGTCCCGCTGGAGTGGGCCGACGCCGAGCGGGTCCGCTTCGCCGGCACCAACCTCGTCGACGCCCTGGCGCCGAGCAACAACCCGCTGATCAGCCCGGTCGCGTGGAAGGCCTTCATCGACACCGCCGGCGCCAACGTCGTCCGGGGCCCGCGCAACCTGGTGCGCGACCTGGCCAGCACCCCGCGGGTGCCGACCATGGTCGACCCGGACGCCTTCGAGGTCGGCCGCGACCTCGCCGTCACCCCCGGCTCGGTGGTGCTGCGGACGCCGGTGTTCGAGCTCATCCAGTACCGGCCGACGACGCCGACCGTGCGCAGCGTGCCGGTGCTCGTCGCGCCGCCGACGATCAACAAGTACTACGTGCTCGACCTCGCCCCCGGGCGCAGCATGGTCGAGCACCTGGTCGGCCAGGGCCAGCAGGTGTTCATGATCTCCTGGCGCAACCCCGACGCCCGGCACCGCGACTGGGGCTTCGACACCTACGCCACCGCCATCATCGAGGCGATCGACGCGGCCGCGGAGATCACCGGGCAGGACGCCGTCCACCTGATGGGCGTGTGCTCCGGCGGCATCCTGTCGGCGATGACGGCCGCCGTGCTGGCCGCCACCGGCCGCCAGGAGAAGCTGGCCAGCCTCAGCCTGCTGGTCACCGTGCTGGACCAGACCAGGGCCGGCCTGCTCGGCGCCTCGATCGACGAGGACGCCGCCGCGCAGGCGGTGGCCGCCTCCCAGCGCCAGGGCTACCTGGACGGGCGCAAGCTGGCCGAGGTGTTCGCCTGGCTGCGGCCCAACGACCTGATCTGGAACTACTGGATCAACAACTACCTGCAGGGCAAGCGGCCGCCGAAGTTCGACATCCTGTTCTGGAACTCCGACACCACCCGGATGGCCGCCCGGCTGCACGCGGACTTCGTGGGCATGACCTCGCGCAACGCGCTCACCCACCCCGGGGCGGTGACGGTGCTGGGCACCGAGGTCGACCTGGCCCAGGTCACCCTGGACTCCTACGTGCTGGCCGGCTCCGCGGACCACATCTGCCCGTGGCAGTCCTGCTACCGCAGCAGCCAGCTGCTCGGCGGCAAGGTGCGCTTCGTGCAGTCGACCAACGGGCACATCGCCGCGCTGGTCAACCCGCCGGGCAACCCGAAGTCCAGCTACCGGGTCACCGACGACAACGCCGTCCCGGCCGAGGACTGGACCGACACCGCCCGCACCGAGAAGGGCTCCTGGTGGCCGGACCACGCCGCCTGGCTGGGCGAGCGCTCCGGGCCGGACAAGCCCGCGCCCGAGGAGCTGGGCAGCCCCCGGTTCCGCGTCCGCGAGGCCGCGCCGGGCAGCTACGTGCGGGACTCGTGAACCGGCACCGGACGCAGGGGGGACGGACGTGACACTCACCGAGGGCAGCAGGGACACCCGCGCCGAGGGCGCCCGTGACACCGCCGCGGCGGGCAGCAGGAACCCGCTGGCCGACGGCATCGGCCACGCCCTGTCGACCGACTACTTCCTGCTGCGCGAGGACCTCTCGCGCGAGCAGATGGACTTCCTGCTGCGCACCCGCGCCTTCGTCGAGGACGAGGTGCTGCCGGTGATCAACGACTACTGGGAGCGCGCGGAGTTCCCCCGGGAGCTGGCCCGCAAGCTGGGCGCCGCAGGGCTGGTCGGTGACGGCATCGAGGGCTACGGCTGCCCGCCGATGGACGCGCTGTCCGCCGGGCTGGTGCACATGGAGCTCAACCGCGGCGACGGCAGCCTGGGCACCTTCCTGGGCGTGCAGGCGGGGCTGGCGATGAAGTCGATCGCCATGCTCGGCTCGGAGGAGCAGAAGCAGCGCTGGCTGCCCGCCATGGCCCGCTGCGACGCGCTGGGCGCCTTCGCGCTCACCGAGCCCGACCACGGGTCGGACTCCATCGCCCTGGAGACCACCGCCCGCCGCGACGGGGACTCCTGGGTGCTGGACGGGTCGAAGAAGTGGATCGGCAACGGCAGCATCGCCGACGTCGTCGTCGTCTGGGCCCGCGACACCGAGGACGGCCAGGTCAAGGGCTTCCTCGTGGAACAGGGGACGCCGGGCTACCGGGCGCGGCGGATGGAGGGCAAGGGGTCGCTGCGGGCCGTGTGGCAGGCCGAGATCGAGCTCGAGGGCGTGCGCGTCCCGGCCGAGAACCGGCTGCCCGGGGGGCAGAGCTTCAAGGACACCGGCGCGGTGCTGGCCACCACCCGCGGCTCCTGCGCCTGGATGGCCCTGGGCCACGCCGTCGCCGGGTACGAGGCCGCGCTGACCTACGCCGGGCGCCGCAAGCAGTTCGGCCGGCCGCTGGTGGAGTTCCAGCTCATCCAGCAGCGGCTGGTCGCCATGCTGGCCAAGGTGACCGCCATGCAGCTGTACTGCCGACGGCTGGCAGACCTGGCCATGGCCGACCGGATCGCCCCGACGCTGGCGGGCCTCGCCAAGGCGCACAACACCGGCACCGCCCGGGAGGTGCTGGCCGAGGCCCGCGACCTGCTCGGCGGCAACGGCATCCTGCTGGACTTCCACGTCATCCGGCACATGGCCGACATCGAGTCGATCCACACCTTCGAGGGCACCGAGACCATCCAGACCCTCATCGTCGGCCGGGACATCACCGGCGCGAGCGCCTTCACGTGAGCCGGTCCGCCCCGGTCGAGGTCCGCACCGTCGACCTGGGGGAGGTGCGGCTGCGGACGTCGGTCCGCGGCACCGGCCGCCCGCTGCTGTTGGTCACCGGCCTGGGCGCCAGCCTGGAGCTGGCCGAGCCCTTCGAGCGGGAGCTGGTCGCCCGCGGGCGGCAGGTGGTCAGCTTCGACGCGCCCGGCATCGGCGGCTCCACCCCCTACCGCAGCCCGCGGCGGATGCCGGGCCTGGTGCGGACGGTCACCCGGCTGCTGGACGCCCTCGGGCTGGCCCGGGTCGACGTGTTCGGCGTCTCCCTGGGCGGCGTGGTGGCCCAGCAGCTGGCCCGCCAGGCGCCGGACCGGGTGGGCGGCCTGGTGCTCGCGGCCACCGCGCCGGGGCTGGGCGGGCTGCCCGGGACGCCCGCGGCCCTGCTGCGGCTGGCGACGCCGCGCCGCCACCGCGACCCGGAGCACTACCTGCGCATCGCCGGGGACGTCTACGGCGGGATGGCCCGCACCGATCCGCGCCGGCTGCTGCGGTCGTCGGTGGACCAGCTGCGCGCGCCGTCGGCGATCGGCTACGCCGGCCAGCTCTACGCGGTCGCCGGCTGGAGCAGCCTGCCGTGGCTGCACGCCCTCCGCCAGCCCACGCTGGTCCTCGCCGGCGACGACGACCCGATCGTGCCGCTGGTCAACGGGCGGATCCTCGCCTGGCGCATCCCGGACGCGACGCTGCATGTCGTCCGGGGCGGCGGGCACCTGTTCATCCTCGAGCGCCCGGCGCAGATCGCCGAGCTGGTCACCGCGTTCCTCGACCGGGAGACGGCCGGCGCGCTCAGGGCTTGACGGCCAGCACCGGGCGGTCGGCGTCGAGCAGGATCCGCTGCGCGGTGCTGCCCATGAGCAGCTTGCCGACCGGTGAACGGCGGCGCAGCCCGATGACGATCACCGACGCGCCCAGCTCACCGGCCACCCGCACCACCGCGTCGGCGGTGTCGCCGGTGTGCGCCTCCTGGTGCACCTCGAGGGCGACGCCGGCGGCCGCGGCCCGTTCGGTGAGCGCCCGGACGACGTCCTCCCCGGCCAGGGCGGTGCTCACCGGCGCTCCCTCGCGCGGCGTGTTGAGCAGCACCAGCCGCTCCCGACGGCGGGCCGCCTCGTCGACGGCCGCGGCGTAGGCCGCGTCCCCCTCGGGCGTGGGGACGTAGGCGACCAGGACTGTCACACGGGCTCCTTGCTCTGGGCGGACGGGGCCCCACTGCGGTCGCTGGACCGCCGCCGGGGGAGGGCGGCCCGGAGCACGGGGTACAGGGCCACCACGAGGAAGAGTACGAGCAGCGTCCCGGAGATGGGCCGGGTGAAGAAGCCGGTCGGGTCGCCGGCGAACAGCAGCAGCGAGCGGCGCAGCGAGTCCTCCAGCAGGGCGCCGAGGACGAAGGCGAGCACCAGCGGCCCGGGGTCGAAGCCCAGCTTCTTCATCAGGTAGCCGAGGGCGCCGAAGACGACGACCAGCCCGATGTCGAAGACGTCGTTGTTCACCGTGTAGACCCCGATCAGCGTGATCAGCACGGTGATCGGCGCGAGGATCGTGGCCCGCACCCGCAGGATCCGCACGAACAGCCCCACCAGCGGGATGCTCATGACCAGCAGCAGGACGTTGCCGACGTACATCGAGTTGACCACGCCCCAGAACAGCTCGGGGTCCTGGCTGACCAGCTGGGGGCCGGGGCTCACGCCCTGGATGAGCAGCGCGCCGAAGATGACCGCCATCGTGGCGTTGGCCGGGATGCCGAGGGTCAGCAGCGGGATGAACGACGACGTCGCCGCGGCGTTGTTGGCCGACTCCGGCGCCGCGACGCCCTCGACGGCGCCCCGGCCGAACCGCTCGGGGGTCGCCGACCGGCGCTTCTCCACGGCGTAGGACGCCAGCGAGGCCAGCGTCGCGCCGCCGCCGGGGAGGATGCCCAGGACGAAGCCGAGCACCGAGCCGCGGCCGATGGCGCCCGAGGACCGGCGCAGGTCCGCGCGGGACGGCCAGACGTTGGCGACCGTGGCCGGCGCGTGCACCGTCCGGTGCCGTTCCTCCAGGTTGTAGAGGATCTCGCCGAGGCCGAACAGGCCCATCGCGATCGGCACGAAGTCCAGGCCGTCGGCGAGGGACAGGTTGTCGAAGGTGAACCGCTCGGCGCCGGTGAAGCCGTCGCGGCCGACGGTGGCCAGCAGCAGGCCGACGCAGGCGGCGACGACGGCCTTGAGCCGGTCGCCGCTGCTGACCGTGGCGACCAGCAGGATGCCCAGCAGGGCCAGCGCCGTGTACTCCGGCGGGCCGAAGTCCAGGGCGAAGCCGGCGACCAGCGGGGCGACCACGGAGAGGGCGACGATCGAGACGGTGCCGCCGATGAACGAGCCGATCGCGGCGATGCCCAGCGCGGTGCCGGCCCGGCCGTCGCGGGCCATGGCGTGGCCGTCGAAGACGGTGACCACCGAGGACGCCTCGCCGGGCAGCCGCAGCAGCACCGAGGTGATGGTGCCGCCGTACTGGGCGCCGTAGAAGATGCCGGCCAGCATGATGACCGCGGTCACCGGCTCGATGCCGATGGTGATCGGCAGCAGGATCGCGATGGTCGCCGCCGGGCCCAGGCCCGGGAGGACGCCGACCAGCATGCCGATGACGACGCCGATCAGGCAGTACAGCAGGTTGGTCGGCTCGAGGACGACGGTGAAGCCGTCGAGCACGGGGGCCAGGTCCATGGCGCGGTCAGCGCCCCTTCCTAGAACAGGTGCGGGATGGGGACGGACAGGGCCGCGACGAAGACCAGGTAGAAGGCGACCACCACGGCCAGGCTCGTGACGATCGAGGTGCGCCAGCCCTCGTGGCCCAGGAAGCGCAACCAGGTGAGGGTGAGCAGCGCGGCGGGGATCTCGAAGCCGATCACCGGCAGGACGAGGACGAAGACGACCATGGTCGCCAGGCCCGCGAGCACCAGCCAGCTGGTGGCGGTGAAGCGCTCCGCGTCGTCCGTGCGCCGGGCGACGGCCAGCAGGGCCACGCCCAGGACGACGACCACGGCGCTGACCAGGAGCGGCCAGGTGCCCGCCGCCGGGGCCGCCGCGCTGCCCACGTCGAGCCCGAGCGAGCCGGTCACGGCGGCCACCCCGAGGAGGACCACGGCGGCGGCGACCACCAGGTTGCCGAGCGTCCCGGTGGCCGGTGGGCGGCCCTCGTGCTCCTCGGCCTGGACCCGGTGGACGGCCTCCTCGAGGTCGAAGCCGCCGGGCGGGCCCTCGGCGGGCACCGGGCGGGCGCCGGCGGGGGAGGCCCCGGCAGCCGTGCGGCCGCCGGTGTCCCCCGGGCCGTGGGCCCCGGAGGGGGAGCTCACTGCTCCGAGCCGAGGTCGATGGAGTACTCCTCCAGGACGCTGCGGTACTCCTCGAGGTTCGACGTCCAGGTGGTGCGGACCTCCTCGCCGTCGACCTCGTAGGGGGTGAGCTGGTTGTCCTCGTTGAACTGCTGGTAGGCCTCCGACTCGAAGGCCGTCCGGAACGCCTCCTGCAGCGTCTGCACGACGTCGTCCGGCGTGCCCTGCGGGGCGAAGACCGCGCGGGACTGCTGCACCGGCACGTCGTAGCCGGCCTCGATCGCGGTCGGGGTGTCGGGCAGGTAGCTCGGCCGCTCCTCGGCGAAGGTCACGATCGGGGTCAGCTCACCGGCCTCGATCTGCTCGATGGCCTCGCCCAGCTGGATGGAGCCGACGTCGACCTGGCCACCGAGCACCGCGGTGAGGGTCGGTGAGCCGCCGTCGAAGGGCACGGCGGTGGCGTCGATGCCCGCCTGGGCGAACAGCAGTTCCTGAGACAGCTGGCTGCCGGTGCCGACACCGGTCGTCCCGAAGGTGACCGGGCGGCCGGCGGCGGCGAGGTCCTCGACCGTGGCGAAGCCCGAGGACGGCGCGGTGACCAGCACGTAGTCGTCCAGGCTCAGGCCGCTGACGATCTCGTAGTCGGCGATGTCGGGCGCCTCGCCCTCGCCCACGGCCAGCGGGGTGATGTAGGCCAGGCTGCCGTTGTAGACCATCAGGGTGTGCCCGTCGGGCTCCGCGTTCGCCAGCTCCTGGGCGGCCAGCGCCCCGTTGGCGCCGGGCCGGTTCTCCACCGTCACGGGGACGCCGAGGTCGTCGGAGGCGCCCTCGGCCAGGGCGCGGGCGATGAGGTCGGTGCTGCCGCCCGGGTCCTGGCCGACGAGGACGGTGATCGGCTCCTCGCCGGGGAACTCGCCCTCGGCGGCCGCGCCGCCGCCGACGTTGCCGCCGCAGGCCGCCAGCGAGAGGGCCAGGGCCAGGCCGGAGCCGGCCGTCGCCCACCGGCGTGCGCGAGTGGAGGTGGTCATGGGAGGTCTCCTCGGAGGAGCAGCCGGGGCCGGGCCGCGGGCAGTGTGAGTGGCGTCACGGACGCCTGGTCGTCGGCGAGCCTAGGAACGGGCGCTCATGCCTGTCCACGACCATTGAGGCATTGATTGATACCTTTCCGGCATGGCGTTCACGCTGGAGCAACTGCGCGGCTTCGTCGCCGTCGCCGACGAGCTGCACTTCGGCCGGGCGGCGGCGCGGCTGAGGATGACCCAGCCGCCGCTGAGCCGGCAGATCCAGAAGCTGGAGCGGGTCGTCGGCGCCCAGTTGCTCGAGCGGGACAACCGCCGGGTCACCCTCACCACCGCCGGCCAGGTGTTCCTCGTCGAGGCCCGCCGGCTGCTCGGCCTGGCCGATTCGGCCCCCGAGCTGGCGCGCCGGGTGTCGTCGGGGGCCAGCGGTGTGGTCCGCATCGGGTTCACCGCCGCGTCGGCCTACGGGGTGCTGGGGGAGCTGCTCAACGACCTGGCCCGGGACCTGCCCGGCGTCGACGTCGACCTCGCCGAGATGGTGACCCGCGAGCAGGTCGCCGGGTTGCTCAACGAGGACCTGGACCTCGGGCTGGCCCGGCCGCCCTTCGACGAGGAGGCCTTCGGGCACCGGCTGCTGCACCGCGAGGCGCTGCTCGTGGCCGCCCCGGAGGGGCACCGCCTGCTGGAGCTGGGCCGGCCGGCCACCGCCGCCGACCTCGCCACGGTGCCGGTGGTCATGCACTCCCCGACCCGGGCGAAGTACTTCTACGACCTGGTGGCCGGCGTCGCCCCGGTCGCCGCGGAGAACACCGTGCTCACCGTGAGCCAGGTGCTGACCATGCTGTGGCTGGTGGCGGCCGGCCGGGGCGTGGCCTTCGTGCCGGCGTCGGCGGCGCGGCTGCCGATCGCGGGCGTGGGCTTCGTCCGGCTGGAGACGCCGGTGGCCGAGCCGGTGGAGCTGCACCTGCTCTGGGCGAGGGGTTCGAAGAACCCCGCGCTGTGGCGTGCGCTCGCGGTGCTCGGCGGAGACTCCGGCGGTACGTGATACCCGCGGGGCATCGCATGATGCGGAACAGCTCTTGGACACGCATCGTTCGCGGTTCCTACGGTGGCCGCGACCACAGCCCGCGCCGCCGGACGCCTCCGGCGCGGACCCGTCGGACCCAAGGACGCCCCGTGACGCTGCTGCCCCCCGATGCCCTCGCCGACCGGTTGAGGTCCGGCCTGCTCTCCTTCCCGGTGACCCACTTCGACGCCGAGCTGCAGTTCGACGAGCCGCGGTACCGCGAGCACCTGGCCTGGCAGGCGGGGTTCGACGTCGCCGGGCTGTTCGCCGCCGGTGGGACCGGGGAGGGCTTCTCCCTGACCCCGGCGGAGATCGACCGGGTGGTCCGCGTCGCCGTCGACGAGGTGGCCGGCCGGGTACCGGTGGTCGCGCCGGCCACCGGGGGCACCGCCGTCGCCGTCGCCCAGGCCCGGGCCGCCCGGGACGCCGGCGCCTCGGGGCTGCTGCTGTTCCCGCCCTACCTCACCGAGGCCAGCCAGCGCGGCCTGGTCGAGCACGTCAGCGCGGTCTGCGACGCCACCGACCTCGGCGTCATCGTCTACAGCCGGGCCAACGCGGTGCTCACCGACGTCACCGTGGCCAAGGTCGCCGACCGCAACCCCACGCTGATCGGCCTCAAGGACGGCGTGGGCGACATCGAGCAGATGACCCGTACCTACGCCCGCGTGGGCGAGCGGCTCGTCTACGTCGGCGGCCTGCCCACCGCGGAGACGTTCGCGCTGCCGCTGCTGCAGCTGGGCGTGAGCACCTACTCCTCAGCGCTGTACAACTTCCTGCCGGAGTTCGCGCTGCGGTTCTACGCCGCCGTGCGTGCCCAGGACCACGGGGCGGTGTACTCGATGCTCAACGACTTCGTCATCCCCTACCTCGACATCCGCGACCGGGCCAAGGGCTATGCGGTCTCCATCGTCAAGGCCGGTCTCACCGCCGTGGGGCGCGACGGCGGCCGGGTGCGCCCGCCGCTGTCGGACCTCACCGAGGCCGAGCTCGCCGAGCTCACCGCGCTGGTCGACAAGGTCTCCTGACCCCCCGCTCCGGACCCGAGAGGACGGCTGTGACCCGCACCCCCACCGTGGCCCGCGTCGAGGTGGTGCCCGTCGCCGGGCACGACAGCATGCTGCTCAACCTCAGCGGCGCGCACGGCCCCTTCTTCACCCGCAACATCGCGGTCGTCACCGACTCCGCGGGCCGTACCGGGGTGGGGGAGGTGCCCGGCGGCGAGGCGATCCGGCGCACCATCACCGACGCCGGCGAGCTGCTCACCGGGCAGCCGGTCGCCCGGTACGGGTCGCTGCTGCGCTCGGTCGCGGCCACCTTCGCCGACCGGGATGCCGGCGGCCGCGGGCTGCAGACCTTCGACCTGCGCACGACGATCCACGCGGTGACCGCGCTGGAGTCCGCGCTGCTGGACCTGCTCGGCCAGCACCTCGGCGTGCCGGTGGCCGAGCTGCTGGGGGAGGGGCAGCAGCGCGACAGCGTGCCGGTGCTCGGCTACCTCTTCTACGTCGGCGACCGGCACGCCACCGACCTGCCCTACCTCACCGAGCCGGACCCGGCCGACGACTGGGCGCGGCTGCGCCGGGAGCCCGCGCTCACCCCGGAGGCGGTCGTCGCGCTGGCCGAGGCCGCGCAGGCCCGCTACGGGTTCACCGACTTCAAGCTCAAGGGCGGCGTGCTGGCCGGGGCCGAGGAGGTCGCCGCCGTCCGAGCCCTGGCCCAGCGCTTCCCCGAGGCGCGGATCACCCTGGACCCCAACGGCGGCTGGCTGCTCACCGAGGCCGTCGACCTGTGCCGCGACCTGCACGGGGTGCTCGCCTACGCCGAGGACCCGGTCGGCGCCGAGGGCGGCTACTCCGGCCGCGAGGTGATGGCCGAGTTCCGCCGGGCCACCGGGCTGCCCACGGCCACCAACATGGTCGCGACCGACTGGCGGCAGATGGCTCACGCCGTCCGGACCAACGCGGTCGACATCCCGCTCGCGGACCCGCACTTCTGGACGATGCGCGGCTCGGTGCGGGTCGCCCAGCTGTGCTCAGACTTCGGGCTGACCTGGGGCTCGCACTCCAACAACCACTTCGACGTCTCCCTGGCCATGGCCACCCAGGTCGGCGCCGCCGCCCCCGGGGCGATCACCGCCCTGGACACGCACTGGATCTGGCAGGACGGGCAGGCGCTCACCCGCTCGCCGCTGCAGATCCGCGACGGCGCCATCGCCGTCCCCACCACCCCGGGCCTGGGCGTGGAGCTGGACCGTGACGCACTCGCCGCCGCGCACGAGCTGTACCTCGAGCACGGCCTCGGCGCCCGGGACGACGCGGTGGCGATGCAGCACCTGTTGCCCGGCTGGCAGTTCGACCCCAAGCGCCCCGCCCTCGTCCGCTGACCCCCTGACCCCGGAGACCGCCGTGACCCTCGTGCAGGACGTCCGCCCCAGCCCGCCCGCCGTCCTCGACCGGATCGAGTCGGTGACCCTGTCCTCGGTCACCCTGCCGCTGCCGCACGCGATCAGCGACGCCAAGGTGTTCACCGGCCGCCAGCGGCCGATGACCGAGGTCGCGTTCCTGTTCGCCGAGGTCACCACCGAGGGCGGGCACGAGGGCGTCGGGTTCTCCTACTCCAAGCGGGCCGGCGGGCCGGCCCAGTTCGCCCACGCGACGGAGGTCGCGCCGGACCTCATCGGCGAGGACCCCAGCGACATCGGCCGGCTGTGGACCAGGCTGGTCTGGGCCGGCGCCTCCGTCGGCCGCAGCGGCGCCGCCACCCAGGCCATCGCCGCCATCGACGTCGCACTGTGGGACCTCAAGGCCAAGCGGGCCGGCCTGCCGCTGGCCAAGCTGCTGGGGGCGCACCGGGACTCGGTGCGCTGCTACAACACCTCCGGCGGCTTCCTGCACGAGTCGGTCGAGCAGGTCTGCGACAACGCCACGCGGACGCTGGAGTCCGGCGTCGGCGGCATCAAGGTCAAGGTGGGCCTGCCGGACACGGCGGAGGACCTGCGCCGGGTGCGCGCCGTCCGCGAGCACCTCGGCGACGGCGTGCCGCTCATGGTGGACGCCAACCAGCAGTGGGACCGGCCGACCGCCATGCGGGTCGGCCGCCGGCTGGAGGAGTTCGACCTGTTCTGGATCGAGGAGCCGCTGGACGCCCACGACACCGAGGGGCACGCTCAGCTCGCCCGCTCGCTGGACACCGCGATCGCCTCCGGGGAGATGCTCACCAGCGTCGCCGAGCACGCCGAGCTGATCCGGCACGGCGCGGTCGACGTCCTGCAGCCCGACGCCCCCCGCGTCGGGGGCATCACCCAGTTCCTGCGGCTGGCCACCCTCGCCGAGGTGGCGCACCTGCAGCTCGCCCCGCACTTCGCCATGGAGATCCACCTGCACCTGGCCGCCGCCTACCCGATCGAGCCGTGGGTGGAGCACTTCGACTGGCTGTACCCGCTGTTCGAGGAGCGCCTGGAGACCCGCGGCGGCCGCATGTACGTCCCCGACCGGCCCGGCCTGGGCGTCACGCTGAGCGAGCAGGCCCGCGCCTGGACGGTCGACCGCGTCACCGTCGGCGCCGTCCGCTGACCCGCCCGTCCCGACCTTCATCGCGATATTGGCCGACCACGAAGGAGCACGTCCCCGCATGTCCGACGTCGTCAGCACCGACCCCCGCACCGGCGAGGCCGTCGAGGTGGTCGCCCGCGAGACCACCACCGCCGAGGTGGACCGGCTGTGCGCGGCCGCGCTCACCGCGGCCCCCGGCCTGGACGCGCTCGGCCGCGCCGGGCGGGCGGCGCTGCTGCGCGCCCTGGCCGACGCGCTGGAGGCCCACCGCGCCGACGTGGTGGCCCTCGCCGACCGGGAGACCGCGCTGGGCGCCACCCGGCTGGGCGGCGAGCTCACCCGCACCGGCTACCAGCTGCGGCTGTTCGCCGAGGTGCTGGAGGAGGGCAGCTACCTGGAGGCGGCCATCGACCGGCCCGGGGACACCCCGATGGGCCCGCGGCCGGACCTGCGCCGGATGCTCGTGCCGATCGGCCCGGTCGCCGTCTTCGGCGCGAGCAACTTCCCGCTGGCCTTCTCCGTGCCCGGTGGCGACACCGCCTCCGCGCTCGCCGCCGGCTGCCCGGTGGTCGTCAAGGCGCACGGCTCGCACCCGGCGACCTCGCAGTCGGTCTTCGACCTGCTGGACGCCGCCGCGCGCGAGGCCGGGGCGCCCGACGGCACCCTGGGCATCGTGCACGGGCTGCAGGCCGGCGCCGACCTGGTCGCCCACCCCGCGATCCGCGCCGTCGGCTTCACCGGGTCGGTCACCGGCGGCCGCGCACTGCTGGAGGTCATCGAGCGCCGCCCGGACCCGGTGCCGTTCTTCGGCGAGCTGTCCAGCCTCAACCCCGTCGTGGTCACGCCGGCGGCCGCGGCCGAGCGGGCCGGCGAGCTCGCCGCCGGGCTGGTCGGCTCGTTCACCCTCGGCGGCGGCCAGTTCTGCACCAAGCCGGGGCTGGCGTTCGTGCCGGCCGGCCCCGACGGCGACGCCGTGGTCGACGCGATGGCCGAGGCGGTGCGCGACACGGCCGCGCCGGTGCTGCTCAACGAGGGCATCGCCGCCTCCTACGGGCGGATCTCCGACGGTCTGGCCGACGCGCCCGGCGTGCAGGAGGTCGCCCGCGGTGGGGACCCGTCGGGGCGGGGCTTCGAGGCGGTGTCGCGACTGCTGCAGACCCGGGCCGGCGACCTGCCCGCCGAGGTCACCGAGGAGTGCTTCGGGCCGGTGGCGGTGGTGGCCCGCTACGCCGGTGAGGCCGAGCTGTTCGCCGCGCTGGGGAGGATGCCGTCGTCCCTGACCGCCACCGTGCTGCGCGGGACCGGGGAGACCGAGCTGCCCCTGGCCGTCTCCCAGGAGCTGCGCACCCGTGCCGGGCGGCTGGTCTACGACGCCTACCCGACCGGTGTGGCGGTCTCCTGGGCGCAGCACCACGGCGGGCCGTGGCCGTCGACGAACTCCCAGCACACCTCGGTGGGGACGACGGCGATCCGGCGCTTCCTGCGCCCGGTGACCTGGCAGGGGGCGCCGCAGGAGGTCCTCCCGCCGGAGCTCACCGACGACTTCGGTGGCATCCCGCGGCGCGTCGACGGCGTCCTGCGGCTGCCGTGACGCCGCGCCCTGGGTGCCGACACCGACCGGCACCGGCTGTGCGCGCTGAGCCGGACGGGGCGACGTGGCGCGCGGGTCGAGCCGCCCCTCTGGGCCGCCTCGTCGACGGCCGCGGCGTGGGCCGCGCCCTCCTCGGGCGTGGGGACGCAGGCGACCAGGACCGTCCCACGGGTCCCTCGGGGTCGGTGGCGGCGGCCGGGACGAACGGCGCAGCGCGACCAGGACGGAGACGACCAGACGTGTCCCGGAGATCGGGTGGGTGGGGGACCGTGCCCGGCGGCACGCTGCTCAGGTGCCGGCGTCCGGCCGCTCGACGACCGTCGTCCATGGCCGGCGCCCACGTCGCACGGCGTCGATGAAGCCTCGTTTCGCGGCTGTGTAGGCCTCCCGGTCGCCGGTGTGCTCGGCCGCCAGCTGCCTCTTGAGGTCGGCGTACTGACGCACCAGTCCGGGGTCCTGGCGCAGGGCGTCGCGGAACGTCAGTTGCTGGGCCCACCGCTCGCTGTCCGGGGCCATCAGGTGGAGGTGGGCCGCGCGGGTGTCGTTGACGACGTGGACCAGGAATCGGCGCCACGGCCGGGCGTCCAGTTCGGGCGGGACGAGGCGCCATTCCTCGCCGAGGGCCTCGACCACCAGGGGCGCGCAGTCGAGGTCGGCGACCGCGGCCTGCAGGTCCAGGATCGGCTTGGCCGCGAGGCCGGGCACGGCGGTCGACCCGACGTGCTCCACCGGGGCGACCAGCCAGGCGGCGAGCGCTGCGTCCAGGTCCCGGCAGGCCTGCTCACCGCGCCGTTGCCACTCCGGGTCGGCCGGGTGGATCTCCACGCGCTCGGTCGCCCACGCGGGCCAGTCCGCCACACCACGGATCGTCCCTGATCGGGCCGACCGGTGCGGCTGTGGTGGGCGGGACGGGTGCGTCGCCGGTGCCGGCCCTCGCTGTGGCTCGCGCTGCACCGGTCGTCCTGCAGCCGCTGCGCCCCGGTCCGCTGCCTGTACCGGCCACGTGGTCCTCCGGGCCGGTCGCGCCGGAGTTCCGGGGCGTGCTGCACCACGGCCGGGCGTCGTCGCCAGCCACCGTGGTGCACCGGCTCGGCGCGTCGGTGGCGGAGCAGGACTCCAGCTGTCAGGTCCTCGACGACGACGCGACGGACCGAGCGCCGGCGGCGTCCGTGCCGGGGGGCGTTTCCGCGGGAACGCCCCCGACCCGACCACGTCCCCGCGGGCAACGCCAGGGCACCCGGTGCCGTTCGTCAGGGAGGTCAGGGAGGCGCCGTCGCGGTCGCACGCGGCTGGGCGGTGCCCGCCGGCGCCGTCGCCGTACGGGCCCACCGCAGGGACGAGGGACGCCGCGTCCGCTGGCGCCACGTGTCCTGCCCGGGACCGCCGACCCGGTCTGCCCGCCGCCCGGCGGGGCCACGACCGGTGGCCGCGGCCCGCGTGCGACGGGCCGGGATGACCGCCGCGGGTCCCCGGCGGTGGGTGCGGTGACGGGGCGTTCCCCGGGGGACGGGCCTGCGTGAGGGACGGGGCCGACCGCCCCGACGGCGCGCGGGCTCCCGGGGCGCCCCGACCGGGGAGCCCGGCGCACGGCGCCGACTCGAGCGGTCAGGCGCTGATGCGGCCGCTGCGCTGCTGCAGGCGCAGCCGGCGCCGCTCCCGCTCGGACAGGCCGCCCCAGATGCCGAAGCGCTCGTCGTTGGCGAGGGCGAACTCGAGGCACTCCGCCCGGACGGCGCAGCCGCTGCAGACGCGCTTGGCGTCGCGGGTCGAGCCGCCCTTCTCCGGGAAGAACGCCTCCGGGTCGGTCTCCGCGCAGAGCGCGTCCAGGCGCCACGAGGCGTCGCCGACGGGGGACAGGTCCGTCCACGGCGAGGCGTCGTGGCCGGTGGCCGGGGAGTGGTCGCTGACCAGGGCCAGGTGGGGGCGGGCGAAGACGGACACGCGGAGCTCCTCGGGGAGGGGGAGGGTCGTACCACCCGTGACGGACCGGTACGAACTGGTTGCTGGAGGTGACGTTACGGAGGTGGCCGCCTGCCGCGCACTGGCACAAGGTGAGGGGAATGCGGGTCGTCTCTTGGCGTCATCTGTCCTCGCCGGGGCCGCCCCGGCGCGTCACCGTCCGGCGCTGGTGGGCGCAGCCGCGGGGACGCCGTCCGGGCCCGCCGCGCAGGCGGCCGACCGGTCGCCGTGGGCGGTGCCGTCCCACCCGTCGGGACGCGTGCCGGCGGTCCTCCGGTGGCCGGTGGCGGCGCGCGGAGGGCCGATCGTCGGCGACCCGGAACGGCCCGTAGCGGACGGTCCCGTTCTCTTGTTGCCGTGCCGCTCCCGGCCCACCATGCTGCCCGTACCCGATGCCGGAGCGAGGTGGCCTGGTCGTCGACCCGGCTCCGGTCCAGCGATGACGTGCACTCTCCCCAGTGCCGAGGAGGCCCCCGGTGACAGCCACCCAGACCCGCACCAACAGGATCGGCGACAAGCTCTCGGGCCGGGTCGCCTTCGTGACCGGCGGGACCCGGGGGATCGGGGCCGCGATCTGCCGCAGCTTCGCCGCCCAGGGGGCCGACGTCGCGGCCGGCTACAGCGGCAACACCGAGCGTGCGGAGATGTTCGCCCAGGACTTCGCCGGGGCGTACCCGGAGAGCCACATGACGGTGCACCGCGGCGACATCGCCAACCCCGAGGACTGCCGGCGCACCGTCGCGGAGGTCATCGAGCAGCACGGCCGACTCGACATCCTGGTCAACAACGCCGGCATCACCGCCGACCGCACCGTGCTGAAGATGACCGACGACGACTGGCGCCGGGTCATCGACGTCAACCTCTCCGGCGCCTTCTACCTCTCCCAGGCCTCGCTCAAGCACATGCTCGAGCGGGGCACCGGCCGGATCGTCATGATCTCCTCGGTCATCGGGGAGATGGGCGGCATCGGCCAGTCCAACTACTCCTCGGCCAAGGCCGGGCTGCTCGGCCTCACCAAGACCCTCGCCCGCGAGGCCGCGATGCAGGTGCAGCGGTCGGGCAAGACCGACGGGCTGGGCATCACCGTCAACGCCGTGACGCCGGGCTACACCGCCACCGAGATGCTCGAGACCGTCCCGGAGAAGGTGCTCGACGGCCTCCGGGCCAAGACCCCCATCGGCCGGCTCGGCGAGCCCGAGGAGGTCGCCCGCGTCGTGCACTTCCTCGCCGCGGACGCCTCCGGCTACATCACCGGCCAGGTGTGGGGCGTCAACGGCGGCCTGGACATGTAGCCGGCGCGCCCCCCCAGCGACCCACCGACGTCAGGAGAGCCCGGGTGTTCGACCGCATCGCCGTCGTGAACCGTGGGGAGCCGGCCCTCCGGCTGGTCCGTGCGGTCCGGGAGCTCAACGCCGAGCACGGCACCCGCACCCGGGTCGTGGCGCTGCACACCGAGGAGGAGCGCCGGGCGACGTTCGTGCGCGCCGCGGACGAGTCCGTCGTCCTGCGCTCCGACGGCGCGGCCAGCCCCTACCTCGACCATGCCGAGCTGGCCCGCGCCCTGCGCGCCAGCGGCGCCGACGCGGCCTGGGTCGGCTGGGGGTTCGTCGCCGAGGACCCGGCCTTCGCCGAGCTGTGCGCCGACCTCGGCGTGACCTTCATCGGGCCGCCGCCGGAGGCCATGCGGCTGCTCGGCGCCAAGATCGAGGCCAAGGTGCTCGCGGAGAAGACCGGCGTCCCGGTCGCCCCGTGGAGCCACGGCCCGGTGGAGGACGCCGAGGACGGCCGGCGCCACGCGGCGGCCATCGGCTACCCGCTCATCGTCAAGTCCCGCAGCGGTGGCGGCGGGCGCGGCATCCGCGTGGTGCGCTCCGAGGCCGAGCTCGACGAGGCGCTGGCCCGCACCCGCACCGAGGCCGAGCGCACGTTCGGTGACCCGGTCGTGTTCATGGAGCGGCTGGTCGAGGGCGGCCGGCACGTCGAGGTCCAGGTCATCGCCGACCAGCACGGCACCGTGTGGGCACCGGGCGTGCGGGACTGCTCGGTGCAGCGGCGCAACCAGAAGGTGCTGGAGGAGTCCGCCTCGCCCGCGCTGAGCGCCGAGCAGGACGCCTCGCTGCGCGCCTCGGCCACCGCGCTGGTCTCCGCCGCCGGGTACGTCGGCGCGGGCACCGTGGAGTTCCTCTACCAGCCGGCCGAGCAGCTGTTCACCTTCCTGGAGGTCAACACCCGGCTGCAGGTGGAGCACCCGGTCACCGAGGAGACCACCGGGCTGGACCTGGTCAAGCTGCAGCTGCACGTCGCCGCCGGCGGCCGGCTGGAGGGCGAGCCGCCGCCGGCCGTCGGGCACGCCGTGGAGGCCCGGCTCACCGCCGAGGACGCCGAGGCCGGCTTCGCCCCCGCCCCCGGCCGGGTGGAGCTGATGCGGCTGCCCGCCGGGCCCGGCGTGCGCGTCGACACCGGCATCGGCGTCGGCGACGTCATCCCGCCGCAGTACGACTCGATGGTCGCCAAGGTGGTCACCTGGGGCCGGGACCGCCCGGAGGCCCTCGCCCGGCTGCGCTGCGCGCTGCGGGAGACCACCGTGGTGCTGTCCGGCGGCACCACCACCAAGTCCTTCCTGCTGGACCTGCTGGACCGGCCCGAGGTGTTCGAGGGCACCGCCGACACCGCGTGGCTGGACCGCGCCGGCACCGGCGCCGTCCGTCCGACGGAGAACGCCTGGGTGGCGATGGTGCAGGTCGCCGTCGACCTGGCCGAGGCCGAGGTCGAGCAGGAGCGGCTCGCCTTCCTCGCGTCCGCGCGCGGCGGGCGCCCCCGCGCCCCGCACGAGGTGGGCCGCACCGTGGAGCTCGGCATGCGCGGGCAGGTGTACCGGCTGACCGTCGCCACCGTCGACCGCGACCGGTACCGCGTCGGCCTGGACGGCCGGGAGGTCGACGTCGAGGTCGACCGGCTCAGCCGGCTGGAGAGCCGGCTGACCGCCGGCGGACGGCGGTACTCCGTGGTCGCCGCCGAGGCCCCCGGCTCCACCCTGGTCGAGGTGGACGGCGAGACGCACCGGGTGTCCCGGGACGTCGGCGGGGTGGTGCGCGCGCCCGCGCCGGCCGTGGTCGTCGCCGTCCGCGTCGCGCCCGGGGACGAGGTGGCGGCCGGCCAGCCGGTCGCCGTGCTGGAGAGCATGAAGATGGAGACGGCCGTGCGGGCGCCGTTCGCCGGCCGGGTGCGCGAGGTGCGGGCCGCCGTCAACAGCCAGGTCGACGCCGGCGCCGCGCTGCTCGCGCTGGACCGGGCCGGCGGCGACGTCGAGGAGGCCGCGGGCGAGCGAGTGGCGCTGCCCGGTGAGGACCGCGCGCCCGACGACGACCCGCGGACGCGCGCGCTCGCCCGGCTGGCCGCGCTGCGGGCGCTGGTCACCGGCTACGACGTCAGCGGCCGGCACGCCCGGCAGCTGGTCGCCGAGTACGCCGCCGCCCGCGAGGAGCTGCCCGTCGACGACGCCGACCTGCTGGCCGCCGAGCTGGAGGTGCTGGTCACCTTCGCCGACGTCGCCGAGCTGTCCCGCAACCGGCCGGCCAGCGAGGAGGAGGAGGCCGACAGCCAGGTCCACAGCCCGCGGGAGCACTTCCACGCCTACCTGCACTCCCTCGACGCCGAGCGGGAGGGGCTGCCGGAGGCGTTCCGCGCCCGGCTGCGCCGGGTGCTGGCCCACTACGGCGTGCACGACCTGGAGCCGGACCCGGCGCTGGACGGCACGGGGCCCGGCGCGGCGCTCACCGAGGCCGTGCACCGGGTGTTCCTCGCCCAGCAGCGGGTCGGGGAGCAGCTGCCCGCGGTGTCGGGGCTGCTGGACCGCTGGCTGGCCGACGACCGCCCGCCGGAGGGCCCGGCCACCGCCGAGGTCGCCGAGGTGCTCGACCGGCTGGTCGTGGCCACCCAGCTGCGCCACCCGGCCCTCGGGGACCTGGCCCGCGCCGTCCGCTACCGCTGGTTCGAGGAGCCGGTCCTGCTCCAGGAGCGCCGGCGGGTGCTCGAGGACGCGCGGCGGCTGCTCGGCGAGCTCGACGAGGCCGCCGCCCGCGGCGACACCGCGGAGTCCATCCGGCGGATCGAGGCGCTCGTCGCCAGCCCCGAGCCGCTGGTGCGGCTGCTGGCCGAGCGGTTCGGCCGCTCGACCACCGCCCCGGACCCGGTGCTGGAGGTGCTCACCCGCCGCTACTACCGCAGCCGCGACCTGGAGGGCGTGCACGCCACCCTGTTGGACGGGGACACCTGCGTCACCGCGGAGTACGACCTGGCCGGCGCCCGGCTGCACCTGGTCGCGCTGATGACCGAGGCGCCGCGGCTGTCCCGGGCGCTCAGCGAGCTGGCTGGCGCGCTGGCCGGGGTCGCCGACCCCACCCAGGTGGTCGTCGACCTGTACGTCGACTGGCCCGACCGCCCGGCCGACACCGACGCGCTGTCCGAGCGGCTGCGCGCCGTGCTGGCCGGCGTCCCGGCGCTGCGGACCGGCCGGCGGGTGACGGTCACCGTGTGCACCCGGGACGGCGGCGTCGAGACGCTCACCTACCGGCCGTCGGAGGACGAGGGCCTGGCCGAGGAGCGGGTCATCCGCGGGCTGCACCCGCTCACCGCGCAGCGGTTCCAGATCTGGCGGCTCAAGGAGTTCGACGGCGAGCGGCTGCCGTCGGCCGAGGACACCTACCTGCTGCACGTCCGGGCGCGGGAGAACCCGAACGACGAGCGGTTCGTGGCCATGGCCGAGGTCCGCGACCTGACCCCGGTGCGCGACGAGCACGGCGAGGTCACCGGCTTCCCGACCATCGAGCGCCAGCTCACCGCCTGCCTGGACAGCCTGCGCCGGGCGCAGGCCCAGCGGCGGGCGCAGGGCCGCTCGGCGCGGCCGCTGGAGCACAACCGGGTGCACCTCTACGCCTGGCCGTCGATCGAGGTGCCGCTGCAGCAGGTGGCTGCGTTCGCCCGGACGTCGGCGCCGCTCACCGTGGGCGCCGGCCTGGACCAGATCGTGCTGCTGGCCCGGCTGCAGGAGGCCGACGGCCGCCCTCCGCGCGACGTGGCCCTGCGGTTCTCCTACCGCCCCGGCTCCGGCGTGCGCATGGAGGTCACCGACCGGCCCACGCAGCCGATGCGCCCGCTGGACGACTACACCGCGAAGGTGCTCAGCTCCCGGGCCCGCGGCTACCCCTACCCCTACGAGCTGGCCCCGCTGCTGGCCGGCCCGGACGGCTCCTTCGTCGAGCACGACCTGGACGCCGACGGCCGGCTCGTCCCGGTGCAGCGCCCGCCGGGGCAGAACCGGGCGGGGATCGTCGCCGGCCTGGTCACCACGCCCACCGAGCGCTACCCCGAGGGCATGACCCGGGTGGCGCTGTTCGGCGACCCGACCAAGGCCCTGGGCACCGTCGCGGAGCCCGAGTGCGCCCGGGTGGTCGCCGCGCTGGACCTCGCCGAGGAGCACGGCATCCCGGTGGAGTGGTTCGCGCTGTCCTCCGGTGCCCGGATCTCCATGGACAGCGGCACCGAGAACATGGACTGGGTGTCCCGGGCGCTGCGCCGGATCATCGAGTACACCCAGGCCGGCGGGGAGGTCAACGTCGTCGTCACCGGCATCAACGTCGGCGCCCAGCCGTACTGGAACGCCGAGGCCACGATGCTCATGCACACCCGGGGCATCCTGGTCATGACGCCGGACAGCGCGATGGTGCTCACCGGCAAGCACTCCCTGGACTACTCCGGCGGGGTGTCCGCGGAGGACAACTTCGGCATCGGCGGCTACGACCGCGTCATGGGCCCCAACGGCCAGGCGCAGTACTGGGCGCCGGACCTCAGCGGCGCCTTGGACGTGCTGTTCCGCCACTACGACCACGCCTACCGGGCCCCCGGCGAGCGCTTCCCCCGCCCGGCGGCCACCACCGACCCCCGCGACCGCGACGTCCGCGACCACCCGCACACCCACCCGGACAGCGAGTTCACCCGCGTCGGCGACGTCTTCTCCGCCGAGCGGAACCCCGAGCGCAAGAAGGCCTTCGACATCCGCACCGTCATGCGCGCGGTGACCGACCAGGACCACCCGGTGCTCGAGCGGTGGGCCGGCATGGCCGACGCCGACACCGCCGTCGTCCTGGACGCCCACCTCGGCGGGCACCCGGTCACCGTGCTCGGCGTGGAGTCCCGGCCGATCCCGCGGCGCGGCAGCCACCCCGCCGACGGGCCCGACCAGTTCACCGCGGGCACGCTGTTCCCCCGCTCGTCGTGGAAGACCGCGCGGGCGATCAACGCCGCCAGCGGCAACCGCCCGCTGGTCGTGCTGGCCAACCTGTCCGGTTTCGACGGGTCCCCGGAGTCGCTGCGCAAGTGGCAGCTGGAGTACGGCGCGGAGATCGGCCGGGCCATCACCAACTTCGACGGCCCGATCGTGTTCTGCGTGGTGTCCCGCTACCACGGCGGCGCCTTCGTGGTGTTCTCCGGCGTCCTCAACGACAACATGGAGGTCCTCGCCGTCGAGGGCTCCTACGCGTCGGTCATCGGCGGGGCCCCGGCCGCCGCGGTGGTCTTCGCCCGCGAGGTCGACAAGCGCACCGGCGCCGACCCGCGGGTGCGCGAGCTGGAGGCACAGGTCGCCGCGGCCGACGGCGCCGGCCAGGGCCGGCTGCGCGCGCAGCTGGCCGGCGTCCGCAGCACCGTCCGGTCGGAGAAGCTCGGCGAGGTGGCCGCCGAGTTCGAGGCCGTGCACGACATCGAGCGGGCCCGGCGCACCGGCTCCGTGCACGCGATCATCCCCGCCGCCGAACTGCGCCCCCGTCTCATCGCCGCCGTCGAGCGGGGGATGGCACGCGTGCCCGACACCCGACCACCGGCCAGGGAGGACCTCCTGTGAACGCCTTCGTCCTGAACCAGCACGGCCGCATGGTGTTCCCCTCGAACATCATCCCGGAGCTGGACTTCTCCACCATGGAGACCCTCGAGCAGCTCGACAGCGTCATCCGCCGGGACTTCGAGACCAAGGCCCCCAGCGGCACGGAGATCCTCGAGCGGGTCCGCACCGGGGGCTACGCCAGCCGCTACGACCTGATGCGGGACATGGCGCTCAACCTGTTCTGGGCCAACCGCTTCTCCATCACCATGTACGAGAAGCGGCCCACCCGCTGGGGCGACCTGCCGCGCAGCCGCTCCGACGTGTTCCTGCCCGTGCTGGAGCCGTGGGAGGACGGCGAGGCCAAGGTCAGCGGCGTGCAGCAGGCCTACCCGCAGCTGCCGTCGCGCTGGGAGAGCCCGTGCGAGGACCGGGTGTTCGACGTCCTGTTCGACGTGTTCGCCAACCGCCGCCACCACGCCTCCACGCTGCCGGCCGTCAAGCCCACGGTCGCGGAGTTCCTCGAGCAGCCCGGCAACCTTACCTTCCGGCTGCCCGACTACGACCCGGACTACCCGGTGTACGACTACGACGACATCCTCGACGTCGACGAGGACGTGCCCGAGCTGACCGCCCTGCACCGCTGGGCGATGGTGCTGCACAACCAGTACCCGTGGGAGCGCTCGAAGGTGGAGCTGGCCGCGGCCGGTGAGATCAAGGACGACGACTGGGTGGTCGCCTTCCACCCGCGGGACAGGGAGGTGCGGGCCTTCCTGCGCCGGCTGCGCACGCAGGCCCCGCCGCGGCAGGCCCCCACCGCCCGGGAGTCCCGCCCGCCGGTGCGGCCCTACCCGGCGGTCGACGTGCGCCAGCGGTTCGCCGTGCTGCCCCGGCTGGAGGCGCTGGCCGCGGTGCACGGCGACCAGGCCTGCAGCAACGAGGACCTGATCCGCAACACCGCCTACAACTGGTCCCCGATGAGCGCCGAGGAGATCAGCAGCAAGACCGGCATCGAGCAGCGCCGGTACAGCTCGCTGCCGCTGGAGGAGCTGGCCCTGCAGGCGGCCGAGGCGGCACTGGCCAAGGCCGGCCGGGAGCCGGAGGAGATCGGCGCGGTGCTGGTGGCCACCTGCACCAGCTCCCGGCTGATCCCCTCGCTGGCCACCTACCTGTGCGGGCAGCTCGGCATGCACCAGGTCTACGCCGCCTACGACATCATCGCCGCCTGCGCGGGCATGCCCTACGGCGTCGCGGAGGCCACCCGGCTGCTGCAGGAGGTGGAGCGGCCGGTGCTGGTGGTCTGCGTGGAGAAGTTCTCCGACAAGATCGGCAACGTCCGGACGTCCCGGATGATCTTCGGGGACGGCGCGGCGGGGCTGGTGGTCGGCCCGGCCCCGGAGGGCACCGGCACCGACTTCGACGTGCTGAAGACCTACGCCAGCGGCCCGGCCAGCGAGGTCAACTCGATCCTGTGGCCCAACCCGGAGTTCGACAACAACATCACCGTGTTCGGCCCGCAGGTGAAGGCGCTGGCCGGCCGCTACCTCAGCCAGATGATCGAGGAGATCTCCGCGCTGCCGCACCCCGACGGCGTCGAGGGCTCGCTGCTGGACAGCGTCGAGCTGATCGTGCCGCACCAGGCGAACAAGACGATGGTCATCGGCCTGGCCGAGCGGGCCGGGCTGTCGGCCGACCAGCTGTACTTCAACATCGAGCAGGTCGGCAACACCTCCTCGGCGAGCATCCCGCTGGCCATCCACGACGCGGTGCGCGACGGCGTCATCGACGCGCCGGTGCGGGTCTTCGCGCCCGGGTTCGGGGCCGGCGCGGTGGCCGGCTACGCGGTGATGCGGGTCGACCCGGCCGTCGTCGCCGTGCAGACCGCGTCGGTGCCGCAGGACGCCGGGACGACGCCGGCCGTGCGGGAGCCGAACGGCTCAGCGCAGGACTCCGCCGGGGTGCAGGAGGCCTTCGGCTGACGGCGGACCCCCCGGCCGGGCCCCGGCGGGGAGGCCACACCACGGTCCGCGGTGCGGACGGCACGCGGTTGCGCGCCTGGTGCAACGACGGCAGCGGGCCGGCGGTCCTGCTGTGCAACGGTCTGGGCGCGCCGGCCGCGGCCTGGCCGCAGGTCACCGGGCGGGACAGCGGCTTTCGGGTGGTCAGCTGGGACCACCGCGGCCTGAGCGGCTCCGAGCGGCCGGCCGACCCCGCCCGGGTGCGGGTGGAGGACCACGCCGCGGACGCCCGCGCCGTCCTCGACGCCTTCGACCTGCCCTCGGCGGCGGTCGTCGGCTGGTCGCTGGGCGTCAACGTGGCCTTCGAGCTGGCGCTGGAGCAGCCCGGCCGGGTGCGCGCTGTGCTCGCCGTCGCCGGCGTCCCCGGGGGCAGCTCGACGTCGGTGTTCGGGCCCTACGGGGTGCCGCGACGGTGGCGGCCGGCCGCGGGGCGGCTGGGCAGCGCGCTGCTGCCGGCGGTCGGGCCGCTGCTGCCGGTGCTCCTCGCCGGCCTGCCGCCCTGGCAGCGGCTGGCGTCGCTGCCGGCGCTGCTCGGCCCGGCCCGCGAGGCCGCCCACCCGGGCCCGCTGGTGGAGGTGCTGCGGGAGTTCGCCCGGCACGACTGGGGCTGGTACCGGCACCTGGCGCTGGCCGTCGCCGAGCACGCCCCGCTCGACCTGGCGCCGGTGCGCTGCCCGGTGACCTTCGTGGCGGGCAGCCACGACACCCTGGTCGACGTCGCCGACGTGCGGGCGGCGGCGCGGGCGGTGGCTGGTGCCCGGCTGCGCGTGCTGGCCGGCACCCACTTCGTGCCGCTGCAGTACCCGCAGGTGATGGCCGCCGAGCTGCGCGCGCTGCTGGCCCGCGCGCCCGGCGCCGGCTGACCCCGGCCGGGTCAGCGGCGCTCGAAGCCGCGGGCCCGCTCCCACTCCGAGACCGTCCCCGCGTAGCCGGCCTCCTCCGCGCGGGCGGCCGCGACCAGGGCGTCGACCACCGCGTCGCCCAGGCCCTTGCGGGCGACCGCGCTGCCGTCGAGTGCGTCGGCGGCCTCCCCGAGGGACGCCGGCAGCGCGGCTGCGCCCGGCCCGGGTGCCCCGCGCACCGGTGCCGGCAGCGGCGGGTCCTCCTCGATGCCGTGCCGGGCGGCCAGCAGCACCCCGGCCAGCGCCAGGTAGGGGTCGGCGTCCCCGCCGGGCACCCGGTGCTCCAGGCGCAGCGAGGCGCCCGAGCCGACCAGCCGCAGCGCGGCCAGCCGGTTGTCCGGGCCCCAGGCGACCGAGGTGGGCGCGAACGCGCCCGGCCGCAGCCGCTTGTAGGCGTTGACCGTGGGCGCGAACAGCAGGGTCAGCTCGCGCAGGCAGGCGAGCTGCCCGGCCAGCACCCGGCGCAGCAGCGCGGACTCCCCGTGCGCGCCGTCCCCGGCCAGCACCGGCGTGCCGTCGGCGCCGCGCAGGCTGACGTGCAGGTGGCAGGAGTTGCCCTCCGCGTCGTCGTACTTGGGCATGAAGGTCAGCGCCATGCCCTCCTGCGCGGCGACCTGCCGGGCGGCGGTGCGGTAGAAGGCGGCCGCGTCGGCGGCGGCCAGGGCCCGGTCGTAGCGGAACACGATCTCGTACTGGCCGGGCGCGCACTCCCCGCGCGCGGACTCCAGCACCAGCCCGGCCGCCGCGGTCTCCCGGCGCAGCCGGCGGGTGAGCGCGTCCATCCGCTCCAGCCCGACCAGCGCGTAGTCCACCCCGGTGCGGGTGGCCGGGGTGAGCCGCGCCCAGCCGGCCGCGTGCGCCTGCGCGTAGGACTCGGTGAACACCCGGAACTCCAGCTCCACCCCGGCGTAGGGCACCAGCCCGTGCCCGGCCAGCGCCTCCACCTGCGCGCGCAGCACCTGCCGCGGCGCGACCTGCACCGGGCCGCCGTCGGGGTGGCGGGCGTCGGCCAGCACCAGGACCGTGCCGGGGTCCCAGGGCAGCGGGCGCAGCGTGGCGAGGTCCGGGGCCAGCACCATGTCGCCGAACCCGGTGCCCTCCGGGTCCAGCTCGCCCGACCGCGCGGTGACCGCCATGTCGACGTCGGTGGTGAGCAGGTAGGTGCACGCGCCGAAGCCGTCGGTCACGGTGCTGTCCAGGAAGTGCCGGGCGGACAGCCGGGTGCCCTGCAGCCGGCCGGCCAGGTCGGGCAGCGCGAGCACCACCTCCTCGACGCGGCCGGCGTCGACGTCGGCGCGCAGCCGCTGCAGCGCGGTCACGCCGGGACCCCGGCGGGGACGGCGGGGACGGCGGCCACCGGGTCGGGCGCCACGGGGTTGGGCACGCAGCCGTGCACGACGTCGGGGGCGGCGTCGCGCTCGGCGCGGTCGTGGAACCCGCCGCCGGTGAGGTGCTCGCGGTTGAGCGCGATCCGCTCGACCTCCGGGGCCAGCAGGCCCAGGGCGTCGAACTCCGCGGCGAGGTCGGGGTGGGCCGCCCGCCAGCCGAGCAGCGCGTCGCGCACCAGGGCCCAGAACCCGCCCTCCGGGACGCCGAGGTGCTCCTCGGCGACGCCGGCGAGGAAGCGGAAGTGCCCGGCCAGGACGGCGCTGGTGATGCTGTGCGCCATCTCCGCGGCCGGCCAGCGCACCAGCACCGCGTCGGCCCGCTCGGACAGCCCCGGGTAGTGGCGGCCGGGCAGCAGCGTGACGTCCTCGGCGAAGTCCTTGACCAGCACCCGCACCGGCACGTCGCCGTCGTCGTACACGACCACGGTGTTCTCCCCGTGCGGGCAGAAGGCGACCCCGTGCCGGGTCAGGCACAGCAGCAGGCCGGGCAGCAGCGCGTCGCACAGCCGGGTCAGCCACTCCCGCGGCGGCAGGCCGGAGCGGTCCACCAGCTCGGCGAGCAGCGCCCGGCCGGCGGGGTCGACGTGCAGCAGCGCGGCCAGCGACCGGGCCCGCTCGCGCGGGCGCAGGTGGGCGGCGACCGGCTCGCGCCACACCGCGCCGAGCAGCTCCCGGTAGCGGTAGGGCACGTCGTCGACCTCGTCGAACAGGTCGTGGGCGACGACCACGCTGGCCACCTCCCCGAGCAGGCCCAGCCCGGTGGCCCGCAGCTCGGGGTCGCCGGCCGGCAGGGTGGCCAGCCAGGCGCTGACGTCGGGGGCGGCCGCGGTGGCCCGCGTCCCGAGCCCCCGCCAGACCAGGGTGTTGCGCACCAGCAGCGGGGTCTTCACGTCCCGCCGTCCGGGGGCGACCAGGGTGCGCACCGAGGCGACCGGGCGGTAGTCCGCCGGTCCCTCGCCGAGCGGCACCAGCCGCCGGTCGGCCAGGTGGGCGGCGAACAGGGTGCGCACCACGGTGTCGTCCTGGTAGGGGTGCACGGGCAGCCACACGTAGTCGCCCGGGTCGGCGACCCGGGCGGCCAGCGCCGCCGCGAGACCGGCGCGGGTGGCCGGGTCCAGCTCCTCGGCCAGCAGCCGTCCGGCGTCCAGCCCCGGGACGGCGGAGAAGGCGGCGACCGACCGGTGCGCGGCGTACCAGCGCAGCCGCACGGTGCCGCGGGACTCCGGGGCGTACCGGTCCAGGTCCGCGGCGTCGAAACCCAGCCGGCCCTTGTTGAGCACCAGCACGGGGTGACCGGTGAGGTGCTGCTCGAGCTCGGCGTGGGGCAGGTCGGCCAGCGCCGCGGCCGGGAGGCCGTCGGCCAGCAGCCGGGCCTCGGCGGCGTGCGTGGCGGTCAGCTCGCGCACCACCTCGGCGGTGGTCGGGCCGTCCAGGCCGAGCACCGCGCGGGCGTCGAGCAGCAGCCGCACCGGGTCGACCGCCGGCCGGTCGCCGCGCAGCACGCTGCCGGGGTCCACCCGCCAGGTGCCGAAGCCGCCGCGGCGGGCGCGGAACCGGTGCACCGGCGCGCCGGGCAGCTCCAGGCGCCAGCGGTCCGGGCCGTCGGGGACCGGGGTGAGCAGCTCCTCGTAGGACAGCTCGGCCAGCGCCTTGGCCACCAGCCGGCGGCCGGCGTCGGTCCAGGCCGGGTCGGTCGGGTCAGCGGGCGGGTGCATCCAGGACCTCCGGGAGGGGGGTGGGCGGGGGAGCGGCGTCCTCGCGGGCCAGCGGGGACACCAGGGCGGCGGCGGCCAGCAGGGCCGCGGCGGCGACCAGCGGCCCGGGCAGCGCGACGGCCACGGTGGCCGTGGCCAGCAGCGGGGCGGCCAGCAGGGCGCCGGAGCGGGCGGTCTCCACGGCGGTGAAGCCCGGCCCGGCGGTGCCGACGGCGGCGAAGACCCGCAGGTCCACCGCGACGACCAGCAGCCCGAGCCCGGCGCCGAGGACGACCCGGCCGGCGGCCAGCGCGGCCGGGCCCGCCGCGGCGGCCAGCGCCTGCAGTGCCAGCCCGCCGGCGGCCAGCGCGGCGGCGGCCGGCAGCAGCCCGCCGCCCAGCCGCCGGGCCAGCGGGCGGGCCGCCGGCAGCACCGCGAGCGCGGCCAGGGCGGGCAGCAGGAACAGCACGGCGGCCGCGGTCAGCGAGCCCCCGCCGCGCAGCACCAGCTCGGTGAAGAACGGCCGGGGGACGGCGGTGCCGAGGTCGGCCAGCACGGCCAGCGCGGCGACCGCGACCAGCGCCCGGGCCGGCAGCCACCGGCGGACGGCGTCCCGCGCCGGCCCGGGCCCCTCCGCCGGCACCGGGACGGGCCGTCGGGCGACCACCCGCCACACCGCGGCGGCCAGCAGCAGGTCGGCGACGGCGAAGGCGGCCAGCCCCAGCCGGGGCTGGGGCAGCGCGACCACGCCGGCGCCGACCAGCGTGGCGAGCACCGCGGCGGCGTGGAAGACCGCGGCGTAGACCATCACCCCGGACAGCCGGTCGCCGTCGCGGCCGCGGGCGGCGACGGCGACCAGCGCCGGGTAGGCCAGCACCATGGAGCTGCCGGTGGCCACCACGCCGGCCGACAGCGCGGTGAACACCGCCAGCGACGGCGCCAGCGCCAGCCCGAGGTCGAGGACCGCCGAGCCCAGCAGCCCGGCCACCAGCAGGTGCGGCAGCGGCCACCGGCGGGCGGCCAGGCCCCACAGCGGCAGGGCGGCCAGCCCGGCCACCCGGCACACGGTGAGGTAGGTGCCGGTGGCGGCGAGGTCCTCGACGCCGAACAGGGTGCGCAGCAGCAGCGGCCAGTACGGGGTCAGCGCGGTCTCGGCGACCAGCTGCAGCGCGACGACCGCGGCCAGGACGACCCGGGCCCTCACGGTGCGCCGAAGGTGGTGAACGCCCCCTGCTGCGGGACGTCGACCAGCGGCCGGCCGGTGACGGCGGACAGGATCGTGGCCGCCCGCCAGGCACCCAGGCCCAGGTCCGGTGCCCCGACCCCGTGGGTGTGCGTCTCGGCGTTCTGCACGAACAGCCCGCCGGGGCAGCGCAGGGCCACCCGGTGGTCGGCGTCCACCCGGTAGCGGCCGTGCTCGTCGGGGTCCAGCAGCGGCAGCAGCGGGTCCAGCAGCGCCGGGCGCCGGGCGGCGTAGCCGGTGGCCAGCACCACGGCGTCGGTGGCCACCGTGAAGGTGCGGTCCTGCTGCACCTGCCGGCACTCCAGGACGTGGCCGTCACCCTCGGCGCGGGCGGACTCCACCGCGACGGCCGGCTGCAGCACCGCGTCCACGCCCCGGCCGCCCACGGTGCGCTCGTAGAGCAGGTCGTAGACCTCGGCGATGGTGGCGGCGCTGATGCCCTTGTACAGCTGCCACTGGGCCGGCAGCAGCGCCTCCCGGGCCGGCTGGGGCAGGCCGTGGAAGTAGCCGGTGTAGTCGGGGGTGAAGTGCTCCAGGCCGAGCTTGGAGTACTCCATGGGCGCGAACGCCGGCGTGCGGGTGAGCCAGCGCAGCGCCGTCCCGGTCTGCGGCTGGGCGCGCAGCAGGTCCAGGAAGACCTCCGCGCCGGACTGCCCGGACCCCACCACGGTCACCGAGCCGGCCTCCAGCAGCGCCGGACGGGCGTCGAGGTACTGCCCGGCGTGCACCACCCGCTTGCCGAGCAGGTCGGTGAACGCCGCCGGCACGACCGGCTCGGTGCCCACCCCGAGGACGACGGCGCGGGCGCGGACGGTGCTGCGCCGCGAGGTGGCGGTGTCGGTGACCGTGGCGACGAAGGCCCCGCCGTCGGGTGCACCGCCGTCCCAGGTCAGCGCCTCCACCCGCCGGCCGAACCGGCAGCTGGGCAGCGACTCCGCGACCCAGCGCAGGTAGTCGTCGTACTCCGCGCGCGGCACCTGGAACCGCTCGGCGAGGTAGAAGCGGAACAGCCGGCCCCGCGCGCGCAGGTAGCACAGGTAGGACCACGGGCTGGTCGGGTCCACCAGGGTGACCAGGTCGGCCAGGAAGGGCACCTGCAGCGTGGCGCCCTCCAGCAGCAGCCCCGGGTGCCAGGACATCGCCGGGCGCTGGTCGAGGAAGACGGCGTCGAGGTCGTCGACGCCGTCGGCGAGCGCGGCCAGCGACAGGCCGAAGGGGCCCAGGCCGATGCCGAGCAGGTCGTGGGTCCTCACGGGTGCACCTCGCGCAGCGGGTTGGGGACCGGGACGTACACCGACTGGGCGGCGACCGGGCCGGCCAGCTCGTCGCGGCCCTCGACCCCGGTGAGCAGGTTGGCCTTGACCGGCAGCCGGTCGGCGGTGAGCAGCAGCTCGGCGGCCGGGGACGGGTCGGGGCCGGCCAGGTGCTCGCGCAGCACGCCCGCGAGCACGCCGAGCAGGTCCCGCTCGTCGGCCAGGCCGGCGCCGGCCAGCGCCGCCGCGCAGCCGAGCAGGTTGTTGACGCCCAGGTAGTACACGACCCGGTCGGTGACCAGCGCGTCGTCGAAGACCAGCCCGGCGTCCCCGGTGACCCCCGGCAGCAGCGCCTCCAGCCCGGAGGCCCGGGAGGCCGCGGCGTACCAGCCCTGGTTGTCGCGGTACCAGCCGCGGTCGGGCAGCCCGTCGCCGTCCAGCCCGACCAGCACGTTCTGCAGGTGGGCCTCCAGGCCGATGCCCCAGCGGCCGTGCAGCCACAGCAGCGGCGAGGCGACGGCGTGCAGCCAGCGCCGGAACCACAGCGCGGCGGCGCGGGGCACCGGCAGGCCGGTCCGGGCGGCGAGCGCGTGCACCAGGTCGGCGGCCGGCGGGTGCCCCCGGTCGGGGCGGGCGTCGACCAGCGCCCCGGCGCAGGCCACCCGGTCGGTGGCGCCGAACGGCTGGTCGCGGACCACGGTGTCCAGGCCGACCGGCCCGTCCGGGCCGTCGACCCCCACCCAGGCGGGGTCGCGGACGACGGCGAACCGCGGGTGCGCCGCGGCCAGCGCGGCGCCGAGGCCGGCGTCGACCAGCCCGGCGGTGCGCACGCCGAGCAGCAGCTCGCCGCGCAGGTTCTCCCGCCGGCTGTTGGTGACCCGCAGCCCCAGGCTGAGCTTGAGCATCACCGGCGCGTCGGGGCGGGCGACGGTGCGCAGCGAGGAGGTGGCCCACCACGGGGGCCCGGCCGGGCCCAGGTCGACCAGGTCGCCGCGCGCCAGCAGGGCCGCCGCGCCGGGGTGGGCGGCCAGCCGGGCGGCCTGCCACGGGTGGGCCGGGACCGGGACGCACCCCGGGGGCACGGCCAGGTCCCCGGCCAGCTCCCGCAGCAGGGCGGGGACGTCGCGGTCCGCACTGCCGGTGGCCACCACACCGGGCCGGGCGGCGAACCAGTGCAGCGGGAAGCGGCCCCGGGCCTCGGGCGCGTAGGTGGCGTCCTCGGCGTCGGGCAGGCCGTCGCGGCTCTTGGTCATCGGGTGCCAGGGGTGCCCGGCCAGCAGGCCCTGCTCGGCGGCCAGCCACGGTGGCAGGCCGGCCGGCGGGTCGGGGTCGGCGGCGCGCCGCAGCGCGTACCGCGCGGCCCGCTCGGCGGACTCGCCGATCCGGGCCCGGGCGTCCGCGGCCCGGTCCTCCGGCAGGCCGGCGCGGGCGGCGGCCTCGGCGGTGAGCCGGCCGGCGACGGCGGCCACGTCCAGCGGGGTGCCGTCGGGGTCGGTGACCGCGGCGAGGTCGTGGTGCCCGCTGGGGGAGCGGCGGGCGACGTCGACGACCAGGGCCCGGCCGGTGGCCGGCAGGTCCACCCGCAGCGGCCCGGGCCCGGGCACCGGGGTGCCGGTCTCCCGCAGCCAGCAGCGCACCAGCACGTCGAGGGCGCCGGTCCGGGCCCGGTCGGCCGGCGACAGCACGGCGGGCGCGGTCACGCGGCGGCCTCCTCGGCGGCGCCCGCGGCGAGCACCAGGTCCAGCAGCGCGTCCACGTCGGCCGGGGTGGCCGCCGGGTTGAGCAGGGTGAGCTTGAGGTGCACCCGGCCGTCCAGCTCGGTGCGCCCCACCACCGCGCGCCCCTCGCGCAGCAGCCGGCGGCGCAGCGCGGCGTTGAGCGCGTCGCCACCACGGTGGCGGAACACCACGGTGCTCAGCGTGGGCGCCGCCGCCAGCTCCAGCCGCGGTTCGGCCCGCACCCGGGCGGCGGCGTGCACGGCCAGGTCGCAGCAGGTGTCGACCAGCGCGCCGAGCCCGGCCCGGCCGAGGGCGCGCAGGGTGACCGCGATCTTCAGCGCGTCCGCGCGGCGGGTGGTGCGCAGCGAGCGGCCGAGCAGGCTGGTGTAGCCGGCGGCCTCGTCGTCGGCCGGGTTGAGGTAGGCCGCCCGCCGGGCCAGCGGCGCGAAAGCGGCCGGGTCCCGGGTCAGCAGCACCCCGGCGGCGGCGGGCTGCCAGCCGAACTTGTGCAGGTCGAGGGTGACGCTGTCGGCCGCGCCGAGGCCGGCCAGCAGGTGCCGGCGCCGGTCGCTGAACAGCAGGCCCCCGCCGTACGCGGCGTCCACGTGCAGCCACCCGCCGTGCGCGCGCACCGCCGCGGCCACGGCGGGCAGCGGGTCGATCGTCCCGAGGTCGGTGGTGCCGGCCGTGGCCACCACCACCGCGCGCTCGCCGGCCGGCGCCGCGCGCAGCAGGGCGGCCAGCGCGCCGGGGTCCACCGCCCGGCCGGCGTCCGGCGGCACGGCGACGACCGGCGGCAGGCCCAGCAGGTGCGCCGCCCGCTCCACGGAGAAGTGCGCGGCCGCGCCGGCGTACAGCCGGACCGGCCCGGGGACGGCGTCGCGCGCCAGCAGCAGCGCGGTGTAGGTCGACCCCGTCCCGCCGGTGGTCAGCACCCCGCCGCCGCCGGGCAGGCCGGCGAGGGCGGCCAGCGCGGCGACCACCCGCTCCTCGAGCACGGTGGCCGCCGGTGCTTGGTCCCAGCTGTCCAGCGACTGGTTGAGCGCGCTGGCGGCCAGGTCGGCGGCGACCGCGACCGGCAGCGGCGGGCAGTGCAGGTGGGCGGCGCACAGCGGGTCGGCCGGGTCGGCGGCGCCCGCCGCCAGCGCGGTGACCAGGCCGGTCAGGGCGGCCTGCTCACCGGTGCCGACCGGGGGCAGCACCCCGCCGGCCAGCGCGGCGTCCACGTCGGCGGCCACCCGGTCGGGGTCGCCGGCGGGCACCGGGCCGCCGCGCGCCGCCCGCCCGGCGGCCAGCGCGTCGAGGGACAGCGCCACGAGCTCGGCCAGCTCGTCGGAGCCGCGCGGCCCGGCGGGCGCGGTCCGCCCGGGGACGACGGCGGTCACGAGCGGTGCTCCCGCTCGGCGGCGGTGAGGGCGGCGTCGAGGCGGTCGAGGACCGCGCCGGCCTCCTCGTCGGTCATCACCAGCGGCGGCAGCAGCCGCAGCACGCTGTCGTGCCGCCCGCCGAGCTCCACGATCAGCCCGCGGCGCAGGGCCTCGGCCCGGACGGCCACGGCCAGCCCCGGGGCCGCCGGCCGGGCGCCGCAACGGTCGGGCTCCGCGCCCGGCTCGACCAGCTCCACGCCGATCATCAGCCCGCGGCCGCGCACCTCGCCGATCGAGGGGTGGTCGCCGGCCAGCGCCGCCAGCCCGGCGCGCAGCCGGCGGCCGAGCTCCTCGGCCCGCTCGGGCAGCCGCTCGGCGAGCACGTGCCGCAGGGTGGCCGCACCGGCGGCCATCGCCAGGGTGGTGCCGCGGAAGGTGCCGGTGTGCGCGCCGGGCGCCCAGGTGTCCAGGTGCTCGGCGTACACGACGACGGCCAGCGGCAGGCTGCCGCCGATCGCCTTGGACAGCACCATGACGTCCGGCTCGACCCCGGCGGCGTCGACCGCCCACATGGTGCCGGTGCGGCCCACGCCGGTCTGCACCTCGTCGACGACCAGCGGGATGCCGCGCTCGGCGGTGACCCGGCGCATCTCCCGCAACCAGGGCAGCGGCGCCGGGACCACGCCGCCCTCGCCCTGCAGCGCCTCCAGGATCATCGCCGCGGGCGGCACCACCCCGCCGTTGGGGTCGTCCAGCAGCCGCTCGACGTAGCGCGCGGACACCTCGCCGGTGGCGTCGCCGAGGCCGAACGGGCAGCGGTAGGCGTGCGGGTAGGGCAGCCGGACCGCCTCGGCGGCCACCCCGGTCATCGGCTCCTTGACCGCGACCCCGCCGGAGGCGGCCAGCGCCCCGGCGGTCATCCCGTGGTAGGCCCCGGTGAAGGCCGCCACCCCGGCGCGGCCGGTGGCCGTGCGGGTCAGCTTGAGCGCCGCCTCGACGGCGTCGGTGCCGGCCGGCCCGCAGAAGTGCACCCGCCCGCGGGCGGCCAGCCCGGGGGGCAGCGCGGCGAACAGCGCGTCGGTGAACTCGTCCTTCTCCGGGGTGGCGATGTCCAGGGCGTGCCAGGGCGCCCCGCGCTCGATGACCCGCTGCACCGCCTCGACGACCACCGGGTGGTTGTGGCCGAGCGCCAGCGTGCCGGCGCCGGACAGGCAGTCCAGGTAGCGGCGGCCGTCCGCGCCGGTCACGGTCATGCCGCGGGCGTGCACGGGCACGATGCGGAAGGTGCGGGCGTAGGTGCGGGCGGCGGACTCGCGGGCCGCCTGCCGGGCCAGCACGCCGGCGGGGTCGGGTGCCGGCGCGGTGTGGTCGAGGGCGGTGTGGTCGAGGGCGGTGTGGTCCAGGGCGGTGCTCACGGGACGACCTCCAGGGCCGGGACGGGGACGGGCGGGGCGGGGCGGACGCCGGTCACCGGGGCGGCGACGACGTCCCGGGTGGCCGGGGGGTGGCCGAGGAAGGCCTGCAGCGCGAACTCCCAGCCGTAGGCGCCGGCGCGGGGGAACACCACCAGGTCGCCGGCGCGCACCCGGTCGACGACGACGTCGCGGGCCAGGACGTCCTCGGGGGTGCACAGCTCCCCGGCGACGGTGACCGCGGTGCCGCGCAGCTCCGGGCGCGGCAGGCCGGGCGGCCAGTCCTCGACGGGGAGCACGGTGAGCGGGAGGGGGAAGTCCTCGGTGCCGGGCAGGGCGAAGCCGCCGATGCCGCCGCGCACCAGGACGTACGCCGTCCCGGAGGAGCGCTTCACGTCGACGACCTCGGCGGCGTACCAGCCGCAGTCGGCGACCAGCCAGCGGCCGGGCTCCAGGGCGACCTGCACGCCGGCCGGGGGCGTGAGCCGGTGCAGCTCCTCGCCGAGCGCGTCGACGTCCAGCGGCGCCTCCCCGCCGTAGGCGACGCCCAGGCCGCCACCGACGTCGACCCAGCGCAGGTCCACCCGGTGCTCCCGGGCGGTGCGGGCCGCCCAGTCCAGGCACCAGGCCACGTAGGCGGCGTGCGCGCGGGCGTCGCGGTTGCCGCAGACGGCGTGCACGTGGAAGCCGGCGACGTCCAGCCCCGGCAGGGAGCGGGCCAGCGCGAGGACCGCGGGGACGTCGGCCTCCGGGACGCCGAACGGCGCCGCCCGCCCGCCCATGGTCAAGGTGCCGCGCACCGCGACCGCGGCGGGGTTGACCCGCAGGCCCACCCGCACCGTCTCCCCGCGGGCGACGGCCAGCGCGGACAGCCGGGCCAGCTCCAGGGGGCTCTCGGCGTGCAGCACCTCGGTGCCGGCGTCCAGCAGCGCGGCGAGCAGGGCGGTGGTCTTCGCCGGCCCGGCGGCCACCAGCCGCGGCGGGCGGCCGGCGGCGAGCAGGGCGGCCCGCCCGGCGGCCGCCTCGGCCGCGGAGGCGACCTCGAAGCCGTCCACGCCGCCGGGCCCGGCCAGCGCGGCGAGCACCTCGGGACAGCCGTTGGCCTTCGCCGCGTAGAACAGCGCGGCCCACGGGGGGAGCGCGGCGCGCAGCGACCGGGCGCGGTCGGCGGCGACCCGCGGGTCGTAGACGTAGCCGCTGACGGTGGCCGTGCGCGCGCGGGCGTGCAGCAGGTCGCGGACGGCGCCGGGGAGGACGGTCGGGGAGAGGGCGTGCGCGCAGCCGCTGGCGGCGGCCGAGGGCGGGAGGAGCACGGGTGCCTCCGGGTCTCGGTCAGGCGGGGTGGGGTGCGCCGGGCGCGGGGCGGCTCCCGGCGCGGCCGGGGCCGCGCCGGGGGAGCCGCCCGGCGGCCGCGGGTCCGCTCAGAGGCAGGAGCCGTCGGCCAGCAGCGTCTCGACGTCGGCCAGGACGGTCTCCGCGCCGATCAGGCCGATCCCGAGCATCCACTCGTCGTCGTCCACCTCGAAGGCGCAGTCCGGGACGGCCTCGAGGAAGTCCCAGACGGCGGTGACGCCGGCCTGCGTGGTGGCCGCCGGGTCGCCGTAGGCGGTGGAGAAGACCACGTCGGCGTCGGCCTGGTCGATCTGCTCGGCGCTCACGTAGGCCATGGAGTACTCGTCGTAGGCCAGCTCCGGCAGGCCGAACCCGACGTCGGTGAGCACGCTGCCGGAGAAGGTCTCCGGTCCGTAGATCCGCGTCTCGTCGGGCAGGAAGCGCACGATCGACGCCGTGGCGCCCTCCGCGCCCACGGTCTGGCCGACCTCGTCGGCGCGCGCGTCGTACCCGGCCAGCGCCTCCTCGCCGTCGGCGGCGCGGCCGAGGGCGTCGGCGGTGGTGCTGAACATCGCCCGCCAGCCCTCGGTGTAGTCGGTGAAGACGGTGGGGGCGATCTCGCTGAGCTGGTCGTAGATCTGCTCGTGCCGCACGCTGGAGGACAGGATGAGGTCGGGGTCCAGCGCGGCGATGGCCTCCAGCTCGGGCTCCTCGATGGTGCCGACGAGCTCGATGCCCTGGGTGCGGTCGCCGAGGTACTCCGGCAGCCCGGTGGACACGTCGGACTGCACCGAGCCGACCGGGGTGATGCCCAGCGACAGCGCGGTGTCCAGGTGCGGGGTGTCCAGGGTGACCACCCGCTGCGGGTCGGCGGGCACCTCCGTCGTCCCCTGGACGTGGGTGACCGAGCGGGTCTCCGGGGCGGTGGTCTCCTGGGCGGCGGCCGTCGAGGTGTCGTCGGCGGGGGTGCCGCAGGCGGACAGGGCCATCGCGGGGAGGGCCGCCGCGGCGAGGACGGCGGTGGTGAGCGGGCGCAGGCGCACGGGGGGTCCTTCCGGCACGGGGCGGGCAGCCGGGGACCCGGCCGCCCGCCCGATCGTCTTAGGGCAGCCTCACCTAAGCAGATCGTCCGGACCGGGGCACCGGCCGGGGTGCGCCCGGTGTCAGTCGGGGACGCGGTCCCGGACGTAGCTGCCGGGGGCCGGCTCCAGCGGCGGGTGCGCCGCGCTGCCGAGGTGCTCCGGTGCGGGCACCTCCTCCCCGGAGTGCCCGACCGCCCACTCCGACCACGGCTCCCACCAGCTGCCGGAGGGCTTCGCGCGACACCGGCCGGGGCTGGGTGGGCGTGGCCAGCAGCCCGCGGGCCGTGCCGCGCGGGGAGGGCAGGCCGGGTGCCCCCGTCAGCCGCCGGTGCGGGGGCGCAGCTCCCGCCACAGCCAGGCGGCCAGCGCGACCGGCACGGCGACGAACCCGGCCAGCGCCGGGACGGCGCCGACGACCGACCCGAGCCAGGCCAGCAGCAGCGGGGTGCCGAAGCCGGTGTAGGCGAACGCGTAGAACGCGCTGTTCATCGCCCCCCGGGCCGACGGTGGCGCCAGCCGGGCGGTGAGGGCGAGCCCGGCGGCCAGGCACAGCCCGCCGCCGGCGCCCAGCACGAGCGTGGCCGGGAGCAGCAGCGGCTCCGCGCCCAGGACCACCGCGGCCACCCCGGTCGCCAGGCCGAGCGCGCCGAGCACCATGCCCAGCGGCGCCGCGCCGCGTGCCGCCCGGCGGCCCAGGCGCGCGGTCACCGCGCTGGCCGCCAGGGCCAGTCCGGCGATCAGCCCGGCGTAGGCCACCCCGACCCCGGCCGGGACCACGAGCAGCGGCAGCAGGGTCGCCGCGACGGCGGGGAAGGCGAACACGCCGACGGCGGTGGGCGCCAGCACCGCCCAGAACGGCCGCCGCGCCTCCGGCGGCAGGCCCAGCGCCATGAGCCGGCCGCGGCGCCTGCCCTGCACGGTCTCCGGGACGGTCAGCAGCGCCCCGACCCCCACGACGAGGACGGCGACGTGCACGAGGTAGGGCAGCGTCGTCGGCCCCGGGCCGTACTGGGCCAGCACCCCGCTCATCGCCGGGGCGACGGCGAACCCCAGCGACGTCGACACCGCGCCGCGGGTGGCCGCCGACTGCTGCCCGCCGGGCCCGGCCAGCTCCTGCAGCCATGCGTTGGCCACGGAGAACACCACCCCGGACACCACGCCCTGCAGCAGCCGGCCGGTGAACAGCAGGGGGAGGCTGCCGGCGGCGGGGAGGAACAGCAGCGAGACCAGGCCGGCGAGCACCGCGAACGGCAGCACGAGGGACCGCCGGCCGAACCGGTCGGACAGCCCGCCGGACACGCTCAGCGCGGCGATCAGGCCGAGGGCGTAGCAGCCGAAGACGGCGGTCAGGTCGGCGGCGGACAGGTCCAGGGTCCGCCGGTAGACCAGCAGCAGCGGGGTGGGCACGTTGGTGCCCAGGGCCACGGTGAACAGCCCGAACGTGAGGGCGTCCAGCCGGCGCCGGGTGTCCTCGCGCGGCAGCGTGGCGTCCGGCACCCGCCGGACGCTACCGGCTGCCCCGTGGGGTCACTGGCCCGCGCTCACCACCGCAGGGGGTCGGTCAGCCGGGACTGGGCGGTGCGGCAGACCCGGCAGTTGCCCCAGGTGACCAGGGACAGCGGTGTGGTGGGGGAGCCGCACTCCGGGCAGTCGACGGACTCACCGCCCCGGGTGCGGGCCTCGGCGAGCACGCGGGTGCGCTCCTCGTGGACGGTCGCGTCGCCCCGGCAGGGGCAGCCCAGGTGGGCCTCGGCGCAGCGGGCGCGTCGGGTGGTCATGGGACTCCTCCGGGCGGGGTGCCGGTCAGCGGCCGCGGCGGCTGACCCGCAGGACCGTGCCGTCGGCGGCGGTCAGCACGACCAGCGTGCCGCGGCGGACGTGGGTGCGCGAGGGGGTGTCCGCGTCGGGGGTGACGTCGTCGGGCGCGTCCAGGCAGCGCCGGACGTCGGCGTCGCTGATCCGCGCGCCGGCCGCCGCCGCCCGGGCGCCGCGGGTCATGCGCAGCGCCGGGGCCGGACCGCTGCGCGGCGCCGCGGCGCCGGGGCGCGGCGCGACGGCGGCCGTGTCGTCCCCGGGGTCGTCGGCCGGGTCGTACCCGGTGGGCGGCGGGGCGAGGAAGGTGAGAGCGGGAGCGCTCATGCGGGGGGTTCCCAACGGGGACGGGCGGGGGCCGGAGCCGCTCCGCGGTCGTGGGCGCCGGGTCGGCGCCGGGACCCGGGCGGGCGGCGCTGCCGTCGGCGCCGGGTCGGTGGTGCGGGCACCGGACGGTCCCGCAGCGCCGACGCTACGCGCCCCGGGCCGCCGGGGCGGGCGCACCCACCCGTCCGGGGCAGCGCACCGGGCGCGGTTCCGGCCCCGGCGCCGACTCCCGGACGGCGGTCAGCCGAGCCGGGTGGTGATCTCGATCGACCCCCGGAGGCTGCGCGCCACCGGGCACCCGTCCGCGTGCACGGCGAGCACCCGCTGCACCTTCTCCGCGTCCTCGTCGGCGACCTCCAGGCCGGTGTAGGTCACCGCGATCCGCTTGACCACCAGGACCCGCCCCTCGAGCTCCACCTCACCGCGCGCGTGCCCCACCAGACCGGTGGGGTCGATCCGCCGGGCCGTCAGGGCCCCGGCGAACGTCCCGGTCAGCTAACCGAGCGCGGCGCCGACCAGGTGGTCGATCGTGCTGGCGTGGCTGGGGGCCGAGCCCGGCTCCATGCCGTAGTGCTCGGCGATGGCCCCGTGCATGCCGTACACGGTCGGCTGCTCCTCGCCGGGCAGGTACGCCGCGCGCAGCGGCCCACCCAGGCGCTCGACGCGGACCTCGGACACGTACGCGATCTCGGACACTCGCCCTCCGCTCTCGTGGATCGTCGGGGTGGGCATGCCCCGCGCCCGCCCCGGGCAACCGCGCATGGGCCGGTGCGCCGGCGGGGGGCTAGGGTCCGGGTCGTGCAGCTGCCGGACGGGCTGGTCGCCGTCGTCAAGCGGGACTGCCCGACGTGCGTGCTGGTCGAGCCGGTGCTCCGCGAGCTCGGCGCCGCGGTGTGGTGCCAGGACGACCCCGCCTGGTTCGACGGCGACGACACCTCCCTGGAGCTGTCCTGGTCACTCGGCGTGGAGACGGTGCCGACCCTGCTGCGGGTGGCCGGCGGCCGGGAGACCGCGCGCACGGTCGGCTGGAGCCGGGAGCGCTGGGCGGAGCTGACCGGTGTGCCCGGGCTGGGCGCGGGGCTGCCCGAGCACCGGCCCGGCTGCGGGTCGCTGTCGGTGGACCCGTCCCGCGCCGACGCGCTGGAGGCCCGCCACGGCGGCCGGCTGGCCAGCCGGCGGGTGCAGCTGGCCGAGCTGGAGGACGAGCACGAGGCGCTGTTCGACCGCGGCTGGACCGACGGGCTGCCGGTCGTCCCCCCGACCCCGGAGCGGGTGGTGCGCATGCTGCGCGGCACGTCGCGCGACCCGGGTGAGGTGGTCGCCGTCGTCCCGCCGGACCTGGTGCCGTGCACCGTGGAGAAGGTCGCGGTCAACGCGGTGCTGGCCGGCTGCCGGCCCGAGCACCTGCCGGTCGTGCTGGCCGCGGTGGAGGCGGCCTGCGCCGAGGAGTTCGCGCTGCACGGGCTGCTGGCCACCACCTACTTCGCCGGCCCCGTCGTCGTGGTGAACGGGCCGGTCGCCCGGCGGATCGGGATGAACAGCGGCGTCAACGCCCTCGGCCAGGGCAACCGGGCCAACGCCACCATCGGCCGGGCGCTGCAGCTGGTGGTGCGCAACGTCGGCGGCGGGCGACCCGGCGAGGTGGACCGCGCCACCCTCGGCAACCCGGGCAAGTACACGTTCTGCTTCGCCGAGCGCGAGGAGGACAGCCCCTTCGCGCCGCTGGCCGCCGACCGCGGGGTGCCCGGCGACGCGGTCACCGTGGTCGCCGGCTCCGGTGTGCAGCCGGTGGTCGACCAGCTCAGCCGGGACCCGGAGTCCCTGGCCCGCACCTTCGCCGCCTGCCTGCGGGTCAACGCCCACCCCAAGCTGCCGATGGCCTTCGACGCGCTGCTCGTGGTCTCCCCGGAGCACGGCCGGGTGCTGCGGGAGGCCGGCTGGGACCGCGCCCGGCTGCTGACCGAGCTGGACGGGCTGCTGCGGCTGCCGGCCGGCGAGCTGGTGCGGGGGGCCGGCGGCATGGCCGAGGGCCTGCCGCCCGGGGTCGGCGACGGCGGCGTGCCGAAGTTCCGGCCCGGGGGCCTGCTGGTGGCCCACGCCGGTGGTGACGCCGGCCTGTTCAGTGCGATCGTCGGCGGGTGGGTCGCCGGGGAGACCGGGAGCGTCCCGGTGACACGGGAGGTGCGGGTGTGACCACGGTCCTCGATCCGACCGGCGAGCGGCAGCCGCCGGAGCGCGCGCCACTGCCGCGCCCGCCGTCGCTGCGGGGGCGCACCGTGGGCCTGCTGGACATCGGCAAGGCCCGCGGCGACGTCGTCCTGGACCGGCTAGCCGAGCTGCTCGCCGCGGACGGCGCCACCGTGCTGCGCTACCGCAAGCCGACCTTCGCCCGGGTCGCGCCGCTGGACCTGCGGCAGCGGATCACCGAGCAGTGCGAGGTGGTCGTCGAGGCGCTGGCCGACTAGGGCTCCTGCACGTCGTGCAGTGTGCACGACATCGCCGACCTGGAGCGCCGCGGCGTGGTGGGGGTCTTCCTCGCCAGCGAGGCGTTCGCCGAGGCCGCCCGCGTGCAGGGCGCCGCGCTGGGCTTCCCGGCCCCGCACGTGCTGGTGCCGCACCCGGTGCAGGACCGCACGGACGCCGAGCTGCGGGCGGTCGCCGAGCGGGTGCACCCCGCGGTGGTGGCCGCGGTGACCGCCGCGCCACCCGGTGCGACAGGGGAGGACCGGAGGGGGAGGACGGCGGGATGAGGCGAGCGCTGGTCGTCGGCGGCGGGGTGGCCGGGCCGGTGGCGGCCATGGCGCTGCAGCGGGCGGGGATCGAGGCGACCGTGCACGAGATGCGGCCGGCCGCGGTCGACGACGTCGGCGCGTGGCTGGGCGTGCAGGTCAACGGCCTGGACGCGCTGCGGGCGATCGGCGCCGAGCAGGCGGTCCGCGACGTGGGCTTCCCGACGCCGGTCATCGAGTTCCGCAGCGGGACCGGCCGGGTGCTCGGCGAGCTGTCGGCGACCGGCCCGCCCCCGGCCCGCACGGTCGGGTTGTCCCTGCGGCGCGCCGACCTGTACCGGGCGCTGCACGAGGAGGCCCTGCGGCGCGGCCTGGACCTCCGCTACGGCGCCCGGCTGGTCGACGTGCACGACACCGGGGACGGCGTGACCGCGGTGTTCGCCGACGGCAGCACCGACACCGCCGACGTGCTCGTCGGCGCCGACGGCGTCCGCTCCGCCGTCCGCGGGCTGGTGGACCCCGCCGCCCCGCCGCCCCGCTTCGTCCCGGTGCTCAACACCGCCGGCGTCTCCGAGCACGTGCCGCCCGGCGCCGAGGTCGGCCGGCTGACCATGGTCTTCGGCCGGCGGGCCTTCTTCGGTTACCTGCGCGCGCCGTCGGGCGGCACCTGGTGGTTCGCCAACCCGCCGGTGTCCCGGGAGCCGGCGCCGGCCGAGGTCGCCGGGATCTCCGACGCCGAGTGGCGCCGCCGCCTGCACGAGCTCCACCGCGACGACCGGTCCCCGGCGGTGGCCCTGGTCGAGGCCACCCCCGGCCCGCTGCGCGGCTGGGCGACCCACGACGTGCCCCGCGTGGCGCGCTGGCACCGCGGGCGCACGGTGCTCATCGGGGACGCGGTGCACGCCACCTCGCCGGCCTCCGGTCAGGGGTCCTCCCTGGCCATCGAGGACGCCGTCGTCCTCGCCCGCTGCCTGCGCGACCTGCCGGTGCCGGAGGCGTTCACGGCGTTCGAGCGGCTGCGCCGGGCGCGGGTCGAGCGGGTCGTCGCCCAGGGTTTCGGGGTGAGCAGCGCCAAGTCGCCCCCGCCGGTCGGCCGGGTGGTCCGCGACCTGGTGATGCCGGTGCTGCTGCGCCGCGGGCGCGACCCGCAGTCCTGGGTCCGCGCGCACCACGTCGACTGGGACGCCCCCGTGACCGGGGCGGCCTGAGGTCCACCGTCCGCCCGGCGGCGCCAGCCGCAGCTCCGGGCCGCGCGGGACGCACACGTAGCAGAGTCGGTCGGCGGGGTCGTAGGTGTCCACCGCTCGCTCCCGTGGCTGCGTCGTCGACAGGGTCCTGTCCCCCAGGGCGCCGGCGGGCGCCCCCTGACACCGGTCCGGCGCGGTGCCCGGGCCGCTGCGGCAGGATGGCCGGTGCGGCCGCCGGTCGGTGCCCGCGACGCCCAGGCGGGAGGCGGGGACGGCGATGGGTACGCCTGTGGAGACCAGCGAGAGCGGGCTGCGGCGGCGGTGGGCGGCGGGCGAGCCGTGCCACGGCCTGTGGAGCCAGCTGCCGGGAGCGGTCGTCGGCGAGGTCCTGGCCGGGACCGGCGCGGACTTCGTCGTCGTCGACCTGCAGCACGGCGCCGCGGCCGAGGCCGACCTGCCGGGCATCGCCGCCGCGGTCACCGCGGGGGGGTCGGTGCCGCTGGTGCGCACCCGCAGCCCGCTGTTCCCCGACGTCGGCCGGCCCCTGGACCTCGGCGCCCGCGGCGTCGTCGTGCCCAACGTGCGCGACGCCGCGCACGCCCGCGAGGTGGTCGCCGCCGCCCGGTACGCCCCGGCCGGCGGCCGGTCGATCGGGCGGCTGTCCGGCGGGGCCGGCGAGCCCCTGGTGGTGGTGATGGTGGAGACCGCCAGCGCGCTCGACGACCTGGACGCCGTGCTCGCCGTGGAGGGCCTGGACGGCGTGTACGTCGGCCCCGGCGACCTGTCGCTGGCCCTGCAGCTCACCGGCCCGGAGCGCCGGGCGGAGCTGCGCGGCGTGCTGTCCTCGGTCATCGCCCGCGCCGTCGCCGCCGGGGTGCCGGTCGGGGTGCACGCCTACAGCGGCGAGGAGGCGGCCGGCTACGTCGCCGAGGGCGCCACCATCGCCACGGTCGCCGTCGACACCGTCTGCCTGCGCGAGGCCGCGGCCCGGCACCTGGGCGCCGCCCGGGGCTGAGCCGGCGTCAGGCCGGGCCGGTGCCGGCCGGCTCCCGGCCGGGCACGGGGCGGGTGTGCCGGGACGCGGGCCGGAGGACGACGGGCAGCGACCGGTGGCCGCGCAGGATCACCGTGCCGCGGCGCTGCCCGGGCCCGGCGGGGGCCAGGTCGGGGAAGCGCTCGAACAGCGCCTGCAGTGCCACCTCGCCCTCCATCCGTGCCAGTGCGGCGCCGAGGCAGAAGTGGATGCCGCTCGCGAAGGCGAGGTGCTCGCGGGCGTTGCGGCGGGTGACGTCGAAGACGTGCGGGTCGGGGAAGACCCGCGGGTCCCGGTTGGCGGCGGCGAGCAGCAGGACCAGCCACTCGCCCTCGGCCACCGGCACCCCATGCACCGTGGTGTCCCGCCGGGCCCGGCGGCCGGTCCGCTGCACCGGCGGGTCGACCCGGAGCACCTCGTCGACCGCGTTCGGCCACAGCGACGGGTCCGCGGCGAGCAGCCGCCGCTGGTCCGGGTGGGCGAACAGCAGGGCCGCGCCGTTGCCGATGAGGTTGACGGTGGTCTCGAAGCCGGCGCCGAGGACCAGCGCGGCCGTGGCCCGCAGCTCCGGCTCGGTGAGGCCGGCGCCGTCGTCGTCGACCTCGGTGACCAGCCGGGACAGCAGGTCCGCACCCGGGTCGCGGCGCAGCCGCCGCAGGTGCCCGCGCCACCAGGCGTCCAGCTCGACCAGGGTCGCCTCGACGTCGCGGTGGGTGGCCCAGTCCAGGCCCAGGTCCAGGACCGGCGCGGCGCGGTCGCCCCACTCCAGGAACTGCTCGCGCATCTCGACCGGGACGCCGAGCACCTCGGAGACGACCGTGACCGGCAGCAGGTCCGCGTAGCCGGCGGCCAGGTCGACCCGCCCGCCGTTGGCGGCGGCCTGCCGCTCCAGGCCGTCGAGCAGCTCGTCGGCGACCTCGCGGGTGCGCGCGCGCAGCGCGGCGACCGCCCGGGCGCTGAACGCCCGGCTGACCAGCCGGCGGTAGCGGGTGTGGTCGGGCGGGTCGACGGCGACCATCGACGGCGGGTCCACCGGGCTCACCCCCGGCCGGGGGCCGGCCAGCCGCAGCGCCAGCCGCAGCACCGGGGGCAGCCGATCGGCGCGGGCCCCGCCGATCTGGCCGAAGTCCTCGCTGCGCAGCACGTCGGTGCACACGTCGTGGTGCACGCTGACCCGGGCCAGGGCCCCGTCTGTGAGGGGGGCCGGCGTCCGCAGGCGCTCGTAGTGCGGGTACGGGTCGGCCCGGACGGCCGGGTCGGCCAGCACCTGCGCGTCCGGGTTGCCCGCGCGGGCGCGGACCCGGATCCCCACCCGCACCACGGCGTGCGTCGCCGCCCAGCGGACCGCGCTGCGCCCCTGCTGCTCCACGGCCCCCGCCCGCCCCGCCTGCACTGGCATCGCGCCCCCTCGTCCCCCTGCGCCGGCGACCCCGTCCTCCCGCGACCCCATCCTCCCGCGACCGTGTCGCCGGGGAGAAGCGGTGGTCGGTGGGGAATGATGGGCGGGCACGCGCGTTGTCAGGGGGCAGGCACCGATCACCGGGACACGCCCCGCCGTCCGACCACGCCCCTCGCCGTGTCGAGGGCCGGAGGTCCACCGGGGCGCCCGGGTCCGGAGCGACGGACCTCGGGCACCGTACGACGGTCCGCCGTCCGTGGCACCGGGTCGCACCGCCCGGGTGTCCCGCGGACCGTGCGACGTGCTGCCGTGGCCACCGTGGCCGGGCACCGCAGAGGAGGAGTCCGTGGCTCGACCGGGCCGGCGCCAGCCGGGCGCCCGCCGCAGCACCCCGCGCGACCAGCGACGGGTCGGCCGATGACGGGACGTCGTCTCGCTGCTGACCAGCACCGCCCGCGAGGTCGAGGCGGCCGTCCGCCGTGGCCGCGTGACGTCCGACGTGCGCACCACCTTCCAGGCCGTCGCGCTGCTGCTGCGGGAGGAGCGGGCACGCGTCCGCGCGGAGGCGGGCGGTGAGGGGCAGCGGGCCGAGCAGCTCAAGCGGCTGGACGGCATCGCGACCGTCCTCGCGACGACCGCCGTCCGCGACGCCGGGCTGCTGGCACTGCTCGCCGACGACGCCGTCGTCTCCGACGCCGCCCGGTCGCGCCGCCGCGAGCTGCTGCGCGAGCTCGGCATCGAACCCGCACCCGAGGAGGCCGCCCCGGCGACCCCGGAGGCCGCACCGGCCGGCACCGGACGGCGGGTCGTGCCGCAGTCGGTGGTCTCCCGTCAGCTGGCCAACCCCTTCCTCGCTCCGGACTTCTCCGCCGCCCCGCAGCGCGCGCCGCGGCCGCGCCGGCTGGCCGGCTGGGAGCTGATCGGCCCGCTGCTGAGCTCCTTCGAGCGCGCCGGCGGGGGAGCCCCGGCGTGCACCGCGCTGCCCTTCCCGACGGCCCGGTTCACCCCCGCGGGCCTGGAGCTCATGCCGCACCAGGGCCAGCTGGTGGCCGCGGCCGCGGCCGGCCACCGCACCTTCCTGCTCGCCGACGAGCCGGGCCTGGGCAAGACCGCGCAGGCGCTGCTCGCCGCGGAGGCGGCCGACGCCTACCCGCTGCTCGTCGTGGTGCCCAACGTGGTCAAGACCAACTGGGCCCGGGAGGCGGCGCGCTGGACGCCGCACCGCGCGGCCACCGTCGTGCAGGGCGACGGCGAGACCGTCGACGGGTTCGCCGACGTCGTCGTCGTCAACTACGAGGTGCTCGACCGGCACGCCAGCTGGCTGGGTGACCTCGGCTTCCGCGGCATGGTGGTGGACGAGGCGCACTTCATCAAGAACCGGTCGTCGCAGCGCTCGCAGCACGTGCTGGCCCTGGCCGACCGCCTGCGGTCCCGCACCCCCCGGCCGCTGCTCATGGCGCTGACCGGGACCCCGCTGATCAACGACGTGGAGGACTTCCGGGCGATCTGGCAGTTCCTCGGCTGGATCGACGCCAGCACGCCCCTCGGTGAGCTGATGGACGCGCTGGAGGACACCGGGCTGACCCCCGCGGACCCCGGCTTCTCCGCCGCCGCGCGCCGGTGCGTCATCGACCTCGGCGTCGTGCGCCGCCGCAAGGTCGACGTCGCCGCCGACATCCCCGCGCGGCGCATCGCCGACCTCCCCGTCGAGCTGGACGGGCCGGTCGGCCGGTCGATCCGGGCGGCCGAGCGCGACCTCGCCCGCCGGATGGTGGCGCGGTACGAGACCGCGCTGGCCACCCGGTCCGGCCCGGACCCCGACGGCGGCATCGACGCCGAGCTCGTCCGCCGGGTGGTCCGCTCGGAGCTCAAGGACGCGAGCACCGCGCAGTCCGGCGAGAACGTGTTCAGCATGATGCGCCGCATCGGCCTGGCGAAGGCTGACCTGGCCGCGGACTACGCCGCCCAGCTGGCCCGCAGCGCCGGCAAGGTGGTCTTCTTCGCCAAGCACGTGGACGTGATGGACGCCGCCGAGGCCGCGTTCACCCGGCAGGGGGTGCGGTTCTCCTCCATCCGCGGCGACCAGACACCGCGGGTGCGCCAGGCCAACGTGGACGCCTTCGTGCAGGACCCCGGCGTCGCGGTCGCGGTGTGCTCGCTGACCGCGGCCGGCGTGGGGCTCAACCTGCAGGTCGCCTCCAACGTCGTGCTGGCCGAGCTGTCCTGGACCGACGCGGAGCAGACCCAGGCCATCGACCGCAGCCACCGCATCGGGCAGACCGAGCCGGTCACCGCCTGGCGCATCATCGCCGCGCAGACCATCGACGCCCGCATCGCCGAGCTCGTCGAGAGCAAGGCGGGGCTCGCCGCGCGGGCGCTGGACGGGTCCGACGAGGAGGTCGGCGGGACCGCCGACGTGCGGGTCGAGGCGCTGGTGGCGCTGCTGACCGACGCGCTGCGGGCCGAGCCGGGACACGGGGCCGCCGCGGCGTCCTGACCGCCGGTCCCCGCTCGTTCCTCCCCGCTCAGGTCTCCTCGGGGTCGGCGCCGCGGGCGGCGCGGCCGCCGTCGACGGGCAGCACGGCGCCGCTGACGAAGCCGGCCGCGTCGGACAGCAGGTGGGCCACCACGTCGGCGACCTCCTCGGGGCGCCCCACCCGTCCGAGCGGGTGCAGCTCGGCCATCCGGTCCGCGGTGCGTGCGGCCGCCCGCGGACCCTGCCGGTGCAGGTGCGCCCGGTACCGCTCCGTGTCGACCGACCCGAGGGCGACGGCGTTGCAGCGGATCCCGGCGTGCCCGTGGTCGACCGCGACCGCCCGGGTGAGCCCCTCGGTGGCGGCCTTGGCGGTCACGTACGGCAGGGCACCGCGCACCGCCCGCTGCGCCTGGTGACTGGAGACGTTGACGATCGAGCCGCCGGTCCCGGCCGCCAGGAAGCGGCGGACGGCGGTCGCGCAGCCCACCACCGCGGGCGCCAGGTTGGCCACCACGAGGTCCAGCACCTCACCCGGCTCGGCGGTGTGCAGAGCGGCGTCCCGGAAGACCGCGGCGTTGTTCACCCACCCCGCCAGCGGGCCCATCGCCTCGGCCCGGTCGGCGGCCTGCGCGGCGACCGCCGGATCGGCGGCGTCCCCGGTCACCGCGGCCAGCCGCCCGGCCACCGGGTGGGCCGCCACCCAGTCGACCGCCGCCGGGTCGAACTCGACCACCACGACCGCGTCGCCGTCGGCCAGCAGCCGCTCGGCGACCGCCCGGCCGACCCCCCGGCCTCCGCCGGTCACCACGTGGGACCGTCGCGTCACCGCCCCCACCCCGGCCGGATCAGACCGGCAGCGGACGGGACCGGTCGGTGGCCAGCCGCAGCGCCAGGGCGGCGAGCACGGCGCCCATCAGGTACCGCTGCACGCGCACCCAGGTCGGCCGGCTGGCCAGGAAGCCGGCCAGCGTGCCGGCGAAGACGACGATCAGCGCGTTGACGGTGAGGGCGACGGCGATCTGCGTGGCGCCCAGGAGCAGGCTCTGCACGGCCACCGAACCCTGAGCGGGATCGATGAACTGCGGCAGCAGGCTCACGTACAGCACGGCGATCTTGGGGTTGAGCAGGTTCGTCACCAGGCCCATGGCGAACAGACGGCGCGCAGGGTCCACCGGCAGCTGCCCGACCGCGAAGACCGAGGTCCCGCCGGGGCGCACGGCCTGCCACGCCAGGAACAGCAGGTAGGCGGCACCGGCGAGCTTGAGCACCGTGTACGCGGTGGGCACGGCGGTGAAGACCGCTGCCAGGCCCGTGGCCGCCGCGGCCAGGTAGACCCCGAAGCCGGCGGCCACGCCCAGCAGGGAGACCAGCCCGGCCCGGCGGCCCTGCGTGATCGACCGGGAGACCAGGTAGAGCATGTTCGGGCCCGGGGTGAGCACCAGTCCCAGCGCGACGGCGGCGATGCCGAGCACCGCCGAGGTGGTGACCACCAGACGTCCGCCTCCTCCCCGCCGGGCGTGGCGGACCCGCGGTCCGCCGCAGCACTCCTCCACCAGGGTGATCACCGTAGCGCCGTCGTCCTGCGGCGCGAGGGGTGCGCTCAGCGCGCCCGCGGTGGCGCCACCACCAGGGCGACGCCCAGCGCGGTCACGCCGATCCCGACGAAGGACAGCCCGCTCACCCGCTCGCCGAAGAGCAGGTAGGCCTCGACGGCGGTGGCCACCGGGACGAGGTAGTAGAGGCTGGAGACGCCGGCGGCCGTACCGCGGCGGAGCAGCAGGAGCAGCAGCAGGACCGCGCCGATGGACAGCACGAGCACCAGCCAGACGAACGCGGCGACGAACTCCCCGGTCCACCGGATCGTCACGTCCTCGGTGGCCAGCGCCACGGCCAGCAGCACGGCCGCCGCCGCGGCGTACTGCACCGCCGTCCCCCAGACCAGCGGGATGGCGTCGCCGTGCCGCTTCTGGTGGACGGTGCCGGCCGTCCCCGAGGCCAGCGCCACCAGGCAGGCGAGCACGCCGGCCGCCGGGAGCGGCCCGGCCGGGCCGGCGGCGACGACGCCCGGGCCGACGACCAGGACGACGCCGGCCACGCCGAGGGCGAGGCCGAGCCACTGGCGCCGGCTGGGGTGCTCGCCCAGCACCCGGGCGGCGAGGACGGCGGTGAGCACCGGCTGCAGGCTCACCACGACCGCGGCCACGCCGGCCGGCACGCCCAGCGAGATGCCGTAGAAGACCCCGCCCAGGTACCCGCCGTGCAGCAGCAGCCCGACGACCGAGGCGTGGCCGTACTGCGAGCGGGCGGCCATGGCGGCCGAGTGCAGCGCGACGGCGAGGACCCCGAGCAGGGCCGCGGCGACGCCGAGCCGCAGGGCCAGGAAGGTGAACGGCTCGGCGTAGGGCAGGCCGTACTTGGCGCCCACGAACCCGGTGCTCCACAGCAGCACGAACAGCGCCGGCCCGCCGAGCGTCTGGACCCGAGAGGTCGTCCCCGTCACCGGGTGAGTCTCCCTCCCCCCGGGCCCGCCTCCCGGTCGCCGCCCGGTACGCGTCAGCGGCGGGCGGCCGTCCAGGGCCGAGTGGCGGCGACCGCGAGCAGCAGCGGGACGACGCCGAGGACGGCGGTCACCCGCACCGTGTCCGGTACGCCGGCCAGGGCGCCGGACAGGCCGTCGGGGGAGCCCGAGGAGGTCAGCAGCGCCCAGCCGAGGGCGAACAGCGGCAGGGTGACCACGGCGGTGCCCAGCGCGCCGCGCAGCAGGGCCCGGGCGCCGGCCCGGCGCAGCTGCAGCCCGACGACCAGCGCCGGGACGAGGGTGAACAGCCAGTGGAACACCGGGATGACCGGGCCGTCGTCGGTGGACAGGGCCGCGGAGAACACCGCGTTCCAGCCCAGCGCGAACACCGACGCCAGCACCAGCAGCCACCAGGTGGCCGCCGCCCACGCGGGCAGCGTGGCCGGGCGCACCAGCACGGTCGCGGCCGCCAGGGACACCAGCGCCGTCCCGGCGACCACCAGCAGCGTGGCCGGCGGCACGTCGGCGACCTGCCAGCCCGACAGCGTCCGCTCGGGAGCCGGCCAGCCGAGGGCCCCGACCGTGGCGGCGGCACCGGTCAGCAGCGCTGCGACGGCCGCGATCCCGACCGGCCCGGTCGCCGCCGGGGGAGTCCGCGTGTCGCTGCTCACCGCGCGTCGTCGGGGGAGGAGCGGCAGGTCATGGGCCAGACGGTAGGAGCCCGGCCTGGCGGCGTCGTCCACCCCGGGGACGAGCCGCGTGTCCGACCCGGGTCGACGCCGGGGCGGGTCAGGGCGTCCCCCGTGGTAGGTGAGAGGGGGAGTCTCGTTTCTCGGTCCGGACGGGCGTGTCCTCCGACCGGCGGGTGCGCGGCTCCCTAGCGTCAGGGCCGTGCCGTCAGACGAGACCGCCCGCATCCCCTCCTCCTCTCGCCGCGACGAGGTGGAGGTCCGGCACGAGGGGAGCTGGCGGCGTGCCGTCGTCCTGAGCGTCCACCCCGACGGGGCGAACGTCCTGGTCAGGTTCACCGGGGACGGGGGACGGCGCACCGTGTGGGCGCCCGCGGGCGACGTGCGGCTGGTGGTGCCGACCGCGGCCGAGGCCGTGGGCAGCACCCCCGCCCGCCCGGACCCGGGCCCCGGCCGGCACCGGGCGGTGCCGGTGGCCGACGGCCCCGACCCGGTCGTCGACGGGCACACCCGGCGTCTGCCGCTGCGGGCGGTCGCGGTGCCGCCGCCGCGGGAGCGGTAGCGGCCGGTCACCGAAGCCGTCCGGCGGACGCAGGCAGGCCGGCTCAGCCGACCACCCAGGTGTCCTTGCCGCCACCGCCCTGCGAGGCGTTGACGACCAGCTCGCCCTCGGTCAGGGACACCCGGGTGAAGCCGCCGGGCAGCACGACCGTCTCGTCACCGGCGCAGAACGCGTACGGCCGGTGGTCGACGTGCCGGGGCACGAGCGCGCCGTCGACGACCGTGGGGTGGGTCGACAGCGCCACGGGCTCCTGGGCGATCCACTCCCCGGGGGCGGCCAGCACGGCGGCGCGGGCGCGCTCGAGCGCCGCGGCGTCCGCCCGCGGGCCGATGAGCACCCCGTGGCCGCCCGAGCCGGACCGCGGCTTGAGCACCAGCTCGGCCAGCCGCTCGAGCGCGGCCCGGCACTGCGCCGGCTCGCCGAGGTCGTAGGCGGGCACCGAGCGCAGCTGCGGTTCCTCGCCGAGAAAGAAGCGGACCAGGTCCTCCACGTAGGGGAAGGTGCGCTTGTCGTCGGCGACGCCGGTGCCGAAGGCGTTCACCACGGTCACCGTCCCGGCACGCAGGGGCCCCAGCAGCAGCTCGCCCAGCTCGTTGGGCCGACCGTCGTCGTCGGTCAGCCGCTCCTCGCTGGTGCGCCGCCACAGCAGGTCCACGCGGCGCCCGTCGGGCAGCACCAGCGCGTCGCCGCGGGCGGCCAGCTGCGCGGGCAGCACCACCGGCGCGTCGACCATCTCCCCGAACCGGTCGATCTCCCAGGCCACCGCGCTGCGCGGCCCGTCCCCGAGCACGGCCACCACCGGGTCGGGCACGTCGGTGGCCGCGGCCAGCATCCGCCGCACCGCCGCGACGGCGGCCTCCCGCACCGGCGCTGGTCCCGGTCGCACGTCGAGCAGTGGCGCGACCAGGTCCCGCGCGGCCAGGGCGTAGGCCAGCAGCGACGGCGTCCGCACGTTGTCCTCCAGGACGACGAGCTCTCCGTCGGCGCCGCGGACGACGTCGGGCCCGGCCATGCCGATCCAGCGCCGCGGGGTGGGCAGGCCCGGGGTCAGGTAGCGGTTGGTGTCGAGCACCGCGGCCGGGACCACGCCGGCGCGGACGGCCTCGCGCGGCCCGTGCGCGTCGGCGACGAAGGCCTCCAGCGCCCGCAACCGCTGGGTGAGGCCGGCGGCCAGCCGCGCCCACTCGGCACGGTGCAGCACCCGCGGCACCGGGTCGACCGTGAAGAGGTGGGACTCCTCAGCGGGCCCGTGCCGCAGGCCGAGGTCCGCGGCCGCGCGCGCGACGTCCGCGGCCAGTGCCCGCGGGCCGTACGCGCGGACGGCGGCCAGCGCGGCCGCCGCGTGGTCCCGGTCGCTGCCGTCGGGCAGCAGCGCCTCGTCGAGGCTCGGCTCGGGGCTCACGCCGCCGCCGAGCGCGCCGCGGCCGCCCGCTCGGCGGCGGTCAGGGCGGCGCGGGCCACCCACCGCGCCTGCTGCGGGTCGGTGACGTCGAAGCCGAAGGGCGCGTTGGCCTCCAGCGCCAGCAGCCGGCCGCCCGGCTCGACCAGCACGTCGACGCCCATCAGCCCGCCGCCGAGGGCGGCGACCGTGCGCTGCGCCAGCTGCGCCATCGCCGGCGGCGCCTCGTACACCCGCGGGTAGACCGTGCCGTGGGTGACCAGCGCGCCTTCGGCCCGGGACTTCTCGTAGACCAGGGAGGTGGCGGCCGGGGTGGCGAAGACCCGCGCGCACGCCGGCTCGGCGATCCACTCCTGCAGCAGCGCCGCGCCGCGCCGGTGCCCGCCGGCGGCCTCGGCGGCGCGCCAGGCCGCGTCGACGGCGTGCGCGGCGTCGAGGTCACCGACCAGCTCGATGTAGCGCGCGCCGTCGCCGAGCGCGGGCTTGAGCACCATCCGCCGTCCCGGCAGCGGCCACTCCGTCAGCCGGGCGAGGTCCCACGCGGCCGGTTGCGGCACGCCGGCGGCCGCCCACACGGCGTGGGTCACCAGCTTGTCGGCGGAGGCGACCAGCGAGGCGACCGGGTTGAGCAGCGGCACGCCGGCGGCCTCCAGCAGCACGGCCAGGGCGAAGGTCGGCGCGTAGCCGACCACCTCCTCGACCAGCACGTGGGCGATCGCCAGGTCGTAGCGGCCCCGTGGCGGACCGGACACCGGCCAGTCGGCCGGCACCCGGGCCAGCCGCTCGACCTCCGCACCCTGCTCCTCCAGCGCCCGCACCCAGGCGGCCGCGTAGCCGGCGTCCTCGTACCAGTCCACGTCGGTGATCACCAGCAGCACGCGCACGCCGTCCCTGTGCCCGCCGGCCGGGCCTCCCGAACCACCGGCCCGCCGCGGCACGGACGCACCACCGGTGACACCCGGAGGACACCTGCCGGCCCTACCGTTCACGCGCATGACCCCGCTGGTGCCGGCCCGCCCCGGGGACGGGGACGGGGACGCCGGGCGGTCGGCGACGGCACGCCGGCGGCGCTACACCGCCGAGCTGGCCGCAGCACTGCCCCCGAGCGACCCCTTCGCGGCGTGGCTGGCCGCCGGCGGGGGCCTGGCGCCGGACTTCGCCCGCCTCCCCGCGCGCACGGGTCTGTGGTCGCCGGTCGAGGGCCTCCCCGGAGCCGGCGGGTGGCCGGCGCGCCGCGCGCTGCTGCGCGCCCGCTGGCGCCGGTGGCTGACCGGGGCACCCCCGCCCGCGCCCCGCCGCACGCCCGTCCGGGTGCGGCGGGTGCACACGGCCGGCGGCGTGCAGGTCCGCGACCTCGTCGTCGGCGACGGCTGGTCGCTGCGCGCGCGGCTGCTGCTGCCCGTGCCGGAGGCCGGCGTCCGCCGCGACGTGCCGGTCTACCTGCTGCAGTCCAGCCACGGGCCCTGGGCGGAGGCGGCGGTGGCCCGGGGGTGGGGCGCCTGCCTGGTCTCGGCCGCGGACGGCGACGACGACACCGAGGCCGTCGAGCGGGCGCACCCCTCGGTCGTCGCCGGCCGGCTGGCCTGGCGGGCGTGGGCGCTGTCCCGGGTCCTCGACGCCCTGGCCGACCAGCCCGGGGTCGACCCCCGCCGGGTGCTGGTCGGCGGGCACAGCCGCAACGGCAAGACCGCGCTGCTGGCCGCCGCCTCCGACGACCGCTTCGCCGGCGTCGTCTCCAGCTCCAGCGGCGTGCTCGGGGCCATCCCCGCGCGGCTGTGCACCGACCGGCACTTCGGCGAGGGGGTGGAGCTGCTCACCCGGCACTACCCCGGCTGGTACTCCCCGCGGCTGCGCTGGTTCGCCGGGCGGGAGCACCGGCTGCCCACCGACGCCCACGAGCTGCTGGCGCTGGCCGCACCCCGGCCGGTCCTCGTGTCGGTGGCGGTCGAGGACCCGGTCGAGCGCGTCCCGGCCGCCCGGGCCGCCGTCGACGCGGCGCGGGAGGCCTTCGCCCTGCTGGGCCGCCCGGACGCCCTCGAGCTGGTGCTGCGCCCGGGCGGACACCGGGCCGACGAGGCGGCGGTGGCCGCCCAGCTGGACTGGGCGCAGGCACGGCTCGGCGGACCGCCCCGTCGCCCCGGGCGCGCCCCGGTGGCGCCGTCCCCGGTCCCGTGGCCGGCCGACCGGGTGCGCCCGGGACCGCGGCCCGTGCGGGGGGCCGCGCTGCGTGCCGCCGTCCGCGCGGCCCTGGGCCCGGCCCGGCGGACCACCGGCGGACCGGCGGTGCCGGGCGAGGACCCCCTGCGGACCCCGGACGGCGTGCCGGTCACCCTGCTGCGCCCGCCGGACGGCGGCCGCGGCCGCGGGCTGGTGGTCTGGCTCGGCCCGCCGTGTGCCGCGACCGGGTGGCGGGCCGGCTACGAGCAGGCCGAGCCGCTGCCGGCGCTGCTGACCGCGGCCGGCTGGGCGGTCGCCTGCCACGACCCGGTCGGCGCCGGCCCGCGGCACGGTGAGCGCCCCGCGCCGGGCTCCTCCCCGCTGGGCTGGATGACCGCCGACGCGGCCGCCGTGGCCACCGTCGCGGCGGCGGCCACCGGGCACGACCGGGTCTGGGTCGCCGCCTACGGCACCGGGGCGCTGGTCGCGCTGCACCTGCTCGCCCTGGGCGCCGGGCCGGGGGACGTGCCGGTGGCCGGTGCGGTGCTGGCCGCCCCCAGCTGCGGGGAGCCGCTGCTGCGGGCCCGACCCGGGTACACCCTGGCCGACCTGCTCGCCGCGACGGCCCACCGCCCGACGGTCGTGCTGGACCCCGCCTGGGACCCCGAGGCGCCGCCCGGCGCGGTGGCCGCCGCCTGCCGGGCCGCCGGCGTCCCCCGGGTGCCGCTGGCCGACTGGCACCGGCTCTCCGGCGTCACCCGGGCGGCGATGCGGGACTGGCTGGACGTGCACGCCGGCGCCCGGCAGCCGGGCGACGTGCCCCGTCCCCGTCAGCCGGTGCGGGCCGTCCGCACCGCCCACACCCCGGCCACGAGGGTCGCCACGGCGGGCAGCACGGCGAGCACGGCCAGCGCGGCGGCCGTCCCGGTGAGCGCCCCCACCCCGGCGACGGCCGCGGTCCCGACACCGCCGCCGAGCAGGAACAGCAGCGTCGCCGCGCCGAGCGCCACCCCCCGGTCGGCGGCCGGGACCGCCGCGCCGACGACCTCGACCAGGGCCGGCTGCCCCAGGCTGAACGCGGCCGACACCACGCCGACCGCGACGGCGAGCAGCGCGGGGATCCCGACGGCGGCCCCCACGGCGGCGTCGAGCAGCGCGAACACCGTCAGGGCGGAGGCCAGCGCCAGCGTGCGCACCGCACCGGCCCGGGCCAGGAGCCGCCCGGCGTAGCGGGAGGCGAACAGGCCGACCGCGGCCGCCGGCACCAGGCTGGCCCCGGTGAGCAGCGGCGACCAGCCGCGGGCGGTGAGCACCTCGGGCACGGCCAGGAGCAGCCCGAACCACCCCGCCGGGACGACGGCCGCGCAGCCGGCGGCCGTCACCGCGGCACGCGAGGTGACCACCCGGCGCGGCAGGAACCCCAGCGGGGTCCGGGCCAGGTGCACCGCCGCCGCCGGGCCGGCCACCGCGAGCAGCGCCGCCCCGACGACGGCGACGGTCACCCCGGCCGCCGGGGACTGCACGAGCAGCACCAGCCCCGCGGCGCAGGCGGTGACCAGCACCGCCCCGAGGACGTCGATCGGCCCCCCGCGGCCGCGCCGGCCGGCTGCGGGGGCGATCAGCGGGAGCAGGAGCAGGCCGACGGCCGGCAGCACCAGGACGGCGCGCCAGCCTCCCCAGGTCTGCAGCAGGCCCCCGGCGAAGGGCCCCAGCGCGCCACCGGCGGCGGCCACCCCGGCCACCCGGGTGAGCGCCGCCGCCCGCACCTCGCCGGTGTACCGCGCGCTGAGCAGGGCGGTCGCCAGGACCGGCACCGCGCCGGCACCGGCGCCCTGCAGCATCCGGCCGACCAGCAGGACCGGCAGGCTGGGGGCCAGCGCACCGAGCACGGCACCGCCGGCCATGAGGCCCACCCCCGCCACCAGCGGCCACCGGACACCGGCCAGGTCGGCCAGCCGGCCGTAGACCGCGGTGGTGACCGCCAGCGCCAGCACGTAGACGCTGAGCACCCACGCCGTCGCGCTCGCCGGCACGTCGAGACCGGTGCCGAGCCCGGGCAGCGCCACGGCCGCGGCCGAGGAGCCGCTGCCGGCCAGGGCGAACAGGCCGCCCAGCGCCAGGGCCAGCCGTGGCGCCGTCCGCGCCGGCACCTGGGCCGTGGCACCGGCCGGTGGCGCGACGGGGCGGCACGGTGCGCCGGCAGCGGTCCCGGCCAGCCGGGCGGCCTGCTCGCTGTACCCGTCCGGACCGGGTGCCGGCGCGGTGGCGGGGCGCTCGCGCGGCGAGCGGGGGCCGTCCACCCGGGCAGCATGACAGTGGCCCCGCCCGTCCCTGCCCCCGCCCCCGGGCCTCCGCTCGGTGCCGCCGTCCCGCGCTGCCGCGGGTGGCACGATGCCGGCATGGCACCGCCGCCGGCACCGGCCGCCCGGGGCGGGACGGCGTTCGTCCTCGGTGGCGGGGGAGTCCTCGGCGCGGCCGAGGTCGGCATGCTGCAGGCGCTGGTCGAGCACGGCGTGCGGCCCGACCTCGTCGTGGGGACGTCGGTGGGGGCGATCAACGGCGCGTTCGTCGCCGCCGACCCGACACCGGGCGCGGTGGACCGGCTGCGCGCCCTCTGGGAGGACCTGGCCGCCGCCGGCGTCTTCGCCGGGTCCGTGCTGTCCCGGGTGGGCACCCTCGTGCGGACCCGCACCCACCTCCACCCGCGCGAGCCGCTGCGGGACCTGCTCGCCGCGCACCTGCCGGTGGCGACCTTCGCCGAGCTGCCCGTCCCGTTCCAGTGCGTGGCGGCCAGCATCGAGCGGGCCGCCGAACGCTGGTTCACCGACGGCCCGCTGGTCGACGCGGTGCTCGCCTCCTCCGCCGTCCCGGGGCTGCTGCCGCCGGTCGAGCTGGACGGCGAGCACCACCTCGACGGGGGGCTGGTGCACAGCATCCCGGTCGGCCGCGCGGTCGCGCTCGGCGCCGACACGGTGTACGTGCTGCACGTCGGGCGGATCGACCGTCCCCTGCGCCCGCCGACCCGGCCGTGGGAGGTCGCGACCGTCGCCTTCGAGATCGCCCGCCGGCACCGGTTCGCCGCCGACCTGGCCGCGCTGCCGCCGGGGGTCACCGTGCACGTGCTGCCGGCGGGCGACCCGGCTCCCCCCGGGGCGGGCAACCTGCGCTACCGCGACTTCTCCGGCGTGCCCGCCCGCATCGAGCAGGCGCACGCCGCGGCCCGCGGCTACCTCGACGGTGTCCGCGCGTCGCGGGACGGGGGAGCCTGAGGTGCTCCCGCCCCGCGGCGTCCGCCGGGTCACCGGCCCGCTGCTGCTCGGGGTGCTGGTGGCCGCGGTCGTCCTGCTGCCCGTGCTCGTCGTCGTGGCGGTGGTGGTCTCGGTGTGGCTGCCCGGGCGCTGGCGTGCGCTGCGGCTGCTGGCCTTCGCGCTCGTGTACCTCGCGCTGGAGGTCACCGCGCAGGTGGCCGCGGCCGCGCTGTGGCTGCTCAGCGGGTGCGGTCGCCGGCTGGGCACCCCGGCGTTCCAGGCGGCCCACTACACCGTCCTGCGGCTGGTCCTCGACGCCCTGATGCGGGCGGCGCGGCGGCTGTTCGCGCTGCGGCTGGTCACCGACGGCGAGTCCTGGTCACCCCTGGACGACGGGGTGCCCGGCTCGACGAACGCCATGGTCGTGCTGTCCCGCCACGCCGGCCCCGGTGACTCGCTGCTGCTCGTGCACACGCTGATGGACCGCGACCACCTGCGCCGGCCGCGCATCGTGCTCAAGGACGTGCTGCAGCTCGACCCCCTGATCGACGTCCACCTCAACCGGCTGCCCAACCACTTCGTCTCCGCCGGCCCGGGCGCGGGGGACAGGTCCGAGGCGGCGATCGCGGAGCTGGCCCGCGGCCTGGGCGAGGAGGACGCGCTGCTGCTCTTCCCCGAGGGGGCCAACTTCACCCCGCAGCGCCGGGTGCGGGCCATCCAGCGGCTCCGCGACCGGGGGCTGGGGTCGGCCGTCCGCCGGGCCGAGGCGATGCGCCGGGTGCTGCCACCGCGGCCGGGCGGGGTCGTGGCGGCCCTGACCGCGGCCCCGCACGCGGACGTCGTGTTCGTCGCGCACACCGGACTGGAGCACCTGAGCACGGTCGGGGACCTGTGGCGCGGCCTGCCCATGGACAAGACCCTGCACCTGCGCTGGTGGTTCGTCCCCGCCGCGGAGGTCCCCCGGGGGGAGGCGCAGCTGACCGAGTGGCTCTACCGGTGGTGGGCGACGATCGACGCCTGGGTCACGACCACCTCGGTGGCGTCACCACCGGCCGGTGGGGGCCCGACCGCGGCGCGGTGAGGCCCCCCCCCCGCGCGCACCCGTGGGCGGACGTCGGCGGTGCCCGGACGGCGCGGGGTCAGGCGTCCCGCCGCTCGGTCCTCCTCGTCCGGGGTGCGGGGCGCACGACGAGGACCGGGCACGGCGCGTAGTGCTGGACGCGCTGGGCGGTGCTGCCGATGAGGATCGCGTCGCTGATCCCGCGACCCCCGGCCGCCACCACGACCAGGCCGGCGTCGCGCTCCTGCGCCGCCTCGATGATCTCGGCGGCCGGCGACCCGCTGCGGATCTGCGTGTCCACCCGGGGTCCCCAGCCGTCGAAGACGGCCGCGACGGCGTCGACGGCGCGCTGCGCCGCCTCCGTGAAGCTGCCGGTCCACTGGCCGGCCCCGCGCTGCTCGGCGTCGGAGATCTCGTCGGCGAAGGCGACCGAGGCCAGCGGCCGGAGGACCGCGACCACCGAGATCCCGGTGATCTTGTGCGGGTCCGCGAAGGACGTCAGGTGGTGGGCCGCGGCCAGCGACTGCGGCGACCCGTCGGTCGCGACGACGACGTGCACCTCAGACCTCCGTCCGTGTGGCGGCCGGATCGCCGCGCCTGGCGCCCGCGGGACGGTTCCGCGAGCCGACCGTGTACTCGATGAGGAACAGCACCACGCCGATGGCGATCAGGCCCGCGCACCACACCAGCGACCACGGGTCGTCGTAGACGGCGAACCCGAGGATGGCCAGGTTGCCGACCAGCCCGACGACCAGCAGCGGGGTGTTGGCCCGGTAGGTGCGCTCGTCCTCGTCCTGCCCGCGCAGCTTGAGGCAGGCGACGATGACCAGGGCGTAGATGGCCAGCAGCAGGACGACGGTGACCAGGGCGAGCTCGTTGACCAGGTCGATGCCACCGGCGCTGACCACGAGGCTGCCGGCGACCAGCAGGGCCGCGACCACCGCTCCGCTGAACAGCAGCCCGACCCACGGGCTGCGGCGGGTGGCGTGGATCCGGGCGAAGACGCCGGGGACGACGTCCTCCTTGGCCATGCCGTAGAGGATCCGCGGCTGGGTGACGATGGTGACCAGCGTGGTGTTGGTGATCGCGATCAGCGCGATGACCGAGAACAGCGTGGTCATGACGTCGGTGGAGAAGGGCAGGATGCCCTGCCGGACGACCTCCAGCAGGGCCGCGTCGGAGTCCGCGAGCACGTCGGTGGGCACGGTGAGGGCGGCGGCCATGGAGACCAGCACGTACACGAGTCCCGCGACGACCATGCCGCCGACGAGCGACCGCGGGAAGGCGCGGTGCGGCTCGATCGTCTCCTCCGCGACGTTGGCCGTGTTCTCGAAGCCGGTCATCGCGAAGAAGGAGAAGGCGATGCCGGCGAGGACGGCCAGCGCCGGGTTGCCCGAGACGCTGATGTCGGCCAGCACGCCGAAGTCGGCGTCGCCCTGCACGACGTACCAGACGCCGATCACCATGATGATCAGCAAGCCGGCGACCTCGACGAAGGTCATCAGCATGTTCATGACCACCGACTCGGTGATGCCGATGAAGTTGACGACCACCAGGGCCAGCAGGAAGACCAGCGACACCAGCAGCGCGGGCGGACCGGCCCACAGCGTGGCGAAGTAGGAGGCGAAGCCGGTCGCCAGCGAACCGGTCGCGGCGAAGCTGGCCGACAGGAAGGACACCGTGACCAGGAAGGTCAGCGCGGTGCTGCCGAAGGCCTTCTTGACGTAGAGGGCGGCGCCGGCGGCCTGGGGGTACTTGGTGACGAGCTCGGCGTAGGCGGCCCCGGTGATGGCCGCGACGGTGACCCCGAGGGCGAACGCGATCCAGAACGCCCCGCCGACGGCGGCCGCGACCAGGCCGATCAGGACGTAGATCCCGGAGCCGAGGACGTCACCGAGCGTGTAGAAGAACAGCTGCCTCCCGGTGATGGACCTCCGGAGACCGCTGTCCTCGTCGCCGACTGTGCTGGTGCTGGTCTCGGCCACGGGGTTCCCGTCTCGGCGTCGAGGGCGAGCTTCTGACGTCGTTCACGGAATCGCCACGGACACGTGGTTGTCAATTCGGGCCGACGCGTCCGGGCCGGGGTACCACGTGCCCCGGACGGGTCGGCGGAGTGGCCATCCGCGCGATCACCCGTACTCTGCTTCGCATGAACGGTCTCTCCACGGGGTGGACGTTCCTGTCCAACCACGGCCACGTGCTCGTCAGCCTCGCCCTGGACCCCGAGGTCCGCATGCGCGACGTCGCCGCACGGGTGGGCATCACCGAGCGCGCGGTGCAGATGATCGTCGCCGACCTCGAGCGGGCCGGCTACGTCGTCCGGGAGCGCGTGGGCCGGCGCAACCACTACGTGGTGGTCGGCAACAGCCGCTTCCGGCACCCGCTGGAGCAGCACGTGCGGATCGGTGACTTCCTGCGGCTCGTGCAGGCCGGAGCCGACCACGACGCCGACGCCTCCGCCGCCCGGTGAGCGGGACCGCCCCCCGGCCCCGGCCGGTCAGGGCTCCGTCCGGGGCGGTCCACCCCCTGCGGCGGCCGGCGGACCCGGCCGGCCGGCTCCGTCCTCCGCGTGGAAGTCGAAGGCCGGCCCGCGCGGGACGAGCCCGGGTGCCGGTGCGGTGATCGCCGGGACCGTCGCCGTCCCGGCGCGGGCGAAGGTCAGGGTCACCGCCAGCGACTGCGCCGCGTCGAGGGGCCGGGTGAGCCCGGTGAGCACGACGGGTGGCGTGTCGGTGCCCACCAGGACCGCCTCGCCGGCCGGGACGGGGAGGTCCACGGTCGGCGCCGTCGCCGGAGCCGGCCCCAGCAGCGCGCGGGTGCCGTCGGGGGGTGTGGCGGCCGGGGACGCGGCGCCGAGCCCGGCGGCGGCGAAGTCCGGACCGCTGACCCCGACCAGCCGGTCGTCGGTCCGCCCGGTGTTGACGACGGCCATGGTCAGCGGCACCGGGTCGCCCGGTGCGTGGACGCCGTCGGGCGGGTGGGCGAGCTGGACCGCGCGGACGGCGATCCCGCCCACCTGGCCCTGCCCGCCGGTGCGGTCGCGGTCCTGCGTGGCGGTCTGGGTGACCTGACCGGCCCCGCACGCCCCGAGCACCAGCGGGGCCAGCAGCAGCAGGGCGATCACGGCCGGACGACGTCGCCGGCCGGGACGGGTGCCGGTCGCGAGCGTGCCCACGGCGCCCTCACCGCCGTCCGGTGAGGCGGCGGGCGAGCTTGACCGCCTCCTCGACCACGAGGACGGTGGCGGACACCGCGGCGCAGGTCAGCCACTGGCCGAGGGTGAGCGCGGTGGTGTCGAAGAGCTCCTGCAGCAGCGGGACCTGCACGACGAGCACCTGCAGCAGCACGACCACCGCGAACGACGTCCACAGCCAGCGGTTGGTGAACAGGTGCCCGGTGAACACCGTCTCGGTCTCGGCGCGGGCGTTGAGCGCGTTGAAGAACTGGAAGAGCACGAACGTGGTGAACGCCATCGTGGCCGCCACGGCGGCGCCGTGGGCCTCCTCGGCCAGGGCGAGGACCGACAGCGTGCCGGCCGCCATGACCACGCCGGCCCGGGACATCCGGAACAGCCGGGTCCGGTTGAGGATGCGCTCGCTGGGCCGCCGCGGCGGGGCGTCCATCAGCCCGGGGCGGGCCGGGTCGACACCGAGGGCCATCGCCGGCGGACCGTCCATGATGATGTTGACCCACAGCACCTGGATGGCGGTCAGCGGCGCGGCCAGGCCGGCCACGGAGGCGCCGAGGAAGGACAGGATCGCGCCGATGTTGGTGGACAGCTGGAAGCGGACGAACTTCACCACGTTGTCGTAGATCGACCGCCCCTCCCGCACCGAGGCGACGATGGTGGCGAAGTCGTCGTCGGTGAGGATCATGTCGCCGGCCTCCTTGGTCACCTCCGTGCCGGTGATCCCCATGGCCACGCCCATGTGCGCCGCGCGCAGCGCCGCGGCGTCGTTGACGCCGTCCCCGGTCATGGCCACCACGTGGCCGCGGGACGTGAGCGCGGAGACGATGGCGACCTTGTGCTCGGGTGCGACGCGGGCGAAGACGCCGATGTCCTCGACCCGCGCCGCCAGCTCCTCCCGGCCCATGCGGTCCAGCTCCGCGCCGGTGACCACCGCGCCGCGGATGCCGAGCTCGCGGGCGATCGCGGCGGCGGTGTCCCGGTGGTCCCCCGTGATCATCTTGACCGACACGCCGGCGCGGTGGGCCAGGGCGATGGCGTCCCCGGCCTGCGGACGGGGCGGGTCGGCGATGCCGACCAGCCCGAGCAGGGTCAGCCCGGTCAGCCGGCCGGCGAGCTCGTCGGCGTCGGCGGGCAGGTCGTCGGCGAGGGTGGTGGCCGCGGCGAGCACCCGCAGCCCGCGCGAGGCCAGGGTGGAGACCTCTGCGGCGAGCGCCGCCCGGCCGGCGTCGTCCAGCTCCCGCACGCCGTCGGCGGTCAGCACGGCGGCGCTGCGCGCCAGCAGCACGTCGGGCGCACCCTTGACGTACACCCGGGCGCGGCCGTCCTCGTCGTGCACCGTCGCCATGAACTTGCGGGCGCTGTCGAAGGGCAGCTCCGCGACCCGCGGGCGGGCCGCCCGCAGCGCCGGCGCGGCGAGGCCGGCCTTGGCCGCCGCGACCACGAGGGCGCCCTCGGTGGGGTCACCGACGATGCCCGGGCGCTGCCCTCCACCGGGGGAGAGGGTGGCGTCGCTGCACAGCGCCAGCGGCTCGAGCAGCAGGCCGGCGTCGGTGGCCGGCCGGCCGGTGTCCTCGTCGACCAGCGTGCCCGACGGCGCGTAGCCCTCCCCGTCCACGCGCACCCGGCGCCCGGCGTAGACCAGCGCGCGGGCGGTCATCTGGTTGAGGGTCAGCGTCCCGGTCTTGTCGCTGCAGACCACGGTGGCGGCGCCCAGCGTCTCCACCGACGCGAGCCGCTTGACGATGGCGCCGCGGCGGGCCATCCGCGCCACGCCGAGCGCGAGGGTGAGCGCCAGGACGGCGGGCAGGCCCTCGGGGACCGTGGCCACCGCGAGCGCCACCGCCGAGAGCGCCAGCTCGCCGACGGACTCACCGCGGGCGAGCGCGACGGCGGCGTAGGCGGTGATCGCGACGCCACCGATGGCCGCGATCCGCTTGCCCACCGAGTCCAGCTGGACCTGCAGCGGCGTCTCGGGTTCCTCGCCGCGCTGCAGCAGCTCGGCGATGGCACCGACCTCGGTGCGCATGCCGGTGGCGGTGACGACCAGCTCCGCCCGGCCGCGGGTCAGCGTGGTGTTCATGTAGGCCATCCCGCTGCGCTCGGCCAGCGGGACCCGCTCGCCCGGCGCGGCGCCGACCGCCGAGGTGTCCTTGGCCACCGGCTGGGACTCCCCGGTCAGCGCCGACTCGTCGACCTCGACGGACTCGGCGACCAGCAGCCGGCCGTCGGCGGGCACCCGGTCGCCGGCCTCCAGCAGCACCACGTCGCCGGGGACCAGCTCGGCGGCGTCGACGACGCGCGCCTCGCCCTGCCGGCGGACGCGCGCGGTGGGCACCAGCATGTCGCGCAGCGCGGCCAGGCTGCGCTCGGCCTTGTTCTCCTGGACGAAGCCGATCGTGGCGTTGACCAGCAGGACGACGAGGATGACGACGGTGTCCTTCAGGTCCCCGACCAGGCCGGCGAGGACGGCCGCGCCGAGCAGGATGAGGATCAGCAGGCTGCGGAACTGGTCGAGGAAGCGCAGCCAGGCCGGCCGGCGGGCTCGTTCGGCCAGCCGGTTCTCCCCGTGCTCGGCCCGCCGGTGGGCGACCTCGGCGTCGTCCAGCCCACGGGCCGGGTCGACGTCCAGGGACTCCGCCACGGCGGTCGTGGGCAGCAGGTACGGGTCGGCAGCTCCGTGCCGGGCGCACCGAGGGTCCTGCCGGCGGGGGGTGACTGGGTCATCGGGACACCTCTCGTCCTGGGCGGGGGTGCACCTGCCGCGGGACCTCGCCCGTGCTCGGTGCGAACGGGTGGTCCTCGGCCGGCCGTGGCCCCGGGAGGTCGGTCCGGCCGGGACCGGGTCGGGGGGTGCGCCGTCGTGCCGCCGGCCGTGCCGCGGCGGCGGCCCGGCCGGCCACTCCGCGGGGCGCCCAGCAGCGGGTGCGCGGGTGCACCCGGAGGACGATGGCCCCGCCCCACAGCAGCAGGGCCAGCCACGGGACCAGGTCTGACACGGTGACCACCCCCTCCGGGTCCGGTCACCCGGGCCGGTGACCGGTCCCGTTCAGAATAGCGCAACCCGTGTTACGAAAACAACTTCGCATGCAGGCGCGCACGGCAGGCCAGGTGCACCACCGCCAGCCCGCCGCCGTACAGCAGTGCGGTGCCGGCCAGGACGGCGGGTCGGGTGACGTCGTCGACCCCGGCGGCGGTGAGCAGGGCCAGGCCGGCGCAGGTCGCCCCGACCCCGAGCGCCGCCGCCCCGGTCCGGACCGGCGTGGCCCGGGCCGCGGGCCGTGCGGCGGGCCGGCGTCCGGAGGGCCGCTCGAACCCGCCCACGGTGAGCACGACGACCAGCAGCACCACCGCGCAGGTGAGGACCCAGACCGGGCGGAGGGCGAACCAGCCGGCGGTCAGCGGCTCCGGCTGCGGCAGGACGCCGGTGAGGTACAGCGCCGGTGCGGCGACCAGCACCGGGACGAGGTGCCACAGGTAGACGGTCAGGACGGTCCCGTTGACCGCGGCGGTCGCCGTCCACACCGCGGGCCGGCGGGCCAGCCGCCCCAGCGGGCCGTGCAGCAGCAGCGCCGCCCCCGTCTGGGCCACGCCGTGGGCCAGCAGGGCCAGGGTGGGCGGCGCGGTGTTCTGGAACTCCTGGCCGGGGACGCCCAGCATGCTCAGCGGGTAGGGGCCCAGGGCGACCAGTCCGACGGCGGCCAGCCCGCCGCCGGCCAGCAGGACCGCCGGTGTGGAGCGCCGGCGCAGCAGCGTGCCCGCCCGCCAGGCCACGCCGAGCGCGTAGAGGCAGGCCCACACGAGCAGGGCGTTGGCCGCGCCGGCGCCCGGGACGCCGGTGGCCAGCCGCAGTGCGTCGGAGGCGGCGACCGCGAGCGCCAGGACCAGGGGCACCCGCAGCCCCCAGCGGTCGTGCGCGGCCACGAGCAGCGGGGTGGTGGCCACGACGGCGACGTAGACGGCGAGGAACCACAGCGGGACGGCCACCAGCCACGCCGCGGTGGCGACCAGGTCGGCGTCGGCGACCAGCCGGCCGAGCGCGGTGCCGGTGAGGACCGCGGCCAGGAAGAGCGTCGTCGGCCGCAGCAGGCGGTGCAGCCGGTCGGCCAGCCAGCCCAGCGGCGGGCGGCCGCGGGCGCGGGCCGACTGCCAGGACGCCGTGCCCGCGTACCCGCCGACCAGGAAGAACAGCGGCACGACCTGCAGGAGCCAGGACAGCCACTGCGCCGGCGGCCACAGGCCGAGCCCGTTGGTGCCGGTCAGCCCGCCGTCGCGGACGACGACGACCACGGCCGTCCAGTGCCCGACGACCACGGTGAGGACCGCCGCGGCCCGCAGCAGGTCGACCACCCGGTCGCGGCTGTCGGGGGTCTGCTCGACCAGCGTGCGGATCGACGGGGCCCGGGTCACGGCCGGCCACCTCCGGGCGTCCCCCGGCGGGGGCGGGGGGTCACAGCAGCTCGGGGATCCGCTGCTGCGCGCGGTCGTGGGCCCGGCGGAAGCCGATCGTCACGACCGTCGCGGTGAGCACCACGAACAGCGAGTAGAGCGCCGGCAGCAACAGCACCTCCTGCTCGAGGGCGCCGGTGAACGACAGCAGCACGATGGTGATCGCCAGCGGCCCGTTGACGATGCCGATCTCCAGGGCCAGCGTGCGCCGGTCGGGCACCCGCAGGCCCAGCACCCGCGCGTAGCCGTACGCGGCGGCCATGCCCAGCAGCGGCAGCCCGATGGCCCCGGCGTAGACCTGCCAGGGGGACTGGACCAGCAGCTGCCAGTTGCGCGGCACCCAGGTGACCATCAGCAGCACGATGAACAGCACCCCGAGCACGCTGCCGACGAGCTCCAGGGTCGCCCCGAGGTTGGCGGTGCGCCGGCGGACCCACAGGCCGAGCAGCACCGGGAGGACGAGCAGCACCAGGCTGGCCACCACGGTGCCCGTGGGGACCGCGATGTCCTCGGCCAGGGCGCCGCCGTAGAGCAGCAGCACCAGCGGGGTGAGCACGGTGGCGGTGAGCGTGGTGGCGATGGTGACGACCACGCTGAGCGCCAGGTTGGCCCGGGCGAAGTAGGTGTAGAGGTTCGACGTCGTCCCGCCCGGCATGCAGCCGACGATCAGCAGGCCGATCGCCTGGGCCGGGGGGAGGTCCAGCAGCCGGGCCAGCGCGAAGGCGGTCAGCGGCATGATGCCGAACTGGCCGACCACCGCGAGGAGAAGGGCGCGGGGGCGGCGCACCTCGTCGCCCAGGTCGCGGGGCGTCATCGCCGCGCCCATGCCCAGCATCACCACCGCCAGGATGGCGGTGAGCACGGCCTGCTCGAACGGCCCGACCACCGCGCTCAGCCCCCCGCCTGCGGAGCCGGCGCCGGGGGGGCGGCCTGCGGAGCCGGCGCCGGGTGGGCGGCCTGCGCCGCCCGGACGTCCTTGCGCAGGACCTTCCCGATCGGCGACTTGGGCAGGTCGTCGGTGAACACGACGTCCCGGGGGACCTTGTAGGCGGCCAGCCGCTGCGCCGCCCAGGCCCGCACCTGCTCGGCGGTCAGTGCCGGGTCGGTGCGGACGACGACCGCGCGCACCCGCTCCCCGGACCCGTCGGCCGGCACGCCGACGACCGCGGCCTCCCGGATGCCGGGGTGCGCGGTGAGCACCTCCTCCACCTCGCTCGGGTAGACGTTGAAGCCGCTCACCAGGACCAGGTCCTTGGTCCGGTCCACCAGCCGCACGTAGCCGTCCGCGTCGACGACCGCCACGTCGCCGGTGCGCAGCTCGCCGTCCCGCAGCACCGCCGCCGTCTCCTCCGGACGGCGCCAGTAGCCGGCCATCACCTGCGGTCCGCGGGCGCGCAGCTCGCCGGGTTCACCGGCCGGCACCGTCCGCCCGGAGTCGTCGGTGCAGCGCAGCACCGTGCCCGGCACGGGCAGGCCCACCGTGCCCGCGCGCGCCCGCCCGTCCAGCGGGTTGAAGGTCAGCACCGGGGACGCCTCGGTCAGCCCGTACCCCTCGACCACCGGGACGCCGGTGACCTGCTCCCAGCGCTGCGCGACCGACCCGTGCAGGGCCATGCCGCCGGCGACCGCGGCGCGCAGCTGCGCCGGCGGGTGCTCGGTGAACCAGCGCTCCCGGCACAGGCCGTCGAAGAGGGTGTTCACCCCGGTGATCCAGGTGACCGGGTGGTTCTCCAGCGCCCGCTTCAGGTTGCCCAGCGGCCGCGGGGACGGGATGAGGACGTCGTGCGCGCCCCGGCGGTAGAAGCCCAGCAGGTTCACCGTGAAGGCGAAGACGTGGTACAGCGGCAGCGCGGTGAGCACCGTCTCCCGTCCCGGGCGCACCGCGTCGCCGACGGACGCCAGCACCTGCTCGACGTTGGCCAGCAGGGCGCCGTGGGTCAGCACCGCCCCCTTGCTCACCCCGGTCGTGCCGCCGGTGTACTGCAGGGCGGCGAGGTCGCCCGGGCGCAGGTCGTGCCAGTAGCGCCGCGCGTCGCCGTCCCCGAGGTGGGCCGCGCCCCGGCCGAGCGCGTCGGCCAGCGTCGTGGCCGGGAAGGCGACCGCCGGCAGCGAGCGGTCCCAGTACCGCTGGACCAGCCGGACGATGCCGGCGACGTAGCCGGGGAAGAACTCGGTCACCCGCACCAGGACGACGGGCGGGTCGCCCAGCGCCGGCAGCGCGGGGGCCAGCCGGTCGGCGAAGAGGTCCACCACGACGACGGCGGCCACCCCGGCGTCGGCGTACTGCCGCTGCAGCTCCGGCGTGGTGTAGAGCGGGTTGGTGTTCACCAGCACGCAGCCGGCCTTGAGGACGCCGAAGGCCACCACCGGGTAGGCCAGGCAGTTGGGCACCTGCACCGCCACCCGGTCACCCGGGGCCAGGCCGAGCTCCTCGCGCAGGAAGGCCGCGAAGCAGTCGGCGGCCCGGTCGACGGCGGCGAAGGACAGGCTGCCGTTCATGCCGTTGGGCAAGCAGGCGGTGAACGCCGTCGCCGTGGCGTGCTCCGCGGCGGCCGCGGTCAGCATCTCCGGCAGGCTGTCGAACGGCACGACCGGGGGAGGGTCGGATCCGGCGGCCGGCGGGTCGCCCGGCCCGGCGGCCCGCCTCCGGGCGGTGTCCTCCACACGCTCATTCATAAGAAGATCATCACACGAAACACATCTCGTGTGAAAGGGAGTCGGACACGGTCACCAGCTCGCCCACCCGGGCCGCGTGGTGCGCGGCCGTCGCCGCGCCGATGCCGCCGGTGGCGCCCACGAGGACCGTGCGGCCGGTCACCGGGACCGCTCCGCCCGGGCGACCGCCGGGCCGGCCGTCGCGGCCGGGACCGCGCGCACCCCGTCCGGCGCGGTGCGGCCGCGGCGCAGCAGGGGCCAGGCGGCCAGGGACACCAGGACGACGGCGACCGCCGTCCCGAGGAACAGCAGCAGGGGGCCGCCCAGCGCGTAGACCGCGCCCGAGGCGGCCGCCACGGCCGTCGCGGCGACCAGCCCGGCGGCGCGGGCCAGCCCCTGGCCGGAGCCGGCCCGGGACGGGTCCACCGCCTGGGCCATGGTGGCGACCGCGCCGACGAGGGCCAGCGCCTGCACCGTCGACTCCGCCACCCCGGCGACGGTGGCGACCCACGGGTCGGTCACGACGGCGTAGAGCGCGATGAACGGCACGAGGACGGCGGTGCCCCGGGTGAACGCGACCGGTCCGCCGACCCGGTCGGCGAGCCGGCCCGCCGGTGCGGCCACCACCATGAAGGGCAGCGCGAAGAGCAGGTAGGACAGGCCGATGAGCAGCGGGTCGGCGCCCAGGTCGGCCAGGTACCGCGGCCAGATGGCGTCGTAGGCGCCGACCGGCACCATCACCGCGACCGCGAGCAGCACCGCGCCCAGCACCCGCCGGTGGCGCAGCAGGTCGAAGGCCAGCGCCGGGGGGCGGTGCCCCGGGGCGGGGCGCTGCTCGCCACCCAGGAGAACGCCGACGACGACCGCCGTGACCGCGCTGACCGCGGCCGCGCCGGCGAACACCGTGCCGGGCTCGGTCCAGCGCAGCGCGACCGCCGCGAGCATCGGGCCCACGGCCAGGCCGCCGAGTTCGGCCGTGCTCAGCCGCCCCAGGGCCTCACCGGACCGCTCGGGCGCCCGCCGGATCAGCAGCCCCGCCGCGGCCGGTGAGAACAGCCCGAGACCCGCTCCGCCGAGGGCCCGGGCGGCGACCAGCTGCCAGGCCTCGGCGGCCACCGCCGACCAGGCCAGGGAGGCGGCCACGAGCAGCGCCGCGACGACGGCCATGGACCGGCCGTGCCCCCGGTCGGCCTGCGGGGCGAGGGTCAGTTCGACGACCAGTGCGGCGAGGAACCCGGCCGCCGCGACCAGCCCCAGGGCCGCCGTCGACAGCCCCAGCCGATCCTGCAGCGCGGGGAACAGCGGGAAGACCACCATGCTGCCGCCGGCGACCACGACCATCCCGGCGTAGGCGCCGGTGGCCGCCCGGCGTGAAGTCGTTGTCCGCATGGACAACAGGCTACCGCGGTGTTGTCCACATGGACAACAGCAGGCGCTACCCTCGTCCCGTGGCCGAACGCAGATCCCCGGAGGACCGCCGCGAGCAGCTGCTGGACGCGGCGCTGGCCCTCATCGCGCGCAAGGGCTTCGCCGCGGTCACCCTGCGCGACGTGGCCGCGGAGGTCGGCGTGGCGCACGGCCTGCTCCGGCACTACTTCCCCTCGCGCGGGGCGCTGCTCGCCGCCGCCTTCGACCGGGCGGCCGGTGAGGAGCTCGACGAGCTGGCGGGCGCCGACCTCGGCGACCCGCTGGCCCGGCTGGTCGAGGTGTGCCGGGGCACCGACGAGCAGCACTACCTGCTGTGGGTGGACGCCTGGGCGGAGGCGCCGAGGGACCCGGAGCTGGCGGGCACGCTGGTCCACCACCACCGCGCGTGCGAGGACCACACCCGCCGGGTGATCGAGGCCGGCGTCCGCGCCGGGCTGCTCGACGTCCCCGACCCGGCGGAGGCCGCCCGCGCGCTCACCGCGCTGGTCGACGGCCTCGCCGTCCAGCTGCACGCGTTGCACGTCCTCGACCGCGCGCAGCACGACCGGCTGGCCGCCGCCGGGGCCGAGGCGCTGCTGGGCCTGCCCGCCGGCGCGTTGGGCGCCCGGGCCACACCGGTCTGACCGCGGTGCCGCGGCGGCGTCGGGATCAGGTGGCCAGCGACCCGGCGAAGACCTGCCAGGCCAGCGCGCTCTTGGCGACCAGGCTGAGCACCAGGTAGGCCCGCTCGCCGTAGGCGTAGCTGCGCCACGGGCCGATCGCCCGGTACTGCAGCCACTGGTTGACCGCGAAGCTCGCGAAGAACACGAACAGCGAGCCGAAGATCCCGTAGACGAAGCCGGGGATCTGCTCGGCGCCGAGGATGTTGGCGGTGATCGCCACCCAGGGCGCCGCTCCGGCGACGCAGCCGAACCAGAACGGCAGCATCGTCGTCCGCGTCCGCCCGGGCGGGTTCACCCGCTCCTGCACCCAGCCGAACAGGATCATCGCGACGTTGGCGCCGGCGATGCCGATCAGCGCGCTGAGCCCGGTGATCCCGGTGTAGGCGGCGATCAGCAGCACCATGACCGTCGAGCTGACCGAGTACTCCAGCCAGCGGAACCGGTTGATGCCCCGCCGCAGGTCGTCCTCGTAGCGCCGGCGCGCCACCGTGGCGGTGACCAGGTGGTCGACCGCGGCGAGGGCGAGGAAGACCGCGATCGCCGCCCCCACGCCGACGTCGACCAGCGGCTCCGGCGCCGGCACCGGAGCCCCGGGTGGACCGGCCGGGAAGGACGACGTCACGGTGATCGCGAAGCCGCTCGCCAGCACCAGCACCGCGGCGGCCTGCGCCGCGTGCAGCACGGTCAGCGCCAGGTTCCAGCGCTGAAGCCCGGCCAGCCGCGCGTCGTCCACCCCCGTGGCGACGGCGGCGGGCCGGTCCAGCGCGGTGCCGCTCATGCCGGCGACGGGCGGTACCGCTCCCGCAGCGTCGCCGGGATGCGGGTCAGCTCGTCGTCCGGGAACGGCGCGAGCAGCCGCCAGGCGGTGTCCAGTGTCTCGGCGATGCTGCGCCGCCCCCCGCCCTGGCCGACGAACTCCCGCTCGAACGCCGCGGAGAAGGCGAGGAAGCGGCGGTCGTCGTCGGCCAGCGCCCCCTCCCCGACGATCGACAGCAGCCGGCGCACCTCCATGCCCCGAGCGTGGCAGGCGTACAGCTGGTCGGCGACCGCGCGGTGGTCCTCCCGCGTCCTCCCGGCCCCGATGCCGGCGTTCATCAGCCGCGACAGCGAGGGCAGCACGTCGATCGGTGGGGAGACCCCGGTGCGGTTCAGCTCCCGGGACAGCACCACCTGGCCCTCGGTGATGTAGCCGGTCAGGTCGGGCACCGGGTGGCTGATGTCGTCGTCGGGCATGGACAGGATGGGCAGCTGGGTCACCGAGCCCGGCCGCCCGCGCACCCGGCCGGCGCGCTCGTAGAGGGTGGCGAGGTCGGTGTAGGTGTAGCCGGGGTAGCCGCGCCGGCCGGGCAGCTCCTCGCGGGCCGCGGAGATCTCCCGCAGCGCCTCGCAGTAGCTGGTCATGTCGGTGAGCACCACCAGCACGTGCAGCCCGTGCTCGTAGGCCAGGTGCTCGGCGATGGTCAGCCCCACCCGGGGGGTGAGGATGCGCTCCACGGTCGGGTCCTCGGCGAGGTTGAGCAGCAGCACCGAGTGCTCCAGCGCGCCGCTGGCCGCCAGCCGCTCGGTGAAGAAGTCCGCGGTGCGCCGGGTGACGCCCATGGCGGCGAACACGACCGCGAAGCCGGCCCCGTCGTCGCCGGGCACCCGCGCCTCGGTGGCGATGCGGGCGGCCAGCTCGTCGGCGGGCAGCCCGTAGCCGGAGAACACCGGCAGCTTCTGACCCCGGACCAGGGTCAGCAGCCCGTCTATCGCCGAGACGCCGGTCTCGATGAACTCGTCGGGGTGGTCGCGGGCCACCGGGTTCAGCGGCAGGCCGTTGACGTCGCGCTCGTCCTCGGCGACCGGTTCGGGCCCGCCGTCGCGGGGCCGGCCGGCGCCGTCGAGGACCCGGCCGAGCAGGTCGCGGCCGACGCCGGTGCGCGCCGGCCGGCCCCGGGAGAGCACGGTGGTGCCCTCCCGGCCGATGCCGGCCGTGCCCGCGAACACCTGCACGACCGCCCGGGAGCCGTCGACCTCGAGCACCTGCCCTCGGCGGGTGACCGGGGCGCCGAGGGCGCCTCCGCCGGTCTCGACCTGGACGAACTCGCCGTAGGCGAGGTCGTCGGCGCTGTCGATGACCAGCAGCGGGCCGGCGACCCGGTCCACCGCGGTGTGCCCGACGGTGTAGAGCGGCTCGGTGGTCGTCGTCGGGGTGGTGGTCATCGCACTCCCTCCAGGGCGGCACGCACCCGCGCGGCCAGCGCGGGCGCCTGGGCGGTCGCCTGCTCGGCGTCCCACTGCTTCATGCCGGCCAGCTCGCCGAGCACCGGCGCGGTCACCAGCGCCGAGGGCGGGGCGCCGCGGGCCAGCGCCGCGGTCATGGCCGCGTGCGTCTCCGACAGCACCCGCAGCATGGCCACCGACTTCGCCGGCGGGCTGCTGGCGTCGCGCTCGTCGAAGGAGGACTGCTGCAGGAAGGCCTCGCGCAGCAGCCGCCCGGTGCGCAGCACCACCCGCTGCTCGGGGGCCAGCGCCTCCACCCCCAGCAGCTGGACGACGTCCTGCAGCGCGCCCTCCTGCTGCAGCAGCGCCAGTGCCCAGGACCGCAGCGCCGACCAGTCCGGCGCCACCTCGGCGTCGAACCAGCCGGTGACGTCGTACTGGGTGAAGCTGCGGGTCCAGTTCACCGCCGGGTAGTGCCGCTGCCGGGCCAGCGCGGTGTCCAGGCCCCAGAAGGCCCCGGCCAGCCGCAGGCTGTTCTGCGTGATCGGCTCGGAGAAGTCGCCGCCGGCGGGGGACACCGCGCCGATCACGGTGACCGAGCCGGTGCGGTCGCCGTCCCCGGTGCCCTCGCCGAGGCAGACCACCCGGCCGGAGCGCTCGTAGAAGCCGGCCAGCCGGGAGGCCAGGTAGGCCGGGTAGCCGTCCTCGGCGGGGATCTCCTCCAGCCGGGTGGACACCTCGCGCAGTGCCTCGCCCCACCGGCTGGTGCTGTCGGCCATCAGCGCGACGTCGTGGCCCTGGTCGCGGAAGTACTCGGCGTAGGTGATGCCCAGGTAGATGCTGGCCTCCCGGGCGGCGACCGGCATGTTGCTGGTGTTGGCCACCAGCACGGTGCGCTGCACCAGCGGCGCGCCGGTGCGCGGGTCGACCAGCTCGGGGAACTCCTGCAGCACCTCGGTGAGCTCGTTGCCGCGCTCGCCGCAGCCGACGTAGACGACGACGTCGGCTGCGGCGTGCTTGGCCAGCGCCTGCTCGGTCATCGTCTTCCCGGTGCCGAAACCGCCCGGGATGATCGCACTGCCCCCGGCGGCGACCGGGAACAGGACGTCGAGCACCCGCTGGCCGGTCACCAGCGGCCGGTCCAGCGGCAGCCGGGCGCGCACCGGCCGGGGCTCGCGCACCGGCCAGCGCCGCAGCATCGCCACCGGCTCGCCGTCGACGGCGACGACCGGGTCGGTGACGGTGGCCGGCCCCGGGTGGACGGCGGTGACGGTCCCGCGCACGTCCGGCGGCACCAGCACGCGGTGCTCCAGCGCGGGCGTCTCGGCCACGGTGCCCAGCACGTCGCCGGGGCCGACCCGCTGGCCGACGGCGACCGCGGGGCGGAAGTCCCAGCGCCGGGTGCGGTCCAGCCGGGGCGGGTCCGCGCCTCGGGCCACGAAGGGCCGGGCCACGCCGCCGTCCGGCGTGCTGCCGGCCAGGACGGTCAGCGGGCGGCCGGTGCCGTCGACGATGCTGCCCAGCAGCCCGGGGCCGAGCTCGGCGAGCAGCGGCGCGCCGGTGTCCACGACCGGGTCGCCCACCCGCAGGCCGGTGGTGTCCTCGAACACCTGGATGGTGACCCGGTCGCCCTCGATGCGGATGACCTCCCCGGGCAGGCCGTCGGCGCCGACCCGCACCACGTCGAACAGCCGGGTGCCGGGCAGCCCGACGGCGGTGACCACCGGGCCGGCGATCCGGGCCAGGCGGCCGGTGGCGGCGTCGCCGAGAGAGGTGCCCGTCGGGGCCGGGGCGGTGTCGGAGCTCATGTCAGGTCTCCTCCGGGGTGAAGGTGATCTCGTAGCCGACGGACCGGGCCAGCAGCTCCTGCACCCGGGACCGCCGGGCGGCGGCGGCCGCGTCCTCCTCCGCGGGCAGGGGCACGACCAGGGGGACGGTGCGGGCGGCCCACTCCGCACGGACGCCGGCCGGCAGGGCCGCCCACAGCCGCTCGGCGACCGCGATCACGCCGCCGGACCCGGCGGCGACCTCGGCCTCGACCAGCCGCCGGGCGGCGGCCGGGTCGTCGACGGCGACCGTGCGGGTGCCGGCGAGCCGGAACCCGGCCGCGGTGTCCGGCGGCGCGAGCACCAGCAGGTCGGCCGGCCACTCCTCCGGGGCGGGGGGCACCGTGCCCACCGGCCCGCCCGCGTTCACGCCGCCACCCCCACCGGCTCGCGCGCCGCGGGGTCGGCCGGGCGCAACCGCGGCCCGGCGGCCAGGGTGACCAGCTCGCGCAGCTGGCGCGCCTCCTCCTCCACGGCGGCGACGTAGCCCAGCGGGACCGCGACGCCGAGCGGGTCGCCGGTCCGCCAGCCGGCGGCCGCCGCGGCGAGCCGGCGCTGCTCGAGCGTGCGCGCCAGGCCCGGCAGGTCCCCGGTGCCGAGGGCCCGGGCGAGGTCCGCCCGCCAGGCGGCGGGCGCGGCGGCCCCCGGGTCGCCGCCCGCGGCCACGGCCAGCAGCACCCGCTCCGGGACGGTGCCCGGGAGGAGCAGCTGTGCCCGCACGGCGCCCGGGTCGGCGGTGCCCGCCCGCGCCAGCCGCAGGGCGGTGAGCAGGTTGGCGGCGTCGCGCTCGGCGGCGAGGAAGGCGCGCAGCGGGGCGGCCGGGCGGCCGACGGCGGCCAGCAGCCGGTCGGCCCGGGCGGTGGCGGCCCGGGCCACGGTCAGCTCCAGCTCGGCGAGGTCGCCGTGCAGCAGGTACCGCTCCCACGCCCGCCGGGCGGCCGCCGCGGTCTCCGGGTCCGGCAGCCGGGCGGCGGCCAGCCGGTGCACCACCGCCTCGGCCTCCTCGGCCACCACGTGCCGCGCGCCGGCCGGGGTCAGGGCCCCCACGCAGTGCAGGGCCGGGAGCACGTCGTCGTCGGGCAGGTCGTGGGCCGCGCCGCGCAGCAGGGTGAGGGTGTCGGCCAGGTCGTAGCGCGCCAGCAGCACACCGACGACCTCGGCCGCCTCGCCGCGGTAGACCGTGCGCACCCCGCGCAGCGCCTCCCGCCGGCGCTCCTCGACCGCCCGCAGCAGCGCCGGCCGGTCCACCGGCCCGGACCCGAGGAGGGGCCCGTACGCGGTGGCGCGCAGGTCGGCCGCCAGGCCCGCCCGGTCCCGCTCGGCGAGCCGGGCGAGCTGCCCGGCGTCGAGCAGGGCGGTCCGGCGGGCGCGCAGCCGGGTGTTGCCCGTGACCAGGTCCGGCCGGCTCACGGCCGCACCGCCGGGCCGCCGTCCCCGGTGCCCGCGGCCTGCGCCCAGCGGGCCGCCGCCCCGGCCCGCCAGGCGGGCCAGGCCGACCGCAGCCGGGTCTCCAGGGTGTCGTCGACGAACCGGCCCGCGCCGTCGGCCACCACGCAGCCGCCCCAGGTGTCCAGGTCGGCGCGCACCGGCGGCGACCCGCCGTCCCGCTGCGACAGCTCCCGGCCGGCCAGGTCGGCGTCACGCCGGTCGACGTGCACCACCACCGCAGCGGGCAGTGCGGCGAGGGCCTCCGCCAGGCACGCGGCCAGCACCGCGTCGTGGCCGGCGGAGTCCCGCAGTCCCGCGAGCCGGGCCTCGGTGCGGTCGAGCACCTCCCGCAGCGCCTCCTCGCGGGCCTCGCGCCACTCGGCGGCGACCTCCGCCCGGGCCCGGGCCAGCAGCCGGGCGGCGGCCCGGCGGCCCTCCGCCTCCGCCTCGGCCAGCGCCCCGGCCCGCAGCGCGTCGGCGGCCGACCGCGCCTCGGCGGCGATCCGGCGGGCCTCCTCCTCGGCCTGCCGCCGGGCCTGCTCGAGCTCGGCGGCGGCCTCCTCGTCGAGGGCGGTCAGCAGGTCGGTCAGGCCCACGTCAACCGCCCAGCAGCAGGATGATCATGGCCGCGACGGCGAAGCCGAGGATCACCGTCGTCTCGGGCAGGGCCACGAAGAGGATGGCGCGGCCGGTCAGCTCCGGCTTCTCGGCGATGGCGCCCATCGCCGCGGCACCGATCCGGGCCTGGGCGATGCCCGCGGCGAGCGCGGCCAGGCCCACGGCGAGACCGGCACCGATGGCGAGCAGTCCGAGTTCCATGGCAGGTGTCCTCCTGTCGGTCGGGTGGGGGTCAGGACCGGGCTGGTTCGGGTAGGACCCCGGTCCCCGGCTCGGTGGCCGCCTGCGCCGGCACGGTCGCGGGTCCCGCGACCTCGGCCGGGACGACGGTGGGCGGCGCCATCGCCGCGGCGGCCGGCAGACCGGCGCCCAGCGGGGCGAAGGCGCGCCCGCCGCCCTCGTAGAACGTGCCGAAGAACTCCACGTAGTGCAGCCGCAGCGCCTGCACCATGGGGCTGAAGGCAGCCAGGGCCAGGTTCAGCGCGTGGAAGAAGACCGCGATCACCAGGCCGAGGAGCAGCGGCGCCTGACGGGCCAGCTCGTTGGCCACGACCGCCAGGTACACCGAGGCCAGGCCCACGGCGGCCAGCCGCAAGTAGGACAGCACGTTGCCGATGGCGCCGATGACCTCCAGCGGCCCGAGCAGCGCGCCCAGCGCCCCGTGCACCACCGAGGTGAGCACGATGCCCACCACCACGGCGGCCACCGCCGGGGGGACCGCGCCGCCGGGCAGGGCCTGGACCGCGACGCCGGCGAGGGCGAACAGGCCGCAGAGCACCAGCAGGGTGCCGAGTCGCTCCGCGACGTGGCCGCCGTGCCGCTCGCGGACCGCCGTCCACAGCCCGAGCAGCAGTCCCAGGACGACGTGGGCCACGCCGACGCCGAGCACGAACAGCAGCAGCGGGGTCAGCGCGTCCGGCCCGCCCCGGTAGAACCACAGCGCCGGCATCCCGAGGGCGTAGCGGCCGAGGTCGCCGAACAGCTCCCCGTACAGGGCGCCGAAGACCACCGACCAGGCGCCTCCGGCGACCAGGATGCGCCCGGCGTCGTCGGCGACCTGGCTGCGGCGGCCCCAGCGCCGCCGGGCCCACCAGCCGATCGCGACCAGGAGCACCCCGTAGCCGACGTCGCCGACCATGATGCCGAACAGCAGCGGCAGTACCACGGCCATCAGCCCGGTCGGGTCCAGCCCACCCTGTCCCGGCCAGGACAGGAAGCCGACCAGCCGCTCGAAGGGCCGGAACAGCCGGCTGTTGCGCAGCAGCGTCGGTGGGGTGCCGACGCGCTCGCGGGCGCGCACCTCGGCGACCACGACCGGGCGGTCCAGGCCGGTGAGCGCGTCGGCGACCGCGGTGACGTGGGCCCGCGGCGTCCAGGCCCGCAGCGCGAAGGTGCGCTCGCCGAGGTCGGCGTGTGCCGCGGCCGCCCGTCGTTCGGCCCGGGCGGCGAGCACGCCGCGGGCCAGCCGCAGCGCCGGCACGGCAGGCGCCAGGGCCTCGCGCACCGCGGCCTCGGCCTGGGCCAGCTCACCGGGCAGTGCCGCCAGCCGGGCCTGCATCGTGGTGACCGTCGAGGCCAGCGACCGGTGCGCGTAGGCCTCCGGCATGGTGACCCGGGCGATGCGGTCGCGCCCCAGCAGGGCCTCCACGTCGGCCGCGGCGGCGCTGGGCACGATGAGCAGGCAGCTGACCGAGCCGCCGTCGACCGCGGCGGTGACCAGCAGGAACCTGTCCCCGAGTGCGTCGGTCAGCTGGTCGCGCAGCTCGCCGGCGACCCGCCCCTCCGGGTCGTCGAGCACCAGGGCGATCGTGGTCAGGTGCAGGTCGGCCAGCTCGGCGTCGGACAGCTCGGCCAGCTCGGGCACCAGGGGCAGCAGTGCGGCGAGTGAGGCGGCGCTGCGGGGCAGCGCGTCGCCCTCGGCGCGCAGCTGCTCCAGCCGGGTCAGCAACCCGTCGGTCCGGTCCTCCTGCTGCCGGACGATCTCGGCGAGGGCGGAGGTGGGCGGCTCGGGCGTCCCCGGCGGGGGCAGCTGCGGGGTCGGGTCGTCAGGGGCGGCCAGCTCCAGCAGCCGCTCGACCCGGGCCAGCAGGTCGGCCACCTCGCGGAGCTCCGGACCGGGTCCCCCGGCGGGCGGGTCGCCGGCCGGTGCGGGCGCGGGCGCGCCACCGGCCGGAGGGGTGTCCGCACCGGCCACCTCCACCGCGCGCAGCTGCTGCAGCCGGCGCAGCACCTCGTCGAGCTGCTCGCGGTGGCCCAGCAGCTCGAGCTGGGTCATGGGCACCAGCACGGTCAGCCCTCCCTGGTGCCGCGCGCCCAGGCGGGGGGACGCGTGGGCGCGACCACGGCCAGCAGGTCCTCGACGTCGGCGTCCAGCCGGGCGGCGGCCTCGGCCCGCAGCCGCTGCGCGCGCCGGGTTCCGGCGGCCCGCAGCTCGGCCGCCCGGCGTCCGGCGTCCTCGACCAGTGCGGCGACGCGGCGGCGGGCCAGCTCGCGCGCCTCGACGGTCGCGGCCTCGGCCAGCTGGCGGGCCTCCGCGGTGGCGCGGTCGACCACGGCGCGGGAGGAGCGGGCGGCGGCCAGCCGCTGCCCGATCTCGTGCTCCAGCTCGCGGACGGCGCGCAGTGACTCGGTGCTCACCGGGTGCTCCCTGGGGTGGACGGGGTGGGGACGGGGTGGGTCGCCCGGGCGGTGGCGCGGCGCCGGGCCCGGGCGCGGGCGCGCTTGAGCCGTGCGGTCTCCTCGCGCTCGCGCTCGTCGAGGGCGAGGGCGATCCGCCGGGCCTCGCTGCGCAGCCGGGGGATGACGACGTGCTCCAGGCCGTTGACCCGGCGGGTGGTGCTGGCGATCTCCTCGGCCAGCCGCCGGACGGTGAGCTCCAGCGCGGCCAGGTCGAGCAGGTCCTGGACCTCCTGCTCGTAGGCGTCGGCGGCGGCGTCGACGTGCGGGTCGACCAGGGTGGTCGCGTAGCCCCGCGCGGCCGGGTCGCGGCGCACCGGCGCGTGCTCGGCGTCGACGACGACGACACCGGCCACCGAGGAGCTGGTCAGCCGCACGCCCACCCGGCCGGTGGCGGCGAAGGACGCGGACGCCACCGCCTCGGTGCCCAGCTCGGCGCGGGCCCGGTCCAGCCGGGCGTGGGCCCGGGCGGCGGTGCGGGACAGTTCCTCCAGCCGCACCAGCAGGGCGGTGCTGCGTGCCTGGAAGGCGCGGACGAGGGCGGCGCGCTTGTCCTGGAGGAGGTCTCGGCCCTGGACCGCCAGGGTGGCCCGACGGCGGCGGGCGAGCAGCTCGCTGCGGGTGGGGGTCGGTGCGTCCACGCGTCCTCCCTGGGCGTCGGTGGGGGACCGGCGTCCGCGCTCTCTTGGACGTAGCACGACAATGCACGAAGTTTGCTTCGCTTGTCAAGCCGTGTCGACGGTGTCCGCGGTCACTGTCCCGAAGGCGGCGAGGAACTGCCGGACGCTGCGCACCCCGTGGCCGGTCCCCAGCACTGCGGACTCCGGGTGGACGGTGTAGCGGTTGCGCCGGCCGACCCGGGTGCGGTGCAGGTGGCCGGCGTCCTCGAGGTCCTGGAGCAGGGTGAGGGCCGCGCGCGGCGTCACGCCGATCACCGCGGCGAGGTCCGGGATGCGCGCGTCGGGCTGGCGGGCCACGGCCAGCAGCATCTGCGCGTGGTGGGTGAGCAGGGTCCACGGCCGGGACCGTCCCGGCCGGGCTGCGCCGCGCCCGGCAGCAGCCGTCGGGGTCGGGTCGGCGACGGGGGGGTCGATCCGCATGTCCACCACCTCGGCGGGACGCCCCCGGCTCCGGTCGGATCGCCAGAAGCGCACCTTGTTGCGCGAGAACTGTTTCGCTATTCTGGGCCTGTCGACGCCGATGCGGAAGGTGGGGACAGCGATGAGCTACCAGTGTCCGTTGTGCGGTCTCCGGTTCGGGCAGCGCACCGTGCTGGAGTACCACGTGCGTGAGGACCACCGGCCGCGCCGGGCCCGGACCCCCGCACCGACGCCTGTGCCCGAGCCGGCACAGGACGCGCCCACCCCCCTGGTCGCACCGTGAGCGCCGCCGCGGTCGCCGCCTTCCTCCGGGACGCGCCCTCCGACTGCCGGTCGCCCGGGTGGCGGCCCGGCGCGCCCGCCACCGGGCCGTGCCCCTCGTCCTGCTGGTGGCCCTGCCGCACCGCGGTGTTCCCCGGGACCGCCCGTCCGACCCCCTGCCGCGGCACCTGCTCGACGAGGCCGCCGCCATCGCCGCCCGGGTGCGGCCGGCGCTGGAGGAGATCGGGGCGACGGGCTCGACCGCCATCGCCCTCCACCGGGATGCCGTGGACCCCGGCGTCCGTCGGCGCCGGGCGGTCCAGGCGGCCGTCCGGGCTGCGGACCGGCTCGGGGCCGCGCTGGTGACCGAGGTCGGCATCGGAGTCGACCGCGACCACCCGGTGCTCACCCCGGACGGCGCCGCGCTGCTGGAGCGCCGGCTGGCCGACTGCCGGGCGCAGCTGGCCGCCCTGCCCCCGGACGGGTTGTTCGACGCCCGGGTGCACCTGGACAGCGAGGTCGCGGCGCTCCGGGTGGTGCTGCGCTCGGCCGAGGTGCTGCCCGTCGACCGCGACGTCCACTGGGTGGAGGTCGGCTGCCGGGTGCGCATCGGCACCCCTGAGGGCCCCGAGACCGTGCGTGTCGTCCACCCCACCGAGGCCGCGCTGGACGCCGAGCGCATCTCGGTGGCCGGCCCGCTGGCCCAGGCCCTGCTGGGGCGGGCTCCCGGTGAGTCCGCCGTGGTGAGCGCCCCGCGGGGGCGTTACCGCGTCGAGGTGCTCGCCGTCGACCCGGGCCTGCCGGCCCCGGGTCCGCTGCCCGCACGGGAGGCGGTGGCGCCCTGAGCGGGACCCCGGCCGGTCGGGTCCGGGCCGAGGTCGCCACGACGTCCTCCACGGGGGCGTCGTCGTCCGGTCGCTGGCAGGGTGGGCGGCATGGCCGAGGACACCCCCGTCGTCGTGGTGACCGGTGCGAACGGACTGGTGGGCGCCGCGGTGTGCCGGGCGCTCGTCGCGCGGTCGGCGCGAGTGCGCGCCATCGTCCGCCGCGCGGGCAGCGCGCCCGCACTCGACGGGGTCACCGAGCACGTCGGTGACCCCACCGACGCGGACCTCGCGCGGGCGGTGACCCGGGACGCCGACGCGGTCGTCACGACGGTCCACCCGATGGGCTCGCCGCGGGAGGTGCAGCACCGGGTGGGCGTCGAGGGCACGCCGGTCCTCGCCCGGGCGGCCCGGGACGCCGGGGTGGCCCGGCTGGTGCACCTGTCCACGGCCGGGGTCTACGACCGCTCGGCCGGCGTCGGGGACGTCGCCGAGGACGGCGCGCTGCTGCCCGAGGGCAGCGGTGACCACCCCGACACCAAGAACGCCACCGACGCCGCGCTGGCGCAGGTCACCGGGCTCACGACCGTGCTGGTCCGGCCGCCGGCGATCCTGGGCGCCGGCGACACGTCGATCTGGAACACGCTGCGACCGCGGGAGATCCGCGACGGGGAGCGCCGGGTCAACCCGCTGAAGAGCTTCGCCTGGGTGCACGTCGAGGACCTCGCGGCCCTGGTGGCGGACGTCGCCACCGGCGCCGTCGCGACCGCCGACGACCCGCGGCGGGGCCCCGTGGCCGGTGGGACGACCCCGGTGATCGTCGCGGGCGAGCCCGCGACGTGGCGGGACTACCTGGGCACGGTGACCGACGCGCTGGGCGTCGCGCCGGAGTGGACCGACGAGCCGGCCTGGACCGGGCGGCTGCTCAGCGACCGGGCGCGCGGGTGGGGCTGGACGCCGCAGGTGGGCCTGGCGCAGGCCATGGACGAGCTGCGGCGTGGCCTGCTGGCGCGCTCCTGACAGACCGGTGTCCTACGGGTGGGGCGTGTGGCGCCAGCATGCCCGCGACCGCCGGACGTCGCGCCTCCGCCGAGTCGACCGGGACCGCCATGTGCCAGGCCAACTGACTGAGTCAGTCAACCGCGATAGGATCAGCGGGTGGGTGCGGACCGCTTGGCGAACCTGGTGGGCGTGGTGGCGCTCGCGGTGGTGGATCGGGTGCGCGAGGCGACCGAGGAGGCCTGTGCGGCCGGTGGCGCCGCTGCGGCCGCGTTGGTACACCTGCAGGCGAACCCCGGCGAGTCCGTGGGCGGGCTGTCGGCCGCCGTCGGTGTCGGGGGTTCTGGCGGTGTGCGACTGGTCGATCGGCTGGTGGAGCAGGGGCTGGTCCGGCGGGTGGTCGGTCCTGGCGGCCGCGCGGTGACGGTGCGGCTCACCGAGGAGGGTGCCCGCACCGCCGACCGGGTCCGGGTCGCCCGCCAGGAGGCGATCGGCTCGGTGCTGGACGGCCTGGACGAGGCCGGTCGGCAGGAGCTGGAGGAGCTGCTCGGCGCGCTGACGGCCTCGGTGTCCGGGCGGGGCGTGCAGTCCCACCGGGCCTGCCGGCTGTGTGACCGCGCCGCCTGCCGGCAGCCTCCGGGCTGTCCGCTGGAGAAACCCGGGACGTCGGCGTGACCGCCGTCGGCCGTCCGGTGCACCGGCCCGCTGCCTGGGCCGTGGTGGCCTCCGGTCTGGCGGTCGTCGCCGTCGCCTTCGGGCTGTCCCGGTACGGCTATGGGCTGTTGCTGCCGCAGATGCGCGACTCCCTGGGCCTGGATCTGGCAGCCCTGGGCGTCATCGGGGCCGGCTCCTACGCCAGCTACCTGGTCGCCTCGCTGGCCGTGTCGCGGCTGGTGGCGCGGTGCGGGCTGCGCTGGACCGTCGTCCTCGGTGGTGCGGCGGCGACCGGCGGCATGCTGCTGTGCGCTGCGGCGACCGGCCCGGTGTCGCTGGGTGCGGGCATCGCCCTGGCCGGCGTCAGCTCGGCGCTGGTCTGGCCGCCCTACATCGCCGCCGTCCAGACCCACCTCGCCGCCGGGCGGCGGCCGGGCGCGCACGGTCTCATCAACTCCGGCACCGGCTACGGCGTGGCCGTGGCCGGTCCGTTGAGCCTGCTGGCGGGCAGTTCCTGGCGGACGGTGTGGATCGTCTTCGCCGTCCTGGCCGCGGCGGTGACCGCCTGGTGCGCCCTCGTGCTCGGCCCGCACCGCCCGCTCGTCGACACCGATGACGCCAGCGCCCGGCTGTGGCCCGTGGCGGCCCGACAGGGCCCCCGGCTGCTCACCACCGCGGTCCTGCTCGGACTCGTGGGGGGCTGTTACTGGACCTTCGGCGTGCAGGCGGCCACCGCAGCCGCTCCCGTCGGCAGCTCCAGCGGCGCGGTGTTCCAGCTGGTGGTCGGCCTCAGCGGCGTTGCCGGCGGCGCCGTCGGAGCCCTCCTCAGCCGCGCGACGCTACCCCGGCTCCTCGGACTGGCGGCGCTGGCACTCGGCGCCGCCTGCCTGCTGCTCACCACCGGACGCGGATGGCTGGTCCTGCCGTCCGCCGCGTTCTACGGCGCTGCCTTCATCGCCGCGATCGGCCTGCTGGTCATCTGGAACACCCGACTGGTGCCCGACGCTGCGGCCACCGGCCTGGCCACCGCCATGCTCGCCATGGGAGCCGGCCTCGTCATCGGACCACCCCTCGCCGGCGCGGCCGCCGACACCTGGGGCACCGACGCCGTCTTCCTCGCCTGCGTCCCGCTGAGCATCGCCGTCGCCGCCCTCTCCCGCGATCCCCGCACCACGCCGGCCTGAGGACCGACGAGGCCACCGCGGACCAGCGACGGAGGCTGCACTCCACTGCGACCCGGACCCGCGCCTGACCGTGGTCGGGAGGAGGCCGCGGCGGAGATCGGCATCCACTGCCGCGCTCAGCCGGTCAGGAGCCTCGGTCCTCGCAGCCGGCCGGCCCCGTCGTGCCCGTCGGCGGTCAGCGCCACGAGTGCTCGGGTTGGTAACCGAGGACGCGGCGTGCCTTGTCGATCGACAGCAGCGTCTCGTGCTGACCGAGCGGTCGGGTGACCGGCACGTCGGGGAACTCGGCGGCGAGGAGGTCCGCGGTCGGCCGGGCCATCACGGTGTCGGCGTTGGCGATGATGAAGACGTCCGCGCCCGGCACGTCGTGGTCCAGGGCGCGGCGCACCGCCTGCGCGCCGTCGCGGGCGTCGATGTAGCCCCACAGGTTCCAGCGCCGCAGTCGGGGGTCGGCGTCGTAGCCGGGGAACTGCGCGTAGTCCCCGGGGTCCATGACGTTGCTGAAGCGCAGCCCGGTCATCGTCAGGTCGGGGTGCCAGCGGCACAGCTGCCGGGCCAGCTCCTCCTCCAGCGTCTTGACCAGCGAGTAGGTGCTGTTCGGCCGGGGGGCGTACTCCTCGTCGACCGGCACGTAGGGCGGCGGCTCGTCGAACGGCAGGCCCAGCACGGTCTCGCTCGACGCCCAGACGACCCTGCGCACCCCGGCCCGCAGGGCAGCGGCGTAGGCGTTGTAGGACGCCGTCACGTTGTTGGCGAAGATCGCCGCGTTCGGCACGAGACCGGGCGCCGGGACGGCGGCCAGGTGCACCAGGGCGTCGACGCCGGAGTGCCGGTCGTCGATCCCGCTGAGCGCCTCGACCGCCTGCCCGAAGTCGGTGAGGTCGACGACCGAGGAGACGACGTCACCCCGCGGGGACGGCACCCGGTCGAGGGCGACCACGTCCCAGCCGTGGGCGAGGAGGTCGGTGACCACCGCCCGCCCGAGCTTGCCGCTGCTGCCGGTGACCGCCACCCGCGCCATGAGGCCTCCCCGTCGATCGGTGTCCAGGTGCCAGCTTGGTGCACCCGGCGACCGGCCACCCCCCGGGGTGGCCGGTCGCTCCGCCCGGGTGGCGTCCTCGCTGCAGACGGGACCCGGGGAGGGCGGGGTGGGTGGCGGGGCGTCCACGGCGGGAGCGGGGGCCGTGCACCGGACAGCACGACAGTGCCCGCGCCTACCCCCGCTCCGGCCCTCGGTCGGACCGAGAGTCCGCCGTGGGCTGGAAGCTGCCGACCCCCTAGGCGGACAGCCGCGGGTAGTCGGTGTAGCCCTCGGCGCCGCCGCCGTAGAACAGGTCCTGGCGCTGCTCGTTGAGCGGGGCGCCGACGCGCAGCCGCTCGACCAGGTCGGGGTTGGCGAGGAAGTCGCGCCCGATGGCGAACAGGTCGCCGTGACCGCTGTCGACGGCGTGCTGGGCGGCCTCAAGCGTCGAGGCGCCGGTGAAGCCCGTCGAGGCGATGACCACGCCGGTGAACTGCTTGGCGATGGCCTCGCCGAAGGACGTCTCCGGACCCTCGGTGATGTGCAGGTAGGCCAGGCGGAGCGGGTCCAGGCCCTCGACCAGCGCGGCGTAGGTGGCCTCGGTCTCGGTCTCGGCGATGTCGTTGAAGACGCCACCGGGGGAGACCCGGATGCCGACGCGCTCCGCGCCGATCGCCTCGGCGACGGCCGTCGCGACCTCGACGACGAACCGGGCCCGGTTCGCGGGCGAGCCGCCGTACGCGTCGGTGCGGACGTTGGTGTTGTCGGCGAGGAACTGGTGCAGCAGGTAGCCGTTGGCGGCGTGCAGCTCGACCCCGTCGAGCCCGGCCTCGCGGGCGCGCCGGGCGGCGTCGACGAACTCGCCGACGACACCGGGCAGCTCGTCGGTGGCGAGCTCGCGCGGCTCCTCGAACGGCTGCATGCCCTCGGGCGTGAACACCTCGCCGGCGGTGGTGACCGGCGACGGCGCGACGCTGCGCTGCCCGGTGATCGAGGTGTGCCCGATCCGCCCGGCGTGCATCAGCTGGGCGAAGACGACGCCGCCACGGGCGTGCACGGCGTCGGCGACCAGGCGCCAGCCGGCGACCTGGGCGTCGGTGTGCAGGCCCGGGGTGTTCGGGTAGCCCTGGCCGACGGCGGAGGGCTGGGTGCCCTCGGTGATGATCAGGCCGGCGCCGGCGCGCTGCGCGTAGTACTCGGCGTTCAGCGCGGTGGGGGCGGTGCCCTCCCCGGCGCGGTTGCGGGTCATGGGGGCCATGACGAAGCGGTTCTGCAGGGTGAACGGGCCGAGCTGGTAGGGCGCGAACAGGTCGGTGCTCAAGACGGGTCCCTCCGTGGTGGTTGTACTCGCAACCACCTGTAAGTCGGGGACCGGCCGGATCCTTCCGTCGCACGGCGTCCGGGCGCGGCGGGGGGTGGGGCTCGGCGCCCTGCCGGCGCCCCGGGCGTCGGGCAGCCGGCTACCGGCGGCGGCTGTCACACCGGGAGGACGTCGTCATGGGACGGGCGCTCACGAGCCTGGCCGGTGCGGGCACCGCGCGGGATGGCGGTCCAGCACCACGACCGGTGTCCGAGGGGCGACAGGCTTCACTCGCACACGGCTGAAGACGAGTGCCCACGGCTGGCACGTGACGCGCAGGTGACGAGCATGTCCGGACGACGGCCCCAACACCCCGTGGAGTGTGCACCGTCCACAGCGACGGCCGACCCGACGGGGCCGTCTGCACAGTGCGTCCGTCCCGGGGCCGCTTCTACTCTCCGGCATCCCGTTCCCCCGGAGGACTCCCATGGTTGCTGTCGGCACGGACGACTTCGCGCTCGCCCGGGTCCCGCGCGAGGCCCGCTACTCATGGCCGTCGGTCGCGGTGCAGCGCTTCGGGCAGGTCTCGGCGCTGAGCCAGTTCCTGCTGGGCTCGGCGCTGGGGTTCGGGATGGGCTTCTGGGAGGCCTTCTGGGCGCTGACCCTGGGCGCGGTCATCCTCGAGATCGTCGCGATCTTCGTCGGCATCATGGGGTGCCGCGAGGGGATGCAGACCTCCTTGCTCACCCGGTGGACCGGCTTCGGGCACGGCGGTTCGTCCCTCGTCGGACTGGCCATCGGGATCAGCCTCATCGGCTGGTTCGGCATCCAGTCCGCGGTGTCCGCTGCTGGCCTCGTCTCGCTGGTCGGCGGACTCCCCGTCTGGGGGTGGTCGCTCGTCTTCGGCCTCGCCGTCACCATGGTGGTGCTGTGGGGCTTCGGCTCGATGCAGTGGGTCGCCTACATCACCGTGCCGGCGTTCCTCGTGCTCGTCGGCTGGTCGATCGTCTCCACGCTGGTCGACCACGATCTCGGCACGCTGATCGCCTCGCCTGCCCCCGGGCCGCAACTGTCCCTGATGGAGGGCACCACGCTGGTGGCCGGCGGGTTCATCGTCGGCGCCGTCATCACCCCCGACATGACCCGCTTCAACCGTTCCTCCGCCGACGTGGTGAAGCAGACCGTCGTGGGCATCACCTTGGGGGAGTACGTCATCGGGCTGTCCGGCGTCCTGCTGGCCCACGCCGTCCAGTCCGCCGACATCATCACCATCGTCACGTCGTCCGTCGGCTGGATCGGGACGCTGGTGATCATCCTCGGCACCCTGAAGATCAACGACTGGAACCTGTACAGCTCTGGCCTCGGGATCGTGAACTTCGTGGGCACGGTCTTCGGCAAGCGCGTCAACCGCGCGGCGGTGACCCTGGCGGTCGGCGTCGTGGGCAGCGTGCTGGCCGCCGGAGGCATCCTGGAGCGGTTCACCGACTTCCTCATCCTGCTCGGCGTCGCATTCCCGCCGATCGCCGGGATCATGGTCGCCGAGTACTTCGTCGTCCGGCGGTGGCGGAATGTGCTGGACGCGACCCGGGAGCGGGGTGCCGTCCCGGACGAGGCGCCGACCTGGGTCCCGGCGACGCTGGTGATCTGGCTGGCGTCCGCCCTCATCGGCCACTTCGTCACCTGGGGGCTGCCGTCGGTCAACTCCCTCGTGGTGGCCTTCGCCCTGTACGTCGTGGCCGGCAAGATCGGCCTGATCCGCGGCGTCGGGATCACCCGGACCCAGGACCTGCAGCAGCAGCCGTCGCCCGCCCCGGTCGCCGAGCCGACAGCCACCTCGTGATCCCCGTACCGCAAGACACATAAGGAGCGCCGTGCGCATCGGCATCGACGTCGGAGGCACCAACACCGACGCAGTCCTCATGCAGGGCTCCACCGTCCTGGCCGCGGTGAAGGAGGCGACCAGCGACGACGTCACCTCGGGCATCGTGGGCGCCCTCGACGGCCTCCAGGCACAGCGGGGATTCGACCCCGCCGACGTCCAGGCCGTGATGATCGGGACGACGCACTTCATCAATGCCCTCGTGGAGGGACGCCGGCTGGCCCCGACCGCGGCCCTGCGCCTCGGCCTGCCCGCCACCGCCTCGCTGCCACCGCTGGTCGACTGGCCGGCGCGGATGGTCGAGGCGGTCAAGGGTCGGTCCTACCTCGCCCACGGCGGCCACGAGTTCGACGGCCGGCACATCTCGGCACTCGACGAGGACGAGCTGCGCCGCGCCGCCGCGGACATGAGCGCACACGGGGTCCGCAGCGTCGCCATCTCCTCGGTGTTCTCCCCGGTGAACACCGAGTTCGAGCAGCGTGCCTCCGAGATCGTGGCCGAGGAGCTCGGCGGGGGTGTGGCGATCTCGCTGTCGCACGAGATCGGGCGCATCGGGCTGCTGGAACGCGAGAACGCAACGATCATCAACGCGGCCCTGCGTGAGCTGGCCACGGGCATCGTCGAGGGGCTGGCGAAGTCGGTGAACGGGCACGGGATCACCGCGCCGATCTACCTCAGCCAGAACGACGGCACCCTCATGGACGTCGACTTCGCCCGGCGGTACCCGGTGGCGACCTTCGCCTCCGGGCCGACGAACTCCATGCGCGGCGCGGCGGTGCTCTCCGGCCTCGACAGCTGCGCGGTGGTCGACGTCGGGGGCACGACCAGTGATGTGGGCATCCTGACCAACGGCTTCCCCCGGGAGGCGACCACCGAGGTCGTCGTCGCCGGCATCCGCACCAACTTCCGGATGCCAGACGTGCTCAGCGTCGGCATCGGCGGCGGCAGCCTGGTCCGCGAGGGCGGCGGGATCACCGTGGGCCCGGACTCGGTGGGCCACCGGCTCACCCAGGAGGCGCTGGTGTTCGGCGGCCGCACCCTGACCGCGACCGACGTGGTGGTCGCGGCTGGCCGCGCGGCCATCGGGGACCCGGACCTCGTCCGGTCGATCGATCCCGACCTGGCCCGCCGGGCCCTGGAGCGGATCGCCGCGGACGTCGCCGACGTCATCGAGCGGATGCGGACCTCCGCCGAGCCGCTGCCCGTGGTGGCTGTGGGCGGTGGCTCGATCCTGCTGCCCGACGAGCTGCCGGGCATGGGCGCCCTCCACCGGCCCGAGAACTTCGCCGTCGCCAACGCGATCGGCGCGGCCATCGCCCAGGTGGGCGGCGAGGTGGACCGCATCTACGCGATCGAGCCCGGGCGCCGCGACGCCGCGGTGGACGAGGCCCGGCAGGAGGCCGTGGACCGTGCGGTGGCCGCCGGCGCCGAGCCGCACTCGGTCGCCGTCGTCGAGTTCGACGAGGTGCCGATCCCGTACCTGCCCGGCAACGCCACACGCATCCGGTGCAAGGCGGTCGGCGACCTGCTGATGGGAGCCTGACGATGCGCACGATCACCGCTGACGACCTCGCCGACCTCGCGCGCGGGGCGGCCGTCCTGGGCACCGGCGGCGGCGGGGACCCGCACGTGGGTCGGCTGCTCGCCGAGGCGGCCCTGCGCGAGCACGGCCCGGTGACGCTGGTGGGCGTCGATGAGGTCCCCGATGACGCCGTCGTCCTGCCCGTCGCGATGATGGGCGCGCCGACGGTGATGGTGGAGAAGCTGCCCTCGGTCGACCAGGTCGGATCAGCGGTCCGGGCCCTGGCCCGCTACCTCGGGCGCACACCGACCCACCTCGCCTGCATCGAGGCGGGCGGGGTCAACTCGACCATCCCGTTCGTCGCCGCCGCCCAACTGGGACTGCCGCTGGTGGACGGCGACGGCATGGGCCGCGCCTTCCCGGAGCTGCAGATGGTGCTGCCGACCCTCGCCGGTGTCGCCGCCACCCCCATGGCGATCGTCGACGAGAAGGGCAACCGGGGGGTGCTCGAGACCGTGGACAACAACTGGGCCGAGCGGCTGGCGCGGACGGCGACCATCGACATGGGCTGCTCCAGCATCATCTCGCTCTACGCGATGAGCGGCGTGCAGCTGCGCGGGGGTTGGGTGGCCGGCACGCTCTCGCTGTGCGACCGGATCGGCCGCACCATCCGGGAGGCGCGGGCCGCACACGATGACCCGGTCGCCGCGGTGGCTGGTGTCCTGGGTGCCCGGGTGCTGCACACGGGCAAGGTCGTCGACGTGGCCCGCCGCACGGCCACCGGCTTCGCCCGTGGGGAGGGGACGGTCGAGGGGCTCGGCGAGGACGTCGGGCACCGGGTGGTCCTGCACTTCCAGAACGAGCACCTGATCGCCGAGCGCGACGGGGGCATCGAGGCGACCACCCCGGACCTGATCATCGTCCTGGAGAGCGACACCGGGGAGCCGATCACCACCGAGGGCCTGCGCTTCGGCCAGCGGGTCAGCGTGCTGGCCGCGCCCTGCGACCCGCGCTGGCACACCGAGGGCGGGCTGGAACTGGTCGGTCCCCGCTACTTCGGCTACGACACCGAACCGGTGCGGGCGGTGCGCGAGGCGGTGGCATGAGCTGGAAGCTGAGCTCCGACCAACTCCCCGACCTGGCCCGCGGCGCGGCGCTGCTCGGCACCGGGGGCGGCGGTGACCCGTTCATCGGCCGGCTGCTGGTCGAGCGCGCCATGGCCGAGACCGGTCCGGTCACCGTGCTCGACCCGGAGGAGGTCGATGACGACGCGCTGGTGATCCCGACCGCGCAGATGGGCGCCCCCACCGTGGTGGTGGAGAAGATCCCCCGTGGGACCGAGCCGGTCGCCGCGTTGCGCGCCCTCGAGCGGCACCTCGGTCGCCGGGCCCAGGCCACGATGCCCATCGAGTGCGGCGGGATCAACTCGATGATCCCGCTGCTCGTCGCCGCCCGGACCGGACTGCCGGTGGTCGACGCCGACGGTATGGGCCGGGCCTTCCCGGAGCTCCAGATGGAGACCTTCTCCGTCTACGGCGTCGCCGGCTCGCCCCTGGCGATCGCGGGCGAGAACGACGAGACCGCGATCATCGACACCGGCGCCGACAACCGCCGGATGGAGTCCTTCGCCCGAGCGCTGACCATCCGGCTCGGCGGCGTCGGCCACATCGCCGAGTACGCGATGAGCGGTGCCGACGTGAAGCGGACCGCGGTGCCGCGCACCATCTCGCTCGCCCTCTCGCTCGGTACCGCGATCCGCGAGGCCCGCGCGGCCCACCACGACGCGGTGGAGGCGCTGCGCACGGCCCTGCGGCCGACCCTCTACAGCCACCTGAGGGTGCTCTTCCGGGGCAAGGTCGTCGACGTGGAACGGCGCACCGTGGAGGGCTTCGCGCGGGGGCGGGTGCGGTTCGCCGCCTCTGGCGGGGACTCCTCCATGGACGTCGAGTTCCAGAACGAGAACCTGGTCGCGACCGTCGACGGCGACGTCCGCTGCCTCGTCCCGGACCTCATCGTGGTGCTGGAGGCGGACACCGCCGAGCCGATCACCACCGAGGGGCTGCGGTACGGGCAGCGGGTGACGGTCGTCGGCATCTCCACCCCCGACCTGATGCGCACGCCGGAGGCGCTGGCCACGTTCGGCCCGGCAGCGTTCGGCATCCGACACCGGTTCGCGCCCGTGGAGGCCACGCCGGAGGACGCCGTCCCTGCCGCTCCCCGCGGCTGACCTGCGCCGACGCCGGGCTGGCACGATCGCCTCATGCCGTGGTCCCCGGGGCTGAGCAGGATCGACGCGGCCGACGTCGCCGCGTTGACCCGGGGCGTGTCCCTGCTCGGTTCCGGCGGGGGAGGGGACGCGGCGACGTTCGCCCACGTCCTGCGCCGCCGGCTGAGGAGCGCGCCGCTGGAGGTCCGGGACCCCGGTGAGCTCGGCGACGCCCTGGTCGTGCCGGTCGGAGTGGTCGGCGCCACGCGGCTCTTCGGCGAGAAGCTGCCCGAGGGCACGGAGTTCGTCATGGCTGTCGGAGCGCTGATCCGGTGGACGGGGGCGCGCCCGGCTGCGGTCATGAGCCTGGAGGTCGGCGGGCTCAACGGGTTGAGCGGTCCTGTGGCCGCGCTGGACCTCGGCCTGCCGTTCGTCGACGCCGACCTGATGGGCCGGGCGATGCCGCGGCTCGACCAGTTCACCTGGGCCGCCTGCGGGCAGCCGGTGACACCGTGCGCGATGCGCGAGCCGGGTGGGCCGACGCTGCTCGTGGACGGCGCCGACGCATCCGGTCTCGAGCGGAGCGCCCGTGCCCTGCTCGCCGAGTCCGGCGGCTGGGCGGCGCTCGCGCTGCCCCCGATCCCGGCGTCCCTGGTGCGGGAGCGTTGCGTGACCGGCGGCCTCGCCCGGGCCTGCGACCTCGGCCGCGTGGCCCTCGACCTGGGGTCGGGCACGCGACCGGAGGCGCTGGCCGGTGCGCTGGGCAGCCGGTTGCTGGCCTCCGGCCGGGTGCTGGACGTCGGTCGGCACGCGGCGTCGGGCGGGTTCGGCCGGGGCAGCGTGACCGTCGTCGACGGCGAGGACTCCGCCGTGGTGCGGCTGGAGGCGGAGAACGAGTACCTCCTGGCGCTCCGCGACGGTGAACCGGTCGCGACCTGCCCGGACCTGCTGTGCGTGGTGGACCGGCGCACCGGCGTCCCGCTGGCGGTCGACGAGGTCCGCCCGGGCAACGAGGTGCTCGTGCTCGCCCTTCCGGGTCCCTCCTGGTGGCCGGAGCGGGGCCGGTTGGACCGGGTCGGGCCGCGGGCCTTCGGCATCGACGCCGAGCCGATCCTGATCGGGCAGCCGTGAGCCCGCCAGCGGGGGAGGCGACCCTGACCGCGGTCCTGCACGTGCCCGAGTGGACGGGCGTGCGGGTGCTGGCCGGCCTGACCGACGATGCCGGCGCGCGGCAACTCACCGGTGTGGTCATCGTGCCGGCCGCGGAGGTGCCCGAGGCCGCCATCGCCGGGCGGCTGCTGGTGGTCCTGCACGAGGTCGACCGGACCGACTGGCGGCTGGATGTACTGGTCCGCCGGGCCCGGGCCGCGGGAGTGGCCGCCCTGGTGCTACCCGGGACGGAGCCGGTGGGCTGGGCGACGGCGGCGCTGGCCGACCGGGTGGGCCTGCCGGTCCTCGGGAGCCCGGCGCCGCTGGAGGCCGGTCTGGCCGCACGTCGTCTGCTCGGTCGCACCGGTGAGGTGCAGGCACGGCAGGTGCTGCGGACGGTGGCCGCGTGCCGGCGCGCAGGGCGAACCGTCGAGGACCTGGCCCGGGAGGTCACCCGAGTCCTGCGCCGACCGGTGGCACTACTGGACCGCAGCGGGCACGTGACCGTCGGGGACGTGCCCGGTGCCGACCGCGCCGCCCTGGCCGCGGCGCTCGGGAGCCGCAACCCGGCGGAGGACGCCCGGCTGCCCCTTCCGTCGGGGGTCGTGGTCCTTGCTGCGCCGGTCGTGGTGCCGGGGGGCGAGACGGCGGCCTGGGCCGCGGCGACTCTCCCCGAGGCGCCCGCCGCAGAGGAGGCTGCGGTCGCGGCAGCGCTCGCGGTCGCGGCCGTCGGCTTCGGGCACCGCCTGGCGGTCCGCCGCCTCACCTCGGAGCGGGACGCCCGTAGCCGGACGTCCCTGCTGGGTGAGCTGCTCAATGCCGGGGGCGCGGCCAGCGCGGCGACCCGGCGCCGCGCGGTGGCGGCGGGGTGGCCGCTGGAAGGGTGGCACACCGCCGTCCGCATCGCCGCCCAGCGTGAAGTGGACACCGTCGGCCTGCGCGGCGAGGTCGTCGCGGCGCTGGCGGCCCAGGACGTCCGCGCGGTCGTCGTCGAGTCGGGTGACGGCTGGTCGGCCTGGACGACGACGACGCACGAGCCCGGCGCCGCCGACGTCCAGGCGCACTCCGCGAAGCTGCGCCGCTCGCAGCGGGACCTCGCGGTGGTCGTGGAGACGCAGGTGGGTGTGGGACGGCCGCACCCCGGCCTGGCTGGCCTGACCCGGAGCCTCGCCGAGGCCGCGGACGCCTGCCGGCTCGCCGCGAGCCGCCCCCACACCGGCCGGTTCGTGCAGGTGGACCAGCTGGGGCTCGCCCAGCTGCTGCTGGCCTGGACCCGGACCGACACCTTCCAGCCCGCGGCGCGGTCGCTCCTGCAGCCGCTGGAGGACCAGCCTGGGGACCTGCTGCACACCCTCGGCGTCTACCTCGACGCGGAGTCCTCGGTGGCCGAGACGGCCGCCGTGCTCGGCGTCCACCGCAACACCGTCGCTGGCCGGATGGCCCGCATCCAGCAGCTGCTCGCCGTCGACCTCGCCGACGCCGAGCAGCGGCTGGCCCTGCACCTGGCCTGCCGCACCATGGGCGTGGCGGCCGACCGGGAGGCGCCGCAGGACGGCTGAGTGCGCTCGGGTTGGATCTGGTCTCCAGGGGTCGAGGCGCGCCGCAAGCTCCCGGTGCCCGATGACGACCGGACCCCACAGCTGTGACGCCGTGGAGGTCGACTCGGTGTCCGAGGGGGGACTTGAACCCCCACGCCCGATAAAGGGCACTAGCACCTCAAGCTAGCGCGTCTGCCATTCCGCCACCCGGACGAGTGCGCGCCCACACTACCCGACCACCCCTGCCGGTCCCGGCACCCCCGGTCAGGCCGGCGCGACCGCGACGCGGCCCCGCCCGGCCCGCTTGGCGTCGTAGAGGGCGGCGTCCGCGGCGGTGTAGAGGCCGTGCACCTCGCCGGCCGGCGCGGGCAGGTGCGCCACCCCGACGCTGATCGACACCGGCAGCCGGGTGCCGTCGGGCAGGGTCAGCGGAGCCGACCGGACGGCGTCGAGCAGGGCCCCGGCCCGCCGTGCGGCGACGTCGGCGCTGCAGCTGCGCAGCAGCACGGCCAGCTCGTCACCGCCGAGACGGGAGAGCACCGCGTCGTGGTCGCGCACCTGCTCGCGCAGCACCGCGGTCAGGTGCACCAGCACCTCGTCGCCCACCGGGTGCCCGTGCACGTCGTTGATGGTCTTGAACGCGTCGACGTCGATGAGCACCAGCGCCGTCCCCGGGCCGGCCGGCGCGCTGCGCAGCGCCTCGGTGAACACCCGCCGGTTGACCAGGCCGGTCAGCGCGTCCACCCCCGCCTGCTCCCGCAGCGCGGCGACCAGCCGGGCCTGCCGGTCGGCCGCCCGGTGCAGCACCACCGCCAGCACGACGAGCACCGCCCCGGAGAACACCAGGTCGGTGAGCGCCTGCTCCACCGGCAGCAGCAGCAGCACCGTCCCGGCGTCGGCCGCCAGCGCCGCACCGGTCACCAGCACCACCCCGCCACCGTGCAGGTGGGACGCCGCCCACAGCACCGGGAAGGTGAGGAAGGCGAACGCGGCCGCCGACGTGTCGTCGGTGAGCACCCGCAGCAGGCAGACCAGCAGCACGCCGCCCAGCGCGGTGACCGCCCCGCCGCCCAGCCGGTCCAGCCGTCCCGGCGGCACCCCGTGGTGCACCGCGGCCGCGGCGGCCAGCAGCAGCACGACGGTCCAGGACACGGCCTGGGTCGCGGGACCCGACCCCGGGGCCTCGACCACCGTCCACGCGGCGACCGCCACCGAGCTGAACAGCAGGATCAGCACCGCGCTGCGGGCAGCCGCCAGCGGGTCCCGGGACCTGACGGTCATGGGCAGCAGACCTCCGGTGTGGCCGACCGGGCCGCCACGCCGCGCCCCGGTCCGCGGGGGAGGATGGCACACCACCGCCCCGCCCGGCCAGGTCCAGGACGGACCTGCCGCCTACGCTCCCCAGGTGGAGACCACCCCGCTGCGCCAGGCCCAGGACGAGGTCGCGGAGCTGCTGAGCGACCTGATCCGGATCGACACGACCAACACCGGTGACACCGCCACCGGCAAGGGCGAGCGGGCGGCGGCGGAGTGGGTCGCCGGCAAGCTCGACGAGGTGGGCATCGACTCGGTCATCCACGAGTCCGAGCGGGGGCGGGCCAGCCTGGTCGCCCGCATCCCCGGGCAGGACCGCAGCCGGCCGGGGCTGCTCGTCCACGGCCACCTCGACGTCGTCCCCGCCGACCCGGCCGAGTGGAGCGTGCACCCGTTCTCCGGCGAGGAGCGCGACGGCTTCATCTGGGGCCGGGGCGCGGTGGACATGAAGGACATGGACGCGATGACCCTCGCGCTCGTCCGCGACTGGGCGCGCACCGGCGTGCAGCCGCCGCGCGACGTCGTCCTGGCGTTCGTCGCAGACGAGGAGGCCGGCGGGAGGCTCGGCGCCAAGTACGTCGTGCAGGAGCACCCCGACCTGTTCGAGGGCTGCACCGAGGCGATCAGCGAGGTCGGCGGGTTCAGCATCACCGTCCGCGACGACCTGCGCCTCTACCTCGTGCAGACCGCGGAGAAGGGCCTGGCCTGGATGCGGCTCACCGCCAGCGGGAAGCCCGGCCACGGCTCGTTCGTGCACGACGACAACGCCGTCACCCGGCTGTGCCAGGCCGTGGCCCGGCTGGGGGAGGCGCGGCTGCCGACGACGCTGACCCCGCCGATGCGCCAGTTCCTCGCCGCCGTCGAGGACGCCTACGGCATCGAGATCGACCCCGACGAGCCGGAGCAGGCCCTGGCCCGGCTGGGCAGCATCAGCCGGATGATCGGCGCGGCCCTGCGCAACACGGTCAACCCGACGATGGTGCAGGCCGGCTACAAGGCCAACGTCATCCCCGGCACCGCCAGCGCCACCGTCGACGGCCGCTTCCTGCACGGGCACGAGGAGGAGTTCGACCGCCAGCTGGCCGGCCTCATCGGCGAGGGCGTGCAGCGCGAGTGGCTGGTGCACGACCAGGCCGTGGAGACGACGTTCGACGGCCCCCTGGTCGACGCGATGGTCGCCGCGCTCAAGGCCGAGGACGACGGCGCCCGCCCGGTGCCGTTCACCATGAGCGGCGGCACCGACGCCAAGAGCTTCGAGCGCCTGGGCATGCGCTGCTTCGGCTTCTCCCCGCTGCGGCTGCCGGCGGACCTGGACTTCGCCTCGCTGTTCCACGGCATCGACGAGCGGGTGCCGGTGGAGTCCCTGCGCTTCGGCATCCGCGTGCTGGACCGGTTCCTGCGCGCCTGCTGAGCGCGCCCGCGGCGCAGCGGCCGTGGTCTGATGCAGCGGTGACCGCGCCCGCCCCCCGCCCCGGTTCCGTCGCCCTGGTCACCGGGGGGACCGGCGGCTTCGGCCGCGCCCTCGCCGCCAAGCTGCTCGCCGGGGACGTCCGGGTCGTGCTGGCCGACCTCGACGGCGACCGCGCGCGGGCCACCGCGGCCGACCTCGGCGCGGAGTTCGAGGCCCTCGACGTCACCGACCGCGCGGCCAACGCCGCCGTCATGGAGCGGGTCGAGGCCCGGCACGGCCGGCTGGACGCCGCCTACCTCAACGCGGGCATCTCCGCGGCCAAGAGCGAGGACGAGGTCGACCTCGACGAGTTCCTGCACGTGGTCGACGTCGACCTGTTCGGCGTGGTCTACGGCGCGCTCGCGGCGCGCCCGGCGATCCGGCGGGCCGGCGGCGGCGCCATCGTCGTCACGGCGTCCCTGGCCGGGCTGTCACCGATGGCCACCGACCCCGGCTACAGCGTCGCCAAGGGCGGGGCGATCGCGTTCGTGCGCTCGATGGCCCCCCGCCTGGCCCGCGAGGGGACGACGATCAGCGCGATCTGCCCCGGGTTCGCCGACACCGCGATCATCGACCGGATCCGCGACCAGTTCACCCAGGCCGGCTTCCCGGTGCTCACCGCCGAGGAGGTCGCCGACGCGATGGTCGCCGCCTGGACCTCGGGGGAGCCGGGCGCGGCCTACGTCGTCCAGCCGGGGGTGGGCACCGTGCCCTACCGGTTCAAGGGCGTGCCGGCCGCGCGGACGCAGAGCGGGGAGACCGCCGTCGTCCCGGAGGCGCTGCGGCCACCGTCGATGCGGTGACCGTCAGACCGGATCGGCGCGGCAGGCGTACACGAACGCCGGGGGCACGTTCCACGGGGTGATCGTCTGCTGCACCGACGCGAAGCGGCGGCGCAGCTCGCCCCGGACGAACGGCGAGTACTGCAGCACCAGGAGCACCCCGCCAGGCGCGAGGGCGGCCGGGAGCAGGTCCAGCACCCGGCGGCGCAGCCCGGCGTCGAACGAGGTGAACGGCAGCACGCAGACCAGCACGTCGGCGCGCTCGTCGCCCAGGTGGGCGGCGAGGTTCTCCGCGGAGTCGCAGACGACGGTCAGCCTCGGGTCGTCGTACCGGCCCGCGAGCAGCGCGGCCAGGTCCGGGTCGATCTCCAGCGACACCAACCGGGCGCCCGGGCCCAGCCGGGCGAGGACCTCCCCGGTCTGCACGCCGGTGCCCGCGCCCAGCTCCACCACCAGGCCGGCGCGCCCCAGGTCGGCGAGGTCGAGCATGTCTCGGACCGCCCAGCGCGAGGTGGGCAGCACCGCCCCCACCTGCCGGGGGTGGGCCACGAAGGCGCGCAGGAAGCGGAACCGGTCGCTCAGGGTGTCTCGCACGTCGTCCTCCCCGGCCCTCCGGGGAGCGGCTGGCCGCGACGACCCTGGCACGCCGGGAGCCCGCCGTCGACCGCGCCGGGCCTCAGATGTGCGGTCCGGGCAGGTAGGACAGCCGGGCCCGGCGGCGCAGGACCACCTTGCGGGTGCCGTCGGCGTGCAGCTGGAGCCGGGCCAGCTCCCAGCCGCCGGTGTCGGCCTGCAGGCTCAGCATGGTCGCCGCCGCGGACCGGGACGTGCCCGGCGGGATCCGCAGCGGCGCGAACTCGTACTCCCCGGCGACGGCCTCCATCCGACCGATTGTGCACGCCAGGGGCCCGCCGGTCACGCGACCGCCCCCGACCGGGGCCCCCGCCGACCATGCGACCCGGGGCGGCAGGATCGGGCCGCACGACCGAACCCGACGACGACCGACCCCGACGACACGGAGGACGACGTGACCGCCCCCGGCAACGACGTGCCCGACGCCGACCACGCCGAGCAGCAGGCCGCCCTGGACCCGCCGGCCGTCGCCTCCGCCGGCGAGGCCACCCCGCCGGCGGGCGAGGTGCCCGAGGCCGACGCGCTGGAGCAGCAGCTGGCCGCCCGGCCCGGGGAGGCCGGCGGCCCGCGGGGTCCGGTCGGGGACCGGGAGGCCGACCCCGCCGACGTGCTGGAGCAGCAGGCCGACGTCCCCGTCGACGAGGACGACGCCCCGCTGTAGCCCCGCGCCCCCGGTCGACGGCTTCCGCGTGCCCGCCGGTCAGGTTAGGCTCACCTAACAGGACCGGACGTCGACCCCGAGGGAGCCCCGTGACGACGAGCCCTGCCGCGCCTCCGCTCCGGGCCGAGCCGGCCGAGCGCGCCCGCACCGTCGGCAGCCGGGCGTCGGCCGCGCTGCGCGTCCGCGGCCTGGACGCCGGACGGCCCCTGGCGTCGGCGACCACCGCGGCGGGCGCCACCTTCGTGCTGGTGCCCACCGGCGGCGAGGTGGACGCCGCACTGGCCGGCCGCGCAGACCTCACCGCCGTCCTCCTGGTCAGCGACCGGGCGCCGGTGCCGCTGCGCGACCCGGTGCGGGCCACGCTGTGGCTGTCCGGCTGGCTCACCCGGGTGCACCCGTCCGCAGTGCGCGCCGCCGTCCTGGACGTCGCCGCCGTCCGCCCGGTGGGCGCGCTGCTCGACGTCGGCCGCGGGGCCACCCTGCTGCGCCTGGACGTGGCCGAGGTGGTGCTGCGCGAGGGTTCTCGCTGCACCGAGGTCGACCCGCGGGCCTACGCGGAGGCATCTCCCGACCCGCTGGCCGCCGTCGAGGCGACGGTGCTGCAGCACCTGGACCGCACCCACCCCGAGGTGCTCGACCTGCTGCGCGGCCGCATCCCGGCCGGCGAGCTCGGCCCGCGCGACGTCGTCCGCCCGCTGGGCCTGGACCGGCTGGGCTACCGGCTGCGCATCGAGCGCCCCACCGGCCACCGCGACCTGCGGGTGCCCTTCCCGCGGCCGCTCACCTGCCCGGGCCAGCTGGCGGCCGCCACCCGCCGGCTGGTCTGCGCCGCCCGGTGACCCGTTCGCCAATATCGCGATATTGGCTCCGGGTCAGCCCCGGTCCTCGGCGAGCAGGCGGGCCAGGCGGGTGCGCCGCGGGCGGACGTCGACCTGACTCACCGCGCGGGCCAGCGCCGCGCCGCTGGCGTGCACGACCGACAGGTGCCGCTGCGCACGAGTCAGCGCGGTGTAGACCAGCGGGCGGGACAGCATCCCGCCGGCCTCCGGCGGCAGGACGACGACCACACCGGGCCACTCCGAGCCCTGCGCGCGGTGCACGGTGATCGCCCAGCCGTGCCGCAGGTCGCCCATCGCCGACCCGCTGACCGTCACCGGCCCGGAGGCGAAGTCGACGTCCAGGCTGCCGTCGCCGGTGCCGGTGACCACGCCGGTCTCCCCGTTGGCGAAGCCGATCGGCTCCAGGTCCAGGTGGTTGGCCGTGGCCACCACCCGGTCGCCGACGTCGAAGCCCCACACCGTGCCGTCGCCGGGGTTGAGCCGGGCCTTGAGCGCCTTGTTCAGCTCGATGGTGCCGGCCGGGCCGCGGTGCACCGGCGTCACCACCTGCACGGTGGCCGGGTCGATGCCCAGCGCCCGCGGGATGGAGTCGGTCACCAGCTGCACCACCCGCTTGGCCGCCTCCGCGCTGCCCGACGCCGGGACGACGACGACCTCGCGGTCGGGGGAGTCCACCGGTGGCAGCTGCCCGGCCCGGACGGCGTTGGCCAGCCGCGCGATCGCCCCGCCCTCGGCCTGCCGGTAGAGGGTGGTCAGCTCGGTGACCGGCACGGCGCCGGAGTCGATCAGGTCGCCGAGCACGTGTCCGGGGCCGATCGAGGGCAGCTGCGCCGGGTCGCCGACCAGCAGCAGGTGGGTGCCGTCCGGGCAGGCCTCCAGCAGCGCCGCGGTGAGCTCGACGTCGAGCATGGAGGCCTCGTCGACCACGACGACGTCGGCGTCCAGCGGCCACTCCTCGTTCCGGGCGAACCCGCCGGAGGTGCCCTGGGCGCCGAGCAGCCGGTGCACGGTGACCGCCGGGTGGTCGGTCAGCTCCTCCAGCCGCTTGGCCGCCCGGCCGGTGGGGGCGGCCAGCGCCACGTCGGTGCCCTTGGTGCGCAGCAGTGCGACGACCGCGGCGACGGTGCGGCTCTTGCCGGTGCCCGGCCCGCCGGTCAGAAGCGAGACGCCGGCGCCGAGCACCTGGGCCACCGCCTGCTTCTGCGCGTCGTCCAGCCCCTTGGCCACGCTGCGGACGGCGGCGGGGTCGGCGATCCGCTCGGCGGTGGCGGCCAGCCGGGCCACGTTCTCTGCGACCGCCTCCTCGGCCATCCCGTAGCGGGCCAGCGAGAGGGTGCGCAGCGCGGGGTCCGGTTCCGGGGGCTCGGTGTCGGAGGACCCGTCCTCCTCCGGCTCCGGCGGTTCGTGCTCCAGGACCTCGCCGGACTCCACCGCCGCCACGATCGCCGCGGCCGGGTCGGCGACCTGCTCGGCGCGCAGCGCCGCGACCACCAGGTCGACGGGCAGCACGGTGTGCCCGTCGCGGGTGGCCGTCCGCAGCGTGTGCGCGACGACGGCCCGCCCGCGCCGGGTGTCCTGCCGGTCCGCGCCGGGCAGCACGGCGATGGCCAGCCGGTCGGCGTCGCCGAGGGTGACCCCGGTGAGGCCGAGCAGCGCCCACGGGTCGTCGCGCAGCCGGCGGGCGGCGTCGTTGCCCAGGGCGTCGGCGGCGGTCGAGGCGAGCTTCGCGTCCAGGCCGGCGCCGACCAGCAGCCCCACGACCTCGTAGGTGGGCGCGGCGGCCAGGAAGCCGGAGAACAGCCGTTCGGCGCGCTGGCGGCCCACCCGCGGGAGCTTCAGGAGCCGGTCGGCGGTGACGTCGTCGGGGGAGGTGATGCCCGCGGCGGGCAGCTCGGCGGCGGCCCGCCTGCCCAGTCCGGGCCACAGGCCGGCGGCGCAGAAGGCGGCGAAGACCGGGTCGGGGGCACTCACCGGTCGTACCGCCGCTCGGGGTAGCCGGAGCACGGCGCCGAGACGTCCTCCAGCGCGGTGCGGATCGCGGCCGGCAGCCGCACCACCTCCGCGTCCAGGGAGGTCTGCAGCTGCGCGGCGGTGCGCGCCCCGACCACGGCGGCGGTGACCCCCGGCCGGTCGCGCACCCAGGCCAGCGCCACCGCCAGCGGGGTGGTGCCCAGCCCGTCGGCGGCGGTGACCACGGACTCCACGATCCGGTCGGCGGTGGCCGAGCGCAGCCCGTCCAGGAAGGCCTGCCACTGCGGGGAGGCGCCCCGGGAGTCCTCCGGCGGGCCCTGCCGGTACTTGCCGGTGAGCAGCCCGCGGCCCAGCGGGGACCAGGCCAGCACGCCCACCCCCAGCGCCTCGGCGGCCGGCACCACCTCGCGCTCGACGCCGCGCTGCAGCAGCGAGTACTCCACCTGGGTGCTCGTCACCGGCACCCGGCCCGGCCAGGCCCGCTGCCAGGTGACGGCCTGGGCGGTCTGCCAGCCGGTGTAGTTGCTCAGGCCCACGTAGCGCACCCGGCCGGAGGAGACGGCGGCGTCACAGGCGGCGAGGGTCTCCTCCAGCGGCGTGGCGTCGTCCCAGCTGTGCAGCTGCCAGAGGTCCACGTGGTCGGTGCCCAGCCGCTCCAGGGAGGCGTCCAGCGCGGCGAGCAGGTGCCCGCGGGAGGCGCCGCGGCCCATCGGCCCGTGCCCGGTGCGCCCGACGGCCTTGGTGGCGACCAGCACGTCCGAGCGGGGGACGACGTCGGCCAGCAGCCGGCCCAGGGTGCGCTCGCTGTCCCCGTCGCAGTAGACGTCGGCGGTGTCGACCAGCGTGCCGCCGGCGTCGACGAACGCGGTCAGCTGCACCGCGGCGTCGTCCTCGTCGGTGTCCCGCCCCCAGGTCATGGTGCCCAGGGCCAGCCGGGAGACGACCAGCCCGCTGCGCCCGAGTGCGCGTTGTTCCACGGGAGGCCAACCTACCGGCGGGTCGGGGTGCGGGCCGGGGACCGCGGTGGGTGCCTGCGTGCCGCGCCCGGGGGTCCGGACGGGCGCGCCTAGGGTGGCCTCCCGTGCTCCCGCTGCCCGCCCGCGCCCCCCGCCCCGCACGCCCCGGCCGACGGGGGCGCAGCGGCCGATGAGCTGGCTGGAGGCCGTCGTCCTGGGGCTGGTGCAGGGGCTCACGGAGTTCCTGCCGATCTCCTCCAGCGCGCACCTGCGGGTCGTGGGGGAGGCGTTCGGCTGGGGCGACCCGGGGGCGGCGTTCACCGCGATCACCCAGATCGGCACCGAGGCCGCGGTGCTGCTCTACTTCCGCCGGGAGATCGGCCGGATCCTCACCGCGTGGGTGCGCTCGCTGACCGACCGCGCGGCGCGGCGCGACCCCGACGCCCGGATGGGCTGGCTGATCATCGTGGGCACCCTGCCGATCGGCGTCCTGGGGCTGCTGTTCCAGGACAGCATCGAGACCACCTTCCGCGACCTGCGGGTCGTGGCCGTCGCGCTGGTCGCCTTCTCGGTGGTCCTCTACTGGGCCGACCGGGTGGGCCGCAAGCAGCGCGAGCTGGACCAGCTGACCGTCGGGCACGGCATCGCCTTCGGGTTCGCCCAGGCCATGGCGCTGGTCCCCGGCGTCTCCCGCTCCGGCGGCACCATCACCATGGGCCTGTTCCTCGGCTACTCGCGGGCGGCCGCGGCCCGGTACTCCTTCCTGCTCGCCGTCCCCGCCGTCCTGGCCTCGGGCTTCTTCCAGGTCTACGAGGCGCTGACCGGGGGCGTGGCCGGGGAGTCGGTGTCCTGGGGGCCGACCATCCTGGCCACCGTGCTGGCCTTCGGCGTCGGCCTGGCGGTGATCGCCTGGCTACTGCGTTACCTGGACCGCGGCAGCTTCACGCCGTTCGTGGTCTACCGGGTGGTGCTGGGCCTGCTGCTGCTCGCCCTCGTCGGCGCCGGGGTCCTCGCGCCGCAGTAGCCGGCCCTCACCGGCGGTGCGCCGCCCGCTCGACGTGGTCGCCGATCGCCGCGGCGACCTCGGCCGCGTCCAGGACCGGCACCGTGTGGTGGCTGGCCCGCGGGAGCTCCACCACCGTGGCGTCGGGCAGCAGCGCGCGTGCCCGCCGAGCGACCCGACGCGGGTGGTGGGCGCGGCTGCGGCCGGCGACGTTGCCCTGGGCCCACGGTGACCGCCTCCTGCCGGAGCCCGCGCCGAGCGCGCGAGGCGCGGGCGGAGGGGGGGCCTTCTAGGCTCGGACGTCGTGACCACCGTCCTCCTCCTGCGGCACGGCCGGACGACGGCCAACGCCGGCGGCGTCCTGGCCGGCTGGACCCCCGGCGTGCAGCTCGACGAGACCGGCGAGAGGCAGGCGCGGGCGGTGGGGGAGCGGCTGGCGCCGGTGCCGCTGGCCGCCGTCGTGAGCAGCCCGCTGGAGCGCTGCCGGCAGACCGCCGCCGCCGTGCTGGCCGGCCGGGACCTCGAGCCCGCCACCGACGACCGGCTCGGCGAGGCCCGCTACGGCGACTGGACCAACCGGCCGATCAAGGAGCTGGCCAAGGACCCGCTGTGGAAGGTGGTGCAGCAGCACCCCTCGGCCGCGGTCTTCCCCGGCCCCGAGGGCGAGGGGCTGGCCCAGACCCAGGCCCGCGCCGTGGCCGCCGTCCGGGAGTGGAACGCCCGGCTGGGCCCGGACGCCGTCTGGCTGGCGTGCAGCCACGGTGACGTGATCAAGGCGGTCCTCGCCGACGCGCTGGGCCTGCACCTGGACCAGTTCCAACGGATCGTCGTCGACCCCGCCTCGGTGTCGGTCGTCACCTACACCGACACCCGGCCGTTCGTGGTGCGGATGAACGACACCGGTGGGGACGTCGCCCCGCTCGTCCCCCCGAAGAAGCGGCCGCGGCGCCGGCGGGGACGGGACTCCGACGCGGTGGTCGGCGGCGGTGCGGGCGCCGGCGTCTGACCTCGCGTCGCCGGGGCGCCGGGCGGGTCGGCCCGCGTAACCTGGGCGCGTGCCCCGCCAGGTCTTCCTCTTCGAGCGCCCGTCCCGGTTCGTCGCCGGCACGGTGGGCCAGCCCGGCGACCGCACCTTCTACCTGCAGGCCGCCGACGCCGCGGGCCGGGTGGTCAGCGTGGCGCTGGAGAAGGCCCAGGTGCAGGTGCTCGCCGACCGGATGAGCGAGCTGCTCGACGAGGTCGCCAACCGCCCCAACACCGTCGTCCCGCCGGACGCCGAGGTCGACGACCTGGAGCCGCTGGCCGCCCCGGTCGACGAGGAGTTCCGGGTCGCGGCGATGGGGCTGGCGTGGGACGGCGACGCGCAGGCCGTCGTGGTGGAGGCCGTGGCCGCCGGCGAGGAGCCGGTGGAGGAGGACGTGATCCTCTCCGACAGCGACGAGGGCCCCGACGCGCTGCGGGTGACCATCACCCCGGCCGCCGCCCGTGCCTTCGTCGTCCGCGCCCGCCGGGTGGTGGCCGCCGGCCGGCCGGCCTGCCCGCTGTGCTCCCTCCCGCTGGACCCGGCCGGGCACGTGTGCCCGCGGCAGAACGGCTACCGCCGCTGACCGGCACCGGCCCGGCGAGCGGGCGGCCCGTGCAGCCGGACCTGCGCCCGCCGGCCGACGACGCCGAGGCGTTCCTCCTGCTGCGCGAGGGGGAGATCGACCTCGAGGGCCGGATGCTCGACGCCTCCAACGTCACCCTGGTCGGGGCGGTGCAGTGCGGCGAGCTGGTCGCCGAGTGCGTCTACAAGCCGGTCGCCGGCGAGCGCCCGCTGTGGGACTTCCCCGACGGCACCCTCGCCGGCCGCGAGGTGTCCGCGGCGCTGGTCAGCGAGGCCACCGGCTGGCGGGTCGTGCCGCCCACCGTGCTGCGCGAGGGTCCCTTCGGCCCGGGCATGGTGCAGCTGTGGATCGACGGCGACCCCGACGTCGACCTCGCGGCGTTCGTGCGCTCGGACCATCCGGGGCTGCGGCGGATGGCCGTGTTCGACGCGGTGGTCAACAACGCCGACCGCAAGGGCGGGCACATCATCCCGACCTCGGCGGGTCACGTGTACGGCGTCGACCACGGCATCTGCTTCTCGGTGGACCCCAAGCTGCGCACCCTGCTGTGGCGCTGGGCCGGCAAGCCGCTCACCGCCGAGGCCGTCGAGGTGCTGGAGCGGCTCACCGGCGACCTCCTCGGTGACCTCGGCGAGCAGCTGCACGAGCACCTGACCCGCCGCGAGGTGCGCCGCACCCAGCAGCGGGTGGCCGACCTGCTGCGCACCGGCCGGCACCCGCAGCCCAGCGGCGAGTGGCCCGCGCTGCCCTGGCCGCCGTTCTGAGTGGTCCGTCGTCCTACCGGACGACACCGTCCCCGGCTAGGTTGCCGCCGTGCCGCACCGCAGCCGCCTGGCCGTCCTGATGCTCGACCTGCCGCCGGAGGTGCACGACGCCGGGCGGACGTTCTGGTCGGCCGCGACCGGGCACCGGGTGGAACCGGACCGGTTGGACGACGACTGGTCCTCCCTCGGCGCCTTCGCCGGGGGGTTCCACCTGGAGGTGCAGCGCACCGGGCGCGGGACGCCGCCGCGGTGGCACGTCGACGTGGAGACCGACGACGTCGACGCCGAGGTGGCCCGGCTGGTGGCGCTCGGGGCCACGCCGCTGCAGGACATGGGCGGCTTCTGGCAGATGCGCGACCCCGCCGGGCTGGTGTTCGACGTCGTCGGCGTGCAGACCGGCGAGGACTTCGACCGGCACGCCACCACCTGGCCCTGAGAGAGGACCACCCTTCCCCCCCACGCCTCGCACGCTCGCCGCGGGCCCCTGGAGGACGGCCGTTCCAGGCCGTCCCGCCGGGCACGCCCGCCAACCGCCGATGACCACGGCGCCGGCGCGGGCGCGCCCTCCGTCCGGGAGTCCACCGGCGGGGACGGGCCGGCCGGGTGCGTGGGCACCCGCCTCTAGGCTCGGTCCGTGCTCGCCTGGCCCGCTCCGCTCCTGCCGACCCTCCCGGGCCCCGGCCCGGTCCTGCGGCTGCACGACACCGCCCGGGGGGAGGTCGTCGACACCCGGCCGGGTCCGGTGGCGCGGATGTACGTCTGCGGGATCACCCCCTACGACGCCACCCACCTCGGCCACGCGGCCACCTACCTGGCCTTCGACCTGGTCAACCGGGTGTGGCGGGACGCCGGTCACGCCGTCCACTACGTGCAGAACGTCACCGACGTCGACGACCCGCTGCTGGAGCGGGCGGAGCGCGACGGCGAGGACTGGGTCGTGCTCGGCATGCGGGAGACGGCGCTGTTCCGGGAGGACATGACGGCGCTCCGGGTGCTGCCGCCGGACGACTACGTCGGCGCGGTCGAGTCGGTACCGCGGATCGTCGCCCACGTGGAGACACTGCTCGACGAGGGCCTGGCCTACGTCCTGGACGACGGCACCGGCGACGTCTACCACGACATCGCCCAGGCCCCCGGCTTCGGCAGCGAGTCCCGCTACGACGAGGCCACCATGCTGCGGCTGTCCGCCGAGCGCGGCGGCGACCCCGACCGCCCCGGCAAGCGCAACCGGCTGGACCCGGCGCTGTGGCGCGGCCGGCGGCCGGGGGAGCCGTCCTGGCCCGGGCCGCGCGGCATCCAGGGGCGCCCCGGCTGGCACATCGAGTGCGCCACGATCGCGCTGGAGACCATCGGCGCCGGCTTCGACGTCCAGGGCGGGGGCAGCGACCTGGTCTTCCCCCACCACGAGTTCTCCGCCGTGCACGCCGAGGCGCTGTCGTCCTCGGCGACCGGGGTGAAGCAGCCCTTCGCCCGGGCCTACGTGCACGCGGCGATGATCGGCCTGGACGGCGAGAAGATGAGCAAGAGCCGCGGCAACCTGGTCTTCGTGTCCAAGCTGCGCGGCGAGGGCGTGGACCCGATGGCGATCCGGCTGGCGCTGCTGGCCGGGCACTACCGCACCGACCGGACCTGGACGGCGCAGCTGCTGGCCGACGCCGAGCGGCGGCTGGACACCTGGCGCCGCGCCGTGGCCCGCGACGCCGGCGCCCCGGCGGCCCCGGTGCTGCAGGGCCTGCGCGAGCGGCTCGCCGACGACCTGGACACCCCCGCGGCGATCGCCCTGGTCGACGCCTGGGCCGCCCGCACGCTGGCCGCCGGCACCGGCGCCGACGGCGAGGCCGACGACGGCGCCCCGACGGTGGTCGCCGACGCGGTCGACGCCCTGCTCGGCGTGACCGTGGACGCGGGCACCCGGCGCTGATGGGCAGCGGGGGCTTCTCCCTGGTCGACCGGGCCGCCCGGGAGCGCGCGGAGGCCGCCCTCGCCCCGGCCGCGACCCGCTCGACGGCGTCCCGCGGCCGCGCCGTCGCCGAGCCCGAGGACCCGCTGCGCACCGCCTTCGAGCGCGACCGCGACCGCATCCTGCACGCCAAGGCGTTCCGCCGGCTCAAGCACAAGACCCAGGTCTTCCTCAACCCCGACGGCGACCACTTCGTCACCCGGCTGACCCACACGCTGCAGGTCACCCAGGTGGCCCGGTCGCTGGCCTGCGCGCTGGGCCTGAACGAGACCCTCGCCGAGGCGGTCGCGCTGGGCCACGACCTGGGGCACTCGCCGTTCGGCCACATCGGCGAGGACGCGCTGGGGCCCTACGTGCCCGGCGGCTGGCACCACGCCGCGCAGGGCGTGCGGATCGTCGAGGTGCTCGAACACCTCAACCTGACGTGGGAGGTGCGCGACGGCATCCGCGCGCACAGCTGGAAGATCACCCCGCCGCCGGCCACCCGCGAGGCGGAGTGCGTGCGCTACGCCGACCGGATCGGCTACCTGTCCCACGACGCGCTGGACGCCGTCCGCGCCGGCGTGCTGCGGGTTGCCGACCTCCCGGCGCGGGCCCGGGCGCTGTTCGGCGACCCGGGCAGCCGGATGGTGGGCGCGATGATCGACGCCGTCGTCGAGGGCTCGCTGGCCGACGGCGGAGCGGTGGTCATGGCCCCCGAGCCGCTGGCGGCCATGCACGAGCTGCGGGCCTTCATGTTCCAGCGGGTGTACGTCTCGGAGACCGCGGCGGGGCAGAAGCAGCTGGCCATCGACGTGACCCGCCGGCTGGTCGACCACCACCTGACGCACCCCGAGCTCATCCCGCCCACCTACCGGGACACCGCGGCCGACCCGGTCACCCAGGTCGTCGACTACGTGTCCGGGATGACCGACCGCTTCGCGCTGGCCACCCACGACCGGCTGTTCGGCGCGGACGCGACCGCCCGGATGCGCCCGCTGCTGCGCAGCCGCTGAGTCCAGTCCCGGTCCCGGTCCCCGTACGCCCCGGGTCTCGACCGTTATCCCTAACTCACGCGGCTCCTAGGTGGCCCTTCGCACGCGAAAGGCCGTGCGAGCCAAGCACCGATCAAGAGAAGGACCGCGTCGCAGGGGTCCGCCGCGAGCCCGGAGGGGTGGGGGGCGACGGGGTCCTGTCACTCTGCCGCCGCCCTCTGGGTCAGCTTGTGCCGCCGCGGCGGCGGAGGTAGCGCTCGAACTCGCGGGCGATCTGGTCGCCGTCGGCCTCGGACAGGTCGGTCTCGGTGGCCCGCTCCTCCAGGGAGCGCACGTACTCCACGACCTCGGCGTCCTCGTTGGCCATCTCGTCGACGGTCTTCACCCACTCGTCGGCCTGCCGCGGCAGCTCGCCGAGCGGCACGGTGAGCTCCAGGACCTCCTCGACCCGCCGCAGCAGCGCCACGGTCGCCCGGGGCGACGGCGGCTGGGAGACGTAGTGCGGGACGGCGGCCCAGAAGCTGATCGCCGGGAGCCCAGCCTGCACGCAGGCGTCCTGGAAGACGCCGAGGATGCCGGTGGGCCCCTCGTAGCTGGAGGTCTGCAGGCCCCAGTGCTCGGCGGACTCCGGGTCGTAGGCCGAGCCGCTGACCGGGGTGGGCCGGGTGTGCGGGGTGTCGGCCAGCAGCGCGCCGAGGCCGATGACGGTGCCCACCTCGAGCTCGTGGCACAGCTCGATGAGCTCCTGGCAGAACCCGCGCCAGCGCATGTTCGGCTCGATGCCGCGGATGAGCACCACGTCGCGCTCGGAGCCCGGCGGGCGGGCCACGGAGATGCGCGTGGTGGGCCACTCGATGCGCCGGCTCAACCCGCCGACGAGGGAGACGGTGGGCCGGTTGACCTGGAAGTCGTAGTAGTCCTCGGGGTCCAGCGCGGCGAGCGGGGTGGCGTCCCACGTCAGCTCGAGGTGCTCCAGCGCCCCGGTGGCCGCGTCCCCGGCGTCGTTCCAGCCCTCGAAGGCGACGACCACCACCGGGTCGGTCAGCCGGGGCAGGTCCTCAGGGGTGGACTTCGGGTCGATCACCCCTGCGAGCCTACGTCGGTCACCCGCCCGCGCCCGGCCGGTCGGCCCGACGGCGCGACCGGCGTCCCCCACGCGTGCGACCGGTGCACCACGCACGGGCGGCTACCCTGGCTCGGTGTCGTCCCGCACCCCGTCGCCCGCCCTCCGACCGGACGCGACCGCGGACCTCACGGCCCTGCTGCGGCAGCGGATCCTGGTCCTCGACGGGGCCATGGGGACGGCGATCCAGCGGGACCGCCCCGACGAGGCCGGCTACCGCGGCGAGCGCTTCGCCGACTGGCCCAGCGACGTCCAGGGAAACAACGACCTGCTCGTCCTGACCGCGCCGGAGCTGGTCGCCGGCATCCACCGCGAGTACCTCGACGCCGGCGCGGACGTCATCGAGACCAACACCTTCAACGCCACCGCCATCTCGCTGCGCGACTACGGCATGTCCGACCTCGCCCACGAGATCAACGTGGCCGCCGCCCGGCTGGCCCGCCGGGAGGCCGACGCGGCCACCGCCCGGACGCCGGACCGACCGCGCTACGTCGCCGGCGCGCTGGGCCCGACCAGCCGGACGGCGTCCATCTCCCCGGACGTCAACGACCCCGGCGCCCGCAACGTCACCTTCGACGAGCTCGCCGAGGCCTACCTGGAGCAGGCCGACGGGCTGGTCGACGGCGGGGTCGACCTGCTGCTCGTCGAGACGGTCTTCGACACGCTCAACGCCAAGGCGGCGCTGTTCGCCCTGGAGACGCTGTTCGAGCAGCGCGGCCGGCGCTGGCCGGTGATGGTCTCCGGCACGATCACCGACGCCTCCGGCCGCACCCTGTCGGGACAGACCACCGAGGCCTTCTGGAACTCCGTGCGGCACGCGCGCCCGCTGATGGTCGGGCTGAACTGCGCGCTGGGTGCCGCGGAGATGCGGCCCTACCTGGCCGAGCTGTCGCGGGTCGCCGACACGTTCGTCTCCTGCTACCCCAACGCCGGGCTGCCCAACGCGTTCGGCGAGTACGACGAGTCCCCGGAGGAGACCGCGGCCGTCCTCGCCGAGTTCGCCGCGGCCGGGTTCGTCAACCTGGTCGGCGGCTGCTGCGGGACGACGCCGGCGCACGTCGCGGCGATCGCCGGCGTCGTGGAGGGCCGCGCCCCGCGCACCCCGCCCACCACACGGCCGGCGCTGCGGCTGTCCGGCCTGGAGCCGCTGACCGTCGACGCGGACTCGCTGTTCGTCAACGTCGGCGAGCGCACCAACATCACCGGCTCAGCCCGCTTCCGCCGGCTGATCCGCGAGGGCGACTACCCGACCGCGCTGGCCGTCGCCCGCCAGCAGGTGGAGTCCGGCGCGCAGGTCATCGACGTCAACATGGACGAGGGGATGATCGACGGCGTCGCGGCCATGGACCGCTTCCTCAAGCTGGTCGCCGCCGAACCCGACATCTGCCGCGTCCCGGTGATGGTCGACTCCTCCAAGTGGGAGGTCATCGAGGCCGGCCTCAAGTGCGTGCAGGGCAAGTCGATCGTCAACTCCATCTCGTTGAAGAACGGCGAGCAGGAGTTCGTCGAGCAGGCCCGGCTGTGCCGCAAGCACGGCGCCGCGGTCGTCGTCATGGCCTTCGACGAGCAGGGCCAGGCCGACACCCTCGCCCGCCGCCAGGAGATCTGCCGGCGGGCCTACGACGTCCTGGTCGACCAGGTCGGCTTCCCGGCCGAGGACGTGATCTTCGACCCCAACGTGTTCGCCGTCGCCACCGGCATCGAGGAGCACGCCCGCTACGGGCTGGACTTCATCGAGGCCACCCGCTGGATCAAGCAGGCCCTGCCGCACGCGCTGGTGTCCGGCGGCGTGTCCAACGTGTCGTTCTCCTTCCGCGGCAACAACCGCGTGCGCGAGGCGATCCACGCGGTGTTCCTCTACCACGCGGTCCGCGCCGGCATGGACATGGGCATCGTCAACGCCGGGGCGCTGGAGGTCTACGACGAGGTCCCCGCCGACCTGCGCGAGCGGATCGAGGACGTCGTCCTGGCGCGGCGGCCCGACGCCACCGAGCGGCTCCTGGAGGTCGCCGGTGACTACGCCGCCACCGGCGCGGCGCAGGAGGCGGCCGGCGAGGAGTGGCGGACGCTGCCGGTCGGGGAGCGGATCACCCACGCGCTGGTGAAGGGCATCGACGAGTTCGTCGAGGCCGACACCGAGGAGCTGCGGCAGGAGATCGCCGGGCGCGGCGGCCGGCCGATCGAGGTCATCGAGGGCCCGCTCATGGGCGGGATGAACGTCGTCGGCGACCTGTTCGGCCAGGGCAAGATGTTCCTGCCGCAGGTGGTGAAGTCCGCCCGCGTGATGAAGAAGGCCGTCGCCCACCTCGTCCCCTACATCGAGGCGGAGAAGCAGCCCGGGGACGCCGAGCGCAGCAACGGGCGCGTCGTCATGGCCACCGTGAAGGGCGACGTCCACGACATCGGCAAGAACATCGTCGGCGTCGTCCTGCAGTGCAACAACTACGACGTCGTCGACCTCGGCGTCATGGTGCCGGCGCAGAAGGTGCTGGACGCGGCCAAGGCCGAGGGGGCCGACGTCATCGGCCTGTCCGGGCTGATCACCCCGTCGCTGGACGAGATGAGCAACCTGGCCGCGGAGATGGAGCGGCAGGGCTTCGACATCCCGCTGCTCATCGGCGGGGCGACGACGTCGCGCGCGCACACCGCGGTCAAGGTCGCCCCGCGCTACCACGGCCCGGTCATCTGGGTGAAGGACGCCTCCCGCTCGGTGCCGGTCGTGGCCGCGCTGCTGTCCAACGAGCAGCGGCCGAAGCTGCTCGCCGACGTGCAGACCGAGTACGCCGGGCTGCGGGAGCGGCACGCCGCCCGCCAGGACACCCGCCCGCTGCTCTCCCTGGCCGACGCCCGGGACGCCGCGCCGGCCCTGGACTGGTCGGATTACACGCCGCCGCGGCCCCGGATGCTGCTGCAGCAGGCGCGCGACCTGTGCACCGGGCCGGACTGCGACCACCGGCACGGCGCGGCCACCCAGTTCACCCGCGTGTTCGACGACTACCCGCTGGAGGAGCTGCGCGGGTACGTCGACTGGCAGCCGTTCTTCAACGCCTGGGAGATGCGCGGCCGGTTCCCCGACATCCTGCACAACCCGGCGACCGGCGAGGCCGCGCGCCGGCTGTACGCCGACGCGCAGGAGATGCTCGACCGGGTCGTCGGCGAGCGCTGGCTGCAGGCCAAGGGCGTGTTCGGCCTGTTCCCGGCCGCGCGGGTGGACGGCGAGGACATCCGCGTCTACACCGACGAGTCGCGCACCGCCGTCCGGACGACGCTGCACCAGCTGCGCCAGCAGACCCGCGGCCGCGACGGCTCGCCGCGGAAGTCCCTGGCCGACCTCGTGGCGCCGGAGGAGAGCGGGCTGCGTGACCACGTCGGCGCGTTCGCCGTCACCGCGGGCCTGGGCTCCGCCGAGCGGGTCGCCGCCTTCAAGGCCGCCCACGACGACTACGCCGCGATCATGCTCGAGGCGCTGGCCGACCGGCTCGCCGAGGCGTTCGCCGAGCGGCTGCACCAGCGGGTGCGCACCGAGTTCTGGGGCTACGCCCCCGACGAGCGCCTCGACGGCGAGGCCCTGATCGCCGAGCGGTACGTCGGCATCCGCCCGGCCCCGGGCTACCCGGCCTGCCCGGAGCACACCGAGAAGCGCACCATCTGGGAGCTGCTCGACGTGGAGGCCACCACCGGCATCACGCTCACCGAGAGCATGGCCATGTGGCCCGGCGCCGCCGTCAGCGGGCTGTACTTCTCCCACCCGCAGTCGCGGTACTTCGTGCTGGGCCGGCTGGGCCGCGACCAGGTCGAGGACTACGCGCGGCGCAAGGGCTGGACGCTGGCCGAGGCGGAGCGGTGGCTGTCGCCGAACCTGGGGTACCGCACCGACGACGAGTGAAGGACCCCGGTGCCCCCCACCGCTCGCACGCTCGCGGCGGGCCCCTGCACCGGGGCCGGTTCCAGCACGTCACCACGCTCGGCGCGGGTCCCTGAAGGGTGGCCGTTCCAGCACGTCGCCGGGGCCGTTCCGGCACCTCGTCGGCCGGTGCTCCGTTCACCGGGGGTTCAGCACCTGGCAAGCTGGGCTGGTGCTCCCGCGGACCCACGTCGTGCTCGGCGGCGGTGCCGCGATGGGGGCCTTCCAGGCCGGCGGCCTGCTGGCCCTGCTGGAGGCGGGCGTGCCCGTCGACGCGCTGCACGGCAGCTCCGTCGGGGCGGTCAACGCCGCCTTCCTCGCCGTCCGCCCCGACCGCGAGCGCGCCGCGGAGCTGACCCGGCTGTGGGGCGACCCGCTGATGACCCGGGTGCTGCGGCCGGGCTGGCCCGCTCGGGCTCGCGGCCTGGCCCGCTCGCTGCGCCCCGGCGGCGCCCTGCTCGACGACCGGCCGCTGCGCCGGCTGGTCACCCGGCACGTGCCGGTCCCCGACCTCGCCGCCCTGGCCGTGCCGGTGACGGTCACCACGACCTGTCTGGACTGCGGCACCGCCCACCGGCACGAGGCCGGCGACGTCGCGGACACCCTCGCGGCCAGCTGCGCGCTGCCCGGGCTGTTCCGCACCGTCGTGCTGCCCGACGGCCACCGGCACGTCGACGGCGGCATCGTCGACGGCGTGCCGATCGCCTCGGCGCTGCAGGCGGCCGGGCCGGGGGACCGGGTGCTGGTGCTCGACTGCGGCCTGGCGCCGGTGACCGGGCCGATCGACGTCTGCGCGGCCGCCTCCGACGTGCTGCCCGCCCAGGCCTGCGGGGTGCCGGTCGCGGTGGGCCGCACCCGGTACGTCCCGCCGGTCGAGGGCGGCGTCGGGGCGCTGGACGCCGTCCTGCAGGCCTTCACCGTCGCGCGCGCCGTGGCCAACCGGGCGGCCGTGCGCGATGCCCTGGCCGACCCGCGGGTGCACGTCGTCCCGCACGTGGCGGACGCGTGGGCCGCCGGGCTGCTGGACAGCCTTCCCCTCGGTCCGCGCGACGTGAGCCGCGCCGACGACCTGGTGCGGGCGGGGCGTGAGGTCACCCGGCAGTGGCTGGAGGCCCGCCCCGAGCTGGTGCCGGCCGCGGTCTCCAGGGGCTGAGGGCCCGCGGGCCGCCTCGGGGTGACGGCGGCCACCGGGGCACCATGGCGGTGGTGAGCCTCGACGTGCGACCCCGCTGCCTGCTGCAGGCCGTCCTGTTCGACATGGACGGCACGCTGGTGGAGACCGAGCAGCACTGGGGCGCGGCGCTGTTCGCCCTCGCCCGCCGACTCGGCGGGGAGATGTCGGCCGCGGCGCGGGAGCAGACGGTCGGCACGAGCATGCGGACGTCGATGGGCGTGCTGTACGCCGACCTGGGTCTCACCCGCACCGAGGCCGAGCTGGTCGCGGACTCCCGGTGGGTCGAGGACGCCGTCGCCGAGATGCTGGCCGGCCCGCTGGACTGGCGCCCGGGTGCCCGGGAGCTGCTCACCGAGGCCCGGGACGCCGCGCTGCCCACGGCGCTGGTGACCACCACGCCGCGGCGGCTGACCGACCTCGTGCTGGCCGAGGTCGAACGCGACCTGGGCGCCCTCCCCTTCGACGTCACCGTCTGCGGCGACGAGGTGCCCGCCCGCAAGCCCGACCCGGCGCCCTACCGGCAGGCGGTGACGGCCCTCGGGGTGGACGCCGCCGGGTGCGTGGCGCTCGAGGACTCGCTGGTCGGTGCCACGGCGGGGCTGGCCGCGGGCCTGGCGGTGCTGGGCGTCCCGTCCCTGCAGCCGCTCCCGGAGCTGCCCGGCCTGGTGCGCCGGGACACCCTGGCCGGCGTGCGGCTGGCCGACCTCGCCAGCCTGCTCACTGCGCGCGCCGAGGCGGACGCCCGGGCCTGACCACCCGGCCTGCGGCCCCGTCGCAGGCGCCCGCCGCGAGCGGGCGAGTGGTGGGGGGCGACGGGGTCCTCCTCTCAGTCGCGCTCGACGACCGGCAGGGTCGCCCACCCGGCGGCGGCCGCGGCCTCCGCGGGGAACGGTGGGGGCGTGCCGCCGAAGGACGGGCACAGCGCCTGGTGGTCGCACCAGCCGCACAGCCGGGTGCGGTTGGGCCGGAAGTCCCCGGTCGCCACCGCCCGCTCGATGGCGGCCCAGATGGCCTGCAGGGTGCGCTCGAAGCGGACCAGCTCGGCCTCGTCGGGGGAGTAGGTCAGCGCGTCGCCGTTGCCGAGGTAGAGCAGCTTGAGCTGGCTGGCCACCACGCCGCGGGTGCGCCAGAGCACCAGTGCGTAGAACTTCATCTGGAACAGGGCCTTGCCCTCGAACGCCTCGCGCGGCACCGACCCGGTCTTGTAGTCGACCACCCGCAGCGCTCCGTTGCGCGCCACGTCGAGGCGGTCGACGTACCCGCGCAGCAGCAGCCCGTCGGGCAGCGTGACCTCGACCAGCTCCTCGCGGCCCTGCGGCTCGATGCGGGACGGGTCCTCCAGGGAGAAGTAGGTCTGCACCAGCTCCCCGGCCGAGGCCAGCCACGCGTCCAGGGAGGGGACCTCGGGCGGGGCGGCCTCCGCTGCGGGCGCGGCGGGCGTGGCCTGCACGGTGACGCCGTCGGACGGGCTCTCGGGTGCGGTGAAGAGGGCGGCGACCTCCGGGTCGGCGCTCAGCTCCTCCCACGCCGGGGCGACCAGCTCCCGCGCCGCCTCCACCGTGCGCTGGCGCGCCGGGAGGTCGTAGAGCCGCTCGAGCACCGTGTGCACCAGCGTGCCGCGCACCGCCGCGGCGCTCTTGCGCTCGGGCAGCCGGTCGATGGTGCGGAACCGGTACAGCAGCGGACAGGTCTTGAAGTCCGCCGCCCGGCTCGGCGACAACGAGGGGCGGCGCGGGGCTCGCTCCCCGTCCGTGCCGGAGGTGTCGACGGGGGCACCCGGGGTGGGGGCCGCCGGGCCCGCGGACTGCCCGGAGAGCATCGCCGTCGTCATGTGCCCGAGGTTAGGTGCGGGCACCGACGATTCCGAGAGCGCACGCCGGACGACGCGGGCCGCTCCGTACGCTGGCCGCCCGTGGACGACCAGCAGCACACTGCCGAGACGACCCCCGACCCGCCCGCGACCGCGGGGCCGGTGGCGGGTGCCTTCGTCGCCGGCGACCGGGTGCAGCTCACCGACCCCAAGGGCCGGCTGCACACCGTCGTCCTCACCCCGGGCAGGCAGTTCCACACGCACCGCGGCGCGATCGAGCACGACGACCTCATCGGTGCCCCCGAGGGGTCCGTCGTCCACTCCACGGCCAACACCGGGTACCTGGCGTTCCGGCCGCTGCTGGCCGACTTCGTGCTCTCCATGCCCCGCGGCGCCCAGGTCATCTACCCCAAGGACGCCGCGCAGGTCGTCGGCTCCGGCGACATCGGCCCGGGGATGCGGGTGCTCGAGGCCGGCGCCGGGTCCGGGGCGCTGACCTGCTCGCTGCTGCGTGCGGTGGGGGAGCACGGCAGCGTCACCAGCTACGAGCGGCGGGAGGACTTCGCCGACGTCGCCCGCGCCAACGTGGCGGCCTTCTTCGGCGAGGTCCCGGCCACCTGGTCGCTGCGGTTGGGCGACCTCGACCAGCACCCGGCCACCGAGGTCGTGGACCGGGTGGTGCTGGACATGCTCGAACCGTGGGCGGTGCTGCCCACCGTGGCCGCCGCGCTGCGCCCCGGGGGCGTGCTGGTCGGCTACGTGGCCACCACCACCCAGCTGTCCACCTACGTCGAGGCGCTGCGGGCCCAGGGTGTCTGGACCGAGCCGTACGCCTGGGAGACCCTGCTGCGGCCCTGGCACGCCGTCGGTCTCGCCGTCCGCCCCGAGCACCGGATGGTCGCCCACACCGCCTTCCTGGTCACCGCGCGGCGGCTGGCGGAGGGCACGGTCGCGCCCATGCGGCAGCGCCGGGCGCAGAAGCACTGAGGCCCGGTCCGGTCCCACCGCGGGGGCCCGTGCCGGGGCGGCGGGGCGGGGGGAGCAACGGGGTGCTCCCACCGCGAGCCCCCGGCGGGGCGTCGCCCGGCGTGTATAGATTTGCGTCCTGGCTCTCCCGATGTGACGGAGGTGCGCGATGGGCCCCGGTCTTGGCAATGGTCCCGACGAGTTCAGGGCGCGGCGCGAGCGTGACGCGACCGCGCTGCTCAGTCAGATCTCCTACCTGGAGGAGGAGATCGGCCTGCTGCGCCGCAAGGTGGCCGACAGCCCCCGCCACCTGCGGCTGCTCGAGGAGCGGCTGGCGGAGGCGGAGGGCCGGGCGGCCTTCCTGTCCGAGCGCAACGACAAGCTCGCCACCACGCTGCGCGACGCGCGTGACCAGCTGGTCGCGCTCAAGGAGGAGGTGGACCGGCTCGGCCAGCCCCCGTCGGGCTACGGCGTCTTCCTGACCCGGCACGAGGACGGCACGGTCGACGTCTTCACCGGCGGCCGCAAGCTGCGCGTCTCGGTCTCCCCGGCGGTGGAGGCCGACGGCCTCCAGCGCGGCCAGGAGGTCATGCTCAACGAGGCGATGAACGTCGTCGAGGCGTGCGGTTTCGAGCGCGCCGGGGACGTCGTGATGCTCAAGGAGCTCCTCGAGCCGATCGAGGGCGAGGCGCGTCGGGCGCTGGTCATCGGGCACACCGACGAGGAGCGCGTCGTCCATCTCGCCGAGTCCCTGGCCGACTCCCCGCTGCGCAGCGGTGACTCGCTGCTGCTGGAGACCCGCTCGGGCTACGCCTACGAGCGGATCCCCAAGAGCGAGGTCGAGGAGCTGGTCCTCGAGGAGGTCCCCGACATCGACTACACCGACATCGGTGGCCTGTCCCGCCAGATCGAGCAGATCCGCGACGCCGTCGAACTGCCGTTCCTGCACGCCGACCTGTTCCGCGAGTACGAGCTGCGCCCGCCCAAGGGCATCCTGCTGTACGGCCCGCCCGGCTGCGGCAAGACGCTGATCGCCAAGGCGGTGGCCAACTCGCTGGCCAAGAAGGTGTCCGCGGTGAAGGGGGAGGGGCAGGCGAAGTCCTACTTCCTCAACATCAAGGGCCCCGAGCTGCTCAACAAGTACGTCGGGGAGACCGAGCGGCACATCCGGCTGGTGTTCCAGCGGGCCCGGGAGAAGGCGAGCGAGGGCACACCGGTCATCGTCTTCTTCGACGAGATGGACTCGATCTTCCGCACCCGCGGCTCCGGGGTGTCCTCCGACGTGGAGAGCACAATCGTCCCGCAGCTGCTCAGCGAGATCGACGGCGTGGAGGGGCTGGAGAACGTCATCGTCATCGGCGCCTCCAACCGCGAGGACATGATCGACCCGGCGATCCTGCGGCCCGGCCGGCTGGATGTGAAGATCAAGATCGAGCGGCCGGACGCGGAGGCCGCCCGCGACATCTTCAGCAAGTACCTGACCACCACGCTGCCGCTGCACCCCGACGACCTCGCCGAGCACGGCCGCAGCCGCGAGGCCACCGTCGCCGGCATGATCCAGCGCACCGTCGAGCGGATGTACACCGAGAGCGAGGAGAACCGCTTCCTCGAGGTGACCTACGCCAACGGCGACAAGGAGGTCCTGTACTTCAAGGACTTCAACTCCGGCGCCATGCTGCAGAACATCGTCGACCGCGCCAAGAAGATGGCCATCAAGGAGAAGCTGGAGACCGGCGCCGGTGGTCTGCGCGTCGGTCACCTGATGCAGGCCTGCGTCGACGAGTTCAAGGAGAACGAGGACCTGCCCAACACCACCAACCCCGACGACTGGGCGCGCATCTCGGGGAAGAAGGGCGAGCGGATCGTCTACATCCGCACGCTCATCAGTGGCAAGGGCACCGAGAGCGGCCGGGCGATCGACACCGCGACCAACACCGGCCAGTACCTGTAACGACAGCACGCCGTCCGACGGCCCGGTCCCTCCGCGGGGGCCGGGCCGTCGGCGTTCCCGGTCCGGACCTGCCGATCGGCCCTGCTGCAGCGACCCGCGCCGAGCGGAGGTGACGTGCTGGAACGGCCCCGTCCCGGGACCCACCCGAGCCTGCGAGCGCCGCGGGCAGCAGGGTCCTTCTAGGGTTGGCGCATGAGCGTCAGGCGGGTCATGGGCACCGAGGTCGAGTACGGCATCTCGGTGCCCGGGCAGCCGACGGCGAACCCGACGACGCTGTCCAGCCAGGTGGTGAACGCCTGGGCGGTCGCCGAGGCGCCGACGCCGCGCCGGCCGCGGTGGGACTTCGAGGAGGAGTCCCCGCTGCGCGACGCCCGCGGCTTCGACCTCTCCCCGGCCCAGGCGCTGGACCACAACGACCTGGACGAGGACTCGGGGATGGCCAACGTCATCCTCACCAACGGGGCGCGGCTCTACGTCGACCACGCGCACCCGGAGTACTCCACGCCGGAGGTCACCAACCCGCGGGACGTCGTCCTGTGGGACAAGGCCGGTGAGCGGGTGATGGCCGAGGCCGCCCGGCGCGCCGCGCGCGTCCCCGGCACCCAGCCCATCCAGCTCTACAAGAACAACACCGACGGCAAGGGCGCCTCCTACGGGTCCCACGAGAACTACCTGATGGACCGGCGCACGCCCTTCCTGGACATCATCCGCGGGCTCATCCCGTTCTTCGCCACCCGCCAGGTGTTCGCCGGCTCCGGGCGGGTGGGCATCGGCACCGAGAGCCGCACGCAGGGCTTCCAGCTGTCCCAGCGCGCGGACTTCTTCGAGGTCGAGGTGGGGCTGGAGACCACGCTCAAGCGGCCGATCATCAACACCCGCGACGAGCCGCACGCCGACGCCGACAAGTACCGGCGGCTGCACGTGATCATCGGTGACGCCAACCTCGCCGAGCTGTCCACCTACCTGAAGGTCGGGACGACGGCGCTGGTGCTGGACATGGTCGAGGCGCGCACCCTCACCCGCGACCTGTCGCTGGAGGAGTCGGTCGCCGAGCTGCAGGCGGTCAGCCACGACCCCTCCCTCACCCACCGGGTGCGGCTGCGCGACGGGCGCCGGATGACCGCCCTGGAGGTGCAGCAGGCCTACCTGGAGATGGCCCAGCGGCACGTCGACCGGCGGGGGGACGGCGACCCGCAGACCGCCGACGTGCTGCGGCTGTGGGCCGAGGTGCTCGAGGACCTCGCCGCGGACCCGATGCGCTGCGCGGACCGGTTGGACTGGCCGGCCAAGCTGCGGCTGCTGGAGGGCTACCGCTCCCGCGACGACCTGGCCTGGGGGGACTCCCGGCTGCGCCTGGTCGACCTGCAGTACTCCGACGTCCGGCCGGAGAAGGGGCTCTACCACCGGCTGGTGTCCCGCGGCTCGATGCAGCGGCTGCTCACCGACGAGGAGGTGGCGGGCGCGGTGCTGAGCCCGCCGTCGGACACCCGGGCCTTCTTCCGCGGCGAGTGCCTGCGCCGCTACCCCGCCCAGGTGGCGGCCGCGTCGTGGGACTCGGTGGTCTTCGACCTCGGCCGGGAGAACCTGGTGCGCATCCCGACGATGGAGCCCCTGCGCGGGACCCGCGACCACGTGGGCGAGCTGTTCGAGACGACGTCCTCGGCTCAGGAGCTGGTGGACACCATAACGGGTGGCTGACCCGGTCGGTCGGCCCCCCGGCGTCGCACCCCGCGGGTAGCTTCAGCAGCAGGCACCAGCTACCACCTGCACCGGGAGGACCCATGGCCACGAGGGACAGCGGCGGTCAGCAGCGCGCCACGCGCAGCCGCGAGGAGACCGAGGAGGCCCAGGCGTCCGTCGACGCCGAGGTCGCCGAGCGGCACAAGGAGGTCACCGAGGACCTCGACTCCATCCTCGACGAGATCGACGAGGTCCTCGAGGAGAATTCTGAAGAATTCGTCAGGTCGTATGTGCAAAAAGGGGGCCAATGACCATTTCGGGCCACCATTAACGCGAGACGAGAATGGATTTTGAGAAGTACTGCCCGGATTGTGGTACAAATCGTCCAGTCCAGGAATTCACCAAGGACAAGCGACGTCGAGATGGATTGGCCTTCTACTGCCGTGAGCACGGTCGTCAGAGGCTCAGGGAGTCCAAGGCGCGGCGGAAGGGGCCTCCGACTCGTCGATACCCGCTGGGGCGCGACGTCCCGGAAGGGTGCAAGTGGTGCCCTGACTGCAACACCGTCAAGCCGCTTGACGATTTTCCGAGAACACGCGCCTCGGTCTCCGGCCGACATTCGTACTGCAAGCCGTGTCACAACCGCCGCGGCAAGCTGTCCAAGGACAAGGTCGGGGGGTCGCGGACCTACCACCTGAGGCGGCGGTACGGCATCACGGCTGCGGAGGCCGACGGGATGCTCGCCGCGGAGGGCGGGCTGTGCGCCATCTGCAAGACGGCTCCGGCGGCGCACGTCGACCACGACCACGCCACCGGTGCTGTCCGGGCGCTGCTCTGCTTCGGGTGCAACGGAGGGCTGGGCCAGTTCAAGGACAACCCGACGTTCCTGCATGCAGCCGCCTACTACGTCGCCCTCCACACCGCCCGGCAGGAGATCGCGGCGGGGCTGGCCGCCGCGGGCGCGGGACCGGGCGCGAGGAGCCCGTCCGGGACCCCGCCGGTAGGGTCGTGACGACGTCCTGACCGGGCCCGCGAGGGTCCTCGGCGGGGCGTCGGACCGAGCGAGGCCGCCACGACCCGGCGGCGGGAGAGGCGGATGGGTGAGCGAGACGTCAGCTGGCCGGAGCGGGTTCCCGCCCGCCTACCTGGACCGGGTGGGGTCCTCCTTCACCGACTTCCTAGCGACGACCAGTCCCGAGCTGCTGCCCAGCCGGCGTCCGGTGCCGCAGCTGCCGGTCGGTGAGCTGGCCCCGCACGGCACCACGATCGTCGCGGTCACCTACGACGGCGGCGTCCTCATGGGCGGTGACCGGCGGGCCACCATGGGCAACCTGATCTCCCAGCGCGACATCGAGAAGGTCTACCCGGCCGACGCCTACAGCGTCATCGGCATCGCCGGGGCCGCGGGGATCGCCATCGAGATGGTCCGGCTCTACCAGGTCGAGCTCGAGCACTACGAGAAGATCGAGGGCCTCACCCTCTCCCTCGACGGCAAGGCCAACCGGCTGGCCCAGATGATCCGCGGCAACCTGGGTGCGGCGCTGCAGGGCCTGGCCGTCGTCCCGCTGTTCGCCGGCTTCGACCTCGATGCCGCGCCGGGCACCGGCCCGGGCCGCATCTTCAGCTACGACGTCACCGGCGGGAACTACGAGGAGCGCGGCTACTCCGGGGTGGGCTCGGGCTCGCTGTTCGCCCGCAACTCGCTGAAGAAGACCTGGCGGCCCGGCCTGGACGCCGCCGCCGCCACCCGCACCGTCGTCGAGGCGCTCTACGACGCCGCGGACGACGACTCCGCCAGCGGCATGCCCGACCCCGTGCGCCGGCTGTACCCGATCGTCTACCGCGTCGACGCCCAGGGCGCCGTCCGGCTCCCCGACGACGAGGTCGCCGCCGTCGCGCAGACCATCATCGACGAGCGGTCCGCCGCCGAGGGGCAGGGCTGATCGCGATGACCATGCCGTACTACGCCTCGCCCGAGCAGGTCATGCGCGACCGCTCGGAGTACGCCCGCAAGGGCATCTCCCGCGGCCGCAGCGTCGCCGTCGTCACCAGCGCCGACGGGGTGCTGTTCATCGCCGAGAACCCCAGCTCCACGCTGCACAAGGTCGGCGAGCTCTACGACCGCATCGGCTTCGCCGCCGTGGGCCGCTACAGCGAGTTCGAGAGCCTGCGGGTGGCCGGCGTCCGGCTGGCCGACGTCCGCGGCTACAGCTACAACCGCCGCGACGTCACCGGCCGGGTGATCGCCAACGCCTACGCGCAGACCCTCGGTGAGATCTTCACCCAGCAGACCAAGCCCTTCGAAGTCGAGCTGTGCGTCGCGGAGGTGGGAGAGACCCCGGAGTCCGACCAGCTCTACCGGCTGACCTTCGACGGCTCCGTGGTCGACGAGCCGGACTTCATCGTCATGGGCGGTCAGGCCGAGGCGGTCAGCGCCAACCTGCGCGAGCACTTCCTGCCCGGCATGGGCCTGGGCGAGGCGCTGGGGGTCGGCGTCCAGGCGCTGTCCGCCGTCAGCCCGGCGACCGCGGGCAACGGCTCCCCGGGCCTGCTGTCCGCCGAGCAGCTGGAGGTCGCCGTCCTGGACCGGCGGCGCGCCAAGCGGGCCTTCCGGCGGATCACCGGCGCCGCACTGCGCTCGATGCTGGAGCGGTCCGACGACGTCGCGGTCGTCACCGGCGAGGAGCCGCACACCGCCGCGCAGGCGCCGAGCGTGCCCCAGCCGGGCACCCCGGCCGGGCTCGGCGAGCCGGACGTGCCGGGCGCGGACTGACCGCACCGACCCACCGGGGGACCGGCGCGGGCCGGTCCCCCTGACCTCAGCGCGGCACCGCGCGGCCGGCGTCCCGCCGCCAGGAGCTGAACGAGCTCACCGACGTCGTCCCGGGCCGCACCAGCCACGGCCACGGGTGCACCTCGGCGACGTCGACGCCGGCGGCCCGCTGCCCCCACCCGGGCACCGGCGTCCACGTGGCGGCCAGCCGCCGGCCGGCCAGCTCACCGGTGACCGAGCCGCGCCGGACCTCCACCGGCCGGTGCGCGGCCAGCTCGCCCAGGGTCTCGGCGAGGAAGACCAGCCGTTTGCCCGACAGCCGCAGCCGCGCGAGCAGCGGCTCGTCGAACACGAACACCACCGGGCGCGTCGCGTCGGCGGCCAGCGCGGGGTCCTCCTCGCCGAGGGACTCCGCGGTCAGCCACACCAGCTCGCCCTCACCGGTGCCCTCGACCACCGACGGCCCGGCCGGCACCGGAGCGCGGCCGAGGTCCGGCCCGTCCACCCGCCGGCCGGATGAGGCGTCCGGCCACTGCTCGATCGGGCACGCCCGCCGCAGCGCGCACCCGGCGCACAGCTCCGGCGCCCGCTTCTCCACCTGCCACCGGCTGAAGCCGTAGGGCTTGCCACTGCCGGTGCCCACCGTCCACTGCCAGCCCAGCCCGTTGGCCGCCCGCGACCCGTCCAGCAGGTGCCGGTAGGTCTCCGCCTCGCCGTCGCGCCAGTCCGCCCCGGCCCGCACGGCCCACTGCGAGGCCAGCCACATGCGCGTCTGGTTGACCAGCCACCCGTCGCGGTGCAGCTCCTCGACCACGGTCGACACGCAGTTCATCCGCTCCGGCCACGGCTCGTCGTCCCAGCGCGCCGCGGGTGGCTGGTCGAAGCGCAGGTGGTCGCGCAGGCCCCGGCCGACCCGCGCGTACAGGTGCCGCGCGTACTCCTGCCAGAGCAGCTCGTCGCGGTACTTGGTGCGGTCGCGCGGCGGGGCGCCGGCCACGGCCTCCCACACCCGCGGCAGGGGCAGCAGGCCGTGCCGCACGTACGGCGACACCCGGCTCGCGCCGCGCCGCCGGACCGGCAGCACCGTGCTGCGGTCGCGGGCGTAGCCGGTGATGTCGAGGGCGGCCAGCACGGCGTCGGCCGCCGACTGCCCGCCGCGGGCCACGCCGGGCGCGACGCCGTCCGGGCCCTCCAGGGTCAGGTCCCCGAGGTGGGTGGCCACCCACGCGGCGGCGTCGGCGGGTGTCGCACCCTCGGCGGGGGAAGGGGGCGCGGGGAGCAGGGGCACGACACCACTGTGCCCGGAGGCTGCGACAGGACGCGCGTCCGGACCACGGACCCGACCCGCGCCGCGCGCGGCACGCTGATGTCGGTCGCGGCGCCTAGGCTCGGGACGTGGAGCGACGCATCTTCGGCATCGAGACCGAGTACGGCGTGACGTGCACCTTCCGCGGCCAGCGCCGGCTGTCCCCGGACGAGGTCGCGCGCTACCTGTTCCGCCGCGTGGTGTCGTGGGGGCGCAGCTCCAACGTCTTCCTGCGCAACGGCTCGCGCCTGTACCTCGACGTCGGCAGCCACCCGGAGTACGCCACCGCCGAGTGCGACGACCTCACCGAGCTCGTCGTCCATGACAAGGCCGGGGAGCGCATCCTCGAGGGCCTGGTGGTCGACGCCGAGCAGCGGCTGGCCGAGGAGGGCGTCACCGGCGACATCTACCTGTTCAAGAACAACACCGACTCCGCCGGCAACAGCTACGGCTGCCACGAGAACTACCTGGTGGGCCGGCACGGGGAGTTCAGCCGGCTGGCCGACGTGCTCATCCCGTTCCTGGTCAGCCGGCAGATCGTGGTCGGCGCGGGCAAGGTGCTGCAGACCCCGCGCGGGGCGATCTACTGCATCAGCCAGCGCGCCGAGCACATCTGGGAGGGCGTCTCCTCGGCGACCACCCGCTCCCGGCCGATCATCAACACCCGCGACGAGCCGCACGCCGACGCCGAGCGCTACCGGCGGCTGCACGTCATCGTCGGCGACTCGAACATGAACGAGACGACGACGCTGCTCAAGGTCGCCGTCACCGACCTGGTGCTGCGGATGATCGAGGCCGGCGTCCCCATCCGGGACATGACGCTGGAGAACCCGATCCGCGCCATCCGCGAGATCAGCCACGACATGACCGGACGCCGGCGGGTGCGGCTGGCCAACGGCAAGGAGATGTCGGCGCTGGAGATCCAGTCGGAGTACCACTCCCGCGCCGCGGAGTTCGTCGACCGCGAGGGCTTCGGCCCGGTGCACCGGCAGATGCTCGAGCTGTGGGGGCGGGTGCTCAAGGCCGTCGACACCGGCGACCTGTCGCTGATCGACCGGGAGATCGACTGGGCCACCAAGTACCAGCTCATCGAGCGCTACCGGGCCAAGCGGGACCTGCCGATGAGCCACCCGCGGATCGCCCAGATGGACCTCGCCTACCACGACATCAGCCGCACCCGCGGGCTGTACTACCTCCTCGAGCGCAACAACCAGGTCGACCGCGTCGCCCACGAGCCGCGGGTGTTCGAGGCCAAGAACGTGCCCCCGCAGACCACCCGCGCCCGGCTGCGCGGGGAGTTCATCCGCAAGGCGCAGGAGAAGCGCCGCGACTTCACCGTCGACTGGGTGCACCTCAAGCTCAACGACCAGGCGCAGCGCACCGTGCTGTGCAAGGACCCGTTCAAGGCCGTCGACGAGCGCGTGGACAAGCTCATCGCCTCGATGTGACATACCCGAGTGGGCCCCGGAGGGGTCCGCGACGGGTGCGTCGGAGGCATCACGCGCGTCTGTCGGCGTCGGTGCAGGGGCCCGCGCCGAGCGTGCGAGGCGTGGGGGGCACCGAGGTCCTTCCGGGTACCTGGCCGCGGTGTCGGCCGGTAGGCCGACGATCAGTCCAGCGGCACCTGGAGGGCGGCGTAGCGGCCGGCGGCGGCGGCGGCCAGGAAGTAGGCGCGCTCCTCGGGGAAGCTGCGGCCCATCGTCGACAGCGGCACCGGTGACAGCCCGAGGGCCTCGTCGAGCCCGGCGACGTCCATCCACACCACCCGGTTGCGCTCCGGCTGCCCGGCGAGGTCCTCCTCCACCTGGCTGCCCAGCTCCGAGCCCAGCCCGCGCGGCGCCACCAGCGTCACCCCGCCCAGGGCCACCCGGCCGAAGGCGGTCAGCGAGTGGTGGGACACCCCGCGGTGCCGCGGCCGCGGGTCGGCGTCGGAGATGCGCAGCGCCCCCACCGGCTCCCCGCCGAGCACGGTCACCGCGTTGCACGCCTCCCCGGCGGCCACCCCGGAGAAGCCCCACGGGGTCCCGGTGCCCAGGTTGCCGGGCCCCTGGCTGACGATGGCGACGTCGGCGCCGAGCACGTGCCGGGCGGCGAGCAGCCCGGTGTGCAGGGTGACCGCCTCCAGGTCACCGCCGAAGGCCTGGCCCACGGTCACCACGCCGGCCAGCGAGGGCGCCAGCGCGGACAGCGCCCGGGAGAAGCCGGCGACCAGCGCGCCGCCGTCGGTCATGACGTAGGCGACCTTGAGGTCCGGGTCGGTGGCCAGGATGCCGATCAGTGCGGCCGGCAGCGCCGAGTGCAGGTCGGCGACCACGACCGGCATCCCGGCGACGTCCTCGGCGTCGGCGATCGTGCGGTGGTGCTCGGTGTCCTGCTCGTCGACGCCCTGCACGCTCACCTGCAGCGGCGTGTACCGGGCCTTGACCAGGTGGCCCGGGCCGGTGGGGTCCGGGGGCAGCCGGTCGGGGACGGCGACGACGAGCGCGTACCCGCCGGTGCCCAGGCCCTGCGCCCACGCGGTGGTGTTGAGCAGCACCGTGTCGCCCACCTCCGGGACGCCCACCAGCGAGGGGTGCGCCAGCGCCGGCACCTCGCCGTCGCCGGGCACCTCGGCGGTGAGCTCCTGCGCGTCCCGCCAGGCCCGCCCCAGCGCCGTCACCGTGCCCCGCCGCCACCGGATCCGCTGTCCTGTCGCCCCTGGTCCCCCCACGCGGGGCAGCCTATGCAGGGCCCCGCCCCGCCGCAGGTACGCCGGGAGGGGGCGGGTCCCTAGGCTGGGGCGCGTGGCGGCGAAGCGGGCGGAGCGGCTGGTGAACCTGGTCTTCGCCCTGCTCGGCACCCGCCAGTACGTGACGGCGGCGCGGATCCGCGCCACGGTGCCCGGCTACGAGCCCGACGACGGCACCGCCCGCGCCGACGAGGCCTTCAAGCGCATGTTCGAGCGGGACAAGGCCGAGTTGCGCGAGATGGGCGTGCCGCTGGAGACCGGCCGCACCAGCGTCTTCGACACCGAGGACGGCTACCGCATCGCCCGCGCCGACTACGAGCTGCCCGAGATCACCCTGACCGGCGAGGAGGCCGCCGCGGTGGGCCTGGCGCTGCGGCTGTGGGAGTCCGCCCAGCTGGCCGGCGCCGCGCAGAGCGCGCTGGTGAAGCTCAAGGCCGCCGGGGTGGACGTCGACACCTCCCGCGCGATCCCGCTGCGGCCGCGGCTGGACTCCGACGAGCCGGCCTTCGAGCCCTGCTACGCCGCGGCCCGCGACCGCCGGGAGCTGCACTTCGACTACCGCCGTCCCGACGAGGACGTCGCCGCCCGCCGCCGGGTGCAGCCCTGGGGCGTCGTCGCCTGGCACGGTCGCTGGTACCTCGGGGGCCTCGACCTGGACCGGGGGGCGCCGCGGGTGTTCCGGCTCTCGCGCGTGCTCGGGACCCCGCGGGCGTCCGGCCCGGCCGGCGCGTTCGAGCCGCCGCCGGACGTCGACCTGGCGGCCATGGTCGCCGGGCAGGCCCGCGGGGAGGAGCAGCTCGTCGTCGTGCGGGTCCGCCCCGGAGCCGCCGTCGGCCTGCGCCGGCACGCCGTCCCGCTGGGGGCGGCCGACGACGGCGACGACCGGCTGCAGCTGCGCACCACCGAGCCGGCGCGGCTGGCCGGCGAGATCGCCTCCTACGGCGCCGACGTCGTCGTCGAGGCCCCGGAGGCGGTCCGCGAGGCGGTCGTGGAGCGGCTCACCCGCCTGGCGGCGATGTCACCGGGCGAGCGGGCGCCGGAGGGGGCGGCGTGAGCGCGCCCACGACCACCGAGCGGATGACCCGGCTGCTGTCGCTGGTGCCCTACCTCACCGCCCGCCCCGAGGGGGTGCCGCTGGCCGAGGTGGCCCGCGACTTCGCCGTCCCGGAGCGGCAGCTGCGCCGCGACCTGGAGCTGCTGTGGATGTGCGGGCTGCCCGGCTACGGGCCCGGTGACCTCATCGACCTGGCCTTCGAGGGCGACCGGGTCCGCGTCACCTCCACCGCCGGACTGGTGCGCCCGCTGCGGCTGACCACCGACGAGGCGGTGGCCCTCGTCGTCGCGCTGCGCGCCCTGCTCGCGCTGCCCGGCCTGGCCGAGCGGGAGGCGGTCGGGAGCGCGCTGGCCAAGGTGTCCGCCGTCGCCGGGCACGCCGCGGAGCAGGTGACGCCGGTGGCGCTGTCGGTCGACGCGCGCGAGCAGGCGCTGGCCGTCGTCCGCGAGGGCCTGGAGCGCCGCCGGGCGCTGCACCTGCACTACTACGTGCCCACCCGCGACGAGCGCACCGAGCGCACCGTCGACCCGCTGCGGCTGCACCTGGTGGACGGCCGCTGGTACCTGGAGGCCTGGTCGCGCGAGGTCGCCGCCGTCCGGCTCTTCCGGCTGGACCGGATCGACGACGTCCGAGTGCTCGACGAGCCGTCGGCGCCGCCGCCGGGGCTGCACCTGCGCGACGTCGACGCCGGGCTGTACCAGCCCGAGCCGGGCTCGCCGGTCGTGCGCCTGCGGCTGTCGCGGACCGCGCGCTGGGTGGCCGAGTACTACCCGGTCGAGGACGTGCGGGAGACCGGGGACGGCGGCCTGCGGGTCGCCGTCCGCACCGCCGACATGGCCTGGGCCCGCCGGCTGGTGGCCTCCCTCGGCGGGGCGGCGACCGTCGAGGAGCCCGCCGGGCTGGCCGCGGCCGTGGCCGCCGACGCGCGGGCGGCGCTCACCCGCTATCCAGCTGCCGGACAACCCCCGTCCACCTCGGCGCACTAGGGTCGCGACCGTGCTGCTGCCCGTCGTGTGGACCGTCGTCGCCCTGCTGGCCGTCGTCGTGCTCGGCTCGCTGGCGTACGGGGTCGCGGGCGCCGCCGGCCGGCTGCGCCGGGAGGTCGCGGCGTTCGAGCGGGAGGTCCGGCCCCTGCTCACCGAGGCCCAGGCCACCGCCGCCCGCGCCGCGCAGGTGCAGCAGCCCTCCTGACCTGCCCCGTTCCGGGGGCGGCAGGAGCGCTCCCGGGACGTAGCATCGACGTCGCCACCCATCTACGGAGGACGCCATGGCCGGACTCGGCCCGCTGGAGATCGGCCTGATCATCCTGGCCATCCTGCTGCTCTTCGGCTACAAGAAGCTCCCCGACGCCTCGCGCTCGCTGGGCCGCTCGCTGCGCATCTTCAAGGGCGAGATGAAGGGCATGAAGGACGACGACGTCCGCACCCGGGACGCCGCCAAGACCTCCCCGGTGCGCGGCGAGGTGCTGCCGCCGGTGACCGCCGCCGACCGCGAGCGGGAGGCCCTCGACGCCGAGGCGCGCGCCGCGGAGGCCCGGGCCGCCGAGCTGCGCGCCCGCGCCACCCAGGCCGGCCCGGCCGACAGCACCCGCTGACGCCGCTCCCGGCAGCACCGTGAGCGACAGCACCCCGAGGGGCGTCGCCCGCCGGGGCCGGCGCCGGCGCCGGCCGCCCCGCGACGACGCCGGCACGATGACGCTGGTCGCGCACCTCACCGAGCTGCGCAACCGCCTGGCCAAGGCGCTCCTGGCGCTGCTGCTGGCCACCGCCGTCGCCTTCTGGTGGTACGAGAACGGGCTGGGCGAGTTCCTCCGGGCGCCGTACTGCGAGCTGCCGTCCCACCTCCGGTACACCGAGGGCAGCACGCAGGAGTGCGGCCTGCTGGTCACCGACGTCTTCGGCGGCGTCTTCATCCGGATCAAGGTCAGCTTCCTGGTCGGCGTCGTGCTGTCCGCTCCCGTCTGGCTCTACCAGCTGTGGGCGTTCATCACCCCGGGGCTCAAGCGCAACGAGAAGCGCTACGGCGTCGGCTTCGTGGCCGCCTCGACGTCCCTGTTCCTCCTCGGCGCGGCCCTGGCCTACGTCTCGCTGTCCGCGGGCCTGGAGCTGCTGCTCGGGCTGGCCGGCAGCGGGGTGGTGATCGCGCTGACCGCGCAGGACTACATCGGCTTCATGCTGTCGCTGCTGGTGGCCTTCGGGGTGAGCTTCGAGCTGCCACTGGTGGCCGTGGCGCTCAACCTGGTCGGCGTCGTCTCCTACGAGGCCCTGCGTGGCGCCCGGCGGTGGATCTTCTTCCTCACCGTGGTCTTCGCCGCCTTCGTCACCCCCACCCAGGACCCGTTCACCATGCTGGCCATGGCCGGGCCGATGATCGTGCTCTTCGAGCTGGCCATCCAGGTGGCCCGGTTCGTCGACCGGCGTCGGGCCAAGCGGGACGCCGCCGCGCACTTCCACGAGCTGGAGGACGACGCCGCCTCCCCGCTGGACGCGGCACCGTCGGAGCTGGACGTGACCCCGACGGCGCAGGGCGACCTGCAGCCCGCGGACGACGCACCGCGGCTGGGGTCCGGCGGGCGCTGAGCCCGGCCGCAGGCACCCGCCGCCCGTCGCCCCGGCCGCCCGCGCTGCCCGGCGACGACCGTCCGGGCTCACCGCCGCGGGTCCTGGTTCACCGCCGGCAGTGAGCCAGGACCTCCGATGACCAGCTGAGCTGGTCATCGGGGAGTCCGCTTATCCCCGTACTGCCGTTATCCCCAACAAGCGTCCGCTTCTCACCGGAACGCGCCGGACGGCGGCGACGCGCCTAACGTGGAGGCATGTCCAGCCCCGCTGAGCGCTACGCGGCTGCCCGGCGGCGGAGCGCCCACCCCGCGCTGGCCGACTTCACCGGCGAGCTCGGCTTCTCCCTCGACCCGTTCCAGGTGCAGGCCTGCGAGGCCCTCGACCGGGGTTCCGGCGTCCTGGTCTGCGCCCCGACCGGCGCCGGCAAGACCGTGGTGGGGGAGTTCGCCGTGCACAAGGCCCTGGCCGAGGGGCGCAAGGCGTTCTACACCACCCCGATCAAGGCGCTGTCCAACCAGAAGTACAACGACCTCGTCGACCGCTACGGCGAGGCGCGGGTCGGGCTGCTCACCGGGGACAACGCCATCAACGGCGACGCGCCGGTGGTGGTGATGACCACCGAGGTGCTGCGCAACATGCTCTACGCGGACTCCCCGGCGATCGACGGCCTGGGCTACGTCGTCATGGACGAGGTGCACTACCTGGCCGACCGGTTCCGCGGCGCGGTCTGGGAGGAGGTGATCATCCACCTCCCGGCCTCGGTGACCCTGGTGTCGCTGTCGGCGACGGTGAGCAACGCCGAGGAGTTCGCCGACTGGCTGGTCACCGTCCGCGGCTCCACCGAGGTCGTGGTCAGCGAGGTCCGGCCGATCCCGCTGTGGCAGCACATGCTGGTCGGCAACCGGGTGTTCGACCTGTTCAGCCTGCGCCCCGCCGCGCACGCCGCCGAGCAGGGCGACACCCCTCGCGGGCAGTCCACCCGGGAGCGCGGCGCCAGCGTCGTGGACCCCGAGCTGGTGCGCTACGTGCGCGAGTACGAGCGGCGGATCGACTCCTGGGGCGGCGGTGGGAACGGCGGCTCCCGTCGCGACCGGGGCGACTGGCACAAGCCGCGGTACCGGCCCCCGGCGCGCCCCGACGTCATCGAGCGGCTGGACCGCGACGGCCTGCTGCCGGCGATCACCTTCGTGTTCAGCCGCAACGGCTGCGACGCCGCCGTCGACCAGTGCCTGCGGGCCGGGCTGCGGCTCACCGACGAGCACGAGCGCGCGGAGATCGCCGCGATCGTCGACGAGCGCACCGGCTCGCTGCCGGACGAGGACCTGCACGTCCTCGGCTTCTGGGAGTGGCGCGAGGGCCTGCTGGCCGGGATCGCCGCGCACCACGCCGGCCTGGTGCCGGCGTTCAAGGAGGCCGTCGAGGAGTGCTTCGTCCGCGGCCTGGTGAAGGCCGTCTTCGCCACCGAGACCCTCGCGCTGGGCATCAACATGCCGGCGCGCACCGTCGTCCTGGAGCGGCTGGTCAAGTGGAACGGCGAGGCACACGTCGACGTCACGCCGGGGGAGTACACCCAGCTCACCGGCCGGGCCGGCCGGCGCGGCATCGACGTGGAGGGGCACGCCGTCGTCGTCTGGGCGCCGGGCACCGACCCGGCGGTGGTCGCCGGGCTGGCCAGCACCCGCACCTACCCGCTGCGGTCGAGCTTCCGGCCGAGCTACAACATGGCCGTCAACCTGGTCAGCTCGTTCGGCCGGGCCCGCGCGCGGGAGCTGCTGGCCTCCTCCTTCGCCCAGTTCCAGGCCGACCGCTCGGTCGTCGGGCTGGCCCGCGCCGCGGCGCGGCACGAGCAGGACGCGGTGCGCTGGGCCGCCGAGCTGCAGTCCGCCGGCGGCGACGTCGCCGGGTACGCGCGGCTGCGCCAGGAGATCGCCGACCGGGAGAAGGAGCTGTCCCGGGACTCCGCGGCCAAGCGCCGGCTGGAGGCCTCCGACGCGCTGGCCGCGCTGCGTCCCGGGGACGTCATCCGGGTGCCATCGGGACGCCGCCAGGGGCTGGCCGTCGTCCTGGACCCCGGGGTGAGCGACCTGAGCGAGCCGCGCCCGCTGGTGCTCACCGAGGACAAGTGGGCCGGCCGGCTGGGCGCCGTCGACTTCCCGACGCCGGTGTCCGCGCTGACCCGGGTGCGGGTGCCGAGGAACTTCAACCACCGCAGCCCGCACGCCCGCCGCGACCTCGCCGCGACGCTGCGCAGCGCCCGGGTGGACAACGACCTGGGCGCCCGGCGGGTCCGGCACCGCTCCGCGGCCGCCGACGACCCGGTGCTGCACGACCTGCGGCAGGCGCTGCGGGCCCACCCGGTGCACACCCTGCCCGACCGGGAGGAGCGGGTGCGCGCGGCCGAGCGCTGGCTGCGCGCCACCCGGGAGGCCGAGGCGACCCACCGGCGGATGGCCGAGCGCACCGGCTCGCTGACCCGCCAGTTCGACCGCACCTGCGACGTCCTCGAGGAGCTGGGCTACCTGGTGCCCGACCCCGCGGCGCCGCCGGTGGCCGAGGGCGGCGACCCGGTGGACCACGAGGTCGCCGACGAGTCCCCGGTGGCCACCGCCGACGGCCGGCGGCTGGCACGCATCTGGTCGGAGGCCGACCTGCTGGTCGCCGAGTGCCTGCGCGCGGGGGTGTGGCGCGGGCTGACCCCCGCGGAGCTCGCCGCCGCGGTGTCCACGGTGGTCTTCGAGGCGCGGCGGGAGACGCCCGGCCAGCCCGCGGTGCCCAGCGGCCGCGCGGGGCAGGCCATCGCGGAGATGCGGCGGATCCGCTCCCGGCTGCAGGACGTCGAGCTCGACCACGGCGTCCCGGCCACCCGCGACCTGGACCTCGGGTTCGCCTGGGCGGCCTACCGCTGGACCGACGGGCAGAGCCTGGACCGGGTGCTGGCCGGCGCCGAGCAGGCCGGCACGGAGCTGTCCGGCGGGGACTTCGTGCGCTGGGCCCGCCAGCTGCTGGACGTGCTCGACCAGCTGGCCAAGGTGGCGGACCAGCCGGTGGCGTCCACCGCCCGGACGGCGGTGCAGCGGGTGCGGCGCGGCGTGGTCGCCGTCGCGGTGGGCGGCTGAGGCCCGTGGCACCATCGGCGCGGCGGCGGAGGCCTGCGGACCCTCGACGGGAGCGACGATGACCCACCCCCCGCACGGCGGGCCCCCGCCCGGTGAGCCCGGCCCGCCCGGTGCCCAGCCGCCCCCGTGGCCGGCGCCGCCGTGGGGCCAGCAGCCCGGTCCCTGGGGGCCGCCGGCGCCGGGCCCGTACGGCCACCCCGGTCCCGGCCAGCCGCCGTACGCGCAGCCGCAGTACGCGCCGCCGTACGCCCAGCCTCCATACCCGCAGCAGCCCCCCGGACAGCCCTGGGGCGCCCAGCCGCCGCCGGTCCCGCCGGCCGGCCCGGGCCGCTCGCGCCGCAGCCTGGTCGCCGGCATCGCCGTGCCGGCGGTGCTGCTGCTGGTCGCCGTCGTGGCCGCCCGGCTGCTCGGTGACACCGTGCTGGACACCGGCGCGGTCGAGGAGGCCGTGGCCGAGCAGTTCGAGCGGCGGGAGGGGGTGGCGGTGGAACTGACCTGCGACGACGAGATGCAGGTCGAGCAGGGCGCGGCCTACGAGTGCACCGGCACCACCGCCGCCGACGAGGCCGTCACGCTGCGCATCGTCATCGCCGACGAGGCCACCGCCGCCTACACGTGGGAGGAGGTGTGAGAGAGGACCCCCTCCCTCTCGGCCCTCGCACGCTCGGGCCGAGCCTCCGGAGGGGGCCGGGTCAGGCGAGCGCGTCGGCCGGCCAGCCCAGCGCGGCCCCCAGCCGGCGCAGCGAGGAACCGATGCCGTGCGCGGCGGCCAGCGCGGCCAGCGCGCCGGGGTCGGCCGGGCGCCGGGGGAGCGCGCCGTCGACCGCCGGCAGGTCGACGTCGCGGGCCACGGCGACGACCACCGGGGCGGCGTCGAGGTAGTCCGCCCCCTCGTGCAGCCGCCTGAGCACCGCGGCGGTCAGGGGCGGCCTCGGGACGACGGTGCGCGCGGCGGCCGCCCGGACGCCGGCCAGGTCACCGAACGCGGTGACCAGCGCGGCGGCGGTCTTGGCGCCGATGCCGGCCACGCCGGGCAGGCCGTCGCTGGGGTCCCCGCGGAGCACCGCGAAGTCGGCGTAGCCGCGGCCGGGGATGCCGTACCTCGCCGCCACCGCCGCCTCGTCGACCACCTCGATGTCGCCGATGCCGCGGGCGGTGTAGAGCACCCGCACGCCGCGCTCGTCGTCCACCAGCTGGAACAGGTCGCGGTCGCCGGTGACCACGTCGACCGGGCCGCGGGCGCGGGTGGCCAGCGTGCCGATCACGTCGTCGGCCTCGTAGCCGGGCGCGCCGACCCGCGCGAGGCCGGCCGCGGCGAGCACCTCGACCAGCACCGGCACCTGCGGGCCGAGCTCGTCGGGTGTCTCCTCCCCGCCCTCGGGGGACAGCCGGTGCGCCTTGTAGGACGGCAGCGCCTGCACGCGGAAGGCCGGCCGCCAGTCGTCGTCCCAGCAGGCGACCAGCCGGTCCGGGGCGTGCGCGGTGACCAGCCGGGCGGTCATGTCCAGGAAGCCGCGGACGGCGTTGACCGGGCGCCCGTCGGGGGAGGTCACGCTGGTGGGGACGCCGTGGAACGCGCGGAAGTAGAGGCTCGCGGCGTCCAGCAGCATCGTGGTCACGACCCGGGACGGTAACGACCCGGCGCCCGGGCTCCCAGCCCCTGGTTACGCTGCGCAGCGTGTCCACCCCGACCGCCGCTCCGACCGCCGCTGGGCCGCTGGTGACCCCCGACCGCCTGCACGCCGCGCGCGACCTGGCCGCCGCGACGGGGGTCGACCTGCTCGTCACGACCCCGGGCTCGGACCTGCGCTACCTGTGCGGTTACGACGCGCACGCCATGGAGCGGCTCACCGCGCTGGTGGTGCCCCGGCAGGGCGAGCCGTTCCTCGTCGTCCCCCGGCTGGAGGCACCGATGGTGCAGGCCAGCCCGGCCGGCGCGCTCGGCCTGGAGGTGCTGGCCTGGGACGAGACCGACGACCCGTTCGCGGCCCTGGCGCGGGCGGCCACCGGTCGGCTGGGCGCGGGGCCGGCGCGGGTCGCCGTCGGGGACCGCACCTGGGCGCTGCACGCCCTCGGCGTGGCCGGCGCGCTGCCCGGGGCGCGCCTGGAGCTGGCCGGCCCGGTGCTCGACCGGCTGCGGATGGTGAAGACGCCGGCGGAGGTCGCCGAGCTCACCGCCGCCGGCGCGGCCATCGACCGGGTGCACGCCCGGATGGCCGACTGGCTGCGGGTGGGCCGCACCGAGGCCGAGGTCGGCGCGGACATCGCCGCGGCGATCCTCGCCGAGGGGCACGTGGCGGTGGACTTCACGATCGTCGGGTCCGGGCCCAACGGCGCCAGCCCGCACCACGAGCTGTCCGGCCGGGTGGTCCAGGCCGGCGACGTCGTGGTGGTCGACATCGGCGGGCAGACGGCCACCGGCTACCGGTCGGACTGCACCCGGACCTACGCGGTCGGCCGCGACCCGGGTGCGGAGGTCGCCGAGTGGTACGCCGTCCTGCAGCAGGCGCAGGCGGCCTCCACCGCCGCCGTCCGCCCCAGGGTGACCGCCGAGCAGGTGGACGCCGCCGCGCGCGAGGTGATCGCCGCCGCCGGGTGGGGGGAGTACTTCATCCACCGCACCGGGCACGGGATCGGCCTGGACACCCACGAGGCGCCCTACATCGTCGCCGGCAACGACCTGCCGCTGGAGGCGGGCATGACGTTCTCCGTGGAGCCCGGCATCTACCTGCAGGGGCGCTGCGGGGCCCGCATCGAGGACATCGTCGTCTGCACCGACGAGGGCGTCACCGCGCTCAACGGGGGACCGCGTGAGCTCGTCGTCCTCCCCGGCTGACCCGGCGCACGGGCCGCTCGGGGACGTCGACCGCACGCTGCTGTCCGCGCTGGCCCGCGACGGGCGGGCCAGCTACACCGAGCTGGCCGAGCGGGTGGGCCTGTCGGTGTCCGCGGTGCACCAGCGGGTGCGCCGGCTGGAGCAGCGGGGGCTGATCACCGGGTACCACGCCGAGGTCGACGCCCGGGCGCTGGGCCTCGGGCTGACCGCGTTCGTGGCGATCACGCCGACCGACGCCACCTCCCCCGACGACGCGCCGGCCCTGCTGCAGCACCTGCCGGAGATCGAGGCCTGCCACTCGGTGGCCGGGGTGGAGAGCTACCTGCTCAAGGTCCGGACGTCGTCCCCGGACGCGCTGGAGGCGCTGCTGCGGACGATCCGCCAGACCGCCGACGTCACGACCCGCACCACGGTGGTGCTGTCCACCTCCTACGAGGACCGGCCCCCGCTGTAGACCGGCTGGACACCTGCTCGAACGTGTGTTCGGATGGCCGGCATGCGGTGGGACGCACAGCGGCTGGACGCCGACGACCCGGGGACGCTGCCCGGGATGCCGTCGGTGCGCGGGCTGCTGCGCAGCGTCCAGGTGCCGGAGTTCCCCGGGCTGACCTTCCACGAGGTGCGCAGCCGCAGCGCGCTCAACGAGGTGCCCGGCGACTCCCCGATGCCGTTCCGCTGGACCATCAACCCCTACCGGGGATGCAGTCACTCCTGTGTCTACTGCTTCGCCCGGGGCACCCACGAGTGGCTGGAGCTGGACACCGGCCGGGACTTCGACACCCAGGTCGTCGTCAAGACCAACCTCGCCGAGGTGCTGCGCCGGGAGCTGGCCCGGCCGTCGTGGCGGCGCGAGCACGTGGCCCTGGGGACCAACACCGACCCCTACCAGCGGGCGGAGGGGCGCTACCGGCTGATGCCCGGCGTCGTCTCCGCGCTGGCCGGCTCCGGCACGCCGTTCTCGATCCTGACCAAGGGCACCCTGCTGCGGCGCGACCTGCCGCTGCTGGCCGCCGCGGCCCGCGACGTCCCCGTCGGCCTGGGGGTGTCGCTGGCGATCCGGGACGACGAGCTGCACGCCTCGCTCGAGCCCGGCGTGCCCGGCCCGCGGTCCCGGCTGGAGCTGGTGCGGGCGATCACCGACGCGGGCCTGCCGTGCGGGGTCTTCCTCGCCCCGGTGCTGCCCGGGCTCACCGACGGGCTGGCCGACCTCGACGCCACCCTGCGGGACATCGCGGCAGCCGGCGCCACCGGGGTCACCGTCGTCCCGCTGCACCTGCGCCCCGGAGCCCGCGAGTGGTTCTCCGCCTGGCTGGCCCGCGAGCACCCGCAGCTCGTCCCGCGCTACCGCCAGCTCTACCGGCGCGGGGCGGTCGTGGCGCCGGAGTACCGCAGCTGGCTCTCCGACCGGGTCGCCCCGCTGCTGGCCCGCCACGGCCTGGACCGGCAGGCCGGGGGAGCGGCCCGCGGCACCGGCGGGGCACCGGCCGGCATCCCCGGCGACGGGGACAGCGACTTCCCGGCCGGCAGCCTGCCGGACGCGGCCCCCTCGCCGTCCCGGCGTCCGCGACCGGTGACGCCGTCCACCGGCGAGCAGCTCACGCTGCTCTGAGCCGGCCCCGGTATTACCGTTATCCCCAACACACGCGACACCTCAGACGGAAGACGGGACAAGCAACGACGGGGAGAGACAGCCGGGGGATCAGGCCCGGCGACCGACGGCCGCCCGCGCGGCACGGGCGGTGCTCCGCTTGGCGCGGACGGCGCCGCGGGGGGCGACCGGCTCGGCGCCTGCGGCCAGGGCCAGCCGGCGGTAGGAGTCGTAGGAGAGCGTGAGGTACTGCACGGCGAGCGCCTCGGCCTCCTCGCGGCGCGACGGGGGAGCGGTCAGCCGCAGGTGCTGGCCGGTGCGCACGGCGTGCTTGGCGAAGGTGACCTGCAGCGCCTGGCTGGACAGCTGGGCGCCGACCGCGGAGGCCGGGCCGGGGCCGCGGCGCAGGGCGGGCAGCACCCACGGGCTGTCGGCGAGGGCGGGGAACCGGGCGCGGCAGTCCTCCCAGGCGTGCCAGGCGGTGAGCGCGCCGGGCACCGACCACTCGCCGTCGTCGGTGCGGACGACGACCCGCCGTGCGGTGGGGTGCACCTGGTCGCGGCGCAGGGTGCGGAACTGGCCCACGGTCGCCGGCCAGCCCAGGGCCAGCGCGCACCACGCCACGGTGCGCAGGTGCTCGGGGTCCTCGCTGCGGACCGAGGACAGCGGTCGCAGCTCCAGGGTGGGCGGGTCGGGCTCCGGCGTCCGCACCGTCGCCAGCGCGATGCCGCCGTAGCGGGCCACCTTGCTGTAGAGGGCGACGGTGGCCGGCTTCCAGCCGCGCGCTGCCGCGACCGGGTCCAGGCCCTCCTCGGCGAGCGCGTCGGGCCCCATGCCGACCTCGAGGGCGGCGTCCACCAGCCGGCGCCACTGCGCCTCGTAGCCCGGGGGGACGGGGAGGCGCTGCCAGGCGCGCTCCGGTGGCGGGGCCGGCATGGCGGGCAGGGGCGGCGTCCAGCGGGCGACCATGCCCGACACACTACCGTTATGCCCAACAATTTTGTTGATATACGCGGAGGGAAAACAAGACAACGACAGGAAAAGCTAGGCGACGACCGACCCGATGGTGGACGTCGGCGCGCGGTGCCCCCGCCCGGTCGCGATGCTGATCACCGTGCGGACGGTGGGTGTGGAGGAGGAACTGCTGGTCGTCGACGACGCGGGGCGCCCGGTGCCCCTGGGCCCGGCCGCACTCGAGGTGGCGGCCGGCCGCGGCGAGGGGGAGACCGTGGCCGCGCACGACCGCGTCGAGCTGGCGGACGACGCGGGCGGCGGCGACCCGGCGGGCCGGCTGGTGCCCGAGCTCAAGGCCCAGCAGCTGGAGTTCGGCACCCGCGTCTGCACGGCGCTGGACGACGTCGCCGCCGACCTGCGGCACTGGCGGGGCCGGGCGGACGCCGCGGCCCGGAGCGTGGGGGCCCGGGTGGCGGCGCTGGCCAGCTCCCCGGTGCGGGTGGAGCCGCTGGACACCCCGGGACGGCGGTACGCGCGGATGGCCGACACCTTCGGGCTCACCGCGGCCGACCAGCTCACCTGCGGGTGCCACGTGCACGTCTCGGTGCAGGACGACGAGGAGGGCGTGGCGGTGCTCGACCGGATCCGCGTCTGGCTGCCGGTGCTGACCGCGCTGACCGCCAACTCGCCGTTCTGGCTGGGGGAGGACAGCGGCCACGCCAGCTACCGCGCCCAGGCGTGGGGCCGCTGGCCGTCGTCGGGCCCCACCGGGCTGTTCGGCGACGCGGCCGGCTACCACCGGGTGGTCGCGGACCTCCTGGCCACGGAGACGATCGTGGACGCCGGGATGCTGTACTTCGACGCCCGGCTGTCCGAACGCTGGCCCACGGTGGAGGTGCGGGTCGCCGACGTCGCGTTGCACGCCGGGGACGCGGTCACCCTCGCCGGCCTGGTGCGCGGGCTGGTGGAGACGGCGGCGGGGGAGTGGCGGGCGGGCAGGCCGGCGCCGGCCGTCCGCAGCGAGGTGGTGCGCATGGCCGGCTGGCGGGCCAGCCGCTCCGGTCTCACCGGCGACCTCGTGCACCCCGCCACCGGGCGGCCCGCGCCGGCGGCCGTGGTGGTGCGGGCGCTGCTGGAGCACGTGCGGCCCGCGCTGGCCCGCGCCGGGGACGAGCGGAGGGTGGCCGACGGCGTCGCCACCGTGCTGCACCGGGGCACCGGCGCGGACCTGCAGCGGCGGGTGTTCGCCGACACCGGTGACCTGACCGCGGTGGTCCGCGCCTCGGTCGAGGCGACCCACGGCTGAGCGAGCACCCGCGGCCGGCGGGCTACTGTCCCGCCATGGACACCGCCCGCTGGCGCGACGTCGTCCGCCGGGACCTCTTCGGCCGCCGTCCGGACCCCCGCGACCGCGCCTACCGCACGGTCATCCGGCTGGTGCTCGTCGCCTTCCGGCTGCTGGGCTTCCGCTTCGACGTCCGGGGCAGCGAGCACGTTCCCGCGGCGGGCGGTGCGGTGGTCTGCAGCAACCACGTCAGCTACCTGGACTTCACCTTCCTCGGGCTGGCCGCGCTGCCGCGGCAGCGGCTGGTGCGGTTCATGGCCAAGGAGTCGGTGTTCCGCCACGGCGTGTCCGGGCCGCTGATGCGGGCGATGCACCACATCCCGGTCGACCGCCGGGCGGGGGCGGCGGCGTTCGACCTCGCCGTCCGCGCGCTCAAGGACGGCGAGGTGGTCGGTGTCTTCCCGGAGGCGACGATCAGCAGCAGCTTCCAGGTCAAGGACCTCAAGGCCGGCGCGGCGCGCATGGCGATCTCCGCCGGCGTGCCGGTGCTGCCCGCGGCGGTGTGGGGTGGGCAGCGGGTGTTCACCAAGCACCACCCGCTGGAGCTGCGGCGCGGCGTGGCGGTCACCGTCGTCCTGGGCGAGCCGATCCACCCCGAGCCGGGGGAGGAGCCTCGCCAACTGCTGCAGCGCATCCGCACGGCGATGGAGGCCCTCGTCGACTCCGCCCAGCGCACCTACCCGCAGCAGCCGGCCGGCCCGGAGGACCGGTGGTGGCAGCCGGTGCACCTGGGCGGCACCGCACCCACGCTGGAGGAGGCCGCGCGGCTGGACTCCGGCGACGTCCGCGGCACCCGCCCGCGGACCAGCCCGCTGGGCCGGGTCCGGGCCCTGGTGCGCCGCCCCCCGACCCGCTAGTCCACCACCGGCGGGGCGAGCAGGCGGAAGGCGTCCAGCTCCACGTCGTACCAGCGCCGCACCCGGCCCAGCGGCGTCATCCCCAGCCGGGCGCACACGGCCGCCGAGGCGGTGTTCCCGGGCCGGACGACGGCGTAGACCTCCGGCAGGCCCGCGGTGAAGGCCCGGTCGACCACGGCCCGGGCCGCCTCGGTGGCGTAGCCGCGACCCCAGCTGTCCGGGTGCAGGTGCCAGCCGACCTCCACCTCGCCCACCCCGCCGGGCAGCGGCTTCAGCAGCGCCGTGCCGGCCACCGTCCCGCGCCCGGCGACCTCCACGGCCCACACGCCGGCGCGGCCGTCGGCCCGGCCCACAGCGCGCCAGCGGGCGAGCAGCTCCAGCGGCGGCACCGACGGCGGGCCGCCCAGCCAGCGGGTGACCTCCGCGCGGCCGTAGAGGTCCAGCAGGCGGGCCAGGTCCACCCGGCGGGTCGTCCAGGGGCGCAGCCGCAGCCGGGCGGTGCGCAGCTCCGCGCCGTCGGGCCCCACGCCGTCCTGCCTACCGCCCTGGGCCCGCGGCGGCCACCGGACGCCGCACCCCAGCGACCGGCCGCGGCCGGGGCCGTGGTGTCCTCGTCCCGGGGTGCGGCCCGCGCCCGGGGACGGAGGGACGGGACGTGACGGACAGCCTGCTGGTCACCCACGTGACGGTGGGCGACCGCGCCGGCCGCGCGCTGCTGGTGCGGGACGGCGCGATCGCCTGGCTCGGTGACGCCACCGACGCACCGGCCGCCGACCGGCGGGTCGCGGGCGAGGGCGCGCTGCTCACCCCGGCGTTCGTCGACGCCCACGTGCACGCCACCGCGACCGGCCTGGCGCTGACCGGTCTCGACCTCCACTCGAGCCTGAGCCTCTCCGACGCCGTGGCGAAGGTGCGGGCGCACGCCGCCGCGGCACCGTCGGGGACCCTGCTGGGCACCGGCTGGGACGAGACCGGCTGGCCGGAGGGCCGCGGCCTCACCCGGCACGACGTGGACGCCGTCGTCGGGGACCGGCCGGCCTACCTGGCGCGGGTCGACGTGCACTCCGCCACGGTCTCCACGGCCCTGCTGGAGCGGGTCCCGGGCATCGGCGGGCTCCCCGGGTTCGACCCGGACGGGCAGCTGCGGCTGGACGCCCACCACGCCGCCCGGCAGGCCGCCTACGGCGCGGTGGACGACGGGCAGCGCCGCGCCGCGCAGCGGGCGACGCGGGACACCGCCGTCGCCCTGGGCATCGGCAGCCTGCACGAGATGGCCGGCCCGGAGGTCTCCGGCGCCGACGACCTCGCCGGCCTGCTGGCCCTCGCCGCCGCCGAGCCCGGGCCCCGGGTGCTCGGCTGGTGGGGCGAGCTCGCCGAGCGCGGTGGGCTGGACGTGGTGCGCGAGCTGGGCCTGGCCGGCGCCGGGGGCGACCTGTTCTGCGACGGCGCGCTCGGCTCGCACACCGCGGCGCTGCACCGGGCCTACAGCGACCGACCGGGGACCACCGGGCACCTGCGCTTCGACACGGCGTCCCTGGTCGACCACGTGCGGGCCTGCACCCGCGCCGGCGTGCAGGCCGGGTTCCACGTCATCGGGGACGCCGCCGTCGACCAGGTGCTCGCCGCCGTCGGCGCGGTCGTCGAGGAGCTGGGCGCGGCCGCGGTGCGCGCGTGCCGGCACCGCCTGGAACACCTGGAGATGGTCGGCCCCGACGTGGTCGGGCGGATGCGGGACTGGGCGATGGTGGCCAGCGTGCAGCCGGCCTTCGACGCCACCTGGGGCGGGGACGCCGGCATGTACGCCGAGCGGCTCGGTGTCGACCGGGCGCTGGCCACCAACCCGTTCGCCGAGCTGGCCGACGCCGGGGTGGCCCTGGCCCTGGGCAGCGACGCCCCGGTCACCCCGCTGGACCCGTGGGGCGCGGTGCACGCCGCGGTCGACCACCACGCGCCGGCCTCGGGGCTGCGACCGTTCGACGCGTTCGACGCCGCCACCCACGGCGGCTGGCACGCCGCCCGCGCCGAGCACCCGCAGGGGCCGCTGGCCGTCGGGGCGCCGGCGGACCTGGCGCTGTGGGCGACGGGGGAGACGCTCTCGGCCGTCCTCGCCGGACGGGCTCGGCCGGCCTGCCGCGGGCTGCTGGTCGGCGGCCGCCCGGTTCACGACCTGAGCTGACCGTCCCTGCACGGTCGGTACAGCCGCTGTAGGTGGCGCGAACGGGTGGCCACACCCGGCCTTCCGCGCGCGGAAGGCCGGGCCCGGGGACCGGGGTGGGATGCTGAAGGAAGGTCAGCTGCCGGGGTGGTCCCCGGACGCACGGGAGCACGGGGAGGCGCGGGTGCCGACAGCGTCACCGACCGGCACCCTGCCGCGGCCTCCCGGCCCGGCGCCCGCGCGGGCTCCCCGTGGGCGGTGGCCGCGGCGCACCGCACTGGCCGCCGCCGCGGGGCTGCTGCTCCTGCTGAGCTTCCCCGGGTGGTCCCTGTGGTGGCTGGCGCCGCTGGGCCCCGCCGCGCTGGCACTCGCCGTCTCCGGGCAGCGCGCCCGGGCCGGCGCCTGGCTGGGGCTGGTCTGCGGGCTGGTGTGGTTCGTGCCGCTGCTGTCGTGGAGCGGGATCTTCGTCGGCGCGCTGCCGTGGCTGGCGCTGGCCGGCGCCCAGGCGGTGTTCCTGGCCCTGCTCGGCGCGGCGACCGCCGCGACGTCCCGGCTGCCGCTGTGGCCGCTGTGGGCGGCGGCGCTGTGGGTGGCCCAGGAGGCGCTGCGCGGCCGCGTCCCGTTCGGCGGCTTCCCGTGGGGCCGGGTGGGCTTCAGCCAGACCGAGGGCCCGTTCCTGGCGTTCGCCGCGTACGGCGGGGTGCCCCTCGTCGGCTTCGCCGTCGCGCTCACCGGCACGCTGCTCGCCGCTGCCGTCCTGTCGTCGACCCGCGGCGGACGGCGGGGTGCCGCGCTCGCGCTGGCCGGCGCGCTGGCCGTCCCGGCGCTCGGCGGGCTGGCCTGGCTGCCGCTGCCCGGCTCCTCGCTCACCGCGGGCGGGCCGACCCGGACGGTGGCCGTGGTGCAGGGCGACGTCCCGCAGCCGGGCCTGGAGTTCAACGCCCGCCGCCGGGCGGTGCTGGACAACCACGTCGAGCAGACGGTGGCGCTGGCCGAGGCGGTCGCCGCCGGCGAGCAGCCGCAGCCGGACCTGGTGGTCTGGCCGGAGAACAGCTCCGACATCGACCCCTACCGCAACGCCGACGCCGCCGCGCGGATCGACACCGCCGCCCGGGCGATCGGCGCGCCGGTCCTGGTCGGTGCGGTGGTCGGCGGGCCGGGGGAGTACGTCAGCAACACCGCGATCGTCTGGGACCCCGAGACCGGGCCGGGGGACACCTACGTCAAGCGGCACCCGGTCCCGTTCGCCGAGTACATCCCGCACCGCGACTTCTTCCGGCTGTTCAGCGACAAGGTCGACCTGGTGCGGCGGGACTTCGCCGCCGGCGACGAGGTGGGGCTGCTGGAGCTGGGCGGGGCGCGGGTCGCCGACGTCATCTGCTTCGAGGTCGTCTACGACGGCCTGGTGCGCGACGGCGTCCGGGCCGGCGCCGGGATGATCGTCGTGCAGACCAACAACGCCACCTTCGGCTACTCCGCCGAGAGCGAGCAGCAGGTCGCCGCCGCCCGGGTGCGGGCGGTGGAGTTCGGCCGCTCGGTCGCCCTGGCCTCCACCAGCGGCATCTCGGCGGTCATCGCCCCCGACGGCTCGCTGGCCGCCGCCTCGGGGCTGTTCGAGCCCGCGGTGTTCGTCGAGGAGATCGCCCAGCGGGACGGCACCACCCCCGCCGAGCGGCTGGGTGCCGGCCCGGAGTGGCTGCTGTCGGCCCTGGGTGCCGGCGCGCTGCTCGCGGTGCTGCTGCCGGGCCTGCGCCGCCGGCGGGATCGCGGGGGAGCGGTGTGAGCGGCCCGCGGGTGCTGGTCGTCGTCCCCACCTACGACGAGGTGGAGAACATCGAGCCCATCCTGGAGCGGCTGCACGTCAGCGTCCCGGACGCGCACGCCCTCGTGGTGGACGACGGCTCCCCGGACGGCACCGGGGAGCTCGCCGACAAGCTGGCCGCCCTCGACCCCCGGGTGCACGTGCTGCGGCGGACGGTGAAGACCGGGCTGGGCCCCGCCTACGTCGCCGGTTTCCGCTGGGGCCGGGAGCGCGGCTACGACGTCCTGGTGGAGATGGACGCCGACGGCTCGCACCACCCCGAGCAGCTGCCCGACCTGCTCGCCGCCCTGACCGACGCGGACCTGGTGCTGGGCTCGCGCTACGTGCCCGGCGGCGCGGTGGAGGACTGGCCGGTGCACCGGCTGCTGCTGTCCCGGGCCGGGAACACCTGGACGCGGTGGTCGCTGCGGCTGCCGCTGGCCGACGCCACCGGGGGCTTCCGTGCGGTGCGCGGCGAGCTGGTCGACCGGCTGCCCTTCGACGACGTGGCCAGCCAGGGCTACTGCTTCCAGGTCGACTGGGCCTGGCGGGCGGTCCGGGCGGGGGCCCGGGTGGTCGAGGTGCCCATCACGTTCACCGAGCGCGCGTACGGGCGGAGCAAGATGAGCCGCTCGATCGTTCAAGAGGCGTTGGTACGGGTCACCTGGTGGGGCCTGCAGGACCGGCTGGCCGACCGGCTGCCGGGCCGGGTCCGCCGCCCCGTGCCCGGACGGGTCCGCGACGGCGGGCGGTCGACACGGGTCCGGTAGGCGGACGCGGGGGCCGCCGGCCGGGGCGGGGGAGAGGGAGAGCCGTGGGACACCGCGTGCGCGTGCTGGCCGCCCTGTGGGTCGTGGCCGAGGTCGTCGTCTTCGTGCTGGTGGCCTCCTGGATCGGCGTGGGGTGGACGCTGCTCGCCGCCCTCGCCACGACCGCCCTGGGCTGGACGCTGCTGGCCCGGCAGGGCACCCGGGCGCTGGCCGAGCTGCGCGAGCGCGCCCGGGAGCGCCGTGCGCCCGGACGGGCACTGGGCGACGCCGGGCTGATCGCCGCCGGCGGGCTGCTCATGGTGCTGCCGGGCTTCGTCGGCGACGTCGTGGGCCTGCTGTGCCTGCTGCCCCCGACGCGGTTCCTCGTGCGCGCGCTGCTGGTCCGGGCGGTGACGTCGCGGCTGCCCGTCGAGCTGCGCGGCCCGGTCCGGGTGCGCAGCGCCCGCGCGGAGGGGGCCGGGTACTCGGGGCGCCCGTCCGGGTCGGGGTCGCACGCCTCCGGGCTCGGGCGGCCGCTGGTCATCGAGGGCGAGGTGCTGCGGGAGGGACCGGTCCGCGACGACCGGGTCGGCTGACACCCGGCCCGAGACGGCGAACGGCCCCGGTGGGGAGTCCCACCGGGGCCGTCCTGCGTCGTGCGGTCCGTTCAGCTGGCGCGGGTCCGCCGGCCGCGCAGCACCTCGAGACGCTCGGCCAGGACCTCCTCGAGGTCCTCCACCGAGCGGCGCTCCAGCAGCATGTCCCAGTGCGTCCGCGGCGGCTTGACCTTTTTGGGGGCCGGCTCGGTGCCGCCGACCAGCTTCGCGGCCGCTCCGTCGAACTTGCACTCCCAGGTGTCGGGGAGCTCCGCGTCGTCCGCGAAGGGCACGGTGAACAGGTGACCCGAGGGGCACCGGTACTCCGCGTACTGCCGCTCGATGGGGGCGGTGTTCCGCTCGGTCTCGTAGCTCACGCTGCCCAGTCGGCTGCCCCGCAGGGAACGCTCGCCCATGGCACACCGTCCTCTCGTGCTGGTGGTGTCGGTCCGGACTCACCGTCGCAGCAGGTCACTACCCACTGAGCGGAGGGGATCACGAGGACCAACGACAGAGTTCGCGGAGAGATTCCGCGGATCCGGTCCCGAATCATCGCATGGGGTGGTATGCCGACCGTCGACCACCCCCCGACGGGGGAGGAGTGGGCCGCCCGCCGCGGCCTCAGGGCAGGGCGAGCTGCCCGGGGCCGGCCGGGTTGGGGCCGAGCTGGCCCTGCACGTGGTGGCGGCGGCACAGCACCTGGTAGTGCACCTCGGCGTCCCGGTCGTCCGGCGCCGGGGTGGGGGAGGTGTCGGCCACGACGACCGTCCGGCCCTCGCGCACCACCTCCCCGGCCACCACCCGGGCGTTGAGCAGACCCGGCAGGCCGCACCAGCACAGCACCTCGACCTGGATGCGCTGGACGTCGTCGGCGACCTCCAGCAGCCGCTGGGTGCCGGGGAACAGCCGGGTGCGGAAGTCGGTGGTCAGCCCGAAGGCGTAGACGTCGACGTGCGACTCGTCGACGAGCTCGGCCAGCTGGTCGACCTGCCCGGGTTCGAGGAACTGCGCCTCGTCGACGATCAGGTAGTCGACCCGGTCGCCCGCGGCCCACGAGTCGCGGACCAGCAGCCGCAGGTCGGTGCCGGCGCCCACCTCCAGCGCCTCGCGGCACAGCCCGACGCGGGAGCTGATCCGCGGCTGCGCGGAGCGGTCGCCCTGGGTGAGCAGCAACCCGTGCCGTCCCTGCCGGGCCTGGTTGTGGTCCACCTGCAGGGCCAGCGTGGACTTCCCGCAGTCCATCGGCCCGTGGAAGAACCGCAGGTGCGCCGGCGCCGGGTGGCGGCGGCGGTCGCCGGCGGCAGGGACGGCTGCCGGCAGCGGCTCGGTGGCCGCGCTCACAGCCGCTCCGGCGGGGTGTTCCCGGCGGCGAGCACGGCGCGGCGGACGGGCAGCGCGGCCAGCGCGGCGAAGCCGGCCACGAAGAAGACCACCAGGCTGACGATGGCCAGCCGGTAGGAGCCGGTGAGCTGGTAGGTCAGCCCGAACGCCAGCGGGCCCAGCCAGCTGGTGCCGCGGTCGCTGATCTCGTAGAAGCCGTAGTACTCCGCCTCCTTGCCGGCCGGGATCAGGTGGCTGAACAGCGACCGGGACAGCGCCTGGGTGCCGCCCTGCACCAGCCCGATGACGGCGGCCAGCGCGTAGAACTGCCCGACCGCGCCGGCCTGCAGCCAGAAGGCGGCGAGCAGCACGCCGATCCAGGCGAGCAGCGCGCCGAGGACGACCCGCTTGGCGCCGTAGCGGGCGGCCAGCCGGCCCAGTCCGAGGGCGCCGGCGATGGCCACCACCTGCACCATGAGGATCGCGCCGGTGAGCACCGACTGCTCCAGGCCCAGCTCCTCGACGGCGTAGGTGGCCGACAGCGAGATCACGGTCTGGACGCCGTCGTTGTAGAGCAGGTAGGCGCCGAGGAACCACAGGGTCAGCGGGAAGGCCCGCATCTCGCGCATCGTCGTCGCCAGCTGGCGGAACCCGCTGCGCGGGCGCCCGGCGGCCCCGCGCACCGGCCGGTCGCGCAGCCGGGAGACGGTGAAGACGGTGAACGCCCCCCACCACAGGCCGGCGGTGGCCAGGCAGATCCGCACCGCCTCCCCGGTGGTCAGGCCCAGGGACGGTGCGGCGAGCACCAGGCCCAGGTGGACGGCGAGCAGCAGCGCCCCGCCGACGTAGCCGAATGCCCACCCGCGGCTGGACACCGCGTCGCGCTCCTCGGGGCCGGCCAGGTCGGGCAGCCAGGAATAGTAGACGACGGTGGCCGCCCCGAAGCTGATGTTGGCCACGACGAACAACACCGCGCCGAGGAGGTAGCGGCCGTCGGCGACGAAGAACAGCCCGGTCGTGGCCAGCGCGCCCAGGGTGGCGAAGCCGGCCAGCAGCAGGCGCTTGCGCCCGGTGCGGTCGGCGACCGCACCGGTCAGCGGCAGCACCAGCACCTGCAGCAGCACCGACGCGGACAGCACGTAGGAGAACCAGCTGCCCGGGGGGATCCCCAGCCCGAGCAGGCCCAGCCGCCCGTCGGGCCCGGCCGCGTCCTCGGCCACCGCAGTCAGGTACGGGCCGAGGAAGACGGTGGTGACGCTGGTGTTGAACACCGACATCGCCCAGTCGTAGGAGTACCAGCCGAAGCGCTCCCGGCGCAGCGCCGGGTCGGCGGGGGGCGGCGGGTGCCCGGTGGTGGCGGCGGTCGTCACGGCCGCAGGGTGTCAGCAGGGGGAGGGGCCGTCCAGCAGGTGTTGGTCACGCCGGGATGTCGCCGCCGGTCACGCGGCCGGTCGTCCCGTCCACTGCCCGCGGCGCTGCAGCAGGGCGCGCAGCATGGCGGGCCGGTCGGTCATGACGCCGTCGACACCGAGGTCCAGCACCCGCGTCGCCTCCTCCTCGGTGTCGACGGTCCACACGTGCACCTGCAGGCCCTGGGCGTGCGCCGCGGCGATGAACCGCTCGTCGACCAGCGCCCGGCCGCCGAGCTGCAGCGGCACCTGCGCGCAGCCGGCCGGGATGCGCACCAGCCCGGCGGCGCGGGGGGAGTAGGAGGACAGCCGCAGCGCGGCCACGCCCCGCGGGCCCAGCGAGGTGCACACCCCGGGGCCGAACACCCGTCGCGCCGCGGCGACCCGGGCGTCGGAGAAGGACGCCACGCAGATGCGGTCGGCCACCCCGAGCCGGCGGACCGTGCGCGCCAGGGGCGCCACCACGCCGGGTGCCTTGACGTCGAGGTTGAAGCGGACGTCGGCCCAGGCGCCGAGCAGGTCCTCCAGGCGGAGCACCGGCTCACGCCCGCCGATGCGGGCCCCGGACAGCTGCGCCCAGGTCAGCTGGTCCACCCGGCCGGTGCGGTCGGTGACCCGGTCCAGGACGGCGTCGTGGAAGACGACCGGGACGCCGTCGGCGGTCACCCGGACGTCGGTCTCCAGGTACCGGTAGCCCATGGCCACGCACGCCTCGAAGGCCGGCAGGGAGTTCTCCAGGTGCTCGATGGCCCCGCCCCGGTGGGCCATCGCCAGGGGCGTGGGCCCGTCGAGGAACGCGTACCGTGCCGGGACCACGACGACACGCTAACGCCGCAGGTCCGCGGGCCGACCAGGGCCCGCAGCCCCCGCTCCGGTGCGCGTGGGGCCCCGGGGGCACCGGACGCGGCGTGTCCTGCGGTCCTGTCGGTGCCGGCGTCTACGGTGCGCACCGTGGCACAGCGAGACGGGGTCCGGACGATCCACGCGGAGGCCCGACCCGGGACGCCGCCGGCCCGCGACGGCGAGCGCCGCTGCGGCTGGTGTCGCCGGGTGCTGCCCGAGCAGGGCTCGGTGGGGCGGCCGCGGCAGTACTGCGGGCAGGCCTGCCGGCAGCGCGCCTACGAGCAGCGGGCCGCGACGACCCGGGCCGGGTTGTCCGGTGACGTCGTGCTGGTCACCCGCGCTGAGCTCGACGGTCTGCAGGACCGGCTGTACCAGCTGCGCTGCGCCATCGAGGACGTGCAGACCGTGCTCGGCGAGCGGCACACCAAGGCGGAGCTGGAGCGGTCGCTGCAGGAGCTGGTGCGCTCCACCGGACGGCTCGACCGGCTCTGGGTCTCCGAGCGCGCCGCCGGCTGAGCGACGCACCCGGCGGCGCACCGATCGGCCGGTGGGTGCGTCAGTTGTCGGCGTCGTCGTTGCCGTTGCCCTGCTCGACACCGTCCTCCTGGTCGTTGTTGTCCGGCAGGTTGTCCCGCGACGGGTCGTTCTCGTCGTTGTTCTCGGTGTTGGGAGCCGTCCCGTCGGTGGTGCCGTCGCTCTGCTCACCGCTGCCGGCAGCCGAGCAGGCGGTCATCGTCGCGCCACCTCCGAACAGCGCCAGGGCGGTCACGAGCGCGGCGATCGGGCGTCGGAGTTGCATGCTCCGACCCTAAGCAGCAGCCGTGCCGTGTGCCCGTCGAGATGTGGCGACCCTCCCGGTATAACGTCACTGTGACGTAAATCGGCAGGTGTCGGCGGGTCCGGGGGAGCATGGCCCCGGGTGGTCTGTCAGCGCCGGCGACGGATTCATCGACAGTGAGCCGGTCGCAGGTCGGTCGGGGTCCGTGGCCGCGACCGCGCCGCCGCCGACGACAGTCGGCCGCACCGACGGCGTCCGGTCGCGGTGCCCGGTCGCGGTGCCCGGCGGATTGCCGTCCAGGACCAGCCCGGCGTCTCCCGACCGGTCGCCGAGAGCGCCGGCAGGATGACCGGTCAGTGTGACGGATCGCCGTGCCGACACGTCACCACGTCGGCGGGTCGGCGTGACATCAGGACGACAACTCGGTAGGCCTCGGACTCTTGTCGGCGCCTCTGGACGACTTAAGCCGATAATGCACATTATGTCAGGTAGTGGAGAGCGGGACCGCTCCTCCGTCAGCCGAGGATCCGCACGTGGCGCACTGCCTGGGCGATGAGTATCCGGTCGAACGGGTCGCCGTGGTGGCGTGGCAGGGCGCCGGCGGCCAGACCGTCCTCGACGGTCGCCGGCGGTCCCTCGACGCCGTGCCGTCGAGTTCGCGCTCGAGCCCGTCCGAGAGGGTGAGCAGGATGTGGGTGTCCAGCAACGACGTCACGGGCTGACGTCGCCGTGGAAGGCGGCGATCAGCTCCTCGGGCGTGTCATCGAAGTCGTCGGCGATCCGCACCTGCCCCCGCCATGAGCCCGGGGTCCGCGGCGCGGTCCGGCTGGTCACCGGGACCAGCCGGACCACCGGCTTGCCGGCCCGGGCGATCACGACGTCCTCCCCCGCCTCGACGGCGTCGAGGAGTCGGGAGAGGTGCGTCTTCGCCTCGTGGACGTTGACGGTCGTCGACACGTGACGAGCGTAGGACTGAGTCGGGCTCGGCCAACCTGTCGCGCCCGAGGGTCGCCACCCTGTCCGGGGTTCCGTCACGTGACGATCCCGCCCGGCGGACGTGGGCCGCGAGCGGGAGCTCGCCACCGGCGAACGGCGTCCGGCGAGAAGAGCCCAGGTGCTCAGGCACGGCGACGCACGACGGCAACCAGCACTCCCGCCACCGCCGTGAGCAGCAGAGGGTGCAGGAAGCCGAACACCTCGAAGCCCGAGTCCCACCCGGTTGACCGGTACCGCGCGACGCAGACGGCGGCCGCGACGAACTGGGGCCACCAGGACGGACACCGCCACGGACAGCACCAGCACGCCCAAGACGCCGATCTCCCCCGGCACGCCGCGGTCCGGTGCCGCGGGTGGTCCTGGCTCGGTGCCCCGGGGCACCGTCACTCCTGTCGGGTGGCGAACGGTGGGGGCCGCACCGAGGTACGTCATCCGGCCCGGCCGTGGAGCCGCAGGACAGGAGTGCGCCGACTCCCCCACCGCCCCCCCCCCCCGACTCAGCGACTGGAGACGGCCACCCGCAGCCCGAGCGCGACGAGCACCGTCCCGCTGACCGCCTCGAGCCGCCGGCGGATCCGCGGATGCCGGAACCAGTCGCCGGCCCGCGCGACACCGGCGGCGAGCGCCAGGTAGAGCCCGGTCTCCAGGGTGACCTGCAGCAGGCCCAGCAGCGCGGTGGTCGTGAAGACCGGCCCATCAGCCGGCACGAACTGCGGGTAGAACGCGATCATGAACACCGCGGCCTTGGGGTTGGCCAGCTGCACCACCAAGCCCTCCCCGAACGCCGACCACCAGCCGTGCCGGGCCATCGGCGCCGGGGTGGGGACCTCTCCCCCGCGGTCCCGCCAGGCCGCGCGCCAGGCCCGGACGCCGAGGACCAGCAGCACGGCCGCGCCCACCACCCGCAGCACCAGGTAGGCGACCTCCGAGGCGGCGACCAGCGCGGCGAAGCCGGCTCCCGCGAACAACGCCCACACGTAGAGACCGGCCTCCAGACCCAGCACGGTCGGGACGGCGGCCGGCAGCCCGCGCAGGGCGGCCCGCCGGATGATCAGGGCCATCGCGGGCCCGGGAGAGGCCGAGATGAGCAGCACGGCCAGCACGAAGGCCGGCAGCGAGGAGATCACGTCCATGCCGGCATGGTGGCCCGCGCTCCCCTGTCCGGTCGACGGTGTTTTTCGTTGACGTCGCCGTCGTCTGTGCTCGTGCAAAGTTTAATAGCATTTGTGTTCGGGATAACGGATACGACGTCCTGTGAACCGATCGGGTGCGCCTGAGCTCTGCACATCGGCAGCCGCAGGCGGCCGGCTGACCGGGGACACGACTCCGGGATGGTGGCGGCTGGGCCCACCCGCCGGTGCGGGGTGCAGTCTGCTGCTCGAGCCCCACTCCCCCGGCCGGCGCAGGCCGGTGAGCGGGACGCCGGCGCGTGCGGCGCTGCGACGAGGTCGGTCGGGGCCGCCTCCCTCGCGGCCGGGAGGCCGGTCGCCCACCGGCGTGAGCGGCACCGCAGCGGCGGCCGGCGTCCGTGGCGGGCCGGCGGCGCCCCGAGTCGGGTCGCCGTCCTCTCGACCCTGGGCCACTCCCCCGTGTTGTTGCGTGGGGGTGTTCTTGGTCAAGCCGATTGTCAATATCGTTGGGGATAACGGACGTAAGGGGGCGTCACGAGCCAGGTGTCCCCAACCGGCTGGGGTTGACTGCGCGCGTGGACCTCGTCGCGCAGCTCTGGGACCGGGTCACCACCCCGCTCCCCCAGCTGTCGACGGCAGTGCTGCTCGGCGCACTGGTCGCCGCGGCCGTCGTCGTCGGCTCCCCCGCCCTGTGGCGGCCGGCCCGCACCGTGGTGACCATCGCCCACGAGGGCGCGCACGGGCTGGTGGCCCTGGCCGCGGGACGGCGGCTGGCCGGCATCCGGCTGCACTCGGACACCTCCGGGCTCACCGTGTCCGCCGGCCGCCCCACCGGCATCGGCATGGTGCTGACCTGCGCCGCTGGCTATCCCGGCCCGGCGCTGTTCGGTCTGGGGGCCGCCGCGCTGCTGGCCGCCGGGCACGCCGCGCTCCTGCTGTGGGCGCTGCTGGCCCTGCTCGCGCTGCTGCTGGTGCAGATCCGCAACTGGTACGGGCTGTGGGCGGTGCTGGCCACCGGCGCCGTCGTCCTCGCCGTGACGGGGTGGCTGCCGCCGGCCGGGCAGGCCGCGTTCGCCGCCGCGGTCACCTGGTTCCTGCTGCTGGCTGCACCGAAGACGGTGCTCGAGCTGCAGCGGGCCCGCCGCCGGCGGGCCGCCCCGGACTCCGACGCCGACCAGCTGGCCCGCCTCACCCGACTGCCCGCCGTGCTGTGGGTCGGGGTCTTCCTGCTCGTCGACGTCGGCGCGCTGCTGCTCGGTGGTTGGTGGGTCCTCGGCTGAGGCCGGCCTAGCCGCGGCCGCGCCGGCGGGGCGCCACGCCGGGCGGCTGGTGCACCTGGGTCACCTCGGGCGCGGGCGGGATGTCCGCGGCGACCTCCTGCTCGCCCACCGTCAGCCGCCGGCCGTGGTGGTGGACGTCGAGCGGCTCGCCCTCGCTCAGCCGGTAGGTGGCCCGGGTCGGCGTCACGGTGACCACCAGCAGCCGCCCCAGGTAGTTGAGCCGGAAGCGCAGCCGGCTGATCCGCTCGGGCAGCCGCGGGGCGAACGTGAGCTGCCCGTCGTGGTCGCGCATGCCGCCGAACCCGGCGACGGCGACCGTCCAGCCGCCGGCCAGCGAGGCAAGGTGCAGGCCGTGCCCGGAGTTGCCGTGCAGGTTCTGCAGGTCGGTCAGCGTGGCCTCGCCCCAGTAGTCGTAGGCCAGTGCCAGGTGCCCGGTCTCGGCGGCCACCACCGCCTGCTGGGTCGCCGACAGCGAGGAGTCGCGCACCGTCCGCGCCTCGTAGTAGGCGAAGTCGGCGGCCTTCTCCTCCGGGGTGAAGGCGTCCCCGCGCAGGTGCAGGGCCATCACCAGGTCGGCCTGCTTGATCACCTGCTTGCGGTAGATGTCGAAGTACGGGTAGTGCAGCAGCAGCGGGTAGCAGTCCGGCGGCGTGCTGGCGAAGTCCCACTCCTCGTGGTGGGTGAAGGCGTCGGACTGCATGTGCACCCCGCGCCGGGTGTCGTAGGGCACCGCCATGAGCGCCGCCGCCCGCTCCCACAGGGACAGCTCGTCCTCGGCGACGTCCAGCCGGCCGGCGACGTCGGGCTGCCGGTGCACCGCGGCGATCGCCTCGCGCAGGTTCCGCTGCGCCATGAGGTTGGTGTAGACGTTGTTGTCCACCACCGCGGTGTACTCGTCCGGGCCGGTGACGCCGTCGATGCGGAAGCCGTGCTCGTCGTCGAAGTGCCCGAGCGACGCCCACAGTCGGGCGGTCTCGATCAGCAGCTCGGCGCCGTGGTCGCGGTCGAACGCCTCGTCGCCGGTGGCGTGCCAGTACCGGACGACGGCGTCGGCGATGTCGGCGTTGATGTGGAAGGCCGCCGTCCCGGCCGGCCAGTACCCCGAGGTCTCCTCGCCGCGGATGGTGCGCCACGGGAAGGCCGCACCGGCCAGCCCCAGCACGCGGGCCCGCTCCCGGGCCAGCTCCAGGGTGGAGTGCCGCCAGCGCAGCGCGTCGCGGGCGGCCACCGGCGCAATGTAGGTGAGCACCGGGAGCACGTAGGTCTCGGTGTCCCAGAAGGTGTGCCCGTCGTAGCCGGGGCCGGTGAGCCCCTTGGCCGGGATGGGCTGGCGCTCGGCCCGCAGCCCGGCCTGCAGCAGGTGGAACATGCCCACCCGCACCGCCTGCTGCAGCTCCTCGTCGCCCTCGATCTCCACGTCGGCGTGCTGCCAGTGCTGGTCGAGGACCTCGCGCTGCTCGCGCACCAGCCGCTCGAGGCCGGCCAGCTTGGCGGTGGCCAGCGCCCCCTCGACCTGGTCGCGCAGCGCCGCCGCCGAGCGCCGCGACGACCAGCCGTAGGCCAGGTACTTGACGAGTCGGACCGAGGAGCCCTGCGGCAGCCGGGCGGCGAGGGTGAAGCGGGCGAGGTCGTCGGTGGCCTCGATGTCGGTGGTCGAGGTGTCGGGCACCTCCACCACGTGGTCCATCCCGGCGGCCATGCGCAGCCGGGAGCGCCGGGTGCGGTGCACCAGCACGGCGCGCTGGCCGCGGGCCACGGCCATCTCCCCGGCCAGCGGACGGTCCAGCGCGGCCGACGCCCGCGGGTCGTCGGTGCCGGTGTTGTCGACCGGCTCGTTGGCCAGCAGGTCCGACTGCAGCGCGATGTAGAGGTCGCCCTGCCCGTCGGTGCACTCGACGGTGTACTCGATCGCGGCGATCGAGCGGCGGCGCAGCGACACCATCCGGGTGCTGGTCACGCTGACCACCCGGCCGTTGGGCGAGCGCCACTCGGTGTGCCGGCGCAGCAGCCCGCGGCGCAGGTCCAGGGTGCGCCGGTGCTCGACGACCTCGCCGTAGTCCAGGTCCAGCGGGGTGTCACCGACCAGGAGCCGCACCAGCTTGCCGTCGGTCACGTTGACGACGGTCTGCCCCTGCTCGGGGAAGCCGTAGCCGGCCTCGGCGTAGGGCAGCGGCCGCTCCTCGAAGAAGCCGTTGAGGTAGGTGCCCGGGACGACGACCGGCTCGCCCTCCTCGAACGAGCCGCGCATCCCGATGTGCCCGTTGGACAGCGCGAACACCGACTCGTGGACGGCGAGCGAGGCGTGGTCCAGCCCGGTCTCTGTCAGCGCCCACGGCTCGACCGGGAAGTCCGGCCGGCCCTCCGTCACGGCTCCTCGTCCAGCAGCTCGGCGAGGTCCTGCACGACGACGTCCGCGCCGGAGGCCGCCAGCTCCGCGGCCTGCCCGACGCGGTCGACGCCGACGACGTGGCCGAACCCGCCGGCCCGACCGGCGGCCACCCCGGCCAGGGCGTCCTCGAAGACCACCGCCTCCTCCGGCGGCACACCCAGCGCCCGGGCGCCGGCCAGGAAGGTGTCGGGTGCCGGCTTGCCGCGCAGCCCCTGGGCGGCGGCGACCTCGCCGTCCACGCGGGCGTCGATGAGGTCGGCGAAACCGCCGGCGGCGATGACCTGCGCCCCGTTGCGGGAGGCGGTGACCACCGCCGTGGCCAGGCCGGCGTCCTTGACCGCGCGCAGGTAGCGCACCGAGCCGGGGTAGACCTCGACGCCGTGCTCGGCGAGCTCGGCGTGCACCAGCTGGTTCTTGCGGGTGCCGACACCGTGCACCGTGGCGGCGTCGGGCGGGTCGTCCGGCGTGCCCTCCGGCAGCGTGATCCCCCGGCTGGCGAGGAAGTCGCGGACGCCGTCGAGCCGCGGCTTGCCGTCGACGGAGCGGTTGTAGTCCTCCTGCGTGAACTCCCCGGCGGCCGGGTCGACGCGGGCCAGCACCTCGTCGAAGGTGCGCTTCCAGGCGGCCATGTGCACCGTCGCCGTCCGGGTCAGGACGCCGTCGAGGTCGAACAGGCACGCGCGGGTGTTGCCGGGGAGACCGAGCACGGCTGCGACGCTACCGGCGCCGGTCCACCCCCGCCGCGCCGGGAATCCGCAGTTCACCGACCCGCGGCCTCGTGCGGAGGCGCGCTGCCGGCCCGGTCCGGGGGCTCGTCCCGAGCCCGCGGGGGGCGAGGGGGACCGGGTCCTCTCACGGTGAGGGGTACGGGGTCCCTTCTCTAGGGTCGGACGCAGGGACGCGCCGTCCCTGCACACCCGACCCGCGAGGAGAGCACGCCATGGCCGACCGCCCGACGCCGCCCAGCCCCTACGACTTCCTGCCGCAGGTGCCGGGCTTCGAGCTGACCAGCACCGACGTCACCGACGGGGCGCCGCTGCAGGCGCCCCAGGTGAGCGGTGTCATGGGCGCCGGTGGGCAGGACCGCTCGCCGCAGCTGTCCTGGTCGGGCTTCCCGGAGGCCACCCGCAGCTTCGCGGTCACCGTCTTCGACCCCGACGCGCCCACCCACAGCGGCTTCTGGCACTGGGCGGTCGCCGACCTCCCGGTCTCGGTGACCGAGCTGCCCGCCGGGGCCTCCGACGGCGGCCTGCCCGAGGGCGCGGTGCAGCTGCGCAACGACGCCGGCTTCGCCGGGTACGTCGGCGCGGCGCCCCCGGCCGGCCACGGGCCGCACCGGTACCTCGTCACGGTGCACGCCGTCGACGTCGACCGGCTCGAGGTGACCCCCGACGCCTCGCCGGCCTACCTCGGCTTCCAGCTGTTCAGCCACACCCTGGCCCGGGCGGTGCTGGTCGGCACGTACGAGCAGCGCTGAACCCCCCGTTCCGTCACCGGGCGGTGACGGAACGGGCGCACTCGGCGTACGACACACGGTGTCACCCTGGCGGGTCAGGTCCCCGTCACCTGCCCGGCGGACGATGACGGCATGTCCACCGGCCGGGCACTGCCGCGCGCCCCGCGCGTCCTCCCGCCGGTCGCAGCACCCCTCGTGCTGCCCGTCGTGCTCCTCGCCCTGGTGCTCTCCGGCCTGCTCGCCCCGCGGGCCGCGGCCGCCCAGGAGGGCACCCCTCCGTCGGCCGTCGTCCCGTCGGTGACCGCCGCCTACGGGGACGTCGGCACGCTGGCGGTCGTGGTCGCCCGGCAGCAGGAACGCCTCGCGGGCCTGTCCATCCGCGCCGCCGAGGCGGCCAGCGCCCGGATGCTGGCCACCCGGGCGAGCAGCGAGCTGGCCGACCGGCCGTTCCCGACCGCCTCCATGGTCAAGCTCTACCTCGCCGAGGACGTGCTGCACCGCGCCCGCACCGGTGCCGTGACGCTCACCGACCGGGACCGCGCGCAGCTGGAGGTGATGATCCGCAGCTCCGACGACCCGGCCGCCTCCGACCTCTGGGTGCGCTTCGACGGTGCGCGGGCCGTGCGCGACGTCGCCGCCCGCTACGGGCTGGCCGGTACCGACCCGCCGCGCCGGTGGGGGCAGTGGGGTGAGACGACCACGACCGCGAACGACCTCGCCTGGTTCCTGATCCGCCTGCCGGTCGTGGCCCACCCCGACGACGCCGCGGCCCTGCTGGGCTGGATGGGCACGGCCACCCCGATCGCCTCCGACGGCTTCGACCAGGAGTTCGGCGTGTTCGGCACCCTGCCCGAACCCGCGGTCAAGCAGGGCTGGATGTGCTGCCTGTCCGGCCAGCGGCACCTGCACTCGGTGGGCGTCGTCGACGACCGGGTGGTCGTGCTGCTCAGCGAGGTGCGCTCCTCGGTCGGCTGGGCCGACGCCGCGGCCGCCCTGGACGCCGCCGCGGCCGCGGTGCCCACCGGGCTCTGAGCCCAGCTCAGGGCCCGCCGGACAGGTCGGCCAGGCCCACCGTCGCCAGCCGGGCGAACCCGGTCCGCTCGTAGACCCGGGCGACGTCGTCGTCCCCGGCCACCAGGAACACCAGCTCGGCGGTCTCTCGGGCGTGCGCGGTCAGCGCCGAGGCCAGCCCCGCGCCCAGCCCGCGGCCGCGCAGCCGCGGCAGGGTGGCCACGCCGGCGATCTCGGTGACCTCGACCCCCTCGACGTCGACCGGGTGGTGGGTGCCGACCGCGACCGGCGCGCCGCCCTCCACCGCGACCATCATGACGGTGCGGCCGGTGGCGATCCGCTCGCGCAGCACCGCCGTCCGCAGTGAGCCGGGGGTCGTGCCGACGGCCGGCACGACCGCCGTGTCGCCGGCCTCCTGGTACGGGCCGGGGTGGGCGAACGCGATCGACGCCAGCTGCTCGTAGCGCGGCAGCTGCGGGTCGTCGGCACCGACCAGGTACAGCCGGACGCCGGAGGGCAGCAGCAGCTCGACCGGGTCCGCGGCCACCAGCAGCGGCGCGGAGTCCACGACGAGCCCCGCGGCCCGGACGGCGGCCTCCGCCGTCGGCGAGTCCTCGCACACCCACTCCACCGCCACCGGCAGCCCCGCGGCCTCCTGCAGCGCCGCGGCCGCGCGGACGTCGTCGGCGGTGACCCGCTCCCCCGGCCGGGGCCGGGCCGGGTAGGGCCAGGTGGGGCTGCCGACGGGCACGTCCAGGCCGCCCGCGGTCTCCACCCGCACGTCGGGCAGCGGCGCCGCGGCGAAGTACCGCTCGACGCGGTGGAGCAGCCCGGGGGGCAGGGACACACGCGCACCCTAGACGCCGGCGCCCCCCGTGGCCGCCGCCGCGGCCCGCCGCCCGCCTCCGCCACCCGGCCGGAGGCGGCCGCGGGACCGGACGGCACGATGTGCCCCGTGACGGCACTGGGATGGGCGGCGTGACCGCAGCGGCACGGCCCCAGGTGTCGCCCTACGCGGTCTTCGACCGGAACTCGTGGCGGGCGCTGGCGGCGGGCACCTCCCTCCCCCTGGACGCCGCCGAGCTGGCCTCGCTGGCCAGCCTGGGCGACCGCATCGACCTCGACGAGGTCACCACGGTGTACCTGCCCCTGGCCGGGCTGCTGCGGCTGCACGTGGAGGCCAGCCGGCGGCTGTGGGCGGCCCGCAGCGAGTTCCTCGGCGACGCCACCGCCAAGGTGCCCTACGTCATCGCCGTCGCCGGCAGCGTCGCCGTCGGCAAGAGCACCACCTCCCGGCTGCTGCAGACCCTGCTCGCCGCCGGCCCCGGCCACCCGCGGGTCGACCTGGTCACCACCGACGGGTTCCTGCTGCCCAACGCCGAGCTGGAGGCCCGCGGGCTGCTCGGCCGCAAGGGCTTCCCCGAGAGCTACGACCGGCGGGCGCTGCTGCGCTTCCTCGCCGAGGTGAAGTCCGGCCGCGGCGAGGTCAGCGCCCCGCTCTACGACCACCAGGCCTACGACGTCGTCCGCGACGGGCGGCAGGTCGTCGACCGGCCGGACATCCTCGTGCTGGAGGGGCTCAACGTGCTGCAGGCCGGCCGCTCGGCCGACGGCCGCGCCCCGGAGGTCTTCCTGTCGGACTTCTTCGACTTCTCCGTCTACGTCGACGCCCCGGAGTCCGACATCCGGCGGTGGTACGTCGAGCGGTTCCTCGCCCTGCGCCGCACCGCCTTCGCCGACAGCAGCGCCTACTTCCACCGGTTCGCCGGACTCACCGACGAGCAGGCCCGCGACACCGCGCTGGACATCTGGGCGGCGGTCAACGGACCCAACCTGCGCGACAACATCGCCCCCACCCGGTCCCGCGCCCGGCTGGTGCTGCAGAAGGCCGCCGACCACGAGGTCCGGCGGGTGCTGCTGCGCAAGATCTGACCCGGGGCCCTCCCCCGGTCACCGCTGTTCCCCTGGTGGCGTTTCGGTGAGGTTTGTTCGGGATAACGGTAGTACGGCGCTGATGCGGGACCACCCGGCCGAGGGTCGGCCGGGTGGTCCCCGGGACGCCGCGGGCGCGGCGCCGCCGCGTCAGGCCGGGGCGCCCGCGGGGACGGCGTCCATGGTCGTGCCCAGGTCGTCCGGCGCGCCCTCGGCGCGGTCCGGCTCGTGCGCGACCGGGCCGGGGGCCGGCTCCGGCTCGGCGAACGCCTCCAGCGGCGGGCAGGAGCAGACCAGGTTGCGGTCGCCGTAGGCCTGGTCGATCCGGCGCACCGGGGCGAGGTAGCCGCGGCCGCGCAGGCCGGGCACCGGGTACACCGCGGTCTCCCGCGGGTAGGGCCGGCCCCACTCCCCCGCCACCATGGCCAGCGTGTGCGGCGCGTTGCGCAGCGGGTTGTCGGTGCGGTCGTACTCCCCGGTGGCGACCTTCTCGATCTCCCCGCGGATGGCGACCATCGCGTCGACGAAGCGGTCCAGCTCCGCCTGGTCCTCGCTCTCGGTCGGCTCGACCATCAGCGTGCCGGCGACCGGGAAGCTCATCGTCGGGGCGTGGAAGCCGTAGTCGACCAGCCGCTTGGCGATGTCGTCGTTGGTGATCCCGGTGGCCTTGGTGAGCGGCCGGATGTCGAGGATGCACTCGTGCGCGACCAGCCCGTCGGCGCCGGTGTAGAGCACCGGGTAGTGCTCGCGCAGCCGGGCGGCCACGTAGTTGGCCGCCAGGATGGCGTGCTCGGTGGCCCGGGTGAGCCCGTCGGGGCCCATCAGCCGCACGTAGGCCCAGGAGATCGGCAGGATGCCCGCCGACCCCCAGGGCGCCGCCGACACCGCCGGCCCCTGCCCGCCGGTGTCCACCAGTGGGTGGCCGGGGAGGAAGGGCACCAGGTGCTCGGCGACGCCGATCGGCCCGACGCCGGGGCCGCCGCCGCCGTGCGGGATGCAGAAGGTCTTGTGCAGGTTCAGGTGGCTGACGTCGGAACCGAACCGGCCCGGGCGGGCCAGGCCGACCAGCGCGTTGAGGTTGGCGCCGTCGACGTAGACCTGCCCACCGGCGTCGTGCACCGCGGCGCAGATGTCGCGTACCTGGGCCTCGAACACCCCGTGCGTCGACGGGTAGGTGATCATGATCGCGGCCAGCCGGTCGGCGTGCTGCCCGACCTTGGTGTGCAGGTCGGCGACGTCGACGTTGCCCGCCTCGTCGCAGGCCACGACGACGACCCGCATGCCGGCCATCACCGCGCTGGCGGCGTTGGTGCCGTGCGCCGAGGAGGGGATGAGGCAGACGTCGCGGTGCGCCTCACCGCGGCTGTGGTGGTAGCCGCGGATGGCCATCAGCCCGGCGAACTCGCCCTGCGAGCCGGCGTTGGGCTGCACGCTGACCGCGGCGTACCCGGTGACCTCGGCCAGCGCGGTGCACAGCTCGTCGATCAGCTGCCGGTAGCCGCGGGCCTGCTCGGCGGGCGCGAAGGGGTGCAGGTGGGCGAACTCCGGCCAGGTGACCGCGGCCATCTCCACCGCGGAGTTCAGCTTCATCGTGCACGAGCCCAGCGGGATCATCGTGCGGTCCAGCGCCAGGTCCTTGTCCGCGAGCCGGCGCAGGTAGCGCAGCAGCGCGGTCTCCGAGCGGTGCGCGGAGAACACCGGGTGGGTGAGGAACGGGGTGCGGCGGCGCAGCTCGGGCGGCAGGGCGTCCACTCCGGCGTCGTCGAGCACCGCGTCGTCCGGCGTGACGCCGAAGGACGCGGCGACCAGCCGCAGCGTGCCGACCGTGGTCGTCTCGTCGCAGGCCACGGCCACGGTGTCGGCGTCCACCAGCCGCAGGTTGACCCGCCGCTGCGCCGCGGCGGCGACCACCTCGGTGGCCCGGCCGGGGACGCGGGCCTGCACGGTGTCGAAGAACCGGTCGTGGACGACGTCCACGCCGCCGGCGCGCAGCCAGCCGGCCAGCGTCTGGGCGCTGCGGTGCACGCGGGCGGCGATCGCGGTGAGGCCCTCCGCGCCGTGGTGGACGGCGTAGGCGCCGGCCATCACGGCGAGCAGCACCTGGGCGGTGCAGATGTTGCTGGTCGCCTTCTCCCGGCGGATGTGCTGCTCGCGGGTCTGCAGCGCCAGCCGGTAGGCGACGTCGCCGTCGGCGTCCACCGAGACGCCGACCAGCCGGCCGGGCAGCTGGCGGGCCAGGCCCTCGCGCACCGACAGGTAGCCGGCGTGCGGCCCGCCGTACCCCATGGGGACGCCGAAGCGCTGGGTGGTGCCGCAGGCCACGTCGGCGCCCCACTCCCCCGGCGCCTCGAGCAGCGTCAGCGCGAGCAGGTCGGCGGCGACGACGACCGCGGCGCCGGCCTCGTGCGCGGCGGCGGCCAGCGCCCGGTGGTCGCGGACGGCGCCGCTGGCGCCCGGGTGGGACAGAAGCACGCCGAACGCCCCGGCGTCCGGCAGGTCGGTGGGCCAGCCGGCGGACAGGTCGGCGACGTGCAGGCCGATGCCCAGTGGCTCGGCGCGGGTGCGCAGCACGGCGAGGGTCTGCGGCAGGGTGTCGGCGTCGACGACGAACACCGCGTCCGCCTTCGCCCGCCCGGCCCGGCGGAGCAGGGTCATCGCCTCGGCCGCGGCGGTGGCCTCGTCGAGCATGGAGGCGCCGGCGACGGGCAACCCGGTCAGGTCGGCGACCATCGTCTGGAAGTTGATCAGCGCCTCCAGCCGGCCCTGGCTGATCTCGGGCTGGTAGGGCGTGTAGGCGGTGTACCAGGAGGGGTTCTCCAGGATGGTGCGCTGGATGACCGCCGGGGTGACCGTGCCGGAGTAGCCCAGCCCGATCATCGAGGTGAACACCTCGTTGGCGCCGGCGCGCTCGCGCAGCTGGCGCAGCACCGTGGACTCGTCGGCGGCCGGGGGCAGGTCCAGGGCGCTGCGGTCGCGGACCGCCTCGGGCACGCAGGCGTCGACCAGCGACTCCAGCGACGGGTGCCCGACGGCGGCGAGCATCGCCTGCGTCTGGTCCGGTCGCGGGCCGATGTGCCGGGCGGTGAAGGACCCGGCGGGGTCCAGCGCGGCGAGTGCGGGCAGGGGCTCAGGAGCTCGGTCCGCCATTACGCGGACGGTACCAGCGCTCCGTCCCTCCGACCGGGGGCCCGCAGGGTCCCCGCGAGGAGGGACGGGACGAGAGCCGAAGACGCTGGGACAGGAGCCGCCTGCGAGGGTCGGCTTCCGGCGCGGGAGCCGGAGGCTCCCCGGCGGAGGACGACGGATGGGCTCAGCGCGAGCCGGGGATGGACCTTGGCCGCGGTCGGAGCCCGGAGGGCGACCAGCTACACAGCCGCGCGGCGGCGGCGGCGCAGGGACAGCTCGTCGTCCGTGGCGTGCAGCGGGGCGCCGTCGACGCGCTCGGCGGGCAGCTCGGCGAGCTCGCCGGTCAGCTCGCGCAGCGCGCCGGACACGGCGATGCCGAACACGCCCTGGCCGCCGGCGAGCAGGTCGACGACCTCCTCGGCGGAGGTGCACTCGTACACCGTGGCGCCGTCGGACAGGAGGGTGACGTTGGCGAGGTCCTTGGTGCCGCGGTTGCGCAGGTGGTCGACGGCCTTGCGGATGTTCTGCAGCGAGACGCCGGTGTCCAGCAGCCGCTTGACGACCTTGAGCACCAGGATGTCGCGGAAGGAGTAGAGCCGCTGGGTGCCCGAGCCGGTGGCGCTGCGCACGGAGGGGGCGACCAGGCCGGTGCGGGCCCAGTAGTCCAGTTGACGGTAGGTGATGCCGGCAGCGGCACACGCCGTCGGGCCGCGGTACCCGACGAGGTCGCTGTCGACCTCGTCGTAGGACTGCGCGCCCACGGCAGCGTCGCTGAAGAGCTGACCCTGGGAGCCCTTGCTCTGGTCGCTCACGTCAGCGTCCTCCTCTGCTCCCGCAGCACTCGCCGCGGTCCCCCGCGGTGGGACGCCGAGCTCGGGTCACTGCAGGCGGGCTGCCGTGTCGTGTGCCGGGACTTCCACCGCTGTTGTTCGCCGACCGTAAGCCGGGCCCTGGGGTGGGTCAACTGAGGCGGGCGGCGTGTCGCAGCACTCCCCCATCGGGGGGGTATCGGCGTGCTGCGCCGGCGGCTTGACCCGGAGGCGCCGGGGAGCGGACCCACGCGACCCGGGCGCACCCGCCGTCACAGCGGCCCCACCGGCCCCGGGCCGGGAGGGCGCTCGGGTCAGGAGGGGTTGCCGCCGGAGCCCGAGCCCGCGCCGAAGTCCTCGGGGGAGATCTGGTCGAGGAACTCGCGGAACTTCTCGACCTCGTCCTCCTGCTCGTCGGGGATCTCGATGCCGACCTCGTCGAGCAGGGCCTCGGCGCCGAAGATCGGCGCCCCGGTGCGGACGGCGAGGGCGACGGCGTCCGACGGGCGGGCGCTGACCACCCGCTCGTCGCCGAACACCAGCTCGGCGATGTAGATGCCGTCGCGCATCTCGGTGATGTTGACCGCCTCCAGGGTCGCGCCGAGCGCCGTGACCACCTCGCGCAGCAGGTCGTGGGTCATCGGCCGGGCGGGGCGCACGCCCTGCTGCTCGAAGGCGATGGCCGCCGCCTCGACGGCGCCGATCCAGATGGGCAGGTACCGCTCCCCCTGGGTCTCCTTGAGCAGCAGGATGGGCTGGTTCCCGGGCAGCTCGACCCGGACGCCGACGACTCTGAGCTCCTGCACGGTGGGACTCCCTCAGCTGCGGCCCGGGACGGGCGGTGGATCGGTGCGGGCGGCTGGTGGACGCGGTCGGCGACGGGGCCGTGGACTCGGGGCCCGACCGGGTCCACGGTACGCCGCGGTCAGGGGCGCAGGAGGTCGCGCAGGCGCGCCTCCAGCAGCGCGCCGTGCAGCTGGGCGGACAGCGTGCTGAGCTCCCGCAGCTTCTCCGCGGCGCGGCTGCGGGTCTCCTCCGAGCGGGCCCGCAGCACCGGTGCGACCAGCTGCTCGACCAGCCCGGCCTCCCGCTCGGCGCCGTTCTGGTAGACGCGCAGGTGCCGCGGCTCGATGCCGTGCCGGGCCAGGCCGGCGGCGGCCCGGGCGATCGGCAGGTCGGCGGCGGGGTGCCGGCCGTCGGCGTCGGTGGCGAGCAGCCCGAACTGCACGCAGTCGGCCAGCTGACCGGGCTCCAGCCCCGCCGCCCGGGCGAACTGCTCGGGGGTCAGGGCGCCGGCGTCGCCGTCGGCCGGCGGCGGTGCGGCCGGCGGCGTGCCGCCGGGCAGCGGCTCACCCCGGTCGAGCGCGGCCAGGTGATCCTTGATGACCCGCAGCGGGAGGTACTGGTCGCGTTGGGCGGCCAGCACGTAGCGCAGCCGGGCCACGTCCGCGGAGGAGAACTTGCGGTACCCCGACGGCGTCCGCTGGGGGTGCACGAGGTCCTCGGACTCCAGGTAGCGGATCTTGCTGATCGACACGTCCGGGAAGTCCTCGCGCAGCACGGTCAGCACCTCGCCGATGGTCAGCCGCGGCGCGTGCCGGCCCCCGGGGTCCCCGGGCCCGTCGGTGCGCGAGGGCACCGCGCTCACGCCGCCGTCCGTGCCGTCCGCACCGGCCCTGACCCCCGTGCGCGCCGGCTCACGCGCCGGCGGGCTCGCCGGTGCGCGGGCCGGTCAGGTAGACGAGGCGGAACTTGCCGATCTGCACCTCGTCGCCGCCGGCCAGGGTGGCCACGTCGACCGGCTCGCGGTTGACGTAGGTGCCGTTGAGGCTGCCGACGTCGTGCACCGAGTAGCCGCCGCCCTCGCGGTGGAACTCCACGTGCCGGCGGCTGACCGTGACGTCGTCGAGGAAGATGTCGCTGTCGGGGTGTCGTCCGGCGGTGGTGACGTCCTGGTCGAGCAGGAAGCGACTGCCGGCGTTGGGCCCGCGCTTGACGACCAGCAGGGCCGAGCCCGCGGGCAGCGACTCCACCGCGCCGGCGTGTGCGTCGGCCTCGGTCACCTCCGGGGTCTCCGCGGAGTCCTCACCGCCCACCTTGGGGATGACGCTGGTGGACTCGCCGATCCGCTCCTGGGACAGCGCCGCGCCGCACTGCGCGCAGAAGCGACTGCCCTCGGGGTTGTTGTGGCCACAACGAGTGCAGTGCACGTCTGTCTCCTCGGGTGCAGGGGTGGCCCCGCCGCGGACGGGGGTCCGGCTGCGGGCGGCCGCCGGACGGCGGGCCGGACGGCTCGTCGCGGGTCGGTCGCCGCGCGGTGCACGGCGGGCCGTGGGTCATGGAACCAGTCGGCCGACCCGAGGGTCAACCGGACGTACAGGGTGAGGCTCCGCGGTCGTCCGGCGGACTCGGCGGCGTCCCGGCGGGTGAGCATAGTGACCCCGCAGGAGGCGGCAGCGGCCCCCGCCGGACGCCGCGCCGCAGGTCAGCCGGCGTCGACCAGGGCCTGGTAGGCAGCGGCGTCCAGCAGGTCCTGGGTGGGGTCGCCACCGTCGCCGGTCACGGTGATCTCGACCAGCCAGCCGGCGCCGTAGGGGTCGCCGTTGATGGTCTCCGGCGCGTCGGTGAGCGCCTCGTTGACCGCGGCCACCACGCCGGCGACCGGGGCGTAGACGTCGGACACCGACTTGGTCGACTCCACCTCGCCGATGGGGTTGCCGGGTGCGACCTCCGCGCCCACCTCGGGCAGCTGCACGAAGACGATGTCGCCGAGCGCGTCCTGGGCGTGGTCGGTGATGCCGACCCGCACGACGGGGCCCCCGCCCGGCTGCGCGCCCTCACCCACCAGCAGGGCCCACTCGTGCTGCTCGGTGTAGCGGCGGTCGTCGGGCGTGCTCATGCGGCGTCGTCTCCCGGGGGGTGGGTGGTGTCGGCCGGTGCGGCGTCAGTCGCCGTCGCCGGTGTCGGGCGCAGCGTATTGAGGCCGGTCCAGCTGCCGCAACGCGTCCACGAGGACGACCGGGGCCTGCACGATGTCCACGCTGCCGCCCTGCCGGCCGATCCGGTCGACGACGCCGCCCGGGATGGCCATCGCCGTCGCCAGGTCCTGCGGGGAGCCGATCACCCGGAACTCGTAGGGGCTCTGCACCTCGACGCCGTCCACGCGCAGCTGCCCGGGATCGCCGGTGACCGCCGTGGACACCCCCACGCGGACGTCGTCGATCTGCATCGTCTCCGCGCCGGCGCCGCGCAGCTCCTGGACGGCGTCCAGCAGGTCGGCGACGCGCACCCGGCCCTCCGGGTCGCGGACGGTCATCACCAGCCCCGGCCCCTGGGCGGCGACGGTGCCGTTGAGGATGCCCAGCGCCTCGGCCCGCTCCCGCGTCTCGGCCAGCGCCGCCTCCGACCGGCCGTCGTCGCTGGCCAGCTCGCGCAGCCGGGACCGCTGGTCGGCGATCTCCTCCCGCAGCCGGTCCTCGCGGGCGTCGAGGGTGTCCAGGATGCGCACGAGGTCCTCCTCCCGCAGCGTCGAGTAGTCCTCGCCGGTCCCCGTGGTGCGCACCTGCACGGCGAAGGCGAAGCCGAGCAGCAGGGTGAGGACGCCGATCAGCGCGGCGGCCAGCGGGTCGCGGCGACGGCGCCGCCGCGCGGGGGGCTCCTCCGCGGCGGGCGGGTCCGCGGCCGCGGGGGTGCCGGGGTCCGGGGCAGGGGTGCCGGCGGCAGAGGGGTCCGGCGCGTCGTCCCCCGGGTGGACCTCGCCGGCGGCGGGCTGCTCGGCGCCGGGCCCCGGGTGCTGCCCGGTCACGCCCGGAACACGTGTCGGCGGATGGCCGCGGCGTTGCCGAAGATGCGGATGCCGAGGACGACGACGACCGCCGTGGACAGCTGCGCGCCGACACCCAGCTGGTCGCCGAGGAACACCACGAGGGCGGCGACGACCACGTTGGAGACGAAGGAGATGACGAACACCTTGGCGTCGAAGATCCCGTCCAGCCGGGCGCGGAAGCCGCCGAAGACCGCGTCGAGGGCGGCGACGACGGCGATGGGCAGGTAGGGCTGCAACCACAGCGGCACGGTGGGCTCGAGCAGCAGGCCGAGCGCGATGCCCAGGGCCAGACCGATGATCGGGATCACGGCTCAGCCCCCCGGGGCGGGCACGGCGCCGGCGGGTGCCGTCGCGGCCGGGGCCGGGCCGCCGGGGGCGGCGGCGCCGGAGGGTGACGCGGACGCCGGCGTGGCGGTCCGGAGCTCGGGCGGGCTCGCGGGGGGCAGGGACAGCTCGTCCTCCTGGGCGAACTCGAAGCGCAGTCCGAAGGACTCCGAGATGGCGGCGAGGGCGCCGACCTCCGGGCTGGTCAGGAAGCGCTCGCGCAGCGTCTCGGGGTCGCCGACCGCGCTGACCAGGTAGGGGTTGGTGACCGGCCGGAAGTCGACGAGCACCGCCTCGCCGGCGAAGCGGATCGCCGAGGTGGGGCCCAGCCGCTGGCCGTTGACGGCGACCGCCTCGGCCCCGGCGGCCCACAGTGCGTTGACCACCAGTTGCAGGTCGCCGTCGCGGACCAGGCCGCGCGGGTCGGGCTCCGCCGTCCCCCCGACCGGGTCGGCGTCGGCGTCGGGCTCGGCGTCGGCGAGGGTGACCAGCAGCCCCGGGCCGGACACGGCCACCACCCCGGCGGCGGCCTCGGCGGCGTCGAGCCGGTCCAGCGCCCGCGTACCGACGGCGCTGGCGGCCAGCGCGTCGTCCCGGGCGGCGGTGAGCTCCGCGCGGGCCGCCGCGAGGTCCGCGACCAGCCCGTCGGTGACCTCGGAATCCTGCTCGATGTCCCGGACGAGGGCCGCGCGCACCTGCTCGCGGCCCTGGGCGCCGGCCGCGGCCTGGTCGTAGGTGACCGCGGCGAGCAGGCCGGCGAGGACCATCACGCCGGCGACGGCGAGCTGCCCGCCGCGCCGCGGGGACGGGCCGGGGTCCGCGCCCCCGGCGCGCGCCGCCCGGTCGCGGGCGGCCGCGGCGTAGGCCGGGTCGAGGGTCTCGGCCAGCACCTGGTCCAGCAGCGAGGCCCCCAGCGAGCGCGGCCCTCCCCCGCGCGGCACCGTCGTCACCGGCCGGCCCGCTCCGCGCGCAGGATCGCGACGGCCTGCACGACGTACAGGACGCCGGCCAGGACGTAGAGCGCCCCGCCCCAGATGGCGAAGGCGTAGCCGACCGGGGCGACCACGGCGACCACCGGCCCCTCGCCGTCGGCCAGCAGCAGCAGCGGGAAGGCGTAGAGCAGGCCGAAGGTGGCCGCCTTGCCCAGGTAGTGCACCTGCAGCGGCGGCCACCCGTGGGCGCGCAGCGCCAGCAGGGCCAGGCCGAGCACCAGCTCGCGGCCGAGCAGGACGGCGACCACCCACAGCGGGACGACGTCGCGCAGCACGAAGGCCACCAGGGTGGCGACGATGTAGAGCCGGTCGGCGGCCGGGTCGAGCAGCGCGCCGAGCCGGCTGGACTGGCCGAAGGCCCGGGCCAGCATGCCGTCGAGCCAGTCGGTGGCTCCGGCGACCATGAGCACCAGGACGGCCCAGCCGTCGGCCTGCGGGCCCAGCAGCAGCCACAGGAACAGCGGGACGCCGAGCAGCCGCAGCACCGACAGGGCGTTGGGCAGCGTCCAGACCCGGTCGGGCAACTCGTTGCGGTCGGCGGTGACCGACGCGCGGACCCCGCCCGCCCCCGGCCGGGCCGAGGCGGCGGCCGACGGCCCGTTGGACGACGTCACGACACCTCCGCACCCGCTGGACACCCCTCCTGAGGCTAGTGTCCCGGCCCGGCGCCACCGCCGTCCCCTGCCGTGATCATCGGCGGGTGGTCGCCCGACACGCCGGCCGGAGGAGCCACTCGCCGGTGGTCACGGCCGGCGGGCCGCTATGCGGGGACGGCGGCCAGCGACGCCGGCGCCGGCTCGTGGCCCAGCGGCCGCCGGGTGAAGGACCCGGTGCCGTGGGACACCGAGCGCAGCGCCCCGGCGTAGCCGAGCAGCTCCACCTCGGGCACCTCGGCGTGCACCGTCGTCCGGTCCCGCTCGGGGTCGGCCTCGCTGCCGGTGACCCGCGCCCGGCGTCCGGACAGGTCGCTCATCACCGCGCCGACGTACTCCCCCGGGACCACCACGGCCACCGCGCACCACGGCTCGAGCACCCGCGTGCCGGCCGCGGCGGCGGCCTCGCGGACGGCGAGCGCGCCGGCGGCCTGGAAGGCGGCGTCGGAGGAGTCCACCGAGTGCGCCTTGCCGTCGACGAGGGTGAAGCGGGCGTCGACCAGGGGCCGGTCTCCGGTGACGCCCCGGGCCGCCTGCGCGCGGATGCCCTTCTCCACGCTGCCGTGGTACTGACCGGGCACGGTGCCCCCGACGATGCGCTGGTCGAACGCGATGCCCGAGCCCGGCTCCCCCGGCTCGGCCTCGACGACCACGACGGCGTACTGGCCGTGCCCGCCGGACTGCTTGACCAGCCGGCCGGTCACCCGCGCCGGCCCCGCGAGGGTCTCCACCAGGGGCACCCGCACCGGCACCGTGGTCACCGCGACGCCGTGCCGGGTGCGCAGCCGCTCGAGCAGCACCTCGGCGTGCGCGTCGCCGACGCACCACAGCAGCAGCTGCCCGGTGTCCGGCCGGCGCTCCAGCCGGACGGTGGGGTCCTCGGCGACCAGCCGGGACAGCGCGGTGGCCAGCCGGTCCTCGTCGGCCCGGGACGCCGCCTCGAGCGCCACCGGCAGCTGCGGGGTGGGCAGGTCCCAGGGCGGGACCAGCCGCGGGTCCGACGGCGAGGACAGGGTGTCCCCGGTCTCGGCGGTGGTCAGCCGGGCCACGGCGCACACGTCCCCGGCCGGGCAGGCGGCGACCGGGCGCAGCACCGGGCCCAGCGGGGAGGACACCGCGCCGATCCGCTCGTCGGTGTCGTGGTCGGGGTGCCCGCGGTCGGCCAGGCCGTGCCCGGAGACGTGCACGGGGGTGTCCGGGCGCAGCGTCCCGGAGAAGACCCGCACCAGCGAGACCCGGCCCACGTAGGGGTCGGTGGTCGTCTTGACCACCTCGGCGACCAGCGGGCCGTCGGGGTCGCAGGACAGCGGCGGCGCCGGCGACCCGTCGGGCCGGGTGACCGGCGGGCAGCCGTGCTCCACCGGGCACGGGAAGGCCGCGACCAGCAGGTCGAGCAGCTCGGGCACACCGACCCCGGTCAGCGGGGCCACGCACAGCACCGGGTGGAAGTGCCCGCGGGCCACCGCGGTCTCCAGGTCCGCGACCAGGTCGGCGACGGAGAGCTCCTCGCCGCCAAGATAGCGGTCCATGAGGGTCTCGTCCTCGCTCTCGCCGATGATCCCCTCGATCAGCTCGGCGCGGAGCCGGTCGGCGTCTGCGTCGTCGGTCTCCGGGTGCGGCTCCAGCAGCGACACCACCCCGGTGACCGCGCCGTCCGGGCCGCGCCGGACCAGCTGCAGCGGCGCCACGCCGTCGCCGAGCGCCGTGCGGCAGGAGCGGACGGCGTCCTCGACGTCCGCGCGCGGGCGGTCCAGCTGGGTGACCACGACCGCGCGCGGCACGCCGACCGCGGCGCACTCCTCCCACAGCTGCACCGTGGTGGCGTCGACCCCGGCGACCGCGGAGACGACGAACAGCGCGGCGTCGGCCGCCCGCAGCCCGGCCCGCAGCTCGCCGACGAAGTCCGGCGAACCGGGGGTGTCCAGCAGCGTGATGCGGTGCCCGGCGTGCTCGACGGTGGCCACGCCGAGGGACACCGAGCGCTGCTGGCGGACCTCCACCTCCTCGCTGTCCAGGCAGGTGGTGCCGTCCTCGACCCGGCCGGCGCGGGCCAGGGCGCCGGTGGCGACCAGCAGCGCCTCGGCGAGGGTGGTCTTCCCCGCGGCCGCGTGGCCCACCAGCGCCACGTTGCGCACCTGCGCGGCCGGCCGCGGGGCGGGTGCGGCGACGGTCTCCCTGCCCATGCCGCTCAGCCGTTCGCCGGCTCGGGGACCACGGTGCAGGTCCCGGCCGGCACGAACACCCCGGTGTGCCCGTCGGCGTCCCACCGGACGACGTAGGGCGGCCCGCCGCGCTCCCCGCGCACCTCCAGCACCCGGCCGGTGCGCTCCGGTTCCCCCTGGTGGGTGGACCGGACGACGATCCGGTCCCCGACGCGTGCCTCCACGACGACCTCCTGACCCACTCCGCTGCTGTGTCTCAGGTCACAGCCTGCTCCTCGGCGCGGGGGCCGATCAAGGGGCCTCGGGGCGGCGTCCATGCTGGGGACGTGACCGCTCCCGAGTACGCCGCCGGCCGCGACCAGGAAAGCGGGACCGCCCACGCCGTCCCGCGCGAGGCCGCCGACGGGCCGCCGCCGTGGGTGGCCGTCTGCGGCACCCCGGTCGGGGTGGTCCAGGGCAGCTGGGCCGGGCGGCGCGGCCTGGGCTCGGCCGACCGCTGCGCGGAGTGCGCCACCCGGGCACCGGCCTGAGGCGGGCGGCGGTTCCCCGGTCGTCGCCGTCTGCACTGAACGTCCGACGACGTGAATTGTTGGGCATAACGGTAGCAGCTGGCGAGTGCGCCAACACCCGCTGGCGCCCGACGGGGGTACCGGGCCACGGTGGGCGCCGTGGAGGAGGTGGGCCGGGTGCCGTGCACGACGTCGGGTGGGCTGCGGTGAGCGCCCCGGGCGAGGGCAGTGTCGCCGTGGTGACCGGTGCCGACCGGGGCATCGGGCGGGAGGTGGTGCGCGTCCTGGCCGCGCGCGGGGTGCGCACCGTGCTCGGCTCGCGGGACGAGGAGCGGGGGCGGGCGGCCGCCCGCGGCCTGGTGGGCGACGTGGTGGTCCGCCGGCTGGACGTCACCGTCCAGGACGACGTCGACGCCCTGGCAGCGGAGCTGCGGGCCGGCCCCGGCCGGCTCGACGTCCTGGTGAACAACGCCGGCGTGCACTACGACGCCGGGCAGTCCGCGGTGACCGCGGACCTGCGGGTGGTCCGGGAGGCCCTGGAGACCAACGTCGTGGGCGCGTGGCGGACGGCGGTCGCGCTGGCCCCGCTGGTGCCCCGCGGCGGGCGGATCGTCAACGTGTCCAGCGGCGCGGGCTCCTTCGGTGAGACCGGCGGGGCCGGGGGCGCCCCGGCGTACTCGGTGTCGAAGGCCGCGCTGGACATGCTCACCGTCAAGCTGGCCGCCGACCTGGCCGGCCGCGGCGTCCTGGTCAACGCGGTCTGCCCGGGCTGGGTGGCCACCGACATGGGCGGCCCCGGCGGGCGGCCGGTGGCCGAGGGGGCGGCGAGCGTGCTGTACGCCGTCGACCTGCCCGACGACGGGCCCACCGGCACCCTCACCCGGGACGGGCACCCGATCCCCTGGTGAGCGTCCCGGCGTCCGTCGGCGGCGGCGTGAGCGCCCGGCGTCAGGCCCGCCGGGTGTCGACCAGCGAGGCGAAGGCGATCACGTTGTCCTCGTAGCTGCCCGCACCGGCGTCGAAGGCCCCGCCGCAGGTGATCAGCCGCAGCTCGGCGGCATCGGTGTTGCCGTAGACCGCGATGGTCGGGAAGTCGTCCTTGCGGTGCCGCTCGACGCGGTCGACGGCGAACACCGCGACCGAGCCGTCCTCCCGGGCGACGGTGACCTCGTCACCGGGCTGCAGCGCGCCGAGGTCGAAGAACACCCCGGGGCCCCACTCGGCGGAGTCGACGTGGCCGAGGACCACCGCCGGGCCCACCGCACCGGGCGCCGGGCCGCGCTCGTACCACCCGGCCCGGTCGTCGGGGGCCAGCGGCGGCACCTGCACGGTGCCGTCACCGCTGACGCCCAGGCGCAGCAGGTCGCTGCGGACGTCGATGGCCGGGATCTCCAGCGACACGGGGGCGGCGACCGGCTCCGCCGGGACGGGGGCCGCCGGCACGGGGGCCGCCGGCACGGGGGCCGCCTGGGAGGGGGCGGCCGGCGCCGGGACCGCGTCCGGGGTCACGGTGTCGCCCGCGGGGTCCGGGGTCGCGGCGTCGGCAGCAGCGGCCGCCGGGGGCTGCGGGGCCCGCTGCTGCCCGGTCGCCGCGACGACGAGGGCCACGGCGGCCACGGCGGCGAGCACCAGGGCCAGCGCGGCCCAGGCACGCGCACCGGGTCGGCGGGGTGGGCGGTCGGTCACGGGGCCTCCGGGGATGGGTACGGCGGGGTCAGGGCCGTGCGGGCGCGGCGGGGTCGGGACTGTCGGGACGGCGCCCGCGTCGCGCGGGGGTGCGGGACCCCCGCGCGACGCGGCGTGCCGGTCAGGCCTGGTCGGCCTGACGACGGCGGTAGGCGAGGGCGCCGGCCGCGGCCGCACCGGCCAGGGCGAGGGCGCCGACGCCGATCGCGGCCTGCTGCTCGGTCCCGGCGGTGCCGCCCGCACCGGTCTCCGCGCCACCGGCCGGCGTGGTGCCCATCTGCGCCAGCTCGAGGGCGCCGCACGCGGCCGGGGCGGTGGCCTCCATCGGCAGCGACGGGTCGAGGTCGCTCTTGACGTCACCGTCGTAGGTGCCGCTGCCGTCCTTGTCGACGCCGTGCAGGACCAGCACCGCGGTGCCCGAAGCGAAGGCCTGCTGGACGTCCTCGGTGATGTCGAAGGTCCGCTCGTAGCTGACCGTGCCGTCGTCGGCGGTCGGGAACCGGTCGACGGCCAGGCCGCTGTCCGGGCTGGTGTCGCCCTCGGTGGTCAGCGAGGTGCCGATCGCACCGTAGGCCGGCGCGCCCTCGGAGGTGCTCAGGAAGCCGTCGCCGTCCTTGTCGTCGGCGTCGGTCGGGCAGGTGCCCTGCGCACCGATGTGGAAGTGCTGGGCGTGCGGGGCGCCCGCCAGCAGGCCGGACGCCTCGATCACGACCGTCGCCTGGTCACCGGACAGGGTGACCATGCCGGTGCCGGAGACGCCGGACTGGTTCAGGGCGCCCAGGTCGGCCTGGTAGCTGCCGTCGTGGGCGGCGAGCGCCGGGGACATGGTCAGCAGCGGGAAGGCGGCCGCCGCGATGGCGACGGTCGGGATTGCGAGTGCCTTGCGCACGATGGGCTCCTCAGGGGTCGGGACGACCGACGTCTCCGTGACGACGGCTCGGTGGTGCACGGCCGGCGCGTCCTCGCGCCGGCCGCCGTCCGAGTCCCGCGGGACCCGGCAGCACGGGCGGCTCCCCCGGCCGGCGTCTGCACGCCGGCCTCCGCACCGTCCCGATGGACGTTCGGCGGCACCGCCCCGACCGGTTCACCGCCCGGCCCGGTCGACACGATCGGGTGGCCGACCCCGCGTGCCGGCGGACGGCGTCCCCGCTGGTCACCGGGCCGGGCGGCGTCCCCGCGCGGCGGGCGGGCCGTCGGCTGCGACAACCGGGACGGCGGCGGCGCGCGAACGCAGGTCATGTCGCGACGACGCCCCGGCGCCCCCGGCCCGGCCGCCCGGACAGCGGTGGTGCTGGCCGCCGCCGTGCTCACCCTGCTGGGCACCGGCACGCCGGCCGCCCGGGCGCACGACCGGCTGGTCGCCACGGTGCCGGCCGCCGACGCGACGGTGCCCGTGCCGCCGGCGCAGGTGGAGCTGGAGTTCAGCGCCCCGGTGCAGGCGCTGGGCGCCCAGGTGGTCGTCACCGGGCCGGACGGCGCCGCGGTGTCCCGGGGTGCGCCGCAGGTGCGCGGCGCCACGGTGGTCCAGCCGCTGGCGGTCGACCCGGCCGGCGGGCTGCACGCCGTCGCCTGGCGGGTGACCTCCTCCGACGGGCACCCGCTGTCGGGCACCCTCGCCTTCACCGTGGCCCCGGCCCCCGCGGTCGCCGGCGCCGGCGCGGACACCCCCGCGGTCGCGGCCGCGCCGGTCCCGGCACCGTCGCCGGGGCCGTCGCCGGGGTCGTCGCCGGGGTCGTCGCCCGGGTCGGGGTGGCTGGTGCCGGCCGCGGCCGGCGTGGTCGTCGTGGCGGCCACGCTGGTCCTGCTGCGCTCCCGGCGCCGGGCGTGAGCGCCGTGCCGGGGACGCTCACCGCCGAGCCGCCGCTGCCGGCCGGCGCGGCGCGGCCGCCGTCGGCCGTGCCGACGGTCGTGGCGGCCGGCGCCGGGCTCCTCGGGGTGCTGGTGCTGGCCCTCGTGCTCGGCGGCGGCCGCCCGGCGCAACCCGTGCCCGGGCTGGGGCAGGCCGGTCCGCTGGTCGCCTGGGGGCTGCCCGCGGCCACCCTGCTGGGGCGGGTCGCGGCCGTCGGCACGGTGGGGTCGCTGCTGTTCGCCGCCGTGCTGCTCCCCGGCCACGGCGGCGGGCTCCCCGCGGCGTCGCGCCGCGCGGCGCGGGCCGCCGCGCTGTGGGCGCCGCTCTGGGCCGTCGCGGCCGCGGCCGCCGCGCTGCTCACCCTGGCCGACGTGCTCGGCACCCCGCCCACCACGGTGCCGGCGTCGGCCGTGGGGGTCTTCCTCACCGACCTGCCCGCGGGACGGGCCGCGGCGGTGACCGTCGGCGCGGCCGGCCTGGTGGCCGTGCTGGCGCGGCGGTGCACCGGTGCGCTGCCCGCCGCGCTGCTGCTCGCCGTCGCGGTGTCCGGGCTGGTGGTCCCGGCCGTCCTGACCGGCCACTCCGCGGCGGCCGCGGACCACGTGCCGGCGGTGACCGCCCTGGCCGTGCACGTGGTGGCGGCGACCGCATGGGTCGGGGGCCTGCTCGCCCTGCTGCTGCACGGCCGGTCCGGAGCGGACGCCGCGACCGCCACGGGCCGCTTCAGCACCCTGGCGCTGGCCTGCTTCCTGGCCACCGGGCTGTCCGGCCTGGTGGCCGCCTGGCTGGTCCTGGACCGGACCACCTCGCCCGGCACCGTCCTGGGCAGCGGCTACGGCGGGCTGCTGCTGGCCAAGACGGCGGCCCTGGTGGCCCTCGGCGTCCTGGGCCGGGCGCACCGGCGGCGCACGCTGCCCCGGCTGCGCAGCGGGCAGCCGGGTGCCTTCCGGCGGCTGGCCGCCGTCGAGGTCGCCGTCATGCTGGCCACGGTCGCGCTGGCCGTGGCGCTGGCGGCCTCCCCTCCCCCGGCGGCGGACCCCGCTCCCGCGGCCCCCGCCGCCGCGCCCGCCCCGGCGGCCGCGGCGCCGGCGGGGATGGCCGGCCACGACCACGGCGACCTGTCGGTGGGCGTGCTGGTCGACCCGGCGCGGTTCCACGTCGCGGGCCCCGTCGCCGCGGGTGCGCGGGTCACCGTGCACAACCCGACGGACGCCGAGGTCACGCTCACCGCGGCGGACGGCTCCTTCGACGTCGTCGTCCCCCCGCGCAGCCTGCTGGCCTTCCCGGCACCGCAGGAGCCGGGCAGCTACCCGTTCACCAGCCGGCACGCGACCGCCTTCGGGGACGTGCTCGTCGTCCGCTGACCCGTGGCCGGGCGCCGCCGGCAGGGACGGGGACCGGGCGCGGTACGCGGTCGTCACACCGCGGTGGGACGCTCGTGCGGCAGGAACACCGACCCGCAGCCCGTCGTTGCCCCGGCGACGTGCACCCGACCGGCTCTCCGCCCCCGGCGGACCGCCACCGCTGCGCGCCGGGTACCGGGGCCGTGGGCGGGGTACCCGTCCCCGACGGCCCGCCCCACCGACGACGCACCCGACGACGCAGCACCGGCACGACAGACGACTCCCTCCGAGGACTGATACGAGCAGATGAGCGGTAACGCCACGCACCGGTTCACCAACACGGCGGTCCTGGCCGTGCAGACGGCCGACGCCACCCGGGTGGTGACCTCCGACGCGTTCGACGAGGCCCTCGCCGACACCTACCGGCGGGTGCGGCTGCGGCCGGGCCTGCTGGAGCGGCTGGCCGGCATCCGCGAGCGCCGCTGGTGGGCCGAGGGCGTCACCTTCGTCGACGGCGCGGCCACCGCCGGCGCCAAGGCCATCAGCGAGAGCGGCGTGGACCCGGCGGCCATCGGCCTGATGGTCAACACCTCGGTGAGCCGCCGGCACCTGGAGCCCTCGACCGCCGTCGAGGTGCACCACGCGCTGGGCCTGCCCCGCTCCTGCCAGAACTTCGACGTCACGAACGCCTGCCTGGGCTTCGTCAACGGCATGGAGCTGGCCGCCGCGATGATCGACTCCGGGATGGTGGAGTACGCCCTCATCGTCAACGGGGAGGACTCCCGCCCGGTGCAGGAGCGCACCGTCGAGCGGCTCAACGGCCCGGACACCACGTCCAAGGACGTGCTCGCCCAGTTCGCCACCCTGACCCTGGGCTCCGGTGCGGCCGCCATGGTGCTCGGCCGCGCGGACCGGCACCCCGAGGGCCACCGCCTGGTCGGGTCGGCCAGCCGCGCCGGCAGCGAGCACCACGAGCTGTGCATCGGCGACAACGACCTCATGCGCACCGACCTCAAGGGCCTGCTCGACGCCGGGCTGAACCTCGCCGCGGACCTGTGGACCGGCTCGTCGGCGGACTTCGGCTGGGCCGCCGGCATGGACCGCTACGTCGTCCACCAGGTGTCCAAGGTGCACACCCAGGCGATGTGCGAGCGGTTCGCCATCGACCCGGCACGGGTGCCCACGACCTTCCCCACCCGCGGCAACCTCGGTCCGGCGTCGGTGCCGTTCACGCTGGCCGACCGGCAGGACTCCCTCGTCGACGGCGACCGGGTGCTGCTCATGGGCATCGGCTCGGGCCTGAACGCCTCCTTCCTCGAGATCGCCTGGTGAGGGCGGCCGACGCGGCGATCGTCCCGACCGCCCTCCCCGGGCTGGACCCCTCCTGGTCCCGCACGGTGCGGGTCCGCGACAGCGAGGGCGTCGAGCACTGCTGGCACCTCCTCGACAACGGGGTCCGCGACCCGGTGGGCACGCTGCTGTGCGTGCACGGCAACCCCACCTGGTCCTACCTGTGGCGCCGGCTGGTGGCCGCCGCGCCGCCGGGCTGGCGGGTGGTCGCCCCTGACCAGCTCGGCATGGGCTTCTCCGACCGCCCGGCCGGTCCGCGGTCGCTGGCGCAGCGGGTGGCCGACCTCGGCGACCTGACCGCCGCGCTGGGCGTCACCGGCCCGGTGGTCACCGTCGGGCACGACTGGGGCGGGGTCATCTCCCTGGGCTGGGCGCTGGCGCACCGCGCGCAGCTGCGCGGCGTCGTCCTGACCAACACCGCCGTCGCCATGCCGCCGGGCGACCTGGGCCCGGCGCTGATCCGGCTGGCCAACGCCCCCGGGGTGCGCGCGGCGGTCACCGTCGGCACCCCGGTGTTCGTCCGGGCCACCACGGCGCTGTCCCGCCCGGCGCTGCCCCCCGGGGTCCGGGACGCCTTCGCCGCTCCCTACCGGTCGCCGGCGCGGCGGCACGCCGTCGGGGACTTCGTGGCCGACATCCCCTTCGCCCCCGACCACCCCTCCCGGCCGGTGCAGGAGGCGATCGCCGAGGGAGTGCGCACCCTCGACGTCCCGGCGCTGCTGCTGTGGGGCCCGCGCGACCCGGTCTTCGGCGAGCGCTACCTGACCGACCTGCGCCGCCGGCTGCCGCAGGCCCGGCTGCACCGCTACGAGGGCGCCTCCCACCTGCTGCCCGAGGACGCGCCCGGGTACGCCGGCGCGGTCGCCCAGTGGGTGGCCGACCTCGACGCCGGGCACGACACAGGACACGCCTCGGTGGCGGCCCGGCCGGCCGGGGACGCCGGGCGCCGGCTGTGGTCGGCCCTGGACCGGCGCGCGGACGACGCGACGCCTGCCGTGGTCGAGGTCGGCGGCGCCACGGTCAGCTGGTCGCGACTGGCCCGCCGGGTGGGCGACCTGGCCGCCGGGCTCGCGGCGTCCGGGGTCCGCCCCGGGCACCGGGTGGCGCTGCTCGTGGAGCCCTCGGCCGACCTCACCGCCGCGGTGTACGCGCTCTGGCGCGCCGGCGCCGTGGTCGTCGTCGCGGACAAGGGCCTGGGCCTGGCCGGCATGCGCCGCGCCCTGCGCAGCGCGGCCGTCGACCACGTCGTCGGCAGCGCGCGCGGGCTGGCCGCGGCGCGGCTGATGGGGCTGCCCGGCACCCGGGTCGCCGCCGGGCACCTGACCCCGGCCGCGCGGCGGGTGCTGCGGGCCGGGCACACCCTGGCCGGGCTGGAGGTCCTCGGCCGGACGTCGCCCGCGCCGGCCGAGCCGCCGGTGGACACCGACTGCGCCGTGCTGTTCACCTCCGGGGCGACCGGCCCGGCCAAGGGCGTCGTCTACACCCACCGCCAGGCCGCCGCCCAGCTGGACCTGGTGGCCGCCACCTACCGCCTGGCCGACACCGACCGGCTGGTGGCCGCGTTCGCGCCGTTCGCCATCCTCGGCCCGGGCCTGGGCATCGGCTCGGCGGTGCCCGACGTCGACGTCACCGCCCCGGGGTCGCTGACCGCCACCGCGCTGGCCGACGCCGTGGCCGCCGTCGACGCCACGGTGGTGTTCGCCTCGCCGGCGGCGCTGCGGCGGGTCGCGGCCACCGCCGCGGACCTCGGTGACGACCGGCGGGCCGCGCTCGGCCGGGTCCGGCTGCTGATGTCGGCCGGGGCACCGGTCCCGGCCGCCCTGCTGCGCGGGCTGCGGGAGGTGCTGCCTCACGCCGCGGCGCACACGCCCTACGGGATGACCGAGGCCCTCCCGGTCACCGACGTGTCGCTGGCGCAGATCGAGGCCGCCGGCGACGGCGACGGCGTCTGCGTGGGCCGGCCGCTGCCCGGTGTCGACGTCCGGGTCAGCCCGCTGTCCCCGGCCGGCGCGGCCGACGGCCCGCTCACCGACGCCCCCGGCACGACCGGCGAGGTGTGCGTGCGGGCCGCGCACGTCAAGGACCGCTACGACGCGGTGTGGGTGCTGGAGCGCGCCGCGTCCCGGGACCCGGGCTGGCACCGCACCGGCGACGTCGGGCACCTGGACGCCGAGGGTCGGCTGTGGGTCGAGGGCCGCCTGCCGCACGTCGTCACCACCGCCGCCGGCCCGGTCACCCCCGTCGGCGTCGAGCAGCGGGTGGAGCGGGTGCCCGGCGTCACCGCCGCCGCGGCCGTCGGCGTGGGCCCGGCCGGCGCGCAGGTCCTCGTGGTGGTCGTCGTCCCGGCCGACGGGGCGGCGGCCGGCCGCCGCCCGGACCGGCTGCGGCTGGCCGGCACGGACCTCGCCGACGCGGTGCGCGCCGCCGCCGGCACGGAGGTCGCCGCGGTGCTCCTCGCCGGGCGGCTGCCGGTGGACGTCCGCCACCAGTCGAAGGTGGACCGCGCCGAGGTCGCCCGCCGGGCCGCCGCGCTGCTGGCCGGCGCCCGCCGGCCGTGAGGGTGCTGGTCACCGGGGCGAGCGGGATGCTCGGCCGGGCCACCGCCGGCGCGCTGCTCGACCGCGGCGACGAGGTCACCGTGCTACAGCGCCGGACGGCCGGCCTGCCGTGCCGGGAGGTGCTCGGCGACGTCGCCGACCCGGCCGTCGTGCGGCGTGCCGCCCGCGGGCAGGACGCCGTGCTGCACCTGGCCGCGAAGGTCGACGTCACCGGGCCGTGGGCGGAGTACGCCTCGGCCAACATCGCCGGCACCCGCGCCGTGGTGGAGGCCTGCCGCGCCGGGGGCGTAGGCCGGCTGGTGCACGTCTCCTCCCCGTCGGTGGCGCACGCCGGCACCGCGCTGGTGGGGGTCGGTGCCGGGCCGGCCGACCCGGACCGCGCCCGCGGGCGCTACTCCCGCTCCAAGGCCGTGGCCGAGCTGGACGCGCTCGCCGCGGACTCCCCCGCCCTGGCCGTGCTCGCCGTCCGCCCCCACCTGGTGTGGGGCCCGGGCGACGCCCAGCTGGTCGGGCGAATCGTGGCGCGGGCGCGCGCCGGGCGGCTGCCGGTCATCGGCTCGGGCGCGGCGCTGATCGACACCACCTACGTCGACGACGCCGCGAGCGCCCTGGTGGCCGCCGTGGACGCCTGCGGGCCGGTGCACGGGGAGGCCCTGGTGGTGTCCAACGGGCAACCGCGCCCGGTGGCGGAGGTGCTGCACCGGCTGTGCCGGGCCGCGGGGGTGCCCGGGCCGCGCGGCCGGGCGCCGTTCGCCGCGGCGTACGCGGCCGGTGCCGCGGTGGAGGCGGTGTGGGCGGTGTCCCGCCGGCGGTCGACCCCGCCGATGACCCGGTTCCTGGCCGAGCAGCTGGCCACCGCGCACTGGTTCGACCAGCGCCGGACCCGCGCGGCCCTGGGGTGGGCGCCGCGGGTGGGCCTGGACGAGGGGTTCGCCCGGCTGCGCGCGTGGTCCGCGGCCGCGGCGCCGGCCGCGGCCTGAGCGCACGCGGCCGGACGGCGGCTCCCGCCCCCACCTGCCACGATGGGCCCGGCGGCGGACCCGCACCCCTTCCCGACCACGGGTGCCCGGGTGCACGCTGCAGGGGTCCGCGCGGACGACGAGGAGGCGGTGCCGTGGCGCCCTCCGGTCCGCTCGCCCGCCGTCTCCGCCGGCTCACCCTCGGCTCCGGACCGCTGAAGCGCGGCGTCGACACCGCGGAGTGCGTGTCCCGGCTGCTCGTGCTGCTGGTCGTGCTGCTGTCCGTGCCGGTCGCGCTCGCCGTGGGCACCGCGGTCCGGTCCGACCTCGACGCCCGGGCCCGGGCGCAGGCCGAGGAGCGCACCCGGGTGACCGCCGTCGCGACCGCCGACGCGGTGGCCCCGCGGGAGGCCCCGCCGCGGCTGCGCGTCCCCGTCCCGGCGCGGTGGACCTCCCCCGCCGGGGAGCCGGTGACCGGTGCCGTCCCCGCCTCCCCGGCCACCCGCGCCGGGGACACCCTGACGCTGTGGACCACCGCCGAGGGCCGCCGCACCGACGAGCCGATGACGTCCGCGGAGGTCCGGCGCAGCACGCTGGTCCTGGTCGGCGTCGGGTGGGGCGGCACCCTGAGCGCCGTCGTCCTCCTGCACGCCGCGCTGTGCCGGCTGCTGGAGCGCCGGAGGGACCGGTACTGGACGCGCGGGTGGGCCCGGGTCGAGCCCACCTGGAGCCGCCGCGTCCCCTGACCGCCCGGGGTGGTCCCTGTCCCTGCTGGTTGCTGTGTGAGGGATAACGGTCGAGCCAGGCCGGGAGGCGGGCAGGCGGCGCTCCTGGCAGACTGCCCGGCGCACAGCCGCCGCCGACCCCGTGAGGTGCCGAGTGACCGACGCCGCCGACGAGCAGGTGCCCGTGCGCGTCCTCGGCGGGCCGACCGTGCTGATCGGCTACGGCGGGCTGCGCGTGCTCACCGACCCGACCTTCGACGGCCCGGGCGAGTACCCGCTCGGCGGGGGCCGGGTGCTCACCAAGACCGCCCCGCCGGCCGCCGGCCCGGCCGACCTCGGTGCGCTGGACGTGGTGCTGCTCTCCCACGACCAGCACCCGGACAACCTCGACACCTCCGGCCGCGCCCTGCTCGCCGACGTCCCCGTCGTGCTGACCACCCGCAGCGCCGCCGCGCGCCTGGGCGGCGGCGTCCGCGGGCTGGCCCCCTGGGAGTCGGTGCAGCTGCCCCGGCCGGACGGTGGCCCGGTGACCGTGACGGCGACGCCGGCCCGGCACGGGCCGGAGGGCTGCGAGCCGGTCACCGGGGAGGTCGTCGGCTTCCTGCTCACCGCCGAGGGCCTGCCGACCGTGCACGTCAGCGGGGACAACGCCGCGCTGGACGTCGTCCGGGAGATCGCCGGGCGGGCCGGGCCGGTGGACACCGCGCTGCTGTTCGCCGGTGCCGCCCGCACCGCGCTGTTCGACGGCGCGCTGCTCACCGTCGACGGCGCGGGGGCCGCGGAGGCCGCCGCGCTGCTCGGCGCCCGCCGCGTCGTGGTCGCCCACTGCGACAGCTGGGCGCACTTCAGCGAGGGCCGCGACGAGGTCGTCGCCGCCTTCACCGCCGCCGGGCTCGCCGACCGCCTGCAGCCGGCCTGAGCCGCCGTCCCCCGGGACGGGCCGTCGACGGCGCGCCAGGGGGCCACCACTCCCGAGGGGACAGCATGAGCGATCGGGCCCGGCACTCCGTCCTGCGGCGCATGCCGGTCGAGCAGGTGGGCGAGGACGACGCGGGCGGCGGGGCGGGCACGCTGGCCAAGAGCCTGGGCCTGTGGCAGCTGACCGCCATCGGCGTCGGCGGCATCATCGGCGTCGGCATCTTCTCCCTCGCCGGGCTGGTCGCCGCCGGGGACGAGGAGAACCCCGGCGTGGGGCCGGCCGTGCTCATCGCCTTCCTCGTCGCCGGCCTGGCGTCGGCGGCCGCGGCGCTGTCCTACGCGGAGTTCGCCGGGATGGTCCCGCGTGCGGGCTCCGCCTACACCTACGGCTACGTGGCCCTCGGCGAGGTCGTCGCGTGGTTCATCGGCTGGGACCTGCTGCTGGAGTACATCGCCATCGTCGCCGTGGTGGCGATCGGCATCTCCGGCTACCTGGCGGCGTTCCTCGACGGCTTCGGCGTGACCCTGCCCGCCGCGCTCACCGCGTCGGCCGAGGAGGGCGGGGTGGTCAACGTGCCCGCCGTCGTCATCTGCCTGCTGGTCACCGTCATCCTCAGCCGCGGGACCCGCACCTTCGGCCGCTTCGAGCTGGTGGCCGTGGCGGTCAAGATCGCGCTGATCCTGTTCATCATCGGCCTGGGCGTCTTCTACGTCGACACCGGGAACTACGACCCGTTCCTGCCCGCAGGCTTCGGCCCGGTGCTCACCGGCGCGGCCACCGTCTTCTTCGCGGTGTTCGGCTACGACGCCATGAGCACCGCGGCCGAGGAGGCCGAGGACGGCAGGCGGCACATGCCCCGGGCGATCGTCCTGTCCCTGGTCGTCGCGATGGTGCTCTACGTGGCGGCCACGCTGGTGCTCACCGGCATGCAGGACTACCGGGAGATCGACCCGACCGCCGGCTTCGCCTCGGCCTTCACCAGCGTCGGCCTGCCGGTGGTCGCCGGCGTCATCTCGGTGTTCGCCGTGCTGTCCATCCTCACCGTCATGCTGACCTTCCTGCTCGGGGTCACCCGGGTGTGGTTCGCCATGAGCCGCGACGGCCTGCTGCCCCGGTGGTTCGCCGGGGTGGACCGCAACGGCACCCCGCAGCGGGTCACCTGGATCGCCGGCATCGGCGCGGCCCTGCTCGCCGGCGTCTTCCCGATCCGCGCCGTGGCGGACCTGACGAACATCGGCATCCTGTCGGCGTTCGTCGTCGTGTGCCTGGCGGTCATCCTGTTCCGCTACACCCGGCCCGACGCCCCCCGCTCCTTCCGGCTGCCGCTCATGCCGGTGGTCCCCGCGTTCGGCGTCCTCTGCTCGCTGTTCCTGATGGTGCAGCTGCCGTGGGAGACCTGGGCGCGCTTCGGCGCCTGGCTGGTCATCGGGCTGGTCGTCTACGTCGCCTACGGCCGCCGCCACTCCCTGCTCAACCCGGACAGCCCGCACCACCGGCGGCCGACCGCCACCCCCTGACCGGGGAGGTGGACGGCGGGCTCGCCGGCGGGGCAGCCTGGCGGTACCGGCCGCGTGCTCGGCGGCCGGCACCGACGCCGTGGAGGACCCCTCGATGCGACAGACGGTCGTCGCCGTGCTCGGCGGGCTGCTGACCCTGGCCGGGATCGCGCTGCTGGTGCTGCCCGGGCCCGGCTTCGTGCTGGTCGCCGCCGGCCTGGCGGTGCTGTCCACCCAGTTCGCCTGGGCGCGCCGGCCGCTGGACTACGCCAAGGACAAGGCGCGCGAGGGCATCGAGGAGGTGGCCCGCAGCCCCTGGCGGGCGGTCGGCGCCGTGCTGTGCGCCGCGGTGCTCGTCGGCCTGGGGATCGCCGCGCTGGCCGGGGTGGACCTGCCCCTGGTCAACGCCTTCAGCGCGGTGCTGCTCGTGGTCAGCGGCGTCTTCCTGCTCGGCACCGTCGGCTACGCCCGCCTGCGGGGCGCCGGCGGGGTGCGCTGACCGGCGGGCTCACGCCGGGTCGAACCAGGTCACCTCCTCCGGGGTGGCGGTGAACGGGTTGGCCCACTCCGAGGCCGCGCCGGTGATCGGCTGGGCGTCGGTCACCACGGTGAACGGCGTGCCCGGGTAGACGGCGAGCACCCGGGTGGACGACGACAGCTCCTCGGTGTGCTCCAGCAGCTCGCCGCGGCGCAGCCGCTGCGTCGTCCGCGACCCGCGCAGCTCCTCCCCCACCGCGGCCACCCAGGCCACGCCGTCGGCGGTGAACGCGATCGCCTGCACGCGCCGGGCCCGCGGCGCCGGCTCGCACCCGGCGAACTCGGCCAGGGCGTCGTAGAGCCGCTCGGCCTGCTCGTCGTCCCCGGCGCGCGGGAGGAAGAAGGCAGCCATGCCGGCCATCCTCGCCGCCGCCACCGACACCGCGACCGCCACCGCCACCGCGACCGCCACCGACGCCGCGCCGCCCCGGCCGGCATCGGCTTCGATGGGGCCACGACCCGCGCGTCCGACCGGCCGCGCCGCACAGTCCGTGCCCCGCGTGCCGTTCCAGGAGGCCCCACCGTGACGCTCACCACGACCCCCAGCACGACCCCCAGCACGACCCCGCACATCCCGCACTGGATCGACGGCGCCCGCCGCGAGGGCGCCAGCGGCCGCACCGGGGAGGTGACCGACCCCGCGACCGGCGAGGTCACCGGCCACGTCGCGCTGGCCGGCGTCGAGGAGGTCGACGCCGCGGTCGCCTCGGCGGCAGCCGCCTTCCTCGCCTGGCGGGACACCTCGCTGGCCCGGCGGACCGCGATGCTGTTCCGCTTCCGCGAGCTGCTCAACGCCCGCAAGCCCGAGCTGGCCGCGATCATCACCGCCGAGCACGGCAAGGTCCTCGACGACGCCCTCGGCGAGGTCTCCCGCGGCCAGGAGGTCGTCGAGTACGCCTGCGGCGTGCCCTCGCTGGTCCGCGGCGGGTTCACCGAGAACGCCTCCACCGGCGTCGACGTGCACTCCGTGCGCCAGCCGCTGGGCCCGGTGGCGGTGATCAGCCCGTTCAACTTCCCGGCGATGGTCCCGATGTGGTTCTTCCCGATCGCCATCGCCACCGGCAACACCGTCGTCCTCAAGCCCAGCGAGCAGGACCCCTCGGCCGCGGTCTGGCTGGCCGAGCTGTGGGCCGAGGCCGGCCTGCCCGACGGCGTCTTCACCGTCGTCCAGGGCGACCGGGTCGCCGTCGACCGGCTCCTGGAGCACCCCGACGTCAGGGCCGTCTCCTTCGTCGGCTCCACCGCCGTCGCCCGGCACGTCTACGAGACCGGCACCCGGCACGGCAAGCGCGTGCAGGCCCTCGGCGGGGCGAAGAACCACATGGTCGTGCTGCCCGACGCCGACCTGGACCTCGCCGCCGACGCGGCGGTGAACGCCGGGTTCGGGTCCGCCGGGGAGCGGTGCATGGCGATCAGCGCGGTGGTCGCCGTCGGCGGCATCGGCGACGACCTGGTCGCCCGCATCGCCGGGCGCACCGCCACGCTGCGCACCGGCGACGGCCGCAAGGGCTGCGACATGGGCCCGCTGATCAGCCGGCGGCACCGCGACCGGGTGGCCTCCTACGTCGACGCCGGCGAGCTGCAGGGCGCCGACGTCGTCGTCGACGGCCGGCAGGTGACCCCCGACGGCGCCGAGGACGGCTTCTGGCTCGGCCCCACCCTGCTGGACCGGGTGGCGCCGGACATGAGCGTCTACACCGACGAGGTCTTCGGCCCGGTGCTGTCGGTGCTGCGGGTGGACACCTACGAGCAGGCCGTCGCGCTGGTCAACGCCAACGAGTACGGCAACGGCACCGCGGTCTTCACCAACGACGGCGGTGCCGCACGGCGCTTCCAGCACGAGGTGGAGGTCGGGATGATCGGCGTCAACGTGCCCATCCCCGTCCCCATGGCCTACTACTCCTTCGGCGGGTGGAAGAACTCGCTGTTCGGCGACTCGCACGCCCACGGCGCCGACGGCGTGCACTTCTACACCCGCGGCAAGGTGATCACCTCCCGCTGGCTGGACCCCAGCCACGGCGGCCTGGACCTCGGCTTCCCCCGGAACGGCTGATCGAGGACCCCACTGCCCCCCACCGCTCGCACGCTCGCGGCGGGCCCCTGCAGCGGGGCCACCCGGCATCGTCCCCTCCGGGCAGGCGCCACCCCGGCGTGCCAGGCTCCGGGGATGGCCTTCGAGCTGCACCGCGCCGACGGGGAAGTCATCCGCTACGACGAGGGCGCCCGCTTCAGCTTCACCGCGACCGGTCACCTCGTCGTCTACGACGCCCGGGGCAACAAGACGCTGTTCAGCCACCACAGCTGGGACCGGATCGAGGAGCCGGTGCCGCCGCCGCGCTGACGGTGTCCCTGCCCCCGGTGGTGGCGGGGGCTCAGCGGCGAGGGCTCACTCGAAGCGCACCGGCTGCCCGGTGGCCTCCAGCACCGACAGCCACAGGTCGCCCATCGGGTCGACGTGGTTGCGGCGGCTGACCGCCAGCGGCATCGGCATGTGCACGAACCGGCGCCGCCGCCGCGCCACGATCACCTCGGTGCGCCCGGCCATCGCCGCGTGCACGGCGGCGTGGGCCAGGCGCAGGCAGTAGGCGCTGTCGAACGGGTTGGCCGGGACGCTGCGGATGGCGTAGCTGGGGTCGAAGTAGCGGACGTTGGTCTCGGTGCCGTGGGCGTCGAAGTGCTCGACGACCAGCCGGCGCAGCAGCCGGCCGATGTCGCCGAAGCGGACGTTGCCGGACGCGTCCCGGCCGGGCTCCTCGCCCTCGATGTGCTCCTGGCCGGCGCCCTCGGCGACGACCACGACGGCGTGCCCGCGGTCCTCGACGCGGCGGCGCAGGTGCTCCAGGAACCCGCGCTCCCCGTCGAGGGCGAAGGGCACCTCGGGGATGAGCACGTAGTCGGCGTCGTCCTTCGCCAGGGTGGAGTAACAGGCGATGAACCCCGAGTGCCGGCCCATCAGCTTGACCAGCCCGATGCCGCCGGGGGCCGAGCGGGCCTCGACACTGGCCGCGTGGATGCTCTTGGTGGCCTCGGCCATCGCGGTCTGGAAGCCGAAGCTCTGGTCGATGTAGGGGATGTCGTTGTCGATCGTCTTGGGGATGCCGACGACGGCGATCTTCAGGCCCCGCTCGCCGATGACGCGGACGACGTCCATGGCCCCGCGGATGGTGCCGTCGCCGCCGATGACGAACAGGATGTTGATGCCCAGGCGCTCCAGCGCGTCGACCACCTCCTCGGCGTCCTGCTCGCCGCGGGAGGTGCCGAGGATGGTGCCGCCCTCGTCGTCGATGTCCATCACGACCTCCGGGTCGAGGTCGAGGACGTCCTCCCCGTAGCGCGGGATGAAGCCGCGGTAGCCGTTGCGGAACCCGACGATGCGGCGCACCCCGTAGTGGCGGGACAGCTCCAGCACCAGCCCGCGGATGACGTCGTTGAGGCCGGGGCACAGCCCCCCGCAGGTGACGATGCCGACCCGGGTCTTGGCCGGGTCGAAGTAGATCTGCTTGCGGGGTCCCCCGGGCTCCAGGCTGGGCAGCTGGTCGATCGGCAGGCCCCGGCTGCCGATCATGGAGATCGTGTCGTCGAAGAGGATCCGGTCCTCCTCGACCACCGAGTGCTGGGTGGTCTCCCGCTCGCCGAGCCGGGCGGCCAGCGGTGAGTCGATCCGGCAGGGTCCGAGGGTCCGGACGGCGAGGTCCTCGTGGCTGACCATGCCCGGAACGCTGCCACACCCGGCCCGGCCGGACACCGGCCCCCCGGCCCGGTGGCGGACGGCGTCACGGCACGGCCGCGGCCGTCCGTCCGGGGTGGCGCTCGGGCTCGGGGAAGGACCGGTCGCCGAACAGGACGCGGCGGGCCGCGGCCCGGCCGGGCGGCGTGCGCAGGACGCTGAAGGCCGCGGTCGCCGCCGCCGGGGTGCGCACCTGGGCCAGCCCGCGGCGCAGGGCGAGCCGGCCCCGGAAGCGGGCGCGCAGCGCCGCGCCGTCGTAGTGGGCCAGCGGGTCGGGCCGTCCGGCGCGCAGCGCGTCGTCCAGCACCTCGGCGGCGAGCCCGGACAGCCGCAGGCAGGGGTCCAGGCCGCCGGCGGTGAGCGGGGAGACCGCGCCGGCGGCGTCGCCGACGAGCAGTCCGTGGCTGCCGCCGATGCGGCGCAGCAGCCCGCCGACCGGGATCGGGCCGCCGCGCCGCTCGACGTCCGCCGGCCGGTCCAGCCCGGACAGCCCGGGGGCCGACGCGCTGAACCGGTCGAGGGCGGCGCGCAGGCCGTGCGGGTAGCGGTCGGCGTACCCGGCCACCCCGACGTGCGCGTGCCGCCCGTCGTCGACCACCCAGGCCAGGTAGCCCGGCGCCAGCGAGGGGTCCAGGACGCAGTGGAACGCCGGCGTCCGGTCCCCGGGGGCGACCGGGAACACCTCCTCGGCGCCGACCAGCAGGTGCCGGTTGCGGTCCAGGCCGAGGTCGCGGGCGACCCGCGAGCGTGCCCCGTCGGCGCCGACGACGTAGCGCGCCCGGACCACTCCCGGCCCGTCCGGCCCGACCAGCAGCCAGCCACCGTCGTCGCACCGGCCGGCACAGCGGGTGCCCAGCGCCAGGCGCACGCCGGCGTCGGCAGCGGTGCGGGCCGCCGCGAGGTACAGCGGCGCCATGTCGCCCACCCGGTACTCGTCACGGTCGCTGTCCAGGGTCACCGGGCGGCGCAGCCCCGGCGGGTGGAGCACCACGCGCCGGATCGGCGGCCCGAGCAGCTCCGGGGGCAGCGGGAAGTCGTCGAGCGTCTTGCGCACGAAGATCCCCGTGGTGCGGACGGCACCGCCGAGCGTGCGGCGCCGCTCGGCCAGCAGTACCTCGTGACCGTGCCGGGCGAGCAGCGTGGCGGTGTGCAGCCCGGCCAGCCCGGCCCCGACGACCAGGACGTCGACCCGCCCGCTGCCGGCGTCGGTCACTGCTGGGCCCCGCGCACGGCCTGCGGGGCGTCCTGGTCGTCGGGGACCCACTCGAGCAGGTCGCCGGGCTGGCAGTCCAGCACCCGGCACATCGCCTCCAGCGTGCTGAAGCGGACCGCCTTGGCGCGGCCGTTCTTCAGCACCGCCACGTTCGCCGGCGTGAGGCCGACCCGCTCGGCGAACTCGCCCACGCCCATCTTGCGCCGGGCCAGCTCCACGTCGATGCGCACCACGATCGGCATCAGATGACCGCCTCGAGGTCGGTCTGCAGGCTGGTGGCCTGCCGCAGCAGCGCCCGCATCACCACCATGAGCAGCCCCACCACGGCGCCGACCAGCAGCAGCACCAGCAGCAGCACCGGCAGCGCGGCGCCGTCGCTCACCTCGTCGATGACGAAGTAGTAGGCGCCGACGAGGGTGCCCAGGAGCATCACCCACCCGGCGGCCATCGCGGCCACGATGGCGTCCACCCAGGGCAGGGCGTCCGCGCTGAAGATGCGGTCGCGGGTGACCAGGGTGAGCAGCTGCCAGGTGCACACGACCACGACCTGGACGCACACCAGCGCCAGGGCGGAGACGGTGAGCATCGTCCACCGCACCACCGACTGCTCCAGGGACGGGTCGGTCAGGTCCGGCACCATCGCGGGCACCGCCCACAGCTGGGCGGCGACCAGGGCCAGGAGGACCACCACGAGGAGGAACCGGAGCGGGCCGACGGCCCGGCGCACTGTCTGCATGCGTCGACCGTCGCGTGATACCCATCGACAGTCAACAGGTATCCATCACAGTTCGGCAGACCTCACCCTGGCAGGTGGTGCCCACCGGGTCAGATCGGGAACTCCACCCCCTGGGCCAGCGGCAGCTCGCCGGAGTAGTTGACGGTGTTGGTGGCCCGGCGCATGTACCCGCGCCAGGCGTCCGAGCCGGACTCCCGGCCCCCGCCGGTCTGCTTCTCCCCGCCGAACGCCCCGCCGATCTCGGCCCCCGAGGTGCCGATGTTGACGTTGGCGATGCCGCAGTCGGAGCCGTCGGCGGCCAGGAACCGCTCGGCCTCGGCCTGGTCGGAGGTGAAGATGCTCGACGACAGGCCCTGCGGCACGTCGTTGTTCAGCGCGATCGCCTCCTCCAGCGTCCGGTAGGGCATGACGTAGAGCACCGGCGCGAACGTCTCCCGCCGGACGACGTCGGTCTGGCCGGGCATCCGCACGATCGCCGGCTCGACGTAGAAGGCGTCCGGTGCCTCCTCGGCCAGCCGGCGCCCGCCGCCGACGACGAGCTCGCCGCCCTGCTCCTGCGCGGCGGCCAGCGCGTCCTGCATGGCGGTGAACGCGCCGCCGTGGACCAGCGGGCCGACCAGGGTCCCCGACTCGGTGGGCGAGCCGATGGGCAGCCGCCGGTAGGCCTCGACCAGGCGGTCGGTGAGCGCGTCGACCACGTCCGCGTGCGCGATGACCCGCCGCATGGTGGTGCACCGCTGCCCGGCGGTGCCCGCGGCGGAGAAGACGACGCCGCGGGTGGTGAGGTCCAGGTCGGCCGACGGCGTCACGATGGCGGCGTTGTTGCCGCCGAGCTCCAGCAGCGCGCGGCCGAACCGGTCGGCGACCCGCGGGCCGACCGTCCGCCCCATCCGGGTCGACCCGGTGGCGCTCAGCAGGGCCACCCCGGGGAGGCGACGAGGGCCTCCCCGACGTCGGCGCCGCCGAGCAGCACCTGGCCCAGCGCCGCCGGGGCGCCGGTGTCGGCGACCGCCCGGTCGAGCAGCGCGGTGCAGGCCACCGCGGTCAGCGGGGTGAGCTCGGAGGGCTTCCACACCACCGGGTCGCCGCAGACCAGCGCGATGGCGGCGTTCCACGACCAGACCGCCACCGGGAAGTTGAACGCGCTGATCACCCCGACCACGCCGAGGGGGTGCCAGGTCTCGGTGAGCCGGTGGCCGGGCCGCTCGGAGCTGATCGTCCGCCCGTACAGCTGGCGGGACAGGCCGACGGCGAACTCGCAGACGTCGACCATCTCCTGCACCTCGCCGCGGGCCTCCGACGCGGTCTTGCCGACCTCCAGGGTGACCAGGGTGGCCAGGTCGTCGGCGTGCGCGCGCAGCAGCTCGCCGAGGCGGCGCACCACCCCGCCGCGCACCGGGGCGGGCACGGTGCGCCAGGTGGAGAAGGCCTCGCCGGCGCGGGCGACGGCGGTCTCGACGTCGGCGGCGGTGTGCCGCCGCAGCGACAGCAGCGGCCGGCCGTTGACCGGGGAGGTCACCGGGCAGTCCCCGGCCAGCGCGTCCAGGTCGACGCCGCAGCGGGCGGCGGCGTCGCGGGCGCGGCGGCTCAGCTCGTCGGCGGTGGGGATGGGCACGGGGACTCCTCACGTCGGGGGTTCGGGGGTCGGCGCAGCCGCCGCGCCGCGGCGGCGCCCCCGGCGCTGAGCGCGACCAGGGCCAGGACGGCCAGGACGAACGGCCACGACCCCGGGGACGAGCCGTGGGCACCGAGGGTGACGAAGGCGACCGTGCCGGGGACGATGCCCAGGGCGGTGCCGGCCAGGTAGTCGCGGAACCGGACGGCGGTCAGCCCGGCCAGGTAGTTGACCGCGGTGAAGGGCAGCACCGGCACCAGGCGCACGGCCAGCACCGCCGGCAGGCCGCGGCGGCCGAGCAGCGCGTCGAGCCGGGCCACGCGGCTGCCGGTGAGGCGCTCCACGGTGTCGCGGCCCAGGGCCCGCGCCAGCGCGAACGCGGCCACGGCCCCCAGCAGCGCGCCGGCCAGCACGACCGCGACCCCCGTCAGGAGCCCGAACAGCACGCCGGCCGCGGCGCTGAGCACCGTCTTCGGCAGCGGGGTGAGGGTGACCGCGGCGTACAGCAAGGCGAACGCGAGAGGGCCCGCCGGCCCGAGACCGGCGACGCCGGCCCGCAGCCGGGCGACGTCGGGCAGCCCCACGGCGGCGGCGACCACGGCCACCAGCCCGACGGCGAGCACCAGCAGCGCGGGCCGGACCCACCCGGCGGGCCGCCGTGACCGGCGGACGGGCGGTCCCCCGGTGCCCTCCGTGACGCCGGCGGGGGTGGCCATGTCGAGGATCATCCCCGTCGCGGGCCCGGCGGGTGCACGCGGCGCCCCTGGCACAGTCGGTCGATCGTCGAGGAGCGAGGCGCCTGGTCGGCGCGGGCACCACCGTGCGCGCGGCGGCCGAGGCCGCCGTCCGCCACAGCGACGACACCGCCACCGACGTGCTGCTCGACCTGCTCGGGGGCCCGCAGGCACTCGACGCCGCGCCGGAGACGATCGGCGACGACGTCACCCGGGTCGACCGCACCGAGCCCACGCTCGACGACACCGTCCCCGGCGACCCCCGGGACACCAGCACGCCGCGGGGCCTCGCCGGTGACCTGCGCGCGCGTCCTCGGCGGCGCGCTGGCAGCCGAGGACCGCGACCTCCCGTCGGGTGGCTGACCACGACGACCACCGGTGACGCACGGGTGTGGGCCGGGGTGCCCGCGGGGTGGGTGGTCGGGGAGGAGTCCGGCGCCGCCGCGTACGGCACCCGCAACGACACCGCCGTCGTCCGGCCGCCGCGACGGGCCCCGATCGTGGTGGCCGTGCTCTCCGACCGCGACGAGCCGGACGCCGGGCACGACGACGCCCTCGTCGCCGAGGCCACCCGCGCCGTCGTCGCGGCGCTGAGCTGATCCCCCGGGCGCGGCGCCCCCGCCGGGTCGGCGGTCCTCGCCGGGGGCCGCCGGGCACCCGCCGGACCGGACCGGGCACCCGCCGCCCCCGCGTGCCCCGACGGCGACTACGGTCCGCCCATGCCGCTGATCCTGCACTGGGGCGGCCCACGGCACGCCGAGGTCGACGAGGTACCCGCCGAGTCGCTGGCCTCCTCGATCCTGGTCTACGAGGGGCCCCGCTGGTACGGCGTCTACCGGCGCTTCGAGCCCGTGCGGCTGCAGGAGACCCCCCACGGTCCGGCCGAGGTCTGGGTGGTGCGCGAGTAGCCCACCGGCACGGGCACCTCGGGTGCCCGACGGCACGGGTGAGGAGCCGCCGCGCCCGGCGGTGCCCGACGGCGGGAGTGCGGGCGGGTCCGCCGACCGGGAAGCCGCGGGCGTCGGCGCGGGTTGTCCACGGTCCGAGGGCGGGGTCGACCACGCCGTCGTGCACCCGCGCCCACCCCGTCGCCGACGCTCAGCGCCGCTGCCCGCCCTCGACCGACCTGGAACCGCCCCCCACCACTGGACGAGGAGCACCTCCCGCATGCGCGTCAACGCCTACGCCGCCCCCGCCGCCGGCCGCCCCCTGGCGCCCACCACCGTCGAGCGCCGGGACGTCGGCCCGGACGACGTCCTCATCGAGATCGAGTACGCCGGCATCTGCCACTCCGACATCCACACCGTCAACGGCGACTGGGGCCCGCAGCCCTTCCCCGTCGTCCCCGGTCACGAGATCGTCGGCGTGGTCGCCGAGGTCGGCGCCGGCGTCACCACCCACCGCGTCGGTGACCGCGTCGGCGTGGGCTGCATGGTCGGCTCCTGCCGCCGGTGCGCCAACTGCCGCAACGGCGACGAGCAGTACTGCGTCGAAGGCATGGTCGCCACCTACGCCGGCACCGACCGCGACGGCACCACGACCCAGGGCGGTTACTCCACCCACGTCGTCGTCGACGCCCACTTCGTGCTCGCGGTGCCCGACACCCTCGACCCGGCGGCCGCCGCGCCGCTGCTGTGCGCCGGCATCACCACCTACGCCCCGCTGCGCCGCTGGGGTGCCGGCCCGGGCCGGCGGGTGGCCGTCGTCGGCCTCGGCGGGCTGGGCCACCTGGCCGTCAAGATCGCCGCCGCGATGGGGGCCGAGGTGACCGTGCTCAGCCAGTCGCTGAAGAAGCAGGAGGACGGCCTGAGGCTCGGTGCGCAGCACTACCACGCCACCAGCGACCCGGACACGTTCACCCAGCTGGCCGGCACGTTCGACCTGGTCCTCAACACCGTCAGCGCGCCGATCGACGTCGACGCCTACCTCTCGCTGCTGGCGGTCGACGGCGCCCTGGTGAACGTCGGCGCCCCCGCCGAGCCGCTGGCCGTCGACGTGTTCTCGCTGCTGACCAACCGGCGCACCTTCGCCGGGTCGATGATCGGCGGCATCGCCGAGACCCAGGAGGTGCTCGACTTCTGCGCCGAGCACGGCATCGGCGCCGACGTCGAGGTCATCGCCGCCGACCGGGTCAACGACGCCTACGAGCGCGTGCTGGCCTCCGACGTCCGCTACCGGTTCGTGATCGACACCGCGACCCTGCGGTGACCTCCGGGGGTCGGGCGCGCCTCCCGGCCCCCACCGCGTCGGAGCGCCGACGCCGGACGCGGCACGATGCACCTACCGCACGGCCTGTGCGCTCCTGGCAGCAGCCGCTGAACGGTCGAGAACGGGACGCACCGTCCCGGGGAATGGAGATGCGAGCGTGGACACCGAGACAGACGTGACCGGCACCGGTGGACTGCAGGTCGACCCCGACCTGCGCGACTTCGTGGCCGAGGAGCTGGTGGCCGGCCTGGACCTGACGCCGGCGCGGTTCTGGGCCGTCGTCGCCGACCTGCAGGAGCGGTTCGGCGGGCGGGTGGAGCAGCTGCTGCGCCGCCGCGACGAGCTGCAGCAGCAGGTCGACGACTGGCACCGCGAGCACGGCACCGGTGACGTCGAGGCGCTGGAGGCCTTCCTCACCGAGATCGGCTACCTGCTGCCGGTGGAGGAGCCCACGGTCCGGGTGACCCGGGTGGACCGGGAGATCGCCGAGGTGCCCGGCCCGCAGCTGGTGGTGCCGGCGACCGTGCCGCGGTACGCCCTCAACGCCGCGAACGCCCGCTGGGGCTCGCTCTACGACGCGCTCTACGGCACCGACGCGCTGCCCCTGGACCACGAGCTGGAGCCCGGCTACGACGAGCGCCGCGGCGCGCAGGTCATCGCGGAGGCCGACCGCCTGCTGGACCAGTTCTTCCCGCTGGCCGAGGGCAGCCACGCCGACGTCGTCGCCTACCGGGTGCCGTCGGCCGGTGAGCTGGCCGTCGACACCGCGTCCGGGACGACCGGCCTGGCCGACCCGGCGCAGTTCGCCGGGCACCGGGCCGGGGACGGCGACCGCCCGGCCGCGGTGCTGCTGCGCCGCCACGGGCTGCACCTGGAGCTGACCATCGACCCCTCGACCCGGGTGGGCACCCAGCACCACGCCGGGGTGTCCGACGCCCTGCTGGAGTCCGCGGTCAGCACCATCGTCGACCTGGAGGACTCCGTCGCCACCGTGGACGGCCCGGACAAGGTCGGCGCCTACCGGTCCTGGCTGGGCCTGCGGACCGGGGAGCTGACCGCCTCCTTCGGCAAGGGCGGGCGCACCGTGACCCGCGAGGTGCACGGCGACCGCACCTACGTCGGCACCGACGGCGGCGAGCTGACCCTGCCCGGCCGCTCGCTGCTGCTCGTGCGCAACGTGGGCCACCACATGCGCCTGGACGCCGTCCGGACGGCCGACGGCGAGCCCATCCTCGAGGAGGTCCTCGACGCGCTGGTCTCCGCGACCGCGGCACTGCAGGAGCTGCGCGGCAACGCCCGGTACTCCAACACCCGGACCGGCAGCGTCTACATCGTCAAGCCCAAGATGCACGGCCCCGACGAGGTGTCGCTGTCGGTGGAGCTCCTCGCCGCGGTGGAGGAGGCGCTGGGCATGGAGCCCACGACGCTCAAGATCGGCATCATGGACGAGGAGAAGCGGACCTCGATCAACCTGGAGGCCTGCATCGCCCGCGCCGCGGATCGGGTCATCTTCGTCAACACCGGCTTCCTGGACCGCACCGGCGACGAGATCCACACCGACTTCGAGGCCGGGCCGGTGGTCCGCAAGGACGACCAGCGGTCGCAGACGTGGCTGAAGACCTACGAGGACCGCAACGTCGACGTGGCCCTGCGGGCCGGCTTCGCCGGGCAGGCGCAGATCGGCAAGGGCATGTGGGCCAAGCCCGCCGCGATGCGCGAGATGCTCGACACCAAGGGCGGTCACCCGCGGGCCGGGGCGAACACCGCCTGGGTGCCCTCGCCGACCGCGGCCACGCTGCACGCGCTGCACTACCTGGAGACCGACGTCCTCGCCGTCCAGGAGGAGATCAAGAAGCGCCCGCTGGCCGACCGGCGCGGCCTGCTCGTGCCGCCGGTCCTGCCCGACGCGGGCACCGGCCTGTCCGAGGAGGACAAGCGGCACGAGCTGGAGACCAACGCGCAGTCCATCCTGGGTTACGTCGTGCGCTGGGTGGGGCTGGGGATCGGCTGCTCCACCGTCCCGACCCTGGAGGGCGTCGGCCTGATGGAGGACCGCGCGACGCTGCGCATCTCCAGCCAGCAGATCGCCAACTGGCTGCACCACGGGCTGGTCACCGACGGCCAGGTGCGCGAGACCTTCGCCCGGATGGCCGAGGTGGTCGACGGGCAGAACGCCGACGAGCCGGGGTACGCACCGATGTGCGCCGACCTGGACGGCAGCCCGTCGTTCCAGGCCGCGCTGGACCTGGTGTTCTCTGGCCGGCGGGAGCCCAACGGCTACACCGAGCGGGCGCTGACCACGTGGCGTCAGAAGGCCAAGGCCACCGACGGCGGCGAGGAGTCGGGGACGCGCGCGGCCGTGCTCGAGGACGAGGCGCCGAGCCCGGCGTCCTGAGCCGGTCCGGCACCGGCCTGCCCGGCCGCCGGGAGCCCCCGGCGGCCGGGCGGCAACGGGTGGACCCGGCTCCATGGTGTACGGCGGCGTACGGTGCCGCCGGGAGGGGTCGGCATGGAGTCCGAGGACGCGGGACGCACGGCGGCCCAGCGCGCTGCGGCGGCCGGCCGCCGCAGCGACGAGCTCGCCGAGCGGCTCGCCCGGCTGAGCGCCGGCGAGCGGCCGGACACCGAGAGCGTGCGGGATGCCCGGGCGCAGGCCGAGGCCGCCGCCGAGCACGCCCGGGAGTCGGCGGAGCGCGCACGCCTGGGCCACCAGCGCGCGGCCCGCGTGCACGAGCGGACGGCCCAGGCGCACGAGGCGGCCGCGCGGGCCGGCGTCGGCGACGTGGTGGCCCACCGCAGCCGGGCGGAGGACCACCCGCTCCGCGGCCGGCGAGGACCGGGAGGCCGCCGAGGAGGACGCCGACCGAGCCTGGCACGAGGAGGTGCCCGGTGACCCCGCCTGAGCCCGGACCGGGGCTGCCGCCGGCGACGTCGGTCGACGAGGTCATGGCGCTGCTGGCCGACCTGGACGTCCGCGACGAGGACCTGCAGGTCGTCTCCGAGGAACCGCCGGCGTGCTGCAGCAGGCCGGGGTGATCCGCTACACCCGCGGCCGCATCTCCGTCCTCGACGTCGACGCGCTCACCGACGCGGCCTGCGACTGCTACGACGTCGTGCAGGCCGAGTACCGGCACCTCAACGCGGCCCCCGAGCACTGAGCAGACCCGAGGACCGAGCACCCCGGAGGACAGAGCACCCGGGGACCGGGCGCTGCCGCAGTCGTCGGCGCTCCCGGCGTCCTCCCGAGGGCGCCGGGGGGCGCCGGCCCCGGCGCGGGACGTGGTGCTCAGCTGCCGGCGGTGCTGCTGGCGGACAGCGCGCCGTCCGCGGCCCTCGCCGGCTCGCCGGCCCGGCCCACGCCGGCCCCACCGTCGGTGCGGTCGGAGGCCAGGGACCGGAAGCGACGCAGCCGCAGGCTGTTGGACACGACGAACACCGAGGAGAACGCCATGGCCGCGCCGGCGAGCATCGGGTTGAGCAGCCCGGCGGCGGCCAGCGGCAGGGCGGCCACGTTGTAGGCGAAGGCCCAGAACAGGTTGCCCTTGATGGTGCCCAGCGTCCTCCGGGACAGCCGGATGGCGTCGGCGGCGGCGCGCAGGTCACCGCGCACGAGGGTGAGGTCGCTGGCCTCGATGGCGACGTCGGTACCGGTGCCCATGGCCAGGCCGAGGTCGGCCTGGGCCAGCGCGGCGGCGTCGTTGACGCCGTCGCCGACCATGGCCACGACCCTCCCCTCGGTCTGCAGCCGGCGGACGACGTCGACCTTGTCCTGCGGCAGCACCTCGGCGATCACCTCGTCGATGCCCACCTGGCGGGCCACCGACCGGGCGACGGTCTCGTTGTCCCCGGTGAGCAGCACCGGGGTCAGGCCCAGGCCGCGCAGCTGCCGGATGGCCTCGGCGGAGGTCGCCTTGACCGCGTCGGCGACGACCAGGACGCCGCGGGCGGCGCCGTCCCAGCCGACGGCCACGGCGGTCCGGCCCTCGGCCTCGGCGGCGGCCATCGCCCGCTCCAGGTCGGCGGGCAGCCGCAGGGACCACTCGGCCAGCAGCCGGGTGCGCCCGACGAGCACCGCGTGCCCGTCGACCACGCCCTGCACGCCGAGGCCCTCGACGTTGGTGAAGCCCTCCACCGCGGGCAGCGTGCCGACCCGCTCGGTGGCGCCCCTGGCGATGGCCTGGGCGATCGGGTGCTCGGAGGCGTCCTCCAGCGCGCCGGCCAGCCGCAGCACCTGCTCGGCGTCCTCGCCGGCGGCCGGGACGACGTCGAGCAGCGTCATCCTCCCGGTGGTGACGGTGCCGGTCTTGTCCAGCAGGACGGTGTCGACGCGACGGGTGTTCTCCAGCACCTCCGGGCCCTTGATCAGGATGCCCAGCTGCGCGCCGCGGCCGGTGCCGACCATGAGCGCGGTCGGCGTGGCCAGACCCAGCGCGCAGGGGCAGGCGATGATCAGCACCGCGACCGCGGCGGTGAACGCCGCGGCCAGGCCGCCGCCGGTGCCCAGCCAGAAGCCGAGCGTCGCGACGGCCAGGGCGATGACGATCGGCACGAAGACCCCGGACACCCGGTCGGCCAGCCGCTGCACCTCGGCCTTGCCGTTCTGGGCGTCCTCGACCAGCCGGGCCATCTGGGCCAGCTGGGTGTCCGAACCGACGCGGGTGGCGCGCACCACGAGCCGGCCGCCGGCGTTGACGGTGGCACCGACGACGGTGTCGCCGGGGCCGACCTCCACCGGCACGGACTCGCCGGTGAGCATCGAGGCGTCCACCGCCGAGGAACCCTCGACGACGACGCCGTCGGTGGCGATCTTCTCCCCCGGGCGGACGACGAACTCGTCGCCGACGGCCAGCCGGTCGACCGGGATGCGCTCCTCCCGGCCGCCGCGCAGCACCGAGACCTCCTTGGCCCCCAGCTCCAGCAGCGCGCGCAGGGCGGCGCCGGCGCGGCGCTTGGACCGGGCCTCGAAGTACCGCCCGGCCAGGATGAACGTGGTCACCCCCGCGGCGGCCTCCAGGTAGATGTTCGCGCGGCCGTCGGTGCGGGCGATGGTCAGCTCGAACGGGTGGGTCATCCCCGGCACGCCGGCGGTGCCGAGGAACAGCGCGTACACCGACCAGGCCAGGGCGGCCAGCGTGCCCAGGGAGACGAGCGTGTCCATCGTCGAGGTGCCGTGGCGCAGGTTGGTCCAGGCCGCCCGGTGGAACGGCCAGGCCCCCCAGACGACCACGGGCGCGGCCAGGGTGAGCGACAGCCACTGCCAGTAGGTGAACTGGAAGGCGGGGACCATCGCCATCGCGATCACCGGCACGGTGAGCACGGTGGAGACGAGCAGCCGCTGCCGCAGCGGCCGCACGGTGTCGTCCTCCTGCGGCTCGCCGGGCGCCCCGGCGTCGCCGGCCGGCCGGGGCGGCTCGGGCAGCCGGGCGGTGTAGCCGGCCTTCTCCACCGCGGCGACCAGCTCGTCGGGGGCGACCTCCCCGGTGTAGGTGACCTTCGCCTTCTCCGTGGCGTAGTTGACCGTGGCGGTGACGCCGTCGAGCTTGTTCAGCCGCTTCTCGATCCGCATCGCGCACGAGGCGCAGGTCATGCCGCCGATCGTCAGCTCGACCTGCCCCCCGCCGGCCGGAGCCGGTGGAGTGGTGCTCTCCGTCGCGGAGCTCATCGTTTTTCTCCTCGGGAGGGGGTGTTCAGGATGGGGACGGCGTCAGCCGTGGGTGTGGCCGTCGTCGGTGTGCCCGGCGCCGTCCGTGGTGGTGGTGCCGGTCGGGGGCTCGGTGCTGCCGCCGTCGGCGACCGTCCCGGCGCGGGCCGTGAACTCGGCGGTGCGCACCACGTCGCCGTGCTGGAAGTCCAGGAACAGCCGGTAGTCACCGGCCGAGGGCGCGGTGGCGTAGAAGGTCACGTCCGGGCCCGGCTCCGTGGTGCCGTCGCCGGGCTCACCGGCGGGGTGCACGTGCAGGTAGGCCAAGTCGCCGGCGCGCAGCGCCACCAGGTGGCCGTAGGCGGCCAGGTACGGCTGCAGGTCGGTGACCGGCTGCCCGTCCCGGCTGACCGACAGGGTCAGCTCGGACTCCTGCCCGGGCTCGAGCCGACCGTCCAGGGTGACGGTGTACCCGTCGACCTCCGCGACGGTGGCGGGCTCCGGCAGGGGGCCGGGGGCGTACTGGCCGGCCACGTCCACGTCGGCGCCCAGGGTGAGCGCCGGGTCGTCCCCGGCGGGGTCGAAGTCGGCGAACACCCGCCAGCTACCGGGGGTGAGCTCCAGCGGGGTGCTCCAGGTGCCGTCGGCGGCCAGCTCGGGGTGCACGTGCTGGAAGCCGGCGGTGTCCCGGCGCACGGCGATCAGGTGCAGGTCCTCGTCGTGGGAGGTGTCGTAGGCGGTCACCGGTTGCCCGTCGGGGCCGAGCACCCGGAAGGAGAGGGGGGTCGCCGGGCCGGCGGCGAGCTGTGCGGCGTCGAGGTCGAGGGCGTAGCCGTCGCGGGCCACCACCAGCCCACCGGGCAGCTCCTCGGCCGCGTCGGCGGTGGGGGTGCCGCCCGCGGGGACCGACGTGGTGCCGTGCGCACCGCCGTGGCCGTCGCCGGCGCCCGTGTCCGTACCGGCGCCCGTGTCGTGGGGCTCCTGCACCGGGCCGATCGGCCCGACGGCGTTGCCGACCCCGGCGGCCGCGCCGAAGACGGCGACCAGGCCGAGGGCGAAGGCGCCCAGCTTGGTGGGGGTGTTCATGGCGTGGTCCCTCCCTGCCGGCGGCGCCCGTGGGCGCCGGGGTGTCGCCCTCCCCGCGCCGGTGCGGCGCGGGGAGGGCGGAGTGCGTCGGTTACCGGCCGGCCACGGAGTAGCCGGCCTCCTCGACGGCCGCGGTGATCGCGGCGTCGTCGATCTCGGAGTCGCTGGTGACGGTCAGGCCGCCGGTGGTCAGGTCCACGTCGACGTCGGTGACGCCGGGCACCTGGGTGACCTCCTCGGTGACCGAGCTGACGCAGTGGCCGCAGGTCATGCCGACGACGGTGTAGCTGGACGTGCTCATCTCGGGTGGGTCCTCTCGATCATCCGTGCGGGGGTGGGTGGTGTCGGTGCGCGGTGCCGTCCCGTCCGGGGCGGCCGCCGCGCTGCGTGCGGGAGGGCTGACGACCCTCCCCGCGCGCCGTGGATCAGGAGCGCACCAGGCGGGCGATGGCCTCGGAGGCCTCGCGGAGCTTCTCGTCGGCCTCCCGGCCACCGGCCTGGGCGGCCTGGACGACGCAGTGCCCCATGTGCTCGTCCATCAGGCCGAGGGCCACCGACTGCAGCGCCCGGGTCATCGCCGAGATCTGGGTGAGGATGTCGATGCAGTACTTCTCCTCCTCCACCATGCGCTGCAGCCCGCGGGCCTGCCCCTCGATGCGGCGCAGCCGCTTGAGGTAGTCGTCCTTGCGGTGGATGTAGCCGTGCTGGCCGGCCTGCTGGGCGCTCTCCACGTCGTCTCCTCCTGCGGGTGCTTCCTGTCCGGCCAACACATTACCCCCCAATGGTATTTCTGCCAGCCCGTCGCCGACACCGTACCCCCCTGACGTACCAACCCACCATCGTCCGGCTCGCCCACTCCTCGGCCACCTCGTGCCGACAGGTGGGTCACACCACGGTTTCGTTGCGTGTCCATGCGGTTACCACCGTTCATGCGTCCTGCGGTCGAGCAATGGAGCAGTGGGACACGCAGCTCAGGTCGGGGGTCGGGGGATGCGCGGATCCGCGCGGCGGGCTCTCGTCCTGTGGCCGGTGGTCCTGGTCGTCCTCGTGTCCCTGTGCTCGTCAGGGTCCGATCCGCACGACGTCCCTCGAGACGCCCACGGTGTGGTGCTGGTGACCTCCCACAACGCCGACCCGGCGTCGACCGCCAGGGACCAGCACGGTCCGACGTCTCCGCCCGGAGCACGGGGTCCCCACGTACAGGCATCGGTCGACACCGGTCACCACGTCGGGACGCACGGTTCATGTGTCGAGGCAGGTCTCCTGCCGAGGACCGGCTCGCTCGCCACCGGCACGACCGCCCATCCCCCGGCCGGCTCCCTCGTCCTGTCCACCGGAGCGACCCCACCGACCGCACTGGCGAGCACTGATCCCACACCCGGAGGCCCCGAGCGGGCAGCACCCCCCGGTCCCCAACGCCTGTTGCTGCACTGCCTGTCCCTGACCTGAGGCTGCCGCGCTGACCTCGCCGGCTGCCTCGCCGTCGCGTCCCGGAGGTCCCTCGAGTGGGCCGCACACCCGCCCGCTGCCCGCTCGGCCACAGAGCCGCGTCCGGTCCGCCCCCGGACCGGCGTGGTGACGCCTGCCATCGGCGCACCTCCCGGGGTCCTCGCGCGAGGGGTCGTGTCCCGTACCGACTCCCACGGAAAGCGACGTCCATGTCCTCCCGATCCACCTCCGCGTCGACTCGGTCCGACGTGTCCGCGTTCGACTCGGCACTCACCTCCCTGCACTCGGCGTCAGCCGTCCCGGCTCCACCACCGCAGGCCAGCCACCGACTGCCGACTCTCGTCGGCAACACCCCCGTGCTGTGGATCCCCACACCCGCGGACCCCGCCGGACGGGGCTTCTGGGCCAAGCTCGAGGGCGCCAACCCGGGAGGGATCAAGGACCGCCCCGCCCTGCACATGATGACCTCCGCCCGGGCCCGCGGGGCCCTGCGCGAGGGCGGGATGGTGATCGAGTCGACCAGCGGCACCCTCGGTCTCGGGCTCACACTCGCCGGCCTCGCGCTGTCCCACCCGGTGACCCTGGTCGCCGATCCCGGCCTGGAGCCCTCGGTACGCCGACTGTTGGCCTCCCGGGGCGCCCGCGTCGAGCTGGTCGACGAACCGCACCCCACGGGCGGCTGGCAGGAGGCCCGTCGGCAGCGGGTCGCCCAGCTGCGCGCCGAGCACCCAGGCTCGTGGTCCCCGAACCAGTACGACAACCCCGACAACGTCGCCGCGTACACCCCGCTCGGGCTGGAGCTGGCCGCCCAACTCGGGCGCATCGACGTGCTGGTCTGCAGCGTGGGCACCGGCGGGCACTCGGCCGGCACCTACCGGACCCTGCGGCCGCTGTTCCCGAACCTGCGCCTGGTCGGCGTGGACACCGTCGGGTCGACCATCTTCGGCCAGCCGGCGCGGACCCGGCTCATGCGCGGTCTGGGGTCGAGCATCCACCCGCGCAACGTCGCCTACGACGCGTTCTCCGAGGTCCACTGGGTGGCGCCGCACGAAGCGGTGTGGACGGCCCGCGCCCTCGCCCGGTCCCACTACGCGTCCGGGGGCTGGAGCGTGGGCGCGGTGGGGCTGGTCGCCGGGTGGGTGGCCCGCACCTCGCCGCCGGGGACGCGGATCGCCGCGGTCTTCTGCGACGGGCCCCAGCGGTACCTCGAGACTGTGTACGACGACGGCTACTGCGCCGAGCACGACCTGCTCGACCGCCCGCCCGCGACCGACCCGGAGCAGATCGAGCACTCCTCCGCGCGCGAGGTGACCTCGTGGACGCGCTGCACGACGGTGGTCGACCCGACCGACCCGTCAGCAGGAGCGCACGAGTGAGGGGCCTCGCGGGCCAAGTCCGCTCCTTCGACCGCAGCGTCCAGCTGCTGATGGCCAACCAGTTCACCATCAACCTCGGCTTCTACATGCTCATGCCGTTCCTCGCCCAGTACCTGGCGGGGACCCTCGGCCTGGCCGCCTGGGCGGTGGGCCTGGTCCTGGGCGTGCGCAACTTCAGCCAGCAGGGCATGTTCCTGGTCGGCGGGGCCCTGGCCGACCGGCTGGGCTACAAGCCGCTCATCGTCGCGGGCTGCACCCTGCGCACCGTCGGGTTCGGCGTCCTGGCGGCCGTGGAGTCCCTGCCGGCCCTGGTCGTCGCCCTGGCGGCCACGGGCTTCGCCGGCGCGCTGTTCAACCCGGCCGTCCGGGCGTACCTCGCCGAGGACGCCGGGGAGCGTCGGGTGGAGGCGTTCGCGCTGTTCAACGTCTTCTACCAGGCCGGCATCCTGCTCGGCCCGCTGCTGGGTCTGGCGCTGACCTGGGTGGACTTCCGGCTCACCTGCCTGGTGTCGGCCGCCGTGTTCGCCGTGCTTACCGTGCTGCAGGTGCGCGCGCTCCCGGCCCGTGGCGCGACCGGTGAGGCCGCCCCGGGGCTGGACCGGTCGCTGTGGGGGCAGGCGCGCGTCGTGCTCGGCAACCGGGCGTTCCTCCTGTTCGCCGCCGCGATGACCGGCTCCTACGTGCTCTCCTTCCAGGTGTACCTGGCCCTACCCCTCGAGGTGCGCCGCCTGGGCGGGGACGGGGGCGTCAGCACCATCGGGGTGGGCCTGCTGTTCGCCGCGTCGGGCCTGGTCACCATCGTCGGCCAGACCCGGGTGACCGCCTGGTGCCGGCGCCGGCTGTCCGCGCCGGCGGCGGTGCGCGTCGGCCTGGTGGTGATGGGGACGGCGTTCGTGCCGCTGCTGGCAGCGACCGCCGTGCCGGTGCCGGAGGGCGCCACCGGACGCGCGGTGCTGGCGGTGGCGCCGGCGCTGGCCGCGGCGGTGCTGCTCGCGGTGGGCACCATGGTCGCCTTCCCGTTCGAGATGGACACCATCGTCGCCCTCGCTGGCGGTCGGTGGGTGGCCACCCACTACGGGCTGTACAACACCGTCGTCGGGGTGGGCATCACCGTCGGCAACCTGGTCACCGGTGCCGTCCTCGACGCAGCCCGAGCGGCCCAGCTCTCGGCCCTGCCCTGGGCGGTCCTGGTCCTGCTGGGCCTGGTCAGCGCAGCCGCAGTACGTGCCCTGGACCGAGGGGGCCGGCTGACCGCGGCGACGCCGACCCCCGCATGAGCCGGGACCGGCCGTCCCCACAGGGCAGGAGGACGCAGGGGACGGTCGGTCATGCGGGGCGGGTGTCGGTCAGGGACGCGTGGACGACGACGTTGTCGAGGTAGCTGCGTGACCGGTCGTCGAAGGCACCACCACAGGTGACCAGCCGCAGGGCCGCGTGCGCCGTGTCGCCGTAGACGTCGGCCGTCGGGAAGCTCGTCTTGGGGTGGCTCTCGACCCGCTCGACGGTGAAGACCGCGGCGGTGCCGTCCGACCGGGTCACCTCGACGGTGTCCCCGGGGACGAGTGTGCCGAGCCCGAAGAAGACCCCCGGCCCGTGCTCGGCGGAGTCGACGTGCCCGAGGACGACGGCCGGGCCGACCTCCCCCGGCGTGGGCGAGTGGCGGTACCACCCTGCCGGGGCGTCGGCGTCCAGCGGCGGGACCTCGACCGTGCCGTCGGGGTGCAGCCCGAGCTGCAGGAGGTCCGACGTCACGCCGATCGCCGGGATCTCCAGCCGCACCGGGACGGCGGCAGGCAGCGGGGGCACCGGCTGCGCGGGGGCCGCCCCGCCCCGCGCGACGGCGGTGAGGGGGGCATGGGGCGCCGTCGCCGCCACGACCGGCGGCCGAGGTGCACCACCGCCCGCGCCGACCCCGGAGAGGACGAGGGCGACACCGGCCAGGACGAGCAGCACGGCCAGCCCGGCCACCGAGGGCCGGACCGTGCCGTGCTGCTCGTCCCCGGGCATGCGGCGAGGGCTCGCCGTCAGCTCTCGGCGGCGGGGCGGCGACGGAGCGCGACCACCCCGGTGGCCAGACCGATGGCGGCCAGGCCGCCGCCTGCGGCGATGAGCGTCACGTCGACGGAGTCCCCGGCGGTGCTGCCACCACCGGTCTCGGCCGCCCCGACGGGCACCTGCGTCACCTGGCCGCCCACCTGCTCGCGCAGCCGGTTCATCGTCGACAGCTGCTCCAGCTGCCCGTCGTGGATCTGCTGCTCGATCGCCCGGGCCTGGTCACTGGTGGCGCCGGGCAGCGCCGTGTCGGCCATCATGACCGCCGACACGTGGTGACTGCTGAAGGTGTCCAGCCACTTCGCGTCGAACGCCACGCCGCTCAGGCTGCGCAGCTCGGCCATCTCCTGCTCGGTGGAGGTCATCAGGGGCTCCTCCGTCTGGTGCGGAGCCGACCCCGACGCCGCGACGGCCTCCAGGACGGGGAGCTGCGACTGCTGCGACTGCTGCGCGGCCTGGGCGACCTCCCGGACCCCGGGGGTGGCGGCCTTCTCGATCGCCATCCGGGTCATCTCGATGCCCGTCCGGTGGTGCGGGACCATCATCGTGGCGAACCGGACGTCGGTGGGGCTGGCGTCCTGCACCGGCGCGGCCGCGCCCGACGCAGGCGACGACGACGGTGCCGGGGTCTCGTGGCTGTCGGCCGCTGCGTGCGGCAGCGCCCCGCCACCGATCAGCAGGCCCGTCCACGCAGCGGCGCCGACCGTCGCCACGGTCAGCCGGTGCGCGCGCCGCACCGGGGTCGAGCGGGTGGGGTACGAGGACACAGATCACTCCTGGGGGTCTGCGGCGGGCTGGGCCATCGCGCAGCCGCACGCGGGAGGCCGCTGCTCGGCCGCGACGCCCGCATACCCGTACGGATGTCGTCGATGGCACGCGACACGGTCGTCCACGAGGCTCGTCGCGGGTCGTCACTGCCCGCTGTCGCCACGACGCGAGGTCGTGGAGCTCGATGGCTGGCTGACCGGTCGGCCTCCTCCGACGACCGCCGCACCCCGGCGCGTGGATGATGGCCCGGTGCTGACCACCGAGAACCGGGGGGACGTCGCCGTCCTGCGCATCGAGCACGGTCGGGTCGGCGCCCTCGACGTGGAGCTGCTGGACGCCCTCACCGAGGCCGTGACCGCGACCGACCGGGCCGTGGTCGTCACCGGCAGCGGGTCGTCCTTCTCCGCCGGGGTGGACCTGCGCCGGGTCCTCGACGGCGGCCGGCCGTACACCGAGGAGCTCCTGGCGGCGCTGTCCCGCACGTTCCGCGCCGTGTTCGACCACCCGCGGCCGACGGTCGCGGCGGTCAACGGGCACGCCATCGCCGGCGGCTGCGTGCTGGCCCTGGCCTGCGACCTGCGGCTGATGTCGGGCGGACGGATGGGCCTGACCGAGCTGGCGGTCGGCGTCCCCTTCCCGACGTCCGCCCTGGAGATCGTCCGGCACGCGCTGGGCCCGCGTGCCGGCCGGGTGCTCCTCGGCGCGCAGGCCGGGGACCGCGAGCAGGCGCTCGCCCTCGGGATGGTCGACGAACTCACCGAGCCCGGCGGGCTGCTCCCCCGGGCGGTCGCGCTGGCCACGGAGCAGGCGTCCCGGTCGCCGGCGTCCTACCGGCTGGCCAAGGCCCAGCTCCACCGTCCCGCGAACGCCGCGATCGAGGCGACCACCGGTGGGGACGCGGCCGTCCTCGCGGGCTGGACCTCCGACGACACCCGGTCGCGGATCGGGGCCGCACTCGCGGCGCTGGCCCGGCGCTGAGGGCGAGCCCCACGCCCGAGGGCGCCGCAGCGGCGCTGCACGCGTCTCGCCTGCTCCCATCGAGACGTCCCTGCCGGTCCGGGGACGGGAGGCCGGACCCGGCCGGGTCCTGCCCGTGGGCCGGTCCTCGCGGGGCCGCCGTCGTCGTCCCTACGGTGTGCTCACGTCTCGTGCTCACGAGGTGCGCGCCCCCACTCGCCCCACGGAAGGGAAGTCTCGATGAGGATCGTCTCCGTGCACGAGGGCGTCGTCCCGATCAGCTCGTCCATCCGCAACGCCTGGATCGACTTCAGCGCGATGGAGAGCTCGATCGTGGCGGTGGTCTCCGACGTCGTGCGCGACGGCGAGCCGGTGGTCGGGTACGGGTTCAACTCCAACGGCCGCTACAGCGCCGGGGAGATCATCCGGCGGAGGGTCGTGCCGCGGCTGCTCGACGCGGACCCGGAGTCGCTGCTCGCCGAGGACGGCCAGCTGGACCCCACCCGCGCCTGGGACGTGGTGATGACCAACGAGAAGCCGGGCGGGCACGGCGAGCGCTCGGTCGCGGTCGGCGTGGTGGACATGGCGCTGTTCGACCTCGCCGCCAAGGTCGCCGGTCAACCGCTGTACCGGTGGCTGTCCGACCGCCACGGCGACGGCGAGCCCGACGAGGAGGTCTTCGTCTACGCCGCGGGCGGCTACTACGCGCCCGGCAAGACCCTGGGCGACCTGCAGGACGAGATGCGGCGCTTCCTCGACCAGGGGTACCGCGTGGTCAAGATGAAGATCGGCGGCGCGGACCTCCCCGAGGACCTGCAGCGGATCGAGGCCGTCCTGGAGGTGCTCGACGGTGACGGCTCGCGCCTGGCCGTCGACGTCAACGGCCGGTTCGACCTCGACACCGCACTCCGCTACGGGGAGGCCATCGAGCCCTACGGTCTGTTCTGGTACGAGGAGGTCGGCGACCCGCTGGACTACCGGCTCAACGCGGTGCTGGCCGAGCGGTACCGCGGCCCGATCGCGACCGGCGAGAACCTGTTCTCGCTGCAGGACGCCCGCAACCTCATCCGCTACGGCGGCATGCGTCCCGACCGCGACTACGTCCAGGTCGACCCGGCCCTGAGCTACGGCCTGACGGAGTACCTGCGGATCCAAGAGATGCTCGCCCAGCACGGGTGGTCCTCGCGGCGCTGCATCCCGCACGGCGGGCACCAGTTCTCCCTGCACATCGCCGCGGCCCTGCACCTGGGCGGCAACGAGTCCTACCCCGGCGAGTTCCAGCCCACCGGGGGCTTCGCCGACGACGCGGTCGTGGCGGACAGCCGCGTCGGGCTCACCGAGATCCCCGGGATCGGCTTCGAGGGCAAGGCCGCCTTCCACGAGGTGCTCCGGGCCCTGCACACCTGACGCGCCGCGGCCGACCCGGCTGCAGCCGACGGGGACCGCCGCCGCCCGGGCCCGCCGTCAGTCCTCGATCGACTGGTACACGACCGCCCGGAAGTCGGCCTCGGGCAGGTCGAAGCCGACCATGTGCTGGGTCAGCAGTACGCCGACGAGCTCCTCGACCGGGTCGACCCAGTAGTAGGTCTTCGCCGCACCGGCCCAGCCGAACTCCCCGGGGGAGCCGGCCAGTGCGCTCTGGCCGATGTCCATGGCCACGCGGGAGCCCAGGCCGAACCCGTAGCCGAGCGCCGGTACGCCGGCGAGGGCGTACGGGCGCAGGGCCGGTGCGAGGTGGTTGGTGTGCATCAGCTCGAGCGTCTTGCGGCCGAGGATGCGCGTGCCGTCCTCCGCCTTGCCCGTGAGCAGCATGGTCGCGAAGCGCAGGTAGTCCGACCCGGTCCCGAAGAGGCCGAGGCCGCCGCGCTGGAAGACGTCGGGGGCGTCGCTGGGGTAGGTCGGCTCCACGTCGCGGCGGCCCAAGTCGCCGGCGGCGAACGCGCCCGCCAGGGCGCTGAAGGTCATGTCCTGGGCGATGATGTCCGGCAGGCCGTACATGGCGGACAGCCGGCCGCGCGCGGACTCCGGCACACCGAAGGCCGTGTCGGTCATCCCGAGCGGTGCGAAGAGGCGCTCCTGGAGGAAGTCCCCCAGCCGCTGGCCCGAGATGACCTCGATCAGGCGTGCCGTGACGTCGGTGCCCAGGCTGTAGTGCCACATCGTCCCGGGCGCGAAGGCGAGCGGGATCGTGGCGAGCTCGTCGACGAGCTGCTCCAGCGTGCGCGTCGGGTCGTGCATGAGCCGCTTGGCGCGGTACTGCTCCGCGACCGGGAAGTCCTCGAGGAAGTCGTAGGTCAGCCCGCTCGTGTGGCTCATCACGTCGCGGATCTGCATCGGGCGCAGCGGTGACTGGTCCTCCAGCGTCCCGCCCGGACCGGCGATCTTCGTCGCCCCGAACGCCGGGATCCACTTCGCCACCGGGTCGACGAGCCGGAACCTGCCCTCCTCGAACAGCGTCATCAGCGCCGTGCAGACGATCGGCTTGGTCATCGAGTACAAGCGGTAGATCGTGTCCTCCGCCAGGGGCACCTCGGCTTCCCGGTCCTGCCAGCCGATCCGCCCCGCGTGCACGAGCCGGCCGCGGCGCGACACGAGCGTCGTGAAGCCCGGGTAGCCGCGCTCGTCGACGTACTCCTGCAGCGCGGGCGCGATGCGCTCGAGGCGCCGGGCGCTCATCCCCACCGACTCCGGAGACGTGAGCTGGGCGTCGACCTGGGTCATCCGGAGGCTCCTTCGATCGGGACGGGCGCCGACCATAGCGGCTGGGTGTCCGGCGGTCGCCCGGAGCGCGGGCACCCCGTGCTCGTCCGTGCGCGGCGAGGTCGGAGAGGGCCGCGTCGACCCCGGCAGCGGGCGTGGGTCGACCTGTGTGGGGTACACAGGCGGGGAACGCCGTCGCGTGCGCGTCGGCTCTCGGTGCAGCTGCCGGTACGACGGGGAGACAGCCACGGTGCACGGCGAGGACACGGAGCGACCGCACGACGGCGGGGACTCCGCCACCGGCGGGGGCGGCTCGCCGGGCTACCGGCACGACGCCCTGGTCTACGACGACGTCGACCAGCTCACCGCCATCGCCGCGCCGTGGCTGCTCGAGGGGCTCGCCGCCGGGGACGCCGCGCTCATCGCCGCCGGGCCGGCGACCACCGGGCCGCTGCGCGAGGCCGTCGGGCGCGACCCGCGGGTGGTCGTCGTCGAGCGGCACACCCTCTACCGGGCCCGCACCCCCAGCGCGATCACCGCGTTCCGCCGGTTCGCCGAGGAACACGCCGCACCCGGCCGCCGGCTGCGGGTCGTCGGGGAGACCGACTACGGCACCACGGCCGCCGACTGGCGGGAGTGGCAGGCCTACGAGTCGGTGATCAACGCCGCCCTGGCCCGCTGGCCGCTGTGGGGCCTGTGCGTGTTCGACGCCGCGCTGCCGGCGCCCATCCTGGACTCGGTCCGGCGGACCCACCCGCAGCTGGTCACCGCCGCCGGGCGGACGGTCAACGCCGACTTCCTCGATCCGGCCACCTACCTGCGCACGCTGCCGGTGCCCGACGACCCGCTGGAGGCCACCGAGCCGGCCCTGGACGACGACGTCAGCGACCACACCCGCCTCCGCCACGCCGTGCGCGGCCTGCTGGGCACCGTCGACGGGCCGGACGACGTGCTCGAGGACTTCCTCATGGCGGTCGACGAGATGACCTCCAACGCCGTGCGGCACGGGTCGCTGCCCGCGGGCCTGCGGCTGTGGACCGCGCCGGGCCGGCTGGTGGCCACCATCCGCGACTCCGGGTCCGGCCTCGACGACCCCTTCGCCGGCTACGGGCCCGCGCACGGGGACGACCTCTCCCACGGGGGCATGGGCCTGTGGTTGGCCCGGCAGCTGTGCGACCACGTCGCCATCCGGCGCGGCGCCGACGGTGTCAGTGTCCGGCTGAGCACCAGCTGGAGCTGACGGTCCCCGTCAGTCCGCGGGCACGTCCGGCGGCACCCGGCCGGGGCCGGCCCCGGGCGGGCGGGGCCGGTCCTGCGGGTGCAGCTGGATCGCGATGAGCGCGACGTCGTCACCCGGGTTGGTCGGCAGCATCCGCGCGAGCACCTCGTCGCACAGGTCGTCGAGGTCGCGACCGGCCACCTCGCCGAGGACGGTCTGCAGCCGGTGCAGGCCGTGGTCGATGTCCTCGACCCGGTTCTCCACCAGACCGTCGGTGTAGAGCAGCACCACGCCGTCCGGCGGCAGGCTCACCTCGGCCTCCCGGCGCGGCCCGGCGCGGCGGACGCCGAGCAGCCGGTCCGGGCGGCCGCCGTCGAGGACGGTCACCCGCCCGTCGGGGGAGACCACCATCGGCGGCGGGTGCCCGGCGTTCGACCAGCGCAGCCGGGCCAGCCCGCTCGCCCGCTCGGCGTCGGTCTGCTCCAGGCGGGCCACCACCGCGGTCGCCAGGATCCCCGACTGCAGCGTCTGCAGGACCTGCTCGGCCTCGGTGAGGACCGCCGCCGGCCCGGCGTGGCCGCGGGCGGCCAGCGTCCGCACGATGGTGCGGGCCTGGCCCATCGCGGCGGCGGCCTGCACGTCGTGACCGACGACGTCCCCGATGACCAGCACCGTGGCACCCGAGGGCTGCAGGAACGCGTCGTACCAGTCGCCGCCGACCTCGGCCGCCTGGGCCGCCGGCACGTAGCGCACGACGACCTGCCCGTGCTCGGGCTGCGGCGGCGGGGTGAGCAGGGACCGCTGGAAGCCCTCGGCCAGGTCGCGCTGCTGCCGGTAGAGGCGGGCGTTGTCCAGCACCAGACCCGCGCGGGTGGCGACGTGCCGGGCGGTGAGGAGGTCCTCCGGGGTGAAGGGGCCGCGGTCGGCGCCGTTGGCCAGGGTGAGCATCCCGACCGGGCCGGTGCGCCCGGGCAGCGGCAGCACCACGATGGCCTCCGGGGCCAGGGTGGTGACCATGTCGTGCAGCGGTCCGGGCGGCAGCACGCGCCGTACCTCGGCCGCGGCGTCGCGGGCCACCAGCTGCACCTGCCCGCCGCGCACGGCGCGCAGGATGAGCGCGTCGTCGGTGAGCGCGGCCAGCCGCGCCTGGGCGTAGGCCTCGACCACCGGCCGCAGCGCCGGGTCGACGTGCCAGGTCGCGGTGGTGCGCAGCCCGCGGCGCGTCCCGGCCGCGCGGTCGTCGTCGATGAGGGTGACGATGGCGAGGTCGGCGACGGCGGGCAGCACCATCCGCGCGAGCCGGCCGATGGCCTCCTCGGCGTCCAGGGTGCCCACCAGCTCCTCGGTGATCCGGTTGAGCAGCCCCTCCCGCGCCGCGGCCCGCTCGGCCTGCTGCTGGACGGCGCGCCGGGCGGAGACGTCCAGGAAGTACAACGCCAGCCCGTCGGGGGTGGGCGTGGCGCGCACCTCGACCCAGATGTCGAGCGGCGCGGGGTAGTAGGCGTCGAAGACGACCGGCCGCCCGGTCCCGGCCGCGCGCCGGAAGTTCACCTCGAACTCGCTGTCGACCGCCTCGGGGAACCGCTCCCAGATGTCGCGGCCCAGCAGGTCCTCGCGCGGGGCACCGATGATCCGCTCGGCCTCGGCGTTGACGTGGGTGATCACCCAGTCGCGGTCCAGCGTGGCGAAGCCGACGGCCATGCCCTCGATCAGCTGCGCGACGCGCTCCTGGCCGGCCCGCCGCTCGGTGATGTCCCAGGCCGCACCCAGCAGGCGGACGGTCGCGCCCTGCTCGCTCCCCAGCGCCCGCCCGCGGGCGGCCACCCACCGCAGCCCCCCGTCCGGGAGCCGGACGCGGTACTCGGTGGCGAAGTCGCCACGGGTGTCGATGGCCTGCTGCAGCAGGCCGGTGATCCGGGGCAGGTCCGCGGGGTGCAACCGACGGCGGAACGCCTCGATGGTGCCCTCGAAGTCGGCCGGCGTGTACCCGAACATCTCGATCAGCCGGTCGTCCCAGCTCAGGCCGCCGGTGGTCAGGTCCCAGTCGAAGGTGCCCACGCCGGCGGCGGTGATCGCCAGGTCCAGCAGGGCACGCCGGGCGTCCGCGGGATCGTCGACGACGTCGGGCAACGGCTCGGCGCTGCTCGTGCCCTCGGCGCTCATCCGGTCCCGTCCCCCGTCAGCCAGCTCGGCTCGCCCGATGGTGCCGGGCTCCCCATTGTGGACGACCCGGCCCGCGGGCACCGCGCGGAACGACCCCGGGGTGCACCGCCGCGTGCGGGCAGCACACGAGGCGGACCGTCCGGTGCCTGAGGGGTGACGGCAACGTCGCTGGCGGGTCGTCGGCCGTCACCGGACAGGGCCCGCCACGAGCTGGGCTCGTGCGAGAGGCGGGCCGGCCCGTCCAGCCGACCCGCCTCTGACCTGCGGTCCCACTGTCGGGCCGACGGGACGTGGACCTGCGACCCCTGCCAGGGGCGCGACGCGGGAGCCCCGGGCGAGGCCTCGGAGCGGTGACCGCCGAGCCCGCCGTCCTCAGCCGGGCGCGGGCTCGGCGCCGGCGGCGCGGCTGACCTCGGCCAGGCGCTGCTCCAGGAAGGCGCGCTCCGCGGCGTTCGCGGTGAGCTCCATCGCGCGCCGGTACGACTGAGCCGCGCCGGCGGCGTCGCCGAGGCGGCGCAGCAGGTCGGCGCGGGTGGCGGGGAGGTAGGGGTAGTCGGCGAGCCGGGGATCGGTCGCCAGCTCGTCGAGGAGCGGCAGGGCGGCGGCCGGACCGTCGGCGAACGCCACGGCGGCGGCCCGGTTGAGCGCGACCACCGGGGTGTTCCACACCGCCAGCAACCGGTCGTAGAGGTGCACGACGCGCGGCCAGTCGGTCTGCTCCAGGGACGGCGCCATCGCGTGCACGCCGGCGATCGCCGCCTGCAGGGTGAACCGCCCCGGTGGGCCGGACGCCAGGGCCCCGGCCGTCACCGTGAGCCCCTCCAGGATCGCGCGCTGGTCCCAGCGCGTCCGGTCCTGGTCGGCGAGCAGGAGCAGCCGGCCCTGCTCGTCGGTCCGGGTGGCCCGGCGCGCGTCGGTGAGGAGCAGCAGGCCCAGCAGGCCGCGGGTCTCGGCCTGCTCGGGGAGCAGCGCGGCGAGGGTGCGCGCGAGGTGCAGGGCCCGGTCGCAGAGCTCCTCACGGACGAGCGCGTCCCCCTCGCCGGCCGTGTGGCCGGTGCTGAAGAGCAGGTGGACGGCGGTGAGCACGCTGTCCAGGCGCTCGGGCAGCTCCGCCCGGCCCGGAACCCGGTAGGGGATCCGCGCTTCGGTGATCTTCTTCTTGGCCCGGGTGATCCGTGCCGCCATCGTCGGCTCGGACACCAGGAAGGCCCGGGCGACGTCGGGCGTGGGAACGCCGCAGACCAGGCGCAGGGTGAGGGCGACGCGGGCCTCGGGGGCGAGGGTGGGGTGGCAGCAGGTGAACACCAGCCGGAGCCGGTCGTCCGGCACCGCGGCGTCGGGCCCGTCCGGGTCGGCCGGGTCGTGCGGATCGACGGTCGCCGGCTCCACGAGCAGCGGGAGCTTGCGCCGGAGGGTGACCTCGCGACGCAACCGGTCCAGCGCCTGGTTCCGCGCCGCCGTGGTCAGCCACGCGCCGGGCCGCTCCGGGACGCCGTCCCGGGTCCAGGCCTGCAGCGCGCTGACGTACGCCTCCTGCGCGCACTCCTCCGCGAGGTCCAGGTCACCCGCGACGCGCACCGTGGCGGACAGCACGAAGGCCCACTCGGAGCGGTGGGCCTGCGCCAGCGCGGCAGCGACCGCGTCCGCCTGCACGGCGGACGCGGTCGGCTGGGCGTCGCGGGGAGCGGTCAGAACGGGTTCGCCTGCGTCGGGTCCACGACCGGGCGGACCTCGACGCCGCCGAAGGGGGCCGGGCACAGCTTGGCGATCTCGACGGCGTGGTCGAGGTCGCGCGCCTCGACGACGTAGAAGCCGCCGAGGGCCTCCTTGGTCTCGACGAACGGGCCGTCCGTCACGGTGTTGCCACCCCTGATCGAGGTGGCCGACGTCGTGGCCGCGAGCGCCGCCCCGCTGTCCATGGACCCGCCGAGCTCGAAGACCCCCTTGACGAACGAGCTGTGCGCGTCGATCACCGCGCCCCACGCCTCGGGCGACATGTTCGCGTAGCCAGCCGGGTCGTCGTAGATGAGGATCGCGTACTTGGCCATGGAGCTGCCTCCTGCACTGGGTCGCGGGCCGGCCTGTCCGGCTCCGTCATCAGTGACGACGAACACCCTGCCGCCGGATCGACAGCCAGGCCTGGATTTCCTCCAAGATCTTCCCGGCGCCGCCGCCGCCGTGCGTGCCGGAGTCCGCTCCGCGTGCTGACGTGCACTCCAGCGGCCCCACCTGACGCTCCGCCTCGCCGCGGAGCGGCGCGACGGGATGCCGCCCGCCGACGCCCAGGTGGCTGCTGCTCGGGGCGCCGGCGGCACTGTTGCCGGGTCGGACTGCCCGCGCCGGCGCGTCACCTGGTCACGCCCCGAGACCAGCCCAGCAGAGGCACCTGCCGCCGCCGGTGCGACGGTGGCTCCCCGACCGTGAGCACTCGAGCCCCGCTGCGACGCCCCCAGCGAGGTGATGGACCAGCCCGCACGTCAGCCGGCATGGTCACGACCACCGCGAAGCAACACGCGACGAGCTGCACAACGCCCTGGAACGCGATCCTCCCCATCGCTCCGGCCTCGACCTGTCCTCCGCGGACGCCAGTCCGCCCCGACCAGCGCAGGACGCGGTGAGAGGTGGATCAACACCAGCGGCCGGAGGACACTCCGGTTCTCCTCCAGCCGGTCCCCGCATCGTCGCGAGCGCAGCCGGACGTGCCGAAGCCGAGCCCTCAGTCCCGGGAGCCGGGCGATGCCGATGAGACCGCCGTCGAACGCGCCGCGCCGGCGACGACATCGCCCACCACGACCTCACGCCAGGAGAGCGACGGGAAGTCGTCCGCTGTCCCATCGGCCGAGGAAGCTCGACACGGGACATCGCCGCCCGACACGGCACGACGAAGCGCACCGTCTCCCGTCGGCGTGCACCCTCCGGCGCGGCAGGATCCTCGGGCTGCGAGCCGTGACGTCCAGCGATCTCCCAGCGACCGTCCAGTGAGCCGTCAGTCCTCCGACGCACCGTCGAGATGTCGCGGCGGACGGCCGCACGGATCGAGGACTGGAGAGCAGTGACTTCCTACGGACCCCCGCGTGCCCCCGGCGGCCACCCACAGCCGGTCGCATCCGACCTCCGCCGGACGACCTCGCCTCACCCGCTGTGGTACCCGGCAACAGGGCACTCCCGGAGCACGCCGCCTCCCGCGTGGGGACCGGTACCGGCCGGAGCAACGAGCCACCCCGGGCCACCCCGCTCGACCGGACGCCTCCGGATGGGGGTCGCCGGTCTGCTCGCCGGCGCCTTCATCGGCGCCGGCACCGGTGCCGGGGCGGCCGTCCTCCTCGACGACGCCAGCGGGGCGGCGACCGGGGCGAGCAGCACGCAGAGCGTGGTGGTCGAGGACCCGGAGACGGCGACCGCGGTGAGCACGGCTGCTGCCACGGCCAGCCCGAGCGTGGTCACCGTCTACGTCACCACCTCCGCAGGTGCCGGCAGCGGCTCGGGCGTCGTCCTGACCGAGGACGGCTACGTGCTGACCAACGACCACGTGGTCGCCGCCGGCGGTGGTGGCCCAGCCGACGTCCAGGTACGCACCGCCGACGGAACGCTGTACGAGGCCACCGTCGTCGGCACCGAACCGTCCGTGGACCTCGCCGTCCTGCGCCTGTCCGGTGCGGGCGACCTGACCCCGGCGACCTTCGCGAACTCGGCCCAGGTGCGGGTGGGTGACCTCGCCGTGGCCATCGGCGCACCGCTCGGGCTGTCCGACACGGTCACCAACGGGATCGTCAGCGCCCTCCACCGGCCGGTGACCGCCGGCGGGGGCGGCGGCGAGGCAACCGTCATCGACGCCCTGCAGACCGACGCCGCGATCAACCCGGGCAACTCCGGTGGCGCCCTGGTCGACGCCGCCGGTGAGGTGATCGGCATCAACACCGCCATCGCCACCGTGCCCGCCGGCCCGGGCGGACAGGCCTCCGGCGGCAACATCGGAGTCGGCTTCGCCATCCCCAGCAACACCGCGCAGCGCATCGCCGGGGAGATCATCGCCGACGGCTCGGCCAGCACGGCGTTGTTGGGCGTCAACGTCCAGACCGCCGCCGCCGACGGCAACCCCACCATCGGCACGGGCGCCGAGATCGTCCAGGTGCAACCTGGCAGCTCGGGCGCCGATGCTGGCCTGCAGGCCGGGGATGTGGTCACCGCCATCGGCGACCGCCCCGTCACCACCTCGACGGAGTTGACCGCCGCAGTGCGCGGCACGGCGCCCGGCAGCGAGGTCACCCTCGACGTCGAGCGTGGGGACACGACCAACGAGGTCGAGGTCACCCTCGGCGGCACCACGACCTGACGGGCTGGACCTCCGGGCACGTCGAGGCGGGGGCCGGCGCACACGTGCACCGGCCCCCGCCTCGACATCTGTCGTGCGGTTCAGCGAGGGGCTCGCTCCGGTCGAGGACGCATCCCGGCGGACCGGTTCCGCTCCGCACGTCGACGACGCCTCCCCGCGCGAGGAGGCGGACCAGTTCGGGCGACTCACGCATCAGCGCGCGTTCGATCTCCCCGAGCCGGTGCCGTTCGGCGTGCCGTGCGCGACCCTCACCGGACGCCCGTCCGGTCGGCCTCGGGCTCCTTGCCGGGCCACGTCTTGGCGCCGAGCACCCCGCCGATGGCCGCGGCGACGACCGACAGGCCGAGACCGAGCACCGCCCAGCTGGCGCCCGAGCGTGCCACGTCGGCGGCCTGACCGGCCGCGACGTCCGGGACGTCGGCCTGCTGGATGCTCGCGACGTCGGTGAGCGCGCCGGCCAGCGAGCCGAAGAGGGCACCGCCACCGAAGAGCGTCAGGAAGACCAGCGTCACCACGGTGAGCGCCCACACGAGGATCCCGTGCAGGAGGCCCTCGCTGAGACCCCGCCACAGGGCGGTGGCGCTCGCCGTCAGGCCGCCGAGGAACAGGGCGACCAGCCCGTTGACCCCACTGATCCAGTCGGCGTTGTTCCCTCCTGCGCCAGGGCCGACGTCCCACCACCCCACCGCCAGCGTCGCCAGCTGGAGCAGGAGGAACGTCGGGACGGCGACGACCAGCCCGGCCCACACCGGCCCCCACCGGACTCGGTCCCGCCGCGCCGGTGGCGTCCACGGTGTGGAGCCGTCCGGCTCCACACCGGCGGCCCGGGTCGCCCCCTCGGTGGTCACCAGCGGCCGCTCGTCCGCGACGTTGCCGTGGAAGGTGGTCTCGGTCTGTGTGCGACTCTCCGTCATGTCCGTCGTTCCTCTCCTGTGGTACGCGATCTGCAGGGCGATGAGCGATCGACGTCGGCGGTGAACAGGGCGCCGATGCGCGGTGCGGCCCGATGGCCACGGGCAGGCGGCCGTCGGCGGACGGCAACTCCTGGAGCCGTCCTGGCATGACGCCGCCTGGCGATCCGGTGGTCCTGATCCCGGGCCGCCGCCCCGGGGGTGTCGGAAGACGTCCTCCTGTGCGCGTCCGCGCCAGTGCGACCTCCGCCCGTTCCCACGCGCTGCTGCATGGATCCCGGGACGACGTGGCCCTACCCCGCCGACCGACGCCCGGAGGGCGGATCGGCGAGCTGTCACGAGACCGCAACACATCCCGACGGCTCTGTCGCCCGCGGCCTCGGCCACCACCGGTGCCGCTCTGTCGGTCGACGCCGGCTCCACCGGCCGACCTGGTACGGGGAGCTGGACACGTCGTCGTGCCGGGTGGCCCGCCGGCCACCCGGTCGGTCCAGGACTCGACCGACTGCCCGTACCCGCCCGCTCGGCTGAGACGACCACGTCCCGCTCGACCATCTGCGGACTCCGAGGTCCGACGTGCTCCGACGAGGTCGGAGACGTCGCCGCGGTGCTCGGCTCCCGAGACCTCCGACCGGGAGCCCGGGCTGGACGGCGGGAGCTGCTCCGTACCCGTCGTCCTGAGGGCCGGGCCCGTTACGACTGCGTGACACCTGGTCCTGTCGGCGTAGGTCGGCACCGCGACGCGGGCATGGGCTCAGACGACCGTCCGCCTCCTCGAGAGGAACTGCGCCATGCACCGCACGCTGCTGCCGGCAGCCGCCGTCCTGCTCGCCCTGACCGCCTGCGCGGCCGACGACGGCGAGCAGTTGCGCGAGGACCTGGCCGCGGTGACGGCGGCGGAGGCAGCGCCGCGGGTACCCGACAGCGGAGAGGGCGAGGGACCCGAGGAGGAGCAGGACGACCGGGCGGTGCTGGAGCCGGCGGAGGTCCCCACCGACCTGGTCGACCCCGAGGGCAGCGTGATCGGCACGGCCTACCTGCGCGACGAGCAACGGGGCACCGAGGTCGAGGTCGAGGTCATGGGCATGACCCCCGGGTTCCACGGGGTGGGGCTCTACGACGTCGGGGCATGCGACGCAGCCGGCGCGCCGGCCGAGGCGTTCTCCTCCGTCGGCGAGCTGCTCACCCCCCTCCCCCCGGTCCTGGTCCTGGACAACGGCGTCGGGGTCACCACCGCGCTGGTCGACTCGGCCCCCGTCGTGGAGGAGCTGCTCGTGGGCAACGGGACGGCCGTGGTCATCGGCGACGCCGCAGTCGACCTCGCCGCCGCGCAGGCTCCTCCGGTCGGTTCCCGCATGGCCTGCGCCGCCTTCACAGGCTGAGCCGTGCGAGCTGACCCGCCAGGGACCCCGGGTGGACCGGACCGGTCACCGTGCTCGGACGGTGCACGGACCCGGCGGACACTCCGAGGGGGAGCTCCGTGCAGATCGACCGCAGCCACGTGGTCCAGACGCTGCGCGCCGGCGGCCGCGATGACCAGGCCCGCCGCGCCCAGGAGGTGCTCGACGTGCTCGTCGACAACGTCCGGGACGCCGACCAGCTCCGCGATCTCGGCATCGACCCGGACAGCCGCGCACAGGGCGGCGGCCTCGCCCTGCGCTGACCATCGCCCTCGTCGAGTGCGGGGTGTGCGTGGCAGTTCACACCCGCGAGAAGGCCCCGAGACCGGTACCCCCACGACACCCACCACCGCGGGCGAGCCTCTCCGGTCACCCCCCGAACCGTCCCGGGATGACACCTCGGCGACGACGCCACGCGGTGCGACATCCCGTTCCCACCGCGACCCACGGATCCCGGCCGTCGCCGCACGGCCCCCGTCGAGCAGCCCGGACCGACGCCTACAGAGCGCACCCCAGGAGCGCAGATGACCGCCCACCCGATGTCACCGCCGCCACGCTCCCGCCGGCTGGCCGCCGCCCTCGTCGGCGCCACCCTCGTGCTCGGGGCCTGTGGCGAGGACGAGGACAACCCACTGCAGGACGACGAAGTCGAGGTACAGGGTGGCGCGGTCGGCCCTGACGTCATGGTCAACGACGACCTCGAGCTGCTGCAGGTCCAGCTGGCGTACCCCCTCGACGGCACGTACGAGGAGGGCGAGGCCGCCCGCCTGTTCTTCGCGGTGAGCAACACCGGCAGCGAGCCGGCCACGATCACCGACATCAGCGGTCCGGACTTCTCCGGCGTCCAGGTGGAGAAGACCGACGGCCAGGGCCTGCCGTTGCAGGTCGACGCCGACGACAACCTCTACGTCGGCGCCGAGGGCCCGCCGGACGTGACCCTGCTCGACCTCGACCGGTCCCTGCGCTCCTCGCAGTCGATCCCGGTCACCTTCACCTTCGCCGAGGCCGGAGAGATCACCGTCGACGCCATGGTCTCCGCGGAGGAGGACCCGGCCGTTCCACCGTTCGACTTCCCAGACGACGACCCCGACCAGGACCCCACCGACGACGACTCCCCGGCACCCAGCCCGACCTCCCCCACCGGGTGACCCGGGTCTGTGGGACGACGCCGGAGCCGCGACCGTCGATGGTGGCCAGGCACCGCCAGCGGTCGGTGAGCGGATGACGCCTCCGCCGGCACGGTCCGGCGGTCGACCGCGGCTGCCTGCCCTGCGGGACCCAGCCGTGGGCGCCGACGGGGGACGACAGCGAGGACGGGAGACGACATGCGCAGGACGGGACGGCCGCTGTCCGGTGCGGTGCTGGCCGTGGGGCTCGGGCTGACCGGCTGGAGTGACGCCGAGACCGCGAGCACCGACCCGGCGCCGACCGGGTGTGGAGACGTCGGCTCCCCCGACGGCTCTCACGAACGCGCCCCGCGCGTCCGACGTGCCGCCGTCCTCCGCCGCGGCCTCAGCGACTGCCTCCTGCTGGCCACCTGGGCATCGGTGCAGCACGGAGCACGCCACGAGCGGTGGTGCACCGTGGTCCGGGTGGGCGGACTCGACCCTGTGGTCCGGCCCGTGCTCGTCACCCGGGCGCCCCGCGGACCCGTCGCCGGGTGCGTCCGGCCGGCTCCGCTGCGCGCGAGGACCGGGGAGGTGGACGCCCTCCCGCACCTCGACGTCCCGCCCGGGACGACCACGGCGCGGCGCAGGGGACACCGCGTTCCCGGATGACCGCCACCCGGTCCCGCCGGGAGCCGTTCCGCCCGGCAGACGCACAGCCCGACGTCGGCGCGGCGCTCCCCCGCTCACCCCGGGCCCCGCTGCCCCGGACTCTCCGTGGGCGAGCCACCCTCGCCTTCACCGTGGTGACCGTGGTGGTGTGCGGTGTCCTCACGGTCGCCGTCTGGGTCGCGGTCTCGCAGTACCTGCTCCTGCAGCGCGAACGGACCACGCTGCTCCAGACCACCGACAACGCCGCGCAGGTGGAGCGTGCGCTGACCACGGAGGGCCTGCCCGTCCCCCAGGTGCTCGCCCAGCTCCCGCGCGAGTCCGGATCCGTCTCGCTGTTCGTGGACGACGGCGCCTGGCAGACGACGTCCCTGCTCCTCGGCCGGGACGACGTCCCCACCGAGCTGGCCGAGACCGTGCTGGGCGGCACCCCCGCGCGGCAGCGGATCGCGGTGGAGGGCACCACGGTGATGGCCGTCGGTATCCCGTTCCCCGGCGCGGACCGGGCCTACTTCGAGGTCTTCCCGCTGACGGAGCTGGACCGCACGTACCGCGTCCTGAGCACGGTGCTCGCCCTGGCGATCGCCGGTCTGGTGCCTCTGCTGCTCGTCATCGGCTGGTGGGTGACCGGCCCGGCGCTCCGTCCCCTCCACCGGGTCGCGGCGGCGGCCGAGGCGATCGCCGGTGGTGACCTCTCCGCCCGCATCGACCCCCGGGGGGATCCCTCGCTCGTCCCCATCGCGTCGTCCTTCAACCGGACGGCGGCCGCGCTGGAGACACGGGTGCGCGCGGACGCGCGCTTCGCGGCCGACGTGAGCCACGAGCTGCGCAGCCCGCTGACGGCGATGATGGGCGCGGTGGACCTGGTGGAGGGCGCCGCCGACGGGCTGGCCCCCGACGGCCGGGAGGCCCTGACGCTGCTGCGTGACGAGGTGCTGCGCTTCGAGCGCCTCGTCGCCGACCTCCTGGAGATTTCCCGCGCCGACGCGGGCAGCGCCGACCTCGCCGTCGAAGAGGTCCGTCTCGCCGCCCTGGTCCGCGAGGCCCTGACACGGCGACGGCTGGCGGGACGACCGACCGCGCGGCTCGAGGTCCCGGCGGAGGCCGCTGAGGTGGTCATCCGGGCGGACAAGCGCCGGCTCGAGCGCGTGCTGAACAACCTGATGGACAACGCCGACGCGCACGGCGGGGGCCTGACCGGCATCACCGTCACGTGCAGCGGGGACACCGCGTGCGTCCTGGTGGACGACGACGGTCCGGGGATCCCACCGGCGGAGCGGAACAGGGTCCTCGAACGGTTCGCCCGGGGCAGCGGCAGCACGCGCACCCGGACCGAGGGAGCGGGGCTCGGCCTGGCTCTCGTGGCCCGGCACGTGCAGGCGATGGGCGGGACGGTGACCGTCCACGACAGCCCGTCGGGCGGCGCTCGGTTCGTCGTCGGGCTGCCGTTGCACCCGGTGCCGTGACCGGCGCACGGGGCGGGCGGCGGCTCCTGCCGGCCGCGTCTGCCGGGCTGCTCCTGTCCCTGCTCCTCGCAGGGTGCGGGGTTGGTCCGCAGGACCGGCCGGAGCCGGTGACGACCGCGGCCCGGACACCGACGGGGACCGGCATCGACGCGCGCTCCAGCGGCCCACGGCTGACCGTCTACTTCGTGCGGGGTGCCGTCCTGGCCCCGGTCGAACGGCCCGCCGGTGCGGCCACCACCGCCGCAGCACTGGAGCACCTGGTGTCCGGGCCGACGCCGAGGGAGGCGGACGGCGGCATCCGGACGGCGCTCCCCCCGGAGGTCATCGAGGTCGACGAGGACCTCCCCGAGGGTCTGACCACCGTCTCGGTGACCCGTGGGTTCACCGGGCTCGCCGGCGGCGACCAGCTCCTCGCCGTGGCCCAGGTGGTCTGGACGCTCACCGAGTTCCCCAGGGTCACCGAGGTCCGCTTCGTGGTGGAGGACCAACCGGTCGAGGTGCCGGCCGACGACGGCCTGACCGACCAGCCGGTCGACCGCGACGACTACCGGTCGTGGCCCCGGCGGAGCCGACGCCGACCACACCGCCCCCCGGCGGTGCGGACGGAGTGGGACCGGCCACCAGTTCGCCACCGCGGTGACGCGACCACGCGCCGACCTCCGCTGGCGTGACCACGGCTGGACGGGGCCCGTCCGCGTCACAGGAGCGTCACGCCCGCTCGGGCCGCTGTGACAGGTCCATGGCGGTGTACCCCACACCCGTTCCCCGGGCAGCCACACCGGGGCACACCGGTGGGCGCCCACACCGTCGTTCCCGGACGGCGGTCCCGTACAGCCCGCCACAGCCGGAGGACCCGATGGCGGACCGTCCGCGCACCACCGCATCGCGCGTCCTGCTCCACCGCGACCGCACCGCCCGCGAGCAGGTGGACCCCGCTGCCAGAGAGTGCGGTCCCCGGCGTCGGGCTCCCGGCGGCGTGGGGATCCGCGCGATCTCCCGGCTCCTGGCGCTGCTCCTGGTGGCCGTGGTGGCCGGATGCGGTCTCCGGGCCGGCGGGCCGGTCCAGGAGGTCGCCGTGCCGAGTGTCCCGCCCGGACCGGCCGATGCCGGCCCTCGGCCGGGGTGGCGCGAGGTCGCCGTCTTCTTCGTGCGGGACGTGCGCCTCGAGGCGGTCCCCCGCCAGGTCGCGGAGTGGCGGCCGCAGACGGCGGTGGACCTCCTGCTGGCGGGTCCGACGCAGGCCGAGGTGGTGTCGGGCCTGCGCACCGCACTGGGTCCGCAGGACGTGGCGGTGCTGTCCGGACCCGACGGGAGCGGGACCGCCGTCGTGGCGGTCAGCCGGGAGTTCGCCGGCCTGGGCGGCGGCAACCAGCTGCTGGCCGTGGCCCAGCTGGTGTGGACGGTGACCCAGTTCCCCGAGGTCGACCGGGTGCGCGTCAGCCTGGACGGCGTACTCCTGGAGGTACCGACGGACCGGGGGCTGACCGACCGACCGGTGAGCCGGGCCGACTACGGGTCGGTCGCCTCGCGTCCGGTCGAGGTCGCCCCTCCGTCGCCGATGACGCCGGCGCCGGCGCCGGCGCCGGACCCTCCTCCGACCGATCCACCGGGCCGGATGACCGGGTCCGTCCCCCGCGGGACCGGCGATCCCGCTTCCCCACCGCCATGACCGCGAGCAGACGGGGAGATCCTGGTGCCGGACCTGCTCCACCGATGCTGCTGGACGGCTACGGGGCCAGGCACGTGACCGGGCAGCCGAGGGGCGGGTGTCACCAGCGCGTCACAACCGTCCGTCGAGGATGACGATCCTCTGACGCCCGGGCGGCCAACCGGTCGGCAGCTCCCGGGCCGGGCACACCGCCGGCACAGTCGGGACGCGGACCTGGCCGCCGTGCCGTCCCAGGACGCGCCGGGTCCGCCCCGTCCACCCGTCGGGCGCGCCCCGACCGACCCGCGGATGTGCAGCGATGAGTCAGTGGACCGACCCGGCCCCGGAGCAGGGACCCGTGCGGCGACCGCCGGCACACCCACGCGCTCCAGGCGGGGAGGGCGCGGCTCCGGACGGCGTGGCCGGCAGGGCAGCCGACGCACCGGCCAGGACCGGCGCCCCTCCCCCGGCACACCTGGCGCACCGCGACGTGCCGTCCTGGGCCGTGCGGACCCTGCTCACCGGTGCCGCGCTACTGGCGTTCGCCGCCGTGGGGTGGCTGCTGTTCTGGTTCCTCCTCCTGGTCCCGCTGGTCACCGTGACCGCCGCCGTGGCGCTGCTGCTCGCCGCCCTGGTCCATCCGGTGGCGCGGCTGCTGCACCGGCTGGGGACGCCGCAGGCGCTGGCTGCCCTCCTGTCGGTGCTCCTCCTCCTCACGGTGCTCGGCGGCGTCGGTTCCCTGGTGGGCTTCCGCGTCACCGCGAGGCTCGGCGACCTGACCGCGCCGCTGGCCGCCGGCATCGACCGGATCCGGGTGTGGCTGATCGAGGGGCCGCTGGGGCTGGATCCGCAACAGGTCACCGGCATCCGCAACGCGGCGGTGGACCAGCTCTACCAGCTGGCGCCCGCGCCGTCGGCCGTGGCGCAGATGGCCCTGTCCGTGCTGGCCGCGGTGGTCCTCGCCGTCTTCCTGCTCTTCTTCATGCTCAAGGACGGCGCGCGGATGTGGGCCTGGGCGGTGTCCTGGGTGCCCGACCGGCGGCGTGCGCAGGTCGACGGGGCCGGGCACGCCGCGTGGGAGGTGCTGTCCCTGTACGTGCGCGGGGTCACCGTGGTGGCCCTGATCGACGCGGTGGGCATCGGGATCGGCCTGTTCCTCCTCGGCGTGCCGCTGTGGGTCTCCCTGACCCTGCTCACCTTCGTCGGCGCCTTCGTCCCGCTCATCGGGGCCACGGTCAGCGGCGCCGTCGCCGTGCTCGTCACCCTGGTGACCAACGGCCCCACCGACGCGGTCATCGTGCTCGTCATCGTCCTGGTGGTGCAGCAGGTCGAGGGCAACCTGCTGCAGCCGCTCATCGTCGGGCGCACCCTGCACCTGCACCCCGTGGCCGTTCTCGTCGCGGTCACCGCCGGCACCCTGCTGTGGGGGCTGGCCGGGGCCCTGCTGGCCACACCGTCCATGGCCGTCGCGTACCGGGTCGCCGACCACCTGCGCACGCACCCTCCCGCGTCCGTGGAACGGTCCGATGCGGCGCCGGGGGCCGTGCCGGCCGACCGTCCGGACCTGGTTGCGGCCTCCGGCGCCACCCCCGTCGGAGCCGTCGACGACGTCTGGCCGCCACACCCGCACCGTCCCGCCTGACCGACGGCCTCGAGGGCACCCGCACGCGACGGCGCCCCGCCGCCGGCACACGGTCCTGGGGACCGGGCCGGCCGCGAGGCGCCGCGGACCGTGGGGCCGATCAGTTCCCGGTCTGCTCCTGCAGCACCTCCACGCGGTCGGCAGCCATGGCGACCTCGCCGTCGAACGTGTCGAAGAAGACGTCCGGGTCGTCGAACAGCTCGTCGGCAGCGATGCCGAAGTCCTGCTCGAAGGTGTCCCGCTGGACCTGTACCACTGTGCCGGACACCCGGACGACGTCATCGGTCTCCAGCTGGGCCGGCGGGCTGGCACTGACCACGGCGATCGGCTCACCGGTCTCGTTGCCGATCCGGAAGGCGCTGCCGACGTCGCTGCTGGTGATCACCTCGGACACCGCCGCGCTCACCGTGGCGTCCTGACCGATCAGGGACTGGGCGTCGTCGAAGACGCCGGCCTCGTCCTCGACGACGCCGGCCTCGCCCTCGGCAGTCGGGTCGACCGACGCGCCGGCATCCGCCGGCGCGTCCTCCAGGACGCCGACGCGCTCCTCGAGCGCACCCAGGTCGTCCTCGATGCCCTGCAGGTCCTCGGTGGTGACACCCCCGGCCTCCGGGCCGGCCGAGTCGCCACAGGCGGCCAGACCGCCCATGCCGATGGCCGCTGCCACGACAGCGGTGGCGGTACGGCTGGCCCGTCGCGTGCCCCGGGACGTCAAGCGCCGACTCGTGCTCATGGTCACTCCTCTGCTCGATCGCGGGCTGTCTCGCGCAGCGCCGCTCGTTCTCTGACGCCGTCTGCGTGCCCGGCCCCAGCGTGGGGACGCTGACCGAGGTGGTTCCGACACCGTTCCGCAAGGCCCGCGCAACACACCCGGAGGACCTGTCATCTGATCGGCGGTCCGCCGTGGGAACCCGTGTCGGGGGCCACCGTCGAGGGGGTCCGCGCTGCGCGCAGCGGCGGCTCGCGGGCTCCTCCGTGGTGACCGTGACCTCCGGCGTGCGGTCGGCCGGCTCGCGGTCGACGACGTGGTCGTCGGTCATGGTCGCGCCGGTGGCGGGAGAGTCCTGCGCAGGCGTGACCACGCGGTCGGAGCCCGGCGCCCGGTGGTGGAGGCGGAACGGGAGAGCAGGAACACCGGCCGCGCGCTCGACGGCCTCAGCGGTCCGGTGGTCATGCAGCCGTCATGCTCTGCGTCGCTCCCGGCGCTCTCGGGTGTCAGCTGGGTGACGAAGGTGCCCGTGGGTGGCTGCGCCGCCGGCCCCGCGGAGACGGTGGGGAGGACCTGACCGACACCGGGGACTCCCCGGCGCACCGAGAGGACGCCCATGCGCTCCACCCCGACCCCTCGCTCCCGCACCGCCCGGGCCACCGTGGCGACCGTTGCGGCGTTCGCAACCGTGGGGCTGGCCGCCTGCGGCGACACCGCCGGCGACGAGGCCGGCGCCGACGTCGAGGAGGTCACCGAGGACGACGCGGCGGCCGCCGGCCCCTACGACGGCGCCTACGACAGCGCCTTCTACGGAGACGTCACCTCCTACGTCGACGAGCAGGTCACCCTCTCCGCCGACGTCAACGAGGTGATCACCCCCGAGGCGTTCACCATCGCCGGCGCCGACGACACCACCGTCGAGCCGCTGTTGGTGGTCGGCGCGACGGGCGACGACCAGCTCTCCCCCGAGACCACCGTCGAGGTGACCGGCACCGTCATGGAGGGCTTCACCGTCACCGACGTCGAGCAGGACCTCGGCATCGACCTCGACGACGCGCTGTTCGAGGAGTACGCCGACGAGAACTACGTCGTCGCCGACAGCGTCGAGGTGCTCCAGAACGCACAGGGCTGACGCCACTGCCGTCCGGCCGGGGCCGCGTCCCGGCCGGACGGTCGGCGCAGCTCCGGATCACGAACCGTGGTCGAGGTCCCGGACGAGCTCCGGGGCGGTGAGTCCTCCCGGACCGGAGCCGAGCTCGTGCTGCTCACGGCGCCCCGCGTCGACGGCGGAGGCGGGACCCGACAGGCTGTCCACGGGTGACGGTGCACTGCCACCGGACGTGGTGGCCGCCGTCTGCGGCGTCGCCGGCGCTGCTCTACTCGGCGTCGACCCGGAGCTGTCGATCGGCGGTCGAGGCGATCGGGACGGGTGAGCTGGCCGTGGGCAACGCCAGGACGAAGCGTGCGCCACCGCCGGGGCGGTCCTCGACGATGAGGTCACCACCGGCCAGACGGGCATGGAGCCGGCTCAATGCCAGACCCAGGTGGCTGCCCTCGCGGACGTCCGCGGGGACCGGGGAGTTCACGAGGCGGGTGAAGATGCCCTCCCGTCGCTCGACCGGCACCCCGGGGCCGGCGTCCTCGACGGCCACCCAGGCCACCACCTCCGCGCCGGAGACCCGGAGTGCGGTCGCACCGTCGGCGTGCCGCTCGGCGTGGTCCAGCAGGTTGGCCAGGATGCGGCGCAACCGCAGCGGGTGGATCCGGACCACCACCGACTCGGCGTCGGGGCCGTGGAGCACCGGCACCGGGCGGCGGTGCAGATCCGCCGCCGCCCGGACCACGGGCAGCAGTGCGGTGGCGCGGGTGGAGGGGAGTTCGGCGCGGACGAGCTCCACCAACTCGGTCAGGAGGTGCTGCTGCCGGTGCAGCTCGTCGCCGAGCAGGTCCAGCGCCTCCCGACCGGTCGGGTCGAGCTGGTCGCGCTGGCTGGCCAGGTGGTCCTGGCCCGACAGCGCCACGGTCATCCCCGAGCGCAGGTCGTGGACCAGCAGCCCGAGCACGGACTCGACCTGCGCCACCCGGTCGGCCGCACGCTCCCGCTCGGTGGCGGAGATGAGCGCCAGCGTGGCCTGGCCGAGCAGCACCGAGGCGACCGTCCGGGCAGCGGGGGTGAACGCGGCCGCCTCCGACGAGCAGATGTTGAGCGAACCGGTCATCCGGGATCCTGCGGGCATCGGCAGGGGCATGGGCAGCGACAGCGTGCTCCCCACCCGCAGCACCTGGGCGCGGGAGGCGTACCGGGGCCAGCGGCGCTCGACCGCCGTGTCCTCGACCAGGACCGGGTCGCCGTCTCGAGCTGCGGTCAGGCAGGGCCCCTCCCCGGCCTCGTCCTGGACCTCGTCGAGTTGCCGGGCCACCGGTCCGCTGGCCGCCAGGGTGATCAACCGATCGCCGACGAGGACCGTGACGGACGTCTGTTCGGCGCCGGGCACCAGCGACGCGGTCAGTGACACGACGCGGGCCAGGGCACCGGCGCGGGTCCGCTCCCCGCCCATCTGCTGGGCGGCCTCGACCAACGCCGCCGGGGTCAGGAGCCCCTCGACTTCGGACATGACCCGAGTCCTCGACCTCCCTGCAGCGCGCGATCCTCGCGAACGGACCCGGACGCAGCCCGCACCGGGCCGGCCGTCTGCTGGCGGGCCCCGCTCAGCCGTCGCCGACCGCGTGGTCACCGACCCTGGAGCCTCGCTTCGACCCAGCACCGACAGTAGGTCCAGCCGGGGTGCGCTGGGCACCGTGGCCTCCCGGATCCCGGTGCCACCTGAGAGGCCCGTCGTTCCGTGTGCGTACGCCTACTCCGGGACAGGGCCGGGAGGGTCACCCGCCGCGAGTCCGAGGTGCTCCGGCCAACGGGTCGACCGCTGTCCAGCGCGCACGACGCCGTGGGCGGTCGACAGCTCCACCACGTCCCGAGCGGCCCGGGTCAGTGTTCCGTCCGGCGGCCGGACCTCTCGCAGGAGAGCACCACGGCCACGGGGCCCACGACGAACAGCGCGGCGCGGCAGAGGGCAGCCACCAGCGGCCCCCACCCGGGGCCGGCGCCGGCGGACAGCACGGTGGCGCCGACGGCACCGCAGGCAGTCGCCGTCGCCGTGAGGACGAGACCTCGGATGGCGCGTCGATCGGCCACCTCGTCGGTCGGTGCCTCCGTGTCCGCCGGGCGGCCGCGGCCGTCGGCGGCCATCAGCGTCGCTCCCCGGGTGGCGAGCACGGCACAGAGCACGAACAGGGCGCCGGCGACGACCCACTGCATGATCCCCTCCGCCTCGGCTCGTGGGCGCTGCGGCCGCGGGCCGGCCGCAGCGGACCGGGCCCCGACGTGTGGGGCCGCGGTCGGGTACCGCCCACCCGTCATGGCCCCCGGTCACTGGCGGCAACCCGGGCCACCGATCGACGTCACGGAGCTGTCACGCCACCCCGGCCCTGCATGACGAGGCCGTGTCAGGCCGGTGCACCGCGACCCGTCCACGGTGACCGCCGCGGCAGCGGACAGCGAGGGCGCCGCTGCCGGCGGTCGGATGGGCCCCGGTCGAGTCCGGGCGGAGCTGCGCGTGGCGCGGTGGGGCACAGGGCAGCGGAGGTCCTCCCGGGGCACCGTCGGGTGTTGCGGTCCCGTGACGGTTCCGGGTCGAAACCGCCACGAGGGGCGACCGGCGCGCATCCGCGGGACCCGACCGGGCAACCAGGAGACGTGCAACCGCTGCCGTCCGCGGACCCGGGAGGTCCGCCGCTCGCCGCCGACCGCCCGTGCGTCCTCTGGCTGGACGACGAGCGGGCGGCCGACCACGAGGTGGCCGGCGCGAAGGCAGCCGCGCTGGTCACCGCCTCCCGCGCGGGACTCCCCGTGGTGCCCGGCTTCGTGATCACCACCGAGGCGGTCGAGGCGATCGCCGCTGGGGCCTCCCTGCCGCCCGAGGTGCTGGATGCCTGGCGGACGCTGACCCGGGACGACTCGCGGCCGCTCGTGGTGCGCAGCAGCTCCACGGTCGAGGACCTCGGGACCTCGTCGATGGCCGGCCGGTTCGAGTCGGTGGTGGGCGTCCACGGCCTCGATGGTCTCCGGCGAGCGGTCGACCTGGTCATCGCCTCCCGTGGACGCGCCGCAACCGGGTCGGACGTCCTGACCGGGAGGGAGCCGCTGGCCGTCCTCGTGCAGCCGCTGCTGGCGGCGCGCTGCGGCGGCGTGCTGTTCGGCATCGACCCGGTGTCGGGGCGGGAGGACCGGCTGGTGGCCGCCGCCGTGCGGGGCGGCCCGGACCGGCTGGTCAGCGGGGAGGTCGACGGCAGCCGCTACGAGCTGGAGCGTTCCGGCCGGCTGGTCGAGGCGACCCGCGGCGAGGGCGGCGCACGGCTGGGCCGGCGGCACCTGAGGGAGCTGGCCGGCCTGGCGGCGCGGACGGCGGAGGTCTTCGGCGGCCCGCAGGACGTGGAGTGGGCCCACGACGAGGGCGGGCGGCTGCGGCTGCTGCAGAGCCGGCCCGTGACCGCCGAGCGCCGCGGCCGCCCCCGGGGTCCGGTGCTCGGCCCCGGTCCGGTGGCCGAGACCTTCCCCGCTCCCCTGCAGCCGCTGGAGGCCGACCTGTGGGTCGAGCCGCTGCGGACCGCGCTCGGCCGGGCGCTGCTGCTCGCCGGCGCGGCCTCCGCCGCCGATGTCGAGGCCTCTCCGCTGATCACCGTGCTCGACGGCCGGGCGGCGGTCGACCTCGACCTGCTGGAGCCCCGGCACCGGTCGCCCACGGCGCGCGAGTGGCTGGACCCGCGCCCTCGGCTGCGGCGCCTGCACACCTCGTGGCGGGTGGGCCGGCTGCGCTCGGCGCTGCCGTCACTGGCCCGCGACGTGCTGGCCGCCGCGGACACCGCGCTGGCCGGGGTCCCGCCGCTGGACGACCTCGACGAGCGTCGGCTGGTCGCCGTCCTGCACCGGCTGCGGCCCGCGCTGCTGTCGGTGCACGCCCACGAACTGCTCGTCGGCCTGCTGGCCGACCCCGGCGTGCCGCGGGCCACCGGCACCGGCACCGCCCTGGAGGTGCTGGCCCGCGCCCGTGCGGCCGGCCGGTCCGACGCCGAGACCGTCGCCGCCCAGCCGGTGGTCCTGGCGCTCGCCCCGCCCGGGGTGCGGGCGGCCCCCTCGCTGCCCGCGGACGTCGCCGTCCCGGCGACCGGGCCCGGGGCCGACGACCGGCCGGCGACGGACGCGGACGACCCGGGCCTGCTGCGCGAGGCGCTGCGGCTGCGGGTCCGTTGGCTGCAGGAGGTGGGGGCCCGCGCCGCCTGGACCCTCGGTGGACGCCTCGCGGCGGACGGTCGGCTGGCACGGGCGGAGGAGGTCGGCGGTCTGCGGCTGGCCGACCTCGCCGCGCTGGTCGACGACCCGACCGCCGTCGCGTCGCCCCGGCCGGTCGTCCCCGGAGACCCGCTGCCGGCCCGCTTCCGGATGAGCGACACCGGCCGGCCCGTGCCGGTCGGCGGCGGAGCGGGAGCGACCGGCGCCGGTGGCGGGACCGGGAGCGGCCCGGTGCACCACGGCGACGACCCGCCCGCCGGTGCGGTGCTCGTCGTCCGGACGCTGGACCCGGCGCTGGCGCCGGTGCTGCCGCGGCTGGCCGGCCTGGTCGCCGAGACCGGCAGCGTGCTGGCGCACCTGGCGATCCTGGCCCGCGAGGCCGGCGTCCCGACGGTGGTCGGCGCCGCCGGGGCGCTCGAGCGGTTCGCACCGGGCACGGTCGTCCGGGTGGACGGGACGACCGGCGAGGTCGAGGAGCAGGACGGCGCATGAGGACGCTGAGCTGGATCACCGGGATCGTCGCCCTGGTCGCCTCGGGCGCGTACCTGGTCGTCTACGTCTACCGCTGGGAGTGGCACCGCGCCCTGCTCGTCGGCGTGCTGTTCCTCGCCGGCCTGGTGGGGGTCTGCACCGCCCTGGTGCTCCGCCGGCTGGCCGGCCTGGAACAACGCGTCGGGACGGCGCGGGACCGGCCCTCCCCCGACCCGCTGGACCGGCTGCGGGCGGCACCGGTCGACGTGCGTCCGTTCCCCTGGTTGCGGCCCGAGGCGTTCGACCGGACGTCGGTCTTCATCCCGATCCTGCTCGGGGGCGGGGTCCTGGTGTCGGGAGCGGCGTGGCTGGTGGAGCGGCTGGCCGGCGCGTCGGCGCGCAGCGGCGTCGAGGAGGAGCTGGCCCGCCAGTTGCGGGACGTCGCCTTCCCCGCCGGCCGGCTCGTGCCCACCGAGGGCGAGGTGCTCGCCGGGGACGGCCGCGCCGACGACCCGGCGCTGCGCGTGCTGCTCGGGCCCTCCGGGCACGGGGCGGCGGGATGAGGCGGGGACTGCTGGCGCTGCTGGCCGCGGTGGTCGTCGTCCCCGGGATGCTGCTGCTGCGGGCCGAGCTGATGACCGTCGAGGTCGAGCAGCCCGAGGGGTCCTACACCGACGTCGTCGTCGCCGCGTACGTCCGGGGGGAGGACCCCGGGGTGCGGGAGGAGATGGTGCGCGGCCTGGTGAGCACCTGCCGGCTGCTGGTCAACGCCGACGTCGTGGCGGAGTCCTTCCGCACGGTCGAGCCGGGGGTGTTCGCCTTCCGGCTGCGGCCGGGGATCGACGAGTTCGACCGGCGGGAGCTGCGCGGTTGCCTGTCGGACCTGCGGGTGCAGCACCTGCGGGCCGACGTGCGCGTGCTGGAGACCGCGACACCGGCCGACCCCGAGCGCGCCCGCGCCGCGGCATGAGCGGGAGGCCCGCCGGAACACCGGCGGCCAGGCGGCGTTCCACCTGGGGACGGCGCCCAGTTCCCGGAGGTCCTCTCGGTCGTGCCCCCGCTCAACCGCAGACAGCTGCTCGCCGCCGGCCTCGGTGCGGTCGGCACCCTCGCCGCCGGAGGTGGGCTGACCGGCCAGCTGTGGCCGCTGCTCGGCCGGGAGGACCTGCTGCCCGGTGCCGAGACCCGGCTGACCCTGCCCGCGCGAGCGTGGCCGCAGGCCGCCGACCGGCTGACCTTCGCCGCGGTGGGCGACACCGGCAGCGGCGGGCGGCAGGCCATGGCGGTGGCCGAGCGCATGGCCCGTGGCTACCGGCAGTCGCCCTACGGCCTGGTCACGCACCTGGGCGACCTCTGCTACTACGGCCGGGTGGAGGACCGCTTCGACGACGTCTTCGTCCGCCCGATGCGCCCGCTGATCGACGCCGGCGTCCGCTTCGAGCTCGCCATCGGCAACCACGACGGGGCCCTGCACCACAGCGACGAGAGCCTGGCCGAGATCGACGCCGAGCTGCGGCTGCTGGGCACCCCGGCCCGCACCTACACGACCAGCCACGGCCCGGTGGACTTCTTCTACCTCGACTCCAGTGCCCCGGGGCTGCTGGGCGAGGAGTCGTCGGCCCAGCTGGAGTGGCTCGACGACGCCCTGGCCAGCTCGGTCAACCAGTGGAAGGTCGTCTGCATGCACCACCCGGTGTACTCGGCCGGCTCGCACGGGCCGACGCCGGGAGCGGAGGACGTGCTGGCCCCCGTCTTCGCCCGGCGCGCCGTCGACCTGGTCCTCACCGGGCACGACCACCACTACGAGCGGACCCGCCCCGTCGAGGGAGTCACCCACGTGGTCAGCGGCGGCGGCTGCAAGACCACCCCGGTGGGCCGCAGCCGGCACACCGTGGCCGCCGCGTCGGCGCTGCAGTACCTGCACGTCGACGTCGTCGGTGACCGGCTCACGGGTCGCTCGGTGCGGGCCGACGGGATCGTCCTCGACCGGTTCGAGCTCCGGGCCCGGGAGGGACGGTGACGGTGGGCACCGGAACGGCGGGCGCGGTGGCCGCCGGCGGGTACGCCGCGGCGGTCGGAGGCCTGCTCGTCGCGCCGGCGCTCGTGGTCTCCTCGGCCGGCGACCGGGGTGGCGTGTCCGGGGCCGGCACCGCCGACGTCGTCGCGGTCAGCGCCGCCGTCGCGGGAGTCGCCGCCGTCCTCGCCTGGCGCCGGGCGTACGCCGATGACGCGGCTCTGCCCCTGGTCGGCCGGTGGAGTGCGGCGCTGGCGGCGCTGGGGGTCCTGGCCCCGCTGGCCGCCGCGCTGCCGGCACTCGCCCTGCGCACCGCCGCCTGGCTTCCCGCGGAGGCAGCGACCCGCCCGTGGACCACCCCCGCCGTGTGGGGCGCGAGCCTGGGGCTCGCCGTCCTCGGCTGGGTGGGCGTGCACCGGGCGGTCCGCCGGTGGCTGACCCCTGCGGCGCACGACCGCCGGTCACGCGCAGGTCGTTGAGCCAGGGCCGCCGCCGACGAAGTCGTCCGACCTCGGGTGGGTGTTCCTCGGTGCTCCGACGACCCGCGGAGAGGCCATCCGTCATCCATGCGTCAGGTCAGCTCAGCCGTCGATCGCGACCGCGGCGCTCGGGCGTCGTGGATCGGCGGGACGCCGAGTCGATGTGACGAGGGTGTGACAGCCGGCAGGCCGACCCGGCCACACACCGGCACGGCTCTCTACCCTGCCGAGGTGGGGTCGCGAGGAGCCAGCCACCCCGCGCCGCCGCACCGCGGCTCATGGCGTGGTGGAGTCCGTGACCGGCGTGGGTCCCGGCCACAGCAGTGGTCAGGGACCTCCCGGCCCGGGATCGCCGCACCTGGGCCCGATCCGGAGAGGAGCTCCCGTGGCACGCTCGGTGCTGGTCATCGAGGACGACGACCGCATCCGCCGGATCGTCTCGATCACCCTCCAGCGCGAGGGCCTGGAGGTCATCGAGGCGGGCTCCGGTGAGGAGGGCCTGGCCCGACTCGCCGAACGGTCCTTCGACATCATCCTGCTCGACCTCATGCTGCCCGGCCGGGACGGCTTCGACGTCTGCCGGGAGATCCGCCGCGTGTCCGCCACCCCGGTGATCATGGTGACCGCCCGCGCGGACAGCCACGACGTGGTTGCGGGCCTGGAAGCCGGGGCTGACGACTACGTCACCAAGCCCTTCGTCGCCAAGGAACTCTCCGCCCGCATCCGCGCACTGGCCCGCCGCACCCGCGCGACTGGCGTCCGGCCACGGGTCAGCGTCGGCGACCTGGAGATCGCCCCGCAGGACGGTGTGGTGACCCGCGACGGCGTGGTCGTGCCGCTGACGAAGACCGAGTTCAAGCTGCTGGTCGAGCTGGCCGCCGAGCGCGGCCGGGTGCTCAGCCGCGAGGAGCTGCTCGAGCGGGTGTGGGGCTACGACTACTTCGGCGACTCCCGCCTGGTCGACGTCCACGTGCGCCGGCTGCGCAAGAAGGTCGAGATCGACCCGGCCAACCCGACCGTGGTGGTGACGGTGCGCGGCATGGGTTACCGCCTGCCCGAGTGAGGCCGACACGGTCCCGCACCGGGGCCCCGCCGCCACGGGAGTCGTCACGGGACCGCACGGGACCCCACGGTCGAGCCTGCGGGGCCGGGGTAGCCGTGTCCGCTGTGAGGAGCCACGTCCACGACCGGGCTGCCGGCGTCGACACCGCCGGGATCGGCCGGTTCGGGCTGCGGGCTCTGTCGGCAGCCGCCGTGGAGCGACCCGCCCGGCTGATCGGCCCGACGGCCCGGCTCGTGCTCGTCCCCGGCGCCGGGCACGTGGTCACCCTGACCCACGCCACGGCCGTCGACGCCCCCCTGCGGGGCCTGCTGGCCAGGACCCGGCCGGCGCCCCAGGAACGGAGGACCCCGTGAAGCGCTGGCTGGCCCGGGTCGGCATCGCCCTCGGGGTCCTGCTCGTGCTGCTGCTGGGCTACGGCGTGCTGGTCGAGCCGCGGCTGGTCCTGGACGAGGAACGCGCCGAGGTCCCGATCCCGCAGCTGGGCGAGGAGCTGGCCGGCACCGAGGTCGGGGTGGTCAGCGACTTCCAGCTGGGCATGTGGTTCGCCAACACCGGCATGGTGGCGCGCGCGGTGGAGACGCTGGTCGCCGCCGAGCCCGACGCCGTCCTGCTCGGTGGCGACTTCCTGTACAGCACCGACCCGAGCGTCGACACCCAGATCGACACGCTGCTCGACCTCCTCGACCCGCTGCTGGACTCCGGGATCCCGGCCTACGCCGTCCTCGGCAACCACGACCACGCCGTCGGCGCGGCCGAGGAGCTCACCACCGCACTGGAGGACGCCGGGATCCCCGTGCTGGTCAACGAGGTGGCCGCCGTTCCCGGTCCGGTCGAGGACCCGGCGCGGCAGCTGCACGTCGTGGGGATCGGCGCCGAGACGGCCGGGCGGGCGGACGTCGACGCGGCGCTGGCCGGCCTGCCCGAGGACGCGCCGCGGGTGGTGCTCACGCACAACCCGACGGTCTTCGACCGGCTGCCGGCCGGCAGCGCGCCGCTCACCCTGGCCGGGCACACCCACTGCGGACAGGTGACCCTGCCGGGCAGCCCGCGCTGGTCGTACCTGGCGCTCACCGCCGAGGAACGGATGGTCGCCGACGGGTGGGCGCCGGAGGGCTTCGGCGCCGAGGGGAACCGGCTGTTCGTCACCTGCGGCATCGGGTTCAGCCTCGCCCCGGTCCGCATCAACGCCCCGCCGCAGGTCGCGTTCTTCGAGCTGCAGCCGGGCGGCTGATCACGCGGGCCGGCCGGCGTCGGGCCTGACCCGCAGCGGCGGCAGTCCGACCACCTCGAAGGTGGCCGAGGCCAGGCCGATGCCGGCGGCGTCCAGCTCGGCGAGCACCTCCCGGGACATCGCGTCCTTGACGTCGCGAACGCCGTACACGCCGGTCAGGAACCGGACGGTGAGCTCCAGCCAGTTGTCGGTCAGCCGCCAGTACACCCGCGGCTCCAGGTCGGCGCCGCGCACGAAGTAGCGGTGCTGCATCCGCTCCAGGGCTGCGGTCGGCATCTCGTCGGCGGCGACGGTGTGCCGCCGGGCGGCGGCCAGCAGGATCTGCTCGGCGCGCTCCCGGTCGTCGGTGTACTTGACCGGCAGGGTCAGCTCCTCCCACAGGTAGGGGAAGTCGCGGGTGTAGTTGTAGACCGCCTCGTCGAAGACCTTGTCGTTGGTGACCGTGACGACCCGCCCCGTGTACTGCCGGCTGCGCACCCACTGCGCCGGATCGGCGGGCTGCACGGCCGGCGGCTGACCCATCTCCATGATCGTGGTGCGGATGAACCCGAGGGCGATCACGTCGCCGCGCACGCCGCCCATGGTGATCCGGTCGCCGACGTTGAAGGTGTCCCCGCGCAGGATCACCACGTAGCCGGCGAACGCGGTGATCACCTTCTGCAGGGCGAAGGCCAGGCCCGCGGTGACCAACCCGATGCCGGTCGCCAGCCGGGCCGGGTCGTCGAACCAGATGGACAGCACCCCCAGCAGCAGCAGGACGGCGACGACCAGGTTGATCCCCTGTCGGGTCCAGAAGCGGGCACGTTCGTTGTGCAGTCCGCGCAGCACCAGGCGGGACAGCCCGCGGGCCATCCACCGCAGCAACAGCAGCGCGAACACCAGCGCCGCCGTGAGCAGCAGCTTGAGCCCGTTCTCCTCGGTCAGGAACAGCAGCCGGATCTCCTGGCCGAAGACCTCGATCGTCATGCCCGCCAGTCTGCCCAGGAGCGCTGCGCTCCACGGAGGGCGCGACACCAGGGGATGACGGTCCTGTGACGAAGTCGCCCGGCGGCAGGTCCGCTCGGGGATGCCGGGCAGGAGGGGTGCGTGATCGGACCGGCACCCGGCCCGACCGGTCGAAAGGAGATCCCGTCATGTCTGCCTACCGTCATCGGCCGCTGGCCAGGAGCACGCTGGCCGCCGCCCTGGCGCTGGTCGGTGCCGGTCTGTCGGGCTGTTCGGTGACGGAGGAGGAGGCGGAGGAACCGACCAGCCCCGTCGAGGTGCCCGACCTCCGGGGTGAGGACGACCTGCAGGACCCCTACACCGGCGTGCTCGATGCGGACGTGGCCGAGGACCTGGACGCCTACACGGGCATCGAGGTCACCCTGCTCGCCGAGGTGGCCGAGACCATCTCCCCGGGGGCCTTCACCGTGACCTCCCCCCAGGGGGAGGAGTTCGACCCGGTGCTCGTCGTCGCCGCCGAGGACGCCGAGGACACCGAGCCCGCGGCCGGGGACCAGCTGTACATGGCGGCGACGCCGGTCGACGGTTTCGACGCGGAGGTCGTGGTCGACGAACTGGGCCTGGACGTCGCCCCCGAGCAGCTCGCGGCCTGGGCCGACGAGGTGTTCCTCGTCGCCACCGTGCTGGAGCCGGCGCCGTGAGCGACCTCGCCTCGCCGGACACACCAGTCGGCACCCTGTCGAACGACGTCCGCTCCTTCGACGGCACCCGGCTGGCACTGAGGACGTGGGGTCCGCCGGACGCGCCGGTCGTCGTCCTCGTGCACGGGCTCGGGCTGTCGACCGGCTCCTGGGGTGACGTACCCGAGTCGCTGGCCGACCGGCACCGGGTGGTCGGCTACGACCTGCGCGGGCACGCGGACAGCGGCGACGCCCGCTCCGGCGGCTACGACCTGGAGGCCCACGCCCGCGACCTGGCCGCCGTGCTCGGTGCCTGCCTCCCCGCCGGCCGGCGGGCGGTGGTGGCCGGCCACAGCCTGGGTGGCGGGATCATCCTGGCCGCCGCCGCCCTGGCCGGCACCGGGCGCATCGCCGGGGTCGTCTTCGCCGGCTCGGGTGGCTCGGGGGTGACCGCGCCGGGCCTGCCCGCCCGCGGCCTGCCCCGGCCGGTGCAGGACGCGCTGCAGGAGGGCTGGTTCCGGGTCCTGCGGACCACGGCCCTGATCGGCCGGCGGCTACGCCCGGTGCAGGCGGTGTCCGACCGGCTGGTCCGCCGGGCGGCCTTCACCGACGACGCCCCCGAGGACGCGGTGGCCCGGGTGCGCGACAGCTTCCTGACCACCCGGCCCCTGGCGCTCGCCGGCACCACCCTGGCCAGCGTCAGCCACGACGGCACCGAGCTGGCCCCCCACCTCGACGTCCCCACCCTGGTGCTGCACGGCGAGGACGACCCGGAGGTGCCGCCCGACGACCTCCGCGAGCTCATGGCCGCGCTCCCCGACGGCGAGGTGGTGCAGCTGCCCGGCGCCGGGCACATGCTGCCGCTGCTGCACCCCGACGTCGTCGCCGAGCACATCGCCCGCTGGGTGACCAGGACCCGCGGCTGATGCGGCCCCGGACGCACTTCGAGCCGTTCGTCCACCTGGTCGACGTCGGTCCCGACCGGGTGCTGGTCGCCTGGGGCGGCTTCTGGTTCCGCTGCGACGACCCGGGCGGCCGCTGGCGGGTCCTCGCCGACGGGGACCTCGACGAGGTGGATCCCGGTCGCACGGCCGGCATCGGCGCGAGTTCGGCACCCTACGGCCGTGCGGAGGTCGAGGTGCTCGACGCCGTGGGTCAGGTGGTGGGCCGGGCCCGGACCGCCGATGTCAACCACGTCTGGGTCACGGGCCTGTCCCCGGACACCGCCTACTCCTACCGCATCACCGTCGACGGCTGCCCGTGGGACGAGGGCGAGCGCTGGGACTGGGGGCCGGTGAGCCGGGGTGGGCTGGACCTGAGGCCTGCGGGCCGGTCCTACACCCTGGCCTTCCGCACCCACCCGGCGCCGGACCGGTCGACTCCGCTGGACTTCGCCGTCCTCGGCGACTTCGGCGTCGGGGTGGTGGCCGACACCGAGGCCGGCCGGCGGCAGCGGCGGATCGCCGAGGTGCTCGAGCGGGTCGCCGACTCACCGGGCGTCCGGCTGGTGCTCACCGTCGGGGACAACGTCTACGCCACCCCCGGCCGGCGGGGTTCGGAGGGGAGCGGGGCCTCCGACTGTGACTGGTACGGCAGCTTCTACCAGCCCTACCGCTACGTCCTGGCCCGGGTGCCGGTCTACCCGACGGTGGGCAACCACGACACCGCGGACGAGGAGTCCAGTGACGACCGGACGCAGATCCGGGACAACTTCCACACCGACGCCCGGTTCACCCCCGAGGTCGCCGGGTCGCGGGCCTCGGTGGACCCGGGCATGTTCTACCGGCTGGCCTTCGGCGCCGACGTGGAGTTCGTCTGCCTCGACACCTCCCTGTCCCGTGACCTGCCCACCGAGCACTTCTTCGAGCACCCCCGGCACCAGCGGTTCCTCCACGAGACCCTGACGGATGCCGCCGGGCCGCGGTGGCGCATCCCCTTCTCCCACCACCCCGTCTACTGCGCCGGGCCGCACCACGCCAACACCGCCGCGATGATCGAGCACCTCGTGCCGGTGTTCCGGCGGGCCGGGGTGCGGGTGGCCTTCGCCGGGCACGAGCACAACTTCCAGGTCGCCCGCGTCAACGGCATCGACTACGTCGTCTCCGGCGCCGGGGGCCAGGTGCGCGAGGAGCGCCCGGCCGGGTTCGCCGCGGCCGGCACCCTGGCCTGGTCCGGGCAGGCCCACCTGCTGCTGGCCCGCATCGACGGGACGGCGATGGCGCTCACACCGGTCGCCGCGGTCGGCCGGAACGGCGAGCTGGAGCCCGTGACGCCCCGGAGACCGGACGGGCGCCTCGTCGAGGTGCCGCTCACGGTGGAACTGGACCGACGGTGGAGGTGAGCGTGGCACGCGGCTCCCGTCGTACCGGCTGACGTCGTCGGTCACGCCACCGTCACGTCCCCCGGCCCGAGCACGCGGAGGTGTGACGACCCGCTGACGAGTCCAGCCGGACGTGGTCCCCGTGCGGGCACCCGGCCCACCGTGGAGTCGCGACCGGTCCGGACCCCCGCCGGGCCGGTCGCCCGGTCCACGGACGACCGTAAGGCGGGCAGCGTGGCCGACACCGACACCCGGAGAGCCGGTGGGTACAGCACCCGCGGCCAGCGGTCCACACCGCTCACGGCGCCCACGGGTTCGACGGTCTCCGGTCGCCTCCCGTGGGAACGGTGACGTGCCGCACCACCACCGAGTTGCTCAGCCCCCCCACCCACGGGCGCCGACCGGGGACATGGTCGTCGGTGCTGTGTTGCAGACGCCTTACGTCTCGCTGTCGAGTGGGAGGCAGGTCAGCTGGCGAGGCCTGGTGCGGGGAAGAGGGAGGTGCCCGGGCACGACCGCCCGGATCGAGGGTGTCTCGCCGAGACGCCGATCCGGGACATCCCCTCCGAGCTCACGTCTCCGAACGGAGAGCGCCATGACCCGTCCTCCCGACCGGCTCACGTCCGACATCGATGCCCAGCTCCGCGTGTGCTCCTCCGCCAGACGGGCCGCCCAGGTCGAGCTCGCCGAGATCAGACGACGCCAGGCAGAACTCGCCGAGCTCGAGGTGCAGCTCCTCGTTGCCATCGAGGTGCGCTGCCGTCGCGCTGACCGGCTCCTCGACGAGCGGTTGCACGCCGTCACCGACGCCGCCGACCCCTCACGGGACACCGCCACAGCCGACGAGCCGCGGCCGCTCCGGGCGGATGCGGCCGCGAGGACCCCAGGGCCTCTGGAGGTGCTGGAGGTGCCGGGACGGAGCTGGGCGGTGTGGCCGCACTGGTGAGTCGGCCGCTCCGGGGTGGCTGCCCGGGACCGTGGTGGGCGAGCACCACCCCGTGGCGCGGTCACGGCATCGACCTGCGGCCCACCCGAGGGGCGTGCCGGGGACGGTGACGGATCCCTGTCGGCGACGAACCGACGTCCGCTCAGCCCTCGACCGCGACCTCGACGACCGGGTAGCCGGAGGCGCCGTCGGGAGCGACCGGGGTGCGCTCGTCGGTCTGGACCTCGCCGAGTCCGTCGGTGGCCCGTGCGGTGATCGCGTGCCGGCCCGGTGTCGCGTCCCACGGCAGGTACCACTGCCGCCAGCAGTCGACGTCGAGGCGCTCGGCCAGTCGCGCTGACTGCCAGGGGCCGTCGTCGATGCGCACCTCGACACCCTCGATCCCGCGCGTGGGCGCCCAGGCGACACCGGCGATCGGCTGCCGCCCGGCCGCGACGGTGCCGCCGGGCCGGGGGACGTCGATCCGGGCCTGGGTCTTGATCGGCCCCTCCCGTGCCCAGCCGCGCGGGATCCAGTAGCCCTCGACGTCCCAGTCGGTGAGTTCGATCGCCGAGAGCCACTTGGTCGCGGAGACGTAGCCGTACAGGCCGGGGACGACCAGTCGTGCAGGGAACCCGTGCTCGGCCGGGAGCGGCTCGCCGTTCATGGCGACGGCGACCATCGCCTCTTCCAGGTCCAGGGCGCTGAGGACGGGGAACCCCGCCGTGAAGCCGTCGACGGACCGGCCGACGAGCTGGGTCGCGCCCTCCTGCAGCCCGGCGCGATCGAGGAGGGTCCGCAGCGGCACCCCCTGCCAGCGGGCGTTGCCGACCAGGTCACCACCCACCTCGTTGGAGACGCAGACCAGGGTGATGTCGGCCTCGACGTGCGGCAGCTCCATGAGCTCGGCGTAGGTCAGGGTGAACGGCTCGTCGACCATCCCCCGCACCTCGAGCCGCCAGCCGTCGGGTTCCACCACCGGGACCCGCAGCGCGGTGTCGATCCGGTAGAACTCCTCGTTCGGTGTGAACAGCGGGGTCAGGCCGGGGACCTCGAGGTCCGCGCCCGGTGGTACCGGCCCGGCCTGCCGGGCCGGTACCGGGAGCCGGATGGCTGCGCGCAGCCGACCCAACGCCTCGCGCCCGGAGAGCAGGGACCCGCCGACCCCGGCCAGGACGGCGAGCGCGGTCGTGGCGCCGGCCAGCGCGAGGAAGCGACGCCGGTCCGCCGGCGGTCCCGCACCCGGCCGGACCGTGCTCCCTCCGGGGGCTGTGGCCGGTGCGGTGGGCGTGTCCGGCGACGTCGTGGCCGCGCCGGCCGGCCGGTCCGCCCGCGCCGCGCGGAGCAGCAGGAGGAGCACGCCGACACCGACCGCAGCCCCGGCCGCGCCGACGAGCACGGCGCCGGGGACCGTGGTGCGGGAGTCGGCGAGAGCGGCCGCGACACCGACGGCGGCGAAGGCGGCGAACCCCGCGGCTGCCGGGAGGAACCTGCGCCGGGCGAGCACGCCGAGTGCTGCGCCGAGCAGGGCGGAGACCAGCAGGATTCCGCCGACGAGGACCGGCTTGTCGGCACGGCCGAGCGTCGCGATGGCCGCCCGTTCGAGCCAGCCCGGGACGCCGTCGACGACCGCGTCCCCGACGGCGATGACCAACGACGGCGCACGCTCGAACACACCGGCGAGGAACTCCGCCGTGCCCAGCGCCGCGGCCACGGCCGCGACGCCGGCGATCGCTCCGGTACCGCGGCGCACCGGGGCGGGGCCGGCGTCTCGCAACTGCGACTGCTCTCCTGTGCGCGTCACACGGGATGCCGTGTCCGGCGGCAGCCGCCGGGACACGAGCGGCGTCGCAAAGACGCACCATCGTCATGCGAGCACAGGTCACCGCACCGCACCCGCGCCGACGGCGCACCGATGTCCCGCCCGGTGTCCGGGCTCCCTCACCGGCTCCGAGACGACTGCTCACGCGACCCGGCAGCTCTCGGGGCCGACGGTGAGGTCACGTCAGGTGGGCCGGCCGGAGAAGACCTCGCCGCCGTACCCGGGCTTGCCGGGGAAGCGCGGCTCTCCCCGAGCTGGGCGCGGGCGTACGAGACGCCGACCCCGGCCGGCAACGGCCCCAGCGGTGGCGATCGACGGTCAGGCCCAGCTGGCCACCTGGGCCGCCGCCCGCCGCCTGCGCTCCCCCGCACCCAGCTGCCGTGGTGCCACCTGCGTCAGCGGGGCCGAGTACCACTCCCTGCAGGACCCCACCGGCCACACGCAGGTCGGCACCAGCGGCTGGGCGAACGGGCAGGGATGGCTGTTGCTGTGCTCCGACCGCGTTGCTGTACCGGTGGCCGTACGCACGAAGGAGGCGGGCCGGCCTCCTCGGCCGACCCGCCTCTGACCTGCGGTCTCGCTGTCGGGCTGACAGGATTTGAACCTGCGACCCCTTGACCCCCAGCCGTCGGCGGCAGGTCCGCCGAGGTCCGCTCGCAGCCATCTGCGCAGCTCAGGTGTTGTACGCGACCGGAACGGACTGCGGCGGACCACTGCGGATCGGGACCAATGGTGGTCAGAACGGTGGTCACGCAGCACCGTTCGGGAGGACGTACGCCGACAGCCGTGACCTCCTGCTCTCGACCTGTCCGTCCCGGCGGCGTGGCCCCTCCCCCGTGGGTCGTGACCGACCGCTCCCCGCATCGAGCGCCGATGGATCGTCACACTGCCCCGGAGTCACCTGTGCAGTCCAGGAAGCCGCGCCGTCATTCGGCCCCCGCGGACGATCCCGGACGGCATCGTGAGGCGACCTCTGTGGCACGAGGGACAGCCAGGGGCGCCGTGGCGGTCGCCGACGCGAGCTCACACGGCATCCAGTGCTCGGCGAGCAGTTCGTCCCCACGGGACGATCGGCAGAGCACGCGCCGACGCACCCACCGGGTCGTTCCTCCTCCCTCGTCGACGACGTCGACACGGTGATCGTCGTCGACGTCGCCCGCCGCCGACGTGCGCGTCGCTCCGGCCACCGGTCGCCGTGTTGCCGCCGAGGCAGGGCTCCTGCCGTCGGCGGTCAGCCGTGTCCGATGCCCCGCCCCGAGGTCGCGTCCGTCAGTGGGTGGTGCGCGGTGTGGCGGAGCTCCTGCACGGTGCCGTCGGCGACCCGCAGCACGCGGTCGGCGCGGGAGGCGGTCTCCGGCCGGTGCGCCACCACAACCACGGTGCGGCCCGCCCCGAGGCTGCGCAGGCCGGCGGCCACCAGCTCCTCGGTGACCGGGTCGACGTCGGCGGTGGCCTCGTCGAGGACGAGGACATCGGGGTCGGCGAGCGCCGCTCGGGCCAGCGCGACCAGCTGCCGCTCGCCGGCGGACAGGTCTGCGCCGCGGTCGGCGACCGGGGTGTGCAGGCCGGCCGGCAGGGAGGCCCGCCAGGGTCACCCCGCCCCGTCCTCCCCCGCGGGGGGACCCTGGCGGGCCAGCACGGTCTCCCGGGTGGGTACCCGCCACACCACCACGGCGGCCCCGGCCGCGCAGGCCACGGCCACCGCCACCTGGCCTGGGCCGGCTGGTCCGGGACTACCGCGCCGGGTTGGGCATGCCCCGCAGGGCGGTGGTCACGGGGATGCTCACGTCGGCCGCCGCTGCCCGCCGCCACGGGCGGCGACAGGGTGACGGCCGGTGGCGTCGTCCGGCGCCGGTGGCGGGGGTCGGTCGGGGACGGCGAGCACGGAGCGCTCCTCGGGACGGGTTCAGGCGAGCGTGGCGTAGGTGCGGTCGAGCAGGTCCAGGCAGGCCCCGGCCGCGTAGACCGACCCGTAGTTGGTGCGGAAGTCCGACTCCACCACCCGGCCGGCGGCCACGGCGGGCAGCTGCTGCCACAGCGGGGAGGCATCCAGCAGGCTGCGCTCGTCCGGCGTGTTGGTGATCAGCACGATCGCGTCGGCGCCGGCCAGCTCGCTGGTGCGCTCGGCGGAGAACCCGTCGCCGGTGAACGCCTCGCCGCCCTCCTCGAGGAACGGCAGGTGGGTGCCGCCCAGGTCGGCCAGCGTGTTGGCCTGCAGGTAGAAACCGTCGGTGGCCGACGAGTAGAACGTGCCCTCCTGGTACTGGACGACGGCCAGCACGGCGCTGTCGATGCGGTCGGCGTGCCGCTGCTGGATCTCGGCCCTGCGCCGGTCGTACTCGCCCAGCGGCCCGGACAGCTGCTCCTCACGGCGCAGCGCGGCAGCGATCGACTCCAGTTCCGGTCGCCACGGGCCGTCCCCTCCGACGGGGACCAGCGGGGCCAGGGTGCGGATCCGGTCGAGCAGCTCTTCGATGTTGCTGTCCCGGGTGAGGATCAGGTCCGGTGTCAGCGTCGCGATGAGCTCCAGGTCCGGTTCGGTCTGCTCGATGACCTCGACGCCGGTGAGGTCGACCGGCACGAACGGCGCCGGCTGCCTGTCGTCCCCCAGCGCGTTGGAGCCGACGGCGATCGGCGTGAGGCCGAGCGCCAGCGCCGTCTCCAGGTCCCGGCGACCTTCCCAGCCGACGACGCGCTGCGGCTCGCGGGGCACCTGGAAGGACCCGAACCGGTTGTCGACGGTGACCGTGTCGCCCTCGGCGGGTGCCTGCTCGCCGGCCACCGGGGTAGCGCCGCCGCAGCCGGCGAGCACCCAGGTCAGACCTACGGCGCCGACGCCCTGGATGAACCGGCGGCGGGTCACATCGTCGGAGAGGGGCATGGGGGCCGGCGGGAGGCAGCGGTCGAGGACGGTCATCAGCACGGGATGGGCTCCTTGTCGTCGTCGTCGTCGGCGGTCCAGGTCAGGGCGCCGCGGTGGAGCAGCTCCGTGGGCGCGATCTGGGACAGCCGGTCGTAGCTTTCGGTGTGGTTCACATCGGTGCCGACGACCACCTCCGGGGCGGCGCCGGCGACGGCCTCCAGGTCGGGTTCGTAGCCCGCCCCGAACCGGGGCACAGCGGTGAGGTCGAGGTCCGCGGGCAGCAGGTCGGCGACGCCCTCCCGCCACGCGTCGTGCTTGGCATCCACCGCCACCGGGGCCAGGTCCAGGGCGATCAGGCCGAACTCCAGCGTGCCGTCCAGCGCGACCACCCGCTGCGGGTCGACCGGCACCTCGGTGGTGCCGGCGGTGTGCTCCACCGTGCGGGTCCGCCGACCGGTCGGTCCGCCGACATCGCCGCCGCCGCAGGCGGCGAGGAACCCAGCGACGGTGAGCAGGCCGGCTCCCTTGAGCAGGTCGCGGCGGGTGGCGTCGTCGGCCGGTGGGGTGGACGCAGGCGGGGCGAGCAGCGTGGGCATCGGTACTCCTCGGGTCAGACCAGGTCGGTGCGCAGCTCGCGGCCGACGAGCTGGTCGCGCAGGTACTCGGCCACCGCGGTGTAGTTGAGGTAGTGGGTGCCGACCAGGTTGTCGGGGACGGCGACGACCTGGCCGGCGCGGACGGCGGCCAGGCCGCCGTAGAGGGGCAGCGCCTCGACGTCCGGGTCCTCGAACGTGCTGACCATCAGCAGGTCGGCGTCGAACTCCGGCAGCCGCTCGACGCTGATGTCGCCGAGGAACTGCCCGTTGGCCGCGGCCTGCTGCACCAGCGGCGTCCAGGACACGCCCAGCGAAGTCAGGATGTTGTTGCCGGCGTTGATCTGCGGCCCGCCCGCGGCGACGTACCCGGCGTCGGCGCCGTAGAAGAACAGCGAGGACGCGGTGACGTCGGCCCACCGGTCGCCGAGCACGGCGCGCAGCTCCCCGAGGGCCTCCTCGTACCGGGCGCGCTGCTCGGCGGCGGCCTGCTCGGCCTCCGGGGTGCCGAGCAGCTCAACCACCTTGGCCGTCACCGTCTCGACCGGCTGGAAGACGTCGAAGCCGACCACCGGGGCCAGCTGCTCCAGGCGCTGCACCACCTCCGGTTCCAGGCTCACCTGCCCGTCGGCGGCCTGGTGCACGATCAAGTCGGGGCGCAGCGTGGCGATCTTCTTCACGTCGGGCTCGCTGTACTCACCGACCGTCTCGATGCCGGCCGCGTTGAAGTAGCGGGTGATCGCCAGCTCCAGCCCCCCGTCGCGGGTGGCGATGCCGACCACCGGCCCGCCGAGGGCGAGCACCAGGCCGCCGGCGTTGCGGCCGTGGGTGGCGACGATGCGCTGCGGGCGCACGGGGATATCGACGTCCCGCCCGGCGTCGTCGGTGTAGCCGCGGGTACCGCCGTCGCCGGCGGCCGGCGTGGTCTCCCCGCTCCCCGAGCCGCCGCAGGCGGCGAGGACACCGGCCACGGTGAGCAGGCCGGCACCCCGGAGCAGGTCGCGGCGGGTGACCTGGTCGACGAGCAGGTCGGCCGGCGGCAGGAAGCCGGGCGGGGACGGCGGAAGCAGCAGGGTGGGCACGGCGATCACTCCTCGGCAGGGGCAGGGGCGGGGCTCAGGCCGGCCGCAGCCGGTCGACCACCCGGCCCAGCTCAGGCGCGATGCTCCGGACGCCGGCGACGCCGAGCAGCACGAAGTTGTCCCCGACGGCGACCCGGCCGGCGCGGACCGCCGGGAGGCCGGCGTACAGGGGGTTGGCGCGCAGGCCCGCGAGCACCCCGGCGTCGAAGTCACCCTCCTCGCGGGCCAGCACGACCAGCACGTCACCCCGCAGCTCACCGAGGCGCTCGGCCGACAGCTCGATCCGGCCGAAGCCGCGGTCGACAGCGGGCGCGTCCAGGGCGGCTGCCGGGTCGAGACCGACGCTGGCGAGCAGGGCGCCCGCGGTCGAGTCGGCGGTGAACAGGTAGAAGCTCTGGTCGTCAATCGGACGCACCACCGAGGCGGTGGAGACCCCCGGGAGGGCGCGGGTCGACGCCAGGTCGGCCAGCTCGGCGTCCAGTTCGGCCAGCAGCTCGTCGGCCCGCCGTTCCCGGCCGAGCGACCGGGCAACCGCGCGCAGCTCGTCGCGGTAGGAAGTGCTCGTCCCCGGCCGCGCATAGCTCGTGGTGGGGGCGATGGCGGCCAGCGGGTCGCGACCGACGGCGTCCACCGCGCTCTCCGAGCCGATCAGCAGGTCGGCGGCCAGCGCGACCAGCGATTCCAGGTCGAGCTCGACCTGCGGCAGCGGGTCGACCTCGGCCGCGCCGTACTCGTAGAGCGAGGGGTGGAAGGCGACGTCCGGGCCGAAGAAGCCCGCGGCGAAGGTGCCGGCCGCCACGGGCACCACGCCCAGGTCGAGCAGGTAGGCCAACGTGTTGTGCTCCAGGGCCACGACGCGCTGTGGCGTAGCCCCCTCCCCCGCGGCGCCGGAGCCGCCGGACGCCGATCGCTGCTCCCCCTGGCCGGCGGACGAGCCGCCGCAGGCGGTCAGCAACGCGCCCAGCCCGAGGACGCCTGCTCCCCGGAGCAGGTCGCGGCGGGTGGCCTGGTCGACGAGGAGGTCGGCCGGCGGCAGGAAACAGGGTGGGGACGGCGGGGCGAGCAGGGCGGGCACGCGGGTCCTTCCGGTGGTCGGGTCAGCGGACGTCGCGGGCGGCGATGACCCCGGCCTCGACCTCGTCGAGGAGCCGGTGGGCGACGCCGGCCGGCGCGGTGGCCGGTCGCGGTGGACGGGCCATCAGGCGACGTCCCGTTCGACCTCAGCGGTCCAGGCTGCCTTGACCTGCCGCCAGGCCTCGTCGGTCATCGTGCGCCGCCAGTACGGGGAGCAGGACAGGTCCGCGCGGGTGGCGCCGCGCTCGGTGAGCAGGTGCCGGCGGACCTCGCGCACCTCGCCGGCCTCGCCGTGCACGAACGCCTGCAGTCGTCCGCGCCAGGCCGGCAGCGCGCGGACGGCGGCGGGGAGCAGGTCGGCATCCTGTGGTGTGCCGGAGCGGTGCAACCAGACAAGGTCCAGCGCGCCGGACGAGGGCAGCGGGATCTCGTGCTCGGGTCCGTCGACGACGACGCGGACGACGACCGGCGCCCCGGCGGGCACGGCCTCCAGCGAGGCGGCGATGGCCGGCAGCGCCGACTCGTCGCCGGCCAGCAGGTGCCAGTCGGCGGCCGGGTCGGGCCGGTAGCCGCCGCCGGGCCCGGTGAACACCAACACGTCACCCGGCCGCGCGTTCGCCGCCCACGGCCCGCCGACGCCGGCGTCGCCGTGGACGACGACGTCCAGGGTGAGCAGCCGCCGGTCGGCATCCCAGGACCGGACGGTGTACCGGCGGCGAGCCGGCCACTCCCCCCGCGGCCGGCCGGCGGTCACCTCGGCGACGTCGAACGGGGCGGCGTACGGCGCACCGGCCGGCGGGATCGCCACGTTGACGTAGGCGTCGGTGCAGCCGTCGCAGGTAAAGCCGGCCAGCCCGTCACCACCCAGGACCACGCGGACCATCCCGGGCGTCAGCCGTTCGGTGGTGACGACGCGTCCGTGCACGGGGGACCTCCGGTCAGGGTGGGACGGGTGACGGGACAAACTTAGGGCAGCCTTACCTATGTGGTCAACGGACGGTAGCCTCAGCCGGCGGCTGGGACGACCGGGGGACGGGCCGCCGGCCCGCGCATCGCACCGGCACCCCGCCGCCTGCCGCGGGTCGAGCGCCCGCTGCCCGCGCCGCTGACCGGGCCGGCGCTGCTGCGCTGGACCGCGGCCGCCCACCGCTGGGTCATCGCCCTCGGCGCGGGAGCCGCCCTGCTGTGGATGGGGTCGCTGGCCGCGCTGCCGGTGCTGCTCGGCCGGGCCGTCGACGCCGGCGTCACCAGCGGGGACCTGCGCGCGCTGCTCCCTTGGCTGGCCGGGATCGCCCTCGCCGGCGCGGTCCAGGCCGGCGCGGGCGCGGTCCGGCACTGGCTGGCCTGCCGGCTGTTCAGCGACACCGAGCGGCTGGTCACCGAGCGCGTCGCCGACCGGCTGCTGCGCCCCGACGGCGGCGTGGTCGACCGGCGCTCCTCCGGCGAGCTGATCAGCCACGCCGAGGCCGACGCCGTCCGGATCGCCGCGGCCATGGACGTGCTGCTACGCGGCAGCGCCTCGGTCGTGGTCTTCGCCGGCGTCGCCGCGGTGCTGCTGGGCACCTCGGTGCCGCTCGGCCTGGTCGTCGTGCTCGGCCTGGTGCCCGCGCTGCTGGCGATGGTGCCGCTGTGGCGACCGCTGGAGCAGCGCGCGGCCGCCGAGCAGGACCGGCTGTCCGACGCCGCGGCCACCGCCGCCGACACCGTCGCCGGCGTGCGGGTGCTGCGCGGGTTCGGCGGCGAGGCCGCGGCGCTGCGCCGGTTCACCGCCCGGGTCGCCGCGGTGCGCGGCGCGGCGGTCGACGTCGCCCGGCTCGACGCGGTCTGGGAGGCGCTGCGCATCGTGGTGCCCGGCGCGCTGGTCGCCGTCCTGGTGTGGATCGGTGGGCAGCAGGTGCTCACCGGCTCGCTCACCGCCGGCCAGCTGGTGACCGCCTTCGGGCTGGCCACCTTCCTCGTCGAGCCGATCGCCACGTTCGGCGAGCTCGGCCGCAAGTGGGCGCGCGCCGCGGCTGCGGCCGCCCGGCTGGCCCGCACCCTCGACCTGCCGCCCGCCCTCGACCGCACCGCTGTCGACCGCCCCGCCGGCGCGCGGGCTCCGGCCGAGGGACCCGCTCGTGGCGGGTTGCGGCTGGCCGGGGTGGCCGTCGCCGGTGCCGGCCGCGAGCTGCTCGATGGGTTGGACCTCGAGGTTGCGCCCGGCGAGCACGTGGGCGTCGTCGTCACCGACCCCGCGGCGGCCGCGGCCCTGCTGGACGTGCTGGCCGCGCACCGTGACCCCGACGCCGGCCGGGTGCTGCTCGACGGGTGCGACGCCGCGCAGCTGCCCCCGGAGGCCGTCCGCGCGCGGCTGCTGGTTGCCGAGCACGACGCCGTCCTGTTCGCCGGCACCCTGCGGCACAACCTCGCCCTCGCCGGCCCTGCCGGCGGTGCCACCGACGACGCCGCGCTGCGCCGGGTGCTGGGCGACGCCGCCGCCGAGGACGTCGTCGACCGGATCGGTCTGGACGGCGAGGTGACCGCCGCCGGCCGCTCGCTGTCGGGCGGTCAGCGGCAGCGGGTCGCACTGGCCCGCGCGCTGCTGGCCGACCCGCCGGTGCTCGTGCTGGCCGAGCCCACCAGCGCCGTCGACGCGCACACCGAGCAGCAGGTGGTGGCCGGCCTGGTGCGGGCACGGGCCGGGCGCACCACGGTGGCGCTCACCACCAGCCCCGCCCTGCTGGCCGCGACCGACCGGGTGCTGCTCGTCGAGGACGGGCGGGTCACCGCCGAGGGCCCGCACGCGGACCTGCTGGCCGCCGCGCCCGCCTACCGCGACCTGGTCGACCCGGCCGCCGAGGTGGCCGGCCGGTGAGCGCTCCCCCGACCGCCCCCGGACCGCAGGCCCCGGAACCGGCCGCTCACCCGCTGCCGGTCGCCGACGGCCCCCGCACCCGCGCCGCCGCCGGCCGGCTGCTCCGCCCCCACCGCGGGGCGCTGGGCGTGGCGACCGTCGTCCTCGTGGCCGCCACCGGGGTCACCCTGGCCGGCCCGGCGCTGCTCGGCCGCATCGTCGACGCGGCGGTCGCCGGGCGGGGCGAGCTGCTCGGGCCGCTGGCCGCGGCGTTCCTCGCGGCCACCGTGGCCGGCGCGGCGCTGTCCTGGTGGGGCACGGTGCGCATGGCCACCGCCGCCGAGCGGGTGCTCGCCGACCTGCGCCGGCACACCCTCACCCGGGCGCTGCAGGTGCCGCTGTCCACGCTGGAGCGGGCCGGCACCGGCGACCTGGTCAGCCGGGTCACCGCCGACGTCGCCGTGCTGAGCAGCACGGTGCGCACGGCCGGACCGTCGTCCGTGCTCGCCACCCTGGAGATCGCGCTGACCCTGGGCGCCCTGGCCCTGCTGTCACCGCCGCTGCTGCCCGCGGTGCTGGCCGGCGCGCCGGTCGTCGTCCTCGGGGGCCGCTGGTACGCCCGGCACGCACCGGCCCGCTACCGCGAGGAGCGGGCGCGGGTCGGCCGGCTGATGGGCGGGCTGCACGAGTCGGCCGCCGGGCTGCGCACCGTGCTGGCCTTCCGCCGCTCGGCCGCGCAGCGGGTCCGCATCGGCGCGGACGCCGACGCCGTCTACGACGCGGCCATGTCCACCGCCCGGGCGCGCAACGTGCTTCGCCCGGCGGTGACCGCCGGGCAGGTCGTCGCCCTGGTCACCACGCTGGCGCTGGGGACGGTGCTGGTCGGCCGGGACGCCGCCACCGTCGGGGTGGTCACCGCGGCCGCGCTCTACCAGATCCGGCTGCTGGACCCGGTCGGCACGCTGCTGGAGCTGCTCGACGAGCTGCAGTCGGCCTCCGCCGCGCTGCGCCGGCTGGTCGGCATCGAGGACGCCGCCGTCCCGCCGGGGCCGGCCGCGGGCACACCGGCCGGCTCCGCGATCCTCGTGGAGGGCGTGCGGTTCGGCTACGCCGGCGGTCCGGAGGTGCTGCACGGGGTCGACCTCGCCGTCGCGCCGGGCGAGCGGCTGGCCGTGGTCGGCCCCAGCGGGGCGGGCAAGACGACGCTGGGCGCGCTGGTCGCCGGCGTGCACCGACCCGACGCCGGCCGGGTGCTCGTCGGCGGCGTGCCGGTGACCGACCTGGGAAACGCGCTGCCGGCCACCGTCGTCCTGGTCACCCAGGAGACCCACGTCTTCCGCGGCACGCTCGTCGAGGACCTGCGGCTGGCCGCCCCGGACGCCGGCGACGCCGACCTGGACCGGGCGCTGGCCGCGGTCGGCGCGTCGGGCTGGGTGGCCGCCCTGCCGGCCGGGCCGGCCACCCGCATCGGGGACGGCGGCCTGCGGCTGTCACCCACCCAGGCCCAGCAGGTGGCGCTGGCCCGGCTGCTGCTGCGCGACCCGCGGGTGGTCGTCCTCGACGAGGCCACCGCCGCGCTGGACCCCACCGCCGCCCGCGGCCTGGAGCGCGCGCTGGAGGCGGCGCTGCGCGGGCGCACCGTGCTGGCGGTCAGCCACCGGCTCGACGTGGCCGCCGGCGCCGACCGGATCGCCGTGGTCGAGGACGGCCGCGTGACCGAGGTCGGCAGCCACACCGAGCTGCTCGCCGCCGGCGGCGGCTACGCCGAGCTGTGGCACGCCTGGCACGGCGCCCGCGGCGGCCCGGCCAGTCGCCGAGGGTGACCACGACGACGTGGGTCACCCTCGATGCCCTGGGACCTCCATCCACGGGGCACGTCACCCGGGTCGCCGTAGACGGGCAAGGTCGCATGGTGCTGCCGCAACGGCTGCGGCGTCGCCTCATCACCGCACCCGGCGAGGTCCTCCTGAGGGAGACCGCCTACGGGGTGCCGCTCACTCCCGTGGCCGAGGAAGGTGCGGTCGAGGACGCTCCCGATGGTTGGCCGGCCGCGACTCACCCCTCACGGCGCGGTCTGTCCAGCCGGTGCGACGCTCGCCGTCGGATCGCCGGCGGGGCGGCCACGGGTGCGGGCGGACCTGGCGTCACAGCGTCGAGGCCTCAGCGAACTCCGGCGTCCCCCCGGGCAGCACGCGGGAGGCTGCGGCCTGCACCGCCGCGCGTCCGGCGGGGCCCGGGTCCTCGCCGTGCCACACGCCGCAGTCCAGCCCGTCGACGAAGGCGCCCAGCAGGTTGCGCCGGGCCAGCCGGGCGCCCGGACGGTACCAGCGCAGGAAGGCGTCGGCGTGCGCGCGCACCTGCCGCCGCAGCAGCGCGGACAGCTCCTCCTCGCTCGCGACCACGGTGGCCGAGGGGTGGTCCGCGGCGGCGTCCCCGGGCAGGCACCAGAACCGATCGTCGAGCAGGACGACGCCGTCGGCCCAGGACTCGGCCGGGTGCTGCCGGAAGGCGAGTGAGCCGGCGTCCACCCGGGGCACGCGGCGGGCGGCGGCGAACAGCCGCCCGCCCACGGTACCGGGCAGCTCGGCGTACCAGCCGAGCACGTGAGCCGCGGCCGCGCGCGGGTCGCTGCGGCGGTGCTCGGCCGCCTGGTGGGCGGCCGCCGCCCGCTCCCAGGCGGTGACGAAGGCGGCGTCGACGTCGGCGCAGCGCACCCAGTCCTCGTCGGGCCGGCCCGGGACCAGGCGCCAGCTGACCCACTCGTCGTCGGCGTCGATGGCCGCCAGCGTGCCGGCCAGCGGGGCGTCGACGAGCACGCCACCGGGCACCGTCGCCCTCCTGGTCGTCACCGGCGCCCGACAGCGGCGGCCGGCCGGGCGGCGGGCGCCGGGGTGGGCCGCGGTCGGGCCGGGAGGGTGCGCCGACGGCGGCCGACCGGCACCACCAGCGGCGTGCCGGTGACCGGGTCGTCGATGACGGTGGCCTGCAGGCCGAACACCTCGCGGACGACGTCGGCGGTGATGACCTCGCGCGGCGGGCCCTGCGCCGCGATCCGCCCCGCGGACATGGCCACGACGTGGGAGGCGTAGCGGCAGGCCTTGTTGAGGTCGTGCAGCACCATCACGATCGTGCGGCCCTGCGTCTCGTTGAGCTCGGCCAGCAGGTCCAGCAGCTCCACCTGGTGGGCCAGGTCGAGGTAGGTGGTCGGCTCGTCGAGGAGCAGGATCGGGGTGTCCTGGGCGAGCGCCATCGCCAGCCAGGCCCGCTGGCGCTGGCCGCCGGAGAGCTCGTCGACCGGGCGGTGCCGCAGGCCGGCGGTGTCGGTGAGGGCCAGCGCCTGTTCAACGGCCCACTCGTCCTCCGCCGTCCACTGCTGGAACCAGCGGTGGTGCGGGAACCGGCCGCGGCCGACCAGGTCCTCCACGGTCAGCCCGTCCGGGGCGCTGGCGCTCTGCGGCAACAGACCCAGCCGGACGGCGACCTGCCGGGTCGGCATCCGGGTGATCGCCTGCCCGTCCAGGTAGACCACCCCATGGCGCGGCTTGAGCAGCCGCGCCAGTGCCCGCAGCAGGGTGGACTTGCCGCAGGCGTTGGGCCCGCAGATGACGGTGACCTGTCCCTCGGGGATCGCCACCGACAGGTCGCGCACCACCGGGTCGCCGTCGTAGGCCAGCTGCAGGTGCTCGGCGCGCAGGTCGGTCATGACGCGGGCCCTTCCTCGCCGGTGGCGTCGAGGAGGGCCTGCAGGAGCAGCTCCGCCGCGACGTACGTGCCGCCGTTGTAGACCGGCTGGGGCAACTCGACCACCCGGCCGTCCCGGACGGCCGGGATGTTCGTCCACAGGGGGCCGGCCTGGAGCTCGGCGATGCTGCTCGGCCCGCCCTCGGCCTGGGTCGTGGTCACCAACAGGTCGCCGGTGGCCACCTCGAGCTGCTCGTTGCTGTACTCGATGACGCTCTCCTGGGCCTGCTCGGCGGGAGCGTCCCCGGTGTCGACGCGGTAGCCGGCCTCGGCCGCCACCGAGCCGCCGAAGCCGCCGAGCACGTCGAGGCGGAACTGCCCGGGCCCCGAGCCCCGGAGGAAGGTCACCACCGTCTCGCCGGCCGAGGCCGGCACCTGCTCGAGCAGCCGCGTGTAGCGCTCCCGGACCTCCCCGGCCCGCTCCTCGGCGCCGACCGCGGCGACGGTCTGGTCGAAGGCGTTCGCCCAGTCGGCGTTGGTCGGCCGGGACACGACCACGGTCGGGGCGATCTCGGTGAAGGTGGCGTACTGGTCCAGCGCGAACTCCTCGATGAGGATCAGGTCGGGGGCCAGCCCGGCCAACCGCTCGACGTCGGTCTCCTCGGCCCCGACCTCCTCGATCCGGGCGGGGTCGACGCCGGGGATGAGGCCGGCGTCGGCGTAGGGGGCCAGCCACTCCGCCACGTCGGTGGGACCGGCCAGCGGCTGCACCCCGACCGACGCGAGGTGGCCGGCCAGGACCTCGCTGGTCGTGGCCACCCGCTCGGGCGCGAGGGGCACCTCGGTGGACCCGCCGGCGTGCTCGACGGTGCGGGTCTGCCGGCCGGCGTCCGCGGTGTCCTGGGGATCGGCGGTGTCGGCGCCGCAGGCCGCGAGCGCGCAGCCGAGCACGGCCGCCACGGCGGCACGGGCGAGCGTCCGACGGGGGGGCTGCCTGGTGAGGGGTGGGGGGAGCACGGTGGGGCCTCTCAGCTGAGTCGGTTGCTGCGGTACAGCAGGAACAGGAAGTACGGGGCGCCGACGGCGGCGGTGACCAGCCCGGCCGGCAGGCTGACGGCGGCGAAGGCGTGCTGGGCGACCAGGTCGGAGGCGGCGAGCAGCAGCGCACCGACAGACGCGGAGAGCAGCAGCACCCCGCCGGTGAGCGGGCCGGCGAGCATGCGGGCGATGTGCGGGGCGATGAGGGCGACGAAGCCGATGGGCCCCGCGACCGCCACCGCGGTCGCCGCCAGGCCGGCTCCGACGGTGATCAGCGCCGCCCGGGCCGGCTCGGCGCGCACGCCGAGGCTGCGCGCGGTGTCGTCGCCCAGCTGCAGCGCGGTGAGGTGGCGGGTGAGCCAGAAGGCCGGGGGCAGCAGCACGCCCAGCCCGACCACCAGCACCGTGACGTCGCGCCAGTCGGCGCCGTAGAGGGTGCCGGTGGTCCACAGCACCGCCGGGGCGATCTCCTCGACCGGGTAGCGGACCAGGATCAGGGTGGTCAGGCTGCCCAGCACCGCGTTGACGCCGATGCCCACCAGCACCAGCCGGCTGCCGCTGATGCCCCGGCGCCAGGTGAAGGCGTACACGGCGAACGCGGTGACCAGCGCGCCGGCGAACGCCCCGGCCGGCAGCAGCAGCGCCGAGCCGGTGACCACGATCAGGTAGACGGCCACCAGCGAGGCGCCGGCGTTGACCCCGATGACGTCCGGGGCGACCAGCGGGTTGCGCACCAGCCCCTGGAACACCGCCCCGCTCGCGGCCAGCGCAGCGCCGGCCAGCAGCGCCGCCAGCACCCGCGGCAGGCGCAGCGTGCGGACGACGAAGTCGTGCGCCGGGTCGGCGGTGCCGACGCCGAACGTGCTGGCCAGCACGTCCGACAGCGGTACCGGGAACTCCCCCAGCGTCATCGTCCAGGCCGCCGCCGCCAGGGCCAGCGCGGCGACGACCGCGCCGAGGGCCGCGGTGCGCACGCTCAGCCGCGCCGACACCGGCACCCGCCGGCTGCGGACGGTCAGCCGGCGAGGTCCGGCGTCCGGCCGCGGCCGGGCGTGCTCGACGGGTGGGGTGGCCACGGGGCGGCGTCCGCTACAGGCCGGCCAGCTTGCGCCGGCGGGCGAGATGGATGCGGAACGGGGCGCCGACGATCGCGGTGACGATCCCGGCCTGCAGCTCCGCGGGGCGGGCCACGACGCGGCCGACGACGTCGGCGGCGATGAGCAGCACGGGGCCGAGCACGGCCGCGTAGGGCACCAGCCAGCGGTGGTCGGGTCCGACCAGCGCGCGGGCGACGTGCGGCACCGCCAGGCCGACGAAGCCGATCGGCCCGGCCGCGGCCACCGCGCCCCCGGCCAGCAGCACCACCAGGACGGCGCAACCGGCCCGCACCAGCGCCGTCCGCTGGCCCAGCGAGCGGGACACGTCCTCGCCCAGGGCGAGCGCGTTGAGCTGCCGGGTCAGCAGCAGCCCGACCACCGTACCGCCGACCAGGAACGGACTGACCTGCCAGAACACCCCCAGGTCGCGCCCCGCCAGCGACCCGGCCAGCCAGAACCGCACCTCGTCGAGGGTCCGCTCGTTGAAAACCAGCACCCCCGACGTCCAGGAGCCCAGCAGCGAGGTCACCACGACGCCGGCCAGCGCCAGCTTGACCGGGCTCGGGCCGGTCCGCCCCACCGAGCCGATGCCGTACACCAGCACCGTGGTGACCGCCGCCCCGGCGAAGGCGAACCACACGTACATCGACGGGCTCACCACGCCGAGCAGGAAGACCGCGGTCACGATGGCGAAGGCGGCGCCGGCGTTGACACCCAGGATGTCCGGCCCGGCCAGCGGGTTGCGGGTGACCGCCTGCATGACCGCGCCGGCCACCGCCAGCGCCGCCCCGACGCCGAGGCCGATCAGCGTGCGCGGCAGCCGCAGCGAGGTGACGATCAGGTGCTCGTTGGAGCCATCGAAATCGGTGAACGCCCGCCACACCGTCTGCGCGGACAGCTCCACCGAGCCGACCCGCAGGCTGAGCAGACACACGCCCAGCAGCAGCACCAGCAACAGCACCAGGCCCCCCGCACGGGAGCCCGCGCGGCAGAGGAGCCCGCGGCGGCGGTCCCCCCCGTCCGGGCGCACGGCCGCCGGGCGGGCGACGAGCACCGCCATCAGTGCCCGGACCGGGGGCGATCGCGGGACATCCAGCCTCGCATGAGGTGAGGCTTGCCTAACCTGTTGCGCCGTGTCAAATCCTCCCCGTCAGCGGCCGCAGCCAGGGGGGTCGACCGTCCGCGGGGACCGGTGCTGATCGCCAACCGCCGCGGAACCCTCCGGTCGTCCCCGACCGTCCTCGGGCCCACCCGCGACAAGAAGCGCGCCCGGAGCACCCGATCACGTGGCGTGTCCCCGGCCACGCGCGCTCCGGAGGCCATGGGTGGGCGCCGGGTGTGGTCGTCAGGCGACCAGCACGGCGCTGGGACGGTCGTGCCGTCGACCGGCGTGGAACCACTTCCCAGGTCGGCACCTAGCGTGGCGGCTGTGCCGGGCCGACACCTCCACGTCCCGCAGACGCCCTCCGCCTCGCCGACCGGGCCGCCGAGCAGCTCGAGGACGCCCTCGGGAGTGACCACGACGTCGCCATCGTGATGGGTTCGGGCTGGGCACCCGCTGCCGGGACCTTCGGCGAGGCGGCCTCCTCGGTGGCGATCGGCGACCTCGCCGGCTTCAGCGCTCCGACCGCGCTCGGGCACGGCGGACAGATCCGGTCGGTGCGGGTCGGTGAGCGCAAGGTGCTGCTCTTCCTGGGGCGTACGCACCTCTACGAGGGTCGCGGCGTGGAACCGGTCGTGCACGGAGTGCGGACGGCACCCACGGCCGGCGTACGCACCGTCGTGCTGACCAACGCCGCAGGCGGCTGCGTCCCGACCACCGGGTGGGACAGGTCGTCCTCATCGCCGACCACCTGGACCTGACCGCGCTGTACTCCCCGCGGCTGCGCGCCCTGGCCCGCGAGCTCGACCCGTCGCTGACCGAGGGCGTCTACGCCGCGCTGCCGGGACCGCACTTCGAGACCCCGAGATCCGCATGCTGCGCACGATGGGCGCCGACCTGGTCGGCATGTCCACCGCACTGGAGGCGATCGCGGCCCGCGCCGCCGGGCTGGAGGTGGTCGGCCTGTCGCTGGTCACCAACGCCGCAGCCGGTGTCACGGGCGAGCCGCTGGACGCCGGCGAGGTCGTCTCCGCCGGCAGAGCCGCGGCCAGCGGTCTCGGCAGCCTCCTCGTGCGGCTGCTGGAGCGGCTGCCCTGAGCGGCCGTGCCGTCGCCAAGGCCCTCCTGGGCCGTCGCGTCACGGGCTGCGGGTGCGGTCGTCGGACCGGTCTGCGCGGCTCGGGTGGCCGGCGTCGGCTCCGGCCGACCGCCCCGGCTGGCCGCGCTCATCGGGCGCCGCCCGTCGTCTGGGTCTCCCGGCGGAGCACGAGCACCCGGTGCTCAGCAGTCAGGGGAGGGCCAGGGTGTGCACGCCACCGCCCAGCTGGTCATCGACGCTGACAGCCGCCTGCTCGTCGGTGCGACGTTCGTCGGCCCTGGGGTCGGCGAGCTGCTGCACGCGGCCACCATCGCGATCGTCGGCCAGGTGCCCGTCGACACCCGCTGGCACGCGGTACCGGAGTTCCCGACCCTCAGCGAGGTTTGGCTGCGCCTGCTCGAGCAGGAGCGCGGCGTGTCCTGACCGACCGGGCCGGGCCGACCTCGGGCGTCGCGGACCCGCTGCAGAGCTGCCTCGGCTCGCCCGACCGGCGGCTCAGGTGGTGACCGCGACTTCCACGCCGTCCCCGTGGAAGGACCGGTGTCCCGCGATCGGCAGCGCCTCCGGCAGCGGCTCGCGGTAGCACCACACGACGTCGTCGTACCGGTGCCCGTCGACCACGACGTGCTCGTAGGTGGCCACGCCCTTGTACGCGCAGACCGTCGTCGTGGCACTCGGCTCCAGCACGCCGGGCCGGACGTCGGACCCCGGCACGTACCAGCGCACCGGCAGGCCGGTCTCGACCACGGCGAACGGGCTGCCGGTCTCGGCGACCACCTGCCCGCCCACGCGGACCACCACGTGCCGGGACGAGCGGCGGACGTCGACCCGGTGGAACGGGTCGCGCGGGTGGCCGATCTGCACGTCGTCCTCGACCAGCCAGGTGTCCAGGGCCTCGAAGGGGAAGGAGACCAGGCCGGCCAGCGGCGGGCAGCCCTCCACCGGGTCGGGGTAGGACCACGCCGCGTCGGCCACGCGCCGGCCGTCGACCGCCAGGTGCCAGTACACGGCCTCGCCCTTGAACGGGCAGGTGGTGCGGGTGTCGCTCGGCTCCAAGACGCCCGGTGCCACGTGAGCCTCTGGCAGGTACCAGCGTGGCAGCAGCCCCGTCTCGTGCAGCATCACCGCGCCGGTTGTGTCCACCACCGTCTCCCCGCCGAGGATGCCCCGGATGCGCTCCTGCACGGGGTGGAGGAACAGCGCGTGCGCGGGCGCGACCGACCACAGGTCGGCGTTCAGCTGCCCCGCCGACGGCCGCGCGAGCGGCCCGGTGCCTAGGGTCAGCGACACGGTCCCTCTCCTCTCCTGCTCGGGCGCCGGCTCACCGGACCCGGCTCAGCCGGCCGGTCGCGACGTCCAGGACGACGCCGCGCACGCCAGCCTCCCCCGGGACGAGGGGGCTGTCCAGGCTCCGCCGCCGTTGCCCGGGGGGTGCGGCCGGGCGACGGGACGGAGCCGGACCTGGCGGGCCCGCCGGCAGTCGGTCGGCGTCTAGCGACGACACGGCCAGACCCCATCCGGTGTCGTGGTGGCTGCCGGGCTCGGCACGCTGAACCACACCGGACTGACCGTCGAGGCGCTGCGCGCCCGCGGCCTGGAACCCGCCGGCCTGGTCGTCGGATCCTGGCCGGCCGAGCCGGGCATGGCCGAGCGCTGCAACCTCGCGGACCTGCCACGGGTGGGCGTCCCGCTGCTCGGGTCGGTCCCGGCCGGAGCCGGCCGGCTGCCCCCGGAGCACTTCCGCGCCGCCGCCGGCGGGTGGCTCCCCTCCCCCGCGTGGTGACCGCTGATCGGTCGCCCGCCGGCGCGGCAGGCGCCCTCCGCCCGGTGCGACCGCGCGGTGCCTGGGTAGTGTTAGTCCTGCAGACACGGGAGCTCGGGCGGACCGGGCTGAGAGGGCGGCTGGACGCGTCGCCGACCGCAGGAACCTGACCGGGTAATGCCGGCGGAGGGACTCGACGTGGTGGGCACCGCCCTGACCGCGGTGGCCGTGGCCGCCGTGCTGCTGTTGTTCGCCGGCGTGGGCCTCGGGGTCGGCCGCGACCGGGACCTGGAGGAGTTCGCCGTCGCCCGGGGCACCCAGGGCGGCGGCGCCCTCGGGCTGTCCTTCTTCGCCTCCGGCGTCGGCGCGTGGGTGTTGTTCGCGCCGCCGGAGGTGGGCGCCTCGGTGGGCCTGGCTGGAGTGGTGGGCTACGCGGTGGCCATCACCCTGCCCCTGCTGGCGCTGGTGCTGCTCGGCCGCCGCCTGCGGGCGCTGCTCCCCCGCGGGCACAACCTCGTGGAGTTCGTGCGGCTGCGCCTCGGACGCGTCATGCACGCGTACGTGCTGGGCATCTCCCTGGGGTACATGCTCGTCGCGCTGGCCGCGGAGTTGACCGCCATCGGGGCGGTGCTGGGGCGCCTGTCCGGCCTGGACCCGCGGGTGGGCGTGGTCGCCGTCGCCGCGGTCACCACGCTGTACACCGCCCACGGGGGACTGCGGGCCTCCATCCGCACCGACGCGTGGCAGGGCTGGCTGCTCCTGCTGCTGCTCGGCGTGGTCGGTATCGCCGTCGTCCGCGCGCTGCCGGACTCGGGGCCCCAGGACGCCGGGCGGCTGCTCGCCGTCGACGGCGCGGGGCTGGAGGGGGCGGCTACCCTGGTCGTCGCCGTCCTGGCCACCAGCCTGTTCCACAACGGTTACTGGCAGCGGGTGTGGTCCGCGCGCGACGAGCGGGCCCTGACCCGCGGGGCGCTGCTGGGTGCCGCGATGCGCGTCCTCGTGGTGCTGCCCGCGGGGGTGGTCGGCCTGCTGGCCGCGGCCTCGGCGGTGGACCTCGGCAACCCGCCGGTGCCCTTCTTCGCGCTGCTGGCCGGGGCCGAGCAGTGGGTGCTGGTCGTCGTCCTGGTCTTCACGGTGGCCCTGGTGACCTCCACCGTCGACACGCTGCAGGGCGGTCTCGCCGCGGCCGTGGTCACCGAGGCGCCGCGGTGGGGGCTGCGCGGCGCCCGGCTGCTCGTGGTGCTGCTCACCGTGGTGCCGGCACTCGTGGCCTTCCAGGGAATCTCGGTGCTCCGGCTGTTCCTGGTCGCCGACCTGCTGTGCGCGGCGACGATCGCGCCGGCCTTCCTCGGGCTGTGGCGCCGCACCACCCCGGCCGCCGCGGTCGCCGGAGCCGTGGCCGGCCTCCTCGGCGCCCTGGCGCACGGTCTGGTCGCCGGCGGGTCCCTCGCCGCCGCGGTCGACGTCGCCACGTTCGCCGACGGCCTGTCGCTGCCGCCCTTCGCCGCGGCCCTGGCGGCGTCCACCGCGGTGACGGTGCTGGTCTCCCTCCTCGGCCGGCGCAGCACCGACCTGCGGGAACTCCCGCGCCGGGTCCGGCCGCTGGACGGGCCCGTGGACGAGCGGGTGGCCCGGTGAACGGCCGGTCCCCCACGGTCCCCGAGCTCGGTGAGCTGGACCGGCGGCTGCTCGCCTGGATCGAGGCGTCGGCGCAGACCCGGGACGACGGCGGCCCGACGCAGGCCCAGGAGGCGGAGTTCGACCGGCTCGCACTGGACCTGTTCGCCGACCAGTACGAGCGCAACCGCCCCTACCGGCGCTACTGCCGGGCGCGCGGCGCAGAGCCCGGGCAGGTGCGCGGCTGGCGGGAGATCCCGCCGGTGCCGCTGAGCGCCTTCCGGGAGCTGACGCTGTCGTGCGCACCACCGGAGCAGGCTGCGGCGGTGTTCACGACCAGCGGCAGCACCGACCCGGGCCGGCGGGGGCGCAACCACCACCCGCACCTGCACCTGTACGACGCCTCGCTGCGCACCGGCTTCCGGCAGTGGTTCCTGCCGGACCGGGCGCAGTTGCGGCTGCTGGTCCTCAACCCGCCGCCGGAGCAGCAGCCGCACTCCTCACTGGCGTACTTCCTGCAGCGACTGGTCGACTCCTTCGGTGCCGCCGGCAGCGGCACCTTCGTCGGCGCCGAGGGGCTGGACCTCGACGGGCTCCTCGCCGCCCTGGCGGCGGCCGAGCGCGACGGCGTCCCGGTGGGGCTGCTGGGGACCTCCTTCGCCTACGTGCACCTGCTCGACGCGCTGGAGGCGGCAGGCACCGCGTTCCGGCTGCCGCCCGGCAGCCGGGTGCTGGACACCGGCGGTTTCAAGGGCCGGTCCCGGGAGGTCCCGGCCGAGGCGCTGCGGACGGCACTCGGCCAGCGGCTGGGCGTCCCGGACGCGTGGTGCGTCAACTACTACGGGATGACCGAGATCAGCACCCAGTACTACGACACGTCCCTGCGGCGGGCGTGGCTCGGGCGGGACCCGGCACCACGGGTCAAGGCCGTGCCGCCGTGGGCCCGCGTGCAGGCGGTGGATGCCGGCACCGGCCGGCCGGTGCCGCCGGGGCAGCGCGGGTTGCTGGTGCACCACGACCTGGCCAACCGCGGTTCGGTCCTGGCCGTCCTGGCCGAGGACGTCGGTCACCTCGCGGAGGGCGGCCCGGCAGGCGGGTTCGTGCTGCTGGGCCGGGCGCAGGGCAGCGCGGCCCGGGGGTGCTCGCTCGCCCTGGACGAGCTGCTCGCGGCGAACGAGGGAGGCCGGTCGTGACCCTGCTGGACCCGCGGGCGCTCGAGGGGGCGGAGCCGGTCGAGGCGGTGGACGCCTGCTTCCTGCCGCAGCTGGACGACGCCGAGCTGGCCGCGCTGGAGTGGACGACGCGCCGCGTGGGCGACGTGCCGCTGCGCGGGCCGGTGGTGACGCCGGCGCTCGTCGAGGTGCTGTGCGAGCGGCTGCTGCGGGCCCAGGCCGAGGTGCTGGCCGACCGCCCGGTGATGGAAGTGCTGGAGACGGTGGGCCGCGTGGTGGCCCGCTGGTCCGACCCCGACCTGCCACAGCGCCGCACCGCCGAGCAGCTGCTGCCGCGGATCACCGGGTACGCCCCGGACATGGTCCGCCGCGGGTTGAGGGACCACCTGAGGACCTTCCGCCGGGACCGGCTGCTGCGCTTCCTCGCCCAGGACTTCGACAACCCGCTGGTGCTCGACGGCTTCCAGCCCAACCGGGCGGGGGGCCTCTCCCGGGCCTACGGGCCCCGGCTGACCACCCAGGTCTTCGCCGGCAACGTGCCCGGCCTGCCCGCCTGGAACCTGGTCTGCGCCCTCCTCGTCAAGTCCGCGACGCTCGGCAAGTCCGCCGGCGCCGAGCCGCTGTTCCCCGTGCTGTTCGCCCAGACCGTCGCCGAGGAGGACCCGGGGCTGGGACGGTGCCTGGCCGTCGTCCACTGGCCCGGCGGGGCCGAGGACGTCGAGCAGGCCGCCTTCGCCCGCTCCGACGCGGTCACGGCCACCGCCGGCCTGCGGGCCACCGAGAGCCTGGCCCGGCGGGTGCCGGTGGGCGTGCCGTTCGTGCCCTACGGGCACAAGGTCAGCTTCGCCGTCGTCGGCTCCGAGGCGCTGGCGTTGACCCGCTACGCCGAGACGGCCCGCCGCGTCGCCCGCGACGTGTCCCAGTACGACCAGCAGGGCTGCCTGTCCCCGCACGTGGTGTTCGTCGAGCGCGGCGGAGCCGTCGACCCACGGGCCTTCGCCGCGGCCCTGGCCGCGGAGATGGACCGCTACGAGCAGGCCCGGCCCCGGGCCCGGCTGAGGCTGGAGGAGGACGCGGCCGTGACCGCGGTCCGCGCCCAGTACGAGCTCCGCTCCTACGACGACCCGGGGGTGCAGGTCATCGCCAGCAGCCCGGGTACGGCGTGGACGGTGGTGGTCGAGGAGCGGCCCGAGCGGTTCGCGCCCTCACCGCTGAACCGGGTGGTGCGCGTGCACCCGGTCGACGCCCTCGAGGACGTCGTCCCGCTGCTGCTGCCGCTGCGCCACCACCTGCAGACCGCCGGCGTCGCGTGCGCACCCGAGCGGCTGGACGCCTGGGCGTCGCTGCTCGGCCGGTGCGGCGTGGACCGGGTCTGCGCCGTCGGGCAGATGCCCCAGCCGGCCGCCGGGTGGCACCACGACGGCCGGGGCAGCCTCGCCGCCCTGGTCCGGTGGACCGACGTCGAGGGCGCCGCGGAGACCGAGGTGGAGCGGTACGACCCGGAGTGGACCCGGCCCTCGCACCCTCCGGACGCCGGCGGACGGCGGTGAGCCCGCCACCGCACGGCGGGCTGGGCCGCAGTGACCTGCTGCGCGACCGGGTCGCGCTGGTGACCGGCGCCAGCCGGGGCATCGGCGCCGTGATCGCCCGGGCGCTCGCCGCGCACGGCGCCGCCGTCGCGGTCAACTACCTGCGCGACGCCACCTCGGCCGCAGCCGTGGTGGCCCACATCCAGGCCGCCGGGGGGCGGGCGCACGCCGTCCAGGCCGACGTCACCGACCCCGACGCCGTCCAGGCCGCGGTCCGCGAGGTGGAGGACCGCTTCGGGCCCGCGGACGTCGTCGTGAACAACGCCCTGCGCGGCTACACCTTCGACCTCCTCGCCCGGCGGACGGTGTGGCAGACGTCGTGGCCGGACCACCAGCGCCAGCTGGAGGGCAGCCTGGGCGGCGCGGTCAACGTCTGCCGGGCGACGCTGCCCGGCCTGCAGGCCCGCGGCGGTGGCCGGGTCGTCAACGTGGTCACCGACCTCGTTGAACGGCCCAGCGTCCCCTATCACGACTACACGACCGCCAAGGCCGCGCTGCTGGGCTACTCGCGCACCCTGGCCGCCGAGCTCGGACCGTTCGGGATCACCGTCAACTGCGTCGCACCGGGCATGGTGCACCCCACCGACGCCAGCCGGACGGCGACCGACGAGCAGCGCGACGCCCTAGAACAGGCGGCACCGCTGCGGCGCCTGGCCACACCGGACGACGTCGCGGGGGCCGTCCTCTACTTCGCCAGCAGCTGGGCGGCCTTCGTCACCGGCGCCTGCCTGTTCGTCGACGGCGGCCTGGTCATGCGGTGACGTCGCCGGCCACAGCGCCCGACCGTAAAGCTTCTCCTCGACCACGAGCCGGATGGCGACGGCCCGTCCCCCTGTCCGGGGTAACGCCGAGATGCGTACCGATCTCGAAGAGGAGCGGCCATGACCGCGACGGAGCATCAGACCCATCCCGAACACGCCCACGTCCATGCACCGGACTGCGGCCACGGGGCGGTCGGGCACGATGGGCACGTCGATCACCTGCACGACGGACACCTGCACCATGCGCACGACGGCCACATCGACGAGTGCACCGGCCAGGTGCACGCCGTCGACGGGGCACACGACCACGAGCACGCGGACAGCTGTGGCCATGCCAAGGTGCAGCACGAGGACCACGTCGACTACGTGCACGGGGCACATCGCCACGCGCCACGCGGCGACCATTACGACGAGCACTGACTTCCAGCGCTCGGGGCCGGACGCTCGCTTGGGCCGGGCCGGTGCCCGTGGCTCGGCTCCTGGGTACGGGGAGTAGCGCTCGGGGGCAACACCGGCTTGCGTCAGCGTCGGCGCCAGTCCCGGGCAGGTGTGGTGGGCGACCCGAGGGGAGCCGCCTCAGTGCGGTCGCCGTGCAGCTATCACCGCGCTGCGGCCGTCACGCCAGATCGCCTCGACCTCGACGAACCTGGCTGCGGTCAGCGCCTCAGCGTGGTCCTGCACCGTCAGCCGGTTGTCGCCGTTGACGGCGGGCGCCGACCTACGGAGAGTGAAGGCCTCGGCCAGCTCTGGCGCGTCGGCTGCCGACCGCCACCACGAGTGCCACGGCTCCAGGTGGGCGGGATCGTGCGGCGTGCGGTCGGGCGGGCCGAAGTGGTCCGCGTTCGCCATCAGCCCGCCGGGGCGGAGCAGGCGGTGGACGTCGGCGTAGATGCTGCGCAGTTGCTGGAGCGAGGGGTAGTGCAGGGCCGTGGAGGAGACGGCGGCGGCGACGCCGGCCGGTATGGTCGAGGACCATCCGGGTGCGCCGACGACCTCTTCGACGAACTCCACGCGGTCCCCGCACCAGGAACGCCCGATCGCGACCAGCACCGGATCGCACTCGAAGGCCAGCACCCGCGAGCCGGGGACTCCGTCGGCCACCCGTGCTGCCAGGGAGCCGGGGCCGGCGCCCAGATCGAGCACGACGGGGGCGCGGTCCCCCGCCGTCGCACGACGGACAAGGTCCACGATGACAGCGAAGCGCTCCTCCCTGCGGTGGGCGTAGCGCTCCTGCTGCGCGTCCCAGCGCTCGACCCAGCCCGCGGCGAGTTCCTGCTCCATCAGGCCACCACCTCGGGCACCGGGGCGGTGGCCGGCCGACGCACGCGCAAGCCTGGGGCCAGCAGCAGCGCGAGTCCGGTCGAGACGGCCGCGAGCAGGAATCCGCCCTCGGCGCCGAGCCGGCCGTCGACGACCACGCCGGCGACCGCGGATCCGAGCGCCGCGATGCCCATCGAGGTCGTCGTGAGCCACGTGTACGCCTCGGTGCGCATCGACTCATCGGTCAGCTCCGCCACGAGGCCGGCCATCACCGCCAGCGCTGGGGCGATCACCCCGCCGGTCACGAACAGCGCGGCGCCGAGCGCCCCTGTGCCCGGCGCCAACACCCAGACCAGGTATCCGCCGGTGAGTCCGGCCAGGAGGACGATGTACTGCCGCACCAGCCCGGCCCGCAGACGGAGAGCCCCGAAGACGATACCGGCGACGGCGCTGCCCAGGCTCCACACGGCGATGAGCACGCCTGTCGCCGTGCTCCCAGCGTGGCCGTGGGCCTGTTCGGCGTAGGCTGCGATTGCCACCGGGGCGACTCCGAATGCGAACATGACGCCTGCGGCGGTGCCGAGGAGCAGCCCGAAACGCTCCGCCCGCAACGGACCGAGACCGCGGGTCGGTGGCCGGCCGGCGACCGGACGTACCGAGCGCATGCCCCTACCCCACGCCACCCACAGCGTGCCCACCAGCGTGCAGGCAGTGGCGACGAGCAGGGCTGCCGTCGGGCCGGCGGTTCGACTCTCGGGCACGATCACGCCGGTGGTGAGCGCGGCGATGCTGAGCAGCAGCGGCCCGACCACGAAGGCCAGCTCGAACAGCGCCGATTCGGCGGCCATGGCGGTGCGCTGCAGGTCGGCGCGGCCGCTGTCCGGTGAGGTCAGCACCGACCAGGTGGCGCGCAGCGCGGCTGACATCGGTGGGAAGGACGCGCCGCTGGCAGCACCGAGGACCAGCAACCAGCCCAGGCCGACGTCGGCTCGCACCGTCAGCAGCAGGGCGAGCTGGGTGGTGACGTAACCCGCCGCACACCACGGGAGCACCCGGCTGACCGCGAACCGGTCAGCGAGACGGCCCACGATGGGGGCCGCGACCGCAGTCAAGAGGGCGATCGCGGCAGTGACCGCCGCCGCGTCGGCGTAGTTGCCGCGGACGTGCCGGATGAGCAGCAGCCAGGCGATCACCGTGACGCCCTGACCCACGCGGGCCACGACGCCGCCGACCAGCAGCGTCGGTGCGCCCGGCACCCGCCAGAGCCGGGAGTAGTGCCTCATCGGGTGTCCGCCAGCTCGTAGAAGCCGCACCCGTCGAGGTGGTGCACGGTCAGCAGGTCCCGTTCGAGCACCGACTCGATGGGGTGAGCCAGGCCGATCATCAGCGGTTCGGTCGTGTCGTCGACGGTGACCTGTAGACGTCCGCCGGGGCCGACGATGGTCACCACGTTGTGGTGGCTGTCCAGTGCCTGCACCTCCGCCAGACGGGGGTAGGAGCGGAGTGTTCCGGCCACCGGAGAGGTGAGGAAGCACATGGCGACGTGCCGCTGCGGTCGCAGCGGCTCGTCGTGGCGGTCGAGGAAGGTGTCGGGGTCGATGGCGGCGAGCACGGCCCAGTCGATCTGCGAGGAGCCGTTGGCCAGCGCCGCGTAGTAGGCGGTGTCGGCGCCGGAGAGCCGTGCGCCGAGCTCGACGAGGCACGGCCCGTCCGGGGTCAGCATGATCTCCAGGTGCACTGGCCCGTACCTGATCTCCATCGCGTCGAGGATGCCGGCGGCGTAGGAGGTCAGCGCCGACCAGGCCGGGGCGCTGGGCGGGACGGACACCGCCGCGCTCACCCGGTCGCTGACGCCGTTGGCCGACAGCTTCGTGTAGCGCCACACGTCGGTCACCCGGTGGCGGCCCCGGTAGCTGACGGTGTTGACGACGTACTCGGTGCCGTGGAGGAACTCCTGGGCGACCACGCCCTCGTTGCGGACGGAGAAGATGTTCACCGCGTCGCGGATTGCGCGGTAGGCGCGCACGGAGTCCTCCGGGCGGTCGCAGAAGTGCACGCCGTCGTTGCCGGCGCTCCGGACCGGCTTGACGACCGCGCGACCGCCGATCTCGGCGTGCCATGCCCGCAGCTTCTCCTCGTCGTCGACGAGGATCTGGCGCGCCGCGCGCAGCCCCGCCCGTCGGGCCGCCTCCACCTGGGCGAACTTGTTGCGCCGCGCGGCGCTGGTACGGGTGCCGTTGCCGGGGAGGCCGAGCTGTTCGGCCAAGCGGTCGGCCAGCTCGACGCCGCACTCGCCCCCGGCGAGCACCGCGATCGGCGCGTAGGGGGCGAGTTCCCTCGCCGGGTCCTCGCAGCTGAGATCAGCGAGGAACACCTCGGCGACCACCGCCGGGGCGAGCCCGGGACGGTAGACGCGGGGCACCTCGGGGGTGCTCTGGACGCGCACGACGTCGTGGCCGGCCTCCCGGAAGGCTCGCGCGTACCGCAGGGTGGGTCCGTACACGTCGGTGATGGCGACTACTGCCACGGGCGCTTCTCCTCCAAGACCCTGAGTTGGTCGAGGAGACCGGAGATCTCCTCGGGCGAGGTGTAGGCGTGAGTGCTGACCCGCACCGACGGCAGGCGGTCCCTACCGGCCTGGCAGTGGTGGTCCGCGCGCACCAGGTGGCCCTGGGACTCGAGGTAGAAACCGAGATCGCCGGCGGGCAGGTGACGGTGCCGGAACGTCACGATGCCCTGGCGGCGCTGAACGTCGGAGTCCCTGCGAAGGCTGGCTTGACAGCCCAGCACGTCGATCGACGGCAGGTCGGCGAGCCCATCGGTGAGCACCGCCCCGAGTCCGGTGGTCCACCGGTCAATCCGCGCGGGGTCGGCCTCGGCGAGCCAGGTCAGGGCGGCGCCCAGGCTGACGATGCCCGCGGTGTTCGCGCTGCCGGCCCAGCCGGCCAGCTCGAAGCGGGGCGTCCGACGGTTGCCCGCCCACAGGACGCCGACGCCGGGCAGCGCCATCGCCTTGTGCCCTGAGAAGGCCAGGAAGTCGACGTCGAGCGCCGCCAGGTCCACGGGGAGGTGGCCGACGCTCTGGGCCGCGTCCAGGCAGATGACGACGTCCTCGCCCGCGACGCGGCGGACCCGGTGGACGTTCATGTTCACCCCGTACACGTGGTGGACGTGGGTGACCGCGACGAACCGCAGGCGCGGACCGATCAGGGCGGCCAGGGCGGCGGTGTCGTAGTCGCCGGAGGTCTCGTACGGCATCGCGTGCGCTATCACGCTGATCCCGCGCCGCGCCAGGTCGCGGACGACGTCGTGCCACGGGACCGCGTTCGCCGAGTGGTCGCCGCCCGGAACGACGATCTCGTCACCGGTCCGGAGGGCGCTGGCGAGCCAGTCGGTCGCCACCCGGCGCAGCGCTTCGGTCGCGCCACCGACGAAGTGCACCGAGGACTCCTGCGGGCCAGGGTCGCCGAGGAAGTGCTTGACCTGCTCGCGGACCTGCTCGATCAGTCGCGTCGTCCGGTTGGCCCAGGGATAGGAGCCGCGTCCGGCGTTGGCATTCGTCGTGGTCAGGTAGTCGATGACGGCATCGAGGACCGCCCGCGGTTTCTGGCTGGTCGCCGAGGAGTCCAGGTAGGCCGCCGGGGAGTTGACGATCTGCGGAAACTGCGCCCGCACCCGGTGATGCCACGCCAGCAGCTCGGGCGCGGCGCCAGAAAGACTCGACGGTCGGGCGGTGTCGGTGGCGGCCATCAGTTCCGCTCCAGCGCCTGACCCGCGTCCCGCCACGCAACGATGCCCCCGTCGAGGCTGCGCGCGTCGGGGTGGCCGAGACCGGTCAGGACCGCGGCCCATCGTCGGGACTGCTCACCGACCGGGCAGGCCAGGAGCACCGGTCGGGTCCGAGGAAAGGGCAGACCGCCACGGACCAGGTCGGCGAACAGCTCGTCGGGGACGTTGACCGCGCCCGCGATGTGGCTGGTGGAGTACGCGAAGCCTCCTCGCAGGTCGACGACCAACGGGCCGGCGTCGGCGATCCACGCGGCCGCCTGCGCCGGGTCGAGGGTTCGCGCGGCCGCGACCTGCTCAGCCGTGGCGGTCACCCGTGGGCCGCTCCGGTCGCCGAGGAGTTCGGGTCGCCGTGCCCGGAAGTAGCTCATGTAGCTCTCCACCCGGTCGCAGACCACGAAGACGGCGGTGCGGCGCTCGCCGGCGCCGTCGGCCTCCAGCTGGTCGTCGACCTTGCGGAGGTGCCGGGTGGCGCCGTGGTAGGCGGCTCCCCCGGTGGGCCCGGCGAGCAGGCCGCACCGGCGCACGAGCTCGAGGGTGCCGTCGATCGCCTCGTCCGCGCTGACCGCCTCGATCTCGTCGTAGATCTCCGGGTCGAAGAGTCCGACCTCGTGCACCTCGTCGATGTTGCGGATGCCCGGCACGAAGTCCGACTTCTGCGCGACCAGCCCGATGACGCGGATGTCGGGGCGCGCGGCCCTCAGGACCTGGGCGATCCCGGTCGAGGAGCCAGCGGTGCCGACGCAGGCGATGAAGTAGTCCGGCGCGTTCCCGTCCAGGTCGCGCAGGATCTCCGGGCCGGTCGTCTCGACGTGGGCCTGGGTGTTGCGCGGGTTGTAGTACTGGTCGGTGTGCAGGTATGACGGGTCGCTGCCCACCTGCTGGTGGATCATGGTCAGCGGGTCGTCGACGTTGGTGGGATCCAGACACTCGGCCTGGCCAGGAAGCTCCTCGATCTCGGCTCCGATGAGGTGCAGCAGGTCCTTGACCTCGGGCACCTTCATGCGGTTGGTGACCGAGCGGAAACGGACCCCGTGCATGCCGGCGATGACCGCGAGCGCTTTCGCCGTGTTGCCGCTGGACAGCTCGATCACCGTGCGGCCCTCGCGCCCGGCGTCCTCGATCGTGGCGCGGACCATCGACCAGGCGGCGCGGTCTTTGACCGACCCGAACGGGTTGAGCATCTCCAGCTTGGCGTAGAGGTCGACATGCCGCAGCCGGTGGACCGACGGGTCGATGCGGAGCAGCGGGGTGTTGCCGATCGCGTCGGTGATGCTGTCGTACCTCACCGGTCCTCCTCTCGAATGGACGTACCGGCCGCTCCCGGGGGCGCCGACCGGTCGAGGGGCCAGTACTCCTCGTCGAGCGCCCACCGCGAGGCGTCCGCAGAGGCCGCCACCTTCCGGGCGATCGGCTGGGACAGAGCGTGGTCGGCGGAGAAGTCCATGAAGTAGCCCGCCGTGTTGACGAACGCGAGCACATCGCCGGCACGGGGCATCGACCGGAAGTGGATCTCCCGCCGGGAGACGAAGTCGGCCTCCAGGCACAAGTTCCCGATGACGAACCCGCGGCCGGGCTCCCGTGGGCCGCCGTGACCGGGCAGCACGACCGGGTCCATCAGGACGCCGTGCTCCTCGAGGCTGACGTCGGAGTGGTTCAGGTCAACGCGGACGAAGACCCGCCCCTCCCCTGTCGGTCGGGTCTCCAGTACCCGGCACAGCACCAGTCCGCTCTGGTCGACCAGCGCGCGACCGGGCTCGAGGAAGAGCCGGGTCATCGTCTCGCTGAGCAGGTCGGCGAACCGCTGCCGGAAGGCTGGCGAGCGCTGGTCGAGCAGGTCGGCGACGTAGGCCGGGCCAGCCGAGGGCCGGTGCGCCGGATACAGACCCAGTGATCCCTTGAGCCGCCCGTTCTCCGCGCGCAGGCCGTAGCCGTGTCCCCGCCAGGTCACTGGTGACCGGTGGCCGAGCACCGCGCGGGTCAGCCCCGAGGTGTAGTCCTCCCACTGCCGCGCGTCGCGCAGGTAGTTGACCCCGAACCCGCCGCCGATGTCGATGACGTCGGCCGGATGGCCTGCCATCTGGAAGCGCCGCAGCAGCCGGAACGACCCGTCCAGCGCGGCGACCTTCTCCGCCATGCCCACGGTGTCGAGGTGGTAGGCAACGCCGCGGAGCTCGAGTCTGTCGCGGCACCGGTCGAGCACTCCGTGGCAGGCGTCCGCCTGGTCCTCCCGCATCCCGAATCGCGAGACCCGTGAACGCACCGACCCCCCGGAGTCGAAGGCCGAGAACCGCAGCAGCACCGGGAGCTTGCCCCGGCCGATGTCGGCGCTGGCCAGCGCCGCAAGCTCCGCCAGCGAGTCGACGTTGACCAGCACGCCCAGCTGCGCGCAGAGCCACAGCAGCTCCGGTGTCTTGGGGCCGGTGACCATGATCCGCTCCGGCGCGAAGCCGCATCCGAGCGCGTGCTCGAGCTCGCCGACCGAGGCGACGTCGATGCGCGCCGTGCTGTCTGCGAGTCGTCGCACGAAGGCGGTCGACCGGTTGGCCTTGTGCGCGTAGTACACCTCGGCATCGATCCGGCGCTCGGCGGCGACGGTCTGGAAGGCGGCGAGGTTGTCGGCGACCTGGTCGGGCAGCACGACGGCCAGCGGGCTGCCGAAACTCCTCAGCCAGCCGCTCAACGTGGCTCGCTCCCGCAGGATCCGCGAGAGCGCTGCACCGATGACGGGGTCCAGGTAGAGCGGCTGGTCCGCGCTGACCGGCCGGTCGTCGGCCGGCGGAGGCTCCGGGCGCGACGGGTCAGCGAGAGACCGCGGCGGGACTTCGGCGGCGGTGGTGGTCATGAGCGTTCCCCCATGCCTTGTGTTGAGAATGATTTTCGTTAACATCCGACACCACGCACGGTCCGGTGGTCAACCGCCCACCCGTAATCGCTGCGACCGCGTCGTCCGGTGTCCCCTGCCGGCGGCGCCGCACCGCCCCGTCCCACTCGAGAAAGAGCTGTCATGCCTCCGCTCCGCCCAACGGCGCCGATCGCCGTGCTCGGCGCCGTCGTCCTCTCCGCCTGCGGCACGCCGTCGGTCCCGACGTCAGCGGCCGAGGAAGCGCCCGCGACCGTCCAGATCACCGACGACTTCGACCGGGTCGTGGAGGTGCCCACCGGTCCCGACCGAGTCGCCGTCATGGAGTGGGAGGGCCTGGTCAGCAAGACGCTGGCGATCCTGGGCGAGGACAACACGATCGTGGCCGTCGACCCGGCGACCAAGGACGACCCCACCCGCCAGGTCATGGTCGACGGCATCGCCGACGCCGTCGAGGTGGGCTCAGCCTGGAGCGGCATCAACTACGAGGAGCTCGCCTCCCTCGACACCGACGTGGTGTTCCTGGAGGCATGGGTGGCCAGCGACGAGGATCGGACCCTGCACGAGGAGGCCGTGCAGACCATCGAGGACCTCGGCATCCCCGTGGTCGTCTTCCTCTCCCCCTCGAACTTCGACGAGCCGAGCATGGACACGGCGTACTCGATCGTCGACACCGTGGGCACCGTGTACGAGCGCAGCTCCGACACCGATCGCATCGTCGAGAACCTGCGCAGTGGGATCGACGAGGTACTCACCAGGATCCCGGACGACGCCCCGGCACCCAGCGTGGCCCTCTTCGCCACCACCGCCTACCTGATGGGCGAGAAGAGCCTGCAGTCCCACCTGTTCTCGACACTGCTGGGCGCTCGCAACGTGGCCGGGCCAGGCACCTTCGTGCCGATCTCCGAGGAGCAACTCCTCGCCCACGACCCCGACGTGCTCGTCGTCATCGGCCACGAGGGCTACCTGAGCACGCAGGAGGTCTACGCCGGCGCAAACATAGGGCTGGACTGGAACAAGCTGCGTGACCTTCGGGCGATCCGGGACCAGAGGGTGACCGCGCTGGGCTACGACGAGTGGCGGGCGACCCTGGAGACGCCGGTGGCCCTGATGAAGGTGGGTGCCGCCCTCTACCCCGACGCCTTCGCCGACGTCGACCTGGCCGCCTGGGAGCAGGAGTTCTACCAGGGCGCCTTCGGCCTCGATGCCGACGCGGCCGCCGAGGCCATCGAAGGCCAGCGGTACCGCGCCGACCTGGGGTCCTGATGCAGGGAGCGTCGGTCGCGCCGGCGCGAGACGACGTGGCCGCGCCGCCCGGGGACGCTCTCCGGGCGGCGCTGGCCGCCACGTGGCGACGGCGACTGGCCATCGTTCTCTCCGCCGCCGCCGCGGCCGTGACCCTGATCGTGTCGGTGTGCGTCGGCGCCTACTGGATCCCGCTGGCCGACGTCGCCACCGTGCTCGGCGCAGGCCTCGGGTTGCCCCTGCAGGTCGTCTCGACCCAGACGACGGTCATCTGGGACATCCGGCTGCCGCGCACGCTCCTCGCTGCCGCCGTCGGTGCTGCCCTCGCGGTGAGCGGCGGGGTGTTCCAGAGCACCTTCCGCAACCCGCTGGTCGAGCCCTACATCCTCGGCGTCTCGGCGGGCGCGGCCTGCGGCGCAGGCCTCGCGGTCCTCTTCCCGGTCCCCTTCTCCGTCCAGCTGTCGGCGTTCGTCTTCGGCGCGATCGCCGTCAGCGCCACGACGCTCCTGGCCCGCAACCGAGGCTCGACAATCGCCCTGGTCCTGTCGGGGGTGATCGTGGGCGCCTTCTTCATGTCGGTCTTTGCGATGTTCCAGTACCTGGGCACCGACGCCCAGCTGCGCCGGTTGGTGTTCTGGGTGCTGGGCGGCTTCTACACCTCCCGGTGGGAAGACGTCGTCCTGGTCACCCCACTGGTCGCGGTCGGCGTACTGCTGACCTGGGCCTACTCGTGGCGGCTCAACCTGCTGACCCTCGGCGACCAGGAGTGCCGGTCGCTCGGCGTGGACCCGGCGGTGACGAGACGAGTGTTGATCGTGGTGGCGACGGCCCTGACCGCGCTGGCCGTCTCGGTGGCTGGCATCGTGGCCTGGATCGGGCTGCTCATCCCGCACGCCGCCCGGATGATCGCCGGCGCCGACAACCGGGCCGTCATTCCCGTGTCGGCATTCCTCGGCGCGACCTTCCTCATGATCTGCGACGACCTCGCCCGCACCCTGCACTCCGGCGAACTGCCGATCGGCGTGGTCACCGCCGCCCTCGGCACGCCGTTTCTCGTGGCCCTGCTGCGCCGCCGCGGCACCGGCTGGGGGATCTGATCGTGCTCGAGATCAAGGACCTGTCCACCCGACTCGGCGGCGTCACCGTCCTCGACGGCGTCAGCCTCGAGGTGGCCCAGGGCCGCCTCGCCGTTCTGTTCGGCCCCAACGGTGCAGGCAAGTCGACACTGTTTCGCTGCATCGTCGGGGTCCAGCGACACCGCGGCCTGGTCACCGTGGACGGGGAGTCACTGGCCCGGTGGGACGCCCGGCGGCTCGCCCGGACCATCGCCTACGTCCCCCAAGAGCACGCACCGTCCTTCTCCTTCCTCGTCCGGGACGTCGTGCTCATGGGTCGCAACCCGCAGCGCGGCGGCGTGTTCGGCCCGACCCCGGCGGACGTCGCAGCCTCCCTCGACGCACTCGACCGGCTCGGCCTCACCCACCTGGCCGCCCGCTCCTACCTCACTCTCAGCGGCGGGCAGCGACAGCTGGTGCTCATCGCCCGGGCACTGGCTCAGGGTGCTCGCTTCCTCCTGCTGGACGAGCCCACCGCCAGCCTGGACTTTGGCAACCAGTTGCTGGTGTGGTCCACCATTCGGCGCCTGGTCGACGAGGGCTGCGGAGCCCTGGTCTGCACCCACGACCCGAACCACGCCCTGTGGTTCGCCGACGATGCGGCCGCACTCGGCCGGGACGGCCGCATGCTCGACAGCGGACTGGTGGGGGACGTCATCGACGCGCGCCGGGTGCAGCAGCTCTATGCCTGCGACGCCGTGCTGGGCATGGTCGACGGCCGCCCCGTCGTCGTGCCCGGGGCCGGGGCCGGGGCCGATGGTCCACACCACGACACCGGACCGTCGACGCAGCCTGTGTCTGATCCGCCGCTGAATGCCGTCCCGACGATGGACCGGACCTGAGAGAAGCCGAAGCGCAAGCAGCGATCCCGTCGTCAGCGCGCGGTCGGAACCCGCCAGCCGCGAGGTCGGGTCTGCTCTGTCCACATGGCCGCGTAGCGGCCTCGTGGTGACGGCTAACAGGAGGATCGCCAGCCGAATGGTGACATGGGAACCAGCGGCATCCTGAGTACCGGGCCCGACGGCGAACGCGCGAACAGCAACGCCGCAAGCGCCAGCAGCGATCGCCGGAGGAAGGACCCCGTCCGGGCCAGCCCAGTCCTGCGGCGGACGGGCCCGAACGACGCACCCCGCGACGACTACGTGCGGATGGTGCAGCGGACCGATCACCCCGCGCAGCCGCGGTCCGATCCCGAAGTGGTGTTCGGCCACCTGCCGGCACCGGGCCTGGGAGCAGAGCCGCGCGGCGACCTCCGACCGGACGGCAGTGCCGGTGCTGAAGCGGCAGGTTGAGATCCGTGTACCCCCTCGAGCCAAACCGTCGGGACTGGCCAAGGTTGCTCGGCGAGCTCGCCGGTCAACTGGAGGACGGCCGCGTCTACGACCGGGACCGTCCCGCCCTCGGCCGGGCACCGGACTCGGTGCCGCGGTCCTACCGGCGGCGGGCCCGCTGGAGCGGCGCGCCCGACCTGCCCTGAGTGCCCTGAGACGGACCGGCGGCTCTGCTCCAGTAGGGCACCGGCGTCGACGGTAGACAGCACCGGAGACTCCAAGATCACCAGGCATCACACCTCATGCACCGTGGGCTCAAAGGCCGCATATCGACGGAAAGTTGACACTTCGGGCGTCAGCTGGGCGCCTTCTCGTCAGGTGGTCACCCTCCGGTGCGTCGCTGACCTGAGGTGGGACCGGTCGCCGCTACGTTGATGCGACATTGTCGCGTTTCCGTTGACAGCTGGGGGCTCCGGGTTGGCGAAGGTCCCTGGCTCGGCCGGGCTGGTGCTGGTCGACGGAGTCGTCCATCTGGACGAGGCGGCCGCCGTGTTCGAGGCGATGCTCACCGGCTGGGCCAGACAGCAGAAGTCACGGATGCTGGCCGATGCGACGGTGGAGCCGCGGCTATCGCTGCTGCGCCGGTTCACCGAGTTCACCGAGGGCTACCCGTGGGCGTGGACGGCGGCGGACGTGGAGGACTTCACCGCCTCGCTCACCTCCGGTGAACAGCGGCTGGCGCCGGCCACGATCCGCGGTTACCACCTGACGCTGCGGATGTTCTGCGACTACCTGACCGACGCCCGCTACGAGTGGCCGCGCCAGTGCCGCGACCGGTTCGGTCAGGTGCCCACCCAGGTGTGTCACGAGTGGAACACCGTTGCGCACCTGACGGACTACGAGGGCCGGCCGGGCCGGCGCCCGCTGGCCTATGACGAGCTGCAGCAGCTGTTCGACCACCTCGACTCCCGGGTCGAGGCGATCGCCGGCTCCGGTCGCAAGGGCGCGCTGGCCGCGCTGCGCGACGCGCAGATGATCAAGACTTGCTACGCGTTCGGGTTGCGCCGCAACGAGCTGTGCCGCCTCGACGTGGCCGACCTGCGGCCGAACCCGCACGTGCCCGACTGGGGTAGCTACGGGTCGGTGCATGTGCGCTACGGCAAGGCGATCCGTGGCGGCGTCCCGCGCCGGCGCACCGTGCTGGCGGTGCCGGAGTTCGACTGGGCGATCGCCGGGCTGCGGCAGTGGACCGAGCAGGCCCGCCCGATCCTGCGGCCGGCCGATCATCCGGCGCTGTGGGTCACCGAGCGGCTGACCCGGGTCTCGACCAAGCACCTGGACAAGCGGTTCGCGGCGCTGCGCGCCGAGGCCGGGCTGCCGGCGGAGCTGACCCTGCACTGCCTGCGCCACTCCTACGTCACGCACCTGATCGAGTTCGGCTACCCGGAGCGGTTCGTCCAAGAGCAGGTCGGACACGCCTACGCCTCGACCACGGCGATCTACACCTCGGTCAGCAACGACTTCAAGAACCAGACGCTGCGCGCGGCGCTGGCCCGGGTCTACACGCCACCACCGGCGGCCACCGAGACGACCACGACGACGAAGACGGCGACGCCGATGAGGACGACGACCGGGACGGAGGCAGCCCGATGACCCGCCGAGTGGAAATGCGCTGGCACCTGCGGCAGGTGATGGCCGGCCGCGGCATCTTCCAGACCAGCGAGCTGGTGCCGCTGCTGGCCGACCGCGGAGTGCACCTGACCCGGCAGTACGTGCACAAGCTGGTCACCACCCCGCCGCAGCGGGTCAACGTCGACCTGCTCGCCGCGCTCTGCGACATCCTCGACTGCCAGCCCAGCGACCTGCTCGAGCCCGTCGTCAAGCAAGCCGAGCGGACCAAGACCGGCACCGACACAGCGAAGGAGGGGCTGGGCATCGGAGAACTGCGCCCGATCCGGGCCACCGTCCGCCGTCCCCGCGAGGACCGGTGACCCGCGGCTGGTCGACGACGACCTGCGGGCAGTGCGGCCAGCTACGCCCCTGTCACCGCAAGATCCTCGAGCAGTGGATCTGCCAGACCTGCGTGCTGCGCTTCCGCCGCGCCCCGGCGTCCTGCCCGGGCTGCGGTGGGCTGAAGGTGTTGGCCTTCTATGACGCCGGCCGCCGCCCGGCCTGCGCCGACTGCACCGGCCACGACCCGGTCTACGCCTGCCCGGCCTGCGGCCGCGAGGACAGCCCGTTCGGCCGGCACTGCGGGCCCTGCACGCTGCGCCAGCAGCTGACCGAGCTGCTCACCGACCCCAGCGGAGGGATCCACCCGCAGCTGCAACCGGTCTTCGACGCGCTGATGGCCGCGCCACGGCCGCAGACCACGCTCTACTGGCTGACCCGCGCCTCCAGCCGCCCGGACATCCTGCGCGACATGGCCCGCGGCGAGCTGGAGATCTCCCACGCCGCCTTCGAGACGCTGCCCTCCAGCCGCGCAGTCGACTACGTGCGCGACCTGCTCGCCGCCCTCGGCGTCATCCCGCCCTACCAGCTCGCCGTCGAACGCATCGTCCCGTGGCTGCGCGAGCTCCTCGCCGACCAGCCCAAAGCCAACGCCGACCTGATCGACCGATTCGCCCGCTGGCAGCTGCTGCGCCGGCTACGGCTACTCGCCGAGCGCGACCGGGTCACCCGCGGCGGAGTACAGCACGCCCGCGAAGCCGTCCTCGGCGCCACCCGGTTCCTGCACTGGCTCGACGAACACGACACCACCCTCGCCACCGCCACCCAGGCCCAGCTCGATGACTACCTGGTCCGTCACCCCGGCCGCGGCCAAAGCCTCAAGACGTTCCTGGACTGGACCCAGCGCAGCGGGCTGAGCCCCCAGCGGGCCATCCCCATGCCGGAACGGGCGCTGCCGCAGGTCACCCTCTCCGACCAGCACCGCTGGCAGCAGGTCGAGCGACTGCTGCACGACGACGACATCCGCCTCTACGTGCGCATCGGCGGCCTGTTCCTGCTGCTGTTCGCCCAGCCGCTCTCCCGGATCTGCCGCATGCGGCCCGAACAGATCACCACCGAGCCCGGCGGAGCCGTGAGCGTCACCTTCGACGAAGTCCCCATCCAGCTGCCAGACCCGCTCGACCGGCTCGTGCTCGACCAGCTGGCCCGCCGCGGCCAGGCCTCCTACGCCAGCCGCCCCGACCGCTGGCTGTTCCCCGGCGGCCTGCCCGGCAAGCACCTGGTCACCGAGAACATCCGCTCCCAACTCGTCGCGCTCGGCATCCAACCCTCCGCCGCCCGCAAGGCGGCGATGCTCGACCTCGCCGCCCGGATGCCGGTGCCGATCCTCGCCGAGCTGCTCGGTCTCTCCCCCAACACCGCCACCCGCTGGGCCACCCTCGCCGCCCGCGACTGGAGCCAGTACGCCGCCATGCGGCGGGCCTGACACCCCGATCTCGGAGAGCAATAGGGGGCGGTTCCAATATGCGCCTCCACCGATAACGAATGCGTGGTGACGGGTTACCGGAGGACCGCCTGCAGACTCAGGACATGGGAACCAGCGGCACCCCCGAGTACCGGGCCCGACGGCGGGCGCGGGAGCAACGACACCGCCAGCAACGCCAGCACGCCCCGGTGGAACGCCCCGTCCGGACCGGGCCGACCTGGCGGCGGGCGGGCCGGAACGACGCGCCGCCGCGACGACCTGCGGATGGTGCGGCGGACCGATCACGCCGCGCAGCCGGGGCCCGATCCCCAAGTGGTGCTCGGCCACCTGCCGGCACAGAGCCTGGGAACAGAGCCGTGCAACGACTTCCGGCCGTACGGCAGTGCAGGTGGTCGAGCGGCGGGTCGAGTCCGCGTCCGCCTCGAGCCGACCCGCCGGGATTGGCCGAGGTTGCTCCGTGACCTCGCCGATCAACTCGATGACGGCCGCGTCTACGACCGCGACCTGCCCGCCCTCGCCCGGGCACTGGACCCGGTCCTGCGGTCCTACCGGCGGCGGGCCCGTTGGGGCGGCGCACCCGACCTCCCCTGAGCGCGCGGAGGCGGAGCTCCCCCATTGCTCCTGTGGGGCACTGGCGTCGACGGTGGCTCCGGCACAGTTGTCGGGGGGGGGGGCGGGAAACGAACAGGGGTGACGTAGCTGACCGGGGAGGTGACGACCCGAGCGGCCGACGTCACCCCGACCGGCGCGCCACTGTCCCTCGTTGGCCATGTGACTCCCCGGCCCTGCTGGACGGCGGGGCCCGTCTGGCCGAGCAGCGCCCCCCAACCAGCCGGCGCCCCCGATCCGGCGCGAGGGGTAGCGCGCCTAGCTGATGCCCGCGCGGCATGACGTCCGGCAGCTGGCCGCACCTGTGTCACCCCGTCGCCGGTTACTCGTTGCAACGGATTGCGCAGTCCTGGATGCACCAGGTGTGTCGGTTCGTGATCTTGGACGATTGGGTTAGCGGAACCGCGGCCGAAGGCGGGGATCGAGTACGCAGCCAAGGGTTGACGGTGCGGCGCTGCGGAGGGCCAGTGGCGGGTCCTCGGATTGCGCAGCCGTGGAGGCGGCTTGCCGAGGAGTGTCATGACTCCCTGAACGCGGACGAGTTCGAGATCCCCGACCCGTCGATGCCACCACGGGCTCGTGGATGCCGGACACCGTCTGCCCGATCCCAGAACGAGCCCCGGTCTGCCGCTATGGGAGATGGCGGATACGCAGCAGGCCGGGCTGCGCGACGGTGACCGTGCCGGTTAGCGTGGTCAGGTTGTGACCGGCAACCACCTCCGAGGGCGCAGCGGCCACGGTCGGTGGCGACTGATCGGATGCCCGCAGTACGAGGATTCCGGCGTGGCTACCCGGCGGGTAGGCGCGGATGTCGCCCAGTCCCCGATCCAACGTGATCAACAGTCGTCCGGTGGCGGCCGCAGCGGCCACGACCTGCGGATCAGTGCACCTGCGAGGTCGTCGTCGACGACGATGTCGACCTCGTGTCCGGCGGCGGTGAGAACTGGGCGGGCTGAACGAAGGATGTTTTCGTCGAGTTCGACCCTCACTCGGGGCCCGGCGGGACCAGTTCCTCACGGATCAGCAGCCCCCCGTACGCGGCAGCGGCCTGCACTGCTTCGGAGGTCAGGGTCGGGTACTCCTCGACGATCTGTGCGGGACCCATCCCGGCGGCGAGGCAGTCGAGCACCACGCTGACCGGCACTCGGGTGCCGGCGATCACCGCCTGGCCGCTCAGCACGGCCGGATCGGTGGTGATCAACCTCAACCGGTCGGAATTCATGCGCCCGGTGTGCCCGGGCCGCCAACCCCAGCCCAGCACGCCGAACCCTCGACCGTGCGGACCTCGTCGAGCCGGACCCTCCATGCCTGCGCTGCGACCGGTGACCGCCCGATCACCTGCGCTCGCATGACACCGCCCGATCCCCTCGACGTACCGGAGGAAGACCGGAGACACACCAGAGCCCGCCGGGAGGACGAGGGACTCGAAGGACGCCGCCCCTCGGTGATCGAGGCCCTGGACTGCAGGAGAACCGGAGAAGAACAGGAACTTCGCCGTGCAGTGTCACCAATCGGCCGGAAATGGCGCCTTCTCCAGATGAGCTGACGCGCCGAACGCCGGCGCACGAGGCCGGACCGACGAGGAGGGCGACACATGGGCGACGCGCAGGGACCTCGGGAGCCGGTGTCCAGCGACCCGCTGCTGCTCACACCCGAGGAGGCCGCCGAGGTTCTCCGCGTCGGCCGCACCACGATCTACGCCCTCATGAAGGCAGGCGGCCTGCGCTCGGTGCACATCGGCCGCAGCTGCCGGATTCCCCGCGCCGAGCTTGAGCGCTACGTGCAGCACCTGCAGGCTCCCCCACCGCCTCAGCCGGCCCGGACGCACTCTCGACGCAGGAGGACGGGCCCGGATCAGGACAGGCTCTTCGACGTTGTCCACAGTCGGCGGCCGGAACGGCCCTGAGCTGTGGATCCGCGACGGCCCACGTCGGCCCGACCGCAGACACTCGTCGCCTGGTGACGGCGAGAGGGGGCGGTGGTGAGTCCACGGACGCCGCGGAGCGGGTCCTCGGCGAAGCGTCGCGGCAACAGGGAGGGCTCCACGCCGCGACGCCGTCCGGACGGGCGCTGGCAGATCAACCTCCGGGTGACCGACGACCTCGGAGTAGCCACCCGTCACACCGTCTACGGCGACACCCCCCAAGAGGCGCGTGACAAGGCGGCCGCGATCCGACGGAGGGTGGCGGACGGGCAGCCCGCCCGAGACCGCAGACAGACGGTCGCGGCCTTTGCTCAGCACTGGATCGACACCACGCTGCAGGCCTCCGAGCGCAAGCAGACGACCAAGGTCATGTACGCCGGCGTCGCCCGGACGCACATCCTCCCCAGCCCGATCGGGCGCCTGACCCTGGACAGGGTCCGGCCGTCCCACGTCGAGGGCTGGGTGGTGGAGCTCCGCGGCAAGGGCCTGGCCGAGTCGACCGTCCGCTCGGCGTACACGATCCTCCGCGCCGTGCTGGACACCGCCGTCCGCGACGGTGCGCTGGCGTCCAATCCGGCGGCGGTCATCCGGCGGCCGAAGGTGACCAGCAGGGAGGCCGCCCACCTGACCACTGCCCAGGTCGCCGACCTCCTGCGTGCGGCTGAGGACACCCGCTACGCGCCGCTCTTCGCGTTGCTCGTGCACACCGGCCTGCGCCGCGGTGAGGCGCTGGCGCTCAGGTGGGCGGACGTCGACCTGGAGAAGGGCCTCCTACGCGTGCGCGGCACGCTGGCGCGCGTCCAGGGACGCCTGGTGGTCACCGAGCCGAAGACGGCGAGGTCCAAGCGCTCCGTCCCGCTCTCCGCACCGGCCGAGCGACTGCTCCGCGACGTGCGTGCCACCCAGGACAGCGAGCGGCACCGCGCCGGCTCGGTCTGGCAGCAGACCGGGTTCGTGTTCACCACTGTGACCGGCGAGCCCTGCGACCCACGCAACGCCCTGCGAGCACTCAAGGTCGCCGCCGAGAAGGCCCAGCTCCCGCACGTCGGGCTGCACACCCTCCGGCACTCGGCGGCCAGCGTGATGCTCATCTCCGGCGTCCCGCTCAAGGTGGTGTCCGAGATCCTCGGCCACTCGTCGATCGCCATCACCGGCGACGTCTACGGGCACGTCGCGCCCGACGTCTCGCGCGGCGCGATGGACGTCCTCGGCGCGGCTTTCGCTGGCGAGTGAGGGTGGCCTAACGGTGGTCACAATGGTGGTCAAACCCCTCAGCAACGAGTCAGGGGCCGGTCCGGATCTCTCCGGACACGGCCCCTGAGCTGCGTTTTCCGCTGTCGGGCTGACAGGATTTGAACCTGCGACCCCTTGACCCCCAGTCAAGTGCGCTACCAAGCTGCGCTACAGCCCGAGCGCCGGGCGGCGTGCACCGCCCGATCGCTGCAGGCGCCAGGCTACCGCACCCCCCGGCCGGCCCCGGCCGGTGGTCAGCCGCCCGCCACGGCCGGGGTCCGGTCGGCGGCCAGCACCTCCCGCAGCCGCGCGGCGAAGGCCTCCGGCTCCCCGGTCATCCCGTACTCCCCGCCGAGGAAGCCGCCGTGGTCGCCGGGGAACACCGCCGGGGCGCTGCCCAGCCGCTCGGCCAGCGCCAGCCCGCAGCGGTGCGCCAACTCCCCGGCCGACCCGGCACCGACCGCGACGACCACCCGCGTGGACGCCGCCCGCAGCGCGTCGAGGTCGTGCTCGTGGTGCGTGCAGGTGAGCAGGTTGTGCCCGAGCAGGGCGTCGTCCCGGGAGCCGTCGTCCCCGGCCGGCAGCCCGAACGCGGCCGGGTCGGGCGCGGGCCCCAGGTCGGCGGGCACCGGCCCGCGGTGCCCGACCAGCCGGATGAAGCCCGCCATGCCGGCACCGAAGCCGCGGTCGACGTAGGCCGCGTGCACCGCCCGGGTGGCGGCCAGCGCCGCCTCCCGGTCGGGCAGCAGCTGCAGCGCCGGCGGCTCGTGCGCCACCAGGGTGCGCACCTGGTCGGGACGGCGGGCGACGAGCACGAGGGCGTTCACCGCTCCCCCGCTGCTGCCGAACACGTCGACCGGGCCGGCGTCCAGGCTGGCGATCAGCCGGGACAGGTCGTCCGCGTGCTCCTCCGGCGTCGTCTCGGTGGCGCCGTCGGTGCGCCGGCTGCGCTCCACGCCGCGCGGGTCGACGGTGACCACGGTGCGGTCGGGGACGTGGCCGGCCAGCGTGCCGAAGCCGGCCGCGCCCATCGGGGAGCCGACGAGCAGCAGCGGCGGCTCCGTGGCCGAGGTGCCGGGACGGACGTCGTAGGTGAGGACGGCGCCGGGGGTCTGCAGGGTGTGCGTCATGCGGGGTGGACCGCCGCCGGCCGCCGGACTCATCGGTGGGCGGACCGGCGCGTCACCCGCCCGTCCAGCAGAGTGGGCGCATGAGCCAGGACGCGCCCCGCGGCGTGGCCCGCAACACGTCGTCCTACGGGGACGCCGGCTTCAGCCGGTACCTGCGCGCGGCCTTCCTCGCCGGGGCCGGCTACGACGCCGACGACCTGTCCCGCCCGTTCGTCGGCATCGCCGACCTCGGCTCGGACTACAACCCCTGCCACCGGCTGATGCCCGCCCTCGTCGAGCAGGTCAAGCGCGGCGTGCTCGAGGCCGGCGGGCTGCCGTTCGTGTTCCCCACGATCAGCCTGCACGAGAGCTTCGCGGCCCCCACCATGCTCTACCGCAACCTCCTGGCCATGGAGACCGAGGAGATGGTCCGCGCCCAGCCGATGGACGCCGTCGTGCTGCTCGGCGGGTGCGACAAGACCGTGCCGGCCCAGCTCATGGCCGCCGCCTCCTCGGAGGTGCCGGTGGTCGTGGACGTCGTCGGCTCGATGACGTCCGGCTCCTTCGAGGGCGAGCGGCTCGGCGCCTGCACGGACTGCCGGCGCTTCTGGGCCCGGCACCGCAGCGGCGAGCTGGACGAGGGCCGGATCCGGGCGGTCGAGTCCGCGCTGGTCACCACCGCGGGCACCTGCATGGTGATGGGCACCGCCTCGACCATGGCGGCCATGGCCGAGACGCTGGGGATGATGCTGCCCGGCGGCGCCACGCCCCCGGCCCCGTCCGGTGACCGGCTGCGCCACGGCACCCTCAGCGGGCGGCGCGCCGTCGCCCTCGCCCGCGACCCGCTGCTGCCGCGCGAGGTCATGACGCGTGCGGCGTTCGAGAACGCGCTGGTCGTGCTGGCGGCGACGGGCGGCTCGACCAACGCGGTCGTCCACCTGCTCGCGGTGGCCCGGCGGGCCGGCGTGGACCTCACGCTGGACGACTTCGACCGCGTCTCCCGCGACACGCCCCTGCTGCTGGACCTCAAGCCCTCCGGGTCGCAGTACATGGAGGACCTGCACCACGCCGGCGGCGTCCCCGCGCTGCTCAAGGTGCTGGAGAGCCGCCTGGACCTCGACCACGTCGGGGTCCAGGCGGGACGTCGCTGGGCGAGCACCTCGCGTCGGTCCCTCCACCCGGCGCCTGGCAGACGGTCGTCCGCACCCTCGACGACCCGCTCGGACCCCCCGGCGCCCTGGCCGTCCTCCGGGGGTCGCTGGCGCCCGACGGTGCGGTGATCAAGGCCTCCGCCGCCACCCCCGGCCTGCTGCAGCACCGGGGCCCGGCGCTGGTGTTCGACTCCCCCGAGGACGCCGCGCGGCGCCTGGACGACCCCGACCTGGAGGTGACCGCCGACCACGTCCTGGTCATGCGCAACGCCGGCCCGATCGCGGCGGGCATGCCGGAGGCCGGGTCGCTGCCCATCCCCCGCAGGCTCGCCGAGGCCGGGGTCCGGGACATGGTCCGCGTCTCCGACGCCCGGATGAGCGGCACGTCCTACGGCACCGTCGTCCTGCACTGCTGCCCGGAGAGCGCCGCGGGCGGACCGCTCGCCCTGGTCCGGGACGGCGACCTCGTCGAGCTCGACGTACCCGGACGGCGGATCGACCTGCTGGTGGACGCCGAGGAGCTGGAGCGCAGGCGCGCTGACCTGCCGCCGTTCGCCGTCCCGCCCCGGGGCTGGCGGCACCTGTACGCCACCACGGTGCTGCCCGCGTCGCAGGGCGCCGACCTGGACTTCCTGTAGCCGGCCCGCCCCGCGGCGGTCAGCGCCTGGGCTTCTCGGTCCCCCGCCCCTCGCGGACCTTCACCGAGATCTCGATCGGCGTCCCGGAGAAGTCCCACCGCTCCCGGATCTTGCGCTCCAGGAACCGCCGGTAGCCGGCCTCGAGGAACCCGGTGGAGAACACCACGAACCGGGGCGGGCGGACGTCGGCCTGCGTCACGTACTTGACCTTCGGGGCGCGCCCGCCCCGGGCCGGCGGCGGCGTCTCCTGCACCAGCTGGCGGACGTAGGCGTTCAGCTCCGCCGTCGGCACGCGCGCCTCCCAGGAGGCCAGCGCCTCGCGCAGGTGCTGGGCCAGCTTGTCCACGCCGCGGCCGGTCAGCGCCGAGATGTTGACCCGCGCGGCCCACCTCACCCGGGCCAGGTCGCGCTCGACCTCGCGCTCCAACTGCAGGCGGCGGTCCTCGTCGAGGGTGTCCCACTTGTTGAACGCGATGACCAGCGCGCGGCCGGCCTCGACCACCTGGGTGATCACCCGCTGGTCCTGCTCGCTGACCACCTCGTCGGCGGCCAGCAGGACGACGGCGACCTCGGCGGCCTGGATGGCGGCCTCGGTACGCAGGCTGGCGTAGTACTCCATGCCGCTGGCGTTGTTCACCCTGCGGCGCAGCCCCGCGGTGTCGACGAACCGCCACTCCTCGCCGCCCAGGGTCACGATCGAGTCGACCGGGTCGACGGTGGTGCCGGCGCGCGCGTCCACGACCGAGCGCTCCTCGCGGGCCACCCGGTTGATCAGGCTGGACTTGCCGACGTTCGGCCGCCCGACCAGCGCCACCCGCCGCGGGCCGCCCGCCTCGTCCTCCTGCTCCCGCGGCGCCTCGGGCAGCGCGTCCAGGATCAGGTCCAGCAGGTCACCGCTGGCCCGTCCGTGCAGCGCGCTCACCGGCTGCGGCTCCCCGAGACCGAGTGACCACAGCTCCGAGGCGTTGGCCTCGCTGCGCTCGTCGTCGACCTTGTTGGCCACCGGGATCACCGGGCGGTCGCTGCGGCGCAGGATCCGCGCGGCGGCCAGGTCGGTGTCGGTCGCGCCGACCTGGCTGTCGACGACGAACACGATGACGTCGGCGGTCTTCATCGCGTACTCGGCCTGGCGGGTGATCGAGGCACCCAGGCCGCTGGCCTTGGGGTCCCAGCCGCCGGTGTCGACGACGGTGAACCGCTTGCCGTTCCACAGCGCCTCGTAGGCGATCCGGTCACGGGTGACGCCCGGGGTGTCCTGGACGACGGCGGCCCGGCGGCCCAGGAAGCGGTTGACCAGGGTGGACTTGCCGACGTTGGGCCGCCCGACGACGGCCACCACCGGCAGCGGCCCGGTCTGCTCGCTCACCGCGCGGCCCCCACCGTCGACAGCGCCAGCTCGACCACCCGGTCGACGACGCCCTCGCGGTCCAGGTGGGTGCTGTCGACGACCACGGCGTCCTCCGCGGGACGCAGCGGGCTGTCCGCGCGGCTGCTGTCGTACTCGTCGCGGCGGCGCAGGTCGGCGGCCAGCTCGGCCACCTCCGCCGGGTCGGTGGTGCCCAGCTGGGCGGCCCGCCGCTCGGCGCGGGCCTCGGGCGCCGCGGTCAGGTACACCTTCAGCGTCGCCTCGGGCAGCACGACGGTGCCGATGTCGCGGCCCTCGACGACGACCGCGTCGGCCGACGCCACCAGCGCGCGCTGCTGGTCGACCAGCCGGCGGCGCACCGAGGGCACCGCGGAGACCGCCGACACCGCGCGGGTGACCTCCGCGCTGCGGATGCGCACGGCGACGTCCACGCCGTCCACCTCCACCAGCTCGGTCTGCGCCTGCGTCCCGACCTCGATGTGCGCCGCGGCGACCACGGCGGCGACGGCCTCGGCGTCCTCCGGGTCCACCCCGGCGTCCAGCACCGCGACGGTCGCCGCGCGGTACATCGCCCCGGTGTCCAGGTAGGCCGCGCCCAGCCGGGTGGCCGCCTCACGGGCGACGCTGGACTTGCCCGTCCCCGACGGGCCGTCCAGGGCCACCTGCCCCACGAAGTCGCTCACTGTGCGATCGCTGCGCACAGTGGTGTCCGCTCGTCCCTCGCTCATGACGGACTCCTCGCTGACGCTCGTCGGCCGCACTCGCGACGCTGCTGTGCCCACCCGTGAGCTCGCGAGCTCGCTCACTGGGCGATGTCCCGCCGCAGCGCCGTCGCCCCGCGCAGGTACACGTGCTGCACCTCGGCGCGCGGCCGGTCGGTCTCCACGTGCGCCATCAGCCGCAGCACCCGCGGCAGCGCGTGCGGGACGCCGATCTCGGTGGCGCACATCAGCGGGACGTCGCCGAAGCCCAGCTCGCGGGCGGCCAGCGCGGGGAACTCCGAGACCAGGTCGGGGGTGGCGGTGAACAGGATGCTGATGACGTCGTCGTGCTCCAGCCGGTTGCGCTCCATCACCGCGCTGACCAGTTCGCGGGTCGCGTCGAGGACCTGCTCCCGCTCGTCGGCGTCGACCTGCGTCGCACCCCGGATGGCTCGGACGGCCACTGCACTCTCCTCGATCGCTGCGGGCCCACGGGTCGCCGTGGCCCTCGGTCGAGTCTAGGTATGCCCCGCCACCCGGCCCGCCCGGCGTCGTCCACCGGCCTCCCGGCGGCCTCCCGCGCGCGGAAGGCCGTCCCGGGGCGAGGCGACGCGGCCTTCCGCGCGCGGAAGTCCGCTGGGGGCAGGGTGCGGCGAGCTTCCGCGCGCGGGAGGCTGGCCCGGTCAGCGCGGGCGGGGGGCGGTGAGGTCGCGGACCTCGGCGTAGCGCTCGCGCACCCGCGGCACCGGGTCGGCCTCGTACCGCTCGGTGCCCGGCCGCTCCCACTCCGGCGGGGTGTCACCGCCGGCCAGCACCCAGGCCGCCTGCCGGGCCGCGCCGTCGGCCACGTACTCCCCCGGCGGCGGTGCGAGCACCGGCACCCCGAGGACGGCAGGGGCGATCCGCCGCAGCGCCTCCGACCGGGCACCCCCGCCGACGAGCAGCACCCGCCGGACCGCGGTACCGGTGGCGGCGACGGCGTCCAGCCCGTCGGCCAGCCCGCACAGCAGCCCCTCCACCGCGGCGCGGGCCAGGTGCGCGGGCTCCGCGGTGGCCAGCGTCAGACCGTGCAGGGCGCCGGTGGACTCCGGGCGGTCCGGCGTCCGCTCGCCCTCCAGGTAGGGCACCAGCACCAGCCCGCCGGCTCCGGGCGGGGCGGACAGCGCCAGCCGGGACAGCCCGTCGAGGTCCACCCCGAGCAGCCGGGCGGTCGCGTCGAGCACACGGGCAGCGTTGAGGGTGGCGACCAGCGGCAGGAACCGGCCGGTGGCGTCGGCGAACCCCGCGACGGTGCCGGACGGGTCGGCGGCCGGGGTGGTGGAGACGATCGACACGACGCCGGAGGTGCCGACCGAGCAGACGACGTCGCCGGGCTCGGCGGCCAGGCCCAGCGCCGCGGCGGCGTTGTCGCCGGTCCCCGGGCCCAGTACCACCCCGTCCGGCGTCGACCCGGCGCGCTCGGCCGGGCCGAGCACCCGCGGGACCAGCGCGGCGGAGCCGAGGGCGCGCTCCAGCAGGTCGGCCCGGTACTCCCCCGTCGCCGCGGACCAGTAGCCGGTGCCGCTGGCGTCGCCGCGGTCGGTGACCAGCGCCTCGGCACCGGGCGAGCCGGCCAGCCGCCAGGTCAGCCAGTCGTGCGGCAGGCAGACCGCGGCGGTGCGGGCGGCGTTGCCCGGTTCGTGCTCGGCCAGCCAGCGCAGCTTGGTCACCGTGAAGGAGGCCACCGGCACCACGCCCACCGCGTCGGCCCAGGCCTGCCCGCCGCCGAGCTCGGCGGTGAGGTCCCGGGCCGCGCCGGCCGAGCGGGTGTCGTTCCACAGCAGCGCGTCGCGGACCACCGCGCCGGCGTCGTCCAGGCACACCATGCCGTGCTGCTGGCCGCCCACGGCGAGCGCCGCGACGTCGTCCAGCCCGCCGGCCTGCGCCAGCGCCCGCTGCAGCGCGGACTCCCAGGCGGCCGGGTCGATCTCGGTGCCGTCCGGGTGCGGCGCCCGGCCCTCGCGCACCAGCGCGCCGGTCCGGGCGTCGCGGACGACGACCTTGCAGGCCTGCGTCGAGGAGTCGACCCCCGCGACCAGGAGCATCACCGGGCGCCGATCAGGTGCTCCACCGCCAGCTGGGCCAGCCGCACCTGCCCGCCCGGACGGCGGCCGGCGGCCTCGGCGTCGAACTCCTCGAACGCCGAGGGGTCGGCGAGCAGGTCCGCGGCGGTCTCCCCGTCGGCCAGCGTGGGCCGCGCCAGCTCCGGCACCCGGGCGGCGGCCAGCGCCTCGGCGACCTCCGGGTCGGCCCGGAAGGCCGCCGCCCGCTCGCGCAGCAGCAGGTAGGTGCGCATGTTGGCCGCCGCGGAGGTCCACACCCCGTCGAGGTCCTCGGTGCGCAGCGGCTTGTAGTCGAAGTGCCGCGGGCCGTCGTAGGCCGGGCCGCCGTCCGGGCCGCCGTGCTCGAGCAGGTCGACGGTGGCGAAGGCGCTGAGCAGGTCGCCGTGGCCGAACACCAGGTCCTGGTCGTACTTCGGCCCGTGCTGGCCGTTGAGGTCGATGTGGAACAGCTTGCCCTGCCACAGCGCCTGGGCGATGCCGTGCGTGAAGTTGAGCCCGGCCATCTGCTCGTGTCCCACCTCGGGGTTCAGGCCGACCAGGTCGGCGTGCTCGAGGGTGGAGATGAAGCCGAGGGCGTGCCCGATGGTGGGCAGGAAGATGTCGCCGCGCGGCTCGTTCGGCTTGGGCTCCAGGGCGAACCGCAGGCCGTAGCCGCGCTCCTCGCTGTACTGCGCCAGGGTGTCGATGCCCTCGCGGTAGCGGTCCAGCGCCGCCCGCAGGTCCTTGGCGGAGTCGACCTCGGCGCCCTCGCGGCCGCCCCACAGCACGTAGGTGCGCGCGCCGAGCTCCGCGGCGAGGTCCATGTTGCGCATGACCTTGCGCAGCGCGTACCGGCGGACGTCGCGGTCGTTGGCGGTGAGGGCGCCCTCCTTGAACACCGGGTGGGTGAACAGGTTGGTGGTGGCCATGGGGACGACCAGACCGGTCTCCTCCAGCGCCGCCCTGAACCGCTCGACGTGCCTGCTCCGGTCGGCGTCACCGCTGCCGGGCGGGACGAGGTCGTCGTCGTGGAAGGTCACGCCGGAGGCGCCCAGCTCGGCCAGCCGGTGCACGCTCTCGACCGGGTCCAGGCCTGCGCGGGTGGCGTCGCCGAAGGGGTCACGGGCCGGCCAGCCGACCGTCCACAGACCGAAGGTGAACGGGACGTCGCGGGGCTCTGCGGTCATAAGGGTGTCCCTCCATCGGGTTTGTTCTTCCATGGAACATAACCGGCCGGCCCACTAGCCTCAAGGGGTGACGCCGACCCCAGCGGCGCGGCAGTCGACGCTGCGCAGCAGCAACCTCGCGCTCGTGCTGCGCACCGTCTGCGCCCACGGCCCGCTGTCCCGCGCCGACGTCGCCGCCCGCACCGGGACCACGCGGGCGACCGCGGCCCGGCTGGTCGACGAGCTGGTCGCGGGCGGGCTGCTCGACGAGGGCGAGCGCCTGGCCCCGCCCCGGCGCGGGCGCCCGGCGACGCCGCTGCTGCCCGGCGCGCGCGTCGGGGCGCTGGGCCTGCAGGTGGACGCCGGTCTGCTCGCCGCCCGCGTGCTCGACCTGCGCGGCCGGGTGGTCGCCGAGCACGTCGAGGACGACGACCTGGTCGGCAGCGACCCGGCGGGCACGCTGGACCGGCTGGGCGCCCTGGCCGCCGGCCTGCTGGCCGGCCTGCCCGCGGGGCTCCGGCTGGCCGGCGCGGGCCTGGCGCTGCCCGGTCTGGTGGACGGCGACCTGCTGCTGCGGGCGCCGAACCTCGGCTGGACCGACGTCCCCGCGCCGGACCTGCTGGCCGCGCACCTGCCCGCCGGGCTGCGTCCGGTGCTCGGCAACGAGGCCGACCTGGCCGCGCGGACGGTGGCCGACGCCGCGCCCGGCCGGCCCGGCCGGACGCGGGACTTCCTGTACCTGTCCGGGCAGATCGGCATCGGCGGCGCGGCCGTGCTGGGCGGGCGGGTGCTGACCGGCAGCGCCGGGTGGGCCGGCGAGGTGGGGCACGTGTGCGTCGACCCCGCCGGGCCGGCCTGCCGGTGCGGCTCCACCGGCTGCCTGGAGCAGTACGCCGGACGGCACGCGCTGCTCAGCGCCGCCGGGCTGGCCCCGGACACCCCGCTCGCCGAGGTCGTGGCCCGGGCCGGGGAGCCGCGCGTGCGCCGGGCCCTCGACGCCGCGGCCGACGCGCTGGGGGTGGCGCTGGCCGGGGTGCTCAACGTGCTCGACCTGCCGGTCGTCGTCCTCACCGGGCACCTGGCCGCGCTCGCCGACGTGCTGCGCCCCCGGCTGGAGGAGCTGCTGTGCACGCGGGTGCTCTCGGCGCGCTGGCGCCGTCCGGCCGTCCTCGCCGTGCCCGGGGCACCGGCCGCGGGGGCCACGGGCGCGGCGCTGCAGGCGATGGACGGCGTCCTGGCCGACCCCGCCCGCCGGCTGGGCTAGAGCCCGACGGTGTCCTCCAGGGCGCCGAGCTCGGCGCGGGTGAGCCGGCGGATCGAGCCGCTGCGCATCCGCTCCAGCTTCACCGGCCCGACGGCGGTGCGGGTCAGCCGGGACACCGGCAGGCCGACGGAGGCCAGCAGCCGCCGCACGATGTGCTTGCGCCCCTCGTGCAGCACGACCTCGACCACCGACTGGCCGGCGTGGGTGTCCACGAGGCGGAAGGAGTCGACCTTCACCGGGCCGTCGTCCAACTGCACGCCGGCCCGCAGCCGGCGGCCCAGGTCGCGGGGCACCGAGCCGGACACCTGCGCCAGGTAGGTCTTCTTGACCTCGTAGGAGGGGTGGGCCAGCCGGTGGGCCAGCTCGCCGTCGTTGGTGACCAGCAGCAGGCCCTCGGTGTCCTGGTCCAGCCGGCCGACGTGCACCAGGCCGGGAGCCAGGTCGCCGACCATGTCGCCGACCGTCGGGCGGTTGCGGTCGTCGCTCATCGCGGTGATGACGCCGGTGGGTTTGTTCAGCGCGTAGGTCACCTTGTCGTCGCGCAGCTCGATGCGGCTGCCATCGACGGCGATCCGGTCGCGCAGCGGGTCGACCCGCATGCCCTGCACGGTCACGACCGCGCCGTTCACGCTGATCCGCCCCTGGTCGACCATGTTCTCCACGACCCGGCGCGAGCCGACCCCGGCGCGGGCGAGCACCTTCTGCAGCCGCTCCCCCTCCTCGGCGGCCTCGGTGCGCGCGCGGTCGGCGGGGTGGGGAGGGGCCAGCTCCAGGTCGGCGTCGTCGTACGGGGCGGTGTCCATCGCCGTCCAGTCTCCCACCCGGCACCCCCGCCGCTGTCCGCCCGCGTCCCGCACCCGTCGGCGCACCCCCGATCGGGCGGACCTCGGCGTCCGGCCCGCTCCCCGGGCCCGCCGTCGGGTAGGGCTGTCGTCGTGGCGGACGACGAGGGAGCGGCAGCCCGGCGGCGGCGACCGGAGCCGGCCGACCCGGCCACGCTGCGGGCGTGGCGGCGCACCGGCCTGGTGCTCGGCACCCCGGGCGCGCTGCTGGTGGTCGCCGCCGTGGTCACCGGCTCGCTCGGCGGGGGCTCCACGGCGGCCGGGCTGTCCGCCGTCGGCGCCCTGGCCGCGGCCGCGGCCGTGGTGTTCCTGCAGCGGGTGTGGTCCGAGCCGCGGCACCCCAGGACGCGGTTCACCGTCGTCGGGGAGCGGGCGGCGCGCGCGTTCTGGGCGCTGTGGGGCCTCGGCGTGCTGCTCAACGCCGTCCGCATCGTCCTCGGCGTGCCCGCGCTGGTCCCCCTCCAGGCCGGGGTCGGCCTGCTGCTGCTGGCCGCGCTCGTCGTCGTGCTGGTCACCGCCGCCCGCGTGCCCGCCGTCGCGGGGGACTGAGCAGCCCGGTTCAGGCGTCGGGGTGGTCGAGCAGGGTGGACGGGTCGGGCAGCAGCGGGCCCAGCTCGGGCAGCTCGTCGAGGCTCTCCAGGCCCAGCCGCTCCAGGAACAGCGACGTCGTGACGTACAGCCGACCGCCGCTGTCGGGGTCGGTGCCGACCTCGCGGACCAGCCCGCGGCCCAGCAGCGTGCGCATGACGCCGTCCACCGCGACGCCGCGGATGGCCGCCACCCGGGCGCGGGTCACCGGCTGGCGGTAGGCGATGACGGCCAGGGTCTCCAGCGAGGCCTGGGTGAGCCGGGCGCGCTGCCCCTCGGCGAGGTGGCGCTCGACGACGTCGGCGTACTGCTCGCGGGTGTACAGCCGCCAGCCCTCCCCCACCCGGCGCAGCGTGATGCCCGCGCCGCGCTCGTCGTAGCCGGCGGCCAGCTCGGTCAGCGCGGCGCGCACCTGCGGCAGCTCGCAGCGCAGCACGGCGGCCAGCGTGACCTCGTCGACCGCGGTGTCGGCGACGAAGAGCAGGGCCTCCAGCCCGCCGCGCAGCGCGGCCGGGTCCACCGGCGGCGACGGCTCGGCGGGCGGCTGGGCGGGCGACTCCACGGGCGGCCCGGGCGACGGTTTAGAGACGACGAGCAGCGGCGCCAGCTCCGGCAGTGGTTCCGGCTCCGCGACCGGGGCCGGTTCGGCCACCTCCGCCGGGCGCTCGCCCACCCGGGCGGCCAGCTCCGCGGCGACGGCGTCCCAGGTGGCCGGGTCGGCGCCGTCGCGGGCCCCGGCCTGCGCGCGGGTGGCGGCCAGCTCCTGCGCCAGCGCGTCCCAGGAGACCGGTGGCCGCTCGTCGCTCACGCGGCCTGCTCGGCGTCGGCCGGGCCGGGGCCGGCGCCACCGGTCCAGCGCACGTGCAGCTCGCCCAGGGGGGTGAGCTGCTCGAAGACGACGCGCTGCTGGCGGTAGAGCTCCAGCAGGGCGAGGAACCGGGCGATCACCTCGCGGGTGTGCCCGCAGTCGGCGGTCAGCGCGCGGAAGCTCGCCGTCCCGGCGCCGGAGAGCCGGTCGCTCACCAGGACCAGCTGCTCGGCCACGCTCACCGGCGGCGCGTGCAGGTGGGCCACGCCGACCGTCGGCGGTACCCGGGGGGTCAGCGCGCGGGCGGCCAGGGCGGCCAGCTGCTCGGGGGTGATTCCGAGCAGCACCTCGGGCAGCCACTCGGCGAAGCGCGGCTCGAGCGCGGCGTCGCGGGGGTGACGGCGGGCGGCGGTGGTCTCGCGCTCGCGCAGGAAGGCGGCCGCCCGCTTGTAGGCGCGGTACTGCAGCAGCCGGGCGAACAGCAGGTCACGGGCCTCCAGCAGCTCGAGGTCCTCGTCGTCCTCCACCTCGGCGGCGGGCAGCAGCCGGGCGGCCTTGAGGTCCAGCAGCGTGGCGGCGACGACGAGGAACTCGCTGGCCTGGTCGAGGTCGAGCTCGTCGCCCAGCGCCCGCAGGTGGGCGATGAAGTCGTCGGTGACCGTCGACAGCGCGATCTCGGTGACGTCCAGCCGGTGCCGGGCGATCAGCTGCAGCAGCAGGTCGAACGGCCCCTCGAAGTTGGCCAGCCGGACGGTGAAGCGCCCGGCGCCGGCCTGCGGGGTCTCCGGCGCGGTCACACCGTCAGCCTAGGAGCGGTCACCGACAGTGCCCGGCACCCCGCCCTCGTGCCGTGATCATCGGCGGGTGGCTGCTCGACACGCCGGCGGGGACGACCGGTCGCCGATGGTCACGGCAGCGGGGTCACGGTCGCGGCCGTCACTTCCGCAGCCGGTGCACCAGCACCGAGTCCTCGCCGCGCTCGGCGAGGTCGGCCAGCAGCACCGTGATCGCCTCGCGGACGATCCGGCCGCGGTCGGCGGCCACGCCGTGCTGGCCGCGCAGCGTCAGCCGCGCGCTCTCCAGGGCCAGCAGCTCGTCGGCGGAGATGTAGACGGTGATCTTCTCGTCGTGCCGGACCCGCTCGGTGCGCTGGGCGCGGCCGCGGCGGGCCGGACCGGGGACCGCCGCCGGCGGCGGGGTGCGGAAGCCGCCCAGCGGGTCGGCGTCACCGGCCCCGCCGGGCACGAGGGTCAGCGGCGCCGTCGGCTCCGGGGCGTCCTCGTTCCGGCGGTGGCCGCCGCGCAGCGCCGGGGAGTTGACCGTGGCGCTGATGCTGGGCAGCTCGGTGACCTCCGGCTCCGGCTGGGCGTCGGTGCGGCGGAACAGCTCGGCCGCACCCGGCAGGACGGGACGCCGTGTCACAGCGAGAGGACCTCCTTGGCCAGGTCGCGGTAGGCCGACGCACCGGAGGACGTCGGCGCCCAGGTGGTGATCGGCTGGCCGGCGACCGTGGTCTCGGGGAAGCGCACGGTCCGCTGGATGACGGTGCGGAACACGGTGTCGCCGAAGGCCTCGACGACCCGGCTGAACACCTCGCGGCAGTGCACGGTGCGCGCGTCGTACATCGTGGCGAGGATCCCGGAGATCTCCAGGTCGGGGTTGAGCCGCTCCTTGACCTTCTCGATGGTGTCGACCAACAGGGCCACCCCGCGCAGCGAGAAGAACTCGCACTCCAGCGGGATGACCACGCCCTGCGCGGCGGTCAGCGCGTTGACCGTCAGCAGGCCGAGGGAGGGCTGGCAGTCGATGAGGACGTAGTCGTACTCCTCGCGGACGTCGGCGAGCACCCGTAGCAGCGTCTGCTCCCGGGCCACCTCGCTGACCAGCTGGACCTCCGCCGCGGACAGGTCGATGTTGCTCGGCACCAGGTCCAGGCCGGGGATGTCGGTGGGCACCCGCACGTCGCGCAGCGAGGTGCGCCGCTCCATGAGGGCGTTGTAGATGGTCCGGTCCAGGTTCTGCGCCGGGACGCCGAGGCCGACCGACAGCGCGCCCTGCGGGTCCAGGTCGATGAGCAGCACCTTGCGGCCGTACTCGACCAGCGCGGCACCCAGGTTGATCGTCGACGTGGTCTTGCCGACGCCGCCCTTCTGGTTGCACATCGCGACGACCCGCGCGGGGCCGTGCCGGGTCAGCGGCTTGGGGTCGGGCAGCTTGCGCATGCGCGCGCGGGCCGGGTCCAGCCGCGGGGCAGCAGCACCCATCTCGGGCTCGGGGTCGGTCGGGAGCGCGAAGGCCTGACCGGCCGCGTCCCCTCGGATCGCCATCGCTGTCGTGTCCTCCACCTCGTGCCCGTCCCGGCCGGAGCGCCGGTGCGTCAGCCGATCTGCCGCGCGGGGTGCACCGACGGTAGGGAGACGACCACCGGCGGCCGAGGAGGCACGCCGGAAACGTGTCGACTTGGCGACGTCTGACAACACAGGCGTCACATCAAGCCGAGACCACTGGCACGACACGCCATGAGATCTGCGACCGACTGTCAGGTCAGCGCGCGGGGATGGCTGCTGGCGTACACCTCACGCAGCCGGTCGACGGTGACCAGGGTGTAGACCTGGGTGGTGGTCACCGAGGCGTGACCGAGCAGCTCCTGGACGACGCGGACGTCGGCCCCGCCGTCGAGCAGGTGGGTGGCGAAGGAGTGCCGCAGCGTGTGCGGCGAGACGCTCCGCGCCAGGTCGCCGTCCACCCCGCCGGCCCGCGCGGCCGCCGCCCGCAGGATCGACCAGGCGCTCTGCCGGGACAGCGTCCCGCCGCGGGCGTTGAGGAACAGCGCGCCGCCGCGCACGCCCGTGCGGCCCGCGGCGGCCAGCGCCGGCCGGGCACGCACCAGGTACTCCTCGACCGCGCGCAGCGCGAAGGACCCGACCGGCACGATCCGCTGCTTGCCGCCCTTGCCGGCCAGCCGCACCACCGACTGGCCGCGGTCGAGGTCGTCGACGGCCAGCCCGACCGCCTCGGAGATGCGCGCCCCGGTGCCGTACAGCACCTCGAGCAGGGCCCGGTCGCGCAGCCCGCGCGGGCCCTCCAGCGTGCCCGCGGCCTCGATCAGCGCGACCACCGACTGCACCGGGATCGCCTTGGGCAGCCGGCGCGCCGGCGACGGCGGGCGCACCTCGGCGGCGACGTCGTCGGGCACCAGGCCGTCGAGCAGCGCGAAGCGGTGCAGCCCGCGGACGGCGACCACCGCGCGCGCCGCCGAGGTGGGCGACAGCGGCGGGTGGTCCTCGTCGCCCTGCCGCAACGCCGCGAGGAAGCCGGCGACGTCGGACTCGGCGACCTCGCCCAGCCCGCGCACGCCGGCCGCGTCGAGGAACTGCGCGTAGCGGCGCAGGTCGCGGCGGTAGGAGGTGATGGTGTTGGCGGCCAGGCCGCGCTCGACGGTGAGGTGGTCGAGGTAGCCGGAGACCGCCCGCGCCACGTCGCCGGCGGTGGGGGTGGCGGTGGTCAGGGCAGCACCTCCGCCAGCGCGACGGCGGCCATCCCGTGCGCCTCGGCGACCTCGGGCAGCACCACCTGACCGGCCACCACGTTGACCCCGTGGGCGAGTGCGGGGTCGGCGTGCACGGCGTCGGCGGTGCCCCGGCCGGCCAACGCCATGACGTAGGGCAGCGTCACGTTGGTGAGCGCGTGCGTGGAGGTGTTGGGCACCGCGCCGGGCATGTTGGCCACGCAGTAGAAGACCGACTCGTGCACCCGGAAGGTCGGGTCGTCGTGCGTCGTGGGCCGGCTGTCCTCGAAGCAGCCGCCCTGGTCCACGGCGATGTCGACCAGCACCGACCCCGGCTTCATCCGCTTGACCAGGTCGTTGCTCACCAGGGTGGGCGCCTTGGCACCGGGGACCAGCACCGCGCCGATGACCAGGTCGGCGTCCAGGACGGCCCGCTCCACCTCGTAGGCGTTGGAGGTCACCGTCTGCAGGTGCCCGCGGTAGACGGTGTCCGCGGCGCGCAGCTTGTCGACGTCGCGGTCCAGCACGACGACCTCGGCCTGCATGCCCAGGGCGATGGTGGCCGCACTCATGCCCGACACCCCGGCCCCGATGACGACGACCTTGGCCGCGTACACCCCGGAGACACCGCCGAGCAGCACCCCGCGCCCGCCGTGCGCCCGCTCCAGGCTGTGCGCCCCGACCTGCGGCGCCATGCGGCCGGCGACCTCGCTCATCGGGGCCAGCAGGGGCAGCGCGCCGCGGGCGGTCTGCACCGTCTCGTAGGCGATCGCGGTGGTGCCGGAGGCGACCAGGGCGTCGGTGCACTCCCGGGACGCGGCCAGGTGCAGGTAGGTGAACAGCGTCTGCCCGGCCCGCAGCCGGGGGTACTCCTCGGCGACCGGCTCCTTGACCTTGAGCAGCAGGTCGGCGTCGGCCCACACGTCGTCGGCGTCGGCCACGATGGTGGCCCCGGCGGCGGTGTAGTCGGCGTCCGGGATGGACGAGCCCTCCCCCGCCCCCCGCTCGACGAGCACCGTGTGCCCGGCCCGCGCCAGCTCGGTCACCCCCGCAGGGGTGAGCGCCACCCGGTACTCCCGGTTCTTGACCTCTCGGGGAACCCCGACCCGCATCGCCGACACTCCTGGTCCCGGTGGCGCGGCCCGAGGGTGACGGGCGTCCCACCGTCTCGTGGGCGCACCCGATCGGGGCGCGCCTCGCGCGGAGTGTAAGCAGCGGCGGACGCTGCGGACGGCCCGGCGTGCCGGGCCCACCCTCCGGGGGTGGGCCCTCCCTCAGCCGGCCGCGGTCGCGTACCCGCAGGCGGTGACGGCGGCGGCGCACACGTCCTCGTCCTGCTGGCCGGTGCCGCCGCTGGCGCCCAGTGCCCCGACCAGCCGCCCGTCCGCGTAGACCGGCACGGCGCCGGGCTGCGGCGTGAAGCGGCCGGCGGTCATCGCGGTCAGCGCGGTGGAGAAGTTGGGCAGGCTGTCCATCTTGGCCTTCTGCCCGGCGCTGGGCATGCCGTAGGCCGCCGCGGTCCAGGCCTTGCCCTGGGCGACGTCGGTGGAGATCCACGGGGCGCCGTCGGTGCGCAGCAGGGCCACGAGGTGGCCGGCGGGGTCCATGACGGCGAAGGACATGGGCACGCCGACGCGGGCGCACTCGTCGCGGGCGGCGGTCAGCAGGGCCTGGGCCTGCTCGGAGGTCAGCACGGGCCCACCCTGCCAGCACCGCCGGGTGCTCCGCCTGCGGGGCGCCGTCCCGGGGCGGAGGGTGGGCGGGTCAGCCGCCTGCGCAGGAGGAGTGCCCGTGGCCCTGTACGCCCCGTCCCCGGCCGTGCGCGCCCGCCAGCTGGCCGCCGACCTCGGGCTGGTCGCCTGGCTGGTGCTCTGGGTGGTCGTGGCCCGCACGGTGCACGGCGCGGTGCTGGCCCTGGCCGGGCCCGGCCGCGCGGTCGAGGACCTGGGCGCCTCGGTGGCCGGCAGCATGTCCTCGGCCGCGGAGGTGGCCGAGGACGTGCCGGTCGTCGGCGACGAGCTGGCCGCGCCGTTCGCCGCGCTCGGCTCGGCCGGCGGGTCGGTGGGCGGGGCGGGCCAGGCCGCGGTGGACGCCGTCGGCACGCTGGCCACGGTGCTCGCCGTCGTCCTGGTGCTGCTGCCGGTGGGCTGGGCGCTGCTGCGCTGGCTGCCGTGGCGGCTGGGCTGGGTGCGGGCCGCCGGGGCCGCCGGGCGGCTGGCCGCGGCCGACCCGGGCGTGCTGGCGGCGCGGGCGCTGGCCACCGCCCCGCTGTCCCGGCTGGCCGCCCTGCCGCCGGGCACCGCGGACGCCTGGCGGGCCGGCGACCCGGCCGCGACGCGGGCGCTGGCGGCCGTGGAGCTGGAACGGCTGGGGCTGTCCGGTTGGGGTTGAGGGGACGGCTGTGGCTGCCGATGTCCGGGGAGGACACCGGGGAGGCAGGGCGTGGGACGGCGGGCAGCACGGCGGGGACGCGGGACCGGCACGGTCGCCGCGGTGGCCGCGGTCGGCCTGATCGCGCTGAGCGGCCCGGTCACCGAGGTCGCCGCGACGCTCACCGCCACCCGGACGGCGCTGCCCGCGGTCCCCGCACCGGCGGCAGCGGTGCCCGGCCCGGTGCGCGTGCTCGCCGTCGCGCCCGCGGCGCCGGTCGCCGTCCCCCCGGTGGACGGCGTCGACATCCCCCGTCCCCGGCCGATCGAGGTCGCGGTGCGGCCCGGCGTCCCCCGCGGCGTCGCGCTGGAGCTGACGGTGCCCGAGGCGCCGTGCGGCGGCTACGGCAACCCGCGGCGGATCGTCCCGGGAGTGCTGCCCGGCGTGGCGTCGGCGACGGTGAGCTGGCAGGCCGACGGGCGCGCCGAGGTGCAGCAGTACCGGGTGCAGGCGGTCGCTCAGCGGCTGGTCAGCGGGCCGCAGCCCGACCCGCCGGTGCAGCTGGCCGCCCAGCCCGAGGACTGCGTGCCGGTCACCGTCGCCTTCGCCGGGCTCACCCCCGGCGACCCCTACGTGTTCTGGCTGGAGGAGGAGGTGCGCGGCGTCGACGGCGTGCTGCGCTGGGTGCAGGTGGGCACCTCCGACGCCGTCGTCATCTCCTGACGTCCGACGCGGACCGCCATTGTCGCGACAAAGGCGGACCTACCCCGCGTCGGCGGGGCGCAGGGTGGCGCCGGTCGCGCGGGCGTGTGCGGCGCCCAGCACGCCGATGACCGCCGAGGAGTTGCGGATCCCCCCGGCGAACACCCGCTGCACGGCCTCGTCCAGCGGCACCCGCTCCACGGTCATGTCCAGCTCCTCGTGCTCCACGACGAAGCCCTCTGGGAGGTCGACGGCGATGAGCCCCTCGGCGAGGTAGACGAGCACCTGCTCGGTGCAGAAGCCCGGGGTGCTGTAGCTGGTGGCCAGCAGCGACCAGCGCTCGGCAGCCAGCCCCGCCTCCTCGGCCAGCTCCCGCCGCGCGGTGGCCAGAGGGGCCTCGCCGTCGGCGTCGCGCAGGCCGGCGGGCAGCTCCCACAGGTAGCCGCGCACCGGGTGCCGGTACTGGCGGACCAGCACGATGCGGCCCTCGTCGTCCACCGCGGCGACGGCCACCGCGCCGATGTGCCGCACCACCTCGCGGACGCTGTCCCCGCCGCCGGGCATGGCCACGGTGTCCTTGACCAGGGTGGTGATCCGGCCCTCGTGCACGACCTCGGTGCCCAGCACCTCGTACTCGCCGGGCCGGGCGGGCTCCACCACGGTCAGATCCCGACCTTCTCGGCCTCGTCGAGCGGCACGGGCAGCCGCGCGGACTCCGAGAAGTCGATCGCGGCCTGCACGAAGGCGGCGAACAGCGGGTGCGGCCGGGTCGGGCGGCTCTTGAGCTCCGGGTGCGCCTGGGTGCCGACGAAGAAGGGGTGCACCTCGCGGGGCAGCTCGGCGAACTCGACCAGCAGCCCGTCCGGGGAGGTGCCGGAGAAGACCAGCCCGGCCTCGCCGATCCGGTCGCGGTAGGCGTTGGCCACCTCGTAGCGGTGCCGGTGCCGCTCGGTGATCTCCGTCGCGCCGTAGGCCTGGGCGACGACCGACCCGCGCAGCAGCGTGGCCGGGTAGCTGCCCAGCCGCATGGTGCCGCCCATGTCGCCGCGCCCGGCGACCACGTCCACCTGGCTGGCCATCGTGGCGATGACCGCGTCGGGGGTGTCGGGGTCGAACTCCGCGGAGTTGGCCCCGGTCAGCCCGGCCAGGTTGCGCGCGGCCTCGATGACCATGCACTGGAGGCCCAGGCACAGCCCCAGCAGGGGGACGCCGTTGACGCGGGCGTGGCGGACGGCGCCGAGCTTGCCCTCGATGCCGCGCACCCCGAACCCGCCGGGCACGCAGATGCCGTCGACCCCGGCCAGCGCCCGTTCGGCGCCCTCGGGCGTCTGGCAGTCGTCCGACGGCACCCAGCGGATCTGCACCCGGCTGCGGTGGGCGAACCCGCCGGCCCGCAGCGCCTCGGTGACCGACAGGTAGGCGTCGGGCAGGTCGATGTACTTGCCGACCAGCGCGATGGTGACCGTCTGCCTCGGCGCGTGCACCCGGTCGAGCAGGTCCCCCCACACGGTCCAGTCGACGTCCCGGAAGGGCAGGCCCAGCCGGCGGACGACGTAGGCGTCCAGGCCCTCGCGGTGCAGCACCTTGGGGATGTCGTAGATCGACGGCGCGTCCGGGCAGGAGATGACGCCCTCGGCGTCCACGTCGCACATCAGGCTGATCTTGCGCTTGAGGCCGGTGCCGATCTCCCGGTCCGACCGGCAGACCACCGCGTCGGGCTGGATGCCGATGTTGCGCAGCGCGGCCACCGAGTGCTGGGTCGGCTTGGTCTTCAGCTCCCCGGACGGCGCGATGTAGGGCACCAGGGAGATGTGCAGGAAGAAGCAGTTGCCCCGCCCGATCTCGTGGCGAACCTGGCGGGCGGCCTCCAGGAAGGGCAGCGACTCGATGTCGCCGACGGTGCCGCCGACCTCGGTGATGACCACGTCGACGCGGTCGGGCCCCTGCGCCGCGGCGAGGATGCGCGCCTTGATCTCGTTGGTGATGTGCGGGATGACCTGCACGGTGTCGCCCAGGTACTCCCCGCGCCGCTCCTTGGCGATCACTTCGGAGTACACCTGGCCGGTGGTCACGTTGGACCGGCCGCTCAGGTCGGTGTCCAGGAACCGCTCGTAGTGCCCGACGTCGAGGTCGGTCTCGGCGCCGTCCTCGGTGACGAAGACCTCGCCGTGCTGGAACGGGTTCATCGTCCCGGGGTCGACGTTGAGGTAGGGGTCCAGCTTCTGCATCGTGACCCGCAGGCCGCGGCCGGTCAGCAGGGCGCCCAGGGAGCTCGCCGTCAGGCCCTTGCCGAGGGAGGACACGACCCCGCCGGTGACGAAGACGAACTTCGTCGGCTGGGAGTTGTGGAGCAGGCCCCGTGCTCCGTAGTCGTCGTCACGCGTGCCATGCGGTCGATCCACGGGAGACGACCGTAACACGGTCGCCGCCCTCCCCCGGCCGGGCACCGGGCGCAGCACCGCCGGCCCCGGCGGCGCGGCGCGGGCCGGTGGCCAGCCCCACCAGCAGCGGCACCAGCAGCGCCGCCGCCGCCGCCGGCACCGCCACGCCGGAGTCGTTGGCCGCCGCCCCGAGGGCGAGGCTGGCCGCGGTGGCCAGCAGCCCGGCGCGCAGCACGGCGCGGTCGGCGGGCGCCAGCAGGTCGTCCCGGCCGCGCAGCAGCCCGGGCCCGCGCAGCCGGGCCGGCAGCCGGCCGGCCAGACGCCCCCGGCCCGGGCGGACCAGCCAGACGGCGGCGACCAGGGCGACCGGCAGCAGCCAGGCCAGCGGGCTGCCGAGCAGGATGTCCACGTTGGCCTGCGCCTTGCGGCTGACCACCGTCCACGCCTGGCCGGTGAGCAGCTGTTCGACGAACCGGCCCAGGTGGCTGCGCTGCTCGGCCGGGCGCAGCCAGTCCACGAACGCCAGCGCGCCCACGGCGCCGCCGGCCAGCACCAGCACCGCACCCATCCGCGCCACCGTCACCCGGGTGCCGGTGAGCAGCATGGCCAGCAGCACGAACCCGGGCAGCGCGGCGAGCACGCCGCCGAAGTCGCGGCCCAGCGCCGGCGTCCCGACGACCAGGACGGTGAACACCCCGGCGCCCAGCACCACCGCGGCGGTGACCGCCCGGGCCCGGCCGGCCGGTGCCCGCCGGACCGCCGCGGTGGCGACCGCGGCGGTCACCAGCAGCGCCCCGACGGCCAGCAGCCCGGAGCTGAGGTTGCCGTACCCGGTGAACCGCCCGGCCACGACCGCGTCGTAGCCGAGCAGGCCGTCCAGCTCCAGGTGCGAGCCGGTGAGCACGTCGCCGACCAGCGTGGCCAGGGTGACCGCCAGGACGACCAGCGGCGGACCGAGCGGGGAGCGGCGCCACGGGCCCCCGGCGGCCAGCGCGGTGACCGCCAGCGCGGCGAGCAGCACGCTGCCGGCGAGCGCGGCGCGCGGCGCGGCGGCCCGCTCCCAGGGCAGCAGGCCGGCCAGGTACGTGGCCACCGGCACCGCGGCCGCTGCCAGCGCCAGCGGGTGCAGCGCACGCCACCGCCCGGCCCGCCCGCCGCGGACGGCGAGCAGCCCGAGGCCGACGACGACGGCGTCCAGCAGCACCAGCCCCCAGAAGAAGACGCCGGTGCTGCGGTGGTGGACCGTGGCGGCGGTGTCCGCCCGCCGCAGCTCGGCCACGGCCTCGGGCAGCGGCGGGCGCTGCCCCTCGGCCCGCAGCGCCTGCCCGTTCACCGTCGCCGGGCGGTCCAGGCCCAGGGCGGCCAGCACGGTGGGGGCGACGTCGATGAGCTGCACGTAGGGCGCCCGGCCGGTGCTCGCCGAGGTCAGCCACCGCGGGCCGGTGAGGCCCGGGCCCGCGGCGATGCCGACGTGCAGCTGCGGCCGGCCGTCGCCCACCTCCGACACGCCGGTGACCAGCAGCAGCGTCTCCCCCGGCGCGGCGGCCACGGCGTCGGCCAGGCGGCCCACGGCGGCGTCGACGGCGGCCAGCGCGAGCGCACGGGAGCGGGGGTCGGTGCCGGTGTCGCTGGTCTGCAGGTCCGGCTCGCCGGCGTCGCTGAGGTCGTCCAGGCCGACCAGCACCAGCGGGCAACCGCCGAGCAGCGAGCCTGCGTCGGCGGGCAGCTGCTCGCTGCGGGCCAGGGGCACACCGGGGGCGGCGACGGCCAGCGCCGGCGCCCGGCCGGCGACGGTGGCGCACCCCACCGCCTCGCCCAGCGCCGCCGGGTCGGCGCCGAACCGGGCGCTGGCGGGGTCGTCGGCGACGGCGGCGACCGCGCCCTGCGGATCGGCCAGCCCGGTGGCGGCCAGCCGCTCCTGCAGGCCGCAGTGCGACAGGGCCGGGCCGGCCGGCGGGGCGGGCGCGGGGGCGTCGTCCGGCGGGGGCACGCCCGGGGGCTGCCCGGGCAGCGGGACGGTGGGCAGCGGCACCGGCGGGGCCGACTCCTCCGGCGCCGGGAAGCGGGCCCGGTTCCCGGCGCCCAGGGTCACCCAGCCGTCCAGGACGCAGGTGGTCGAGCGGGCCGCCCGCACCGAGACCGCGCCGATCGGGGAGTCCTCGGCCAGCGCCCACAGCCGCGGGGTGGCCTGCGGGTCGACGTCGTCCCACACCAGGCCGGGGACGCCGACGACGACCACGCGGTCCGCCGTCGGCCCGGCCGGCGCCGCACCGGCCGGCGCGGCGGTCAGGACGGCGGCCAGCACCGCGAGGACCGCCAGCAGCAGCGCCGCGGGCCGGCTCACCGCGGGTCGCCGAGCAGCTCGCGGTAGAGGGCGACCAGCTGGCGGGCGGTGGCCGCGTCGTCCGGCCAGGTGGCCGCCTGCGCGCTGCCGGCCGCGGCCAGCGCCGCCGCCCGGGCGGGGTCGGCCAGCAGCGCGGCCACCGCGTCGGCCAGCGCGGCGGGGTCCCCGGGCGGCACCAGCTCGGCGCCGTCGCCGAGCAGCCCGGGCAGCCCGCCGGTGCGGGTGGCCACCAGCGGCGTGCCGGCGCGCAGCGCCTCCTGGGCGGTCAGCGAGCGGGCCTCCCAGCGCGAGGGCAGCACCGCGACGTCGGCGGCGGCGAGCAGGTCGGCGACGTCGCCGCGCCGGCCCAGCAGCACCACCGGCAGCCGCTCGGCGGCGATGCGGGCGGCCAGCTCGCCGTGCAGCGGCCCGTCGCCGGCGACGGCGACCAGCGGCGGGCGCGGTCCGGCCGCCCAGCGCGCGGCCGCGTCGAGCAGCACGTCGTAGCCCTTCTGCGGGTGCAGCCGGCCGACGGCGAGCACCAGCGGCCGCCCGTCGGCCAGGCCGAGGTCGGCCCGCACCCGCGCCGCGGGCCGGGTGGGGGCGGGCAGCGGCGGGGCGGAGACGGGCGCGACCCGCACGTCCCGGGCGCCCTGCCGCCACGCGTTCTCGGCCAGGTCGCCCGACGCGGCCAGGACGACGTCGGCGCCGCGGACGGTGGCCCGCTCGGCCAGGGCCAGCAGCCGGCGGCGTGCGCCCCGGCCCCCGGGCACCGGGTTGTGCAGGGTGAGCACCAGCGGCCGGGCCCGGTCGCCCAGCCGGCGGGCGACGGCGGCGACCAGCCCGGCCCGCAGCCCGTGGGCGTGCACCAGGTCGGCGTCCGCGGTGGCCCGGCGCAGCGCCGCCACGGCACGGGTGTCGGCGGCCGGCGCCAGGCCGGCGGAGATCGGCACGGGGGCGAAGGCGGCCCCGGCGGCGGTGAAGCCGAACAGCTCCTCGGTGGCCCGCGGCCCGCACACCCGGACGGCGGCCCCGGCCGCGCCCAGCGCCGGGAGCACCGCGCGCACGTGCGTGCCCACCCCCCCGGTGCTGGTGGCCAGGACCTCGGCCACCCGGCGGCCGTGCAGCGGGAGCCGGTCAGCCACCGTGCACCTCCTGGGGTTCGCTCCGCCGCAGCCCGCGCACCGCCTCCTGCAGGGGGCGGCGCGCCGTGCCCATCATGACCGCGGCGGCCACCCCCGCCGCGGCGGCCGCGGCCAGCGCGCCGGCGCCGAGCGTGGCCGGCAGGCCGCCCTGCGGCACCGGGTCGGCGCCGAGGGCACCGGCGACGGCCAGCCCGGCCGCGGCGGCCGGCACGGCGGCGGCCAGCGCGGGCAGCCCGGTGCGGGCCACCCCCGCCAGCCCGGCCGGGCCGGTGACCCGGGCGGTGACGGCCAGCAGCGCCAGGCCGGCGACGGTCACCCCGGCGCTGTGCCCGGCGGCCAGCGCGGCCGCGCGGTCGGCGGCGGGCAGCACCGCGGCCAGCACGACGTCCGCGGCCACCGCCAGCAGCCAGCCGCCGAGCACGCAGGCCGTCGGCGCCCGCCACAGGCCGCGGGCGTACAGCGCGCGGGTGAGCACGGCCACCAGGCCGTAGCCGGGCAGCCCGGGGGCGAAGGCGGCGATCGCGTCCCGCAGCGCGCCGACGACCCCGGCCGGCTGCCCGGTGAGGAACACCCCGGCCATCGGCCCGGCCACGGCCACCAGCACGGCGGCGGCCAGCGTGCAGCCGACCGTCACGAGCACCACCACCGGCGCCAGCACCCGGCGGAACCCGGCCTCGTCGCCGGCGGCGACCCGCTCGGCCAGCCCCGGGTGGGCGGAGGTGGCCAGCGGCACCGCCAGCGCGGCCCACGGCAGCAGGAAGACGGTCAGCCCGGCGGTGTAGACCACCTGGGTGCCGTCGGGGGCGCCGGCGCTGGCCAGCCGGATGGCCACCACGGCCAGCAGCTGCTGCCCGGCCAGGGTCAGGACGCCGGCCGCCGCGAGCCGGCGCACCCGCGGCGCCACCCCGACCGGGAAGCGCAGCGCCGGGCGCAGGCCCAGGCCGAGCCGGCGCACCGGCGGCAGCAGGCCCAGCGCCAGCGCGGCCACGCCCAGCGTCGTCCCGACCGACAGCACCAGCTCCGCCGGGGTGCTGAGCCCGTCGGCCGTCCGGCTGCCGCCGACCGCGGCGAAGGCCAGGTAGGCGCCGGCGACCACGACGCTGGACAGCAGCGGCGCCAGCGCCGGGGCGGCGAACCGGCGGTGGGCCTGCAGGACGCCGGTGAGCACCACGCCGATGCCGTAGAGCACGACCTGGGGCGCGAACACCACCAGGAAGCGGGCAGCCAACTCCACCTCGGCCGGGTCCCCGGTGCCCAGCAGCAGCCGGGCCACCGGCCCGGCGCCGAGCGCGAGCGCTCCCGCGAGCGGGGTGAGCACCAGCAGGCTCCAGCCGAGCAGCGCCGACGCGGTGGCCCGCACCTGCTCGCGGTCGCCGGCCGCGATGCCCCCGGCCAGCATCGGCACGACCAGGCCGGCCAGCGCGCCGCCGGCGACCACCTCGAAGACGATGTTCGGGACGGCGTTGGCCGCCACGTAGGTGTCGCCGGTGCTGTCGGCGCCCACGGCGTTGGTGAACACCAGCGTGCGGCCGAAGCCGGCCAGCCGGGCCAGCACGGTGAGGACGGCGATCAGTGCGGCGGCGCCGGCGACCCCCCGGACGAGGCGTGCCCCGGTCACCGCGGCGCCCCGGCGGCGTGCTCCCGGTGCGCGCCGCCGTCCCCGCCCCGTGCCCCGCTCACCGGACGCGGCGGCCGAGCCGGTCCAGCTCGCGCAGCCCCGGCGTGGCCTCGATGACCCGGGTGAAGCTGACCCGCTCGCTGGCCAGGGTGAGCGCCACGACCACCGCCAGTGCCGTCGCCCGCGCCGGGCGGCCGGGCACGGCGGCCAGCCGCAGCCCGAGCAGCGCGCCGGCGGCGTTGGCGCCGCAGTCCCCCAGCATCACCCGCTCGGCGAGGTCGGCCGGCAGCACCGCCAGCGCCGCGCCCAGCGGGCCGGCCACCAGCGGGCCGGCGGGGCCGCCGAGCCCGGCCGCGGCGGCCAGGACGACGGCCTTGGCCGCCCGGCCGGGGCGCAGGTCCAGCAGGTTGACCAGGTTCGCGGTGCCGGCGACCAGCCCGGTGGCGAGCACCGCGTCGGCGGGGCGGCTGCCGTGCCCGGCGGACACCGCCGCGGCCGCGGCGGCGGCGCCGATGCCGGCGACCTTCACCGCGCCGGCGGAGACCCGCCCGGCGCGCAGCGCGCGCAGGTGCCCGGCCAGGCCCTTGTCGCGCGCCTGCTCGGGGCGCGCGCCGGCCAGGTCGTCGTAGCCGCCGACCAGGCCGGACACCGCACCGGCCAGCGCCGCGGCCGCCCGGGTGCCGGCCGGGGCGCCGGCCACCGCGGCCGCCGTCGCCGCGACCGCCAGGGCCGGCCCGCCGAGCAGGCTGACCGGCCGCCCCGCGTGGTTGGTGCGCCGCCACCGCGCGCCGGCCGGGCGGGCGTCCAGCACCGCGGCCGCGGCCAGCCCGAGCCGGGCCGCCGCCGCCCCGGCCAGGGCCAGCGGCACCCGGCTGCGCGCTCCGCCGCCCGGCTGCCGGGCCCTCACGGGGTGGTGGCGGGGACCGGCGGCACCGGCTGGGTGTCCTCACCGCTGCCGTAGGCGCCCGAGGTGCCCTCGCTCTCCCGCCCGAGGGCGAGCACCGCGCTGACCCGGCCGGCGGCGGAGTCCACGTCGTCCACGGTGGACACCGCGGCGGAGTCCTCCGGGTCGGCGCGCAGCACGCCGACCAGCCCGGTCTCGCCGGCCGAGGCCGCGTCCCCGGCGACGACCGCGCCGGACCCGGCGGCGTCCAGCGCGAGGGTGAGGTCGACGAGGGTGTCGGTGCGCTGCGCGGCGTCCTCCGCGGCGTCCTCCGCGGCATCCTGCGCGGCGTCCTCCGCGGTGGGCACCCCGGCGGTCAGCACGACCGCGAAGTCGGCGGGGGTGACCCCGGTGGACTCCACGTCCAGCACGTCCAGGGCCCGCAGGCCCGCCAGCACGGTGGACACCGCGGCGGTGTCGGGGACCGCGGCGCCGGGGGCGGCCGGACGCAGGAGCACCTGGGCCAGCAGCGACCCGACCAGCTGCCCGGTGTCGTCGGTCTCCGGCAGGACCACCCCGGTGGGCAGGCCCGGTCCGGTGACGTAGCTCTGCACCTCCGCGGCGGTGGCCGGGTCGCTGTAGCCCGGCTGCAGGCGGATGGTGCCCGACACCGTCCCCCCGGCCTGCCCGACCAGGGTCTGGACCTCCTCCACGGTCTCGGCGGGGACCTCCTCGCCGGTGGCGACCAGCAGCACGCTGCGGCCGGCCAGGGCGCCGGCGACCAGCGTCGGGGCGACCGCGGCGGCGAAGGCGTCGCCGGTGTCCACCCGGGCCTGCAGCTCCTCCGTCTGGGCCTCCAGCTCCCGCTTGTCCTCGGCGAGCGCGGCCACCTCCCCCTCCAGGCTCTCCAGGATCGGCGCGTTGAGCGCGGTGGTGCCGATGACGATCCCCAGCGCCACGGCCAGGAAGACCGCGATCAGCGAGACCAGGTGGTAGCGGAAGTCGATCACGAGAAGAGGTTCTCCAACCAGAACACGAAGCTGCTCCACTGGTCGACCAGCAGGTCGAGGTAGACGCGGCCGGCCGCGGACACCGCCAGCGCCGAGCCGATGGCCACGAAGGCGGCCAGCACCAGGACGACCAGCGTCAGTGTGGAGATGCGGCTGCGGTAGAGCCGGCTCACGCCCTTGGCGTCGACGAGCTTGCCGCCCAGGCGCAGCCGGGTGAGGAAGGTGGACGCCATCCCGCCGCGGCCCTTGTCCAGGAACTCCACCAGGGTGGCGTGGGTGCCGACGGCGACGATGAGCGTGGCGCCCTTCTCGTCGGCGAGCAGCATCGCGATGTCCTCGCTGGTGGCCGCGGCGGGGAAGGTGATCGCCGCGACCCCGAGGTCCTGCACGCGGGCCAGGCCCGGGGCGCGCCCGTCGGCGTAGGCGTGCACGACGACCTCGGCGCCGCAGCGCAGCACGTCGTCGCTCACCGAGTCCATGTCCCCGACGATCATGTCCGGGCGGTAGCCGGCCTCGACGAGCGCGTCGGCGCCGCCGTCGACGCCGATGAGCACCGGGCGGTAGTCCCGGATGTAGGAGCGCAGCGCCTGCAGGTCCTCCTTGTAGTCGTAGCCGCGGACGACGACCAGCACGTGCCGGCCCTCGATCCGGGTGGCCACGTCCGGGACGCCGACGCCGTCGAGCAGCAGCGCCCGCTCCCGCCGCATGTACTCCATCGTGTTGGTGGCGAAGGCCTCCAGCTGCACCGACAGCCCCGCCCGCGCCTCGGCCATCGCCCCGGCGACGGACTCCGGGGTCTGCTCGGTGCCCTCGGCGAGCACGGTGCCGTCCTCGGCCAGCAGCCGGTTGCCGTCGACGCGGACCGTCGTCCCCTCCCGGACCGCCGACAGCACCTCCTTGCCGACACCGTCGACCAGCGGGATGCCGGCGGCCACCAGGATCTCCGGGCCCAGGTTGGGGTAGCGGCCCGACGTGCTGGGCGCGGCGTTGACCACCGCGGCCGCGCCGCAGGCGACCAGGGAGTCGGCGCTGACCCGGTCGATGTCGACGTGGTCGATGACCGCGACGTCGCCGGGGCGCAGCCGCTTGGTGAGGTCCTTGGTGCGGCGGTCCACGCGCACCGTGCCGGCCACGCCGGGGGCCGCCTCGGGCGCCCGGCCGCGGCGGAGGGAGCCGATGCGCATGGCCTGCACTCTCCCACGGTGACCGGGACGCCCCGGCCTGCGACGCGCCTCGGCGACATACCAGTCACGGAGGGTGTTCGACACCACGGAGACCACGACACGCCGGGCGCGCCTGCCCCACCCGCCCCGCCGGAGGCCCCCGGCGGGCTGGCTAGCGTGGGGAGGGTGACTCCTGGCGCGCGTGCCGTCGGCCGGACCGATCCCGACGACGACGTGGCCGGCGAGCCGCACGAGGCGGTCCTGCGGCAGCTGCCGACGCCGGACCCCCCGGCCGGGCCGGCGCTCCCGGACGACGGTGTCCCGGAGGCCGGCTCCGCGGGCGGCGGCCTCCCCGCCGGCAGCGTGCCCGGGAGCAGCGCGGGAGACGGCGGTGCGCCGCCACTGCCGGGCACCACGAGCCCGGCCGCTCCCCCGGCCGCCGCCGAGACCGACCCGCGGAGCCGTCGTGGGCGGCGGGCGCTGCGCGGACCGGGCCTGCGCGAGCGGCGTCGGCAGCAGACCCGCGCGGCGATCATCGAGGCGGCCGCCGAGCTGTTCGCCGAGCGCGGCTTCGACGCGGTCAGCGTCGTGGAGATCGCCCAGCGGGCCGGGGTGGTGGAGAAGACGGTGTTCAACCACTTCCCGGTCAAGGAGGGGCTGGTCTTCGAGGCCGACCCGCCGGTGCGCGCGGCGCTGCTGGAGACGGTGCGCACCCGACCGGCCGGGGAGTCGGTGACCGCGGCCGCCGGCACCTTCGTCGTCCGGGCCATGAGCGGGCTGGGCGCCCCGGAGGCCGCCGCGGGCGTGGCGGAGATGGCCGGGGTCATCCGCGGCAGCCGCACCCTGCAGGTGCGCGAGCGGGAGATCCTCGGCGAGCTGACCACCGCGCTGGCCGCGCTGGTCGCCGAGGAGACCGGTGCCGAGCCCGGGGACCTGGCGCCCTGGCTGGCCGCGCAGGCGGTGCTCGGCCTGTACGCCGCGCTCCTGGAGCTCGCGCGCGACCGGGTGCTGGCCGGCGTCTCCGGCCCGGCGCTGTCCGCCGAGCTGCTGGCCCGCGGCGAGCGCGGGCTGGCGCTGCTGCAGTTCGGCCTGGCCGGCTACGCCAAGCGGAGGTGAGGGGCGAGGCGGCCCGCGCCCCGATGATCAGCTGACCTGGTCGTTGCCGGTCCTGACTCACTGCCGGCCGTGAGCCAGGACCCGCAACGGTGAGCCCGGACGCGGTCGGGGGCGGTCAGGCCGGGAGCTGCAGGGCGTTGAGCAGCTGGGTGGCGCGGTCGCCGGGGATGTCGGGCTCCTGGGTGAACAGGGCGACGGCGACCATGTACTCGTCCTCACCGGCCCAGCCGCGGCCCTCGGCGCACAACCGGCGGATGTGCTCGCGCACCTTGGGCTCGCTGCTGTACTCGCCGTAGTCCAGGCCCATGGCCAGGAAGTTCGCGACCCGGTAGCCGAGGTCCTCGGCGGTCCGGACGGTCCCGCCCGGGTCGGCGTAGCTGGGCACGGCGGTGACCACGTTGCGGTAGCCGGCCTTGAGCAGCTGCAGCACCAGGTCGTTGCCGTACACCCCGCCCCACAGCTCGGGCATGCGGATGTCGCGGTCCGGCGCCGGGATGTACGGCGGGTTGGCGATCACCGTGGACACCGGCCGGCTGCCCGCCGAGTCCGCCCGGTCGAAGAAGTCGCCGAACTCCACGGTGTAGCGGTCGGCCACCCCGCGGGCGGCGATGTTCGCCCGGGCGTGCTCCACCGAGGGGGCGCTGATGTCGAAGCTGCGCACCCGCAGGTCGGGCAGGCCGGCCACGACGTCGGCGATCGCGGTGGCGTCACCGGTGCCGAGCTCGACGATCCCCTCGTCGGCCCACCCCAGCTGCTCGCGGTACTGCCGGAGCAGCATGCAGACGCTGAAGCCGTAGTGCGCCGACTCGTCGACGGCGGAGAAGCAGCTCACCGGGCGGTACCGCCCCGCAGGCGGGGGGCGGCGGGCGCGGCGGTGGTGCGACGTCGGTGGGGCACGATCCGGCTCTACCCCTCCGATCCGGACTCCACGCCTGGCGGTGTGGACCCCGTCACCCGCGGGCGGTCGCAGCCACCGCGAGCAGCTCGCGCGCGTGCGCCTGCCCGGTGTCGCTGTCGGCCAGCCCGGACAGCATGCGGGCCAGCTCGCGCACCCGATCCTCGCCGTCGACGGCACGGATGTCGGTGGCGGTCACACCGGCCCCGGTGTCCGGGGATTTGTCGACGACCAGGTGGGTGTCGGCGAACGCCGCGACCTGGGCCAGGTGGGTGACGACGACGACCTGGTGGCGCCGCGCCAGTCGGGCCAGCCGCCGGCCGATCTCCCCGGCGGCCTGCCCGCCGACGCCGGCGTCGACCTCGTCGAAGACCATGACCGGCACCGGGTCGGCGCCGGCGAAGACCACCTCGATGGCCAGCATCACCCGCGACAGCTCACCGCCGGAGGCGCCCTTGTGCACCGGCCGCGGCGGGGCGCCGGGGTGGGCGGCCATGAGCAGCGCCACCTCGTCGACGCCCTCGGGGCCGGGCGCCCCCGGGTCGCTGTCGATCGAGAAGGCGACGCGCGCGCTCTGCATCGCCAGGCCGGCGAGCTCCGCGCCCACCTCGGCGGCGAACCCGTCGGCGGCCGCCCGCCGCCCGGCGGACACCTGCGCCCCCAGGTCGTCCACCTCGGCGCGGGCGGCGTCCCGGGCGGCGGCCAGCGCCTCGAGCGCCTCGTCGGAGACGTCGAGCTCACCCAGGCGCCGGCGCGCGTCCTCGGCCCAGCCCAGGACTCCGGCCACGCCCTCGCCCACGTCGGCGTACCTGCGCACCAGCGCGGTGATCGCCGCCCGGCGGTCCAGCACCTCGGCCAGCCGCGCGGGGTCGGCGTCCAGGTCGGAGACGTAGGTGGCCAGTTGCCCGGCGACGTCGGAGACCACGGCCACGGCGTCGGCGAGGTCCTGGGCGAGCATCACCAGGGTGGGGTCGTCGGAGGCGGCCAGCACCCGCTCGGCGATGGCCAGCGCGGCGCCGGCGTCCTGCGGCAGGTCCTCGCCGAGGTCGCCGGTGACGTCGCCGGCGAGGGCCACCCGCGCCTCGTCGGCGGCGGCGCGCAGCGCGTCGGCGTCGCTGAGCCGCCGCGCCTGGGTGTCCAGCTCCTCGTCCTCGCCGGGCTGCGGGGCCACCGCCTCGATCTCCGCCAGCCCGTGCCGCAGCACGTCGGCGGCCTGGGCGAGCTCCCGGGCCCGGCTGCGGCGGCGGTCGAGGTCGCCGGCCAGCTGCCGCCACCGGGCGTGCGCCTCGCGGTAGCGGTCCAGCAGGGCCAGGTGCGCCGCGCCGGCGTAGCGGTCCAGGGCCCGGCGCTGCTCGGCCGGGCGGGACAGCCGCAGCTGGTCGCTCTGCCCGTGCACGGCCAGCAGGTCCTCGGCCAGCTCGGCCACGACGCCGACCGGGACGCTGCGCCCACCCAGGTGCGCCCGCGAGCGGCCCTCGGCGCTGACGGTGCGGGCCAGGATGAGCGCGCCGTCGTCGTCGGGGTCCGCGCCGGCCTCGGCGGCCCGCTGCCAGACCGGGGAGTCGGCGGGCAGGGCCAGGCGCCCCTCGACGCCGGCCTTGCCGTTGGCGCGCACCCGGCCGGGGTCGGCGCGGCCGCCGAACAGCAGGGTCAGCCCGGTGACGACCATCGTCTTGCCGGCGCCGGTCTCGCCGGTCACCACGGTCAGCCCGTCGCCGAGCTCGAGGGTGACGTCGTCGATGGCGCCCAGGCCGCGGATCCGCAGCTCGGTGAGCCGGCCCAGTGGCAGGGCGGGCGGGGCGGCGAGCCCGTCACCGGCCGCCGGTGGGGCGTCCGTCGCCGCCGGCTCCGCCGCGCGGACCGGCCGCCGGGCCTCACGCGTCGTGGTCCGTGCCGCCATCCCGGCCACCCTCCCCTCCGTCGCCGTGGACGTCGCCGCGGACGTAGTCGCGGGCCAGCACGTTGCGGCCGGCGCCGATCTCGCGGCCCGGGTCGGCCCGGCGGGCCTCCCGGAAGCCGCGCACCGGCAGGCCGAACTTCGCCACCAGCCGGTCGCCGAAGGTCGCGGCGTGCACCCGGGCGATCCGCACCGGGCGGGCGGCCCGGCGGACGTCGACCCGCCCGCCCGCGGGCACGTCCACGGCGCGCCGGCCGTCGGCGGACACGCGCGCGCGGTTGCCGTCGGCCGGGATGGCCACGGTGAGCACCGAGTCCGGCGAGGTGACCAGCGGCCGGGCGAACAACGCGTGGGCGTTGGTCGGCACGACGAGCAACGCCTCCACGTCGGGCCACACGACCGGACCGCCGGCCGAGAAGGCGTAGGCGGTGGACCCGGTGGGGGTGGCGCACAGGATGCCGTCGCAGCCGAAGCTGGTCAGCGGCCGCCCGTCGATGGCCACGACGACGTCCAGGACGCGGGATCGCTCGGCCTTCTCCACCGACGCCTCGTTGAGCGCCCAGGTGCCGCCGACGACGGCGCCGGTGTCGTCGAGGACGTCGACCTCGATGGCCAGCCGCTTCTCCACGGAGTACTCGCAGCGCTCGATGGCGGTGAGGGTCTCCTCGACCGCCTCGGGCTCGGTCTCGGCGAGGAAGCCGACCCGGCCGAGGTTGACGCCCATCAGGGCGGCGTTGCTGTAGCGGGCGAGCTCGGCGGCGCGCAGGAAGGTGCCGTCGCCGCCGAACACCATGACGATCTCCGCGCCGCGGGCGGCCTCGGCGTCGGCGGGGACGACCTGGGCGCCCTCGATGCCGAGCGCGACGGCCTCGTCCTCGAGCAGCCGCACGGTGATACCGGCGCGCGCCAGCCGGGCGGCGGAGCTGCGGGCGAGCTGCACGATGTCCTCGCGGCCGGTGTGCACGGCGAGCAGCACGTGTCGGCCGCCGCTGGGCGCCCACACGGCCGGGCTGACCTCTGTCACGCTTCCTCCTCGCCGGCGCCGGCCGGTCGGGTGCCCTGCGGCACGTGCTCCTGGGTGACGTCGTCCCTCGGTGACCTCGCGGCCGCGGTCCAGGGTCCTCCTCCGGTGTGCCGGCGGGCCGACCGGTCCGGAGCACCCCTCACGCCGGGCCCTCCTCGACGGCGAGGCGCACGTCCTCCTCCCGCGGCGGCCCGGCGTCGCGGCGCAGCCGGAGGAAGAACTCCACGTTGCCGGCCGGTCCGGGCAGCGGGCTGGCCACCACGCCCGCGGTCCCCCACCCGAGCTCGGCCGCCGCCCGGGCCACCTGCAGGACGGCGTCGCCGCGGTGCGCGGGGTCGCGGACCACGCCGCCGGCGCCGAGCCGCTCGCGGCCGACCTCGAACTGCGGCTTGACCATGGGCAGCAGGTCCGCCGGGTCGGTCGCGCAGGCGGTGAGCGCCGGCAGCACCAGCCGCAGGGAGATGAAGGACAGGTCGGCGACGACGAGGTCCACCGGACCCGCGACCTGCTCGGGCGTCAGCGTGCGGACGTTGGTCCGCTCGAGCACCCGCACCCGCTCGTCGGTGCGCAGCGACCAGGCCAGCTCGCCGTAGCCGACGTCGACGGCGACGACCTCCCGGGCTCCGCGGTGCAGCAGCACCTCGGTGAAGCCGCCGGTGGAGGCGCCGGCGTCCAGGGCCCGGCGTCCCTCGACCGGCACACCCAGGGCGTCCAGCGCGCCGATCAGCTTGTGCGCGCCGCGGGACACCCAGCTGGGCCGGTCGGGGTCGGTGCGCACGACGACGGGGGTGTCGGCGCCCACGCCGGTGGACGGCTTGCTCGCGGCCTGTCCGGAGACGGCGACCCGCCCCTCGGCGATGAGGGCGACGGCGTGCTCGCGCGAGCGGGCCAGCCCCCGCCGCACGAGCTCGGCGTCCAGCCGGCTGCGGCGGACCATCACAGCCGGTCGATCGTGCCGAGCTCGCGGTGCAGCCGGGCGTGCTCGGCCTCGAAGACGGCGACGTGCTCGGTGACCGGCCGCCGGTCGAGGTCGGCGAATGCGGCACCGGTGTCCCGCGCCGGCCGATCGGCGTCCGCCGTCACCCGGCCGCGGCCGGGGCCGGGTCGCGGCGGCCCCGGGACCGGTCGGGTCGGCTCGCTCATGACTGACCTCTCGGCTGGTGGCGGCGTGCCGGCGGGACGTCGGGGCCGTGCTCGGGGTGCCGCCCGGTGCGGTCCCCCCGGTCCGCGAGGGTACCGGCCGGGGCCGACGCGCACGGGCCGCCGGCGGGCGCTAGCGTTCGGCGGCCCGGTCCGGCCAACCCTCGGAGGCGTGCCCGCGTGGCGACGATGGAGCAGTGCATGACCGCCCTGGACGGCATCCTCGGGGACCTGGCGGCCAAGCCGGCGGCACGGGACCTGGACCGCAGCCTGTCCTGCCGGCTGACCGACCTCGGGCAGACCGTCCGCGGCCGGCTGGCGCGGGGCGTGGTGCAGGACCTGCGTGCCGAGCCGGACGGGTCCTCCCAGGACCAGGCCGACATCCGGTTCACCATGGCCAGCGACGACCTCGTCGCCCTGACCGAGGGCCGGCTGTCCCTCGGCCCGGCGTGGGCGTCGGGGCGGGTGAAGCTGGAGGCGGGCTTCCGGGACCTGCTCCGGCTGCGCACGCTGCTCTGACGGCGGCCCCGCTCCGGCCACCTCAGCCGCCCAGCCCCCACCGTCCGAGGGCGGCCGCGGCGGCCTCGTCGGCGGCAGTGACCTGCGCCGGCGCCCCGGCGCCGGGCTGGCCGGCCCAGTGCGCCACGCACAGCGCGCGCAACCCGTCGAGCCCGTCGGCACCCTCCGCCGCCCCGGTGGCGTCCCGGCCCAGCCGGAGCCGGCCGCCGTCGGCGCGGACCACCCACTCCCCGCACCGCCACGTCCCGGCCTCGGCGACCACCGGCGGGTGTCCGGTGAGCAGCCCGCCGGCGTCCGGGGCCAGCAGGTCGGGCCGGCGCCGGGGGCCGGCGGCCAGCAGGGTGGCCGGATCGGTGACGCCGCTGAGGACCAGCAGGGTCGCCGCGGCCGCCCGCCGCCCGCCCTCGACGTCGGTGTCCAGCCGGTCGCCGACGACCAGCGGCCGCCGGGCCGCGGTGCGCCGCAGGCACTCCGCGTGCATCGCCGGGTCGGGCTTGCCGGTGACGAGCGGGGGCCGCCCGGTGACGCCGCTGACCACGCCCACCAGCGCACCGTTGCCCGGCAGCGGACCGCGCGCCGAGGGGATGGTCGCGTCGGCGTTGGTGGCCACGTGCTCGGCGCCGCCCCGGACCGCCACCACCGCCTCGGCCAGCTCGGTCCAGCCCACGTCGCGGCCGTAGCCCTGCACCACCGCCCGCGGTCCGTCCTCGGCGCGGGACACCACGGTCAGGCCGGCCGCCCGGAGGGCCGCGGCCACCCCCGGTCCGCCGACCGGCAGCACCCGGGCGCCGGCCCCGAGCCGCTGGGCGACCACCGTGGCCGCCGCCTGGGAGCTGGTGATCACGTCGGTGGGCGCTGCGGGGACGGCGAGGTCGGTGAGGTGCGCGGCGACCTCCTCCGGCGTGCGGGAGGCGTTGTTGGTGACGAAGCCCAGCCGCATGCCCGCCGCCCGTGCGGCCGCCAGGGCCCCGGGGACGCCGGGTACCGCCTCGGGGCCGACGTAGACCACGCCGTCGAGGTCGAGCAGCGCCACGTCGTACACCCGGCACGGCGCGACGGCGGTACCGCCGGCCAGCGGCACCTGCGGGGTGGTCACGAGGGCTCCTCCCCGCGCCGGGCACGGACCCCGCGCAGCGCCCGGGAGTAGTGACCGAGGTCCGGGCGCATCGCCACGGCCAGGGCCAGGTGTTCGGCGGCGAGGTCGAGGTCGCCGGCCCGGCTGGCCGCCAGGCCCAAGCCGAACTGGGCGTAGTCGTCGGCCGGGTTGCCGGCGGTCAGCTCGCGGAAGGTGTGCACGGCCTCGGCGTAGCGGCCGGCGTCGTACTGCGCCCGCGCCAGCGCCTCCAGCAGGCTGCGCGATCCGGGCTCGGCCGCGGCGGCGCGGGCGAGGAGGGTGGCGGCGGCCGCGGGGTCCCGGTTGGCCAGCAGCTGCAGCCCCCGCTGGTACCAGTCGTAGACGTCGCCGTCGGGGACCCCCGTCTCGTCCACCGCCACCCCCTCGATGCTCCTGCGGCCCGGCACCGTCGTGGTCGCGCCGGTCCGGGGACCGCCACCCCCTCCGGGCGCAGCGCTCCTACGATCCCCGTCGTGCCCTCGTCCCCGGCGGACCCCCCCGACCCGACAGCTGCGACCGGGTTGCGGGTCCGACCCTTCCGCGCCCTGACCTACCGGCGCCGGGACCCCGGCACCCTGGCCCGGGTCAGCTCGCCAGCCTACGACCTGGTGACCCCGGAGGGCCGCGACCGCCTGAGCGCCGCCGACCCGCACAACATCGTGCGCCTCATCCTGCCGGGCGTCGCCGGCGGGGCCGGCGGACCGGGGGCCGGTGATGCCGGCGGACCGGGGGACGGCGCGCTGCACCGCTCGGTGTCCGGGGCCGCCACGACCCTGCGGGACTGGGAGCGGGCGGGGGTGCTCGAGCGGGACGCCGAGCCCGCGCTGTGGGTCTACGCCCTGCGACCGGCCGGCGGTGCCCCGGAGACGGTCGGCTGGCTGGGCGCGGTGGGTCTGCCGCCGGCGGGCTCGCGGGAGGTGCTGCCGCACGAGGACACGTTCCCCGCGGCCGTGGAGGGACGCCGGGCGCTGCTGGAGGCCACCGCGACCGACCTGGAGCCGATCGTCCTGGCACACGACCCGCACCCCGACGTGCCGGCCCTGACCGCGGCGGGCCGTCGGGGCGCCCCCACGCTGGAGCTCACCGACGCCGACGGCGTCCGGCACGCCCTGTGGCGGGTGTCCGACCCGGGCCTCACCGGGCGGGTGGCCGCCGCGCTCGCGGGCACCGGCGCGGTGATCGCCGACGGCCACCACCGCTTCGCCGCGGCCCGGGCCCACGGGGCGCGCGAGATCCTGGCGCTGCTCACCCCGATGGGACCGGGCGGGCTCCGGGTGGACCCCATCCACCGGGTGGTGCCCGAGCTGGCGTTCGACGAGGCGGTCGCCGCGGCCGCGGGCGGCTTCCGCGCGACCGTGCTGCCGGTCGCGGCCGACGGCGCCGCACAGGAGGCCGAGCGCTGGCTGGCCGACCCGGGGCAGACCGGTGTGCTGGTGAGCGACGGCTCCCGGCTGGTGCGCCTGGACGCCCCCTCCGCCCAGGTCACGGGCGCCGTCCCCCCGGAGGCCCCGGCGGCCTGGCGGGGGCTGGACGTCGTGCTGGTGCACCACGGCCTGGTGCGGCGGCTGTGGGGCCGCGCCGACGACCCCGCCGGCGTGCTGGTCGCCCACGGCGTGGCCGCCGCCCTGGACGGTGCCCTGGCCCACCGGGGCGTGGCGCTGCTGCTGCGGGCGCCGTCGCCGGCCGACGTGGCCGCCGTGGCCCGCGCGGGCGCCCGCATGCCGCGCAAGTCGACGCTGTTCGTGCCCAAGCCGCGGACCGGCCTGGTGCTGCGGCACCACGGGGACTGACCCGGCGGTCACGCCGTGCGCGCGTCGGACCCGGCCGACCGCGGCACCTTCCGCCCGCGCCGGCAGTTGACCTCGGCCACCGACGCGGTGCCGGTGCCGGTGCGCCAGAACCGGCGCTGCAGCGCCCCCTCGACCTCCACGACGTCCCCGGCCTGCCAGGCCGCGATCCGGCGCTGCAGGGCGCGGTCGTAGGTGATGCACGGGAGCACGTCGACCGACTGCCCGCGCGCCCGCGGCTCGGGCCGGCGCACCACCAGGCGGAAGCTGACCAGCGTGTCCCCGCTGGGCAGCGTCCGCAGCTCGGCGGGGGCGGACAGCCGCCCGCGGAGCACCACGTCGTTCCGGTCGATCACAGCCACGCTCATGACGGCAGCCTCACCGTCGCCCCGGCTCCGGACCAGGCCCGACGCCGGTCTGTGGACCGGGCCGGCGGGTGTGGACGGCGCGCCGGCCGCTGTCGGCGGTCAGTGCACGGTGCCGTCCCCGTCCGCGGCAGCCCCGGCCGGGCCCGCGTCCGGCGCCTCCTCGTCGGCGGCGTCTTCCTCGGCGGCGTCCTCACCGAGCAGCTCGGCGACCTCGGCCTCGACGTCCTCGGTGAGGTCGTAGTCGTCCGGCGCCGCGCCGTCGGGGTCCGGCTGCCCGGCCTCGTCGCCGGGCAGGTCGTCGCCGGGCAGGTCGTCGCCGGGCAGGTCGTCGACCGCGCTGCCGTCGACCGCGCTGCCGCCGACCGCGCTGCCGCCGACCGGCACCTCCTCCTCGGAGAACTCGACGTCGGACTCCTCCGGGGTGTGCACACCGACCGCCGCGTGCCACGCCTCGGCGAGTTCCTCCTCGCCGTCCGCCGCCAGCAGGTCGGCGTAGGCGGTCGCGACGCGCAGCCGCCCGGGATCGGTCAGGTCGACCGAGTCCGGCCGCGGACGGCCCCCCAGGAGCGCCTCCAGCACGAGGCGGGCAGCGGGCAGCTCGCCGAGGTCGGCGCGTGCACCAGCCTCGACCAGGCGGAGCTCCACGGTCTCCTCGGCGTCCGGCTGCGCGGCCAGCGCCTCGCGCACGAGGCGCAGTGCCACCTCGGGCCGCCCCAGGGCGCGCTCGCAGTCGGCCAGCACCGCGCGGTAGCCGTCGTCGCCGCTCATCCGGCGGTAGGCGCGCAGCTCGCGGGCCGCCTCGGCGTAGTCGCCGGCGTGGTAGGCGGCCACGCCGACCGCCTCCCGGACCACGGCGACGCGCGACGCGCGGTCGCGGGCGGCCCGGGCGTGGGCCAGAGCCTCCTCGGGCTGGTCGTCGACGAGCGTGCCGGCCACCACCAGGTGCCCGGCGACCCGCTCGGCGTTGCGGCTGTCCAGGGCGCGCAGCGCGGCCCGCACCGAGCGGTCCAGGTCGCGGGGGTCCGCCCACTCCGGGATCTCCGGTCCCGCCGGGACGGGCGGGGTGCGCTCCCGGTCACCGGCGGCCGGACGGACGCCCCCGGGCCGCCCGCGGCGGTCGTCGGTGGGACGGCGGTCCCGCCAGTCGCCCCGCGGTCCGTCCGGGCGCCCCTGGTGGGGCTGGTACCCCGACCGCGGACCGCCGGATCGCTGCGGCGGCCCCTCCCGCCGCTGGCCCGCACCGTCGGGACGCTCGCCGCGGGGTCGGTCACGCCCGCCGGCGGGCCGCTCCCCGGCCGGCCGTCGGTCCGCCCAGGCGCCGCGGGCGGGGCGCTCACGCTCGGGGTGGCGGTCCGGCCGCGCCGGACGGTCGTCCCGGCCCCCGCCACCCTGGGGGCGGCGGTCCCGCCACTCGGCACGCCCGCCGCCGGCCCGGTCCCCCTGCGGACGGCGGTCCCGCCACTCCGGACGCCCGGCCCCCGACCGGTCCTCCTGCGGACGGCGCTCCTGCCACCCCCTGCGCGGTGCGGCCGATCCCCCACCGGGGGCACCGGTCCGGTCCTCCCGATCGCGGCCGGGCTGAGGACGCCGCTCCTGCCACCCCGGACGGGCGCTGGAGGTGGAGTCGCCGTCGCGCTGCGGACGCCGGTCCTGGGACGAGGCACCCTGACCGCGCCCGCGCTCACCGCCTTCCGGGCGACGGCGAGGCCGCTCCGCGTCGGGCCGCCGTTCCTGCCCGTCGCCCCTGGGCGAGCCCTCGGTCCGGCCGCCGGAGGGACGGCGCCCCTGCCACGCCGGCTGCCCTCGGCCGGCAGCACCGGCACGCGACCCCGCGCCGGCCCCCGGACGGCCCTGTCCCGAGGCGCCGCGACCTCCCCGCGGTGCCTGTCCGCCGGAACCGCCGGCGCCTCGTCGCGGTGATGTCATGGGACTCTGCGCACCTCGGGGTGAGTGCAGCGCCGAGAGCGCTGCGGATGTGTTCAGGACATGCGAAACGGGGGTCAGAGCTGTGCTCTGACCCCCGTTCCGGGAGGAGTTGTCCGGCGGCGTCCTACTCTCCCACCCCGTCTCCGGGGCAGTACCATCGGCGCTGAGAGGCTTAGCTTCCGGGTTCGGAATGGGTCCGGGCGTTTCCCTCTCGCCATGGCCGCCGTAACACTGCGAACGCGACCGGCACCCACCCTGCTTCCTCGGGTGGGGGGTCGTGCGTTCAGAACCGCACAGTGGACGCGTTGTCTTCATCGTGGCTCGCCGTCGTGACGACCACGGGCCCCGCTGGTGTCGGGGGGTGTGGTGGTCGTGTGGTCAAGCCCTCGGCCTGTTAGTACCGGTCAGCTCCACACCTCACGGTGCTCCCACTTCCGGCCTATCAACCCGCTGGTCTGAGCGGGGGCCTTACCCCATTGACTGGGTGAGAGACCTCATCTCGAAGCGAGCTTCCCGCTTAGATGCTTTCAGCGGTTATCCCTGCCGAACGTAGCCAACCAGCCGTGCACCTGGCGGTACAACTGGCACACCAGAGGTTCGTCCGTCCCGGTCCTCTCGTACTAGGGACAGCTCTTCTCAAGTCTCTTACGCGCGCGGCGGATAGGGACCGAACTGTCTCACGACGTTCTAAACCCAGCTCGCGTACCGCTTTAATGGGCGAACAGCCCAACCCTTGGGACCTACTCCAGCCCCAGGATGCGACGAGCCGACATCGAGGTGCCAAACCATCCCGTCGATATGGACTCTTGGGGAAGATCAGCCTGTTATCCCCGGGGTACCTTTTATCCGTTGAGCGACACCGCTTCCACCTGCCGGTGCCGGGTCACTAGTCCCAGCTTTCGCTCCTGCTCGACCCGTCGGTCTCACAGTCAAGCCCCCTTGTGCACTTGCACTCGACACCTGATTGCCAACCAGGCTGAGGGGACCTTTGGGCGCCTCCGTTACCCTTTGGGAGGCAACCGCCCCAGTTAAACTACCCACCTGACACTGTTCCTGATCCGGATCACGGACCCAGGTTAGACATCCAATTCGACCAGAGTGGTATTTCAACGGCGACTCCACCGACACTGGCGTGCCGGCTTCCCAGTCTCCCACCTATCCTACACAAACCGAACCGAACACCAATATCAAGCTGTAGTGAAGGTCCCGGGGTCTTTCCGTCCTGCCGCGCGTAACGAGCATCTTTACTCGTAGTGCAATTTCGCCGAGCCTGTGGTTGAGACAGCTGAGAAGTCGTTACGCCATTCGTGCAGGTCGGAACTTACCCGACAAGGAATTTCGCTACCTTAGGATGGTTATAGTTACCACCGCCGTTTACTGGCGCTTGAGTTCTGAGCTTCGCACACTTGCGTGCACTGACCCGTCCCCTTAACGTTCCAGCACCGGGCAGGCGTCAGTCCGTATACATCGTCTTACGACTTCGCACGGACCTGTGTTTTTAGTAAACAGTCGCTTCTCACTGGTCTCTGCGGCCGCCCACCGCTGCCCACCGCTTGGGTGTTCACAGCAGACGGCCCCCCTTCTCCCGAAGTTACGGGGGCATTTTGCCGAGTTCCTTAACCACAGTTCGCTCGATCGCCTCGGTATTCTCTACCTGACCACCTGAGTTGGTTTGGGGTACGGGCCGCTCGGAACTCGCTAGAGGCTTTTCTCGGCAGCATAGGATCATCGAATTCACCGCAATCGGCTATGCGTCAGGCCTCACCCTGCATGGGGGGCGGATTTACCTACCCCCCGGGCCACACCCTTGCACCGGTACCACCACTCACCGGCTACGACTACCTTCCTGCGTCACCCCATCGCTTACCTACTACCACTCCGGGCCCCACACTCCCCACCGGCGCTCCAAAGAACACCAGCGGTTCGGGTGGTTAGCATCGGTGGCCTCAGCATGGGCGTTCCTTCGCGGGTACGGGAATATCAACCCGTTGTCCATCGACTACGCCTGTCGGCCTCGCCTTAGGTCCCGACTCACCCTGGGCGGATTAGCCTGGCCCAGGAACCCTTGGTCTTCCGGCGGGGGAGGTTCTCACTCCCCTCTCGCTACTCATGCCTGCATTCTCACTCGCGTGGCGTCCACGGCTGGATCACTCCGCCGCTTCCCCCGCCACACGACGCTCCCCTACCCACCCCACCACCTGGCCGCCACCCCGCAGGGCAACGACAGGCTGACGATGGAGTGCCACGGCTTCGGCGGTGTGCTTGAGCCCCGCTACATTGTCGGCGCGGAACCACTTGACCAGTGAGCTATTACGCACTCTTTCAAGGGTGGCTGCTTCTAAGCCAACCTCCTGGTTGTCTCTGCGATCCCACATCCTTTTCCACTTAGCACACGCTTAGGGGCCTTAGCCGATGATCTGGGCTGTTTCCCTCTCGACTACGAACCTTATCGCCCGCAGTCTCACTGCCACGCTCTCACTTACCGGCATTCGGAGTTTGGTTGACGTCAGTAACCTTGTGGGGCCCATCGGCCATCCAGTGCTCTACCTCCGGCAAGAAACACGCGACGCTGCACCTAAATGCATTTCGGGGAGAACCAGCTATCACCGAGTTTGATTGGCCTTTCACCCCTACCCACAGCTCATCCCCCAGGTTTTCAACCCTGGTGGGTTCGGTCCTCCACGCGGTCTTACCCGCGCTTCAACCTGGCCATGGGTAGATCACTCGGCTTCGGGTCTAGGACACGCGACTGATCGTCCATACGGACACGCCCTGTTCGGACTCGCTTTCGCTACGGCTACCCCCCACGGGTTAACCTCGCCACGCACCACTAACTCGCAGGCTCATTCTTCAAAAGGCACGCAATCACCGCCGCACCGAAGTGCGATTCACGGCTCTCACGGCTTGTAGGCACACGGTTTCAGGTACTGTTTCACTCCCCTCCCGGGGTACTTTTCACCTTTCCCTCACGGTACTCGTCCGCTATCGGTCACCAGGGAGTATTCAGGCTTAGCGGGTGGTCCCGCCAGATTCACACCGAATTCCACGGGCTCGGTGCTACTCGGGAACACGTCACAAGGAGGACCAGTGCTTTCGCCTACGGGGCTCTCACCCTCTCCGGCGACCCCTTCCAGAGGCCTTCGGCTAACACGCAGTCTTTCTCACTCCTCCACGTACCGGCAGATACGCACGGACGGTCCCACGACCCCGCTCCCACAACCCCTGCCGGGTATCACATGGAAACGGTTTAGCCTCATCCGCTTTCGCTCGCCACTACTCACGGAATCACGGTTGTTTTCTCTTCCTGTGGGTACTGAGATGTTTCACTTCCCCACGTTCCCTCCACACGCCCTATACATTCAGGCGCAGGTCACACCACATGACTGGTGCGGGGTTCCCCCATTCGGACATCCTCGGATCAACGCTCGGTTGGCAGCTCCCCGAGGCTTATCGCAGCCTCCTACGTCCTTCATCGGCTCCTGGTGCCCAGGCATCCACCGTGTGCCCTCAACAACTTGGCCACACAAACCACAACACACCCCACACCCGGCCTCCGGTGTGAACCGGACGACCACGCGCGGGGCACCTACAAACCAGATAAAGATGCTCGCGTCCACTGTGCAGTTCTCAACGAACGACCGGCCACCACCCGACTCGCCCCCGCCAGACCCCACCCCACCCGGCGTGCACGCGACGAACGCGAGCACACCGGACACGACAGGCGGTACGAGGACCCGGACGGCCCCGACACGAGAGAACACACCTCAGCCCCGGCCAGCCAACCACACACGACGCGCGTGCACCGGCGGCTACCGGGGATCCGAGGTCCGCTCCCTCAGGACCCAACAGCGTGCCTACGACCACCTGCTGCACCACGGCCCCGTTCCTCACGCCCCACGCAGGAGGCGTCGTACCAGGGGCCGGCCACAACCGGCATCGAACTGGTCAGCGTTCCACCCTCGAGCACCACCCCAGGAACACCCCACCCCCCACAGGCGGGGGGCCGTCGCGTCCTGGGCGCGGCTCTGGACCACCAGCACGAGTCTGGCGGCCAGTGCTCCTTAGAAAGGAGGTGATCCAGCCGCACCTTCCGGTACGGCTACCTTGTTACGACTTCGTCCCAATCGCCGATCCCGCCTTCGACGGCTCCCTCCACGAGGGTTGGGCCACCGGCTTCGGGCGTTACCGACTTTCGTGACGTGACGGGCGGTGTGTACAAGGCCCGGGAACGTATTCACCGCAGCGTTGCTGATCTGCGATTACTAGCGACTCCAACTTCATGGGGTCGAGTTGCAGACCCCAATCCGAACTGAGACCGGCTTTTTGGGATTCGCTCCACCTCACGGTATCGCAGCCCTTTGTACCGGCCATTGTAGCATGTTTGCAGCCCTAGACATAAGGGGCATGATGATTTGACGTCATCCCCACCTTCCTCCGAGTTGACCCCGGCAGTCTCCCATGAGTCCCCGGCATTATCCGCTGGCAACATGGAACGAGGGTTGCGCTCGTTGCGGGACTTAACCCAACATCTCACGACACGAGCTGACGACAACCATGCACCACCTGTGCACGGCCCTTACGGACCCCGCATCTCTGCGAGATTTCCGTGCATGTCAAGCCTAGGTAAGGTTCTTCGCGTTGCATCGAATTAAGCAACATGCTCCGCCGCTTGTGCGGGCCCCCGTCAATTCCTTTGAGTTTTAGCCTTGCGGCCGTACTCCCCAGGCGGGGCGCTTAATGCGTTAGCTGCGGCACGGAGACCGTGGAATGGCCCCCACACCTAGCGCCCAACGTTTACGGCGTGGACTACCAGGGTATCTAATCCTGTTCGCTCCCCACGCTTTCGCTCCTCAGCGTCAGTTGTTGCCCAGAGACCCGCCTTCGCCACCGGTGTTCCTCCTGATATCTGCGCATTTCACCGCTACACCAGGAATTCCAGTCTCCCCTGCAACACTCGAGTCTGCCCGTATCGACTGCAGGCCCGGAGTTGAGCTCCGGGTTTTCACAGCCGACGCGACAGACCGCCTACGAGCTCTTTACGCCCAATAATTCCGGACAACGCTTGCACCCTACGTATTACCGCGGCTGCTGGCACGTAGTTGGCCGGTGCTTCTTCTGCAGGTACCGTCACTTCCGCTTCGTCCCTGCTGAAAGAGGTTTACAACCCGAAGGCCGTCATCCCCCACGCGGCGTCGCTGCGTCAGGCTTCCGCCCATTGCGCAATATTCCCCACTGCTGCCTCCCGTAGGAGTCTGGGCCGTGTCTCAGTCCCAGTGTGGCCGGTCACCCTCTCAGGCCGGCTACCCGTCGTCGCCTTGGTAGGCCACTACCCCACCAACAAGCTGATAGGCCGCGGGCCCATCCCCAGCCGGACGAATCCTTTCCACCACCAGACCATGCGGCCAGCGGTCACATCCGGTATTAGCCCCAATTTCTTGGAGTTATCCCAGAGCCAGGGGCAGGTTACCCACGTGTTACTCACCCGTTCGCCACTGATCACCCACCGAAGCAGGATCACCGTTCGACTTGCATGTGTTAAGCACGCCGCCAGCGTTCGTCCTGAGCCAGGATCAAACTCTCCGTAGATGTTCGAACCCCGGCCGAGAACCGAGAACTGGACGCTCTCGATCAATCAACCAAAGGAACCCACAAAGGGGTTAATTACTTGGCACTGACTTTCGGCACGCTGTTGAGTTCTCAAGGAGCGGACGCTCACGACACCGGGCCGGGTGGGCCTTCGATCGCGGCGGCTGTTCCACGTTACGCCGTCTCCCGTGTCCGTCAAGCTGCGGGTCGGGGACCCACGCTCGGCGTTCCGGAGGGGCGGCACCAGCGGGACGGTGTGCCCGGGAGGACTCCCGGGACCAGCGAGGCCGCTGGGCTGGTGGCGCCTGGTCCAACCCGCGGGGCGGTGACCGTGGTCCCGTTCCCCGCGCCGGTCTCGCCGGGCGCAGGAGAGAAGTTACGTGGGTGTCGTCCGGGGTGTCAAACGACCGCAGCGTGACGCCCGACACCGGGCTGCAACAGCCCGGTCACCCGCCGTTCACGTTCCGGGTCACCGGTCCGTGCCGCGGTGCACGCCGGCGATCGAGCGCTTCCCGCGGCGGAGCACCAGCCACCCACCCGGCAGCCAGTCGGCCTCCCCCGGCACGGTCTCGGCGTCGGTGACCCGCCGGTTGTTGAGGTAGGCGCCGCCCTCCCGCACGGTGCGGCGGGCCTCCGACAGGCTGGCGACCAGCCCGGTCTGCTGCAGCAGGGCGGCGACGGTCGGCGTCCCCCCGTCCACGGTGACGCTGCCCGCCTCGCGCAGGGCGGCGCCCAGGGTCTCCGCGCCCAGGGCGGACAGTTCGTCGCGGCCGAACAGCGCCCGGCCGGCGGCCTCGGCCTGGCGGAGCTCCTCCTCGCCGTGCACCAAGCGGGTCAGCTCCTCGGCCAGCGCGCGCTGCGCGGCCCGGGCGGCCGGGCGTGCCTCGGACTCGGCGACCAGCGCCGCGACCTCCTCGGCCGGGCGCTCGGAGTACAGCGGCAGCCAGGCGCGCGCGTCGTCGTCCTCCGCGTTCAGCCAGAACTGGAAGAAGGCGTACGGAGAGGTGAGCGAGGGGTCAAGCCAGACCGCGCCGCCCTCGCTCTTGCCGAACTTGGTCCCGTCGGACCTCGTCACCAGCGGGGTGGACAGCGCGTGCACCGTCGCCCCCTCGGTGCGGCGGACCAGGTCGATGCCGGCGGTGAGGTTGCCCCACTGGTCCGAGCCGCCGGTCTGCAGCGTGACGCCGTGCCGCCGGAACAGCTCGCGGTAGTCGTTGGCCTGCAGGAGCTGGTAGCTGAACTCGGTGTAGCTGATGCCGGCCTCGGAGTTCAGCCGGGCGGCGACGGCCTCCTTGGCCAGCATCCGGCCCACCCGGAAGTGCTTGCCCAGGTCGCGCAGCAGGTCGATGGCCGACAGGGGTGCGGTCCACTCCAGGTTGTCCACGTACACCGGGGCAGCCAGGCCGTGCCGCTGCGCGGGCACCTCGAGGAAGGGCGCGACCTGGGTGCGGATCCGGTCCACCCACTCCGCGACGGTGTCGCGGTCGTTGAGCTGGCGCTCCGCCGTGGGCCGGGGGTCGCCGATCAGGCCGGTGGCCCCGCCGACCAGGACGACGGGTCGGTGCCCGGCCCGCTGCAGTGCCCGGAGCACCGTGAACTGCAGCAGGTGGCCGACGTGCAGGCTGGGCGCGGTGGGGTCGAAGCCGGCGTAGTAGGTGACCGGTCCGGCGGCCAGGGCGGCGCGCAGGGCCGCCTCGTCGGTGCTCTGGGCGATCAGCCCGCGGCGGTGCAGCTCGTCGATCACGTCGGTCACGGATCCATCCTCGCTGGCGCTCGTCGGCCCCGTTCCCGGGGTGCCGTGTCCTGCGCGAGGTCGGTCACGGCCGACCGTCCTGGCCGGCGGGGCGGCGGCGGCGTCCGCCCGGACGGAAGGCGCTCACCGACGTGGCACCGGTCGCCCAGAACCGCCAGGACAGCTCGGTGGCCACGCTGATGCCGACCCGCGGTCCCGCCGACACGTCGGCGGGCGGGTCGCCGCGGTGCAGCCGCACGGGGGACGCCGGGTCGAGCAGGTCGGCGTCCCGGTCGGCGGGGCCGATGGCGAGGGCCTGGGTGAGCCGGGCCGGCCCGCGAGCCAGATCGCGGCCGGTGCGGGCGGCGGGACGGCGGGCGGTGGCCAGCTCCTCCCCCACCACGACGTCCCCGGCGCGCAGCAGCACCGCCGAGCCCTCCCCCGCCGCGCCGACGACGACGTTGGCGCACCAGTGCACGCCGTAGCTGAAGTACACGTAGAGCCGCCCGGGCGGGCCGAACATGACCGCCGCCCGAGGGGTCGGCCCGCGGTGGGAGTGCGCCGCCGGGTCGGTGCCGTCGCCGGCGTAGGCCTCCACCTCGGTGAGCCGCAGCGCCACCCGCCCGTCCGGGCGGTCGGTGACCAGCCAGCAGCCGAGCAGGGTGGGCGCCACGGCGTCCGGCGGCCCCAGCAGCTCGCCGGGGGTGAGCAGCGGGCCGGGGTCGCTCAGAGCGCCGCCGCCACGGGGGAGGACGCCGCCCAGCCGGCGTGCTCGCGGGCCAGCGCGGACAGCGACGCCAGCTGCTCGGCGACCCGCTCGGGCGCCGTCCCCCCGCGGGCCCGGCGGGCCGCCAGGGCGCCGCGCACCGACAGCACCGACCGGACGTCGGGGGTGAGCTCCGGGGCGACCTCGGCGAGCTGGGCGTCGGAGAGCTCGTGCAGCTCCAGACCCCGGGACTCGCAGGCGGCCACCATCGCGCCGCTGATCTCGTGGGCCGACCGGAACGGCACGCCCTGGCGGACCAGCCACTCGGCGACGTCGGTGGCCAGCGCGAAGCCCTGCGGCGCGGCGGCCTCCAGGACCTCGGGGCGCAGGGTGAGGGTGGCGACCATCCCGGTGACGGCGGGCAGCAGCAGCAGCAGCTGGCCCATGGAGTCGAAGACCGGCTCCTTGTCCTCCTGCAGGTCCCGGTCGTAGGCCAGCGGCAGGCCCTTGAGCACGGTGAGCAGGGCGGTGAGGTTGCCGACGAACCGGCCGGACTTGCCGCGGGCCAGCTCGGCGATGTCGGGGTTCTTCTTCTGCGGCATGATCGAGGACCCGGTGGCCCAGGCGTCGTCGAGGACGGCCCAGCCGAACTCCGTCGACGTCCAGAGCACGACCTCCTCCCCCAGCCGGGACAGGTGCACGCCGGCCAGCGCCGCGGCGAAGCAGAACTCGGCGGCGAAGTCCCGGTCGCTGACCCCGTCGATGGAGTTGTCCGACGCGCGGTCGAAGCCGAGCTCCGCGGCGACGGCGTCGGGGTCCAGCGGCAGCGACGAGCCGGCCAGCGCGCCGGAGCCGTACGGGCTGACGGCGGTGCGCCGGTCCCAGTCGCGCAGCCGGTCGACGTCCCGGGCGAAGGCGTGCGCGTGGGCGAGCAGCTGGTGGGCGAGCAGCACCGGCTGCGCGTGCTGCAGGTGCGTCATGCCCGGTGCGGGGACGTCGCGGTACCGGTCGGCCAGGCCGACGAGCGCGGCCTCCAGCGCGGCCAGCTCGCCGACCAGCGCGCGGACCGTGTGCCGCAGGTACAGCCGCAGGTCGGTGGCGATCTGGTCGTTGCGGCTGCGGCCGGCCCGCAGCTTGCCGCCGAGGGCGCCGAGCTTGCCGGTGAGGCCGCGTTCGAGGGCCTCGTGCACGTCCTCGTCGGACTCGACCGCGGTGAAGGTGCCGGCGGCGACCTCGGCGGACAGCTCGGTGAGGGCGGCGACCATCCGGTCGAGCTCGTCGTCGGTGAGCAGCCCGGCCCGGTGCAGCACGCGGGCGTGCGCCCGGGAGCCGGCCAGGTCGTAGGGGGCCAGCGCCCAGTCGAAGGAGGTGGACCGGGACAGCGCGGTCAGCGCGTCCGACGGCCCGCCGCCGAACCGCCCGCCCCAGAGGCGGGTCGAGGAGGCGGGTGCGGCGGCGGGGGGCACGGCGGACGGCACGGCGGGGTCGGCCGGGCTCACGGGTGGCTCAACTCTCTTCCAGGTCCTTCTTCAGCTCGGGGTAGGCCGCGGGCACGCGCCGGGACAGCGCGCGCAGCCGGTCGGCCAGGGCGGGTCCGCCGTCGGGCTCGCGGGAGACGACCAGCAGAGTGTCGTCCCCGGCGATCGTGCCCAGGACGTCGGGGAGGCCGACCTTGTCCAGCGCGGAGGCGAGGAACTGCGCCGCGCCGGGCGGGGTGCGCAGCACGGCCAGGTTGGCGCTGCCCTCGACGGAGGTCAGCAGGTCGGCCAGCAGGCGGGTGAGCCGGGCGGGTGCGGCCTGCGCGGGCCGCAGCGGGGCGTTCTCCGGGGGGAGCACGTAGGACGCCGGGGCGCCGTCGGAGCCGCGCATCTTGACCGCGCCGAGCTCCTCCAGGTCCCGGGAGAGGGTGGCCTGGGTGACCTCGATGCCGGAGGCCGCCAGCAGCGCGGCCAGCTGGGTCTGCGACGTGACCGGCCGGCCCTCGACGAGCTCGCGGATGCGCGCCTGGCGCGCCGAGCGGGTGGGGGTGGACGTCATCGCCACCCGCCGGGTCGTCGCCGCGGGGGTCGTCGGCGCGCGGGGCCGGTCAGGACCGCTCCAGGAGCCACGTCAGCACCGCCTTCTGCGCGTGCAGCCGGTTCTCCGCCTCGTCCCAGACCGCGCTCTGCGGCCCGTCGACCACCGACCCGGCGATCTCCTGGCCGCGGTAGGCCGGCAGGCAGTGCAGGACGACGGCGTCCTCGGCGGCCCGGGCGAGCGCGTCCTCGTCCAGGGCGTAGGGCCGGAACGGCGCGACGCGGGCGCCGCCCTCGTCCTCCTGCCCCATCGACACCCAGGTGTCGGTGGCCAGGACGTCGGCGCCGTCGGCGGCGGCCGCCGGGTCGGCGGTCCAGGACACCGAGCCGCCGGTCTCCGCCGCGATCGCCGCGGCCCGCTCCAGGACGGCGGGGTCTGGCCGGTACGCCTCGGGCGAGCCGACGCGCACGTGCATCCCGGCCGTGGCGCAGCCGAGCAGGTAGGAGTGCGCCATGTTGTTGGCGCCGTCGCCGAGGTAGCTCAGCGAGCGGCCGGCCAGCGACCCCCGGCGCTCGGCGACGGTCTGCAGGTCGGCGAGGACCTGGCAGGGGTGGAAGCCGTCGGTGAGCGCGTTGACCACCGGCACCCGGCTGACCGAGGCCATGGCCTCGAGGCGCTGCTGGCCGGAGGTGCGCCACACGATGGCGGCGGTCTGCCGGTCCAGCACCCGGGTGGTGTCCTCGACCGGCTCGCCGCGGCCGAGCTGGCTGGTGCCGGCGTCGATGACCAGCGGGGAGCCGCCGAGCTCGGCGACGCCCACGGCGAAGCTCACCCGGGTGCGGGTCGACGGCTTGTCGAACAGCACCGCCACCGTCCGCGGCACGCCGTTGGCGGCGCGCAGCGGGGTCGGGGCGGCGTCGGTGTGCCGGGTGCGCTTGAGCTCGGCGGCCAGCGCGAGCACCTCGGCCTGCTCGGCCGGGGCCAGGTCGTCGTCGCGCAGCAGGTGGCGGGTCACTGCTGCAGGGCGGTGTCGAGGGCGGCCGGGAGGGCGGCCAGGAAGGTGTCGACCTGGGCGTCGGTGACCACCAGGGACGGCGCCAGCCGGAGCACGCCCGGGGCGACGGCGTTGGTGAAGAAGCCGGCCTCGCGCAGCAGGGCCTCGAGCGCCCCGGCGACCGGCGCGGTGAGCACGACGCCGAGCAGGGCGCCCTTCCCCCGGACGCCGCTCACGGCCGGGTGCCCCAGGCCCTCGATGCCGGCGCTGAACCGGTGCTCGAGCTCCTTGGCCCGTTCCAGCAGCCCCTCGTCGCGGATCGTGTCGAGGACGGCGAGCGCGGCCGCGGCGGCGATCGGGTTGCCCCCGAACGTCGACCCGTGCGCGCCGGCCGTCATCAGCTCGGCCGCCTCACCGAAGGTCAGCACCGCGCCCAGCGGCAACCCGCCACCGACCGACTTGGCCAGCGTCACCACGTCCGGGGCCAACCCGTCGGCCTGGTGGGCGAACCACGACCCGGTCCGACCGATCCCGGTCTGCACCTCGTCCAGCGCGAACAACGCCCCCGCGTCCCGCGCGGCGGCCTGCGCGGCGGCCAGGTAGCCCGGCGGCGCCGGCAGCACCCCGCCCTCCCCCAGCACCGGCTCCAGCAACACCATCGCCGTGTCCTCCGACACCACCGCGGCCAGCGCGCCGGCGTCCCCGTAGGGCACGTGGGTGACCCCGCCGGGCAGCGGCGCGAACGCCGCGGCCTTGCCCGGCTGCCCGGTCAACGCCAGCGCCCCCATCGTCCGCCCGTGGAAGGACCCCTCCGCGGTCACCACCTGCGTGCGCCCGGTCAACCGGGACAGCTTGAACGCGGCCTCGTTGGCCTCCGCCCCGGAGTTGCAGAAGAACACCCGCCCCGACCGGCCGGCCAGCTCCACCAACCGCTCCGCCAGCGCCACCCCCGGCTCGTGCACCGCCAGGTTGGACACGTGGCCGAGGGTGGCCGCCTGCCGGGTGATCGCCTCGACCACCTTCGGGTGGGCGTGCCCGAGGATCGTCGTGGCGATGCCGCCGAGCAGGTCGGTGTACTCGCGGCCGTCGACGTCCCACACGGTCGCGCCCGCGCCACGGGCCAGCGCCACCGGCGGGGTCTTGTAGTTCGCCATCATCACCGCCGACCAGCGGGCCGACAGCTCCTCGGTGCGGGTCATGCCGGCTCCTCCCCGGTCGTCGTGCGGGCCGGGACCACCATGGTCCCGGTACCCTCGGTCGTGAACATCTCCAGCAGCAGGGCGTGCGGGGTGCGGCCGTCCACGACGGTCGCCCGCGTCACCCCGCCCTCGACCGCCCGCAGGCAGGCGGCCATCTTCGGGACCATCCCGGAGTCCAGGCCGGGCAGGATCTCGGCCAGCTCGGCGGCGTCGATCTGCTGCACCAGCGAGTCCCGGTCGGGCCAGTCGGCGTAGAGCCCCTCGACGTCGGTGAGGACGACGAGCTTGACCGCGCCCAGCGCCACCGCCAGGGCCGCGGCCGCGGTGTCGGCGTTGACGTTGTGCACCACGCCGTGGGCGTCCGGGGCCACGCTCGCCACGACCGGGATGTGCCCGGCCGCCAGCAGCGCCCGCACCGGGGTGGGGTCGACCGCGACGACGTCGCCGACCAGGCCGACGTCGACCTCCTCGCCGTCCACCACCGCGGTGGTGCGCTGGGCGGTGAACAGGCCGCCGTCCTCCCCGGACAGGTGCACGGCCATCGGGTCGTGCTGGTTGACCAGCCCGACGATGTCCGGTCCGACCTGGCCGGTGAGCACCATGCGGACGACGTCGATGGTCTCCGGCGTGGTGACCCGCAGCCCGCCGCGGAACTCGCTGGCGATGCCGAGGCGGCCGAGCATGTCGGTGATCTGCGGGCCGCCGCCGTGGACGACCACCGGCAGGATGCCGCAGGTCCGCAGGAACACCATGTCCTCGGCGAACGCCCGCCGGCACGCCTCGTCGACCATCGCGTGCCCGCCGTACTTGACCACCACGACACGGGAGTGGAACTCCTTGAGCCACGGCAGCGCCCCGGTGAGGACGGCGACCTTGCGGGCGTCGCCCTCCGGGTCGTGGGTGCGCATGACCCGCGTGCTGCCGATCCGCCGGCGGACGGCGGGCACCTCGGGCGGGACCTCGTCGACGGGCACGTCCGGCGGGCTGGGGTCCTGGGCCGTCCTGCCGGTCACGTCGAGTACGCCGAGTTCTCGTGCACGTAGGCGATCGACAGGTCGTTGGTCCAGATCGTCGCCTGCTCGCCGCCCGCGCCGAGGTCGACGTCGATGCCGATCGCCCGGCCGGTGAGGTCGACGCCCTCCCGCGGGTCGCCGATCGCGCCGCCCCGGCAGACGGTGACCCCGTTGATGGTCACGTCGACCCGGTCGGGCTCGAACACGGCGTCGGTGGTGCCGATGGCGGCCAGCACCCGCCCCCAGTTGGGGTCGTTGCCGAACAGCGCGGTCTTGAGCAGGTTGTTGCGCGCGCAGGCCCGCCCGGCGGTCAGCGCGTCCGCCACGCTCGCGGCGCCCCGGACGGTGATCGCGATGTCCTTGGTGGAGCCCTCGGCGTCGCTCAGCAGCTGCATGGCCAGGTCGGTGCACGCCGCGGTCAGCGCCTCGGCGACCTCCTCGGCGCCGGGCGTGACCCCGGCGGCGCCGTTGGCCAGCACGACCACGGTGTCGTTGGTGGACAGGCAGCCGTCGGAGTCCACCCGCTCGACGGAGACGCTCGTCGCCCGCTCCAGCGCGGCCTGCAGGGTCGCCGCGTCCACCGCGGCGTCGGTGGTGAGGACGACGAGCATGGTGGCCAGGCTGGGCGCGAGCATGCCGGCGCCCTTGGCCATGCCGCCGACCGTCCAGCCGTCCCGGACCTGCACGGTGGTCTTCGGGACGCTGTCGGTGGTCATGATCGCCCGCGCCGCGTCCGGCCCGCCGTCGGCCGCGAGCCCGGCCACCGCCGCCGTCACGCCGGCGGTGAGGCGGTCCATCGGCAGCCGGACGCCGATCAGCCCGGTGGAGCACACGGCGACGTCGACCGCGCCGACGTCCACCCCGGCCGCACCGAGCGCGGCGGCGGCGTGCTCGGCGGTCGCGTGGGTGTCCTGGAAGCCCTCGGCGCCGGTGCAGGCGTTGGCGCCGCCGGAGTTGAGGACGACGGCCCGCGCCCGGCCGGTGGCGACCACCTGGCGGGTCCACTGCACCGGCGCGGCCGGGAAGCGGTTGGTGGTGAAGACGGCGGCCGCGGCGTCGTGCGGGCCGTCGTTGACGACCAGGGCGACGTCGGGGGCGCCGGAGCTCTTCAGGCCGGCGGCGACCCCGGCGGCCCGGAAGCCCTGCGGGGCGGTGACGCTCACTGCAGGGTCCCCGCGGAGACGTGCAGCGCCAGCGGAGCGTCGCCGTGGGGTGGGATCACGGGGCGACCCCGACCAGGGGCAGGCCGGTGGTCTCGGGCAGGCCCAGGGCCAGGTTGGCGCACTGCACCGCCGCCCCGCCGGTGCCCTTGGTGAGGTTGTCCACCGCCGCGACGACCACGAGCCGGCCGGCGTCGGGGTCCACCGCCACCTGCAGCACGACGGTGTTGGCCCCCAGCACCTGCCCCGTCGTGGGCCACTGACCCTCCGGCAGCAGGTGCACGAACGGCTCGTCGCCGTAGGCCTTCTCGAACACCGCCCGCACCGCCCCGGCATCCACCCCAGCCGCCAGCCGGGCCGAGCAGGTCGCCAGGATCCCCCGGCTCATCGGCACCAGCACCGGGGTGAAACTCACCCCGACCGGCCCGCCGGCGGCCTGGGACAGGGTCTGCACCATCTCCGGGGTGTGCCGGTGCACCCCGCCCACCCCGTAGGCGCTCACCGACCCCATCACCTCACTGCCCAGCAGGTGCGCAGCCGCCTTCTTCCCCGCACCAGAGGTACCGGTGGCCGCGACCACCACCACGTCGGGCTCGACCAACCCGGCCGCCAGCGCCGGCGCCATCGCCAGGGTCACCGAGGTGGGGTAGCAGCCGGGCACCGCGATCCGCCGCGCCCCGACCAGCCGCTCCCGCTGACCAGGCAGCTCCGGCAACCCGTAGGGCCAGGTCCCAGGGTGCGGCGTGCCGGCGTGCCCGCCGCCGTACCACCGCGCCCACGCCGCCGGGTCGTCCAACCGGTGATCGGCTCCGCAGTCGACCACCAGCGTGTCCTCCGGGAGCTGCGCAGCGATCCCCGCGGACTCCCCGTGCGGCAACGCCAGCACCACCACGTCGTAGCCGGCCAGGTCCCCCGCCCCGCTGGGACGCACCTCCATGTCCGCGAACGGCAACAGGTGCGGGGCCACCTCCCCCAGCCGCCGCCCGGCACTGCTGTTGGCGTGCACCCCGGCCAGCCGCAGGGCCGGGTGCCCGGCCAGCAACCGGCACACCTCACCCCCGGCGTACCCGGTGGCGCCGGTGACCCCGACCGTCCACGTCCGTTGACCGCTCACGATGCATGACCATACACGCTCGTGCATGATCGCTCATCACCGGGGTGTCCCCGCGGCGGCGGGGTCAGCCGGAGACGCGCAGCACCAGGAGGGCGACGTCGTCCTCGGACCCGGCGGCCAGGCGGTCCAGCAGGGCGTCGCACAGCCGGTCGGGGGCCAGGCCGTGCAGGTCGGCGGCGACCGAGCGCAGCCGCGCGCTGCCGTCGTCGAGGTCCTGGTCCCGGCGCTCGACCAGGCCGTCGGTGTACAGGACGACCGTCGTCCCGGGGGCGAGGGTGACCTCGTGGTCGGTCCGGGCCCGATCCGGGGCCACGCCCAGCAGGAGCTCCGGTGCGCGGACGAGGAACTCCGCCGAGCCGTCGGGGTGCAGCAGCAGCGGGGGCGGGTGCCCGGCGTTGGACCAGCGCAGCCGGACCGCCCCAGGCACCGGACCGTCCAGCACGGCCTCCGCCTGGCACAGCACCGCGGTGGCCAGGGTGTCGACCCGCAACCGGTGGAGGGCACGGTCGAGGGCGGCCAGCACCCCGGCGGGCGTGGCGTCCACGGTGACGCTGACGCCCCGCAGCACGTTGCGCACCTGCGCCATGGCGACCGCCGCCGTCCGGTCGTGGCCGGCCACGTCCCCGACGACCAGGGTGGTGCACCCGTCGCCGGCCGGGAAGGCGTCGTACCAGTCCCCGCCGACCCGCGCGGCCCGCGCCGCCGGGCGGTACCGGGCGGCCATCTGCAGCGACTCCGGGCGGGGCAGGGGCGTGAGCAGGCTGTGCTGCAGCGCCTCACCGAGCCGGCGGACCTCCCGCGTCGCCTCCTGCTCGGCGGAGTGCGCGCGCAACCGGTCCAGCGCCTGCGCGGTCAGGGCCGCGAGCGCCTGGAGCAGGGCGCGGTCGGCCGTGCGCCACGGGTGCGGACCGGTGAACACCACGGCCAGCGAGCCGATCGTCCGTCCGTGCGAGGTCAGCGGCACCACGCCCGCCCCCTCGGTGCGGGCCCGGACGTAGCTGGCGCGCGCCCCCGGGAAGCGGTCGAGGGCCTCGGCGCGGTCGGTCAGGAAGACCGCCTCGCCGCCCGTGGCGACCCGCACGATCGGCAGCGGGGCGTCGACCGGCAGCTCCGCGACCTCGGCGCGCAGACCCGCGTCGAAGAAGGCGGTCGCCAGCGTCCGCACCCGCGCGGCCCCGGGCTCGGCCAGGCACAGCACCGCGCCGGCCGCGCCGAGCACCGACGCACCGTCCCCGGAGACCACGCCCAGCACGTCGTCCTCGGACCGGGCGTCGGCCAGCCGCTGGGCGACGGCGATGAGCGCGCCGAGCCGTCCGGCGTCCACCACGGCCGCCCGCTCCAGGGTGACGTCGCGGAAGTACCAGGCCCAGCCGATGTAGTCCCCGCACCCGTCGCGCAGCGCGGCCCCGTAGCGGTCCAGGACCCGGCCGTCGCGCAGCAGCAGCTCGTCGCGGGCCGCGCCCGAGGCGGTGCCGTACAGCTCGTGCACGCGGGCGAGGAAGGCGTCCGGGTCCACCAGCTTGTCCAGCACCGAGGCCAGGGCCGCCTCGTCGGAGCCGGAGGCCACGACCTCGGCGGGGATGGGCCAGATCTCGGCGAACCTCCGGTTGGAGGTGACCATGCGGCCGTCCGCGGACACCACGACCATCCCGTCCAGGCCGCCCTCCACGGCGGCCCGGAGCAGCGCCAGCTCGGTCCGGTCGGGGACCGCCGGTCCCGGCTGGTCGTCCATCGCCTCCACGCCCCCGGGCCGACGCGTGCAGCGAGCCCACCACCGATGTCTCGCCGGAGAATCTACGGCGTGACCGGCGCCGCCGCGTCGGCGCGCGTGCGCGGGACGGCGCGGGGGCATGACCGGTGCCGTGAGTCCGTACGACCGGGTCGTGATCGTCTTCAACCCGCACAGCACCGGCGACGCACCACGCGCCGCCGAGGAGCTGCACGCCGAGCTGACCCGGCGGCTGCCGGACGTGCCGGTGGAGCTGTGCCCCACCCGGTACGCCGGGCACGCCCGGGACCTGGCGCGGGAGGCCGCCGCCACCGGGCGCCCGCTGCTGGTCTCGGTGAGCGGCGACGGCGGCTACAACGAGGTGGTCGACGGCGTGCTGCAGGCCGGGGACACCGGCGCGGTGTGCGCGGTGCAGGCCGCCGGCAACGCCAACGACCACCGCCGGACGACGCGGGAGCGGCCGCTGGCCGACGCGATCGTGGCCGGCGACGTCCGGCGCATCGACCTGCTCCGGCTGACCGTCGGCAGCGGCGATGCCGCGTCCACCCGGTACGCGCACTCCTACATCGGGGTCGGCCTGACCCCGGTCGTCGCCGTCGACCTGGAGGAGGGCGGCAAGGGCTCGTGGCGGGAGGTCGTCACCACCGTGCGGTCCTTCGCCCGGTTCCGGCCGTTCCCGATCCGGCTGGAGGACGGCCGCCGGCGCACCGTCGACAGCCTGGTGTTCGCCAACATCGACCAGATGGCCAAGTACGCCACGCTCAGCGAGGGCGGCCGCCCCGACGACGGCCGGTTCGAGGTCGTCACCCAGCAGCGCACCGGCAAGCTCCGGGTGCTGGGCACGCTGCTGCGGGCGGTGACCCGGGGGCTGGGCCCGCAGCCGAGCGTCACCCACTACGGGTTCACGCCGCTGAGCCCGATGCCGCTGCAGCTGGACGGCGAGCTCGTCGAGCTGGAGCCCGGCACACCGGTGGCCGTCGACATCGCGCCGCGGGCGCTGGCCACGGTGCTCTGAGGCCGGTCAGCCCAGCGGGTCGCCGTCCCCGTAGGGCCGCAGGCGCAGCTGCCGGGCGTCGCCGTCCGGGGTGGTGTCCCGCAGCACGGCGGGGTCGTCGGCGCCGGCGCGCAGGAACCGGCCGGACCAGTGGTCGAGCTCGCCGGCCGCGATCGCGGCCACCAGCTCCACGACCCGCTCCGGCGGCGTCCAGTCGGTGTGCCCGCGCCACATCGGCATGGCGCGGGTCATCGGGGTGTCGACGACGCCGGGGGCCACGTCGAAGGTGCGCACGTCCAGGCCCTCCAGGGCGCCGGCCAGGGCCTCGGTCACCCGCATGAGGCCGGTCTTGGCCACCGAGTAGGCCGAGTACTCCGGGCGGGCGCGGGTGCCCATGCCGCTGGCGAGGGAGACCACCCGGCCGCGGTTGCGCAGCACCATCCACGGGACGACGGCGCGGCTGAGCAGGAAGGCGCCGCGGACGTGGCTCTCCACGACCGACCACCACTGGTCCGGGTCGGCCTCCCACAGCGGTTCCTCGGCCGCGTCGATCAGCCCCGCGTTGTTGACCAGCAGGTCGACCGGGCCCAGCTCCTCGCGCACCCGGCCGACGGCCTCCTCGACGGCGGCCCGGTGGGTGACGTCGGCGGGCACGGCCAGCGTGCGGGCGCCGGTCGCGGCGGCGACCTCCGCCATGGCCGCGGCCAGCCGCTCGCCGCCCCGGGCGAGGCCGGCCACCGCCATGCCGCGGGCGGCCAGCCCCTCGGCCAGGTGCCGCCCGATGCCCGTGGACGCGCCGGTGACCAGCGCGACGGAACCCGACAGGCTAGGCACGGAGCTCGGCCCCCAGCGCCTGCTCGACGTGCGCCACCACCCGCTGCCGCAGCTCCGCGGCCTCCTCGCCGGACAGCGTGCGGTCCGGGGCGCGCAGGGTCAGCGACCACGCCAGGGACCGGCGGCCCGCGCCGACCTGCGGGCCGGTGTAGACGTCGAACAGCGCGACCGCCTCCAGCAGGTCGCCGCCGGCCTCGCGGACCGCCGCCTCGACGTCGGCGGCCGGCACGTCCTCGGGCAGGACGAAGGCGAGGTCGACGAAGACGGGGGGGAAGGCCGACAGGTGCGGCCCGACCGGCACCGCCGCGGGCGGCAGCGCGTCGACGTCCAGCTCCATCGCCGCGGTGCGCGCCGGCAGGTCCAGCGCGGCGCACACCCGCGGGTGCAGCTCGCCGGCGTGCCCCACGACCCGCCCGCCGGCGACGAGCTCCGCGCAGCGGCCGGGGTGCCACGGCGCCCGCTCCCCCGACCGCACGGTGAGCTGCACCCCGGCGGCCTCGGCCACCCGGCGGGCGGCCTGCACGGCGTCGGCCCACACCGCCGGGCGGCCCGGGCCCCACCAGCCGCGCGGCTCGCGGTGCCCGGCCAGGGCCACGGCCACGTGCCACGGCTGCTCCGGCACCGCGCCGAGCAGCGCGGCCAGGGTCGCGTCGTCCGGGCGCCGGTCCACGCCGGGCAGCGGCGCCGGTGCGCGCTCCCCGCCGGGGAACACCGCGCCGTGCTCGAACAGCGCCACGTCCCGGACGCCGCGGGACAGGTTGCGGGCCAGCGCGGCGAGCAGGCCGGGCAGCAGCGTGGTGCGCAGCGCCGGCTCCTCCTCCGACAGCGGGTTGCGCACCAGCAGGACCTGCCGGCGCGGGTCGTCGCCGGGCAGGCCGAGCGCGTCGAGGGCCGCCGTCCCGACGAACGGGAAGGACGGCGCCTCCACGTGGCCGGACTCGGCCAGCGCGCGGCCGATCGCCCGCCGGCGGCGCTGGCGCTCGGTCAGGCCGCGGCCGGGCGGGGCGGTGGGCAGCACGGAGGGGACGTCGTCGTAACCGGCGAGGCGGACGACCTCCTCGACCAGGTCGGCGGGGTCGGTGAGGTCCGGGCGCCAGGACGGCGGGGTGACGTGCAGCGGGCTCTCGCCGTCGACCGCGCAGCCGACGGCGGCCAGCAGCGCGGTGACCCGCTCGGCCGGGTGGGGGACGCCGGCGACGCGGCCGGGCAGCGCGGGGTCCAGCGCGATCACCGGGCGGGGGCCGCGGGTGTCGACGTCGACCGGCGCGCCGACGACCCGGGCGCCGCCGTACTCGGCCAGCAGTGCGGCGGCGCGGGCCAGCGCGGCGGTGGTCATCTCCGGGTCGACGCCGCGCTCGAAGCGCTTGGCGGCCTCGCTGGGCAGCCGGTGCCGGCGGGCGGTGCGGGCCACGCCGGTCGGCTCCCAGTGCGCGGCCTCCAGCAGCACCGCCGACGTCGCGTCGCCGATCTCGGTGGACGCGCCGCCCATGACCGCGGCCAGCCCGATCGGCCCGGAGTCGTCGGTGATCAGCAGGTCGTCCGAGGCCAGCGCGCGGTCGGCGCCGTCCAGGGTGGTCAACCGCTCGCCCTCCCGCGCCCGGCGGACGACGATCGGCCCCCGCACCCGGTCGCGGTCGAAGGCGTGCATCGGCTGGCCGAGTTCGAGCATCACGTAGTTGGTGACGTCGACGGCCAGGGAGATGCTGCGGACGCCGGACTGCGCCAGCCGCCGGCGCAGCCACCACGGGCTGGGCGCGGTGGGGTCCAGGCCCTCCAGCGCGACCATCGAGAACCGGTCGCAGCGGCCGGCGTCCTCGACGGTGACCGCCCAGGCCGGCTCCCCGGACCCGGCCGGCGCGGCCAGGTCGCCCGGGTCGCGCCACGGCACGCCCAGGCCGGTGCCCGTCTCGCGGGCGATGCCGCGCAGGGACAGGCAGTAGCCGCGGTCGGGGGTGATCGCCAGCTCGATCACGACGTCGTCCAGGCCGACGACGGGGCGGGCGTCGGCGCCGGGCTCGACCCCCTCGCCGAGCACCCCGTCCCCCAGCACGAGGATGCCGGCGTGGTCCTCACCGACCCCCAGCTCGCGGGCCGAGCAGATCATCCCGTCGGAGACGTGGTCGTAGGTCCGCCGCGCGGCGATGGCGAACCCGCCGGGCAGCACCGCGCCGGGCAGCGCGACCACCACGGCGTCGCCGACGGCGAAGTTCTGCGCGCCGCAGACGATGCCCCGCGGCTCGGGTTCCCCCACGTCGACACGGCAGTACCGGATGGGCTTCTTGAAGCCGGTGAGCTCCTCGATGCCGAGCACCCGGCCGACGACCAGCGGGCCGGCGACCTCGGCCGGCCGGTGCACCTCCTCGACCTCCAGGCCCAGGCGCACGAAGGTGGCGTCGAGCTCCTCGACCGTCGTGCCGGCGGGGACGTCGACGTGCTCGGCCAGCCAGCCGATGGGGACCCGCATCTACAGCTCCACTCCGAACGCCGTCGTGAACCGGGTGTCGCCCTCGGCGAAGTACCGCATGTCGCCGACCGCGGAGCGGAACTGCAGGGCCCGCTCGATGCCCATGCCGAAGGCGAAACCGGAGTACTCCTGCGGGTCGACGCCACAGGCGACGAGCACCCGCGGGTTGACCATCCCGCAGCCGCCCCACTCCACCCAGCGCGGGCCGTCGCGGTGCTCGGGGAACCACACGTCGAACTCCGCCGACGGCTCGGTGAACGGGAAGTACGACGGCCGCCAGCGGGTGACCGCCTCGGCGCCGAACAGCGAGCGGGACAGGTGGTCCAGCGTGCCGCGCAGGTGCGCCATGGTCAGCCCCCGGTCGACCGCCAGCCCCTCGACCTGGTGGAACACCGGCAGGTGCGTCGCGTCCAGCTCGTCGGTGCGGTACACCCGGCCGGGCGCCACGACGTAGACCGGCGGCGTGCGGGACAGCAGGGTGCGCGCCTGCACCGGGCTGGTGTGGGTGCGCAGCACCAGACCGGAGTCCTCGGGCGCCACGAAGAAGGTGTCCATCATCGTGCGCGCCGGGTGGTCGCGGCCGATGTTGAGCGCGTCGAAGTTCAGCCACTCGGCCTCGAGCTCGGGGCCCTCGGCGACCTCGTAGCCCATCCCGACGAAGACGTCCCCGATCCGCTCCATGAGCGTGGTGATCGGGTGCCGCGCGCCCCGGGGGGCGCGGTCCCACGGCAGGGTGACGTCGACCCGCTCCTCGGCCAGCACCCGGGCGTCCCGCTCGGCCACCAGCTCCGCCCGGCGGGCCTCGAAGGCCTCGGTGACCGCCACGCGGGCGGCGTTGACCCGCTTGCCGGCGTCGGCCCGGGCGGCCGGCGGCAGCGCGCCGAGCTCGCGGCGGGCCAGCAGCACCGGCGCGCGGTCACCCAGGTGGGCCGGGCGGACGGCGGCCAGCGCGTCGAGGTCACCGGCCGCGGCGAACGCGCGCCGTGCCTCGGCGACAGCGGCGTCGAGGGCCTCGGGGGCCAGGGCGGCGACCTGCTTGGGGTCGTAGGGGTCGTTGGCGCCGGACACGGGAGGCCATTCTGCCCGGGACCCCCGCGGGGTCGCCGCCGGGTTTCGGCGGCCCGCCGGTCCCCCGATCGGGGGGTGCCCGGCGGGTGACCGCTCAACGCGGGCGGAGAGCGTCCGATGAGTAGGCGTGACCCTCACTCCAGCCGCTCCCGCGACGACGATCGACGACGTCCTGCGCGACGGGGCGGTGCGCAGCGTCTTCCAGCCCATCGTCGAGCTCGACACCGGTCGGGTGGTCGCCTACGAGGCCCTCGCCCGTGGTCCGCAGGGCCCCCTGGAGCGCCCCGACCAGCTCTTCGCCGCCGCCCGCGCGGCCGGCCGGCTGGCCGAGCTGGACGCCGCCTGCCGCACCGCCGCGCTCACCGGCGCCTTCGAGGCCGGCCTGGCCGCGCCGCTCACCCTGTTCGTCAACGTCGAGCCCGAGGTGCTCGACAGCGCGCCGATGGAGGACCTGCTGGCCATCGCCCAGACCGCCCCGGGCGGGTTGCGCGTGGTCCTGGAGATCACCGAGCGCGCGCTGGCCACCCGGCCGGCGGAGCTGCTGCGGACCGTCGAGCGGGTGCGCGCGGTCGGCTGGGGCGTGGCCGTGGACGACGTGGGCGCCGAGGCGATGTCCCTGGCGTTCATGCCGCTGCTGCGCCCCGACGTCATCAAGCTGGACCTGCGTCTGGTGCAGGAGCGCCCGGGCCCGGTGATCGCCCAGATCATGAACGCGGTCAACGCGCACGCCGAGCGCACCGGCGCCGTCGTGCTGGCCGAGGGCATCGAGGACGAGGCCCACCTGGCCACCGCCCGCGCGCTCGGCGCCACCCTGGGCCAGGGCTGGTTCTTCGGCCGCCCGGCCGCCGCGCCGGTCGAGGGTGCGGTCACCGGGGCGCTGGTGCTGCCCTCGCAGCTGCCCCAGACCCTCGACCGCGACGCCGACGTCTCCCCCTTCTCCTGCCTGCCGATCGACGTCCCGGTGCGCCAGGCGCCCAAGGCCCTGCTCATCGAGCTGTCCAAGCAGCTGGAGCGGGAGGCCATGCGGCTGGGCCGCACGTCGGTGGTGGCCGCCACCTTCCAGGAGGCGCGGCACTTCACCCCGGCGACCACGCTGCGCTACCGCGACCTGGTCGAGCGCACCGGCTTCGTCTGTGCGATCGGCGAGGACCTGCCGGTGGAGCCCCTGCCCGGCCTGCGCGGCGCGACCCTGCGCGCGGAGGACCCGGTGCGTGGCGAGTGGGACGTCACCGTGCTGGGCCCGCACTTCTCCGCCGCGCTGCTCGCCCGCGACCTGGGCGACGACGGCCCCGACGCCAAGCGCCGGTTTGCCTACGCCCTGACCTACGACCGCGACACCGTCATCCGGGCGACCGTGGCGCTGCTGGCCCGGGTCACCCCGCGCACCGAGGAGCTGCCCCCGTCGGTACCCCGGCCGGACGGCGGCGCGGCGTCCGAGGGCGTCGTCGTGCCCGCGGCCGAGCGCTTCGACGCCGGCGTGCTGCTCGCCGCGACCGGCGACACGCTGGTGCACGGCGCGCTGGCCGCGACCCCCACCGGCGTCACGATCGTCGACATCCGGCGACCCGACCAGCCGCTGGTCTACGTCAACCCGGCCTTCGAGCGGCTCGCCGGGCTGTCGCGCTCGGAGCTGCTGGGCCGCAACTGCCGCTTCATGCAGACCCCGGACACCGACCCGACCGCGATCGCCGCCGTCCGCCGCGCCCTGGACGCCGGCGAGGAGTGCCGGGTGACGATGCTCAACTACCGCGGCCCGGAGAAGACGCCGTGGTGGAACGAGCTGCACCTGGCCCCGGTGCTCGGCCACGACGGCACGGTGACGCACTACATCGGCAGCCAGGTCGACGTCACCGCCCGCGTGGAGGCCGAGCGCGCCCTGGTGCAGGAGCGCGACCGCACCCGCACCTACCTGGCCCGCATCGAGGAGCTGGCCTACACCGACTCCCTCACCGGACTGCCCAACCGGCGCCGGCTCGGCGAGCAGGTGGACACCGCGATCTGGAACGCCCGGGCTCGCGACGAGGCGGTGGCCCTGCTCTTCGTGGACCTCGTCGGCTTCAAGGGCGTCAACGACCGGTTCGGCCACGCGGTCGGCGACGACCTGCTGGTCGCGGTCGCCGAGCGGCTGCGCAGCCGGCTGCGGCGCGGCGACCTGCTGGCCCGCCTGGGCGGGGACGAGTTCCTGGTGGCGCTCACCGGGCTGGCGGGGGACACCGGGGACGCCGAGGCCCGCCGCATCGCCGACGAGCTGGCCGCGGTGGTCGCCGCGCCGGTGCAGCTGCGCGGGCAGGAGTGCACCGTGCAGGCGAGCATCGGCGTCAGCGTGTGGCCCGGGGACGGCGCGGACTTCCCGGCGCTGCTGCACTCGGCGGACATGCGGATGTACGCGACGCGGAGCGCCCGGCACGCCTGACGGAGGACCCCGGCCGCCGGCGGCGGGCTCTCGCGGCGGCCCCGCTGCAGGGGCCCGCCGCGAGCCTGCGAGCGGCGGGGGGCAGCGGGGTCCTTCACCAGCGTTGTGCGAGCTGGGTGGCGTAGAGGCAGATCGCCGCGGCCGCGGCCAGGTTCAGGCTCTCGGCCCGCCCCCGCATCGGGATGCGCACGCGGGCGTCGGCCAGCGCGGCGAGGTCGGCGGGCAGGCCGCGGGCCTCGTTGCCGAACAGCCACACCACCGGCCCGGCCAGCTGCCCGCCCAGCTCGTCCAGCGCGGCCTCCCCCGCGCCGTCGGCGGCCAGCACCGTGCCACCGGCGGCCCGCAGCCGGGGCAGCAGCGCGTCCAGCGGCGCGCCGCGGACGACGTCGACGTGGAACAGGCTGCCGGCGCTGGCGCGCACCGCCTTGCCGCCGTAGGGGTCCGCCGAGCCGGCGCCGAACACCACCGCGCCCGCGCCACAGGCGTCCGCGGTGCGCAGCACGGTGCCGGCGTTGCCCGGGTCGGCCAGCCCGGCCAGCGCCACGGTCAGCCGGGGCGGGCGGCCCACCAGGACGTCGGCGGGCACGTCGCGCAGCGCGCAGACGGCGACCAGGCCCTGCGGGGTGACCGTCTCCGACAGGGTCGCCGCCGCCCGCTCGGTGACCGTGCGGACCGGGACCGCGACGCTCGCCAGCAGGTCCCGGTGGGCCGCGGCGGCCGCCTCGGTGGCGAACACCTCGCGCACCCCGGCCGGCTCGGCCAGCGCCTCGGCGACGGCCTGGCGCCCCTCGGCCAGGAACAGCCCGGCGGCGTCCCGCCCGGCGCGGCGGGTCAGCCTGCGCGCCGCGGCGACCCGCGCCGAGCGCTCGGTGAGAACCTCCCCGGTCACCGTTGCGTCGTCCTCCTCTGCGACGAGATCGGCGATCTCGCGCGGTTGGTGACCCGGGAGCGTGCGAGATCGCCGATCTCGCCGGGTGGGGGCGCCTGCCCACACGCCGACGCCGCCGGCGCGGGTCCGCAGACCCGCCCCGACGGCGCCGGTGACGTGGTGGAACTGTCCCTCCTGCAGGGGCCCGCCACGAGCCTGCGAGTGGTGGGGGGAGGAGGGTCCTTCTTCAGGCGGCCTGCTCGCCACCGGCCGGTGCGGCGGCCACGGCCGCGCGGGCCGTCTCCACCAGTGTGGCGAAGGCGGCCGGCTCGTTGACGGCCAACTCGGCCAGGACGCGACGGTCCAGCTCGATGCCGGCCAGCTTGAGGCCCTGCATGAACCGGTTGTAGGTCATGTCGTTCTGGCGGGCCGCGGCGTTGATGCGGGTGATCCACAGCTTGCGGAAGTCACCCTTGCGCACCTTGCGGTCGCGGTACTGGTAGGTCGCCGAGTGGAGGACCTGCTCCTTGGCCTTGCGGTACAGGCGGGACCGCTGGCCCCGGTAGCCGCTGGCCGCCTCGAGTACCGTCCGCCGCTTCTTCTGGGCGTTGACCGCCCGCTTCACACGTGCCACGGAAGGGCTCCTTGTCGTCTAAGGGGGTTCTCAGAGCCCCAGCAGCTTCTTGAGGTTCTTGGTGTCGGCCGGGGAGATGACCTGGTCGGAGTCCAGCCGGCGCTTGCGACGCGAGGACTTGTGCTCGAACTTGTGCTGGTTGTTGGCCTGCTCGCGCATGAGCTTGCCGCTGCCCGTGACCCGCACGCGCTTGGCCGTCCCCTTGTGCGTCTTCTGCTTCGGCATGTCCTCGTCCTCGTTCGTCGTGTGTCCGGGCCGTGCGGCGGCCCGGGGGCCACCGGCTGGTCCGGTGGTGCGGTGCTCGGCCTCCTGCGGGGGCAGGGGACCCTGCTCAGGCCTGCGGGCCCTGGTTCTCCGCGGCCCGCTCGGCCTTCGCCTGGCGGCGGGCGCCGTCGGTGGCGGCCTGGTTCCGGTGCGGGGCGATCACCATGACCATGTTGCGGCCGTCCTGCTTGGGGTTGGACTCGACGACCCCGAGCTCGGAGACGTCGGCGGCCAGCCGCTGCAGCAGCCGGTAACCCATCTCCGGCCGGGACTGCTCGCGGCCGCGGAACATCACGGTGATCTTGACCTTGTCGCCGCCCCGGAGGAAGCGCTCGACGTGGCCCTTCTTGGTCTCGTAGTCGTGCGGGTCGATCTTCAGGCGCAGCCGCATCTCCTTGATGACGGTGAGCGCCTGGTTCCGCCGGGCCTCGCGGGCCTTCTGGGCGGACTCGTACTTGAACTTCCCGTAGTCCATGAGCTTGCAGACCGGCGGCCGGGCCATGGGGGCGACCTCGACGAGGTCGAGCTCGGAGTCCTGCGCCAGTCGCAGTGCTTCGCCGATCGACACGATGCCGACCTGCTCGCCCTCGGGACCGACCAGGCGGACCTCGGGGACGCGGATACGGTCGTTGATGCGGGGCTCGGTGATGGCCTCTCCTCTGCTTCTGCATGGGGAGGGCCCGCTGGGTCACCGGACGCCGACGTGCGGAGGGCCCCACGAGCGGCTGCTCGCGGGGCCCACTCGCCGGGGTGCACGGGCCCGGGGGCTCGTGCACGCCGCGACCCCGGCCGGGGGCCGGGGTCGCGATCCGGGGACCTGGACGCCTCGACGACGCCAGGTGGGAGCGGGCTCCTCTTGGTCGAGCGGCCCGGGGCGGGGCCGCTCAGTGGTTCACGCGCCTCGTGTAGCGGGGAGGCTCCTCCATGTTACCGCGTCCCCGGCGGCGCGGTCAGCCACCCCGGCGAGGCGCTGGAACGGCCCCGTCGCAGGGTCCCGCGCCGAGCGTCAGCGAGGTGTGGGGGGCGACGGGGTCCTTCTCTTCAGTCGTCGTAGAGCAGCGGCGGGCGGGGTGGGGGCGGCGGCTCGGCCGCGCGGGCCGCGGCCAGCAGTGCCCGCAGGCCCTCGACGGCGTCGACGGCGCGGTCGCCGTCGGCCCCCTGGATGGCCAGCACGGCGAACTCGTCGTCGTTGGTCAGCTGCAGCGTCGCCCAGCGGAAGCGCCGGTCGAAGCGGACCGCCCGCACCGCCGTCCACGGCAGGGCGCGCTCCCCGGCCAGGTTGCGCACCCGGATGCCGGTGAGGTCGGCGTCCACCCGCGGGCGGCCCAGGGCCAGCAGGCCCGCGCCCAGCACCAGCCCGAGGCCGACGAGGGCGACCTGGTCGGCGGTGGTGAAGCGGGCGACACCGGTGGCGTTGTCCTGCAGCGTCACCCCGACGTAGGTCAGGACGCCGGCGACGACCAGGGCGGCCGCCGCGCACAGCAGCCGCCACCGGCGGGGGACGGCGGAGACGGCGGGCGGGGCGGCGGGCGGCACGGTCCCATCGTCCCAGGCCGGGGACCGGCCGGGACGCACCGCGGCGCCGTGCACCATGGTCCTGCGCCGTCGACGAGGGGGAACCGTGACCGACGTCCTGCCCGAGACCCCGCCCGGGACCGGGCCACCGCCGCCCCTGGCCGGGTACACCGTGGCGGTGACCGCGGAGCGGCGGGCCGGTGAGCTGGTCACGCTGCTGGCCCGCCGGGGCGCCCGGGTGGTGCACGCGCCGGCCATCCGCGTCGTGCCGCTGGCCGACGACGCCGAGCTGGTGGCCGCGACCCGGGAGGTCCTGGCCCGGCCGGTGGACCTGGCGGTGGCGACCACCGGCGTCGGCTTCCGCGGCTGGCTGGCCGCCGCGGAGGCGTGGGACCTGCCGCTGGTCGAGCACCTGCGCTCGGCGCGGGTGCTCGCCCGCGGCCCCAAGGCGCGCGGGGCCATCCGCGGGAGCGGGCTGGTGGACGCCTGGTCGCCGGCCTCGGAGTCCTCGGCCGAGGTGCTCGAGCACCTGCTGTCCGGCGCGGAGGGTCCGCTGGCGGGGCGACGGGTCGCCGTCCAGCTGCACGGGGACCCGCTGGCCGACGTCGTCGCGGCGCTGCGCGCGGCCGGCGCGGAGGTGGTGACCGTGCCGGTGTACCGCTGGGTGCCGCCGGAGGACGTCGCCCCGCTGCGCCGGCTGGTCGCCTTGGTGGTCGCCGGCGCGGTCGACGCGGTCACCTTCACCAGCGCGCCGGCCGCGGCGAGCCTGCTGTCGGTGGCCGAGGAAGAGGGCCGGCACGCCGAGCTGGTCGCCGCGCTCACCGGCGGCGTGCTGCCGGTGGCCGTGGGCTCGGTGACCGCCGCGCCGCTGGTCGCCGCCGGCATCGCCGCGGTGCAGCCCGAGCGCGCCCGGCTGGGCGCCCTGGCCCGCGAGGTCGTCGCCCGGCTGCCGGAGCGCGACCCGGTGCTGCGGGTGGCCGGGCGGGAGCTGCAGGTCCGGGGGCACGCCGCGGTGCTCGACGGCGACGTGGTGCAGCTGGACCCCGGCCCGATGGCGGTCCTGCGGGCGCTGGCCGCCGTCCCGGGCGCCGTCGTCCCCGTGGCCGACCTCGGCGGGGACGGGGACGACGTCGGGACGGCGGTGGCCCGGCTGCAGGACGCGCTCGGCCCGGGTGTGGTGGAGGCGGTCGCGGGGCGCGGTGCCCGCCTGGCGGTCTGACAGCCGCGCCGACCCCCGCGGGGTGAGCCGCCGGCCACCGGCGTGCGCACCGGCCCGGCCAGCGGCGAGGATCGTCGGTGTGACCGTCACCGAGGACCCCGCCGCTGCCGGCCGTGCGCTGCTCGAGACCGGCGCCGCGGTCGCGGGGACCATGAGCCGCAGCGCCGCGGCGGTGGTCTACCCCGGGGCGGACCGGGCCGCGGTGCAGCTGCCCGACCGACTGGCGGGCTGCCTGCGCGCGGCGGCCGACGAGGCGGCGCAGGTCGCCGTCCCGCGCGAGCGGGCCCGCGCCGGGGCGGTGCTGGCCTTCGCCGTCGAGCACGGGGTGGCCCTCGACCGCGGCGGGCGCCCGGTCCGCGACGACGGGTTCTTCACCGCCCGTGCCGGCGGGCGCTCGGCGGCCGACGCCGTGGCCGAGGCGGTCGTGTCCGCCGCCCGCGGGTCGCACGAGGAGCGGCGGGTGCGCCACCTCGGGTACCTGCTGGCCGAGGTCGCCTGCTCCCCCGACCTGGACGCCGCGGTGGTGGACCGGGCGCTGGCCCTGGCCGCCGGGCTGACCTGGCGGCAGCTGGTGCTGCTGGCCGGCGTCGGCCGCCGCGACCGGTCCCCGCTGCCGATGACCCCACTGGCCGACGACCCGCGCGGCTGGACGGCGTGGGGCGCCCGGGAGGACCTCACCGACCTGCAGCGCGCCGGCCTGCTGGACCCGCCGCCGGCCCGGCCGCGGCCGGGTGGCGCGGCACTGCCCCGGCTGCGCCCGGCCGACCTGCGGCTGACCCGCCGCGGCGTGCTGGTGCACCGGCTGCTGGCGCTGGGCTTCGTCCGGGACGCCGACGTCACCGCCGCGCTGGCCGAGCTGGCACCCCCCGGCTCCTGAACCCGGGCCCGACGGTGGGCGCGGGGACCCGGCCGGCCGGGCTACCGCGCTGGTGACCGCCGCGCGACCAGCACGGTGTCCGGGGCCGGGTTGCCCGTCCGGACCGCGGCCTCCGGGCCCCGCTCCCGGGTCTCGGTGACGACGCCCTCCCACCCCGCCGGGTCCAGCACCGCCGCGACGTCCTCCGCGCGGTGGAGGACGTCCGGGTCGTGGGCGTGGTGGTGTCCGTGCCCCTCCGCCTCGCCCAGCAGGTGGCCGACCACCAGCAGGGTGCCGCCCGGTGCGACGGCGGCCGCCAGCCGCCGGAACACGCCCGCGCGGTCCGACCAGCGCGCGTGCAGGTAGTGGGCCGTCACCAGGTCGAAGCGCCCCTCGGCGGGCACCCACCGGTCCAGGTCGGCGTGCACCCACTCGACCCGGTCCGCCAGGCCCCGCGCACGCGCAGCCGCCGCCGCCCGCTCGAGCGCGACCGGCGAGAAGTCCACCGCCGTCACCCGCCAGCCGCGCTCGGCCAGCCAGAGGGCGTCGCCTCCCTCGCCGCAGCCGGCGTCCAGCGCCCTGCCGGGCGGCAGCTCGGCCGCCTCCGTCACGAGCTGCCGGTTGGCGCGGCCGCTCCACACCGCCGGCGTGGACCGGTACAGCTCGTCATAGGACTCGCGGTCCGTGGCGCCCAGACCGCCGCGCCCCGCCACCGCCCCACCGTCACATCGCTCGTCCACGTCGGCCACTGTCGGCCCCGGGGGACCGCGATGGCAAGGACACTTGCCCGAGTGGCAAACTCACGGAGGTGACCGATGACGACGTCGTGCAGAACGTGGGCCCCCGGCTGCGTGCGCTGCGCGGCGAGCGGCAGCGCACGCTGGCCGAGGTCGCCCAGGACACCGGCATCTCCATCAGCACGCTCTCGCGGCTGGAGTCCGGTGGGCGGCGGCCGACCCTCGAGCTGCTGCTGCCGCTGGCCCGCACGTACGGCGTGGCCCTCGACGACCTGGTCGACACCGCGGCCCCGGCCGACCCGAGGGTGCACGGCCACCCGATCGACCTGGACGGGATGACGATGGTCCCGCTGACCCGGCAGTCCGGCAGCGGGCTGCAGGCCTACAAGCAGCTGTTCCCGCCGCGGTGGCGGGTCGGCAACAGCGAGCAGAAGGTCCACGAGGGCTACGAGTGGCTCTACGTCCTCTCCGGGCGGATCCGGCTGCTGCTCGGCCCGCGCGACTTCGTCCTCGGCCCCGGCGAGGTGGTCGAGTTCGACACCCGGGTGCCGCACGCCTTCTCCAACCCGTTCCCCGAGCCGGCGGAGACCCTGATCCTCGTGGGCCCGCAGGGCGAGCGGATGCACGTGCGCGCCCGCCCCGCCGGCGGCTGACCCGCCCAGTGACGGTCTCGGGCACCGACCGGGACACTGTCCGGATGCCGACGTCCCAGGTCAGCCCGAGCTGGCTGCGCGCGTGGAGCGTCCACGCCCTGGTCGTCCTGGGGATGACGACCCTCTCGGTGTTCGCCCTGCTGACCGCGGACGGCGTGCCGATCGGGCTCGGGGTCCTCCTCCTCCCCCTCCTGTTGGTGGGACTGCCCTGGTCCTGGCCGGCACTCACCGCGACTGTCTGGCTCGACCAACTGCCCATCGCCCTGTGGTGGGTGGCGCTGTTCGGTCCGGCGGTGCTCAACGTGGTCCTGCACGGCGCCCTGCTGGTCGCGGTGGCGACGCTGCGCCGGCGGCGCGGCCGTCCGCGACAGCACTGAGCCGTCGACACCCGAGGTGGCTACACGCGCGCGGGTCGCCGGCTCGCCGCGCCGAACTCGGGTCCGGGGCCGCCCGCCGCTGACGGTGGCGGTCGCCGGGCCTGCCTAGGCTGACCGTCGTGGCCGACCGCGTGATGACCGTGCACCTCGGCCGCCCGTCGGTCCGCGCCGCCGAGCCCCGCGACGTGCCGCGGGTGGCCGCCACGCTCACCCTGGTGCAGGCCACCTCCCGCTGGGCCCGCTGGGCGCTGCCGGACGACGGCCGGGTGCAGCGCCTGACCCGGCTGGCCGAGCTCGACGCCGGGCACCGCGCGGTGTCCACCGGCAGCGGGTGGGTCACCGAGGACGTCACCGCCGTCGCCGCCTGGGTGCCCCCGGACGGCGCCCCCGGCACCCGGCCCCTGCCGCAGGACGTGCGCACCGCACTGGAGCGGGAGCTGCCGCACGTGCACGGGACGCGCTGGGACGCCGTCCGCCGCACCCGGGACCTGGTCGACGCCGCCCGCCCGGCCGGCCCGCACTGGTGGCTGGCGCACCTGGGCACCCGGCCCAGCAGCCGGCGTCTCGGCTACGGCACCGCGCTGCTGCAGCCGGCGCTGGCGCACTGCGACACGACCGGGCTGCCCGCCGCCGCGGTGGTGTCCACGTGGGCGGCGATGCGGTTCCTGCGGCGGGTGGGCTTCGAGGTCGACCGGGAGCTGCCGTCGGCGGACGGCGCGCTGCCGCAGTGGCTGCTGGTGCGCCCGCCGGCGTCCTGACGGCGGACCGCTCGGTCCCCGTCCGGGCGGGCGCACTGGTTGACTGCCGGGATGGTGTCGCCACTCCCCGAGCCGGACCCGATCATCGACCCGACCGAGCCGGTGCCGGACGACCCGGGCGAGCTGCTCCCCGACGCCCCGGAGCCGCTGCCCCCCGCGCCGGTCGAGCCGACCCCCGACGACCCCGGAGGTGACCCCGGCGGCGTGCCCGAGCCGGCCTGACCGTCCAGCCGCCCGCGCCAGCGCGGACCCCTGCGGCGGGGCGTCAGTCCCAGGTGCGGCGCTGCTTCTTCAGCTCGCCCCGCTGCTTCTTGGCCTGGATCCGCCGCTCCTGCGACCCCCGCGTCGGGCGGGTGCGCCGCCGCGAGGCCGGCGGTGGGGCCAGCGCCGCGCGCAGCACCGCGGCCAGCCGCTCCCGGGCGGCCTGCCGGTTGCGCAGCTGCTGGCGGTGCTCGCTGGCGGTCACGGTCAGCACGCCGTCCACCAGCCGGCTGGCCAGCCGCTCGGCCAGCCGCTGCCGCTGGGGGTCGGAGAGCCCCGGCAGCGCGAGCGGCGCGACCGACAGCTCGACCCGCGAGTCCGCGGTGTTCACCCCCTGCCCGCCGGGACCCGACGAGCGGGAGAACCGCCAGCCCAGCGCCGCCGCGGGCACGACCAGGGACCCGGTGACCGGCAGGTCCCCGCTGGCGTCGTCGACGGTCGGCACCCGGCCAGTGTCGCCGAGGGAGCTCAGGCGGCGGCCGGCACCGGGTCGGTGCCCCCGGCCGCGCCGGGCCGGCAGCGGACCAGGCGGCGCACGGTCAACCAGCTGCCGCGGCGCGCGCCGTGCTCCTGCAGCGCCGCCACGGCGTAGGTCGAGCAGGTCGGCGAGTACCGGCAGGACGGCGGGCGCCGCGGGCTGACCTCCCGCTGGTAGACCCGGACGGCCGCGACCAGCCGGTCCCGCAGCCGGGTACCGCGCGCGCCGGTGCCGGCGCCGTGCACGTGGCGCACCGTCGTCGGCACGAGGAACAGCCCGTCCACGCTGCAGCCGACGGCGTTGGCCAGGCAGCACCCGGTGTTGAGGAACAGCAGGTCGCGCAGGCAGGAGCCGTCGCGGTCGTGCCGGCGCGGCCGGTACCCGTAGCCGGGGCCGTAGCGGCGGCCGTAGCCGTAGCCGGGCCCGTACCGCGGTCCGCGGCGCCGGCGCCGCGGGTTCCAGCCGCTGCTCCATGTGAAGACCACGACCGGATCCTCCGCGCCGGCCGCGCGCGCCGCAGGGCGGGGGCGAGCACGATCGGGTCCGTGCCGGACGTCCCCCTCGCCACCGCGCTGGCCGCCGGCCCGCTGCTGCTCGACGGCGGCCTGGCCACCGAGCTGGAGGCGCAGGGGCACGACCTGTCCTCCGCGCTGTGGTCGGCCCGGCTGCTGCACGAGGACCCGGAGGCGGTCGTGGCCGCGCACGCCGCCTTCGCCGCCGCGGGCGCCCAGGTGGCCACGACGGCCAGCTACCAGGTGTCGGTGGGGCGGCTGGGCGCCGCGGAGGCCCGGCGGCTCACCGTCCGCTCGGTGCACCTGGCCGAGCGCGGGGCGCCGCAGGCGTGGGTCGCCGGGTCGGTCGGCCCCTACGGGGCGGCCCTGGCCGACGGGTCGGAGTACACCGGCGACTACGCCGACGAGGTGGGGGTGGCCGCGCTGCGGGAGTGGCACCGACCCCGGATGCAGTGGCTGGCCGAGGCCGGCGCCGACGTCCTGGCCTGCGAGACGGTGCCCGCGGCCGCCGAGGCCGAGGCGCTGCTCGAGGAGGCCGACGGCCTCGGCCTGCCGGTGTGGCTGTCGCTCACCACGGTCGTGGACGGCGACGGCGTGGTGCGCAGCCGCCGCGGCGAGCCCGCGGCCGAGGTGTTCGCCATGGCCCGCGGCGTGGAGGCGGTGCTCGCCGTCGGCGTCAACTGCACCGACCCCGCCGGGGTGCCCGCCGCCGTGGCCGCGGCCGCGGCGGCGGGCAAGCCGGTGGTCGCCTACCCCAACAGCGGCGAGCGCTGGGACGCCGCCGGACGCCGCTGGACCGGCACCCCCGGCCTGTCCCCGGACGCGGCACGCCGGTGGCTGGACGCCGGCGTGCGTGGCCTCGGCGGCTGTTGCCGGGTGGGCCCGGCGTCGATCGCCGCGCTGGCCGACGCGCTCACGTGACCGATCCGCCGGCCACCCGCGCGTCGTGGTGCCCGACCTCGCGCCGCAGCACGAGGTCGGGCACCACGGGACGACGGTCTCCGGCCGGGCGACGGTCTCCGGACGTCAGAGGATGGGCTTGCCGCCAGTGACCGCGACCCGGGCGCCGGAGACGTAGGACGCCTCGTCGCCGGCCAGCATCACGTACACCGGCGCGAGCTCGGCCGGCTGCGCGGCCCGGCCCATCGGCACCTGCTCCCCGAAGCTCGCCACCTGCTCCTCGGGCATGGTCGCCGGGATCAGCGGCGTCCACACCGGGCCGGGGGCGACGCTGTTGGCCCGGATGCCCTTGTCGACCAGCATCTGGGCCAGGGACGCGGTGAAGTTGGCGATGCCGGCCTTGGTCATCGCGTAGGCGATGAGGTTCGGGCGCGGGCTGTCGGAGTTGACCGACGACGAGTTGATGATCGACGCGCCGGGCGGCATGTGCGGCACGGCGTCCTTGCACAGGGTGAACATCGCCGAGAGGTTCAGCGCCAGCGTGTGGTCCCACTCCTCGTCGGAGACCTCCTCGATGGAGTCGTGGCTCATCTGGAACGCGGCGTTGTTGACCAGGACGTCGACCCGACCGAACTCCTCGACCGCCCGGGGGACCACGGTCTTGGCGTGCGCGCGGTCGGCCAGGTCGCCGGGCACCAGCACGCACCGGCGGCCGGCCTCCTCGACGTACCGGGCGGTGTCCTCCGCGTCCTCGTGCTCGTTGAGGTAGGAGATGAGGACGTCGGCGCCCTCCCGAGCGAACGCGATCGCGACCGCCCGGCCGATGCCGCTGTCGCCGCCGGTGATGACCGCGGCCTTGCCGGCCAGGCGGCCGGAGCCGTGGTAGGTCTCCTCGCCGTGGTCGGGCTTGGGGTCCATCTGCGCCAGGGTGCCGGGGACGTCCTGCTGCTGGGCGGGCTGGGACTCGGGGCGGGGCTCGGACACGGGTCCTCCTGCGGGTGCGGGTGCGGCGTGGCGGTGCGCCTCGGCTCGGCGGCGCGCTCGCCCTACCCCCGCCGCCGGGCGCGGAACCCGGGCGTCCGCCGGGAAGAGCCGGCCCGTCGGGCACGCTGTCCCCCACGATGACCACCCCGACGACCGCCGCACCCCTGCTCGACGACCCGCGCGACCTCTCCGCCCTGCGCGCGGCCGGCGCCGACCCCGACGAGCTGTTCAGCACCTTCGCCGCGTGGGCGGAGGGGAACGGCACGGTGCTCTACCCGCACCAGGAGGAGGCGCTGATCGAGCTGGTCAGCGGCGCCCACGTCGTCCTGTCCACCCCGACCGGCTCGGGCAAGTCGCTGGTGGCCACCGGCGCCCAGTACGCCGCCCTGGCGCAGGGACGGCGCAGCTGGTACACCGCGCCGATCAAGGCGCTGGTCAGCGAGAAGTTCTTCGCCCTGTGCGGGGTGTTCGGCGCGGAGAACGTCGGCATGCTCACCGGCGACGCGGCGGTCAACCGGGACGCCCCGGTGATCGCCTGCACCGCCGAGGTACTGGCCAACGTCGCGCTGCGCGAGGGCGCGGACGCCGACGTCGGCCTGGTGGTCATGGACGAGTTCCACTTCTACGGCGACCCCGACCGCGGCTGGGCCTGGCAGGTGCCGCTGCTGGAGCTGCCCCGCGCGCAGTTCCTGCTGATGAGCGCCACGCTCGGCGACACCGGCTGGCTGCGCGAGGACCTCACCCGCCGCACCGGCCGGCCCACCGCGCTGGTGGCCTCCGCAGATCGCCCGGTGCCGCTGCACCACTGGTACGCGACCACGCCGGTGCACGAGACCATCCAGGAGCTGCTGGACACCCGGCAGGCGCCGGTCTACGTCGTGCACTTCACCCAGGCCGCGGCGCTGGAGCGGGCGCAGGCCCTGATGAGCGTCAACGTGTGCACCAGGGAGGAGAAGGCCGCGATCGCCGACCTGATCGGCGGCTTCCGGTTCACCACCTCCTTCGGCACGACGCTGTCGCGGCTGGTCCGCCACGGCATCGGCGTGCACCACGCCGGGATGCTGCCCAAGTACCGGCGGCTGGTGGAGCAGCTGGCCCAGGCCGGGCTGCTCAAGGTCATCTGCGGCACCGACACCCTCGGCGTCGGCATCAACGTGCCGATCCGCACCGTGCTGTTCTCCGCGCTGTCCAAGTACGACGGCACCCGCACCCGGCTGCTGTCCGCCCGCGAGTTCCACCAGATCGCCGGGCGGGCCGGGCGCGCCGGCTACGACACCGCCGGCACCGTCGTCGTGCAGGCGCCGGAGCACGAGGTGGAGAACCTCAAGCAGTTCGCCAAGGTCGCCGACGACCCGAAGAAGCGCCGCAAGCTGGTGCGCCGCAAGGCGCCCGAGGGCATGGTGCCGTGGTCGGAGGCCACCATGCGGCGGCTGGTGGACGCCGATCCCGAGCCGCTGACCAGCCACTTCCGGGTGTCGACGGCGATGCTGCTCGACGTGGTCGACCGCCCCGGCGACCCGTTCGTCGCGATGCGCCGGCTCCTGACGGACAACCACGAGCCCCGGAAGCGGCAGCTGCGGCACGTCCGCGAGGCGATCGGCATCGCCCGCTCGCTGCTGCAGGCCGGCGTGCTCGAACGCCTCCCCGAACCCGAGCCGGACGGGCGCCGCTACGACCTCAAGATCGACCTGCCGCCGGACTTCGCGCTCAACCAGCCGCTGTCGACCTTCGCGCTGGCCGCCATCGACCTGCTCGACCCCGACTCCGACACGTACGCCCTGGACGTGGTGTCGGTGATCGAGGCGACCCTCGACGACCCGCGGCAGATCCTGGCCGCACAGCTGAACAAGGCCCGGGGCGAGGCCGTGGCGCAGATGAAGGCCGAGGGCATCGAGTACGAGGAGCGCATGGAGCTGCTCGAGGAGATCACTCACCCGAAGCCGCTGGCCGAGCTGCTGGAGCACGCGTTCGAGGTCTACACCCGGTCCAACCCGTGGGCCCGGGACGCGCACCTGTCGCCGAAGTCCGTCGTCCGGGACGTGTGGGAGAACGCCTACACCTTCCGCGAGCTGGTGCACGCCTACGGCCTGACCCGCGCGGAGGGGGCGGTGCTGCGCTACCTCTCCGACGCCTACAAGGCGCTGCGCTCCGGCGTCCCGGCGTCCGCGCGCACCGAGGAGGTCACCGACCTCGTCGAGTGGCTCGGCGAGCTCGTCCGCCAGGTCGACTCCAGCCTGCTCGACGAGTGGGAGCAGCTGACCAGCGCCGACCAGCCCCTGGACGCCCCGGTCGCCGTGCCGGTGCGCCCCCGGCCGCTCACCGGCAACGAGCGCGCGTTCACCGCGATGGTCCGCAACCAGCTGTTCCGTCGGGTGGACCTGTGGGCCCGCCGTCGCTGGTACGACCTCGGCGAGCTCGACCGCGGCTCCGGGTGGGACGCCGACCGCTGGGGCGAGGTCGTGCAGGCCTACTTCGCCGAGCACGACGAGGTGGGCACCGGCGCCGACGCCCGCGGGCCCGCGCTGCTCCTCTGGGACCGGGACGAGCCGGGCGTCTGGCGGGTGCGGCAGATCGTCGACGACCCCGCGGGCCACCACGACTGGGGGTTCGACGTCGAGGTCGACCTCGAGGCCTCCGACGACGAGGGTGCGGTGGTGCTGCGCCTGGTGGAGGCCGGCCGCCGCGACTGAGGGAGGACCTGTCCACCCCGGGCGGGTGGCGCAACTCCCGGTGCCCCCTGTGCCGGGCGCGGCCTCGCGCCGATGCCCTCGGTGCGACGGGTGCACCGCCCGCCGGCGGCGACGGGGGACGGCATGGGCTGGGTACGGGCGGGGACGTCGAGACGGTGGTCGCGACCGGCCCGCACGGACGACGTGGTGGAGCAGACCCGGTCGCTGTTCTTCCTGTGCTCGCTGGCCTCCCTGCCGCTGACCGTCCCGGTGGCCGTGGCCGGCGAGGGGCGGCAGCCGCTGCTGGCGCTGGCCGCCGCCGCGGTCCTGGTGTGCTCGTGGACCCGCCGTCACCGCTCGCGCCGCGCGCCGGTGGTCCTCGACGCGGTCGACGTGCTCGCGGTCACCGCCTTCGCCACCGCGGCCAGCGTGCCGGCCGTCGTCTTCGGGATCATCTTCACGTCGCTGTGGTACCGGGCCGTCTACGGCGGCGCCGCGCAGTGGACGGCGTACTGCGCGGGGGTGGTCCTGTCCCCGGTCGCGGCCGTCCTGCTGTGGCCGCACCTGCCCGGTCGCGAGGACGCCGCCATCGACGCCGGGGGCACCCTCGGCGCGCTGCCGGTGATCGTGCTGAGCATGGTCGTCGCCCGGCACCTGGCCTCCGGTCAGGTCGCCCGCGAGCGCGCCCGGCGGCGGGATGCAGCACTCACCGCCCTGAGCACCCGGCTGCTCGGCCTGACCGACCGGGACCGGATCGTCGAGCTCGGCTGGGCCGCGGCGGCCGCCCTGTGCGCGGCGACGCCCGGGTTGCGCGTCCTGGTCGTCGTCGGGGACGGCGACCGGTGGCGGGTCACCGGCTCGGCCGGGGCGTTCCACCGCGTGCCGGCGACCCTGCCGGGCTGACCCCGGCAGGCCGCCGGACGCCCCCGGTCCGGTCGTCGACCGGGAGACCGTCGCCGCCCTGGACGCCGCGGCGGGCGCCCGCGGGGACTGGGTGGCGCTGCCGGTCCCCGGCACGACCGGCGCGGTCGTGGTCGTCGGTGCCCCGGCCGGCGAGCTGGCCGAGGTGGTGACCGCCGTCCGCTCCACGGTCAACCAGGTCGCCCTCGCCCTGGAGGTGAGCGCGGCGCACCGGGACCTGGAACGGCGCGCCCGCACCGACCCGCTCACCGGACTGGCCAACAGCGCGGCCTTCCGCACGGCCCTGGACGGGCAGCTGCGCGACGGCGACCCCGGCTGGCTGCTGCTGGTCGACCTCGACGACTTCAAGGCGGTCAACGACCGGCTCGGCCACCTGGCCGGCGACCAGCTGCTGACCCGGCTCGCCGGGCGGCTGGCCGGCGTGGTCCGGGCCGGCGACCTGTGCGCCCGGCTGGGCGGTGACGAGTTCGCCGTCCTGCTGCGCGGCGCCGGCGAGGAGCAGGCCCGGACCGTCGGGCAGCGCGTCGTCGACCTGGTGTCCCGGCCGGTGCGGTTGGAGGAGGGCACGGCGCGCGTCGGGGCGAGCGTGGGGCTGACCGCCGTGCGCTCCGGCGACGCGGCCCGCGACGTCGTCCGCCGGGCCGACGGGGCCATGTACGCGGCCAAGCACGCGGGGAAGGACCGGGTGGAGGTCGACACGACGGCCCCACAGCCGCCCGGCCGGGGGCTGGTCACCACCTGAGCGGTCCGCCCGGGGGGCGGCCGGGCCCGGGAGGGCGGCGTGACACGCTGGGCGCGATGAGGGCATGACCGGGCTGGAGATGGCCGCCGTCGCCGCGGCGGGGCTGGCCGCCGGAGCCATTAACGCCGTCGTCGGCTCGGGCACGCTGGTGACCTTCCCCGTGCTGCTCGCCGTCGGCCTGCCGCCGGTGACCGCGACGATCAGCAACTCCCTGGGCCTGGTGCCGGGCAACCTGGCCGGGTCGCTGGGCTACCGCCGCGAGCTGGCCGGCCAGCGGGGGCTGCTGCTGCGGCTGCTGCCGGCCTCGGTGCTCGGCGCGCTGACCGGCGCCTTCCTGCTGCTGACCCTGCCGGCGAGCAGCTTCGAGGCGATCGTCCCGACCCTGGTCGGGCTGGCCGTCGTCCTGGTCGCCGTCCAGCCGCTGGTGCAGCGCCTCCTGGCCCGGCGGCGGCCGGCCGACGCCCCGCCGGTGCGGATCGGCGGGGCCCGGCTGGCCGCGCTGTTCGCCGGCGCCTACGCCACCGGCAGCTACGGCGGCTACTTCGCGGCCAGCCAGGGCGTGCTGCAGATCGGCGTGTTCGGGCTGCTGATGCGGGAGTCCCTGCAGCGGCTCAACGCGATCAAGAACGTGCTCACCCTCGCCGTGAACGGCGTCGCCGCCGCGGCCTACGTCGTCGTGGCCACCGACCGGGTCGACTGGCTGGCCGCGACGCTGGTCGCGGCCGGGTCCCTGGTGGGCGGGTACGCCGGCGCCCGCGTCGGCCGCCGGCTGCACCCCACCGTGCTGCGGGTGGCGATCGTCGTGCTCGGCTGCGTGGCCATCGCGGTGCTCCTGGCCCGCTGACCCGTCCTCGGACGAGCCCGTGTCGAAGCCCGCCGCGCGGCGCGGCAAGCTTGACCCATGACCGGTGGTGCAGCAGAACGCTTCGACACGACCCTCGCCTCCTCCCCCGCCCACCTGGACGGGCCGGAGCTCCTGCCCTCGCGGCTGGCCCGCGCCTGCGCGCTGGCGCTGGCCGTGGACGGTGCCGGGCTGAGCCTGCACGTGGGCGTGCTGCGGACACCGGTCGGTGCCAGCGACCCGGAGACCGCGCACGCCGAGCGCCTGCAGTTCACCGTCGGGGACGGTCCCTGCCTGCGCGCGCAGGACACCGGCTCGACGATCGTCTTCTCCATGGAGGACATCGCCCGGAACTGGCCGCAGCTGTGGGGGTCGCTGCTGGAGGAGACGCCGTTCCGCGGCGTGCTGTCGGTGCCGCTGCCCGCGCCGATGGGACCGCTGGTGGTGCTGGACCTGTACGCGCGCGACCCCCGCACACTGGCCGCGCTGGACCGCGACGACGTCCAGGCCGTGGCGCGGGCGACCGCCGAGGAGCTGTCGGTCAGCGTGACCGGGTCGGAGTTCCCCGACGACGGCAGCAACTGGCTCGACGGGCCGGACGCGCGCCGGCGGGCCAACGTGTGGCAGGCCATGGGGCTGGTCGGCATCGCCTTCCGCCTCGACGCCGCCGACGCGATCGCCACGATGCGCGCCTCGGCGATCAGCTCGGCGCGGGTGGTGGACGACGTCGCCGAGGACATCCTCGTCGGCCGGCTCGTGCCGGCCGACCTCAAGGCCGCCCCGTCCCCGGACGACGACGCCGGGTGACGGTGCTGCAGTCCGCCTCCCTCGTGCTGGCCGGGGTCGGCGCGGGGCTGGTCGGCAGCGTGGCGGGACTGGCCTCGCTGGTGAGCTACCCGGCGCTGCTGGCCACCGGCCTGCCGCCGGTCGCGGCCAACGTGACCAACACCGTGGCGCTGGTGCTGGGCGGGGTGGGTTCGGCCAGCGCGTCCGGGCCGGAGCTGCGCCACCAGGGGCGGCGGCTGCTGTGGCTGTCCGCCGGTGGGGTGCTGGGCGGCGCGGCGGGCGCGGCGCTGCTGCTGCTCACCCCGTCGGGGGCCTTCGAGCGGATCGTGCCGTGGCTGATCGCGGCCGCCTCGCTGGCGCTGCTGGTGCAGCGCCCCCCGCGGGAGCTGGCCGAGTTCGGTGCCGCGGCGCACGCCGGCCACCGGGACCCGTGGTGGCTGCCGGTGGTCACCTTGGCCGTGGCCGTGTACGGCGGCTACTTCGGTGCCGCGGCCGGCGTGCTGCTGCTGGCGGTCTACCTGCTGTCCACCGGCGAGGGCCTGGCGCGGGGCAACGCCATGCGCACCGTGGTGCTGCTGGCGGCGAACCTGACCGCCGCGGTCGCCTTCGTGCTGCTCACCCCGGTGGCCTGGTCGGCGGCGCTGCCGCTGGCCGTCGGCCTGTTCGCCGGGGGGCGGCTGGGCCCGCGGGTGGTGCGCCGCGCGCCGCAGACCGCGCTGCGCCGGCTGATCGCCGTCGCCGGGCTCGGCCTGGCCGTGCACCTGGGCGTGCAGGCCCACGGCTGAGCGCCGGCCGGGGCGTGCCCCGGCCGAACTCAGGCGACGTAGGCGGCCAGGAAGAGCACGAACGAGCTGGCCAGCAGCAGCAGCCGGGCCGGGGTGAGGCCGTTGATCAGGTTGGCCGTCGCCTCCACCCAGGCCGGCCGGATGCCGGCCTCCCGCGCGCCCCGGCGCACCAGGCGCACCTCGTCGGCCAGCAGGGCCCCGGCGGCCCCGAGCATGCCGAGCCCGACGGTGAGGAACACCAGCGCCAGGCGCTCGCGGAAGTCGTCGGCCACCCCGCCGAGGAGCAGGGTGACGAGCAGGCCGGTGAGCAGCCCGGCCACCGCACCGGCGACGGGTGCCCACGGGCCCATCCGGGTCAGCGGGGACACCGTGCGCGGGCCCAGCCGGGGCCGGCGGACGACCGGACCGGTCGGGTCCGTCCCCTCCGGCACCGGGAGGCCACCGGGGGCCGGCCCGTCGGCCCGGGGCGGTGCGGGTGCGCTGCCGACCGGGATCGGCCCGGTCGCCGTCATCGGCGGCACGGGACCGGACGACGCCGCGGCGGCCGCGGGGGGCGGGGCGTCCGGCGGCACCGCAGCGGAGGGCGCCGGCCCGGACGGCGCCGCACCGGAGTGCACGGCACCCGACGGGGTCGCGCCGGACGGCGTGGCACCGGAGGGAGTGGCACCGGACGGGGTCGCCCCGGCCGGCGGGGCCGCGGGCAGGTCGGTGGTCACGGGGGACGGGGTGCGGGGTGCCTCGGACATCACCGTGCACGCTAGGGGGCGGAGCCGGTGGCCTCCTGCGTGGGTGGCGGTGTCGCGGACCCGCCGCGTCCGGGCCACGCGCCGACGGCGGTTCGCAACGGACGGCGACCGACCGGCTGACCTGCGTCCCGGGCACCGGCCGGTCCCCGGGGCCCGTGGCGACGTGCTGGAACCGGCCCCCTCGCAGGCGCCCGCCGTGAGCGGTCACGGCCTCCCTGCAGGGGCCCGCCGCGAGCTGGCGAGCGGTGGGGGGCAGGGAGGTCCTTCACGGGGGGCGAGGGGGTCCTCCTTCAGACCAGCCGGCGGCTGTCCGGCCCGACCACGCGCAGCCAGCGGTACCCGTAGCCGTCCAGGGTCAGCTCGGCCCGCCCGTCGTCGTCCACCGGGGTCCCGCCGGCCTCCAGCAGGTCGACCAGCCGGTGCCCGGCGTCGCACCCCTCGAGGGTCACCGGCACCGTGCGCGGCTCCGGGCCGAGGTTGTGCAGGGCGACCAGCGCGCCGTCGTCCCAGCTGCACAGGTGGGCCAGCACCTCCCGGTGCGGCTGGGCGAGCACGGCGAACCGGCCCCATCCGAGCTCCGGTGACTCCCGGCGTCGCCGGATGAGCAGCTTGACGAACGACAGCAGCGAGCCGGGGTCGTGCCGCTGGTCGGCGACGTTGACGAACTCCGGCGCGAACCCGCCGTCGACCACCGGCCCGGGCAGGGCGGCGGGGTCCTCGACGGGAGAGAAGCCGCCGTGCCGGCCGGCGGTCCACTGCATCGGCGTGCGGACGGCGAAGCGGCCCTCGGCGTCCAGGTCCTCCCCCATGCCGATCTCCTCGCCGTAGAACAGCACGGGGGTACCCGGCAGGCTGAACAGCAGGCTGTAGACCATGCGCACCCGACGCGGGTCGCCGGCCAGCATCGGCGGCAGCCGGCGGCGCAGGCCGCGGCCGTAGACCTGCATGCGCTCCTCGGGGCCGAACGCGGCGAACACCTCGGCGCGCTCGTCGTCGGTGAGCTTGTCCAGCGTCAGCTCGTCGTGGTTGCGGACGAAGGTGGCCCACTGCGAGTCCGGGTTCAGCGCAGGGCGGCCCTCCAGCGCGGTGACCAGCGGCCCGGCGTCGGCCCGCGCCATCGCCAGGTAGAGCGCCTGCATGCCGACGAAGTCGAACTGCATGGTCAGCTCGTCGCCGTCGGTGCCGCCGAAGAAGTCCAGCTGCTGGTCGTAGGGCAGGTTGACCTCCCCGAGCAGGACGCCGTCCCCGGTGCGCCGGCCGACCACCGAGCGCAGGGCGCGCAGGTAGGCGTGCGGGTCCGGGAGGGCACCGCCGTCGGCGCCGGCGGTCTCCAGGAAGAACGGGACGGCGTCGACGCGGAAGCCGGACAGGCCCAGCTGGAGCCAGAAGCCCATGATCTTGGCGATCTCGTCCCGGACCCGCGGGTTGGTCACGTCGAGGTCGGGCTGCTCCTTGTAGAACCGGTGCAGGTACCACTCCCCCGTCGGCTCCGACAGCGTCCAGGTGCTGTCCTCCTGGTCGGGGAAGACGACCTGGTCGGAGGTGTCCGGCGGCGGGTCGGACCGCCAGACGTAGAAGTCGCGGAACGGGGAGTCCTTGGACTCCTCGGCCGAGCGGAACCAGGGGTGCTGCCGCGAGGTGTGGTTGACCACCAGGTCGGCGATGACCCGCATGCCGCGGTCGTTGGCGGTGCGGATGACCTCGACCAGGTCGCCGTGGGTGCCCAGCCGCGGGTTGACGCCGTAGAAGTCGGTGATGTCGTAGCCGTCGTCGCGCTCGGCGGTCGGGTAGAAGGGCATCAGCCACAGGCAGGTGACGCCGAGGTCGGCCAGGTGGTCGATGCGCTGGGCCAGCCCGACGAGGTCGCCGCACCCGTCGCCGTCCCAGTCCAGGTAGGTCTCGACGTCCAGGCAGTAGACGACGGCGTTCTTCCACCACAGGTCGGCCGTGTCGGTGATCCGCATCCGTCGTCCCTACCGCATCCCGGGCCCGTCCAGCAGCTGGAACAGCAGGTGGTCCTGCCACCGCCCGGCGATGCACAGGTAGCCCGGGGCCACGCCGATCGGGGTGAACCCGTTCCTGCGCAGCACCGTCTGCGAGGCGGCGTTGTGCAGCAGGGTGCCGGCCTGCAGCCGGTGCAGGCCGGCGTCGCCGAAGGCCCAGCGGGCGGTCGCGGCGACCGCAGCGGTGGCGACGCCGCGGCCGGTGACGTGGTGGGAGACCCAGTAGCCGAGGTCGCCGGAGCGGAACGCCCCGCGGACGACGTTGTTGACGGTGACCTGCCCGACCACCTCGCCGTCCAGGAGGACGACCCCGGGCAGGACGCCACCGAGCTCGTACAGGTCCAGCAGCCGGTCGGTGTTCACCCGCTGCCCCTGCTCGGTCCAGTACTCGGGTGCACGCACCGGGTCCCAGGGGGCGAGGTGGTCGCGGTTGGCGACCAGCAGGGCGGTCAGCGGGGCGACGTCGCCGGGAGCGACGAGGCGGACGGTGACGCCCGCGCTCACGGGAGGACGGCGGGCTGCGGCCGCTGGTCGGGACGGGGCGGCGGCGTCTCCCCGGGCGGGTCGAGGGCCACCGCCGGTGCGGGGCGGGTGACGCCCAGCTGCGGCAGCACGTGCTCCCCGAAGGCGTCGAGGAAGGGCCGCTGCTCCTTGCCGACGTGGTGCAGGTAGATCTCCTCGAACCCCAGGTCGGCGTACTCCGCCAGCCAGGCCGCGTGCTGCCCGAGGTCGGAGCTGACCCGCACCGCGCCCTCGACGGCCTCCTGCGGCACGTGCTGGCTGGCCTGCTCGAAGGCCTCGGGGCCGTCGATGTCCCAGCACAGCGGCGGCGGGAAGGTGTTGGTGTGCCACTGCTCGTAGGCGATGGCCGCCGCCCGGTCCGGGTCGGGGTCCCAGCACAGGTGCACCTGCAGGGCCAGCCGGCCGCGGCCACCGGCGGCGCGGTAGGCGCCGGTCAGCTCGCGCAGCCGGTCGTGCGGCTGGTTGATGGTGATGAAGCCGTCGGCCCAGTCGGCGTGCCGCCGCGCCGTGGGCACGCTCATCACCGGCCCGATGAGGGCCGGCTGCTGCTCGGGCAGCGACCAGATCCGCGCCCGCTCGACGTCGACCAGTCCGCGGTGGGTGACCTCCTCGCCGGCCAGCAGGGCGCGGATGACGTCGACGCACTCGCGCAGCCGGGCGTCCCGGATGCGCTTGGGCGGCCAGGGGTCCGCGGTGATCCGCTCGTTCATCACCTGGCCGCTGCCCAGCGCCATCCAGAAGCGCCCGGGGAACATCGCCGCCAGGGTCGCAGCGCCCTGGGCGATGACCGCCGGGTGGTAGCGCTGCCCCGGGGCGTTGACCACGCCGAAGGGCAGGCTCGTGGTGGCCAGCGCGGCGCCCAGCCAGGACCAGGCGAAGCCGGAGTGCCCCTGGGCGTGGTTCCAGGGCGCGAAGTGGTCGGAGCACATCGCCGCGGTGAAGCCCACCTCCTCGGCGTGCTGCACGGCCCGCAGGAGGTCGGCGGGGTGCACCTGCTCGTGCGAGTTGTGGAACCCGATCACCGTCATGGCCGGGCCCCTACCCCGCCGCCGCGCCCGCTACCTGCGGCGACCACGTCCGGGCCGCGCATGGGTCCCCGAGTCGCCCGCACGGCGAGCCGGTCGGTGACCCTGCGCGGTACACCACGAGACCGTCGTCGCTGTCGGAGTGCGTGGCCAGTGACGGATCATGCGCCCATGACCGACGACTCACGGGCACCCGACCTGGTGGGGCTCCACCCGGACGAGGCCGCCCGGCGCTGCTGGGAGCGGGGGCTGGAGCCCGACGTCGAGAACTCTGACCTGGTGTCGTCGTACTGGGGCCACGGACAGCCGTGGTGCGTGGCAGAGCAGGTGCCAGGACCCGGCCAACGGATGTCGTCGCCCACGATCACGATCCGTGTGAGCTTGCGCGATCGACCGGACACTGTGGGCATTCAGCAGCCCCGCCGCTCCTGACCGACCGACCGCCCTTCGCAGGAGCCGCTGAACGGTCCCTGAACGACCAACTCGAGAACACTCCGACTCGCGGCATCACATCGGTCGTCACCAACGCCGCCCGCCCCTGGCTCGGATGACGTACCCGATCCCCGAGCCGAGACCGATGAAGCACTGAACTCCCGCGAGCCACCGCCCCCTGGAGTCATCTGCGAGGAGCCACTGCGCGACGGCAAGAGCCGCCAGCGTCAGCCAGATGACGGCGATGGCGTAGAACCAGCGATTAGACCTCAAGCGCACTTCAGGTGCGTCGGCATGCCGCGAACCCGCACCCGACGTGTCCATGCCCAGACCATGGGGAGGGCGCGGCTCGCAGTCCCTCTCACCGTGTCCCCGCCACCCGGTGAAGCGACATGGTCCAGTAGAAGCTGTTCGAGGCCGCCACCACGGCGAGCCGGTTCGTGTCCCTGAGCGGCCCATTTGGGGACACGAGACTCAGCCGCCCGGCGACCGCGTTGTCGCGCCTTTCGAGTGGTTCTCGCGAGACCATGCCGCCACGGCGGCCAGCCCGTTCTACGGTCCTGCCGAAGCTGTCGATGTGCCGTTGGGTGGAGCCATGCCGCGTACGCCGAGGGTGGGGCGCTTTGGGATGTCTGTCGGGACGGCGCTCCTCCTATGGGCGACCTTCGCGGTCATGGTGGCGCTGACTCCGCCAGATGCGGGCGCGAACATCGGCGCGGGAATGGTGGGGTTGGTCGCGGATGCCGTGACCATCGCGGCCGCCCTACACATCGTCCTGTCCGCTAGGTCCGCCGCGGCTCGGCTCACCGGTGCGCTGACGGTCCTGCTGGTGGTCCTGTGGGTCGTCCTGTCCATCAGCGATGCGCTGGGAAGGACAGGTCTCATTGCCTTCGGCGCAAGTGCCATCGCCTGTCTAGTTGTTGCCGGACTGCTGGCCGGTCGCGAAGAGGGCAAGTCCGCCAGCGGCGCGCGTTGACCAGCGTCCGCCCAACCGGGATGTGTCCCCAAGCGGCCCACTACGGGACACATGGACAACGCTTTCAAGCGTGTGCGCCCTCGTTATCGTGGCCGCATGAGCGACGAGGCGTTGCTGGTCGCGCTCCTGTGGCCACTCGCCCGCGGCAGTGCTCGGGAAACGGGGGCTTGGTGGGGTCTCCGGTTGGTCGGTCCAGAGCGCATCGAGCGACTGCCTCACGACGGACGACGACGAGGCCTGCGTGACCTACGCGGCCGCCGCTGGCGCGGTCTCGTTCGGGACAGCGAGGCCGACGTTGTCCGTGACCTGGAGGAGTTGGGTTGGACGCTCATCGAGCGGCGGCCTCCCGGCGATCACGTGGCCGTCTTGGTCTTCTCCAAGCCCGACGCCGAGACGAAGGCGGACCAGTGGGTTCCGAATCGGCCCGCCAGCCCCATCCCGCGGCTGGCGAAGCGGCTGATCGTGCGGAGGCTGGAAAGCCAGAAGGCCGCCCCTTCAGGGACCTGGCCGCATGGCCCATAGCGGCCCATTGAGGGCGACGCCGCAGGTTCCTGCTTTAACGAGGCGCACCTCTGCGCGTCGAGCGAGAAGTGTCGGAAGTCCGCCCTAGCTTGACTGCGTGATCACATCAAACCCGTTCGGTGTCGGAGCCGGCGGCGAGAGCCGCTCGCGGCGGGCTGGTCGCTGTGCTTGATGCGGGTTGGCCTACGAGTACGAATGGTGGCCGGGTTCCCCCGCGCAGCGGAACTGCGCGGACTGTCTCGAACATGATTGCATTTCCGCCGGGACCGAGGACTCACAAACGCTGGCGCTGCTTCGGGACCACGAGCCCCGAATCAGGAAGTACGCCGACCACGCGGCGAAACGTGCAACGGAGTACGAGACCCAGGCCAAGAAGGCGAAGGCAGACGGGGCGAGGCAGGCCGCAGTACGCTCAGTCAGCGCGACCTGTACCGGCAGTTGTTAGCTGAGGTCTACAGCCTCCACAGCGAGGCACGTGGCCAGTGCAAGGCATGCAGATCCAGGTATCCCTGCTCAACCGTGAAGGTGCTGGAGAACGGACCGCGAGGAGCTGGCGATGCCATCATCTGGGCCGCGTCACGGCGAGATAGCGTCACCGACCCCGGCTGGGACTGACGGACGGCGAACTCGTCAGCTGTCTCGGAGCAACCCACTTGAGGAGACTTTTCAACAGCACGAACGCGGCCTCGGGCACTGCGTCGACGGCCGCCCAGCTGGCCCCAATCTTTCGCCACGACGGTTCAGCGTGTCGTCCGCTGCCTCTATTGCTGTGTGCGCCCGCTCAGAACTGCCATTCATCGCGGAAGTCGGGATGACCGATGTAAGGCCTGGCCAGGACGCGCAGCACCCACCTGAGCTGCTCGAGCTCGACGTCGACACTTGGGGCGTCGGGTCCTTCTTCGTCCAGGTAATCGTCTCTGAGGTACTGATAGTGCTCGACAATCGTTCGCTTCGCCTCGCAGTCGCTGAGCACCCGTGCCGGCTCCCAACGCACTATGTGCTCACCGTCCTGCGGGAGGATCGTGGCACCGTAGCGGCCGTTGTAGCCACCAGGGTCGACCACGTTGTGTGAGGGCCCGAAGATGCCGTCACCCGAGGAATCAGGCACGAAGCTCCAGGGTCCCGATTGTGCGGCGACGGCGATTGCCTCGTCTTCAGCGATGCGCAGTAATAAGAACTCGTCCAACGACGATGGTTTGGCGGCCTCATCAGCAAGGCGTGCGCGCTCGGCAGCTGCTAGTTCACGGGCGAGCGCCTCACTGCGCTCGTTGAGGGCCGCGATCTGCTGTTGCAGCAGCTGGATCTGCACTTCGTGCTCGCTCGCCACAAGGTCATCCTGCCGCCTCACTGACTGCCGGTGTCTTCTGGCTGCATCTGGCCCCTTCAAGACGATCATGTTCGGACGGCGACTGCGCCTGAAGCGGCCCGCAGTAGCGGGCGCTTCCGAGCTCCGCCGTTCTCTCTGAGCAGCGTCCTCAAGCGGCCCACTTAGGGACACCCGTCGCGACCCTGGTCGGTCCGGAGTCGATTGCATGGTGGTGGTTTGCTCGCCCCAGGAGCCATAGACTCATCACGCAGATTCCGCTTTCCTTCGGCGGCTACTGGCGAATCCTTCGCGCAGCCGCGAATCCGAACGCGATAGTTGCGAGAGTGCCGAGCGCAATGTACCACCAGTCTAGGTCCAGGAGGAACGCCGCGAACAGTAAAAGGATTCCTACACATGCACCAATCAATAGTCCTCTCACGCTATGTGAATACACGGGCACCAGCTGATCGTTGGACGTTCACTGTGACCTCACTTGCCCTCCTTCTTAGCCCTCATGGTCCGCTTGAGCAGGAGCCCCACACTTAGCCCTACTGCTAGACCGAATACCCCGGTGAACGACGCGACCACACGGGCGCCCAAGGGTATCCCGGTTACCAACCACGAACCGATTGCGATCGCCAAACCCAGGATGCCGGCTGCCCACATGGCAACATAGCGCGCCTTCAAGGAAGGGTAGTTCGGATCCTCACGAGCAAGGTCCGCCTTCATCCTCTGAAACCAAGCGGGAGGCATGTTCAGCTCCGTCTGCGTATGAGCGGATTGAGTCGGATTAAAGCGGCGCCCACGACGCCCAGCACCAGCCCCAGCAGGGCTGCTGCGACCAAGAACACGACCGCAAACACTCGCCGACGGCGACGGTTCGCCACGAACCTGCCGACGCCTCCGGCCGCTCTTGGCGGCGAAGGTCGCTCGCGCTCCATGTCCGCACCCTCTCCAGTCGCACTGGCAATCGCCACAGGACCAGGAAGAAGCCAGCCTCACGAGTGATCCGGCCCTTGCCTGCTGTCCCTAAGGCCGCCTTCAGGGATGGGTGCTGTCCTGAGCCGGTGGGCCGGCTCTAGAACGGTGGTGGGTCGTCGGTGGGATCGAGTGCCTGTGGGGGTGCGCCGGGTGGGCGGGTGAGGACGCGGGCGGTGGTGAGCTGCATGCCCGGCGGACGGGTGGTGCGCTGGACGCCGCTGGGTGCGGTGACGGTGAGGACGCCGTCGGCGGTCATCGCGTAGGTCCAGCCGGGGGCGTGGGTCTTGAGCCGGTGGTGGCGCCGGCACAGGCAGCACAGGTTGGCGCAGTCGGTGGGGCCGTCGTCGGCGTGCGGGAGGACGTGGTCGACGTCGGCCCAGCCGGCGCGGTTGTCGCAGCCAGGGTGGCGGCAGGTGCGATCGCGGGTGGTGACCAGCCGCCGCTGGGCGTCGGTCGGGCGGTAGGCGCTGGTGGCGGCCGGCCGGTCGATCACCGCGCAGCCGCAGTCCGCACCGGGATGGTCGCGGCAGCCTCGGGCCGCCTGTCGCAGCTCGTGGAGGGTGGCCACCGCCGCGAGGGCGCCGTCGTCGGTGAAGGACACGGTGAGGCTGCCGCCGGGTGGGGTGCGCAGGCCGATGGCGTCGAGGTCGGCCAGCAGGTCGCGCACGTGGGCGGCGGTGATCGGGGTGCCAGCCACCGCCCCGGTCGGCTCGGCCACGCTGCCCGGTGGTTGGAAGGCACGCGGCAGCGGTGCGCCGGAGTCGAGGAACCGCTGGGGGGTGAGCGCGGCCAGCGGCACCTGGACGTCCAGGTGGACGGTCACCGGGTCCGGTGCGGCCCAGGGGCGCAGGATGAGGTCGGCAACGATGCCGGAGCGCAGCAGGCCGATGGGCCGGTCGTCCCCGGCCCGCTTGGCCTGCCAGGCCAGACCGTCGATCCGGGCCTGGCAGGCGGCCGCGGTCTCGTCGGCCATCCCGGCGACCAGCTCGCTGACCCCGTCGCCGAGTGGGCGGCGGCGCACGGTGACCGCCCGGTGCGCCTGGTCGCGTCGCCGGTCCGACGCGGCGGCGTCGCGGGCGGCCAGTTCGTCGCGCACACGGGCCTTGAGCATCCGGATCGACAGCGACGCGGCGACCGGGAGCACGGCGGCCTCGACCGCGGACACGATCGCGGGGTCCGTGCCGGTCACGGGCGCGCCGAGTTCGGCGGCCAGGGTGCGGGCGCGGGGCCAGTCCAGCCGGCCGCCGGCCAGCTCGGCCAGGGTGGCGGGCAGCGACCCGGTGAGGGTGAGTGCCTGCTCGGTGAGCGTGGTGGCGGTGGCCCGCCCGCAGTTCAGCGTCATGGCCAGCTCGTCGGGGAAGAACTCGCTCACCCCGTCGAGCACCCCTGAGCCGGCCGCCACGCCGCCGCCCACCGGCCGGTCACCGGTGTCCGTGGCGGCCGTCGCGGCACCGGGCCAGCAGGGCCGCTGATCCCAGGACACGGGCCGATCGGCAGCGAAGGCGGCCACCAGCTCGGCCTTGTATGCGGCCAACTGGGACTCCAACGCCTGCACCCGCTGCAGCTCGGCGGCCTTCTCCGCCGCCGTGCGGGCGTACACCGGCGGCAGCTCGCCCAGCGGCGGGGCACCAGTCGGTGACGGACCGGTGGGCAGCGTCAGGTCGGCCACCGTCAGGCCGACACCGAGACCACCACCCGGGAACATGCCCACAACCTAGGTGGGGGGTCTGACACTTTCCCGCCTCTGACCAGCGAAGATGAGAGTTGTCGTCGGGTGGGCGACCTGCGCGGACGGCAGTCGATCATGAGGTCGGCGCAGCCGACACACGCGGACCCAGCCGTACGCGGGCACCCGGAGCCCGTGCTGATCGCGCCGGCGCGCGGCCGGTGGCGACGTCAGGCCGGGGCGACGGTGCCGGTGCCCTCGGTGGCCGTGCCGGCCCGGTCGAGCAGCAGCAGCTCGGCGTCGGTGTGCTCCAGGGGTGCAGCGAACAGGTAGCCCTGCGCGAGGGCGACCCGCCCGTCGCGCAGCCGGCTGCGCTGACGCTCCTGCTCGATGCCCTCGGCGACGATCTCCAGGTCGAGGGTGTGCCCGAGGTCGATCAGCCCGCGCAGGATGGCCGGCATCGTCTCGGCGTCGTCGATGGTGCTCACGAAGGAACGGTCGATCTTGAGGATGTCGACGGCGAACTGGCGCAGGTGCGACAGCGAGGAGTAGCCGGTGCCGAAGTCGTCGAGGGCCACCCGCACGCCCAGGCCGCGGAGTTCGTGCAGCCGCTCGGCGGCCAGCGCCGGGTCGCGCACCAGCACCGACTCGGTCAGCTCCAGGACCAGTGCCGACGCCGGCAGCCCGCTGGCGGACAGCGCCGTCCGGACGTCGTCGAGCAGGCCCGGCGAGCCGAGCTGGGACGGCGAGACGTTGACCGCCATCGACAGGTCGGCCGCGGCGGGGTGGTCGCGGCGCCAGGCGGCCGCGGACGCGCACGCGCGGGCGATGACCCACCGGCCGATGTCGGGGACCAGCCCGATCTCCTCCGCGACCGGCAGGAACCGCTCCGGCAGCACGACGCCGAGGACCGGGTGGTGCCAGCGCAGCAGCGCCTCGAAGCCGGTGACCCGCTCGGTGCGCAGGTCCACGACCGGTTGGTAGACCAGCCGGAACTGGTCGGCGGCCAGCGCCACCCACAGGTCGGCCTCCAGCTGCCGGCGCTCCGCGGCGGCCGAGCGCATCTGCGGGTTGAACACCACGAAGCGGCCACGGCCGGCGCCCTTGGCCCAGTACATGGCGGCGTCGGCGTCGCGCAGCAGGGAGGAGGCCGTGGCCGTCACGTCCCCGGTGGCGATGCCGATGCTGGCCGAGACGGTGACCCGCTGCCCGCCCAACTCGACCGGCACGGCGAGCGCGGCCAGCACTCGCTCGGCGATGCGGATGGCCTCCTCGACGCCCGGTGAGCGCTCCACGAGGATGGCGAACTCGTCGCCGCCGAGCCGGGCGAGGGTGTCCTCGGTGCGGACGGCGGACTGCAGCAGCCCGCCCACCTCGCGGATGAGCCGGTCCCCCGAGGCGTGCCCGAGGCTGTCGTTGACGGCCTTGAAGCCGTCGAGGTCGAGGAAGACGACCGCCACCTCGCCGCCGCTGCGGGCGGTGCGGCGCAGCGCGAGCTCCAGCCGGTCGGTGAACAGCGCCCGGTTGGCCAGCCCGGTGAGCACGTCGGAGAAGGCGAGCGTGGCGAGGTCGGCCTCGGTGCGCCGCACCCGGCGGGCGGCGCACGCGGCGGCGACGGCGGCCGCGGTGCCGCTGAGCAGCACCTCCACGAGCAGCTGCTCGCGGTCGCCGGCCGCGAGGTGGGGCACGGCCAGGTGGGCGGCGACGAGCACCGCCGCCAGGACCGCGGAGAGCCCCGCGATCCACAGGCCGCGGGCCGCGGGCCCTGCCGGTGCGTCGTCCACTGCTGGCCTTCCGTCGGAGAGCACGTCCCCGTCGGTCTCGGCGGCTCCGGTCGGCCGCTTGAGCCGCGCCGCGCGGGCCCCACCCGCAGGGGTGACCCCCCCGCTCGTCAGCACGCCGACGACGGTGCACCCTCCGGCCGGTGGAGGGTCAACCGATCATCCGCCGAGCAGCGGCTCGTACACCTCCTGCGTGCGGTCGAGGACCTCCTGCAGCTCGTCGGCGCCGCGGAACTCCCCGGTGATGTACTCCTCCCCGACCTGCTGGACGACGGCCGGGTCGTCGTGGGCGGTGCGCAGCGCGTCCTCCAGCACGGTGACCACCTCCTCGGGCAGGCCCGCCGGGCCGGCCAGCCCGAAGGTGGACCCGGACAGGGTGAGCTCGGGGAACCCGGCCTCGGCCAGCGTGGGCGTGTCCGGCAGCCAGGGCAGCCGCTCCTCGCTGGACACCGCCAGCGGCCGGAACTGCCCGGCGTCGATGTTCTCGGTGACGTCGGAGGAGGCGTTGATGAGGACGGCGTCGACGTTGCCGCCGAGCAGCGCCGTGGTCATCTCCGCGTTGCCGTCGAAGGGCACCGGGGTGACCTCGACGCCGTAGTCCCCCGCCAGCCGCTGCAGCTCGATGCCCTGCGGGGTGGAGGCGCCCGGTACGGCGACGGTGAGCTCGCCCGGCCGCTGCTCGGCGGCGGCCACGAAGTCCTCGACCGTGGCGAACTCGGAGTCCGCGCCGACCGCGAGCACCGACGGCACCTCGGACATGACCCCGATCGGCGTGATGTCGTCCTTGGTGTAGCCGACCTCGTTGGCCAGCGGGGTGAGCACCATCGTCCCGGCGGTCACCAGCGACAGGGTGTACCCGTCCGGCTCGGCCGCGATGAGCTCCTGGGTGGCGATGGCCCCCGACCCACCGGGCAGGTTCTCCACCACGACGGGCTGGCCCAGCTGCTCCTCCAGGGAGGCGCCGTAGGCGCGGGCGGTCAGGTCGGTCGGGCCGCCGGCGGCGTAGGGCACGAGCAGCCGGATCTCCCGGGTCGGGTAGTCGGCCGGGGCCGCGGCCGTCCCGCCGTCCCCACCACCGCCCTGTTCCGCGCAGGCGGTGAGCAGGCCGAGCACGGTGAGGACGGCGAGGGTGCGGGCGGGACGGGGCATCGGGACCTCCAGGTCAGTCGGGCCGGACGACGGTCAGGTCGGTCGCGAAGGTCAGCCGGGCGCCGGTGACCGCCTGCAGCGCCTCGGGGGTGACCCCGGGAGCGACCTCCCGGACGACGAACCCCGCGGGACCGACGTCGAGGACGGCGAGGTCGGTGTAGACCCGGTCGACGACGGCCGCGGCGGTGAGCGGGTAGGTGCAGCGGTCCAGCAGCTTCGGGCGGCCGTCGCGGGTGGTGTGCGTGGTCACGACGAGCACCCGCCGGGCGCCGACGGCCAGGTCCATCGCCCCGCCCACGGCGGGGGGCAGCGCGGCCTCGTCGGTCGCCCAGTTGGCCAGGTCGCCGTTCTCGGCCACCTGGAAGGCGCCCAGCACGGACACGTCGATGTGCCCGCCGCGCATCATCACGAAGGCGTCGGTGTGGTGGCAGAACGCCCCGCCGGGCAGCAGGGTCACCGGCTGCTTGCCGGCGTTGATCAGCTCCCAGTCCTCCTCGCCGGGGGCCGGGGCCGGTCCCATCCCGAGGACGCCGTTCTCGCTGTGGTAGACGATCTCCTTGTCCGGGCCCACCACGTCGGCCACCAGGGTCGGCATGCCGATCCCCAGGTTGACGTAGGAGCCGTCGGGGATGTCGCGAGCCACCCGGCGGGCCACCTCGACCGGCGACAGCCCGCTCACGGGGCCACCCGCACGACGCGGTCGACGAAGATGCCCGGCGTCACCACGGCCTCGGGGTCCAGCGCGCCCAGCTCGACGAACTCCCGCACCTGCACCACGGTGAGCGCCGCCGCCGTGGCCATCGTCGGGCCGAAGTTGCGCGCCGCGGTGCGGTACACGAGGTTGCCCCAGCGGTCGGCGCGGTCGGCCTTGACGAGCGCCACGTCGGCGGGCAGCGGCCGCTCGAACACCTGCCGGCGGCCGTCGAGCACGCGCACCTCCTTGCCCTCGGCGAGCAGCGAGTCCGCACCGGTCGGGGTGAAGAAGCCGCCCAGGCCCGCCCCGGCCGCGCGCATCCGCTCGCTGAGCGTGCCCTGCGGCACCAGCTCGAGCTCGATCTCCCCGGCCCGCCAGAACTGCTCGAACCACACCGATCCGGCCGAGCGCGGGTAGGAGCAGATGATCCGGCGCACCCGCCGCTCGCGGATCAGCGCCGCGACGTCGCTCTCCCCGCTGCCGGCGTTGTTGGTCACCACGGTGAGGTCGCGGGCGCCCTGCTCCAGCAGCGCGTGCACCAGCTCCACCGGGACGCCGGAGTTGCCGAACCCCCCGACCAGCACGGTGGCGCCGTCGGCGATGCCGGCGACCGCATCGGCCAGGGTGGCCACCCGCTTGTCGATCACGGTGCCGCCTGCCGGCGCCGGTACCAGCGGGGCGAGGTGGACGGCGGCGGGGTGAGCGCGGCGCGGACCACCAGCACGTCCGGGCCCGCCGTGTCCCCCGCCATGCTGTCCGCCAGGGCCGCGGCGAAGTCCGGCCCGAACCCGTCCACGGAGCGGGCGGGGACGCCGAAGGAGCGGGCGAGGGCGACGAAGTCCGGGGTGGTCAGGTCCACGCCGCGGGTGGGGACGCCGGCCTGCACCTGGTCGAAGCGCAGCATCCCGTAACCGCCGTCGTCGACGACCACGGTGGTGACCGGCAGCCGCTCCTGGGCGAGGGTGGCCAGCTCGCCGCAGGCGAACAGGAACCCGCCGTCCCCGATCAGGACCAGGGCGCGGCCGCGGCCCGCGAGCGCGGCCCCGATCGCGGCCGGGAAGGCGTAGCCGAGCGTCCCCCAGCCCAGCGGGAAGGCCAGCCGGCGGGGCCCGGGCACGCGGGCGAAGCCCGCCGCCCAGTAGCCGGCGATGCACATGTCGGCGAGCAGCACCCCGGTGCGGTCGGCCACCGCGTCGAGCGCGTCGAGCAGCCCCTGCGCCTGCGGCTCGTCGGTGCGCACCACCGCGCGCACCTCGTCGGCCACCCGGTCGAGGGTGCCGCGCAGCGCCGGCAGCCCGTCGCGCTGCGGCAGGCCGGGCAGCAGCGCGGTCAGCGCGGCGGTGACGTCGCCGGTGACGGTGGCGTCGGCCGGGTGGTTCTTGCCCGCGTCGGCGGGGTCGACGTTGACGGCGAGCAGGACCGGTGGCTGCGGCATCGCCCAGTTCTGCGTGTTCGTCCCGTCCAGGTCGCTGCCCAGGGAGACCACCAGGTCCGCCTCGTCCCACAGCCGGCCGACGGCGGGGACGTGCGGCGGGCCGGGCACCAGGCAGGGGTGGTCGGGCGGCAGCACGCCGCGGCCGCCGAAGGTGGTGACCACGGGGGCCGCCAGCCGCTGCGCGAGCTCACCGACCAGCTGCCCCGCGCCGGAGCGCAGCGCCCCGCCGCCGGCCCACACCAGCGGGCGGCGGGCGGCGGCCAGCAGCTCCCGGGCGCGCGCGAGCTCGCCGGCGTCCAGGGGCGCGTCGGGCACCGGCCGCACCGCCGCGCGGGCCGGGGCGTCGGCCGGGGCGCCGAGCAGGTCCGTCGGCACGCCGAGGTAGACCGGGCCGGTGGACGGGCGCAGCGCGGCCGCGCCGGCCCGGACGGTGTCGGCGTACAGGTCGCCCGCCCCCGCGGTCACCACGGTGGTCTTGGTGACCGGCGCGAACATCGCCGCCTGGTCGCGGGTCTCGTGCAGGACGCCGCGGTGCACCCCGGGGCGCCGCAGCGCCGACGGGATGTCGGTCGCGACGACGAGCACCGGCGCGCCGGAGGCCATCGCCTCGCCGGTGGCGCCCAGCGTGTTGGCCGCCCCCGGGCCGGTGGTGACCACGGCGACGCCCAGCCGCCCGGTGGCCCGCGCGTAGCCGTCGGCGGCGTAGACGGCCGCCTGCTCGTGCCGCACCCCCACGACCCGCAGCCCGGCGTCCGCGGCGGCCTCCCAGACGGCGAGGTTGTGCACCCCCGGCAGCCCGAACACGGTCTGCACGCCCAGGTCCTGCCACGCGGCGACCAGGGCGTCCGCGCCCGTGACCGGGCGGGCTCCCGCGTCGGCCCCAGCCCGTGGTGCCTCAGTCGCCGACGACATCGCGGAAGGTCTCCTCGGTCTCGGTGAACAGGTCGGCGAGCTCGGCGCTGCCGAGGAACTCCTCGGGCACGTAGCGGGCGTCCAGGGCCTCGACGACGGCGGCGTCCTCCGCGGCGCTGCGCAGGGCGTCCTCGAGGGTCGTGACCACCTCCTCCGGCGTGCCCGCGGGGGCGATCAGCCCGAAGGTGGTGGTGCTCTGGGTCAGCTCCGGGTAGCCGGCCTCGACGAACGTGGGCGCGTCGACGTAGTCCAGCGGCTCCTCGGTGCCGACGGCCAGCACCCGCAGCTGGCCGCCCTCGACGGCCGGCAGCACGTCCTGCGACAGGTTCATGAACCCGGCGGTGACGTTGCCGCCGAGCAGCGCCGTCTGCACCTCCGCGTTGCCGTCGAAGGGCACCACGGTCAGCGGCACGTCGTAGAGCTCGGTGATCCGCCGGGTCTCCGCGGCGTGCGTGTTGGTGGCGCCGGGCGTCCCGACGCTGACCGCCTGCGGGTCCGTGCGGGCCGCCGCGAACAGCGCCTCCAGGTCCGGGTACGGGGAGTCGGCCGGGACGACGATGCCCGAGGGCACCCGGGTGACCACGCCGACCGGCTGGAGGTCCTCGCGGGTGTAGCCGACGTCGTTGGTCAGGTAGTTGAGCACCGCCGTCGGCAGCGCGGTCATGGACAGCGTGTGGCCGTCCGGCTGCGCGCCGACCAGCTCGACGTAGGCGGTGGCGCCCGAGGCCCCGGGCAGGTTCTCCACCACGACCGGCTGGCCGAGCTCCCCCTCCAGGTGCGCGCCGAGCGCCCGCGCCGCGATGTCGGTCGGGCCGCCGGCGGCGTAGGGCACGATCAACCGGATCTCCTCCGAGGGGTACTCGGCGGCGGCGACGGTGGCGCTGTCCTGCGCGCACCCGGTGAGGGCGGCGGCGGTGACCAGCAGGGCGGCGAGCGGGCGCAGGGGTCTCATCGTTCTCCGGGTGCAGAGGGGACGTCGGTGTCGGCGGTGCGGCGCGGTTCGGGGGCCGGCTCGGGAGCGGGGCCGGTCTCGCCCTCGGGGTCGACGTGCCGGAAGGCGGCGCGCCGGCGGCGGGCGGTGACCAGGCTGACGACGACGACCAGCGCCATGACGGCGAGCAGGCCGCCGGACAGCGGGCGGGTGACGAAGACGTCCAGGCTGCCGCCGGAGATCAGCATCGACTGGCGGAACGCCCGCTCCATGATCTCGCCGAGCACGAAGGCGAGGACCAGCGGGCCGGGCTCGAAGCCGGTCTTCTTCATCAGCCAGCCGATGAGGCCGAAGACCAGCACGACCCACATGTCGAACGAGTCGTTGTTGATCGAGAAGACGCCGGCCATGGTGACCAGCAGGGCGAAGGCGGCGAGGATGCCCGCCCGCACCCGGAGCAGCTGCACGAAGACCCCGACCAGCGGGATGTTGAGGGCCAGCAGCATCAGGTTGCCGATGAACATCGAGGCGATGACGCCCCAGAAGATCTCCGGCTCGTCGCTGATCAGCTGCGGCCCGGGAACGATCCCCTGCCCCAGCAGCGCACCGAAGATCAGCGCCAGCACCACGTTGGCCGGGATGCCGAGGGTCAGCAGCGGGATGAACGCCGAGGTGGAGGAGGCGTTGTTCGCCGTCTCGGGCCCGGCGACGCCCTCGATGGCGCCCTTGCCGAACCGGGTGGGGTCCTGGGCGCGGCGCTTCTCCATCGCGTAGGAGGCCAGCGAGGAGATGACCCCGCCGCCGCCGGGCAGCACGCCGATGACGAAGCCGAGCACCGAGCCGCGGGCGATGGCGCCGGAGGAGTCCCGGAAGTCCCGGCGGGTGGGCCAGATGTCCTTGATCCGCTGGGTGACCGCCTGCACCTTCTCGGTGCGCTCCAGGCTGTGCAGGATCTCCCCGACCCCGAACAGGCCCATCGCGACCGCGACGAAGTCCACCCCGTCGAGGAGCTCGACCGAGCCGAGGGTGAACCGGGCGGTGCCGGTGATCGGGTCCTGCCCCACGGTGGCCAGCAGCAGGCCGACGGCGGCCATGGCCAGGCTCTTCAACGGGCTGCCGCTGCCGAGGTAGGTGACCAGCAGGATGCCCAGCGCAGTCAGCGCGACGTACTCCGGCGGGCCGACGGAGACCGCCAGGTCGGCCAGCGGCGGGGCGAGCAGGACGAGGCCGAGCACCGACACGGTGCCGCCGACGAACGAGCCGACCGCGGCGATGCCCAGCGCCGGGCCGGCCCGGCCCTGCCGCGCCATCTGGTAGCCATCGAAGGTGGTGACCACCGAGGCCGCCTCGCCGGGCAGCCGCAGCAGCACCGAGGTGATCGTGCCGCCGTACATCGAGCCGTAGTAGATGCCGGCCAGCAGGATCACCGCCGTCACCGGCTCGATGGAGTAGGTCAGCGGCAGCAGCAGCGCGATCGTCGCCGTCGGGCCCAGCCCGGGCAGCACGCCGATGACGGTGCCGATGAGCACGCCGGCGAAGACGTAGAGCAGGTTGACCGGGTCCAGGGCGACGGAGAAGCCCTGGAGGATGCCGTCGGTGATCCCCACGTCACCCGCCCAGCAGCTGGTCGACCGGGCCGGCCGGGAACGGCACACCGAGGGCGACGACGAAGACCAGGTGCAGCACCAGTGCGCCGGCGAGGGCCAGGACCAGGGACGTCCGCCAGGACTCACCGGCCAGCCAGCGCAGCCAGGCGAAGAGCAGCAGGGCCGCCGGGACGACGAAGCCGATGGTCTGGAACAGGACGACGAACAGCGCCAGGCCGGCGAGGCCCGCGACGATCCGCGCCGTCCCGGCCGTCCAGGGCTCGTAGTCCTCGGCCGGGTCGAGGAACAGCAGCGCGGCGGCGGTGCCGGTCAGCAGCGCGGCCACGACCAGCGGCCACAGGCCCGGGCCGGGGGCGGTGAGCTCCCCGAAGCCCATGTCCCTGGCCGTGAGCAGGGCCACCACCCCCAGTGCCAGGAGCAGCAGCGGGGCGACCCGGCGCAGCTGGGAGCGGACCGGCCGGGGGTGCCGTGCCGGCGCCGGTGCTGGCGTGGACGTGGACATGGGCTCCTCGTCGGGTCACGGGCAGGGCGGGTGTGACGCCCGACACTAGAGGGCGGCATTGTGCATGGTCCAATAACGAATCCAGGCACCGTTGATGCATCTGACGCATGGATGGAGGTCCCGTGGAGCTGCGGCACCTGCGCGCCTTCACCGCCGTCGCCGACGAGCTGCACTTCGGCCGGGCGGCCCGCCGGCTGCACGTCGCCCAGCCGGCCCTGAGCCAGCAGGTCAAGCAGCTGGAGTCCGACGTCGGGGCGGTGCTGCTGGAGCGGACCACCCGGCAGGTGCGGCTGACCAGCGCCGGCGCGGTGTTCCTCGAGCACGCCCACCGGGTGCTGCGTGAGGCCGAGCGGGCCCGCGAGGCGGTGCTGGTGACCGAGCGGGGCGAGCGCGGGGAGCTGCGCGTCGGGGTCACCGGCGTCATCACCTGGCGGCTGCTGCCCCGGATGGCGCGGGCCTACCGGCGGCGCTACCCGCAGGTGCGGCTGGAGCTGCGGCCGTCGGTGTTCAGCGCCGCGCAGGTCAGCGCCCTGATCGACGGCGAGATCGACGTGGGCTTCCTGCGCGCCCCGGTGCCCGCCGGCCCGCTGGCCAGCCGGGTGATCCTCAACGAGTCCCTGACGGCGGTGCTGCCCCTGGACCACCCGCTGGCCGGCGCGCCCGAGGTCGACCTGGTCGACCTGTGCGACGACGCGTTCGTCAGCTACGTCTCCATGCAGGGCTCGGCACTGCGCGACGCTGCGGTGCACGCCTGCTTCTCGGCCGGCTTCACGCCGCGGGTGGTCCAGGAGGCGCCGGACACGCACACCGTGGTCGCGCTGGTCGGCGCCGCGGTGGGCGTGGCGCTGATGCCGGCGTCGGCGGAGACCCTGCAGATCGAGGGCGTGGTGTTCCGGCCGATCGCCGGCGGGGTGGACGTGCGGGTGCCGATCGCGCTGGCCTGGCGGCAGGGCGACCCCTCGCCGGTGCTCGCCGGGTTCCTGGCCACGGCCGAGGAGGTCCTGCCCGGCCCCGGAGCGGGGCCGGGCGGGACCTGACGGCGGCTACTCCTGCAGCAGGGGGCCGTAGACCGCGACGATCTCGTCGATGCGCGCCTGGAACGCCTCCCGGCCGATGAACTCGTCGGGCACGTACTGGTCCCCGAGGGCCTCGATGACCTCCGGCTTCTCCAGGCAGGCCGCGACGCCGTCCTCCAGGGTCTGCAGCACCTCGTCGGGTGTGCCCGCGGGGGCGGCCAGCCCGAAGACCGACACGCTGTTGGTGAGCTCCGGGTAGCCGAGCTCGGCCAGCGTCGGCACGTCGGGCAGGTAGTCGACGCGCTCCTCCGGGCTGATCGCCAGCGGCACGAACTGGCCGGCCTCGATGTTGGTCAGCACGTCGCGGGAGGCGTTGATGAACACCGCGTCGACGTTCCCGCCCAGCAGCGCGGTGGTCATCTCGGCGTTGCCGCTGAACGGCACGAGGGACAGCTCCACGCCGTACTCCTCGGCCAGCCGACGCAGCTCCATCGCCTGCGACGTCGTCGCGCCGGGCACCCCGACGTCCACCTGACCGGCGTTCTGCTGCGCCTCGGCGAACAGCGCCCGCGCGTCGGGGAACCGCGACCCCTGCCCCACGGCGAGCACCGAGGGGATCTCGGTGACCGCGGCGATCGGCACGTAGTCCTCGTTGGTGTAGCCGACGTCCTCGCCCTGCAGCGGGTTGGTCGCCGAGGCCGGGACGGCGATCAGCGACAGGCTGTAGCCGTCGTTGCCGCCCTGGATCATCGCCTGCATGCCGAGTGCCCCGGAGGCGCCCTCCCGGTTCTCGGCCACCACGGTCACGCCGAGGTCCTCGGCCAGGCAGTCACCGGTGGTGCGCGCGGCCAGGTCGGTGGGCCCACCGGGCGCGTAGGGCACGTAGAGGGTGATGTCCTCGGTCGGGTACTGCTCGGCGGCCGCACCCCCCTCCTCGGCCTCGTCGGCCACGCAGCCGGTGAGCAGCACGGCGGTCACCGCGGCGAGGGCGGGCAGGGTCGGGCGGGGGGATCTCACGCAGGCCTCCACGGGTACGCGTACGGGGCGGCGGGCGCCGCCGCTGCGGAGCCTGCTGTGCGCCCCGGCGGATGTCACCCCGGAGCGCGAACCGTCACGCACCTGTGACCACCGGCACGCCGGGCCGGACGACGGAGAGCGGCACCACGTCCGGCCTGCCGTGTGGGCGGCGGGGAGGGTGGGGAGTATCGGGGCGTGACCCGCTCTCCCAGCACCGACGAGTGGGGCATCGACGCCACCTGGCTCGACGCCCTCGACGAGGAACACCAGGTCTCCGAGGCCACCATCGGGCGGCTGCGCGAGGTGATCGGCACCCCGCCGGCCGACCTCGAGCACCGCGCCCCCATCGTGGCCCGCCCCGGCGACGTGCTGGAGGTCGACCAGGCCGAGGTGACCTGCGAGGACGGGTCCACCAGACACGTCGACGGCGAGCTGCCCGACGACTTCCCGCTCGGCTACCACTGGCTGCAGGAACCCGGGGGCCCGCGCCGCCGGCTGATCGTCTCCCCCGGCCGGTGCTGGGTGCCCGAGGACCGCGCCTGGGGCTGGGCCGTGCAGCTCTACGCCACCCGCAGCCGCGGCAGCTGGGGCATCGGCGACCTCGCCGACCTGCGCGCCGTCCGGGAGATGGCCGCCGGCCAGGGCGCCGGCTTCGTCCTGATCAACCCCCTGCACGCCGTCGCACCCACCCCGCAGCAGGAGGCCAGCCCCTACCTGCCGGCCACCCGGCGCTTCCGCAACCCGGTCTACCTGCGGGTCGAGGAGGTGTCCGGCGCGGGTGCGGTCGACGTCGGGTCCGACGCCGGCCGGGCGCTGTCCGAGGGCGGCCTGGTCGACCGCGACGCCATCTGGGCGCGCAAGCGCGAGGTGCTGCAGCGGGTCTTCGACGCCACCGGCGACCACGACCCGGCCTTCCCCGACTGGTGGTGGCACCAGGGCCAGCCGCTGCAGGACTGGGCCACCTGGTGCGCGCTGGCCGACGTGCACGGCCCGGACTGGCAGACCTGGCCCGAGGAGCTGCGCGACCCGCAGGGCGACGCCGTCGCCGCGTTCGTCGCCGGCCACGAGCAGGAGGTGGCCTTCCACGCCTGGCTGCAGTGGTGCCTGTCCCGGCAGCTGGAGCGGGCGACGCAGGGCATGACCGTCATCCAGGACCTGCCGATCGGCGTGGCCGGCGGCGGGGCCGACGCCTGGACCTGGCAGGACGTGCTGGCCCAGGGCGCCGGCGTCGGCGCCCCGCCGGACGCGTTCAACTCTCAGGGCCAGGACTGGGGCTCCCCGCCGCTGGTCCCCTGGCAGCTGCGCGCCGCGGACTACGCGCCGTTCGTCGAGTCCATCCGGGCCACCATGGCCGGCGCCGGGGGCCTGCGCATCGACCACGTCATGGGCCTGTTCCGGCTGTGGTGGGTGCCGGCGGGCGAGAGCGCCGCCGAGGGCGCCTACGTGCGCTACCCGGCCGAGGACCTGCTCGACATCGTCGCGCTGGAGAGCTCCCGCGCGCAGGCCGTCGTCGTCGGTGAGGACCTGGGCACGGTGGAGGATGGCGTCCGCGAGGCGCTGGCCGAGCACGGCATCCTCAGCTACCGGCTGCTGTGGTTCGAGGACGACGACCCCGCCGAGTGGCCGGAGACGGCGATGGCCGCGATCAGCACCCACGACCTGCCCACCGTCGCCGGGCTGTGGACCGGCGCGGACCTCGCCGAGCAGCGGGAGCACGGCACCGGCACCGACGAGGAGCTCGAGCGCGGCCGCGGCTCGCTGCTGGAGAAGGTGCCCGGCCTGCCGGAGGACGCCGACCCCGAGGCGGCCGTCCGGCACGCGCACGAGCTGCTGGCCCGGGCGCCGTCGCTGCTCCTGTCGGCCACCCTGGACGACGCCGTGGGCGAGCGCCGCCGCCCGAACATGCCCGGCACCACCGACCGGCCCAACTGGTCGCTGCCGCTGCCGGTGCCGGTGGAGGACCTGGCCGCCCACCCGCTGGTGCAGGAGGTCGCCCGCACCCTCGCCGACGGGGTGGCCCGGACCGCCGACCCGGAGGAGGACGCCATCGGCGAGCAGCCCGGCGGGGAGTCCGGCCCGGCCTGAGGCCGTCCGGCGCGGCCCCGGTGGGCTACCCCTCGCCGCCCTGCAGGTCCACGCCCACCACGATCGGGTCGTGGTCGCTGGAGCGGTAGGGGTCGGGGGCGTACAGGGCCGGGTCGCCGGTGTACTCGTAGGCGCGGGACTCCACCGAGTTGACGTTCCAGTGCACGACCCCGGTGACCTTCGCGGTCAGCTCGGCGGTGGCCAGCGCGTGGTCCAGCGACCCGGACAGGCCGGCGAACACGTAGCTGTACCGGCCCGGGTCGAACCGCTCGCCGAGGTCGGTGTACCCGGCGGCGCGCAGCTCCTCGATCGGGTCCTCCCGGGTGTAGGCGTTGAAGTCCCCCATGAGCACCACGTCCGGCTCGGTCGCGCGCAGCCCCGCGGTGAAGGCCGCCAGCGACTGGGCCTGCCGCACCCGGTCGCCGTTCCAGGCACCCTGCCCGTCCCCGTCGTCCACGTTGTCGCCGGTCGGCTCCCCGGGGCTCTTGGACTTGAGGTGGTTGGCCACCACGGTGAAGGCGTCGCCGTCCTTGCTGAACGTCTGCGCGATCGGCTCGCGGGCGTTGTCGAAGGCCGCCTCGTCGACCAGGCCGACCGGGTCGCCGACCGGGGTGACGACGTCGTTCCGGTAGACGACCGCGTTGCGGATGACGTCGCGGTCGACGGCGTAGAGCTCCTGGGGCAGCGGCACGGAGCTCCAGACGTCGGCGCCCTCGGCCGCGTTGAGCCGGCCCACCAGCTCGGCCAGCGCGGTGTCGGCGTCGCCGGGGGTCAGGCCGGTGGAGTCGGTGTCCTCGACCTCCATCAGGGTGACGACGTCGGCACCCAGGCCCCGGATGGCCGACACCGTCTTGCCGGCCTGCTCCTCGAACTCCGCCGCGGTCGTGGCCCCGCGCCCGGGCGCGCCGCGGGTGAGGAAGTAGTTGAGCACGTTGAACGCCGCGAGCCGCACGTCCCCGCCCACCTCCCCGGGCTCGGCCGGCCGGGTGTCCTGCGGGGCGAAGACGCCCTCGGCGGTGCCGTCGGCGGGCTGCAGCCGCCACGCGTCGAAGCCGTAGCCGAGCACCAGGGGCTCGGTGAACGCCAGCCCGTCGCCCACCCGGACGGGGGTCTGCGGGGACAGGTACGGGCGGTCCGTGAGGCTCGTCGCGGCGGTGGTGGCGTCGTCGAGGACGATGCGCCGCAGGGTGTTCTCGGCGGCCACCGCCTGCGCCTCCGGGCCCGGGCGGGCCACCTCGGTCGGCTGGACCAGCACACCGCCCTCGGAGAGGGTCAGCTCGCCGTACCGGGTCAGGCCGAACACGTCGCTGACGGTGAGGGGGTCGACCGGCTCGACCAGCACGCCCTCCAGCCGCTCGCGGGCCGCGTCGTCGGCGGGCAGGTCCAGCGGGGTCGCCGCCGGCAGGTCCTCGGCCGTGCCCTCGGCGCAGACGGCGACGACGGCGTCGACGCCGACCTGGGTCTGCCCGAAGCGCTCCTCCGCCGTACCGGTCACCGCGACGGTGTCGCCGAGGTCGACGGCGGCGCCGGGGCTGTGGACGAACACGCCGTCGGAGGTGGCGTCCTCGCCGTCGCCGTCGGCGTCCTGCAGGGAGAAGCCGTCCAGCCCGGGCAGGTCGGCGACGACGACGCCGCGCACGGTGACCTGCCGCCCGGCCAGCGGGGTGGCTGTGCCGTCGCCCTGGACCGCGCCGATCTCGGCGGTGGCCGGCGCGGCACAGCCGGCCGCCTCCCCCGGGGAGGCGACCGGGGCGGCCGTGCAGGAGGTGGTCAGGCCGGCGACGGCCAGGGACGCCGCGGTGACGCCCACGGCGGCGCGGGCCACCGGGCGACCGGACCGGCCGGGTGCGGAGAACACGGGGTGGACCTCCAGGGGGAGCGCCGACGCACGACGACGGCACATCGGTGACCGCCGGTGGTGGGCCGATGACGTACCGGGTACCCGTCCACCGGACGGCTCACGCCTGCCGACCACCGTGCCTCCACCCTCCGACCGTCCAGGTCGAACACGCGTTCGACCTCGTGTCACACTCTGCCGGTGGCTGGCGGCATGCACCCCGGGCGGTGGTCCGGCGGCACGCTCGGGGAGCGGGCGCAGCGGTCCGGCGCGGACCCGCCGCAGCCGCCGCCGTCGGCCCCCGCCGGCACCGGGCCGCACCCGGTCGGCAGCCGTGGCCGGCACTGCTGGGTGCACGACCCGCCCGGCGCCCCCGGCGTGTGGCCCGGGCTGCTCGTGGAGTGGCGGCAGGCCGACGGCGGCTGGCACGGCCGGGTCAGCTACGCCGTCGCCGGCCCGCAGGGCGTGGTGCTCGTGGAGGCGTGGGTGCCCGCGGCCCTCCTGGAGCAGCGCTGAGCACCGGTTACCACCGCCGTCGGGTGGCTATGGCCCCTGCCGAGGCACCCCGACGACGGAGGAGAGACCCCGTGAGCCAGCCCGACCGCCCTGACCTCGACGACGTCATCGACCCCACCGAGTCCGCGCCCCGCGACCGGCAGGCGCACGCCGGCGGCCACGACCGCCCGAACGACGACGCGCTGCAGCACCGCACCGAGCAGGAGCGGCAGATGGTGGACGCCGACGACGCCGACCCCGCCGGCGCCGAACCGCACCCCGCCACCGACTGAGGACCGGTGGCCCGCCTGGGGCCGGAGGACGTCGCCTGCTGGGTGCTCAAGTCCACCCGGCCGCCGGAGCTGATCGACCCCGACTGGCCGGCCGGCGGCACCCGGGAGCTCACCCGCTGCGTCCGGCGCTCCTACCGGCTGGACCTGGTGCGGCCCGGACAGCCCTGCCTGCTGTGGGTCAGCGGCCGCGCCGACCCGGGCGTGCACGCGCTCGGTGAGGTGACCGGCGAGGTCGGGGAGCGCGACGACGGCCCCGTCCTCGGCGTGCGGCTGACCCGGCTGCCCTCCCCCGTCGCCCGGGCCGACCTGCTGGCCGACCCGGCGGTACACGACGCCGAGGTGCTCCGCTCGCCGATCGGCAGCAACCCCTCCTGGCTGTCGGTGCCGCAGTACGCCGCCGTCCTCGCCCACCTGCCGCCCGGTGCGCTGGGACCATGGACCGTGTGACACCCACCCGCCACCGCTGGGGCGCACTCGCCTGGCTGCTGACCCTGCAGTTCTTCGTCGTCGAGACCGTCGCCCAGCTGCTCGGCGGCGGCACGCACGACCGCGCGGACGACGTCATCAGCGAGCTCGGCGCCTCCGACGCCGCGGCGCCGCTGCTCATGAACGCCTCCTTCGTCGTCCAGGGGCTGCTCATCGGCGCCGGCGCGGTCCTGCTGCGCCCGGCGCTGGCCGGTCGCGGCGGGCGGCTGGCCTCGACCTTCCTGACCGCCGCCGCGGTCGGGGTGGTCCTGGTCGGGCTGTTCCCGCTGGACGGGCAGGAGGACCTGCACCAGGCCGGCGCCGGGCTGCACCTCGTCGGGGGCGGGCTGGCGCTGCTGGCGATGGCCTACGCCGTCCGGCCGCGCTCGGAGGCCCTCGGCACGGTGCTGGCGGTGCTCGGCCTGCTGAGCACGGCGATGACGGTCTTCTTCGCCCTCGCGGTCACCTCGCTGCTGGGCGAGGGCGGCACCGAGCGGGCCGCGGCCTACCCGATCCCGGTCGGGCTGGCGGTCGCCGGCGCCGGGCTGTGGTGGCTCGGCCGGCGTCCGGAGGCCCCCCGCGGGCCGTCCCGGGGCGAGCTGCGCGCCCGGGAGCGCGCCGAGCAGGCCCGGCGCGACCGCGAGCGGGACGCCGCCCTGCAGGCCGCGTCCGCGCCGCCACGCTCCACCCGGGCACAGGCCGACCCGCTGGACGCCGACGACGACCTCGACCCCGAGGACCCCTGGGCGCGCACCCGCCGCCGCGACTGAACGACCGGGTCCGCAGGCCCTCCCGGGACGCGCGCCGGCGGAGGACGATGCCGCCATGACCGCACCTGACACCGGTGTCCGGAGCCTGCGCGTCCTGGTCGGCTACGACGGTTCACCCAGCGCGGTGAACGCGATCGAGGCGGCCGCCGTGCTCCTGCCCTCGGTCACCGCCTCGATCCTGCACCTGTGGGAGCCGCCGTTCACCTCCCCCGAGCTGCGGCACCGCGTCTTCGACCGGGCCGCCAACCCCGAGGCCCTCGGCCGGCTCATCGAGAGCGAGGGCCGCGCGGAGGCCGAGCGCCTCACCGGCAACGGCGCGAAGCTGGCCCGCGCCGCCGGGTGGGCGGCCGAGCCACTGGTCAAGCGCACCTTCGGCGGGGACGGCTACCAGTTCGCCCGCACCGCCGAGGAGCTCGACGCCGACCTCGTGGTCGTCGGCTCCCGGGGCCTCGGCGGCATGCGGGCCTCGATCGGCAGCGTGTCCGAGCTGGTGGTCCCCGCCAGCCCGGTGCCGGTGCTCGTCGTCCCGTACCCGATGACCACCGTCGAGTGGGCCGCCGCGGAGTCCGGGCCGGTGGTGGTGGGCACCGACGGCTCGCCGCCCGCCCGGCGGGCGCTCGCCGCGGCCACCGAGCTGTTCGCGCACCGGCGGCGGCTGGTGGTGGCCGTCGAGGAGCCGGGCGTCTCCCCCGCCCCGGCCGGCGTCGAGGGCGCCGAGCTGGTCACCGTGCCGTGCACCGGGCGGGCCGGCCGGCCGCGGGCGACGGCGACCACGCTGGCCGAGGAGGCCACCCGCCGCGGCGCCGCGGTCCTCGTCGTCGGCAGCCGCGGGCGGGGCGGTGCCCGGGAGACGCTGGTCGGGCACGTGGCCCGCGCGCTGCTGCACTGCGCGCACCGCCCGGTGCTCGTCGTCCCTTCCCGCGCCGGCTGAGCCGCTGACCGGAGGCCCACAGCGCAGGTTTCCTGCGCTGTGGGCCTCCGGTCGGCCCCAGATCGGGGGTCAGGCCGGGGTGCGCACCCGCTCGCGCCGGCGGGACAGCGCCACGCCGGCCAGGCAGACGGCGCCGCCGAGGACGGCGAGAGCGGGCGGCACCTCGCCGAGCAGCAGCCAGCCCATCAGCACCACCAGCGGCGGGACGAGGTAGGTGGTGACCCCCAGCCGCCCGGCGTCGGTCCGCGCCAGCGCGTACGCCCAGGTGCTGAAGGCCAGCGCGGTCGGCACCACGCCCAGGTAGACCAGACCGGCGACCGACCCGGCCGGCGCCGCGCCGAGCTCGGTCACCAGCGCCGCGGCCCACGGCAGGCAGCACAGCGCGCCGACCGCGCACGCGACGGCGGTGACCTGCAGCGGCGGCAGGCGGCGCAGCACCGGCTTCTGCGCCACGACGCCGACGGCGTAGGTGGCGGCGGCGGCCAGGCAGAGCAGCACGCCCACGACGTCGGTGCCGGCCCCGCGGGTGGCCAGGCCGATGAGCAGCACCCCGCCGAAGGCCACCGCCAGGCCGGTGACCAGCCACCGCGGGAAGCCCTCGCCCAGCCACAGCCCGGCGAGGACGGCGATGAGGATGGGCCCGACGTTGACCAGCATGGCCGTCGTCCCGGCGTCCAGGTGCCGCTCGGCTGCGTTCAGGGCCACGTTGTAGACGCCGAACCAGCCGACCCCGCAGACGGCGAGCAGCGCCCACTCGCGGCCGGTGGGCGCCACCCACGGCGTCCGGGCCAGGACCAGCAGCACGGCCAGCACCGCGGTGCCCACCAGCAGCCGGCCCAGGGCGAACGGGCCCGGGGAGAGGTCGGCGCCCACCGCGCGGATGGCGACGAACGCCGACGCCCAGGCCAGCACGGTGAACGCGACCGCGGCGAGCAGGGGGACGGTGGAGCGGCTGGGCACGCGCCGACCCTAGGTCGGCCCCGGACCGGTCACCGGCGGCTCCCGGACGTCGTCCTCCCTGCTGCGGAAGGCGGCAGGACTGCTGCGGTCAGGAGCGCAGGTGCTCGGCGTAGGTGCGCCGTCCGCGCGGGCCCCGGGTGGGCAGCGCGGCGCCGTCGCGGACCGCGGCGGACAGCCGGCCGGGCACCGGGGTGGCCACCACCCGGGTGCCCGGCTCGCGGGCGGCCACCCAGGCGCGGGCGGCGTCGGCAGCGGTCAGCTCCTGAGGCCCGCCGTACTCCACGACGTCTCCGGCGGGGAGCCCGGCGGCCACCTGCGCGGTGTGGACGGCGGCCTCGTCGACGTCGACCGGCTGCACCCGCCAGCCCATCGGCACCGGCAGGACCGGGCCGCGACGGGCGGTGGCCAGCAGCTCGTCGACGAAGTCGTGGAACTGGGTGATCCGCAGCAGCGTCACCGGCAGCCCGGAGGCCAGCAGCACCTGCTCGGCGGCGAACTTGGCGCGGTAGTAGCCGTAGGGGACGCGGTCGACGCCGACGATCGACACGTACACCAGGTGCCGCAGCCGGTCCCGCCCGACCGCCTGCACCAGCCGCCGGGTGCCGGCGACGTCGGCCTGCCAGGGGTCGCCGCGCGGGTCGCTGGCCGCGTGCACGACCACCTCCGCCCCGGCCAGTGCGTGGCGCAGGTCGCGGCCGGTCGCCAGGTCGCCGCGCACCCCGCCGGGGCCGGTGCCCCGCCGCGACATCTGCCGCACCCGGTGGCCGCCGTCCTGCAGCTGCGCGGCCACCCGACGGCCCAGCCGACCGGTCCCACCCGTCACGAGCACGTCCATGGGACGGCAGTGTGGCCCCGCGCACCCGCCCGGCGCAGGATGCGGTCGTGGGTGTCCACCCGGAGAGCGCCGTGCTGCAGTCCGGTCTGCTCGACGTCGGGCACGGCCACGCCGTCCACTGGGAGGTCCGCGGGGCCCGGGACGGTCGGCCCGCGGTCGTCGTCCACGGCGGCCCGGGAGCGCCCTCGGCCGGCATGGCGCGGCTGCTCGACCCGGACGTGTGGCGGGTCGTCGTCATCCACCAGCGCAACTGCGGCCGCAGCACCCCGTCGGCGGCCGACCCCACCACCGACCTGTCCGGCAACACCACGGCCACGCTGGTCGCGGACATGGAGGCGGTGCGCGAGCTGCTCGGCATCGACCGGTGGACGGTGGTCGGGGCCTCCTGGGGCACCACGCTCGGGCTGGCCTACGCCGAGACCCACCCGGGGCGGGTGGCCGGGATGGTCCTGCTCGCGGTGACCACGACCACCCGGCGGGAGGTCGAGTGGGTCACCCGGGACGTGGGCCGCATCTGGCCGGAGGCCTGGGCCCGCTTCCGCGACGGCGTGCCGGAGGCCGACCGCGACGGCGACCTGGCCGCCGCCTACGCCCGGCTGGTGTCCTCCCCCGACCCTCGCGTCCGCGAGGACGCCGCCCGCGACTGGTGCGCCTGGGAGGACGTGCACGTCTCCCTGGACCCGCACTGGCGGCCCAACCGGAGGTTCGCCGACCCGCACGCCCGGCTGGAGCTCACCCGGCTGGTCACCCACTACTGGTCGAACGCGGCGTTCCTCCCCGACGGGCAGCTGCTGCGCGACGTCGGCCGGCTCGCCGGCACCCCGGCGACGTTGATCACCGGCCGGTACGACGTGAGCGGTCCACCCGACGTCGCCTGGGAGCTGCACCGCGCCTGGCCCGGCAGCGAGCTGGTCGTCGTCGAGGGCGGCGGCCACGGCACCGCCGCCGGTCCGGCGCTGGACGCCGCCCTGGCCCGCCTCGCCGTCGACTGAGCGCCGCCCGGACACGCGCGGCATCTCACATGCGAGATACCGTGTGCCCTCGTGACGGCCCCTTCCCCGCCCACGCCCACCACCGAGGCCCCCGCGCCGGACGCCGGCACCCCGGCGCACGAGTCCAGCGCCGGCAACCCCGCGCACGAGTCCAGCGCCATGCACCGCGTCGGGAAACTCGTCCGCGACGCCCGCCGGCACCGCGGACTGACCCAGCAGCAGCTCGCCGAGCGGCTGGGCACCAGCCAGAGCGCCGTCGCCCGCATCGAGCAGGGCGGCCAGAACCTCACCCTGGAGCTGCTCGGCCGGCTGTCCGAGGCCCTGGAGCGCGAGCTGTTCCGCGTCGGCCCGGCCGGGCCCACCCACCTGCGGGTGACCGGTGGCGTGCCGCTGCGCGGCAGCGTCACCGTCAAGTCCTCCAAGAACGCCGCGGTGGCCCTGCTGTGCGCCGCGCTGCTCAACCGCGGGCGCACGACGCTGCGCAACGTGGCCCGCATCGTCGAGGTCGACCGCATCCTCGACGTGCTGCGCTCGATCGGCGTGTCCGCGACCTGGGACGGCGCCGGCCGCGACCTCACCCTCGTCGTCCCCGACTCACTCGACCTGGCCGGCATCGACGCCGACGCCGCCCGCCGCACCCGCAGCATCATCATGTTCCTCGGCCCGCTGCTGCACCGGGCGCCGGTCTTCGACCTGCCCTACGCCGGCGGCTGCGACCTGGGCACCCGCACCGTCGAGCCGCACATGATCGCGCTGCGGCCCTTCGGCCTGGAGGTGGAGGCCCGCGGCGGCCGCTACTCCGCGCGGGTCACCGCGCCGGCCACCGCCGACCGCACCATCGTGCTCACCGAGCGGGGCGACACCGTCACCGAGAACGCGCTGCTGGCCGCGGCCCGCACCGACGGGACGACGACCATCCGCAACGCCAGCTCCAACTACATGGTCCAGGACCTGTGCCTGTACCTGCAGCTGCTCGGCGTCGGCGTCGAGGGGCTGGGCACCACCACCCTCGTCGTCCGCGGCCGGCCGGTCATCGAGGCCGACGTCGACTACACGATCAGCGAGGACCCGGTCGAGGCGATGAGCCTGCTGACCGCCGGCATCGTCACCGACTCGGAGCTGACCGTGTGCCGGGCGCCGATCGAGTTCCTCGAGATCGAGCTGGCCACCCTCGCCGAGATGGGGCTGCGCTACACGCTGTCCCCGGAGTACCGGGCCGACAACGGGCACACCCGGCTGGTCGACGTCACGATCTCCCCGTCGGAGCTCAAGGCGCCGATCGACAAGGTCCACCCGATGCCGTTCCCGGGCCTGAACATCGACAACCTGCCCTTCTTCGCCGTCATCGCGGCCGCGGCCACCGGCTCGACGCTGATCCACGACTGGGTGTACGACAACCGGGCAATCCACCTGTCCGACCTCACCCGGCTCGGCGCCGACGTCCGGCTGCTGGACCCGCACCGGGTGCTGGTGAGCGGCCCGACGCACTGGTCGAGCGCCGAGGTCGTCTGCCCGCCGGCGCTGCGCCCGGCGGTGTGCATCCTGCTGGCGATGCTCGCGGCCAAGGGGACGTCGGTGCTGCGCAACGTCGACATCATCGCCCGCGGCTACGAGCAGCTCTACGAGCGGCTGGTGGAGATGGGCGCCCGCATCGAGGTCTTCCACGACTGAACGGCCCCCTGCAGGGTCCCGCCGCGAGCGTGCGAGTGGCGGGGGGCAGGGGGTCCTCTCTCAGCGCTCCTGGTCGGTGGGGCGCACCAGGATCTCGTTGACCGCGACGTGCGGCGGCTGGGTGACCACGTAGACGACGGCCCGGGCGACGTCCTCGGCCTGCAGCGGCCGCATGCTCGCGTGCATCCGCTCCGAGGCCGCCTTGGCCTCCGGCTGGGTGATGTGCGAGGTCAGCTCGGTGGTGACCGCGCCGGGCTCGACCAGCGAGACCCGCACGCCGGTCGTCGTCACCTCCTGGCGCAGTGACTCGCTGAAGGCGTTCACCGCCCACTTGCTGGCGTTGTAGACCCCGGCGCCCTTCCGGGCGGTCCGGCCGGCGACGCTGGAGACGTTGACGACGTCGCCGGACCCCTGCTCGACCATGCCGTCGATCGCGGCGGCGGTCATGTACATCAGGCCGAGCACGTTGGTGGACACCATCCGCCGCCAGTCCTCGGTGTCGGCGCCCACGATGGTGCCGAGCAGCATCACCCCGGCGTTGTTGACCAGGACGTCCAGGCCGCCGAGCTCGTCCCGGGTGCGGGCGACGGCGTCCCGGCAGGCCGCCTCGTCGGTGACGTCGAGGTCCAGTGCCAGCACCCGCGCGCCGTCGCCGGTCAGCTCAGCCGCCAGCCCGTCCAGCCGGTCGCGGCGGCGGGCCCCGATGGCGACGGCCGCGCCGGCCCCGGCCAGGGCGATCGCGGTCGCCTCCCCGATCCCCGACGAGGCGCCGGTGACCAGCGCGACCTTCCCGGACAGCGGACGGGCACCCTCGGTCATGCGTCTCCTCCTCGCGCGGCCACCCGGTGCGGCCGTCACCCCAGCCTGGCCGATGCCCGGGCCCGCGGCAGTGCGGGGACTCAGTCCGGGGGCAGCAGGACGCCGAAGCCACGGACGGCCAGTCGCACCAGCACCGGCCCGGGGCGCAGCAGGTCGTCGACCCGGGCCGCGGAGAGCTCCTCCAGGTCGGCCAGCCGGCTCGCGTACGCCTCCGGTCCGCGGCGGCGAGCGAGGTCCAGGCGTGCGGCGTTGGCCCACACCCTGCGCCGGGACTCGCGGAGGAACACCCGGCTGGCGGCGCGGTTGACCGGCGCCAGCGTCCGGTCCAGCCGGGTCCGCCGCCCCCCGGCCCGGTGCAGCTCGCCGTCCTCGGCGGCGACCCGGGAGGCCAGCACCCGGTCGATGCGCTCGTGGTCGCGGCGGCGCAGGTCCCAGGCGGCCGGGTCGTCGAACTCCGCCGGGGGGATCACCCGCACCAGGGACTGCGGCAGGTCGTAGTTGATGTGCGCGTTCATGCCGAGCAGCACGTGCGCCTCCGGCGGGAGCTCCGCCCGCGCGCCGAGGGCCAGCTGCCACGGCCGCGGGGCGGACGCCGGGTCGCGCCGGTGGGCGGCGAGCGCGTCGAGGTAGAGGTCGGCGAAGTCGACGTCCCACTCCTCGACCCACGCCGGGTCCTCGAAGGCGCCCGCGTCGATCGCCGCACCGACGGCCACGGTGGTGCGGAGGTACACGCCGTGGAAGAAGCGGGCGGGGTCGCCGTCGGCCTCCAGCGCGGCCAGCCCCTCCTCCATGCGGGCCACCAGCGCGGCGACACTCCTGCCCACGACCGCCTAGACCAGTGCGTCGAGGCCGTCGTCCGGCGGCAGCGTCAGCCCGACGTCCACCGGCGGGCGGTGCGGCTGGTCCAGGCCGCGCATCCGCGCCGCGTGCAGGGCCAGCAGCAGGTTCAGCCGCAGCGTCGGGTCGGTGGTGAAGGGCCCGAGCAGCCGTTCCAGCTTGCCGATGCGGTAGCGCATCGTGTTGTAGTGGAAGTGCAGCCGGCGGGCGGACTCCGCGACGTTGAGGTTGGTCTCCAGCAGCACCCGCAGGGTCTCCCGCAGGTCGGCGGAGTCGGCGTCGGAGGCGTCGGCGAGGGTGCCGAGCACCTCGTCGACGTAGGTGCGCAGCTCGGTGCTGTCCGGGATGAGCGACAGCAGCCGGAACACCCCGAGCTGGTCGAAGTGGGTGACCGCCTGGGTCCCGTGGATCTCCTGGCCGACGCCGAGGGCCCGGGAGGCCTGCTGGTGGGCCTCGCCGAGCGCGGCCAGCGAGCCGGCCGGGCGGCCGATGCCAGTGCCCAGCACCCGCCCGACGCGGCGCACCCGCGCGTTGACCCGCCCGGTCACCGCGCCCACCAGCGAGGTGACCTCCTCCGGCGTCCGCCCGTCCAGGGGCAGCAGGGTGACGATCTCGGTGGACAGCCCGGCCACCGCGGCGCCGGAGACCTCGGTCTCCAGGGCCGCCCGCCAGCCGTCGGCCAGCCGGTCGAGGACGTCGAGGGCGCGGGTGGGGTCGGCCTGCGGGTCGGCGGCGGTCTCCGTGGCGGTCACCAGGACGGCGACCGGGCCGTCCAGCCGCCAGCCGAAGGACCGGGTCTGGGCCAGCGCCCGCTCGGTGTGCCGCAGCGCCCCGGCCACCAGCCGGCGGACCAGGTCGCCCTGGAAGCGCAGCTCCACCGAGTGCACGGCCTGCTGGCGGATGACCGACAGCGCCGAGACCACCGCGGCCCGCTCCAGCACCGCACCGGCGCCGACCAGCATCGGCCCGCTGCGGTGGACGGCGACCAGCCAGCCGTGCCGCTGGTCGCCGGCCATCACCGGGGCGACCGCGTACTCCCCCACCCCGCCGGGCAGCTCGTGGTGGCCGGGGACGAGCAGGATGCCGTCGGCCGGGGAGAGGTCGGCGTCGGCGAGCACGTCGGCGGGGGTGACCACGGTCTGGTCGGCGCGCAGGCCCGACAGCCGGCGGGAGGGCGCCATCATGGCCATCTCGTCCTCGGCCTCGGCGTCCAGCAGCCACAGCCAGTCGCTGATCTCCGCGACGTCGGCCGACGGCCCGGCGCTGGTGACGATCTCCCGGTCCGGACCCAGGCCGAGGACGGCGACGCCGTCGAGGGAGACGGCCAGTTGCTCGGTGACCTCCGACAGCCCGCCGCCGCTGAGCGCGACGTCGATGAACTGGTCGTGCATGCGGTTGGAGAGGGCCAGCGCCTCGCTCTGCCGGTCGACGACGGCACCGAGCACCTCGGAGACGACCTCGCCCATCCGCAGGTCGGCCGGCAGGGACAGCACCGGCAGCCCGCGGCGGTCGGCCTCGGCGAGCACCTCGGCGGGGACCTGCGGGGGCCCCTCGGTGCGGCGGTGGGCCAGCGCCGCGGTGCCCATGGAGTCCAGCCGCTCCACGAGGGCGCGGTAGTTGGCCGGGTCGGCCGGGGGCAGCCGGGCGCCGAGCACGACCAGGACGTCGGGGCCCGCGACCGCCAGCGGGTCTGCGGGGTCGTCGACCACCACGTGGCGGACGACCCGGTCCAGGCCACCGCTGCCGGCCAGCACCTCCGTGCCCGCCAGCGCGGGCAGGCGCAGCGCCTCGGCCAGGGTCAGGCCCATGCGCTCCTGCCAGGTGGGCCGTGCGCCGCGGCTCTCGGTCACCGGTGCCTCCGCTGCGGACAGGTGACGCCGGGACGAGGTGCCCTCACCCAGCGTGGGGACGACGAGGGAGGCTTCACCCTGGGTCACGCCACCCACCCTCTCAGTTGTTGTTGCCCACGACCAGATGGCGGACCCCTGTCAGCAGTGCCCGCACCAGGCACCCCATTCTTGGCGACATCCGCCATACGTGGGCGTGCGACGCGCCGCATAGGTTCGAGACCCGGTCGCACTCCGCCCGGTGGATGGTAGGCCGGTTCCCTCCCGAGGGTGCCGTCCGACCTCCCCAGCGGGTGGACCGCGGCCGGGCGGGGGGTTCTCGAGCCGACGGGCGCCTCCCGTGCTCCCCAGGGTGAAGAGGTCGCCATGCGCACCATCGACGAGACCGCCGGGTCGGGCGGGGGCCGCCCCGGGGCCCGGACGTCCCCGGGCGCCCACGCCACGCGGTCCGGACTGCCCACCATCCCCCTGCCGCGCGAGTCGGCCCAGGCCACCGCGCGCACCGCTCCCCTCGCCCGTGCCGCGTCCGCCGTGCCCGCCGCGGCGAGCACCGGGGTCGCCGACCTCCTGCGCGGCCCGGTCCGCCCGGCGCGCGTGCTGCTCAGCGTGCCCGCCGCGGTCTACCTGCACGTGCCCACCGACCGCGGTGGCGACGTGGTCGGCGTGCTGACCAACGACGCCGCCCGCCTGCCCCTGGCCTGCGTGCTCTTCCGGCCCAGCAACGGCCGCCCGCTGGTCGCCCTGCCGCCGGACGCCGCGGCCGAGGTCGGGGGTGGGCGGATCGTCGTCGGCGACCTCGCCGTCAGCGCCGCCGCCTGGTGGGACCCGCGCCCCCGACTGCCGAGCCCACGACCGGCCCTGCTGCCCGAGGGGGTGCGCCTGCTGCGCAACGCCCTCTACGGCGAGGGGGTCCCGCACAGCGCGTTCACCCTGCCCGGCCTCCCGGCCGGCCCCGGGGGCCCGCTGGCCGCGCTGCGCGGCGCCGTCCGGAGGGCCGACCTGGACGCCGCCCTGCGCACCGCCACCCGGCTCATCGGCCTGGGCCCGGGGCTCACCCCGGCCGGGGACGACGTCATGGCCGGGACGATGGCCGGCCTGGTGCTGCTGGGCCACCCGTCGGCCGGGCGCTTCGCCACCGCGGTCTGCGCGCTGGCCGCCGGCCGGACCACCGAGCTGTCGCGGGCACTGCTGCGGCACGCGGCGGCCGGGCGGGTCAGCGCGGAGTACGCCGCGGTGCTGCACGGGCTGGTCGGCGAGCGGCCGCTGGCCCCGGCCATCGCCGGGCTGCTGGCCACCGGCGCCACCAGTGGCCGGGCCATGGCGCTGGGCCTGTGCACCGCGATCGACCTGGTGGACCGCACCACCCGCCGCTGAGCCCGCCGCCCGGGTGACTCCCACGCGGAGGTCATCCCGGTCCGGCGGGCAGGCTCAGCGCCGTTCGGCCTCGGTGCAGGGGCCCGCGCCGAGCCTGCGAGGCGTGGGGGGCACCGAGGTCCTTCCGGTCACCTGGCCGCGGTGTCGGCCGGTAGGCCGACAGTGTCACCGGATCAGAGCCGGCAGGCGTGGATGCTGGTGACGAGGATGGCGCGGGCGCCGAGCTCCCACAGCTCGTCCATCACCCGGTTGGTGTCGGTCTGGGCGACCATCGCGCGCACCGCCGACCAGCCCGGCGTCTGCAGCGGGCTCACCGTGGGGCCCTCCAGGCCCGGCGTGAGCGCGGTCGCCTTCTCCAGCAGCTCGTTGGGGCAGTCGTAGTCGAGCATCACGTACTGCCGGGCGACCAGGACACCACGCAGCCGGCGGCGCAGCTGGGCGACGGCCGGGATCTCCTCCGCGCCGGCCCGCCGCACCAGGATCGCCTCGCTGGTGAGCACCGACTCGCCGATGATCTGCAGCCCGGCCGCGCGCAGCGTCGTCCCGGTCTCCACCACGTCGCAGACGGCGTCGGCGACGCCGAGCCGGCAGGCGGTCTCCACCGCGCCGTCGAGCTTGACCACCGAGGCGCGGATGGCGCGCTCGTCGAGGTGGCGCTGCAGCAGCACCGGGTAGGCGGTGGCGATCCGCTTGCCGGCCAGCTGCTCGACGCCGTCGATGCCGGACCCCACCGGGGCGGCGAAGCGGAAGGAGCTGCGGCCGAAGCCCAGCGGCATCACCTCCACCGCGGCCGCCCCCTCGTCGTCGGCCGGAGCGGTCTCCAGCAGCATGTCCCGCCCGGTGATGCCGACGTCCAGGGTGCCGGCGGCGACGTAGACGGCGATGTCGCGGGGTCGCAGGTAGAAGAACTCGGTGTCGTTGTCCGGGTCGTAGACGGCGAGGTCCTTGGTGCTGCGCCGCTGCCGGTAGCCGCTCTCGGTGAGCATCTCGGCGGCCGGCTCGCTCAGGACCCCCTTGTTGGGCACGGCGATGCGCAGCACGGGATGGGCTCCTTCGGTAGGTGGATGGAACGGCCCTCGCGCAGGGTCCCGCGGCGCGCGGAGCGTGCCGTGGGGGCGCGAGGGTCCTTCACAGGTGGGTGTAGACGTCGTCGAGCGTCAGGCCGCGGGCCAGCATGAGCACCTGCACCCGGTAGAGCAGCTGGCTGATCTCCTCGGCGGTGCGCTCGGGGCCCTCGTGCTCGGCGGCCATCCAGGACTCGGCGGCCTCCTCGACCACCTTCTTGCCCGCGGCGTGCACGCCGTCGCGGACGGCGGTGACCGTCCCGGACGCCGGGTCACCGGCGGCGACCTTGGCCGACAGCTCGGCGAACAGCTCGTCGAAGGTCTTCACGCGCGGCTCCCCTCGGCCGGCCGGACGGTGAACCCGGTGGGCCGGCCGGGGCCGCGCAGCCCGCGCAGGGTCAGCGCGGTGGCCAGGGCGGCGGTGGTCGCCTCCCAGCCCTTGTCCTCCGCCGAGCCGGGCAACCCGGCCCGCTCGCGCGCCTGCTCCTCGGTGTCGCAGGTGAGGACGCCGTTGCCGACGGGGGTGGCCGCGTCGAGGGCCACCCGGGTGAGCCCGGCGGTGACCGCGTCGCAGACGTACTCGAAGTGCGGCGTCCCCCCGCGGATGACCACGCCGAGCGCGACGACGGCGTCGTGCCGCTCGGTGAGCGCCTGGGCGACCACCGGCAGCTCGACCGCCCCGGGCACCCGGACGACGGTGGGCGCGGGCACGCCGCTGGCGAGGGCCGCGGCGACCGCGCGGTCCAGCAGCGCACCGGTGAGCTCCGCGTGCCAGGTGGTGGCCACGATGCCCAGCGTCAGGCCGGCGGCGTCCACCGCCGCGGCCTCGGGGGCTCCCCGCCCGCTCATACCGGCTGCTCGTCCTGGCGCAGCGGCACGTCGGTGCCGGGCACGGTGCCGATCGCGTCCTCGAGGCTGGCCGACGGCTCGATGATGTCCAGCAGGTGGCCCATCCGGTCGCGCTTGGTGCGCAGGTAGGCCAGGTTCTCCGCGGTGACGTGGCTGGGCAGCGGCACCCGGCCGGTCACCTTGAGCCCGTAGCCCTCCAGGCCGGCGCGCTTGGCCGGGTTGTTGGTGAGCAGCCGCATCGTGTGCACGCCGAGGTCGACGAGGATCTGCGCGCCGGTGCCGTAGTCGCGGGCGTCGGCGGGCAGGCCCAGGTCGAGGTTGGCGTCGACGGTGTCCACGCCGGCGTCCTGCAGCTGGTAGGCCTGCAGCTTGTGCAGCAGGCCGATGCCGCGGCCCTCGTGGCCCCGGATGTAGAGCACGATGCCGCGGCCCTCCTGGGCGACCGCGGCCAGCGCCGCCTGCAGCTGCGGGCCGCAGTCGCAGCGCAGCGAGCCGAAGACGTCGCCGGTGAGGCACTCGGAGTGCACGCGCACCAGCACGTCCTCGCCGTCGCCGATGTCGCCGTAGACGAACGCGACGTGCTCCCGCTCGTCGTAGGAGCTGCGGTACCCGACCGCGGTGAAGGTGCCCGGGGCCAGCGGCACGGTCGCCTCCGCCTCCCGCTCGACCAGCTTGTCAAAGCGCTTGCGGTAGGCGATCAGGTCGGCGATGGAGATCAGGCACAGGTCGTGCTCGTCGGCGAAGACGCGCAGCTCCTCGCCGCGGGCCATGCCGGTCGGGTCCTTCTCGCTGACCAGCTCGCACAGCGTGCCGGAGGGGCGCAGCCCGGCGAGGACGGCGAGGTCGACGGCGGCCTCGGTGTGGCCGGGCCGGCGCAGCACGCCGCCGTCCTTGGCCCGCAGCGGCACGATGTGCCCGGGCCGGGCCAGGTCGGTGGCGTCGGTGTCGGACGAGGCGAGCAGCCGGATGGTGTGCGCCCGGTCGGCGGCGGAGATGCCGGTGGTCACGCCCTCCCGGGCGTCGACGGTGACGGTGTAGGCGGTGCCGCGGCGGTCCTGGTTGACCCGGAACATCGGCGGGAGGTCCAGCCGGTCGGCGTCGGCCTCGGTGACGGCCACGCAGATGTAGCCGGAGGTGTAGCGGACCGTGAACGCGACCAGCTCCGGCGTCGCCAGCTCCGAGGCGAAGATCAGGTCGCCCTCGTTCTCGCGGTCCTCGTCGTCGATCACGACCACGGGCCGGCCGCTCTTGATCGCGGCGATGGCGTCCTCGACGGTGTCCAAGCGGACGGGGGCGCTCACCGGCGGGCCTCCAGCAGGCGCTCCACGTACTTGGCGATGACGTCGACCTCCAGGTTGACCGGGCTGCCGGGAGGGACGGCACCCAGCGTGGTCTCGCGCAGGGTGGTGGGGATGAGGCTGACCTCGAACCACGGCTCGGCGTCGGCTGTGCCGGCGCCCTCGCCACCCGTCCCGATGTCACTGACAGCGCTCACGGTGAGCGAGACGCCGTCCAGGGTGATGGAGCCCTTCTCGACGACGTAGCGCGCCAGCTCCGGCGGCAGCGCGATCCGCACGACCTCCCACTGGTCGCCGGGGGTGCGGGTGAGCACGGTGCCCACGCCGTCGACGTGGCCCTGCACCAGGTGCCCGCCGAGGCGGGTCTGCGGGGTCACCGCGCGCTCCAGGTTGACCGGGTCACCGGGGCCCAGCGCGCCGATGCTGCTGCGGCGCAGGGTCTCGGCCATCACGTCGGTCGTCCACTCCTCGCCGTCGGCACTGGTCACGGTCAGGCAGACGCCGTTGACGGCGATCGAGTCGCCCAGTGCCACGCCCTCCAGCGCCGTGCGGGCCCGGATGCGCAGCCGGGCTGAGTCCTGCTGCTCCTCGCGGGCGAGCAGGACGCCGACCTCCTCGACGATGCCGGTGAACACGATCAACTCCCTCCGGTCGCGTCGCGGTCCTCCGCGGTGCGCCCGTCCCCAGTGTGCCGGGTGGGCCGCAGGCGGATCTCCACGTCCCCGCCCAGGTGGGTGAGGCCGCTGACCGTCAGGCTCAGCGCCGCGCCGATCCCGGAGATTCCCAGGTCGCCGACCAGGGGCGCGCCGGCGCCGAGCAGCTTGGGGGCCAGGTGCACGACGGCCTCGTCGACCAGCCCGTCGCGCAGGAAGGCCGCGGCCAGCGTGGGGCCGCCCTCCAGCAGCACACGGCGGACGTCGCGGGCGAACAGCTCGTCCAGCAGCGCCCGCGGCGTCGCCGCGGTGCTGACCAGGGTGGGGGCGGCGCCGTCGTGCACCCGCGCCGTGGCCGGCACCCGGCCGCGGCGGTCGAGGACCACCCGCAGCGGCTGGCGGTCGGCGTCCCGGCCGTCGGCGTCGCGGACGGTGAGCTGCGGGTCGTCGGCCAGCGCGGTCCCCGACCCGACGACGACGGCGTCGCAGGTGGCCCTCAGCCGGTGGACGGCGGCCCGCGCCTCCGGGCCGGTGACCCAGCGGCTGCTGCCGTCGGCGGCGGCGACCCGCCCGTCGAGGGTGCCGGCCACCTTCCACACCACCTGCGGGCGGTGCTCGCGGACACCGGTGAGCCAGGGGCCCAGCGCGCCCTCGGCGGCCTGCGCCTCCTCGACACCGAGCACGACGTCGACGCCGGCCGCGCGCAGCCGCTGTGCCCCTCCCCCGGCCAGCCGGGTCGGTTCGGGGACGGCGACCACCACGCGGGCGACCCCGGCGGCCAGCAGCGCGTCCGCGCACGGGCCGGTGCGGCCGGTGTGCGCGCACGGCTCGAGGGTGACCACCGCCGTCCCGCCGCGGGCCCGCTCGCCGGCCTGTGCGAGTGCCCGGACCTCCGCATGCGGGCCGCCGGGCGGGGCGGTCGCGCCCTCTCCCACCGGCGTCCCGTCAGGGGCCAGGACCACCGCGCCCACCGCCGGGTTCGGGCTGGTGGTGCCCAGAATGCTCCAGCCCAGCTCGCGGGCGCGGGCCATGGCGGCGAGCTCGGCCGCGGAGACGCTCACCCGGGCCGCGCCGCGGTCGCCCGGGCGCGCAGGGCGGCGATCGCCCGGGCGGGGTCGTCGGCGCCGTAGACGGCCGAGCCCGCGACGAAGACGTCGGCGCCGGCCTCGGCGGCCTGCTCGATGGTGTCGGCGTTGATCCCGCCGTCCACCTCGACCAGCAGGGTGAGGTGACCGGTGTCGGCCAGCTCCCGCGCGCGGCGCACCTTGGGCAGCGTCTCGGCGATGAACTCCTGGCCGCCGAAGCCGGGCTCGACGGTCATGACCAGCAGGGTGTCGAACTCGGTGAGGACGTCGAGGTAGGGCTCGAGGTCGGTGCCCGGCTTGAGTGCCAGGCCGGCCAGCGACCCGGCGGCGCGCAGGTCGCGGGCCAGCGCGCGCGGGTCGCCGCTGCAGGCCTCGGCGTGCACGGTGACGTTGTGCGCGCCGGCCTCGGCGTAGCCCGGCGCCCAGCGCTCGGGGGCCTCGACCATCAGGTGGCAGTCCAGCGGCACGGGGCTCTGCGCCCGCACCGCCTGCATCACCGGCAGGCCGAAGGTCAGGTTCGGCACGAAGTGCGCGTCCATGACGTCGAAGTGCAGCCAGTCGGCCTCGGCCACCCGCTGCGCCTCCTCGCCCAGCCGGGCGAAGTCCGCCGACAGGAGGCTGGGGGCGATCAGCGGGCGGCGGGGCACGTCCGCGGATTCTAGGTCCGTGCCGAGCGGCGTCACCCGACCGTGGTCGGTGCCCGTGACCGGCGGTCCTGAGCTCCTACGCTGCCGGCGTGGACGAGACGGTCGCGGACGGCGTCGACCTGACCGGCGGCATCGCCGCCCGACTGGCGTCCCGGTGCCTGGACCGCAGGGGCCGGCTGCGGGACTTCGACCTGTGGGACGACGCCGCGCGGGGTGCCCTGCTCGTCGACCTGGTCCGGGCTGAGCGGCTCGTGCACGGCGACGACAGCGTGACGGTGGACGGCACACCGACCGGCTTCGGCCCGGCCGACCGGCTGCTGGCAGCGATGGTGGCCGAGCCGGGGCGCTCGCTGGACGACTGGATGGCCGTGGGTCCGGTCGGCATGCCGGACGTGGCCGGAGCCCTCGTCGACTCGGGCCGGTGGACCGTGCGCCGACGGCTGCTCACCCGCCGCTTCGCGGACGTCTCCGCCGCGTCAGCGGCCGACCGGGCACGGGACCCGCACCGGCCGGACGGGACGTGGACGCCGGAGACCGCCACCGTCGTCGTCCTCGGGCTGGCGTGCGGCGCGTACGGCCGGCCGGAACCGATCGTCGAGGCGGAGCTCGCGCCCACCGGGCCGCTGCGGTGGGTCTGCGAGGCGGTCACCACGCACCTCGAGCGGGCACACCGGGCCAACCTGCGCTCCGCCGGTGCCGCCGACGGCGGGTCCGTCCCCTACCACTGACCGGCGCGCCGGTCCCCGCTCATGGCCGGTGTGCGCGGTGGACGGGCTCAGCGGCTGCGGCGGAGCAGCGCCATGAACATCGCGTCGGTGCCGTGCCGGTGCGGCCACAGCTGCCCGTGGTCCCCGCGCGCGATGCCCGGCACCTCGGGGAACAGCGGCGCGACCGGCAGCACCTCGACGTCGTCCCGGCCGGCCGCGGCGCCGACCACGGCGACGGTCTCGTCGGTGTGCGGCGAGCAGGTCACGTAGGCGACCACGCCGCCGGGGCGCACTGAGGCCAGCGCGCCGTCCAGCAGCGCCGCCTGCAGTGCCGCGAGCGGGGCGACGTCCTCCGGGGTCCGCCGCCACCGCACCTCGGGACGGCGGCGCAGCGCCCCCAGGCCGGTGCACGGCGCGTCCAGCAGCACGCGGTCGAAGGAGCCCGCCGGCCACGGCGGCGTCCGGCCGTCGGCGACGACCACCTCGACGTCGGCCTCCTCGCGCAGCGCCTGCCGGACCAGGTCGGCCCGGTGCGCCGCCCGGTCGGCAGCGGTGATCCGCACCCCCGCCGGCCGGACGGCGGCCAGCAGCCCGGTCTTGCCGCCGGGGCCGGCGCAGACGTCCAGCCATGCGCCGTCCGGGCCCTCAAGCGGGGCGCGGGCCAGCAGCAGCGCCGCCAGCTGGCTGCCCTCGTCCTGCACCGCGGCCCGGCCGTCGCGCACCGACGGCACGCGCGCCGGGTCCCCGCCGCCGAGCCGGACGGCGTACGGCGACCACGGCCCCGGCTGCCCGCCGGACTCGGCCACCAGCTGCTCGCGCGGCACCCGGCGGGCGACCAGGTGCACCTCGGGGGCGCCGCCGTCGGCGAGCAGCGCGGGCTCCAGCTCGGCGGCGTCCGGGCCCAGCGCGTCCCGCCACGCCTCGATCACCCACTGCGGGTGGTCGGTGGCCAGGGCCAGCCGCTGGTCGCCGTCCCCGCCGAGCCGTTCGACCCAGGCCGCCCGGTCCCCGCCGGCGGCGACCTTGCGCAGCACCGCGTTCACCAGCCCGGAGGGACCGGTGCCGACGATCGCCCGGGTGAGCGCCACGGTGGTGTCCACGGCGGCGTGCGCGGGCACGCGGAGGTCCAGCAGCTGGTAGGCGCCCAGCCGCAGCAGGTCCAGCACCCGCGGGTCCAGCTCGGCCAGCGGCCGGGACACCAGGGTGCCGAGCACCGCGTCGAGGGTGCCGGTGGCGCGCAGCGCACCGTAGGCCAGCTGGGTGGCGAAGGCGGCGTCGCGCCCACCGAGGTCGGCGGCCCGCTCGCGCAGCAGCTGAGGCAGCAGCAGGTTGGCGTAGGCGGCCCGGCTCGTGACGCCGTCCAGGACGTCATAGGCGGTCAGCCGGGCGCCGTCCAGGGTGGACCGGTGCCGGCGGGACGGCGGCCGGCGGCCGCCGCGGCGCGGGGCGCTCACCGGACCTCGCCGAGCCGCTCGCCCGGCGCGGGGCGCGCCCCGCGGGCCCAGTCGGGGGCGGGCAGCACGCGCTTGCCGGCCGGTTGCACCTCGCCGAGCCGGACGGCGCCGCGGCCGGTGCCCACGAGGACGCCGGTGGGCCCGACGGACAGCTCGCCCGGCGCCAGGCCGAGGGAGGAGGGCAGCGGCTCGACCGGGCCCAGCCGCAGCCGCTCGCCGCGCCACGTCGTCCACGCACCCGGTGCCGGGGTGGTCCCGCGGACCCGGCGGTCGACCACGTGGGCGGGCAGCGACCAGTCCACGCGGGCGTCGGCCGGCTCCAGCCGCGGCGCCAGGCTCACGCCCTCGGCCGGCTGCGGCCGGGGCTCCAGGGTGCCGTCGGCGATGCCGTCCAGGGTGCTCACCAGCAGCCGGGCGCCGCTCACCGCGAGCCGGGCCAGCAGGTCCCCGGCGGTGTCCCGGGGCCCGATCGGCTCGGTGACCAGGCCGTACACCGGGCCGGTGTCCAGGCCCTCCTCGAGCTGGAAGGTGCAGGCGCCGGTGACCTCGTCGCCGGCCATGACCGCGTGCTGCACCGGCGCGGCGCCGCGCCAGGCCGGCAGCAGCGAGAAGTGCAGGTTGACCCAGCCGAACCGCGGCACCGCCAGCGCCGCGGCCGGGACGAGGGCGCCGTAGGCCACCACGGGCGCGCAGTCGACGGCGAGGTCGGCCAGTCGGGCGAGGAACTCCGGGTCCCGTGGCGAGCGGGGCGTGAGCACCGGCACGCCGGCGGCGTCGGCGCGCTCGGCGACCGGTGACCGGCTGACCCGCCGGCCGCGGCCGGAGCGCGCGTCGGGCCGGGTCAGCACGGCCACCACCTCGTGGCCGGAGGCCAGCAGCAGTTCCAGGGAGGGGACGGCGACCTGCGGCGTCCCCGCGAAGAGCAGCCTCAGTGGGGACTCACCTCGACGCGCGGCACCCAGGCACCGGCGCCGACCCACTCCGCCTCGCCGATCGCGGCCAGCGCGGCGGCGCGCGCCTCGGCGTCCAGCCGGTCGACGAACAGCACGCCGTCGAGGTGGTCGACCTCGTGCTGCACCGCGCGGGCCAGCAGGTGCGAGCCCTCGACGCGCAGCGGCTCCCCGTGCAGGTCGACGCCGGTGGCGGCGACGTACAGGTGCCGGCGGCAGTCGAAGGTGTACCCGGGGATGGACAGGCAGCCCTCCGGGCCCTCCTCGGTCTCCTCCCCCACCAGCGCCACCTCCGGGTTGACCAGGTGGCCGACCTCCCCGTCGACGAACCAGGTGAACACCCGCAGGCCGACGCCGATCTGCGGGGCGGCTAGGCCGGCACCCCCCGCGGCGAACATGGTGTCGGTGAGGTCGGCGACCAGCCGGCGCAGCTCGAGGTCGAAGTCGACGACCGGGGCGGCCGGGGTGCGCAGCACCGGGTCGCCCATCAGCCGGATCGGGGTCACGCTCACCGGACGATCCTAGGAGCACCCTCCGCGACCCCTGTTCGTGCGGCGCCGGGCGGGGTGACCTGGCTACCGTGAGGCATGGCCTCAGCCACGTCGCACCGGGTCCGAGCGGTCGCCAGCGCCGTCCTCGACGGCCTCGTGGTCGGGAGCGCGGAGGCGGCCATGGAGCTGCCTGCCCGCTCGTGGGCCCGCGCCCGCGTCTACGCCGGGATCCTCACGGCCGTGGCAGGGGTAACCGTCTGGCGCGAGCTGCCCACGCTGCGTCGGGCGCTGCGGGGGCTGCCCCCGCTCCCCGACGAGCCCCACGACCAGACCGCCCGGCTCGCCCAGGCGGTGGTGACCACCGGCTGGGGCCTGCTGGCCACGGCGGCCGACGGTCCGGTCAGCCGGGCGCTGCGCCGCCGTGGCCACGCCCACCCCCACCTGCTGCTCGGGGTCGGGGTGGGCGTGGCCACGGCCCTGTCGACCGCACCGGTGTGGTGGCGCCGGGCGCAGGCCCGGATCGCCCAGGACCGGTCCACCGCCGGGCTGGACGACGAGCTGGCCGAGCTGCTGGAGCAGATGCGGGACTGAACGGCACCGGCCGGGCCCGCGGTTGCGGACCCGGCCCGTGCCGGCCTCCCTGCAGGGTCCCGGGCCGAGCCTGCGAGGCCCGGGACCCTGCAGGGAGGTCCTCTTTCAGGCGGAGAGGCGGACGGCGGACTTGGCCGCGGTCAGGTGCGCCCCCTGCTCGGCCAGCTGGGCGGCGCCCTCGGCCTCGTCGACACCGGCCTGCCCGGGGAAGGTCGCGTCGTGGGTGACCACGGTGCCCTCGAAGTCCACCAGGTCCCCCTCCTGCACCTGGTAGGGCGACTCGCCGGCCTCGCCGGTCAGCTCGACCCACACCCGCTCGGTCTCCGACGTGCCGAGCCAGAACCCCTCGTCGGCCGGCACCGACAGCACCCGGGCGCCCGTCGCGGTCACCGGCCGGCCGGCCAGACCGCCCAGGGCCGTGGCCGCGTCCGCGCCGGCGGCCAGCGGCAACACCGGCTGCCCGTCGTCGGTGAGGACCGGACCGCCGGCGGCGTCCGACGGGGCCGCCGAGCCCGGGGACGACGGGGTGCTCGACGAGCCGGCCGAGGACCCGGCGGAGGACCCCGCGGAGGAGGACGGGGCCGCCGACGACGAGCTCGCCGCCGCGCTGCCCTGGGACGTCCGTGCGGCAGGGTCCGGGCCGGCCTGCGGGTCGGTGCCGCTGCACTGGCTCAGCAGCAGGGCCAGGACGACCAGTGCGGCCACCAGCAGCGCGCCGACCAGCAGGCCCCGGCGTCGTCCGCCGCCGCCGGTGTCGCCACCCACGGGCGTGGCCCCGCGCTGCTGGCCGGGGCCGGTCGACGGCGTGCGCGACTCACTCACTCAGGTGCTCCTCGGGATCAGCTCGTCCGCGCGGCGCCTCGGGCGGTGCCCCGGCGTCCCCTCGCGGGCCCCCGACCGGGGGCCGGGCACGTCTACCCGCGGCTGCTTACGCCGTAAACGCGGTGTGCGACGTCGCCCTCGTCACAGCGACCCCAGGCTGCGTCACACCAGGTCGAGGGGGTCCAGCTGCACGCGGACGTGCTCGCGCGTTTTCTTCGCGCTGCGCACGCCCTGCACCTGCGCCAGCGCGTGCGCCAGCGCCGCGCCCTCCCCGCGCGGCACCCGCACCAGGTACCGCTCCCGGTCCCCGTCCTGACCGGGCCGCGGCGGTTCGGGCACCGGGCCCAGCACGTCGGCGGCGGCCGGCAGCCGCGCGGCCTGCAGGAACTCCGCCAGCGCCGGTGGCGTCCCGGACAGCGCTGCCATCCGCGTGGCCGGGGGGAATCCGAGCTCGCGGCGGTCGGCCAGCTCGCGGGCGGCCAGCCACCCCGGGTCCCAGCGCACCAGGGCCTGGACGACGGCGTGCGCGGCGTCGGCGGCGACCACCACCTGGCCGCCGGCCGAGGCGGGGCGGACCAGCGCCGCGGCGTTCACCCAGCGGCGCAGCGTCTCCTCCCCCGCCCGCAGGTCGGCGCGCCCCAGCAGCGCCCAGGAGTCCAGCAGCAGCGCCGCGCCGTACCCGCCCTCGGCGACCGGCTCGGCGCCGGGGGTGGCGACGACCAGCGCCGGGCCGGGGGGCACCTCCGCCAGCACCCCCGTGCCGCGGCCGGACACCCGTACCGCGGCTCCGGGGAAGGCCCGCCCGAGCTCCTCCGCGGTGCGTGCCGACCCGACGACGGAGGCGCGCAGCTTCGTGCCGTGGCAGGAGGGGCAGTCGAAGGTGGCCGCGGGCCGGGCGCACCACCGGCAGGCCGGCACCCGCGACCCGCCGGGGCCCGGCGCCGCCGCGATGCCCAGGGGCCCGGCGCAGGCCGCGCAGCGGGCCGGTGCCCGGCAGCGGTCGCAGGCCAGCCCGGGCGCGTAGCCCGCCCGCGGCACCTGCACGAGCACCGGCGCGCCGGCGGCCAGGGCCTCCCGGGCGACGCGGTGGGTCAGGCTGGGCAGCCGGGCGGTGCGGGCGGCCGGGTCGCGGGCCAGCTCGGCGTCCGCGCCGAGGGCCTGCACCCGGGGGGCCGCGGCCCGCAGGGTGGCCCGGTCGGCGACCAGCTCGCGGGCCCAGCCGCTGTCGACCAGCAGCTGCGCCTCGGCGGTGCGCGCGGTGGCCGCCACGACGGCCGCGCAGGAGGCGAGGTGGGCGCGGTGCACCAGCACGTCGCGGGCGTGCGCGTAGGGGGCGCGCGGCTCGGCGTGCAGGTCGTCGCCGTCGTCCCAGATGGCCACCAGGCCGAGGTCCGCGACCGGCGCGTAGACCGCGGCGCGGGTGCCGAGCACCACCTTCGCGGTGCCGCGGGCGGCGTCCAGGAAGCGCCGGTAGCGGGCGTCGGGGGCGGCGTCGGCGCGCAGCACGACGACCGAGCCCGCCGGCAGCCGGGCCTGTGCGGCGGCGGCCAGCCGGTCGAGGTCGCGCCCGTCGGGGGTCACGACCAGGGCGCCGCGGCCACCGGACAGCGCCGCCCGGCACAGCTCCGCCAGCCGGGCCGGCCAGTCCTCCCCGGGCAGCGCGGTCCACACCGCGCGGGCCGGGCGGCCCTCGGCGACGGCGGTCAGCAGCGCCGGGCCGGTCGGGTACCGGGCGAAGCCGGCCGGGTCCGGTGGCTCCGGCGGCGGGGGCGGCTCGGCCGGCGGGCGCTTCTCCGCGGCGGCCCGGCGGGGTGGCACGGCCAGCCGCAGCACGTCGGTGACGGTGCCGCCCCAGCGCTCGGCCACCGCGCGGGCCAGCGCGAGGACCTCGGGGGTGAGCACCGGCTCACCGGAGACCACCTTGGCCAGCGGCGCCAGCCGCCCGCCGTGCTCGGTGTCCTCGCCCAGCTCGACGACGAAGCCGTCGACCAGCTGCCCGGCGAAGCGCACCCGCACCCGGCAGCCGGCGCGGACGTCGTCGACCATGGTGTCCGGCACCGCGTAGTCGAAGGTCCGGTCCAGGTGCGCCAGGGGCACGTCGACGACGACCCGGGCCACACGTGGGTGGCCCGGGTCGCCGGGAGGCGGTGCTGACGTCAGGGGGTCTCCGTTCGGGGCGGGCGGTCCCCGCAGTCTCCTCGCCGGGTACGACGCTGCGGCTGCGCTAGACCCCGGCGGCCGAGCGCAGCGCGTCCACCCGGTCCAGGCGCTCCCAGGGCAGCTCGACGTCGGTGCGGCCGAAGTGGCCGTAGGCGGCGGTCGGGGCGTAGATGGGGCGCAGCAGGTCCAGGTCGCGCACGATCGCGCCGGGGCGCAGGTCGAACACCGAGCCGATCGCCTTCTCCAGCTCCTCGTCGCCGACCGAGCCGGTGCCGAAGGTCTCCACGAACAGCCCGACCGGGTGCGCCGCGCCGATCGCGTAGGCCACCTGCACCTCGCAGCGACGGGCCAGCCCGGCGGCGACGACGTTCTTGGCCACCCAGCGCATGGCGTAGGCGCCGGAGCGGTCGACCTTGGAGGGGTCCTTGCCGGAGAAGGCCCCGCCGCCGTGGCGGGCCATGCCGCCGTAGGTGTCGACGATGATCTTGCGGCCGGTCAGCCCGGCGTCCCCCATGGGGCCGCCGATGACGAACTTGCCGGTCGGGTTGACCAGCAGCCGGTAGCCGTCCGTGGGCAGGCCGAGGGCGGCGAGCTCGGGCTCGACGACCAGCTCCTGGACGTCGGGGGTGAGCAGGGTCTCGATGGAGATGTCCTCGGCGTGCTGGGAGGAGACGACCACCGTGTCGACCGCGACCGGCCGGTCGTCCTCGTAGACGACGGTGACCTGCGTCTTGCCGTCGGGGCGCAGGTAGGGCACCGAGCCGTCCTTGCGGACCGCGGACAGCCGGCGGGACAGCCGGTGGGCCAGCGCGATGGGCAGCGGCATGAGCTCGGGGGTCTCGTCGGTCGCGTAGCCGAACATCAGGCCCTGGTCGCCGGCGCCCTGGCGCTCGATGTCGTCCTCCGCAGTGCCCGCGGTGCGCGCCTCGTAGGCGGTGTCGACGCCCTGGGCGATGTCCGGGGACTGCGCGCCGATGGAGACGCTGACCCCGCAGGAGGCGCCGTCGAAGCCCTTGCGGGAGGAGTCGTAACCGATGCCGAGGACGGTCCGGCGCACGATGTCGGCGATGTCGACGTAGCCGGCGGTGGTCACCTCACCGGCGATGTGCACCTGGCCGGTGGTGATCATCGTCTCCACCGCCACCCGGCTGCGCGGGTCCTGCGCCAGCATCGCGTCGAGGATCGAGTCGCTGATCTGGTCGGCGATCTTGTCCGGGTGCCCCTCGGTCACCGACTCGGACGTGAAGAGGCGGCGTGACACGGGGTACTCCCTGGGGTCGGGGACGGCGGGGTGGACACCCGGGCGTGGGCGTCCCGTCGGGTGCACGTTACCGGCGGCCCCCGACGCGCGGGCGGACGGCGGCCGACACCTCAGGGGCGCCCGGCTCAGCCCAGGCGGGGGCGGACGACGTCCCAGATGCCGGCGGCGACGGCGTCCTTGCTGCCCTCGGGCAGCTCGGTGGCGCTGCCGTCGGCGGCCAGGACGACGGCGGCGTTGTCGGCCCGGCCGAACACCCGGCCCTGCGAGACGTCGTTGACCACGAGCAGGTCGCAGCCCTTGCGGGCGAGCTTGGCCCGGGCGTGGGTGAGCACGTCGGCGTCGTCGTCCCCGGTCTCGGCGGCGAAGCCGACCACCAGCTGGCCGGGCGGCCGCTTCGTGACGAGTTCGGCGAGCACGTCGGGGTTGCGCACCAGCGGGACGGCGGCCGGCTCGGTGGCGCTGTCCTTCTTCAGCTTGGTGGCGGCGACGGCGGCCGGGCGGAAGTCGGCGACCGCGGCGGCCATCACGACGACGTCGGCTGCGTCCTCGCCCCGCCCGCCCGACGCCTCGGCGAGCACCGCCGTCCGCAGCTCCTCGGCGCTGCCCACCGGGACCATGCGGACGCCGAACGGCGCCGGCTGCTCCACGTTGGCCGCCACCAGGACCACCTCAGCGCCCCGGGCGGCGGCGACCCGGGCCAGCGCCCAGCCCTGCCGGCCGGAGGAGCGGTTGCCGAGGTAGCGGACCGGGTCCAGCGGCTCGCGGGTGCCGCCGGCGCTGACGACGACGCGCCGGCCGGCGAGGTCGGCGGTCAGCGCGGCCGGGCAGGCGGCGAGCACGACGGAGGCCAGCGCGGCGATGTCGCCGGGCTCGGGCAGCCGGCCGGGCCCGGAGTCCGGGCCGGTGAGCCGGCCGACCGCGGGCGGCAGGACGAGCGCGCCGCGGCGGCGCAGCGTGGCGACGTTGTCCTGGGTGGCCGGGTGCCGCCACATCTCGGTGTGCATGGCCGGGGCGAACAGCACCGGGCAGTGCGCGGTGAGCAGCGTGGCGGTGAGCAGGTCGTCGGCGCGGCCGGCGGCGGCGCGGGCGAGCAGGTCCGCGGTGGCCGGGGCGACGACGACGAGGTCGGCGGTCTGCCCGATGCGGACGTGGGCGACCTCGTCGACGTCGCTCCAGACGTCGGTGGTGACCGGGTGGCCCGACAGCGCCTCGAAGGTCGCCGCACCCACGAAGTGCAGGGCGGCCTGCGTCGGGACGACGCGGACCTCGTGCCCGGACTCGGTGAACGCGCGCACCAGCAGCGCGGCCTTGTACGCGGCCACGCCCCCAGCGACGCCCAGCACGATCCGGCTCACTCAGTCATCGTCCTGTGCCAGGGGCCTGGAGGCGGCCCTCGTGCAGGGCCCCGCCGCGAGCTCGCGAGCGGTGGGGGGCACGGGGGTCCTCTTTCAGTTCTCGCCGGCGGTGTGGGTGAGCAGGCCCTCGTTGATCTCGCGCAGCGCGATGGACAGCGGCTTCTCCTGCGGAGCGGTGTCGACCAGCGGGCCGACGTACTCCAGCAGGCCCTCCGACAGCTGGCTGTAGTAGGCGTTGATCTGGCGGGCGCGCTTGGCGGCGAAGATCACCAGGCCGTACTTGCTGCTGGTGCGCTCGAGCAGCTCGTCGATCGGCGGGTTGGTGATGCCCTCGGGGGCGGGTGCGACTCCGGACACGGGCGGGCGTGCTCCTCAGATCGGTTCGGCGGGCGGCGGTGCGGCGGCCCACAGCTCGGGCGCGCCGCCGTCCCAGGGGACCCGGGTCAGGGCGCAGTCAGCAATCGTACCAACTCGTCGGCGGCCCGGGACACGTCGTCGTTGACCACCACCACGTCGAACTCGCCGGCGGCGTCCAGCTCGGCCTGGGCGATGGCCAGCCGCCGCTCCTGCACGGCCGGGGGCTCCGAGCCGCGGCCGGCCAGCCGGCTCTGCAGCTCGGCCCACGACGGCGGGGCGAGGAAGACCAGCTGGGCGTCGGCGTCACGCGCCCGGACCTGCCGGGCACCCTGCAGCTCGATCTCCAGCAGGGCCGGGGCCCCGGCGGCGAGCCGCTCGCGGACGGGGGCCACCGGGGTGCCGTAGCGGTTGCCGGCGTACTCGGCCCACTCCAGCAGGCCGTCCTCGGCGATCAGTCGGTCGAACTCGGCGTCGGAGACGAAGTGGTAGTGCACCCCGTCGACCTCACCGGGCCGGGGCCGGCGGGTGGTGGCCGACACCGAGACCCACACGTCGGGGTACCGGTGCCGGACCTCCGCCACGACCGTGCCCTTGCCGACACCGGAGGGGCCGGAGAGCACGGTCAGCCGTGCTGGTGCGGGCTCGTGGGGAGCAGGTGCCACGCGTCGTCCTCGACCTCCGGGTGCCAGGTCCTGCGGGTCAGCCCTCGACGGGGACCTGCTCGGGGACGACCTCCTCGCCGCCGAACTCCGTCTCGAGGGCCCTGCGCTGGTTGGCACCCAGACCGCGCACCCGGCGGGTCGGGGAGATCTCGAGCCGCTCCATGATCTTCGCAGCCCGCGCCTTGCCGACTCCGGGCAGGGACTCCAGCACCGCGGAGACGCGCATCTTGCCGATCACCTCGTCGGTGTCACCCTGCTTGAGGACGTCACCGACCGTCGCGCCCTTGCTCTTGAGCCGCTCGCGCAACTCGGCGCGGGCCTTGCGGGCGGCCGCGGCCTTCTCCAACGCCGCAGCACGCTGTTCCGGGGAGAGGTCAGGGAGGGGCATGGTGCGACCCAATCTGTCGTCGCCGGCCTCGGGACCGGCCGGCGGGGGCTCGGGCTGTGTCGGCGTCAGGACTCACTGCTGAGCCTGGCGGCCAACCTAGCTCCCGCTGTATGCGCAGGTCACGCCCCACTGAACCCCCCGTCCCCGACATTCCGTGAGGTGTCGGTGACGCTGGGTCGGTCAACATGGTCACCGTATGTCATCTCTGCAGGTCAGCCCGGGTGGTGGCCGTCTCGGGCAGCGGACGATCACGGGCCGGTACGGCCGTTCCGACACGCCGACGCGGGACCGAAGTCCCTGGTCGGCGGCCGGACCGGCCGGTTCCGGACGTGCTCACGGTCCGCGCCGGCCCAGCACCCAGCCCCCCAGGCCGGCGAGCAGGAGCGCACCGGTGACCGCGAGCGCCAGCCCGGTGAGGTGCACCCGCGTCCAGACGACCGCGTCGTCGAACGCCAGCGTCAGCGTGCTGGTGTACGCCTGGGCGGCCGGCGGCTGGGAACGGCCCCCGGACACCACCTGCTCGACGCCGTCCGCCCCGGCGACGAGGACGCCGCCGACCGCCACGAGCAGCAGGCCGAGCGCGGCGAGCAGCGCCGGCCCCCGCCTCACCGGGCGAGCTCCGCGGCCCACCGCCCGGCGGCGGCACGCAGCGCCGCCGGGTCCGGGCCGGCGGCGAGCACGTCGCGGGAGACGGTCGGGACGACGGCGGTCCCGCGGTCGAACAACCGGCGCAGGTCGGCGACCGACCCGCCCTGGGCGCCGAGCCCGGGGGCGAGCACCGGGCCGCCGAGGCCGGTCAGGTCGACGTCGAGCGCGGCCAGCGTGGCGCCGACGACGACGCCGAAGGAGCCGGAGCGGTCGTCGGCGTTCCAGCCGCGGACGGTGTCGACGACGACCTGGGCGACCGAGCGCTCCCCCACGCGGGCGTGCTGCAGCGTGCCGGCGTCCGGGTTGGAGGTGCGGGCCAGCACGAACAGCCCGCCGCCGTGCGCCCGGGCGGTGTCGACGGCCGGCTGCAGCGCGCCGGGCCCCAGGTAGGGGCTCACGGTCAGGGCGTCGGCGGCCATCGGGTGCCCGGGGCGCAGCACGTCGGCGTAGGCGTCCATCGTCGAGCCGATGTCGCCGCGTTTGGCGTCCAGCAGCACCAGCGCTCCGGCGGCGCGGGCGCGGGCCACGCCGCCCTCCAGCACGGCCAGGCCCCGCGAGCCGTGCCGCTCGTAGAAGGCCAGCTGCGGCTTGAGGACGGCGACCGTACCGGCCAGGGCGTCGACGACGGCGTCCGTGAAGCGGGCCAACCCCCCGGGGTCGTCGGGCAGGCCCCAGTGCGCCAGCAGGGACGCGTGCGGGTCGATGCCCACGCACAGCGGCCCGCGGGCGGCGACGGCGTCGGTCAGCCGCCGCCCGAAGGGCACCGTCACGCGACCGCCCGGGACAGGCTCTCGCCGAGGGCGGCGGCGCAGTCGCGGGCCAGGTACGGGGAGGCGAAGGCCCCGGAGGCCGACTGCACGGCGTCCGCACCGGCCTCCCACAGCGCGGCGAACGACGCCGGGTCGGTGACCCCGCCCATCGCCAGGACGTCGAAGGTCCACCCGCCGGCCGCACGCAGCGCGACCAGCCGGCGGGTGAGGTCCAGCGCCGAGTCGCGTGCGGCGGCGCCGGACAGCCCGGCCAGCGCGCGGCCGGGGAAGGTGGGCTCGCCGTCGCTGCGCACCACCCGGCTCTGCAGCGTGTTGATCCCGGCCACGCCGTCCACGAGAGGGGCCAGGCGCGGCACCAGCGCGGCCAGGCGCGCCTCGTCGAGCCAGGAGAGCTTGGCGACCAGGCCGGTGCGGTCGTCCAGCGCGCGACGCGCGCCCTCGACGACGGCGACGGTCGCGTCGGCGTCCAGGCACAGCGGCGGCTCGACGCCCGTGGCAGAGCGGCTCAGCGTGTTGGGGCAGGACAGGTTCAGCTCCACGACGGTCGCGCCGGCCTCCTGGGCCAGGCGGGCGGCGTGCGCGAAGTCCTCGACCAGGGCCGGGCCGTCCCCCTCCCCCATGACGCTGACCAGCAGCAGCTGGTCGTCGTCCAGCACGGTGAGGGACCGCTCGAGGTCGGCCATCCACTCCTCCGGTGCCCGGGAGGGGACTCCGAAGGAGTTGACCGTGCTGACCTCCGGCGAGCCCGGCGGCACCCAGTCCCACGGGTCGGAGGTGACCGTGCCGGCCGCGCCCGGCGGGAGGCTCGCCGTCTCCCGGGGCGCGAACGTCCAGTTGGGCTGGGCGTTGGCCGGGTGCGCCCGGCTGCGCACGGTCTTGTAGGTGAGCACGCTGTAGCCGTTGGCGGCGTTGTGGGCGACCCACCGCTCGTCGCCGTTGAGCACGCAGGCGGGGATGCCGATCGGGAAGCCCACCTCGCGGCCGAGCACCCGCCAGCGCCGCCTCCCCGCGGCCGGGCGCGCGGGCAGCCGGGGGCCCAGCGGCCGGCCGAGGTTGTCCCGGTAGGAGCCGAGGACGTCGTAGGCCGGCGTGCTCGCCCCCGCGTCGGCGAGCAGCTGCGCGCAGCCGGCGAAGGTGGCCACCCGGGTGAGCAGCGGCAGGTCGTCGTCCCCCGCCTCGCCGGCGGCCAGCCGGGCGGCCAGCCCGCGGGCCGCGGTGGCCAGCGCGTCGAGCTCGGCCTGCGGGGGCCGGGCGAAGCGGGTCACCCCCGCGAGGAACGCCTCGGGCAGCCCGTCGACCAGCCTCCGGGCGACCAGCTCCTCCCGCACCCGCCCGACCACGCCCCCTCCTCCGCCAAAATCGCGATATTGGCGGTTCACCGGCGGGCCTGCGCCTGCGCCCGGGCCTCGGCCAGTGCGGCGTGCACCTCCTGCAGGCTGCGGACGCCGATGTCCCCGCGGCGCAGCGCCTCGATGCCCTGCACCGCGGCGGCCAGGCCGGGCACGGTGGTGATGCAGGGGATGTCGGTGGCCACGGCGGCGGTGCGGATCTCGTAGCCGTCCAGCCGCGGCCCGCTGTTGCCCGGGGAGCCGAACGGGGTGTTGACGACCATGTCGACGTCACCGGCGAGGATCCGCTCGACGCAGTTGCCCGGCCCGGCGCTGTACTTGCCGACCACCTCGCAGGCCACCCCGTTGCGGCGCAGCACCTGCGCGGTGCCCGCGGTGGCCAGCACCCGGAAGCCGAGGTCGGCCAGCCGCTTGACCGGGAAGATCGCCGAGCGCTTGTCCCGGTTGGCCAGCGAGACGAACACGGTGCCCTCGGTGGGCAGCGACCCGTAGGCGGCGGCCTGGGACTTGGCGAACGCCGGGCCGAAGTCGGCGTCCAGGCCCATCACCTCGCCGGTGGACTTCATCTCCGGGGACAGCACCGTGTCCACGCCGTGGCCCTCGACGGTGCGGAAGCGGTGGAAGGGCAGCACCGCCTCCTTGACCGCGATCGGCATGTCCGCGGGCAGGTCCGCGCCGTCGCCGCTGGGCGGCAGCACCCCGGCCTCCCGCAGCTCGGCGACCGTCTCGCCCACCGCGATCCGCGCCGCGGCCTTGGCCAGCTGCACCGCGGTCGCCTTGGACACGAACGGCACGGTGCGGCTGGCCCGCGGGTTGGCCTCGATGACGTAGAGGACGTCGTCCTTGAGCGCGTACTGCACGTTGACCAGCCCGCGCACGCCGATCCGCGCGGCCAGCAGCTCGGTGGCCGCCCGGATGCGGCCGACGTCGTCGGTGCCCAGCGTGATCGGCGGCAGGGCGCACGCGGAGTCACCGGAGTGGATGCCGGCCTCCTCGATGTGCTCCATGACGCCGCCGAGGAACAGCTCGGTGCCGTCGTAGAGCGCGTCGACGTCGATCTCGACGGCGTCCTCCAGGAACCGGTCGACCAGCACCGGGTGCGCCGGGCTCACGTCGGTGGCCTTGGCGATGTAGGCCTCCAGCGTGGCGTCGTCGTAGACGATCTCCATGCCGCGCCCGCCGAGCACGTAGGAGGGCCGCACCAGCACCGGGTAGCCGATCCCCGCGGCGATGGCCCGCGCCTCGGCGAAGGTCGTCGCCGTCCCGTGCGTGGGAGCCAGCAGGCCGGTGTCGGCCAGCACCCGGGAGAACGCGCCACGGTCCTCGGCGGCGTCGATGGCCTCCGGCAGGGTGCCCAACACCGGGACGCCGGCGTCCTTGAGCCGCTGCGCCAGCGCCAGCGGGGTCTGCCCGCCGAGGGTGCAGATGACCCCGGCGACCGGGCCGGCGGCGCGCTCGGCCTCCACCACCTCCAGGACGTCCTCGAGGGTGAGCGGCTCGAAGTACAGCCGGTCGGCGGTGTCGTAGTCGGTGGAGACGGTCTCGGGGTTGCAGTTGACCATCACCGCCTCGTAGCCGGCGTCCTGCAGCGCCTGGACGGCGTGCACGCAGGAGTAGTCGAACTCGATGCCCTGGCCGATCCGGTTGGGCCCCGACCCCAGGATCAGCACGGCCGGCCGCTCCCGGGGCGCCACCTCGTCCTCCTCGTCGTAGGAGGAGTAGTGGTACGGGGTGCGGGCGGCGAACTCCGCGGCGCAGGTGTCGACGGTCTTGTAGACCGGCCGGATGCCCAGGCGGCGGCGCAGCGTGCGGACGCCGTCCTCCCCGGCCAGCTCGGGGCGCAGCGCGGCGATCTGCCGGTCGCTCACCCCGTACCGCTTGGCCCGCCGCAGCAGGTCCGGCGTGAGCGCGGGGGCCGCCCGGACCTCGTCGCCGAGCTCGGAGACCAGGGCGATCTGGTCGACGAACCACGGGTCGAAGCCGCTGGCAGCCGCGACGTCCTCGACCGTCGCGCCGGCGGACAGCGCCTGCTCGGCGAGGACGAGGCGGCCGTCGACCGGCGTGCGCAGCGCCTCGAGCAGCTCCGCGGCCGGGCGGGGGTCGGGGACGCCGGTCCAGAAGCCGGCCACCCGTGTCTCGGTGGACCGCATCGCCTTGCCCAGCGCCTCGGGGAAGTTGCGGCCCATCGCCATGACCTCGCCGACGCTCTTCATCGTCGTGGTCAGCCGCGGGTCCGCGCCCGGGAACTTCTCGAAGGCGAACCGCGGGATCTTCACCACCACGTAGTCCAGCGTCGGCTCGAAGGCCGCGGGGGTGACGCCGGTGATGTCGTTGGTGATCTCGTCCAGGGTGTAGCCGATGGCCAGCTTCGCGGCGATCTTGGCGATCGGGAAGCCGGTGGCCTTGGACGCCAGCGCGCTGGACCGGGAGACCCGCGGGTTCATCTCGATCACGACCAGCCGGCCGGTGGTGGGCTCCACGGCGAACTGGATGTTGCAGCCGCCGGTGTCCACGCCGACCGCGCGCAGCACCGCAATGCCGACGTCGCGCATCCGCTGGTACTCGACGTCGGTGAGGGTCATCGCCGGGGCGACGGTGACCGAGTCGCCGGTGTGCACGCCCATGGCGTCGACGTTCTCGATGGAGCACACGACGACCACGTTGTCGCTGCGGTCGCGCATCAGCTCCAGCTCGAACTCCTTCCAGCCGAGCACCGACTCCTCGACCAGCACGGTGTGCACCGGGGAGTCGGCCAGACCGTGGGCGGCCATCCGGCGCAGCATCGGCTCGTCGGTGGCGATGCCCGAGCCCAGCCCGCCCATGGTGAAGCTGGGCCGGATGACGACGGGGTAGCCCACCTCGGCGGCGGTCTCCAGCGCGTCGGCGACGCTGGCGCACACCCGGGAGCGGGGGGCGTCGGCGCCGACGGAGCGGACGATGTCCTTGAACAGCTGCCGGTCCTCGCCGCGGTTGATCGCGTCGACGTCGGCGCCGATGAGCCGCACGCCGTAGCGCTCCAGCGTGCCGTTCTCGTACAGGCCGATGGCGATGTTCAGCGCGGTCTGCCCGCCGAGGGTGGCCAGCAGCGCGTCGGGGCGCTCCCGGGCGATGACCTTCTCGACGAACTCCGCGGTCAGCGGCTCGACGTAGGTGGCGTCGGCGACCTCGGGGTCGGTCATGATCGTCGCCGGGTTGCTGTTGACCAGGCTGACCCGCAGCCCCTCGGCCTTGAGCACCCGGCAGGCCTGGGTGCCGGAGTAGTCGAACTCGGCGGCCTGGCCGATGAGGATCGGCCCGGAGCCGATCACCATCACGTGCGCGATGTCGTCCCGCCGGGGCACCTCAGGCCTCCTTCTCTGCCGTGCTGTGCCCCACGACCGGAGGCGGGCTGACGGCGTCGCCGGAGCGGGCGGACGCCATGAGGTCGACGAACCGGCCGAACAGCGGGGCGGCGTCGTGCGGGCCGGCCGCGGACTCCGGGTGGAACTGCACGCTGAACGCCGGGGCGTCCAGCAGCCGCAGCCCCTCGACGACGTCGTCGTTGAGGCCCACGTGGCTGACCTCGACCGGCCCGTACGGCGTGTCGGTCGGCCGGTCCAGCGGGGCGTCGACGGCGAAGCCGTGGTTGTGGCTGGTCACCCGCACGGTGCCGCTGACCCGGTCGAGGACGGGCTGGTTGAGCCCGCGGTGGCCGAAGCGCAGCTTGTAGGTGCCCAGCCCCAGGGCCCGGCCGAGGATCTGGTTGCCGAAGCAGATGCCGAACAGCGGGCGGCGGGCGTCCAGCACGCCGCGCACCGCCGCCACCGCGTAGTCGGCGGCCGCCGGGTCGCCGGGGCCGTTGGAGACGAAGACGCCGTCCGGGCCGGCGGCGAGCAGGTCCTCCGCGGTGGCCGTGGCGGGCAGCACGTGGGTCTCCACCCCGAGGGCGGCCAGGTGCCGCGGGGTGGCGGTCTTGATGCCGAGGTCCAGCGCGGCGACGGTGAACCGCCGCTCCCCCACCGCCGGGACGACGTAGGGCTCGGTCGTGGTCACTGCGGGCGCGAGGTCGGCCCCGGTCATGCCCTCGGCGGACTGCACCCGGGCCAGCAGCTCCTCGCCCGTGAGCTCGGTGGAGATCCCGGCCCGCATCGCCCCGCGGTCGCGCAGGTGGCGGGTCAGCGCCCGGGTGTCGATCCCGCTGATGCCGACGACGCCCTGCGCGGCCAGCTCGCCGTCCAGGCTGCCGGTGGCCCGCCAGTTCGCCGGGCGCCGGGCCGGGTCGCGGACGACGAAGCCGGCCACCCAGATGCGGCGGCTCTCGTCGTCCTCGCCGTTGACCCCGGTGTTGCCGATGTGCGGCGCGGTCATCACCACGATCTGGGCGGCGTAGCTGGGGTCGGTCAGCGTCTCCTGGTAACCGGTCATCCCGGTGGCGAACACCGCCTCGCCCAGCGTCGTCCCCATCGCGCCGTACGCCTCGCCGCGGAACGTGCGCCCGTCCTCCAGGACGAGGATCGCCCCGCTCACCGCTGGGCCTTGCCGTCGAGCACCGTGGGGACACCTCTCAGGAACGTGTGGACGACGCGGCCGGGCAGCTCCCGGCCGGCGTAGGGACTGTTGCGGCTGCGGCTGGCCAGCGCGGCCGGGTCGACGACGGCGCGCGTGCCCGGGTCCAGCAGCAGCAGGGTGGCCGGCTCGCCCACGGCCAGCGGCCGGCCGTGCGTCTCCAGCCGGCCGATCGCGGCCGGGCGCGCCGACATCCGGTCGGCGACGCCGCGCCAGTCGAGCAGCCCGGTCTGCACCATCGTCTCGACCACCACCGACAGGGCCTGCTCCAGCCCGAGCATCCCCGGGCGGGCGCTGGCCCACTCGCTCTCCTTGTCCTCCACCGCGTGCGGCGCGTGGTCGGTGGCGACGGCGTCGATGACGCCCTCGGCGAGCCCCTGGCGCAGGGCCGCGACATCGGCGTCCGTCCGGAGCGGCGGGTTGACCTTGAACACCGGGTCGTAGCCCTCGGCCCACTCGTCGGTGAGCAGCAGGTGGTGCGGGGTCACCTCGGCGGTGACCTGGACGCCACGCGACTTCGCCCAGCGCAGGATCTCCACCGAGCCCGCGGTGGAGACGTGGCAGACGTGCAGCCGCGCGCCGACGTGCCCGGCCAGCAGCACGTCACGGGCGATGATCGCCTCCTCGGCGGCGGCCGGCCAGCCGGTGAGGCCCAGCCGCGCGGAGCGGTCGCCCTCGTGCATCTGCGCGCCCACGGTGAGCCGCGGCTCCTCGGCGTGCTGGGCGACGACGCCGTCCAGCGCCTTGACGTACTCCAGCGCGCGGCGCATCAGCGCCGGGTCGGCGACGCACTGCCCGTCGTCGGAGAAGACCCGCACCCGGGCGGCGGAGTCGGCCATCGCGCCGAGCTCGGCCAGCCGCTGCCCCGCGAGCCCCACGGTCACCGCGCCCACCGGGACGACGTCGACCAGGCCGGCCTCCTGGCCCAGCCGCCACACCTGCTCGACGACGCCGGCGGTGTCGGCGACCGGGTCGGTGTTGGCCATGGCGTGCACCGCGGTGTACCCGCCGAGCGCGGCCGCGCGGCTGCCGGTCTCCACGGTCTCGGCGTCCTCCCGGCCGGGCTCGCGCAGGTGGGTGTGCAGGTCGACCAGGCCGGGCAGCGCGACGAGCCCGGCGGCCTCGACCACGTCGGCGCCGGGCGCCGACAGGGACCCCGCGATCGCGGTGATCCGGCCGTCCTCGACCAGGACGTCGGCGGCGGCCTCCCCGTACGGGCGGGCGCCCCTGATCAGCACCGTCACGCGGGTGCACCTCCCAGCAGCAGGTAGAGCACGGCCATGCGCACGGAGACCCCGTTGCCGACCTGCTCGACGATCGTGGAGCGGACGGAGTCGGCCACCTCGGCGGCGATCTCCATCCCGCGGTTCATCGGGCCCGGGTGCATGACGATCGCGTCGTCGCCGAGGGCCGCCACGCGCCGGGCGTCCAGGCCGTAGCGGCGGCTGTACTCCCGGGCGCTGGGGAAGTACGAGGCGGCCATCCGCTCGGCCTGCACCCGCAGCACCATCACCACGTCGGCCTTGGGCAGGACGGCGTCCAGGTCGTAGGAGACCTCCGCCGGCCAGCTGCCCACCCCCACGGGCAGCAGCGTGGGCGGGGCGACCAGGGTGACCTCGGCGCCCAGGGTGTGCAGCAGCCGCACGTTGGAGCGGGCCACCCGGCTGTGCAGCACGTCGCCGACGACCGCGACCCGCACGCCCTCCAGCCGGCCCAGCCGGTGCCGGATCGTGTAGGCGTCCAGCAGCGCCTGGGTGGGGTGCTCGTGGGTGCCGTCGCCGGCGTTGACCACGCTACCCCGCACCCAGTGCGCCAGCCGGTGCGGGGCGCCGGAGGCGGAGTGCCGGACGACGATGGCGTCGGAGCCCATCGCCTCCAGCGTCAGGGCGGTGTCCTTGAGGCTCTCGCCCTTGGACACGCTGCTGCCCTTGGCGGAGAAGTTGATGACGTCGGCGCTCAACCGCTTGGCGGCCAGCTCGAAGGAGATCCGGGTGCGGGTGGAGTCCTCGTAGAAGAGGTTGACCACGGTCCGGCCGCGCAGCGTGGGCAGCTTCTTGACCTCGCGGCCGGCCAGCGCGGCGTCGATCTGCGCGGCGGTGTCCAGCACCAGCGTCGCGTCGGCGCGGTCCAGGTCGGCCGCCTCCAGCAGGTGGCGCCTCACCGGTCGCCCCCGGTCACCAGGACGGCGTCCTCGCCGTCGGTCTCGGTCAGGTGCACCCGCACCTGCTGGCTGTGCGACGTCGGCAGGTTCTTGCCCACGTAGTCCGCGCGGATCGGCAGCTCCCGGTGCCCGCGGTCGACCAGCACCGCCAGCTGCACCGCCCGCGGGCGGCCCAGGTCGCGCAGCGCGTCCAGCGCGGCCCGGACCGAGCGGCCGGAGTACAGGACGTCGTCCACCAGCACGACCAGCCGGCCGTCGATGCCGCCCTCGGGCAGCACGGTGGCCTCCAGCGCGCGGACGCCGCGGGTGCGCAGGTCGTCGCGGTAGAGGGTGATGTCGACGGTGCCCACGTCGACGGGGGTGCCGGAGAAGGCCTCGATGCGGGCGGCCAGCCGGCGGGCCAGCGGGGCGCCGCGGGTGGGGATGCCGACGAGGACGACGTCGGCACCCGCGCACTTCTCGATGACCTGGTGGGCCATCCGGTCGACCACGCGGGCGACGTCGGCGGCGGAGAGCACCGCGGGCGGCGTGGCGGGCGGCGACGCGGGGTCGCCGTGGGCAGGGGCGGGCGAGCGGGCCATGCGGCCTCCTTCCCCGCCTCACGGGACGGGTCGTTAAAGGAGTGGTCGGACCGGGACCGGGGCCGACCGTACTGCACCCGCCCGTGTGACCCGCGCCGCGCCGGTGAGGGGACACGCCCGGGGGGGCCGGGTGACCCGGAGGGGTGTCCCCGTGTCGCCGCACCGGCGCGACCAGTACGCTCCGTGACGACAGCACCTCCACGACGACGGACAGTGAGCAGGAAGCGATGAGCACCGACTACTCACGGGCCCTCGGTGCCCGGCTCCGCGCCATCCGCAACCAGCAGGGGCTCTCCCTCCAGGGAGTCGAGGACAAGTCCCACGGCCGCTGGAAGGCAGTGGTCGTGGGTTCCTACGAGCGCGGCGACCGCGCGGTGACCGTGCAGCGGCTCTCCGAGCTCGCCGTCTTCTACGGGGTACCGGTCTCCGAGCTGCTGCCCGACCCGCGGCCGAGCTCCGCGGTCACCTCGACGACGAAGATCGTGCTCAACCTGGAGTCGCTGGGCTCGCTGCCCGCCGACGAGGCCGGCCCGCTGGCCCGCTACGCCTCCACGATCCAGGCCCAGCGGCACGACTACAACGGCAAGGTGCTCTCCATCCGGGCCGAGGACCTCAAGTCGCTGGCGATCATCTACGACATGAGCCCCGACGAGCTGACCAGCCGGCTCATCGAGTGGGGGGTGCTCTCCCCCGGCATGGAGAGCGTCGTCGGCTTCGGCGGCAGCGAGGACGACGACGAGGAGATCAACCCCAACTGGGAGCGCCGCCGCGCCCCGCGGTGAAGCAATGACATCGTCGGCCTACCCGGCCGTCCGCGGCCAGGAGCCGTCCCCGACCTGCACGGAGCCCATCCGGCCGCTCGTCGGGGACCCTCCGGGCCCCGCTCCTCACGGCCCCCTGCGATCAAGTCTCGGCCGGTGGGCCGACCCATCGCACAGCTCAGCCGGTCGGGACCTCGGCGTCCAGGACCGCGCCCAGCACACCGTTGACGTAGGCCGGTGAGTCGTCGGTGGACAGGGTGCGGGCCAGCTCCACGGCCTCGTCGATGACCACCGGGTCGGGCACGTCGTCGACCCACAGCAGCTCGAACACCGCCATCCGCAGGATGGCGCGGTCGACGTCGGGCAGCCGCTGCAACGACCAGCCGCGGGCGTGCCGGTCGATGAGCTCGTCGATGCGGTCGGCGTGCCCGGCGACGCCCTCGACCAGCCGGACGGCGTGCTCGGGGATGGGCGGGGACGCCTGCGCCACCCGCTCGGCGAGCAGCTCGAGCGCGTCGCTGCCGCGGACGTCGGCCTCGTAGAGGACGTCGACGGCGCGCTTGCGTGCCTTGGACCGTGCGGCCACCTGCGGCTACCGCGTCCCTAGTTGACGCGGCCGAGGTACCGGCCGTCGCGGGTGTCGACCTTGAGCCGGTCGCCGGTGTTGACGAACAGCGGGACCTGGATCTGCGCGCCGGTCTCCAGCGTGGCCGGCTTGGTGCCGCCGGTGGAGCGGTCGCCCTGCAGGCCCGGGTCGGTGTGCTCCACGACGAGCTCCAGCGTCACCGGGAGCTCCACGTACAGCGGGACGCCCTCGTGCACGGCGACGGTGGCCTCGGTGTTCTCCAGCAGGTAGTCCGCGCCGGAGCCGACGGTCTCGGCCGGCACCGGGATCTGGTCGAAGGTGTCGCCGTCCATGAAGACGAAGTCGGTGCCGTCCTTGTACAGGTAGGTCATGTTCCGCTTGTCGACGGTGGCGGTGTCGACCTTGGTGCCGGCGTTGAAGGTCTTGTCCACGACCTTGCCCGAGAGCACGTTCTTCAGCGTGGTGCGGACGAACGCGCCGCCCTTGCCGGGCTTGACGTGCTGGAACTCGGTGACGGTCCACAGCTGGCCGTCGAGGTTGAGGACCAGGCCGTTCTTGAGGTCGTTGGTGGTAGCCATCTAGAGGACCAGCAGTTCCTTGCTCGTGAGGGTCAACAACTCGGGCTCGTCGTCCGTGACGATCAGCGTGTCCTCGATGCGGACACCGCCGTGGCCGGGCAGGTAGACGCCCGGCTCCACGGTGACGGCCATGCCGGCGCTGAGCCTACCCGCGCCCTGCTGGCCGATGCCCGGCGCCTCGTGGATCTGCAGTCCCACACCGTGGCCCAAGCCGTGGGTGAAGTGCCCGGCGTGGCCGGCCTGCGCGATGACGTCGCGGGCCGCCGCGTCGACGGCGACCACGTCGGCGCCGACCGCCAGCGCGGCCCGGCCCGCGGCCTGCGCCGCGGCGACCAGCTCGTAGACCTCCCGCTGCCAGTCCGAGACCGCCCCGAGGACGACGGTGCGGGTCATGTCGGAGTGGTAGCCGTCGACGGTCGCGCCGAAGTCCAGCTTGAGCAGGTCACCGCCGCGCAGCTCGGTGGCGTCGGGCCGGTGGTGCGGGATGGCGGAGTTGGCGCCGGTGGCCACGATCGTCTCGAAGGACGGGGCCTGCGCACCCATGGTCAGCATCCGGGCGTCCAGCTCGCGGCCGACCTGCAGCTCGGTGCGCCCGGGCCGCAGCGCCCCCTCGGCGGCCAGCTCGGCGAGCGCGGCGTCGGCGACTGCGCAAGCCCGGCGCAGGGCGTCGACCTCGTCGTCGTCCTTCACCGCGCGCAGCGCCTCGACGGCGCACCGCACGCTGGTCAGCTCCGGCACCGTGCCGCCGGCGGCGGCGTCGGTGAGCACCGACTGCAGCGCGTGCAGCCCGTCGACGGTGAGGGAGTGGCTCTCGTAGCCGATCCGCCCCGCGCCGCCGCGCACGGCCGCCCGGGCCAGGGCGGGGACGGTGCCGCGGTCGACCAGCAGCTCGACGTCGGGCACCTGCGTGCCGGCCTGGGTGGTGTAGCGGCCGTCGGTGCCGAACAGGTCGGCGCCGTCCACCCGGAGCAGCAGCGCGCCGTTGGAGCCGGTGAAACCGGTCAGGTAGCGCACGTTGAGCAGCTCGGTCACCAGGACGGCGTCCATCCCCCGCTCCGCCGCCGTCGCCCGCAGCCGCTCCCGCCGGTCGGCGTACCTCACTCCGCCTCCTCTTCGGCTCCGCGGTCGCTCCGCTCCTCGCTCGCAGACCTCGCTGCGATGCTCACTCCCTGTCGCCTCACGACGCCCCCTCGTCGGCTCCGCGGTCGGCCAGCCACCGCAGCGCCAGCACGTAGCCCTGCACGCCGAGCCCGGCGATCACCCCGTCGGCGACCGCGGAGACGTAGGAGTGGTGCCGGAACGCCTCGCGCCGGTGGATGTTGCTGATGTGCACCTCGACCAGCGGGGCGGTCAGCATCGCCAGCGCGTCGCGCAGCACCACCGAGGTGTGCGACCAGCCGGCCGGGTTGAGCACCACGGGGTCGCCGGCGTCGGCCGCGGCGTGCACCCAGTGCAGCAGCTCGCCCTCGTCGTCGGTCTGCCGGACCTGCACCTGCAGGCCCAGCTCGCCCGCGGCGGCGGTGACCAGGTCGACCAGCTCCGCGTACGTCGTCGTCCCGTACCTCTCCGGCTCCCGCGTGCCCAGCCGGCCGAGGTTGGCGCCGTTGAGCACCTGGACGGTCACATCTGCACCTGGGTGGTCATGCCGCCTCCGAGACCGCGGCCCACGCCGCGTCGAGCCAGGCCGGATCGGGGTCGGTGAGGATGGTCGGGTTGCCGATGCCGTCGAGGACGACGAACCGCAGCGCCCCGGACGAGGCCTTCTTCTTGTCCCGCCGCATGACCGCCTGGATGCGGTCCCAGTCGCCGGCGTAGCGGGTGGGCAGGCCCATGGTGGCGATCAGCCGGGAGTGGCGCTCGACCTCCCCACGGCTGAGCAGCCCGGCCCGGCCGGCGAGGTGGGCGGCGAACACCAGCCCGACGGCGACCGCCTCGCCGTGCCGCCAGCCGAAGTCCTCGACCCGCTCGACGGCGTGGCCCAGGGTGTGCCCGTAGTTGAGGAACTCGCGCACGCCGGTGTCGTGCAGGTCCGCCCCCACCGCGGCGGCCTTGACCTGCACCGCCCGCTCGATGAGCTCGTCGGTGTCCCGGCGGCCGGTGGGGTCGAGCTCGAGCAGGTCCAGGACGGCGCCGTCGGCGATGAAGCCGCACTTGACGACCTCGGCCAGCCCGGACCGGTACTCCGCCTCCGGCAGGCCGGCGAGGACGTCGGTGTCGGCGATCACGGCCACCGGCGGGTGGAAGGCACCGACCAGGTTCTTGCCCGCGCCGGTGTTGATGCCGGTCTTGCCGCCCACCGCGGCGTCCACCATGCCCAGCAGGCTGGTCGGCACCTGCACCACCCGCACCCCGCGGTTCCAGGTCGCCGCGACGAAGCCGGCGAGGTCGGTCACCGCGCCGCCGCCGACCCCGACGACCACGTCGGAGCGGGTCAGCCCGAGCCGGCCCAGCTCCTCCCACAGGCCCGCGGCGACCTCGGCGGTCTTGGCCGCCTCCCCGTCGGGGACGACCAGGGCCTCGGCGGCGACCCCGGCGGTCTGCAGCGTCTCCACCACCGCGCCGGCCTGCCCGGCCAGCGGCGCGGCGTGCACGACGACGGCACGGGCCGCGCCGGCGAGGACGGTGGTGGTCAGGGCCCCCAGCTCGTGCCGGGCGCCGGGCCCGATGACGACGTCGTAGGGACGCGGACCCGGGACGGTCACCCGCCTCACGGCGCGGCCTGCACGGGCAGGGCGGCGGCGACCTCGTCGACGACCTCGCCGGGCGCGCGGCCGCCGGTGGGCACGGTCAGCGTGGCGACCTCGGCGTACAGCGGGGCGCGGGCGGCCAGCAGCACCCGCAGGGTGGCCCGCGGGTTCAGGCCGAGCACCGGGCGGCTGCGGCCCAGCCCGACCCGCTCGGCGGCCGAGGCGAGGTCCACGTCGAGCCAGACCACGGTGCCCCCGGCGCGGGTGTAGCCGGCCAGTCGCTCCCGGGTCGCGGCGCTGAGCACCGCCCCGCCGCCCAGGGCGAGCACGCCGTCGTGCTCGGTGAGGGCCGCCGCCACGGCCCGTTCCTCCAGCGCGCGGAAGTGCGGCTCGCCGAGGTCGACGAACAGGTCGGCCACCCGCTGCCCGGTGGTGGCCTCGACGTCGGCGTCGGTGTCGCGGAGGAGCAGCCCGAGCCGGGCGGCCAGCGCGGTGCCGACGGTGGTCTTGCCCGACGACGGCGGCCCGACCAGGACCACCACCGGGCGGCGGGTCGCGCTCACCGGACCCCGAGCGCGTCGAGGTAGCCGCGGGCGTTGCGGCGGGTCTCGGCGACGGAGTCCCCGCCGAACTTCTCCAGCGCGGCGTCGGCCAGCACCAGCGCGACCATGGCCTCCATGACCACGCTGCCGCGCGGCACCGCGCAGGCGTCGCTGCGCTGGTTGATCGCCACGGCCGCCTCCCCGGTGGCCACGTCGACGGTGGCCAGCGCCCGGGGCACGGTGGAGATCGGCTTCATGGCGGCGCGCACCCGCAGCACCTCGCCGTTGGTCATCCCGCCCTCGATGCCGCCGGCGCGGTCGGTGACCCGGCGCAGCCGGCCGTCGGCAGTGACGATCTCGTCGTGGGCGACCGAGCCGCGGCGCCGGGCGGTGGCCAGCCCGTCACCGACCTCCACGGCCTTGACCGACTGCACGCCCATGAGCGCGCCGGCCAGCCGGGAGTCCAGCCGGCGGTCCCAGTGCACGTGGCTGCCCAGGCCCGGCGGCAGGCCGTGCACGACCACCTCGACCACGCCGCCGAGGGTGTCGCCGTTCTTCCGGGCGTCGTCGACCTCGGCGACCATGGCCTCACTGGTCGCCGGGTCGGCGCAGCGCACCGGGTCCTCGTCGATCCGCGGGTTGTCCTGCGGGCCGGGCACCACGCCGTCGGGGACGGCGACCGGGCCGATGCCGACCACGTGGCTGACCACGTCGACGTCCAGCGCCTGGCGGAGGAAGGCCCGGGCGACCGCGCCGAGGGCCACCCGGGCGGCGGTCTCCCGGGCGCTGGCCCGCTCCAACACCGGGCGGGCGTCGTCAAAGCCGTACTTCTGCATGCCGGCGAGGTCGGCGTGCCCGGGCCGCGGGCGGGTCAGCGGGGCGTTGCGCGCCTGACCGGCCAGCACCTCGGCGTCGACCGGGTCGGCGGACATGACCGTCTGCCACTTCGGCCACTCGGTGTTGCCCACCTGCACCGCGATCGGCCCGCCCATCGTGACGCCGTGCCGGATCCCGCCGGTGAGGGAGACGGCGTCCTGCTCGAAGGACATCCGGGCGCCGCGGCCGTGGCCGAGGCGGCGGCGGGAGAGGTCGACGTCGAGGTCGGAGGTCTGCACCCGGACGCCGGCGGGCAGGCCCTCGAGGATGGCGGTGAGCTGCTGGCCGTGCGACTCACCGGCGGTCAGCCAGCGCAACATGCCGCCAGTGTGCCAGTTGGAGGACCCCCGTCCTCCCCGCCCCTCGCAGGCTCGGGGCGGGCCCCGGGAAGGGGGCCGTTCCCGCACCTCACCAGGCTCGGGGTGGCCCTGGGGAGCAGGCCGTTCGGGGCGTCCCCGGGGGCACGGTCAGGGGAGCGGGCCGGCCAGGGCCAGGGCCAGGGCGGCGCCCACCAGCAGCGGTGGCCCGAACGGCAGCGCGGTGCGCCAGCCGGCCCGCCCGGCGGCGATCAGCGTCAGCGAGGCGACCGCGCCGGTCAGCAGGCCGAGGAACACCCCGGCCAGCAGCGCGCCCCAGCCGACCCAGCCCAGCACCAGGCCGAGCAGGCCGAGCAGCTTCACGTCGCCGAACCCGAGCCCCTGCGGGGACAGCAGCGCGGTGAGCGCGGCCGCGGCGAACGCGGCGGTGCCGGCCAGGACGGCGCGCAGCAGAGCCGGCCAGGTGCCGAGCGCGGCCGCGTCCACGAGCAGGGCCGCGGTCACCGCCGCGCACGCCGGGACGGTCACCCGGTCGGGCAGCCGGTGCACGGCGAGGTCGACCGCGCCCAGCACCACACCGGCGACCCCGGCCCAGGCCAGCGCGACGGTGCCCGGACGCAGGCCGCCGACCAGCAGTGCCCCGGCGAGGGCGGCCGCGACGAGGACGGTGGTGAGCACCGTGCGCCGTGGGCCGGCTCCGGCGACGTCGTCGCGTCGGGCCAGCCGCACGGACACCCGCGCCAGCCAGGGGCCGAGGACGAGCGCGCCGGCGAGGGCGAGGGCGGCGACCGCGCCGGCCGGGAGGTCCGCCGGGGGCACGCCGGTCAGCGGACGCCGGCGGCGGCGTCCAGCGCGCCGCGCATGGCCGCGAGCGGTGCCGCGTGCCCGGTCATCAGCTCCACCTGGGCGGTGGCCTGCCAGAACAGCACCTCCAGGCCGCCCACGACGGTGCCGCCGGCCGCCGTGACGGCGGTCGCCAGCGGCGTCGGCCACGGGTCGTACAGCACGTCGAGCACCGTCTGGCCCGCCGTCCACGCCAGCCGGGCCACGGCCTCCTGGCCGCCGACCGGGACGGTGCTCACCACGACCTCGGCATCGACGACCGCCCTGTCGACGGCGGTGCTGGCCAGCGACACCACCGACGCCGGGACGCCGAGGGTGGCGAGCACCCGCAGCAGGTCCCCGGCGCGGGCCGGCTCGCGGACGACGACGTCGACGCTCCGCGCGCCCAGCGAGGCGAGCGCCACGGCCGCGGCCGCCGCCGTCCCCCCGGCACCGATGATCGCGCCTCGGTCCACACCGGTGACCCCGGCCTCCTGCAGGGCGGTGCCGACGCCGAGGACGTCGGTGTTGTCCGCCCGCCAGCCGGCGTCGGTGCGCACCAGCGTGTTGGCCGCGTGCAGCAGCCGCGGCAGCGGTGCCACCTCGTCGGCGACGTCCACCGCGGCCTGCTTGCACGGCATGGTCACCGAGAAGCCGCGCCACTCCGCACCGAGCCCGGCGAGCAGCACCGGCAGGTCCGGGGCCCCCACGTCCAGGGCGTCGTAGGTCCAGTCGGTGAGGCCCAGCGCGGTGTAGGCGGCCCGGTGCAGCAGCGGGGACAGCGAGTGCCCGACCGGCCGGCCGAGGACGGCGGCCCTCACCGCCCACCCCTGCGGCCGGTCCTCACCCGCCGGGCTGCTCGCGCAGCCACTGCTGGAACAGCAGCACGTTCTGCTGGTGCTCCTCCGCGGTGCGCGCGAAGCGGGTCTCGCCGGTGTCGGGGTCGACGACGACGAAGAACCGCCAGTCCCCCTCGGCCGGGTCGAGCACCGCCGCGATGGCCTGCTCGCCGGGGTTGGCGATCGGGCCGGGCGGCAGCCCGGGATAGAGGTAGGTGTTGTACGGCGAGGGGTTGGCGCGGTCCTCGGGTGTCGTGGTGATGCCGGACTTGCCGGTGGCGTAGTTGACCGTGGTGTCCAGCTGCAACGCCATGCCGTCGGCGAGCCGGTTCTCCAGCACGCGGGCCACCCGGGCCATGTCCTCGGCCGAGGCGGCCTCGGCCTGCACGATGCTGGCCTTGGTGAGCACGGTTCGGCGGTCGGCCTCGGGCACCTGCAGCCCGTCGAGGGCCTGGTCGGCGCGGGCCACCATGGCGCCGAGCACGTCGGCGGGGGTGTCGCCGGGCTCGACCTCGTAGGTCGCCGGGAACAGCAGGCCCTCGAGCTGCCCGCCGGCGTAGGCCGGCAGGCCGAGCGCGGCGGGGTCGGCCGCCGCGGCCTGCAGGTCGGCCAGGGGCGTGCCGGTCTCGTCGGCGACCAGCTGCAGGGTGGCCGCCACGGTGAGCCCCTCGCGCACGGTGACCCGGGTGACCTGGCGGGCGGCGGGGTCCAGCAGCAGGTCCAGGGCGGCCTCGCCGCTCATCTGCGAGCGCAGCGCGTAGACCCCGGGCTGGATGCCGGTGGCGGCGGGCTGGGTCTCGGCGGCCTCGACGAAGGGGCCGGCGGAGGCGATGACGTCCTCGGCGACGAGCGTGCGGGCGATGTCGCTGAGCGTGTCGCCGGAGTCGACGCGCACCTCGACGGCACCGCTGCCCTGGCCGGTGTAGTCCGGGCTGGCCGGGTTGACCAGGCCGAGGAGCGCCCGGCCGCCGAGGACGATGCCGCCGATGACGCCGGCGAGGACGAGCAGGGTGAGCAGGACGGCGAGTGGGCGGCGCCGGCGCCGCGGTCGGACGGAGCCGCCGGGGGGGTCGCCGGGGCCACCGCCCAGGTCGTCGTGGAGGTGGTCGTGGTGCCGGTCGCGTCCGCGGTCGGCGCCACCGGAGGCGCCGAGCACCTCCAGCCCGCCGGTGGCGTCCTCGTCGTCCCAGCCGTGCGGGTCGCCGTGGTGCGGGTCGCCGTGGTGTGGGTCGTTGTCGTGCGGGTCGCCGCCGGCGTGGGGACGCCCGCCGTGCGGGTCGGTGCCGACCGGGCCGGGGACGGCGGGGACCTCGGGGACACCCACCGTGGCGTCGTCGTCGTGCGGGTCCTGGTGCTCGTCGGTCCGGCGGGACAGCTTCGACCAGGGCCCGGAGGGGCGCGGCGGCAGGTCCGGCAGCGGTTCCGAGGGGTGCGGCGGTCGCTGCCGCGCGGGGTCCCCGGCCTGGGCGACGGGGCCGGGCAGCGGCCCGGTCACGCCGGGGTCGGGCCGCCGGCGGCGCGGCGTGGGCGCCGGCGCCCAGGCGTCCTCACCGGGCGGGCGACTGGGCATCGAGGCCAGCCAGGCGGCGCTGGGCACGCCACCGGGGGCCTCCGGCGCGGTGTGCCGACCCCGCCGGCCGGGCGGGGTCGGGTTGCTCACGCCGCCTCCTCGCCGACGTCCACGGCTCGTGGCACCGGCACGCCCCCGCGCCGGCCGGCGGGGCCCGTCACGGGCGCTCCCGCTGGGCGTCCAGATAGGCCTGGAGCACGACCACCGCCGCGGCCTGGTCGATCACCCCACGCTGCTGTCGGCTGTCCAGGCCGTTGGCCCGGAGGGAGCTGGCTGCGCTCACGGTGGAGAGCCTCTCGTCGACGAGGTGGACGGGGACCGGGTCGATGCGCCCGGCGAGCGCCCGAGAGTAGGCACGGGCCTCCTTGGCCGAGGCGCCCGACGCACCCGAGAGGTGCCTCGGCTCCCCCACGATCACCTCTGTCACCTCGTGTTCGGCCACGAGGGCGGCGATGCGGTCCAGGTCGGACTCGTCCCGGGCCCGCTGCACCGTCTCCAGCGGGCTGGCGAGGGTGCCGGTGGGGTCGGACAGCGCCACGCCGACGCGCACGCTGCCGACGTCGACCCCCAGTCGGCGGCCCTGCCGCCGGGGCCGGGGCGGGATCGGCAGGCCACCGGCCAGCCCGCCGGACAGGTCGATCTGGGCGGTCTCGTGCCGCACCGGGGGCAGGGCGCCGCGCAGGTCGATCTGCTCGGTGCGGTGGTGCACCGGTTCCCGCTGCGGCTGCGGACGGCTCTCTGGTTGGGCCCGGCGGTGGGGCCGCGCGGGCGGGACGGCCGGGCGCCCCTGCATGGGGCGCTCGCCCGCCGGTCCGGTCTGGTCGGGGTGCTGGTCGGGCACTCCGCTCACCTCCCTGCGGCGGTCGCGACCGCCTGTTCGCCGGCCGCCAGGGCCGCTGGGATGCCCGCGGGGTCGGTGCCGCCCCCCTGGGCCACGTCTGGCCTGCCGCCGCCGCGTCCACCGACCGGCGGCGCGGCCGCCCGCAGCACGTCGCTGGCGGACAGCCCGCGCTCCTGGGCGACCGGGTTGAGGGCCGCCACGAGGGCCACCTTGCCCCCCGACTCGGACGCGAGCAAGACCACGGCCGGCCGGTCGCCGGGCAACCGCCCCCGGACGTCGAGGGCCAGGGTGCGCAGGTCCCCGCCACCCAGGCCACCCGGCGCGCCGGTGACCAGGGCGACCCCGCCGACGTCGCGGGCCCCGGCGGCGAGCTCCCCGGCCGCGGCCACGGCCTGCTGGGCGCGCAGCTCGGCGAGCTCCTTGTCGACGTCGCGCAGCCGGGCGAGCATGCCGCTGACCCGCTCGAGGACGTCGTCGGTGGGGGTGCGGAGCAGCTCGCCGAGCTGGCGGACCAGGTCGCGCTCGCGGGCCAGGTACCGGAAGCCCTCCAGGCCGACGACGGCCTCCACCCGGCGCGAGCCGGAGCCGACCGAGGACTCCCCGGTCAGCGCCAGCGTGCCGATCTGGGCGCTGCCGGCCACGTGCGTGCCGCCGCACAGCTCCCGGGACCAGGGCCCGCCGATCTCCACGACGCGGACCTGCTCGCCGTAGGTCTCGCCGAACAGCGCCAGCGCGCCGATCGCCTGGGCCTCGGGCAGCGTCATGTAGCTGGCCCGCACGCGGTGGTCGGCGCGGACGGCGGCGTTGGCGACGTCCTCGATGTCGTGCCGCTGCTGGGGGGTGAGCGCGCCCTGCCAGGCGAAGTCCAGCCGCAGGTAGCCGGGCCGGTTGTAGGAGCCGGACTGGAGCGCCTGCGGCCCGAGCACCTGGCGCAGCGCGGCGTGCACCACGTGGGTGCCCGAGTGCGCCTGGCAGGCCGACAGCCGCCACTCCCGGTCGACCTCGGCGACCAGCGGCACCCCCTCGGCCAGCTCCCCCTCCAGCACCCGCACCTGGTGGGCGACCAGGCCCCGGACCGGGCGCTGCACGTCGAGCACCTCGGCCCGCCCGCCGTCCCAGACCAGGTGCCCGGCGTCGGCGACCTGCCCGCCGGACTCGGCGTAGAACGGCGTGCGGTCCAGCACCACCCGGGTGACCTGGCCGGGACCGGCCGGCGCGCCGGGGCCGTCGTCCTCGGCGGTCAGCTCCGAGACCAGGCCGAGGACGCGGGAGTCGGTGCGCAGCGTGTCGTAGGCCCGCCAGTCGGTGGGGCCGTGGTCGGCCAGCAGCCGGCGGTAGGCCAGGACGTCGACCGACCCGGTGCGCTTGGCGCGCGCGTCGGCGCGGGCCCGGTCGCGCTGCTGCTGCATGAGCGCGCGGAAGCCGGCCTCGTCGACGCCCACCCCCTGCTCGGCGGCCATCTCCAGGGTCACGTCGATCGGGAAGCCGTAGGTGTCGTGCAGCGCGAACGCCTGCTCGCCGGACAGCGCCGGCGTCCCGGCGGCCCTGGCCGCCCGCACCGCGGTGTCGAACAGCGCCGTCCCGGAGGTCAGCGTGCGGCGGAAGGCCTCCTCTTCGGCGTAGGCCACGGCGGAGATGCGCGCGAAGTCCGTCTCCAGCTCCGGGTAGCTGGCCTTCATCGCGTCCCTGGACACCGGCAGCAGCTCCGGCAGGCTGGCCTGCTCGACGCCGAGCAGCCGCATCGAGCGGACGGCGCGGCGCAACAGCCGGCGCAGGATGTAGCCGCGGCCCTCGTTGCCGGGCGTGACGCCGTCGCCGATGAGCATCAGCCCGCTGCGCACGTGGTCGGCGACCACCCGCAGCCGGACGTCGGAGTCGTGGTCGGCGCCGTACCGGACACCGGCGAGCTCGGCGGCGCGGCGCAGCACCGGCGCCACCTCGTCGATCTCGTACATGTTGTCGACGCCCTGCAGCAGGAAGGCCACCCGCTCCAGGCCCAGGCCGGTGTCGATGTTCTTCTTCGGCAGCTCACCGAGGATCGGGAAGTCCTTGCCCTCCCCCGCTCCCCGCTCGTACTGCATGAAGACCAGGTTCCAGATCTCCAGGTAGCGGTCGCCGGTCGGATCGGCCTCCGGACCACCTCCGGGGCCGTAGTCCGGCCCGCGGTCGTAGTGGATCTCCGAGCAGGGCCCGGCCGGGCCGGGGGCGCCGGTGGACCAGTAGTTGTCCTCCATGCCGCGCCGCTGGATGCGCTCCGCCGGGACGTAGGCCCGCCAGGCGTCGAAGGCCTCGTCGTCGTCGAGGTAGACGGTGGGCCAGATCCGTTCGGGATCCAGGCCCAGCCCGCCGTCCTGCACCCGCTTGGTGACCAACTCCCAGGCGAACTGGATCGCCTCGGCCTTGAAGTAGTCGCCGAAGGAGAAGTTGCCGTTCATCTGGAAGAACGTGCCGTGGCGGGTGGTCTTGCCCACCTCCTCGATGTCGAGGGTGCGCACGCACTTCTGCACGCTGGCCGCCCGCGGGTAGGGCGCGGGCTCCCGGCCGGTCAGGTAGGGGATGAACGGCACCATGCCGGCCACGGTGAACAGCAGGGACGGGTCCGGGGAGACCAGCGAGGCACTCGGGACGACGGTGTGCCCGCGGGCGGCGAAGTGCTCCAGGAAGCGGCGGCGGATCTCGGCGGTCTGCATGTCCTACTCGCGGTCGGGGAGGCTCGGGTCGTCTGGTGTGGCGTCGTCCCCCGAGGGGGGTCAGCCGCCGGTGGCGCTGTGCCGGCCGGGCAGCGGGACCGGGGCGGCCTCGGGCAGCGGGGCGTCCAGGCCGGTGCCGGCCCGCAGCTCCACCTCCCGCTCGGCCATCGCGGCGCGCACGTCGGCGCCGAAGTCGCCGATGGCCTCGGCCAGGTCGCGCAGGCCCTCGGCGATCGAGCCGCCGATGCCGGCGGGGGTGATCCGCTCGGCGGCCGCGGTCAGCTTGCGGACGACGAGGGCGCCGATGGTGATGCCCATGGCCAGCCAGAACAGCCGGCGCATCAGGCGGCCCGCCGGGCGGTGCGGCGCGCGCGGCGCTCGGCCTTGTCCCGGGCGGCGGCGTCGGCGATCGCCTGGCCCTCGCGCTTCTTGCGGGCCGCGCTGCGCACGCCGTAGCTGAACGCGGCCACCTTGATCAGCGGGCTGCCCAGGGTGGCCGCCACGACGCTGGTCAGGGCGGCGACGTTGCTGGAGACGTTCGCGGCGTTGCCGGTGATGTCGTCGACCCGCTCCAGGTTGCTGTTGACGTGCGCCACCGTCGTGGAGGCCTGGCTGAGGATCGGGCCGCTCTGCTCCCGCGCCTGCCGGATGGTCAGGGTCGCCTCGTCCAGCGTGCGACCCAGCTTGAGGATCGGGACGGCGACCAGCGCCACCAGCAGCACCAGCGCCAGCGCTGCGATCAGTCCGGCCCACTCTCCTGCGGACACCCGGTCCTCCTGGTTGCTCGACTGTGTTGACCCGACGGCCCGCGCCGTCTGCGGCGGCGCGGCCGTCACCCGGCGTCCGTGGGCGCTCCGCCGGTCGCCGCCGGCGGGCGTCGGCCCGGCGGGGTCACAGTAGTCGGGGCCCCCGGCAGCCGTCCGTGCCCCGCCGGGGCTCACCGCCTGCGTCGGACGATCGCGCGCAGCTTCGCCAGCCGGGCGCCGATCGTGGCCTCCGCGCCCCGGCCGGTGGGCCGGTAGTAGTCCCGCCCGACCAGGGCGTCGGGCGGGTACTGCTGCGGCACGATCCCCTCGGGGGAGTCGTGCGGGTAGGCGTAGGTGCCGCCGTGCCCGAGCTGCCTGGCACCGGCGTAGTGGGCGTCGCGCAGGCCGGGCGGCACCGGGCCGGCCCGCCCGGCGCGGACGTCGGCCACGGACTCGCCGATCGCCACGGTGACCGCGTTCGACTTCGGCGCGGTGGCCAGGTGGACGACGGCCTGCGCCAGGGGGAAGTGGCCCGCGGGCATGCCGATGAAGGCGACCGCGTCGGCGGCGGCCACCGCGGTCTGCAGCGCCGTCGGGTCGGCCATGCCGACGTCCTCGCTGGCGGCGATGACCAGGCGGCGGGCGATGAAGCGCGGGTCCTCCCCGGCCTCGACCATGCGCGCCAGGTAGTGCAGCGCGGCGTCGACGTCGCTGCCGCGGATGGACTTGATCAGCGCGCTGGCGACGTCGTAGTGCTGGTCGCCGGACCGGTCGTAGCGCACTGCGGCCTGGGCCACCGCCGTCTCCAGGGTGGCCAGGTTCAGCACGTCGCCGCCGGCCGCCCGCGCCGCCCCGGCGCCGGACTCCAGCGCGGTCAGCGCCTTGCGCGCGTCGCCGCCGGCGATGCGCACGAGGTGCTCTTCGGCCTCGGCGGTGAGGGTGACCGCACCGGCCAGGCCGCGGTCGCTGGTCAGCGCGCGGTGCAGCACGGCGCGGACGTCGTCGTCGTCCAGCGGCTGCAGCGCCAGCACCAGGGAGCGGGACAGCAGCGGGCTCACCACGGAGAAGTACGGGTTCTCGGTGGTGGCGGCGACCAGGCTGACGATCCGGTCCTCGACCGCCGAGAGCAGGCTGTCCTGCTGGGTCTTGGAGAACCGGTGCACCTCGTCGATGAACAGCACGGTGCGCCGGCCGCCGTACGTCAGCTCCCGCCTGGCGCCCGCGATGACCGCGCGGACCTCCTTGACCCCGGAGTCGAGGGCGGAGAGCTGGACGAACTGGCGCGCGGTGGCCAGGGAGACGACGTGCGCGAGCGTGGTCTTGCCGGTGCCCGGCGGGCCGTAGAGGACCAGCGACATGGGCTCGTCGGCCTCCACCAGCCGGCGCAGCGGTGCCCGGGGCCCCAGCAGGTGGGTCTGGCCGACGACCTCGTCCAGCGAGCGGGGCCGCATCCGCACCGCCAGCGGCGCCCCCGGGTCGACGGTGCCGCCGTCCGCCACCGGCTCGTCGAACAGCGAACTCACGGGTACCGACGCTACCCGCGCGGCACGACGGCCCCGGTCGGCGAGGACGGCGGGGTCGGCCCGGCCCTCAGGATCTCCTCATGATCGCCTGAGAGTCCCCGCACACCGGGTCCCCAGGCTGCGAGGTGTCCTGAACACCTCGTCCACCGGAGGACCCCATGCCCATCAGCACCCTCTCCGCCCTGGCCGGCGCGGGCCTGACCGCCGTGCTGGCGATCGGCGTCCCCGCCACGGCCGCCGCCGGCACCGGGGCGGCCGGCACCGGTCACGTCCCGGCGACCTGCCCCTGGCTCGACGACCGGCGGGCCGCCGTCGACCTCCTGCTCGACCACCCCGAGGTCGCCGCCGTCCTCCAGGAGCTGCGGCACCTGCCGGCCACGGAGCGGTCCGCGCAGTGGGCCGCGTACCTCGAGGAGCACCCCGACGTCTCCGCCGCCGTCGAGGAGCTGCGCGCGGAGGTCCGGGAGGACGTGCTCCGCTGGGACGGCACCCGGTCCGGCGTCGTCCGCCGGGTCGTCGACGCGCTGGCCGGCCACCCCGAGCTCGCCGCCCTGCTCGAGGAGCTCCGCGACACGCCGGTGGGCGAGCGCCGGCAGCTGGTGCGCGAGCACGCGGCCGAGCACCCCGAGGTGCGGGCCGAGCTGCGGGATCTCGCCCGGGCGGCGCACCTGCACCGCGCGGCGTGCCGGCCCGGCGGCTGAGCACGGGCCCGCACGCGCCGCCCCAGCCGCGATCATCGGCACCGTGGACCCCGAGCCGCCGCCGGACGTCCTCGTCGTCGACGACGACGAGGACATCCGGGTCTCCCTGGACCGCGGCCTGCGCCTGTCCGGTTTCCGGGTGCGGCTCGCGGCGGACGGCGAGGCCGCGCTGCGCGCCGTCGAGGACCGCGCGCCCGACTGCATCGTGCTCGACGTCGGCCTGCCCGGGCGGGACGGCATCCGGGTGGTCGACACGCTGCGGCGGCGGGGCGTGCCCACCCCGGTGTGCATGCTCAGCGCCCGCACGAGCGTCGACGACCGGGTGACCGGCCTGGCCGCCGGCGCCGACGACTACCTGGTCAAGCCGTTCGCGCTCACCGAGCTGGTGGCCCGCCTGCGCGCGCTGCTGCGCCGGGTGCCCGCCGCGCCGTCCGGGGGGCTGAGCGTCGGGCCGCTGGTCGTCGACCCGGCCCGGCGCACGGCCTCGGTGGCGGGCGTCCCGGTGGAGCTCACCCGCCGCGAGTTCGACCTGGCCGAGACGCTCGCGCGCAACGCCGGCCTGGTCCTGAGCCGCGAACGGCTCCTGGAGCTGGTCTGGGGGTACGACTTCGCCGTCGACACCAACGTGGTCGACGTCTTCGTCAGCCAGCTGCGGCGCAAGCTGGAGGCCGGCGGGACCCCGCGGCTGGTGCACACCGTCCGCGGGATCGGGTTCCGGCTCGAGGCACCGGCCGGTCCCGGTGGGTGACCGGCCGGCCGGTCGCCGGCGCCCGGGGACCCGGTCGCTGCGCAGTCGGGTGGCGCTCGCGGCCGCCGTGGGTGCGGTCGTGGTCGCGCTGGTGGTGGCGGCCGTGGTGACCACGCTGCTCGGCCGCCGCGAGGTGGCCGCGCTCGACCGGCGCCTGGACCTGGTGGCCGAGGCGGTGGGGGGCCGGCTGGCCGGCCCCGGCGCCGGCACCGCGCTCGAGGCCGAGCTGCGGCCGGCCGCGGTGCGCGCGCTCGCCGACGGTCTGGTCCTCACGGTCCGGCCGGCCGACGGCGGCGTCCGCACCGCCGGGCCGGCTGCCGCGGCGCCGGCACTGCCACCGACGTCCGGGAGCGTCGTCGTGGACGGCCGGGACTACCGGGTGCGGACCGTGGCGCTGCCGGCCGGCGGCGTGCTGACCGTCGGGTTCGCGCGGGACGCGACCGACCGCACGCTCGCCGGGTTCCGCCGGGCGGCGGCGCTGCTGACGGCACTGGCCGCCACGGCCGCGGCCGGGCTGGGCTGGCTGCTGGCCGGTCCGGCGACCCGGCCGCTGCGGCTGCTGCGGCACCGGACGGCCGCCCTCGGACCCGCTCCCACGCAAGCCGAGCGGGCGGCCCTGGCCGACGGGCCGGTGGGGCGGACCGCCGAGACCGCCGACCTGGTCGAGGCGGTGCAGCACCTGCTCGACCGCGTCGAGCGGGCCCGGGCCGAGGAGGCCCGGGCGCTGCAGGCCGCGCGGGACTTCGCCGCCGCCGCCGGGCACGAGCTGCGCACGCCGCTGACCGCGATGCGGACCGACCTGGAGGTGCTGGCCGGCCACCCCGACCTGCCCGCGGACCAGCGCGCCGAGGTGCTCGCCGAGCTGCGCGGCAGCCAGGCCCGGCTGGAGGAGACGCTGATCGCGCTGTCGCACCTGGCCGCCGGCGAGCTGGCCGGGGGGCGGGACCGCGCGCCGGTCGAGCTCACCGACCTCGCCGCGCAGGCGGTGGCCGCCGCCCGCCGCTCCGCCCCGCCCGGCGTGACCGTCGACGTGCGCCTGCCGGCCGGCGAGGTCACCGTCCCCGGCTGGACCGCCGGTCTGCGGCTCGCCGTGGACAACCTGCTCGCCAACGCCCTGCGGCACGCCGGCGGCAGCCGCGTCGAGCTCTCCGTCGTCGCCGGGCCCGACCGGGTGCGGCTCGTGGTGGACGACGACGGTGCGGGGCTGCCGCCCGACGAGCGGGAGCAGGTGTTCGCCCGCTTCCACCGGGGGCGGGCGGCGACCGCCCCCGGCTCCGGCCTGGGCCTGGCGCTGGTCGCTCAGCAGGCGGGCCTGCACGGCGGGCGCGCCTGGCTCGAGGAGGGCCCCCTGGGCGGGTCCCGGGCCGTGCTGGAGCTGCCCGGCGGCCACCCCGTCGACGGACCGTGGCCGCACGGTTGCGCGGCCGCGGGCGGGGCACGACAGACCCCGTGCAGCAGCGACGCATCGGAGACCTGACCGTCAGCGCCATCGGCCTGGGGGCGATGCCCCTGTCGACCAAGGAGGACCGCCCCGCGCCGGACGAAGCCCACGCGGTGGTGCACGCCGCCCTGGACGCCGGCGTGACGCTCATCGACACCGCCGACGCATACGCGCTCGACGAGTCGGAGTTCGGCCACAACGAGGAGCTGGTCGCCGCGGCCCTGGCCTCCTACGGCGGGGACACCTCCTCGGTGCTGGTGGCCACCAAGGGCGGGCACACCCGGCGCGGCACCGACTGGGAGCTCGACGGCTCCCCCGGCTACCTGCGGACGGCGTGCGAGGCGTCGCTGCGGCGCCTCGGCGTCGACGCGATCGGCCTCTACCAGTACCACCGCCCCGACCCCGCGACGCCGTGGGAGGAGTCGATGGGCGCGCTGCGGCAGCTCGTCGACGACGGGCTGGTGCAGCGGGCGGGCATCTCCAACGCCGACGTGGCGCAGATCGACGTCGCCCGCTCGATCGTGGGCCCGGCGCTGGTGAGCGTGCAGAACCAGTTCTCGCCGGGGTGGCGCTCCTCGGCCGGTGAGCTCGCGCACTGCGCCGGGCACGGGCTGGCGTTCATCCCGTGGAGCCCGTTCGGCGGGGTGTCGTCGGCGGGGTCGCTGGGCTCGGCCGCGCCGGCGTTCGCCCGGGTCGCCGACGAGCTGGGCGTGTCGGTGTACCGGGTCACGCTGGCCTGGCACCTGGCGCAGGCCGACGTCGTCGTCCCGATCCCGGGGGCGTCGCGGGCGGCGTCGATCCAGGACTCCGCGGCCGCGACCGGCGTCGAGCTGACCCCGGAGCAGCTGGCCCGCCTCGACGCCGCCTGAGGGCCCCACGCCACCCTGCCGCCTCCCTGCGGCCTCCCTGCGGCCTCCCTGCGGCCGTGATCATCCGCAGGTGGCTGTCCCCGTCTGCGGCGCCTTCAAGCGGCTGTTGCAACGAGGAGCTCGTTGAGCTTCTCGGCGGGAGTGTGCCAGCCGAGGGTTTCGCGGGGGCGGCCGTTGAGTTCGGCGGCGACGTCGTCGAGGGCCTCTTGGGTCCAGGTGCGCAAGTCGGTGGTCGAGCGGGGGAAGTACTGGCGGAGCAAGCCGTTGGTGTTCTCGTTGCTGCCGCGCTGCCAGGGTGAGTGCGGGTCGCAGAAGAACACCGGGCAGCCGGTGGCCACAGTGAAGCCGGCGTGGCCGGCCAGCTCCGGGCCCAGGTCCCAGGCCAGCGAGCGCAGCAGGTGTTGCGGGAGGCGCTGGGCGAGGGTGGACAGGACGTCGATGACGGCCTCGGAGGCGCGGCCGCCGGGGAGCGCGCCGAGCATCACGTAGCGGGTGGAGCGCTCCACGAGGGTGACGATCGCCGAAGCGCCGCGCGCGCCGATGACCAGGTCACCTTCCCAGTGGCCGGGCACGGCCCGGTCGGCGGCCTCGGCGGGGCGGGCGGAGAGGTGGAACTGCGGGGTGGCCCAGGCCCGCGCCGAGCGCACCGCCCCACCGGGTATCCGGCGCGCGCGGCGATGGGCGCGTCCGGAGCGCAGCGCCACCTGGTCGGCCAGCTCGGCGCGCAGGCTGCCCCGGCCTTGGACGTAGATGGCCTGGTAGATCGTCTCGTGCGACACGGCCCAGCCTGCCGCGCCCGGATGCTCCCGGGGCAGGCCGTGGGCGATCTGGCGCGGTGAGTGCCGTTGCCGCAGCCGCTGGAGCACCTCCGCCCGCAGGGCCGTGCCCGGTCCCAGCTTGGCCGGCTTGGGCCGCCGCGCCCGGGCGGCTGCCCGTTCCTGAGCGCGGCCGGCCAGATAGCCCCACCGGTACAGCCCGCCCCGCCCGGCCGGGCGGGCCGTGCTGCGTCCGGCCGGGTTCTTGTGACCATGCCGATAGGAGTGGTTGCGCTGCAGCTCCCGCCACACCGTCGACCGATGCCGGCCGGTCAACACTGCGATCTGCGGGATCTCCTGGCCCGCTCGCCACAGCGCCTCGATCTGCAGGCGCTCACCTACGTCCAACCGACGTCCCGGCATCCGGCCATCACCACCACCATCGAAGGGGCGTTGCAACAACCGAATGACTACACCTGCGTGTCGGGCAGCCACCTGCCGATGATCACGGCGGTGCGCGGGCCCTCCACACCCAGCCCGCCCGTCCATAGATCCCCGCCGGGACGGGGCGGGTGCCCGCCGGTCACCCAGGGTCGGCCGGGTGTCCCTGCCCGAGACGTACACCGTCACCTCGGCCCGCGCCGCTGGGCTCACCCGCGCCCAGCTGCGGGGTCCCCGCTTCCTCCGGCTGGCCCACGACCTCTACGCGCTCCTGGACGACGCGGTCGACGAGGTGGAGCGGCTCGCGGTGCTGGCCTCCGTCCTCCCCGCGGACGCCGCGTTCGCCCACGGCACCGCGGCCGCCGTGCTGGGTGCCCACCTCGACCTCCCCCGGCGGCCGCACGTCGTCCTGACGCCGCGGCGGGTGCTGCCCCAGCGCGCCGAGCTGGTCGTGCACGCCCGCCGGCTCGCCGCCGAGGACGTCGTCCGGCACCGAGGGCTGCGACTGACCTCCGGGCCGCAGACGTTCCTCGACCTGGCTGCCGGGCTGCCCGCGCACGAGCTGGTCGCGGTCGGCGACGCTCTGATGCGCGCCGGTCACCTGCCGGCCGCCGATCTGGGGCGGCGACTGGACCGGGCCGACCGCGTACGCGGCGTCGTCCGGGCGCGGGCGTGCGCGCCGCTGCTGTCCCCGCGGTCGATGTCCCGGCCGGAGAGCCTGGTGCGGTACTGGCTGCTGACCAGCGACCTGCCCGACCCGCAGCCGCAGGTCGAGGTGCGGGACCGGGAGGGCCGGGTCGTGGCCCACGGGGACCTCGGCTACGCGCAGTGGCGGGTGCTGCTGGAGTACGAGGGCCGGCAGCACGCGGATCGGGAGCAGTTCGGCAGGGACGTCGACCGGTACTCCCTGATGGCGGCCGACGGCTGGTCGGTGCTCCGCTTCGCCGCGCGCCACGCGGAGTCGCCCACGGTCGTCGTCGACCGCACCCGCCGGACCCTGCGCAGCCGGGGCTGGCGCCCCGGCGCGGGTTGAGCGTCGGCGGGTGGTGGTCCGACACGCCGACGCGGGCAGCCACCCGCCGATGATCACGGCCGGCCGGCGTGCAGTGGCCGCGCCCGAGGTCGACGGCGCACCGTCCGCGACGGCACACCGGTGCCGGCCCGACAGCACGCTCCCCTCGCCCGCTGTTGGCCGGGAGGACACCCGGGTCCGTGACCGTCGGGCGGGTGAGTCCCCGCGCCTCCGTCACCTCCTCCGGTCTGGTGCTGGCCGCGCTGGCCGTCGCGGTGCTGCTGGTCGACGCGGCGGCCGGCGTGCTGCCCGCCGACGGCCTGGTCGCCTGGCTGACCGCCGGACGGCTGGTCGTCGCCGCGGGCCTGCTGGGCCTGCTCGTGGCCGGGACCCGCTGGCGCGACCTGCGCACCCGGCTCGACGTGCCGATCGTCCTGCTAGTGCTCGCCGCCACCGCCACGACGGTGCTCGGGCAGCACCCGTCCGCCCCGCTGCGGGCCCTCCTGACCCTGGTCGCCACCTACTACCTGGTGGTCGGGCTGCTCCGCCGGGAGCCGGGTGCGGTGCGGGGGGTGGCGCTGGCCGCGCTGGCCGGCCTGGTGCTGGTCGCCGTCACCGCCCTCGGGCAGCTCGACGACGGCCTGGCACCGTTCGGCTGCCGGACGGCGGCCTTCGCCGACGCGCCCTGCGGACCGTCGACGTGGCCCCGGACCACGGGCACCTTCGCCAACCCCAACGTGATGGCGGCCTTCGTGCTGCTCGTCGCCCCGTTGGCGGTGCTGACCCTCGACGGGCTGCGCGAGCGCGCCGGCCGGGCGGTGGTCGTGGCGCTGGTCGGCGTCGGCTACCTGGGCCTGGTGACCTCGGCGTCCCGGGCCGCGGTGCTGGGCGCCGCGCTGGGCGCGGTGGTCCTCGTGGCGGCCCGTGCCGTGGGGCGCCGGCGCGGGGGCCGGGCGGTCCTCGCCGCGCCGGTGCTCGCGCTGGCCGCCCTGGCCGCGGTCTTCGCCCTCGGGTCGGCGGTCGCGGCGTCGGTGCAGGTGCGCAACCTGGCCTGGCAGCCGGCCCTGGCCGTGGCCGCCGAGCACCCGCTGCTGGGCGTCGGCCTGGGCCGGGCCGGTGACGCCGTCAACGCCGCGGGCGACGGGCCGCTGGAGTACGCGCACGCCCACAACCTGTGGCTGAACTGGCTGGTGGAGACCGGCGTGCCCGGCCTGCTGGCCATCGGCCTGCTCACCGTCGCGGCCGTGGTCACCGGTGCGGCCGCCGCCCGTCGGGGCGACCCGGTCAGCACCGCGGCCCTGGTCGCCCTCGTCGGCGTCCTGGTGATGAGCACCGCCGACCACCCCGCCAACAACAGCCGCGTCGCCCTCGCGCTGTGGCTGGTGCTCGCCGTCCTCGCCGCCCGCGCGCCGGCCGGCTGGCGGTCCCGGCCGGCGGACGGGGCGGTGCAGACGCGGGAGACGGAGGACGCCGCCCGGGTGTCGACCATCGGCGGGTGGCGGCCCGACACGCCGGTGGGGGCAGCCACCCGCCGATGATCACGGCGGGAGGGGGCACGGCCGGGTGGGACGGACGGCCGACGCTCAGCCGGTGGGGTCGGTCGGCCCCGGGGCGCCCGGCTGGCCGGGCAGTGCCGGCTCCTCGGGCTTGGCGTCGATGCCGGCCTCCGCGCGCTGCGCGTCGGTGATCGGCGTCGGCGCGCCGGTCAGCGGGTCGAAGCCGGCACCGGTCTTGGGGAAGCCGATGACCTCGCGGATGGAGTCCACCCCGGCCAGCAGCGCGCACAGCCGGTCCCAGCCCAGCGCCGCGCCGGCGTGCGGCGGCGGGCCGTAGGCGAAGGCCTCCAGGAAGAAGCCGAACCGCTCGCGGGCCTCCTCCCGGCTCATCCCCAGGGTCTGGAACACCCGCTCCTGCAGCTCGGCGTCGGCGATCCGGACCGAGCCGCTCATGCACTCGCTGCCGTTGACCACCAGGTCGTAGGCGTCGGACAGCGCACCGGCCCGGTCCTCGGCGAACCGGTCCAGCCACTCGGGCGTGGGCGAGGTGAACGGGTGGTGCATGAACGTCCAGTCGCCGTCCTCGGTCTGCTCGAACATCGGGAAGTCGACGACGAACAGGAACGACCAGGTGCCGGGGGTGATCAGCTCCAGCCGGCGGGCGATCTCGTTGCGGGCCGCCCCGAGCAGCTCCTGCGCGGTGCGGCGGGTGCCGGCGGCGAAGAAGACGCAGTCCCCCGGGCGCGCACCGACCGCGTCGACCAGGCCCGCGCGCTCGGCCTCGGAGATGTTCTTGGCCACCGGCCCGCCGAGCGTGCCGTCCTCGGCGACGGTCACGTAGGCCAGGCCCTTGGCGCCGCGCGACCGCGCCCAGTCCTGCCAGGCGTCGAACGCCCGCCGCGGCTGCGCGCCGCCGCCGGGCATGACCACCGCGCCGACGTAGGGCGACTGGAAGACGCGGAACGGGGTGCCGGCGAAGTAGGACGTCAGCTCGGTGAGCTCCAGGCCGAAGCGCAGGTCCGGCTTGTCCGACCCGAACCGGTCCATCGCCTCGCGGTAGGTCATCCGCGGGATCTCCGGCACTGCGTACCCGGCCAGCTCCGCCCACAGCGCGCGGACGACGTCCTCGGCGACGGCGAGGACGTCGTCGCGCTCGACGAAGCTCATCTCGAAGTCCAGCTGGGTGAACTCCGGCTGGCGGTCGGCGCGGAAGTCCTCGTCGCGGAAGCAGCGGGCGATCTGGTAGTAGCGCTCCAGGCCGCCGATCATCAGCAGCTGCTTGAACAGCTGCGGGGACTGCGGCAGCGCGTACCACTTCCCCGGCTGCAGCCGCACCGGGACGACGAAGTCGCGGGCGCCCTCGGGCGTGGAGCGGGTGAGCGTCGGGGTCTCGACCTCGACGAAGCCGTGCTGCGCCATGACCCCGCGGGCGACCCGGTTGACCTCCGACCGCAGCCGCAGCGCCCGGGCGGGGCCCTGCCGGCGCAGGTCCAGGTAGCGGTACCGGTAGCGGACGTCGTCGGAGGCCGGCTGGTCGGTCTCGATCGGGAAGGGCAGCGGCGCGGACGGCGCGAGCACCCGCAGCTCGGTCGCGGCCACCTCGACCTCGCCGGTGGGCAGCTCGGGGTTCTCGTTGCCCTCGGGTCGCCGGCGCACCTCCCCGGTGACCAGCACGCAGAACTCGTTGCGCAGCGCGTGCGCCTCCTCCTCGCGGACGACGACCTGCACGTAGCCGGAGGCGTCGCGCAGGTCGACGAAGACCACGCCGCCGTGGTCGCGGCGGCGGGCGACCCAGCCGGCGAGGGTGACGGGGGAACCGGCGTCGGACGCGCGCAGCGTGCCGGCGTCGTGGGTGCGGAGCACGGGATGTTGCCTTCCGGGGTGGTGGGTGGGCGCCGACGCAGCGGGTGGGGACTACCAGCGGTCGTGGACGTGCGCGCGGACTTGCTCGTCGTAGACCCGCTCGAGGTCGGCCAGCTGGGTGTCGGTCAGCGGCGGCAGGGCGGCCGCCGCGACGTTGCCGCGGACCTGCTCGACGGTGCGGGCGCCGGGGATGACCGACGTGACGCCGGGCTGGTCGATCACCCAGCGCAGCGCGAACGCCGCGGTCGGGGCGTCCCCGGCGATCTCGGCGACCTCGCGCGCGGCGGCCAGGCCGACGTCGAACGGCACCCCGGAGAAGGTCTCCCCGACGTCGAAGGCCTCGCCGTTGCGGTTGAAGTTCCGGTGGTCGTCGGCGGCGAAGGTGGTCGTCTCGTCGTACTTGCCGGTCAGCAGCCCGCTGGCCAGCGGCACCCGGGCGAGGACGCCGACCTGCGCCTGCACCGCCGCGGGCAGCAGCTCCTCCAGCGGCTTGCGCCGGAAGACGTTGAGGATGACCTGCAGCGACTGCACGCCCGGCCGCTGCAGGGCGCGCAGCCCCTCGGCGACCGTCTCCACCGACACCCCGTAGGCGGCGATCGCGCCGTCGGCGACGAGTGCGTCCAGGGCGTCGTAGACCCGGTCGTCGTCGTAGGTCGCCGGCGGCGGGCAGTGCAGCTGGACCAGGTCCAGGGTGTCCACGCCGAGGTTGCGGCGGGAGCGGTCCACCCAGGCGCGCAGGTTCTCCGGGGTGTACTGCTCCGCGGTGAACGGGTCGGCGCGGCGGCCGGCCTTGGTCGCCACGAACGGCCGCTCCGCCCGCGGCGCGAGCGCCTTGCGGATGCGCTCCTCCGAGCGCCCGTCGCCGTAGACGTCGGCGGTGTCGAGCAGGGTCACCCCGGCGTCCAGCGCCGCGTCGAGGACGGCGGCGGCCGCGTCGTCGTCGACGTCCCCCCAGTCCGCGCCCAGCTGCCAGGTGCCCAGGCCGACGACGCTGACGTCGGCCCCCGTCCGGCCCAGCGGCCGCTGCTGCATGCTCATCGTTCGACTCCGCCCTCGTTCCGCTCCTCGGTCGCTGGCGCTCCCTGCGATGCTCGCTCGGGCGTCGTTCTCACGGTCGAAGAGGTCACCGCTCCACACTCGCACGCACCGTCTCGAACAGCTCCCCCACGGGGACCGGGCGCTGCTCCCCGGTGCGCATGTCCTTGACCTGGCCGACGCCCTCGGCCAGGTCCCGCTCGCCGATGACGACCAGGTGCGAGGCGCCCGACCGGTCGGCGGCCTTCATCGCGCCCTTGAGCCCGCGGCCGCCGTAGACGGTGTCGGCGGCGACGCCGGCCTGCCGCAGCTGACCGACCAGGCGGACGGCGAGCCGCCGGGCCTCGGCGCCCAGCGGGACGACGAACGCCTGCACGCCGGCCGCGGCACCCACGTCGAGGCCCTCGGCCTGCACCGCCAGCAGGGTGCGGTCGACGCCGACTGCGTAGCCGATGCCGGAGACGTCGGGGCCGCCGAGCGCCGCGGACAGCCCGTCGTAGCGCCCGCCGCCGCCGATCGCCGACTGCGCGCCCAGCCCGGAGTGCACGAACTCGAAGGTGGTCTTGGTGTAGTAGTCCAGCCCGCGCACCAGCCGGGGCGCCTCGGTCCAGGTCACGCCGAGGTCGGTGAGGTGCTGGCGGACGGCGTCGTAGTGCGCCCGGGTGGAGTCCGACAGGTGGTCGACCATCAGCGGGGCGTCGTCCAGCTGGGCCTGCACCTCGGGCCGCTTGTCGTCCAGCACCCGCAGCGGGTTGATCGCCGCCCGCCGGCGGGTGTCCTCGTCCAGGTCCAGCTTGTCCAGGTACGCCACCAGCAGCTCGCGGTACTGCGGCCGGCAGGTGGCGTCGCCCAGCGAGGTCAGCAGCAGCTCGAAGTCGGTGAGCCCCAGGTCGCGGAAACACTGCACGCCCAGCGCCACCACCTCGGCGTCCAGCGCCGGGTCGTCGACGCCGAGGGCCTCCATGTCGACCTGGGTGAAGTGCCGGTAGCGGCCGGCCTGCGGGCGCTCGTAGCGGAACGCCTGACCGACCGTCCACAGCTTCACCGGCAGCGCGCCGGCGTGCAGCCGGTGCTCGATGAACGCCCGCATCAGCCCGGCGGTGAGCTCCGGGCGTAGGGTGAGCGACCGGCCGCCGCGGTCGGCGAAGGTGTACATCTCCTTGGTCACGACGTCGGTGGACTCCCCGACCCCGCGGGAGAAGACGGCGGTCTCCTCGAACACCGGCGTCTCGACGTAGCCGTACCCGGCCCGCCGCAGCGGCGCGGTGAGCGTCTCGCGGACGGCGAGGAACCGCTCGGAGGCCGGCGGCAGGACGTCGAAGGTGCCCTTCGGGGCGGTGAGACCGGTCACAGCCCCCGGCCCCTCGGGGCCGCCGCCCCGGCCTGAGCCAGGTACGGGTTGGTGGCCCGCTCCCGGCCGACCGTCGTGGCCGGCCCGTGCCCGGGCAGCACCACCGTCTCGTCGTCCAGCGGCAGGACGACGTCGCGCAGCGAGCGCAGCATGTCCTCCCACGACCCGCCGGGCAGGTCCACCCGGCCGACCGAGCCCGCGAACAGCACGTCACCGGCCAGCAGGCCCGGTGCGTCCCCTAGGTCCAGGGAGAACACGACGGAGCCCTGCGTGTGCCCCGGCGCGTGCCGCACCGTCAGCTCGACCCCGGCCAGGGACAGGACGGCGCCGTCCTCCAGCGGCAGGACCTCCGCGGGGTCGGGCAGCGCCACCCCGGTGATCAGCGGCGCCAGCTGCGGGCCGTGCCAGCGGGCCGGGTCGGCGAGCATGCCGGCGTCACGCGGGTGCAGGTAGGCGGGGATGTCGTAGCCGTCGCACACCGGCAGCACCGAGAAGGTGTGGTCGAGGTGGCCGTGGGTGAGGACGACGGCCACCGGCTTCAGCCCGTCCGCGGCCAGCAGCCGGGCCAGGGGCTCGACGGCGTCCATCCCGGGGTCGACGACCACGCACTCCTGCCGGGGCCCGGGAGCGACGGCGTAGCAGTTGGTGCCGAAGGCGCCGGCCGGGAAGGAGCGGATGAGCACCCGTGCAGGTTACGCGGGCCCCCGGTGCCGCCCCGGACGCGCTGACAGGGAACGGTCAGGGCCGCCACCTAGACTCGGCAGGCCGACCGGCGGGGCCCTGACCGACCCCCGCAGCACCCGTCCCCCGCGGAGGAGTCCCACCCGTGCCGAGCAACAAGCAGCGCCGAGAGGCCGCCCAGCGGCGGCTGCAGCGCCAACTCGAGCGCCGTGCCGAGCTGGCCCGCCGGCGTCGCCGCAACGTGCTGATCGGGGTCAGCGCGGCGGTCGCGGTGCTCGTGGTCAGCGTCGTCCTGCTGGTCACCGGCATCGGCGGGGAGGACACCGACAGCGCCGCCGCGGAGCCCTCGGCCACGCCCTCGGCCGCTCCGGCGGAGCCCACCCCCGGCGTGGTCGACGGCGCTGACGGCAGCTGCGACTGGGCGCCGGCCGACACCGCCGCCAACCCGAACCTGCAGGCCGACACCGGCACCCCGCCGGTCGAGGTGACGCCGACCGGCACCACCGAGGTCGACATCACCACCAACCTGGGCCCGATCGGCCTCACGCTGGACAACGCCGGCGCCCCGTGCGCGGTGGCGAGCATGGTGTACCTGGCCGGGCAGGGTTACTACGACGACACGGTGTGCCACCGCCAGACCGACTCCGCGGGCCTGCAGGTGCTGCAGTGCGGCGACCCGAGCGGCACCGGCGCCGGCGGCCCGGCCTACGAGTTCCCCACCCAGGTCACCGGCGACGAGACCTACCCGCGCGGCACGGTGGCGATGGCCAACAGCGGCCAGGGCTTCGACGGCAGCCAGTTCTTCCTGGTCTGGGGCGACAGCCAGCTGCCGCCGTCCTACACGGTGCTCGGCACCATCGACGAGGCCGGGCTGGCCACCCTGGACACCGTCGCGGCCAACGGCAACGACGGCAGCAACGGCGCGGGTGACGGCGCGCCCACCCAGGAGGTCCGGATCCAGACGCTGACGGTCGCCGCGTGAGCCGTCGGCCGCGCGCTGCGGCCGGGCTGGCTGGGGCGTTGTTCGCGCTGGCGGCCTGCTCCGGGGGCGAGCCGGCCGGCTCGTCCACCGCGGACGGGACGGCGACCTGCGCCTGGGGCGAGGCCGAGCCCGGCAACCCGTACCTCGTCGAGGTGGACCCGCCGGCGGAGGAGGTGCCCGCCGAGGGCACCACCGACCTGCTGGTGACCACGAACCTGGGCGAGCTCACCGTGACCCTGGACCGGGCGGCCACCCCGTGCGCCGCCGCCAGCCTGGCCCACCTCGCCGGTCAGGGCTTCTTCGACGACTCGCCCTGCCACCGGCAGGTCGACGGCGAGGGGCTCAAGGTGCTGCAGTGCGGCGACCCGACCGGCACCGGCGCGGGCGGGCCCACCTACACCTCCCCGACCGAGGTGACCGGTGAGGAGACCTACCCCCGCGGCACCGTGGCGATGGCCAACAGCGGCCGGGGCGTGGACGGCAGCCAGTTCTTCCTCGTGTGGGGAGACAGCCGGCTGCCCCCGGACTACACCGTCGTCGGCACCGTCGACGAGGCCGGGCTGGCCGTGCTCGACGAGGTGGCCGAGGGCGGCAACGACGGCTCGCTGGAGCCCAGCCCCGGCGGCGGCGCCCCGACCGTGCCGGTGACCGTGGAGTCGGCCACCATCGGGTGATGGACCCCGCCGACCGCTACGCCGGCTTCCCGCCGGGCTTCTTCGACCGCGCCGACGACACCCCCGACCAGGTCTTCTACGGCCCGGTCCGGCTGGTCACGCACATCGACGACCGGGCGATCGCCGCGGTGGGCGCCCTGTACGCCGAGCTGGGCATCAACGGGTCCGCGCCGGCGCCGCGCCGGGTGCTGGACCTGATGAGCTCGTGGGTGTCGCACTTCTCCACCCCGCCGGCGGAGCTGGTGGTGCTCGGCATGAACGCCGAGGAGCTGGCGGCCAACACCGCGGCCACCCAGCGGCTGGTGCACGACCTCAACACCGACCCGCGGGTGCCGCTGCCCGACGCCGACGTGGACGCGGCCGTCTGCTGCGTGTCGATCGACTACCTCACCCGCCCGATCGAGGTGCTCACCGACGTCGGGCGGGTGCTGCGGCCCGGCGGCGCGCTGGCGATCACCTACTCCAACCGGTGCTTCCCCACCAAGGCCGTGCGCGGCTGGCTGGCCACCGACGACGAGCAGCACGGCCTGGTGGTCGCCGAGCTGGTCCGCCGCACCGGGCTGTTCGACGAGCCGCGGGTGGCGCTGCGGACCCCGCCGGGCCGCGGCGACCCGCTCTACGCGGTCACCGCCACCCGGCTGCCGACGGGCTGACCGGGGCCCCGACGCCGGCGCCGAACCGGGCCAGCAGCTCGGCCCGGATCGCCGGGCGGGAGCCGAAGACCAGCAGGAACGCCGCCTCGCGCAGCGTCCGCCCGGCGACGTCCCCGGTGCGGACGGCCCGGCTGCCGGTGGCCACGACCAGCGCGCCGGCCGCGCGGTGGGCCAGCGCGGCGGCCTCGGCGCGAGCGGCCGGCAGCTCGGCCGGGCCGGCCGCGTCCAGCCGGGCGCGCGCCGCGGCCAGCTCGCCGTCCAGCGGGGAGGCACCGACCAGCCGGGTGCAGCGCAGCACCAGCCCGAGGGCCAGCGAGCCGTTGAGCCGCAGGCCCGCGGCGTCACCGGCCAGCAGCCCGGCCAGCGGAGCCGCGTGCACCAGGCGCCCGGCGGGCACCCGGTGCCCGGTCAGCCGCAGCTCGACCGTGGCGCTGGCCGCGACGGCGAGCATCGGCTGCGGGGTCGCGGCCAGGGTCGGTCCGTCCCGGGCGTCGAGCAGCGTGAACAGCACCTCCTCGCCGTCCCGCGCGGCCACCATCAACAGGTCGACCAGGCCCCACCCGGTCACCCAGGGCACCGCGCCGTCGAGCACCAGCTCGGCGCCGTCCCGGTGCACCCGCACCGCCGGCGGGCCGGGGCGCAGCGCCGCCTGCAGGGCGATCCCGGCGCGGACCCGGCCGGCGCACAGGTCGGCGAGGTGGGCGGCGCGCAGCTCCGGCGGACCGGCCGCGGCCAGCCGGCCGACGACGCCCAGGTGCTGCAGCCAGACGAAGGTGGTCGCCAGGTCACCGGCGGCGAGCTCCTCGACCACGGCGGCCACCGTGTCGCGGTCGGCGTCCAGCCCCCCGGCGTCCGCCGGGCCGGTGAGCCCGTACAGCCCCGCGGCGGCCAGCGCGTCGAGGTGCGCCCGGGGGACGGCGCCGTCGGCCTCCACCGCCGCGGCCGCCGGCGCGAGCAGGTCGGCGGCCAGCCGGCGGGCGGCGGTGCGGACGTCGGTCACCCCGCCATCGTGCCCCGCCGGAGAACCCCTGGTGCCCCTGGTCGGCGGACACCGGCGGGTCCGGCCCGACCCGTCACCCGACCGGCCGGCCCCCGCGGCGTGGTGCCCGACCCCACCCCACAGCGCGAGGTCGGGCACCACGGAGCGAGGGCGGGGTCCGGTGGGTCCTCCGGCGGCGTGGGCCTCAGGCGGTGACGCGCTCGACGTCGAAGACGCCCTCGACGTTGCGCACCGTCTGCAGCACCGCACCCAGGTGCGCGGGGTCGGCCAGCTCAAAGGTGAACCGGCTGATCGCCACCCGGTCCCGGCTGGTCTGCACCGACGCGGACAGGATGTTCACCCGCTCGTCGGCCAGCGCCCGGGTGACGTCGGACAGCAGCCGGTGCCGGTCCAGGGCCTCCACCTGGATGGCCACCAGGAACACCGACCCGGGCTGGCTGGCCCACTCGACCTCGACCAGCCGCTCGGGCTTGCGCTCGAGGTCGGCGGCGTTGGTGCAGTCGGTGCGGTGCACGCTCACCCCGCCCCCGCGGGTGACGAAGCCGAGGACGGCGTCCCCGGGCACCGGGGTGCAGCACTTGGCGAGCTTGGCCCACACGTCGGTCATGCCGTGCACCACGATGCCCGGGTCGCCGCCGGCGGCCCGCCGGTGCACCGGGCGGCGCATCGGGATGGTGGTCTCGGCGATGTCCTCGACCGCGCCCTCGGTGCCGCCCAGGGCCGCGATGAGCTTGTCCACGACCGAGGAGGCGGAGATCTGGTTCTCCCCCACCGCGGCGTACAGCGCGGTGACGTCGGCGTGGCGCAGGTCCTTGGCCAGGGTGGACAGCGCCTCCCCGCCCATCAGCCGCTGCAGCGGCAGGCCCGCCTTGCGCATGGCCCGGGTGAGCGCCTCCTTGCCGGCCTCGACGGCGTCCTCGCGGCGCTCCTTGGTGAACCACTGCCGGATCTTGGTCCGCGCGCGGGAGGAGCCGACGAAGCTCAACCAGTCCTGCGAGGGACCGGCGGTCGGCGACTTGGAGGTGAACACCTCGACGACGTCGCCGTTGCCGAGGGTGCTGTCCAGGCTGACCAGCGTGCCGTTGACCCGCGCGCCGATGCAGCGGTGCCCGACCTCGGTGTGCACCGCGTAGGCGAAGTCGACCGGGGTGGCGCCGCCGGGCAGGCTGACCACGTCGCCCTTGGGCGTGAAGACGAAGACCTCCTGCGGGCCGAGGTCGTAGCGCAGGGTCTCCAGGAACTCCCCGGGCTCCTGCGCCTCACGCTGCCAGTCCAGCAGCTGGCGCAACCACAGCATGTCGTCCGGCGAGCCGGTCTTCGCGCCGCGGTCCCCCGGGGCGGGGCGGCCGCCGGCCCGCGCCTTCTCCTTGTACTTCCAGTGCGCGGCGATGCCGTACTCGGCGGTGCGGTGCATGTCGTGCGTGCGGATCTGCAGCTCCACCGGCTTGCCCTGCGGGCCGATCACGGTCGTGTGCAGCGACTGGTACATGTTGAACTTCGGCATCGCGACGAAGTCCTTGAAGCGGCCGGGCACCGGCTGCCAGTGCGCGTGCATGATGCCCAGCGCGGCGTAGCAGTCGCGGACGGAGTCGACCAGGATGCGGATGCCGACCAGGTCCCAGATGTCGGTGAAGTCCCGGCCGCGGACGATCATCTTCTGGTAGATCGAGTAGTAGTGCTTGGGCCGGCCGGTGACGACGGCGGCGATGCCGGCGGTCTTGAGCTGGTCGGTGACCGCGGCGGCGACCTCGGCCAGGTAGGTGTCCCGCGACGGCGCCCGCTCGGCGACCAGCCGCACGATCTCGTCGTAGCGCTTGGGGTACAGCGTGGCGAACGCGAGGTCCTCGAGCTCCCACTTGATGGTGTTCATGCCCAGCCGGTGGGCCAGCGGGGCGAGGATCTCCAGCGTCTCGCGGGCCTTCTTCTCCTGCTTCTCCGGCGGGAGGAAGCGCAGCGTGCGCATGTTGTGCAGCCGGTCGGCCAGCTTGATGACCAGCACCCGCGGGTCGCGGGCCATCGCCACGATCATCTTGCGGATGGTCTCGGCCTGCGCGGCGTCGCCGAGCTTGACCCGGTCGATCTTGGTGACGCCGTCGACCAGGTGGGCCACCTCGGGCCCGAAGGCCTCGGTGATCGAGTCCAGCGTCTGCCCGGTGTCCTCGACCGTGTCGTGCAGCAGGGCCGCGACCAGGGTGGTGGTGTCCATGCCCAGCCCGGCCAGCACGGTGGCCACCGCCAGCGGGTGGGTGATGTAGGGGTCGCCGCTCTTGCGCTTCTGCGCGGCGTGCGCCGCCTCGGCGACGTCGTACGCGCGCTGCAGCAGCGCCAGGTCGGCCTTGGGGTGGCTCTGCCGGTGCAGCACGGCCAGCGGCTCGAGCACCGGGCGCACCACCGGCGTGCGCTGCGCGGCGGCGATGCGCAGGGCCAGCCGGTCGCGCACCCGTCGCCGGGGTACGCCGGCGGGGTCCTGCTCGCCGGGTGGCTCGGAACCCACGTCGTCCGGACGGCGGACCGCGGGGCGGCTCGGCAGCGGCGGGCGCCCGGTCGCCACGGACGCCTCCTCGACGGGCGGCACGGTGTCCCCGGCGGGGAGGGCCGGGGCCGTCTCCCCCGCCGGCAGCGCGGGGACGCCGGAGCGCGCGGCGGCCACGCCGGTGACGGCGTCGGGGCCCATGGCGACTCCTGCCCGAGGTGGGTCGGTGACCTCCCCCATGCTAGCCGGGAACGCCCTGGTCCCGGCCCCATCGGGGGGTCGTCTACCTCTCAGGTGGTCCACAGCGCGTGCACCGTGTGCGGGGCCAGCCGCTGCCGCCCGCCGAGGTCGACCAACTCCACGACCACCGACACCGCCACCACGACCCCACCGAGGCCCTCGACCAGCGACACGCTGGCGGCCAGGGTGCCGCCGGTGGCCAGGACGTCGTCCACCACCAGCACCCGCTGTCCGGGGGTGATGGAGTCGGTGTGCACCTCGAGGGTCGCGTTGCCGTACTCCAGCGCGTAGTCCGCCGAGCGCCGCTCGCGGGGCAGCTTGCCGGCCTTGCGGACCGGCACCACGCCGACCCCGGCGCCCAGCGCGACCGCGGCGGCCAGCAGGAACCCGCGGGCCTCGACGCCGACCACGACGTCGAACCCGGGGCCTGCGGTACCCGCCGTGGCCAGCGCCGCCGCGCGCGGGTCGACCAGCGAGGCGGCCGCCAGCCCCTCCACCATGCGGCGGAAGGCCGGTCCGTCGGCGAACACCGGGGTCAGGTCGCGGAACACGACGCCGGGCTGCGGGAAGTCGGGGACCTCGACGGTGAGGGAGGCGATCAGCTCGTCGAGCGGCGGGCTGCCCGCGGCGGCGCCGACGCTCACCGGCGCTTCCGGCCGCCCGAGCGGCCGCCGCCCGGCTGCTGCGGGCGCGCGCCGGGCCGCGGTGCGGCGGTCGCCCCACTGCGGGTGGCGCGGGCCGGCTGCGGGCCGTCGGGCTCGCGGCGCACCGACTCCGGGGACTCCACGACCACGTCGGCCTGCACCGGGCCCAGGTCGGCCTCCCGCTCGGCGAGGGCCACCCCGGTCGCGCGGCGGGGGGCGGCGCGGCCCCGGCGGGCGCTGGCCACCGGGCCGGCACCGGCCGGGCGGCCGCTGGCCTGCCGGGCCTGCGAGGACCGGCGGGCCAGCACCCGGCGGCGCAGCGCCTGCACCTCCGGCTCGCGCTCCTTGAGGTCCGCGACGATCGGGGTGGCCAGGAAGATCGAGGAGTAGGCGCCCGCGGCCAGCCCGACGAACAGCACCAGCGCCAGGTCCTTGAGCGTCCCGACGCCGAGCAGCCCGGCGCCGACGAACAGCAGGCCGGCCACCGGCAGCAGCGCGATCACCGAGGTGTTGATCGAGCGCATGAGCGTCTGGTTGACCGCCAGGTTCGCCGCCTCGCCCCACGTCATCCGCGCCGTCCGGTCCAGGTCGCGGACGTTCTCGTCGACCTTGTCGAAGACGACGACGGTGTCGTAGAGGGAGAAGCCGAGGATGGTGAGGAACCCGATGACCGTCGAGGGGCTCACCTCGAAGCCGACCAGCGCGTAGACACCGGCGGTGAGCACGATGTCGTGCAGCAGGGCCGCGATCGCGCCGATCGCCATCTTCGGCTGGAAGCGGACGGCGAGGAAGAGCACCACCGCCACGAGGAAGACCGCGAGGGCCACCAGCGCCTGGCGGGTGATGTCCTGGCCCCACTCGGGGCTGACCGACTCGGGGCTGACCTGGCCGGGGTCGACGCCGGCGGCGCCGGCGACGGCGTCGACCACCGCGCGCTCGGTGTCGTTGTCCAGCGCGCCGGTGCGCAGCAGCAGCGTGTCGCCGCCGACGACCTGGGCCGAGGCGACGTCGGCGCCGGCGTCCTCCGCGGCGTCCTGCACCTGCTCGAGCTGCGTGGCGTCCCCGGGCAGCCGCAGGCTGTTGCCGCCGGCGAAGTCGATGCCGAAGTTGAAGCCCCGGACCACCATCGCCAGCACGCACAGCAGCAGCACCACGGCCGTGACCCGGTAGATCAGCCGGCTGCGCCCGACGACGTCCAGCCCGGCCTCGCCGTTGTACAGCCGGTGCGCCAGCGAGGCGCGGTGCTGCGGGCGGGGGGTGTCGGGCCGGCCGGCGCGGGGCAGGCCGGCCGCGGCGAGCGCGGCGTCGTCCGCGGCCGCGGCGGCGTCGTCGGTCACCGCGGCCCCGTCGGCGGCAGCCTCGTCGGCGTCGGTGCCGACCGGCAGGTCGCCGTCGTCGGGGCGGGGGTCACGGCCGGTCATGCGGGGCTCCTGTCCTGCGCGGTGCGGCCGGCGCCGGCCGCGACCAGCTCGCGGTCCGCGGTCCTGCTGCGGCCGGCGGCCGGGCGCGGCCGGTCCAGGCTGCCGCCGAGGCCGGAGACGCGGCTGCTGCTGAAGACGCGGTAGCGGGCCAGCACCGCCATCAGCGGGTGGGTGAAGAGGAAGACGACGACCAGGTCGAGCACCGTGGACATGCCCAGGGTGAACGCGAAGCCCTTGACGTCGCCGATGGCCAGCACGTAGAGGATGGCCGCGGCCAGGAAGCTGACCGCGTCGGCGGACAGGATCGTGCGCCGGGCGCGCACCCACGCCCGGGGCACCGCCGAGCGCAGGCTGCGGCCCTCCCGGATCTCGTCCTTGAGCCGCTCGAAGTACACGACGAAGGAGTCCGCGGTGATGCCGAGGGACACGATGAACCCGGCGATGCCTGCGAGGCTCAGCGTGAAGCCGATCTCGCGGCCCAGCACGACGAGGACGGCGTAGACGACCACCGCCGACAGCACCAGGCTGGCGATCATCACCAGCCCCAGCAGCCGGTAGTAGAGCAGCGCGTAGACGAACACCAGGGCGACACCGATGCCGCCGGCGATCAGGCCGGCCTGCAGCTGCTGGGCGCCGAGCTCGGTGGTGATCGTCTGGGCGGTGGCCTGGGTGAAGGTCAGCGGCAGCGCGCCGTAGCGGAGCTGGTTGGCCAGCTCCTCGGCGCTCTCCTGGTCGAAGGAACCGGTGATCGTCGTGGGGTTGCTGGTGATCGCGCCCTGGATGGTCGGCGCGGAGATGACCCGGCCGTCCAGGGTGAAGGCGACGTTGGCGCCGACGTTGGCCGCGGTGTAGGCGGCCCAGTCGGCCTCCGCCTGGTTCTGGAAGTCCAGCAGCACGACCCACTCGCCGGTGGCCGGCTCGGTGCCGGCGTTCGCGTCGGCGACCTGGGTGCCCTCGATGATCGCCGGCCCCAGCAGGTACTTGGCCGTGCCGTCCTCGGTGCACGCGGCGATGAAGCTCTCCGGCAGCGCCACCTCGGGGCTGGTGTCCCCCGGGTCGCAGGTCAGCGTGGCGTACGCCGCCGCCGCCTCCTCCTGGGTGGCCGGCGCGTCGCCCGGCTGCGGGACCGCGGGGTCGGCGGCGCCGTCGGCGGGCGCGGCCGGGTCGGTCGGCGCGGCGGGGTCGGTGGGGGCCTCGGCCGCCGGGTCCTCCGCCGCCGGGTCCTCCGCGGCCGGGTCCTCCGCGGCCGGGTCCTCCGCCGCCGGGTCCTCCGCGGCCGGGTCCTCCGCCGGCGGGGCGGCCGGTTCGGGGCCGGCGACCACCGGGCGGAAGCGCAACTGCGCGGTGGCGCCGAGCTCGCGGGCCTGCTCGCCGTCCTCCCCCGGGACGGAGATGACGATGTTGTCGTCGCCCTCGGTGACCACCTCGGCCTCGGCGACACCGAGCCCGTTCACCCGCTGCTCGATGATCTGGCGGGCCAGCTCGAGCTCGGCGGGGTCCGGCGGCTGGCCGGTCGGGGTGGCGGCGGTCAGGGTGACCGTCGTGCCGCCGCGCAGGTCCAGGCCCAGCTGCGGGGTGCGGGTGTCGCCGGTGAGGAAGACCAGGCCGTAGAGGACGGCGACGACGAGCAGGAAGGCGCCGAAGTACCGGCGCGCGGGGAGGGTGTGTCGGGCCACGGGAGGGGCGCCGGTCAGCGGGCGCGGTCGGCCGGGCCGCCGTCGGTCGGGCCGGTCGCGTCGTCCCGGCCGAGGGGGGTCCCGTCGGCCGCGCCGGTCACCACCGGCGTGCGGACCTCGAGGACGGCCTGTCGGGCGAAGGTGACGACCACGCCGGGGGCGACCTCCAGGTCGACAGTGCCCTCGTCGAGGCGCGCGACGGTGCCGTGCAGGCCGGCCGTCGTCATGACCGGGGTGCCCGGGGTCAGTGACTCCTGCAGCGCCCGCTGCCGCTCCTGGAGCTTCTTGCGCTGCCGCGCCGGGAGGACGATGAGCAGCACGAAGGCCAGCAGCATGATGAGGAGCAAGGACAGGTCCACGACAGGTGTGCCTCTCTACCGCGCCGTACCGGCCGCGGTGCTGCGGCCCGGGACGGGGCCGCTCGGGTGCGTCGACTGCGGCGCGGGGCTCTCCGGGCGACCGGGCGGACGCACGCGGGCGAGCCGGACGGGTGCGCGCCGGCGTCCCGGAGTCTAGGCGTCGAAGAGGGTCCCTGACGACGGACCCGGGGCCGGTGGGTCGGGTGGGACGCGACCGAGGACGCCGCCGCCGCGCGGCACCGGCACACCGAGGTGCGCCCAGGCCGCCTCGGTGGCGACCCGGCCGCGCGGGGTCCGGGCCAGCAGGCCGGCGCGCACGAGGAACGGCTCGCACACCTCCTCGACCGTGTGCGGCTCCTCCCCCACGGCGACCGCGAGGGTGGCCACGCCGACCGGCCCGCCGCTGAAGCGCACGACCAGCGCCTCCAGCACCGCGCGGTCCAGCCGGTCCAGGCCCAGGTGGTCGACGTCGTAGAGCACCAGCGCCGCCTCCGCGACCGCCCGGGTGACCCGCCCGTCGGCGCGCACCTCGGCGTAGTCGCGGACCCGGCGCAGCAGCCGGTTGGCGATCCGCGGGGTGCCGCGGGAGCGGCCGGCGATCTCCGCGGAGCCCTCGGCGGTCAGCTCGACGCCGAGCAGCGCGGCGCTGCGGGCCAGCACCTGCTCCAGCTCCGCCGGCTCGTAGAACTCCATCTGCCCGACGAAGCCGAACCGGTCGCGCAGCGGCCCGGTGAGCAGGCCGGCGCGGGTGGTGGCGCCGACGAGGGTGAAGGGGTTGATCTCCAGCGGGATCGCGGTGGCGCCCGGGCCCTTGCCGACGACGACGTCGACCCGGAAGTCCTCCATCGCCATGTAGAGGAGCTCCTCGGCGGGGCGGGCGATCCGGTGGATCTCGTCGATGAAGAGCACGTCGCCGGGCGCGAGGTTGGACAGCATCGCGGCCAGGTCGCCGGAGCGCTCGATGGCCGGGCCGCTGGTGATCTTCACCGCCGTCCCGAGCTCGGAGCCGATGATCAGCGCCAGGCTGGTCTTGCCCAGCCCCGGCGGACCGGAGAGCAGCACGTGGTCCGGGGGCCGGCCGCGCCGCTTGGCACCCTCGAGCACGAGGTCCAGCTGGCGGGCGACCTTGGGCTGGCCGATGAACTCCGCCAGCGAGTGCGGCCGCAGCGCGGACTCGACCACCCGCTCCTCGTCGCCGGCCCGCGGGTCGACGGCCGCGTCGGGGAACCGGCCGGCCCCGGCTGCGCCGGCGGTACGCCCGGGTCCCGCGTCGGCCGCGGACAGCCCCCGGTCGAACGGCCCGCTCACGACCGGCCCAGCAGCCGCAGGGCCTGGCGCAGCAGGACGGCGACCTCGACCGCGCCGGTGGCGGCCACCTGCTCCTCGGCCAGCGGGACGAGCTCGGCGACGGCCGCGTCGGCCTCCCGGCCCGACCAGCCCAGACCCACCAGCGCCGCGGCCAGCTGGTCGCGCCACGGCGCCACCGGGGCCACCGCCGGCAGCCCGGCAGGCGCGCCGCCGTCCAGCGCGGTGTCGGTGCTGGTGACACCCAGCCGGTCGCGCAGCTCCAGGACCAGCCGCTCGGCGCCCTTCCGGCCGATGCCCGGGACCTGCATGAGCGCCTTGACGTCGGCCGTCGACACCGCCCGGCGCACCTCGCGCGGCGGGTGGATGGCCAGCACCGCCTGGGCCAGCCGGGGGCCCACGCCGTTGGCGGTCTGCAGCAGCTCGAACAGCTGGCGCTCGTCGTCGTCGGCGAAGCCGTACAGGGTGAGGGAGTCCTCCCGCACCACCAGGCTGGTGGCCAGCCGCGCGTTCTCGCCCACCTGCAGCCGGGCGATCGTGCCCGGCGTGCAGTGCACGGACAGGCCGACACCCCCGACCTCGACCACGGCGCCGTCCGGGGAGACCGCGGCCACCCGGCCGTGCACCGAGGCGATCACCGGGACACCCCCGTCCAGCGCGGCAGGGTCGTGGACCGCACCGGCGCGCCGATGCCGCCGGCCAGCGCGGCGACCCGCAGCCGCTGCTGCGCCGGCCCGCGCCAGGCGTGGCAGACCGCCAGCGCCAGCGCGTCGGCGGCGTCGGCCGGCTTGGGCGGGGACGCCAGCCCCAGCACCCGGGTGACCATGAGGGTGACCTGCTCCTTGTCCGCGCGGCCGCTGCCGGAGATGGCGGCCTTGACCTCGCTCGGCGTGTGCCAGGCGACCGGCCGGTCGGCCTGCGCGGCGGCCAGCGCGGCCACGCCCGCCGCCTGCGCCGTCCCGGTGGCGGTGCCCTTGTTGTTCTGGGTGAAGACCCGCTCGATCGCCACGACGTCGGGCCGGTGTTCGCGCAGCAGCGCGGTCACCCCGGTGTGCAGCTCCAGCAGTCGCAGCTCCAGGTCCAGCTCCGCGGCGGTGCGCAGCACGCCCACGCCCACGGCGACCGGCCGCGCGCCGGGGCGCCCGTCGACCACCCCCCACCCGCACCGGGTGAGGCCCGGGTCGATGCCGAGCACCCGCATGGAGGAGCCTCCCGCCGTCAGCCGAACTGGTGTTCGACCACGCTAGTCGCCGCGAACGACGGGACCGCGCGACACGCCCTGACCGCCATCATCGCGACAAAGGCGGCCGGACGGCCTAGCTGTACTGACCAGAGACGTTGGTCGAGGGCATGTGATCACGGGATCTGACTGACTGATCTTGTGGAGGGAGGACCTCCGGACGTGGAGTGGAGCTGCTGAAGGCACCCACCCACACAAACCCGGAGGTCCTCGTGGCCCACGCTAATGCCGCTCTGACTCCACGCCAGCGTCTGCGCCTGGCCCGCGCGGTGGTGGAGGACGACTGGACGGTCTCCTACGCCGCCGCGGTGTTCCAGGTCGCCTATCCGACGGCGAAGCGCTGGGTGGAGCGCTACCGCCAGGCCGGGCCGGCCGGCATGGCCGACCGCAGCTCCCGCCCGCACCGCAGCCCCCGGCGCACGCCGCGACCGCTGGTCCGGCGGATCGTGCACCTGCGCTGGCGGCACCGGCTCGGGCCGGTGGAGATCGGCGCCCGGCTGCGGGTACCGGCCTCCACGGTCTACGCGGTGTTGCGCCGCTGCCGGCTCAACCGCCTGTCCCACATCGACCGGCGCACCGGCGAGCGCGTCCGCCGCTACGAGCACGAGCGGCCCGGCTCGCTACTGCACGTCGACGTCAAGAAGCTGGGCAACATCCCCGACGGCGGCGGCTGGCGCTACGTCGGCCGCGCCCAGGGCGGCAAGAACCGGGCAGCAACCCCGGGCAAGCCCCGCAGCAAGCGCCGCGAACCGCTGCTGGGCACCGCGTTCGTGCACACCGTGCTCGACGACCACAGCCGGGTCGCCTACGCCGAGATCCACGACGACGAGACCGCCGCCACCGCCATCGGCGTGCTGCGCCGCGCGGTGGCCTGGTTCGCCGCCCGCGCCGTCACCGCCGAGCGGGTGCTGAGCGACAACGGCTCGGCCTACCGCTCCCACGCCTGGCGCGACGCCTGCCTCGAGCTCGGCATCACGCCCAAGCGGACCCGGCCCTACCGGCCACAGACCAACGGCAAGATCGAACGCTTCCACCGCACCATGGCCGACGGCTGGGCCTTCCGCCGGATGTTCCTCAGCGAACTCGCCCGCCGCCAGGCCCTGCCCGGCTGGCTGCACGAGTACAACCATCACCGGCCCCACACCGCGATCGGACGCCGCCCACCGATCACGCGACTGACCAACCTGTCTGGGCAGTACACCTAGCTGACGCGGTCGAGGACCTCGTCGGGGACGTCGTAGTTGGCGTAGACGTTCTGCACGTCGTCGCAGTCCTCGAGGGCGTCGATCAGCCGGAACACCTTGCCGGCGGCGTCCTCGTCCAGCTGCACCGACACGCTGGGCACGAAGCCGGCGTCGGCGGAGTCGTAGTCGATGCCGGCGTCCTGCAGCGCGGTGCGCACCGCCACCAGGTCGGTGGGCTCGCAGACCACCTCGAGGGTGTCGCCGAGGTCGCGCACCTCCTCGGCACCGGCGTCCAGCACGGCCACGAGCACGGTGTCCTCGTCGACGCCGCCGGCCTTGGGCACCACGACGACGCCCTTGCGGGAGAACAGGTAGGACACCGAGCCGGGGTCGGCCATCGACCCGCCGTTGCGGGTCATCGCGGTGCGCACCTCCATGGCCGACCGGTTCTTGTTGTCGGTCAGGCACTCGATGAGGACGGCGACACCACCGGCCGCGTAGCCCTCGTAGGTGATCGTCTGGTAGTCGACGCCACCGGCCTCGAGCCCGGCCCCGCGCTTGACCGCACGGTCGATGTTGTCGTTGGGCACCGAGCTCTTCTTCGCCTTCTGGATGGCGTCGAACAGCGTCGGGTTGCCCGCCGGGTCCCCGCCGCCGGTGCGGGCGGACACCTCGATGGTCTTGATCAGCTTGGCGAAGAGCTTGCCCCGCTTCGCGTCGATCCCGGCCTTCTTGTGCTTCGTCGTCGCCCACTTGGAGTGGCCACTCACGAGCTCGGTCCTCCCTCGTCCTCGGCGGCCTCGTCCTGGTCACCGCCGGCCTGCTCGGCCAGGTGACGGCGGACGACGTCGACGAACAGCGCGTGCACCCGGCTGTCCCCGGTCAGTTCGGGGTGGAAGCTGGTGGCCACCAGGCTGCCCTGGCGGACCGCGACGATCCTACCGTCGGCCGCCCCGCCGACGACCCGGCCCAGCACCTCCACGCCCTCCCCCGCCTGCTCCACCCACGGCGCCCGGATGAAGACCGCGTGCACCGGACCGCCGGCCACGCCGTCGATCTCGACCTGGGCCTCGAAGGAGTCGACCTGGCGGCCGAAGGCGTTGCGGCGCACCGTGACGTCCAACCCGCCCACGGTGACCTGGTCGGCCGGGGCGTCCAGCAGCCGGTCGGCCAGCACGATCATCCCGGCGCAGGAGCCGTAGACCGGCAACCCCCCGGCGACCGCGGCCCGCAGCGGCTCGAGCAGGCCGAAGCGGGCGGCCAGCTTGCCCATGGTGGTCGACTCCCCGCCCGGGACGACGAGCCCGTCGACGGCGGCCAGCTCCCCGGGCCGGCGGACCGTGATCGCCTTGGCACCGAGCGCGGACAGCGTCGCCAGGTGCTCGCGGACGTCGCCCTGCAGGGCCAGCACGCCGATCACGGGGGTCCGGGACACGGGGGACCAGGCTACGTGTCCCTGCTCAGTGCCCGGCCGTGCGCCGCGAGCTCCAGGTCAGCAGCCGTTCCAGCGGGCCGCGGCCCAGCAGCAGCCGCCATCCCGTGGCCAGCAGCACGGCGGCGAGGGTGAACCGGGCCCAGCGCCCCCAGTCGTCCGCGGAGTCGACCGCCAGCACCCGGAGGGCGACGATCTGCCCGCTGTAGACCGACAGCGCCAGCGCGCCCACCGACGCCAGCGGGTACAGCAGCCGGGGTGCGGCGTCCGCGGCGACCAGGCACAGGCCGATGACGGCGACCGCGACCCCGCCGGAGCCGACCACCTCGAACGTCGTCGAGCTGTGCGGCTCGGCGCCGGCGAACCAGGCGGCCCGCCACGGGCCGGCCTCCCCGAACCCGGTCTCGATGCCGGCCAGCTCCTCCCCCGGCGCGAGCTGCCGCGTGCTCACCCACCCGCCCAGGTAGCCGACCGCCGCGGCCGCCGCGCCGCCGGCGACCAGGCCGGCGCGGACCCTGGCCGCGCGCAGGTCCAGCCGGCCCACCGCCAGCCCGGTGAGCACGAACGCCAGCCACACCGCTGCCGGGTAGTAGCCGGTGAACAGCAGGAACGCGAACGCGTTGCCGTCCTCGTCGCGGGCGGTGGCGTAGCGGCCGACCCAGAGGGTGAGCGGCGGACCGGCCAGCGCGACCAGGCCTGCGGCGGCCAGCAGCCGGCGCGGGGTCCAGCGCAGGAACGGCAGCGCGAGCACGAACAGCACCGCGTAGACGCCGAGGATGATCGCGACGAAGGTGTCCAGCAGCTCCAGGACGCCGCCGATGGCGAAGACCCACGCCGCCCGGACCAGGACGCGGGTGCGCGCGCGGGGCAGCTCGTCGCCGGACGCCGGTGTCCGGCCGCCGGACAGCAGCGCGATCGAGACGCCGGCCAGCGTGGCGAACAGGATCGACGGCCGGCCGTCGGCCAGCGCCCGCCAGGTGTCCGGCGCCCAGCCCAGCCGGTCGGTGTCGCCCAGGTGGGCGCCGAACATGCCCAGGACGGCCAGGCCGCGGGCGACGTCCAGGCCGCCGATCCGCCGTCCGCCGGCGGTGTCGTCCTCCGGGCGGGGGACCGCCCGGAGGTCGTCCCGCCGGGTGGTCACCAGCCGCGGGTGGCGTACCGCTCGCTGTCGGGGAGCGCGGCCACGTTGATGCCCACCATCGGCTCGCCGAGCCCGCGGGACACCTTGGCGATGACGTCCGGGTCGTCGTGGAAGGTGGTGGCCTGCACGATGGCCGCGGCCCGCTGGGCCGGGTCGCCGGACTTGAAGATGCCCGAGCCGACGAAGACGCCCTCGGCGCCGAGCTGCATCATCATCGCGGCGTCGGCCGGGGTGGCGATGCCGCCCGCGGTGAACAGCACGACCGGCAGCTCCCCGGTGCGGGCGACCTCCGCGACGAGGTCGGCCGGTGCCCGCAGCTCCTTGGCCGCGACGAACAGCTCGGTCGCGTCCAGCGTGCCCAGCCGCCTGATGCCCGCGCGGATCGCGCGCATGTGCCGGGTCGCCTCGACGACGTTGCCGGTGCCGGCCTCGCCCTTGGAGCGGATCATGGCCGCGCCCTCGGCGATCCGCCGCAGCGCCTCGCCCAGGTCGGTCGCGCCGCAGACGAAGGGCACGGTGAAGTCGCTCTTGACGATGTGGTGGGCCTCGTCGGCCGGGGTGAGCACCTCGGACTCGTCGATGTAGTCCACCCCGAGGCTCTGCAGCACCTGGGCCTCGACGAAGTGCCCGATGCGGGCCTTGGCCATGACCGGGATGGAGACCGCGTCGATGATGCCCTGCACCATGTCGGGGTCGCTCATCCGCGCGATGCCGCCCTGGGCCCGGATGTCGGCGGGCACCCGCTCCAGCGCCATGACCGCGACCGCGCCGGCGTCCTCGGCGATCCGCGCCTGCTCGGGGGTGACGACGTCCATGATGACGCCGCCCTTGAGCTGCTCGGCCATGCCGCGCTTCACGGCCTCGGTCCCGGTGGTGCCGGTGGTGGTCGGGTCGGTCGCGCTGTGCTCGGTCACAGGAGATGCTGCCACGGGGACTGCCTCGGTCTCGGACGTCGGGGTGGGACGCCTGCGATGCTAAGACCGTCCGCGGCCGCCCCCGGCGGCGCTGCCGGTGACCTCGCGCAGGTCGTCCTCGATGTCGAAGAAGCGGGGCAGCGGCCGGGCGGCGTGCAGCCGGAGCAGGCCGGGCAGCCGGCGGGTGCGCAGGGCGACGGTGTCGCGCACGGCGTCGTTGTAGAAGCGGCGCGCCAGGCCGACCCGCATCGCGGTCTCGGCGAGGTCCGCGCGCAGGGCGGCGGGCAGCTCCGGCAGGTCGCCGGTCAGCTCGCGCAGCTCGCGGCCCAGGGCGTTCTCGGCCAGCTCGCGGTCACCCGAGCGCGGGGACCGGACCTCCCGCACGCACGCCGCCAGCCGGGCGGCCCGCTCCTCCCCCACCGCGGCGACGTGGTCGCGGCACAGCAGCTCGGCCAGGGCGGCCCGCCGGTGCAGCTGGGCGTCCAGCGCCGCGCGGGCCCGCTCGACCCGCGCCTCCAGGCGGCCCAGCCGGGTCAGCGTCCAGGCCACCCAGGCGGCCAGCAGGACGACGACGACCGCGGCGGTGAGCAGCAGCCAGGCGTCGGGAGTCACGACGGGTCACGCTAGCCCTGCACCCACCGCCGCAGGGCCGACCGGGGCGGGGACTCACCCGGTACGGGGGGCAGGCCGGGCAGGTCGGCGTCGTCGTCGGAGGCGGTGACCTGCCCGCCGCCGGGCAGGACGACGGTCTCGTAGACGGCGAGCACCCGGCGGGCCACCACCGACCAGTCGTAGTCGGCGGCCACCCGGCGCCCGGTGTCGGACAACTGCGCCCGGCGCTGCGGGTCGGCCAGCAGCTCGGACAGGGCGCGGGCCAGGTCGCGGGGGTCGCCGCGGCGCACCAGCACCCCCGCGGCGCCGTCGCGCAGCACCGCGGCGAAGGAGTCCAGGTCGCTGGCGACGATCGGCGCCCCGGCCGCCAGCGCCTCGATCAGCACGATCCCGAAGGACTCCCCCAGCAGGTTGGGTGCGCAGTACACGTCCACCGACCGCAGGAAGGCGGCCTTGTCGGCCTCGCTGAGCTCACCGAGCAGCGACACGTGCGCCACGAGGTCCCCGCCGAGCAGCTCACGGACGGCGTCGGGGTCACCGCGGCCGGCGATGAGCAGCTGCGCGCCCGGGTGGGAGCGGACGACGGTGCGCATCGCCTCCAGCAGCACCGGAAGCCCCTTGCGCGGCTCGTCGTAGCGGCCGAGGAAGCCGACGGTGGGCCCGTCGACGCCGCGGGTGCGGCCGGGCAGCGAGGGTCCGTCGGCGAACGCCGCGACGTGCACCCCGTTGGGGATGATCACCGCGTCGCCGCCGAGGTGCTCGACCTGCACGCGGCGGGCGGAGTCCGACACCGCGATGCGCCCGGAGATCTTCTCCAGCCACGGGCGCAGCGCCGGGCCCAGGGCGGCCAGGGCGCGCGACCGGACGGTGGCGGCGTGGAAGGTGGCCACGATCGGGCCGGTGGCGATGACGCAGACGAGCAGGGACACCGACGGCGACGAGGGCTCGTGCACGTGGACGACGTCGAAGTGCCCCTCGCGCAGCCAGCGGCGCACCCGCGCGGCGGTGACCGGGCCCAGCTGCACGCTGCCCATCGAGCCGTTGTACGGGACGGGCACCGTGCGACCGGCGTAGGTGAACCACCGGTCGGGAAGCGCCTCCTCCTGCTCGGCCGGGGCCAGCACCTCCACATGGTGCCCCATCCCGCGCAGGGTCTCGGCCAGGTCGCGCACGTGGTAGGCGACCCCCCCGGGCACGTCCCACTGGTAGGGGCAGACCAGCCCGATCCGCATCAGGGCCGCCGCCGCTGGTCGGGCGGGGCGTCGGGCGGGACGTCGTCCCAGACGCGGCCGAGCACGTGCCAGTCCTCGGGGTGCTCGGCGATGCCCGCGGTGAGGGCGTCGGCCACGCCCTGCATCGCGCCCGCGACCCGGTCGCGCAGCCGGCCGGGCCCGTCGACCGGGACCTCGGGGTGCACGACGTGCCGCCAGCCGGTCGGGGTGAAGTGCGACACCGCCGGGTGCAGCGCGGCCCCGGTCTGCGCGGCCAGCACCGCGGGCCCCCCGGGCATGGTGGTGCGGCGGCCGAACAGGTCCACCGGGACCCCGCCGCTGCCCAGGTCGCGGTCGACCAGCAGGCACACCGAGCCGCCGGCGTCCAGCCACTCGCGCAGCACCGCCGACCCGGGGCGCGGCCCGCCGGTCAGCGGGACGACCCGCATGCCGAGGGTCTCCCGGTAGGCGACGAAGCGGCGGTAGAGCGACTCCGGGCGCAGCCGCTCGGCGACGGTCGTGAACGGGCCGCCGAGCCAGTCGACCAGCCAGACGCCCGCGGCGTCCCAGTTGCCGCTGTGCGGCAGGGCGACGACCAGTCCCCGCCCCTGGTCGCGCGCGGCCTCCAGGTGCTCGCGGCCGGCCAGCTCGGTGCCGGCGAGGACCCGCTGCACGCCCAGCCGCGGCAGCCGGAAGGCCTCCTGCCAGTAGCGGGCGTAGGAGCGCACGCCGCGCACGGTGAGTTCGTCGAGGGCCGCCTCGTCCAGCCGGCCGCCGGTGGCGACGCGGAGGTTGGCGCGCAGCTGGCGCACGCCCCGTCCCCCGCGCGCGGCGACCCAGCGGCCCGCGGCGTCGGACGCGCCGCGGGCCACCGGCTCCGGCAGCGCCTGGACGACGCCCCAGCCGGCGGCGTAGCCGAGGTCGGTGAGCCGCGCGGTGGCGCGGGCCCGCAGCCCCGGCGTCCCGGCCGCTGCCGCGGGGCCGTCGGTCACGGCAGGCCGCTCATGGCAGGAGGCTCACGGCAGGAGGCTCACGGCAGGAGGCTCACGGCACGAGGCCCTGGGTGGGTGGTGGGGAGGGCGGGGTGGACAGCGACCGACCGCGGGCCTGCCGGTGCACCTCCACGAACCGCTGGGCGACGGTGACCGCGCTGCCGGCGGTGAGCAGCCACAGCGCCACGTGCAGCGCGTACGGGATGCCCAGGCCGAGGAACCCGGTGCCGACCAGCACCAGGATGAGCCGCTCGGTGCGCTCCACGACGCCGACGTCGCAGGTCAGCCCCATGCCCTCGGCGCGGGCCTTGACGTAGGAGGTGAGCACCCCGAGCACCAGGCACAGCAGCGCCAGCAGCACGATCAACCGGTTGGCGCCCGCCCCGGAGAACCACCAGACCAGCGCACCGAAGATGGCCGCGTCGGCCGCGCGGTCGCCGGTGGAGTCCAGCACCGCGCCGAACACCGAGCCGCCCCCGCGGGCCCGGGCCAGCGCGCCGTCGAGCATGTCCAGCAGCACGAACACGGTGACGGTGAACGCGCCCCAGAACAGCTGCCCGGTGGCGATCAGCCCGACCGCGCCGCCGATCGCGCCCAGCGTGCCGACCAGGGTGACCGCGTCGGGGGTCACCCCGGCGCGGGCCAGCCGGGCCACCACCGGTGCCCAGAACCGGCCCACCGCCGCGCGGGCGCCTGCGCCGAGCACGTCAGGCCCCCGGGGCCGGCCGGCCGTCCGGCCAGTGCTCGGCCAGCAGCGCCCGCGTCTCGCGCAGCACCTGGGGCAGCACCCGGGTCAGCCCGATGACCGGCATGAAGTTGGTGTCCCCGCCCCACCGGGGCACCGCGTGCTGGTGCAGGTGGTCGGCGATGCCCGCGCCGGCGACCGCCCCCTGGTTCATGCCGATGTTGAACCCGTGCGCCCCGGACACCGCGCGCACCACCCGCATCGCCGTCTGGGTGTACTCCCCCAGCTCGGCGACCTCGGCGGGGGTGAGGTCGGTGTAGTCCGGCACGTGCCGGTAGGGCACCACCATCATGTGGCCGGCGTTGTACGGGTACAGGTTCAGCACCGCGAACACCGTCTCGCCGCGCGCCACGACGAGCCCGTCCTCGTCGCTCATCGCCGGGATGAGGCAGAACGGGCAGTCGTGGTCGCCGGTGGGCTTGTTCTCGCCGCGGATGTAGGCCATCCGGTACGGCGTCCACAGGTGCTCGAAGACGGCGGCGGGCCCCCCGTCGTCGCTGGGGACGGCGACCCGAAAGGCCTCCTCCGACCCGGTGCTCACCCGGCCGCCTCCCCACCCGGGACGACGGCCTCGGCGGTCGGGTCGGCGTTGGTCCGGCCGGCCACCCAGTCCGCGACCGCGGCCACGGCCCGGTCCACCGGCACGCCGTTGTGCTGGCTGCCGTCGCGGAAGCGGAAGGACACCGCGCGGGCTTGCGCGTCGGTGGCCCCGGCGATGAGCACGAAGGGCACCTTCTGCTTGCTCGCGGTGCGGATCTTCTTCTGCATCCGGTCGTCGGAGTCGTCGACCTCGACGCGGATGCCGCGCGCCCGCAGCTGCCGCGCGACGTCGGCCAGGTACGGCACCTGCTCGTCGGTCACCGGGATGCCGACCACCTGCACCGGTGCCAGCCAGGCGGGGAAGGCGCCGGCGTAGTGCTCGGTGAGCACGCCGAAGAACCGCTCGATGGAGCCGAACTTCGCCGAGTGGATCATCACCGGCTGGGCGCGGCCGCCGTCGGCGGAGGTGTACTCCAGGCCGAACCGCGCGGGCTGGTTGAAGTCGTACTGGATGGTCGACATCTGCCAGGTACGGCCGATGGCGTCGCGGGCCTGCACCGAGATCTTCGGGCCGTAGAACGCCGCGCCACCCGGGTCGGGCACGAGTTCGAGGCCGGTCTCCTTCGCGGCGTCCTCGAGGACGGCGGTGGCCACCGCCCACTCCTCGTCCGAGCCGATGAACTTCGCGGCCTTCTCCGGGTCGTCGCCCTTGGTGGAGAGCTCGAGGTAGTAGTCGTCCATCCCGAAGTCGCGCAGCAGGCCGAGCACGAAGGACAGCAGGTGCCGGATCTCGCCGGGCGCCTGCTCCGGGGTGACGTAGCTGTGCGAGTCGTCCTGGGCGAACCCGCGCACCCGGGTGAGCCCGTGCACGACGCCAGACTTCTCGTACCGGTACACCGATCCGAACTCGAAGTAGCGCAGCGGCAGGTCCCGGTAGGACCGCCCGCGCGAGGAGTAGATCAGGTTGTGCATCGGGCAGTTCATGGCCTTGAGGTAGTACTTGGCGTTGTCCATCTCGAGGGCCGGGAACATCGTGTCCTCGTAGTAGGGCAGGTGCCCGGAGGTCTCGAACAGCCCGCCCTTGGCCACGTGCGGGGTGCCGACGTAGTCGAAGCCCTCCTCGATGTGCCGGCGGCGGACGTAGTCCTCCATCTCCCGCTTGACCACGCCGCCCTTGGCGTGGAAGACGGGCAGGCCCGAGCCGATCTCGTCGGGGAAGCTGAACAGGTCCAGCTCCGCGCCCAGCCGCCGGTGGTCGCGGCGCTCGGCCTCGGCGAGCTGCTCCAGGTGTGCCTTGTGGGCGTCCTTGCTCTCCCACGCGGTGCCGTAGACCCGCTGCAGCTGCGGGTTCTTCTCGCTGCCGCGCCAGTAGGCGGCCGCGGACCGGGTGAGGCTGAACGCGGGGATGCCGCTGGTGCGCGGCAGGTGCGGGCCGCGGCACAGGTCGGTCCAGACCCGCTCGCCGGTGCGGGCGTCGAGGTTGTCGTACATGGTCAGCTGCGCGCCGCCGACCTCCACGTCGGCGCCCTCGGTGTCCTCGACGGCCCCCTCCTGCCCGGCGCCGCCCTTGAGGCCGATCAGCTCCAGCTTGTACGGCTCGTGCGCGAGCTCCGCCCGCGCGTCGTCGTCGCCGATCTCGCGGCGGGCGAAGCGCTGCCCGGCGCGGACGATCTCGGTCATCCGCTTCTCGAGGGCCGCCAGGTCCTCGGGCGTGAACGCCCGCTCGGGGTCGAAGTCGTAGTAGAAGCCGTTCTCCACCGGCGGGCCGATGCCCAGCCGGGTGCCGGGGAAGAGGTCCTGCACCGCCTGGGCGAGCACGTGGGCGGTCGAGTGGCGGATCACCGCACGGCCCTCGGGGCTGGCGGCGGGCACCGGCTCGACCTCGGCGTCGGTCTCCGGGGCCCAGGCGAGGTCCCGCAGGTCACCGGTGGCCAGGTCGCGGACGACCACCGCGCCGTCGGGGCCCTTGAGCGGGGTGCCGGCCGCCTTGAGCGCGTCCTGGGCCGTCGTCCCGGCCGGCACCCGGATCGGGCTGGGGTCGACGGGGTCGGGCGCGGCTGACACGGGGGGGACTCCTGCGGTTCGACGGTCGGGCTCTCTGAGCCTAGTGCGCGCGGCGTGCTCCCCCGGGACGCCGGCCGACTCAGCCCGGCAGCACCTCGACGCGGTCACCGGCGCGCACCGTGCCGGGCCGGCGCACCTCGGCGTACACCCCGAGACAGTGCTTCGGGGTGCGGGTCACGGCGACCTCGACCTCGCCGATGCGCACCGTGCGCCCCACCCAGCCGCGCTCGTCCTCGCCCTCGGGCAGGTCCAGCAGCAGGTTGGCGCGCGGGTCGTCGGCGGAGCACCCCTCGGGGACGTCGCCCTCGGCGGCGCGGGCCACGGCCGCCCGGCTGACCAGGTGCACCGCGGCGGCGTCCACCTGCGGCGCGGCGGCGCGCTCGAGGCGGACCGGGCGGCCCAGCACCTGCGTCAGGGTGACCGTGTCGGCCTCGTCGTCGCCCGTGGCGGCCACCGCGGCCATCTGCGGGGTGGCCTTCACCGTCACCCGCTCGCCGGTCGTCGCGTCGACGACGGTCCACGCGCGGTCCCCGACCAGGCCCGCCGGCCCCACCTCGGCCTCCCGCACGGTCCGGCCGGCGAGGCTCTTCACCGGGTAGACGCTCACCTGCACGAGGCTGCCCGCGACACTGGTGCCGGTCACGAGGCGACCGTACGTCCCTCCGGTGCCGGCCGCCGCCGGCGCAACCGGCGCCGCTGGGCGTCCAGGTAGGGCCGCGCCCGGCGCTGGCCGCCGTCGCGGTCGATGGCCGCCTGCAGCGCGTCCAGCGCGCGGGCCAGCCGGTCGGCGTCGGGCCGCCAGCCGCGCCGCTCGCACTCCTCCAGCCAGTCCACCGGCGCGCGGTGCCCGCGCTCGGCGTTGCAACGCCGGCAGGCGGCGACCTCGTTGGCCAGCCAGGACGGCCCGCCCTTGAGCCGGGGGACGACGTGCTCGGTGGTCGGCGGGACCAGGCCGCCGAGCACCCGACGGCACCAGATGCAGGTGTCGCCGTCGCGCTCGATCGCCTCGGTCAGCCGGTCGGCGCGCCCCGGCTGGCGGGACCGGGCCGGCACGGGCGGGGCGGCGGGGCGGCGGGACATCTCCTCCATGGTCCCCCTCCGCGGCGCGCTGCGCCGCCCCCGGACCGATCGGCGCGCTGCGCACCGATGAGGATCGCTGTCGCGCCGGGTCTGTCCCGGTGAGGCCGACCACCGGCCCCGCGGCGGCGCCGCGGCACAGACAGGAGGCAGGGCACATGGGCGCGATCAGGGTGCACGAGTTCACCACCGTCGACGGGGTCGTCGACGCCCCGGTGTGGACGATGGACTACGGGTTCCCCGACGACCTGGCGGCGTCCATCGGGGCGCTCACCGCCCCTGCGCAAGGCATCCTGCTGGGGCGGACGACCTTCGAGGCGTTCGGGCCGGCCTGGTCGACGCGCACCGTCGAGGACGACGAGGGGGCGCCGTTCTTCAACGACACGCAGAAGTACGTCGTCTCCTCGACGCTGACCGACGCCGAGGGCGTGTGGCGGAACTCCACGGTGCTGGGCGGGTACGACGCCGACCGCATCCGGGAGCTGAAGGCCGACCGCGACCTCTACGTCAGCGGCAGCGCGACGCTGGTGCGGGCCCTGCTCGCCGACGGCCTGGTCAACGAGCTGCACCTCTACGTCTACCCGCTCGCCGTCGGCAGCGGCACCCGGCTGTTCCCCGACGGTGCGCCACGCACGGCGATGTCCCTGCTCGGCGCGGACAGCCTGAGCAACGGGGTGGTGCACCTGACCTACGGGCCGGCGGGCACCGCCGGCTGAGAGACCGCCGGACGTGCGGGAGGCCCGGGTCGGATGCGACCCGGGCCTCCCGTGTGCGTGGGCGATACTGGGTTCGAACCAGTGACCTCTTCGGTGTGAACGAAGCGCTCTACCACTGAGCCAATCGCCCGTGCGGCAGCCATTCTGCCAGACGCTCAGCGCCAGAGCGGGACCCACCCCGGCACCCAGTCCGGGACGCCGGTGAGGTGCAGCACGACCACCAGGGCGCCGTAGACGAAGGCCGCCGTGGCCAGCGCGACGGCGACCCGCACCCACGCCGGTTGCCGGCCCAGCCACTCGGTCCAGGCCCGGACGCGCCGCCGGGTGTAGTCCAGCAGTCGCTCGGCCCAGGCGAACTCCGTGGACAGCAGGAAGAGCCCGGCGATCACAGTGAGCCAGCCCGGGCCGGGCAGCGGGATGGTGACCAGCCCGACGGCCACCACCAGACCGCCGACGACCCCCAGCACCAGGCGGTAGGTGTGCTCCAGGGGACGCCGGGCGCCCAGCCACCGCCGCCAGCGCGTGTGCCCGACCCGTTCCCGCAGGCTGCGGTGCCCGTCCTCGGCGTGGGGTCGCCGCGGGGAGGGGGCGGGGTGACCGGGCCGCTCCCGCTCCGGCCGGGCCACCGTCTCCGGACCGCTCAGCTCGGGACCTCCCCCTGCGCGACGACGACGGTCGGCTCCGACGGAGCCTCGCGGCCGGGCTCGAGGCTGACCGCGTAGCCGGTGTAGGCGTCCGGCCCGGCCGTCCCGGAGCCTACGGTCTCCAGCGCCGGCTGCGCCGACGTCACGTCGAACGTGTCCAGCGGGACGGGCGTGCCCGAACCGGAGATCCCCCAGGCCACGTAGGTCTGCTCCTGGGAGTCGTTGGGCGCTAGCCCGTGGGAGACCAGCTGCACCTGGTCGTCGCGGGTGACCACCGTGGCGACCGTGACGCCGTCCGACGACAGCGGCGTGAGGGTCGCCTCGCCGGGGGTCAGCAGGGTCTCCACCAGCTGCGCCTGCTCGGCGGCGACGGCCCGCGCGTCGTCCCGGGCCGAGCTGAGCACCACGTTCCACGTGCCCAGGGCCAGGACGGCGGCGACCCCCGCGGCGACCAGCGCACTGGGCAGCACCCGGCGCCAGCTGGAGCGGGGGTCGGCTGCGCCCAGCGGGAACGGCGCCCGGTGCGCACCGGACCACCCGGCGTCCGGCCCGCGCACGACGGCCGGGGGGTCCTGGGCGGCGGGTGCCGCAGGCCGCACCGTCCGGTCGGCGTCCGGGCCGCGCGAGGAGGACTGCTCGGTCTCCTCCACGGCCGCCCGCAGCCGCTCGCGCAACCGCTCCGGAGGAGCGACCGGGGGCAGGTCCTCGGCCAGGGCACCCATGACGTCGACGGTCTCGGCCACCGTCTGGCGGCACCGGTGGCAGGTGGGCAGGTGCGCGGCGAACAGCTCCTCGTCCTCGGGCTCCAGCGCGTGCAGCGCCCAGCCGACGGCGAGCTCGTCGAAGACGTCGTGCGCGCGGCGCCGCGGGTCCAGGGGCGCGCTCACCGGCTCGTCCCGTCGGCCGGTGCGGACCCCCCGAGGGCCCCGCTCCGGGCGGCGCCGGCGGCGTCGCCGAGCTCCTCACGCAGCCGGCGCATCCCGGCGAGCATGCGCGTCTTGACCGTGCCCAGCGGCGTGCTGGTCAACGCCGCGACCTCCCGTTGGGTGTACCCGCCGTAGTAGGCGAGGGTGAGCGCCTCGCGCTGGGCCGCCGGCAGCGAGCCCAGCGCACCGCGCACCTGCTCGGACACCACGCGACTCCACGCGTCGTCCTCGACGTCCCCCGTGGCCGTCGGGGCCGACAGCGCCAGCTCGTCCTCCGCGCGGGCCTGCCGGCGGCGCTGGGACTCCTCGCGCCGGACGGCGTCCACGGCCTTGTGGTGCACCATGGCCATCAGCCACGAGGAGAACGAGCCGCGCGCGGCGTCGAAGGCCCCGGGGTCGCGCCAGACGCTGAGGAACACGTCCTGCACGACGTCCTCGGCGAGGACCTCGTCGGCGAGGATGCGCCGGGCCAAGGTGAAGGCCGGGCGGCTGTAGCGGTCGTAGAGCTCGTCGACGGCGGTCCGGTCGCCCGCGCGGATGCGCAGGACGAGGTCGGCGCCCGCAGGCCCGTCCCCGACACGCCGTGCCAGACTGCTCACGAGCCCCATCGTCACACGCGGTCTTCGCAACAGGAGCCCGGTGTGGTTCAGGTGGGCGGTTCAGGTGTGACCGGAAGGGGCACCTAGCGGTGCGAGACGCCCGCAGGTCCTCGGGCGTCACCGCGATCAGGGAAGGTCGTCGTCCACGCCATGATCAACCGCGCCACGCCCGGGTACACCTGTCCGACGACGTTGCACCTGGTCGGACCGCAGTCGTGGACCGAGGTCCCTGCGCTGCTCGGCTACGAGGTCACCGACCCGTTCGCGGTGCGGATCACCTTCGGCGACGACGCCGAGGAGGACGGCATCTCCTGGCTGGTGGGCCGCGACCTGCTGCAGGCCGGCCTGGACCGGCCCGCCGGCGAGGGCGACGTGCGGCTGTGGCCGTCCCGGACGTCGGGCGACGTCCTGTTCCTGCACCTGCGCGCCCCCTCCGGCGAGGCGCTGTTCGAGGTCTCCCGGGGCACCGTCGCCGGTTTCCTGCAGCTGACCGCCAGCGTCGTGCCCTTCGGCGAGGAGGCCTCGGTGCTCGAGGTGGACGGCGAGCTGGCCGCGCTCCTGTCCAACGGCGGTGCGGACCCGACGGCTCGCTGAGGACCCGGGGACCCCCCGCGAGGCCCCCCTCGGGGTCGGGTATGGTTCTCCCTGCACGACAGCAACGCGGACGTGGCTCAGTGGTAGAGCATCACCTTGCCAAGGTGAGGGTCGCGGGTTCGAATCCCGTCGTCCGCTCGGGACCCGGGCGCTGGTCGCGAGACCGGCGCCCGTGTGCGGTGGAGTGGCCGAGAGGCGAGGCAACGGCCTGCAAAGCCGTCTACACGGGTTCAAATCCCGTCTCCACCTCGGCTCCGCCGGGTGCGGTGGAGCGGACCGGCCGACCGGCCGGATCGGGCGATTGGCTCAGTGGTAGAGCGCTACCTTGACACGGTAGAGGTCACTGGTTCGAACCCAGTATCGCCCACAGCAGACGAGGCCCGGGTCCGGTGGACCCGGGCCTCGCGCCGTCCCGGGGCCTCCTCCGCTCATACCGGCCCGTCGGCCTGCAGCGCCTCCACCCGGGCGGCCGCCTCGTACGCCTGCCGCCGGTGCAGCACGGTCGCCACGGCGTACGCCAGGGCCAGGACCGTCCAGGTGACCTGCTGCCACAGCTCGTCCCCCGTGAGCCACTGCAGCGTGGCCAGAGCCACCCACAGGACCGCCAGGCCCGTGTGGATCTGCGCGGTCCCCCGCAACCGGTCCGCCTCCCGGCGGGCCTGGCGGAGGGCAGGGTCGGTCGGCACGCGGCGAGTGTGCGCTCACCCCAGGGCGGGGGCCACCCGCTCGGCCCAGAACCGCTCGACCTGGGCCTCGAGGTCCTCGACGGTGCCACTGTTGTCCAGCACCACGTCGGCCACGGCGCGGCGCTGCTCGTCGGTGGCCTGGGCGGCGATGCGCGCCCGGGCGTCCTCCTCGGACAGACCCCGGGCGACCAGCCGCCGCACCCGGGTGTCCTGGTCGGCCTCGACGACCAGCACCAGGTCGTAGGACGCCGCCTGCCCGGTCTCGACCAGCAGCGGCACGTCCTGCACCACCACGGCGTCCGGCGGTGCCGCGGCGACCAGCTCCGCGGCGCGCGTCCGCACCAGCGGGTGCACGATGCCGTCGAGCCGGCGGCGGGCCGCCGGGTCGGCGAACACGACCGCGGCCAGCGCCGGCCGGTCCAGCGCCCCCTCGGGCGTGAGCACGTCCGGCCCGAACGCGCTGACCACGGCGGCCAGACCGGAGGTGCCCGGCTCGACGACCTCGCGGGCGATCCGGTCGGCGTCGACGACGCGTGCCCCGCGGGCGGCCAGCAGCCCGGCCACGGTGCTCTTGCCCGATCCGATCCCGCCGGTCAGCCCGATCCGCAGCACGCACGGACAGTAGCCAGCAGCCGGTCCGGTCGTCACGGACGGATAACGCCGGCCCGCCCCCTCCGGCGCGTCGCTCCCGTCACACGAGCCCCATGGGCAACTCTGCACCCGGCGATCTCCCCCGCCCAGAGAGGCAGAACCGACATGTCCCGTCCCGCACCCGCCGCTCCCCCGTCGACGCCCGCCGCCGCCCGGCGCGGCCCCGGTCGGCACCGGCTCGAGCGCCCGGCCGGCGTGCGCTGCACGGAACTGCCCATGGTGCGTGAGCGGCTGGCGCGCAACCGCGCGGACCGTCCCCGCAGCGCCGTCGTGCGCTGGCTGGCCGCGACCGCCCCGGCCGGCCGGCACAGCTGGCAGTTCCTCGCCGCCGCCGGCGGCCGGCCCCGCGCCGCCTTCGCCATCATCCTCAGCCTGTAACAGCGGGCGCGGCCCACGACGGAGGCCCGGGACCACGTGGTCCCGGGCCTCCGTCGTTGGTGAGGTGGTGGAACGGCCCTCCGCAGGGGCCCGCCGCGAGCTCGCGAGCGGTGGGGGGCGGAGGGGTCCTTCGACTACTCGCCGCCGGCCAGCTTGGCCCGCAGCGCCGCGAGCGCCTCGTCGCTGGCGAGGGTCCCGCCGGAGGAGGTGTCGGTCGCCTCGACCTCGCCGCCGCTGGAGTAGTTGCCCCCCGCGGCCGCCTCGGCGTCGGCCTCGCGGGCCGCGGCGATCTGCTTGCGGTGCGCCTCGAAGCGGGCCTGGGCCTCGGCGTACTGCCGCTCCCACGTCTCGCGGGCCTCGTCGAAGCCCTCGAGCCACTCCCCGGTCTCCGGGTCGAAGCCCTCGGGGTAGATGTAGTTGCCCTGCTCGTCGTAGGACGCGGCCATGCCGTAGGCGGCGGGGTCGAACTGCTCCTCGTCGCCGACGACGCCCTCGTTGGCCTGCTTGAGCGACAGCGAGATCCGCCGGCGGTCCAGGTCGATGTCGATGACCTTGACCAGGATCTCGTCGCCGACCTGCACGACCTGCTCCGGGATCTCCACGTGGCGCTCGGCCAGCTCGGAGATGTGCACCAGGCCCTCGATGCCCTCGTCGACGCGGACGAACGCACCGAAGGGCACCAGCTTGGTGACCTTGCCGGGCACGACCTGGCCGATCTGGTGGGTCCGGGCGAACTGGCGCCACGGGTCCTCCTGCGTGGCCTTCAGCGACAGCGAGACCCGCTCGCGGTCCAGGTCGACGTCGAGCACCTCGACGGTGACCTCCTGGCCGACCTCCACGACCTCCGACGGGTGGTCGATGTGCTTCCAGGACAGCTCGGAGACGTGCACCAGGCCGTCGACGCCGCCGAGGTCCACGAAGGCGCCGAAGTTGACGATGGAGGACACGACGCCGGTGCGCACCTGGCCCTTGGCGAGCTTGTTGAGGAACTCGCTGCGGACCTCGGACTGCGTCTGCTCCAGCCACTGCCGACGGGACAGGACGACGTTGTTGCGGTTCTTGTCCAGCTCGATGATCTTGGCCTCGAGCTCGCGGCCCACGTAGGGCTGCAGGTCGCGGACGCGGCGCATCTCGACCAGTGAGGCGGGGAGGAACCCGCGCAGGCCGATGTCGAGGATCAGACCGCCCTTGACGACCTCGATGACGGTGCCGGTGACGACCTCGTCGGCTTCCTTCTTCGCCTCGATCGTGCCCCAGGCGCGCTCGTACTGGGCGCGCTTCTTGGACAGGATCAGGCGGCCTTCCTTGTCCTCCTTCTGGAGGACGAGGGCTTCCACCTCGTCGCCGACGCTGACGACCTCGTTGGGGTCGACGTCGTGCTTGATGGACAGCTCGCGCGAGGGGATGACGCCCTCGGTCTTGTAGCCGATGTCCAGCAGCACCTCGTCGCGGTCGACCTTGACGATGACTCCCTCGACGATGTCTCCGTCGTTGAAGTACTTGATCGTCTGGTCGATGGCCGCGAGGAAGTCCTCCGCGGTGCCGATGTCGTTGACGGCGACCTGGGGGGTGCTGTTCGGACGGACCTGGGTGGAGGTCATGTGGTCGAGTGCTCCGGACGGGGGGTGCGTAGGGACGGGACGCCCCGCTGCCACGGGAGGCGCGGGGGCGGGGAGAGCCGGTGGGCGCCGAACCCCGGTGGGGGACGACACGGACAGACCTCTGGCGCCCTCCCATGGTACGGAGCCGGGGACGGCCGGGTCCACCTGGGTTCGCGGCGGTCGGGCGCGGCGGCGTGTCACGATCGGCGTGTCATGGACACCCCGGCCGCCCTCCCCCTGGACGGCGACGGCTACCCGGCCCCCAGCGGGGTGCTCCGCCGGCCGGCCGGCGCGGCGGAGTCCGCCCGCGCCAACCGCCGCTGGTGGGACGCCGCGGCGCCGGCCTACCTCGCCGAGCACGGCGCGGACCTCGGCGACGTGGACTTCCTGTGGGGTCCCGAGGGGCTGCGCGAGGCCGATGCACACCTGCTCGGCGACGTCGCCGGCCGCCGGGTGCTCGAGGTGGGGTGCGGGTCCGCGCCGTGCGCCCGGTGGCTGCGCCGGGCCGGCGCCGAGGTGGTCGCGCTGGACCTGTCGGCCGGGATGCTGGCCCGGGCCGCGGAGCTGGGCCGCACCACCGGCCTGGCCGTGCCGCTGCTGCAGGCCGACGCCGGCGCGCTGCCGCTGGCCGGCGCGGCGTTCGACGTCGTGTGCTCGGCGTTCGGCGGGCTGCCGTTCGTCGCCGACGTCGAGGGGGTGCTGGCCGAGGTGGCCCGCGTGCTGCGCCCGGGCGGGCGGTTCGTGGCGTCGGTGAACCACCCGTTCCGCTGGCCGCTGCCGGACTCCCCCGACCCCGCGGACCTGCGGGTCACCTCCTCCTACTTCGACCGGACGCCGTACGTGGAGACCGACGAGCACGGCGGCACGGTCTACGTCGAGCACCACCGCACGGTCGGTGACTGGGTGCGCGCCGTCGTCGCCGCCGGGCTCGTCCTGACCGACCTGCTGGAGCCGGAGTGGACGCCGGGGCGCACGCAGGAGTGGGGGCAGTGGTCCCCGGCTCGCGGGGCCCTGGTCCCCGGCACGCTGGTCCTCGTCTGCACCCGGCCCGGCTGAGCGCCCGGACGGCCCCGGTGCAGGGCCCCGCGCTGGGCGTGCGAGGCGCGGGGGCACCGGGGGCCTTCACCAGACGTCGCCGTCCCGCCAGTCGCAGGTGAGGCTCCCGTCGAGGTCGAGGGTCACCGGGCCGGGGAGCACGAACACCCCGCCGTCGTCCTCCGGTGTGCGCAGCGGACCGGCCGGACCGAGCACGGACGTCGGCCCACGCCAGGGCAGCCAGCCGCGGGCGGCGTACAGGGCGGCGCCGTCGTCGCTGGCGCTCAGCGCACCGAGGTCGTAGGCGTCCCGGACGACGTCCTCCAGTGCGGCCACGACCGCCGAGGTGACGCCCCGGCGCCGGTGTGCGGGGGCCACGGCGACCGCCTCGACGTAGCCGGTGCGCAGCTCGCGGCCGCCGTGCAGCAGCCGGCGCGGGACGACTGCGCCGTGCCCGACCAGCCCGCCGTCCTGCCACGCCAGGGCGTGCAGCCCGCCGAGGGCGTGCTGCCAGTCGCTGTCCCCGAAGTCGCCGGCGAACGCCTCGTCCACCAGCCGCCGGACGACGGCGAGGGCCCCGGGCCGCAGGGACGCGGTGGGCACCAGCTCGACGCGGACCACGCCGGCATCCTGTCACCCGACCCTCTACCTCAGGTCGAGCTGCAGGGACTCCGGTTCAGTGTGCGGCTTCGTCCCAGGTCCGGCCGAAGCCGACGGAGACCTCCAGCGGCACCGACAGCTGGGCGGCACCGGCCATCTCCCGGCGCACCAGGGCCTCCAGCGCCTCCCGCTCCCCCGGTGCCACCTCGAGCACGAGCTCGTCGTGCACCTGCAGCAGCATCCGCGAGGACAGGCCGTCGGCGGCGATGGCCTGCTCCACGCGCAGCATGGCGACCTTGATGACGTCGGCCGCGGACCCCTGGATGGGGGCGTTGAGCGCCATCCGCTCGGCCATCTGCCGGCGCTGCCCGTTGTCGCTGGTCAGGTCCGGCAGGTAGCGGCGGCGGCCCAGCGTCGTCTCGGTGTAGCCGGTCTGCCGGGCGTGGTCGACGACGCCGTCGAGGTACTCGCGGATGCCGCCGAAGCGCTCGAAGTAGGCGTGCATCTGCTCGCGCGCCTCCTCCACCGAGATGCGCAGCTGGGCGGACAGCCCGTAGGCGGAGAGGCCGTAGGCCAGGCCGTAGCTCATCGCCTTGATCCGGCGGCGCATCTCGGGGTCGACGTCCTCGATCGGGATGTCGTAGGCCCGGGAGGCGACGAAGGAGTGCAGGTCCTCCCCCGAGGTGAACGCCTCGATGAGGCCGGCGTCGCCGGAGAGGTGCGCCATGATGCGCATCTCGATCTGGCTGTAGTCCGCCGTCATCAGCGACTCGTGGCCGGTACCGACGACGAACGCTCGCCGGATGCGGCGGCCCTCCGCGGTGCGGATCGGGATGTTCTGCAGGTTGGGGTCGGTCGAGGACAGCCGGCCGGTGGCCGCGATGGTCTGCTGGAACGTGGTGTGGATGCGGCCGGCGTCGTCGACCATCGGGATGAGGCCGTCGATGACGGTGCGCAGCCGGGTGACGTCCCGGTGGCGCAGCAGGTGCTCCAGGAACGGGTGGCCGGTCTGGGCCAGCAGCCCGGTCAGCGCCTCGGCGTCCGTCGTGTAGCCGGACTTGATCCGCTTCGTCTTGGGCAGGCCGAGCTCGTCGAACAGCACCGCCTGCAGCTGCTTGGGCGAGCCGAGGTTCACCTCGCGGCCGATGACGGCGTAGGCCTCCGCGGCCGCGGCGGCCACCCCGTCGGCGAACTCGCGCTGCAGCTCGCGCAGCGCGTCCAGGTCCGTGGCGATGCCGCGCTGCTCCATGCGGGCCAGCACGAACGTCAGCGGCAGCTCCATCCCGCCGAGCAGGGCGTCCCCGCCGCGCTGCCCGAGCACGGACTCCAGCGCGTCGGACAGGTCGTTGACGGCCACGGCCTTGAGGACGTCGGCGTGCGCGGCCTCGCGGGCGAGGTCGGCCTCCGACGGGCCCAGCCCGTCGAGGGTCAGCTGCGGCTCCTCGGCGGCGGAGTCCTTGAGCTCACGGCGCAGGTAGCGGACGGCGAGGTCACCGAGGTCGAAGGAGCGCTGCCCGGGCAGGGCCAGGTAGGCGGCCAGCGCGGTGTCGCTGACCACGCCGGCGAGGTCCCAGCCGCGCGCCCAGATCGCCAGCAGCGGGCCCTTCACCTCGTGCACGACCTTGTGCGCGCCCGGGTCGGCCAGCCACGCGGCGAGCGCCTGCTCGTCGGCGACGTCCAGGTCCGGACCCAGGTCGACGAACGTGGCGGCGTCGTCGCCGGCGGCCAGCGCGATGCCGGTCAGCTCACCGGTGCCCCGGCCCCAGCTGCCGCGGAAGACGACGCCGGTGCGGCTGGTGCGCGCGTGCCGGTCCAGCCAGGCACCCAGCCCGCCGGCGGGCACGTCGTCCTCGGTGACGTCGAAACCCCCCTCGGCCTCCGGCTCGGCGCTGGTCAGGGTGGCGAACAGCCGGTCGCGCAGCACCCGGAACTGCAGGTTGTCGAAGAGGGTGTGCACCTCGTTGCGGTCCCACGGCCGGGCGGCGAGGTCGGCCGGGCCGACCTGCAGCGGCACCGCGCGGTCCAGCTCGGTCAGCCGCCGGTTCTGCAGCACCGAGGACAGGTGCTCGCGCAGCTTCTCGCCGACCTTGCCCTTGACGGTGTCCACCCGGTCGACCAGCTCGTCGAGGGAGCCGTACTCGCGGACCCACTTGGCCGCCGTCTTCTCCCCCACGCTCGGGATGCTCGGCAGGTTGTCGCTGGGGTCGCCGCGCAACGCCGCGAAGTCGGGGTACTGCGTCGGCGACAGGCCGTACTTGGCCTGCACCTCCTCCGGGGTGAACCGGGTGAGGTCGGAGACGCCCTTGCGCGGGTACAGCACGGTGACGTGGTCGTTCACCAGCTGCAGCGCGTCGCGGTCGCCGGTGCAGATGAGCACGTCCATGCCCAGCTCGACGGCCTGCACGGTGAGGGTGGCGATGACGTCGTCGGCCTCGAAGCCCTCGGCGGTGACCACCGGGACGTGCAGCGCGGCGAGCACCTCCTGGATGAGGCTGACCTGGCCGCGGAAGTCGGTGGGGCTCTCGGTGCGGTTGGCCTTGTACTCCGCGTAGATCTCGTTGCGGAAGGTCGTGCGCCCCACGTCGAAGGCGACGGCCAGGTGGCTGGGCTGCTCGTCGCGCAGCACGTTGATGAGCATCGAGGTGAAGCCGTAGACGGCGTTGGTCGGCTGCCCCGTCGTCGTGGAGAAGTTCTCCACCGGCAGGGCGAAGAAGGCGCGGTAGGCCAGGGAGTGCCCGTCGAGCAGCAGCAGCCGCGGCCGGGCCCCGTCGGCGGGGGCGGCGGGGCGGGACGCGGGGGCGGAGACCGGAGCGGACATCGCCGCCGATGGTAAGGGCGCCCACCGACGGCCCCGGGCGCGTGGACCGCGCCGGTCCGGCCGGGCTGGTTACCGTGCCGGGGTGACCGCCGACCGCCCCGCCTGGCTCGACGCCGGGCAGATGAGCCCGCTGGACGACAAGCTCGGCATCCGGATCACCGACCACGACCCCGACCACGTGGTCGCGACCATGCCCGTCGAGGGCAACCAGCAGCCGTTCGGGCTGCTGCACGGCGGGGCCACCTGCTCGCTGGTGGAGACCGTCGGCTCCTGGGCCGCGGCGCTGGGCGCCGGTCCGGGCCGGCAGGCCGTCGGCGTGGAGCTCAACGTCAGCTACCTGCGGGCGGCGACCGAGGGCGTCGTCACCGCCGTCGCGACGCCGGTGCGCCGGGGCCGGACCCTGGCCACCTTCACCATCGAGGTCACCGACGAGCAGGGCCGGGTGACCGCGACCGCCCGGCTGACCTGCATGCTCCTGGCGACCTAGCCCTCGACGGCGTCCAGCAGGGCCGCCGCTGGCACCGGCGGGCGGCGGCGCACCGGTGGGCGGCGCGGTGCGGGCACGGTCCCCCCGCCGCGCTGCCAGGCCGCCAGCGTGCGGGCGAGGGTCTCCCGGGGCACGATCCGCCGGGTGGTGAGGGGCGCGAAGCCCATCCGCGCGAAGAACCGCTGCCGCTCGGCCTCGTGCCCGCCCACGGCCCCGACGACGTGCGCCGCCCCGACCTCGGACGCGTGCGCCACGGCGGCGGCCAGCAGCGCCGCGCCGGCCCCGCACCGGCGGTGGTCGCGGTGCACGACGAGGTTGTCCACCGTCAGCTGCGGGACGCCGAGGACCACCGACAGCGGGTCGACGCCGAGGACGGCCAGGCCGACCACCAGCTCGCGCCCGCTCGCCCCGCCGTCCGGGGCGTTGGGCCCGGGCAGGACGGCGAGCACCACCCGGTGCGCGGGGTCGGCGAGCAGGCGGCGGAAACCGGCCGCGGCCGCGGCGCCCGGCGTCTGCCCGGTCAGCACGCCCTCGGCGTGGGCCTCCGCCCGGTGCTGGCGCACCAGGGCGAGCACCGCGGGCAGGTCGGCGGGACGGGCGTCGCGCGTCGTGACGCGGGACCGGGAACCGGGAACGGACACGGGGCCTCCTGGACGGTGACCCGAGACTGCACCCGCCGCCACCGGCGGCCACGTCGGCGCGCCGCCTCGGGACGGGTGTGACGGGTGCGGCGTGTCCCGGACGGGTAACGGCTCGCCGCGAGGTGAACAGCAGGCGACAGAGCTGGGCTACCGTCCCCCCTCGTGCGCAGAGGCAGGGAGGCGGAGTGACGAACACGGCAGACCGTGTGCCGGGGCCCGGGGGACGGGGTGGACGGGCACGGACCGGGCGGCCGGCGGCCGGGGGCCCGGTGCTGCTCCGCCTGCTGCTGCTCGGCGTCCTCGGGGGTCTCGCGCTGCTGCTCGTCCCTGGCGTCGCCTCGGCCCAGACGGAGCCGGCCACGGCCACCGAGCAGGTGTCGGGCACCCTGCGGACCAACGTCGTCGGCCCGGTCGAGGGCGTCGAGGTGGTCGTCACCACGGCCGACGGCGACGCCGTCGACACCGTGGAGACCGACGACGAGGGCCGCTGGGCGGTGCCACTGCCCGGGCCAGGCCAGTACACGGTCACCATCGACGCCGAGGACCTGCCCGAGGGCGTGGTGCTCACCGGCGAGGACAACCGCACGGTCACCGTCGACGCGAACCGCAACCAGGGCGTGATCATCGCGCTCAGCGACGGCAGCCGGGAGGGCGGCGGTGGCACCGTCCGCTGGGTGCAGTTGCTCGTCGAGGGCCTGCGCTTCGGGCTGCTCATCGCCATGGCGGCCGTGGGCCTGTCACTGATCTTCGGCACCACCGGGTTGACCAACTTCGCGCACGGCGAGCTGGTCACCATCGGGGCCATCGCCGCGTGGTTCATCAACGTCGAGGGCGGGGTGCCGCTGATCCCGGCCGCGCTGATGGCCATGGTGATCGGCGCCGGCGTCGGGGCGCTGAACGAGCTGGCGATCTGGCGGCCGCTGCGCCGGCGCGGCACCGGCCTGGTCGCCGCGCTGGTCATCTCCATCGGCCTGTCGCTGCTGCTGCGCTACCTCTACCAGATCATCTTCGGCGGGGGCTCGGAGGCCTACGCGGACTACCGGGGCCAGCGGGCGGTCGACTACGGCCCGTTCACGATGACCGACACCGACCTGGCCTCGATCGTCGTCGCGCTGGCCGTGCTGCTGCTCATCGCGGTCATGCTGCAGCGGACGACGATCGGCAAGGCGATGCGCGCGGTCGCCGACAACCGCGACCTCGCGGCGTCCTCCGGCATCAACGTCAACCGGGTGATCCTGGTCGTCTGGATGATGGGCGGGGCGCTGGCCGCCCTGGGCGGCATCCTGCTCGGGCTGTCCGACGAGGTGCAGTGGGACATGGGCTTCCGGCTGCTGCTGTTGATGTTCGCCGGGGTCACCCTCGGCGGGCTCGGCACGGCCTACGGGGCCCTGGTGGGCAGCATCGTGGTGGGGGTCTTCGTGCAGATGTCGACGCTGGTCATCCCCAACGACGTCAAGTACGTCGGCGGGCTGCTGCTGCTGATCGTCATCCTGATCGTGCGGCCGCAGGGCATCCTCGGCAGCCGGGTGCGGGTGGGCTGAGCCGTGGGTGAACTCATCGACGCCCTGGCCGTCGCGCTCAAGGCCGGGCTGGGCTTCCAGGCGATCTTCCTGGCGCTGCTGGCCATCGGCATCAACGTGCAGTTCGGCTACACCGGGCTGCTGAACTTCGGCCAGATCGCCTTCGCCATGCTCGGCGGGTACGGCATCGCCATCTCGGTGAGCCAGTGGGGGCTGCCGTTCTGGGTCGGCGTCCTGGTCGGGCTGGGTGCCGCCGTCGTCCTGGCCCTGCTGCTGGGGCTGCCCACACTCCGGCTGCGCGCGGACTACCTGGCCATCGCCACCATCGCCGCCGCGGAGGGCCTGCGGCTGCTGTTCCGGTCCGTGTCGGCGACCCCGGTCACCAACGGCACCCGCGGGCTGGCCGGCTTCAACGGCGACTTCGTCGCCCTGGCGCCCTGGGACACCGCCCGCCAGTACCCGGTCCTCGGCACCCGGTGGAGCGGCGGGGAACTGTGGGTCACCGCGGTCGGCTGGACGTTCGTGGCCCTGTCCTGCCTGCTGGTGTGGCTGCTGGTGCGCAGCCCGTGGGGTCGGGTGGTCAAGTCCGTCCGCGAGGACGAGGACGCCGTCCGCGCCCTCGGCAAGAACGTCTACCTGTACAAGATGCAGGCGCTGGTGCTCGGTGGGGTGCTCGGCGCCCTCGGCGGCATGGTCTACGCCCTCGGCACCGCGTCGGCCAACCCCGACCAGTACCAGAACGCCAACACCTTCCTGGCCTACGCCGCCCTGATCCTCGGCGGGGCCGCGCGCGTGCTCGGCCCGGTCGTCGGCGCGATGCTGATGTACTTCATCATCCAGTTCGCCGACACCGGCCTGCGTACGCTGATCGACAACGGGGTCATCCCCGAGGGCCTGCTCTCGGCGACCGACGTCGCGCAGATCCGGTTCGTGCTCATCGGGCTCGGGCTCATGCTGCTGCTGGTCTTCCGGCCGCAGGGCATCTTCGGTGACCGACGAGAGGTGATGCTCGATGCCCGCTGACAGTCAGCCCTCCGGAGCCCACGCGGCGTCGCTGTCGCCCGGGCTCCCCGGTGCCGACCGCGCCCCTCGCCGGCTGGCGCAGACCGCGCTGCGCGACGTCCCGTGGGAGGTCGGGGTGGCCAAGCCCGACCCGGCGATCGTGGTGGACGGGGTCACCCGCACCTTCGGCGGCCTCACCGCCGTGGCGGTGGACCACCTGGAGGTCCAGCGGGGTGGCATCACCGGCCTGATCGGGCCGAACGGAGCCGGGAAGACGACGCTGTTCAACCTGCTCACCGGTTTCGACCAGCCCAACACCGGCACCTGGACCTTCGACGGGCAGCCGCTGGGCAAGCTGGCGCCGCACCAGGTGGCCCGGCTGGGCGTCGTGCGGACCTTCCAGCTCACCAAGGCGCTGTCCCGGCTCACCGTGCTGCAGAACATGCTGCTCGGCGCCCAGGGTCAGCGCGGGGAGAGCTTCTGGCGGGCCCTGGTGCCGGGCACGTGGCGCCCCCAGGAGCGGTCCAACACCGAGAAGGCGATGGAGCTGCTCACCCGGTTCAAGCTGGACCGCAAGCGGGACGACTTCGCCGGCACGCTGTCCGGTGGGCAGCGCAAGCTGCTGGAGATGGCCCGCGCGCTGATGAGCGACCCGAAGGTCGTCATGCTCGACGAGCCGATGGCCGGGGTGAACCCGGCGCTGACGCAGAGCCTGCTGGGGCACGTCAAGGACCTCCGTGAGGAGGGCATGACGGTCGTCTTCGTCGAGCACGACATGGACGTCGTCCGGGACATCAGCGACTGGGTCGTCGTCATGGCCGCCGGCAGGGTCATCGCCGAGGGTCCGCCGGAGTCGGTCAGCCAGAACCAGGCCGTCGTCGACGCCTACCTGGGCGCGCACCACGACGCGCCGCTCACCGTCGAGGAGGAGGACCGCGTCCTCGCCGAGGCCGAGGCGGCCATCGCCTGCGAGGAGAACGCCGACGGGGACGTCCTGCAGGCGGACGGCACCGGCCCGGAGAGGACCGAGCGATGAGCGACCCGCTGTTCGAGGTCGGCCGGTCCGGCGAGGACGTCACCCGGGCCGACACCGTGGCCTCCGCCGAGCTCTCCCCCGCCGAGAAGGCGGCCACCCGCGAGGAGCACCTGCGCCTGGCCGACGGGGCGCTGGTGCGCGCCGACGACCTGGTCGCCGGCTACCTGCCCGGCGTCAACATCCTCAACGGGTGCGACTTCTACCTCCAGGACGGCGAGCTGGTCGGCATCATCGGCCCCAACGGCGCCGGCAAGTCCACCCTGCTCAAGACCCTGTTCGGCCTCATCCCGGTGCGTTCGGGAGCCGTGACGCTGCGGGGTGAGGACATCACCTCCGCACCCGCCCACCGGCTGGTCTCCCTCGGCGTCGGGTACGTGCCGCAGAACAACAACGTGTTCCCCTCGCTCACCATCGAGGAGAACATGCAGATGGGCGCCTACCTGCGGCCCAAGGTGTTCCGCAGCCGCTTCGACTACGTGGCCGACCTGTTCCCCATGCTCGGCGAGCGCCGCAGGGTCAAGGCCGGCTCGCTGTCCGGCGGTGAGCGGCAGATGGTGGCGATGGGCCGGGCGCTCATGATGGAGCCCTCGGTGCTGCTGCTCGACGAGCCGTCGGCCGGCCTGTCCCCCGCCTACCAGGACGAGGTGTTCATCCGCTGCCGGCGGATCAACGCGACGGGGGTCTCGATCATCATGGTCGAGCAGAACGCCCGCCGCTGCCTGCAGATCTGCGACCGTGGCTACGTGCTGGACCAGGGGCGCAACGCCTACACCGACACCGGCGAGTCGCTGATGACCGACCCCAAGGTCATCGAGCTCTACCTGGGCACCCTGGCCAAGGCGCGCTGAGGGCTCCCCCCTCCCCCGCCGACGGCGCCGGTCCCGCCAGGGGCCGGCGCCGTCGGCGTGCGGCCCGTGCCGGTCGAGGGCACCCGGGCGGCACCAGCCCGACGGTGTGCGCCCGGGCCCCGTCGCGGCCCCGGGAACGGGGCCCGGGCGCCCACCGTCGCCCCGTGGCGGCCGCCGTCCCCCGGGCCGGACACGGCCGTGGCCCGGCACCGCCGACGGTGCCGGGCCACGGGGACCGCGGTGCGCGGCGCCGGGGCGCCGCGGGGGTCAGCGCCGCGGGCCGATGCCCTGCTGGTTGAGCCCCTCGATGATCCGTGCCGACTCCTCGAAGCCAATGACCACGATGGCGTCGGGGTTGAAGTCGGCCATCTGCTGGATCTCGGCGTCGAAGTTGGCCGCCTGCGGGTCGTAGGTCAGCGTCACGATGCTGTCCTCCGCCAGGCCCGCCGAGATCAGGTTCTCCCGGGTGTTGTCCAGCAGCCCGGTGCCGTACGGGTCGTTGAGCGCCATGATCCCGACGGTGTTGTTGCCGTCGTTGATGATCAGGTCGGCCAGCGCCCGGGCCTGCAGCGTGTCCGGCGGGGCGGTGCGGAAGTACAGCCCGTTGTCGTTGTAGTCGGTGAACTGGTCGGAGGTGTTCGCCGGGGAGAACTGCAGGACGCCCGCGCCGGTGATCCGGTCGATCACGGTGAGGCTCACGCCCGAGGACGCCGCGCCGATGATCGCGTTCACGCCCTCCTGCAGCAGCCGGTCGACCGTCTGCGTCGCGGTGTCGGTCGACGCGTCGCCCGAGTCGCCCTCCACCAGGCGGACGTCCTGGCCGAGGACGCCGCCGGCGGCGTTGATGTCCTGCACGGCCAGCCGGGCGCCGGCCACCTCCGGCGGGCCGAGGAAGGCCAGGTTCCCGGTCAGCGGCAGCAGCGTGCCGATCACCAGCTGCTCGCCGGTCGCCCCGGGCGCGGCGTAGGCCGGGCCCTCGTCGGTGGCGGCGTTGGCCGCGTCACCGGCCAGCTGGTACTCGGTGAGGGAGTCGTCGAGCTGGTTGTCCTCGCCGAACTGCAGGATGCCGAAGCTCGCCTCGGCCGGCTCGCCGGCGTCGGTGAAGCTCAGCGGACCGGAGATGCCGTCGTAGTCGACGTTCCCGCCGTTGGTGATGATCTCCAGGCAGCCGGCGTAGTCGGTGCAGGCCTCGCCGCCGAAGGTGATCCCGTTGACGAACTCCTTGAAGACGTTGGCGTCGTTCGTCCCGGCGGCCTGGGCGGCGAGCGCGGTGATGACGACCGCGTCGTAGGTCTCGCCGGCGTAGTTGTAGTCCTGCAGGTTCGGGTCGACCTGCAGGAGCCGGTCCTGGAAGTCGGTGCCCAGCTCGGTCAGCGGCGTGGTGCCCGACATGCCGGCCAGCGAACCCGGCTCGGTGAACGACTCGCCCAGCGCGTTGCCCATGTTGCCGTCGGTGCCGTAGACGTTGACCTGCCGCTCGCCGCCGCCGGTGCTCGCGGCGGTGTCCTCGGCGGCGGTGCCTGCCTCCTCGCCCCCGCCGCCACACGCGGTCAGGACGAGGAGGGCGGCGGCCGAGATCGCGGCGTGGCGCGCGAGGATGCCTGTGCGCATCGAGGAACTCCCACTGTGGTGTCGGTCGTGCGGCCGGCCCGCCCGGGCGGGCGGCCGGTCAGTGGGGGGAAGGTAGCCGCCCGATCCGGGGGGAGAGCAGGGGTCGCCCGGACCGTGATGAGGTCGTGACCTGCCCGATCCCGCCCCGAGACCGGCGGGGGGTCAGCCGCCCGCGGCCGGGTCCGCGGACGTCTGCGGCTGGAGGATGCGCTGCGCGAGCGCCTTCATCGAGGTGCGCTCGTTCATCGCCGTCCGCTGGATCCACCGGAAGGCCTCGGCCTCGGTGAGGCCCTGCTCGCTCATCAGCCGGCCCTTGGCCTGCTCGACGACCTTGCGGGTCTCCAACCGCTCCTCCAGCGTGCGCACCTCGCCGTCGAGAGCGGCCAGCTCGGCGAACCGGCCGCGGGCCACCTCGATCGCCGGCACCAGGTCGTTCTTGGAGAACGGCTTCACCAGGTAGGCCATCGCGCCGGCGTCGCGGGCGCGCTCGACCAGCTCCCGCTGGCTGAACGCGGTGAGCACGATGACCGGGGCGATGCGGGCCGTCGCGATCTGCTCGGCTGCCGACAGTCCGTCGAGCACGGGCATCTGGATGTCCAGGACGACCAGGTCCGGCCGCAGCTCGGTCGCCCGGTCGACGGCCTGCTGCCCGTCGCCGACCTCGGCCACCACGGTGTACCCCTCCTCCTCGAGCATCTCCTTGAGGTCGAGGCGGATGAGCGCCTCGTCCTCGGCGATGAGGACCCGGATCGGCTCGCTGCTCACGCGCGGCAGCCTATCGACGCCGGACCGTCCGCGAGAGCCGGTTAGGCTGACCCCGCCTCACCGGCCACGACGGCCGGCCGGTACGCCCCCGTACCCCAATCGGCAGAGGGAGCGGACTCAAAACCCGCGCAGTGTGCGTTCGAGTCGCACCGGGGGCACCCGCGAGACTGGTTGGCTCGGGGCATGACGTCCGCACAGGGCTACGGACCCGACCGGGCCACCGAGTCCGGCTTCGCCCTCCACCACGTCCTGATCGCGATCCCACCCGGCGCCGAGGACGCCTGCCGCGCCTTCTACGTCGACCTGCTGGGGCTCCTGGAGCTGACGAAGCCGCCGGCCCTCGCCGCGCGCGGCGGGCTGTGGGTGCGCGGCGACGCCCTGGAGATCCACCTCGGCGTCGAAGCCGACTTCCGCCCGGCCCGCAAGGCGCACCCGGGCATCCGCGTCCGCGGTCTGGACGAACTCGCCGCCCGGCTGGCCGCCGCCGGGGTCGAGCTGACCTGGGACACCACCGACTTCCCGGGACACCGCCGCGTCTACGCCTTCGACCCCGTCGGCAACCGCCTGGAGTTCATCGAACGCGACGGGTCGGTGCCGTCCTGGTGACGGCGGACCCCGCGACGGGCCGGCCCGGGACGGCCATACGGTGGCGGTGTGAGCCAGCCCGAGCCGACGCCGTCCGCCCCGCACATGACCCCGGAGCAGTTCCGCCGGCACGGCCACGAGGTCGTCGACTGGATCGCCGACTACTGGACCCGGGTCGACTCCCTCCCGGTCCGCTCCCAGCTCTCCCCCGGCGACGTCCGCGCCGCGCTGCCCGAGGCCCCACCGGAGCGCGGCGAGCCGTTCGACGCCGTGCTGGCCGACCTCGACCGCGTCGTCGTGCCCGGCCTCACCCACTGGCAGCACCCCGGTTTCCTGGCCTACTTCCCGGCCAACACCTCCGGGCCCTCGGTGCTCGGCGACCTGGTGTCGGCGGGCCTGGGCGTGCAGGGCATGTCCTGGGTGACCAGCCCGGCGGCCACCGAGCTCGAGCAGCACGTGCTGGACTGGTTCGCGGGCCTGCTCGGGCTGCCGGAGACCTTCCTGTCGACGGGCACCGGCGGCGGGGTGGTGCAGGACTCCAGCTCCGGGGCCAACCTGGTGGCGCTGCTCGCCGCGCTGCACCGGGCCAGCGGCGGGGGCACCGTGCGCGGCGGCGTCCGGCCCGACGAGTACACCGTCTACGTCTCCGCGGAGACGCACTCGTCGATGGAGAAGGCCGTGCGGATCGCGGGCCTGGGCAGCGACGCCGTCCGCATCGTCGAGGTGGACGGCGACCTGGCCATGCGACCGCAGTCGCTGCGGGCCCGGCTGGAACGGGACGTCGCCCGCGGGTACCGGCCGGTGCTGGTCTGCGCCACGGTCGGCACGACGTCGACCACCGCGGTGGACCCGCTGGCCGAGCTCGGCCCGGTCTGCCGCGACCACGGCGTGTGGCTGCACGTGGACGCCGCCTACGCGGGCGTCAGCGCGGTCGTCCCGGAGCTGCGGGGCCTGCAGGCCGGCGTCGGGTGGGCCGACAGCTACACCACCGACGCGCACAAGTGGCTGCTCACCGGCTTCGACGCGACGCTGTTCTGGGTCGCCGACCGGGCCGCACTCACCGGTGCGCTGGCGATCCTGCCGGAGTACCTGCGCAACGCGGCCACCGACGCCGGCGCGGTCGTGGACTACCGGGACTGGCAGATCGAGCTCGGTCGCCGCTTCCGCGCGCTCAAGCTGTGGTTCGTGCTGCGCTGGTACGGCGCCGAGGGGCTGCGCGCGCACGTCCGCGACGGCGTCGCCCTCGCGCAGGAGCTGGCCGGCTGGGCCCGGGCCGACGACCGCTTCGACGTGGCCGCCCCGCACCCGCTGTCCCTGGTGTGCCTGCGGCCGCGCTGGGCCGAGGGCGTGGACCCCGACGTCGCGACCATGACGCTGCTGGAGCGGCTCAACGACGGCGGGGAGGTGTTCCTCACCCACACCACCGTCCGCGGCCAGGTGGTGCTGCGGGTGGCCGTCGGGGCACCGACGACGACGCGGGCGCACGTCGAGCGGGCCTGGACGCTGCTGCGCGAGGGCCACGACTGGCTGGCCGCGGACTTCGCCGAGTCCGCCGCCGAGCGGGCCCGCGCCCACGCGGAGCGCCGCGCGGCCGCAGCTCGTGCGCACGAGGAGGCCGCCCGCGTCGAGGTGCCCGCCGCGCAGGACGAGACGGCCGCCCAGGCGTCCACCCAGGAGGGCCTGGCGGAGGGCCCGGCGCCGGCCGGGACCGTGGCCGACGCCGGCCGGCCGGAGGCCGACGGCGACGTCCCCGCGGAGGAGGAGGCCGACGCCGCGGTCCGGGGCACCGGCTCGTGAGCTAGCCGCGCAGCGACCGGATGAGACCCTGCTGGGCCACCGTGGCCACGTGCGTGCCGTCGGCCGCCCAGACCTGACCGAAGCACAGCGCCCGGCCGCCGGAGGCCGCGGGGCTGTCGGTCTCGTAGAGGAACCACTCGTCGGCCCGGACCGGTGCGTGGAACCACACCGCGTGGTCCAGGCTGGCGCCGACGTGCTCCCCGCCCCAGCCGCCGCCGATCCGGGCCAGCCCGGCCGAGAGCAGGGTCAGGTCGCTGACGAACGTCAGGGCCGAGCGGTGCACGCGGTCGTCCTCCGGCAGCCGGCCTGCGACGCGCATCCACACGCTCGTCCGGGTGTCCGGCGGCGACTTGGGCGTCCGGTCGAAGGGGTCCTCCAGGAGCCGCTGCTCCACCGCCTGGCTGATGGCCAGTGCCGCCGTGGCCCGCTCCCCGTAGGGGGCGACCACCTCGGTCAGGCTGGGCAGGGTGTCCGGCCGGGGCACCTGCGGCATGGGCAGCGCGTGCTCGACGACCGGGGTCTCCGGCACCGAGGCGTCGGCGGTGAGGGCGAAGACGGCGACGTCCTCGCCGCGACGGCGTTGCCAGGCCACCACCCGGCGGGTGCTGAACGTCCGGCCGTCCCGGATCCGCTCGACGGCGTAGCGGATCTCCTCGTGCGGGTCCCCGGGCCGCAGGAAGTAGGCGTGCAGCGAGTGCACGGCACGCTCCCCGGGGAGGGTGCGCGAGGCGGCCATCAGCGCCTGCCCGGCGACCTGCCCGCCGAAGATGCGCTGCAGCGGTGTCCGCGGCGTCCGGCCGACCCAGAGGTCGATGTCCCGCTCCTCCAGGTCCAGCACCGCCATCAGCGCCGCGGCCTGGCTGGGGCCCTCGACCGTCACGAGTCGGTGCCCACCTCGTGCACCCGGATGAGATTGGTCGAGCCCGGGGTGTTGGGAGGGCTCCCCGCCACGACGACCACCCGGTCGCCCTCCCGCAGCCGGCCGATGGACAGCAGCGAGAAGTCCACCTGACGGACCATGTCGTCGGTGTGCTGGACCGAGGGCACCAGGAAGGTCTCCACCCCCCACGACAGGGCCAGCTGGCTGCGCACCCGACCGTCGACGGTGAAGGCCAGCAGCGGCATCCGGGGGTGCAGCGCGGCCAGCCGGCGGGCGCTGTCGCCGGTCTGGGTGAAGGTGGCCAGGGCCTTGACGTCCAGGGACTCGGCGATGTCACGGGCCGAGCGCACGATCGCCCCGGACCGGGACCGCGACGGCCGGACGAGGTCGGGGGCCCAGGCGCTGTCGCTCTCGACGGCGTCGATGATCCGCTCCATCGTGCGCACCGCGGCGATCGGGAAGCGGCCCACCGAGGTCTCCCCCGACAGCATCACCGCGTCGGCCCCGTCCAGGACGGCGTTGGCGACGTCGGAGGCCTCGGCCCGGGTGGGCCGGGAGTTGGTGATCATCGACTCGAGCATCTGGGTGGCCACGATGACCGGCTTGTTTCGCTCACGGGCGGCCTGCACAGCCCGTTTCTGCACCAGCGGCACCCGCTCCAGCGGCAGCTCCACGCCCAGGTCGCCCCGGGCCACCATGATCCCGTCGAAGGCCTCGACGATCGCCTCGAGGTTCTCCACCGCCTCCGGCTTCTCCAGCTTGGCGATGACCGGGACGAGGATGTCCTCCTGGCGCATGATGTCGCGCACCAGCTCCGCGTCGCGGGGCGAGCGGACGAAGGACAGCGCGACGAAGTCGACGCCCAGGTGCAGGGCGAAGCGGAGGTCCTCGGCGTCCTTCTCCGACAGCGCGGGCACGCTGACGGCCACGCCGGGCAGGGACAGCCCCTTGTTGTTGGACACCTCGCCGCCCTCGACGACCAGGCACCACACGTCCGGGCCCTCGATGCCCACGACCGACAGCGCCAGCTTGCCGTCGTCGACCAGCAGCCGGTCGCCGACCTTGGCGTCGGCGGCCAGGCCCTTGTAGGTCGTGGACACCCGCTCGGCGGTGCCCTCGACGTCGTCCACGGTGATGCAGACCCGGCTGCCGGTCTCCCACTGCACCGGGCCGCCGGTGAAGGTGCCCAGCCGGATCTTGGGTCCCTGCAGGTCGGCGAGGACGGCGACGGCCCGCCCGGTGCGGTCGGAGGCCTCGCGGACCAGGCGGTAGGCGCGCTCGTGGTCGGCGTGCGCCCCGTGGCTGAAGTTCAGCCGGGCGACGTCCATCCCCGACTCGACGAGCGCGGTGACCTGCTCCTGGGAGCCCGTCGCCGGACCGAGCGTGCAGACGATCTTGGCGCGTCGCGACATGCCCCAGACGCTAGTAGAAGGGCCCTCCCGCCCCCCACCGGCTCGCGAGCTCACCGGCGGGCCCCTGCGGGAGAGCCCGTTCCAGACGTCTAGCGCAGGGCGACCGCGGTCGGGGTCACCGGCCGCGGCAGCGTCGTCGAGCCGGTCAGCCAGGCGTCGACCGCACCGGCGGCGGCCCGGCCCTCGGCGATGGCCCACACGATGAGCGACTGGCCGCGGCCGGTGTCGCCGGCGACGAAGACGCCCGGGACGGTGGACATGAACTCCTCGTCGCGGACGATGGTGCCGCGCTGGTCGAGCTCCACGCCGAGGGCCTCGAGCAGGCCGGTGCGCTCGGGCCCGGTGAAGCCCATGGCCAGGAACACCAGGTCGGCGGGCAGCTCGCGCTCGGTGCCCTCCACCTTCTGGAACCGGCCGTCGACCCGCTCCACGTCGTGGATGAGCAGCGCGCGCACGTTGCCGTCCTCGTCGCCCAGGAACCGCTCGGTGTTGACGCTGTAGAGCCGCTCCCCGCCCTCCTCGTGGGCGCTGGAGACGCGCATGACCATCGGGTAGGTCGGCCAGGGGTTGGCGGCGGAGTCCCGCTGGTCCGGCGGCGCCGGCATGATCTCCAGCTGGGTGACCGACAGCGCGCCCTGCCGGTGGGAGGTGCCCAGGCAGTCCGCGCCGGTGTCGCCGCCGCCGATGATCACGACCCGCTTGCCGTGCGCGTCGATCGGCGGGGAGTCCAGCTCGCCGAGCGCCTGCCGGTTGCCGAACGGCAGGTACTCCATGGCCAGGTGGATGCCCCGCAGCTCGCGGCCGGGCGCGGGCAGGTCGCGGCCCTGGGTGGCGCCGACGGCCAGCACGACGGCGTCGTACTCCTCGCGCAGCTGCTCGACGGTGGGGTCGCCGTCCCGGCCGCTGCCGACCTCGACGCCGGTGACGAAGCGGGTGCCCTCGGCGCGCATCTGGTCCAGCCGCCGGTCCAGCACGGCCTTCTCCATCTTGAACTCCGGGATGCCGTAGCGCAGCAGCCCGCCCACCCGGTCGGCCCGCTCCAGCACCGTGACGTCGTGCCCGGCGCGGGTGAGCTGCTGGGCGGCGGCCAGCCCGGCGGGGCCGGAGCCGATGACGGCGACCCGCTTGCCGGTCTGCTGCTGGGCGGGGACCGGCTTGACCAGGTCGCGCTGGAACGCCTGGTCGATGATCTCCCACTCGATCTGCTTGATGGTGACCGGCGACTCCTGCAGGGCGAGCACGCAGGCGCTCTCGCACGGGGCCGGGCACAGCTTCCCGGTGAACTCCGGGAAGTTGTTGGTCGCGTGCAGCCGCTCGATCGCGTCGGTCCAGTCGTCGCGGCGGGCCAGGTCGTTCCACTCCGGGATCAGGTTGCCCAGCGGGCAGCCGTGGTGGCAGAACGGGATGCCGCAGTCCATGCACCGGGCGGCCTGCTGGCGGATGGCCGCCACGGGGAAGACGGCGTCCTCGCCGCTGTCCCGGGAGAGGTAGACGTCCTTCCAGTCCAGGATGCGCACGTCCACCGGGCGGCGCGGCGGCAGCGTCCGGTCGTGCTTGAGGAACCCGGTCGAGTCAGCCACGTGCGGCCTCCATCACAGCTCGGTCGACATCGGTCCCGGCGGCCTCGGCGGTGCGCCGGGCCTCCAGCGCGCGCCGGTAGTCGCGCGGCATGATCACGCTGAACCGCTCGGACCAGCGGCCCCAGTCGGCCAGCAGCGCGGCGGCCACGGGGGACTCGGTGTCCGCGGCGTAGCGCACCAGCACGTCGCGCAGCCACTGCGCGGACTCCCCGTCCAGCGGCTCGACGTCCACCATCTCGGTGTTCACCCGGTGGCGGGCGAGGTCCAGCACGTAGCCGATGCCGCCGGACATCCCCGCGGCGATGTTGCGGCCGGTGGAGCCGAGGACCACCGCGGCCCCGCCGGTCATGTACTCCAGCGCGTGGTCACCGACGCCCTCGACGACGGCCAGCGCACCGGAGTTGCGCACGCAGAACCGCTCGCCGACCCGGCCGCGCAGGAACAGCTCACCCGCGGTGGCGCCGTAGCCGATGACGTTGCCCGCCAGGACGTTGTCCTCGGCGGCGAAGCCGGCCTCCCGGGAGGGACGCACGACGATCCGCCCGCCGGACAGGCCCTTGCCGACGTAGTCGTTCGCGTCGCCGAACAGCCGCATGGTGATGCCCCGCGGCACGAAGGCGCCGAAGGACTGGCCGGCCGACCCGGTGAAGGTCAGGTCGATGGTGCCGTCCGGCAGGCCCGCGCCGCCGAAGCGCCGGGTGACCATCGAGCCCAGCATCGTGCCCACCGTGCGGTTGACGTTGCGCACCGGCAGCTCCAGGCTGACCGGCCGCGCGTCGAGCAGGGCCCCCTCGCACAGCTGGATGAGCGTCTGGTCCAGGGCGACGTCCAGGCCGTGGTCCTGGGTGCGCACCTGGCGCCGCGGCGTCCCCTCGGGCAGCTCGGGCACGACCAGCAGCGGGGAGAGGTCCAGCCCCTGCGCCTTCCAGTGACCGACGGCCCTGCGGGTGTCCAGCAGCTCGGCGTGGCCCACGGCCTCGTCCAGCGTCCGGAAGCCGAGCTCGGCGAGGTACCCGCGGACCTGCTCGGCGAGGAACTCGAAGAAGGTGACCAGGAACTCCGGGCGCCCGGTGAACCGCTTGCGCAGCTCCGGGTTCTGCGTGGCCACGCCGACCGGGCAGGTGTCCAGGTGGCAGACCCGCATCATCACGCAACCGGCCACGATCAGCGGCGCGGTGGCGAAGCCGTACTCCTCGGCCCCGAGCAGCGCGGCGATGACCACGTCGCGGCCGGTCTTCATCTGCCCGTCGGCCTGCACCACGATCCGGTCGCGCAGCCCGTTGGCCAGCAGCGTCTGCTGGGTCTCGGCCAGCCCCAGCTCCCAGGGCGAGCCGGCGTGCTTGAGCGAGGTCAGCGGTGCCGCGCCCGTCCCGCCGTCGTGCCCGGAGATGAGGACGACGTCGGCGTGGGCCTTGCTCACCCCGGCCGCGACCGTGCCGACGCCCACCTCGGCCACCAGCTTCACGTTGATCCGCGCGTCGCTGTTGGCGTTCTTCAGGTCGTGGATGAGCTGCTTGAGGTCCTCGATCGAGTAGATGTCGTGGTGCGGGGGCGGGCTGATCAGCCCGACGCCGGGGGTGGAGTGCCGGGTGCGGGCCACCCACGGGTACACCTTGCCGCCGGGCAGCTGGCCGCCCTCGCCGGGCTTGGCGCCCTGCGCCATCTTGATCTGGATGTCGTCGGCGTTCACCAGGTACTCGCTGGTCACGCCGAACCGCCCGGAGGCCACCTGCTTGATCGAGGAGCGCCGCAGGTCGCCGTTGGGGTCGGGCGCGTAGCGGTCGGGGTCCTCGCCGCCCTCGCCGGTGTTGGACCGGCCGCCGAGCCGGTTCATGGCGATGGCGAGGGTCTCGTGCGCCTCCTGGGAGATCGAGCCGTAGCTCATCGCCCCGGTCTGGAACCGCCGGACGATCTCGCTGACCGGCTCGACCTCCTCGATCGGCACCGGGGGGCGCACGCCGGTGCGCAGGTCGAACAGCCCGCGCAGGGTGGCCGACTCCCGGGACAGCCCGTCCACGGTGTCGGTGTACTTCTGGAACACCTCGAACTGCCGGGACCGGGTGGCGTGCTGCAGCAGGAACACCGTCTCCGGGTTGAACAGGTGCACCTCGCCCTCGCGGCGCCACTGGTACTCCCCGCCGGTCTCCAGCCGCCGGTGGGCGCGCTCGGTGGGGTTCTCCGGGTAGGCACGGCGGTGGCGCATGGCCACCTCCTCGGCGAGGACGTCGATGCCGACGCCGCCGAGGGGTGCCGACGTGCCGGTGAAGTACTCGTCGACGACCTCCTGGGACAGGCCGACCGCCTCGAAGATCTGCGCCATCGTGTAGGAGCCGACGGTGCTGATGCCCATCTTGCTCATGACCTTCAGGACGCCCTTGCCGAGCGCCTTGACCACGTTGCGCACCGCCTGCGCCGGCTGGATGCCGGTCAGCACGCCGTCGCGGATGAGGTCCTCGATGGACTCGAACGCCAGGTAGGGGTTGACCGCGGCCGCGCCGTAGCCGAGCAGCAGCGCGACGTGGTGCACCTCGCGGCAGTCGCCGGACTCGACGACCAGGCCGACCTCCATGCGGGTCTTCTGCCGCACGAGGTGGTGGTGGACGGCGGCGGTCATCAGCAGCGAGGGGATCGGGGCGCGGCTCTCGTCGCAGTCCCGGTCGGACAGCACGATGACCCGGGCGCCGGCGGCGATGGCCTTGCTCACCTTGGTGCGCAGCTGCTCGACCGCCTGGGTGAGCGCCGGCCCGCCACCGGAGACGTCGTAGTGGCCGGTGATCCGGACGGCGGCGTAGCCGGGCAGGTCGCCGTCGTCGTCGATGTGCAGGATCTTGGCCAGCTCGTCGTTGTCGATGACCGGGTAGGGCAGGAACAGCTGACGGCAGGACGCCGGGGTGGCCTGCAGCAGGTTCTGCTCGGGGCCGAAGGTGCGGCCCAGGCTGGTGACCAGCTCCTCGCGGATGGCGTCCAGCGGCGGGTTGGTCACCTGGGCGAACAGCTGCCCGAAGTAGTCGTAGAGCGGCCGGGAGCGGTCCGACAGCGCCGCGACGGGGGTGTCGGTGCCCATCGAGCCGATCGGCTCGGTGCCCGAGGACGCCATCGGGGTGAGCAGGACCCGCAGGTCCTCCTCGGTGTAGCCGAACAGCTGCTGGCGGCGGACGACGGACTCGTGGCTGGGCCGCGCCCGCCGCCGCTCGGGCAGCTGCGGCAGGTGCACCAGGCCGGCGTGCAGCCAGTCGTCGTAGGGGTGCTCGGCGGCCAGGGCGCCCTTGACCTCCTCGTCGGAGACGATCCGCCCGGCGGCGGTGTCGACGAGGAACATCCGGCCCGGCTGCAGCCGGCCCTTGGCGACCACGTCGGCGTCGGGGATGTCCAGCACGCCGACCTCGCTGGCCAGCACGACCAGGTCGTCCCGGGTGTGCCACCAGCGCCCGGGGCGCAGCCCGTTGCGGTCCAGGACGGCGCCGATGAGCGTGCCGTCGGTGAACGCGACCGCGGCCGGCCCGTCCCAGGGCTCCATGATCGAGGCGTGGAACCGGTAGAAGGCCCGGCGGGCCGGGTCCATCTCGTCGTGGTTCTCCCACGCCTCCGGGATCATCATGAGCACCGCGTGCGGCAGCGAGCGGCCGGACAGGTGCAGCAGCTCCAGCACCTCGTCGAAGGTCGCCGAGTCGCTGAAGTCGCTCGCGGTGACCGGGAAGAGGCGCTCCAGGCCCAGCTCGGAGGCGGGGCCGGCGGGGCCGTCGAACAGCGCCGTCTCCAGCTTCGCCTCGCGGGCGCGCATCCGGTTCCGGTTGCCCTTGATGGTGTTGATCTCGCCGTTGTGCGCGATCAGCCGGAACGGGTGGGCCAGCGGCCAGCTGGGGAAGGTGTTGGTGGAGAACCGGCTGTGCACCAGCGCGATCGCCGACGCGTAGCGCTCGTCGCGCAGGTCGGGGAAGAACGCGGGCAGCTGGTCGGTGGTCAGCATGCCCTTGTAGGTGATGGTGCGGCTGGACAGCGAGGCGACGTAGAGGGAGCTGCCGGCCTCGGTGGCGGCCCGCTCGGCCCGCTTGCGCAGCACGAAGGCGCGCCGCTCCAGCCGGGTGACGCCGTGCACGGCGACCCCGCCGCCGAAGGCCCGGGAGTCCGCGCGCGCGCCGATGGTCTCGGCGACGAACAGCTGCGCGAAGTGCGGCATGACCGCCCGCGCGGTGGGGCCGACGTCGGCGCCGTCGGGGTCGACCGGCAGCTCGCGCCAGCCCAGGACGGTCAGGCCCTCCTCGGCGGCGAGGCGGTCGACGTCGGCCAGCCGGGCGGCCCGCTCGGCGTCGTCCACCGGCAGGAAGGCGATGCCGACGGCGTACTCGCCCAGCGGCGGGAGGTCGAAGTCCACCTCGGCGCGCAGCAGCGCGTCGGGCACCTGGGTGAGGATGCCGGCGCCGTCCCCGGAGTTCGGCTCTGACCCGGCCGCGCCCCGGTGGTCGAGGTTGTGCAGCGCCGTGAGCCCGGCGGCCACGATCCGGCGGCTGGGGCGACCCTGCACGTCGGCGACGAGGGCGACGCCGCAGGCGTCCGTGTCGTTGGCCGGGTCGTACAGCCCGGACGCCGGCGGCACGGCCGAGAACGGCACGCCGCGGCGGGGGGCGGGGGTCGGCGCGCCGGGGGCCGGCGAGAGAGCGGCGGGGGCGGTGGGGTCGGACATGACACTCCCGTCGTCGGCACGCCGCCCGGGTCACCGTCGGCGCTGACGGGAGGGGCGGGGGCGGGGGCCCGGCCGGTGGTCTGAGGGCAGAGGAGCGGGGGCACTGCAGGCGGGGAGGCCGCACACGGTCCGGGACCGTCGGCCGACCCGGCGTGGCGAGGCCCCGGGGTGGTGGCCCGGGGCTGTCGTCCGCGGGGCAGCACTGGCCCGGTTCCGACGCGTTGCGGCCCCGCCAGGATCACCGTGGGGCCTTGGCAGAAGGGTACACAGACGACCGACCGATCTCGTGCGGACGGATCGAGCCGGCGGCGCGTCGTCCTCAGGTGTCGGGGTGTCGCCGAACGCCGTCCCCACCAGGGTCTTCGCCGTCGCGCGCCTCGGCCGTGCCCGGGGCCACCGCCGGGGCGGTGTCGCCCTCGTCGGTGGGGCGCGAGCGGGTGTCCGCAGCCACACTCCCCCGGGTGACCACCTCGCGGGGCCGGCCGCGCTGCCAGACCAGGTACGCGACGGCCAGCAGCCCGACGACGACGGAGGTGTAGACGTTGAGCCGGACCCCGCCGATGGTCTCCGCGGGGTCGGTGCGCAGCAGCTCGATCCACAGCCGGCCGGCGCAGTAGAGGGCGACGTAGAGCGCGAAGGCCCGCCCGTGGCTGAGCCGGAAGCGCCGGTCGGCCCAGACCACCACGGCCGCGGCGGCCAGGTTCCACAGCAGCTCGTAGAGGAACGTGGGGTGGAAGGTGCCCAGCACCAGCGGCTGCCCGTCCGGGCCGACGGCGGCCTGCGTGCCGGTCCACTCGTAGACGGTCAGGGCCCACGGCAGGTCGGTGGCGCGGCCGTAGAGCTCGTTGTTGAACCAGTTGCCCAGCCGGCCGATCGCCTGGGCGACGAGCAGCCCGGGGGCCAGCGCGTCGGCGAAGGCCGGCAGCGGGATGCCGCGGCGGCGGCAGGCGATCCAGGCGCCGACCCCGCCGAGGGCGATCGCGCCCCAGATGCCCAGACCGCCCTCCCAGATGGCCAGCGCGCGCAGCGGGTCGCCGCCCTCGCCGAAGTAGGGCCGGGGGCTGCTGAGCACGTGGTAGAGCCGGCCGCCGACGATCCCGAACGGCACCGCCCACACGGCGATGTCCAGGACGTCGCCGGGGGCGCCACCGCGGGCCACCCAGCGGCGCTCGGTGAGCACGGCGGCCGCCACGATGCCGGCGATGATGCACAGCGCGTAGGCGCGCAGCGGCAGCGGGCCCAGCTGCCAGACGCTCTGCGTGGGGCTGGGGAGGGCGGCCCAGACGGTCACGGTGCCGGTGCTCACCGGGCGGCGACCGGGCGGCGGACGCCCGCCGCCAGGTCCGCCGACAGCCGGCGCACCCCGTCGGCGCCCCGGCCCTCGAGCAGTTCGCGGACGTAGGCCGACCCGACGATCACGCCGTCGGCGAAGGCGGCGACCTCGGCGGCCTGGTCCCCGTTCGAGACGCCGAGGCCCACGCAGACGGCGAGGTCCGGCGCCGCGGCCCGGGTGCGGGCGACCAGCTCCTCCGCCGCGTCGCCCACGGTGGCCCGGGTGCCGGTGACGCCCATGGTGGAGGCGGCGTAGACGAAGCCGCGGCAGGCCGCCGTGGTCGCGGCCAGCCGGGCGTCGGTGGACGACGGGGCGACGAGGAAGACCCGGTCGAGGTCGCGGGACTCCGAGGCCGCCAGCCACGGCCCGGCCTCGTCGGGGATCAGGTCGGGGGTGATGGCGCCGGCGCCCCCGGCGGCGGCCAGGTCGGCGGCGAAGCGGTCCACGCCGTAGCGCTCGACCGGGTTCCAGTAGCTCATCACGACCGGCACCGCACCGGCCGCGGCGACCGCCTCGACGGCCTGCAGCACGGCGGGCATGCCGACGCCGGCGCGCACGGCCGGGTCGACGGCCTGCTGGATGACCGGGCCGTCCATCCCCGGGTCGCTGTAGGGGACGCCGATCTCGACGACGTCCGCGCCGCCGTCGACCGCGGCGGCCATGGCCTCGATCGAGCCGGGGACGTCGGGGTAGCCCACCGGCAGGTAGGCGATCAGCGCCGCCCGGCCCTCGGCGCGGGCGGCACCGATGCGGTCGGCGAGCCCACTCACGCCTGGCTCCCGGCGTCGGGCCCGGCGACCGCCTCGCCGTTGGCCACCGCGCCCTCGGTGGGCCGCTGGTCGGTGTCCAGGCCCGGCCCGGGGTCCGCGCCGCGGCCGGCCTCCACCGCCCGCTCGTCCTCGTCGGTCGGGGCGCCGCGCCCGCCCAGGCCGAACCAGGCGCTGGCCGTCTCGACGTCCTTGTCGCCGCGGCCGGAGAGGTTGACCAGCAGGACGGCGTCCGGCCCGAGCTCGCGGCCCAGCGTCAGCGCGCCGGCCAGCGCGTGGGCGGACTCGATGGCCGGGATGATGCCCTCGGTGCGGCACAGCAGCGCGAAGGCCTCCATGGCCTCGGCGTCGGTGACCGGCCGGTACTCCGCCCGGCCGATGTCGTGCAGGTGGGAGTGCTCGGGCCCCACGCCCGGGTAGTCCAGGCCGGCGCTGATCGAGTGCGACTCGACGGTCTGGCCGTTGTCGTCCTGCAGCAGGTAGGAGCGGGCGCCGTGCAGCACCCCCGGCGTCCCACCGGTGATGCTGGCCGCGTGCCGGCCGGTGGCCACGCCGTCGCCCCCGGCCTCCAGGCCGACCAGCCGCACGCCGGCGTCGGGCACGAAGGCGGTGAAGACGCCGATGGCGTTGGAGCCGCCGCCGACGCAGGCCAGCACGGCGTCGGGCAGCCGGCCCTCCCGCTCGAGGAGCTGGGCGCGCGCCTCGTCGCCGATCACCCGCTGGAAGTCGCGGACCATCTCGGGGAAGGGGTGCGGGCCGGCGACGGTGCCGAAGACGTAGTTCGTCGTCTCGACGTTGGTGACCCAGTCGCGGAAGGCCTCGTTGATGGCGTCCTTGAGGGTGCGCGAGCCGGTGGTGACCGGCACGACCTCGGCGCCGAGCAGCCGCATCCGGGCGACGTTGAGCGCCTGGCGGCGGGTGTCCTCCTCGCCCATGTAGACCGTGCAGGACAGCCCCATGAGCGCCGCCGCGGTCGCGGTGGCCACGCCGTGCTGCCCGGCCCCGGTCTCGGCGATGACCCGCTGCTTGCCGATCCGCCGGGTCAGCAGCGCCTGGCCCAGCACGTTGTTGATCTTGTGCGAGCCGGTGTGGTTGAGGTCCTCGCGCTTGAGCCAGATGCGCGCGCCGCCCGCGTGCTCGGCGAACCTGGGCACCTCGGTGATGGGGCTGGGCCGGCCGGTGTAGTCCCGCTGCAGCGCGGCGAACTCGGCGGTGAAGGCCGGGTCGACGCGCATGGCGCGGTAGGCGGCGGTCAGCTCGTCGAGGGCGGCGATCAGCGCCTCGGGCACGAAGCGGCCGCCGAAGACCCCGAAGTGGCCGGTGGCGTCCGGCCAGCTCGGGCGCGTCGGCTCGAGTCGCGGCTCGGGCGGGCGGACGGCGCTGGTGGTCATGCCCCCAGTGTCCCGCGTCTCGCGGTGCAGGTGGTGGAGGGGGTCAGCGCGCCGGGCCGCCGGCTCCGGCTCCGACTCTCGCGCCGTTCCCTGCACTCGGGCGCCGGAGCAGCAGCGCGCAAGAAGGGGCAACGGCGCGGGAGTCGCCGGATCCCGACGGGCCGCCCTCGGCGCCCGGGGTCAGCGGGGGGTGTGCGGGGTGGCCGGGTGCGCCCCGGCGGTCACCAGGTCGGCCACCGCCTGGCGGGCGTCGCCGGCGGTGACCAGGCCCTCGCCGACGAGGACGGCGTCGGCCCCGGCCGCGGCGTAGGAGATCAGGTCGTGCGGCCCGCGGACGCCGGACTCGGCGACCTTGACCACCCCCGACGGCAGCCCCGGCGCGATCCGCTCGAAGGTGGAGCGGTCGACCTGCAGGGTGGTGAGGTCGCGGGCGTTGACGCCGATCACCGCGGCGCCGGCGGCGAGTGCCCGGTCGGCCTCGGCCTCGGTGTGCACCTCCACCAGCGCGGTCATGCCCAGGGACTCCACCCGCTCCAGCAGGCCGACCAGCGCGTTCTGCTCCAGCGCGGCGACGATCAGCAGGACGACGTCGGCGCCGTGCGCGCGCGCCTCGTGCACCTGGTAGCTGGTGACGACGAAGTCCTTGCACAGCACCGGGACGTCGACCGCGGCGCGGACCGCGGCCAGGTCGGCCTGCCCCCCGCCGAAGCGGCGGCGCTCGGTGAGCACGCTGACCACCCGCGCGCCGCCGTCGGCGTACTGCCGGGCCAGCACCGCGGGGTCGGGGATGTCGGCGAGCGCGCCCTTGGACGGGCTCTGCCGCTTGACCTCGGCGATGACGCCGACACCGGGGGCGCGCAGCGCGGCCAGGGCGTCCAGGGGTGGGCGGGCGTCCGCGGCGGCGGCCTTGACCTCCGCCAGGGGGGTGCCGGCCTCGCGGACGGCGAGGTCCGCACGGACGCCGGCGACGATCTCGTCGAGCACGGACACGAGTCCTCCCGCTGCTGCTCGTCCTCCGCCCGCAGGGCCGTGTCGGACCACCTCGGGGCGCGGCCCCGGCCGGGACCCGATCCGTGGACCCACTCTAGAGGCGGCGACCGCCCCACTCCCCGCGGGGGCGACGCCGCCGTCCCCCGGGTGGGTGTGGCGCCGGTGGGCCCGGGTACTCAGCGCTGTTCGGTCCGCTCCTCGGTGGGGTCCTCACCGCGGTCCAGGGCCCGCCAGGCGTCCAGGGCGCGGTCCTCGTCGCTCCGCTCGCGCCGCGGGGCCGGTCCGGTGGCCGCGGGCCGCTCGTGGCGGCGGCCCAGCCCCGGCCAGCCCCGCCCGCGCAGCACGGTCAGCAGGCCGGCCGCGGCCGCCAGCAGCCCGGCGACGACGGCGAGCACCGGCCACGCGGCCTGCACCGAGGCGCTGGTCGTGCTGCCGGGGGTCGCGGCGAGCACCCCCGCGGCCGTGGCGTCCGCGTCGGCGAGCAGGGTGCGCAGGCCCGACCAGCCCAGCACCCCGCCGGCCACGGCGGCCAGCAGGCCGACCAGCACCCGCCCGGTGCCGCGCACGGCGAGCAGCGCGGCGGCCGCGGCCAGCAGCACCAGGCCGCCGGCCGGGACCAGCGGGGCGAGCTCGGAGCCGGTCAGCTGCTCGGTGACCGGCGGCAGGGGCGCCGGGCGGGTGACGGTCGCGGCCAGCCAGGTCTGGCCGCCGGTGGACAGCGCCAGCGCGCCGGCCACCGCCGCACCGGCGACGGCCGCGGGCAGCTCCCGGCGGGACCGCCCGCTCACGGGAGCTCCCGCATCCCCTCCGCCGTCGCGATCGCCGCGAGCACCGCCCGCGCCTTGTGCCGGGTCTCGGCCTCCTCGGTCGCCGGATCGCTGTCGGCGACGATCCCGGCTCCGGCCTGCACGTAGGCCCGGCCCTCGTGCAGCACCGCCGTCCGGATGGCGATGGCCATGTCGAGGTCCCCGCTGGCGTCCACGTAGCCCACCGTCCCGGCGTAGAGCGCCCGCCGGCTGGGCTCCAGCGACTCGATGATCTCCATCGCGCGCGGCTTGGGCGCCCCGGACACCGTGCCGGCGGGGAAGGTCGCGTCGAACACGTCCAGGGCGTCCCACTCGGGCGCGACCTCCCCGGCGACGGTGGACACCAGGTGCATGACGTGGCTGTAGTGCTCCACGCGCATGAAGTCGGGCACCTCGACCGAACCCGGCAGGCACACCCGGCCAAGGTCGTTGCGGGCCAGGTCGACCAGCATCACGTGCTCGGCGCGCTCCTTGGGGTCGGCCAGCAGGCCCTCGGCCAGCCGCACGTCCTCCTCGGGGGTCGCCCCGCGCGGGCGGGTGCCGGCCGGCGGGTGGACGACGGCCGAGCTGCCGGTCACCGTCACCAGCGCCTCCGGCGAGGAGCCGACGACGTCGAACGGCGACTCCCGGCCGGCGAAGCGCAGCAGGTACATGTAGGGCGACGGGTTAGTCGCCCGCAGCACCCGGTAGAGGTCCAGCGCGTCGACGTCGGTGGGCACCTCGAAGCGCTGGGCCAGGACCACCTGGAAGGCGTCGCCGGCCCGGATGTGCTCGCGGACGGTCTCGACCCCGGCCTGGTACTCCCCCGGCGCCATGTTGGAGCGCACCGGCGGCGGCTCGGCGGTGGCGAAGGCGGCCACCCCGGACGGCCCGGCCTCGGTGAGGTCCGCCGCCATGGCGTCCAGCCGGGTCACCGCGTCGTCGTAGTCGCCGGTGAGCGCGTTGGCGATGAGCAGCACCGTGCCGTCGTGGTGGTCCAGCACCGCGAGGTCGGTGACCAGCGCGAGCGCCAGCTCGGGCATGCCGAGGTCGTCGGTGCTGGTCTCCGGCAGCCGTTCCAGCCGCCGGACGACGTCGTAGCCGAGGTAGCCGACCAGCCCGCCGGTCAGCCGGGGTAGGTCCGGGCGGCGCGGGGAGCGCAGCCGGCGGGCCAGGGTGCGGACGGCGGCCAGCGGGTCCCCGGGGAGGTCCTCGGTCAGGCCGGGCAGCGGCTCCCCCAGCCACAGCGCGGCGCCGTCCCGCTCGGTGAGCACCCCGGCGCTGCGCACGCCGACGAAGCTGTACCGGCTCCACTGCTTGCCCTGCTCGGCGGACTCGAGCAGCACCGTGCCAGGCCGGTTGCCGGCCAGCTTGCGGTAGACGCCGACGGCGGTCTCCCCGTCGGCCAGCAGCCGGCGGGTGACCGGGACCACCGGCTGGTCGAGTGCGGCGAACTCCTCCCGGGTGGGGGTGGTCTCACCCAGCCGCACGGGTGACCTCCAGCTCGCGGGAGAAGCAGGAGCGCGCGCCGGTGTGGCAGGCCGGGCCCTCCTGGTCGACCAGCAGCAGCAGCGCGTCGCCGTCGCAGTCCAGCCGGACGTCGCGGACCCACTGCCGGTGCCCGGAGGTCTCCCCCTTGACCCAGTACTCGCGCCGGCTCCGCGACCAGTAGGTGGCCCGCCCGGTGGTCAGGGTGCGGTGCAGTGCCTCGTCGTCCATCCACGCGACCATGAGCACCTCGCCGGTGTCGTGCTGCTGGACGACGGCGGCGACCAGGCCGGCGGGGTCGCGGCGCAGCAGGGCGGCGACGGCGGGGTCCAGGGTGGGCTCGGCGGCGGGGACGGCGGACACCCCCCGATCGTCCCACCCGCGCGCAGCCGGCCCGGTCACCGGTGCGGCGGGCCACTGCCCCCGGCGTCACCGGCGAACCAGGCCCGGGCGGGCCGGCCGACCGACAGCCCCAGCGCCGCCGCCGGCGCAGCGGCCGCGACGAGGACCAGGAGGGCCAGCACGGCCGCGCTGCCGTCGAGCAGCGCCAGCAGGCGCACCGCCCAGTAGGCGGCCAGGGCCAGCTGCAGGCCGGAGGCCGCGACCAGCGACCAGCGCGCGAGGGGACGGCGGGTCGCCAGCGCCAGCACCCCCGCGGTCACCAGGAGCACCACCGAGGCCACCTGCACGACGGCGAGCGTGCCCGCCTCGGCGACCAGCACCGCGGCGCCGGCCGGGAAGCCGGGCTGGCCGACGGCCGCGGAGAGCACCGAGGCCAGCAGCTGCAGGTAGGCGGTGACCAGCGCCACCCCGGCGGCCTGCACGAGCACGAGCACCGCGGCGGCGACCACCTGTCCGGGCCGCCGCGGGCGGGCCGGTGCCGGCGGCCACGGCCCCGACCACGGCGGCGGCTGCGGCGGCCAGGCCCAGGCCGGTGGGTACGGGGTGGGCGCGTAGGGGGCGGTCGGCGGCGGCCCGCTGTAGGGCGCACCCGGCTCGGTCTCCGTGGCCGGGTCCGACCAGGGGCTCGGACTCACAGTGCCGTCCGTTCGACTCCGCGCTCGATCCGCGCCTCGGTCGCCGGCGCTCCCTGCGGTGCTCCCTCGCGCGTCGTCCTCACAGCGCGGCCGCCAGCGCGCGGCCGGCGACCCGGCCGGAGAACAGGCACCCGCCGAGGAAGGTGCCCTCCAGCGACCGGTAGCCGTGCATCCCGCCACCGCCGAAGCCGGCGACCTCGCCGGCGGCGTAGAGCCCGGGGAAGACCTCGCCACCGGGTCGCAGCACCCGCCCCGACAGGTCGGTCTCCAGCCCGCCGAGGGTCTTGCGGGTGATCAGGTTCAGCCGGACGGCGACCAGTGGGCCGGCGGCCGGGTCGAGCAGCCGGTGCGGCGGCGCGACCCGGATCAGCTTGTCGCCCAGGTAGCCGCGGGCGCCGCGGATGGCGGTGACCTGCAGGTCCTTGGTGAACGGGTGCGCCACCTCGCGGTCGCGGGCCACCACCTCGCGCTCGACGTCGCCCAGGTGCAGTTGGGGGGTGCCGCCGGTGACCCGGTTCATGCCGTCGACCAGCTCGGGCAGGGTGCGGGCGACGACGAAGTCCTCGCCGTCGTCCAGGAACCGCTGGACGGGGGCGGCGACGCCGGCCCGGACCCGGCCGAGCAGCAGCCTGAGGTCCCGGCCGGTGAGGTCGGGGTTCTGCTCGGAGCCCGACAGGGCGAACTCCTTCTCCACGATCCTGTGGGTGGCGACGAACCAGGTGTGCTCGTGGCCGGTCTGCCCGATGTGGGCCAGCGTGCCGAGGGTGTCGAAGCCGGGGAACAGCGGCACCGGCAGCCGCTTGCCGGTGGCGTCGAGCCACAGCGACGAGGGCCCGGGCAGGATCCGGATGCCGTGCCGCGCCCAGACCGGCGAGTGGTTGGCGACGCCCTCGGTGTAGTGCCACATCCGGTCGGCGTTGACGACGCTGGCGCCGGTGTCCTGGGCGACCTGCAGCATCCGGCCGTCGACGTGCGCGGGCACCCCCGACAGCAGCCGCCGCGGCGGCGGGCCCAGCCGCGCCGGCCAGTTGCGCCGCACCAGGTCGTGGTCGCCGCCGATGCCCCCGGAGGTGACGACGACGGCCTGCGCGCGCAGCTCGAACTCCCCGACAGCGGTGCGCGAGCTGGCCTCGCCGCGGGCGGCGTCGCTGGGCTCCAGCACCGTGCCGCGGACGCCGGTCACCGCGCCGCCCTCGACCACCAGCTCGTCGACCCGGTGGCGGAACCGCAGCTGCAGCACGCCCCGCTCGGCGGCCGCCCGCACCCGGCGGGCGAACGGCGCGACGATGCCCGGCCCGGTGCCCCAGACGATGTGGAAGCGGGGCACGGAGTTGCCGTGGCCGGTGGCGGTGTAGCCGCCGCGCTCGGCCCAGCCGACCACCGGGAACAGCCCGATGCCCTGCTCGCGCAGCCAGGCCCGCTTCTCCCCCGCCGCGAACTGCAGGTAGGCCTCGGCCCACGCCTTCGGCCAGTGGTCCTCCGGCCGGTCGAAGGTGGCGGTGCCGGCCCAGTCCTGCCGGGCCAGCTCCAGGGAGTCGCGCACCCGCAGCCGGCGCTGCTCCGGGGAGTCCACGAGGAACAGCCCGCCGAAGGACCACCACGCCTGTCCGCCGAGGGACTGCTCGGGCTCCTGGTCCAGCAGCACCACCCGCCTGCCGGCGTCGGCCAGCTCCGCGGCGGCGACCAGCCCGGCCAGCCCCGCCCCCACCACGACGACGTCGGTGTCGCTCACGCAGGGCACGCTAGCCGGTGCGCTGCGTCGAGCGGCCGCGCCCGGGGGGCCGCGTCGTCCGGGCGGGTCCGGGCCGTCAGCGGCCGGGCCGCCCGCGCACCCACCGGCGCACCCGCGGGGTGGCGGCCAGCACGGCGGCGAGCAGCGGGGCGAGCAGGAGCAGCAGCGGCAGGGCCGGGTTCGCGGCCTCCTCGGTCCGGACCGCCGTCCAGACCACCACGCCGGCCAGCACCGCCACCGGGAGGAGGGCGAGCACCGTCGGCAGCCAGCCGCGGCGGGCCAGCAGCCAGATCGCGGCGCAGACCTGCACCACCGGCACCACGAGGAGCAGGATCGCCCACGGGTCGACGCCGGCGTCGGCGGTCACCCCGCCGAGCGCGACCGCGACGACCGCGAGGAAGCCGGTCGGGGCCGCGCCGACGACGCCCAACGCGGCTGACGCCAGCGCTGCCGGCGGTGTGCGGGCGTCCGGCGGGGGCAGGTCGGCCGTCGCCCGGCCGGGGTCGCGGGGTCTGGCCACACCGGCAGGCTAGGGCTCCCACCCCTCCGTCCTCGCATCCCGCGCTCACGGCCGGAACCGCGCTGCAGCCACCGGAGCCGCCCCGCAGCGCGGCTCCGGTGGCTGCACGGCGGCTCCGGTGGCTACGGGACGACGGCGGGGTCAGGCCGTCGGCGCGGGCTCCCCGGCCGAGGAGCGGCGCCAGGAGGCGTGCAGCCGGGCGTAGGGGCCGACGGCGTCCACCAGGTCGGCGTGCGTGCCGCGCTGGACCACCCGGCCGGCGTCGACGACGAGCACCTCGTCGGCCCGCTCAGCGGTGGACAGCCGGTGGGCGATGGTCAGCGTCGTCCGCCCGTCGGTGAGCCGGTCGAGGGCGTGGGTGAGCCGGCGCTCGGTGGCCGGGTCGACGGCGCTGGTGGCCTCGTCGAGCACCAGCAGGTCGGGGTCGGCGACGTAGGCGCGGGCGACGGCGACCAGCTGCCGCTCCCCCGCCGACAGCGACTCCCCGCGCTGGCCGACCCGGGTGGCCACGCCGTCGGGCAGCCCGGCCACCCAGTCGCCCAGGCCCAGCTCCTCCAGGGCGGTGCGCACGTCGCCGTCGGCGATCCCGGGCCGCCCGTAGCGCACGTTCTCGGCGACGGTGGCGTCGAACAGGAAGCCGTCCTGGGGCACCATCACCACCCGCTGGCGCAGCGAGGCGAACGCGACCCGGTCCAGCGGCACCCAGCCGGCGTCGTCGTCGCCGAGCAGCACCCGCCCCTGGGTGGGGTCCATGAGCCGGGTGACCAGCTTGGCGAGGGTCGTCTTGCCCGACCCGGTCTCGCCCACGACCGCCACCCGGCGGCGCGGCGCGATCTCCAGGTCGACGTCCTCCAGGGCGGGACGCGCGCCGGGCGCGTAGCGGAAGGTGACGTGCTCGAAGCGCACCCCGAGCGGCGCGTGCGGCAGCTCCCGGGCGTCCCCGGGGGTGGCGACGGCGGGGTCGCGGACGTCGGGTGCGGTCTCCAGCACGTCCAGCACCCGGCGGAACCCGGCGATGGCGTTCTGCCCCTCGTTGAGCACCTCGGTGGCGACCTGCACCGGCGCGACGAACAGCGTGACGAGGAAGAGGAACGCGACCAGGGTGCCCGGGGTGATGTCGCCGTCCAGGCCGAGCAGGACGCCGGCGACGACCACGGCGACGTTGGCGACGGCGGCGGCGAACTCCCCGCTGACGAAGACCGCGGCGGTGACCCGCTGGGCCCGCACCTGCGCCCGGTAGTGCCGCTGGATGGCGCGGTCCAGGCGGGCGGCGGTGCGCTCGCGGATGCCGTAGGCGCGCACCGTGGGTGCGCCCACGACGGCCTCGGACACCGCGGCCAGCACGTCGCCGACCCGCTCGCGCACGACGCCGTAGGCGACGGCCAGCCGCGCGGCCAGGAACCGGACGGCGGCGGCCAGCGGCACGAAGCAGGCCAGCACGACGAGGGTCAGCTGCCAGGAGTAGACGGACATGACGACGGTGGCCACGACCAGCTGCCCGAGGCTGACCACGCCCAGCACGCCGCCCCACTGCATGAAGGTGGACAGCTGGTCGACGTCGCTGGTGACCCGGGAGACCAGCGAGCCGCGGCGCTGGCCCTGCTGGTGCAGCGCCGACAGGTCGTGCACGTGCCGGAACGCCCGGGTGCGCAGGCCGGCCAGCGCGGTCTCCGTCGTCCGGAACAGCCGCACGTTCATCCGGTACACGGCGACGACGGTCAGCAGCACGACGACCGCGCAGACCAGCACCACGGTGCGGACGAAGTCCGCGTCCGGGCCGCCGGGGCCGGCCAGGCCGCGGTCGATCACCTGCTGGACGGCGATCGGGACGACCACCCGCCCGGCCGTCGCCACCAGCGCGAGGGCGAAGGTGACCGGCAGGCCGCGGCGGAACTCCGGCATCATCGCCAGGCCCCGGCGCAGGGTGGCGAACGCGCCCTCCTCGCGGTGCCCGGCGACCGCCGCGCTCACGCGGCCACCTCCGTCTGCGCGTAGGCGCGCACCAGCGCCACGTAGCCGGGGACCTCCGCCAGCAGCTGCTCGTGGCTGCCGCGGGCCAGCACCCGGCCGCCCTCCAGCCACACGACCTCGTCGGCCAGCGCGATCGTGGCCTGCCGGTAGGCGACCACGACGACGGTGGAGGGCCGCTCCGCGCCGCGCAGCGCGTCGAGGATGCGCGCCTCCACGGCCGGGTCGACCGCGCTGGTGGCGTCGTCGAGCACCAGCAGCCGGGGACGGCGGACCACCGCGCGGGCCAGCGCGATGCGCTGCCGCTGCCCGCCGGACAGCGTGGCGCCGCGCTCGCCCACCCGGGTGTCCAGCCCGTCGGGCAGCCGGCGGACGAAGTCGTCGGCCGCCGCGGTGGCCAGCGCGGCCCACACCTGCTCGTCGGACAGGTCCGCGCCGAGGGTCACGTTGCCGCGCACGGTGTCGTCGAAGAGGAAGGTGCCCTGCGGGACGAACGCCGCCTGGGCGCTGACCTCGCCCTCCCGCAGCGCCCGCAGGTCCACGCCGTCCAGCAGCACCTCGCCGGTGGCCGGGTCGACCAGGCGGACCAGCAGCCCGGCCAGCGTGGACTTGCCCGACCCGGTGGGCCCGACGACGGCGACCGTGCTGCCGGGGGCGACGTCGAAGGTGACGCCGGACAGCGTGGCGCGGGCGGCGCCCTCGAAGCCGTAGTCGACGCCGCGCAGGCCCAGTCCCGCACCCGCGGTCCCGGTGACCGCCGTGTGCGCACCGTGCGGCGTCTCGCCGGTCGCGTCCAGGACCGGCGTGACCCGGTCGAAGCCGGCCAGCGCGCGCGGCAGGTCGGCCAGCACCCAGCCGATGGCTCGGATGGGCAGCGCGAGCAGGGTGAACAGGTAGGCGATGGACACCAGGTCGCCGGCGTCGGTGGCGCCCTCGGCGACGCGGGTGGCGCCGATCAGCAGCACGGCCAGGGTGCCCAGGTTGGGCAGCGCCTCCATCAGCGGGTCGAAGAGCCCACGCACCCGGCCGACGGCGACCAGCCCGTCGCGCAGCTCCTCGGCGCGGGTGGTGAAGCGGCGGGTCTCGACGTCCTCCCGGCCGAGGGTCTTGACGACCAGGGCGGCGTCGAAGCTCTCGTGGGCGATCTCGCTGACCTCGGCGCGCAGCTGCTGGGCCCGCTGCATGCGCGGGCTCATCGCCTGCGAGTAGACGGCGTTGAGCACGAACACCAGCGGGAAGACCACCAGGCCGACGAGGGCCAGCAGCGGGTCGGTGGCCACCAGCGCGGCCACGGTGATGCCGATCATGACGATCGCGCCGCAGGCGAAGGGCAGCGGCGCGACGAAGAACCAGGCCGCCTCGACGTCGGAGTTGGCGTTGGACAGCAGCTGCCCGGTGGGGTGGCGCTGGTGCCAGGACAGCGGCAGCCGCAGGTACTGCCCGGTGACCCGGCGGCGGTACTCGGCCTGCAGCCGGAAGCTCATGACGCCGGCGAACAGCCGCCGGCCGAGGATGCCGAGGATCTTCAGCAGGGCGACGCCCAGGATGGCCGCCGCGGCCACGGCGAGCGCGCCGGCGGAGGTGACGCCGTCCGCGAGCGCCGGGAGGACGACCCGGTCGACGACCTCGCCGAGCACGTAGGCGCTGGCGACGGTCATGGCCCCGTAGAGGCTGCTGGCGACGAGGGCGAGGGTGAACATGCCCGGCTGCTCGACGATCGCGCGCCCGACGTGGCGCATCCCTCGCCGGACGACGGCGTCTCGGCGGGTGGGCACGGCTCTCCTCGTCTCGGTGCAGGCGGTGCCCCTGACGATACTGAGGACGGCTAAGTGATCGCCCACCGTTTCCGGGGACCGCGCGATCGGTAACCCCGGCCGGTGACCTCCTCTTCCCGTCCGCTGGCCGCGCGGGAGCGTGCCGCGCTCGCCGACCTCCTCGACGAGCTCGGCCCGGACGCACCCACCTGCTGCGCGGGCTGGACGACGGCGCACCTGGCCGCACACCTCGTCACCCGCGACCGCCGCCCGGACGCCGCACCCGGGTTCGCCCTGGAGGCCACGCCGGTGGGCCGTCCGCTGGCGGCCTGGTCGCACACGGTGGAGGACCGGCTGCGCACCACCACCGGCTACGCCGACCTCGTCGCCCGGGTGCGCTCCGGCCCGCCGCGCTGGCTGCCGACCTCCTGGCCGCCGGTCGCCGCGCTGGTCGACACCACCGAGTACGCCATCCACCACGAGGACGTCCGGCGCGCGCAGCCCGGCTGGGCGCCGCGGGAGCTGCCGCGGGCGGCGCAGGACCGGTTCTGGCGGGACGCGCTCCTCTTCGGCCGAATGGCCGCCGGCCCCGTGCCCGGCGCGCTGGTGCTGCGCCGCGGGGACGTGCCCGGTGCGGAGCGGCGCTTCGGCACCGGGACGCCGGAGACGGTGGTGACCGGCGAGCCGCTGGAGCTGCTGCTGTGGGCCAGCGGCCGCCGCGACGTCGCCCGGGTCACCGGAGGCTGAGAGCGCAGGTTTCCTGCACTCCGAGCCTCCGTCAGCGCAGGGGGTGGTCGGCCTCCCGCCGCACGGGGACGCCCGCGTCGGCCAGCGCGCCCTTGACCTCGCCGATGCGCAGCTTGCCGAAGTGGAAGACCGTGGCGGCCAGCAGTGCATCGGCGCCCGCGTCGACGGCCGGGGGGAAGTGCGCGGTCTCCCCCGCGCCACCGCTGGCGATGACCGGCACGCTGACCTCGCGGCGCACGCTGCGGATCAGCTCCAGGTCGAAGCCGGCCTCGGTGCCGTCGGCGTCCATGGAGTTGAGCAGCACCTCGCCGACGCCGAGCTCCGCCGCTCGGACCACCCACTCCACGGCGTCCCGCCCGGTGCCGCGGCGCCCGCCGTGCGTGGTGATCTCGAAGCCGGAGTCGCACGCCCCGCCGTCCTGACACCGGCGGGCGTCCAGGGAGAGCACGAGCACCTGGTTGCCGAAGCGGTCGGCGATCTCGGCGATGAGCTCCGGGCGGGCCACGGCGGCGGTGTTGACCGCGACCTTGTCCGCGCCGGCCCGCAGCAGCCGGTCGACGTCCTGTACCGACCGCACGCCGCCGCCGACGGTGAGCGGGATGAACACGCTCTCCGCGGTGCGGCGGACGACGTCGTAGGTGGTCTCCCGGTCCCCGGAGCTGGCGGTGATGTCGAGGAAGGTGAGCTCGTCGGCGCCCTCGGCGTCGTAGACGCGGGCCATCTCCACCGGGTCGCCGGCGTCGCGCAGGTCGACGAAGTTGACGCCCTTGACCACCCGGCCGGCGTCGACGTCCAGGCACGGGATGACGCGCACGGCGAGGCTCACGCCGGGGTCCTGCGGACCGCGTCGGCCTCGACCTCGACCAGCATCGCGGGGTCGATCAGCGCGGCGACCTGCACCATCGAGGTGGCCGGCCGGATGCCGGCGAAGACCTCGCCGTGGGCACGGCCGACCTCCAACCAGCGGGAGATGTCGGTGACGTACAGCCGGGTGCGGACGACGTCGGCGAGGGTGAACCCGGCGCGCTCGAGGGCCCGCTCCACGGTCGCCAGGGCCTGCCGGGTCTGCGCACCGGCGTCCCCGGGGTGGGCGACGGCGCCGTCGACCGTGGCCGTCGTGCCGCTCACCCAGGCCATGTCGCCGTGCACGACGACCCGGCTGTAGCCGACCACCGCCTCCCAGGGCGCGTCGGAGCCGAACCGGACGACGGTCACGCCGACGCCTCGCGGGTGACGGCCAGCGCCTCGGGCAGGGTGAACGCGCCCGCGTAGAGGGCCTTGCCGACGATCGCGCCCTCGACGCCGACCGCGCTCAGCCCGGCCAGCGCGCGGATGTCGTCCAGCGAGCTGACCCCGCCGGAGGCGACGACCGGGCGGGGCGTGGCGGCGCACACCTCGCGCAGCAGGTCGAGGTTGGGCCCGCGCAGCGTGCCATCCTTGGTGATGTCGGTGACCACGTAGCGGGCGCACCCCTCGGCGTCCAGCCGGGCGAGGGTCTCGTAGAGCTCGCCGCCCTCCCGGGTCCAGCCGCGGGCCGCGAGCCGGGTGCCGCGGACGTCGAGGCCGACGGCGATCCGGTCGCCGTGCTCGGCGATGGCCCCGGCGCACCAGTCCGGCGACTCCAGCGCGGCGGTGCCCAGGTTGACCCGGCGGCAGCCGGTGGCCAGCGCGGCGGCCAGCGTCTCGTCGTCCCGGATGCCCCCCGAGAGCTCGACGTCGACGTCCAGCTCGCCGACCACGCGGGCCAGCAGCTCGCGGTTGGAGCCGCGGCCGAAGGCGGCGTCGAGGTCGACCAGGTGCACCCACTCGGCGCCGTCGCGCTGCCACTGCAGGGCGGCGTCCAGCGGGTCGCCGTAGGAGGTCTCGCTGCCGGCCTCCCCCTGCACGAGGCGGACGGCCTGCCCGTCGGCGACGTCGACGGCGGGGAGCAACTGGAGCTTCGGCACGGACCCCAGCCTAGGGAGTGCCCGCACCGGCCCCGGGGGCGTGCCGGGCGGCGAAGCGGCCGGGCGTGGTCCCGGTCACCCGGGCGAAGTCGCGGGTGAGGTGCGCCTGGTCGGCGTAGCCGAGCGCCGCGGCCACCTCGCCGATGCTCGACGGGGAGGCGCGCAGCCGCCCGGCCGCCTCCTGCAGCCGCCGGCGCTGCACGAGCCACTTCGGGGTCAGCCCGAGCCGGCGGGCGGTCAGCCGCTGCAGCGCCCGCTCGGACAGGTCGAACCGCTCGCAGACCTGGGCGACCCGGGTGACCTCGGGGTGCTCCTCGACGAAGGCCACCACCCGGTTGACCAGCTCGCCCTCGGCGTCGACCGGCAGGAGGGGGCGCAGCGCGTCGCCGAACGCGGCCACGGCGGCGGCGTGCGCGGCCGGCGCGTGCGGGTCGGCCGCCATCGCCGCCCGCACCCGGTCGGCGAGTCGCTCCCCGGCGGCGCCCAGCACCTCCGCGACGTCCACGAAGCGGTCGGTGTAGGCGGTCATCGGGCCGCCGGCGAGCAGGCTGCCGGCGGCCGGCGCGCACATCACCCCGACCGCCCAGCCGTCGCCGGTCAGCGTGGTCGTCGACAACCCCGACACGACCCCGTAGAAGCGGGCGTAGTCGACCGAGACCACCACCAGCGCCACCGGGTACTGCAGCACCCGCTGCGGCGCCTCCTGGCCGGGCGGCACCGACCAGACCGGGATCCAGAACCGCCGCAGCAGCCCCTCGAACTCCGCGGAGGCCGGGTACCGGTACATCACGTGCGAGGCGTCGCCCGGCTCCCGCAGGTGGGCGCGCTCGACGGCGTCCCGCGCGGCGCTCTCGGGCCGGGGGCTGTCGGGTTCCATCAAGACCGAGCCTGCCGCACCGCCCTACGGTCCGGCGCGTGGACACGACAGCGACGCAGTACGAGGCCGCGAGCCGGCCGCTCACCGCACTCCTGGACGCCGTGCCGGCCGGCAGGTGGGCGAACCCGTCGCCGTGCGCGGGGTGGTCGGCCGCCGACGTCGTCGGGCACCTGATCGCCACCCAGCGGGACTTCCTGGGGAGCCACGGCGTGGACCTGGGCGGGGCACCCGACGTGGCGGCCGACCCGGCCGCCGCGTGGCGGGCGCACGCAGCCGCGGTGGCCGCGGCGCTGGCCGACGAGTCCGTGCTCGCGCGGCCGTTCGACGGCTTCTTCGGGCCGACCACGGTCGGCACCACGCTCGCGCGGTTCTACGTCTGGGACGTGCTGGTGCACCGGTGGGACGTGGCCCGCGCGGTCGGCGCCGACGACCGGCTCACCGACGAGGAACTGGACCGCGTCGCCTCCGGCGCCGACGGCTTCGGTCCGGCGCTGCACATGGACGGCATCTGCCGGCCCGCGGTGGACCCGCCGGCGGACGCCGACCGGCAGACCCGCGTGCTGGCCCGGCTGGGCCGGACGGCCTGAGAGAGGACCCCCGTGCCCCCCGCCGCTCGCACGCTCGCGACGGGCCCCTGCACGGGGGCCGTCGGGACTCGGGACGGGTCCGAAGGGTCCCGCCCCGGGGTGACAGGGTGGCGGGGTGGAGTTCGCTGACGTCGTCCGCCGGCGGCGCATGGTCCGGGACTACGACCCCGACCGACCGGTGCCGGCCGAGGTCCGCGAGCGGCTGCTGGAGCACGCCATCCGCGCGCCGTCCGCGGGGTTCACCCAGGGCTGGGCGTTCCTCGTCCTGGAGGACCCTGCCGACCGCGAGCTGTTCTGGTCGGTGACCTCACCCGGGGGCGCACCGGACGGCTGGCTCACCCGGATGCGCCGGGCCCCGCTGCTGGTGCTGCCCCTGTCGTCGAAGGCCGCCTACCTGGAGCGGTACGCCGAGCCGGACAAGGGCTGGACCGAGCGGGACCCCGCCGGTGTCGCGGCCCGCTGGCCGGTCCCCTACTGGGACGTCGACGCCGGGATGGCCGCGCTGCTGATGTTGCTGACCGCCGTCGACGAGGGGCTCGGGGCCGCCTTCTCCGGCGTCCCCGGCGAGCGGGTGGACGCGCTGCGCGCGGCGTTCGGCGTCCCGGACACCCACCGCCCGGTCGGCCTGGTCACGGTGGGCTACCCCGGTGCGGACGACCGCCGGTCGCCGTCCCTGCGACGCGGACGCCGGGGTGTCGACGAGGTCGTGCACCGCGGGCGCTGGTGAGCGGCCTGGGGACGGCGCTGCTCGCGGCCGCCGTCCTGCTCGGCGCGCTCACCCAGCGGGCCACCGGCCTGGGGTTCGCGCTGGTGGCCGCCCCGTTCCTCGTCCTGCTGACCGGCCCGGCGATCGGCGTCTCGCTGTCCAACGTGCTGTCCGCGTCGCTGTGCGCGCTGGTGCTGGTCCGCACCGGGCGCCGCACGCTGTGGCGGGAGGTCGCCCTGCTCTCGGTGCCCGCGCTGCTGGCCATCCCGCTGGGCGTCTTCGTCGTGCGCGCCCTCCCGGAGGGGCCGCTGCTGGTCGCCGTGGGCCTGATGTCGGTGGCGGCCGTCGCCGTCGTGGCGGTGGGCCGCCGGCGGGCGCTGATGACCGGCCGTGGGTCGGCGGTGGTCGCCGGTGCGCTGGCCGGGTTCATGAACGTCACCGCCGGGGTCGGCGGGCCGATGGTCACCGCCTACGCGGTGTCCCGGCAGTGGCCGCTGCCGGTGTTCATCCCGACCGCGCAGGCCACCCTGCTGCTGCTCAACGTCGCCTCGCTGGTCGGCAAGGGCCTCCCCCCGCTGGCCACCTCCGTGTGGCTGGTCAGCGGGGTCGCCCTGCTCGTGGGACTGGCAGCCGGGGAGCTGCTGGCCCGGCGGCTGGGCGCGGCGCGGGGCCTGCAGCTGGTGATCGTCGTCGCCCTGGCCGGCGGGGTGGCCACGCTGGTGCGGGGCCTGGTCGCGCTGGCTGGTTGACTGCCGGGCGTGAGCGACTCCCGAGCCGTCCTGGTCACCGGTGGCTCCCGCGGCATCGGCCGGGCCATCGCGCAGGCCTTCGCCGCCGCCGGCGACCGGGTCGCCGTCCACTGGGGCACCTCCCGGGACCGCGCGGAGGCCGTGCTGGCCGAGCTGCCCGGCGACGGGCACGTGCTGGTGCAGGCCGACCTCGCCGACGCCGACGCGGTGGGCGCCATGGTGGACGACGCCGCCGCGGCGCTGGGCGGGCTGTCCGTGCTGGTCAACAACGCCGGGGTGTTCACCGCCCACCCGCCGCTGTCGGTGTCCTACGAGGAGTGGCAGGCGGCGTGGTCGCGGACGCTGGCGGTCAACCTGCTCGGCGCGGCCAACGCCACCTTCCGCGCCGTCCCGCACCTGGTCGCCGCGGGCGGCGGCGCGGTGGTCAACGTCTCCAGCCGGGGTGCCTTCCGCGGTGAGCCGGACACCCCGGCGTACGGCGCGTCCAAGGCCGGGCTGAACGCCTTCGGCCAGTCGATGGCGCTGGTCCTGGCGCCGCACGGCATCTCCGTGGGCACCGTCGCGCCGGGGTTCGTGCAGACCGAGATGGCCCGCGAGGTGCTCGACGGGCCGGGCGGGGACGCCGTCCGCGCGCAGTCGCCCTACGGCCGGGTGGCCCGCCCCGAGGAGGTCGCCTCCGCGGTGCTGTGGCTGGCGTCGCCGGGCGCGCAGTTCTCCACCGGGACGATCATCGACGTCAACGGGGCCTCCTACCTGCGCAGCTGACGGGGACACTCGGGGCGTGGCCGTCCTCCTCCCCCGCCGGGCCGGCCGGCGGACCAACGTGGGGCTGCTCGGCCTGCTGCTGCTCGCCGGTGGCACCGGGGTGCTGGCCTTCGGCGTCGGGTCGCCGGGGCCGGCGCGGGTGGTGGTCGCCGCGCACGGGGCGGCCGGGCTCGGGCTGCTGCTGCTCGTGCCGTGGAAGGCGGTCGTCGTGCGACGCGGCTGGCACCGGCGCCCGGTGGGCGGCGGCGGCGCCGCCCTGGGCGTCGCCACCCTGCTCACCCTGCTCACCGGCGTGCTGCACGCGGTCGGGGTGACCGGGCCGTGGTCGTGGTCGGCCGGGGTCCCGGTGCTGCACCTGCACGTCGCCCTCGGCGTGGCCACCGGCGCGCTGGTCGCCGTCCACGCGTGGAGACGGCGGCAGCGGCCGCGGGCCACCGACCTCGACCGCCGCGGCCTGCTGAGGGCAGGTGCGCTGGTCGCCGGCGCGGCGGCCCTGTGGGGCGCCGGCGAGGGACTGCTGCGGCTGGCCGGCGCGCCGGGTGCGCGGCGGCGGGCCACCGGCTCCTTCGAGCGCGGCACCGACGATCCGGCCGTGATGCCGGTGACCCAGTGGTTCACCGACACCGTGCCCTCCGCCGCCGCCGGGACGGTCGAGCTGGTGGGCGCCGGCCGGCGGGTGCGGGTGCCGGTGGCCGACCTCGACCGCGGGGACACCGTCCGGGCGGTGCTCGACTGCACCGGCGGCTGGTACGCCGCGCAGGACTGGGGCGGCGTCCGCCTCGACCGGCTGCTCGCCGTCCTGGGCCCAGACCTCCCGGCCGACGGCAGCGTCGACGTCGTCTCGGTGACCGGCTTCCGGCGCCGGCTGCCGCTCGCGGACGCCGGCGACCTGCTGCTGGCGACCTCCGCCGCGGGCCGGCCGCTGTCGGCCGGGCACGGGGCGCCGGTGCGGCTGGTGGCACCCGGACGCCGGGGTTTCTGGTGGGTCAAGTGGGTGGCGCGGGTCGAGGTCGTCGACGCACCGTGGTGGCTGCAGCCGCCGTTCCCGCCGCAGTAGCGCGGAGCTCAACCGGCCGGCGGGATGCCCGACCGTCGGGCGATGCGCGCACGCCACGCCGGGTCGATGGCGTCCGCCCCCACCACGTCGAGGTCGTCGGGCGAGTAGATGCCCGCACCGGCCTCGGAGTGCACCACCTGGACGCCGCCGACGGGCAGGAAACCGACCACCTGGGCGTACGGCGTGGTGGTGCCCTCGAGGGTGTCGGAGGTGCTGTGGATGCGCACCAGGTCTCCGAGGTGCACCCACGGTGGTGCCGCCACCAGGGGGGCGGGCGTGGCGTCCTCTCCGGGGAACAGTTCCCGCACAGCTGCGGTGGCCCGTGGCCCCAGCTCGGAGTACCGGACCCCCGTGGCGAGCTCGATGGGGCCGTGGTCACCCTGCGCCGTCAGCCGGAGCGAACGGTCGGGGAGGAACGTCGCCATCAGGTCCACGGTCCTGGGCACGACCACCTCTCCGAGCAGTTGGGCGGTCAGCCCAGCGTGCCGAGCCAGTTGGTGAGCAGCTGGGCGCCGGCGTCCCCGGACTTCTCGGGGTGGAACTGGGTGGCCGACAGCGGCCCGTTCTCCACGCCTGCGACGAAGCGGTCGCCGTGCTCGGCCCAGGTGACCAGCGGCGGGGCGAGCGGCGAGGGAACGCCCTCGGCGCCCAGCGGGAAGTTGCGGACGCCGTAGGAGTGCACGAAGTAGAAGCGCTGACCCTCGAGCCCGTCGAACAGCACCGTCCGCTGCGGCGCCTGCACGGTGTTCCAGCCCATGTGCGGCAGCACCGGGGCCTGCAGCTGCTCGACGGTGCCGGGCCACTCACCACAGCCCTCGGCGTCGTGTCCGTGCTCGACACCGCGCTCGAAGAGGACCTGCATCCCCACGCAGACGCCCAGCACCGGCCGGCCGCCGGCCAACCGCCGGCCGATCACCCGCGGTCCGTCGACCGCCTTGAGCCCCGCCATGCAGGCGGCGAAGGCGCCCACCCCCGGCACGACGAGACCGTCGGCCTCCAGCGCGACCTGCGGGTCCGCGGTCACCGTCACGTCGGCGCCGACCCGGGTCAGCGCGCGCTCGGCCGAGCGGAGGTTGCCCGAGCCGTAGTCGAGGACCGCCACCTTCTTCACGCCTGCCACGGTACGTGCGAGCGATCACGTGCCCGACGGGATTCCCGCAGCTGGGGTGGCGGCCGTCGCACCGCGGTGACCCCGTCGATCGCCCAGGTCCCCGCCGCGCAGGCCGTCCTGCGCGAGGATGGTGCGGTGGAGCGGTACGAGCACCACCCCCTGTCACCGGCCGGCGAGGTGGACCGGTGGGGTGACCTGGCTGCCGGGCTGAGGCACAACCGATCCGGCCGGCGCCGAGCCCTCCGCATGCTGCTCGCCCTCGTCGTGCTCGTCCTCGCCGCGACGGTACTGGTCTTCCTGCTGGCCTGAGCACCTCCTCCGCTGACTCCCGTGCGGCGCCCACGCGTGCCCGTCGCCGTTCCTGCCGCGCACCTGGGCGTCCTGCTCGACGGACGGTCCGCGTCCGCATCGGGGTCGTCGACCGCGCTCGACGGCCGCTCTGCCACGACGGCTCGTGATCTGTGGACAGGTCTCTGAGCTGGGGATTCGTGTTGATCGTGGTCCTCGTCCGCGGTAGACTTCGAACACCTGATCGGGCCGGTGGGAGGGGTGTTCGTGGACGAGCTGCTGGCCTCCGTCGATGCTCTGGCCGCCGAGGACCTGTCGCCGTTGTTCGGTCCGGCGCTGTTGGAGCGGTTGCGCCCGCTGCTGGTCCTGGCCAACCGGATCGACGCCGAGATCGCCCGCACGGTGGCCGAGTGCGACGGCGTCGGTGCCGCCGAGCACGACGGGCTGAAGACCATGGGCTCCTGGTTGCGCGGGCACGGGCACCTGTCGGACTCCGAGGCCGCCCGGGTGGTGCGGGCGGCCCGCGCGCTGACCCATCTGCCGGCGATGGCCGCGGCGTTCGCCGCCGGGGAGGTCACCGCGGAGCAGGCGGCGGTGCTGGGCACCATCGCCGAGCCCCGGATGCTGGCCCTGGCCGCCGACCAGGGCGTCGATGTGGCCGCGTTCGACGAGCTGCTCACCGGCGTCGCCCGTCAGCGTCCGTACGCCGACACCACCCGGGTGGTGCGGCACTACGCCGACCGCCTGGACGCCGACGGCCCCGAGCCCGACCCCACCGAGGGCCGCCGGTTGTCGATCACCCGGCACGCCGACGGGTCGGTGTCGGGGCGGTTCGACCTGGACGCCGTGGGCGGGGAACGGTTCACCACCGCGGTCGAGGCGATCACCCAGGCCGGCCGCTGCGCCGCAGACCAGCGCACCCGCACCCAGCAGCAGGCCGACGCGCTGGTGCAGCTGTCCGACACCGCCCTGGCCACCGGCGCGCTGCCGGTGCTGCGCGGCCACAAGCCGCAGGTCATCGTCACCATCGGCATCGCCGACCTCACCGACGCCGCCACCGGCCCGGGTGCCGGCCGACTGGCCTCCGGGGCGGAGATCTCCGCGACAGCGGCCCGGCGGCTGGCCTGCGACGCCGCGGTCACCCGGGTGGTGCTGCACCCCGACGGGCGGCCGCTGGATCACGGCCGGGACGTGCGACTGTTCCCCGCCCACGTCCGCCGCGCCGCCGAGGTCCGCGACGGCGGCTGCGTCTTCGCCGGCTGCGGGGCCCCCACCTGGTGGTGCGACGTGCACCACCTGATCGCCTGGATCGACGGCGGACCCACCGACCTGGACAACGCCGCACTCCTCTGCGAACGCCACCACACCAAGGTCCACCACGGCTTCCGCGTCCAACGCGACACCGACGGCCGATGGCACACCTGGCGCCCCGACGGCACCCCGATCCGCACCGGCCCGATCGGCGCGGGTCCGAGCAGTACCGGACCAGGCAGCACCCCCCCACCCCTGACCACCGCCGCCTGACCGGGGTCCACCACCACGAGCGAGCTCCGCCGGCACCGAGCCGGCAGCCGACCCGCGCCCATGGGGCAGTGGGTCCGCTGCCGGCTGCCGGGCGGGCGTCAGCGTTGCGGGGCGACGTCCTCCCTCGGCAGCACGGTGAGCTCGGGCCAGACCGTCGACCACCGCGCTGCCTTGGCCTCGTAGACGTGCCGCGGCGCCGGAGTGTGCCGGTTCGGGCGCACGACGAGGGAGAACAGGTCGTCGTAGCCGTACGGGGCGTACACCCGCGGGCGGCCGTCGGCACCCACGGTGACGCCGACGCAGCAGCAGACGGCTGCGAAGCCCTCGATGGCCTCGGTGCAGGTGTGCAGCGGCCGGGTGGGCGCGCCGAAGCGGTCGGCGTACCAGAGGTGCACCCGCGCCTGGTTGCGGACCTCCACCGGCACCGGCAGGTCCCCGAACAGGGCGGCAGCGCGGCGGATGACGGCGTCCTCGGCGTCCCAGGAGGTGTCGTCGTCGACGTAGAACAGGTCGGCGTCGCGCACCCCGGTTCCCGCCGGTCGCCCGGTCAGGTCGTTCCACACCGCCTGGAACAGCACCCCCGCGGTGAGCCACCACTGCTCGATGCCCAGCCCAGGGGCTCGCTGCAGCACCGCGGCCACCGTCGGGTCGGCGAGGACCACGTCGAGGAAGCGGGCCTCGTCGCTCACACCAGGCGGAGCAGGCCGGAGGCCGTCGCCAGCACGGCGGCGACCAGCAGCACGACGGCGAACACGACCTGCGGCCCGGTGCGGCCCTTGGTGTCGTGGTCGGCCCGCCAGATGCTCCAGGCCCCACCGAGCAGGAACCCGCCGAGCACCATCAAGCCCGCGCCGAAGCTCATGCGAGGCACCGAGAGGAGTTCGTGCGCGGCGCCGGAGCGGGGGGCGTGCGAGGCAGCGGAGCGGGGCGCATCGAGCTACAGAGCGCCCTTGGTGGAGGGCACGTCGGTCACCCGCGGGTCGATGGCGACCGCGGCCCGCAGCGCCCGCGCGAGCGCCTTGAACTGGCACTCGACGATGTGGTGGGCGTCCCGACCGGCGTAGAGCACCCGCACGTGCAGGCTGATCCGGGCGTTGAACGCGAAGGACTCCAGGACGTGCCTGGTGAGCGACGTCGGGTAGTCCGGCCCGATCATCGGCGTCATGCCCTCGGGCTCGTCGTGCACGAAGTACGGCCGGCCGGACAGGTCCACGGCGGCCTGGGCGAGCACCTCGTCCATCGGGATGGTGGCGTCGCCGTAGCGGGTGATGCCCCGCTTGTCGCCCAGCGCCTGCGCGAAGGCCTGCCCCAGGGCGATGGCCACGTCCTCCACCGTGTGGTGGGCGTCGATGTGCAGGTCGCCGTCGGCCTGCACGGTGAGGTCGATGCCGCTGTGCCGGGACAGCGAGGTCAGCATGTGGTCGTAGAACCCGACCCCGGTGCTGATCGAGCTGGAGCCGGTGCCGTCGAGGTCCAGCTCGACGACGAGCTTGGTCTCGTTCGTCTGCCGCTCGACGCGTGCAGTGCGGGTCATGACCCCGATCCTCCCAGGTCCAGCTCGCGGGCCACCTCACCCAGCGCGGTGAGGAAGGCGTCGGTCTCCTCCGGCGTGCCCGCGGTGACGCGCAGCCAGCCGGGCAGCCCCACGTCGCGCACCAGGACGTCGTGCGCGAGCAGCGCCTTCCACACGGCCGGAGCGTCGGGGAACCGCCCGAACAGCACGAAGTTGGCGTCGCTGGGCACGCTGGTCAGGCCGAGGGCGGGCAGCGCGGCGACGATCCGGTCCCGCTGCGCCCGGACCGCGTCGACGGTGGCCAACAGCGCACCGGTGTGCGCCAGCGCCGTCCGCGCCGCGGCCTGGGTCAGCGAGGACAGGTGGTAGGGCAGCCGCACCAGCTGCAGCGCGTCGACCACCGCGGGGTCGGCGGCCAGGTAGCCCAGCCGCAGGCCGGCCATCCCGAACGCCTTGCTCATCGTGCGGCTCACCAGCAGCCGGGGGCGGCCGGTCAGCAGGGTCAGCGCGGAGCGGGTGCCGGTGCGGGCGAACTCGGTGTAGGCCTCGTCGACCACCACCACGGCCGCGCGCCCGTCACCGTAGGACGTGGCGTCGTGGATGGCGGTGATCGTCTCCAGCGCGACCGCGGTGCCCGTCGGGTTGTTCGGGCTGGTGACGAAGACGACGTCCGGGCGCACCTCGCGCACCTGCGCGACGGCCTGCGCGGCGTCGATGGTGAAGTCGTCGCGGCGGTGCCCGTCGACCCACGCGGTGCCGGTGCCGGCGGAGATGATCGGGTGCATCGAGTAGGACGGCGTGAAGCCCAGCGCCGTCCGCCCGGCCCCGCCGAAGGCCTGCAGCACCTGCTGCAGCACCTCGTTGGACCCGTTGGCCGCCCACACCTGCCCCGGTGCGACCGGCTCGCCGCCGGTCCGGGTCAGGTAGGCCGCCAGGTCGGTGCGCAGCGCGAGGGCGTCCCGGTCGGGGTAGCGGTTGAGGTCCACGGACGCCTGCCCGAGGGCCGCGCCGAGGTCGGCGAGCAGCTCGGGAGGGAGCGGGTGCGGGTTCTCGTTGGTGTTGAGCCGGTGCCGCACCTGCAGCTGCGGAGCGCCGTAGGGCGTGCGGCCGCGCAGCTCCGGCCGCAGCGGGAGCTCCTCCAGCGAGCTCACGGGCGCTGCCGGGCCCGGACGGCGGCGGCGTGCGCGGGCAGGTCCTCGGCACCGGCGAGGGCGTCCACGTGCCCGGCGACGTCGGCGAGGGCCTGCTCGTCGTACTCGACCAGGTGGATGCCGCGCAGGAAGGACTGCACCGACAGGCCGCTGGAGTGCCGGGCGCAGCCGCCGGTGGGCAGCACGTGGTTGGACCCGGCGATGTAGTCGCCCAGCGACACCGGCGACCAGGCGCCCACGAACACCGCGCCGGCGTTGCGCACCCGCAGCGCCACCGCGCGGGCGTCCCGGGTCTGGATCTCCAGGTGCTCGGCGGCGTAGGCGTCGACCACGCGCAGGCCGGCGTCGACGTCGTCCACCAGGACGATGCCGGACTGGCTGCCGTCCAGCGCCGTGGTGATCCGGTCGGAGTGCTTGGTGGCGGCGACCTGGCCGGGCACCAGGTCCAGGACGGCGTCGGCGAGGGCCTCGCTGTCGGTGACCAGCACCGCGCCGGCCAGCGGGTCGTGCTCGGCCTGGCTGACCAGGTCGGCGGCGACGTGCACCGGGTCGGCGGTGTCGTCGGCGAGGATGGCGACCTCGGTGGGGCCGGCCTCGGAGTCGATGCCGATCAGGCCGCGCAGCAGCCGCTTGGCCGCCGTCACGTAGACGTTGCCCGGGCCGGTGACCAGGTCCACCGGCTCGCAGGAGCCCGCGCCGTAGCCGAAGACGGCGATCGCCTGTGCCCCGCCGACGGCGTACACCTCGCGGACGCCGAGCAGCGCGCAGGCCGCCAGGACGCCGGGGTCGGGCAGGCCACCGTGGTCGCGCTGCGGCGGGGAGGCGACCGCGATCGACTCCACGCCGGCGATCTGGGCGGGGACGACGTTCATGACCACGCTGGACACCAGCGGCGCCAGCCCGCCGGGCACGTAGAGCCCCACCCGGCGCACCGGCAGCCAGCGCTCGGTGACCGAGCCGCCGGGCACGACCTCGGTGGTGACGTCGGTGCGGCGCTGGTCGGCGTGCACCTTCCGCACGCGGGCGATGGACTCCTCGAGCGCGGCGCGCACCGCCGGGTCGATCCCGGCCAGCGCGGCCTCGATCGCGTCGGCCGGGACGGCGAAGTCCTCGGCGTCCACGCCGTCCAGGCGCGCGGTGATCTCCCGGACGGCCTGGGCGCCGCGCACCCGCACGTCCTCGCACAGCGGCCGCACGGTGGCCAGCACCGAGTCGATGTCGGTGGCGGCGCGGGGCAGGAGGCCGGCGAGCTCACGCACCCCGGGCAGGGCGGTTCCACGCAGGTCGATGCGGGCGAGCACGGGACACCTCCGGGGGTGGCGGGGGAACGCCCCAGGGTAGCCGTCCGGCCTCGGGGCCCCGGCGTCCTGGGCGGTCCTCGGACGCCCGTCACCCGTAGGCTCGCACGCCGTGGACGTCATCCCGCTGTTCCCGCTGGGGACGCCGCTGTTCCCCGGGGTGGTCCTGCCGCTGCAGGTCTTCGAGCCGCGCTACCGGCGGCTGGTGCGCGACCTGCTGGAGCAGCCCGAGGGCACCGCCCGCTGCTTCGGCGTGGTCGCCATCCGGCAGGGCTGGGAGGTCGAGCAGGTCGCCCCGGCCGAGGCCCTCTACGACGTCGGCTGCACCGCGCGGCTGCAGAGCGTGCGCCCGCAACCTGACGGCGGGTTCCGCATCGTCACCGTCGGCGGGGACCGCTTCCGGCTGCTGGACCTGCTCGTCGGCGAGGACCCGCCCTACCTGCAGGCCGAGGTCGAGTGGCTGGCCGAGGAGGAGGCGGCCGAGGAGGCCGCCGGAGACCACGAGGGGCTCGCCACCCCGCGCGGCTGGCCGGCCGACGCGGCCGGCGACCTGGCCGCGCACGACGACCTGGTCTCCGCGGTGGCCCGCGGCTCCATGGAGGTGCTGGTGCGGGGGGTGGGCGGCCTGTTCGCCCGCTACGTCGCGGCGGTGACCGCCCTCACCGGCGAGGTCGACGGCGAGGAACCCGACACCGCCGACCTGCTCGACGCCGTCTCCGGGGACCCGCGGGCGCTGTCCTACCTGGTGGCGTCGGCGGCCCTGCTGACCACCGAGGACCGGCAGACCCTGCTCGCCGAGTCCGCCACGCGCCGGCGGCTGCAGACGGAGTCCCGGCTGCTGCGCCGCGAGCTGACCCTGCTGGAGACCGTCGGCGCGGTGCCCGCGCCGATCCAGCGCTTCGCCGGCCCGCGCAGCGTCAATTGACGGACCCGCTGCCCCCCTCCGCTCGCACGCTCGCGGCGGGACCCTGCAGCGGGCCGGCGGCCGGTTCGGGACCGGGTCGGTCGAGGTCCTCGGACGGGGTGAGCAGGGTGGCCACCACGTAGGCCAGGACGGCGAGGAACGGGGCCACCGCGAGCGCCGCCGTGGACGTCAGCCGCAGCGGGGTGATCACCCGGGTGCCGACGTCGGCCAGCTCGGCCGGGGTGGGCCCCGCGCCCAGGACCTGCCCGAGCTGCCAGGCGACGAGGGCGGCCAGCGCGGTCCCGACGGCGACGGCGAGCACGGTGGCCACCCCCCGGCGGCGGCGCAGCCGCCAGGCGACCAGCCCGGCGACCAGCCCGAGGCTGGCCAGCAGGAGGCTGTAGACGGCGTCGTCGGCGATGAGCAGCTCGGTCGGGGGGCGGCCGACGGGGACCGGACCCTCCGCGGTGACCTCGAAGGTCGCCCGTGGCGCCAGCGCCCACCACAGCAGCCCGGCCGGGACCCCGGTGAGCAGCAGCACCCCGGCCAGCACCAGCGAGCCGGGCAGGTCGGCGCGCAGCTCGGCGCGCCCGGCCCACCGCGGCCCGGCACCCCACCGGGCCGGGCGCACGGCCGGCGGCGACCCGGCGGGAGGCGGGCCGGGGGTGGTGTCCACGGACCCAGTCAACCCCGCGAGGCGGCCGGCCTCATCCCGCGACCCTCCTGCCAGGACCCTGCCAGGGCGGGGCAGGAGGGCCTGCGGCTCACAGCAGGGCGACGCTGGTTGGGCCCAGCAGCGCCTTGATGTCGCCCATCAGCGCGGTGCTGGGCCGCACCCGCAGCCCCTGGTCCAGCCGCAGCACGGTCTCCCGGCTGCCGTTGACCAGCTTCAGCTGCACCTCGGTGGTGCCCGGGTGGCTGCCGAGCACCTCGCGCAGCCGCTCCACGACCGGCGGGGTGCAGCGGGCGGCGGCCATCGAGACCAGCACCGGCCCGCGGGCGCCCTCGGTGAGCTCGGGGATGGTGACCTCGGAGCCGAACAGCGAGGGCTGGTCGTCGCGCCGGCTGATCCGGCCCTTGACCACCACGATCTGGTCGCGGACGACCTTCTCCGAGACCTCTGCCCAGGTCTTGGGGAAGAACAGCACCTCGATGCCGGACTCGAGGTCCTCCAGCGTGGCGATCGCCCAGGGCGCGCCCTGCTTGTTCGTGCGCGGGGCGACCGAGGTCAGGATGCCGGCGATGGTGACGGTGGCGCCGTCCTCCACGCCCCCGGCGTTGATCTCCGCGATCGGGGTGTCGGCGTTGGCGGCCAGCACGTGCTCCACGCCGTGCAGCGGGTGGTCGGACACGTACAGGCCGAGCATGTCGCGCTCGAAGACCAGCCGCTCGGACTTCGACCAGTCGGCCATGGGGACGGCGATGTCCAGCGCCCCGCCGAACGGGTCGTCGTCCCCGGCGTCCCCGAAGCTGCCGAACAGGTCGAACTGGCCCTCGGCCTCCTTGCGCTTGAGCGCCATCGCGGAGTCGACGGCCTGCGCGTGGACGGCGACGATGCCCTGCCGGGAGTGGCCGAGGGAGTCGAACGCGCCGGCCTTGGCGAGGGACTCGACGACCTTCTTGTTGCAGGCCACCGTGTCGATCTTGCGCATGAAGTCGGCGAAGTCCTTGAAGGCGCCCTTCTCCTCGCGGGCCCGGCGGATCGAGTCGACGACGTTGTGCCCCACGTTGCGCACCGAGGCCAGCCCGAAGCGGATGTCGGTGCCGACGGCGGTGAAGTCCCAGGAGGACTCGTTGACGTCCGGCGGGAGCACCTTGATGCCCATCCGCCGGCACTCGGCCAGGTAGACCGGCCGGCGGTCCTTGTCGTCGCCGACGCTGGTGAGCAGCCCGGCCATGTACTCGGCCGGGTGGTTGGCCTTGAGGTAGGCCGTCCAGTAGGAGATCAGCCCGTAGGCCGCCGAGTGGGCCTTGTTGAAGGCGTAGTCGGCGAAGGGGACGAGGATGTCCCACAGCGTCTTGACCGCCGCGGCGGAGAAGCCGTTGGCCTTCATGCCGGCCTCGAAGCCGACGTACTCCGCGTCCAGGACGGACTTCTTCTTCTTGCCCATCGCCCGGCGCAGCAGGTCGGCCTTGCCGAGGGAGTACCCGGCGACCTTCTGCGCGATCGCCATGACCTGCTCCTGGTAGACGATCAGGCCGTAGGTCGTGCCGAGGATCTCCTCCAGCGGCTCGGCCAGCTCCGGGTGGATCGGCGTGATCTCCTGCTGGCCGTTCTTGCGCAGCGCGTAGTTGGTGTGCGAGTTCGCACCCATCGGGCCGGGCCGGTAGAGGGCACCGACGGCGGAGATGTCCTCGAAGTTGTCCGGCCGCATCAGCCGCAGCAGCGAGCGCATCGGGCCGCCGTCGAACTGGAAGACCCCGAGGGTGTCCCCGCGGGACAGCAGCGCGTAGGTGGCCGGGTCGGTGAGGTCCCTGCTGATCTCCTCGAGGTCGATCGGCTCCTTGCCGTTGGCCACGATGTTGCGCAGCGCGTCGTCGATGACGGTGAGGTTGCGCAGGCCCAGGAAGTCCATCTTGAGCAGGCCGAGCGTCTCGCAGGTCGGGTAGTCGAACTGCGTGATGACCGCGCCGTCGGCCTCGCGCCGCATGATCGGGATGGAGTCGATCAGCGGGTGGCGGCCGATGATGACGCCGGCGGCGTGCACGCCCCACTGGCGCTTGAGGCCCTCGAGCTTGCGGGCCTGGTCGACGACCTCGGCCGCGCCCGGGTCGGACTCGTAGCGGGCGCGGAACTCCGCGGCCTCCCGGTAGCGCGGGTGGGCCGGGTCGAAGATCCCCGACAGCGGGATGCCCTTGCCCATCACGTCCGGCGGCATGAGCTTGGTCAGCTCGTCGCCCACCGAGAACGGCCGGTCAAGCACCCGGGCGGCGTCCTTGACGGCGGCCTTGGCCTTGATGGTGCCGTAGGTGACGATCTGGCTGACCCGCTCCTCGCCGTACTTGCGCGAGACGTACTGGATGACCTCGCCGCGGCGACGGTCGTCGAAGTCGATGTCGACGTCGGGCATGGAGACGCGCTCGGGGTTGAGGAACCGCTCGAAGATCAGCCCGTGCGCCAGCGGGTCGAGGTCGGTGATGCCCATGGCGTAGGCGGCCAGCGAGCCGGCCGCCGAGCCGCGCCCCGGGCCGACGCGGATGCCGTTGTCCTTGGCCCAGTTGATGAAGTCGGCGACCACGAGGAAGTACCCCGGGAAACCCATCTGGGTGATGATCCCGACCTCGTAGTCGGCCTGCCGGCGCACGTGGTCGGGGATCCCGCCCGGCCAGCGCTTGTGCAGGCCGCGCTCGACCTCCTTGACGAACCAGGAGGTCTCGTCCTCCCCCGGCGGCAGCGGGAACCGGGGCATCAGGTCCGCACCCTCGGTGAACTCCACCTCGCACTGCTCGGCGACCAGCAGCGTGTTGTCGCACGCCTCGGGCACCTCGCGGAACAGCTCGCGCATCTCCGCGGCGGACTTCAGGTAGTAGCCGTCGCCGTTGAACCGGAAGCGGTTGGTCTCGTTGAGCCGCGACCCGGTCTGGATGCACAGCAGCGCGTCGTGCGCCTGGGCGTCGTCGCGGTGGGTGTAGTGCAGGTCGTTGGTGCCCAGCAGCGGGATGCCGAGGTCGGCCGCGATCTCCAGCAGCGCCGGGCGCGTCTTCCGCTCGATGGCCAGCCCGTGGTCCATCACCTCGGCGTAGAAGTTCTCCCGGCCGAAGATGTCCTGGAAGTCCGCCGCGGCCTGCCGCGCCCGGTCGACCCTGCCGGCCCGCAGCCACATGTTCACCTCGCCTGACGGGCAGCCGGTGGTGGCGATCAGGCCGGTGCCGTACCGCTCCAGCAGGTCCCGGTCGAACCGCGGCTTGCGGTACTGCCCCTCCAGGCTGGCCATCGAGGAGATGCGGAAGAGGTTGTGCATCCCCTCCGTCGTCCGGGCCAGCAGCGTCATGTGCGTGTAGGCCGCCTTGCCCCGGGAGGAGCCGCCCTCGCCGTCCTCGTCGATGAGGTTGTCACCGAAGTCGAACGGTGCCCGGTCGAAGCGGGAGCCGGGCGTGTAGTAGCCCTCCATGCCGATGATCGGCTTCACGCCGGCGTTCTTCGCCTGCTTGTAGAAGTCGTAGGCGCCGAAGACGTTGCCGTGGTCGGTCATCGCCAGCGCGGGCATGCCCTGCTCGGCGGCGGCCCGGGTGACCTCCGGCAGCTTGGCCGCGCCGTCGAGCATGGAGTACTCGGTGTGCACGTGCAGGTGCACGAAGGAGTCGGAAGCGCCGGGTCGGGGGCCGGGGGTGCTCACGGGCGGGTCCTCACGGGCGGAGTGCTCCTCACGGGTCGTGCGTGCCCGGCCGTCAGGGGTCCGGCGGGCGACCGGCGGGGAAGACCGGCGGTGCTGTGGTCCGGGTGCGGGCCGGGGGCTGGCTGCGATCCTCGCACCACGGAGGTCTACCCCGGGGGACCGACAGGTCGGTGTCCGTCACAGTCCGACCCGGGACCCGCGCGCCGTCCCGCACCGCTCACGCGGGCCCCGGGACGGCGTCGGGCAGGGCCGCGGCGGGCACCAGCAGGAACCGCAGGTCGACCAGCGCGTGCAGCAGGACCGGCAGCAGCAGCGACCCGGTGCCCAGGTACAGCGCGGCCATGACGCCGCCCAGGACGCCGGTCGTCACCACGCCGGCGACCCCCTGGTAGGCGTGCGCCAGCCCGAAGGCCACCGCGCCGACGACCACCAGCACCGGCGTGGACGGCCCACCGCCGACCGCGGCGACGACGGCGAGCAGGAACCCCCGGTACAGCCACTCCTCGCACACGCCGGCGGTCACGCCGACGACGGTGAACAGCCGCCGCTCCGCGGGCGTGCGCGGCAGCAGCGCGAGGGTGGCGTGCACGGCCGGCTCGGCGTGCCGGCCCTCGCCGGACCGGCGCACCTCCTCGGCCGCCCGGGCCAGGACCCCCGAGCGCAGCGCCCGGGTGGACAGGACGACGAAGCCGAGCACCAGCACGGTGGCCGCCGTGGCCAGCGGGCCGGGGAACGACTGCGGCCAGCGCAGCCCGACCGCCCCGGCGTCCACCCCCGGGGCGGCCAGCCACACCACCAGGGCGACGGTGGCCAGGCCCCACTCCAGCACCAGCAGCCGCCCGTAGAAGGACCGGCGGGCGCGGGCGTCGGTGCGCAGCCGCTCCTCGAAGCGGCGGTGCAGCACGTGGCCGACCAGCGGCTCGCCGACCACCAGGTAGCCGGCGACGACCACCGCCGCCAGCGCGGCCGGGCCGAGGTCGGCGAGCGAGCCGGGCAGCCCGGTCACCGCGTCAGCTCTCGGCGCGCAGGACGTCGAGCGCGCCGGCCAGGTCGGCCGGGAAGGGGCTGGTGAACGCCACCCAGCGCCCGTCGGCGGGGTGCGGGAAGCCCAGCCGCGCGGCGTGCAGCCACTGCCGCGCGAGGCCCAGCCGGGCGGCCAGGGTCGGGTCGGCGCCGTAGGTGGTGTCGCCGACGCAGGGGTGGCGCGCTGCCGCGAAGTGCACCCGGATCTGGTGGGTGCGACCGGTCTCCAGCCGGATGTCGACCAGGCTGGCGGCCGGGAAGGCCTCCACCACCTCGTAGTGGGTCACCGACGGGCGCCCGCCCTGGACGACGGCGAACCGCCAGTCGTGCTTCGGGTGCCGGTCGATCGGGGCGTCGATGGTGCCGCGGGAGGGGTCGGGGTGGCCCTGCACGAGGGCGGTGTAGCCCTTCTCCACCGTGCGCTGCTTGAACGCCGCCTTGAGCGCGGTGTAGGCCCGCTCGCTCTTGGCCACGACCATCAGCCCGGTCGTCCCGGCGTCCAGCCGGTGGACGACGCCCTGCCGCTCGGCCGCACCGGAGGTGGCGATGCGGTAGCCGGCCGCGGCCAACCCCCCGATCACGGTGGGGCCCTGCCACCCGGGGCTGGGGTGCGCGGCGACGCCGACCGGCTTGTCGACCAGCACGAGGTCCTCGTCGTCGTGCACGACGGTCAGCCCGGCGACCGGCTCGGGGGCCGCCGGCTCGCCCGGCGGCGGGGGCAGCTCCACCTCCAGCCAGGACCCACCGCTGACCCGGTCGCCCTTGCCGCGCACCCGGCCGTCGAGGACCACCCGGCCCTCGTCGGCGAGGTCGGCCGCCGCCCCGCGGGACAGGCCGAACAGCCGGGACAGCGCCTGGTCCACCCGCTGGCCCTCCAGCCCGTCGGGCACCGGGAGGGCCCGGAGCTGGCCGGCGGGGTGCGTCACGTCCTCCATTGTGCCGTCGCGGGAGCAGGCACAACGCCGCCGGTTGGATGGCCGCCCTGCAGGGTCCCGCCGCGAGCTCGCGAGCGGTGGGGGGCAGGGGGGTCCTTCGTCAGCCGCGCGCGGTGGCGTCGTCCCCGGCGTCGCGGCCGGTGCTGCGCGTGCCGTCGAACTCCACGCCGCGCAGCGCGAGGACCACGCCGAGGACGCCGCCGCAGACGATCGCTGCGTCAGCGACGTTGAACACCGGGTACACCTCGCCGTCCGGGGCGAACACCGAGACGAAGTCGACGACGCCGCCGCGCAGGAAGCCCGGCTCGCGGAAGACGCGGTCGACGAGGTTCCCGAGCGCACCGCCGAGCACCAGGCCGAGCGCGACGGCCCAGCCGGTGGAGAACAGCCGGCGGGCGGCGCGCACGATGACCACCGAGACGGCGACCGCGATGAGCGTGAACACGATCGTGAATCCCTCGGCGAAGGAGAACGCCGCGCCGGTGTTGCGGGTGTGGGTCAGGTACAGCGCCCCGCCGAGCAGCCGGATGTCCTCCCCCCGCTCGACGGTGGCGACGACCAGCAGCTTCGTGCCGAGGTCGACGGCGAGCACCACCAGCGCCAGCAGGAGGAGCAGCCGGGTGCGGGCACGGCGTCCCGCGGTCCCGGCGACGGTGCCGTCCGGGGTCTCGCTGGGATCGGACAGGGGGGCTCCTCGGTCGAGTGGTCGGCGGGCCGGGGCGCCCGGAGACCGCCGTCCCGACCTTAGCCGCGGTGCCGGTGTGATCCTTCTCATGACCCTGTGCGACGCACCTCACCACCCGTGGTGACGTGTTCGTGCCCGACCAGGCCGACGTTGGTAGCCAGCAACGTCTCCGCCCGGAAGGTGCCCGCGTGTCCCCCGAACCCGCCCCAGCCACCGACCCCGACGTGGTCCTGGTCGGTGGTGGCGTCATGAGCGCCACGCTGGCGTCACTGCTCGGCGTCGTCGCACCCGACTGGAGCGTCACCGTCTTCGAGTCCGGGGCCGCGGTCGCCGGCGAGAGCTCCGACGCCTGGAACAACGCCGGCACCGGCCACGCGGCCCTCTGCGAGCTCAACTACACGCCGGCCGTCCCGGACGGCACCGTCGACGTCAGCAAGGCCGTGACGATCAACGAGCAGTTCGCCGTGTCGCGGCAGTTCTGGTCGCACCTGGTGCGCTCGGGGCTGACCGGCTCCCCCAAGGACTTCATCACCCCGGTCCCGCACGTCGGCTTCGTCACCGGTGAGGACGGCCGGCGCTACATGCGCGCCCGCCACGCGGCGATGACCGCGCGGCCGGTGTTCGAGGGCCTGGAGTACACCGACGACGCCGACGTCCTCGCCGGCTGGGTGCCGCTGGTGATGGCCGGCCGCCCGGCCGACCAGGTGGTCGCCGCCACCCGGGCGGCCGCCGGCACCGACGTCGACTTCGGGTCGCTCACCCGGCTGCTCTTCGGTGCCGCCGAGGACCGCGGGGTGCACGTGCACGTGCACCAGCGGGTCACCGACGTCCGACGCCGGGACGACGGCCGCTGGTCGGTGACCGTGCGCGACACCCGTAGCGGCGAGCAGCGCACGGTGCGCACCCGGTTCCTGTTCGTCGGTGCCGGCGGGGGGGCGCTGCCGCTGCTGCAGAGGGCCGCCATCCCCGAGATCCGCGGCTTCGGCGGCTTCCCGGTCAGCGGGCTGTTCCTGCGCACCCGCTCCCCCGAGCTGGTGTCGGCCCACCAGGCCAAGGTCTACGGCCAGGCCGCCGTCGGCGCGCCGCCCATGTCGGTGCCGCACCTGGACCTGCGGCTCATCGACGGCGACCACTCGCTGCTGTTCGGCCCGTACGCCGGCTTCTCGCCGCGGTTCCTCAAGGCCGGGTCGGTGTTCGACCTGCCGCGCAGCGTCAAGGCGAACAACCTCGGCTCCATGCTGGGCGTGGCCCGCACCGAGCTGGCGCTGACCCGCTACCTGGTCGGTGAGGTGCTGCAGTCCCGCAGCGCCCGGCACCGGACCCTCACCGACTTCGTCCCGCGGGCCGAGCAGGCCGACTGGGACGTGGTCACCGCCGGCCAGCGGGTGCAGGTGATCAAGCGCGACCCGGCGACCGGGCGCGGCGTGCTGCAGTTCGGTACCGAGCTGGTCGTCGGCGGCGAGGGCACCATCGCCGGGCTGCTGGGCGCCTCCCCCGGGGCCTCGACCGCCGTGTCGGCGATGCTGACGGTGCTCGAGCGCTGCTTCCCCGACCGGGTCGCCGCCTGGCGCCCGCTGCTGCAGGAGGTCATCCCCTCCTACGGCCGCCGGCTGGACGAGGACCCGGTGCTGCTGGCCGAGGTCCGCGCCGAGACGATGCGGACCCTGGAGCTCACCGGGTGATCTGTCGGCCTACCGGCCGACACCGCGACCAGGTACCGTCCCCGGCCGCCGCGGAGCCGCTGCCCATGTCCCGGTCGGGAGGCCCTGCGGACCCCCGCGACCGGTCCACCCCAGTGGGTGCCGTTCCCGGCCGCGCACGTCCCTCTAATCCGCCTCGGTGGCGGTGCCGGTCTCACCGCGCCAGCTGGCCAGCCGGCCGGCCCGGCTGACCGCGCGCAGCCGGCGCTCGGCCTCCGCGCGGGACTCGCGGGCCGACACCAGCAGCGCCTGGTCGCCGCGCATGAGCCGGGTGGTCGGGCCGGGCACGAAGGAGCGCCCGTCCCGGACGATGAGCACCACCGCGGCGTCCTCGGGCAGCCGCAGCTCGGGCAGGTAGACGCCGTGCAGCCGGGACCCCTCCGGCACGGTCAGCTGCATCAGCTCGGCGTCGAGCTCCTCCAGCGGCGCGGACTCCACGTCGACGTCCCGCGGCGTGACCGGCGTGGCGATGCCCAGGCGCCGGGCCACCCAGGGCAGCGACCAGCCCTGCACCAGGGTGAAGACGACGACGAGCACGAAGACGGTGTCGAAGACGAACGTGGCCCCGGGCACCTGGGCGGTGAGCGGGAAGGTGGCCAGCACGATGGGGACCGCGCCCCGCAGCCCGGCCCAGGAGACGAAGGCCTGCTGGCGCCACGGCATCCGGAACCAGACCAGGCTCAGGGCCACCGACAGCGGCCGGGCCACCAGCGTCAGGGCCAGGCCGACGAGCAGCGCCGGGCCCAGCGCCTCGGGCAGCCGGCTCGGGGACACCAGCAGGCCGAGCAGGACGAACAGCCCGATCTGGGCCAGGGAGGCCATGCCCTCGGCGAACCCGATGCTGGCGGCGCGGTGCGGCAGGGCGGCGTTGCCGAGCACCAGCCCGCACAGGTAGACGGCGACGAAGCCGGAGGTGTGCAGCAGGTCGGCCAGCGCGAAGGCCAGCACGCACAGGGCCAGGGTGGCCAGCGGGTAGAAGCCGGACAGCGGCAGCGCGGAGCGGCGCAGCAGCCAGGCCCCGCCGAACCCGAGGCCCACGCCGATGACCGCGCCACCGGCCAGCTCGCCGACGATGAGCAGCTCGGTCACCCACCACGACGAGCTGTCCCCGCCGGTCAGCCGGTCGGCCAGGACGACGACCAGCAGGATCACCGGGGCGTCGTTGAGCCCGCTCTCCACCTCCAGCGCGGCGACCATGCGCCGCGGCAGGGGCAGCCGGCGCAGCGTGGCGAACACCGCCGCGGCGTCGGTGGAGCTGACCACCGCGCCCAGCAGGAGGGCGAAGGGCCAGTCCAGGCCGAGCAGCCACACCGCGACGGCCGCCGTCGTGCCGACGCTGACCGTCACGCCGACCGTGGACAGCGCCAGCCCGGGCCCCACCGCGCGGCGGACGTCGGCCCAGCGGGTGGTCAGGCCGCCCTCGGCGAGGATGACGACCAGCGCGGCGACGCCGAGGGTCTGGGTGAGCGCGAAGTCCTCGAACTGCACGCCCAGGCCGCTCTCCCCCAGCGCCACCCCGAGGGCGAGGTAGAGCAGCAGGCTGGGCAGGCCGAGCCGGTCGGCGATCCGCAGCGCGATCGCCGACACCAGGACGACGGCGGCGCCCACGGCGAGCGCGACGGTGACCGTCGCGTTCACCGCCCGCGCCCGTCCACCTGCGCAGTCTCCCGTACCCCGGCGCCCGTTCCCCGGACGGCGGGGCCGGGGCCGCGCCGCGGCCGGTCGGGCACCGCGGCGGACGGGTCCGGGAACTGCCCGGCGCCCTCGGGGATGATGGGGCGGTGAGCTCACCCGGCCCCTTCCGCGCGCTGCCCCCCCAGGTCGACCTGCCCGCGCTCGAGCAGGAGGTCCTGGGCCGCTGGGAGGCCGACAAGGTCTTCACCCGCTCGCTGGAGACCTCCGCGGGTCGCCCGCAGTGGGTGTTCTACGAGGGCCCGCCCACCGCCAACGGCCGCCCGGGCACCCACCACATCGAGGCGCGCGCGTTCAAGGACGTCTTCCCCCGCTTCAAGACGATGCAGGGCTGGCACGTGCCCCGCCGGGCCGGCTGGGACTGCCACGGCCTGCCGGTGGAGATCGCCGTCGAGCGCGAACTCGGCTTCGCCGGCAAGCCGGACATCGAGCGCTACGGCATCGCCGAGTTCAACGCCCGCTGCCGGGAGTCCGTGGAGCGGCACGTGGGCGACTTCTCCGAGCTGACCCGCCGGATGGGCTACTGGGTCGACACGTCCACCGCCTACTGGACGATGGACCCCGCCTACGTGGAGAGCGTGTGGTGGTCGCTGCAGCAGGTGCACGCCAAGGGCCTGCTGGTCGAGGACCACCGGGTGGCGCCGTACTGCCCGCGCTGCGGCACCGGCCTGTCCGACCACGAGGTCGCCCAGGGCTACGAGTCGATCACCGACCCGTCGGTGTACGTGCGGCTGCCGGTCACCGACGGCGAGTGGGCCGGGCGGGCCGACCTGCTGGTCTGGACGACGACGCCGTGGACGCTGCCGTCCAACACCGCGGTGGCCGTCAACCCCGAGGTGACCTACGTGGTGGCCCGGCGCGGCGCGGACACCCTGGTGGTCGCCGAGCCGCTGCTCGCGTCCGTCTTCGGCGACACCGGGGACGTCGAGGTGCTGGCCCGCACTCCCGGGCGGGACTGGGAGCGGGTGCACTACCGCCGTCCGTTCGACCTGGTCGACTTCCCCGACGGGCAGGACGCGCACTTCGTCGTCCTCGCCGACTACGTGACCACCGACGACGGCACCGGGCTGGTGCACCAGTCCCCCGCCTTCGGCGCCGACGACCTCGCGGTGTGCCGCGGCTACGGGCTGCCGGTGGTCAACCCGATCGACGCGACCGGGCACTTCCACGCCGACGTCCCGCTGGTGGGCGGGCACTTCTTCAAGGCCGCGGACGCCGCGCTGGTCGAGGACCTGCAGGCCCGCGGCGTGCTGTGGCGCGAGCAGCGGTACGAGCACAGCTACCCGCACTGCTGGCGGTGCCACACCCCGCTCATGTACTACGCGCAGCCGTCCTGGTACATCCGCACGTCGGCGGTGAAGGACCAGCTCCTCGCCGAGAACGCGAGGACGCGCTGGCACCCCGAGACCATCCAGTGGGGCCGCTACGGCGACTGGCTGCGCAACAACGTCGACTGGGCGCTGTCCCGCGACCGCTACTGGGGCACGCCGCTGCCGGTGTGGCGCAACGACGCCGACCCCTCGCGGGTGGTCGTCGTCGGGTCGCTGGCGGAGCTCTCGGAGCTGACCGGTGAGGACCTGTCCGGTCTGGACCCGCACCGGCCGTTCATCGACGAGGTCACCTTCACCGTGCCCGGCGAGGAGGGCACCTACCGGCGGGTGCCGCAGGTCATCGACGCCTGGTACGACTCCGGCGCGATGCCGTTCGCCCAGTGGGGGGCGCCGCACCGCAACCAGGCGGAGTTCCAGGCGTCCTACCCGGCGCAGTTCATCGCCGAGGCCATCGACCAGACCCGCGGCTGGTTCTACTCGCTGATGGCCGTCGGCACGGTGGTGTTCGGGCGCAGTTCCTACGAGGACGTGCTGTGCCTGGGCCACATCCTGGCCGAGGACGGCCGCAAGATGAGCAAGCACCTGGGCAACATCCTGGAGCCCATCCCGCTGATGGACCGGCACGGCGCCGACGCCGTCCGCTGGTTCATGCTGGCCGGCGGCTCGCCGTGGTCGGCCCGCCGGGTCGGGCACGAGACGCTGTCCGAGGTGGTCCGCAAGGTGCTGCTCACCTACTGGAACACCGCGAGCTTCTTCACCCTGTACGCGGAGACCAACCGCTGGGACCCGGCCCGGACGCCCGCCCCGGCCCGCACCGACCGGCCGCTGCTGGACCGCTGGGCCCTGGCCACCCTCGCCGAGGTCACCGAGGGCGTCACCGCGGCGATGGAGGACTTCGACACCGCCGGCGCCGGCCGGCTGCTCGCCGAGTTCGTCGACGACCTGTCCAACTGGTACGTGCGGCGCTCCCGGCGGCGGTTCTGGGACGGCGACCCCGCGGCGCTGGCCACGCTGCACGAGGTGCTCGACGCGCTGACCCGGCTGATGGCGCCGTTCACCCCGTTCGTCACCGAGGAGGTGTGGGCCCGCGCGGTGACGCCGGGTCTCGCGGACGCCCCGGACTCGGTGCACCTGGCGTCCTGGCCGGCCGTCGACGCGGCCGCCCGCGACCCCCGGCTGGTCGAGCAGGTGGCGCTGGTGCGCCGGCTGGTGGAGCTCGGCCGCTCGGCCCGCACCAGCGCCCGGGTACGCACCCGCCAGCCGCTGGCCCGCGCGGTCGTGGCCGCCCCGGGCTGGGCGGACCTGCCGCGCGACCTGGTGGCCGAGGTCGCCGACGAGCTCAACGTGGCCGGGCTGACCGACCTGTCCGCGGTCGGCGGCGACCTGGTCGACGTGGGCGTCAAGGTCGACTTCCGCGCCGTCGGCCGCCGGCTGGGCGGGCAGGTGCAGGCCGTGGCGAGGGCCGTCGCCGCCGCCGACGCGCCCGCCCTGGTGGCCGCCTACCGCGCCGGCACCGCGTCGGTCGAGGTCGACGGGGCGCCCGTGCCGTTGCAGGACGGCGACCTGGTGGTCACCGAGACCCCGCGGGAGGGCTGGACGGTGGCCAGTGGCGGCGGGCTCACCGTCGCGCTGGACCTGGAGCTGACCCCGGAGCTGGAGCGGGCCGGCCTGGTCCGCGAGGCGGTGCGGCTGGTGCAGGAGGCCCGCAAGAGCAGCGGGCTGGCCGTCAGCGACCGCATCGAGCTGTGGTGGACCGCGGGCGGGGCGATGGCCGAGGCGCTGGGCGAGCACGGCGGGCAGCTGGCCGAGGAGGTGCTCGCCGTCCGGCTGCACGCCGAGCAGCCGGGCGAGGGCGAGGGCGTCGAGGGCCCGGCCGGTTCCCGGTTCTGGCTGGCCCGCGCCGGCGGGTGAGGCCCCGCGGCGGCCGTCAGCCGCGCGCGGCGCGCCGGCGGGAGCGCTCCACGTCGGCGAGGTGGCGCACCGGGCGGCAGACCGCGCACGGCGTGAACCCGTCGGTGCGCGCCTCGACCATGGGCAGGGACACCGTCGCCCGGCCGTCCAGGGTGGCGCAGCCGGGCACGTGGTAGCGGGGGTGCTCGTCGACCACCAGCACCTCGTCGGCCAGGTCGACGACGAGCAGCAGGTCGGTGACCTCGACGTCCTCCTCGCCGGGCTCCCCGGTCAGCGGGTCGACGGAGGACCCGCGGGCCTCGTGCGCGCCGCGGCGGCGCGGGACCCCGGACGCGTCGTCCGGGTCGTCCTCGGGCAGGTCGTCGTCGACCAGGTCGTGGTCGGCCAGGTCGTCGTCCGGGTCGTCGTCGGCGGCGTGCGCGGGGTGCTGCTGACGAGCGGGCCCGGCGGGTCCGGGTGACCCGGCGGGCAGGAGGGTCTCGGGTGGACTGGCCTCGGGTGGGGCGGTCCCGGGTGGGCCGGCGGGCGGCGCCGGCTCGGCCCGCAGCGCCGTCGCGCCGGCCGGCCGGTACGGCGCCTCCTGCGCGGCCGGGGTGCCGGCGGGCTGCAGCGCGGTGTCCGCCGCCGGGAGCTCCGCCGTCCCGCCGGTCCCCGCGTCGGGCTCCGGACCCGCCGCCTGTCCCGGCCCGCGGGGGACGCGCACCCACCCGACGACCAGGACGGCGGCCGCGACCCCGCACACCGCCACGCAGGCCCAGTAGAGGCCCTCCGAGCCGGTGACGACGCCGCCGAGGAAGAGCGCCAGCCCCACCAGGACCAGCAGACCGGCGGCGAGGACCACCCGCGCACTGTAGCGGGGGCCACAGCGCCGCCCCCGTCGCCGCGGGGGGAGGTGGTCGTCGTCTAGGCGCTGGCGTGCTGCCGGTTGGTGGTGGCCGGCTCGGCGGAGCCGCGGCTGTCCAGGTCGCGCAGGTGGGACTCGAGGTAGGAGCGCAGCCGGGTCCGGTACTCCCGTTCGAATGTGCGCAGCTCCTCGATCTTGCGCTCCAGGCTGGTGCGCTTCTCCTCCAGCGGGCCCATGACCTCGGCCTGCCGGCGCTCGGCGTCCTGGCTGAGGGCGGCGGCCTTGGCGCGGGCCTCGCGCTCCATCGTCTCCGCGCGGGTGCGGGCGTCGCCCACCATCGAGTCGGCCCGCGCCTTCGCCTCGGCGACCAGCTGCTCGCTGCGGGCGCGGGCCTCGCTGACCACCTGGTCGGCCTGGGTCTTCGCCTCGTTGACGTACTTGTCGGCCGTCTCGGTGGCCAGGGCCAGCATCCGCGACGCGCGGATGCTGTCGTCCTCGCGCGCGGGGGCCGGCGGGGGCGGCGGGGCGGCGACGGGCGCCGGCGCGGGGGGCTCGGGTGCCTCGACGGCGCGGGGGGTGCGACCGGTCGCGTTGCCGGCGCGCAGCTCGTTGTTCTCCTCGATCAACCGCGCCAGCTCGGCCTCCACCACGTCGAGGAAGGCGTCCACCTCGTCCTCGTCGTAGCCGCGCTTGCCGATCGGTGGCTTCTTGAAGACGACGTTGTGCACGTCGGCAGGCGTGAGTGGCATCGACTTCACCTCAGGTCGGGCAACGGGTACAGGGACGACGTCGGACGAGCGGCTGGCGACTCCGGCCGGCCGCCGGTGTCCTCAGCCCCGAGGGGTGGAGGTCAGGCGGCCAGCGCGAGGCTGTTCACGATGCCACGCAGGACGTACACCGCGATCAATAACACCATGAACGCGAGGTCCAGCCGGATCGACCCCAGGTTGAGGGGTGGGATCACCTTCCGGATGGCCTTGAGGGGCGGGTCGGTCGTGGCGTAGACGACCTCCAGACCCGCCGCCACCAGCCCGGAGGGCCGCCAGCTGCGCGCCAGCACCATCACCCAGTCGACGACGAAGCGCGCGAAGAGCAGGACCAGGAACACGAGCAGGATCGACGAGAGGATGTTCCAGAAGAGAGCCACGGTCCTCGTTCGTCCCAGGGCACCCTGCGGTGCCGGTCGGTGCTGCCGTCAGGCCTCGGCAGTGTCTCGGAAGCCGCCCTCGCGGATCCGCGCCTTGTCCTCGGCCGTCACGTCGACGTCCCGCGGGCTGAGCAGGAACACCTTGTTCGTGACGCGCTCGATGCTACCGCGCAGGCCGAACGACAACCCCGCAGCGAAGTCCACGAGCCGCTTGGCGTCGGCGTCGTCCATCTCGGTGAGGTTCATGATCACCGGCTTGCCGTCGCGGAAGCTCTCCCCGATCTGGCGGGCCTCGTTGTACGTGCGCGGGTGCAGCGTGGTGATCCGGTAGGGCTGCGGGGCAGGGGTGGGCTCGGGGGCCGGGGCCGGCGCGGCCGGCTCGCGGGCGGCCAGTCCGGCGGTGCCCACCGGGCCGGAGACGGCGGTCGCGGGGCTGGGCACGGAGACGCCGGTGCCGGACAGCCCGCCCAGCCGGGTGGCGCCGGCGGGGGCGGGGGCAAGACCCAGGCCGCGGGCGGCCCCGGGGCGGCGGGGCAGCGCGAGCGGCTCGGGCTCCGGCGCCGGCGGGAGGTCGGTGTCGAGGTCGGCGAAGCGGGCCTCGACCCGGTAGTCGGAGTCCCGGTAGCCGTCGGCCCGGTAGTCCGGCTGGTCGTAGCGGTCGCCGCTGTCGTACCGGTCGGCCGCCTCGTAGCGCTCGGGGTAGCCGTCCTCGGGGGCGTACCGGGGGTAGCGGCGGTCCTCGTGCCGGAAGTGGTGCTCGGCCTCACCCGGGTGGGCGTCGTACCGGCCGTAGGTCCGGGCGTCGTCGTCCTCCACGAGCCCCAGGTAGATGCCCATCTTCCGCATGGCTCCGGCCATCAGCCCGCCCCTCTGTCGTCGCCGCGCGTACTCACCCGGGCTGCTGGGACCCGTGTGACTGGTGTGACTCGTCCTGCCCGCAGGGTAGAGGCCGCACCCCGAACAGCGCGGTACCGACACGCACCAGGGTGCTGCCCGCGACGAGCGCGTCCTCCAGGTCGGCGCTCATGCCGGCGGAGAGGTCGCGGGCACCGGGGTGGTCGGCGCGGACCCGCTCGGCCAGCGCCGCGAGCCGGGCGAAGGCGGGCCCGGGGGCGGCGCCGCGCGGTGCCACCGCCATGAGACCGCGCAGGGAGACGCCCTCGGTGTCGGCGACCGCGTCGGCCAGCGCCGGCACCTCCGCCGGGTCGGCGCCGCCCCGCGCGGCCGCCTCGCCCTGCGGCCCGCCCAGGTCCACCTGCAGGAACACCTCGACCGGGCGGCCGGCCTCCGCCCCGGCGCGGCCGAGCGCGCGAGCCAGGGACAGCCGGTCGACGGAGTGGACGACGGCTCCGAGGCGGGCCACCGCGGCGGCCTTGTTGCGCTGCAGCTGGCCGACGAAGTGCCAGCGCAGCGGCAGGTCGGTGAGCTCGGCGGCCTTGCCGGCCAGCTCCTGGGCGCGGTTCTCCCCGAAGTCGGCCTGGCCGAGCGCGGCGAGCTCCCGGACGGTGGCGGCGGGCCAGGTCTTGCTCACCGCGAGCAGCGTGACGCTCGCCGGGTCGCGCCCGGCGGCACGGGCGGCGGCGTCGACGCGGTCGCGGACGGCCCGCAGGCGGTCGGCCGGGGTGGTCACGGCGCCGTGGTCACGAGGAGCGGCCGTCGAGCCAGACGACGCCGGCCTGCCGCCCGGTCACGCCGTCGCGGCGGTGGGAGAACAGGCGGCGGTCCTCGACCGTGCACCGGGGGTCGTGCACGACCTGCCCGACGCCGGCGCCGCGCAGCAGCTCGGCCAGCCCGGCGCGCAGGTCCAGCCCCGGCGTCCCCTGCCGGGTGCGCACCGCGGCGGCCGGGGCCACCCGCGCCACGTCGGCCTGCATGGCCCGCGGCACCTCGTAGCAGGCGCCGCACACGGCCGGGCCGAGCAACGCGGTGACGTCGGCGGGGCGGCTGCCCAGCCGCGCCATCGCGGACAGCGTGGCCGGGACGACGCCGGCGCGCACGCCCTCCCTCCCGGCGTGCACCGCGGCCACCACGCCGGCGGCCGGGTCGGCCAGCAGCACCGGCACGCAGTCGGCGACCAGCACGCACAGCACCAGGCCGGGCGTCCGGGTGACCACGGCGTCGGTCGCGGCCAGCGGGCCCTCGGCCGGCCCGTCGACGACGACGACCCGGGTGCCGTGGACCTGGTCCATCCACACCAGCCGCTCGCCGGGGACGCCGAGCTCCCCGGCCAGCCGGTCGCGGTTGGCGGCGACCGCGGCGGGGTCGTCGCCGACGTGACCGCCGAGGTTGAACGAGTCGTAGGGCGGCGCGGACCGGCCGCCCCGCCGGTCGGTGACGACCCGGCGGGGCCGCACCGCCGGCGGGGCGGACGGAACAGGACTCATGGGACCGACGCTACCGGGGCGCGGCCCCGCTGCAGGGCCCCGTGCCGAGCCTGCGAGGCGCGGGGGGCAGCGGGGTCCTCTTACTGGCGGAGGAACTCGGGGATGTCGAGCTCCTCCTCGAAGTCCTCCTCCGACAGCGGACGCCGGCCGCCCGAGGCGGCGGTGGAGCCGGGGACGGGCGGCAGCGGCGGCACGGTGATGCCCCCGCCCGCGGCCGGCCGGCCGGGCAGCTGCGACGTCGACGGCGGCGCCTGCTGGGCCTGCGGGGACGGCGCCGGGGCGGCCGGGCGCTGTCCCACCGGCGCGGAGGGCAGCCCGCCTCCGGGCTGCGGGTGCCCCGGCAGGCGCGAGGGCATCGGCGCGGCAGCCGGGACCGAGGCGATCCCGGCGTCCTTGCGGCCGCTGGGCCGCCCGCTGTCGAAGCCGGCGGCGATGACGGTGACCCGGACCTCGTCACCGAGGGCGTCGTCGATGACCGCGCCGAAGATGATGTTGGCGTCGGCGTGCGCGGCGTCGGACACCAGCGAGGCGGCCTCGTTGATCTCGAACAGGCCGAGGTCGGAGCCGCCGGAGATGGACAGCAGCACGCCGTGGGCGCCCTCCATCGAGGCCTCCAGCAGCGGGGAGGCGATGGCCTGCTCGGCGGCCAGCAGCGCCCGGTTGTCCCCGCGCGCGCTGCCGATGCCCATGAGGGCCGAGCCGGCCCCGGACATGACCGACTTGACGTCGGCGAAGTCCAGGTTGATCAGACCCGGCGTGGTGATCAGGTCGGTGATGCCCTGGACGCCGGAGAGCAGCACCTGGTCGGCGGTGCGGAAGGCGTCCATGACGCTGACGTTGCGGTCACCGAGCTGGAGCAGCCGGTCGTTGGGGATGACGATGAGCGTGTCGCACTCGTTGCGCAGCTCCTCGATGCCCGACTCGGCCTGCACCGCGCGCCGCTTGCCCTCGAAGGAGAACGGGCGGGTGACCACGCCGATGGTCAGCGCGCCGAGCTTGCGGGCGATCGAGGCGACGACCGGTGCGCCGCCGGTGCCGGTGCCGCCGCCCTCGCCGGCGGTCACGAAGACCATGTCGGCGCCCTTGAGCACCTCCTCGATCTCCTCGCGGTGGTCCTCGGCGGCCTGCCGGCCGACGTCGGGCTGCGCGCCGGCGCCCAGCCCGCGGGTGAGCTCGCGGCCGACGTCGAGCTTGACGTCGGCGTCGCTCATCAGCAGCGCCTGCGCGTCGGTGTTGATGGCGATGAACTCGACGCCCTTGAGGCCGACCTCGATCATCCGGTTGACCGCGTTCACCCCGCCGCCGCCGATGCCGACGACCTTGATGACCGCGAGGTAGTTGTGCGGAGGTGTCATGTGGGGCTCCCGACCTCGACCCTCATCCTGAACTGGAGCTTTACGGTTATGTCAACTAGGTCGACGCGCACGAAGTTAGGTGCGCCTCGACAGGGCCTACAAGCACCGGCCGCGGACCGGCGTGTCGCCTTGCCCCCGTCCCACCGTTCCCGTGCGACACAGGGATCACACCCACACCACCGTCCGTGACGACCCGCGCGGTCGACGGCTCAGGTGCAGGTCGAGAGCCCGGACACGCCCGCGTCTGGGAACCCGGCGAAGTCGTCTGCGGCCCCGGGCGTGTCGTGGCGCCGCGCGTGTCGCCGGGGACCGCGCCGCACACGACGTGCGACCGGCCGGCGACCCGGTGCAGTGGCTACCGGCGCGGGACGCGGCCCATGAGGAAGAACTCCTCGTTCGGCGGGATCGCCGCCCAGTGCGCCAGCCGGTTGGACAGCGCGAACAGCGAGACGATCGCACCGACGTCCCACACGTCGTCCTCGGTCAGCCCGTGGCCGCGCAGCCGGTCGAGGTCGGCGGCGGTCACCGCCCCGGGGTCCACCGCCAGCCGGACGGCGACGTCGAGGACCGCGTGCAGCCGCTCCGACACCGGGGCCTTGCGCCAGTCGACCGCCACCTGGTCGGCCAGGTAGGGGTCGCGGGCGCGGATGCGGGCGATCGCGCCGTGGGCGACCACGCAGTACAGGCAGTCGTTGGCCGCGCTGGTGGCGACCACGACCAGCTCCCGGTCGGCGGTCGACAGCCCCGGGGTGTCCTTGTCCATCAGCGCGTCGTGTAGCGCGAAGAAGGCCGTCGCCTCGGCCGGGCGCCAGGCCAGCGCGGCGAAGACGTTGGGCAGGAAGCCGGCGCGCTCCTCGACCTCGGCGTAGCGCTCGCGCAGCTGCTCGGGCAGCTCCTCGCGCGGGGGGACGGGGAAGCGGCTGACCGGCCCGGTGCTCACCGGCCCACCCTCCCCCGGAGAGGCTGGAACGGCCACCCCCCGGTCCCGCGGCGAGCCTGCGAGGCGCGGGGGAAGGGGGTCCCGTCTCAGCGGAGGACGACCGCGGAGGGGGTGCTGACGTCGATCGTCCCCGCGGGCGCGAGCGCCCCGGCCCGCAGCTGGCCGAGCAGCGCGACCAGGGTCTCGGCCTTCTCCCCCGCCTCCTCCGCACTGCCCCACAGCACGGTGGTGCCGTCGGCGAGGGTGAGCCGGACGTCCTCGGGGCTGGGCGCGCGGGCGCCGGCGACGTCGGCGCGGACGTCCCCGGGCAGCGCGACCAGCGCCGCCAGCGCCGCCCGGGTGGCGCGGTCGTCCGGCCCGGGATCGGCGACGTCCAGCGGCACCGCACCGGCCGGCGGCCGGCCGGTGACCGCGTCGAAGAGCACGCCGTCGCGGTCGACCAGCGAGCGCCCGCCCGCCTCCTCGACCACCGCGACGGGCACCCGCTCGACGACGGTGACCACGACGCTGCGCGGCCAGCCGCGGGTCACCTCGACGTCGGCCACCTGGGGCAGCCGGGCCACCCGGGCCTCGGCCGCGGCGACGTCGACCCGCAGCAGCGGGGTCCCCGTCGCGACCCCGGCGACGTCGACGACCTCGGCGGAGGTGAGCGTCCCGGCGCCGTCGACCCGCACCGCGGCGACGGCGAGCACCGGACTGCCCCACAGCAGCCACCCGAGCAGGCCGAGCACCGCGACGGCGACGCCGGCGCGCACCAGCAGCCGGCGCCGCCGGTCGCCCGGACGGACGGGGCGGGGCGGGCGGCGCGGCGCGCGGACCTCGGCCCGGGAGGACCCCCCGCCCCGCGAGCGGTCGCTGGTGGTGGTCCCCGAGCGGCTCACCGCGGCGGTCCCCCGGGGTCGCCGCCCCCCGACGCGGGCCGCCCCGGGCCGGTGGGCAGCGCGTGCAGCGCCTCGAGCACCTCCGGGCCGACCATGGAGACGTTGCCGGCCCCCATGGTGATCACCAGGTCGCCGGGCCGCGCCCGCTCGGCCAGGAGGGGTGCCGCGGCCGACCAGGACGGCTCGAAGCGCACCCGCCCGGCCGGCAGCGGGACGGCGTCGGCGACCATCGCGCCGGTGACGCCGGGGACGGGGTCCTCCCGGGCGCCGTAGACGTCCATCACCACGACCTCGTCGGCCAGGGCCAGCGCGGCGCCGAACGCGGTGGCGAACTCCCGGGTGCGGCTGTACAGGTGCGGCTGGAAGGCCACGACCACCCGCCCCTGCCCGGCGACCGCCCGCGCGGCGCGCAGCTGCGCCTCGACCTCGGTCGGGTGGTGGGCGTAGTCGTCGTAGACCCGCACCCCGGCCACGGTGCCCTTGAGCTCGAAGCGCCGGTGCACGCCGCCGAAGCGGCCCAGGCCGGCGATCAGCCCCTCGGCGGGCAGGCCCAGCTCCAGCCCGGCCAGCAGGGCGGCGGCGCTGTTGCGGGCCATGTGCTCGCCGGGCACCCGGATGGTCACCCGGCCGAGCACCGCGCCGTCCAGCACGGCGGTCCACGCGGTGGTCTCCGCGCCGACCTCGACGTCGACCAGCCGCAGGTCGGCGTCCTGGTGCGTGCCGTAGGTGCGCACGCGGGCCGGGGTGGGCACGTCGCGCAGCCGGGCGGAGCCGGGGTCGTCGGCGCACAGGACGGCGAAGCCGGCCGGGTCCAGGGTCTGCAGGAACCGGTCGAAGGCGGCCTCCACCGCGGCCAGGTCGCCGTAGTTGTCCAGGTGGTCGGCCTCGACGTTGGTGACGATCGCGGCGTGCGGGTCCAGCAGCAGGAAGGACCGGTCGCTCTCGTCGGCCTCGGCGAGGAACACGTCGCCCTCGCCGGCGTGCGCGTTGCTGCCGGACTCGTTGAGGTCCCCGCCGATGGCGAAGGAGGGGTCCGCGCCGCAGGCCTGCACGGCGACGGTGAGCATCGAGGTGGTCGAGGTCTTCCCGTGCGTGCCGGCCACCGCGACGCTGCGCCGGCCGGCCATCACCGCGGCCAGCGCGACGGCGCGCGGCAGCACCCGCAGGGCCCGCGCGCGGGCGGCGGCCAGCTCGGGGTTGTCCTCCCGGATCGCGGTGGAGACCACGACGGTGTCGGCGTCCCCCAGGTGGGCCGGGTCGTGCCCGAGCTCCACCCGGGCGCCCAGCGCGCGCAGCGCCAGCAGCGTCGGGGTGTCGCGGCGGTCGCTGCCGGAGACGCGGACGCCGCGGGCCAGCAGGATGCGGGCGATGCCGCTCATCCCGGCCCCGCCGATGCCGACGAAGTGCACCGCGCCCAGCTCGGCCAGGCCCGGCACCGGCCCGTTCCACGCGGCGACCGCAGCGGCCGTCATCTCCCCGCCACCTCCAGCACGACGTCGGCCAGCCGCTCGTCGGCGTCCCGGGCACCGGCGGCCGCGGCGTGCCGGGCGTACCCGGCCAGCACGGCCGGGTCGGTGACCACCGGGACGACGTGCTCGGCGATCCAGGACGGCGTCAGCTCGGCGTCCTCGACCAGCATCCCTCCCCCGGCCTCGACCACGGGCAGCGCGTTGCGCCGCTGCTCGCCGTTGCCGATGGGCAGCGGCACGAACACCGCCGGCAGCCCGACCGCGGACAGCTCGGCCACGGTGACCGCGCCGGACCGGCACAGCGCGAGGTCCGCGGCGGCGTAGGCGAGGTCCATCCGCTCCAGGTAGTCGACGACCACGTACGGCGCCTGCCCCGGGGCCCGCGCCGGCACGGTGACGTCGGTGTTCTTCGGTCCGCGGGCGTGCAGCACCTGGACCCCGGCGGCGGTGAGGGCGTCGGCGGCCCCGGCGGCGGCCCGGTTGAGCGAGGCCGCCCCCTGTGAGCCGCCGAACACCAGCAGCGTCGGCCGGTCGGCGTCCAGGCCGAAGGCGGCGCGGGCCTCGGCGCGGCGGGCGGGGCGGTCCAGGGTGCTGATCGCCGTCCGCAGGGGCATGCCCACGTGCTCCGCGCCGTGCAGGGGGGTGCCCGGGGTGGTGACGGCCACCCGGGCGGCGAGCCGGGCGCCGACCCGGTTGGCCAGGCCGGGCAGCGCGTTCTGCTCGTGCACCACGACCGGCACCCCCTGGCGGCGGGCGGCCAGGTACGCCGGCAGCGCCACGTAGCCGCCGAAGCCGACGACGACGTCGGCGGCCAGCTCGCGCAGCAGCGCGCGGGTCTCGGCGACCGAGGCCCACACCCGACCGGGGACCCGCAGCAGGTCCGGCGTGGGTCGGCGCGGCAGCGGCACCGGCGGGATCAGCCGAAGCTCGTAGCCGCGGGCGGGCACCAGCCGGGTCTCCAGGCCGCGGGCGGTGCCCAGGCAGGTGACCCGCGGGGCGGGCTCGCGCCGCCGCAGCGCGTCGGCCAGGGCCAGCATCGGCTCGATGTGCCCCCCGGTGCCGCCGCCGGCGAGCACGACGCTGGGGCTGCCCGTGCTCCCCCGTCCGCTCACCGTGCTCCCCCGTTCGCTCCCGCGGGGCGCTCCGCTCCTCGCTCGCAGAGCTCGCTGCGATGCTCACGCCCCTGTCCGCTCACCGTGCTCCCCCGTTCGCTCCCGCGGGGCGCTCCACTCCTCGCTCGCAGAGCTCGCTGCGATGCTCACGCCCCTGTCCGCTCACCGTGGCCGCCGGGGCTGCTCGGGCGCGCTGGCGCGGGCCCGCGGCGGGGGCTGGCGCCGGGCCTCGGGCAGCCGGCCGCGGCCGTCCGCCGTCCGACGCTCGCGGGCGGGGAGGCGCTCCCGCGGCGCGCGCTCCCCCGGTGGGGCCGGGACGACGCGGGCGACGGTGCGCGCGCCCGGGCCGGCCGGGCGCGGGGCCGGCGGCTCGCCGTCCGGTGCGGGGTGCCCGGCCCGGCCCGGCCGCTCGGGGCGGCGGACGCGGCGCGGGTGCGCCGGGTCGACGGCCCGCTCAGGCACCGGCAGCACCCAGCGGGACAGCCGGCCGCGGTCGGCGCGGCGCAGGTGCTCGACGGCCTCGGGCTCCGACCGGGCGAAGCGGATCAGCAGGCCCACGATGAACAGGGTGAGCACCAGGGAGGTGCCGCCGGCGGAGACCAGCGGCAGCGTGAGGCCGGTGACCGGCAGCAGACCCACCACGTAGCCCATGTTCAGGGCCGCCTGGCCGACCAGCCACACGGTGATCGCCACGCAGGCCAGCTGCACGAAACGGTCGGACGAGCGGCGGGCGATCCGGAAGCCGGCCCAGGCCAGCACCGCGTAGAGGCCGACCACCACCAGGCAGCCGAGGAAGCCGAGCTCCTCGCCGATGATCGCGAAGATGTAGTCCGACTCCGCCTCGGGCAGCAGGTTCCACTTCATCGCGCTGTTGCCCAGGCCCACGCCCCACAGCCCGCCGGTGGCCAGCGCGTAGAAGCCGCGGACGGCCTGGAACCCGGCGTTGGTCGGGTCGGCGAACGGGTCGAGGAAGGACGTCACCCGCTCCCAGCGGTACGGGGCCGACCGCGCCATCAGGTAGAGGGCGGCACCGCCGGCGGCGACGAACCCGGCCCAGTACCGCAGCGGGAGGCCACCGGCCCACAGCAGGCCGGCCAGCACCAGCCCGAGGCTGACGATGCCGCCGAAGTCCGGCTCGCGGTAGAGCAGGAAGGACAGGCCGGCGAAGACCGGCAGCAGCGGGACCAGCAGCGTCCGGACCGTGAGGAACCGCTCGCGCGCCGCCAGGACGTGGGCACCCCACAGCGCGAACACCAGCTTGGCCAGCTCGGAGGGCTGGAAGGTGGTGAACCCCAGGTCGATCCAGGCCCGTGAGCCGTTGAGCTCCAGCCCGATGCCCGGCACGAGCACCAGGACCAGCAGCACCGCGGCCACGACCAGGCCGGGCAGCGCCCACCGGCGCAGGAAGCCCACCGGCAGCCGCACCGCCACCAGCGCCGCGCCCAGCCCGATGGCGGCGAACACCACCTGGTCCACGCCGGGCCGCCAGGCGGGCTGGTCGTCCAGCGCCGCCTCGATCGCCGAGGCGGAGAAGACCATGACCAGGCCGATCGCCAGCAGCATGCCGGCCGCCCCGACGACCAGCTGGCAGCTGGTCATCGGCCCGTCCAGCCAGGCCGGCAGGGCGAGCCGGCGCGCCGGCGGCTGCCGGGGCGGCACGGGCCGGCGCCGGCCGGGGGCGGGGGGCGCGCCGGAGGACTGCATCCAGCCATCGTCTCCGCCGGCGACGATCTCCCGGCGCACCGCCTGGGCGTGTCGCAGCAGCTGTCTCACAGCCCGGTGAAGGCGAGCCAGTCGGCGTAGAACAGGCCCAGCCCGAAGGCGACCGACATCCCGGTCACCAGCCAGAAGCGGACGATCACCGTGTTCTCCGTCCAGCCGGCCAGCTCGAAGTGGTGGTGCAGCGGCGCCATCCGGAACACCCGGCGGCGGGTGGCCCGGAAGAAGGCCACCTGGATGACGACCGACAGGGTGACCGCGACGAACAGCCCGCCGAGCACGACCAGCAGCAGCTCGGTGCGGGTGACCACCGCCATCCCGGCCAGCAGCCCGCCCAGGGCCAGCGACCCGGTGTCACCCATGAAGATCCGCGCCGGGCTGGTGTTCCACCACAGGAAGCCCAGGCACGCGCCCAGGCCGGCGGCGGCGACCAGGGTGATGTCCAGCGGGTCGCGGACGGTGTAGCAGCCGACGATCGGCTCGCTGGAGCAGTCGTGGGTGAACTGCCAGAACGAGATGATGGTGTAGGCCCCGCACACCATCGCCGAGCAGCCGGCGGCCAGCCCGTCCAGGCCGTCGGTCAGGTTGACGGCGTTGGAGAACCCGGCGATGAACAGGTAGGCCAGCACCACGAAGCCCACCGTCCCGAGGGCCAGCGGCTCGATGTCGCGGACGTAGGAGACGACCGTGGACGCCGGGGTGAGGCCGCCCTCGTCGGGGAAGTTGAGCGCCAGCACGGCGAAGGCCACACCGACCACCAGCTGGCCGACCAGCTTGGAGGTCTTGTTGAGCCCCAGGCTGCGCCGGAAGCGGATCTTGAGGTAGTCGTCGAGGAAGCCGACGGTGCCCAGGCCCACTATGAGGAACAGCACGAGCAGCCCGCTGGCCGACGGGCCGCGGCCGGGCTGGTCGAGCAGGAACAGGTGCGCGATGAGGTAGCCGCCGACCGTGGCCCCGACGATCACGGTGCCGCCCATGGTGGGCGTGCCCTTCTTGGACAGGTGGCTCTCCGGGCCGTCGTCCCGGATCTCCTGGCCGAAGCCCTTGCGGCGGAACAGGTGGACCGCGACCGGCGTGGCCAGGATGGAGATCACCAGGCCGAACGCGGCCGCGACGAGGATGGATCTCACGTGCCCGCCCCGGCCCCCAGCAGGTCGGCCGCGAGCACCTCGAGCCCGTAGGACCGGCTGGCCTTCACCAGCACGACGTCACCGGGCACCAGCACCTCCGTCAGCAGCTCCCGGGCAGCCGCCCGGTCGGGCACGCGCACCGCGCGCCCGTCCGGCGCGCCGGCGGCGAGCGCCCCGTCCGCTATCCCTACCGCATCGGCACCGACGGCCACGACCAGGTCCACCCCGGCGGCCACGGCGTCCCGGCCCAGCCGCTCGTGCTCCGCGGCGGCGTCGGGCCCGAGCTCGGCCATGGCGCCGAGGACCGCCACCCGGCGGCGGGCGGGCAGCCCGGCCAGGGCGGCCAGGGCGGCGCGCATCGACTCGGGGTTGGCGTTGTAGGCGTCGTTGACCACGGTGACGCCGTCCTCCCGGCGGGTCACCTCCATCCGCCAGCGGCTGCGCGGCTCCGCGGCCGACAGGGCGGCGGCGACGGCGTCCGGGGCCATCCCGGCGGCCAGCGCGGCCCCGGCGGCCGACAGCGCGTTGGCGACCTGGTGCTCCCCCACGACCCGCAGCCGGACGGCGGCGCGGGTGCCGCCGGTGACGAGGGTGAAGGCGGCCCGCCCGGTGTCGTCGAGGGCGACGTCCTCGGCGCGGACGTCGGCGCCGTCCGCCCGGCCGGTGGTCAGCACGCGGGCACGGGTGCGCGGCGCCATGCCGAGCACCCGCGGGTCGTCGGCGTTGAGGACGGCGGTGCCCCCCTCGGACAGCGCCTCCACCAGCTCGCCCTTGGCCACGGCGATCCCGTCGGCCGAGCCGAACTCGCCCAGGTGCGCCGACCCGACGTTGAGGACGACGCCGACGTCGGGCCGGGCCACCCGGCACAGCCGGGCGATGTGCCCGCGCCCGCGGGAGCCCATCTCCAGCACCAGGAAGCGGGTGCCGGCGTCGGCGTCCAGCACGGTCAGCGGCAGGCCGATCTCGTTGTTGTAGGAGCCCGGCGGGCTGACCGTGGCGCCCGCGGTGGCCAGCACCTGCCCGAGCAGGTCCTTGGTGCTGGTCTTGCCCGAGGAGCCGGTGATGCCCAGCGTGATCAGGCCGCCGGCGGCCAGCCGGGCGTGTACCGCGCCGGCCAGCCGGCCGAGGGCGTCGACCGGGTCGTCGACGACCACGCAGGGCAGCGCGCCGTCCGGGCGGGTGGTGAGGGCGGCGACCGCGCCGGCCGCCGCGGCGGCGGGCAGGAAGTCGGAGCCGTCGACCCGCTCGCCGGGCAGCGCGACGAACAGGTCGCCGGGGGCCACGGTGCGGGAGTCGGTGGTGACCCGGCCGGTGACGGTGCCACCGGGGACCGGCCCACCGCCCACGGCGCGGGCCACCTCGGCGAGGCTCATCTCGATCACGGCGGGGGCTCTCCTCCGGCCGGCGCGAGTCGCGCCAGGGCCTCGCGCAGCACGGCGCGGTCGTCGAACGGGTGCAGGGTGCCGGCCACCTCCTGACCGGTCTCGTGGCCCTTGCCGGCCACGAGCACGGCGTCGCCGGGCCGGGCGGCGGCGACCGCGGCCGCGATCGCCGCGCGGCGGTCGCCGATCTCGCGCACGTCGCCGCGCCGGTCGGCCGGGACGCCGGCGACCACCGCCGCGCGGATGGCGGCGGGGTCCTCCGAGCGGGGGTTGTCGTCGGTGACCACGAGCAGGTCGCTGCCACGTGCCGCCGCCTGCCCCATCGCCGCCCGCTTGCCGGGGTCGCGGTCACCGCCGCAGCCCAGCACGGTGAGCACCCGGCCCGGCGTGGCGGCCCGCAGCGCGGCCAGCGCGGTGGCGACCGCGTCGGGGGTGTGCGCGTAGTCGACGACGGCGACGAACGGCTGGCCGGCGTCCACCGGCTCCATCCGGCCGGGCACCACCGTCTCGGCGATGCCGGCCAGCGCCGCGTCCACCGGCACGCCCACGGCGGCCAGCAGCGCCACGGCCAGGACGGCGTTGGCCACGTTGAAGGCCCCGGGCAGCCGCACCCGGGCCGGCCAGCTGCGGCCGCCGGGGCCGTGCAGGGCGAACGCCGTCCCGCCTCCGGGGGCCGGGGCGAGGTCGGTGGCCCGCCAGTCGGCGGCGGCGCCCCGGCTGGAGACGGTGACCGCGCGGCGGCCGCCGAGCATCCCGGTCAGCCGACGCCCGTGGGGGTCGTCGACGTCGACGACCTCGACGGCGGCGCGGCCGTCGAACAGCCGGGCCTTGGCGAGGAAGTAGTCCTCCAGGTCGCGGTGGAAGTCCAGGTGGTCGCGGCCGAGGTTGGTGAAGCCGGCGGCGGCGAAGGGGATGCCGCCGACCCGGCCGAGCACCAGGGCGTGGCTGGACACCTCCATGACCACGGTCTGCACGCCCTCGTCGGCCATCCTGGCCAGCAGCGCGTGCAGGGCGGGGGCCTCCGGCGTCGTCCGGACGCTGGGCAGGGCGGTCACCGTCGGCGTCCCGTCGGAGGCCACGCCGCGGGTGCGGGTCTCCACGGTGCCCACCAGGCCGCTGGCCCGGCCGGCGGCGGCGAGGCCGGCCTCCACCAGGTAGCTGGTCGTCGTCTTGCCGTTGGTGCCGGTGATCCCCACGACCTGCAGCCGCCGGGCGGGCTCGCCGTAGACGCGGGCGGCCACCGGGCCGAGCAGCGCGCGGGGGTCGCCGGCGACGCACAGCGGCAGCCCGGTGGCGGCGGCGTCCGGGCGGCCGGCCGGGTCGGTGAGGACGGCGGAGGCACCCCGGGCGGCGGCGTCGGCGGCGTAGCGGGCGCCGTGGGTGCGCGCGCCGGGCAGGGCGGCGTACAGGTCGCCGGGACGGACCTCGGCCGAGGCCAGCGTCACGCCGGTGACGACGGTGGCGGGGTCGCCCTGGACGGGCGGGCCGAGCAGGTCGGCGAGGTCGGTGAGGGGCAGGGCGGTGCGCCGCGGGGACCGGACCGCCGCCTCCTCCCCGCTCTCGCTCACGGGACTCCAATCTACCGGCGGGCCCGGTCGCACCCGCCGCCCCCACGCACGCGCACGCCGCCCCGTCCCGATGACCGGCTCAGCCAGTCATGGCGGGTCCGGGCTCGCCGGCGGCGGTGAGCCCGGACCCGGTCGGCCCCCGTGCAGGGTCCCGCCGCGAGCGTGCGAGTGGCGGGGGGCACGGGGGTCCTTCTTGAGCCGAGCTGATCACCGGGGGCCGGCGCGCTCAGGGCTGCGGGCCGGTCAGCACCGGGACGGGCCGGGGCGTGCCGGACGGCACGATGCCGTCGGCGGTCAGCGCCTGGCGCATCACGTCGGCGAACACCGGGGCGGCGACCTGGCCGCCCTCGGCGTCGCTGGCGGGCCGCTCGAGGTCCACCGCCACGACGTACTGCGGGTCGTCGGCGGGGGCGAACCCGACGAAGGTGGTCACGTAGCCGCCGCCGGCGTAGCAGTTGCACTCCGGGTTGGCCCGCTGCGCGGTGCCGGTCTTCCCCGCCACCCGGAAGCCCTCGACCTGCGCCAGCGGGGCGGTGCCGCCGGGGCCGACGACGGCCTCCAGCATGGCCGCGACGTCGTCGGCGGTGGACTCGCCGACCACCCGGGTGCTCGCCGGCGCCGGCGGGGCCTGGCCGCCGACGGCGGCGACGACCCGGGGCTCCACGCGCACCCCGCCGTTGGCGATCGCCTGGTACATCGACGCCATCTGCAGGGTGGTTACCGACACGCCCTGCCCGATCGGGACGTTGGCCGCGCGGCTCGCGGTCCACTCGGCGGAGTCCTGGAGGATGCCGGCGCTCTCGCCGGGCAGCTCGATGCCGGTGGTGCGGCCCAGGCCGAAGGCGCGCAGGTACTCCTCGAGCCGCTGGTCGCCCACCTCGCGGGCCAGCATGATCGTCCCGACGTTGCTGGACTTGGCCAGCACGCCGGTGACCGTCCAGTCGATCGGCGGGTGGGGGTGCGCGTCGCGGACGACCACGTCCCCCGCCGCGATCGACCCCGGCACGCTCAGGACCCTGTCCGGGGTGGCCCGCCCCTCCTCGATCGCCGCGGCCAGGGTGACCGCCTTGAGCACCGAGCCGGGCTCGAAGACGCTGGACACGATCGGGTTGCCCAGCAGGTCCGGGTCGGTCCGGGAGTAGTCGCCGGGGTCGTAGCCCGGGCAGGAGCCCATGGCGGCGACCCGGCCGGTGGCGACCTCCAGGACGACGGCCGAGGCGCGGGTGGTGGCGCCGTCCTGGCAGGCCTCCTGCAGCCGCTGCTCGGTGACGAACTGCAGGTCGGAGTCCAGCGTCAGCTCGACGGTCTGCCCGTCGACGGCGGGGGTGGACTCGTCGATGCCCGACGGGATCGGGTGCCCGCCGCTGCCCACCTCGACCCGCCGCTCCCCCGGCGTGCCGGCGAGCTTCTCGTCCATCGTCTGCTCCACGCCGGCCAGCCCCGCACCCTCCCGGCCGACGAAGCCGACGACCTGCCCGGCGACGGAGCCGGCGGGGTAGAGCCGCACCGGGTCGTCCTCGGAGTACACGCCGTCCAGGCCCAGCTCCTCGATCGCGTCCACCGTCTCCGGCCGCACGCGGGAGGCCAGCACGACGTAGCGGCCGTCGGCCGACAGCAGGTCGGTGAGCTCGGAGACCGGGACGTCGAGCAGCGTGGTCAGCGCCAGGGCGGTGCGGGCGGGGTCGGCGACGAGGGTGGGGTCGGCGGTGACCCGGGAGGCCTCGACGGTGTAGGCCAGCGGGTCGCCGTCGCGGTCGACCACCGGGCCGCGCAGCGGGAGGACGTCGCGCACGCTGATGCGGTCCTGCGTCGCGGCAAGCGCGTACTCGCCGCTGTCGACGCCCTGCAGCAGCCACAGCCGGCCGGTGATGACCAGCAGCGGCACGACGACGAGCGCCAGGCCGACGCTGAACCGCCGGCTGCTCACCGGCAGGGCCCCGCGTAGCCGGCGGCTGCCCGGCGCGCGGCGGGAGGTGAACGCACCGGCCGCGCCCCGGCGCGGCGGGGTGCGGTCCAGCGGACGGCGGGGCGAGCCGGGCACGGTCACTCCCCGCCGCCGGCCGCGGCGGGGCCCCCGGCGAGGTCCCCGGCCACGGGCACCTCAGGGGCCACGGGGACGGCCGCGTCGCCGGGCAGCCGCGGTGTCTCCTCGGGCTCCGGCGCCTCCGCGGGCACGGCCTCCCCGCGCAGGGTGACGGTGCCGTCCTCCCCGACGACCAGGTAGGCGGCCGGGCCGGCGGGCACCATCCCGGCCTCGCGGGCCGCGGCGGCGAGCTCCGCCGGTGTGCCGCCGGCGATCACCTGCTGCTCGAGGCGCTGCACCTCCTGGGCGCGGTCGGCGTTGGCGGCGGCCAGCTGGGTGGCCTTGAGGGAGTTGACCGCGATGGCGGTGTTGAGGAACAGCAGGCCCAGCGTGGTGGCGAGCAGCAGGGTCACGACCAGCAGGACCAGCCGGGTGCGGGAGTCGGCCACGGCGCTGCGGACCCGGCCCGGGGGTGGGCCCGCCGCCGGGCGGGGCGCCGGGACGGCCGGCGGGGACGGTGCCGCCACCGGGCCGGTCCGCACCGCGCCGGTGCGCACCGGTGCGGTGTGCGCGCGCACCCGCCGGCCCGTCGCCGGGGCGGCCGGCCGCCGGGCGGGGGCCGGCCACCCACCGGCGGAGGCGGCTCGCACCGGGCCCGACACGGGCGCCGACACGGGTGCGGTGCCCCGGCCGGGACGGTCCCCGGGGGGTGGTCCGGCCGCGCGGGCGGCGGCGCTCACGCGGCCCGCCGGATCCGCTCGGCGGCCCGCAGCCGGGCCGAGGCGGCTCGCGGGTTGGCCGCGACCTCGGCCTCCGACGCCGCCTCGCCCCCGCGGGTGAGCAGCCGCAGCGTCGGGCCGAGGTCGGGCAGGGGCACCGGCAGCTCCGGCGGCGTGCGGTCCACCGCACCGGCCGCGAGGGTCTGCTTGACGATGCGGTCCTCGAGGGAGTGGAAGGTGATGACGGCCAGCCGCCCGCCGACCGCGAGGGCGTCCAGGGCCGCCGGAAGGGCGCGCTCGAGCACTCCCAGCTCGTCGTTCACCTCGATGCGCAGCGCCTGGAACGCGCGCTTGGCCGGGTGCCCGCCGGTGCGCCGGGTGGCGGCGGGGATCGACTCGCGCACCAGGTGGGCCAGCCGCTCGGTGTGCGTGAACGGCGCGCGCTCGCGCTCGCGCACGATGGCCGCCGCGATGCGGGTGGCGAAGCGCTCCTCGCCGTAGACGCGCAGCACGCGGGCCAGGTCGCCGGCGGCGTAGGTGTTCACCACGTCGGCGGCGGTGCGCGGCGCCGACGGGTCCATGCGCATGTCCAGCGGCCCGTCGCCGGCGTAGCTGAACCCGCGGTCGCGGCGGTCCAGCTGCAGCGAGGACACCCCCAGGTCGAACAGCACCGCCTGCACCTCGGGCAGGCCGAGCCGGTCGAGCACCTCGGGCAGCTCGTCGAAGACGGCCGGGACGACGGTCGCCCGGCCGGCCACGCCGGCGTCGGCCAGTCGGCGGGTGGCCTCGGCGCGGGCGTCGGGGTCGCGGTCCAGGCCGACCAGGCGCAGTCCGGGGTGGGCGCGCAGCAGGGCCAGCGCGTGCCCGGCCAGTCCGAGGGTGGCGTCTACGAGGACCGCACCGGCGGACGAGCAGGCCGGCCCGAGCAGCCCGGTGACCCGGTCGAGCAGGACCGGCACGTGCACCGGGTGCGCGGCCGGCCCGGCCTGCGCCGGCTCGGTGCTCATCGTCGGCGGCTCCTGAACGGGGTCGGGGCGCCCGGTGGCGCGGGACCCGTCCATGGTGGGGCCCCGCTGCGGTCGGCGGGCGGAGGGGCGGCGGCGTTTCGCCGGCGCGTGGGGGACGCCGCCGGGGCGCGCAGGGCGGAGCGAGGCGGGCAGGGGCAGGCGGTACGGGCGGGGCGGGGACGGGAGGGCAGGGCGGTGGGGCGGCGCGGTGGGGAGGCGCGGCGCGGCGACCGGCGAGGAGGGGTCGGGGCCGGTGGGTCGGGGTGGGCGGCCGGGAACGGGTCTCCCCGGCCCCGCGGGGCCCGCCTGGCGTCGGGGAAGTACGTCAGGTGGAACCCCGCGGGGAGGGGCGGGTCCGCGCCGGTGGGGGCCGGTGCGTCCCCGGTGGACGGTGCGTCTCTGTCTCCGGTGCGCCGGGTCCGAGCCGCGGGGAAGACGACTCGGGCCGGTCGGTCGAGCCGCGGGGAAGTCGGCTCGGTCAAGGCGGCCCGGAGGGTCGGGTGGACGGGACGTCGGGGTCAGGAGAGGGTCGGCATCCCCTCGCTCTCCATGTCGGCGTAGGCGGCCTCCTGCTCGGCCACGTAGGCGTCCCAGGTGCCGGCGTCCCAGATCTCGAAGCGGGTGTCGACCCCGACGACGACCACGTCACGGTCCAGACCGGCGTACTCGCGCAGGTTGGCGGGGATGGTGATGCGGCCGGTCTTGTCCGGCTCGACCTCGACCATCGACCCGAAGCTCATGCGGGCGCGCATGCGGGCGGCGGCGGTGTCCGAGGGTGCCATCGCGGCGGCGGCGGCACTCTGCTCGGCGACCCGGGCCATGGTCAGGCCGTACACGCAGCGGTCCTGGCCCTTCTTGATCACCATGCCGTCGGCCACCTGCTCGCGGAAGCGGACGGGGAGTGCGAGCCGGCCCTTCTCGTCGAGGCGCAACGGGTAGCTGCCGACGAACACCGGAACACCTCCCCCATCGGTCCTCCTCGCGCTCCCGGGGCGTCCCCCGGACGCGCCCTACCTCCCCACCGGGCCACACACTAACCCACTACGCCCCACCGAACACCACTCGACACCATGTCGTGACGGGCCCTCCCCACCCCCGCTCACGCAGGTCAGCGCGCCACCCGGGAGGCCTCCGGCGGGGGTGGGGAGCGGTGGGGTCCGGCCCCACGGCGACCCACCCAGCAGGGCCCCGGCCGGGCGCCGCGGAGGGGTCCCGGTGGGGTGGCGGTGGGGGTCCCGGCCACAGCGGTGGGTGGGCCGCCGGGTGGCCGGGGGCGACGACACGCCCGGCCGGTGTCCGGCCACGTACGGTTGGGGACCTGACCTGGACCGCCGGGTCGCCCCGGCAGCGGGCCGTGCCGCCCACCCGGGCGGGCGAGCACCGTCGTCGCGCACCGGCGGGTGGGCCCCGCCCGCTCGGGGGGACGGCGAGGAGGCTGCGTGACCGAGGTGACCCGCACCAGCGACGGTGCCGGGGACGGCGTGGCCGACGGTGTCACGGCCCTGGTCGACGTCGCGGCGGAGGGCGCGCGCATCGCGGCCAACATGGCGCGGGTGGTGCACGGCAAGCCCGACGTCGTCCACCTGGCACTGGTCGTGCTGCTCGCCGAGGGCCACCTGCTGGTCGAGGACGTGCCGGGGGTGGGCAAGACCACGCTGGCGAAGGCGCTGGCCGCGTCGGTGGACGCGAGCGTGCGGCGCATCCAGTTCACCCCGGACCTGCTGCCCAGCGACGTCACCGGGGTGTCGGTGTACGACCAGGAGACCCGGGAGTTCGAGTTCAAGCCCGGCGCGGTCTTCGCCAACATCGTCGTGGCCGACGAGATCAACCGGGCCTCGCCCAAGACCCAGTCCGCGCTGCTGGAGTGCATGGCCGAGCGGCAGGTCACCGTGGACGGCGTCAGCTACGAGCTGGCCCGCCCCTTCCTGGTGCTGGCCACCCAGAACCCGATCGAGATGGAGGGCACCTACCCTCTCCCGGAGGCCCAGCGCGACCGGTTCACCGCCCGGGTGTCGATGGGCTACCCCGACCGCGAGGCCGAGCTGGCCATGCTCGACGACCTGGTCACCACCGACCCGCTGGCCACCCTGACGCCGGCCACGGACGCCGCGGGGGTGCGCGCGCTGGTCGCCGCCGTCGGCCGGCTGCACGTCTCGGAGGCGGTGCGCCGCTACGTGGTGGCGCTGGTGGAGGCCACCCGGCGGTCGACAGACCTGCGGCTGGGGGCCTCCCCTCGGGCCGGGCTGCAGCTGCTGCGCACCGCGCGGGCGACCGCGGCGCTGGCCGGCCGGGACCACGTGCTGCCCGACGACGTGCAGACCGTCGCCGTGCCGGTCCTGGCCCACCGCCTGCTGCTCACCCCGGACGCCGCCGCCACCCGGCGCACCGCCGAGCAGGTGGTCGGCGACCTGCTGAGGACCGTCCCGGTCCCCCGCGGGCGCTGAGGTGGCCGGCCCGGTCGCCACCGCGCTGGCCAGCCTCACGCTGCGCGGCCGCTGCCTGGTCGCCGCCGGGCTCACCCTCCTGCTGCTCGGTGTGCTGCTGGGCGAGACGCCGCTGGTGCAGGTGGCGGTGTTCGTGCTGGCCCTGCCGCTGCTGTCGGCGCTGGCCGTGGCCCGGCACCGCTTCCGGGTCGCCGCGCGGCGCACCGTCACCCCCGCCCGGGTGCCGCGGGGGGGCGACGCGGAGGTGCTGCTGGAGCTCTCCAACGCCGGCCGCGGCACCGGCGGGCTGTGGCTGCTGGCCGAGACGGTGCCGCCGGAGCTCGGCCCGGCCCCGCAGTTCGTCGTGGACCGGTTGCCCGGCGGGCGGGCGGCGACGCTGCACTACCGGGTGCACGGCGGGCGCCGCGGCCGCCACCGTCTGGGGCCGCTGCGGCTGCGGCTGGTGGACCCCTTCGGCCTGGTGCTGCGCAGCGTCGTCGGCGCCGACACCGCGCCGCTGGTCGTGGTGCCCCGGGTGGTGCCGCTCGGTCCCGGCGGGCCCGGCGGCGGGCAGGGCGGCGGTGGGTCGGGCGCGCGCCGGTCGATCGCCGTCCACGGGGAGGACGATGTCAGCACCCGGCCGTACCGGCAGGGCGACGACCTGCGCAAGGTGCACTGGCGGGCGACGGCCCGCTCCGGGGAGCTGATGGTGCGGCTGGAGGAGCGGCCCTGGCGCGCGCAGGCCACCCTGCTGCTGGACACCCGCACCCGCGCCCACCTGCTCGCCCGCCCCACCCCCGCCGACCGGCGGGTCCCCGACGCGCTCCCGCCGGACAGCCTGGAGTGGCTGGTCGAGGCGGCGGCCAGCATCGGCACCGAGCTGATCGCGCGCGGCGCCACGGTGCGGGTGGTCACCGAGGCCGCCGAGCTGACCGGCGACCGGCCCGGCGCGGGACGGGGCCCCGAGGAGCTGCTGGACCTGCTCGCCACGGTGACGCCGTCCCGGCTGACCGGCCTGGGCCCCGGGCTGGGGGTGCTGACCCGGGCGGCCGGGGAGGGTCCCGTCGTGGCGCTGCTCGGGGCGGTCGGGCCCGACGACGCCGCGGAGCTGGTGCGGGTCCGCTCCGGCCCGGCCGCCGACCTCGCCGTCCTCGTCGACGTGGGCAGCTGGGCCGAGGCCGACGGCGCCCGCCGGCGGCGGCCGGTCGGGTCCGCCGCGCGCGCGGAGCTCACCCGCCAGCAGGAGGCGGCGGCGGACCTGCTGCGCGCGGCCGGCTGGCAGGTCACCGTCGCCGGCGCCGGGGAGTCCGTGGCCGACGCGTGGGCCCGGGTCGTGCGGCCCGCCGCCGTGCCGGGCGGCCGGTGGTGAGCGGGGACACCGCGCGCACGCTGCTGCGCGACGCCGGCACGACCGGGGCCGCCGCGGTCGCCACCGTCCTGGGCACCCTCGCGCTGGTGCCGGTGTTCACCGCCGGCGACTGGCTGCCCCCGGTGCTGGCCGCCGTGACCGCCGTGGCCGCCGCCGGCCTGCTGCTGCGGGTGGCCGGCGCAGCCCTCGCCGGGGACCGCCCGGTGCCCGGCTGGTGGACGGCACTGGTGCGTGCCGCCGTCCCCGTCGGTCAGCTGGCCGTGCTGGTCTGCGTGCTGACGACGCTGTTCGCCCCCGACCAGGCGTGGGGTGGCTGGCTGCCGACGGGCGCCAGCCTGGCCGACCTCGGCGCGGTGATGGCCGACGGGACCGTGGAGCTGCGCGAGCAGAGCACGCCGGCCCTCCCGCTGACCGGCCTGCTGACCCTCACCACGCTGATGGCCGGCCTGGTCGCCCTCGCCGTGGACCAGGTGGCCGTCGGTGCCCGCCGGCCGGCGTTGGCCGGGCTCGGCCTGCTGGTCCTCCTCTGCGTCCCGGTGAGCACGGTGACCGGCTCGGTCGGCGTGCTGCCGGTGGCCGCGCCGTCCGCCGGGCTGGCGCTGCTGCTGTTCGCCGACCAGCACCGGCAGCTGGGCCGCCGGCTGGCGGGGGGACGGCGCCCGCTGCTGGGGCCCGGGACGCTCACCGCCGTCCGGACCGGGGCGGCCGCCGTGCTGCTCGGGCTGGTCGTCGGCGCCGTCGTCCCCACGCTGAGCGAGGGCACCCGGTCCTTCGGCTTCGGCCGCGGCGGGGGTGGCGGCTCCACCGGCACCGCCCTGGACCCGGCGGCGGCCCTGCAGGGGCAGCTGACCCTGGACGAGCCGGTCGAGCTGCTGGAGCTCACCGCCTCGGTGCCCGACCCCGGGCACCTGCGCGTCGTGGCGCTGGAGGTCTACGACGCCGACGCGGGCTGGCGGATCGGCAACCTCGACGGGCAGGCGGCGGTCGCCGACGGGCCGGGGCTGGCCCTGCCCGGCCGGCAGGGCGGCCGGCCGGTCGACGCGCTGGTCACCGCGCTCGGCCACGAGGACCGGTTCCTGCCGCTGCTGTACGCGCCCCAGTCGGTGGACGTGGCCGCGCCGGACCAGTGGCGGTTCGACCCGGCCACGGGCACGGTGTTCGGCCGGGAGGTGTCGACGGCGGGGCAGAGCTGGTCGGTGGCGGCGGTGGAGCCGCGGCCCACGCCCGAGCAGCTGGCCGCGTCCGGCGAGCTGCCGCCGGAGCTGCCGCTGGTGCAGCGCTACACCGCCCTGCCGCCGCTCGACCCGACCGTCGAGGAACTGGTGGACACGCTGACCGCGGACGCGGGGACGCCGTACGAGCGGGTGCAGGCGGTGTACGGGCACTTCACCGACCCGGCCAACGACTACCAGTACTCCCTGTCGACCGCGCCGGGCACCGGCGGCGACGACCTCGCGGACTTCCTGCGGCTGCGGCAGGGCTACTGCGAGCAGTACGCCGGTGCGATGGCGGCCCTGGTCCGGGCGGCCGGCGTCCCGGCGCGGGTGGTGCTCGGCTACACCCCCGGCACGCCGCAGTCCGACGGCAGCCGGCTGGTCACCAGCGACGACGCGCACGCCTGGGTGGAGGTCTACTTCGACGACCTGGGCTGGGTCCCCTACGACCCGACCCCGATCGACACCGACCGCGCGGTGGAGCTGCCCTGGGCCCCCCGCGCCCCGGACCAGGAGGTCGACCCGCGCACCGACCCGCTGCCCGCGCCGCTGCCCGCGCCGGCACCCCGGGCCCCGCAGGAGCTGCCCGCGCCGCAGGAGCTGCCGACCGCGCAGGCCGCGCCGCAGCAGAGCGGCTCGTGGGTCCCGGCGCTGCGCACCGCGGGCCTGGCGCTGGCGGCCGTGGCCCTGGCCGCGGTCCCGGCCGGGTTGCGGGTGGTGCAGCGGCGCCGCCGGCTGGCCACCGGCAGCCCCGCGGCGCTGTGGGACGAACTGGCCGCCACCGCGCTCGACGTGGGCCGGACCGCCGACCCGGCGCGGACGCCGCGGCAGGTGGCCGGGCAGCTGGCCGACGCGGCTGCGGCCGGCGGCGGGGTGCACCGGCCGCACCGCCGACGCGCACCGGGAGGGGACGTGGGCGGGGCGGTCGCCCGGCTGGCCCGCGCCGAGGAGGCGGCCAGCTACGCCCGGCCCGGCAGCGTCCCCGCCGTCGGCCCGGAGCTGCGCGCGGACCTCACCACCGCCCGCCGCGGGCTGCTGGCCGCAGCCCCGCGGGCGCTCCGGCTGCGCGCGCTGCTGCTGCCGCCCTCCCTGCTCGGCGGGCTGCCGCGGCCACTCCGCCGCACACCCCTGCGCAGCTGAGGGAGGACCCCCGTGCCCCCACCGCTCGCGAGCTCGCGGCGGGGCCCCTGCACAGGGGTCCTCCCTCAGACGGGCCGGTCGAGCTGGAGGCGCAGCAGCCGCTCGGTGAGCTCGGCCAGCGGCACGGTGGCCGGGAACCGCCCGCCCCGGCTGTCCAGGCCCGCCTCCCCCACCCCGGCGGCCACCCACTCCGGGATCGCCTCGAGCAGCGCCTCGACGTCGAGGAACAGCGGCCGCTCGCCGGGCTCGGCGCCGTCGCGCGACTCCGCCTCGGCCTGGTCGGCGTCGGTCCACAGCGGGACGACGTCGCGCCCCTCGCCGTCGGTCCACGGGGCCACGCCGTCCTCGTCGCCCCAGGCCCACAGGCCGCCGGTGGCGGCGAGGGCCTCCTCCACGTCGGTCACGGCGTCTCCCGGGTCGGTCGGTGGGCGGACACGACGACGGCCGCCGTCCGGGGAGGGACGGCGGCCGTCGTGGGGTGCCGGGGGCTACTGGTCGTAGCGGCGGCGGAAGCGCTCCTCGAGCCGGCTCTTCAGCGGCTGGCGGCGGGCCTTGCTGCTGCCGCCGCGGCCACCGCGGCCGGCTGCCGAGCCGCCGGCGGGCACGCCGGGGCCGGCCTCGACCACACCGGTGCCGGAGCGGTAGTTCAGGACGGCGAGCGCCAGCCCGCCGAAGGCGACCAGGAAGCCCAGGACGCCCAGCGGCACGGACGGGATGACCGCACCGCCGATGAGCGCAGCCATCCCGACGACGAACAACAGGAAGCCGAGCTGCAGCTTGCGGCGCGCCTTGCTGCGGCGGTCACCGGTGCGGACAGACGAGGCGAACTTGGGATCGTCGTCGACGAGGGCGCGCTCGATCTGCTCCAGCAGTCGCTGCTCGTGCTCGGAGAGCGGCACGTCGACCTCCACGTGGGCCAAGACCAGTACCCGACGGCGTGTCCGCCGTCGGTGATACCGAGGATACGAGCCCTCCGCGGGGTGCGAAAGGCGAGCCGCGCACGGCTCGCCGTGATCACCCCAGCGGGTGGTCCCGTGTCTCGGCCAGGAGACGAACGGGGTGCTGCCGGAGTTCCCGCTCCCGGCGTGGGCCGACCGGCGTGGCGCGGCGTGCCACCGGCGACACGGGGCGTCACCGGGCGCCCCTCCCGTCGCGGTGCAGCCCGTCGCGGTGCAGCCCGTCGCGGTGCAGCCCGTCGCGGTGCAGCAGCGTCGCCGGGCGGACCGCGCCGGCACCGAAGCGGCGGGCGGCCCGGTCGGCGGCCAGCTCCGCCTCGCGGCGGCCGCGCTCGCGGGCGCCCAGCTGCAGCTGCCGCGGCGTCGACCCGGCCGGCACCAGGCGCTCGGCGCGCACCCCGACCAGCCGGATGCGCGCCCGTTCCAGGCCCAGGGCGTCGAAGAGCGCGCGGGCGGTGTCGTACAGCTCCTGCCCGACGTCGGTGGGGACGTCGAGGGTGCGGCTGCGGGTGATCGTGGCGAAGTCGGCGAACCGGACCTTGACGGTCACCGTGCGGGCCAGCCAGCCGCCCGAGCGCAGCCGGCCGGCCGTCCGCTCGGACAGCCGCAGCAGCTCCCGGTGGATCACGGCGGGGTCGTCGACGTCGGTGCCGAAGGTCTCCTCGTGCCCGGTGGACCGCTCCGGCTCGTCGGGCACCACCCGGCGCGGGTCGCGGCCCCAGGACAGCTCGTGCAGGTGTGCACCGGCCGCCGTCCCCACCGCCCGCTGCAGGGTGCGCACCGGCACGTGCGCCAGGTCGCCGACGGTGCGCAGGCCCAGCCGCAGCAGCACCTCCTCGGTCTTCGCGCCCACGCCCCACAGCGCCCCGACCGGCAGCGGGTGCAGGAACCCCATGACCTCGGCGGGGCGGACCACCCGCAGCCCGTCGGGCTTGGCGGCGGTGGAGGCCAGCTTGGCCAGCGACTTGGTGCCGGCCACCCCGACCGAGCAGGTGATGCCCTGCTCGTCGTGGACGCGGGCGCGCAGGTACTCCCCGATCTCCGCGGCGTCGCCCAGCCGCCGCCCGGCGCCGGCGACGTCGAGGAAGGCCTCGTCCAGGGACAGCGGCTCCACCAGCGGGGTGATCGAGCGGAACAGCGCCATGACCGAGCGGGACACCTCCGCGTAGAGCGCCATGTCCCCCGGCAGCACCGTCGCCGTCGGGCACAGCCGCAGCGCCCGTGACGTCGGCATCGCCGCGTGCACGCCGTACCGGCGGGCCTCGTAGGTGGCCGAGGTCACCACGCCGCGGTTGCCGGCCCCGCCGACGACGACCGGCGTCCCGGCCAGCTCCGGGCGGCGGCGCACCTCGACGCTGGCGAAGAACGCGTCCATGTCGACGTGCAGCACGGTGCAGCCCACGGCGCGCAGCGACGACACCGGCCCTCCTCCCCGAACACGTGTTCGACCCGACGGGAGGACGCTAGCGCCCTCGGCACCACCCCGGCACCCCGGCGCGGCGCCGTGACCGAGCCGTTGCCCACCGGCCGTCCCCGCTGGTCGAGGTGGGAGTGTGCGTGGAAGATGGATGAGGTACAGCAACGCCCGGCGGGCCGCCGGCCGGCGGCCCGGACCCCGCACCGAAGAGGAGACCCATGGCGCTCGACGACGACGACATGACCAGCACCGAGGGCCACGGCCCGGCCGACGGCGGCGCTGACGGCGGTGCCGACGGTGGCGCCGACGGCGGTGCCGACGGCGGCGCGGGTCACGGCCCGGCCGACGGCGGCGCGGTCGGCGGAGGGTCCGACGGCGGTGCCGACGGTGGTGCCGACGGCGGCGCGGGTCACGGCCCGGCCGACGGCGGCGCGGCCGGTGGCGGGTCCGACGGCGGTGCCGACGGCGGCGCGGACGGTTCCGCCTGACCGAGGACCACACCACCCAGGGCCGGCCGGGGGACTCCCGGCCGGCCCTGCGGCGGTGCACCGCACTGGAGCCGCGGGTCTTCGCCGAGGAGTACTGGGCCCGTCGGCCGCTGCTGACCCGCGCCCAGGACATCGGGAACGGGGCCCCCGGCGCCTCCTTCGCCGACCTGCTCGACCTCGCCGCGGTCGACGAGCTGCTGTCCCGCCGCGGGCTGCGGACGCCCTTCCTGCGGATCGCCAAGGACGGCGTGGTCGTCGACCCGAAGCGCTTCACCACCTCCGGGGGCGCCGGCGCGGAGGTCGCCGACCAGGTCTCCTCGGACTCGGTGGCCCGGCTGTTCGCCGAGGGCAGCACCGTCGTCCTGCAGGGCCTGCACCGGCTGTGGCCGCCGCTGATCGAGTTCGCCGACCAGCTGGCCGCGGACCTGGGCCACCCCACGCAGGTCAACGCCTACGTCACCCCGCCGTCCTCGCGCGGCTTCTCCCCGCACTACGACGTCCACGACGTGTTCGTGCTGCAGGTGGCCGGCGAGAAGCACTGGCGCATCCACTCCCCGGTGCTCGTCGACCCGCTGCGCACCCAGCCGTGGAGCGACCGGGCCGCCGCCGTGGCCGCCGCCGCCGAGCGCGAACCGGTCATCGACGCGGTGCTGCGACCCGGTGACGCCCTCTACCTGCCCCGCGGCTACCTGCACTCGGCCACCGCCCTGGGGGCCATCAGCGCCCACCTGACCGTCGGCATCCACTCGGTGACCCGCTGGTCGGCCGCGGAGTCCGCGCTGGACCTGGTGCGCGTGCTGGCCGCCGAGGACCCCGAGCTGCGCCGCTCCCTGCCGCTGGGCGTCGACCTCGCCGACCCCGCTGCCGTCGCCGACGACGTCGACACGGTGGTGGCCGCGCTGAAGGGCTGGCTGGACCGGGTCGACCCGACCGAGGTCGCCGACCGGCTGCGGGCCCGCACGTGGTCGCAGGTCCGCCCCGAGCCGGTCGCACCGCTGGCGCAGGCCAGCGCGGCAGCGGCGTTGTCGCCGGACACGGTGCTCCAGCTGCGCCGCCGGCTGCGCTGCCAGCTGCGCGAGCCCGCCGACGGCCGCGTCACGCTGCTCGCCGGGCGGCGCTCGCTGGAGCTGCCGGCCGAGACCCGGCCCGCGGTGGCCGCGCTGCTGGCCGCCGGCGAGCTCAAGGTCGCCGACCTGCCCGGCCTGGACGCCGCCGACCAGCTCACCCTGGCCCGGCGGCTGGTGACCGAGTCGATCGTCACGGTGCCCGGGGCGACCGCAGAGGACGATGGGGGGCGTGGACGCGCGCCCGGAACCGGATCGTGAGCCGGCCGGACCCCCGGGCGTGACGGCGCCGGCCGACTTCTGCCGGGTCCCCGCGGCCCCCGGGCTGCCCGAGGGCCGGCTCACCGAGGACCGGTGCTCGGTGCAGGCCCTCGTCCGCGGGGACGCCGGTGTCGCGACCGCCTCGCCGGCCCAGCGGTGGCTGCTGGTCGAGCAGCCCGGCCCGTGGGGCACCGACGCCCTCACCCAGTCCCGCTTCGACCCGGCGGTGGCGCCCCGGCTGGCACACCGCGCGCGGGCCGAGGGGGTGCGGGTGCTGCTGATCCGCCGTCCCGGCGACCGGCTGGCCGACTCGCAGCGGCGGTGGGCCTACGTCGACGGCCGGTCCGGCGTCGAGGGCGTGTGGTGGTCGGTGCGCGGCAGCGACGCCGACCTCGTCGACGCACCCTGGGACGGGTCGGTGGGCGAGCGCGCCGACGGGCCGGTCTACCTGGTCTGCGCGCACGGTGCGCACGACGCCTGCTGCGCGCTGCGCGGGCGGCCGCTGGCCCGGACCCTGCCGGCCGAGGACGTCTGGGAGTGCAGCCACCTGGGCGGGTGCCGCTTCGCCGGCAACGTGCTCGTGCTGCCGCACGGCTTCGCCTACGGCCAGCTGCCCGGCGACGGCGCCGAGCTGGTCGCCGCGCACGCCGCCGGCCGGGTGGCGCTGCCGTGGCTGCGCGGCCGCTCGGGGCTGGCCGCGCCGGTGCAGGCCGCCCAGCACACCGCCCGGGCGGAGCTCGCGCTGTACGGCGTCGACGACCTGCGACCCCGCGACGTGCGCCGGCTGACCCCGGCCGGGGTGGACGTCGAGCGGTGGGTGGTGACCCTGGCCGGCCCGGACGGCGACGTGGTCACCGAGGTGGAGAGCCGCCCGTCGGAGCAGGCGGCGCCGCTGACCTGCCGGGCGACGCACCCCGCGCACAGCCGCACCTGGCACGTGCGGCTGCTGTCCGGGCTCTAGCGTCCGGGCGTCAGCCGAGGGCCCGCCCGCGGGCGGCCAGCAGCGGGATGGCCAGCTCCACCGCGGTGAGCGAGCCGTGGTAGCCGACCAGCCTGCTCGGGCCCGGCTCGCGCTCGGTCGCGGTCATCGCCCAGGTGCCGCGGGCCAGCGCGACGACGTCCCCGATCCGCCCGGCCACGCCGTCGTCCACCGGGCCGAAGACGCCGCTGGCGATGGCCTCGTCCCGGCCGGCCACCCAGGCCCGCTCGCCGAGGACCTCCCGCCAGCGGGCCAGCAGGTCGGCCTGCGCGCCGGGCACCGCGTGCAGGTACCGCGCCCGCGGCTCGCCCGCCAGGACGCGCACGCCGTCGGTGAGCTCGGGGGTGGCGTCGAGGTCCAGCCGGGTCCCAGCGGGGACGTCGAGCATCCCGTGGTCGGCGGTGACCAGCAGCGCGGCGTCGTCCGGCAGGCCGTCGACGACCTGCTCCACCAGGCGGTCGACCAGCTGCAGCTGGGCGCGCCAGCCGGCCGAGTCCACGCCGCGGACGTGGCCGGTGAGGTCGAGCTCGGCGGTGTAGCCGTAGACCAGCGTGCGGGGTGCGGCGGCCAGCGACTGCAGCACCACGGCGGCCAGGTCGCCGGCACCGACCGTGCCGGAGTAGCGGGCGCCGCGGTAGGCGGCGCGGGACAGCCCGGAGCCGGCGAAGGCGTAGGGGGCGGCGACGGTGACCTCCACGCCGGCGTCGGCGGCCTGCGCGAAGACGCTGCGCCGCGGCTGCCAGACGTCGGGGTCGGGGTCGTCGCGCCACCGGACGTGGTCCAGCGTGCGGTCCTCCCCCGTGGCGCTCCGTTGACCGGGGACGATCGTGACGAAGCCGAGGACGCCGTGGCTGCCCGGCGGCAGGCCGGTGCCCAGGGTGGTGAGGCTGACCGGGGTGGTGCTGGGGCAGGGGGCGGACAGGTCGCCGGCCGGTGTGGCCAGCGCGGCGAGGGTCGGGGCCAGGGAGGCGTGCTCCCGCACCAGGCTCGCGCCCAGGCCGTCGACGAGCAGGACCGCGACCCGACGGGCGCCGCCGAGCGCGGCGGTGAGGCCCAGTGGGTCGGCCGGCAGGTCGTCGCGCACCACCGGCACGCCGAGGGCGGCGGCGGCGCCGGGCAGCACGTCGGCGAGGCTGGCACTGCCGTAGGCGGGGCGGGCGAGGTCGGCGGGGAGCCTCACGGGCGGGTCGCGAGCAGGTGCAGCCCGGCGGCGACGTCGCGGTAGGGCGAGGTGGCGGCCAGCGCGAGCTCCAGGCGGCGGACCGCCTCGGGATCGGCCGACGCGTCACCGGAGGCCGTGTCGAGCAGGTCGGCGACGACGGCGACCCCCCGCCAGGAGCCCGGCTGCAGCCCGGCGGCCTCGACGAGGGCGAGCAGGTCCGCCGGGGTGAACCGGCGCCGCGCCGGGCGGCTGGCGCGGCGGGGGGCGGGGTCGCGGTCCTCCAGCAGGGACAGCGCCTCGACCGGGTGCCCGGAGACGGCGCGGGCCAGCACCGCGCCGGCCCGGTTGGCGGTGGCCACGCTGGCGGTGCCGCCGGGGCGCAGGGCGCGGCCCAGCTCGCCGAGGGTGGCGGCGGGGTCGTCGACCACCTCGAGCACCGCGTGGCACAGGGCCAGGTCGTAGCCGCCGCCCCCGACCCCGGGCAGGACCTCGTGCAGCAGGTCGCCGTCGCCCTGCACGCCGTGCACCCGCGCCCCGACGCCGGCGGTGTCGGCCCGCCGCGTCAGCGTGGCGAGGGCGTCGGCGCTGGGGTCGACCACGGTGACGTCGTGCCCCAGGCGGGCCAGCCGGACGGCGGAGTTGCCGGTGCCGCCGCCGACGTCGAGGACCCGCAGCGGGTCTCCCCCGACGAGCGGGTCGAGGGCGGCCCAGACGGCGGCCGCGCGGACGGGCAGCTGGTCCGCGGCGGACGCGGCGGGGGCGGGCGGCACCCGTCGGAGCCTAGTGCCGCCCGGCGGGTACGGCCCCCGTGCAGGGACCCGCCGCGAGCTCGCGGGTGGCGGGGGTCCTTCACCCGTCGGCGGCCCGGCGGATCTCGGCGAGGTCGATGCGGCGCATCCGCATCATCGCCTCGCTGGCCCGGCGGGCGCGGTCGGGGTCGGGGTCGCCGAGCAGGGCGGGCAGGTCGGTGGGGACGACCTGCCAGGAGACGCCGAAGCGGTCCTTGAGCCAGCCGCACTGGCTCTCCTCACCGCCCTCGGTCAGCCGGGTCCAGTAGTGGTCGGCCTCCTCCTGGTCGCGGCAGGCGATCTGGAAGGACACCGCCTCGGTGAACCGGAACTCCGGGCCGCCGTTGAGCGCGACGTAGTCCTGGCCGTCGAGGGTGAAGGCCACGGTCATGACGCCACCCTCGGGCGCGGGCATGCCCGGCCCGTAGCGGGTCACCTCGCCGATGGAGGAGTTGGGGAAGATCGAGGTGTAGTGCTGCGCGGCCTGCTCGGCCTGGCCGTCGAACCACAGGCACGGGATCTGCGTGGGCACGGGGGGCTCCTTCCTCGGTGGTGTGCCGGGTAGACGTCGGCGGCACACCGAACTCATCGGTGGGCGGGCGCGCCGATCCGCTGCGGGCACCCGGACCGTGGGCGGACCGCTGTACCCAGGTCGCCCACACCCGGGCCGGTGACGGGCCACCGGGGTACAGCGACGGCTCCCTCCCGGGTCCCACGCCGAGCGGAGCGAGGAGTGGGGAGAGGGGGCCCTGCTTCAGTGGCCGGAGCTGCCCGGGCTGGAGTGCCACAGCTTGCGCGGGGCGCCGGCATCGCGCCTGGCCACGGTCATCGCGTCCTCCCCGGCGGGCTTGACGTCGGCGTAGGGCGACATCCGGAACCCGGTGGGGTGCACCAGCACCGGCCGGACGACGACCGGCCGCGGCCCGCGTGAGGCCGCCGCCCCGGCGATCGAGTCCTCGGTGTACTCCCCCGCCGCCGCCATCTGCTCGGCCACCGCGTCCAGCCCGCCGGTCTCCCACGCCTCGTGCAGCGCCGGCAGCTCCCAGGCCCCGGTGGCGCGGATGGAGACCCCGCGCGGGCCGGTGCGCCGCAGCACCCCGCGGACGACCAGCAGCCACGAGTGGAAGACGGTGGCGGCGTAGGGGCCCTGCGCGTCCTCGAAGAAGGTCGAGTCGGTGCAGCCGGTCCCGTCGTCCAGGGTCACGAACACCACCCGGCGGCCGGAGCGGATCGGCGGGGTCTGGGTGGCCACCTTGACCCCGGCGACCAGCACCTCGGCGCCGCTGCGGCTGCCGAGCAGCTCCCCCGCCGGCACCGCGCCGAGCGCGGCGAGGAACGGCCGGTAGAAGTCGACGACGTGCCGGCTGGCGTCCAGGCCGAGCACCTCCAGCTCGGCGCGCACCAGCTCGGCGTCGGTGAACTCCGGCAGCCCGCTGCCGGGGGCCCAGGCCGGTCCGGTCTCCTCCTCCGGCAGCTCCAGCCCGAGCAGGTCCAGGCTCAGCTGGCCGGTGGTGGCGACGCGGGCGTCGCTGCGACGCAGGCGGTCCAGCTCGCCGATCTGCAGCAGCAGGTCGCGGCGGGTGACCTGGTGGCGGCCGCGGGTGGGCCGGCCGGCCTCCCGGTCGCGGACGCCGAAGCCGTAGAGGGAGTCGAACCCGCCGGCCAGCACCAACCGCTCCACCACCGGCCGGGACACCGACGCGCGCTGCCAGAAGTCGGCGAGCGAGCGGTAGGGCTGCCCGGCCACGATCCGGTCGACCTCCTCGGCGGAGATGCCCTTCACGTCGGCCAGGGACAGCCGGATGCCGTGGCGGGAGGGGTCGGCCATGGCCGCCGGCATCCACCCCGGCCGGGTCCACGCCTCGCCGTCGTCCCCGGGGTCGACCCGTTCCACCCGGTAGGTGCCGGTCGAGGCGTTGACGTCCAGGCCCAGCACGCGCACGCCGAAGTTGCGGGCGTCGTCGAGGATCAGCCGCTTGGGGTACATGCCCGGGTCGTGGGTGAGCACCCCGGCGAGGAAGGCCGCCGGGTGGTGGGTCTTCAGCCACGCGGACTGGTAGGTGGGCAGGGCGAACGCGGCGGCGTGGGCCTTGCAGAAGCCGAAGGAGCCGAAGGCGACCAGCACCTGCCACACCTGCTCGACCACCTCGACCGGGTAGCGCGCCACCGCCAGGGGCATGAACCAGGCGCGCACCTCGGCGTGCAGCTCCCGGTCCCCCAGCGCGCGGCGCGCCTCGTCGGCCTGGGCCAGGTCGCAGCCGGTCATCTGCGCGACGATCTGCAGCACCTGCTCGTGGAAGACGACGACCCCGGCGGTCTGCTCCAGGTACGGGGCGAGGTCGGGGTGCGGGTAGACCGGGTCCCGCCAGCCGTTCCGCGCCAGCAGGAACGGGGTGACCATGTCGCTCTTCACCGGCCCGGGCCGGAACAGCGAGATGTCGATGACGACGTCCTCGAAGGACTCCGGGCCGAACTTGCCGACCAGCTCGCGCTGGCCAGGCGACTCGATCTGGAACATGCCGAGCGTCCGGGTGCTGCGGATCAGCTCGAAGGTCGTCGGGTCGTCGCGCGGGACGGCGTCGATGTCGACCTGCTCGTGGTCCACCCGCTGCACTTCGGAGAGCGCGTGCGCGATGGCCGACTGCATGCGGATGCCCAGCAGGTCCAGCTTGAGCAGCCCGAGCTCCTCGACGTCGTCCTTGTCGAACTGGCTCATCGGGTAGCCCAGGTAGCTGTTCTCCACCGGGGTGCGGTCCAGCAGCGTGGCGTCGGACAGCAGCACCCCGCACGGGTGCAGCGCGATGTGCCGGGGCAGCCCGTCGAGCCGGGCGACCAGGTCGAACAGCAGGTCCAGGTCGCCGGTGCCGCCGCCGCGCTTGGAGCCCAGCCGGCTGGCCCGCAGCTCGGGGAGGTCGCGGAGCGCGGCGTGCACCTGGCTGGCCCGGATGTGCGGGAAGGCCTTGGCGACCGCGTCCACCTCGGCCGGCGGCAGGCCGAGCGCGGCGCCGACGTCGCGGACGGCGTGCCGCACCCGGTAGGTGTCCATCATCGAGATGCAGCTGACCCGGTGCGCCCCGAAGCGGCCGATCACCGCGTCGTAGACCTCCATCCGGCGGGCGGACTCCACGTCGATGTCGACGTCGGGCAGCTGGTGGCGCAGCGGGGAGAGGAAGCGCTCCATCAGCAGGCCGTAGCGCATCGGGTCGACGTCGGAGATGCCCAGCAGGTAGGTGACCAGGCTGCCGGCCCCCGACCCCCGGGCCGCGGCCCGGACCCCGAGGCCCTTGATGAGGTCGACGACGTCGGCGACGGTGAGGAAGTAGGACGGGTAGCCGAGGGAGTCGATCACGGCCAGCTCGTCGTCCAGCCGGCGGGTCACCTCCGCCGTGCCGGCCATGCCGCGCCGGCCCAGCCCGGCCTCGCAGCGGGCGCGCAGCACCGCCGAGGGGCCCAGGCCCCGCTCGGCCGGGGTGGTCACCACGTCCAGCTCCGGATGGCGCACGGTGCCGATGCCCAGGTCGCCCCGGACGTCGACGGCGCACTGCTCGGCCAGCCGGGCGGTGCGCTCCAGCAGCCGCAGCGCCGCATCGCGGTCGGGGCCGGCGAGGTCCGCGGCGACCTCGGCCATCTCCTTGCCCGACTTCAGGTACCCCTCGGCGGTGCGCCGGTCGACGTGCCGGGTGTCCAGCGGCACCAGCCGGCGGGCGGCGTCCAGGACGTCGGCGGTGGGCGCGTCCAGGGCGTCGACGTGGCGGACGGCGTTGGTCAGCACGACTGGCACGCCCTCCGCCGCGGCGAAGCGCAGCAGCGCCTGCGCCCGGGAGCGGTCCCCCCGGCCGCGGTGGTGCACGACCTCGAGCACCAGCGACCCGGGCCCGAACACCGCGCGCCAGGCCGACAGCCGGGCGGCGGCCAGGTCGGCCCGGCCGGCGGCCAGCGCCCGGCCGACCGGGGAGTCCGGGCCCAGCAGGGCCACCAGCCCGGGAGCGTGCTCGGCGGCCAGCGCCAGCGAGCCCACCGGCTCCCCGCGGGTGCCGCGCAGGTGCGTCGCGCTGGTCAGCCGGCACAGCGACCGCCAGCCGGCGCCGTCCCGGGCGAGGAAGGTGACCCGCGGCCGCCGCGGGTCCACGGCCGCCCCGCCGCGGGCCGGCGACCGGCGTCCGGTACCGCCGGAGGCAGGCGGGTCCGGCCGGCGGGCTTGCGCCCGCTGCGCCGAGTGCGTGCCGCCGACGACCGGGGCCAGCGGCGGCGGGACGGCCGTGTCCACCGAGGACGTCACCGCCAGGTCCACCCCGAACAGCGGTCGCACGTCGGCCGCCCGGCAGGCGAGGGCGAACTTGACCGCGCCGTAGAGCCCGTCGCGGTCGGTGAGCGCCAGCGCCCGCATGCCGTGCTCGACCGCCCGCTGGACCAGGTCCGCGGGGTGGTTGGCCCCGTACCGCAGGGAGTAGCCGGAGGCGACGTGGAGGTGGACGAAGGGGTCGGTCACCGCCCGTTCCGGGCGGAGCCGCCGACCACCCGGGGACGGGCCCGCCGCGGCGACTCCGGCGGCGACGTGCTGCCCAGGGTGGCATCCACGACGGTGAGGAACGCCCGCACGTCGCGGACGAGGTCGTCGGCCTCGCGGTCGGTGACCGCCCGGGACAGCCCCGCCTCGGCCGCGGCCCGCTTGGCCGCCCCGGCGGCGAAGAAGGTGGCCCACTCCCCCAACTCGGGGGCGACCTGGCCGAGCAGCACCCAGGCGCTGCGCGGGCGGCGCCGGCCGGACTCCGGCCGGGTGCGGGCGGCCAGCACCGCCGCGGCGGCCCGCAGCGCGCCGAGGTGGGCGGTGGCGTAGCGCTGCCGGGCGTCGGCGCTCGCCGCCGCCTCGGCCAGCGCCCGGGAGGCCTGGTCGAGCAGCTGGCGGGCGGCCTGGGGCAGCGCCGGGGGCAGGGGCAGCTGGTCGGCCATGACGCGGACGGCTCCCATCAGTCGTGCACCCGCACGAGCGACCAGCGGTTGTCCGTCGACTCCCAGCTGAGGTCGTAGACGCCGGCGAAGCTCATCCGCGACCGGCCGGCCCGGACCGCCTCGACCCGCCACACCTCGCGGGTGGCGACCAGCTCGGCCGACGCGCCGGTGCCCGCGGCGCCGTGGCGCCACCACGGGGCGGTCTCCACCCAGGAGTCGAGCAGCTCACCCACGACGTAGCGCGACTGTCCGCGCCAGAACTGCGCCGGGCCCAGCGCGCCGCGCTCGACCCGGACCTCCTCGCCGACCCCGCTCAGCACCCGGCCCATGACTGACTCCCCACCGCTCCCCGCCGCCCCACCGGCCCCGGCCCGCCGCACCGGGTGGGGAAGGACCCGGGTGCGGCAGGAGGCCGGCGTTGCTCGAACACGTGTTCGAACGGTGTCGAGTAGACCCGACACCGCCGACATCGTCAAGCGGACCTACGACAGAACGGCACGCGGCCAGGGCCCAGGGGGACCGCTGCCACCTGCACGGACACGGGGCCGGACCACTCCGCGGACGCCGCCGGGGCACCTCCGGCCGAGCCGCGGCTGCACCTCCCGGCGCAGGACGAGGATCCGTCGGCTACAGGTCCAGGACCAGGACGAGCGCCTCGTCCACGCGTTCCATCTCCGCCAGCGTGAGGAGTCCGGCAGGCTCGCCGACACGACCGCGTACCGCCGACCACGCTGCGCATGGCCCCTGCCACGAGCCGGCAGCCGGCAGCCGGTACACCTCACCCCTCACGGAGCGCGGCCATCTCCTGCTGGATCGCCCGGACCTCGGCCAGGTCGAGTGGGTCCTCCCTGACCGCACGGGCCTCCGCCGCCGCGATCCGGCGCCGCTCGTCACGCCGCAGAGCCCCGAGCGCAGCCCGGATGACCTGGTCAGCACTCTGGCGACGGGAACCGACGGTTCCCGCAGCTCAGCGGCCCGCCCGGGTCTCCCCCGCCGGCCGCGCCCCCTCCCGCAGGCCGCGGAAGAAGGCGCGCACGTCCGCTGCGACCAGCTCGGGCACCTCCCACTCCAGGAAGTGCCCGCCGCGGGGCAGCTCGGTCCAGGAGGTCACCGCGTACGAGCGCTCGACCCACTCCCGCGGGGTGGGGAACATGTCGGCCCCGGACATCGCCATCCCGGTGGGCACCTCGACCCGGCCCCACGCGGCGCTCGTGCTGCGCGCGGTCTCGGCGTACAGCCGGATGGACGAGCCGATCGTGCCGGTCACCCAGTAGACGGTGAGGTTGGTCAGCAGGTCGTCCAGCGCGTACACCTGTTCCAGGTCGCCGTCGGTCCACCGGTGGAACTTCTCCAGCACCCAGGCGGCCATGCCCGCCGGGGAGTCGGTGAGCGCGTGCGCGAGGGTCTGCGGCTTGCTGGAGTGCTCCATCGCATAGGCCATCTCGGTGGCGTTCCACTCCTGGGCGCGGCGCACGAACTCCTGCTCGGCCTCCGACAGGTCCTCGGGCACCCAGCCCAGGTAGGGGTTGGTGCCCGACAGGTGCAGCCCGACGAGCCGGTCGGGGGAGGTCAGCGCGAGCTGTTGGGCCACCCCCGCCCCCAGGTCGCTGCCCCGGACGGCGAAGCGCGGGTACCCGAGCTGCTCCATCACCTGGACGACGACGTGGGCGATCGCGGCGACGTCCATCCCCGGGCGGCGCGGCCGGTCGGAGAAGCCGTAGCCGGGCAGCGACAGCGCGACGACGTCGAAGGCGTCCCCGGCCGCCTCGCCGTGCGCGGCCGGGTCGGCCAGCAGCGGCAGCACCGGCAGCATCTGCACGAAGGAGCTGGGCCAGCCGTGCAGCAGCACCAGCGGCAGCGGGGCGGGCGCGCCGTCGGTGCGCGCAGCCCGCCGGACGACGGCGTGCACCGCCAGCCCCTCGGCCGCCGGGACCCCGGTGAGGCCGTCGACCCGGACGTGCTCGTGCTCGTTGAGCCGGGCCTGCTGCGCGGGCCAGTCGTACTCCTCCAGCCAGTACCGGACGACGCCGCGCAGCCAGTGCGGGTCCACGCCGTAGGACCAGGGCTCGGCGCCCTCGAGGTCGTCGGGCCAGCGGGTGCCGCGGAGCCGGTCGGCGAGGTCGTCGAGCACGGCCCGGGGCACGTCGACGGTGAACGGGGTGACGCTCACGGGGGACCTCCTGTCGTCGGGGGGACGGACGGGCGGGCGGGTGCGCGGCGTCCCGACGTCCCGGTGCCGTCCGGCCGTCCGGCCGTCCAGGGCCACAGCGTCGGGGCGCGCGCCCACCGCCGTCCAACACCTCCTGGTTGTGGGTCAGCTCCCCGCGACCGACCGGGCCAGCTGCACGAAGGCGCCGACGTGCGGCCGCCGGTCGGTGCGGCGGTGCGCGACCGCGAAGGTCACCGGCTCGGCGTCGGGCACCGGCACGTAGGTGACGCCGTAGGCCGCGCCGGGGTGGCTGGTGGCCACGTGCTGCGGCACGGTGAGGAAGAGCCGGTCGACCGAGATGGCCCACAGCAGCTCCTCCAGGGAACCCGCCGGTTCCCCCACCCGCTCCGGTTCCTCCCCGCCGCGCTCGGCGCGCAGCGTGAACACCCCCTCCCACCCGGGGTCGATGCCCGCGCGGCGGGCGCGGGCGGGGAGGGTCAGCAGGTCCTGCACGGACAGCGCCGCCGCGTCGGCCCTCGGGTCGGCCGCCGACAGCGCCACCGCCCGCCCCTCCCGGAACAGGGGGACGACGGCCACCCTCGGGTCGGTGCACGGGCCGTGCAGCAGGACGGCGTCGACCTCACCGGAGAGCAGCACGCCGGGCAGGTCGCTGGGCTGCACGCGCCGGACGGCCACCCGCCAGCCGGGCCAGGCCGCGCGGAAGGCGGCGACCACCGGCGGGGTGCGCGCGCCCAGGCCGTCGAGCAGCACCCCGATCCGCAGCAGGCGCCCACCCGTGGGGTCCCCGGCCAGCCCGCGGGCCAGCCCGGTGAGCGCGTCGGCGTCCCGGAGCAGGGGGCGGGCGGCGGCCACCAGCCGGCTCCCGGCCGGGGTGAGCGAGCAGCCGCGGGCCCGCCGGACGACGAGCAGGACGCCGAGCCGGCGCTCCAGCGCGGCGACCGCCCGCGACAGCGCCTGCTGGGACACCCAGCAGCGGGCCGCGGCCCGGGTGAAGGAGCCCTCGTCGGCGAGCGCGACCAGGTACTCCAGCTCACGCAGCTGCACCGCACCTCCGCCCGCCGGTGTCCCGCCCGGCCGCCGAGGGTGCCCGCCCGGTCGCCGCGGGACCAGGGGGTCCCGCCCGGGCGGGGGCGGCCGAGTGCGGCGCGGAGTGGGAGGATGCCGTCGTGGACGCCCCGCAGCACCCCCGGGTCGCCGCCATCTCCGCGCTCCTGGCCGAGGCCGGCGCCGCGGGGCGGGTGCGCGAGCTCTCCGGCAGCGCCCGCACCGCCGCCGAGGCCGCGCAGGAGCTCGGCGTGCCGAGGGGGGCCATCGCCAACAGCCTGGTGTTCGACGTCGACGGCGCACCGCTGCTGGTGCTGACCAGCGGCGCGCACCGGGTCGACGTCGGCCGGGTCGCCGCGCTGCTCGGTGTCCGCGAGGTGCGCCGGGCGACGGCGGACTTCGTGCGCCGGCACACCGGCCAGCCGATCGGCGGGGTGGCCCCGGTCGGGCACCCCGCGCCGATCGGCACGCTGGTCGACGTCGAGCTGGCCCGCCACGACCGGGTGTGGGCCGCCGCCGGCCACCCGCACGCGGTGTTCCCGACCACCTACGACGAGCTGCTGCGGCTGACCGCCGGCACCGCTGCCGAGGTCGGGGACGGCCCCGAGCGGGACCAGGACGCGGTCCTGGACGAGGCGGTGGAGGCCCGATGACGGGGACGACGCCGGCGGCGCGGATCGCCGAGCTGCCCGCCGGGTGGCTGCGCGACCACATGCACGAGGCACTGGCCATCTACGGCGAGGCGATGGGCTACAGCCCCTCGGTGGTCGCCGGCCGCTACGGCTACGCCGTCCAGCACACCGAGCGCCCCGGCTTCCGCGCGGTCGGCGCCTTCACGCAGACCCGGGACGGCGAGGTCCTCGTCGGGTTCGGCTACGGCTACGTGATCGCCCCCGGCCAGTGGTGGCACGACCAGGTGCGCGCCGCGCTGGACCGGCGGACGGCCAAGCGCTGGCTGCCCGGCGCCTTCGAGGTCTGCGAGCTGCACGTGCACCCCGACCACCAGAGCCGGGGGCTGGGCCGCCGGCTGCTGCACGCCCTGGTGGCCGACCTGCCGCACCCGGCGGCGCTGCTGTCCACCCCGGACAACGACACCAAGGCCTTCCGGCTCTACCACGCCGACGGCTTCGTCGACCTGGCCCGCAACCACCGCTTCCCGGGCGACGCGCGCCCCTTCGCCATCCTCGGCGCCCGCCTGCCGCTGCCGACCCCGGCACCGTCCCCCCGGTGAGGGCGGCCGACGCCACCGCCGACGCCGTCGTCGTCGGCGCCGGGCACAACGGGCTGGTCGCCGCCTGCTACCTGGCCCGCGCGGGGCTGCGGGTGGAGGTCGTCGAGCGCGACGAGGTGCTCGGCGGCGCGGTCTCCACCGTGGAGCGCTGGCCCGGCGTCCGCGTCGACCGCGGGTCCAGCGCGCACGTCATCGTGCGGTCCAGCGGCATCGTCGAGGAGCTGGACCTCGCCGCCCACGGCCTGCGCTACGTCGACTGCGACCCGTGGGGCTTCGCGCCCGCCCCCTCCCCCGGCGACCCCGGCCCGGACGGGCGGCCGCTGGTCTTCTCCGTCGACCTGGACGCCACCTGCGCCTCCGTCGCGGCCGCCTGCGGGGAGGCCGACGCCGCCGCGTACCGCGAGTTCGTGGCGGTGTGGGGCCCGCGCAGCCGGGCGGTCGTCGACTCCTTCGGCCGGCGTCCCACGGTGGGCGGCCTGGCCCGCTCCTTCTGGCCCATCGGCGCCCCCTCCGACGGCCGGCCGCGGACCTCCGGCGGTGACATCGCCGTCGACTTCCTCGGCTCCGGGGACGCGCTGCTGGACCGCTGGTTCAGCAGCGAGCGGCTCAAGGCGGCGCTGGCCTGGTTCGGTGCGCAGTCCGGCCCGCCGATGTCCGAGCCCGGCACCGCGGCGATGGTCGCCTGGGTGACGCTGCTGCACGACACCCCGCCGGGGCACCCGGTGGGCGGCTCCGGCGGGCTCACCGAGGCGCTGGGCCGCCGGCTGGAGGCCGACGGCGGCCGGGTCACCCTCGGCGACGGCGCGGCGCGGCTGCTGGTGGACGGCGGCCGGGTGACCGGCGTGCAGACGGTGTCCGGACGGCGGGTCGAGGCCCCCGTGGTCGTCGCCGCCTGCCACGTGCTGGCCACCCGCGACCTGGCCGGGGAGCACGCGCCGCCGGCGCTGGCCGACGCCGCGCCCCCGGTGGGCAACGGCTTCGGCCTGGTGGTCCGCGCGCACACCGACGCCCCGCCGGCCTACCCCGGCGTGGACCCCGCGCTGGCCCTGGGTGGCCTGCAGCTGCTGTGCACCGACCGGGCGGTGCTGGCCGCCGCGCACGGCGACTGGCTGGGCGGGCGGCTGCCGCGCGAGCCAGTGCCGCTGGCGATGTGCTTCTCCGCGACCGACGACACCCTCGCCCCGCCCGGGCAGCACGTGGTGACCATCTGGGGGCAGTGGTACCCCTACGCGCTGGCCGACGGCGGGGACTGGGACGCGCTCGCCGAGCGCGAGGCGGCGCGGCTCATCGCCGCCGTCGACCGGTTCGCGCCCGGCTTCGCCGCCTCGGTGCTGCGCACCTACGTGCAGACCCCGCTGCTGCTGGAGCGGGAGCTGGCCCTGCTGCGGGGCAACGTGATGCACGTGGAGATGGGGCTGGCCAGCATGTTCGGCTTCCGGCCGACGCCGGCGCTGTCCGGCATGCGGGTGCCGGGCCTGGCCGGGCTGTACCTGGCCGGCGCCTCCACCCACCCCGGCGGCGGGGTGTCGGGCAACTCCGGGCGGACGGCGGCGCGCACCGTGCTCGGCGACCGGGGGCTGCCCGCCCGCGCCCGGGAGACGCTGTCCCACGGGCTGGCCCGCGGGCTGGCCCGGGTGCGCCGGTGAGCGGTCTGCTCGAGGCGCGGGCGGTCCGCCGCCCGGCCGGCGCGCCGTGGGTGCCGGCGGTGCTGCTCGTGCTCACCGCGATCGCCTACCCGCTGCTGGACCCCGGCCCGGCCCGCGACGCGGTCAGCTGGACCATCGTGCTGCTCGGCTCGGCGGTGTCCGTGGCGCACGCGACGGTCAGCCGGGGTGCGCGCACCGGGGCCGGCGTGCTGGGCGTCACCGCGGCCACCGCGGTCGTCTTCGAGTCCGTCGGGCTGGCCACCGGCTTCCCCTACGGGCAGTACACCTACAGCGACGACCTCGGGCCCACGCTGCTCGGCGTCCCGTTCCTCGTGCCGCTGGCCTGGCTGATGATGGCCTGGCCCAGCTGGCTGCTGGCCCGCCGGCTCACCGCCGGTGTGCGGCCCGCCCGGCAGCGGCCGGCGCGGGTCGCGGTCGCGGCGGGCGTGTTCGCCGGGTGGGACGTCGTCCTCGACCCGCAGATGGTGCAGGCCGGCTACTGGACGTGGGCGTACCCGCAGCCCTCGCTGCCGGGCATCGACACGGTGCCGCTGACCAACCTGGCCGGCTGGCTGCTGGCCGGTGCCGTGCTCATGACGCTGCTGGACCTGCTCGCCGTCGGCGCGGCCCCGCGCACCGGGGACGGCGCGCCGCTGCTGGTGCTGGGCTGGATGACCCTCGGTGGTGCGCTCGCCCACGCCGTCTGGCTGGGGCTGCCCGGGTCCGCGGCGTGGGGGGTGCTGCTCGCCGTCCCGGTGCTGGTCGCCCTGGCGGTGCAGGCCCGGAGGTCGTGACCGGGCGGCTGCTGCGGGGCCTGTCCGGGGCGGCCGTGGCCGGCGCGCTGCACGCGGCGGTGAACGCGGCGCTGCTGCGCCGTCCCCCGGCCGGGCCCGCGCCGGTGCGCCGCGCGGTCACCGTCGTGCTGCCGGTGCGCGACGAGGAGGCGCAGGTCGGCGGCTGCCTGGCCGCGGTGCTCGCCCAGCAGGGCGTGGCAGACCTGCGGGTCGTCGTGGTGGACGACGGCTCGACCGACGGCACCGCCGACGTGGTGCGCGCGGTCGCCGACCCGCGGGTGCGGCTGGTCCGTGCCGCCGAGCCGCCGCCCGGGTGGCTGGGCAAGCCGCACGCCTGCGCCACCGGCGCGGACGCGGGCGACCCGGGCGAGGACGGCGTGCTGGTGTTCCTCGACGCCGACGTCCGGCTGTTCCCGGACGCCGTCGCCGGCGCGGTCGCCGTGCTGGATACGCACGGCCTGGACCTGGTCTCCCCGTGGCCGCGGCCGGTCACCGCCACGCCGGCCGAGCGGCTGGTGCAGCCGCTGGGGCCGTGGCTGTGGGTCACCACGCTGCCGGTGCGGGTGGCCGAGCGGTCGGCCCGGCCGTCGCTGACCGCGGCCAACGGCCAGTTCCTCGTCGTCCGCCGGTCGGCCTACCTGCGGGCCGGCGGGCACGAGGGCGTGCGCGGCGAGGTGATCGAGGACGTCGCGCTGGCCCGGGCGGTGAAGCGGGCCGGCGGCCGGGCGGTGCCGGTGGACGGGTCGCGGCTGGCCGCCTGCCGGATGTACGACGGCTGGCCGGCGCTGCGGGCCGGCTACGCCAAGTCGCTGTGGGCCTCGGTCGGCGGGTCGCCGGTGGCCAGCCTCGCGGGAGCCGCCGGGCTGACCGCCGTGTGGGTGGTGCCCGCCGTGGCCGCGCTGCGCGGGTCGCGGGCCGGGCTGGTCGGCTACGCGGCGGGCGTGGCCGGGCGGGCGGTGTCGGCCGCGGCGACCGGCAGCCGGGTCTGGCCGGACTCGCTGGCCCACCCGCTGTCGGTGCTGCTGTTCGACGTCCTGCTGGCCGGGTCGGTGGCCGGGCGGCGACGCGGCACGCTGACCTGGCGCGGCCGCCCGGTCGGCGGGGTGCGGGCGGTCCGGGAGACGATGACCGGGTGACCAGCCCGAACGCGCGCGTGCACTTCGACCCGGCGGCCATGGACGGCGGCGCCTTCTACCGGGTGGTGAACTCCGTGGTGGTGCCGCGCCCGATCGCCTGGGTGGCCACCCGGTCGGCCGAGGGGCTGGTGAACCTGGCGCCGCACTCCTTCTACACGGTCGCCTGCGTGTCGCCGCCGGTCGTGCAGTTCACCTCGGTCGGGCGCAAGGACACGCTGGACAACGTGGAGGCGACCGGCGAGTTCACCGTGAGCCTCACCCCGGAGTCGCTGTTCGAGCAGGTCAACGCCACCGGCACCGACTTCCCGCACGGGGTCAGCGAGGCCGAGGAGGTCGGCGTCGTCCTGGAGCCGGCCGAGCGGGTCGGCGTCCCCCGGGTCGCGGAGTCGCCGGTGTCGATCGAGTGCACGCTGCACTCGACGGTGCGGCTGGGCGACAGCACGGTGGTGTTCGGCCGGGTCGAGCTGGTCAGCGTGTTCGAGTCCGCGGTCGAGGGCGGGCGGCCGCGCGTCGAGCAGCTGCGACCGCTGGCCCGCCTGGGCGGCAACGAGTGGACGACGCTGGGCGAGGTCCGCGAGATCAAGCGGATCCCCTACCGGACGTGGGCCGAGGACCCCTCCATCGGCGAGCAGCTCCGCGGCAGCTAGGCACCCCCGCTGACTGCGGCGCAGTCGGGCCCTGATCCGCCGTCCGGACCCCGAGTTCCCCGCAGTCGGCGACGGTTCCGGGGGGGACCGCAGTGTCACGGCAGGTGGGCGGCGACCTCGTCGGCGGCGTCGGCACCGAAGGCGTCGGCGAAGCGGGCGAGGAACGGCTCGCGCTGCAGCTCGTACTCCTGGGTGCCGATGACCTCGACGGCCTCGGTGGCCACCGCCGAGCCGAGCTGGGTGGCCCGCTCCAGGCCCAGGCCCCACACCCGCCCGGCGATGAACCCGGCGCGCAGGGCGTCGCCGCCGCCGGTGGGCTCGACCGGCTTGGTCTCCGGGACGGCGATCACCTCGATCGGCGCGACACCGGCCTGGCGGACCAGCACGCCGTCGGCCGCGCGGGTGGTGACCCAGGTGCCGACCCGGTCGAGCACCTCGGTGTCGCTCCAGCCGGTCTTCTGCAGCAGCAGCGCGGCCTCGTACTCGTTGGTGAACAGCAGCTCGGCGCCGTCGACCAGGTCGCGGATCATCTCGCCGTCGGCCCAGGCCAGCTGCTGGCTGGGGTCGGCGACGAAGGCGTAGCCGCGCGTCCGGCACTCACTCGTGTGCCGCACCATCGCGGTCGGGTCGTTGGGGCCGACGACCACGAGGTCCAGCCCGCCCACCCGCTCGGCGACCGGCGTCAGCTCGATGGACGCCGCCTCGCTCATGGCGCCCGAGTAGAAGGAGGCGATCTGGTTGTTCACCGCGTCGGTGGTGCACACGAACCGGGCGGTGTGCTTGAGCTGCGACCAGTGCACCGAGGCGGTGTCCACGCCGTGCCGGGTCAGCCAGGAGTCGTAGTCGCCGAAGTCCGACCCCACGGCGCCGACGAGCACCGGCGCGAGGCCGAGCAGGCCCAGGCCGTAGGCCATGTTGGCGCCGGCTCCCCCGCGGTGCTGGACCAGGTCGTCGACGAGGAAGGACAGCGACACGTTCTCCATCTGGCCCTCGACGAACTGCTCGGTGAACTTCCCCGGGAAGGTCATCAGGTGGTCGGTGGCGATGGAGCCGGTGACGGCGACGGGCACGGGGCGCTCCCTGGATGACGTGCGGGGGGACGCCCGGTGGACGTCGGACGACGGGGTGCCACCTTATGGTGGGACACCGGGCCAGGCACCGCTCAGTCGGCCAGGGCCCGGCGCAGCGACGTCCCGAGCTGGGCGACGCCGACCACCCCGAGCAGGCAGCCGACCGCCGTCCCGCTGGTGGCCACCGCGCCGGCGAGGTCCAGACCGGACACCACCCCCGCCCCGCCCAGGGTGAACCCGGTCATCGCCACCCGGGTGGGCCGCTCCCACACCGAGATCTGGCCGGTCTCGGACACGCCGGCCTGCCCGGCGCGGGCGCGCAGGTAGTCCGGCAGCCAGCACAGCGCGCCGAAGGCCGCGGCCAGCCAGCCAGGGGCGCCGGCGACCCACAGCGCGGCGGCGAACGCGGCCTCGCTGAGCCGGTCGACGGCGGAGTCGAGGACGAACCCCCGCCGCGAGGCGCGCCCGGTGGCGATGGCCAGCGCCCCGTCCAGGCCGTCGAGGACGGCGGACACCCCGACGAGCAGCCCCGCCGGGACCAGCCACAGGTCTCCGGCGGCGGCCGGGACGACGGCGGCCGCGGCGACCAGCAGGCCTGCGGCGGTGACCGCGACCGGCGGCAGCCTCCGGGTGGGGCGGGCGAGGGCGTAGACCATGGACAGCCAGCCGCGCACCAGCCGGCTGCCGGCCGGGTCGGTGCCGCCGTGCCAGGTCGACCAGGCGGCGAGGTACTCCTCGCGGCTCAGCACGGCGCCCACTCCACCAGCGCAGTCCACCAGTCCCGGCCGGGCGGGGACAGTGGTGGGGTGCTCGCCGGTCTCTCCCCCGCCCGCCGCCGCCTGGTCGCCGCCCTGCTGGCCCTCGTCGTCGTCGCCGTCCTGGCGGGTGGGACGGCATGGCTGCTGGACCGGCCGTCGGTGACCACCGGCGCCCCGGTGGCCCAGGAACGGCCCGGCCCGGTGCTGCTGGTGCCCGGGTACGGCGGGTCGACCGCGGCGCTGCGTCCGCTGGCCGACCGGCTGACCGCGCAGGGCCGCGACGCCGCGGTGGTCGAGGTCCCCGGCAACGGCACCGGCGACCTGGGTGCCGCGGCCGACGCGCTGGCGGCGGCGGCCGAGGCGGCGCTGCAGAGCAGCGGCGCCGGCAGCGTGGACGTCGTCGGCTACTCCGCCGGCGGGGTGGTCGCCCGGCTGTGGGCCGCGGACGGCGGGGCGGACGTCGCCCGGCGGATCGTCACCCTCGGCTCACCGCACCACGGCACCGCGCTGGCCGACCTCGCCGGGCAGCTGGCCCCCGAGCAGTGCGGCGACGCCTGCCGTCAGCTGGCTCCCGGCAGCCCGCTGCTGAGCGAGCTCAACGCCGGGGACGAGACGCCGGAGGGCCCGGCCTGGGTGTCCATCTGGACCGCGCAGGACCAGACGGTGACGCCACCGGAGTCCGCGCGGCTGGACGGGGCGCTGGAGCTGCCGGTGCAGTCGGTGTGCGCGCAGGCCCGGGTCGGCCACGGCGAGCTGCCGCGCGACCCGCTGGTGCAGGCGATGGTGCTCGAGCAGCTCGGCGCCGCCCCGCCATCCGCCCTGGGGCCGGACGACTGTGCCCGCCTCAGCGCCGGCTGAAAGAGGACCCCCCCCCCGCCCCCCACCACTCGCCGGCTCGCGGCGGGACCCTGCAGGGGGGCCGTCAACTGGTGACGTCCTTGGTGGTGAAGTTGGCCCACGCCGCGGCGAGCAGCACCCCGACGTAGACCCCCTGCAGCGCCAGGCCGCGGACGACGTCGCGCCACAGCACCGGGTCGCGGAACAGGTCGACGAAGGCCAGCCAGTATCGGGTGGGCAGGTAGGGCGCGATCGGCGAGGCGGCGTCCAGGGTGAACAGCAGCGAGGAGGTCACCAGCACCGCCAGCGCGCCGAGGGCGGCGGCCAGCGGGGAGTCGGTGAGGGTGGAGAAGAACAACCCGAAGGCCGCGACGCCGAGCATGGACACCGTCACGTAGCCGATGGCCATGGCGCTGCGACCGGCCAGCTCGGTCTGGGTCAGCGAGGTGCCCGACACCGACGTCGTCCCGCCGGTCGGCTGGGCCTCGAACAGCGTCGTCCCGACGAGGTAGCCCACGGCCGCCACGACCAGCACGGTGACCAGCACGAACGCCATGAGCGCCACCAGCTTGGCCAGCAGCAGCCGGGTGCGCCCCGCGGGGCGGGCCAGCAGGTAGCGCAGCGTGCCGGCCTGCGCCTCCCCGGCGACGGCGTCCCCGGCGACGACGGCGACCGCGATCGGCAGGAACAGCGGCAGCACGATGGCCAGCGCGGCCAGCGGGAACAGCGCCCCGTTGGTGAGCACGGCGGACAGGAACGGCGGCCCCTCCCCCGGCCGGGGCGCCAGGTCGGTCAGCTGCAGCAGGACGGCGACGAGCACCGGCAGCGCGTTCAGGACGGCGATCGTCACCCAGGTGCGCGGCCGGCGGAACAGCTTGCGCAGCTCGACGCCGATCACCGCGGCCCCTCGACCCGGTCCGCGCTGGTGCCGGCCGCGGCGAGCACCACCTCCTCCAGCGTCGGCCGCTGCAGCGCCAGCCCGGTGACCGGCACGCCGGCGGCGACCAGCCGGGCGTTGACCTCGGCCGGGTCCGCGCCGCGCACCACGACCCGCCCGCCGTCGGCGCCCAGCACCCGTCCGTCGAGCACCGCGCGCACCCGCGGGACCTCCGGGGTGTCCACCACGGTCGCGCCGGTGGGTGCGGTCAGCCGGGCCAGCTCGTCCTGCAGCACCAGCCGGCCGCGGTCGAGCACGCCGACCCGGGTGCACAGCTGCTCCACCTCGGCCAGCAGGTGGCTGGAGAGGAACACCGTCGTCCCGCCGCGGTTGAGCTCCAGCAGCAGCTCGCGGATCTCGGTGATGCCCTGCGGGTCCAGGCCGTTGGTGGGCTCGTCGAGGACCAGCAGCTCCGGACGGCGCAGCAGCGCCGCGGCCAGCCCGAGCCGCTGGCGCATGCCCAGGGAGTAGGCGCGCACGGGACGGCGGTCGATGCCACCCAGGCCGACCTGGTCGAGCACCTGGTCGATCCGTGCGCGGCGGGTGCGCCGGGAGCCGCCCGGGCCGGCGGCGTCGATGAGCGAGAGGTTGGTCCGCCCGGACAGGTGCCCGTGGTGCGCCGGCCCCTCGACCAGGGCGCCCACCCGGGGCAGCACCCGGCGTCCGGCGCGGGGCATCCGCTGGCCGAGCAGCTCCACCTCACCGGCGGTGGGCAGCACCAGGCCGAGCAGCATCCGCACGGTCGTGGTCTTGCCCGAGCCGTTGGCGCCGAGGAACCCGTAGACGTCACCGGCGCGGACGTCGAGGTCGATGCCGTCGACCGCGCGCAGCCGGCCGTAGCGCTTGACCAGCCCGCGGGTCCGGATGACCGGGGTCACGCGGGGGCCCCGGGGAGCCGGCGGGCGGCCTCGCCGAGCGCGTCCAGGGTGACCGTGCCGGTGAGCACGTAGGCCGGCCCGCCGGGGCGCTCGGCCAGCATCAGCCCGAGCGGCCCCGCGGCGACCCGCGTGCCGAGGGGGTCGACGACGGCCTCCGGGCTGGCGGTCAGCGCCTCGCGCAGCCCGGCGGCCAGCCGCTGCGGCACCGGGACGGCGGCCAGCAGGGTCACCCCGCGGCCGTAGACCCCGACCGCGCCGGGCACCCCGTGGAACGACCGCCGCGGCAGGCCGGCGAGCTCGGGCGGGAGGCGCACGTCCGGCGCCCGCTCGCCGGCCTCGGCGATCAGCCCCTCGGTGTCTGGCGCGGTGAGCACGGTGGCGTCCGGCGGCGGGGTGAAGGCGACGACGTCCGCCGGGGGGACGGCGAGGTCGAGGTCCAGGAAGCGGGTGTCCAGCGCGGGCAGGACGGCGTCCTCGCCGAAGACCTGCACCTGCAGCGGCAGGCCGCTGGCCGGGTCCACCCACACGTCGACCCGGGCCACGGACGAGGCCGGCTCGGCCGGGACCACCCGGAGGCCGAGCGCGTCACGGCCGGCCACCCGGCGGGCGCCGACGCGGGTGACCTCCTCGTCGGTGGCCTCCGACAGCAGCCGGCGGCCGAGCGCGGCGGGCAGCAGGTCCGGCGGGGCGGGCAGCGCCAGGGAGGCCGGCCGGCCGCGGGTGGCGGTGCCGGCCTCGAAGTCCCAGGTCCAGGTGCCGCCGGGGTCGCGGTGCACGCCGGTCTCCCCGGCGGCGGCGACCACGTCGACCCGGTGCTCGTCCGGGTCGCGCCACCACACCCGCATCAGCGTGCGGTCGCTGAACAGGTCGGCGGCGGCGGTGAGCCGGTCGGACACCGGCAGGGCCAGCCCGCCGGCCGACACCGCGTAGCCGGAGAAGCCGACGTCGGAGGCGGCCAGGACGGCGGCGCGCAGGTCGGCCGCCGGCACGTCGGCGTCGTCGGCGGGCAGCGCGGCGACGACCGAGGGCAGCGCCACGAGCACCGTCACGAGCAGGGCGACGGCCGCCCAGCGGGCGAGCGTCCCCCGTGCGGCCATGCGCCCCAACGTACGTGCGCGGGGTGAGCCGTGACGGCCCTCCCGCAGGGGGCCGCCGCGAGCCCGCGACCGGTGGGGGCAGGAGGGCCCTCGCCCTAGTGGGAGCCGGCGTGCGCCTTGCGCCGGTGGACGGTGAGGGTCACGACGGTGACGATCAGGGCGCCGACGGCGAGCCCGACGAGCGCGCTGGCCAGCGTGTCGACGACCCAGGCGAGCACCCCGCCGAGGGCGCCGGTGGCGTCGTGGACGACCTCCTCCACGGAGTGGAGGGCGTCGTACAGCAGGTGGAAGCCTAGCTCGTCGGTGCCCACCAGCAGGATGTGCCCGCCGACCCACAGCATGGCGGCCATGCCGACCACGGTGAGGGTGGCCAGCAGCTTCGGCATCGCCTTGACCAGCCCGCGGCCGAACCGGGCCACGCCCGCGCCGGGGCGCTGGGACAGCCGCAGCCCGACGTCGTCCATCTTCACGATGAGGCCCACGAAGCCGTAGACGAGCACGGTGATGGCGATCGCGACCACGGCGAGGATCGCCGCCCGGGACCAGAAGCCCTCGTCGACCACCTCGTTGAGCGAGATGACCATGATCTCTGCGGACAGGATGAAGTCGGTGCGCACCGCCCCGGACACGATGGTGTCCTCGTCCGGCGGCGCCTCGTCGGAGGCCGCGGCCTCGTGGTGGCCGCCGCCGACCTTCTCCCAGATCTTCTCCGCGCCCTCGTAGCAGAGGTAGGCCCCGCCGATCATGAGGATCGGGGTGAGCAACCAGGGCAGGAACTGGCTGAGCAGCAGGATCGCGGGCAGGATGATCAGCAGCTTGTTGCGCAGCGACCCCAGCGCGATCCGCCGCACGATCGGGATCTCCCGCTCGGCGGCCAGGCCCCGGACGTACTGCGGCGTGACGGCGGCGTCGTCGACGACGACGCCGGTGGCCTTCATGCTTGCCCGTCCGGCGGCGGCCCCGATGTCGTCGACCGAGGCCGCGGCGGCGCGCGCCAGCACCGCCACGTCGTCGAGCAGGGCTGCGAGTCCAGCGGCCACGGCACGTCCTCCCGAGTCGGTCCGCACGGGTGCGCGGCTCCGGTGATGATCCCTGGTCACGCGTCAGCACGCGCGCCGGCACCCTCGTCCGGACGGCAGTACCCCGTCGGCCGGCCCCCGCACCATGCCGTCGGGCGCCGCCGCGGTCGCGACGTCCGGAGGGTGTGCGCCGACGCTCCGGTCCGAGCCGGGGAACGGCGCGTCCGCGCCCATCGTCGCGGGGTCGGCGTCCCGGGACGGTGCCCGTCGCGACCGGTGCGCATGACCCCCGCCGGGTCGGGGAACCGGCCCGCCATGGCCCCTCCGATCAGCGACGCGGTCGTCGTCGACGTCCTCCGGCGGGTCGACCGGCTGACCGCACCGCTGGTCCGCCGGCTCGGCCGGCCGCCGGCGCTGCCGCAGGCCGAGCGGGACCGCTGGTGGGCCCACCGGGTGAGCAGCGTCGCCGCCGGGGCGAGCGCCGTGCCCCGCCTCGCCGGGAAGGTCGCCGACCTGCTGCCGCTGCAGAACACCGTCGGCTCCGCGGTGCAGGCGCTGGTCGTCGGCGGGGTGGCGCACGAGCACGGCGTGGACGACGAGGCCGAGCGGGTGTCGCTGCTGGCCCGGGTGCTGCTCGGCCGCGAGCTGCCCGCCGAGCGGGTGCGGCCGCTGCTGGCGCGGGCCCCGGGCGCCTACGCCGACGACGTCCTGGGCGGGCGGGAGGACCGCGGCGCCGTCCGGACGCTCTGGCGGGTGGCCCGGCTGCTCGGCCGCATCGACGACACCCTCGACGCCCGCCCCAAGGGGCGGCTGCACCACCGGGCGCTGGCCAACCTGCCGGTGGTCGGCGTGGTGGGCGGCTACGCCGCCGAGCGGGAGGGGCTGCGCCGGGCGGCGGCCGCGACGGCGGCCCTGCTGGCCGGCCGCGATCCCGCCCGGTGACCCCGGCTCAGTGCGGGGAGCCGACCGCCGCCAGGTTGGCGTGCACCTCCCGGGTGGCCGTCGAGCGGTTCATGGTGATGAAGTGGATGCCCGGGACACCCTCGGCGAGCAGCGTGCGGCACAGCTCGGTGGCCACCTCGACGCCGTAGGCGCGCACGGCCGCCCGCGCCTCCGGGGTGTCGCCGTCCAGCTCGGCGAACCGGTCGGCGAGCTCGGAGGGGAAGGCCTGGCCGGACAGCTGCACGATCCGGCTGATCTGCCCGGCGCTGGTGACCGGCATGACCCCCGCGACGATCGGCACCTCGCAGCCGGTGGCGGCCACCCGGTCGCGCAGCCGCAGGTAGTCCTCGGCGCGGAAGAACATCTGGGTGATGGCGAAGTCCGCGCCGGCCCGGCACTTGCGCACGAACATCTCCACGTCGCTGTCGAAGTCCGGCGAGCGCGGGTGCCGCTCGGGGAAGGCGGCCACGCCGACGCAGAAGTCGCCCATCGAGCGGATGAGCTCGACCAGCTCGGCGGCGTAGGACAGCCCCTCGGGGTGGGCCACCCAGTCGGCCTGCGGGTCGGCGCCGGGCGGGTCGCCGCGCAGCGCCAGCAGGTTGCGCACGCCCGCGGCGGCCAGCCGGCTGACCACGTGCCGCAGCTCGGCGACGCTGTGGTCGACGGCGGTCAGGTGGGCCAGCGGGGTCATCGTGGTCTCGGTGGCGATCCGCTCGGTGACCGACACGGTGCCCTCGCGGGTGGACCCGCCGGCGCCGTAGGTGACCGAGACGAAGGACGGCTGCAGCCGCTCCAGCTCGCGCAGCGCCGTCCACAGCTGGGTGGCGCCCTCGGGGCTCTTGGGCGGGAAGAACTCGAAGGACCACGTCGGCCGGCCCTCGGCGAGCAGCTCGCGCACGGTCGGGGTCATGGTCGCCGAGCTTACGGACCGCGGGCGCACCGGCGGCGGGACGCATCCGGACGGTGCCGATCCGCAGAATGGACGAGGTAGGGCTCCCCCGCCCGTCCCAGGAGGCTGATCCGATGGCACCGACGCGGGTACCGGCCGCACCCGGTCCGATCGCGCGCGATACTCGTCGGGTGATCGCCGGGGCGCAGCAGCGCGAGTCCACCGCCCTCCCCCCGGCCGGCCCGTCGGCCGCCGCGGAGCTCGACCGCGTCCGCGCCGCCGTCTCCGCCGCGCTGTCGGACTTCCTGGAGGTCCAGCGGGAGACCCTCGCGGCGATGGACGAGTCGCTGCTGCCGATCATCGACGAGGTCTGCGCGATCGCCGACGGCGGCAAGCGGCTGCGCCCGCTGTTCGCCTACTGGGGCTGGCGCGGCGTCCGTGACCAGTCCCCCCACCCCGGCCCCGGCGAGCGGGACGCCGCCGTGCTGCGGGCGGTCGCCGCACTGGAGTTCGTGCACGCCAGCGCCCTGGTGCACGACGACGTCATGGACGGCGCGCTGACCCGCCGGGGCCGCCCGGCCACCCACGTCGGCTTCGCCGCCCGGCACGGCGACGGCGCGCTGGCCGGGGACGGCGACGCGTTCGGCGTCGGCGCGGCCATCCTCGTCGGCGACCTCGCGCTGGTGTGGTCTGACGAGCTGCTGCGCTGCTCGGGCATCTCCCCCGCCGCGCTGTCCCGCGCCCGGGTGGTCTGGGACACCATGCGCACCGAGGTGACCGCGGGGCAGTACCTGGACCTGCTGCGCGCCGCCGGCGGCCTGCCCGGCGCCCCGGGCGCGCTGAAGGTGGCCCGCTACAAGAGCGCCGGCTACACCGTGCAGCGGCCGCTGCAGCTGGGCGCGGCCATCGCCGGCGCCGGCCAGCGCGCCGCGGAGGTCTACACCGCGATCGGGCTGCCGCTGGGCGAGGCGTTCCAGCTGCGCGACGACGTCCTCGGGGTGTTCGGCGACCCGTCGGTCACCGGGAAGTCCGCCGACGACGACCTGCGCGAGGGCAAGCAGACGCTGCTGGTCGCCCTGGCCGAGGAGGGCGCCGACGACGCGGGCCGGCGGCTGCTCGCCGGCACCCTGGGCAACCCGGCCGCCGGGGCGGTGCAGCTCGACGCGGTCCGGGCGCTGATGGAGGCCACCGGCGCCCGCGCGCGGGTCGAGCAGCGGATCGCCGAGCGCACCGCGCTCGCGCGCAGCGCCATCGCCGCGGCCCCGCTGGCCGAGGACGCCCGGGTCGCGCTGGACGCGCTGGCCGTCGCTGCCACCACCCGGACCGCCTGATGGTGCGCACCGTCCCCGGCCGCACCGACCGGGTCGTCGTCGTCGGCGCGGGCCTGGCCGGCCTGTCGGCCGCGCTGCGGCTGCGCGGCGCGGGCCGCGAGGTCACCGTCGTCGAGCGGGCCGCCGGACCCGGCGGGCGCGCCGGGCGGATCGAGGAGCGCGGCTACGCCCTCGACACCGGCCCGTCGGTGTTCACCGCCCCCGAGCTGGTCGCCGACACCCTCGCCGCGGTCGGCGAGAAGCTCGAGGACCGGCTGACGATGGTCCCGTTGGAGACCACCTACCGGGCGCAGTTCGCCGACGGCTCGCACCTGGACGTGCACGCCGACCCGGACGCCTTCGCCGCCGAGGTGGCCGCCCTGTGCGGGCCGGCCGAGGCCGCGGCGCTGCGCCGCTACCTGGCCGACCTGGCCGAGCTCTACCGGCTGCAGCTGTCCACCTTCATCGACCGCAACCTGGACACCCCGCTGGACCTGCTGGGCCCCGAGCTGGTCCAGCTGGCCCGCCGTGGCGGGTTCGGCCGGCTGTCCCGGCACGTGGAGCGGCACTTCACCGACGACCGGCTGCGCCGGCTGTTCAGCTTCCAGGCGCTCTACGCGGGGGTCTCCCCCTACCGGGCGATCGCCGCCTACGCCGTCATCGCCCAGCTGGACATCGGCGCCGGCGTCTGGCACCCGATGGGCGGGATCGGCGCCGTCCCCCGGGCCATGGCCGCCGCGGCGGCCGACGCCGGCGTCACGCTGCGCTACGACACCGGGGTCCGGGAGCTGGAGTGCGCCGGGCGGCGGGTCACCGGTGTGCTGCTGGAGGACGGCGAGCGGCTGCCCGCCGACGCCGTGGTCGTCACCGTCGACCGGCCGCAGGAGCTGGTGCCGGGCTTCCGCCGGCTGCGCCGCCCGGTGTACTCGCCGTCCTGCGTGTCGGTGCACGTCGGCGTGCGCGACCCGATGGCCGGCCAGGCGCACCACACGATCAGCTTCGGCGCCGCCTGGCGGCAGGTGTTCGACGAGCTGACCCGCGAGGGCCGGCCGATGACCGACCCCAGCCTGCTGGTCAGCATGCCGTCGCTCACCGACCGCAGCCTGGCCCCCGACGGCGGGCAGGTGCTCAGCATCGTGGCCCCCACCCCGAACCTCGACCCGCGCAGCGGCGGCAACCCCGACCTGGACTGGCCGACGCTGGGCCCGCGCTACCGCGACGAGGTGCTGGCCACCCTGGAGGCGCGCGGCTGGACCGGGCTGACCGGCGCGATCGAGGTCGAGCACATGGACACGCCGCTCACCTGGGCCCAGCAGGGCATGGCGGCCGGGACGCCGTTCGCGCTGGCGCACACCTTCGGCCAGACCGGCCCGTTCCGCACCCCCACGCTGCCCCGCCGCGGCCCGGAGAACGTCGTCCTGGCCGGCTCGTCGGTGCAGCCGGGGGTGGGTGTGCCGATGGTGGTCATCAGCGGCCGGCTGGCCGCGGAGCGGATCACCGGGGTGGCCGGCCGGTGACGACGCTGGAGCCCCCGCGCACACGGGCGGAGCAGCAGGCCGCACTCGACGCCGCCTACCGGTTCTGCGCGGCGGTCAACGCCGAGCACGGCAAGAGCTACCACCTGGCCACCCGGCTGCTCACCCCCGACCGGCGCCCGGCGGTGCACGCCCTGTACGCCGCCGCGCGCACCGCCGACGACCTGGTCGACCACCCCGGCGCCGACCCGGCCGGGGACCTCGCGGACTGGTCCCGGGCGCTGCTGGCCGAGCTCTCCGCGGGCTGGTCGGACGACCCGGTGCGCCTGGCCACCGTGCACACCTACCGCCGGTACCGCATCCCGGTGGAGCACCTGGTCGACTTCCTGGCCGCGATGACCAGCGACCTCAGCGTCACCGGCTACGCCGACATGGCCGCCCTCGACCGGTACATGTGGGGCTCGGCGTCGGTCATCGGGCTGCAGGTGCTGCCGGTGCTCGGCACCGCCCGCGGGGTGGCCCGCGAGGAGGCCGCGCCGCACGCGATCGCCCTCGGCGAGGCGTTCCAGCTGACCAACTTCCTGCGCGACGTCGCCGAGGACGCCGACCGCGGCCGGGTCTACCTGCCCGCCGACGTCATGGCCGCGCACGGCGTGACCCGCGAGCAGATCGAGGCCAAGCGGTACGACGCCCGATTCCGCGCGCTCATGCAGGAGATGGTGGCCATCGTGCGCCGCCGCTACGACGACGCCGCCCCCGGGACGCCGATGCTGGCGCCGGAGTCCCGGGACTGCGTGCGGGCGGCCACCGCGCTCTACGGCGGCATCCTCACCGAGATCGAGCGCGCCGACTTCCGCGTGCTGGACCGCCGGGTGACGGTGTCCCGGCCCCGCCGCCTCGGGGTCTTCGCCCGCCGGCTGGCCAGCGCGCAGGCGGTACGGCTGGGGACGAGGGTCAGAAGGCCAGCGCCTGCGCCCGGCGGGTGACCTCGGTGTGCCGGTCGCCGCGCAGCGCGTCGACCGGGGTGCCGGGCAGGGTGTCGTCCGCGCGGAACAGCCAGTCGAACACCTCCTCGTCGCTGTACCCGCCGTCCTTGAGGACGGTGATCAGGCCGGGCAGGTGCTTGAGGACGGCGCCGTCGAGGAGGAAGTCGGCCGGGATCCGGCTGTTGCCGCTGCCGGGGACGGCCATCAGCCGGTGCTCGCGCAGCAGCTGGCGGACCTTGTTCGCCGAGACCCCCAGGACGCCGGCGACCTCGGCAGGGGTGAGCGTCTCCATGGCGTCCGAGCCTAGGACGCCCGCGGCGCGGATACGATGACCCGGGGCCGTGACTGGCGCTGCACAGGTGGACCACCACCGGGGAGCGGCCCGCACCACCCCGCCGGGCGCCTGGGCACCCACCCGTCGTCCCCTCGCGCTGGAGCCCACCGATGACCGACACCCTCCCGACCGACACCACCGACGCCACCACCGACGCCACCGCCGCCTTCGACGCCCCCGCCGCGTCGGCCGCCTACCGCAGCGCGCTGCAGGTCATCGGGGCCGTCGAGCCCCGGGTGACCGCGGCGATCGGCGCGGAGCTCGCCGACCAGCGGGCCTCGTTGAAGCTGATCGCCAGCGAGAACTACGCCAGCCCCGCGGTGCTGCTCACCATGGGCAACTGGTTGTCGGACAAGTACGCCGAGGGCACCGTCGGGCACCGCTTCTACGCCGGCTGCCAGAACGTGGACGCGGTCGAGGCGCTGGCCGCCGAGCACGCCCGCGAGCTGTTCGGTGCCCCGCACGCCTACGTCCAGCCGCACTCGGGGATCGACGCCAACCTGGTCGCCTTCTGGGCGGTGCTGGCCACCCGGGTGGAGTCCCCGGCGCTGGAGAAGGCCGGGGTCCGGCACGTCAACGAGCTCACCGACGACGACTGGACGGCGCTGCGCCGCCAGCTCGGCGACCAGCGGATGCTCGGCATGTCCCTCGATGCCGGCGGGCACCTCACCCACGGCTTCCGGCCGAACATCAGCGGCAAGATGTTCGAGCAGTCCTCCTACGGCACCGACCCCGCGACCGGACTGCTGGACTACGACGCCGTCCGCGCGCGGGCCCGGGAGTTCCGCCCGCTGATCCTCATGGCCGGCTACTCCGCCTACCCGCGCCGGGTGGACTTCGCCCGCATGCGCGAGATCGCCGACGAGGTGGGCGCCACGCTGGTCGTCGACATGGCCCACTTCGCCGGCCTGGTCGCCGGCAAGGTGCTCACCGGCGACTTCGACCCGGTGCCGCACGCCCACGTGGTCACCACCACGACACACAAGTCGCTGCGCGGCCCGCGCGGCGGCATGGTGCTGGCCCAGCCGGAGTACGCCGACGCCGTCGACCGCGGCTGCCCGATGGTGCTCGGCGGCCCGCTGCCGCAGGTGATGGCCGCCAAGGCCGTCGCGTTCGCCGAGGCCCGCCGGCCTGCGTTCGCCGGGTACGCCCAGCGCGTCGTGGACAACGCCGTCTCCCTCGCCGAGGGGCTCACCCGGCGCGGCGCGGCGCTGGTCACCGGTGGCACCGACAACCACCTGGTGCTCGTCGACGTCTCCGGTTTCGGCCTCACCGGCCGCCAGGCGGAGTCCGCGCTGCTGGACGCCGGGATCGTCACCAACCGCAACGCCGTCCCGGCCGACCCGAACGGCGCCTGGTACACCTCCGGCGTCCGGCTGGGCACCCCCGCGCTGACCACCCGCGGGTTCGGCGCGGCGGAGTTCGACCGCACCGCGGAGCTGATCGTCGACGTGCTGTCCCACACGCAGCCGACCGCGACCCGCGACGGGTCGCCGTCCAAGGCGAGGTACGCCACCGCCGAGGGCCTGGCCGACCGCACGCTCGCCGCGGCCGCCGAGCTGCTGGACCGCCACCCCCTCTACCCGGGCCTGGAGCTGTAGGGCACGCCGGGGCGCCGGGCGGGCACCGGCCCGGCCGTCGTCCGGACGGTGTGCGCCGGGGCCCTGGTCGCAGCAGCGCAACGGTGCGCCGGCGCACTCCCTCCACGCGGCGGCGGGGTTCGGCGGCACGTGGTGGCGGTGCGGTCCGGTAGGACCGCGGTGTCGTTGTGACGGGTGAGCCCGTCACACCCGGCCGCCGCCCCGCGTGTACGGGCGGCGCGCGCGGGTGGCGCTCCTACACTCAGCGCCGTGGACACCGCCGTGACCGACCCCGTGGTCGGCCTCGTCCTCGAGGGGCGCTACCTGCTCGAGGAGCGGCTGGCCCGCGGCGGGATGTCCACCGTCTACGCCGCCACCGACCTGCGGCTGCACCGCACGGTGGCGGTCAAGGTCATGGCCGAGCACCTGATGCACGACCCCACCTTCGTCGACCGGTTCACCCGCGAGGCGCGGGCCGCCGCGATGCTCAGCCACCCCAACGTCGTCTCCGTCAGCGACCAGGGCAGCGACCAGGGCCTGGTCTTCCTCGTCATGGAGCTGGTCCGCGGCCGCACGCTGCGCGACCTGCTGCAGGCCCGCGGCCGGCTCACCGTCGGCGAGGCCTTCGCCGTCCTGGAGCCGGTGCTGTCCGGGCTGACCGCCGCGCACCGGGCCGGGATCGTGCACCGCGACATCAAGCCGGAGAACGTCCTCATCGGCGCCGACGGCGTGGTGAAGGTCGCCGACTTCGGGCTGGCCCGGGCCCTCACCGGCACCGGCCAGACCAGCCACACCGGCGGCGTGCTCATCGGCACGGTCGCCTACCTGTCCCCCGAGCAGCTGGAACGGGGCAAGGCCGACGCCCGCAGCGACGTCTACGCCGCCGGCATCGTGCTGTTCGAGATGCTCACCGGGCACCCGCCCTACGGGGGCGACACGCCGCTGGCGGTGGCCTACCAGCACGTCCACCACGACGTGCCCCAGCCCTCCAGCGAGGTCCCGGGCCTGCCCGCGGAGGTCGACGAGCTGGTCACCCGCACCACCCGTCGTGACCCCGCCGTCCGCCCGCTGGACGCCGGCGCCTTCCTCGCCGACCTCGCCGACGTCCGCGACGAGCTGCACGTCGAGCGGGTCCCGGTGCCCACCGGCCGCGGCGCCCCCGCGGCCACGTTGCGGCCGACCAACCGGCCCGGCCAGCCGCGACACGCCGGCGACACGCCCCGGCCGCGCACCGAGGTGCTCGGCTCGGGCGGGACCCGGCCCGGCCGCGGGTCGCGGGGCTCGACGCCGTCGGGCGCCACGTCCGCACCGGCCCCCCAGCCCGCCCGGCGGTCCACGGCCGCGCGGGCGGGGGTGCCCCGGCGCGTGCGGCGGCGGCGCGCCCGGCTGGCCGTCGCCGTCGTGCTGCTCACCGCGGTCACCATCGGGGCGGTGGGCTGGTGGCTGGGCTCCGGGCGCTGGACCACGGTGCCGCAGCTGGCCGGCCGGGAGCAGGCCGCGGCCATCGACCTGCTGCAGGAGGCCGGGCTGCGCCCGGACTGCTGCGAGGAGCGGTTCAGCGAGGACGTCGCCGAGGGCGTGGTCATCTCCGCCGACCCCAGCGGCGGCGAACTGGTCCGCGGCTCCGACGTCCGCCTGGTGGTCTCCAGCGGCCCGGAGCGGTTCGAGGCCGACCCGGCGTGGGTGGGCCAGCCCGTGGAGGCCGTCCGCACGGCCCTGCAGGGCCTGCCGGTGGTCCCCCGCGAGGTGCAGGACTACGACAACGACGTCCCGGTCGGGCACGTCACCGGCTTCGACCCCGCCCCCGGCACCGAGCTCAAGCGGGACCAGGTGCTCACCGTGTTCGTCAGCCGCGGGCACGCCCCGGTGACGGTGCCCGCCGTCGTCGGGCTCACCCCGGAGCAGGCGACGGCCAACCTGGCCGACCTGGAGTTCGTCGTGCAGCGCAGCGAGGGCCGCAGTGCCGACGTCGCCCCCGGCCAGGTCATGGCGGTCGCCCCCGCCGCCGGCCAGCAGGCGGCGTACCGGAGCGCGGTGACCATCCAGGTGTCGGCCGGACCGCCCCAGGTGCAGGTGCCCGAGGTCGTCGGGCGCACCCAGACCGAGGCGACCGCCCTGCTCCGCCAGGCCGGCCTGGAGGTGCAGGTCAGCGAGTTCTTCGGCGAGCGGGTGCTCCGGCAGAGCCCAGCGGCGGGTGAGACGGTGGACGTCGGCAGCCCGGTGACGATCCTGGTGTCCTTCGGGCAGGACTGAGACCCGCTGACCCGCTGACCCGCTGACCGGCGGGCCGCCGGTCAGCGGTCGAGCAGCTCCGCGAGGACGTCGGCGGCGCGGTCGATGCCGGCGCGGTCGACGCCGAGGTTGGTGACCAGCCGCAGCCGGTGGGCACTGGTCTGGCTGACCAGCACGCCCTGCGCCTTGGCCGCCTCGGCCACCACCGGCGCGGGGACGTCGTCCAGCCGCACCAGGTTGGTCTCCACGTCGGCCGGGTCCAACCCGAGCCGCTTGGCCAGCAGCTGGGCGTGCTCGTGGTCCTCGGCGAGCCGGTCCAGGTGGTGGTCCAGGGCGTACAGGCAGGCCGCGGCCAGCACCCCGGCCTGCCGCATGCCGCCGCCGAGCCGCTTGCGCCACAGCCGGGCGGCGGCGATCCGCTCGGCGGAGGCGACCAGCACCGAGCCGACCGGGGCCCCCAGCCCCTTGGACAGGCAGACCGAGGCGGTGTCGGCCAGCCGGCCGTAGGTGGCCAGGTCGACCCCGGAGGCGGCCGAGGCGTTCCAGATCCGCGCGCCGTCGAGGTGCACGTTCACCCCGGCCTGCCGCGACCAGTCCCACAGCTCCTGCAGCTGGTCCAGCGGCTGCACCAGCCCGCCGCCGCGGTTGTGCGTGTTCTCCACCGCCACGGCCGCGGTCGCGGTCAGGTGCCAGTTGCCGTGCGGGCGGACCTGGTCGACCAGCTGTGCGGTGTCCAGCCGGCCGCCGTCGGAGACGACCGTCCGGGTGGAGATGCCGAACAGGACCGCCGCCGCGCCCATCTCGTAGGTGACGATGTGCGCCTCGGAGTCGCAGAGCACCTCCTGGCCGGGCTCGCAGACCAGCCGCAGGCCGATCTGGTTGCCCATCGTCCCGGACGGGACGAACAGCCCCGCCTCGTGGCCGAACAGGTCCGCCACGCGCTCCTCGAGGGCGTTGACGGCCGGGTCCTCGCGGTAGACGTCGTCGCCGACCTCGGCGTCGGCCATCGCGCGGCGCATGCCCGGCGTCGGCTTCGTGACGGTGTCGGACCGGAGGTCGATCACGTCGTTCATGCCATCGAGCTTCCTGGCCCCGCTGCAGGGGCCCGCCGTGAGCGTGCGAACGGTGGGCGGCAGTGGGGTCCTTCCTCAGCCACGGAGCATCTCCGCCACCAGGAAGGCCAGTTCGAGGGACTGGCCGGTGTTCAGCCGCGGGTCGCAGGCGGTCTCGTACCGGCTGTTGAGGTCCTCGTCGCTGATCTCCATCGCGCCTCCCAGGCACTCGGTGACGTCCTCGCCGGTGAGCTCGACGTGGATGCCGCCGGGCCAGGTGCCCAGCGAGCGGTGCACGTCGAAGAAGCCGAGCACCTCGTCGACGACCCGGTCGAAGTGGCGGGTCTTGTAGCCGGTGGAGGACTCGTGGGTGTTGCCGTGCATCGGGTCGCACTGCCACACGACGGTGTGCCCGGAGGCGGTCACCTTCTCCACGATGGGCGGCAGGACGTCGCGGATGCGCCCGTTGCCCATCCGGCTGATCATCGTCAGCCGGCCGGGGACGCCGTCGGGGTCCAGGCGCTCGACGAGCTCCACCGCCTGCTCCGGCGTGGTGGACGGGCCGATCTTCACGCCGATCGGGTTGGCGATCCGCGACATGAACTCCACGTGCGCGCCGTCGAGCTGGCGGGTGCGCTCGCCGATCCACACGAAGTGCGCCGAGGCGGCGAAGGGCCGCCCGTCGTGCACGCGCAGCAGCGCCCGCTCGTAGTCCAGGACGAGGGCCTCGTGGCTGTTGTAGAGCTCGACGCCGTGCAGCGCGCCGTCGTCCACCCCGCAGGCGCGCATGAAGGCCAGCGCCCGGTCGATCTCCCGGGCGATGACCTCGTAGCGCACACCCGCCGGGGAGCTGGCCACGAAGTCCTTGTTCCAGTCGTGCACCGCGCGCAGGTCGGCCAGCCCGCCGCGCGCGTAGGCGCGGATCATGTTCATCGCGGCCGCGGAGTTGGCGTAGGCGCGCACCAGCCGGTGGGGGTCGGGGATGCGCTGCTCCAGCACCGGCTCCAGCGAGTTGACCATGTCGCCGCGGTAGGAGGGCAGGCCGAGGGCGTCGGTGTCCGACGAGCGGGGCTTGGCGTACTGCCCGGCGACACGGCCCACCTTGACCACCGGCACGCTGGCGCCGTAGGTGAGGACGACGGCCATCTGCAGCAACGTGCGGGTGGTGCTCTGCAGGTGCGCGTCGGTGTTGAGGTCGAAGGTCTCCGCGCAGTCACCGCCCTGCAGCAGGAACGCGCGGCCCTCGGCCACCTCGGCCAGCCGGCTGCGCAGCTCGTCGACCTCCGTGGGCGCCACGATCGGCGGGACCGAGGACAGGGTCGACAGCACCGAGTCGAGCGCGGCGCGGTCGGGCCACGCCGGCTGCTGGGCGGCGGGCAGCTCCCGCCAGCGGTCCAGGCCGGGGACCGCCTCGGCGGGGTCGGGAGGGCTCACGCCTCCACAGCCTACGGGGGGAGACCGCAGCGTCATGGAACGGCCTCCTGCAGGGACCCGCCGCGAGCGTGCGAGCGGTGGGGGGCAGGAGGTCCGTCAACCGAAGAAGACCTCCACCTCCGCGTAGCGCTCCACGGGCACCAGCTTCAGCCGTGCGGTGGCCTCGGCCAGCGGCACCCGGACGATGTCGGTGCCGCGCAGCGCCACCATCACGCCACTCTCGCCGGCGTGCACGGCGTCGAGCGCGGCCAGCCCGAAGCGGGTGGCCAGCACCCGGTCGAACGGCGACGGCGTGCCGCCGCGCTGGACGTGCCCGAGGACGACCGCGCGGGACTCCCGCCCGGTGCGCCCCTCGATGACCGAGGCCAGCGCGGTGCCGATGCCGCCGAGCCGGACGTGGCCGAACGCGTCGCGCTCCCCCGTCGCGGTCACCAGGTCGCCGTCGCGGGGGCGGGCGCCCTCGGAGACGACCACGATCGGGGAGTAGCCGGAGTCGAAGCGGTGCTGGCAGTGGGCGACGACGGCGTCGACGTCGAAGGGCTGCTCGGGGATCAGGACGACGGTGGCGCCGCCGGCCATGCCGGCGTGCAGCGCGATCCAGCCGGCGTGCCGGCCCATGACCTCGACGACCAGCGTGCGGTGGTGGCTGTCGCCGGTGGTGTGCAGCCGGTCGATGGCCTCGGTGGCCACGCCGAGGGCGGTGTCGAAGCCGAAGGTGTAGTCGGTGCCGTCGAGGTCGTTGTCGATGGTCTTGGGCACGCCGACGACCCGCACACCGGCCTCGGCGAGCTTCGCGGCGACGCCGAGGGTGTCCTCGCCGCCGACCGGGACCAGCGCGTCGATGCCCAGCCGCGCCAGGGTGGCCAGCGCCCGGTCCGCGCCGCCGTCGACGGCGTAGGGGTTGGTCCGCGACGTCCCCAGCACCGTGCCGCCGCGGGGCAGGATGCCACGGACGGCGGCCAGGTCCAGCGGCACCGCGTCGCCGTCGAGCACCCCGCGCCAGCCGTCCCGGAAGCCGACCACCTCGTCACCGGAGCGCACGCTGCCGCGGACGACCGCCCGGATGACCGCGTTGAGCCCCGGGCAGTCGCCGCCGCCGGTCAGGATGCCGATGCGCATGGGGTGCCGTCCTCCGGGAGGGGCCGGGCGCCGCCGGTCGGGGCGGGGGCGAAACGTCGCAGGTCAGACCCCCGATCCTAGGCCGCGGGTGATCGTCCCCACAGGGCCTCGCGGCCCCGGGCACCCCCTGCGGGTGACCGGGACGGGTGGGGTGCGCGGGACGGGTGTGCCGGCGAACCGTCCTGACGCCGTTCCGGTTCACCCCGGGTCCCGAAGTGCCGATGTGCGACCCGACGGCGCGACACCCGGCCGTCACGGCGAGGGGAGACCGACGGTCGTGCGCTGGGACATCAGGACCAAGGTGGTGGCGCTGGCGACGGCGTGCGTGGCGGCCACCGGGGTGAGCGTCGGCGTGGTCAGCGCCTGGCAGAGCAGCGGCTTCGCCGACGCGGCGCGCGCCGACGTCGAGGAGCTGGTCACCGAGGGCATGCGCCAGACCGCGTCCGGCGTGTACGACGTGGTGGCCACCCAGGGTGCGTCGACGGCGGCCAAGGTCGACTCCGACCTCGCCGTCGCCCAGCACGTGCTCGCCCAGGCCGGCGGCTTCCGGCTCGACGGCGGCGCGGTGTCGTGGCAGGCGAAGAACCAGCTCAGCGGCGAGGTGGCGCCGGTCGCGCTGCCGCGCGCCGCGGTCGGCGGGACCTGGCTCGGGCAGAACACCGACCCCGCCCAGCCGACGCCGGTCGTCGACCAGGTGCGCGCCCTGGTGGGCGGCACCGCGACGGTCTTCCAGCGCACCGGCCCGGCGGGCGACATGCTGCGGGTGGCCACCAACGTGGTGGGGACGACGGGCACGCGGGCGATCGGCACCTACATCCCGGCGACCAACCCCGACGGGCGGGCCAACCCGGTGCTGGCCGCGGTCCTGGCCGGGGAGACCTACCGCGGCAACGCCTTCGTCGTCGACTCCTGGTACGTGTCGGCCTACGCGCCGCTGTTCGACGGCGCCGGTCAGGTCATCGGCATGGTCTACGTGGGCCAGAAGCAGCAGAACCTGCCGGCGCTGCGCGACAGCCTTGAGCAGACGCGGGTCGGCGAGCAGGGCCGGGTCGAGGTCTTCGGGGGCACCGGCGACCTGCGCGGCACGGTCCTGGTCAGCCGGGACGGCGCCCGGGACGGGGAGTCGCTGATCGAGCAGACCGACGCCGAGGGCACCCGCTGGGTCGAGCAGGTCGTCGACACCGCCGTCGGGCTGGGCCCCGGGGAGCAGGCCACGGTCCGCTTCGTCGACGCCGACACCGGCGGGCACACCGTGCGGGTCTCCTACTACCAGCCGTGGAACTGGGTGATCGCCACCATCGCCCGCGACAGCGACTTCACCGGCCCGGTGGAGGACCTGGACACCGGGCGCTCGGAGATGCTCACCGGCGTCGTGGTGGCCGTGCTGCTCGTGGCCGCCGCCGGCGGCGGTCTGGCCTGGCTGGTCGGCCGCCGGCTCACCGCCCCGCTGGAGCGGCTGCGGGCCCGGATGGCCGAGATCGCCGACGGCGAGGGCGACCTGACCCAGCGGATGGACGAGGCCGGCCGCGACGAGGTCGGCGACCTGGCGCGGGCGTTCAACCGCTTCGTCGACAAGGTCTGCCGGACCGTCCGCGACGTCGGCGAGTGCGCGCGCACGCTGGCCTGCGCGGCCGGGACGGTGGCCACGGTGGCCGACGGCCTGGGCGACCGGGCCGCCCGCAGCCGCGACCAGGCGCGCGCCGCGCAGGTGTCCGCCGGCGACATCAGCGCGGGCGTCACCTCGGCGGCGGCCGGTGCCGAGCAGATGGGCGCCTCGATCGCGGAGATCGCGCGCAGCGCCAGCGAGGCCGCGCGGGTGGGCCGCAGCGCCGCCGACCTCGCCCGCCAGACCGAGGCCACGGTGGCCACCCTGGGCGCCAGCTCCGCCGAGATCGGCGCCGTCGTGAAGGTGATCGCCGCGGTGGCCGAGCAGACCAACCTGCTGGCGCTCAACGCGACCATCGAGGCCGCGCGGGCCGGGGAGGCGGGCAAGGGCTTCGCCGTCGTCGCCAACGAGGTCAAGGAGCTGGCCCAGGAGGCCTCGCGGGCCAGCGAGGACATCGCCCAGCGGGTGCAGGGCATCCAGGGCGACACGGCCGCGGCGGTGGTCTCCATCGGCCGGATCGCCGAGGTGGTGCGGGACGTGAACGACCACCAGACGACGATCGCCAGCGCGGTCGAGGAGCAGACGGCGGTCACCACCGAGCTCACCCGCAGCGTGGGGGCCGCGGCCGACGGGGCCACCGCGTTCACCGGCACCCTCACCGCGGTCAGCGAGGACGCCGAGCGCAGCGCCGAGGACGTGGACAGCGCCCGGACGGCGGCCCGCGAGCTGGACCGGCTGTCCGCCGAGCTGACCCGCCTGCTGGGGGCGTTCACCGTCTGACGGCGGACCCCCGTCGGTCACCCGTGGGCGGCGGCGTCCATGGCCTGCCAGCGGGCCAGGTTGTAGCGGGCGTCGACCAGCGCGTCGTGGGTGCCGCTGGGCCGGGGCGGCAGCGGCGGGCGGCCGACGTCGTCCCAGCGCTGGCGCAGCTCGCGGGTGAACCGCGGGATCGGCCGGGGCAGCGCGGGCATCGCCCCCCACAGCTGGCACAGCGCGACGTGGTCGTAGGCGGCGAACCAGGCCCACAGCTCGACCTCCTCACCCGGCCCGGTGAGGAAGGCGAGCAGGTCCTCGCGGATGCGCTGGCGGCTGCGCCACGCCCGGTCGGCCGGGGAGGGCAGCTGGTCGAGCACGTTGCGCCGCACCCAGGGGATGGCGCGGCTGCCGTCGAACTCGGTGCTGACGGCGTAGAACTCCCGGCCGGTCTCGTCCACGACGCCGATGGACACGAGGTCGATGGTGGTGCCGTCCTCGATGAACTCGGTGTCGTAGAAGAAGCGCCGCACGGCGACCACGGTAAGTGGCCCCCTCGCAGGGGCCCGCCGCGAGCGCCGGCGGCCCCGTCCGGAGGCTCGCCCCGAGCTCGCGAGGGGTGCGGGGGACGGGGTCCTTCCCGGGGGCGAGGGGGTCCTTCAGCCGGCCAGGGTCTCCGGGGCGCGGTCGGCGGCCTCGTCGGCCGGTGGCTGCAGCCGACTGACCACCTCCGAGGCGCTGGCCCCGGTGGCGTCCATGGAGGTCTTGACCCGGGCGCCGTACACGTCGACGTACTCCTGGTCGGACAGGGTCATGATCTCGTACATGATCTCGTCGGTGACCGAGCGCTCGACGAAGCGGTCGCCGGCCAGCCCCTCGTACCGGGAGAAGTCCAGTGGCTCGCCGATGCGGATGCGCACCGCCGGCAGGTTCCAGCCGACCACCGGCAGCCGGCGCGGCCGGTAGGTCATCGCCACCGGCACGACCGGCACGCCGGTCTCCAGCGTCATGCGGGCCACGCCGGTCTTGCCGCGGTAGAGCCGCCCGTCCGGGGACCGGGTGCCCTCGGGGTAGATGCCCAGGAGCCGGCCGGTGCGCAGCAGGCGCAGCCCGGTGCGGATCGCGTCCTCGGCGGCCGACGCGCTGGACCGGTCGATGGGCACCTGCCCCGCCCGGGTGAAGAAGGCACGCTGCAGCACGCCCTTGACCCCGGTCCCGGTGAAGTACTCGGCCTTGGCGAGGAAGGTGACCCGGCGGCGCAGCGCCAGCGGCATGAAGATCCAGTCCGCCGCGGACAGGTGGTTGCTCGCGAGGATCGCCGCGCCGGTGCGCGGCACGTGGTGCACGCCCTCCACGTGCGGCCGGAACACCAGCCGCACGAGGGGGCCGATCGCCACGAACTTGAGGAACCAGTAGAACAACACGCCTCCTCCGGGGGCTGCCAGACTAGGGAGCCCGGAGCCCGGAGGACAATGCGACCCACGGGGGCCCCGTCGCAGCCGGCTCCCACGGGCCCCGAGGAGGACACGTGTCCCTGCCCGACCCGACGACCGGCGGCGCGCCGTCCGTCCCGCACCGCCGGGGACGCGCGTGAGCGGCCGGGGCCGCCGGGACAACGGCCTGTCCGCCACCCTCTGGACGCCGCTGCGCGACGTCGACCCGCGGGTCGGCGAGCACCTGCTCGACGTCCTCCGCGAGGCCGGGGTGGCCGCCTACCTGGAGCCCTCGGCCGACGTGGAGCCCTACACCCGCAGCGTCTCGCTGCCCAGCCCGCCGTCGGACCGGCTGTTCGTCGACCGCGCCCGTGCCCGGGAGGCGCGGGCACTGGTCGACGAGCACGCCGACGACCACGCGCAGGAGCGGGCCCGCACCCGGCGGCCGGTGCACCGCGACGTCGACGAGGACGCCGAGTGGTCGCGCATCGTCGCGGCGTTCGAGGCCGAGCACGGGCGCACCACCGTCGAGGGGGAACCCGCCGTCCTCCCGCCGCCGGCGCCGGCCGAGCCGTCGGTGCTCGACCGGCCGGAGGAGCACTACGAGCCGCCGCCGGCCCCGCCGGTGCCCGCCCCGGCGCCGGCGTCCCTGTACGCGGTGCTGCTGATCGCCGCGGGCGCGGTCCTGGTGGCCGCGCCGCAGGTCCTGGGCCTGGCGGCCGACCTCGGCCTGGTGCTCGGCGTGGCCGGGGTGGCCGGCGGCGTCGGCGTGCTCCTGTCGCGGATGCGCGAGCGCACCACCGACGACGGCGACGACGGCGCGGTGGTCTGACGCGGGTCTCCGACGATCACGGACGTCGGGAGCCGACACCCCGAGGACAACCGGCGCGTCGCTCCCCGGACCTCATGATCGACCGGGAGCTCTCTCCTCGGCGACGGCGCGGCGGACCAGGTCGGCGGCACCGACCAGCCCGGCCTGGGCACCCAGCCGGGCGGCCACCACCCGCGGGCCGGGGCGGAAGCCGCGGCCGGGCAGGGCCCGCTCCAGCCGGTCGCGGGCCGGGCCGAGCAGCATCTCCCCCAGCACGCTGACCCCGCCGCCGATGACCACGACCTCCGGGTCCAGGACGGCGGCCAGGTCGGCGATCCCCTGCCCCAGCCAGGAACCGACCTCGGCCAGCAGCTCCAGGGCCAGCGGGTCGCCGTCGGAGGCGGCGGTGGCCACGTGCTCGCCGGTAAGCCGGTCGGGGTCGCCGTCCACCCGCTCCAGCAGCAGCGCGGCGGCGGCCGGTGAGCTGCGGGCCACCTCGCGCGCGGTCTGGCCGAGCGCGGTTCCGCTGGCGTACTGCTCCCAGCAGCCGCGGTTGCCGCACGCGCACAGCCGCCCGTCCGGCACGACCCGCATGTGGCCCCACTCCCCCGCGACCCCGTGCGAGCCGCGCTGCAGCCGGCCGTCCACGACGATCCCGCCGCCGATGCCGGTGCCCAGGGTGACCATCAGCGCGAGGTCGGCCCCCCGGGCGGCGCCGTAGCGGTACTCCGCCCAGGCGGCGGCGTCGGCGTCGTTGCCCACCCACATGGGGCGCTGCAGCCGGCCCTCGAGGTCCTTGCGCAGGGTGGAGTGCCGCCAGGCCAGGTGCGGGCTGAACAGCACCGTGTCACCCGTGCGGTCGAACCAGCCGGCGGCGCCCACCCCGACGCCGGCCAGCGGCCCGTCGTGACCGCGGGCCAGCAGGTCGACGACCGCGGCGATGGCGTCCTCGGTCTCGGTCACCGAGGAGCCGGGGGTCGCCCGGCGCGCGGTGGCCAGCACCGTCCCGTCCGGGGCGACGACGCCGCCGGCCACCTTCGTGCCGCCGATGTCGATGCCCAGCGCGGGCAGGTCGGCGGCGGGGTGGGCGCGCGCCACTCAGGCGATCTCGATGTGCTGGACGGGCGGCCTCGGCTCCTCCGCCGGGTGCTCCTCGGGGGCGGGCGGGGGCTCGGCGACGCTGCGCAGCGCGGCCGCCGCGGCGGTGAGGACGTCGGCCAGCGCGTCGGTCACCTCGGGTCGCTCACCGCGCACCACGGCCGCGACCTGGCACACCGGGCACCAGCGGCAGTCCGCGCCGTGGGCGGCACCGGTCTCCCCCTCCCGCAGGGCCTGCCCCACGGTCTGGCCCAGGCCGGTCACCAGCCGGCGGGCCTGCTCCACCCAGTCCGGTCCGTCGGTCACGAGCTGCTCCCCTCGGCGGCCAGCAGGTCGGCCGGCCACTGCTGCGGATCGGGTGTGAAGGTGACCTCCAGCCGCGCCCGCGGGGTGCCGGCGTCGGCGAGGGTGCCGCCGGTGACCACGCAGCGGCGCAGCAGGGAGTCCAGGCGCAGCGACCGGCGGGCGCCGGCCACGGTGACGACCAGGTCGTCCTGCCAGCGGGTCAGGTCCAGGCCCTCCCGCTCGGCGAAGGGCAGCGGCAGCACCAGCCGGCGCCGCCCCTCGCGGCGGTTCACCGAGGGCAGCAGGGCGACCGGCGCCGCGCCGTCCCCCGGCGGCAGGAGGCCGGCCAGCGCCTCGATGCCGGCCGGCTCCGCCGCGGTCTCCCGGACCCGGTGCAGGGGCGCCAGCTCGGCCAGGCCGGCCAGCGCGCGCTCCTGCTCGGCGGCGCGGCCCGCCCACCACTCCCCCGGCCCGCCGCCGGGCAGCACCCGGGCGAGGACGGCGGCCGGCTGCTGGCCGTGCAGCGCCAGGGCGGTCACCGCGCGCCGCAGCGCCGGGACGGCGGAGGCGCGCGCCTGGGCCACCAGCCGGACCTCGACGGCGGCTGGGTCGTCGAGCACGAGCCGGCCCAACGCGGCGTCCACCGCGGGCAGGGCGTCCAGGACGGTGTCGAGCGGGCCGCGCACCACCGTGCCGGAGCGCACCGCCGCGGTCCGGACCGCGGCCAGCACGCGCAGCCGGGTGGGCAGCGCCTGGTCCAGCCACCAGCGCAGGGCGGCGGGCAGGCCGACCAGCGCCACGCCGTCCTCCAGCGGGCCGGCGTCGACGACCACCGTGTCGGCCTCGTCGCCGGCCGCGGCGCGGGCCACCCGGGCGAGCAGCGCCAGCTGCCCGGCGCCGGGCACGGGCACCACCGAGCTCGGCGGGGGCGGCGTCAGACCCGGGACGGCGGCCAGCACGTCGTCGGCCGACGCCCACAGCGACTCGACCGCGCCCAGCGGCGTCACGGCGTCCACGACGAGCCCGGGCACGGCGTCCAGGCCGGCCGGTCCGCAGCCGGGACGCCGGAGCAGCAGGGTGCGGCCGCCGGCCGCGGCGGCGCGGAGGGCGGTGGCCGCGGCCAGGGTGGACGTGCCGGCCCCGCCGGGGCCGGTGAGCAGGAGCGTGCGCACCGGCCGCCTAGCTCTCCACGCGCTTCTTGAGCTCCTTGAGCGCCGTGTCGAGGATGACCTTCTCCGCCTTGCGCTTGACCATCCCGAGCATCGGGATGGTCAGGTCGATGGCGATCGCGTAGGTGACCTCGGTGCTGCCCGGCGCGGTCTCGGCGAGGGTGTAGGAGCCCTCCTGCCGCTTTTGCATCTGACCCCGCACCAGCTGCCAGGACACCCGCCGGTCGCCGTCCCACGTGTAGTCCAGGACGTAGTCGTCCTTCACCGCGCCGGCGTCCAGCACGAAGTGCACCCGGCGGGCCCGGCCGTCCGGCCCGGTCTCCAGCACCTCGACCCGCCGGGCCGCGGCGACCCACTCCGGATAGGAGGGGAAGTCCGCGATGACCGCCATGACGTCGGCCGGCGGGGCCGCGACCGCGATCGACTGGGTGGACTGGTCGGCCATGCGCAGCAGGCTAGCCGCTGGCCCCCACCCGGGCGGGTGGCGACGGCGGCGCACCCTCCTCCGGGGTGGGGACAGCGGCTAGATTCGCCCCGAGACGGCCCCGGCACCGGGTGCCGGGCGACGGCGCCCGGCCCCGCGCGGGCAGGAGAGGACGAGGCGTGCGCGAGTTCAGCGTCCCCGCGACCACCGAGGTGGGCCCCGACGAGGCCCTGACCGACATGCTGGTGGAGAACGTCACCCGGCACGGCGAGGAGACCGGGCTGCGCCGCCGGGTGGACGGCCGCTGGGTCGACGTGACCTGGCGGGAGTTCGGCGAGCAGGTCCGCGGCGTGGCCAAGGGCCTCATCGCCTCCGGTGTCGCCGCCGGCGACCGCGTCGCCCTGCAGGCCAGGACCCGCTACGAGTGGACCGTCCTCGACTTCGCCATCTGGACCGCCGGTGGCGTCGTCGTCCCGGTCTACGAGACCTCCAGCGCCGACCAGGTGGCCTGGATCCTGTCGGACTCCGGCGCCACCGTCGCCGTCGTGGAGCGCGACGAGCACGCCGCGGCGGTGGCCTCCGTCCGCGACCAGGCACCGGACCTCGCCGCCGTCTTCGTCATCGACGACGACGCCCTCGGCACGCTCACCGTCGCCGGGCAGGGCGTGCCGGACGACGAGCTGGCCGCCCGCCGCGCGACGCTGACCGCCGACAGCGCGGCCACGCTGATCTACACCAGCGGGACGACCGGGCGGCCCAAGGGCTGCGAGCTCACCCACCGCAACTTCCTGTTCGAGGTCGGCAACGGCATGGCCCTGCTCGGCCGGTTCATGAACCCGGACGGCTCGCTGCTGCTGTTCATCCCGCTGGCCCACGTGCTGGCGCGGGTCATGCAGGTCGGCGCCGTCAAGACGCGCACCGTCATCGGCCACACGCCGGACGTGCGGAACCTGGTGCAGGACCTCGGGGAGTTCCGCCCGACGTTCGTGCTCGCCGTGCCGCGGGTGTTCGAGAAGGTCTTCAACGGCGCCAAGGCCAAGGCCGAGGCCGACGGCAAGGGCCGCGTCTTCGACCGGGCAGCCCAGGTGGCGATCGACTGGTCCCGCGCCCAGGACACCGGCGGTGCGGGCCTGGCGCTGCGCGTGCAGCACGCGCTGTTCGACCGGCTGGTCTACGGCAAGCTGCGCGCCGCCCTCGGCGGCCGCTGCCTGGGCGCGATCGCCGGCGGCGCCCCGCTCGGCGAGCGGCTCGGCCACTTCTTCCGCGGCATCGGCGTCACCGTCTACGAGGGCTACGGCCTGACCGAGACCACCGCCGCCGCGTCGGTGAACCACGACGGCGCGCTGCGCGTCGGCACCGTGGGCCGGCCGCTGCCCGGCGTCTCCTTCGCCACCGCCGACGACGGGGAGATCCTCATCCGCGGCGGCATCGTCATGCGCGGCTACTGGCGCAACCCCGACGCCACCGCGGAGGCCATCGACGCCGACGGCTGGTTCCACAGCGGCGACCTGGGCGAGATCGACGCCGACGGCTTCGTGCGGATCACCGGGCGCAAGAAGGAGATCCTGGTGACGGCGGGCGGCAAGAACGTCGCCCCCGCCGTCCTCGAGGACCGGCTGCGCGCCCACCGCCTGGTCAGCCAGTGCATCGTGGTCGGCGACCAGCGGCCCTTCATCGCCGCCCTGGTCACCCTCGACGAGGAGGCCCTGCCGCTGTGGCTGACGAGCAAGGGCAAGGACGCCGGCCTCACCGCCGCCCAGCTGGCCGACGACCCCGACGTCCGCGCGGAGCTGGACGCCGCGGTCGCGGAGGCCAACCGGGCGGTGTCGCAGGCCGAGGCGATCAAGCGCTACCGGGTGCTGGGCGCGGACTTCACCGAGGGCAACGGGATGCTGACGCCGAGCCTGAAGCTCAAGCGCTCCGTGGTGCTCAAGGAGTTCGACGCCGAGGTCGAGGCGCTCTACCAGCGGGACCCGGCGGCCTCGCACTGAGGGAGACCGTCACGGGGTGAGCAGCCCCGCGAAGGTCGCCGCGATCGAGGTCCAGGACCACCGCTGCTCGACCCAGGCCCGGCCGGCCGCGCCCATCCGGCGGGCGCGCTGCGGGTCGTCGAGCAGGCCGGTGAGGACGGCGGCCAGCGCCTGCGGCGAGCGCGGGTCGGCGACGACGTGCCCGGTCACGCCCTCCCGGACGGTCTCCGGTGCCCCGCCGGAGGTGCCGGCCACCACCGGGCGCCCGCAGGCGGCCGCCTCCAGGTAGACCATGCCCAGGCCCTCGACGTCCAGGCCGGCCCGCCGGGTGCGGCAGGGCATGGCGAACACGTCACCGGCCGCGTAGTAGGCCGGCAGCCGGTCCGGCGCCACCGGGCCGGTGAGGACGACCGAGCCCGTCAGCCCCCGCTCGGCGACCGCCCGGCGCAGCCGCTCCTCCAGCGGGCCGCCGCCCACCAGCAGCAGCCGGGCGCCGGGGTGGCCGGCGAGCACCCGCGGCCACGCCGCCACCAGCACGTCCTGGCCCTTGCGCGGCACCAGCCGGGACACGCAGACGACGACCGGCGCCTCCCCCAGCCCGTACCGCGCGCGCACGCCGGTGCCGTCGGCGGCCGGGGTGAACCGGTCGACGTCGACCCCCGGGGACAGCTGCGCCATCCGGGTCAGCGCGCCCAGCGCCGGGGCCAGCCGCCCGCGCGTGTAGTCGCTGATGTAGGTCAGCACGTCCAGCCCGGAGGCGATCCGGCGCAGCACCTGCCGGGCCCCCGGCAGCGCCACCCAGCCGGTCTCGTGGCCGTGCGTGGCCCCGACCAGGCGGCGCACCCCGGCGTCGCGGAGCACCGGCGCGAGCAGCCCCAGGGGCGCGGCGGCGCCGAAGAAGGCGGTGTCGCAGCCGTGCCGGCGGGCCAGCCGGGCCGCCGCCCGCGCCACGCCGGGGGTGGGCAGCAGCACGCCGGTCGGGTGCCGCACCACCTCGTAGGGCAGCTCCGCGTCGTGGGCCTGCCAGCCCGGGGAGCGCGAGGCGAGCACGACCAGGGACTCCGGCGGGCGGCGGGCGAGCAGGGCGGCGACGAAGGTCTGGATGCCGCCCTGGCGCGGGGGGAAGTCGTTGGTGACGACCAGCGTCCTCACCCGGCGTCCTGCAGCCGCTGCCAGTCCTCCGCGAAGGCGATCCGCTGCGCCGCGGTCGGGTGCGACCCGAAGAACCAGTGCCAGGCGGTGGGCGGGTCCGGGTCGCTCAGGTTGCTGGTCGAGAGCTGCCGCTGCATCTCGACGAACGCGCGGGCGTCGCCGGTCAGCTCCAGGGCGCGCAGGTCCGCGCGCGCCTCCACCTGCCGCGACACCAGGTTCTGCACCGGGGTGCCGAGCAGCCCGCCCACCGACAGCAGGAGCAGCACCAGCGGGACGACCGCCGGGTCACCCGGCGAGGTCGCGCCGGCGCGGCGCAGCAGCGGTGTCCAGGACAGCAGCCACCCGGACAGCGCCACGGCCGCGGCCGCGCCCAGCGCCCCGATCAGCGTGCCGGTGAGCACGTCGCGGTGCACGACGTGGCCGAGCTCGTGCGCCACGATCGAGGCCACGCCGTCCTCGGGCAGCCGGTCGAGGGTGGTGTCGTAGACGACGACGCGGCGGGTGGAGCCGAAGCCGGAGACGTAGGCGTTCAGCGCGGTGGTCCGGCGGGAGGCGTCGGAGACCAGCACGTCCTGCACCGGGGTGCCGTTCTCCGCCGCGAGGTCCAGCAGCCGGGTGCGCAGCTCACCGGCGGGCAGCGGCTGGAAGCGGTTGAAGGCCGGCTCCACGACCACCGGGTAGAGGAAGGAGCCGACGACGACCAGGCCGGCCGCCACGCCGGCCGCCCACGCCCACCAGGTGCGCGGCGCCCGGCGGACCAGCCACAGGAAGCCCAGCAGCGCCAGTGCGGTGACCGCGGCGCCGATGGCGGTGGACACGGCGACGTCGCGCAGCCACAGCCCCCAGCCGCGGGTGGACAGCCCGTAGCGGTGGCGGACCACCTCGGCGTACGCCGAGACCGGCAGCGTGGCGAGCCGGCCGGCGACGACCACGGCGGCCGTGCCGAGCAGCACCTGGGCGGTCGGCCCGCCGCCCGCGGGCCGGGCCACGGCGCGCACCAGCCGGGCCCCGAGCGGGGTCAGGCCGAGGACGGCGGAGACGGCCAGGCCGAGCACCAGCGAGGTGAGGGAGGCCGGGCGCAGGGCGGCGGCGAAGGCCTCCGCCCGCGCGAGCGCCTCCGGCGGGAGGACCGTCGACGGGTCGGCCGGGGTGCGCCCGCCGGCCGGCTCGGCCAGCAGCGTCCAGGGCGGGACCACCGCGAGGACCACCACGAGCACGCCGCCGAGCACGACCGCGGCCAGCAGCGCGGCCCGGCGAGGACTCACCCGACCGATCCTAGGAGGACCCGCCCGCCCTCACCGCCCCCCGTGGGGTCAGCCGGTGCGCCGCCGGGCGCTGCCGCCGGCCCGCCGTCCGGGCGCCGGGCGTCGCGCCGGGACCGCGCGCGGCGGGGCCTGGTGGCGCAGCGGGGGCACCAGCCCGGCGTCGGCCAGCACCCGGACGGCGCGGCGCTCCACCTCGTCGAACTCCACGACCGTCCCGGGGCGCGGCACGACGACCACGTCCTCGGCGGTCAGCCCGTCGTCCCGCCGGCCGGCCAGCGGCACCACCACCGGGTCGGACCCCTGCCAGCCCGGCGGCGCCCCCAGCAGCACGGTGAGGACACAACCCCCACAGCCGGTGCCGCGGGCGGTGCAGGTGTCGCAGTCGATGAACACGGTGGTCACTCCTCTGCTGGCCGGGCCCCGTCGCGGGCCCCGTGGCCCCCGCTCGATCCGGACCCGACGCTAGGAGCGGGCACCGACACTTCCGGCTCACCCGCCGGCGTACTCCCAGTGCCAGGGCTCCTCGCGCCCACCGCCCTGGTCGGCCCAACCCGGGTGGACGAAGCCGAAGCGGCCGGCCTCGGCCACCATCCAGGCGTACTCCGGCGTCCCGAACCGCTCGATCCCGCCGCACAGGTCGACCGCCAGCCCCCAGCCGTGCTCGCTGGTGCCCGGCACGGCGGCCAGCTCCGGCTTCTCCCCGTACAGGCGCACCTGGGCGGCGTAGGTCCGGTAGGAGTCGGTGGTGCACAGCGGGCGCCCGAAGGCCACGGCGAAGGCGGCGGCCAGTTCCCGGTAGGCAGCCGCGGCGTCGCAGCGCAGCAGGTGCCCGGCGACCCCGAGCGAGCACATCGAGCCCGGCGGGATCAGGCCGTTGGGGAACCCGCCCCACGCGTTCCCCCCGGACGTCGACGGCGGGTGGCGGACGGCGCCGCACTCGACCGGCAGGACCCCGGCGGACGGTCCCGGTGCCGCGACGGCCGCGCGCTGCCCCAGGCTGGGCCGCCCCACCGCCAGCACCCGCTCGGCCGCGGGACGGCCGACGACCACGGCCCCGGCGCGGGCGTCGGCAGCCAGCACGGTGCTCCCGTCGACGGCGATGCCCACGTTGCCCAGCCCGGCCGCCCGCCCGCCGAGGAAGACCAGGTCACCCGGCAGCACGTCGGCGCGGTCGACCGGGGTGGTGACCGCGTAGAGCTCCGCCTGACCGCGCGGGAGGTCGACGCCGGCCGCGGCGTAGACGGCCTGCACCAGGCCGCCGCAGGACCACGCGGCCGGCCCCGTCGCCCCGGCCGCGTAGGGCTCGTCCAGGGCGGCGACGGCGGCGCTGACCGCGGTGACGGTCTCGGCGGGCAGGACGACGAGCGGCGAGCCGGGCAGCTGGGCCGCCCCGGCCTGCACGCCTCCGTCGGCCGCGGGCAGCGGCACCAGCCCCTCCGGCGCACCGGCCGCCGGGTCGCGCAGCGCCGCGGCGGGCGGCGGGTCGACGCCGGCCGCGGCCAGCCGGCCGAGCCGGTCCTGCCAGGCGGCGGCCGCCGCCCGGCCGGCAGCGCGCTGCTCCTCCCGCTGACGGCCGAGCTCGCGGTCGGCCGCCGCGACGGCGGCCTCCAGGTCGCGGGTCGCCGCGGCCGCGGCCGCCTCCAGCTCCGCGATCTGCCCGGTCAGCTCGGTGGCGCGGGCCCGCGCGGTCGCCTGCACCTCCTCGGCCTCCGACCGCCGGGCCGCCGCCTCCTGGCGCCGGCGCTCGGCGGCGCCCACCACGGCGGCGGCGTGCCGCTCCGCGGCGTCGAGCAGGCCGGCCGCGGCGACGACGTCGGCCGGCCCACCACCGCCCAGCAGCACGCTGAGGGCGGTGACCTCCCCCGCGTCCCGGTACACGGCCGACGCGTGCCGGGCCACCTCGGCGCGGGCCCGGGCCAGCTCGGCGTCGGCCGCGGCGATGTCGGCCTGCGCCTGCTCGGCGGCGCTGCGGGCGGCGTCGAGGGCCGCGCGCGCCTCGAGCACCCGCGCCTGGCGCCGCTGCAGGTCGGCCTGGACCGCGGCGGCGCGCCGCTGCAGCTCGTCGAGCTCGGGGCTGTCCAGCAGGCTGGCCGAGCCGGCCGGGAGGTCGCCGGGCGCCGCCAGCGCGGGAGCCGGCGCGAACACCAGGGCGGCCACCACCGCCGCGGCCAGGGTCCCCCGGCGCATCGACCACCCCCGCGACGTGTCCTGGACCGGGCTCGGACCACCCCGATGGTGACCGGCGCGGTGCCCGGGGGCCAGCCCTGCGCCCGGGTCCCTCCCCTCCCGGGTGAGACACCCACCCGGCGCGCCGTCCCGGGACTGTCGGCCGCCCGACCTACCGTCCGCCCCGTGCGCCCCTCCTCTCCCCGGCCGGTGCCGCTCTCCCCCGCCCGCCTGGCCGGGACGGCCGCGCGCGCCGCCGCCGTCGGGCTGCCCCGCTACCAGCAGGCCACCATCGACGAGCTCGGCACGCCGCTGGCGGGCGTGACCTTCGTCGTCGTCGACCTGGAGACCACCGGCGGGTCGCCGAAGGACTGCGCGATCACCGAGATCGGTGCGGTCAAGGTGCGCGGCGGGGAGGTCCTCGGTGAGTTCCAGACCCTGGTCGACCCGGGCTGCGAGATCCCGCCCTACATCAGCGTGCTCACCGGCATCACCTCGACGATGGTGGCCGCCGCCCCCCGCATCGACGCCGTCCTCCCGCAGTTCCTGGAGTTCGCCCACGGCGCGGTGCTGGTCGCCCACAACGCGCCCTTCGACCTCGGCTTCCTCCGGGCCGCCTGCGCCCAGACCGGCGTCCCGTGGCCGGCCGCGGCCTCCGTCGACACCGCCGTCCTCGCCCGCCGGCTGCTCAGCCGCGACGAGGTGCCCAACTGCAAGCTGGCCACCCTGGCGCCGTTCTTCCGCACCAGCACCGAGCCCTGCCACCGCGCGCTGGCCGACGCCCGCGCCACCGTCGACGTGCTGCACGGGCTCTTCGAGCGGCTGGGCCCGCTCGGCGTCACCAGCCTGGAGGAACTGACCGGGCTGACCCGCCAGGTCGACGCGCACCGGCTGCGCAAGCGCCACCTGGCCGACGACGTGCCGCACGGCCCGGGCGTCTACCTGTTCCGCGGTCCCCGCGACGAGCCGCTCTACGTCGGGACGTCGGGCGACCTGCGCACCCGGGTGCGCAGCTACTTCACCGCCGGCGAGCAGCGCAGCCGGATGACCGAGATGGTGGCCCTGGCCCGGCGGGTCGACGCCATCCCGTGCGCGCACGACCTGGAGGCCGCCGTCCGCGAGCTGCGGCTCATCGCCGAGCACAAGCCCCGCTACAACCGCCGCTCCCGCTTCCCCGAGCGGGCGCTGTGGGTGCGGCTCACCGAGGAGCCGTTCCCGCGGCTGTCCGTCGTCCGCCGGGTGCGCCCCGGCGCGGGGGTCTTCCTCGGGCCCTTCCCGCACCGGCGCGCCGCCGACGCCGCGGTGGCCGCCGTCCACGAGGCGCTGCCGCTGCGCCAGTGCACCGGCCGGCTGTCGGTGCGCGTGCTCGGCACCGCCTGCGCGCTGGCCGGCATGGGCCGCTGCGGCGCGCCCTGCACCGGCGCGCAGTCCGTCGAGGAGTACGGCACCGTCACCGCGGTGCTGCGGACGGCGGTGGCCGCCGACCCCCACCGGTTGCTCGCGCCGCTGCTGGCGCGGGTGGACCGGCTGGCCACCGACGAACGCTACGAGGACGCCGCCGTGCTGCGCGACCGCGTCGCCGTGCTGGTCCGCGCGGTGCGCCGGCGCCAGCGCCTGGAGTCCCTCGCCGCGGTCCCCGAGCTGGTCCTCGCCCGCCCGGACGGCGACGGTGGCTGGCAGCTGTCCGTCGTCCGCCGGGGTCGGCTGGTGGCCGCCGGGTGCGCGGCCCGCGGCAGCTCCGTGCGGGCCACCCTGGACGGGCTGCTCGCCACGGCCGAGACCACGACCGGCCCCGACGGCGAGCTGGCCGCCACGGTCGAGGAGACCGAGCTGGTGCTGCGCTGGATGGAGAGGCCCGGCACGCGGCTGGTGCAGGTCGACGGGACGCTGGCCTGTCCGGTCCCGGGCACCGGCGGGTACACCGACTTCCTCGACCGCGTCGAGGCCGGCCGGGCCGGGCTCGACCCGTTCGCCGACGGCCGCTCCCTGGGCACCCGCGCCCGCCCCGAGCGGGTGTCCCGCGGACCGGCCGGCGCCCCGGCCGCCCGGTTACGATCCCCGGCGTGATCACCGCCATCGTCATGATCGACGCCGCCACGGACGCGATCCCCGAGGTGGCCGAGGCCGTCGCCGACCTCGACGGGGTCAGCGAGGTCTACTCGACCGCCGGCGAGGTCGACCTCATCGCGGTCGTCCGCGTCCGCGAGTTCGAGCAGGTGGCCGAGGTGATCGCCGGGCGGATCAACAAGGTGCCCGGCGTGCTGGAGACCGAGACGCACATCGCCTTCCGCGCCTACTCCCGGCACGACCTGGAGGCGGCCTTCTCCATCGGCCTCGACTGAGGCCCTTTCCTCAGTCGCGCAGCGAGCGGCTGACCGAGACCCAGCGGCCCAGCAGCGCCGCGGCTCGGCCGTCGTCGACCGCCTCCGCGGCGCGCGCCATCCCGGCCGCCAGGGCGTCGTGCAGCCGCCCGGCCCGCTCGTCGTGGGCGACCAGCGCGGCCGCGGCGTTGAGCAGCACCGCGTCACGGACCGGGCCCCGCTCGCCACCGACGACCCGGCGGAACACGTCGGCGTTGACCGCCGGGTCGCCGCCGCGCAGCGCGTCGACCGCCGACGGCGCCAGCCCCAGGGCCGCGGGGTCCACCCGGTCGGGGACCACCTCGCCGCCGCGCACCACCCACACCGACGACGTGGTGGCGGTGGTCAGCTCGTCGAGGCCGTCGTCGCCCCGGAACACCAGCGCGCGCGTCCCGCGCCCGGCCAGCACCTCCGCCAGCACCGGGGCCATGCGGGCGTCGGCACAGCCGATCGCCGCCGCCTTCGGCCGCGCGGGGTTGGCCAGCGGGCCGAGGAAGTTGAAGACGGTGCCGATCCCCATCTCCCGCCGTGGGACGGCGGTGTGCCGGTACCCGGGGTGGAACAGCGGCGCGAAGAAGAACCCGATCCCGGCCTCCTGCACGCAGCGCGCCACCGCGGGCGCCGGCAGGTCGATGACCACCCCCAGCGCCTCGAGCACGTCCGCGGCCCCGGAGGACGACGACGCGGCCCGGTTGCCGTGCTTGGCCACCGGGACCCCCGCCGCGGCGGTGACCACCGCCGCCATCGTCGAGATGTTGACGGTGTGGGCGCCGTCACCACCGGTGCCGACGATGTCGACGCAGTCCAGCGGCAGGTCCACGGGGACGGCGCGTTCGAGCATCGTCTCGGCCAGCCCGGTGACCTCGGCCGGCGACTCGCCCTTGGCGCGCAGCGCGACGGCGAAGGCGGCGATCTGCGCGGGGCTGGCCTCGCCGGCCATCACCTCGCGCATCGCCCAGGACGTGTCCGCGGCCGCGAGGTCCTCCCGCGCCAGCAGGCGGGTCAGCAGGGCCGGCCAGGTCGGTCCGCCGCTCACCGGGTGACCGGGCGCCGTCCCACCCGGTCGCGCAGCACCCCGGCGACGACGGCGGGGGCGGTGAGCGGGTCGACCGGGAACGGCAGGGTGGCCTCGGCCTGCGACCAGTGCGCCAGCCAGCGGTCGGGCTGGCGGGCGATGAGGACGCACAGCGCCGGGCGGTCGGCGACCTCCATGGTGAGCTGGCGGGCCAGCGCCAGACCGCCGGTGGGCTGGGCCTCCCCGTCGAGCACGCACAGGTCCACGCCACCGCCGTCCACGGTCTGCACGACCTCGTCGGCCGTGGCGCACTCGATCCAGGTCAGGGGGCCGACGTCCGCGGCGGGGCGGCGGCCCACCGCGAGGCGCACGGCGGCCCGCACGTCGGACCGGGAGCTGTAGACCAGGACGGTGGCCGGGGTGGCGTCGCTCACGGCGGCGAGCGTAGTGGCAGGGCGTCGGTCGACCGGTCAGGACGCCGACCGGGTATCGGGGAGGTCACGGCCGCGCCCCGACATCCCACCCGCGGGCGGTGCCTCCGCGAAACCGGTGCCATGATGGGCCCCGTGACAACGGCTCCCCTGGCGGGCGGCACCTTCGACACCTCCCGGGTGCACTCGCTGACCCGACCGAACCTGGTGAGCGTCGGCACGATCATCTGGCTCTCCAGCGAGCTGATGTTCTTCGCCGGCCTCTTCGCCATGTACTTCACGGCCCGCGCGCGGGCCACCGAGGGGTGGCCGCCGGAGCCGACCGAGCTGAACCTGCCCTACGCGGCGTTCTTCACGATCATCCTGGTGGCCTCCTCGGTCACCTGCCAGCTCGGGGTGTTCGCGGCCGAGAACGGCAACGTGTACGGCCTGCGGCGCTGGTTCACGATCACCTTCGTGATGGGCCTGGTCTTCGTCCTCGCCCAGGCCAACGAGTACCGGGTGCTGGTCGTCGAGCACGGCACCAGCATCTCCAGCTCCACCTACGGATCGGTCTTCTACCTGACGACCGGCTTCCACGCGCTGCACGTCATCGGGGGCCTCGTCGCCTTCGTGTACCTGCTCATCCGGTCCACCATGGGCCGGTTCACGCCCGCGCAGGCGACCTCGGCCATCGTGGTCTCCTACTACTGGCACTTCGTCGACGTCGTGTGGGTCGGGCTCTTCGCCACGATCTACCTGATCCGCTAGGGAAACGGTGTCCACTCCGAACCCGCAGTCCGTCGCCCCCGCTGAGGAGGGCGTTCCCCGCGGCCTGCGCCGCTGGTCCCGCCGTCCCACCGACGGCTCCCCCGCTGCCGCGGCCCGCGCCCGGCGGCGGTCGCGGCACCGCCGCCGCGTCGCCAACGTGGCCGGCCTGATGGCCGGCCTCGTCCTCACCGGCGCGCTGTACTCGGCGCTGTCCCCGGCGCACGCGACCGAGGAGGCCATCCAGAGCGAGTCCTCGGCCGAGGCCGCCGGCCGCGAGCTGTACGAGCGCAGCTGCATCACCTGCCACGGCGAGAACCTCGAGGGCGTGCCGACCCGCGGGCCCTCGCTCATCGGCGTGGGCGAGGCCGCCGTCTACTTCCAGGTGCACACCGGCCGCATGCCGCTGGTCCGCCAGGAGGCCCAGGCCCCGGACAAGCCGGCGGTCTTCAACGACGAGGAGATCGACCAGCTGATGGCCTACATCCAGGCCAACGGCGGCGGTCCCACCCTCCCGTCGGGGGACCTCCGCGACGGTGACCTGGCCGAGGGCGGGGAGCTGTTCCGGCTCAACTGCGCGCAGTGCCACAACTTCGTCGGCGAGGGCGGCGCGCTGTCCTCCGGGAAGCGGGCGCCCAGCCTCGAGGACGCCAACGACCTCGAGATCTACAGCGCGATGCTGAGCGGGCCGGAGAACATGCCGATCTTCGGGGACAACCAGCTCACCCCCGAGGAGAAGCGCTCGATCATCAACTACATCCAGACCGTCAAGGAGCAGGCCGACCCGGGCGGTGCCGGCATCGGGCGCATCGGCCCGGTCGCCGAGGGCGTCGTGATCTGGGTCGTCGGCGTGGCCGCGCTGCTGTTCGGCATCTTCTGGATGGGGAGCAAGGCGTGAGCGCCCCGCACACCGCGCCCGGGTCGACCGGCGGCTCGGACACCCCCGGCCCGCTGCACGGCGGGCCGGACGAGGACTACACCCCCGAGCGCCTCGCCACGATGACGCGCGAGGAGCTGGACCTCCTCGGTGCCCGCTACGACGGCGTGCAGGTGCTGCACGTCGACCCGGCCCCGGAGCCGGGCTCCCGGCTGGAGAAGGCGGCCGTCCGGCAGGTGTCGATGACGTTCGCCCTCGCCGGCCTGTCGGCGTTCGCGGCCTTCGTCGTCTACGTCGGCTCCGGGTGGTTCCTCCCCGACTGGCAGTGGGACATCACCGAGGGCGGGTGGAGCGCGCTGTTCACCCCGCTCATCGGTGGGCTCGGTGGGCTGTCGCTCACCCTGGTCGGGGTCGGCATGGTGCTGTTCACCAAGAAGCTCCTCCCGCACGAGACCGCGGTGCAGGACAAGCACGACGGGTCGCACTTCGACCGGGTCACCACCGGCGCGTCCCTCCTGGGCGGCCTGAACACCTACGGCCTGGCCCGCCGCAAGCTGATCACCCGCTCGCTGGTCTTCATGGGCGGCGGGGTCGGGCTGATGCTGCTCATGCCGCTGGGCGGCCTGATCCGCAACCCGAACGTCGGCAACCCGCTGGGCACCACCAGCTGGGCCGAGGGGACGCGCCTGCTGCGCGACGACGGCAGCCCGATCCGTCCCGGTGACCAGCAGCCCGGGTCGCTGGAGACGGTCTTCCCGGCCGTCCCCGGCGGCAACCTGGAGGCCGACGCGGCCACCATGCTCATCCGGCTGCGCCCGGAGCAGGTCTCGGTCGAGCAGCCCCGCCAGGGCCAGGACGACTTCGGCTACGGCGACTACGTGGCCTACTCCAAGATCTGCACCCACGCCGGGTGCCCGGTGTCGCTGTACGAGCAGGAGACCAGCCGGATCCTGTGCCCGTGCCACCAGTCGCAGTTCGACGTGACCCAGGGCGCCAAGCCCGTCTTCGGCCCGGCCACCCGCCCGCTGCCCCAGCTGCCGATCACCGTCGACGACGAGGGCTTCTTCGTTGCGCGTAGTGACTACATTGAAGCTGTTGGCCCCACCTACTGGAACCGGGAGCGCATCTGATGGCCCGTACCGCCACAGCGCCGGGTGTCCCGACCACGCCCCTGGGCAAGGCGGCGCTGGAGGTCGACGACCGTCTGATCGTCGCCGGCCCGCTCCGTCGCACCCTGAACAAGGTCTTCCCCGACCACTGGTCGTTCTTGCTCGGTGAGATCGCGCTCTACTCGTTCGTGATCCTGCTGCTCTCCGGCACCTACCTGACCTTCTACTACGACGCGGCGTTGACCGAGGTCGTCTACGAGGGCACGTACGCGCCGATGCGCGGCCTGGAGATGACCGCCGCCTACGAGTCCTCGCTCAAGCTCTCCTTCGACGTCCGCGGTGGTCTGTTCATCCGGCAGCTGCACCACTGGGCCGCGCTGCTGTTCGTGGCCGCGATCGTGGTCCACCTGCTGCGCATCTTCTTCACCGGCGCCTTCCGCCGGCCGCGGGAGACCAACTGGCTGATCGGTGTCGCCCTGCTGGTGCTGTCCTTCGCCATGGGCTTCACCGGCTACTCGCTGCCCGACGACCTGCTGTCCGGCACCGGGCTGCGCATCGTCAGCGCGATCATCCTGTCCATCCCGGTCGTCGGGACCTGGGTGCACTGGGCGGTGTTCGACGGTGACTACGTCGGCGAGGAGATCCTCGGCCGGATGTACATCGTGCACGTGCTGATCGTCCCGGCGATCATCCTCGGCCTGATCGCGGTGCACCTGCTGATGCTGGTCAAGCAGAAGCACACCCAGTTCCCCGGCCCGGGGCGGACCGAGCACAACGTGGTCGGCAACCGGCTCTTCCCGGCGTTCGCGGTCAAGGCCGGCGGGCTGTTCTTCATCGTGTTCGGCGTCTGCGCCGCGCTCGGTGGTCTGGTGCAGATCAACCCGGTGTGGCTGTGGGGTCCGTACAACCCGGCGCAGGTGTCCGCCGCGTCGCAGCCGGACTGGTACGTGATGTTCCTCGACGGGTCCACCCGCCTCTTCCCGGCCTGGGACATCAACCTGCCCGGGGACTACACGATCCCGGCGCTGTTCTGGCCCACGGTCGTGCTGCCGGGCATCATCTTCACGCTCCTGGCGCTGTACCCGGTCATCGAGCGGGTGCTGACCCGCGACGAGGCGTCGCACCACCTGCTGCAGCGTCCGCGCGACGTGCCGGTGCGCACCTCGCTGGGCATGATGTCGCTGACCTTCTACGTGGTGCTCATGTTCTCCGGTGGCAACGACGTCATCGCCGAGAAGTTCGACATCAGCCTCAACGCGATGACCTGGGCCGGGCGGATCGGGTTGGTCATCCTCCCGCCGATCGTCTACCTGATCACCTACCGGATCTGCCTGGGTCTGCAGAAGCACGACCGGGAGGTCCTCGAGCACGGCCTGGAGACCGGTGTCATCCGGCGGCTGCCGCACGGTGAGTTCATCGAGGTGCACCAGCCCCTCGGCCCGGTCGACGAGCACGGCCACGGCCAGCTGGCCTACGGCGGGGCTCCGGTGCCCAAGCGGATGAACCAGGTGGGTGGCGCCCGCCGCGCCATCCGCGGGTTCTTCTCGCCGATCGAGGAGCCGGTGCAGGTGGAGCTCGAGCAGCGGCGCGACGAGCGCGGCCTGTCCGCGGCGGAGTCCCGTGAGCTCACCACCTCCGGTCGCCCCTCGGACGGTGGCCGGCCGCAGGAGCCGCGCGACTAGTCACCCGCAGCAACGCGAAGGGCCCCGACGGACACCCCGTCGGGGCCCTTCCGCGTCGTGGGGGGACGGGCGGTGGTGGCCCTCCCCCTGCGGAGCCACCACGACCTCCCGTGCAGCGCTCCCGCGGGGCCCCTGCAGACGGGGTCGTGCCCCGGAGCTCCCTGCTGGGCGCCGGGGACGGCGGGGCCGGCGTCCACCCCTCCCGGTCCGGCGTGGGCCCGCGGACGACGACGAGGCTCCCAGGAGCCGCAGGAGCCCCCGCGGGACGACGACGGACCGTGCACCCAGCCGTGCCGACGGCGCCGGCGGCCGGCGCACTCCTCGGAGCCGGCGACCCCGTGGCGGGCAGGACGGGACACCGGCGGCGACGCCGCTGCCCTCGGTGGCGGACTCACCCCACCTGCGCGGGGCAGGAACGGCACGGCACGGGCTGCACGGCGCGTGCCGGGCGCGGCGCCGGGTCCTCGGGGTCCCGGGTGGGCGGGTGGCACCCCAGTGACGGCTGAGGGCGGACGGGCGCCTCAGCGGCGTCGGTGTGCGCCCGGCACCTGGAGAAGGGCGCACCGCCGGCTCTAAACCGCCTGCGGGCGGCACAGGGCGTGGACGGGCCCCGCACACGACGAGGGCCCCTCCCCGCCGTGGCGGGGAGGGGCCCTGGAGTCGGAGGTGCTCAGCCCTGGGCGTTCTGCCCGACGTAGTACTCGAACAGCAGGCCGCCGACGGTGATGAAGATGGCCGCCATGGCGATCACGATGAGCCAGACGTAGAAGAAGGCCAGCGCGAGGCCCATCAGGCCGGCCGACAGGGCGATGCCCAGCGGCCAGTAGCTGCCGGGGCTGAAGAAGCCGAGCTCACCGGCGCCGTCGGCGATGTCGGCGTCCTTGCGGTCCTCCGGGCGGGGGTCGATGCGCCGGGAGACGAACCAGAAGAACCCGCCGACGAGGAACACCAGGCCACCGGAGAGGGCCAGGGCGGTCGTGCCGATCGGCTCCCGGGACCAGATGCCGTAGACGGCGGCCACGACGATGCAGAAGACGCCGAGGGCGTTGAAGATGAGCGCTTCGACCTTCACGGCCGTCCCTCCTGCGGGGTGTGCGGTGCCCGGGTGCCGGTCACGTCAGCCGTCCGCCCGCTGCGCGTCGTCGATGAGGTCGAACGGCGTGGTGCTGGTCGCCGCCCCCGGCTGGCCGATGCTCTCCAGGGCGTCGAAGTTGCTCAGCCCGGACTCACGGGCGGCCAGGTAGGCGTCGTAGTCGGCCGGGGAGACCGCTCGCACCTCGAAGTTCATGTAGGCGTGGTAGGTGCCGCACAGCTCGGCGCAGCGGCCGACGAAGGCGCCCTCCTCGCGGACGGTCACCTCGAAGACGTTGTCCCGGCCGTTCTCGTTGCCCGGGATGACGTCGAGCTTGAAGAGGAACTCCGGCACCCAGAAGGAGTGGATGACGTCGGCGGAGGCGACCTCGAAGCGGATGTCCTGGTCGGTGGGCAGGACGAGGATCGGGACCTCGTCGCTGGTGCCGACCGTGTTGACCGGCTCGCCGTCGTCCCCGGTGGTCTCCGGGTACACGAACTGCCAGTTCCACTTGAAGGCGTTGACCGCGATCGTCACGTCGGGGTCGGTGCTGCGCTCCTGGACCCGGTTCTGCACGACCACCGTGAAGAAGAACAGCCCGGCGATGATGAGGAACGGGATGATCGTGTACACGATCTCCAGGGGCAGGTTGTACGCCGTCTGCTTGGGCAGCTCGTCGCTGCGCTTCTTGTGCCGGACGACCGACCAGCCGATGAGGCCCCACACGGCGAAGCCCACGATCAGGGCCGCGATGACCGACCAGATCCACAGGGTGCGCATCTCGTAGGCCTCGTCGGTCACCCCGTCGGGCCAGCCCCAGCGCCAGAACTCGTTGTTCGGGGTGCAGCCGGTGAGGGCCAGCGCCCCCAGGAGACCGAGCGCGGACACCCGCGCGAGCCTGCTGCCTCGAGCCACTGCTCGCTGCCTCCTCGTCCTCGTCCGGAGCACCGGACGGTCTCGCCGGGAGCCCTCGGGCCCGTACCCGGCGAACGGCGCCTGTGCCGACCACAGTCTGCGGCGAGGGTATCCGACCCCGCACGGCGGCCGGCGACCGGAGACACGACGGCGACGGGGTGGCTCCGGGGCGCCCGGAGGAGGACGGCGCCCCGACCGCCCGGGGGCGCCGGGGCCGGTACCCGGGACCACGGTGGCCTGGCTCACGGACAGCCCGGGACGGGTCCCCCGGCGGTTAGAGTCGAGGCCGTGCTGTCCCGGCTGCTGACCCCCCGCTGGGTGCTCGCGCACCTGGTCGTGGCCGCCCTGTTCGTGGCCACCTTCTACCTCGGCCACTGGCAGCTGACCAAGGCCGAGGCCGGCGGCGGAGCGGTCAACTGGAGCTACGCGCTGCAGTGGCCGCTGTACGGCTTCATGGGCCTGTGGTTCTACGTGCGCATGTGCCGCGAGGAGGTCCACCGGGACCCCGACGAGGACGAGCCGGGCAGCGCCGTGGTGCTCTACCAGAAGCCGCGCATCGACACCTCCGGCGACCCCGAGCTGGCCGCCTACAACGCCTACCTCGCCGAGCTCAACGAGAAGGCGCTGCGGCAGCGGGCCGACCGTGGCTGAACCGGCGGCGGCGTCGCGGCTGCCCCGCGCGCTGGCCCGACGGGTGGGACGCGACGTCCCCGCCGCGCTGACCCGCTACCGGGTTATGGCCTGGGTCGTCGGCGTGCTGCTCGTCGCCCTGGTGCTCGTCGCCGTCCCGGTCAAGTACCTGGGCGGCGTCGCCCAGCCGGCCGAGGTGCTCGGCACCCTGCACGGCTGGCTGTACTTCGTCTTCTTCCTGACCGCGTGCGACCTCGCCCTGCGCGCCTCCTGGACGTTGCGCGGCACGGTTCTCACCCTGGTGGCCGGAACCGTCCCGATCCTGTCCTTCGTCGCCGAGCGCCACGCGACCCGCACGACCCGCGCCGGCCAGCGCGTCTGACCCTGCCGCGGCACCGACCGCCGGCACACGATCGACCTCCCGGAGACCCCTCGCCATGTGCGGCCTGCTCGCCTACCTGTCCACCGACGCCGACCGCGTCGACGACACCCGGGTCAAGGAGGTGCAGGAGGCCCTGCACTGCCTGCGGCACCGCGGTCCCGACGAGACCCAGGTCTGGAGCGACGCGCGGGTCGCCTTCGGCTTCAACCGGCTGTCGTTCATCGACATCGAGCACAGCCACCAGCCGATGCCCTACGCCGACGGCCGCTACCGGATCGTCTTCAACGGCGAGATCTACAACTACGTCGAGCTGCGCCAGGAGCTCGCGGCGCTGGGCGCCCGGTTCAGCACCGAGGGCGACACCGAGGCGATCGTCGCCGGCTACCACTACTGGGGCCAGGACGTCGTCCGGCGGCTGCGCGGCATGTTCGCCTTCGTCATCTGGGACACCCGCACCGGGACGGCGTTCGGCGCGCGCGACCCGTTCGGCATCAAGCCGCTGTTCACCGCCCGCCTGGCCGACGGCGCGCTGGTCGTGAGCTCAGAGAAGAAGGCCGTGCTGGAGCTGCTCGGCGGCACCGACAGCGCCGGCGGGGTGGACTCGGCGTCCCTGCAGCACTACCTGACGCTGCAGTACGTGCCCGAGCCCGCGACGCTGCACCGCGGCATCCGGCGGATCGAGAGCGGCACCAGCTTCACCGTGGTGGACGGCGAGCTGCACACCTCCCGCTACTTCCACCCCTCCTTCCCCGTCCGGCCGGTCGCGCCGGAGGAGCAGCAGGGCCTCTACGACCGGATCGCCCAGGTGCTCGACGACTCCGTGCGGGTGCACATGCGCGCCGACGTCACCGTCGGGTCGTTCCTGTCCGGCGGCATCGACTCCACCGCGATCGCGGCGCTGGCCAAGCGGTACAACCCCGACCTGATGACCTTCACGGTCGGCTTCGAGCGGCAGGGGTTCTCCGAGATCGACGTCGCCGCGGAGTCGGCGGCCGCCATCGGTGTCGAGCACGTCACCAAGGTCGTGACGCCCGAGGAGTTCGCCGCCGCCATCCCGCTGGTCGTCTGGTACCTCGACGACCCGGTCGCCGACCCCGCACTCGTGCCGCTGTACTTCGTCGCCCGCGAGGCGCGCAAGCACGTCAAGGTGGTGCTGTCCGGCGAGGGCGCCGACGAGCTGTTCGGCGGCTACAACATCTACCGGGAACCGCTGTCGCTGGCCGCCTTCGACCGGCTGCCCGGCGGCGTCCGCCGGGCGCTGGGCGCGCTGTCGGCGCGGCTGCCCGAGGGCATGCGCGGCAAGGACCTGCTGCGCCGCGGGTCCATCCCGCTGGAACAGCGCTACTACGGCAACGCCCGCATCTTCCGCGACTCCGAGCTCGGCTTCCTCGAGCGGCGCGACCCCGACCTGTCCCACGTCGCGGTCACCCGGGAGCTCTACGAGCGCACCCGCGCGGCCGGTTACGACGACGTGACCGCCATGCAGTACGTCGACCTGTTCACCTGGCTGCGCGGCGACATCCTGGTCAAGGCCGACAAGATGACCATGGCCAACTCCCTCGAGCTGCGGGTGCCGTTCCTGGACCCCGAGGTGTTCGCGGTGGCCGGCACGCTGCCGGTCGGCCAGCGCGTCACGAAGGAGACGACGAAGTACGCGCTGCGCCGGGCGCTGGAGCAGGTCGTGCCGCCGCACGTGCTCAACCGGCGCAAGCTCGGCTTCCCGGTGCCCACCCGGCACTGGCTGGCCGAGGACCTGCACGACTGGGCGCGGCAGGTGGTCGAGGACAGCCAGACCGACGAGTGGCTGGACCGCCGGCAGGTGCTGTGGATGCTCGACGAGCACCGGGACAACCAGCGGGCCGGCTCGCCGGTGGACCTGTCCCGCAAGCTGTGGACGCTGCTGGTCTTCATGGTCTGGCACGGCGTCTTCGTCGAGCAGCGCATCACCCCCGACGTCCCGGAGACGGTCTACCCCGTCCGGCTGTAGCCGGAGACGACGGAGGCCCGGCCCCCCGAGGGGGACCGGGCCTCCGACCAGGCCCCTCTGCGGAGGGGCCCTCCCGCTAGCTGAAGCTGTCGCCGCAGGCGCAGGAGCTGCCCGCGTTCGGGTTGTCGATCGTGAAGCCCTGCTTCTCGATCGAGTCCACGAAGTCGATCACCGCGCCCCCGAGGTACGGGCCGCTCATCCGGTCGACGATGACCTCGACGCCACCGAACTCGAAGGTCTGGTCGCCGTCGAGGAACCGCTCGTCGAAGAAGAGCTGGTAGCGCAGGCCTGAGCAACCGCCGGGCTGGACGGCGATGCGCAGGCGGAGGTCGTCGCGACCCTCCTGGTCCAGCAGCGCCTTGACCTTCGCGGCAGCCGGGTCACTGAGGATGACGCCGGTGGCCGTGGTGTCCTGCACCGTCATGTTGGAAGTCCTCCCACGTTCGAGGGTGCCTGCTGCGGCACGTCCTGCAGCAGGCCAACGCCGCCGGAGCGGAGCCTCTTCCCACTGTACGGCGTCGGTGCTCGCGCGGACCTGGAGCGAGCGGGGTCACCCGTAGAGTGGAGGCCGTGAAGCTCCGCCTGCCCGGGCGCCGGGACCGCACCGAGGCCGCGCCCGACCCCGCCGCAGACCTGACCCCGCAGCTCGTGAAGGCCGGGGGCAAGGGCCGGCCCACGCCCAAGCGCCACGAGGCCCAGGGCCGCCGTCCCGGCCCTCCCCCGCCGCCGCCGCGGACGCGCAAGGAGGCGTGGAAGCGGATGCGGGAGCAGCCGGCGGGCGCGCGGGGGGCCACCCGCGCCGGCGCCGCCCGCGGCGAGGAGGTCGCCCTGCCGGCCCGCGACCGCGGCCCGGTGCGCAAGCTGGTGCGCGACGTCGTCGACGCCCGCCGCAACGCCGGCAGCTTCTTCCTGCTCGTGGCCGCCCTGGTGCTGTTCGGCAACTTCCTGCCCGAGCCGGTGCGCTCCTACTCGGTGTCCCTCTGGCTGGTCTTCTTCGCCGTGATGATCGTCGACTCGTTCGTGCTCGGCCGGCGGATCAAGAGGGCGGTGCTGGAGCGCTTCCCCGGCCAGGACCACAAGATGCGCAGCCTGGTCTGGTACGGCGTCACCCGGGCCACGATGGTGCGCCGCTGGCGGTTCCCCAAGGCCACCGTCCCGCTCGGCGCCCGCGTCTGAGAGGCCCTCCTGCAGGGTCCCGCCGCGAGCCTGCGAGCGGTGGGGGGCAGGAGGGTCCTTCCACTAGCGTCGGACGGCGTGGAATCCCGACGACTGGGCCGTTCCGGCCTCTCCATCTCCGCCATCGCCTACGGCAACTGGCTCACCCACGGCGGCCAGGTCGAGGAGGACGCGGCCCAGGCCTGCGTCCGCGCCGCCCTCGACGCCGGCATCACCACCTTCGACACCGCCGACGTCTACGCCGGCACCCGGGCCGAGTCGGTGCTCGGCCGCGCGCTGGCCGGCCAGCGCCGCGAGGGCCTGGAGGTCTTCACCAAGGTCTACTGGCCCACCGGCCCCGGGCACAACGACCGCGGGCTGTCCCGCAAGCACGTCGTGGAGAGCTGCCACGCCTCGCTGCGGCGGCTGCAGACCGACTACGTCGACCTCTACCAGGCGCACCGCTACGACCCGACGGTGCCGCTGGAGGAGACGATGACCGCCTTCGCCGACCTCGTCCGGGCCGGCAAGGTGCTCTACATCGGCGTCTCGGAGTGGAACGCCGAGGAGATCGCCGCGGGCGCCGCCCTGGCCCGCGACCTCGGCGTCCAGCTGATCAGCAACCAGCCGCAGTACTCGATGCTCTGGCGGGTCATCGAGGCCGAGGTCGTGCCCACCTCGGAACGGGAGGGCGTGTCGCAGATCGTCTGGTCGCCGCTGGCACAGGGCGTGCTGACCGGCAAGTACGTGCCCGGTGAGCAGCCGCCGCCGGGGAGCCGGGCCAGCGACCCGGACGCCGGCCGGTTCATCCAGCGGTTCATGACCGACGACGTCCTGACGCGGGTCCAGCAGCTGCGGCCGGTCGCCGACGACCTGGGCCTGTCCATGGCCCAGCTGGCCATCGCCTGGGTGCTGCAGAACCGCAACGTCGCGGCGGCGATCATCGGGGCGACGCGGCCGGAGCAGGTGCACGACAACGTGGCGGCGGCCGGGGTCACCCTCGACGCCGACGTGCTCGCCCGCATCGACGACGTCCTCGGCGACGTGGTCGAGCGCGATCCCGCCAAGACCGCCCGCGGCTGACGAAGGACCTTCCTGCCCCCCAGGAAGGACCCCCTCGCCCCCCGTCACTCGCAGGCTCGCGGCGGGACCCTGCGAGGGGGCCGATCTCCGCTCGGCGCAGGGCCCTACGAGGGGGCCGTTCCCGTCCCTCGCCTGGCCTCGACCTCCGATGGAGGTCGAGGCTCAGGCGGGGGCGAGGCCCATCGGGCCGTAGACCCGCCGGTCCCCGTCGAACAGGGTCACCGTGGCGACCCCGCGCTCGAGCAGGCCGCGCCAGTTCTCCCCCAGCCAGGACTCCGCGTCACCCTGGTTGTCCGCCTGCGGGACCTCCACCCCGACCTCGGCGGGGTCCATCACCGCCCCCGTGGGGTCCTCCAGCCGCCAGTACCAGCTCATGGCCGCAGGCTATGTGCTCGGCGGCCGGGCGGGCGGCGACGCCCGGGTGCCGGCAGGGGGTTACCCGGGCGATCATCGGGGGCATGTGAGCACCTCGACACCGCTGCCCGGTTCGGAGGACCGATGACCGACCCCACGGTGGGCGCCAGCCGCGCGCCCACCCCGCCCCCCGCCCCCGCGGACGCCTCGACCGGCCAGCTCATCGGCCAGCTGACCGAGCAGGTCAGCCGGCTGGTGCGCGACGAGGCCCGGCTCGCGCAGGCGGAGGTCGCCCAGAAGGCCAAGCGGCTGGGCGTCGGCGCCGGGCTCTTCGGCGGTGCCGGGCTGTTCGGCGGTGCCGGGCTGTTCGCCTTCCTCGGCCTGGCCGTCCTGGTCGCCGCCGCCGTCCTCGCCCTGGCCCTGGTGCTGCCCGCCTGGCTCGCCGCCCTCGTCGTGGCCGTGGTGCTGTTCGCCGTCGCCGGCGTGCTGGCGCTGGTCGGCAAGAAGGACGTCGAGAAGGGCGCACCGCCGGTGCCCACCGAGGCCATCGCCAGCACCAAGGCCGACATCGCGACCGTGAAGGAGAGTGCACGCCGGTGAGCACACCAGTCAGCTCCGGCGCCGACGGGCGGGACCGGACGTCGGCCCGCGGCGCGACGCCGAACGACCCGGACGCCATCAAGGCCGACATCGAGGCCACCCGCGAGCAGCTCGGCCGCACGGTCGACGAGCTGTCGCAGCGCCTCGACGTCCCCGAGCGGGCCCGGGAGAGCGCCTTCCGCGCCCGGGACACCGCGGTCGAGACCTACCGGGAGAACCCGCCTGCGGTCATCGGCGCCGGGGCCGGCCTGGCCGCGCTGCTCGGCCTGCTGGTGTGGCGGCGCAGCACCCGGGACCGCCGCCGGGCCGCGCGCCGGGCGAAGCGGGAGGTCAGGGTGGCCGCCGCCCGTCAGGCCGCGGCGGAGAAGGCGGCCCGCAGGACCGCGCGGAAGGCCGCGAAGCGGGCGGCACGCCGGACGGCGGAGCGGACCCGCGCTCGGCGGGCCGCGAGGAGGACGCGGTGAGCAGCACCGGGGCCAAGCTCGTCTACCGGCCGATCGGCCTGCTCGGCGGCGTCCTCGCCGGTGTCGTGTCCGGAGCGGTGTTCAAGCAGGTGTGGAAGCGCCTGTCGGACGAGGACGACGCACCGGACGCCCTGCAGAGCGAGTACCGGATGCGCGAGGTCGTGCTCGCCGCGGCCCTGCAGGGGGCCATCTTCGCCGCGACCAAGGCCGCCATCGACCGGCTCGGCGCCCGCGGCTTCACCAAGCTGACCGGCAACTGGCCGGGCGACTGACGTGAGCAGCACCAGGCCCCGGGAGAGCGCGGTCGACCGGATCAGGGAGCGGGTCGAGGAGAAGGCGGCCCGGCGGGCGGCCGCGAAGGCCGCCGAGGCCCGCGCGCCGCACCCGCAGGCCGACCGGCCCCCGCCGGGAGCACCCGGTGAGGACCGGCTGCCCGGGATCACCGCGGACACGCCGACGGAGATCCCCTGGCGGGGCTGGAAGCAGATCCTCAAGCGGGCGTGGGCCGAGCACAACGCCGACAACATGCCGATCATCGCCGGCGGCGTGGCGTTCTGGGGCTTCCTGTCCATCTTCCCGGCGCTGATCGCGACCATCTCCCTCTACGGCCTGGTCGCCTCACCGGAGACGGTCACCCGCCAGATCGAGGACCTCTCCGCGCAGCTGCCCGAGGAGGCGGCGCAGCTCATCGGCGAGCAGCTGCGCAGCCTGGCCACCGGCAACGGGGGCGCGCTCAGCCTCAGCCTGGTCGTCTCGCTGGCCGGCGCGCTGTGGAGCGTCTCCGGCGGCATGGGCAACCTGATCACCGCGGTCAACCTGGCCTACGACGAGGTCGAGACCCGCAACTTCGTCAAGCTGCGGGCGACCTCCCTGGTGCTCACCCTCGGCGCCATCGTCTTCGTGCTGGTCACCTTCAGCCTGGTGGCCGTCGTCCCGGTGGTGCTGGACGCCCTGCCGCTGGGGCCGTTCGCCACCGTCCTCACCCAGGTGGCGCGGTGGGTGCTGCTGCTCGGGGTGTTCGCCGGGTCGCTCGCCGTCCTGTACCGGGTGGCACCGGACCGGGACGCCCCCAAGCTGCGCTGGGTCAGCCTCGGCGCGGTGGTGGTGACCGTCGTCTGGGCCCTGGTCAGCGTGGCGTTCAGCTTCTACGTCGACCGGTTCGGCTCGTACAACGAGACCTACGGGACGATCGCCGGCGTCATCGTGCTGATGCTGTGGCTGTACATCACCTGCTACCTGCTGCTGCTCGGCGCGGAGATCAACTCCGAGGCCGAGCACCAGACCGCGCAGGACACCACCGAGGGCCCGCCGGCGCCGATGGGCGAGCGGGACGCCGTCGTCGCCGACAGCCTGCCGGACAAGCCCGAGCCCTCGAAGGAGGACAAGGACCCCACCCACAAGAACGCGGGCTGAGAGTGAGCTGTTGGAACGGCCACCCTCCAGGGGCACGCGCCGAGCGCAGCGAGGCGTGGGGGGGAGGGTGGTCCTTCTTCAGCGCACGCGGGAGGGCACGAAGGGCGGCCGCACCACCTGCACCGGCTGCGGCCGCCCGCGCACGTCCACGGCCAGCTCGCTGTCCTCGCCCGCGCCGGACGCGGTGTCCAGCAGGGCCAGGGCGATGCCGGTGCGCAGGGACGGCGAGAAGGTGCCGCTGGTGACCTCACCGACGCGGGCCCCGCCGGCGTCGAGGACGGCCATCCCCGGCCGCGGGATCCCCCGGCCCGGTGCGCGCAGGCCCCAGAGGAGGCGCGCCGGCCCGGCCTCCTTCTCGGCCAGCAGGGCAGCCCGGCCCCAGAAGGCCGGCTTGCGCCAGCCCACCGCCCAGCCGGCGCGGGCCTGCACCGGGGTGATGTCGGGTGAGAGCTCGTGGCCGTGCAGCGGGTAGCCCATCTCGGTGCGCAGGGTGTCCCGGGCACCCAGCCCGCACAGCCGAAGCCCCTCGTCGCGGCCGTGCTCGACCAGCACGTCCCACAGCTCGCCGGCGTGCTCGGCGCCCACCAGCAGCTCGTAGCCGTGCTCGCCGGTGTAGCCGGTGCGGCACACGGTGACCTCGGCCGAGCCGCCGCCCAGGCCGGTCACGAAGGACATGTAGGGCAGCTCACCGGGCAGCCCGAGGAAGGCCAGCAGCGGCAGCGAGCGGGGGCCCTGCACGGCGAGGACGGCGACCTCGGTGTGCCGGTCGGTGACCGTCACCCCCGGGGGGGCGGCGTCGGCCAGCCGGGCCACGACCTCGGCGGCGTTGGCGGCGTTGGGCACCAGCAGGACGTCGTCGGGCCCGTGCAGGTAGACGATCAGGTCGTCGACCACGCCACCGGCCCGCGGGTCACCGTCGGGCAGGCAGCACATCGTGTACTGCGCCTGGCCCGGACCGATGCGGGAGAGGTCGTTGGACAGGCAGCTGTCGACGAACGCCGCGGCACCGGTCCCGCGGACCGTCGCGGTGCCCAGGTGGGAGACGTCGAACAGCCCGACCCCGGTGCGGACCGCCTCGTGCTCGGCCAGCACGCCACCCCCGGCGTACTCGATCGGCATCGACCAGCCGCCGAAGTCGGCCAGCTTGGCGCCGGCCGCCAGGTGCCGGTCGTGCAGGGGCGAGGTGCGGGTCGGCATCGGCGCGGTCACGGACGGCACGCTAACGCGGCGACGCCGCCGGGTCCCGCGGCCGACCTGCGAGGCGCGGGGGCAGGCCGGTCCTCCTACGATCGTCCGGTGCCGCCGACGATCTCCGCCACCGACCGCCCGCTCGAGAAGACCCGCGCCGACGCCGTCGTCGTCGGCATCGGCAAGGGCCCCGGCGGCCTGCTGCCGACACCGGGCGCGGAGGCGGTCGACCGCCTGCTGGGCGGTCGCCTGATGAGCGCCCTGGCCGACCTGGGCGCCCGGGGTGCGGAGGACGAGGTCACCCGCGTCGCCTCGCTGGGCCAGGGCCCCTTCCCGGTGGTCGCCGCCGTCGGCCTGGGCGCGCCCCGGCCCGAGGGCGGGTACACCGCCGAAGCGGTCCGGCGGGCGGCCGGTGCCGCCAGCCGGGCACTGGCCGGCCGCCGCTCGCTGGTCACCCTGCTGGCCGCCGTCGGCGGGACGCCGGACGACCAGCGCCTGCACGCCGTCGGGGAGGGCAGCCTCCTCGGCGCCTACGAGTTCACCGCCTACAAGTCCGACCTCGACGGCCGACCCACGCCGCCGCGCGAGTTCACCGTCGTCGTCCCCGACGCCGGCGCCGCCAAGGCCGCGCTGGAGCGCGCCCGGGCGGTCGCCGAGGCCGTCGCCCTGGTGCGCGACCTGGTGAACACCCCGCCCAACGACCTGTACCCCGCCGAGCTGGCCGCCCGCGGTGCGGCCGCCGGCAAGCAGGCCGGGCTGGCCGTGGAGGTGCTCGACGAGGCGGCGCTGGCCGCCGGCGGCTACGGCGGGGTGCTCGCCGTCGGTGGGGGCTCCGCGCGCGGTCCGCGCCTGCTGCGGCTGGCCTACAGCGGCAAGCGGCCGCGCACGCGGGTCGCCCTGGTCGGCAAGGGGATCACCTTCGACAGCGGCGGCCTATCGATCAAGCCGGCCGCGAACATGCACCACATGACCAGCGACATGGCCGGCGCCGCCGCCGTGATCGCCACCGCCTGCCTGGTCGCCCGGCTCGGCCTGCCGGTCGAGCTCACCGCGACGGTGCCGATCGCGGAGAACCTGCCCAGCGGGACCGCCTACCGCCCCGCCGACGTGGTGACCTTCCGCAACGGCAAGAAGGCCGAGATCACCAACACCGACGCCGAGGGCCGCGTCGTCCTGGCCGACGCCCTGGCCCGCGCGGCCGAGGACTCCCCCGACGTCATCCTGGAGACCTCCACCCTCACCGGCGCCCAGCTGGTGGCGCTGGGCTCGCGGACCGCGGGCGTGATGGGCAGCGACGAGATGCGCGACGCCGTCGTCGCCGCCTCGGCCCGCAGCGGCGAGGCCATGTGGGCCATGCCGATGCCGGCCGAACTGCGCCGGGGCATCGACTCTCCCGTAGCGGACTTCGTCAACGCCAACGCCGACCGGATGGGCGGCATGCTCGTCGGCGCGCACTTCCTGGCCGAGTTCGTGCCCGCGGGCCTGCCCTGGGCGCACATCGACATCGCCGGCCCCGCCTACAACACCGGTGCGCCGTGGGGCTACACGCCCAAGGGCGGCACCGGCGTCCCCGTGCGCACCCTGCTGGCCGCCATCGAGGACCTCGTCGCCCGGTGAGGTGCCGGGGCGGCCACCGTCAGGGGCGGTCCCGGCGCTGGCGCGCCGTCCAGTCGCGCATGCGCTGCGGGTAGCCGGTGACCTGGGCGTCGTACACCGGGATCCCGAGCTCACGGGACAGCCGCCGCGCGGTCTCCGGCCCGTCGATGCGGCGCCGGGTCCACTCGCCGTCCGCGGCCACCAGCACGATCGTGGTCTCGGTGACCGCCGTCCGGGGCTCGACGTACCCCTCCACACCGCGCCGGGTGGCGACGAACTGCTCCAGGTGGGCGACGTCACCCCGGCCGGCAGCACGATCCAGCGTGCTGCGGTCCGGCGTCCCACGGCTCGGCGTCCGCCGGCGCAGCCGGCCCCACAGGCCCATGCCCGCTCCCGTCCCTCCCGGGTCGCGCTCGGGTCGCGACGTCCGCGCTGCCAACGGTGCGTTCCGCCGCCGCGTTCCCGGGGTGGCAGGATGGGCGGGCATCATCCCCCGCGCGTGTGAACGGGCGGGACCCCGGCACCCGAGGAGAGACTCGTGAGCGCACCCACCTCGCCCGCCGACCTGGTCATCCTCGGCGGTGGTTCCGGTGGCTACGCCGCAGCCCTGCGCGCCGCCGAGCTGGGCCTGTCCGTCGTCCTGATCGAGAAGGACAAGGTCGGCGGCACCTGCCTGCACCGTGGCTGCATCCCCACCAAGGCGCTCCTGCACAGCGGCGAGATCGCCGACAGTGCCCGCGAGGGCGAGCAGTTCGGCGTCAAGACGTCGCTGGCCGGCATCGACATGGACGGCGTCAACGCCTACAAGGACGGCGTCGTCTCCCGGCTGTACAAGGGCCTGCAGGGGCTGATCAAGAGCCGCGGCATCCAGTACGTCGAGGGCGAGGGCCGGCTGGTCTCCCCCACCGCCGTCGAGGTGGCCGGGCAGCGCTACGAGGGCAAGCACGTGCTGCTGGCCACCGGCTCCTACGCGCGCACCCTGCCGGGCATCGACATCGACGGCACCAAGGTCCTCACCAGCGACCACGCGATGAGCCTGGACCACGTGCCCACCTCGGCGGTCATCCTCGGCGGCGGCGTGATCGGCTGCGAGTTCGCCAGCGCGTGGAAGTCCTTCGGCGTCGACGTGACGATCGTCGAGGCCCTCCCGCACCTGGTGCCGCTGGAGGACGAGTCCTCCTCCAAGCTGCTCGAGCGCGCCTTCCGCCGCCGGAAGATCAACTTCGAGCTGGGCAGCAAGGTCTCCGGCGTGCAGACCACCGAGAACGGCGTGACGGTCTCGCTGGAGAACGGCAAGGAGATCGAGGCCGAGCTCCTGCTCGTCGCCGTCGGCCGCGGCCCGGTCAGCCAGGGCCTGGGCTACGAGGAGGCCGGCGTGGCGATGGAGCGCGGCTACGTGCTCGTCGACCAGTACATGCGCACCAACGTGGAGACCATCTCCGCCGTGGGCGACCTCGTCCCCAGTCTGCAGCTGGCGCACGTCGGCTTCGGCGAGGGCATCCTCGTCGCCGAGCGCCTGGCCGGGCTGGAGCCGGCGCCCATCGACTACGCCGGCGTCCCCCGGGTCACCTACTCCGAGCCCGAGGTCGCCTCGGTCGGCCTCACCGAGGCCCAGGCCAAGGAGCGCTACGGCGACGTCAAGGTGCTCACTTACGACCTCGGCGGCAACGGCCGCAGCCAGATCCTCAAGACCCAGGGCGCGGTCAAGCTGGTCCAGGCACCGGAGGGCCCCGTGGTCGGCGTGCACATGGTCGGCAGCCGGGTCGGCGAGCTCATCGCCGAGGCCCAGCTGATCTACAACTGGGAGGCCGAGGCCGACGACGTGGCCAGCCTGATCCACGCGCACCCCACGCAGAGCGAGGCCCTGGGCGAGGCGCACCTGGCGCTGGCCGGCAAGCCCCTGCACGCGCACAGCTGACCCACCCCACCCTCCCCCGGAGCCAGAAGGAGCCCGCGTCGATGCCGACGTCCGTCACCATGCCCGCCCTGGGCGAGAGCGTCACCGAGGGCACGGTCACCCGCTGGCTCAAGCAGGAGGGCGAGCAGGTGGAGGTCGACGAGCCCCTCCTCGAGGTGTCGACCGACAAGGTCGACACCGAGATCCCGTCCCCGGCCGCCGGCGTGCTCACCAAGATCCTGGTCTCGGAGGACGAGACCGTGGACGTCGGCGCGGAGCTGGCGGTCATCGGCGGGGACGGCGACGGTGGCGCTCCGGCCGCCGCCCCGGACACCGCCGAGGCCCCGGCCCAGCCGGAGCAGGAGCAGGCCCCGGCGCAGGACACCCAGCCCGAGCCGGAGCCCGAGCCCGAGCCCGCCCCGGCGTCCTCGGGCGGGTCCGGCGCGGGCGGGTCCGGCGGCGGTGACTCCGGCGGCGGCGAGGGGACGACGGTGACCATGCCGGCGCTCGGGGAGAGCGTCACCGAGGGCACCGTGACCCGCTGGCTGAAGTCCGTCGGCGACGAGGTGACCGCGGACGAGCCGCTGCTGGAGGTGTCCACCGACAAGGTCGACACCGAGATCCCCGCGCCGGTGTCGGGCACCCTGCTGTCGATCTCGGTCGGCGAGGACGAGACCGTGGACGTCGGCGCGGAGCTGGCCGTGATCGGCTCGGGCTCGGCCGGTGGCAGCGCGCCGTCCCAGCCCGCTCCCGCCCAGCAGGAGACCCCCGCCCAGCAGGAGACCCCGGCCCCGCAGCAGCCGCAGTCCCAGCAGGAGCAGCGGGACCCGACGCCGCCCTCGCAGGCGACCGAGCCGACCCCGCAGGCCGACCCCACGCCGCAGCAGGCCAAGCCGGGGTCCGCGGCACCGGGAGCGGACTACGGCACCGGCGGGGTGCTGCCGAGCACCTCCCCGACCGACGCGCCCTCGCCGGCGCAGGCGGTGGCCCCGCAGGCCCCCGCGGCCCCGAAGACCCCGTCCCCGGCACCCACCGGGGACGGCGGCGGTCAGTACGTCACCCCGCTGGTGCGCCGGCTGGCCGCCGAGCGGGGTGTGGACCTCTCGTCGGTCACCGGGACCGGTGTCGGCGGGCGGATCCGCAAGCAGGACGTCATCGCCGCCGCCGAGCAGACCGCCGCCCCGGCCGAGACGTCGGCGGAGGCACCCGCCGAGGCCCCGGCGGAGGCCCCGGCCGCGGCCTCCGGCCGGCCGGCGCCGAGCCCGTCGCCGGCCGCGCAGCCGGACACCACGCTGCGCGGGCGCACCGAGAAGCTGTCCCGGCTGCGCGGTGTGATCGCCCGCCGGATGGTGGAGTCGCTGCAGGTCAGCGCCCAGCTGACCACGGTGGTGGAGGCCGACGTCACCGCCATCGCGCGGCTGCGCGACCGGGCCAAGCGGGACTTCGAGGCCCGCGAGGGCGTCAAGCTGTCCTTCCTGCCGTTCTTCGCCAAGGCGGCGGTGGAGGCGCTCAAGGCGCACCCGGCGGTCAACTCCTCGATCGACCTCGAGGCCGGCACGGTGACCTACCACGACGCGGAGAACCTCGGCGTCGCGGTGGACACCGAGCGCGGGCTGCTCGTGCCGGTGATCCGGGACGCCGGCGACCTCAGCATCGGCGGCCTGGCCCGCAAGACGGCCGACCTGGCCGACCGGACCCGCGCCAACAAGGTCACCCCCGACGAGCTCGGCGGCGGCACGTTCACGCTGACCAACACCGGCAGCCGCGGGGCGCTGTTCGACACGCCGATCATCAACCAGCCGCAGGTGGCGATCCTCGGCGTCGGCACGGTGGTCAAGCGTCCGGTCGTCGTCCAGGACCCCGACCTCGGCGAGGTGATCGCGGTGCGGTCGATGGTCTACCTGGCGCTGACCTACGACCACCGCATCGTCGACGGCGCCGACGCCGCCCGCTTCCTCACCACGGTGAAGCAGCGGCTGGAGGGCGGCCAGTTCCACGGCGAGCTCGGCCTCGGCTGACGAAGGACCCCCTGCCCCCCACCACTCGCACGCTCGCGGTGGGCCCCTGCAGGGGGCCACGTCGGCTCAGACCCCCGGAGGAGTTTCGTTGAAGGTCGCGGTCACCGGCTCCTCCGGGTTGATCGGGTCCCGGCTGGTCCCGGCACTTCGCGCCGACGGGCACGAGGTGCTGCGGCTGGTGCGCCGCACACCGCGCACGGCCGACGAGCACCGCTGGGACCCGCAGCACCGGCGGATCGACCCGGCGGTGCTGGCCGACGTGGACGCCGTGGTGAACCTGGCCGGCACGCCCATCCGCCCGCGGCCGTTCACCGCCGGGTACAAGGAGCAGCTGCGCGCCAGCCGGCTGGACAGCACCGCGACGGTGAGCGAGGCCCTGGCGGCCGCCGCACCCGCGGACCCGGCCCGCCCGAGGGTGCTGCTGTCGGCCTCGGCGGTCGGCTACTACGGCGACACCGGTGACCGACCGGTGCAGGAGGACGCGCCTGCCGGCAGCGACTTCCTGGCCCGGCTGTGCGCCGAGTGGGAGGCCGCGACCCGGCCGGCCGAGGACGCCGGCGTCCGGGTGGCCCACCTGCGCACCGGGCTGGTGGTCGGCCCCGACGCCATGCTCGTGCGCATCCTCGGACTCGTCTTCAAGGCCGGCCTGGGCGGCCGGATGGGGTCGGGACGGCAGTACTGGCCCTGGATCAGCCTGGACGACGAGGTGGGCGCGATCCGCTTCCTGCTGACCGCCGACGTCTCCGGGCCGGTCAACCTCACCGGCCCGGAGCCCGTCACCAACGCCGAGTTCGTCCGGCGGCTGGCCGCGGCGGTGCACCGGCCGGCCGTGCTGCCGGTGCCCGGGCCGGTGCTCGCCCTGGCCCTCGGCGAGTTCGGCCGGTCCAGCGTCCTGGCCGGCCAGCGCGCGCTGCCGGCGGTCCTGGAGCGGGCCGGCTACCGGTGGACCCACCGCGACCTGGACGAGGCCTTCCGGGCGGCCCTGCAGCCGGCCTGACCCGGGCTCAACCCACCCGCTCGGCCGACGCGATGCGCCACCCGGCGTCGGTGGCCACCAGCGTCATCCGGACCTCGGCCTCTCCCCGCCCGGCCACGAGCCGCACCGGCGGCCCGGCCGGGTCGGCCGCGGACACCACCGTGTGGTCCGGCCACCGGTCGACCACCCGGAGCACCACCTGCCCGCCACCGGGCGTCGCCTCCAGCACGGTGGCACCGACCACCTGCGGGGCGAAACCGCGCACCGCCTGCCCCGCGGCGGTCAGGGCGACCACGGAGTCCCGGTCGGCGGCCGCCAGGGGGCTGCCGGGCGCGTACACCTCCTCGAGCAGCGCCACCGACCCGCTGGACAGCGCCTCGGAGCGGCGCTGGTAGAGCCCGGTGAGCCGGCCGGCCCAGTCCTCCTCGAGCACGTCGGCGGGCGCCGTCGGCGCGGCGGACGCCGGCGCCGGGACGGTGACGGGGGGCGAGGGCCGCGCCGGGCCCGTCGTGACCGGTCCGGGTGCGGACGGGCCGGGCGGCGCCGACGACGTCGGTGCGCTGACGGCCCGATCGGCCAGCGCGGTCTGCGCGGCCCCGGGTGCCGCCCCGCTGCCCCAGGAGACGCCCAGCCACACCAGTCCGCCGAGCACCGCGACGCCGGCGACCGGCACACCGGCCCGCCGGAGCAGCCGCCCCGCGACGGCGGCGCCCGCCCGCAGACCACGGCGGGCCGGGGCCGGCTCCGGCACCGCCCGCCGGTGCCGGCCCGGGACCTGGTGGGTGAGCTCCGTGCGCGGGCCGCGGCCGGTGCGGGCCAGGTCCTCGTCGGGCACGCCGGCCCGGGGCAGCCGCACCGGCTCCGGCCGGCAGGCGTGCCGCAGGTCGAGCGCGAAGGCGGCCGCCGCGCCCCGGTCGTGCGGGTCGACCGAGAGCCCCCGCGCCACGACGGCCAGCAGCTCCGGCGGGGCGTCGGGCGCGAGCTCGGTGAGGTCGGGCAGCTCGCCGTCCGCGGCCACCCGCAGGGTGTCCGCCGGCGTCGCGGCGTTCCACGGCGCCACGCCGGTCAGCGCGTGGAAGGCCGCCGCGGCCACCCCGAAGACGTCGGAGGCCGGGGTGCAGGCACCGCCCCGGGCCACCGTCGGGTCGACGTAGGCCGGCGTGACCTCGCCGGCGGACTCCTCGCCCAGCACCCGCGCCACCCCGAGGTCGGTCAGCACCGGGCGGCCCTCGGCGGTGAACACGACGTTGCCCGGGGACAGGTCACCGTGCACCACCCCGCGGTCGTGGGCGTGGGCCAGCGCGGCGGCCACCGGGGCCAGGGCGGTCACCACCTCCCCCGGCCGCAGCCGGCCCCGGCGGGCGAGCAGCGCGGCCAGGCTGCCGCCGGTCAGCAGGTCGAGCACCAGGGCCACCCGCGGCTGCCCGCCGCGGCGCGGCTCGTGGACGACCTCGTGCAGCCGCACCAGGTGCGGGTGGTCCAGCTCCCCGAGCAGCGCGGCCTCGCGCGCCTGCCGTTCGGCGTCGCCGGCGGCCAGCAGCTTCACCGCCACCGCCGGGCCCCCCGAGCGGGGCACCGCCCGCCACACCTCGCCGGACCCGCCGCGGCCCAGCAGCTCCTCCAGCCGGTAGCCGGGGACGACGGGCGCGGGCGGGGACGTCGGCATGGCGGGCACCGTAGGCCGCCGGCCGGGCACCCCGCGGGCGCTGTCCACAGGCGCCGGCACCGTCCACGGATCCGGCCTGGCCGCGTGCGCCGGCGCCCGGCGGCATAGGTTCGCAGGCATGCCGCTGCCCGCCCGTGCCGAGGTCGTGGTCGTCGGGGCCGGGCTGGCCGGGCTGTCCGCGGCCTGGCGGCTGGCCGCCGCAGGCTGCGACGTGCACGTCCTCGACGCCGCCCGCCACGCCGGCGGACGGGTCGCCACCGAGGTCGTCGACGGGTTCGTGGTCGACCGCGGCTTCCAGGTCCTCAACGTGGGCTACCCCCGGGTCGCCGACCTCGACCTGGCCGCGCTCGACCTGGGCTGGTTCTGGGCCGGCGCGGTGGTGCGGGTCGACGGGCGCGCCCACCGGGTGGTCGACCCGCGCCACCGCCCGGCGCAGGTCCTGGACACGCTGCGCGCCCCGATCGGCTCCCCGGTCCGCAAGGCGGCCATCGCCGCGTTCTCCGCCCGGGCGGCGCTGACGCCGGTGCGGCGGCTGCTGCGGGCGCCGGAGACGACCGCGGAGCAGCGGCTGCGGTCGGTCGGGGTCGGCGACGCGGCGATCGACCGGTTCTTCCGGCCGTTCCTCGCCGGGGTGCTGCTGGAGGACCGGCTGGAGACCTCCAGCCGCTACCTGGACCTGCTCTGGCGCAGCTTCGCCCGCGGGCCGATCGGGCTGCCGGCCCGGGGCATGCAGCGCATCGGCGAGCAACTGGCCGACCGGGTGGGTGACAGGCGGGTGCACCTGGGGGTGCGGGTCGGCGCGGTGACCGGCACCGGGGTCACCTCCGACGCCGGCCCGGTGCGGGCCGACGCCGTCGTCGTCGCCACCGACCCGGACACCGCCGCCGCGCTGGTCCCGGCCGTGACCGGCTCCGCACCGCGGCAGGTGACCACCCACCTGCACGTGCTGCCGGCCTCACCGACCGGGGAGCCGCTCATCGTGCTGGGCACGCCCGGTGGGCGGCTGGTGAACAGCGTCGTGCTGACCGACGCCCAGCCCGCCTACAGCCCCGACGGGCGGGCGCTGGTCGCGAGCTCCAGCCTGGCCCCGACCCGGGAGGCCGACGTGCGCGGCGAGGTGGCCGCGCTGCACGGCGTCGCCCCCGGCGACCTGGAGCACCTCACCTCGGTGACCGTCCCCGGCGCCCAACCGGCCGCCCTGCCGCCGCTGCAGCACCGCCGGCCGGTGGACCTCGGCGGGGGTCTCTACGTCTGCGGTGACCACCGCGACACCCCGTCCATCCAAGGCGCCATGGCCAGTGGCCGGCGCACCGCCGCGGCGGTCCTGCGCGCCCTGCGGCCGACGACCGCGACCGGAGCCGCCTGATGCCCGCGACCGCCCCGACCATCCTGGCCACCAGCATCGGCTTCGACTCCCGCCGGCGCGGCCCCCACGACTGGGCCCCCGGTCCGGTGTTCGACCTGGCCGTCGAGCTCGCCGGTGCGCCCGAGCGCCCGCGGCTGTGCCACCTCGGCACCGCCACCGGCGACGACCCGGTGCGGCTGGCCGGCGTCTACGGCGCGTTCGCCGGCAGCCGGGTGCAGGTCACCCACCTGAGCCTGTTCCCGATGCCCACGGTGCCCGACGTGCGCGCCCACCTGCTGGCCCAGGACGTGGTCTGGGTCGGCGGGGGCAGCGTGGCCAACCTGCTGGCGGTCTGGCGGGTGCACGGCCTCGACGAGGTGTTCCGGGAGGTGTGGGAGGCCGGTGTCGTGCTCGGGGGCGTGTCCGCGGGGTCGCTGTGCTGGCACGTCGGCGGCACCACCGACTCCTACGGCCCGGAGCTGCGGCCCGTCACGAACGGGCTGGGGCTGATCCCGACGTCGAACGGCGTCCACCACGACTCCGAGGAGCAGCGCCGACCGCTCTACCACCGGCTGGTCGCCGACGGCACGCTGCCCGGCGGGCACGCCACCGACGACGGCGCGGGCCTGGTGTACCGCGGCACCGAGCTGGTGGAGGTCGTCGCCGACCGCCCGCACGCGGCCGCCCACCGCGTCGAGCGCGGACCGGACGGCACCGCGGTGGAGACCCGCATCGAACCCCGGCGCCTGCGCTGAAGAGGGGCATACGCTGGCCGTCGTGACTGAGCTGGAGGTCGTCCGGGCGGGCACGGTCCCCTACGAGGAGGCCTGGGAGCGCCAGCGGGCGCTGCACGCGGCCCGGGTCGCCGGGGAGGGTCCGGACACGCTGCTGCTGCTGGAGCACCCGTCGGTCTACACGGCCGGCAAGCGCACCGCGGCCCACGAGCGGCCGCAGGACGGCACGCCGGTCGTGGACGTCGACCGCGGCGGGAAGATCACCTGGCACGGGCCCGGCCAGCTGGTCGGCTACCCCATCGTGGCGCTGCCGGACCCGGTGGACGTCGTCGCCTACGTCCGCCGCCTGGAGGGCGCCCTGATCGAGGTCTGCGCCGGCTTCGGGGTCGAGGCCGGGCGGGTGGAGGGGCGCAGCGGCGTCTGGCTGCCCGCCGACGAACCGGGCCCGGACGGCCTCGGGAGGCCCGAGCGCAAGGTCGCCGCGATCGGCATCCGGGTGGCCCGCGGCGTGACCATGCACGGCTTCGCCCTCAACTGCGACCCCGACCTCGCGGCGTTCGGCGCGATCGTCCCGTGCGGCATCCCCGACGCCGGCGTGACGTCGCTGTCGGCCGAGCTCGGCCGCGACGTCCCGGTCGCCGAGGCGGTCGACCCGGTCGACAAGGCGGTCCGCGCCGCGCTCACCTGGTGATCCGGAGTCGCTGGGTGACGGTTCCCGTCACCCAGCGACTCCAGGTCAGCCGACCACGAAGTTGACCAGCCGGCCCGGGACGGCGACCACCCGGCGGACCGTCCTGCCGTCCAACTGCGCGGCCACCTTCTCGTCGGCCCGCGCGGCCGCCTCCAGGACGACCGCGTCCGCGTCCGCCGGGACGCTGACCTGCGCCCGCACCTTGCCGTTCACCTGGACGGCGACCTGCACGGTGTCCTCGACCAGCCAGCGCTCGTCGGCCACGGGGAACGGCGCCCAGGCCAGCGACTGCTCGTGACCCAGCCGCGACCACAGCTCCTCGGCGAGGTGCGGGGCCAGCGGCGCCACCATCAGCACCAGCGGCTCGGCCACCGACCGGGGCACCGGGGTGTCGGCACCGTACGTCTGGGTCAGGTGGTTGGTCAGCTCGGTGACCCGGGCGATCGCGATGTTGAACCGCAGCGTGTCGAAGCCGTCGCGGACGCCGGCGATGGTGCGGTGCAGCGCCCGCAGCGTCGCCTCACCGGGCTCCACGTCGTCGGTCGCCCGGACCACGCCGGTCCGCTCGTCGACGACGACCCGCCAGATGCGCTGCAGCAGCCGCTGCGAGCCGACGACGGCCTTGGTGTCCCACGGCCGCGACTGGTCCAGCGGGCCGGTGGACATCTCGTACACGCGGAAGGTGTCCGCGCCGTAGGCGCCGATCATCTCGTCCGGCGTGACCATGTTCTTCAGGCTCTTGCCGATCTTCCCGTACTCCCGGTCGACCGGCCGGCCCTGGTACAGGAAGCGCCCGTCGGACTCCACGACCTCGGCCGCGGGCACGTAGAAGCCGCGCTCGTCGGTGTAGGCGTAGGCGGAGATGTAGCCCTGGTTGACCAGCCGGCGGAACGGCTCCTCGCTGGAGACGTACCCCAGGTCGTGCAGCACCTTGTGCCAGAACCGGGCGTACAGCAGGTGCAGCACGGCGTGCTCGACGCCGCCGACGTACAGGTCCACGCCGCCGACGTCGCCGTCCCCGCGCGGGCCCAGCCAGTAGCGCTCCAGCTCCGGGTCGACCATGTGCTCGCCGTCGCCGGGGTCCAGGTAGCGCAGGTGGTACCAGCACGACCCCGCCCAGTTGGGCATGGTGTTGGTCTCCCGGCGGTAGGTCCGCGGGCCGTCGCCCAGGTCCAGCTCGACGGTCGTCCACTCGGTGGCGCGCGACAGCGGCGGCTCGGGTACCGAGTCGGCGTCGTCGTCGGCGAAGGTCTTCGGCGAGTAGTCGTCGACCTCGGGCAGCAGCACCGGCAGCAGCGCGTCCGGGACGGCGACCGGCAGGCCGGCGTCCTCGCCGTCGACGGCGTACACGATCGGGAACGGCTCACCCCAGTAGCGCTGCCGGCTGAACAGCCAGTCGCGCAGCTTGTAGGTGGTCGTGGCCTCGCCGGAGCCGCGCGCGACCAGCCAGTCGACGATCGCGGCCTTGGCGGCGTCGACGTCCAGGCCGTCCAGCGACAGCTCGTCGTTGGCGGAGTTGACCGCCGGGCCGGGCCCGGTCCAGGCCTTCCCGTCGAAGTCCGCGGGCGGTTGCACGGTGCGCACGATGGGCAGCCCGAAGACCTCGGCGAACTCCCAGTCGCGGGCGTCCTGCCCGGGCACGGCCATGATCGCGCCGGTGCCATAGCCGGTCAGCACGTAGTCGGCGATGAAGACGGGCAGCTCCTGGCCGTTCACCGGGTTGGTCGCGGTCACGCCCAGCCAGACGCCGGTCTTCTCCCGGCCGGCGTCCTGCCGGTCCAGCTCCGAGCGCCGGGAGGCCTGCCGCTGGTACTCCCGCACCGCCTCGGCGGGGGTGGCCGCGCCGGCGGTCCAGCGCGGGTCGGCGCCGTCCGGCCACGCCGGCGCGGTCAGCGCCTCGACCAGCGGGTGCTCCGGGGCCAGCACCACGTAGGTGGCCCCGAACAGCGTGTCCGGCCGGGTGGTGAACACCTCGATCGTCTCGGCACCAGCGGCGAACCTGATCCGCGCCCCGGTCGAGCGGCCGATCCAGTTGCGCTGCATTTGCTTCAGCGAGTCCGACCAGTCCAGCCGGTCCAGGTCGGTCAGCAGCCGCTCGGCGTAGGCGGTGATCCGCATCATCCACTGGGTCAGGGGGCGCCGGAACACCGGGAAGTTGCCGCGCTCGGAGCGCCCGTCGGGCGTGACCTCCTCGTTGGACAGCACCGTGCCCAGGCCCGGGCACCAGTTGACCGGCGCCTGGTGCAGGTAGGCCAGCCGGTGCGCGTCCACGACCCGGCGCCGCTCGACGTCGGGGAGCTGCGCCCACGGCCGGCCGGCGGGGTTCGTGCCGGGGTCCGGCTCCCGCGTCCCGGCGTCCAGCTCGGCGACCAGCTCGGCGATCGGCCGGGCGCAGCCGGCGCGCTGGTCGAACCAGGAGCCGAAGACCTGCAGGAAGATCCACTGCGTCCACCGGTAGTAGCCCGGGTCGATGGTGGCGAAGCTGCGGCGGTCGTCGTGGTCGACGCCCAGCCGGCGCAGCTGGGCGCGGATGGCGGCGATGTTCGCCTCGGTGGTGACCCGCGGGTGCTGCCCGGTCTGGACGGCGTACTGCTCGGCGGGCAGGCCGAAGGCGTCGTAGCCCATCGGGTGCAGCACGTTGTCGCCGTCCATCCGGCGGAACCGGCTGGTGACGTCCGTGCCCAGGTAGCCCAGGGGGTGCCCGACGTGCAGCCCGGCACCCGAGGGGTACGGGAACATGTCCATCACGAAGAACTTGGGCCGGTCGGCGACCCGCTCGAAGCCCTCGGCCAGCCGCCCGACGGGGTTGGGCGTGTGGAAGGTGCCCTCGGCGGCCCACCGGTCCTGCCAGGTGAGCTCGATCTGCTGCGCCAGGCCGGGCGTGTAGCGGTGCGGGGGCACGTCCCCCGCGACCTGCTCGACGTCCTGCTGGTCGACCGTCTGGCTCATCGTCGCGCTCCTGGGTCCTCGGGGTGCTCGTTCCGGCGGCGGACAGCAAAAGACCCCTCACGCAGGAGGGGTCACCGTGCTGACGAGAGGGGGCTCAGGTCAGCACGGCCGCGCGAGGAGGAGCCGCTGGGTCACGCCACCGAGCCTACCGCGCGCCGGGTGGCCGGCCCGATCTCACCCACCCGGGGCACCCGGGCGCCGTGGGTATACAGCCAGGGGGGACGACGGCCGAGGAGAGGGTGTGCCACCCACCCTGCCGGCCGCCCCGTCCCGCCGCGCGCTCGCGGTCCCGCTGGTGGCGCTGGCCCTCTTCACGACCGGCGTGGCCGGACGGCCCGACGGCGCGGCGTGGGGAGCCTGGTACGACCTGGTGCTCTACAACGCCGTGTACCTGGGGACGGCGATCGTCTGCCTCGGCGCGGCACGCCGGTCGCCGACCGAGCGAACGGCCTGGGTGGCGTTGTCCCTCGCCCTGGTGCTGGGCACCGCGGGCAACCTCGTCTACAGCCTCGTCGTGGCCGGCCTCGACCCGGAGCCCTTCCCCTCCGTGGCCGACGCGTTCTACCTCGCCTACTACCTGCCCCTGTACGTCGCCCTCCTCACGCTGATCCGGGTGCGGGTGCCGCGGTTCCACCCGAGCATGTGGCTCGACGGCGTCATCGGCGCCCTCGGGGGCGGCGCCGTCGCCCTCAGCGTCCTGCTCAGCCCGGCCCTGGAGGGGACTGAGGGCGACCCGGCCGCCGCGCTGACCAGCCTGGCCTACCCGATGGCCGACGTCCTGCTCCTGGCCGTGCTCGTCGCCCTCGGTTCCATCCTCGGACTGCGGCGGGACCTCACCATCTCCCTGCTCGCGGCCGGGGTCCTGGTCACCCTGGCCGGTGACATCGTCTTCCTCAACCTGGCCACCCACGGCGACTACGCGGAGGGCGGGCCGCTGGACCTGACCTGGCTGACCGGGGTGGTCCTCATGGCCGGGGCCGCGCACCTGGGCCGGCCCGTGCACCGTGAGCTGCCCGACAGCAGCCTCGCCACCCGCGTCGGCTGGCAGGTGATGGCCGTCCCACTGGTCTGCGTGCTGGCCAGCCTGCTCGTGCTCGCCGCCGGCTGGCGGACGACGTTCGCCCCGGTCGCCGCGTGGTGCGCCATCGGCTGCGTCCTCGCCGCGCTGGCCCGCACCGCCATCACCTTCCGCGAGGTCCGTGCCTTCCACGAGGTCCGCCACCAGGCCCGGACCGACGAGCTGACCGGCCTGCCCAACCGGCGGGCCCTGCTGGAGCAGGCCGGCCGGGAGCTCGCCGCCGCCACGGCCGGCCGACCGGCCGCCCTGCTGCTGCTGGACCTCGACGGCTTCAAGGAGGTCAACGACAGCCTCGGACACCACGCCGGTGACGGTCTGCTGCGCCAGGTCGGCCCCCGGTTGCGCGGCGCCCTGCGCACCTGCGACACGCTCGCCCGGCTGGGCGGTGACGAGTTCGCCGTCCTGCTGCCCGGCGCCGGCCTGGTCCAGTCGCAGGCGCTGGCCACGCGGCTGCGGGAGCTGCTGCAGCAGCCGTTCACCGTGGAGGGCACCCGTCTGCACGTGGGCGTCAGCATCGGCGTCGCCACCGCCCCCGTCCCCGCCGCGACGGTGCAGGAGCTGCTGCGCTGCGCCGACGTGGCCATGTACGCGGCCAAGTCCGGCCGGGAGGGGGTGCGGACCTACGTGCCCGAACCGCACGGTGGCTCCCGCGACCGGCTGCACACCATGGAGGAGCTGCGCACGGCGCTGGACGGCGGCGGCCAGCTCGCCGTCCACCTGCAGCCGCAGGTCGACCTCGGGGACGGCCGCGTCACCGGCGTCGAGGCACTGGTCCGTTGGCAGCACCCCACCCGCGGGCTGCTGTCCCCCGCCGCCCTGCTGCCCGCCGCGGAGCAGGCCGGGCTGCTGCGCCCGCTGGGGGACGCCGTCCTCGAGCTCGCGCTGGCCGCGACCGCCCGGTGGTGGCCGCAGCGCGCCGTGCCGGTCTCCGTCAACCTGTCGGTGGCCGACGTCACCGACCTCGACCTGCCCGCCCGGGTGACCCGGGCCCTGGACCGCCACGGGCTCCCGGCCGGCGCGCTGACCCTGGAGCTGGTCGAGGACACCCTCATGGCCGACCCGGAGCGCGGTCGGGTCGTGCTCGGTCAGCTGCGCCGGCTCGGGGTCCGGACGGCGATCGACGACTACGGCACCGGCTACAGCTCGCTGGCCTACCTGCGGCACCTGCCCGCCGACGAGCTCAAGCTCGACCGCAGCCTCACCCTCGACGTCGGCCGCGACCGGCGGGCGGCGGCGATCGTCCGGCACACCGTGGCACTCGCCCACGAGCTCGGTCTCACGCTCACCGCCGAGGGCGTCGAGGACGCCGACACCGCCGCCGTCCTCGCCGCGCTCGGCTGTGACACCGCGCAGGGCCACGCCATCGCCCGGCCGATGTCGGTCGACGCCTTCCTCACCTGGCTGCGCACGCCGTCCCGGTCCCTCCGGTCCTAGCCACCCAGCGGGCCTCACCGGCACCGTCCGGGCCGGCCGGCGCCCTCCCCACGAGTCGCCCGGGGTGTGCCGTCCGCGGTCAACGGGCAGGATGATCGCCGACACGATTACCGGAGGTGCATCCCGTGTTCCGCAAGAAGACATCCGGCCAGATCATCGGCGAGGAGCTCCAGGAGGGCCTCGCCCACATCGGGACGGCGGTGGCGGAGGCCCGGAGGGCGGCGGCGGAGCAGCTCGTACCGCGCGTGGAGGCCGCCCGTGAGGCGACCGGCCCGGCGCTGGACGCCGCGCGGGGCGCCGTCGTGCCCCGGGTGGCCGCTGCGGCGGCCGTGGCCGCGCCCGCCGTCGAGGCCGCCCGCGACGCGGTCGGCCCGCGGGTGGACGCCGCCCTGGAGGCCATCGCCCCGCGTGTCTCGGCCACCCGCGACGCACTCGGCCCCCGGGTCGACGCCGCCCGGGAGGCCGCCGCGCCGCACCTGGCCGCCGCGGTGACCGCCGCGCAGGCCGCGGCCGGCCGGGCCGCCGCCGACCTCGCCCCCCGCGTCGAGGCCGCGCGCGACGCCGCGCAGAAGGCGCTCACGGAGGACGTCGTCCGACGGCTCACCGCCGCCCAGGCCGCCACGCTGGCCTACGCCGCCCCGCGGGTGCTGGCCGCCCGCGAGGCGGTGACGCCGGTGCTGGAGACCACGCGCGACTCCCTCACCTCCGGGCTGAGCAGCGCCCGCGAGGAGCTGGACCTGCGCCGCCTGGAACTGACCGCCACCACCGCCGCGGCGCGCAAGCAGGCTGCGAAGAAGCGCCGCCAGGTGGAGAGGAAGGCGGCGAAGGCGGGTAGGAGGGTCACGCGGGAGGTCGGCACCAGGAGCCGGGCACGGCAGTGGCCGTGGCTGCTCGCCGTCCTCGGCACCGTCGCCGTCGTGGTGGTGGTGCTCCGTCGCCGCAGCGGTTCCGACGACCTGTGGACGACCGCACCCACCGGCGACGGGCCCGTGCCCAGCTACCGAGAGGACCCCGTGCCCAGTTCACCGAGCAACTCCGGCAAGACCGTGTCCAGCGCCCAGACGATGCCCGGGGACGCCACCCCCGCGGACAGCACCATCGGCGAGCAGCCCCAGCAGCTCGCCTACGGCGACGCGGAGAACGCCGGCGCCCCCGGCACCGCGACCACCGTGTCGCCGGACCCGGCCATGGACACCGCCACGGCCTCGCCGAACGACCAGCCGCAGACCGGCACCGGCGGCGTGGGCTCCGACGCGGACGACGAGCGCAACCCGACGTCCTGACACCGCAGCACCCCTGAGCAGCAGCGCCCGCCTCGACCGAGGCGGGCGCTGCCGTCTGCGGGGGTACCGTGGTCGATCATGAGCGAGACGGTGGCCCCGACCCCAACCGCCGCGGAGCCGCAGGGCCGCAAGCTGCTCCGCCTCGAGGTCCGCAACAGCCAGGTCCCGATCGAGCGCAAGCCCGAGTGGATCAAGACGCGGCTCAAGACCGGCCCGGAGTACACCGAGCTCAAGTCGCTGGTCCGCCGCGAGGGGCTGCACACGGTCTGCGAGGAGGCCGGCTGCCCCAACATCTACGAGTGCTGGGAGGACCGCGAGGCCACCTTCCTCATCGGCGGTGACCAGTGCACCCGCCGCTGCGACTTCTGCCAGATCGACACCGGCAAGCCCGCCGACCTCGACACCGACGAGCCCCGCCGGGTCGCCGAGAGCGTGGCCACCATGGGCCTGCGGTACGCCACCGTCACCGGCGTGGCCCGCGACGACCTGCCCGACGGCGGGGCCTGGCTGTACGCCGAGACGGTGCGCCAGATCCACGCCCAGCTGCCCGGCTGTGGCGTCGAGCTGCTCATCCCCGACTTCAACGCCGACCCCGGCCAGCTCGCCGAGGTGTTCTCCTCCCGGCCGGAGGTGCTGGCGCACAACGTCGAGACGGTGCCGCGCATCTTCAAGCGCATCCGCCCCGGCTTCCGCTTCGACCGGTCCCTGGCGGTGATCACCGCGGCCCGCCAGGCGGGGCTGGTCACCAAGTCCAACCTGATCCTGGGCATGGGCGAGGAGCCGCACGAGGTCCTGGAGACGATGCGCGCCCTGCACGACGCGGGCTGTGACCTGCTGACCATCACCCAGTACCTGCGGCCCTCGCCGCGGCACCACCCCGTCGTCCGCTGGGTCAAGCCCGAGGAGTTCGTCGGCTTCCAGCAGGCCGCCGAGGAGATCGGCTTCCCCGGCGTGCTCGCCGGGCCGCTGGTGCGCAGCTCCTACCGGGCCGGCCGGCTGTACCAGCAGGCCGTCGAGGCGCGCGGGCTCACCCACTCGGGCTGACGAGGCCCCGGCCGGTCCACCGGGGCCGGCCGGCGACGCCCGTATCCTGTGGTCATGGCACGCAGCAGGCCCTCCGACCCCCCCGCGCCCGCCGGTCCCGGCAAGGCCGGCACCGGGCCCGGCTCCCGCTTCCGCGGCCGGCGCGGGTCGACCGGGGCCACGGCCTCCGGCCGGGGTGCGGCGAAGGTCGGCAAGGACGGCGGGCCCAGGGTCGGCCGGCTGAAGCGGGTCGGCAACCAGGCACGCATGATCAAGCAGGCGTACTCGCTGACCCGCCGCAACGACCCCAAGCTGCCCTGGGTCATGCTCATCGCGTTCATCGCGGTCGCGGCGGTCGTCGAGCTGGTCGGCATCCTGCTGGACTCGCCGTTCCTCTTCCTGCCGCTGGCCGTCGTGCTGGGCCTGCTGGCCGCGTTGATCGTCTTCGGCCGCCGCGCGCAGGGGTCTGCCTACCGCCAGGTGGAGGGCCAGCCCGGCGCCGCCGCGTGGGTGCTCGAGGGCATGCGCGGTGACTGGAAGGTGTCCGCCGGCGTCGCGGGGACCACGCAGCTGGACGCCGTCCACCGGGTGACCGGCCGGCCGGGCATCATCCTGGTCGCCGAGGGTGTGCCCTCCCGCGTGCGCCCGCTGGTCGCGCAGGAGAAGAAGCGGCTCGCCCGGATCGCCGGCGACGCCCCCATCTACGACGTGCTCGTCGGCGACGAGGACGGGCAGGTCCCGCTGCGCAAGCTCAGCCCGCACGTCATGAAGCTGCCCCGCAACCTCTCCGGCGGAGAGCTCAACGCCCTGCGCAAGCGGCTCGCGGCCATGGGCGGCTCCCGCATGCCGGTGCCCGGCGGCCCGCTGCCCGGCGGGCGCCAGATGTCGGTGAGCCAGCGCCAGGTCCGCCGCCGCTAGCCCCGGCGGCCTCCCTGCAGGGCCCCGCCGCGAGCTGGCGAGTGGGGGGCAGGGCACTCCTCCCTCAGTCGCGGATGACAGCGGTGCCGGTGAACCGGTCGTGCAGCCCCCGCCCGTCGGCGTCCACCACCAGGGCCGGTACCAGCAGCACCAGCAGGGCGGTGCGGACGACGGCCCGCCAGGGGGCCAGCCGTCGGCCGACCCGGGGGTGCGCCAGCCGCAGCCCGACCAGCCGCATCCCCGGCGTCTGCCCGAAGGCGACCAGGGAGACCACGGTGATCAGCCCGAAGGACAGCAGGCTCCAGTTGCCCGGCAGCGCCGGGGCGGTGACCAGACCCGCGACCAGTGCGGCGGCGATGGCGTCGACGGCGAAGGCACCGACCCGGCTGCTGAAGGACGCCAGCGAGCCCGGCCCCTCGGCGGGCAGGCCCAGGGATGCACCCCGCCGGCGCCCCTGAGAGGCTGACTGCCCGTCCCCGACCACCACCTCAGCGTAAGACGCGCCCGCAGCAGCCCCGCCGGCCTGCGGCCCACCGAACCCCGACACGCCGGCCGTCGTTGTTACCGGCTCGAAACACCCGAGACACCGCGGAGCAACCGCCCCGCCGTACGTTCGCCACCGGCTGTCCGCCCCAACCCGGAGGATCGATGTTCACCAGTCCCGACGAGGTCGCCGCCTACATCCGCGACAACGACGTCGAGTTCGTCGACGTGCGCTTCTGCGACCTGCCCGGCGTCATGCAGCACTTCACGATCCCCGCGTCGACCTTCGGCGAGGACACGTTCTCGGAGGGCCTCGGCTTCGACGGCTCCTCCATCCGCGGCTTCCAGGCGATCAACGAGTCCGACATGCTGCTGCTGCCGGACGCCAACAGCGCGTTCGTGGACCCGTTCCGCCGGCACAGGACGCTGAACGTCAACTTCTTCATCCACGACCCGATCACCCGCGAGGCCTACAGCCGGGACCCGCGCAACGTGGCGAAGAAGGCCGAGGCCTACCTGGCCAGCAGCGGCATCGCCGACACCGCCTACTTCGGTCCGGAGGCGGAGTTCTACGTCTTCGACTCCATCCGGCACTCGACCGGCATCAACGAGGGCTACTACCACATCGACTCGGTCGAGGGCTCGTGGAACTCCGGCGCCCTGACCGGCGAGAACGGCGGCCCCAACCTGGGCTACAAGACCCGGCCCAAGGGCGGCTACTTCCCGGTCGAGCCCTACGACCACTACAGCGACCTGCGCTCGACCATGATGGCCAACCTCACCCGTGCCGGGCTGGAGTTGGAGCGTGGCCACCACGAGGTCGGCACCGGCGGCCAGGCCGAGATCAACTACAAGTTCGACACCCTGCTGCGGTCGGCCGACAGCATGATGCTGTTCAAGTACGTCGTGAAGAACACCGCCTGGGCCGAGGGCAAGACGGCGACCTTCATGCCCAAGCCGCTGTTCGGCGACAACGGCTCGGGCATGCACTGCCACCAGAGCCTGTGGAAGGACGGCGAGCCGCTGTTCCACGCCGAGACCGGCTACGCGGGCCTGTCCGACACCGCCCGCCACTACATCGGCGGCCTGCTGACCCACGCCCCGTCGCTGCTGGCCTTCACCAACCCGACGGTGAACAGCTACCACCGCCTGGTGCCCGGCTACGAGGCCCCGATCAACCTGGTCTACTCCGCGCGCAACCGCTCGGCCTGCTGCCGCATCCCGATCTCCGGGGACAGCCCCAAGGCCAAGCGCATCGAGTTCCGCGTGCCCGACCCGTCGGCCAACCCCTACCTCGCCTTCTCCGCGATGCTCATGGCCGGCCTCGACGGCATCAAGAACAAGATCGAGCCGCCGGCGCCGGTGGACAAGGACCTCTACGAGCTGCCGCCCGAGGAGGCCCTGGGCATCGAGAAGGTGCCGGCCTCCCTGGACGCCGTCCTCGACCGGCTCGAGGTCGACCACGAGTACCTCGTCGACGGCGGGGTGTTCACCCCCGACCTGATCGAGACGTGGATCGAGTACAAGCGCGAGCACGAGATCGACCCGATCCGGCTGCGCCCGCACCCGCACGAGTTCGCGATGTACTACGACATCTGACCAAGGACCCCCTGTCCCCCACCGCTGGCCGGCTCGCAGCGGGCCCCGGCAGGGGGCCACGGGTCACTGACCGGCACCGACCCCCGTCCTCTCCGTGAGGGCGGGGGTCGCCGTGCGTCAGGGGCGCACGACCGCCGTGGCCCGCGCCGGGTGCTCCACATACCGTGCAGGGCGACGTGTCATCCCCACGGGACGGGTCCCGACCGACCGGAACGGTCGGGAACCCGGTCGCCGTGGGCCGAGCAACGAGAAGGCGAGAGTCCATGACCCCCGACGGCAACCGCACCAGCGTGGCCGTGATCGGTGCCGGCCCCGCCGGGTTGACCGCTGCCTACGAGCTGGTCCGCCGCCAGGTACCGGTGACCGTCCTGGAGGGCGACGCGATGGTGGGCGGCATCAGCCGCACCGCCGAGCGGGAGGGCTGGCGCTTCGACATCGGCGGGCACCGCTTCTTCACCAAGGTCCCCGAGGTCGAGGCGCTGTGGCACGAGATCCTCCCCGACGAGGAGTTCCTGCTGCGGCCGCGGATGAGCCGCATCTTCTACGACGGCAAGCTGTTCGACTACCCGCTCAAGGCCGCCAACGCGCTGGGCAACCTCGGCCCGGTCGAGGCCGTGCGCTGCGTGGCGTCCTACCTGTGGGCGCGGGTCCGCCCGCCGAGGAACCAGGACACCCTCGAGGGCTGGATCGTCGCCCGGTTCGGCAAGCGGCTCTACGAGCACTTCTTCAAGACCTACAACGAGAAGCTCTGGGGCGTGCCGGTCGACCAGCTGCCGGCCGACTTCGCCGCGCAGCGGATCAAGAACCTGTCGCTGACCGGCGCGGTGCTCAACGCGCTCACGCCCAGGCGCAACCAGAAGGACATCACGTCCCTCATCGAGGAGTTCCAGTACCCCAAGTACGGGCCGGGGATGATGTGGGAGGCCGCCGCCCGCCAGGTGCGGGAGCGCGGCGGGACGGTCGTCCTGGAGGAGAAGGTGCGCACCGTGCACTGGGAGCCCGGGCGGGGGGTCACCGGCCTGACCACGGTGGTCACCGGCGGCTACGGGTCCGGCGCGGGCGCCCCGGAGGCGACCCGCACCGACGTCGGCACCGAGGAGCACTACGTCGCCGACCACGTCATCAGCTCCATGCCGTTCTCCTCCCTGGTGCACGCCCTGGACCCCAAGCCCCCGGTCGAGGTGCTGCAGGCGGCCGACGGGCTGAAGTACCGCGACTTCCTCACCGTCGCGCTGGTGCTCCCGGTCGAGGCCGGTTTCCCCGACAACTGGATCTACATCCACTCACCGGACGTCCAGGTCGGCCGGATCCAGAACTTCGGCTCCTGGTCGCCCTACCTGGTCAAGGACGGGCGCACCTGCCTGGGCATGGAGTTCTTCGTCAACGTCGGCGACGACACCTGGAACCGCTCCGACGAGGAGCTGATCGCCCAGGGTGCCCGGGAGCTGGAGCACCTCGGGCTGGCCCGTGCCAGCGACGTGGAGCGCGGCTTCGTCGTCCGGATGCCGAAGGCCTACCCGTTCTACGACGCCGGGTACAAGGACAACGTCGAGGTCATCCGGCGCTGGATCGAGACGCACACGCCGAACCTGCACCCGGTCGGGCGCAACGGCATGTTCCGCTACAACAACCAGGACCACTCGATGATGACGGCGATGCTGACCGTGCAGAACATCGCCGACGGCGCGCAGCACGACATCTGGGACGTCAACGTGGAAGAGGACTACCACGAGGAGGTCTCCTCGCAGCGACCGGACGCCACGGCGGACGACCACGGGAGTCCCCACCCGTCGGCCGCGTGACCCCGGTACCGGGCGCCCGCCGCCGGCCCGACCGGCGCGCGGAACCCGGGCCGGCGGCGACCGTGCCCGCGGGCGGCACCGGCGCCCGTGCCGGCCTGGGGACCGGCGCCCTGCGGCTGGCCCGCCGGCACGTCCTGTTGCTCGTGCTGGTGGTGCTCGCCACCGTCGCCCGCGTCTACGTCACGGCGGCGTACTCCACCGCGCTGTGGTTCCCCGACTCGGGCACCTACGTGGAACGGGCCACGTCGCTGGACCCTGCGGTCGACCGGCCCTTCGGGTACTCGGCGTTCCTCGCGGTGCTCGACCGGCTGGTGGTCTTCCGGTACGTGGCGGTGGCCCAGCACGTGCTGGGTCTGGCCATGGTCGTCCTCGTCTACACCCTGCTGCAGCGCCGGGGAGTGTCCCGCCGGGTGAGCCTGCTGGCCGTGGTGCCGCTGGCCTTCGACGCCTACCTGCTCAACATCGAGCACTTCATCTTGGCCGAGACGCTGTTCATGCTGCTGCTGACGCTGGCGGTGGTCGCGCTGCTGGTCGTGGAGCGCCCGGGTGCCCTGCTGGTGGGCACGGTGGGGCTGCTCATGGGCGCGCTGACGGTCACCCGCACGGTGGGGACCTTCCTGGTGGCCGTCGTGCTGGTCTACCTGGTCGTCCGGCTGCTCCTGCGCACCCTGCGCTGGACGGCGGTCGCCGCGTTCGCGGTGGGGGTCGCGGCGGTGCTGCTGCCGTACGCGTCGTGGTTCCACGCCCACCACGGCTCCTTCGCGCTCACCGACCACACCGGCCACTTCCTCTACGGCCGGGTCGCCACCTTCGTGCAGTGCGAGGAGCTGGACGTGCCGGAGCGGCTGCGGCCGCTGTGCCCGGCGGCGCCTCCGGAGGAGCGGCCCACCGGCGACAACTTCGTGTGGATGGCGCACAGCCCGGCCAACGCCGTGCAGGACGGCGTGCGGGTGTGGTCGGAGGACGACCTGGCGGAGTTCGCGACCATCGCCATCACCGGCCAGCCGGGGGACTACCTGTACCGGATCGTGTCCGAGACGGCGCACTACCTGCGGCCCGGCCGGGAGTCCGGGCCGCAGGACACCTGTCCGCTGTGGTGGGAGTTCCCGGTACCGACCCCGGAACCGCCGCAGACCTGCAGCTCCGTGCTCGCGCCCGGGCCCTTCGGTCACCGCCCGGCACTCGTCGCCGACCTGCGCGCCTACCAGCAGGTGGTCTACACGCCCGGGCCGGTGCTCGGGCTCTGCCTCGTCGCGGGCTTCGGCGCCCTGCTCCTGCGCCGGGGCAGCTGGCGGGACCGGCTGGACCCCGCGCTGCTAGCCGCGCTCGGGCTGACGGTGCTCGTGGGCCCGGCGATGACCGCGTCGTTCGACTACCGCTTCCTGCTCCCGACCCTGGCCGTCCTGCCCCCGGCCGCGGCCCTGGCGCTGCGCGGTGCGTCGCCGCCGTGGCAGCGGCGGAGCGCCGAGGACACCCCGGGGCCCCCTCCGCCCGGGCCGGCACCGGCCGCCGGCTGAGCCGCGCCGGTCCTCCCCGAGGCCGGTGCCGCGACGCGCCGGCCGGGGACCTCCCTCAGGCGGCGTCGCCGGCCAGGTCGGTGTCCTCCAGGCCGGCGATGACCTCGTTGGTCTGCAGGGTCACCAGCCAGGCGAACGCGTGGTCCTCGACCGGCCGCTCGGAGACCTGGGCGATGGCGTCGAGCTGGGCGGCGACCAGGCCGCGGGCGGCCTGGAAGACGTCGGCCGCGGTCACCGCCGTCGACAGCTCGGCCAGCCACAGCCGGCCGTCGCGCAGCACGCGCACCTCGGGCTGCTCGCCGACCCCCAGGTCGGCGGCCGCGCTGGCCAGCAGGGACATGCCGGTGCGCAGCTCGGTGAGCCGGCTGCGCCGGTCGGGCGACGAGGGCACGGACACGGGTGCCACCTCTCGGACGGGCCCACGGGCCACGGCAACGTGCCTCTCGACTCGGCAGGGCGACGCCGCGGGCGCACCCCGCGGCGCACGGGTGGGACGCCGCGGGCCTCCTGGGGCGAGCGGGTCACCGCCCACCCGGCGCCGGGTCCGCACAAGCCGGCCGCGGCCCCGGCCCCCTCGTGGGGGCCGGGGCCGCGGTCGGCTCGGACGGTCAGCAGCAGCGGCTGATCGGGTTGCGCTCCGCCTCGTCGGCGCGCCGCCGCTCGAACTCCCGCCGGCTCACCGGTTCGTGCCCGTGCTGCGTGCAGTGCCGCAGGTAGTCGTCCCAGCGGGCCTCGCCGCTGAACTCCCGCAGGTACCAGCGCACGCCGTGCCAGGCGCGGCGGGCGGCGGTCCCGACGGCCTGCGGGCTCATCGCGTCGGCCCCTCCTCGGTGAAGGTGCCCTGACCGCGGGCACCCGCGCCGACCAGCCGCTCCTGCTCGGCCATGGCCCGCTTCTCCTCCGGCGTGGCGAACAGCCCGGAGGGCTCCACGATGGTCGAGGGCACTGCCGGCTCCTCCGTCGTCGGCACCGGGCCGCGGGCCTGGATCGCGCGGGCGATGACGACGACCGCGTTGGCCACCACGACGAGGGTGAGCAGCGCGAAGCAGGACTGCAGCACCCCGTTGATCGTGGAGTTGGTGACGATCTGCTCCATCTGCTCCGGCGTCTTCGCCGGCGCCAGCAGCTCGCCGGCCTCCAGCGCGGTGGCGTAACGCTCCCGCTGGGCGAAGTAGCCGATCGCGGGGATGTCGGAGAACACCTTCTGGTAGCTCGCGGTCATCGTCGTGGTCAACGCCCAGGCCAGGGGCACGGCGGTGATCCAGGCGTACCTGAGCTTGCCGTGCTTGATCAGCAGCACCGTGCACATGGTCAGCGCGATCCCCGCCAGCAGCTGGTTGGAGATGCCGAACAGCGGGAAGAGCTGGTTGACCCCGCCCAGCGGGTCGGTGACGCCGATGTAGAGCATCCCGCCCCACAGGCCCACCACGACGGCGCTGGCGATGATGTTGCCCGGCCGCCACGAGAGGTCGCCGAACTTCGGCCACACGTTGCCGACCGTGTCCTGCAGCATGAATCGGCCCACGCGGGTACCGGCGTCGACGGCGGTGAGGATGAACAGCGCCTCGAACATGATCGCGAAGTGGTACCAGAACGCCTGCAGGCCCCCGCCGAAGGCGGTGCTGAAGATCTCCGAGATGCCGACGGCCAGCGTCGGGGCACCGCCGGTGCGTGAGATCAGGCTGGGCTCCTGGACAGCGGCCGAGGCAGCGGCGAGGTCGGCGGCCGTGGTGTCGAAGCCCAGGCCGCCGAGCCAGGCAGCGGCCGTCTCCGGCGTCCCGCCGGTGACGCCGGCCGGGGCGTTCATCGCGTAGTACAGGCCCTGGTCGATGACGACCGCCGAGATCAGCGCGCTGATCGCGACGAAGGACTCCATGAGCATGCCGCCGTAGCCGATCAGCCGGACCTGGCTCTCCTTGGCCACCATCTTCGGCGTCGTCCCCGAGGAGATGAGGGCGTGGAAGCCCGACAGCGCCCCGCAGGCGATGGTGATGAAGACGAACGGGAAGAGGTTGCCGGCGAAGACCGGGCCGGTGCCCTCGCGGGCGAAGTCGGTGATCGCGTCGGCCTGGATCACCGGGCGGGCGATCAGCAGGGCGATCGCCAGCAGCACGATGACGCCGATCTTCATGAAGGTCGACAGGTAGTCGCGCGGGGTCAGCAGCAGCCAGACCGGCAGCACCGAGGCGACGAAGCCGTAGACCACCAGCGCCAGCACCAGCCACTCGCGGGACAGCGTGAGGGCCTCGGCCAACGGGGAGTTGTCCACGTAGCCGCCGCCGACGATGGCCAGCAGCAGCAGGACGACGCCGATGCCGGTGGCCTCGAGCACCCGGCCGGGCCGGAGCACCCGCAGGTAGACACCCATGAACAGCGCGATCGGGATGGTGAGCGCGATGGAGAAGACGCCCCACGGCGACTCGGCCAGCGCGTTGACCACGATGAGCGCCAGGACGGCGAGGATCAGGATCATGATCGCGAAGACGGCGATCAGCGCGGCGATCCCGCCGACGATGCCGATCTCCTCGCGCACCATCTGACCCAGGCTCTTCCCGTTGCGCCGCATCGAGAAGAACATGACGACCATGTCCTGGACGGCACCGGCGAAGATGACGCCGACGACGATCCAGATGGTGCCCGGTAGGTAGCCCATCTGCGCGGCGAGGACGGGCCCGACCAGCGGCCCGGCGCCGGCGATGGCGGCGAAGTGGTGCCCGAAGAGCACCCGCCGGTCGGTGAGGTCGTAGTCGCGGCCGTTGCCCAGCCGCTCGGCCGGGGTGGCCCGCCGGTCGTCGACCTGCAGCGCGCGGTAGGCGATGAAGCGCGCGTAGAAGCGGTAGGCGATGGCGTAGGAGCACAGCGCGGCGAACAGCATCCACAGCGCGGAGACCGACTCCCCGCGGGACAGCGCGAGCACCGTCCAGGCGACGGCGCCGACCACGGCCACCGCCGTCCAGACCAGGACGCTCTTCAGCGGCGGGCGGCGCCGGCCGGTGCCCTCCGGGGGTCGCCCCCCGGCCTCGGGCCTGCTGACGGTGGTGGACACGGGCGCCCTCCCTACGTGCGGACAGCCCCAGCGCTGTCCGGCGGACGCAGGGAGCATGCCAAGCAGGCACCCCCGTGCACCAGGAGGGGCCCGGACCGGGACCCAGTCGTGACCGCCCCGTGACCGCGCGACGACGCTGCGGTGACGTGCCGGGGGTCAGCGGTACAGCGGGACGAGCACCGGGACGGCGGCCGCCCGGAACTCCGGGGTCACCCGGCCGTCCTGGCGCACCAGGTCCAGCAGCGCGGCGACCTCCTCCCCCTGCGGGTACACCGGCAGCTCGGTGATCGCCCGCAGCGACGCCAGCACCTCACCGGAGGCCGGCCCGACGGCCGCCGGGTCGGCCTCGGCCGCGGCGCGCAGGTCCTCCAGGGCGCGGTGCGGCGCCGGGTCGGTGAGCTGCTCCAGGGTGGGGACGGCGGCGTCGGCGAAGACCCGGCGGAGCTCCCCACGGTCCGCCGCGGCCCGGACCTCGGCCAGCAGCGCGGCGGCGCGGTCGGCCGTCCGGTCGGCCGGGACGTCGTGGTCCAGGGCCAGGAAGTCGTCGAGCAGGTCCGGCCCGGCCGGGCCGACGGCGGCCGGGTCCACGTCGACGGTCCAGACCAGGTCGATGAGGCGCTGCGGTCGCACGACGGCGGCCAGCACCTCCTGCACCCGCCGGCCGACGGGCTCGACGACCACGCCCTCCTCGACCGCTGCCGCCGCGGCGTCGTGGGCGACGACCGCGGCCGAGCGCTGGCCGCCACCGCTGAGCAGCTCCACCCGCCGGAGGCTGTCGAGCACCTCGCCCGCACCCGGCCCGACGGCGCCGGCGTCCTGCGCGACGAGCGCCTCCAAGCCGGCGATCGTCGCCCGCAGCTGCTCCTCCGGCGCCCGGGCGTGGGCCGGCAGCGGCGGGAGGCCGACGACCTCCGTCGGCCGGGCGGCGACCACGGGTGGTGCCTGCGGCGACGGCTCGGCGCCGTCCAGGACCAGCCAGCCGACCACGCCCAGCGTGACGGCGGCCAGCACCCCGAGCCCGGCCAGCCGCCACGTCCGGAAGCGCTCGTCGGACGGGACGGTCCGCCGGTGGGCCGGCCCGCCCGTGGGCCGGCCGGACCCCGAGGGGTGGTCGGAGAGGGACACGGGCTGCTCCTGGTCGAGCTCGGTCGCACGCGGGCCGGGTCGCAGACCAGCATGCCCCTCCCCGCGACACCCGGCACCGTCACGGGCCCGGCCCGCTGCCCGCGGCCGACGCCGGCGGTGCTCAGACGCCCGTGACGTGCTCCGGCCGGATGGGCACCCGGCGCAGCGGCCGGCCACAGGCGGCGCGGACCGCGGCGGCGACCGCCGGACCGGAGGAGATGGTGGGCGGCTCCCCCACCCCGCGGACGCCGTAGGGCGCGTGCGGGTCGGCGTACTCCAGCACCTCCACCCGCATCGGCGGCACGTCCAGGATCGTGGGCAGCAGGTAGTCGGTGAACGACGGGTTGCGCACGTGGCCGTCGGTCACCACCACCTCCTCCATCAGCGCCAGGCCCATCCCCTGCGCGGACCCGCCGTGGATCTGCCCGACGACGGCGTCGGGGTTGATCGCCTTCCCGACGTCCTGGGCGGTGTCCAGCGCGACCACCTTGACCAGGCCGAGTTCGGTGTCGACGTCGACCACCGCGCGGTGCGCGGAGAAGGCGAACTGCACGTGCGCGTCGCCCTGGCCGGTCTCCGGGTCGATGGCGTGGGTGGGCCGGTGCCGCCACTCCACCGTCTCCTCCACCGCGTCCTCGCCGAGGACGTCGGCCAGCCCGGCCAGCACCTCCCCGCCGGCGCCGACGACCTTCTCCCCGTCCAGCGCCAGCCCGGCGAGCGGGCGGTCCAGCGCGACCGCGGCGCGCTGCAGCACCGCCGTCCGCACCGCCTCGCAGGCGGCCTTGACAGCGCCGCCGGTGACGTAGGTCTGCCGGGACGCCGACGTGGACCCCGCCGAGCCGACCGTGGTGTCGGCCGGGACGACGACGACCTGCTGCACGCCGAGCTCGGTGCGGGCGATCTGCTGCTGCACGGTCACCAGACCCTGGCCGACCTCGGCGGCCGCGGTGTGCACCGTGGCCACCGCCTCCCCGCCGCTGACCTGCAGCCGCACCCGCGCGGTGGAGTGGTCGTCGAAGCCCTCGGAGAAGCCGACGTTCTTGTAGGTGACGGAGTACCCGACGCCGCGGCGCACGCCCTCGCCGTGGGTGGTGTTGCCGACCGCCCCGGGTAGGTCGAGCAGGTCCGGCTGCCCCGCAGGCGCGGGTGGCAGCGGCATCGCGGCCACCCGCTCGAGCAGCTCGGCGACCGGCGCGGCGGAGTCGATGACCTGGCCGGTGATGTTGCGGTCGCCCTCCTGCACGCCGTTGCGCCGGCGGATCTCCACCGGGTCGACCCCGACGGCGGCGGCCAGCTCGTCCATCAGCGCCTCGTGGGCGTAGGCGGCCTGCACGCAGCCGAAGCCACGCATCGCCCCGCACGGCGGGTTGTTGGTGAACACGCCGTGGACGTCGACGGCCACCGACGGGAAGCGGTAGGGGCCCAGGCCGAGGGTGCCGGCGTTGCCGACGACGGCGGCGGTCGAGGAGGCGTAGGCGCCGCCGTCGAGCAGGGTGTGCACCCTCCCGTAGACGAGGGTGCCGTCGGGCTCGGCGCCGAACTCGTAGGTCATCCACGCCGGGTGACGGTGCACGTGGCCGTAGAAGGACTCCTCCCGGCCGTAGCTCATCTTCACCGGCCGCCCGGTGCGCAGCGCCAGCAAGCAGGCGTGCACGTGCACGGAGAGGTCCTCGCGGCCGCCGAAGGCGCCGCCGACGCCGGCCAGGGTGAGCCGCACCTTCTCGGGCGGCATGCCCAGGGCCAGGCAGATCTGCCGCTGGTCGACGTGCAGCCACTGGGTGGCCACGTACAGGTCCACGCCGCCGTCCTCGGCCGGCACGGCCAGCCCGGACTCCGGTCCGAGGAAGGCCTGGTCCTGCATGCCGACCTCGAAGTCCAGGCTGACCACGACCGGCGCGGTGGGCGCCGGGTCGCCGCGGCGCAGCCGCAGGTGGCGGACCAGGTTGCCGCCGGGGTGCACCCGCGGCGCGTCGTCGTCCAGGGCGCTGCGGGGGTCGGTCAGCGCCGGCAGCACCTCGTAGTCGACGCGGATGCGCGCGGCCGCGCGGCGGGCGGTCTCCGGGTGGTCGGCGGCGACCAGCGCCACCGGCTCGCCCTCGTAGCGGACGAACTCCCCCGCCAGCACCGGCTGGTCGGCGTGCTCCAGGCCGAAGGCGTTCTCCCCGGGGACGTCGTCGGCGGTGAGGACGGCACTGACGCCGGGCACGGTGAGCGCCTCGGAGAGGTCGATGCGCCGGATGCGGGCCGACGGGTGCGGGCTGCGCAGCGTCACGCCCCACACCATGTCGTCGTGCCACAGGTCGCTGGAGTAGGCGAACTCGCCGGTGACCTTGAGGGTGCCGTCGGGGCGCTGCGCGTTCTCCCCGATCCGCCCGCCGGTGCGCGCCCCGGTCTGCGTCGTCGTCGGCTCGGTGGTGGTCGGCTCGGTGGTGGTCGGCTCGGTGGTGGTCACTGCGCCGCCTGCCGCCGGGCGGCCAGCCGGACCGCGTCGAGGACCTTCTCGTAGCCGGTGCAGCGGCACAGGTTGCCGGCCAGCGCCTCGCGGATCTCCGGGTCCGAGGGCTCGGGCACCCGGGCCAGCAGGTCGTGCGCGGCGACGACCAGCCCCGGGGTGCAGAAACCGCACTGGACGGCGCCGGCGTCGACGAAGGCCTCCTGCACCGGGTGCAGCGCCGTCCCGTCGGCCAGCCCCTCCACGGTGGTGACCTCCCGGCCGATGGCCTGCCCGGCGGCGACCAGGCAGGCGCACACCGGCTCGCCGTCGAGGTAGACGGTGCAGGAGCCGCACTCCCCCTGCTCGCAGGCGTTCTTGGCGCCGGGCAGGCCGAGGCGCTCGCGCAGCAGGAACAGCAGGCTCTCCCCCGGCCAGACGTCGTCGGCGGTGCGCTCGGTGCCGTTGACGGTGGTGGTGACGCGCATCAGGCGGCCCTCCTCAGGTCGTCCCAGGCCCAGGTGGCGGCGCGGCGGGCCAGCACCGCGAGCGAGTGCCGGCGGTAGGCCGCCGTCCCGCGGACGTCGTCGATCGGCGAGGCCGCGGCGGCGACCCGCTCGCCGAAGGCCCGCGCCAGCCCCTCGGGCAGGGCCGGCCGGCGGTCCCAGTCCAGTTCGCCGGCGAGGAACTCCTCGGCGTCCGGCGCCCGCCGCGGGGTGGGGGCGGCCGACCCGATGCCGGTGCCCACGGCCCGCCGGTCGGGGTGCAGCGCGAGGGCGAACGCGGACACCGAGATGACCATCGCGTTGCGGGTGCCGATCTTGCAGAACTGCTGCGGCCCCGCCGCGGTGGGCACGTGCACGGCGGCGATCAGCTCGTCGGGGGCCAGGGCGTTGCGCTTCACGCCGGTGAAGAAGTCGGCGACCGGGACCCGCCGGGTGCCGCGGGCGACCGACGCCACCTCGACCTCCGCGCGGGCGGCCAGCAGCGGGGGGTGCGCGTCCCCGGCCGGGGACGCCGAGCCGAGGTTGCCGCCGACGGTGCCGCGCACCCGGATCTGCGGCGAGCCGACGGTCCGGGCGGCCATCGCCAGGCCGGGCAGCCGGTCGCCGAGCTCGCCGATCACCCGCCCGTAGCTGACGCCGGCGCCCAGGCGCACCGTGCCGTCGGGGGCCACCGACCACCCGGCGAGCTCCGGGACGCGGGTGAGGTCCAGCAGCGCCCCGGGCCGGCGCCGGTCGAAGTTCAGCTCGACCATGACGTCGGTGCCGCCCGCGATGGGCAGCGCGTCGGGCCGCTCGGCCCGCGCCGCGAGCGCGTCGTCCCACGACGACGGCTGCAGGAAGTCCATGCCCGGTCCCCTCGTCCGCTCGGTCTGCCGAGCACTCTGCACGAGGGACGTGACGATCGGGCGACGGCGCGTCGCCCGCTCACACGGTGGTGGTGCGCAGCTCCCCCACCATCGCGTCGAGCACGGCGACCGCGCGGCGGTGGTCCCCACCGGGCAGCTCCACGGCGTCGGCGAGCAGGGTGCGGCCGCCCAGGTCCACGGCCCAGCTCGTGATGCGGGTGCCCGCGGGGTACAGGCCCACCGTGGTCACCTGCTCGGTGCGCACCGCCGGGCGGCCACCCACCTCCGTCGTGGTGCGGGCGACCTCGTCGGGGTACACCGGGGCCGCCTGGGCCAGGGGTCCGTCGACGACCCGCAGCGTGACGGGGGCGGTGCGCACGTCGGAGGCCTCGGGGACGACGACCTCCTCGCCGGGGCCGAACCAGCTGCACGCGGGCAGCACGCCGGCGGCGTTGGTCGCCCAGTCGGCCGGGAAGGACACCGTGTAGCCGGCGTCGGAGGTGCACCGGCCGGCGTCCGCCTCCGGGTCGGCAGCACCGGGGACGGTCACCGGGACGGCCGGCTGCACCCGGTCGGCGGCGCTCGCCGGTGAGGCGGACCCCGTGACCGGGGAGGCACAGGCGGTCAGCGCGAGCAGCGGGACGGCAGCGGCGAGGGTCAGGGCGCGCACGGGACGACGTCCTCCCGGTGGGGGTCGGCGGGCTCCGTCTGCCCTGCCCAGGACGGCGCCGTCCCGAACCCGCCGGCGCCCGTCGCAACCGGATCGTCACGTGGCGGCCGGTGGATCCCCCCACCCGTGGGTGCACACCACACCGCCGACGTGCATCGACGGCCGCGGTCCTGGGCATGGGGATCTCCATGCGCCTGCCTGAGCCCAGGGGTCCGCTGACCCGCGCCCTGTGCGACGACCTCGCCACCGGCACCCTGTCCCCCGCGACCGCCGAGCTCGCGGAGCGGACGGCGGCCGCCGCCACCGACCCGCTGCTCGACGAGGACCTCCAGCTGGCCCTCGCGGTCTGCTACGAGCTGCACTACCGCGGTTTCGACGGTGTCGACGAGACCTGGGAGTGGGACCCCGAGCTGCTGCGGGTGCGCGCGCACCTGGAGCGGGCGCACACCGCCGGGTTGCGCGCGCTGGTCGGCGAGCCGGAGGTGACCGGTGAGCCGGTCGACCAGCAGCTCGGCACCCTCATCGCGGCCGACGACGGCCCCTCGCTGTCGCGGTACATGGCCCGCAGCGGCTCGCTGGAGCAGTGGCGGGAGTTCCTGACCCTGCGCTCGGTGTACCACCTCAAGGAGGCCGACCCGCACACCTTCGCGCTGCCCCGGCTGTCCGGGCGCACCAAGGCGGCGATGGTGGAGATCCAGGCCGACGAGTACGGCGGCGGCTCGGCCGAGCGCATGCACAGCGAGCTGTTCGCCGGCATGATGCGCGACCTCGACCTGGACGCCGGCTACGGCGCGCTGTGGGACGATGCCCCCGCCGTGGCGTTCGCCTCGGTCAACACCATGTCGCTGTTCGGCCTGCACCGGCGGTGGCGGGGTGCGGCGCTCGGACACCTGGCCTGCGTGGAGATGACCTCCTCCGAGCCGTCCCGCCGCTACTCCTCGGGCCTGCGCCGGCTGGGCTACGGCGGGCCGACGACGGTGTTCTACGACGAGCACGTGGAGGCCGACGCCGTCCACGAGCAGATCGCCGCGGTGGACATGTGCGGCTCACTGGTCACCGGTGAGCCGCAGCTGGCCGCCGACGTGCTGTTCGGCGCCGCCTGCTCGCTGGCGATGGACGGCCTGGCCGCCCGGCACCTGCTCGGCGAGTGGGAGGCCGGCCGCTCGGGCCTGCGCGGGCGGGTGGCCCTCGCCGCCTGAGGCGAGGGCTCGCACCCCGTCCGGTGGACCGTTCGTGCACCCACCGCGAACGGGACGGTCGCGCGGCAGCGGTGTGTGCACGAGACGCGGGGCCGGCCCCATCTCCTCGGAGCCGGCCCAGAGCTCAGCGGGTGTCGTCCCCCGGGCCGGCGTCGGGGCGGATCTGTGCGGCCGGGCGGGGGCGGCTGGGGGCGCTGGGCGCGGACCACCCGGCCCGCTTGTGCGAGCCGTCGCAGAACGGCTTGATGCCGGACTTGCCGCACCGGCACAGCGCCACGGTCTCCCGGCCGGGGTCGATCTCCCCGCCGTCCTGGTCGACCAGCCGGAAGTCGCCGCGGACGATCAGCGGTCCGTCCCGGTAGGGGGTGATGGTGGCCCCGCCGGGCCGCAGCGGGGCGTCGTTCGGGACCTGGTCGTCGGGCGCGGGCTGGGACACCCCCTCCTCCTGCCCTGCCGGGGCGCCCGGCACACCCACCGCGCTCAGGACCCGGCCGGCGGCTGGCCGTAGAAGACCTCCTCGACCACGGCGCGCGCCTGGCGGGTGGCCCGCCGGTAGTCGTCGAGGAACTGCCCGGGCTCGGCGTCCGGGCCGTAGCCGCTGGCCCGCGCCACGCCGGCCAGCTCCACGCCCGGGCGGGGCAGCTGGTCACTGGGCCGCCCGCGCACCAGGAACACCGCGTTGCGGGCCCGGCTGGCCAGCTCCCACGCCCGCTGCAGGGTCTCGGCCTGCTCGGCGTCGACCAGCCCCGCCTCGCGCAGCGCGTGCAGGGCCGCGACGGTGGAGGTCACCTGCAGCGCGGGTGTCCCGGCGGCGTGCTGCAGCTGCAGCAGCTGCACGGTCCACTCGACGTCGGCCAGCCCCCCGCGGCCGAGCTTGGTGTGCGTCGTCGGGTCCGCGCCCCGGGGCAGCCGCTCGCGCTCGACCCGCGCCTTGATCCGGCGGATCTCGGCGACCTGCTCGGGCGTGAGCCCCGCGGCCGGGTGGCGGATCGGGTCGACCAGCTCGGTGAACGCCGTCCCCAGGGCCTCGTCGCCGGCCACCGGCACGGCGCGCAGCAGCGCCTGGCACTCCCACACCGACATCCAGCGCTCGTAGTACTCCCGGTAGGAGTCCAGGCTGCGCACCAGCGCGCCCTGGCGGCCCTCCGGTCGCAGGTCGGCGTCGATGGCGAAGGCCGGGTCCGGCGCCGGCTCGGCGAGCAGCCGGCGCAGCGTGTGCGCGACCGCGTTGGCCGCCGCCGTGGCCCGGCCCTCCTCCGCGCCCGGCCGCGGCCGGTGCACGAACAGCACGTCGGCGTCCGAGCCGTAGCCCATCTCCCCGCCACCCAGGCGGCCCATGCCGATGACGGCGACGTCGGTGGGCAGCTCCTGCGGCGTGGTGCCGGCCGCGGCGGCGTGCGCCCGCACGGCGACGTCCAGGCCGACCTGCAGCACGGCGACGGCGATGTCGGTGAGTGCCCGGCCGACCTGTGCGACGTCCAGCATGCCGAGCAGGTCCGCGGCTGCCACCCGCAGCAGCTCGGAGCGGCGCAGCCCGCGCAGCACCCGGATGCCGGCGGTGGGGTCCGCGGCCCGCCCGGCGGCCTGCCGCCAGGCCCGGGTCAGCGCCTCGGCGGTGCGCGGGCGCAGCTCGTCGTCGTCGGCGAGGATCCGCAGCGCCTCGGGCGTGCGGGTGAGCAGCGCGGTGAGGTACTGGCTGGAGCCCAGCAGCTGGGCCAGTCGCTCGGCGACCTGGCCCTCGTCGCGCAGCAGCCGCAGGTACCACTGGTTGCCGCCGAGGGCCTCGCTGACGGAGCGGTAGGCCAGCAGGCCGGCGTCGGGGTCCGCGCAGTCGGCGAGGGTCTGCAGCACCACCGGCAGCAGGTACTTCTGCATCGACGCCGAGCGGGACACCCCGCCGGTGAGCGCGGCCATGTGCCGCAGCGCGCCGTCGGGGTCGGCGAAGCCCAGCGCGCGCAGCCAGTCACCGGCGGCCTTGGAGCCCAGCTGCGCGGCCTCCGGCGGCACCTTGGCCACCGCCGACAGCAGCGGCCGGTAGAAGAGCTTCTCGTGCAGCCGGCGCACCTCGCGGGTGTGCAGCGACAGCTCGGCGTCCAGGACGGCGACGGCGTCCCCCCGGTGGTCGGGCTTGTAGCCCAGCGAGCGGGCCAGCCAGCGCAGCTGGGCGTCGTCGGTGGGCAGCAGGTGGGTGCGGCGCAGCCGGAGCAGCTGCAGCCGGTGCTCCACGGTGCGCAGGAAGCGGTAGGAGGCGATGAGGGTGTCGGCGTCGTCGCGGCCGACGTAGCCGCCGGCCCGCAGCGCCGCCAGCGCGGGCAGGGTGCCGCCCACCCGCAGCCGCCCGTCGACCCGCCCGTGCACCAGCTGCAGCAGCTGGACGGCGAACTCCACGTCGCGCAGCCCGCCGCGGCCGAGCTTCAGCTCGCGCTCGGCCTGGGCGGGCGGGATGTTCTCCAGCACCCGTCGGCGCATCGCCTGCACCTCGGCGACGAAACCGGGCCGCTCCCCGGCCTGCCAGACCAGCGGGAACAGCTCCTCGACGTAGGCCCGGCCGAGGTCGGGGTCCCCGGCCACCGGGCGCATCTTCAGCAGCGCCTGGAACTCCCAGGTGCTGGCCCACTGCGCGTAGTAGGCGGCGTGCCCGGACAGGGTGCGGACCAGCGCGCCGGCCTTGCCCTCCGGGCGCAGCGCCGCGTCGACCTCCCAGGCCGCCTCGCGGCACACCCGCATGAGCGCGGCGGCGACCCGGGTGGCGCTCCGGAGCGCCGGCGCCGCCTCGGCGTCCCCGGGGTCGACCGGCTCGGCGACGAAGACCACGTCGACGTCGCTGACGTAGTTGAGCTCCCGGCCGCCGCACTTGCCCAGCCCGATGACGGCCAGCCGGCAGGCGGGCGCGTCGGCGGGCTGCTCGGCGACCGCCACGGCCAGGCCCGCGGTGAGCACCGCGGCGGCGACGTCGGCGAGCTCGGCGGCGACGTCCTCGGCGGGCAGGCCCTCGGCGAGGTCCCGGCCGGCGAGGGACAGGACGGCCCGGCGGTAGGCCAGCCGCAGGCCGGCGACCCGCTGCGGGTCGGCGTCCGGTGCGGCCCGGCCCAGCCGCACGCCCCACGGGGGGTCGTCGGGGTCGGCGCCGACGGCGGTGAGCATCTGCCGCTGCAGCGCCTGCGGGGTGGGCCGCGCGGGGCCGCGGCCGTCGTCGTCGTCGAGCACGGCCCAGTCGCCGGGGTGGGCGGCCAGGTGGTCGGCCAGGCCGGAGCTGGCGCCCAGCACGGCGAGCAGCCGGGAGCGCAGCAGCGCCGAGCCGCGCAGCCTTGCGAGCAGGGCGGCCGCCGCGCCGCCGGTGGGGTCCTCGGCGTCCAGCGCCTCCACCAGCCGGCGCAGCGACCGGACGGCGAGGTCCGGGTCGCCGGTGCGCGCCACGGCCGCCACGACGGGCCCGGCCTCGGGGTCGGCCGGCTCGTTGCGCTCGAGGTCCCACAGCCCCATCGCGGGGTCGGACAGCAGGCGGGCGGCCCGCTCGCCGTCGCCGAAACCGAAGCGCACCAGCCGGACGACGGCCCGCCGGGGGACCTCCGGTGCGCCGGCCGTCACGGTGTGGCCGCCCCTGAGCGGTCGCGGCTGCGGACGAGGTCGGCGAAGCGGGCGGCGAACGGCGCCCACACCTCCTCGAGGTCGGGGTGCACGGCCGTGGACCGGGCGACGACCGTGGCCCGGTCCAGCCCGCTGGCGGCCACGCCGACGGTGTCGCGGGTGGCCCACTCCTCGACGACCTCGGGTGTCGTCTCGATGTGGAACTGCACGCCGTAGACGTGCCGGCCGACGCGGAAGGCCTGGTGCGGGTAGGCGGGGCTGCTGGCGAGCAGGGTGGCCCCGCGCGGCAGCTCGGCGATCTCGTCGTGGTGGAACTGGATGACGTCGGGGGTCATCGGCAGCGGGGCGAACAGCGGGTCGGCGTCCGCGGCGTCCCGCTTCGCGACCAGGGTCGCCCCGACCTCCGGCCCGTCCACGCCCGTGCGCACCCGGCCGCCGCCGACCTCGGCCAGCAGCTGGGCGCCCAGGCACACGGCCAGGGTCGGGACGTCGGCCGCCAGCGCCTGACCCAGCAGCCGGCGGACGCCGGTCAGCTCGGGGCTGGTCGCCTCGTCGTCCATCGCCGACTGCGGCCCGCCCAGGACCAGCAGCCCGTCGACGCCGTCCAGCGTCTCCGGGAGCGGGTCGCCGGTGCCCAGGTGCCGCTCGTCGAGCGTCAGCCCGGCGTCCACCAGCCAGCCGCCCAGCCGGGCGGGCGGGTCGGTCTCGGAGGGGACGACGACGAGCAGGCGGGCCACGGAGGTGAGCTTATGGAACGGCCCCCTCGCAGGGCGGCCCCGTCCCGAGGCTCGCCGCGAGCTCGCGAGTGGTGAGGAGGACGGGGTCCTTCCACGGAGCACGTCGTGGGGGGCGAGGGGGTCCTCCTTCAGAGGCCGGGGAGGTAGCGGGTGAGCTCCCACGGGGTGACGTTCTGCCGGTAGGCGTTCCACTCCGCCCACTTGTTGCGCAGGAAGAACTCGAACACGTGCTCGCCGAGGGTCTCGGCGACCAGCTCGCTGCCCTGCATCGCGGTGAGCGCCTCGCCGAGGGACACCGGCAGGTCCTCGTAGCCGGCGGCGCGCCGCTCGGTGTCGGTGAGCGACCAGACGTCGTCCTCGGCCTCGGGGGGCAGCTCGTAGCCCTTCTCGATGCCCCGCAGCCCGGCGGCCAGCAGGATGGCGAAGGTCAGGTAGGGGTTGCACGCGGAGTCCGGGGAGCGGACCTCCACCCGCGCGGACTGGCCCTTGTTGGGCTTGTAGGACGGCAGCCGCACCAGCGCCGAGCGGTTGGCCCGGCCCCAGGTCGCCGCCGTCGGCGCCTCGGTGCCGGCCAGCAGGCGCCGGTAGGAGTTCACCGTCTGGTTGGTGACGGCCGTGTACTCCTTGGCGTGGGTGAGCAGCCCGGCGATGAACTGCCTGCCGGTGGTCGACAGGCGCATCGGGTCGGCCGGGTCGGAGAAGGCGTTGCCGTCGCCCTCGAACAGCGACAGGTGGGTGTGCATCGCCGAGCCGGCCAGGTCGGTGAACGGCTTGGGCATGAACGTCGCGTGCACGCCCTGGGCCAGCGCCACCTCCCGGACGACGTGCCGCAGCGTCATGATGTTGTCGGCCATCGACAGCGCGTCGGCGTAGCGCAGGTCGATCTCCTGCTGGCCGGGCGCGACCTCGTGGTGGCTGAACTCCACCGAGATGCCCATCGCCTCCAGCGCGAAGACCGCCTCGCGGCGGAAGTCGTGGGCGACGTTGTGGGTGGACAGGTCGAAGTAGCCGCCGTTGTCGGCCGGCTCGGGCGCGCGGCCGTCGGTGGGCAGGTCCTTGAGCAGGAAGAACTCGACCTCGGGGTGGGTGTAGAAGGTGAAGCCCATCTCCGCGGCCTTGGACAGCGCCCGGCGCAGCACGTGCCGCGGGTCGGCCCAGGACGGCGACCCGTCGGGCAGCGTGAGGTCGCAGAACATGCGGGCGGTGTCGCTGGGCTGCCCCTTGGCCCCGGGCATCACCTGGAAGGTGCCCGGGTCGGGCTTGGCCAGCATGTCGGACTCGTAGACGCGGGCGAAGCCCTCGATCGCCGAGCCGTCGAAGCCGATGCCCTCGGCGAAGGCCGCCTCGATCTCCGCCGGCGCCACGGCCACGGCCTTGAGGTAGCCCGAGACGTCGGTGAACCACAGCCGCACGAAGCGGATGTCGCGTTCCTCCAGGGTGCGCAGGACGAACTCCTGCTGTCGGTCCATGCTCGCCATGATCGCGTCCAGTCGTTTCCGTGAGGTGACGTCGGGCCCAGCCTGCCCCCTCGGCGCCGAGGACACACCGGCCACCCGCGCCGCGCCCCCCCTGGCCCCTCGCCGGGGACGCGGACGAGGATGGACGCGTGACCGGACCCGTGCAGCTCCGAGTGGCCCTGGCCCAGGTCGACACCCGCGTGGGCGACATCGACGGCAACGTCGCCCTGGTGACCCGCTGGACCACCGACGCCGCGGGTGCCGGCGCGCACGTCGTCGTCTTCCCCGAGATGACGCTGACCGGCTACCCGGCCGAGGACCTCGTGTTGCGCGAGTCCTTCGCCCGCGCCAGCGAGACCGCGCTGGTCGACCTCGCCGCGGACCTGGACGCCCGCGGCCTGGGCGGCGTCGCCGTCGTCGTCGGCTACCTGGCGCACACCGAGGGCCCAGGCCCGGCGCCGGTGGAGTCGATGCCCGGGGACGACGACCGCCCGGCCGATGCCAACCCGCGCCGCGGCGCGCCGCGCAACGCCGCGGCCCTGCTGCACGGTGGCGAGGTCGTCGTCCGCTACGCCAAGCGGCACCTGCCCAACTACGGCGTCTTCGACGAGGCCCGCTACTTCGTGCCCGGCACCGAGCTGCCGATCGTCCGGCTGCACGGGGTGGACGTCGCCCTGACCGTCTGCGAGGACCTCTGGGTCGAGGGCGGGCCGTGCGGCGTGGCCGGGCAGGCCGGCGTGGACCTCGTCCTGTCCCCCAACGCCTCGCCCTACGAGCGGGCCAAGGACGACCTGCGGCTGCCGCTGGTGCGCCGCCGCGCGGCCGAGGCCCGGGCCACGGTCGTGTACTGCAACCAGGTCGGCGGCCAGGACGAGCTCGTGTTCGACGGCGACTCGATGGCCGTGTCCCCCGACGGCGAGCTGCTCGGCCGGGCGCCGCAGTTCGTCGAGCACCTGATGTGCGTGGACCTCGCGATCGACCCCTCGGCCGTCCCCGAGCGCCGGGCGGGGCGGATCGGGCCCATGACGGTCACTCGGCACGTGCTGTCCGAGGAGCCGGTGGCGGCCTTCGACCCGCGACCGGCGCCGGTGGCCGAGCCGCTGCCGGACGCCGAGGAGGTCTGGCGGGCCCTGGTCCTGGGGCTCAGGGACTTCATCGACAAGAACGGCATGCCCTCGGTGGTGCTGGGGCTGTCCGGCGGGATCGACTCCGCGGTGTGCGCGGCGCTGGCCGTCGACGCGCTGGGCGCCGACCGGGTGCACGGCGTGGGCCTGCCGTCGCGGTACTCCAGCGAGCACTCGCTGGCCGACGCCGCCGACCTGGCTGCGCGCACCGGGCTGCACTACTCGGTGGTGCCGATCGCGCCGATGGTGGACGCCTACCACGCGTCGGTGGAGCTGTCCGGGGTGGCGGCGGAGAACCTGCAGGCCCGGGTGCGCGGCACGCTGCTCATGGGCCTGTCCAACCAGCACGGCCACCTGCTGCTGACCACCGGCAACAAGAGCGAGATCGCGGTCGGCTACTCGACGCTGTACGGGGACTCCGCCGGCGGTTTCGCCCCCATCAAGGACGTCCCGAAGACGCTGGTGTGGGAGCTCGCCCGCTGGCGCAACGCGCACGCCCGCGAGCGCGGGGAGACCGAGCCGATCCCGCGGAACTCCATCGACAAGCCGCCGTCCGCGGAGCTCGCACCCGGCCAGGTGGACACCGACTCGCTGCCCTCCTACGAGGAGCTGGACGCGGTCGTCGCCGACTACGTCGACCGCGACCTCGGCATGGCGCAGCTGCTGGAGCTGGGCCACGACCCCGAGGTGGTCGCCCGGGTGCTGCGGCTGGTGGACGCCGCGGAGTTCAAGCGCCGCCAGTCCGCGCCCGGCACCAAGATCTCGCTCAAGGCGTTCGGCCGCGACCGCCGGCTGCCCGTCACCAACCGGTGGCGGGAGACGCTGCCCACCGTGCGTGAAGGAGCCCGGCTGTGAACGAGCCCGCGAGTTCGAGAGGGAGCAGGGCATGACCGAGTCGGTGCTCTACGGGGGCGGGTCCACGGCCCGGGTGCGGGTGCACCACCTGCAGCAGGCCAAGGAGCGCGGCGAGCGGTGGGCGATGCTCACCGCCTACGACACCTCCAGCGCCACGGTCTTCGAGGAGGCCGGCATCCCGGTGATGCTGGTCGGCGACTCCTCGGGCAACGTCGTCCTCGGGCACCCCTCGACCGTGCCGGTCACGGTGGAGGACCTGCTGCTGATGACCCGCGCGGTCACCCGCTCGACGAAGCGGTCGCTGATCGTGGCCGACCTGCCGTTCGGCAGCTACGAGGCCTCGCCGGAGCAGGCGTTCGGCACCGCCGTGCGGATGATGAAGGAGGGCGGCGCGCAGGCGGTCAAGCTGGAGGGCGGGGAGCGGGTGGCCCCGCAGATCCGGCTGCTGCACGACTCCGGCATCCCGGTCATGGCGCACATCGGGTTCACCCCACAGAGCGAGCACGCCCTGGGCGGCTTCCGGGTGCAGGGCCGCGGCGCGGGGGCGGAGCGGCTGCTGGCCGACGCGCTCGCCGTGCAGGACGCCGGGGCGTTCGCCGTCGTCCTGGAGATGGTGCCCGCGGAGATCGCGGGGAAGGTGACCGCGGAGCTGGCCATCCCGACCATCGGCATCGGCGCCGGCCCGCACTGCGACGCCCAGGTGCTGGTCTGGCCGGACATGGCCGGGCTGACCGGCGGGCGGGTGCCCCGGTTCGTGAAGCGGTACGCCGACCTGCGCGGCGAGCTGCTGCGCGCGGCCCGCGAGTACGCCGACGAGGTGCGCACCGGGACCTTCCCCGGCCCCGAGCACTCCTTCGAGTAGCCCGCTGCGGCGTCGGGGCTCGCGGGTCACCCGCACCGGTGACCGCGGTCGCGTGGCGGCGCTCGGCGGCCTAGCGTCCCCCGCCGTGACCGGGCCGCGGGACGTCGTCCTGCAGGAGGTCCGCCCGTCGCTGCGCACCTACGCGGCGACGCTGCGGACCCCGGGCCAGCTGCTCGCGTTCGCCGTCGCCGGCCTCTCGCTCGCGCTCAACCTCGCTGACTGGACCGCTGCACCGGCCCTGGTGGCCCTCGTGGGCGGCGTGTCCGCCCTCGCACTGCCGCTGCTGCTGCAGCGGTACGTCGCGCGGGTCCGGGTCACCGACCGGGCCGTGCACCGGCGCGACGCCCTGGGCCGCACGCGGGTCGTGCCCCGCGCGGAGATCGCGCAGGCCCTGCTCCTGCCGGCCTTCCGCTCCTCCGGCGGTCCGGCCACCGGCCTGCTGGTCCTGCTGGACGGCCGGCGCCGTCCCCTCCTCCGCGTCCACGGCCGCTGGTGGGGTGCCGACCGCCTGCGCTCGATCGCGGAGGCGGTGGCCGCGCCGGTGCTGGTGATCGAGGACCCGCTCACACCGCTCGAGCTCGTGTGGCGCCGGGTGTACGAGCTGTCCTGGCGGGAGCGGCACCCCGTGCTGACCGATGTCCTCGTCGCGCTCGGCGCCGTCGTCCTGCTCGTGGGTGGGGTCCTCGTCGCCAGGGGCGCAGGATGGACCTGACGGGGTCTCCGCTCAGACGTCGGTGACGCGGATGCCGGCGTGGGCCTTGTAGCGGCGGTTGACCGAGACCAGGTTGATGGTCAGCGCCTCGACCTGCCGGGCGTTGCGCAGCCGTCCGGCGTAGACGCCGCGCATGCCGGGCAGCCGGCCGGCCAGCGCCTGCACGGTGTCGGTGGCCTCGCGGACGTCGCCGACGACCATCACGTCGCCGTCCAGGGTGGGCTTGGACAGGTCCTCGAGCAGCCGTGCGGACAGGTGGTGGAAGGCGCCGACCACGTGCGAGTCGGGCAGCAGCGCGGCGGCCTGCTGGGCCGCGGAGCCCTCGGGGACGTCGAGCACGTAGGCGCCGAGCTCGTCGAAGGCCATCGGGACGACGCAGTCGACGACGACCTTGCCGGCCAGCGGGGTGGCCATCCCGGCGAGGGTGTCCGCGTGCCCAGCGTAGGGCACGGCGACGATCACCAGGTCGGCCGCGCCGGCGACGTCGAGGTTGGCGCCGCCGGTGACGGAGACCTCGCCGCCCCCGGACGCCGCGGCCGCCCGCTCGGCGACCTGGGCGGCCACCTCACCGGCCCGGCCGGCCTCCCGCGAGCCCAGCAGCACCCGCTGCCCGGCCGCGGCCAGCCGGACGGCCAGCCCGCGACCCTGCGGGCCGGTGCCGCCGAGCACCCCGACGACCAGGTCCTCCACCGAACGTGCGTCCGTCACGTGCCACCTCCGTCCGCCGGACCGCCCGGCGTCCCGCCGATCATGCCCCCTGGTGACGGACCGGAACGGCCCGCGTCGGGGTCCCGTCCCGAGCTCGCGGGGCCCTGCGCTACCCGTCCCGCCAGCGGCGGTCCTCGGCGGTCAGCCGCTCCTCGCGCTCGGCCACCGAGTCCAGCGCCCGCTCGGCCTCCTCGCGGGTGTCGTAGGGACCCAGGCGGTGCCGCTCGGCACAGCCGTCCCGGTCCTCGACGGTGTGGTGCTTGAGGCAGTAGAACCACGGTCCCTGCGCCACGTGCGCCTCCTCGATCGGTGTCCGGTCCCCGTCCAGGCTCACACGTCCACCATGACCTGGTCGTGCCGGGCGTAGAAGGCGGTCATCTCCTCCGGCGTCCTCGTGCGCCCGCTGCGGCGCAGCTCGGCCATCTCGGCGAAGAACCGCTCGCGGGCGATGCCCGGGGCGAACAGGATGAGGAAGCCGGCCGGCTCGTCGCCGTCGTTGCGGAAGCCGTGCACCCCCTGCTCGTGGACCAGCGCGAGGTCGCCGGGCCCGTACGGCCGCCACGCCCCGTCGGCGTACACGGTCAGCTCGCCGGACAGCACGTAGAAGGACTCGGAGAAGGTCCGGTGGAAGTGTGGGGCCGCGCCCGGGCTGCGCGGGGCCAGGAGGTACTCGACCAGACCGAAGCGCCCGGCGGTGGCCGCGCCGGGCGCGACCACGCGCAGCGCGCTGCTGCCCGACTCGACCATCGGGTGCTCGGCGCTGGTGCGGACGACGACGGCGCCAGGGGTGGGGTGGGACACGCGGTCACCCTGGCACCGACCCGGCGCGCCGTCGACCGCCTCCGGGGGCGCGGGAGCCTCCGTCCAGGGGCTCCCCGGGAACCCCCGGGTACGGCATGCTGCACCTCGTGACCGCGCGGCGACTCAAAGACACCGACACACGGCGGTCCGGGCTCGACGTGGACGCCGGCCGGGGGGTGGAGCGGCAGGTCGCCGCCTGGACCCTCGCCGGGCTGATGGTCCTGGGTGCGGGCATGGGGCTGCTCAACCTCTCCGTCGAGGGGGTCCTGCGCGAGGGCGCCTCCCGGTGGGTCTACGGCGGCACGATGGTGCTGCTGATGGCCCTCGGCGTGGTCCTGGGTCTGTTGCGGCGGGTCGGCCGGCCGGAGACCTTCGGGCTGGTGCTGCTCGGCGACCTGGTCTACGTCGTCGTCGCCCTGTGCATCGAGGACCCGGTCCGCTACGCCACCCCGCTCATGCTGCTGTTCCCCGCGTTCGTCGCCGCCTGGTTCCTCAGCCCGTGGATGCTCGGGGTCAACATGGCGGCCACCGTGCTGGCCTGCCTGGTGGCGATGTGGGGCAGCTACGACGACCCGGTGGCCCTCACCGTCCAGGTGGCCGTGAACTCCGGCGTCCTCAACGCGGCGTCCGCCGGGGTGTACGTGCTGCGCCGCCGGGTGGAGCGGCTGCTGGAGGCCACCCGCGCGCTGTCCCACCAGGACCCGCTCACCGGGCTGGCCAACCGGCGCCGGCTCGTCGAGCAGGCGCCGCGGGTGTGGCGGCAGGCCCGCCGGGAGGGGTCCCAGGTGGTCGCGATGGTGCTGGACCTCGACCACTTCAAGCAGCTCAACGACGCCCACGGGCACGCCGCCGGGGACGCGGTGCTGCAGGCGGTGGCGGCGGCCCTGGCGGCCACCGTGCGGCCCAGCGACGTGCTGGCGCGCGCGGGCGGTGAGGAGATGATCGTGCTCGGTCTGGTCGGCGACGCCGTCGAGGCGCGCCGGCTGGCCGAGCGGCTGCGGTCGGCGGTGGCGGCCAGCCGCTCCGGCGGGGGGCACGCGGTGACCGCCTCGATCGGCCTCGCGCTGGCCCGGCCGGTGGACGGCGAGGACGCCGCGGGTGCGATGTGGCGGCTGGTCGACCGCGCCGACGGGGCCATGTACGAGGCCAAGCGGGCCGGGCGCGACCGGGTGGCGGCCGTCCTGCCCCGGCAGCGCACCGGGCAGTTCCGCGACAGCATCCCCCCGCCCAGCCGCGCGGTGGGGTGATGGAGGGCACCTCCGCCCCCCGCCACCCGTGGACTCGCGGAGGGCCCCTGCGGAGGCCGGCTCGACCGGTGGGGACGGCGGTTGTCTGCTCCACTCTCCCCATGCCGCTCGTCGCGCCGGACCCGACCCGGACGGTGCCCCTGCCGCTCCGCGAGCAGGCCGACGTCCGTGACCGGTGGCTGACCCAGCGGCTGCTGGACCTGCTGCCGGACCTGATGGACCGGGCCGGCATCGACCTGTGGCTGGTGGTCGGGCGGGAGTACAACGAGGACCCGGTGCTGGCCACGCTGCTGCCGGCGACCTGGCTGTCGGCCCGGCGGTGCACGATCCTGGTGCTGCACCGCAGCGACGACGGCGTCACCGCGGCCGCGGTCTCCCGCTACCCGGTGGGGCAGTTCCTCCCGGCGTGGTCCCCGGAGGACGACGGACGGCGGCCGGCCGAGGAGTCCCAGTGGGCCGAGGTGCGGCGCTTCGTGGAGCAGGCCGCGCCGCGGCGGATCGGCGTCGACGTGTCGTCCGACTGCGCCCTGGCCGATGGCCTCTCGCACACCGAGCACCGGCTGGTCTGCCAGGCGCTGGGGCCGTGGGCCGACCGGCTGGTCTCGGCCGAGGACCTCGCCGTCGGCTGGCTGGAGACGCGGCTGCCCGAGGAGATCGCCGCGCTGGACGGGCTCAACCGGCGGGTGGGCGAGGTGGTCGGGGAGGCCTTCTCCCCGGCCGCCCTGACCGCCGGGGTCACCACCGCCACCGACCTCGCCTGGTGGCTGCGCCAGCGGCTGGCCGACCTGGGCTGCGAGCCGTGGTTCCACCCCGTGGTCGACGTCCAGCGGGCCGGGGTGCCGCCGCTGCGCCGCCAGGGCGTGCTGCTGCCCGCCGTCGGCTACGACGAGCCGGTGCGGCCGGGTGACCTGGTGCACTGCGACGTGGGGATGGCCAGCCTGGGGCTGCGGACCGACAGCCAGCGCAACGGCTACGTGCTGCGGGACGGCGAGACCGACGCGCCGGCGGGGCTGCGGCAGGCGCTGGCCGTCGGCAACCGGCTGCAGGACCTCACCGCCGCGGAGCTGGTCGCGGGCCGCACCGGCAACGAGGTGCTGGCCGCGGCCCGGAGCGCCGCCGCGGCCGAGGGGATCGACGGCGACATCTACTCCCACCCGGTCGGCGCGCACGGGCACGGGGCCGGGCCGGCGATCGGCCGCTGGGACGACCAGCGCGGCGTCCCCGGCGCCGGTGACCGGGTGCTGTGCCCCGATACCGTCTACGCCCTGGAGCTGTGCGTGCGGGTGCCGGTGCCCGAGTGGGGCGACCAGCCGGTGCGGATGGCCCTGGAGGAGGGCGTGGCGCTCACCGGTGAGGGCGTGCGCTACCTCGGCGACCGGCAGACCGAGCTGCTGCTGATCCCCACCTCCTGAGGGGCCCGGCCCGCGGGGGGACGGGCCGCTCAGCCCGGGAGGTGCACCATCTCCAGCTGGATGTCGTCCGGGTCGCGGAACACGAGCAGCCGAGTACGGCATGGGGTCGGTGGTGTCGGTGACCCCGGCGTGGGCGACGCCCAGGCCGGCGCCCCGGCGTTCGCCGTGTTGTGGTGGATGCCGATGGCCCACCCCCGCCGGCCGCACGGCCACCGCGACGGCGGAGTGCCTAGGACCGGGCCCTGCGGGTCTCCCGGTCGTTGGCCTGCCGGATGGCGTCGACCAGTTCGTCCTTGGTCATCCTCGACCGGCCGCTGACGTCCAGCCGCTTCGCCACGTCCATCAGGTGCTCCTTGGTGGCGTTGGCGTCCACGCCGCCCTTGGTCCCGCGGTCGGTGTCCCGGCCACCGGCGGCCTGCGCGTCGGACGGGCCCTTGTGGTCCTTCGGTTCCCAGTGGTCACCGACCTTCTCGTGCGTGTGCTTGACAGCCGACCACGCGGTCTGGTTGGCCCGGCGCTCGTCGTCGTAGGAGTCCATCGCGGAGTCGTGCGTCTTGGCGAACGTCCGCTGCGCCTTCTCGTCCGACCGCTGCAGGGTGCTGGGGATCTCGTCGGTCTTGGCGTCCCCGCTCTTCGTCGTCTTCGGCATGACGGTCCGGTACCCGGGATCACGCGGCCAGGAACGGGACGAGCGCCGCCGCCAGCTGATCGGGTGCCTCTTCGCCCATGTGGTGGCCGCTGTCGATCCGCCCGCCACCGCACAGGTCGGCGGCCCAGTCAGCCCAGATGCGCAGCGGGTCGCCGTACAGCTGCTCGAGGTCGTCGCGGGCCGACCAGAGCACGAGGGTGGGACAGCCGACCCGCCGTCCGGCCGCCCGGTCGGCCTCGTCGGCGGCCCGGTCGACCGTGAGCCCGGCCCGGTAGTCCTCGAGCATGGCCCGGACGACGGCCGGGTCGTGCACCGCGGCGCGGAAGTCGGCGTGGTTCTCCTCCCCCATGACGGCCGGGTCCCCGCCGTACCAGGCACCGGGGTCGGCGAGGATGGCGCGCTCGGGCTTGTCGGGCTGCGCGAAGAAGAACCAGTGCCACCACGCTTCGGCGAACCGGGCGTCGGCGCGGTCGAGGTGCTCCACGATCGGGATGCAGTCCAGGACGGCCAGGTGCGTGACGGCGTCCGGGTGGTCCAGCGCCGTCCGGAGCGCGACGTAGCTGCCCCGGTCGTGGCCGACGACGGCGAACCGTCCGTGCCCGAGGCCGGCCATGAGCGCGACGACGTCGCGGGCCATCGCCCGCTTGGAGTACGGCCCATGGTCGTCCGTGGTCGGCGGCTTCGACGACCGGCCGTACCCGCGCAGGTCCGGGCACACGACGGTGTGCCCCGCGGCGGCCAGCAACGGGGCGACGCGGTGCCACGTGGTGTGGGTGCGCGGGTGCCCGTGCAGCAGGACCAATGGTGGTCCGGTGCCGCCGATGCGCACCCGCAGCCGGACGCCATCCGCCCCGTCCCGCCGGGTCTCCTGGAAGCCGTCGAAGAAGGCCACCTCAGCCCTCGTGGTACCGGGACCAGTGTGTGCGCTCGGCGTCGGTCATCGGCCGGCTGGTGTCGGTGGCGAAGTCGAACAGCACCATGACGACGACGGCGCGGATGGCGACCGCGTCGTCCTGCAGCAGTTCCTGGCGCAGCGTGAGCGACCGGGTGCCCAGCCGGGTGACCGTGCTGCGCACGCACAGCCGCTCGCCCACCCGGTAGTACAGCTGGCGGAGGTAGTCGACCTCCAGCCGGGCGAGGATCAGCCCACCCTCGCCGTCGCCCATCGCCAGCCGGGCGTCCTCGATGAGGCTCAGGGCGCGGGCGTGGTTGACGTGGCCGAGGGAGTCCGGGTCCGACCAGCGCAGCTGGACGGTGTGCTCGTGCGCGCCGCTCAGGGCAGGTCCGCGGTGTCCTCGGACCGCCGGTGCCCGCCCTGCGCGTCGTCCGGGTCGGGGTTCAGCGTCCGCTCCTCGGACTCCGCGAGGATCAGCTCGGCGGCGGTCTCCTCCATGCCGCTGTCGGCCAGCGGCTGCTCCTCCTCCGGCAGCAGCGGGTGCGACCGGGTCTCGACGTTGTGCTGGGTGACGTTGGCCCGCGCCTCGGGGCTGGGCTCCTTGTGCGTGGTCATGGCGTCCTCGTCAGGTCAGAAGCGCTGCTGCTCGGTGCCGATGCCCAGCGCCCGGGCGACGTCCTGGACGTTGTCGAACTGCTGGCCCGACGGCAGCCGGCGCAGGTCGGCCAGGACGCTGTCGAGGGCGTTGGACTCCTGGGCCCGGGCCACGAGGGCGTCCCGGTCGGCCGGCCACACCTCCTTGCCAAGGGCCTCGGCGAGGACGGCGCGACGGTCGACGTCGGCGGAGGAGGTGCCGGCGGGGGTGCCCGGCTGGTGGGGGTCGGTCATCTCGTCACTGCGCCTTCGGGGTCGAGTCGTCGGTGTAGCGGAGGATCGCCGCCACGGGGATGTCGCCGGGCATGGCCGAGCGGGGGACGACGACCACACCGGCGTCGCTGGCCACGGCCGCGGCGACCAGTGCCCGGTCGGCGGGCACGGACTGCGCGTCCTGGACGCCGAGGGCCTGCATGTCGCCCTGCCCGGTGCCGAGCAGCAGCGGGTCGGGGCCGACCACCAGCTCCTCGTCGTCCGGCCGGTCGGCGAGCACGAGCGTCTCGACCTGGCTCTTGCGCAACGCCTCGACGACCGACGCCGTCCCGGTGACCGCCAGCCCGTGCGCCGCCGCGGAGGAGATCTTCTCCACCACGTCGGCCTCGTCGTGGGCCTCGTACTCGGCGACCAGCTCGGCGGCCCGCCGCTCCACCGGCTCCCGGTCAGCGCCGGCGGCCCGGCCGCCCTCCTCCAGGGTGACCACGAGGTCGGCCCACGCCTTGTCGGCGCGGTCGGTGAGGACCTGGCGGGCCCGGACGTCGCCGGCGAGCAGGATGAACCGCGGGTGCAGCCGGCGAGCCAGCGAGGCGATCTCCTCGGCCACCTCGTCGGCGTTCTCCTCCCACTGCCTGCCGGCGGCCTGCTCGTGCTGGCTCTGCGACAGGGCACCGGTGCCCAGCCGGCGCACCGCGGAGCGGTTGCCCTCCACCTGCTCCTGCTGCTCCGGCCGCCCGGCGCGGCTGGCCACGTAGATGTCGGCACCGACCCGGTCGGCGACGACCACGACGTGCGGCACCCGCCCGGCGATCTGGCGCAGGACGGGCAGCAGGGCCGGCTGCGGCGACCACTCCACGACCGGGTCGCGGGGCACGTCGGCGAGCACCTCGTCGAGCACCACGGAGCCGTCGGTGGCCACGACCACCGCGCGGCCCTGCAGCGTGCCGGCCTCCCCGCCGTCGTTGCCCTCCAGCAGCCGGTCGCGGACGGCCTGCACGACCGGCTCCGGCGCCCCCTGCTCCTGGAGCTGCTCGGCGACGGCGCGGACCCTGAGCTCCAGCTCGGTGTCGGCGTTCTCGGTGGTGTGCGTGACGTCGGCGCAGACCGTGGCATAGGGCCCCGGGGCGGTGAACACCGGCGCCAGGAAGGACACGTCCATGGGGGTGGGAGCACTCCTCGATCACTGGTCGGCTCGTCGGCGTCGGTCTCCCGGACGCCGGGTCTCCCCCGCCGCCTACCCACCGGCCGTGCCCTCACACCCGGTGTCGATCCGGGAGGCCGCGGGTAGGTGGACCGGCCATGACCGAGCACGACCAACTGCCGCTGCCCGACTACGACCACCTCCCCGTGCAGGGGCTCGCGTCGCGGATCCGCACCCTCGACGTCGCCGGGCTGGAGACGCTGCTGGCCTACGAGCGGGCGCACGCCGACCGGTTGCAGGTGGTGATGATCATGGAGACCCGGCTGCAGGACCTGCGCAGCGGCACGCAGCCCTCCGGCGGCGACCCGGCCGCCCCGGCCGCCGACGACCCCGCGCACGCCGCGGGCGGCTCGAAGGTCTCCGGGGCGACGTCGGGCCCGCCGGTCAACCCGCCGTCCCACGGCGACCCGACCAACCCCGCCCAGCCGAGGTGACGGCCGCCGCCGACCAGGCACAGGAGGCTGTGCACACGCCTCGGGCCCGCAGACGTACGCGAAGCCTCCTGTGCCGAGCTCAACCCCGGCTGAAGGCGGCCGCGATGTCCAGCGCCGCGGGGCCGAGCAGCACGATGAACAGCGTCGGGAGGATGCACAGGATCAGCGGGAAGACCACCTTGACCGGGATCCGCATCGCCTTCTCCTCGGCCCGCTGCCGCCGCTTGAGCCGCATCTCGGCTGCCTGGGTGCGCAGCACGTCGGCGATCGAGACGCCGTACGCGTCGGCCTGCACGACGGCGCGGATGAACCGGCGCAGGTCGGGCACCGCGGCCCGGTCGGCCAGCGCCAGGTAGGCGTCGCGGCGCGGCTGGCCGACGGCGATGTCCTGCAGGGTGCGCACCAGCTCCTCGGCCAGCGGGCCGCGGCCGTTGCGCCCGGCCCGGGCCATGGCCGCCTCGAAGCCGAGGCCGGCCTCCACCGCGATGGTCATCTGGTCGAGGGTGTCGGCCAGCTCCAGGCCGATGGCCTGCTGGCGTTCCTGACCGCGGCTGTACAGCAGCAGCTCCGGGACGACGTGGGCCACGCCGGTGACGACGAGGGCCATCACCACGGTCAGCGGGCCCGGCCGGGCCGACACCACCAGCACGCCGAGCGCCGCGGCGACGAGCGCCAGCACCAGCTTGGCGGCGACCAGCCGGGACACCGGCCACTCGGCGGGGCGCCCGGCAGTGCCGGCCAGCCGGTTGAGCCGGGCCACCGTGCCGGCCGGGGTGAGCGCGCGGGCCAGCCGCGGCAGCAGCCGGGCCCGCGGCGGGCCGGCGACCGCGCCGGGCAGGTCCAGGCCGCGGGTGAGGTTGGCGCGGGTCCGGGCGGCGGCGTCCTGCGGGCGGGCCAGCAGCGCCCAGCCCAGCAGGGGGACGGCGAGGGCGACGGCCAGCACGGCGGCCAGCACGGGGACGGGGAGCACCGGGACGGGGAGGACGGCGGCGGGCGGCATCAGAACCGGATCCGCACGGTCGAGCGCAGCCACAGCCCGCCGACGGTGAGCAGGACGACGACCATCGCCGCCATACCCCAGCCGACCGGGCCCTCGGTGAAGCCGGACAGGTAGGCGGGGTTGGTCACCGCGAGGAACGCCACGATGCCGAACGGCAGGCTCATCAGCACGACCGCGGACAGCTTGCCCTCCGCCGACAGCGCCTTGACCTGCCGGCGGATCGCGTTGCGCTCCCGGATCGTGTGCCCGACGGTGTCCAGCACCTCGGCCAGGTTGCCGCCGACCTCGCGGTGGATGCCGATCGCCTGGGCGACCCAGCGGAAGTCCTCGCTGCCGGTCCGCTCGGCGACCTCCTCCAGGGCGTCGCCGAGGTCGCGGCCCACCCGCGTCTCGTTGACGATGCGGGTGAACTCCTCCGACGTCGGCGCGGCGGCCTCCTGCGCGACCGCGTCGACCGCGCGCAGCAGGCTGTGCCCGGCCCGCAGGCTGGAGGCCATCAGCTGCAGCGAGTCGTCGAGGGCGTCGGCGAACGCCGCCTGCCGCCGGGCGGTGCGGAACCGGACGACCAGCCGGGCGGCCAGCGGTGCGGCGACGGCGAGCGGGACGGCCAGCAGCGGCCCGCCGAGCAGCAGGCCGAGGACGCCGAGCAGGACGGCAGCCAGGCCGACCAGCAGCACGACGTCCGACAGGGCCATGGCCACCCCGGCCCGCTCCAGCGCGGCCGTGCCGCGGGCCACCAGCCCGCGGCGGGCCAGCACCCGTTCCACCGCGGCCCCGGCGGCCGCCGAGGCGCCGGCCAGCGGCGACCCCGGCGGAGCGACCGTCGGGTCCAGACGGGACAGCGGCACCCGGGGCGGGCCGGCGGGCACGACGACGAGGGCGACCAGCAGCAGCGCGCCGGCGACCGCGAGCAGGCCGAGGGCGAGCAGCATCAGGACCACCCCCGCCGCGGCGCCGGCGTGCCGAACACCCGCGGGGAGACGGTGATGCCGAGCTCGGCGAAGCGGTCGGTGAACCGCGGCCGCACCCCGGTCGCCACCGGCGTGCCGAGGAAGCGGCCGGCCGCGTCCACCCCGGCGGAGTAGTCGAAGAGGAACGCGTCCTGCAGGGTGACCGTCTCCCCCTCCATGCCCTGCACCTCGGTGACGTGGGTGACCCGGCGGGTGCCGTCGCGCAGCCGGGTGATCTGCACGACGACGTCGACCGCGGAGGCGATCTGCTCGCGGATGGCCCGCAGCGGCAGGTCCATGCCGGCCATGAGCACCAGGGTCTCCAGCCGGGCGATCGCGTCGCGCGGGGTGTTGGCGTGCACCGTGGACAGCGACCCGTCGTGGCCGGTGTTCATCGCCTGCAGCATGTCCAGGCTCTCCCCGCCGCGGCACTCCCCGACCACGATCCGGTCGGGGCGCATCCGCAGCGAGTTGCGCACCAGGTCCCGGATGGTGACCGCGCCGCGGCCCTCGATGTTGGGCGGGCGGGACTCCAGCCGGACGACGTGGTCCTGTTGCAGCTGCAGCTCCACGGCGTCCTCGATGGTGACGATCCGCTCGCCGTCGGGGATGAACGAGGACAGCACGTTGAGCAGCGTGGTCTTCCCCGTGCCGGTGCCGCCGGAGACGATGACGTTGAGCCGGGCCTCGACGCAGGCGCGCAGCAGCTCGGCCATCTCCGGGCTCAGCGTGCCGAAGCCGATCAGGTCGTCGACGGTGAACGGGTCCTTGGCGAACTTGCGGATGGTCAGCGTCGACCCGCTGAACGCCAGCGGCGGGATGATCGCGTTGACCCGGGAGCCGTCGGCCAGCCGCGCGTCGACCAGCGGCGAGGACTCGTCGATCCGCCGTCCCACCCGGGAGACGATCCGGTCGATGACCCGGCGCAGGTGCTCCTCGGAGGTGAACCGGGCGGCGGTGCGGACCAGCCGGCCGGCCTGCTCGACGTAGACGGCGTCCGGGCCGTTGCACATGATCTCGGTGACGCTGGGGTCGTCGAGCAGCCGCTGCAGCGGGCCGTAGCCGAGGACGTCGTCGGCGAGCTCGGCGGTCAGCCGGCCCCGCTCCTCGGCAGACAGCGGGACCTTCTCCTCCTCGACCACCTCGTCGAGCTCACCGAGGACGACGGTGCGCAGCGCCTCCTCGGACAGCGTCGGGTCGTTGAGCCGGTTGCCCATGCGCTCGAACAGCGCCTTGGCGACGCGGTCCTTGAGCCGGGCGAGCGCGTCGGTGGGCGGGACGGCTGCCGGTGCGGGGCGGACGGCGGGCACCGGCCGGGGCGTGGGCAGGGCGACGGGGGCCTCCGGCACGGGCGGCCGGCCCTGGGCGGCGGCGAGGCGGGAGGCGAGGTTCACGAGGCCGCCCGGTGCTCGACGGGGGAGGTCACGAGGCCGCCCGGTGCTTGGCCCGGTACCGGCCGGGCTTGACGATCGGGGTGGCCGAGAAGCGGGAGACCAGCCGGCGCAGTTCGCGGGCCGCCGGGTCGCGGCGGCCCGAGGCGAGGATGGGCACGCCCTGGTTGGTCGACGCCGGCACCGCCGCCGAACGCGGCACCACGACGTCCACCCCGGTGCCGATGGCGGTCTCGACGTCGCGCACCGAGGGCCCGCCCTTGGCGTCGGCCAGGTTCATGACCACGTGCCGGCCGGCCGGGATCATGCACAGCTCGCGGAGCACGTCGAGCTCCTTGCGCAGCCCGCGCACACCGGGCACGTCCATGCTGGTCACCATGACCACGTCGGTGGCCCGGTCGAGGGCGGCCAGGGTCTGCTCGGACAGCCCGGGCGCGGTGTCGACGACGACGTAGCGGAACTCCCGGGCCAGCGAGGTCAGCAGCCGGGTGACGTCGGCGGCGGTGACGCCGTCGCCGGCGGCCGGGGACTCCGCGCCGCACACGGCGTAGAGGCCGCTGGGGTGCTGGGTGAGGAAGGTCTTGAGCACCATCGTGTCCTCGGCGGCCGGGCCGTGGGCGACGTCGGGCAGCGCGTACTCCGGCGTCAGGCCCAGCGCGGAGGCGACGTCGCCGAACTGCACGTCGAGGTCGACCAGCACCGTGGACTGCGGCGCGGCCGCGGTCAGCCCGAGGGCCAGGTTGGCCGAGACGGTGGTCTTGCCGACGCCGCCCTTCGGGGAGGCCACGGTGATCACCCGGCCGGTGTAGCGGGCGGTCTCCTCGACCGGGCGCAGCACCCGTCGCCGTCCGGCCGCGGTGGAGCCCGCGCGCTCGACGGCGGCGCGCAGCTCACCGGGGTCGGCGGTGGGCGCGAGCAGGTCGCGGACGCCGGCCCGCATCGCCTCCTGCCAGGTCTCCCGGGTGGGCTCGGCGAGCAGGACGACGCTGATGCCGGGGCACTGCACGTCCAGCCGGGCGGCCAGGCCGAACGCCTCGGACAGCGGTGCGCCCGGGCCGATGAGCAGCACCTCGGGCAGCTCGCCGTCGACCAGCTGCTCGAACAGCCGGGCCGGGTCGCCGGGCAGCCGGCCGGGCGGCAGGACGTGCACGTCGCCGTCCGTCGCCTCCTTGACGCGCAGGACGAGGTCGTCGTCGGCTGCGCCGAGCACCACGCGGCTCATGAGTAGTCCTTCGAGTAGACGGTGCCGGGGGTGAGGACCTCGGTGCCGGAGGTGTCGGTGCCCTCGGGTTCCAGGGAGAGCCAGACGGTGCCCTGCTCCATGCCGAAGACGACCGCCTCGGCCTGCTCGGCGCGCAGCCCGAGGGTGACCAGCAGGCTGGTCGTGGGGGCCGCGCCGCCGACGGAGGCGGTGTCGGCCGTGCCGGCGTCCGGCGTCGCGGACGGCCCGCCCTGCACCTGGGTGACCAGCACGCCGTGCAGCACGGAGTGGGTCGTCTTCCCTTCGACCAGGGAGACGTGCACGCCGACGGTGTCGCCGGCGGCCAGGCGGCCGCCGACGGCACGCTGCGGCTCCAGCAGCAGGCTCACCTCGGCGGCGCCGTCCGGCGCGGCGACGGTGCCGGGGGCGGTGAGGTCCTCCGGTGCGGCGAAGCGGGCGGCCAGCAGCTGCTCGCCGGGCTGCAGGTCGGTGGTGGCGACCTGCCCGGCTAGGTCGCCGAGGTCGGTCACCCCACCGGGGACGGCGGCCTTGGCCGGTACCTGCTCGGTGCGGACGAGGGCGGCGAGCTCCCCGGCGGGGGTCCCCGCGGCGACGGGCTGGTCGACGACGAGGACGTCGACGGTCTGCACCCCGGCCAGGGCACGGGCGTCGGCGCCGCGCACGTAGGCCAGCAGCACCACGGTGCCGGCGGCGGTGAGCAGCAGCGCCGCGGTGGCGGCGAGCAGTCGGCGTCTCACGAGGGGCCCCTAGCGGATCAGTCGGAGGACCCAGGCGCCCAGCTGCGGCGCGGTCGGGTCGTGGTCGAAGGCGTCGCCGAGGTCGACGAAGCGGGTGAAGTAGCCGCGGATGCACCGCTCGGGGCCGCCGCAGGCGTGGGTGCCCTTGTACCGGCCGGAGAAGTGGTAGCCGGTCAGCGTGAAGGCGACGTAGCCGTGCACGCGGTACCAGGCGTTGGCCCCGGTGCCACCGGACTCGGTGAACACCGGCAGCAGCACGGTGCGGCCGAGCAGCGCGTCCAGGTCGCCGGGCTCGCAGCCCTTGGAGGGGTTGTTGCCCGGCTCGCTGGACACCGTGCCGCCGATCTCGCTGGTGGCCCGGCAGCCGGTCCCGCCGTCGGGGACGAGCCAGCCGAAGCCACCGGGGACGAAGGCCCCGTTCGAGCCGGTGCAGCCGGTGTCGGACTTCTTGGGCAGCAGGATCGTCCGCTCGGTCGTGCCGCTGGGCAGGCCACCGCCGGTCTGCGCGGCCCACTCGCACCAGGAGAAGACCAGCGGCAGGGCCGCCGTCCCGGACCGCGGGGCACCCCAGGTGACCGTCGCGGTGGCCGAGACGGCGGTGGACTCGTGCCCGATGACCGGGGCGAACCAGTGCTCCTGCGGGCTGCGCCCGGCGACCGTGACGCGGTTCGGGTCGCTGGCCAGCACCGGCGGGGCGGCGGTGGCGTCGCCCAGGTTGGCGTCGACGAGTTCCTGCGCGGTGGCCTGCATGTCGCCGCAGGCGCCCTTCGCGCAGTCGGCCGCGACGGCCAGCGCCGCGGCGTCCGCGGCGACCTGCAGCCGGGCGCGCTCGGCGTAGAGGGCGCCGACGTCGACGGCGATCGCGGTGAACCCGAGCAGCGGGACCATCAGCAGCGCGAGCAGCACCGCCGCCGCGCCGCGCTCGCCACCGTGCCGGGCAGGGTGGTCCGTCAACCGTTGCACCGCATGACCCCCGTCCCGGTCAGGTCGATGTCCGCGCCGAAGAAGTCGGTGAGGAAGGGCATCGGGTAGGCGACGGTCACCCGCACGTTCGCGGTACCGGTCGTCGGGCAGGTGGCCGGCGCGACGGTGACCTGCGCGTCGGTGACCGCGGGGACGAGCGTCGGGCTGGCGTCGCGGACGGCGGACCGCGCGGCGACCGGGTCGTTCTGCAGGGCCATGACACGCGCTCCCTCGCGGGCGGCGGCGGACAGGGTGCCCTGCACCTGGAAGGCGTGGCCGAACTCGGCGATGCCGAGCACCAGGACGAGCAGCAGCGGCACGATGAAGGCGAACTCCACGGCGCTGGCGCCGTGCTCCTCACGCAGTCGGGTGCGCACTTCCCCACCTCCTCCCGCGGTCGTCGTCGCCGGCGTACGGCGCGGCGCAGCGGCCCCTGGGGGACGGGGCCGCTGCGCCGTGGTCTCGCGGAGGGGTCAGAGACCGCCGAGGGTGGTGCCGATCCGGGTGAACAGGGCGGAGAGGGCGTCCTCCATGAGGACGACCGCGGTGATGATGGCGATGGCGATGAGGCCGACCATCAGGCCGTACTCGACGGCGGTCGCGCCCTTCTCCTCGCGCTCCAGGCGCTCCTCGATGAGGGAGTAGAGCGCGACGAGGGCGGCCAGCGGGTTGGTGAGGGGGTTCAGCACGGAGGACTCCCGGGGGGACGGAGCCGGGCCGGTCCGGGTCGGGTGACCCGGCCTCGCGGCATCCCCTGTGCTGTCGAGCCGCGGGCCCGCGGCCTTGAGGTCCGGTCACCCGGTCGGCTGACCCGCGCCCCTCTCCCGGGTGGATGCCCGGCCGCGATGTCACGCAGCGTGCGCGGACCTCAGCGCAGCAGGAGGGGTGCCGCGATCACCAGGGCGGCGCCGGTGAGCATGGCCGGGCCGAAGGGCAGCTCCCCGCGCAGCCCGATCCGCCGGGTCGCGAGGAGGACCAGCGCGACCGCGGCCTGGACGACGAAGCCGGCGAGCGCGCCGAGCAGCACCGCCGTCCAGCCGAGCCAGCCCAGGTACAGCCCCAGGACGGCGGCCAGCTTGACGTCGCCCATGCCCAGGCCGCCGGGTGAGACCACCGCGAGCGCCAGGTACACCGCGAACAGGGCGCCCGCACCCAGCACCGCGCGCAGCAGCGCCGCCCAGGCGCCGTCGGCGAGGGCCGGCAGGAGCAGCAGCACCGTCCCGGCGGCCAGGCAGGGCAGCACCACGCGGTTGGGCAGCAGCCGGTGCTGCAGGTCCACGACGGCCAGCAGCACGCCGGCGACGGCGAGCAGCAGGAACGCCGGCAGCTCCCAGGACGGGCCGAACCGCAGCACGGTGCCGGCCACCAGGAGGGCCGTCGCGCCCTCGACCAGCGGCGGGCGGACGGCGACCGGCCCGGGGCGCGCCAGGTCGCGGACCCCGGCGTCCGGCGGCCACGGGAAGCGGCCGGCCGCACGGTTGAGGAGCACCCCGACGGCCGCCCCCGGGACCAGGGCGAGGACGGCGAGGGCTGCGGCCACGGCCCGACGATGGCACGGCACCGGCACCCCGGGCGGGGACGCGCCGGGGTGCCGACCCGCAGGGGGGAGGCCGCGAGGTGTCCCGTCAGCGCTGCGGCGCGGCCGCCCCGGACGGGGCGGTGGGCTGCTCGCCGGCCCGGGGCGACGCCGTCCGCTCCGGCAGCCGCAGGCTGAGCAGCAGGGCGAGCAGGGGCAGCGGGAGCAGCGCCGCCAGCGCCCACTGCAGCCCGTGCGCGTCGGCCAGCAGCCCGAACAGCGGCGTCGCGGCGCCGCCGGCCGACACCGCCAGGCCAATCGTGACGCCGGAGGCGGTGCCGACCCGGTTGGGCAGCAGCTCCTGCCCCAGCGTCGTCTGCACCGAGAACGGCAGGTAGAGCCCGACCCCGAGCAGGACGGCGGCGGCCACCGCCACCGGCCAGGACGGCGCGGCGACCAGCAGCGCCACGCCGGGGACGGCCACGGCGTAGCCCAGCCGGATGGCGGGCAGCCGGCCCCACCGGTCGGCCAGCCACCCACCGGCCAGGGTGCCCGCCGCCCCGACCGCGAGGAACGTCGTCAGCGCCGCCGAGCCGGCCGCGGCCGAGACGCCGAAGCGGTCGATGACGTACAGCGCGACCAGCGAGGAGATGCCGAAGTACAGCACCGACCGGATCACCACCAGCCCGGTCAGCCAGCCGAAGGACCGCCAGTCGTCGGCCCGGGGAGCCGCACCGGCGGCGGCGCGGACCGGACGCGCGCGGGCGCGGGCCCGTCGGCCCAGCGCCAGCAGGATGACGGCGGTGAGCAGGGCGGGCAGCGCGAGCAGCGGCGTTCCGGCGACCCCGTACGCCAGCAGCACCGGGGTGACCACCACCGGGCCGAGGGCCAGGCCGGCGTTGCCGCCGACGGCGAACCAGCTCATCCCCTGCGCGGAGGCGCCGGCCGCCGCGCGGGCCGCCCGGGCGGCGGCCGGGTGGTAGGCGGCCACCCCCAGACCGGACAGCGCCACCGCGGCCCAGGTCCACCAGTACGCCTCGCCGATGCCGGCCAGCCCGATGCCGACCCCGGCCACCAGCAGCCCGACCGGGGTGAGCCAGGGCAGCGGTCGGCGGTCGACCAGCACGCCGAACGCCGGCTGCACCACCGAGGACAGCACCGTGGCGGCCAGCGTGATGCCGGTCGCGGCCGCGTAGGAGTAGCCCCGCTCGAGCACGAGGAAGGGCAGCAGCGCGGGCACCGCACCCTGGTACAGGTCGTCGACGACGTGGCTGGCGGTCAGCACGCCGAGCCCGCGACGGTCCACCACGCCGCCACGGCCGGACGAGCCGCGGGGTGCCGCGCTCATCCACGGTCCTCGGCGAGTCGGCGCAGCGCTGCCTCGGTGCCGCACAGGTGGGCCTCGGTGGCCGCTGCGGCAGCGGCCGGCTCCCCCCGGCGGATCGCCTCGCCCAGCGCCACGTGGAGGGCGTGGGTGTCCTCTGCGTACCCCGGGTCGGCCACCAGGTCGAGCAGGGCCGCGCGCAGCGCGGCGGTGAAGGCGTCGAACAGCTCCTGGAGCACGGGGTTGCCCGCGGCGGCGACGACGGCGCGGTGGAAGTCCAGGTCCGCGTCGACGAAGGCCTGGGGACGGCCCGCTGCGCGGGCCCGCCGCCGCCGCGCCAGGGCGTCGTCCATCCGGCGCACGTCCGCCTCGGTGCGCCGCGCCGCCGCCAGCCGGGCCGCCTGCACCTCCAGGCCGTGGCGCACCTCGTAGACCTCCAGCACGCCGGCCCGCCGCAACCGCGCCGGGAGGTCCTCCGCCCGCGGTTCCCGGGCCCGCACGAAGGTCCCCGCCCCCTGCCGGGACTCCACCAGCCCCCGGCTGAGCAGCACCCGGACCGCCTCCCGGACGGTGGAGCGGCCGACACCGAGCTCCTCGGCCAGCCGGTGTTCGGCCGGTAGGCGCTCCCCCACGGACCAGGCGCCGTCCCCGAGCTGGCGCTCGAGCTGGGCGACCACGGACTCCACCAGGGCCGTTCGGTGGACGACTGCAAGACCCATCCGGTCCACTCCTCAGGTCGTCTGATGACTGTGCACCCGGACGAGGGACCGGTCAACCCGCCGGGTGGCGCGGTGAGCGCGGCGTCCGATGACCGCCGGACGCCGTCGCCCCGACCTGGTGACGTGGGTCCCGGCGGCGCGGACGGGAGGCGCGGACGGGAGGCAGGGTGCGGACGACGGGCGGCGGACCGGGCTCACGGTGGGTGCTGGCGCAGTACCTGGCGCTGGCGCTCACCTGGGGTGCGAGCTTCCTGTTCGTCGAGCTGGGCCTAGCCGGGCTCTCCCCCACGCAGGTGGTGCTCGGGCGGCTGGTGATCGGCGCCCTCACCCTGGTCGCGGTCACCGCGGTCACCCGCCAGCAGCTGCCGCGCGAGCCGCTCGTGTGGGCCCACCTGGCGGTCACCGCCCTCCTGCTGTGCGTGGTCCCGTTCCTGCTCTTCGCCTGGGCGCAGCAGTCCATCCCCTCCGGGCTGGCCAGCATCTACAACGCGACCACCCCGCTGATGACCACGCTCGTCGCGCTCGCCGCCCTGCCCGAGGAGCGCCCGACCGCCGCCCGCGTGACCGGGTTGCTCATCGGGTTCACCGGCGTGCTTGTCGTCCTGGCGCCGTGGCGTGGCGTGGGCAGCGGTGCCCTGCCGGCACAGGCCGCCTGCCTGCTGGCCACCGCCTGCTACGGCGCTGCCTTCGTCCACCTCCGCCGCACCATCGCGCCGCGGGGGATCCCGGCCGTCCCGGTCGCCACCGTGCAGGTCGGGCTGGGCGCCGTCGTCCTGCTGGTGCTCGCTCCGCTGTTCGCCACCTCACCGGTGGCCCTGAGTCCTGCCGTCGTGCTCGGCGTGCTCGCCCTGGGCGGGCTGGGTACCGGCCTGGCCTACGTGTGGAACACCAACGTCGTGTCCGGTTGGGGCGCCACCAACGCCGCCACGGTCACCTACCTGACCCCCGTGGTCGGGGTCGGCCTGGGTGCTCTGGTCCTCGACGAGGCCGTCACCTGGAACCAGCCGCTGGGTGCAGCCGTCGTCGTCCTGGGCATCGTCGTCAACCAGCACCGGCCGGCCGTCCCGGCGAGGACCCGGAATGGTGGCTGCTGACCGGCCTGGACGGGTGACGGCGTGGACGCGACCGTCACCCGGCCCGCGACCCTGGACACCGGACCACCGGCTGCCTGCCGGCGGGTGTCAGTGCACGCCGGCGGGCGCGGGCTCCTCGTCCTCGACGAGCCGCCAGGGCCGGACCACGGTGACCAGCACGGCGACGGCGAGCGAGAGGGCGACCAGGATGACGGTGCCCATCGCCGCGGCGTCGTTGCCGAGCAGGCCGACCACCGGCGACACCGCCGCACCGACGCCGAACTGCGCCGCGCCGAGCAGCGCCGCGGCCGCACCGGCAGAGTCGCCGTGCCGGGACAGCGCCAGCGCGGGCGCGTTGGGCAGCGCCAGGCCGGAGGCGAACAGCATCGCCCACAGCGGGGCGACGACCCCAACCAGGCCGCCGGTCCCGGTGGCGGCCAGCGCGAGCAGCACCGCGCCGGACAGCGCGCCGGCCACGGTGCCGCCGAGCAGCACCTGGGCCGGGGACCAGCGGCGCAGCACCACCGGGTTGAGCTGGGTGGCGGCGATCAGCCAGACCGCGCCGGCGCCGAACAGCAGCCCGAACTGCTGCTCGTCGAGGCCGAACTGCTGCTGGAAGACGAAGGAGGACCCCGACACGTAGCTGAACAGCCCGGCCATGGTCAGCCCGGCGACCAGCACCAGGCCCACCAGCGTGCGGTCGTGCAGCAGCCGCCGGTAGGTGCGCAGCGTCCCGCCGACCCCGGCGCTGCTGCGGCGGGCCGGCGGCAGCGTCTCGCGCAGCGCGTACCAGCCGACGGCGAGCAGCAGCAGCCCGTACACCGTGAGGACGGCGAAGATGCCGCGCCAGCTGGTGAACCGCAGCAGCTCCCCGCCGAGGGTGGGCGCGAGCACCGGCGCGGCGCCGAGCACGAGGAACAGCCGGGACAGCATGGTGGCCGCCGCGCGCCCGGTGAACAGGTCCCGGACGACGGCCAGCGCGATCACCGCACCGGCCGCGGTGCCCACGCCCTGCAGGAAGCGCAGCACACCCAGGACCTCGATGCCCGGCGCGACCAGGATCAGCGCGGACGCCACCACGTAGAGCGCGGTGCCGGCCAGCAGCGGCGCACGCCGGCCGTACGCGTCGGACAGCGGGCCGAGCAGCAGCTGGCCCAGTGCCAGGCCGACCAGGGTGCCGGTCAGGGTCAGCTGGACCAGCGCCGGCGTCGTCCCCAGCTCGGTGGCGATGGTCGGCAACGCCGGCAGGTACATGTCGATGGTCAGCGGGCCCACGGCCACGAAGGCGCCGAGGACGAGCGCGAGCAGGGCCCGGCGGGGTGGGGCGGTGTCGGCGGATGACGGGTGCGCCGCGCTGGCGGCGCGGTCCTGCAGGTCGGTCACGGTGTTCCTGTCGTCGTCCAGTCGGTGGGGGCGGCCCACGCTGGCCGACGTGAGGGGCCAAGGCCGCCGGCCGCCCCCGCATTCCGGGCGCCGTCGCCGTTCGCCTGCCGTTCACGAGGCCAGCGGCGTCCGGGCGGCCGCGACCGCCCGGCGGGTGTCCTCCAGGACCAGGTCGAGGTTGACCTGGGCCGCAGCGAACGCGCCCGCGGCCGCGGCCGCGCCGACCTGCGCGGCCAGGTCGGTGACGTTGCCGGCGACCCACACACCGGGGACGGTGGTGCGCCCGGTGGCGTCGGCGGGCAGGTGCTCCCCCAGGCCCGAGGGGTGCGCCACCGGGTACAGCCCGAGCCCGCCCAGGAAGCCGGCGCGGGCGACCACCCGCGACTGCACGGTGACCGCCTCGCGGGCGACCAGCGTGCCGTCGGCCAGGCGCAGGCCGGTGACGCGGTCGCCGGCGACCTCGACGGCGACGACCTCGCCGGTCACCACCGGGACGCCGAGGGCGGCCAGCTGCTCGGCCTGCTCGCCGTCCGGGTGCGGCTGGGTGTGCGTGAAGAGGGTGACGTCGGCGCTGAGCTGCCGGAACAGCAGCGTCTGGTGCACCGCCATCGGGCCGCTGGCCAGCACGCCGATGGCCCGGTCGCGCACCTCCCAGCCGTGGCAGTACGGGCAGTGCAGCACGTCGCGGCCCCAGCGCTCGCGCAGGCCGGGGACGTCGGGCAGCTCGTCGACCAGCCCGGCGGTGACCAGCAGCCGGCGGGCGCGGGTGGTCCGCCCGTCGGCCAGCCCGACGGTGAACCCCTCGCCGTCACGGGCCACCGTGGCGACCTCACCGTCCACCACCCGGCCGCCGTAGGAGCGCACCTCGCTCCGCCCGCGCGCGAGCAGCTCACCCGGTGGTGTGCCCTCCTGGCCCAGCAGCCCGTGCACGGCCGCTGCGGGTGCATTGCGCGGGGCGCCGGCGTCCACCACCACCACCGAGCGGCGGGATCGCGCCAGCACCAGCGCCCCGTTCAGGCCGGCGGCACCCCCGCCGACCACCAGCACGTCGCAGTCGTTCCTCAGTTCGTCGGTCACCGTGACTACCTCCGCGGTCACCCTCCGACGGACGACGCCGTTCTGGCAAGGATCGTTGCCGGGACAGCAAAGCAGCCGTCACTCGGTGCGGCGCCGAGCCCGGCGGACGGCGAACACCACGAGTGCGTCGACGACGAAGGAGAGCAGGAACAGCGCCAGCGCCCACCCCCACCAGCCGCCGGCGGCCAGCGAGATGCAGACCACGACGACCGCGACGCCGTAGACGGTCAGCCAGGTGGAGGCGGCGTCGCCCACGCCCGGCTCAGGTGCCGCAGAAGGTGACGTACGGGCCGGAGCCACCGGGGGCCGGTTCGGCGTACCGCTGCAGGCCCGGCCGCTCGTCGAAGGGCCGGGTGAGGACCTCGAGCAGCCGCTGCACCGGGCCCAGGTCGCCCGCGGTGGCGGCGGTGAGCGCCTCCTCGACGAGGTGGTTGCGCGGGGTGTAGACAGGGTTGGTCCGGTCCATCAGGTCGGCGTCCGGGCCCACGGCGCGCCAGCGCTCGAGCCAGGCGTCGAGGGCCGCGAGGTCGGTGACCACCAGCCGGGCGGGTTCGGCGTCCCCGCGGGCGGCGGTGCCCAGGGAGCGGAGGAACGAGGTCAGGTCGACCCGGCCTGCCTGCACCAGCGCGAGCAGGTCCTGCACGAGCGCGGTGGCCACCTCGTCGTCCAGGCCCTCGGGCAGGCCGAGCTTGGCGCGCATCCCGGCCGACCACACGGTGTCGTAGGTGGTGGCGAAGCCGCCGAGGACCTCCACGGCGGCGGCGATGGCCCGCTCCTGGTCGTCGTCGATCAGCGGGAGCAGCGCCTCGGCCAACCGCGCCAGGTTCCACTGCACGACGACCGGCTGGTTGCCGTAGGCGTAGCGCCCGCCGGAGTCGATGGAGCTGTAGACCGTGGCCGGGTCGAAGCCGTCGAGGAACGCGCAGGGCCCGTAGTCGATGGTCTCCCCGGAGATGGTCGTGTTGTCGGTGTTCATGACGCCGTGCACGAAGCCGACCAGCATCCACTGCGCCACCAGCCGCGCCTGGGCCGCGACGACGGACTCGAACAGCGCCAGGTACGGGTTGTCGGCGCCGGCCGCGGCCTCGTGGTGGCGGGCGATCGCGTGGTCGGCGAGCCGGCGGAGCAGGTCGACGTCCCCGGTGGCGCGGGCGTACTGGAAGCTGCCCACCCGCAGGTGGCTGGCCGCCACCCGGGCCAGGACGGCGCCGGGCAGCACGGTCTCGCGGCGCACCGGGCGCCCGGTCGCGACGACGGCGAGGGAGCGCGTGGTCGGGATGCCGAGGGCCTGCATGGCCTCGCTGATGACGTACTCGCGCAGCATCGGCCCGACCGCGGCCAGCCCGTCGGCGCTGCCGCGGGCGAAGGGGGTGCGGCCGGAGCCCTTGAGGTGCAGGTCGCGCACCCGGCCCTCGGCGTCGGTGAGCTCGCCGAGCAGCAGCGCCCGCCCGTCGCCCAGGCGCGGGGAGTAGCCGCCGAACTGGTGCCCGGCGTAGGCCTGAGCCACCGGGTGGGCGTCGTCGGGGACGACCGTGCCGGTCAGCAGCCCGATGCCCTCAGGGTTGCGCAGCCAGCCGGCGTCCAGGCCCAGCTCGGCGGCCAGCGCCTCGTTGAGCAGCAGCAGCTGCGGGTGCGGGGCCTCCTCGGCCCGCCAGGCGACCGCCATCTCGGGCAGCTCGCGGGCGAAGCGGTCGTCGAGGTGCACGGTCGTTGCGGGGGCGACACTCACCCCGCTGTCAGCGCGTCGGCGGCCGCTGCTGTTCCCGATCTCCGGCCGAGCGGCTGCCGTAGCCGCTGCCGTAGCCGCGGCCGTCCCGCCGAGGTCAGGTCGGGGGCCGGCGGCGGCCGGGTGTCCTCCGCCGCCGCAGGGAGTAGGTGCTCCCCAGCGAGTCGGCCAGCTCGTCACCGGCCAGGCCCTCGGTGAAGGCCAGCTCCCGCTCGTCGGCGAGGGCGCGGAACCGGACCGACCAGGCGTGCGCCCCCAGTGGGCCGGCGGAGGGTCGGGCCAGCGTCACCCAGCCGTCGGTGCCGATGCCGTCGTCCGGCCCGTCGTCGACGCGGGCGGCGGCGACCGTCGCGCTCCCCTTCTCGACGACCACGCCCAGCTCCAGCACCTGCGCCCAGGGCCAGCGCCGCACACGCCGCCGGCGGCGGGCGACCAGCTCGGCGTCGGTGACCCACACCCCGTCCCGGCCGTACCACCAGTGCAGACCGGCGGCCATGGCCACGCAGAACGCCAGCAGACCCGCCGCACCGGCGAGCAGCGCGACCCGGTCCGCCGGGCGGGTGAGCGCGGCCCCGCCAAGCAGGCCGGCCGGGAGCAGCCCCAGGCCGCCGAAGAGCCAGTACGCGAACAGCGTGCCGCGGACGACGCGGCGCCCGAGCGCCTCCCGGGGCGCCTCCCCGACCGGGGCGTGGTGCTCCCAGCGCCCGCCCCGCAGGCGACTGACGAGTCCGAAGGCGCCGACGGCCACGGCCGCGATCGCCAGCACCACCGCGTACACCGCCCAGGTCTGGTACCAGGGGCTCCAGCCCTCGACCGTCCGCACCCGGCCGGGGTCGGCGGGCGAGTACGCCACCTCCACCGGGTCGCCCGCGCGGGCACTGCCGGACCACGGCACGGTCGCCTGGCGGGTGTCCCGGTCGGTGGCGAAGCGCACGACCAGGTCGTCCGGGCCGCGCCGGCGGTCGTCGACCTCGACCACCTCCGCGGAGGTGCGGACCAGGCGGTCGAGGTCCCGCAGGTCGGCGACCCGCGCCCAGGTGACCAGCGCGAGCACGGCGGCGGCCGCGGCGACCGCGGCGAGGACCAGTGCCAGCCGGCGGGCCGCGCGTCCCGGGGCGACGGTGCGCCCGGCGCGGCCCACGGTGCGCCGCGACCTCCCCGCCACGAGACCCCCGGATCCGGCCGCCTGCCCGACCCGGCGACCGTAGCCGCGCTCCTGCCGACCCCAGGACGTGACGGCGGGCTCCCGCGGCCGGTTCACCCGTTCAGGCGACCCAGGCGCGGGCGGGTCACCGCTCGCGGGGTGGCACCACCACGAGCACGACGCCGAGAGCGGTCACGCCGATGCCCACGAACGACAGGCCGTCCACCGGATCGCCGTGTCCTCGTTGGCCAGCGCGATCGCCAGCAGCACCGCCGCGGCCGCCGCGTACTGCACCGCCGTTCCCCAGACCAGCGGGCTCCGGTCGCCGTGCCGCTTCTGGTGGACGGTGCCGGCCGTCCCGGAGACGAGGGCCACCAGGCAGGCGAGCACCCCGGCCACCGGCGAGACGACGGCGCTCGGGTGTCCCGGCCGCCGAGCACGCGGAGGCGGCCGGTGGCCGGCCCTCGTTAGGGTCTGTGCCGTGCGGAGTGGGGAGGTCGGCGGGATCGACGTCGGCCAACTCCTCGACGAGGTCGAGGCGGCACCACCGACGGACTCGGTCCCGGTGGTGGCGGCCAGGCTCGCCGAGATGGTCGGCGCCCGCGAACTGCACTTCCTGATCACCGACTTCAGCGGCCGGGCCGTCGTCCGGTTGACGTCCACCGCCCGCGTCGAGGGCGCCCGCAGCCGAGGGGCCGAGCAGGCCGAGACGGTGCCGCTGACCGGCACGGTGTACGGCCGTGTCCTGCGCACGCAGCAGGCCGACGTCCAGCAGATCGACGCCGGCGCTCGGGTGATCGTCCCGGTGACCGACCGTGGAGACGCCATCGGCCTGCTCGAACTGGTCCTGCCCGGCCTCCCCACCCCTCGCGACGTCGGCGTCATCGAGACCGCTGCGCACGCGCTGGCCTACGTCCTCGTCGCCGCCCGCCGGCACACCGACGTCTACGAGTGGGGCATGCGCACCACCTCGTTCACCCTGGCCGCGGAGATCCAGCGCCGGCTGCTGCCGACCGCCTTCACCTGCGAGGCCGGGCAGTTCACCCTCGCCGGCTGGCTGGAACCGGCCGCCGAGGTGGGGGGTGACACCTTCGACTACGCCCTCGACCGGGACGTCCTGCACGTGTCGGTCACCGACGCGGTCGGCCACCAGGTCGCCGCCTCGCTGCTCGCCAGCCTGCTGGTCGGCAGCCTGCGCAACGGACGCCGCAGGGGACTGGACCTCGCCGCGCAGGCCGCCTACGCCAACGACGCCCTCGCCGAGCACGCGGCACCCGGACAGTTCGTCACCGGCCAGCTCGTCCGCGTCGACCTGCGCACCGGCACGGCAGAGGTCGTCAACGCCGGGCACACCCTGCCCCTGCGGCTGCGTGCAGGCGTCGTGGAGGAGATCCGGCTGGGCGTCGAGCCGCCGTTCGGCGTGCTTCCGGGCAAGACCTTCCAGGTGCAACCCCTCCCGCTCGAGGCCGGCGACCGGATCGTCTTCCTCACCGACGGCATGCTGGAGCGCAACGCGGCGTCGTTGGACGTGGCCGGGGCACTGGCCCAGACCGCGGACCTGCACCCGCGCGAGGTCGTGCTCGCCCTGGGCGCCGCGGTGCTCCAGGCCACCGGCGGGGACCTCCGTGACGACGCGACGATGGTCTGCCTGGACTGGTACGGCGGGCCGCCCCGCGCCCGCGACACCGAGCAGGGGGCCGACCCGCACCGCGCCTCGCCGAGCGCCTGACCGCATCCGGATGACGTGGCGCAGCGCCGGCGGTCACCCCCGAGACGCGGGAACGTGCGGTGGACGCGGCCGCACCTCGCGGGGCCTCACTCATCGGCTGGCGTGTGGCTCGCCGGGGGCGCGGTCGGCGGATCGGGTGGGCGCGTGGTGTCGTGCGGGTTCGGCCGCTGCTCGCTCCGGCAGGTGGCGGCCGAGTCGAGCAGCGCGGCGATGGCATCGTGGAGCGCCCCGTCGGGGGCGGGGGTGGACAGCGGGACGCGCGCGGCGCGGTAGACCTCGTCCAGTCCCTCGTTGACCGCGACGGCCAGCACGTTCTGGTTGAGGGAGGTCAGCGGCAGCAGCCCGTTGAGGTAGCCGTCGAGGTCGAACAGGTCGCCGTTGCCACCGAGGCTGAGGTAGCGCAGCCACAGCTCGGAGACGGTCAGCTCTGCCCGCACCCGCGCCGCCTCGATCCGCTCGTGCCGGTGCTCGGGTGTCATCTCCGTCTGCTGCCCGGTCAGGCCGGTGCGGAGTCGGCGTCGCCGGCGGTGACCGTGGTCAGCAGCTCGAGGGCCACCTCCCGCACCGGGCGGCCGGAGCGCTCGGCCGCGGCGGCGAGCCGGGCGAAGGCGGCCTCGCGGTCCGGCAGGCCGCGCGCCTGCAGCACCCCGGTGGCCTGGCCGATCACGTCCCGGTCGGTGAGCGCGTCGGCCAGTCGGCGGCTGAGCGCCCGGGCGCTGGTCAGGTCCTGGGTGGCGGCGAGCAGGATCGCCGCCTGCCGGGCGAAGAGCACCATGACCTGCTCGGCGTGCTCGTCGAACCGGGCCGGCTGCAGCGCGTACAGCTTGATCGCGCCGATGGTCGCGGTGGCGGACACCAGTGGCGCGCTCAGCGTCGACCGGATGCCCAGGTGCGTGACCGCCTCGTTCCACGCCGGCCAGCGGCGGTCGCCGACGGCGTCGTCGACGCGCACGATCCGCCCGGTGCGCGCCGCGGTCAGGCACGGCCCCTCGTCCAGGGAGTACTGCAGCGCGTCTGCCCGCGCAGCCAGCTCGGTGGTCGCCGCCATCGTCCGGGTGCCGTGTTCGTCGACGAGGGTGACCGCCGCGCCTGCGCTGCCCGGCGCGGTGGCCGAGGCCAGCGCGGTCACCAGCTCCACCGCCGAGCGGACCGTCTCCTGGGAGAGCACCAGCCCGGCCATCTGCACCAACGTGGCCGCCAGCTGCTCAGACGCGGCCGGGTCCATCGGACCCGTGCCGGGGTTGGGGTCGCCCTGCGTCATCGCACGACCCTGTCGTCTGCGCCCGGGCGCACCCATCCCGCCCGTGCCCGGGTACCGCCGCCCCGCGCCGCCGCGGCGGGCGGGGTGCCGGTGGCCGTCGCCACCGGGACACCGGACGAGGAGGCGGTGTGTCGGGGGGCCGGCGGTGGCAGCGTCCGCGCGATCGGCGCGAGCAGGTCGTCGAGACCGGCCAGCGGCAGCAGCCGGCGCAGGACCTGGCGCGCGCCGACGATGAGCGCGACCGCGCCGGCGTCCTCCGTGGCGCGTCGGGCTGCAGCCAGGGCACGCAGCCCCGCCGCGTCGCAGAAGTCCAGCGCCGCCACGTCCAGTACCCAGACCGGCGGGCACTCGGCGGCCAGCACCTGGCACGCCGCGGTCAGCTGCCCGCAGGTGGCGCGATCCAGCTCGCCGGTGAGCACCACCCGCCCGGCGGCCAGGTCCACGGCCAGCAGCAGACCGCCCGCCGCAGCCGGCTCGGTGGTGATCGGGCAGGTCGTCATGGCCGGCATCGCACGTCCTCGACCCAGAGGCGCTCCGCGGCGGCCCGTCCCACACCCGGCCCCAACTTCGCGCACGTCAGGCCGGGTGTTCGACCGCCGTCACGCTAACTCAGCACCAGGTCCGTCGGCCAGCCGGCCGGTCCTGCGGGCTCGTCGGTGGGACGGCTGCACGCGGCGTGCACGAGGATGCCCGTGGCCTCGTCGATCACCGCGCGGGACTCTCAGCATCCACCAGACGTCGGCCCGCCTCCACCGCCCGGGTGTACGCCGCGCCGGCGAGCGGGACGGCGTTCCACCGCCCGTCGCCGCCGGCCCTCTCGCAGGTCAGCGCAGGGGACCTCAGCAGGGTCGCCGTCACCCTGCCGCGCCAGGTGGACCCGTTCCCGATCGGAACCGACGACCCGTCGGTGTCGCAGATCCGGATCAGGGCCCGGCCGGGCGGTCGCCTCGACGGGCCGGATGACGATCGACGGCTGCCCCGGTCGGGCCCTCGGTGCCGAGGACGCCGGTCCGGGTGAGGTGGTCGGCGACCTCGACCAGTTTGCGGTTGGCGTCCTGACTGGCCTTCGCGAGCAGTGCGAATGCCTGCTCCGAAGTGATCTTGTACCGTTCCATGAGCACGCCCTTGGCCTGACCGATCAGGTCCCGGCTGGCCATGCCCAGCTCCAGGTGGTTGATCTTCTGCGCCTGGGCCAGCGCGATGGCCGCGTGGCTGGCGAACAGCAGCCCGACGCGTTCGGACTCGTCGCTGAACGCCTGCGGGGTCCGGGCCAGCATGTTCATCGCACCCAGGTCCTCCCCCTGCACGAACAGCTGGATGCACAGCGCGCTGCGCAGTCCTGCGTCGGCGGCCGCGCGGCCGAGGGCCGGCCAGCGCTGGTCGGTTGCCAGGTCGTCCACCCGGACGGTCTCCCGCTCGTACATGGAGTCCATGCACGGCCCCTGCCGGGTCTCCTGCTGCAGGTCGTCGAACCGCCGCGCCAGGTCGTCGGTGGCCGCCGCCGACACCACCCGCCGGCGGCCCGTCACCAGGCTGATCGTCGCCTCCTCCGCGCCCGGCACTGTCCCCGCGATCGAGGCGACGATGAGTTCGAGCACCGCCGGGGTGTCCACCTGGTGCTGCATCCGGCGCGCCAGGTCGGCCAGCCGCTGTGACAGGTCGTCGTGGTGCGCGCCTCCGCCCGCACGGGCGGAGGGTCGCCCTCGGGACTCGGGCGGCCCGGGTGGTGCTGTGCCCATGCAGCCAGCGTGACACGGCGGGCGCCCTTCCCACAGGGGCGGACGCCGGCGGCCGCAGTCCCGGCAGGTCAGCGGCGGGCGACGGACGAGTCGGCCTGTACGCCGGGTTCTGTCCCCGGGCGCCTCGCGGCATCCCGGTGGGCGGTCATCCATCTAGGCCTGCCGTTGCCGACCGGCTCCAGCGGTCCACCCGCAGGCTCGGGCGGGCAGCCCTCAAACGCCTGCGCAGGACGGCGGCCTGGTCGCCCAGCCCGCCGTCCCTCTCGACCTTGCTCCGGGTGGGGTTTACCGAGCCACACCGGTCACCCGGTGTGCGGTGGTCTCTTACACCGCCCTTTCACCCTTACCAGCGCTGCACCCTTACCAGTGCACGCACTGGCGGTCTGTTCTCTGTGGCACTGTCCCGCGGGTCACCCCGGGTCGCCGTTAGCGACCACCCTGCCCTGTGGAGCCCGGACGTTCCTCGGCGGCGGGGTCTCCCCTGCCGACGCGACCGCCCAGCCGACTCGTCCGTCGTACCGGCCATCCTAGTGCGCGGCGAGGACCGCCTCGGCGACGACCAGGTCCTCCCAGGACATCCCGACGCTCTTCACGACCACCGGGCGGTCGGTGGGCAGCGCGACCGCCCCGGTGACCACGTCGCGCACGGGCACGAGGTCGTCGCCGGTCAGCGCGCCCTCGGCGATGGCCAGCACCACGTCACCGGCCTCGCGCAGCGCGGTGGCGACGTCCTCGACGACCACGGAGGCCCGCCCGAGCAGCGCCGCGTCCAGCTCCCGGGCGTCGGGCTCGTGCGAGCCGACCGCGACCACCACGGCGTCGTCGCGCAGCAGGGTGGAGTCGAACAGCGGGGTCCGCGCCGAGGTGGCGCAGACGACGACGTCCGCCGTCCGCAGCGCGTCGTCGGCCGGCGCGGAGCCCAGCCGGACGGCGTCCAGCGGCGTGCGGGACGGGTCCCGGACCAGGTGGGTCGCCCGCGCCAGCGGGCGGACGGCGGCCAGCGTGGCCACGTGGCCCGTGGCCTGCGGGCCGGCTCCCACCACCGCGACCCGCAGCGGGCGCTCCGGCAGCCGGGCCAGCACGGCGGCCACCGACACCGCCGGCGTGCGCAGCGCGGTCAGCGCCGTGCCGTCCAGGACGGCGCGCAGCGCCAGCGTCCCCCGGTCGAACAGCAGGTAGGCGGCCTGTATGCGCGGCAGGCCGCGGGCCGGGTTGCCCGGCGCCACGGTCGCCACCTTGACCCCCGCCCCGGCCGGGGTCTCCGCGGGCATGAGCAGGAACTGCCCGCCCGACAGGTCGACCCGGACCCGGGGCGGGTCCGCGGCCGGGTCGAGTCCGCCGCGCAGCGCGTCGCTGATCGCCCGGACCGCCCCGGCCGGGCCGAGCGCGGCGACGGCGTCCGCGTCGAGGTACCTCACCGCAGCACGATCCCGTGCCCGGTCAGCCCCAGTAGAGGCGGAAGCCGACCCGCCGGGCGCCGTCGTCGGTGAGGGTGGACACGTCGACGACCTGCTGCGCCTGCTCCTCCACCGGGGCATCGGACAGCAGCTCGAGATAGCGGCGGTGCTCGGACAGCGACGCGACCGCGAGCTCGACCGCCTCGGCGACGTCCACCTGGTGTGGCGGGTCGGTCATCTCCCCCACCCGCGATGTACTGCACACCGCCCCACCGCGGCTCGGAGAGCTCGGGGAAGATCCACTCGTTGCCGGCGTCGGCGACGGCGTCGACCACGCTCTGCCCGAGCGCCCGGTGGTCGGCGGAGTTCACGTACGCCGGCGACACCCCCGGCGGCGTCCAGGTCGGGCCGAAGTACCCGGTGACGACCATCTCCGGGCGGTGCCGCCGGATCGCCGCGGCCAGGTCCCGCCGCAGCTCCGGCCCGGCCACCAGGACGCCGTCCCGGTGGTCGAGGAACTCCACCTCGCTGACCCCGACGACGGCGGCCGACCGCCGCTCTTCCTCCTCGCGCAGCGGGCCGGCCTCCGCCGGGGGGACGCCGGCCATCCCGGCCTCGCCACGGGTGGCCAGCAGGTAGTGCACCTCCTTGCCGGCCGCGGTCCACACCGCGACGGCCGCGGCCAGGCCGTACTCGATGTCGTCGGGGTGGGCGGCCACGACCAGCGCGCGCTGCCAGTCGTCGGGCATGGGCAGAGGGGGCATGGCGGGCAGTCTGCTCCCGGGGGACGACGGGCGAGAAGCGCGCACGCCACCCGGGTCCGCCAGGATGACCGCACCCCCGCAGGTGCGGGGACGGCGACCCGAGGAGGCACGGTGAGCCCGGAGGAGACCGTGGCGCGCAGCCGGCTGGCGCTGGCCGTCCCGCTGGCCGCGGCGCTGGGCGCCGAGCTGCGCGACCCGGCCGACCCGAGCGCGGGCGTCCGGGTGACGGTGGCCGGCCTGGCCGGCAACGGGGCGGGCGGCGCGCACGCCGCGGCGCTCACCGCCGTGCTCGAGCTGGCCGCCTACCTGGCGCTGCTCCCCGCGCTGCAGCCCGACGAGCACGCCGTCTCCCACGCCCTCACCGTCCAGCTGCCGGCCGCGGCACCCGAGGGCGGCCTGGTCGAGGCCGTGGGGCAGCTGGACCGGCGCGGCCGCCGGCTGGCCTTCCTCTCCGCGACCGCCGAGGTGTCCGGCACCCTGGTGGCCCGGGCGCAGATCACCAAGTCGATCGTGCCGCTGCCCGGCGGGTGATTCCGGCGGCGGGCCGGCCGCCCGCGGCAGAGGATGGGCGGCATGGTCGACGACACGGACCTCGCCCACCTGCGCCGCTGCGTCGAGCTCGCCCGCGCCGCGCTGGACGCCGGGGACGAGCCGTTCGGGTCGGTGCTGGTCGACGCCGACGGGCGGGTCCGCTTCGAGGACCACAACCACGTGGCCGGCGGCGACGCGACGCAGCACCCGGAGTTCGCCATCGCCCGGTGGGCCGCGGAGCACCTCACGCCGCCGCAGCGGGCCGCGGCCACCGTCTACACCTCCGGCGAGCACTGCCCCATGTGTGCGGCCGCGCACGGCTGGGTGGGCCTCGGCCGGATCGTCTACGCCAGCTCCTCGGCGCAGCTGAGGGCCTGGCTGGCCGACCTCGGCGTCCCCCCGGCGCCGGTCCGCCCGCTGCCGGTCCCCGACGTCGCCCCCGGCGTGCCGGTCGAGGGGCCGGTGGCCGGGCTGGACGAGGAGGTCCACCAGCTGCACCGGAGGCACCGCGGCCGGGCGTGACCGCTCAGCCCCCGCCGCCGCCGTCCCCGAGCAGCCAGCTGCTGCGGTTGACCGCCGCGCGCCCGTCGGCGGACCGCGGCTCCACGGACCCGTGGTGCCCGCTCGCGCGGCGGCTGCGGGGGACGTCACCCGTCAGGGTCCGGCGGCGGCCAGCAGCACGGCGGCGAGCTCCGCGGGCGCACTGACCATCGGGTCGTGCCCGGTGACCAGCTCGACCACCTCCCACCCGGGCTGGGAGCGCACCAGCCGGCGCGAGGGCTCGATGGTCGGCAGCGCCGGCGCGGTGCAGTCGACGTAGGTCCGCGGGCGGGCGGCCCACCGGTCGGCGTCGAAGTGCAGCGGCTCGGTGAACGTCCCGCCCGGGTGCGGGGTCTGCCGCCGTGCCACCCACGCCGCGTCGTCTCCGGTCAGCCCGTAGGCCGAGGGGTGGGCCGGCGGGATGTGCCCGGAGGCCTCGATCAGCGCCTCCCGCTGGGCGCGGGCCGTCTCCGGGACGCACTGCGCCCAGCTGCGCCCGGGCAGCGGGACGACGGCGTCGAGGTACACCAGCCGGCCCACCTCGGCGCCCAGCCGGTCGGCCGCCCCGGTGACCACCAGCCCACCGTAGCTGTGCCCGACGAGGACGGCGTCGCGGCACTCCTGCGCGCGCACCGCGGCGACCACGTCCTCGACGTGCGTGCCCAGGCCCACCTGCGCGGTCAGCTGGTGCGCCCGCTCCCCCACCCCGGTCAGCGCGACCGGGACGGCGGTGTGCCCGGCCCGCCACAGCGCGGGCAGCACCCGCTGCCAGCACCAGGCGCCGTGCCATGCCCCGGCCACCAGGACGACCGTGCTCACCGGCTCCTCGCCACGCCGAGGGCCACGCGGACCATCGGCACCTGCAGCACCAGCCGGACGGCGGCGACCGTCAGCGGCACCGGACGCCGCGGCACCACCCGCAGGGTGTGCAGGTGCGCCGGCACGAAGGCGACCAGCAGCGCCGCCGCGGCCCAGCCCCCGGCCCGGCGCGTCGCCGGCACCGCCATGAGCCCGGCGGTGCCGATCTCGGCCACCCCGCTGGCGAGCACCCAGGCGCGGGCGTCACCCAGCTCCGGTGGCACGAGCCACTCGAAGGTCCGCGGCCGGAGCAGGTGCAACACCCCCGACCCGCCGAACGCCGCCGCCAGTCCCGTCGCCGTCCGCGTGAGCCGCACACCGGCACCGTAGGCTCGCCGTCCGTGTCCGCCCTCGACCTGGCCATCGCGGCGGGCGTCGCCCTCCTCGCCGGCGCGATCAACTCCGTCGCCGGCGGCGGATCGCTGATCCTCTTCCCCACCCTCGTCGCCCTCGGCCTCGGCACCGTGGCGGCCAACGTCACCAACTCCGTGGCCCAGTGGCCGGGCTACCTCGGCGGGGTCGTCGGCTTCCGCCGCGAGTACGCCGGGCAGCGCGGCCGGCTGGTGCGCTTCGGCGTCGTCGCGCTGCTCGGCGGCGCCGCGGGCAGCGTGCTGCTGCTCACCACGCCCACCGAGGCCTTCGACGTCGTCGTGCCCGTGCTGGTGCTGCTCGCCAGCCTGCTGCTGGCCGTGCAGCCGCTGCTCACCAAGCGGCTGAGGACGGCCGAGGACGGCGGGGCGCGGCGCGACCCGGTGTGGCTCTACCTCGCGCTGTTCCTGGCCACCGTCTACGGCGGCTACTTCGGCGGCGCGCTCGGGGTGATCCTGGTCGGCATCCTCGGCGTGGGGCTGCACCGGCTGAAGCTGGCCAACGCGCTGAAGTCCGCGCTGTCGGCGGTCACCGCGACCGTCAGCCTGGTCATCTTCGCGATTTTCGGTCCGGTGGACTGGCTGGTCGTCGCCGTGGCGGCCCCGGCCAGCCTGGTCGGCGGCTTCCTCGGCGCGCGCATCGCCACCCGCATCCCCGTGACGCCGCTGCGGGTGTTCATCGTGGTCTTCGGCATCGCGGTCTCGGTGTACCTCTTCACCCGGATCTGACCACCCGTGGACCCGGTCGCCCTCGCCGTCTCGGGCACGGTCTGCGGTGCTCAGCCTGGACGCCACCGCCGTCCTGCTGCTGCCGGTGGTGGTGGCGACCGCCGCCCACCTGGGCGTGCACGTCCGGCCGCACGCCTGGGCGACCGGGCACCTGGCCAACTCCGCGTCGCTGCTGCTGCCGGTGTCCAACCTGACCGACCTGCTGGCCTTCGCCGGCACCGGACTGAGCTTCCTGCCCGTCACCGGGCTGGAGCTCGGGCCCTGGCTGGCCGCGGTCGCCGTCGAGTACCTGGTGCTGCGCCGGCTGTTCCGCGCCGACCTGGCGGTGCCGGCCGCCGCCCCGCCGCGGGAGCCCCTGCCCACACCCCGGCCGGCCCTGGCGGTGGTCGTCCACACCGTGGCCGGGTTCGCGGTCGCCTCCGGCTCCGGGCTGTCCCGGCCTGGCCGGCCCTCGCCGGGGTCGCCGTCCTCGCCGCCCGCCGGCTGGCCGTGCCGAACCCCAGCCACGCCGGGTCGCTGGCCACCTGCTGTGGCGGCGGGCCCTGGGCGACGCCGCACCCTCCGGAGCGCGGTTCAGCGCGGTGGGGCCGGCCACCGTCCCGCTCACCCTCACGGCCACCACGGTCGCGCTGTGGGCCGCGGTGCACCTGTGACGGAAGGGTCCACCCGGTGGCGGACACGCCTGGCGCCTCCCGGGGGCACCGGGCGGGCTGCCTAGCGTCGGGCCATGCGTGAGAACCGACTCCCTGCAGCCCGACAGGCCCCCGAGGACCGCGTCCAGCGGCTGCACCTGATCGCCGCCGCCCGGGTCGCGGCGGTGCGCCCGTCCTCGGAGCAGCAGGTCTCCGACATCGTCCGCGTCACCGTGGACGACGAGGTGGACACCAGCACCTTCCGGGCCATCGTCACCGACATCACCGACGACCAGCTCCGCTGACCCTCACTCCCCGCCGCGGCCGGGCTCCCCGATCGCGATCATCGCCTCGACCGCGCGGCGGGCGCGGGCGGCCGTCCCCGGGTCGACGTCGACCGCCCCCTGGCCGGTGCGCAGCGTCCGCAGCAGCTTGGCCGGCGTGATCATCTTCATGTAGCGGCAGGCGGCCCGGTCGTTCATCGGGATGAACGCCGTCCCGCTGTTCAGCGCCCGCAGCTGGTGCAGGATGCCGACCTCGGTGGCCACCAGCACCTGCGGGGCCCGGGTCGCCGCGGCCTGCTCGACCATGCCGCCGGTGGACAGCACCCGGGTGCGCTCGGCCGGCAGGTCGCCGTGGCTCACCAGGTCCAGCACCGAGGTGGTGCACCCGCACTCGGGGTGCACCAGGATCTCCGCGTCCGGGTGGGCGGCGACCTGCGCGCGGACGTCGGAGGGGCTGATGCCGGCGTGCACGTGGCACTCCCCCGCCCACACGTGGACGCTCTCCCGCCCGGTGACCCGCTTGACGTGCGCGCCGAGGAACTGGTCGGGGCAGAACAGGACCTCGCGGTCCTCGGGGATGGAGCGGATCACGTCGGCGGCGTTGGACGAGGTGCAGCAGATGTCGGTCTCGGCCTTGACCGCCGCCGTGGTGTTCACGTAGCTGACGACGACCGCGCCGGGGTGCTCGGCCTTCCACTCGCGCAGCTGCTCGGCGGTGATCGAGTCCGCCAGCGAGCAGCCGGCGTCGTGGTCGGGCAGCAGCACGGTCTTGTCCGGCGAGAGGATCTTGGCCGTCTCGGCCATGAAGTGCACGCCGCAGAAGACGATCTCCCGGGCGTCGGTCTGGGCCGCGATGCGCGACAGGTACAGCGAGTCGCCGGTCACGTGGGCGACGTCCTGGATCTCCGGGACCTGGTAGTTGTGCGCCAGGATCACCGCCCCGCGCTCCTCGGCCAGCTGCCGGACCTCGGCCGCCCACGTCTCGTACTCGGCCGGGGAGAGCGTGCGCTCGTCCCCGGTGACGGCGGGGGTGGCGGGCGCGACGGTGGCGGTCACACGGTTCTCCAGTGCTCGGTGCGGTGGCTGTCCGGGGAACACCGGCCGGCCGGGTGCGCTTCCCGTCCGCCGGGCGTCACCCGCTGCCCTCCCCGCGTGGACATCGGTGGGTGGCGGGCCGGCACGCCGACAGGGGCAGCCACCCGCCGGTGGTCACGGCCGGACGGGCCGGGCCCGGGCGGTGCTCAGCGGAGGTGGCCGGTGTCGTTCACCAGGCGGACCGAGGACCGCCCGTCGGTCGACCAGGCCACGGTGCTCAGCGACGCGGCCTCCAGGAACACCCGGTGCACGACCTCGTCGGGCACGTCGAGGCCGGCGGCCAGCAGCAGCTTGATGGGCGTCACGTGCGAGACGACGAGCACCGTCCTGCCGGTGTGCTCGCGCAGCACGCGGGCCCGCGCGCGGCCCACCCGGGCACTGACGTCGGTGATCGACTCCCCGCCGGGGGCGGCCACCGTGACGTCGTCGAGGAACCGGCGGGCGGCCAGCGGGTGGCGCTGCCGGGCCTCCTCGGCGGTGAGCCCCTCCAGCTCGCCGAAGTCCAGCTCGACCAGGTCGTCGTCCAGCTGCACCGGCAGGCCGAGGGTGGCGGCCACGACCTCGGCGGTCTCCCGGGTGCGGCGCAGCGGCGAGGCGACGACGACCTCGATGCCCAGCTCGCCGGCCCGCTCCGCCGCGGCCGCGGCCTCGGCCCGCCCGGTGGCCGACAGCGGCAGGTCGTTGCGGCCGCTGTACCGACGTTCCGGCGTGTGCTCGGTGCGGCCGTGCCGCAGCAGGTGCGTGACCGTGGTGACGGCGGGCGCGCGGGGGGCCGCCGGCTGCACGTCGTCCGCCACGGTGGTCGGCTCGGCAGCGAGGTCGCGGCGCACCGGGCGGCCGTCCATGGCGCTGTTGGCCAGCGCGTCCGCGGCACCGTTCTGCGCCCGGGGCACCCAGGTGTAGCGGACGCCGCCCAGCTGCCGGGCGATGGCCTGGGCCTCGCGCGCCAGCTTCTGCATGTCGGGGTGCTTGACCTTCCAGCGCCCGGACATCTGCTCGACGACGAGCTTGGAGTCCATCCGGACCTCGACCTCAGCCTGAGGGTCCAGGTCCAGGGCCGCCTGCAGACCCGCGACCAGGCCGCCGTACTCGGCGACGTTGTTCGTCGCCCGCCCGACCGACTCCGCCCGCTCGGCGAGCACCCGGCCGGTCACGGCGTCCCGGACCAACGCGCCGTAGCCGGCCGGCCCGGGGTTGCCCCGCGACCCGCCGTCGGCCTCGACGACGAGGCGCCGGCTCACGGGGCGCTCCTCCGCGACGAGATCGGCGATCTCGCCCGGTTGCCGGGGTCCAACGGTGCGAGATCGCCGATCTCGCCGGGACGGCGACGCATCACAGGCCGCTCTCCGCCGTCCGCACCAGCACCCGGCCGCAGTTCTCGCACCGCACCACCTCGTGCGGGTCGGCGTTGCGGACGGCGGCCAGCTCCCGTCCGTTGAGCTCGATGCGGCAGCCCTGGCACTGGCGGGCCTTGAGCACGGCCGCGCCGGTGCCGCCGGTCTGCGTGCGGATCCGCTCGTAGAGCGCCAGCAGGTCGGCCGGGATGCGGGCGGCGGCCTCCTTGCGGGCGGCCTCGTGCTGCGCCGTCCCGTCGGCGACGTCGGCCACGGCCGCGTCGCGCAGCTCCCCGGCGCGGGTCAGCTCCGCCTGCGCGGCCTCGTGGCCCGAGCGCGCCTCGCTCAGCGCCCGCTCCGCGGTCTCCAGCTGCTCCATTAGCTCGAGCTCCTGGTCCTCCAGGTCCGACTGCCGCCGCGCCAGCGACTGCATCTCGTGCTGCAGGTCGGTCATCTGCTTGGCCGAGACGCTGCCGGAGTCCAGCAGGCCCTGGTCGCGGGTCACCCGCTTGCGCACCGTCTCGACGTCGCCCTCCAGCCGGGCGACCTCGCGCTGCAGGTCGCGCACCTCGGTCTCGGCGCGGACGACGGCGGCGGACAGCTCCCGCTCGGCGTCGGCGGCGGCCTCGACCGCGGCATTCTCGGGCAGGGTGCGCCGGCGGTGGGCCAGCTGGCCGAGCGCGACGTCCTCGGCGGCGAGGGCCAGGAGCTTCTGCTGGTCGAAGTGGTCGGCCTTCACCGCATCAACCTACCGGGGCAGCGCCCCGTCCTCTGGTGCCCGGCCCCCGTGCAGGGGCCCGCCGCGAGCTCGCGAGCGGCGGGAGGCACGGGGGTCCTCCCGCTACCGGGGGACGGCCGCACCACCCGCCGCCGCGTGGCACGTCCACGGGTCGGTGCGCCGGTGCGAGACGGCGACCTCCACCCGCCCGGACAGGTCGCCGCGCAGCACCTCCGCGGCGACCGGCAGCCACGGCCACTCGGTCGCGAAGTGCGCTGCGTCGCACACCGCGGGGCCGGCCGCCTCCAGCACGTCGGTGACCGGGTGGTGGCGCAGGTCGCTGGTGAGCAGGACGTCGGCGCCCGCGGCGGCCGCGGCCGTGAGCAGCGAGCCACCACTGCCACCGCACACGGCGACGGTCCGCACCGGTCGCCCGGGGTCCCCCGCCGCGCGGACGCCGCCGGCGGTGTCCGGCAGGGCGGCGGCGGCGAGCTCGGCGAACTCCGCGAGGGTCACCGCCGCGGGCAGCCGGCCGACGCGGCCCAGGCCCGCGCGGGGGTCGCCGGGCGCCGGCTGCAGCGGGCGGGTGCCGGTGAGCCCGAGGACGGCGGCCAGCGCGTCGTTCACCCCGTGGTCGGGGGCGCGGTCGGCGTTGGTGTGCGCGACGAACAACCCCGCGCCGGCCCGGACCAGCCGGTGCACCAGCCGGCCCCTCGGGTCGTCGGCCGGCACGCCGTGCACGGCGGTGAGGAACAGCGGGTGGTGGGTGACCAGCAGCTGCGCGCCGGTCTCCAGCACCTCGTCCACGACGGCGGTCACCGGGTCGACGGCGAACAGCACCCGCCGCACCGGCTCGGCGGGGTCACCGCACACCAGCCCGACGGCGTCCCAGTCCTCGGCCAGCGCCGGGTCGTAGCGCGCCTCCAGCGCGGCGACGACCTCCCCCAGGGTCACGGTCACCCGCGGCAGCCTAGGCAGGGTCCCGGAGGCGCTCAGCCGGGGTCGTGGACGGGGCGGACCATCGCGACGCGGCGGCCGTGCCGGGCCAGGTCCCGCTCGACCGCCGACCCGGCGAGGGCCCGCAGGCCGGGCCCGAGGTCGTCGGTCACCCGCCAGCCGTGCCGCGCGTACCAGGGCGCGTTCCACGGCACGTCGGCGTAAGTCAGCAGCGAGACCCGCCGGGCGCCGGCGACCCGGGCCAGCGACACCGACGCCCGGAGCAGCGCCGCCCCGGTGCCCCGCCGCATGGCCGCAGGGTGCACCGACAGCTGCTCCAGGTGCACGTCGCCGTCCACCCGCTCCAGGACGGCGAACCCCTGCACCGGCCGTCCGGCGACGAGCACCCGCCACGCCTCGGCGCGCGCGGCGGCGGGGGCCGCGGGCGGCAGGTCCAGGACGCCGCGGTCGCGGAACAGCTCGTCGGCCGCGTCCTCGACGGCCGGGACCTCCCGCAGGTCGCTCGCCTCGGCCACCCGGACGTCGGCGACACCACACACGGGGGCAGCGTCCCAGGCGGACGGGGTGGAAGGGTGGGGCACCGTGGCCGAACGGGCGTTGCGGGCGCCGGCCTGGCTCGAGGAGCTGGTGCGGACCACGCCTCCCCCGGTGCCCTGGCGCGACGTCGCCCGCTTCGCGGTCACCATCCCGGCACCGCTGGCCGTGGCGGTCGCCGTCGAGGGCGGGATCGACCCCGGGCCGGTGCTCGGCGCGGGCGTGTTCGCCACCACCGGCGCGCTGGCCGGCGTGCTCGCCCCGCAGGGCGGCCCGCTGCGCGACCGGCTGCGCCGCACCGCCGCGGCGGCCGGCTTCGGCGGTCTCGGCCTGGTCGTGGGCCAGTTCGCCGCCGGTGGGGGCTGGCTGCCCGTCGTCGTGGTCGCCCTCGCGGCGGCGCTGGCCGCGTTCGTCAGCGCGGTCGACGCCGCCCTGTCCCTGGGCGCGCTGCAGCTGCTGGTCTACACCGCGCTGGCCTCCGGACTGGTCACCCCGCTGTCGCCGGTCGCGGAGGTCGGCTGGTTCGCCGTCGGGGCGGCGTGGGCCACGCTGACCACGCTGGTGCACTACGCCACCGAGCCGGGCGACCCGGACCGGACGGCGGTCGCCGCGGTCTTCACCCGCCTCGGCGAGCTGCTGGCCGCCGCGGGGACCGCGCAGGCCGAGGACGCGCGCCGGGAGCTGACCACCGCGCTCAACGACGCCTACGACCGGGTGATCCGCTCGCGCAGCCACCTGGCCGGCCGCAGCCGGGAGCTCGCCGAGCTGGCCGGCGTCCTCAACGCCGCGGCCCCCCTGGTCGAGGGCGCGGTGGCCACCGCCCGCGCCGGGGTGCCCGCCGACCCGCAGGACGTCAACGGGGCGCACGCGCTGGCCGCGGCGGTCGCCGGCCGCCAGGAGCTGCCCGGCGAACGGCCGGCGCACCTGGAGGAGGGCGAGCCGACCCGCCGGGCGGTGCGCCACGGGCTGCGGCTGGCGTGGAACGTCGTCGGCGACCCGCAGGAGCGCGCCGGCGCCGCCGTCCCCCCGCCCCGGCCTGACCGGCGGACCCGGCTGCACGACCTGGTCGACCGCACCGTCGCCAGCGCCGACACCCGCGCCTTCGCCGTGCGCCTGGTGCTGTGCATGACCGTCGCCGAGGTCGCCCGCCAGTACCTGCCCATCGAACGGCCCTACTGGGTGCTGCTCACCGTGGCGATCGTGCTCAAGCCGGACTTCGGCTCGGTCTTCACCCGGGCGGTGCAGCGCGGCGCCGGCACGCTGGTCGGCGTCCTCATCGGCTCGGTGCTGCTGTCGGTGCTGCCGCGCGACGCCTGGGTGCTGGTGGCCATGGCCGGTGCCGCGGCGTTGCTGCCCTGGGGGCGGGCGGCCAACTTCGGCCTGTTCTCGGTCTTCCAGACGCCGCTGATCATCCTGCTGCTCGACATCGCCCTGCCCGGCGGCCCGGGCCTGGTCGGCGCCCGGCTGCTGGACACCGTGATCGGCTGCGCCATCGTGCTCGTCTTCGGCTACCTGCTGTGGCCGCAGACCTGGCGGGCGCCGCTGGACGAGGCCCTCAGCGAGGCCGCGCACGCGCTCGACGAGTTCGTGGCCGCGGCGTTCGCCGGCACCCCCGCCGAGCGCCGGCGCGCCCGCCGGCGCAGCTACCGGGCGCTGACCGAGCTGCAGACCCAGCTGCAGCGCCGGCTGGCCGAGCCGCCGCCGGTGAGCACGCGGGCCGCCGCGCTCTGGCCGGTCATCGTGCAGCTGGAGCGGACGTCGGACGCCGTCACCGAGGCCGTCATCGCCGCCGGGCACGGGGGTCCCGCGCCCGACCCGGCCCAGGTCGCCGTGCTGCGCCGCGCCGTCCGCGAGCTGGAGGACGACATCCGGGCGCACCGCCCGCCGGACGACGCGGAGATCGACGCCGACGGCGTCCTCGCGCCGGTCGCCCGCGAGGTGGACGCCGCCCGCCGGCTGGTCCGCGACGCCGCGCCGGGCCGCCGGCCCGGCTGACCGGCGACGGGTGGACTGCGCGCACGCGGGTGAGGATGGCCCGGTGAGCACCCGCGAGACCACCGTCCGCACCGACGACGGCGTCGACCTGCACGTGGAGACCGACGGCGACCAGCGCGCGCCGCTGACCGTCGTCCTCAGCCACGGCTTCACCGCCCGGCTGGGCGAGTGGGACCTGCAGCGCCGAACCCTGCGGTCCCGTGCCCGGCTGGTGCTGTGGGACCAGCGCGGGCACGGCCGCTCCGGCTGGACGCCGCTGACCCGCGCCACCATCGACCGCACCGGCCGCGACCTCGGCCAGGTGCTGGACGCGGTCGTCCCCGACGGGCCGGTGGTGCTGGCCGGCCACTCGATGGGCGGGATGAGCATCATGGCCCTGGCCCGCCGGCGCCCCGATCTGTTCGGCACCCGCGTCGTCGGGGTCTTCCTGCTGGCCACCTCCGCCGGCGGCCTGGCCACCCACGGCGTCGTCGGCCTCTCGCTGCGCCTGCTGCGCCGGCTGCACCTGCTGCGCCCCTACCTGTGGCTGCTGCAGCTCCTCGCGCCGTCGCTGGAGCGGCACCGCCGGCGCGGCACCCGGGCCGGCCGCTGGTACGTGCGCCGCTACCTGTTCGGCCGCGACGACGCCGACCCCGAGCAGGTGCGCCAGGTGCAGCAGCTGCTGGAGGAGACGCCGCTGCCGGTCACCATGGCCTTCTACGCGACCCTGCTGGAGCACGACGAGTCCGCGGCGCTGCCGGTGCTGGCCCAGGTGCCGGTCACCGTCGTCGCCGCCACCCACGACCGGCTCACCCCGGTCGACCACGGCCGGCGGCTGGCCGAGGAGATCGGTCCCGCGGCCGAGCTGGTCGTCGTCGAGGGCGCCGGGCACAGCGTCAACCTGACCCGTCCGGCAGTCGTGGACGCGGCGTTCCTGCGGCTGCTGGACCGCGTGGAGGACGCCGCCCGCGCGGCCTGACCGCCGGGTGGACGTGACCCCCGTCACGTGATCGGGTGGGGGTGGCCAGGAGCCACCGAGGGGGGAGCGCACCGTGGACCGGATGAGTCCGACCGACGCCGGGTTCTACTACGCCGAGAGCGAGGACACCCCGCTGCACGTGGGGTCGGTGGCCGTGTTCGACGGGCCGGCCCCCTCCTACGGCGACGTCGTGCGGCTGCTCATGGGCAAGCTGCCGCTGGTGCCCCGCTACCGCCAACGCGTGCGGCGGGTACCGCTGGACCTGGGCCGCCCGCTGTGGGTGGACGACCCGCACTTCCAGGTCCTCTACCACGTGCGGCACACCGCGCTGCCCAGCCCGGGGGGTGAGGAGCAGCTGCGCAACCTGGCCGGCCGGGTGCTGGGCCAGCGCCTGGACCTGGCCAAGCCGCTGTGGGAGCTGTGGCTGGTGGAGGGCCTGGCCGAGGGCCGGTGGGCGCTGATCTCCAAGGTGCACCACTGCATGGTCGACGGCGTCGCCGGCACCGACCTGATGCAGCTGCTGTTCGACCTGACGCCGGACGCCGCCCACCCCGAACCGCAGGACTGGACGCCGCAGCGCAGCCCGTCCTCCCTCGGGGTGGTCGCCGGCGCGGTGCAGGACGCCCTCACCCACCCGCTGCGCGAGCTCACCCGGCTGTCCGGGAGCGGCGGCGTCCGCGGCGCCGGGCGCGGCGCGGTGGCGGCCGGCCGGTCGCTGGCGGCCACGGTGCCGGCCGTGGGCCGCCAGCTGGTGACGCCGACCGCCCGCTCGCTCAACGGCCCGATCGGCCCGCACCGGCGGTGGGCGTGGGCCGACGCGGACTTCGAGGACCTGCGGCAGGTCCGGACGGCGCTCGGCGGCACGGTGAACGACGTGGTGCTCGCGGCCATCACCCGCGGCTTCCGCGACCTGCTGGAGGGCCGCGGCTCGCTGCGCGACGGCCTGGTGGTCCGGTCCATGGTCCCGGTGTCGGTGCGCCAGGCCGACCAGCGCGGGCAGCTGGACAATCAGGTGTCCGCGGTCTTCGTCGACCTGCCGGTCGCCGAGCGCGACCCGGTCGCCCGGCTGGCCTCGGTGCGCCGGCAGATGGACGAGCACAAGCAGCGGATGCAGGCCGTCGACGCCCGGTCGATCATCGCCATGGGCGACTTCGTGGCCCCCACGCTGCTGTCCCTGGGCGTGCGCGCCGCGATGGCCGCCGGGCAGATGTGGTACCAGGCGATCACGACCAACGTGCCCGGGCCGCGGGTGCCGCTGTACGTGCTGGGCCGCCGGATGTGCTCCGCGCACGCCTACGTGCCGATCGCCGGCGGCACCCGCGTGTCCATCGGCATCTTCTCCTACCTGAGCTCGATGACCTTCGGCATCAACGCCGACTTTGACGCCTTCCCCGACGTCGACGTCCTGTCCCGCGGCATCTGCGCCGGGCTGGCCGAGCTGCTGGAGGCCGCGCAGGCCACCCCCGCCGCCGCCGCGACCTGACGGAGGACCCCCTTGCCCCCGCCACTCGCCCGCTCGCGGCGGGACCCTGCGAGGGGGCCGCCAGCGCTCAGGGCGGGCCCCGGGACAGGACCGGGTTCGCCGTCGGGCCGGTCGGGTAGCCGATCGGCGTGGCACTTCGCGAGACCGACCTGACCGTCGCCGTCACCGGCCCCACGGGCACCTTCGGCTCCGGGCTCGTCCCGCTGCTGCAGGCCGACGACCGGGTCGGGCGGATCGTCGGCATCGCCCGCCGCCCCTTCGACCCGGCCGAGCGCGGCTGGACGAAGATGGTCTACCGGCGCGGCGACGTCCGCGACCCCGCGGTCCTGCGAGAGGCCCTCGCCGGCGCCGACGTCGTCGTCCACCTGGCCTTCCTCATCACCGGCAACGCCCCGCGGGCCACGATCCGCGCGGTCAACGTCGACGGCACGCTCGAGGTGTTCCGCGCCGCCGCGGCGGCCGGGGCCCGCCGGTTCGTGTACGCCTCGTCGGTGGCCGCCTACGGCTGGCACCCCGACAACCCCGAGCGCATCGCCGAGGACTGGCCGGTGCGCCCGGCCGCCCGGCTGTTCTACGGCCGGGAGAAGGCCGAGATCGAGCGGCTGCTGGACGCCGAGGCCGCCCGCACGCCCGGCCTGTCGCAGTACCGGCTGCGCCCGCCGCTGGTGCTCGGCCCGAACGCGGTCGGCGCCAAGGACGTGCTGCCCGGCCCGCTGGCCCCGCTCGGCCGCTGGCTGGCCGGCCGGCCGCGGCGGCTGCCGTTCCCCCTGCCGGTGCTCGCCCCCGGGCTGCGGTTCCAGGTCGTGCACCAGGACGATGTGGGCCGCGCGCTGCAGCTGTGCGTCGTCGGGGCGGGCCCGGCGGGTGCCTACAACGTCGCCGGGGACGGCGTGCTGACCACCGCCGACCTGCTCCGCGAGGTCGGGGCCACGCCGGTGCCGGTGCCCGCCGCGCCGGCCGAGCTGACCGCCCGGGCGCTGTCCCGGCTGCCGCTGCTCCCGCCGGCCGCGGAGTGGGTGGAGGCCCTCAGCCGGCCGGTGCTCGTGGACACCGCCAAGGCCAAGACCGAGCTGGGCTGGCGGCCGAGGTACACCGGCTGGGAGGCCCTGCGGTCCACGCTCCGCTGAAGGACCCCGGCGTCAGCCCCGGGTGACCAGCGCGTGCGCGCGCGACCAGGCCAGCACGTGCTCGGCGAGCAGCTCCGGGCACTGCAGCTGCGGCACGTGGCCCACCCCGGGCAGCTCCACGTAGCGCCACTCCGGGTGCCGCCGGGCCGCGTCGCGGGCCACCGACACCGGCACCAGCCGGTCGCGGTCGCCGTGCACCAGCAGCACCGGCACCTGCACGCCGGCCATCGCCCGACGGGCCAGCCGCGGGTCGACGAGCAGCAGCAGCAGCGAGCGCGCCGCGGCCAGGAAGGCGCGGTCCATGGCGACGGGGTCGCGGCGCTCCTCGATCAGCGCGACCGAGCGGTCGAGCAACGCCGGGGGAACGGCGTCCGGGTCGACGCCGCACAGCTCCAGCATCTCCCGGACCCTCGCCCGCGCGTCGGACCTGTGGCGCCGGCCGGCCAGGTAGCGCTCACCGGCGCCGGGCAGGGCGTAGAGCGCGAAGGCCGACGCCACCCGCGGGTCCGGGCGCCCGCGCGGGCCGGGCAGGGCCGGGTCGACGAGCACCAGGCCGCGCACCCGCGCCGGCGAGCGCTGCGCCTCCAGCAGCGACACCATCCCGCCCATCGAGTTGCCGACCAGCACCACCGGGCCGCCGGTCACCTCCCGGACGAAGCGGTCGAGCACGACCACGTTGTCCCGAACGTTCGCCGTCCGCCGCCCCGGCTCGCTGCGGCCGAAGCCGGGCAGGTCGAGGGCGTGCACGCGGGCGTGCGGGGTCAGCAGCGGCGCGAACAGGTCCCAGTTGAGGTGCGACCCGCCCAGCCCGTGCACCAGGACGACCACCGGCCCGTCCGCCGCGCCACCGAAGTCGACGTGGTGCACCGGGCCGTCGATGTCCACGGTGCGGCTGCGCCCGGGGCTGCCCACGGCGTCGGTGTCGGGGTCCATGCCCGAACCGTGCCATGCGCGAACGGTGCCGTGCGCGGACGGTGACCTCCTCCCGGGTGGGACCCGGTGCCGGTGTGTCACACGTCACGGTAGGACTGCCGATGTGTCCTCCAGCGGTGCCCGGTGTGTCGCCGGCACCGCCGGGTGGGTACCCGGGAGATGGTCGGTCGCTCGCACGCGCCCGGCGGACGAGGAGGACGACGTGACGCGAGGCGACGGACCGGCGCTGCCGCTGTACCTGAGCGAGCCGGGGCGGGCGGTGGCCGACTACGGCCTCTACCTGGCCGCCCGTCCGCTGCTGCCGCGGCTGCCGCAGGGCGACGGCCACCCGGTGCTGGTCCTGCCGGGCTTCATGGCCGACGACGTCTCCACCCGGGTGCTGCGCGCGACGCTGCGCCGGCTGGGCTACCGCGTCCACGGCTGGCGGCTGGGCCGCAACATCGGCCCCACCGCCGCCTGCGTGTCGGGCATGCGGGACCGGATCGCCGACCTCAGCGACCGCTACGACCGGCCGCTGTCCCTGGTCGGCTGGAGCCTTGGCGGCATCTTCGCCCGTGACCTGGCCCGCCGGACGCCGGAGTCGGTACGCCAGGTGATCACCCTGGGCAGCCCCTTCCGGCTCACCCGGTCCAGCCAGAGCCGCGCCTCGCGGGCGTTCGACCGGTACTCCCACCTGCACGTGGAGCACCGCTCCCTGCCGCTGGAGCCCGACGGCGCGCCACTGCCGGTGCCCACGACGTCGATCTACTCCCACCTCGACGGCATCGTGCACTGGGAGACCTGCCTGGAGACCCCGGGTGCCCAGGCGGAGAACATCGCCGTCATGGCCAGCCACCTCGGCCTGGGCCACCACCCGGCCGCCATCTGGGCCATCGCCGACCGGCTGGCCCAGCCCGAGGGCACCTGGGCGCCGTTCCGCGCGCCGGTGTTCCTCCGCCCGGCCTTCCCGCGGCCCGACGTCCCCCGCTCGCGGCCGGCCGCCGCCGCCTGAGGTCGTCCGGCGGCCTGCCGGGTCTGGTGGGCGCGGCCGGGATCGAACCGGCGACCGCTCGCTTGTAAGGCGAGAGCTCTCCCGCTGAGCTACGCGCCCCGCCGGCTCAGCCTAGGCGACGGGCCTCGCTGCCCATCACCGTGCAGGGGGCCGTGACGGTGTGCGCCGGGGCCCCGTTCCCGTCTCGGGATCGGGGCCTCCGCGCACACCGTCCCCCGGTGCGGCGCGCACTCAGGCCGCGAGCCGGGCCACCGCGTCCTTCCAGCCGGACTGCTGGCGCGCGTCGCCGGGGCCGTTGACCTCGGTGAACACGATGCGGCCCTCGGCGTCGATCAGGAAGGTGCCGCGCACGGCCATGCCCGCCTTGTCGTGGAAGACGCCGTAGGACTGCGCGACGGTGCCGTGCGGCCAGAAGTCGCTCAGCAGCGGGAAGTCGAAGCCCTCCTGGGCCCGCCACGCCTTGAGCGCGGGCGCCGGGTCGGTGCTGACCGCCAGCACCCGCACGCCGGCGTCGGTGTAGGTGGCCAGCTCGTCGCGCAGCTGGCACAGCTCGCCGGTGCAGATCCCGGAGAAGGCGAAGGGGTAGAAGACCAGCAGGACCGGCGTCCCGCGCAGGTCGGCCAGCGACACGACCTGCCGGTCCTGGTCGGGCAGGCTGAACTCGGGCGCGACGTCACCGACGGAGAGGCTCATGCCCCCATGGTGACGGGCTGGAACCGGCCTCCTCGCAGGGGCCCGCCGCGAGCGTGCGAGCGGTGGGGGGCGAGGAGGTCCTTCCTCAACGGCGGCTACGGGCCGCCTTGGGGGTGACCAGGCGGATGCCGGACCAGTCCTTGGCCGCGGAGATGCTGCTGGTCTGCGACAGGCCCGCGGTCGGGGCGACCTCGGTGACGTCGCCGGGCTCGACGTGGCCCGGGCGCCCGGACTTGGGCACCAGCAGCCACACCACGCCGTCGTCGGCCAGGGACGTGATGGCGTCGGTCAGGGCGTCGAAGAGGTCCCCGTCGTCCTCCCGCCACCACAGCAGGACGACGTCGGCCACCTCGTCGGTGTCCTCGTCGACCATCTCGCTGCCGGCGACCTCGACGATGGAGTCCCGCAGGTCCTCGTCGGCGTCCTCGTCCCAGCCGAGCTCCTGCACGACCATGCCCGGCTTGATCCCCAGCCGGGCCGCCATGCCGGCGCTGCCCGAGTCGACGCTCATCCCTGCTGTTCCTCCATGGGTTCCGATGCTGCTGACCGGTGCGCAGGTCGGTGCCCGCGCCGGTGGGGTGTCGTGGGGGTGGGACGCGCGACGGGGTGCGCGCCGGGCCGGGGACGGCGGTGCGTGACGCGACCAGCGGGAGTGCTCCCCCGCAGCCCGGCCATGTCACCCTCCCCGCCCGCACCGTCCCCGCGCCCCGGCGGTCCGGAGCGTCGTCCAGCGGTGGCGGCGTTGGCGGAAGCGTAGGGCATGCCTGGTCAGGTGCAAGCCGTCGTCGGGCGACCGCCCGCGGGCCCCGCGTCCCGACAGATGGGCCGGACCGGGTGACGCGCACCCCACCCGCGGGGGACGATGTGCGCATGAGCGCTCCGCAGCAGTCCGGCGGCGACCCCGCCCGCGACGCCGACACCGGACGATCCCGCGCGGTCATCACCGACGGGCTCCCCAGCCAACTGGTCGACACCGACCCCGACGAGACCGGCGAGTGGCTGGAGTCGCTGGACGCGGTCGTCGACCACGCCGGCCGCGGGCGGGCCCGCTACCTCATGCTCCGCATGCTGGAGCGCAGCCGGGAGCAGCAGGTGGGGGTGCCCGGCCTCCGGAGCACCGACTACATCAACACCATCCCGCCGGAGCGCGAGCCGTGGTTCCCGGGCGACGAGCACGTCGAGCGCCGCATCCGTGCCTACATCCGGTGGAACGCCGCGATCATGGTGCACCGCGCCCAGCGGCCGGGCATCGCCGTCGGCGGGCACATCTCCTCCTACGCCTCCTCGGCGTCGCTGTACGAGGTGGGCTTCAACCACTTCTTCCGCGGCAAGGACCATCCCGGCGGCGGTGACCAGATCTGGTTCCAGGGCCACGCCTCGCCGGGCATCTACGCCCGCGCGTTCCTGGAGGGCCGGCTCACCGAGCAGCAGCTGGACGGCTTCCGCCAGGAGGTCAGCCACCCCGGCGGCGGGCTGTCCAGCTACCCGCACCCCCGCCTGATGCCGGAGTTCTGGGAGTTCCCCACCGTCTCCATGGGTCTGGGCCCGATCAACGCGGTCTACCAGGCGCGGTTCAACCGCTACCTGCACTCCCGCGGCATCAAGGACACCTCCGACCAGCACGTCTGGGCGTTCCTGGGCGACGGCGAGATGGACGAGCCGGAGTCGCTCGGCCCGATCGGCGTGGCCGCCCGCGAGGAGCTGGACAACCTCACCTTCGTCGTCAACTGCAACCTGCAGCGCCTCGACGGCCCGGTCCGCGGCAACGGCAAGGTCATCCAGGAGCTGGAGTCCTTCTTTCGCGGCGCCGGCTGGAACGTCATCAAGGTGATCTGGGGCCGCAACTGGGACCGGCTGCTGGCCGCCGACCGCGACGGCGCCCTGGTCAACCTGATGAACACCACGCCGGACGGCGACTACCAGACGTACAAGGCCGAGGACGGCGCCTACGTCCGCGAGCACTTCTTCGGCCGCGACCCGCGCACCCGCAAGCTCGTGGAGGACATGAGCGACAAGGAGGTCTGGGACCTCTCCCGCGGTGGGCACGACTACCGCAAGGTGTACGCGGCGTTCAAGGCCGCGGTGGAGCACAAGGGCCAGCCCACGGTGATCCTCGCCAAGACCATCAAGGGCTGGACGCTGGGCAGCCACTTCGAGGGCCGCAACTCCACCCACCAGATGAAGAAGCTGACCGCCGAGGACCTCGCCGGGTTCCGCGACCGGCTGTACCTCGACATCCCCGACGAGGCGCTGGACAAGACCCTGCCGCCCTACTACAAGCCCGACCCCGACTCCGACGAGATGCAGTACATGGCCGAGCGGCGCCGGCAGCTGGGCGGGGTGATGCCACGGCGGCGGGCGGAGTTCAAGACGCTCAAGGCGCCGGAGGACAAGGCCCTCGACGTGCTGCGCCGCGGCTCCGGCAAGCAGGAGGTGGCCACCACGATGGCCTTCGTCCGGCTGCTCAAGGAGCTGCTCAAGGACAAGGAGCTCGGCCCGCGGTTCGTGCCGGTCATCCCCGACGAGGCCCGCACCTTCGGCATGGACTCGCTGTTCCCGACGCAGAAGATCTACTCGCCGCACGGGCAGCGCTACACCTCGGTCGACCGCGAGCTGATGCTGGCCTACAAGGAGTCCGAGCAGGGCCAGATCCTGCACGAGGGCATCAACGAGGCCGGCTCCGCGGCGTCGTTCACCGCCGTCGGCACCTCCTACGCCACGCACGGCGAGCCGATGATCCCGATCTACATCTTCTACTCGATGTTCGGGTTCCAGCGGACCGGCGACGCCTTCTGGGCCGCGGCCGACCAGATGACCCGCGGGTTCCTGCTCGGCGCCACCGCGGGGCGGACGACGCTCAACGGCGAGGGGCTGCAGCACGAGGACGGGCACTCGCTGCTGCTCGCCCTCACCAACCCCGGGGTGGTCTCCTACGACCCGGCGTTCTCCTACGAGGTCGGCCACATCACCAAGGACGCCCTCGCCCGCATGTACGGCGACGACCCGGGCGCCCCGCTCGGCGGGCACCGCTCGCCAGACGTCATGTACTACCTCACGGTCTACAACGAGCCGTTCAACCAGCCGGCCGAGCCCGAGGGCCTGGACGTGCGGGGCCTGCTGGCCGGCATGTACCGGTACGCGCAGGGCGCCGGGGACGGCCACCGGGCACAGGTGCTGGCCTCCGGTGTCGCGGTGCCGTGGGCACTGCGCGCGCAGGAGCTGCTGGCCAACGACTGGGGCGTGTCGGCCGACGTGTGGTCGGTGACCTCGTGGACCGAGCTGCGCCGGCAGGCGGAGCAGGTGACCGAGCACAACCTGCTGCACCCGGAGGAGGAGCCGCAGACGCCGTTCGTCACCGAGGCCCTGGCCGGCGCCGAGGGGCCGGTCGTGGCGGTGTCGGACTGGATGCGCGCGGTGCCGGACCTGATCGCGCCGTACGTCCCCGGCGGCATGGCCACGCTCGGCACCGACGGGTTCGGCCTGTCCGACACCCGCCCGGCGCTGCGCCGGCACTTCCACGTGGACGCCGAGTCGATCGTCGTCCGGGTGCTGGCCTCCCTGGCCGACCGCGGCGAGGTCGAGCGCGACGTCGTCCGCCAGGCGGTGGAGAAGTACCAGGTGCGCGACGTGCAGGCCGCGCCGGAGGACACCACGACCGCCCCGGAGCAGCAGCCGGAGGCATGAAAGAGGACCCCCCTGCCCCCCGCCCCTCGCAGGCTCACGGCGGGACCCTGCAGGGGGGCCACCGCGCCGACGGCGGCCACCGGGAGGTGGCCGTCGTCGGCGGCGGTGTGGTCGGGCTGACCTGCGCGCTGGAGCTGGCGCGCGCCGGTCACCGGGTGCGGCTGCTCACGGCCGACCCGGTGGAGCGGACGACGTCGGCGGTGGCGGCGGCCCTGTGGTCGCCGTACCGGGCCTTCCCGATGGCCTCGGTGCTGCGCTGGGCCGCGGTGTCGCTGGAGGTCCTCACCACCCTGGCGGGTCGGGCCGACACCGGTGTCGCGCTGCGGCCGGGGGTGGTCGTGCACCGCGGCGGGGGCCCCGACGAGCGGTGGTCGGCCGCGCCGGGACGCCGGCCGGCGTCGCCCGGGGAGCTGCCCGCCGGGGCGCCCGCGGGCACCCGGTGCGTGCTGCCGGTCGTCGACACCGGCCGCTACCTGCCCTGGCTGCTGGCCGCCTGCCGTGCGGCCGGCGTCGCGGTCGAGCAGCGGCGGGTGACCCGGTGGGACGACGTCCCCGGGGACGTCGTGGTGTTGGCCGCCGGGCTGGCCTCCGGCCCGCTGCTGGACGACGACTCCGGTGTCCCGGTGCAGGGCCAGGTGGTGCGGCTGGCCGACCCCGGCCTGACCGGCTGGCTGTTGGACGAGGACCACCCCGAGGGCCTGACCTACGTCGTCCCCCGCGGCACGGACGTCGTCTGCGGCGGTACCGCGGTGGAGGGCGCGACCGGCACCGACCCCGACCCGGCGGTCGAGGCCGCGGTGCTCACCCGGGTGCGCGCGCTGGTGCCCGAGCTGCGCGACGCCCCGGTGCTGTCCCGGGCGGTCGGGCTGCGCCCGGGCCGGCCTGCGGTGCGGCTGGAGCGGGTCGGGTCCGGCGGGCGGCCGGTGGTCGCCTGCTACGGGCACGGCGGCGCCGGCGTCACCCTCTCCTGGGGCTGCGCGGCCGAGGTGGTGGCCCTGGTCTGATCAGCCGGCCAGGGCGTCCAGGGCCATCGCCGCGTACAGCGCCGCGCCGGCGGGCAGCACGTCCTCGTCGAACGCGACCAGGTTGGAGTGGTTGCCGGCCGCGGTCGCCGGGTCCGCTCCCGGTGGGCAGGCGCCCAGGAAGGCCATCGCACCGGGGACCCGCTGCAGGACGTAGGAGAAGTCCTCGGCGCCCATCAGCGGCTCGGGGGCGGCCACGCTGCACCCTGACCCGAACAGCTCGCCCGCCGTCCCGAGCACCCGCGCCGCCGCGCCGGGGTCGTTGACGGTGACCGGGTAGCCCTCCTGGTGCACGAACTCGGCCTGCATCCCGTGTGCCGCGGCCACGTGGGTGGCCACCCGGTGCACCGAGGCCACCACGTCGGCACGCCGCTCCGGTGACAGGGTGCGGATGGTGCCCTGCAGGAACGCGGTGTCGGGGATGACGTTGTCCGTGGAGCCCGTCGTCAGCTGGGCCACGGTCACGACCGCCGGGTCGAACACCGGCACCCGGCGGGTGACCACCGACTGCAGCGCCAGCACGACCTCCGCGGCGACCGGCACCGGGTCGGCGGCCGTGTGCGGCATGGAGGCGTGCCCGCCGCGGCCGCGCACGGTGAGCTCCCAGTGGTCGGCGGCGGCCATCATCGGCCCCGGCCGCACGCTCACCACCCCGCTGGGCTGGTTGGCGAACACGTGCAGCGCGAACGCACCGGCCACCGGCGCCTCCGGGACGGCGTCGAGCAGCCCCTCCTCGAGCATGTACCGGGCCCCGTGGAAGCCCTCCTCCCCGGGTTGGAGCATGAGCACGACCTGCCCGGCGAACTCCGCGCGCCGGGCGGCCAGCAACCGCGCCGCCGACAGCAGCATCGCGGTGTGCAGGTCGTGCCCGCAGGCGTGCATCGCGCCGGGCACCTCGGAGGCGAAGGGCAGGCCGGTGTCCTCCTGCACCGGCAGCGCGTCCATGTCGGCGCGCAGCAGGTGGGTGGGCCCCGGGCGGGTGCCGCGCAGCACGCCCACCACGGAGGTCGTGGCGCGCCCGGTGGTCACCTCCACCGGGAGGTCGGCGAGCTCGGCCAGCACCGTCTCCTGGGTGCGCGGGAGGTGCAGCCCGATCTCCGGGTGCCGGTGCAGCCGGCGGCGCAGGTCGACGGTGCGGTCGGCGTCGGCGCGGGCGGCGGCCAAGAGGTCGGCGGCGGGGATCGGCATGCGCCCCACTCTGCCCCAGGCCCCTCCCGTCCCGACGGGCTCAGGCGTCGTCGGCCCAGGCGGGGCGGGTGGTGTCGAGCTGCCACACGACCGCGGTCGCGGGCCCGTGCACCTCGTCGCCGTCCTGCTGCCGCACCCGCGCGCCGCCGGGGCCGGTGAGCACCAGCAGTCCGGGCGGCACGGTCGCCGACGTCCCGTCCTCGACCGACTCGGTCCACAGCCGCGCGTCGGCACGCGCGAGGTCCACCCAGCCGGCCACGGCGCGGTGCACCTCGTGCGTGGCGGGTCCGGCCGCACGGTCGCTGCGCAGGTACGTCTGCAGCACGTGCGCGCCGTCGTCCCCGGCGACCTCGTCGTGCTCCAGGCCGGCGCCGGCCCGCAGGACGGCGACGTCGCCGGCGGCCAGCACCGGCTGCGCGTCCCAGTCGTGCCGCAGCGAGCCGGCCAGCACGACGGCGACGACGTCGACGGCGCGGTGGGGGTGCCGGCCGTACCCGGTGCCCGGCGCCAGGCGGTCCTCGGCGATCCGCAGCAGCGGCCCGGCCGAGCCGTCGTCCGGCTCGACCAGCACGTCGGAGGTCGGGGTCACGACGCCTCCCGAGCCGGCAGCGCCGCGCGGCCACCGGGCAGCGCGTCGAACGCCGAGGCCATGAGCAGCGTCCAGCCCACACCCAGCGCCCACCCGCCGAGGACGTCGGACAGGAAGTGCACGCCCAGCCAAGTGCGGGTCAGCCCGACGAGGACGGCCAGGGCCACCCCCGCGGCGAGGGCCAGGCGGCGACGCGCCGGGGACAGCCGCGGCCAGGCCAGCACCAGGGCGATGGTGACCAGCGTGGCGATGCCCGAGGAGTGCCCGCTGGGGAAGCTCAGGGTGTCGTAGGAGGCGCCGCCGTCCTCGAACGCCGGGCGCACCCGGCCCACCGCCTCCTTGAGCAGCGTGGTGAGCGGGGCCACCAGCACGTTGGCGGTGACCACCCAGGCCGCCGTCCGCCAGGCCCGGCGAGCCCCGAGCCAGAACAGCACCGGCAGGGAGACCACCACCCGGAACCAGGCGACGCCGGGGGTGGTCAGCACCTCCAGCAGGGCACCGTGCAGCGCCGAGCGGTCGTCACCGGCGTACAGCGCGGTGCTGAGCGCCTCGTCCAGCCGGACCTGCGGCGCCCAGCCGGCCAGCACGCCGGCGGCCAGCGCCAGCAGGACGGCCGCGGCCGCGGCGACGGCGGCGAGCGCCCGCCGCCGGACCGTCGCCCGCTCGGGGGTCTGCTGCAGCACGTCCACCCGTCCCACTCTCCCCGAACCCGCCCGCCGTGCCACGCTGGCCGCTGTGTCCTCCGCGACCCGCCGGCACCCGCCCTCCGCCGCCACGCTGCGGCGGCTGGAGCGGGCGTCCGGGTCGCTGGCCACCCGTGCCGTCGCGCGGATGGACGAGGTGCTGCCCTGGTTCCGCACCATGCCCGCCGACCAGCGCTCCTGGGTGATGCTGGTGGCCCAGGCGGGCCTGGCCTCCTTCGTCGAGTGGTGCCGCACGCCGGACCGCCCGCCGCGGCTCACCGGTGAGGTCTTCGGCGCCGCGCCGCGCGAGCTGGCCCGGGTGGTGCCGCTCAAGCACACCGTCGACCTGGTCCGGGTGACCGTCGAGGTGATGGACGACTTCGTCGGGACCGTCGCCGAGCCGGGGGACGCCGACGTGCTGCGGCTGGCGGTGCTGCAGTACAGCCGGGAGGTGGCCTTCGCCACCGCGCACGTCTACGCCACCTTCGCCGAGAGCCGTGGCGCCTGGGACGCCCGGCTGGAGGCGCTGCTCGTGGACGCCCTCGTCCGCGGGGAGCAGGTCTCGGAGCTGTCCGGGCGCGCGTCGGCGCTGGGCTGGGCGGCGATGAGCCCGGTGACCGTGCTGGTGGGGGCGGCCCCGGCCGACGGCGACGTGCACGGCGCCGCCCGGCGGGCCGCCCGGCAGGTGCGCGGCGAGGTCCTCGTCGGGGTGCACGCCGACCAGCTCGTCGTCGTCCTGGGCGGGTCGCCGGACCTGCAGTCGGCGGCCGAACGGCTCAGCGACGAGTTCGGCCCCGGCCCGGTGGTGGTGGGCCCGGCGGTGGACAGCCTGGGCCGGGCCGGGGACTCCGCGACCGCCGCGCTCGCCGGGCTGCGCGCCGCCCGCGCCTGGCCGGCCGCGCCCCGGCCGGTGCCGGCCGACGCGCTGCTGCCCGAGCGGGCCCTGGACGGCGACCCGGCCGCCCGCGCCACGCTGCAGGAGCGGGTCGCGCTGCCCCTGCAGGCCGCCGGTGGCGAGCTGCTGGAGACGGTGCGCGCGGTGCTCGCCAGCGGCGGGAACCTGGAGGCCAGCGCGCGGGCGCTGTTCGTGCACCCCAACACCGTCCGCTACCGGTTGCGGCGGGCCATCGAGGTCACCGGGGTGTCGGTCACCGACCCGCGCGGCGGCTGGACCGTGCAGGTCGCCCTGGCCCTCGCCGCCCTCGACCAGGACCGCTCCCTCTGGCACTAGAGAAAGGATCTCCTCGCCCCCCACCGCTCGCGAGCTCGCGGCGGGCCCCTGCGAGGAGGCCGGCACAGTGCGGTTCCCACCACGGGGACCCGGCCGACACCCCGCACCACGCCGGTCCTGTTGTGGGGATCCTCCAAAGGGCAGGGGTGCGGTTTCGTGCCGTTCACCACCGCGTCACCTCTCGTCGTCTGACACGGTGATCAGGTGCTCGCCGTCCTCGCCCCCGGACAGGGTGCCCAGAAGCCCGGGATGCTGACCGACTGGCTGGAGCTCCCCGGGGCCGAGTCGTTCTTCCGCTGGGCCGGCGCGATCGCCGACGCCGACCTGCTCACCCTGGGCACCACCGGCGACGCCGAGGCGATCAAGGACACCGCGGTCACCCAGCCGCTGGTGGTCGCGATGAGCCTGTTCGTGGCGCGCGAGCTGGGCGGCCTGCCCGGCCCGGTGGCGCACACCCCGCAGACCGGCCGCGACGTCGTCATCGCCGGGCACAGCGTCGGCGAGCTCACCGCGGCCGCGCTGGCCGGCGTGCTCAGCGTCGAGGCGGCGATCGCGCTGACCGCCGTGCGCGGCCGGGCGATGGCCGCGGCCTGCGCGCAGACGCCGACCGGGATGTCCGCCGTCCTCGGCGGTGACCCCGACGAGCTGGCCGCCGCGCTGGAGCAGCGCGGGCTGACCCCGGCCAACGTGAACGGCGCCGGCCAGGTGGTGGCCGCCGGCCCCCTGGACGCCCTGGCCGAGCTCAGGGCCGCGCCGCCGGCCGGCGCGCGCGTCGTGCCGCTGCCGGTGGCCGGGGCCTTCCACACCGCCTACATGGCCCCCGCGCGCGAGCAGCTGGAGGGCCTGGTCGGCGGGCTGCGGCCGGCCGACCCCAGCCGGCTGCTGCTGTCCAACGCCGACGGCGCCGCGGTGGGCACCGGCGCCGAGGCGCTGTCCCGGCTGGTCAGCCAGGTCACCAGCCCGGTGCGCTTCGACGCGTGCCTGGCCACGATGCGCGACCTGGGCGTCACCGCCGCCATCGAGCTGCCGCCCGCCGGTGCGCTGGCCGGGCTGGCCAAGCGGGAGTGGAAGGGGGCCGACGTCGAGGTGCTGGCCATCGCCAAGCCGGCCGACCTCGACCGGGCCCGCGAGCTCATCGAGGCCGAGCGGGGTCGCCCCGAGCCCGACCACCTGCCCGACTGGCGCGTCGTCGTGGCCCCCGTGCGCGGCACCGTGCGCCCGGCCACGATCGCCGAGGGCACCCGCCTGGACGCCGGCACGCCGCTGGGGCGGGTCAGCAGCCGCCGCCAGGAGGCCGACGTGTCGGCCGGCTACGCCGGCGTGCTGGCCGAGTGGCTGGTGGCCGAGGGCGACCTCGTGGACGCCGGTGACCCGATCGCCCGCCTGTACCCGGAGGTGTCGTCGTGACCGGACTCCAGCTCGCTCCCGGCGCCCCGGGCGCGCGCATCCTCGGGTTCGGCAGCTACCGGCCCCGCCGCCGGGTCACCAACCACGAGCTGGCCGAGACCATGGACACGAACGACGAGTGGATCCAGGCGCGGGTGGGCATCGCCGAGCGCCGCTGGGCCGAGCCGGACGAGACGCTGCTGGAGATGAGCGTCGCCGCCGGCGGCAAGGCGCTGGCCGCCAGCGGCCTGGACGTCTCCGAGCTGGACCTGGTGCTGCTCGCCTCGGCCAGCCTGCCCCGCCCGATCCCCGGGCTGGCCCCGGAGATCGCCCACCGGCTGGGCGCCCGGCGGCCCGGCGCCTTCGACGTCAACGCCGGCTGTGCGGGCTGGTGCTACGCGCTGAGCGCCGCCGCGGACGCGATCCGCAGCGGGTCGGCCCGCAACGCCCTGGTCATCGGGGGCGAACGGCTCACCGACTACACCGACCTGACCGACCGCTCGACCGCGGTGATCTTCGCCGACGGCGCCGGCGCGGCCGTGCTCGGGCCCTCGGACACCCCCCGGATCGGCCCGGTCGTGTGGGGCAGCGACGGCGACCAGGCCGAGGCCATCGCCATCCCCCAGGGCGAGGCGGCGATGAGCATGGCCGGGCAGGCGGTGTACCGGTGGGCCACCACCCGGCTCACCGCCACCCTGCTCACCGCCATGGACCTCGCCGGCGTGGGCCCCGACGACATCGACGTGTTCGCCCCGCACCAGGCCAACCTGCGGATCATCGAGCTGATGGCCAAGCGGCTGGAGCTGCCCGCGCGCACCGTGATCGCCCGCGACGTCGTCCGCTCGGGCAACACCTCCTCGGCCTCGGTGCCGCTGGCGCTGTCCGCGCTGCTGGAGAGCGGGGAGGCCAAGAGCGGCGACGTCGCGCTGCTGCTCGGCTACGGCGCGGGCCTCACCTTCGCCGGCCAGGTCGTCGTCCTGCCCTGACCGGCCGACACTGACCCCCGGGCCACGACCGGCCCGTCGGCGGGCACCCCCCGCCCCACCCGAGAGAGAGGACCTGCACGTGAGCGAGCCCGCGAACGCGGACATCCAGACCGGCCTGGCCGAGATCCTGGAGGAGGTGGCGGGCGTGGCACCCGCCGACGCCACCCCGGAGAAGTCGTTCACCGAGGACCTCGACGTCGACTCGCTGTCGATGGTCGAGATCGCCACCGCGGTCGAGGACAAGTTCGGCGTCGCCATCCCCGACGACGAGCTGGCCAACATCAAGACCGTCGGCGACGCCATGGACTACATCCAGAAGAACCGCTGAGCCGACCACCCTCCGGTCCACGCCTCGCCGGCGCGGGCCCGGGAGGGTGGCCGACCCCCGGCCGCCCGGCAGCAGCACGAGAGGAGATCCGTCATGAGCACGTCCATCGATGACGTCGTCGTCACCGGACTCGGTGCCACCACGCCGCTCGGCAGCGACGTCGCCAGCACGTGGGACGCGCTGCTGGCCGGGCGGTCGGGGGTCAGCCGGCTCACCGACGAGTGGGCCCGGGACTTCCCCGCCCAGCTCGTCGCCCGGCTGCCCATCGACCCGGCCAGCCGGATCGACCGCGTCCGCGCCCGCCGGCTCGACCGCAGCCAGCAGGTGGCCGTGCTCGCCGGCGAGGAGGCCTGGCAGCACTCCGGGGCGGGCGAGGCCGGGGTGGACCCCCTGCGGGTCGCCGTCGTCTTCGGCACCGGCATCGGCGGTGCGGTGACCCTGCTCGACCAGGACGACATCCTGGAGCAGAAGGGCCCCAAGCGGGTCTCGCCCTTCACCATCCCGATGCTGATGCCCAACGGCCCGGCCGCCGCGGTCGGGCTGGCAGTCGGCGCGAAGGGCGGCGTGCACGCCCCGGTCAGCGCCTGCGCGTCGGGTGCCGAGGCCATCCGCTGGGGGCTGGACCTGCTGCGCTACGACCGCGCCGACGTCGTGCTGGTCGGCGGCGCGGAGGCCTGCGTGCACCCGCTGCCGATGGCGGGGTTCGCCGCCATGCGCGCCATGAGCACCCGCAACGACGAGCCGGGGCGGGCCTCCCGGCCCTTCGACAAGGCCCGCGACGGCTTCGTGCTCGGCGAGGGCGCCGCCGCCCTGGTGCTCGAGCGCGGGGACGCCGCCCGCGCCCGCGGCGCCCGGATCCACGCCCGCCTCGCCGGCGCCGGCGGCACCGCCGACGGCTACGACCTGGTCGCCCCGCACCCCGAGGGCGAGGGGGCCGGCCGGGCGATCGCGGCGGCCCTGCGCGACGCGGGGCTCAGCGCCGCCGACATCGGCCACGTCAACGCGCACGCCACGTCCACGCCCGTGGGCGACACCGCGGAGGCCGCGGCCATCCGGGACACCATCGGCGAGCACACCCTCGTGACGGCCACCAAGAGCCAGACCGGGCACCTGCTGGGCGCGGCCGGTGCGCTGGAGTCGGTGTTCACCATCCTGGCGCTGCGCGAGCAGGTCGTGCCGGCCACCGCCAACCTCGACGACCCGGACGACGACGCCGCCGTCCAGGCGCTGGACATCGTGCGCCGCGAGCCGCGGCACGCCCGGTTCGGCGCCGCGGTCAACGACTCCTTCGGGTTCGGCGGCCACAACATCGCGCTGGTCTTCACCACCGCGTAGCCCCCGGAGGACCCACCCACCCCGCCCGGTCGGACGCCGTCCCCCCGGGCCGATCCCGCACGTCCCGGCCCGGAGGGGTCCGATGACCACGCTGCACGCCGCTGCACCGACCACCGTCGACCCACGCGACCCCGCCGACCGCCTGGCGCGGTTGCTCGACCCCGGCTCGCTGTCGCTGCTGGGGCCGCGCGACACCTCCGGCGTCGTCGCGGCCCGCGGGACGGTCTCGGGCACCCCGACGATCGCCTACTGCACCGACGCCACCGTCATGGGCGGCGCCATGGGCGTCGACGGCTGCCGGCACGTCGTGGACGCCATCGACGCCGCGGTCCGCGAGCGGGTGCCGGTGGTCGGCATCTGGCACTCCGGCGGCGCGCGGCTGGCCGAGGGCGTCAGCGCGCTGCACGCGGTGGGCGAGGTGTTCGCGGCGATGGTGCGGGCCTCCGGGCGGGTGCCGCAGGTCTCCGTCGTCCTGGGCCCGGCGGCCGGCGGCGCCGCCTACGGCCCGGCGCTGACCGACCTGGTGGTCATGGGCCCGGCCGGGCGGGTGTTCGTCACCGGGCCGGACGTCGTCCGCTCGGTCACCGGCGAGGACGTCGACATGGAGAGCCTCGGCGGCCCGGACACCCACGGCCGGCGCAGCGGGGTCGTGCACGTGGTCACCGCCTCGGAGGAGGCGGCCCTGGACGCGGCGCGGCAGGCGGTCGACCTGCTGGCCGCACAGGGCACGCTCGACCTCGCGGGTACCGGCCCGGACGTCGACCTGCGCGCACTGCTGCCCGAGCAGGCCAACCGCGCCTACGACGTCAAGCCGCTGGTGGCCGCCGTCCTCGACGGCCCGCCGCTGGAGCTGCACGCCCGCTGGGCCCCCAACGTCGTCACCGCGCTGGGCCGGCTGGCCGGGCGCACCGTCGGGGTGGTCGCCAACAACCCGCTGCGGCTGGGCGGCTGCCTGGACTCCACGTCGGCGGAGAAGGCGGCCCGCTTCGTGCGGACCTGCGACGCGTTCGGCGTCCCGCTGGTGGTACTGGTCGACGTGCCCGGCTACCTGCCCGGCGTCGGCCAGGAGTGGGACGGCGTGGTGCGCCGCGGGGCGAAGCTGCTGCACGCCTTCGCCGAGGCGGTGGTGCCCCGGGTGACGCTGGTGACCCGCAAGTCCTACGGCGGGGCCTACATCGCGATGAACGCCCGCTCGCTGGGCGCGACGACGGTGCTCGCCTGGCCGGGCGCCGAGGTCGCGGTGATGGGCGCCAAGGCCGCCGTCGGCATCCTGCACCGCAAGCGGCTGGCCGCCGTGCCCTCCGGGGAGCGGGAGGCGCTGCACGCGCAGTTGGCCGCCGAGCACGAGCGGATCGCCGGCGGGGTCGACCGGGCCGTGCAGATCGGTGTCGTCGACGAGGTGGTCGACCCGGCGCGGACCCGGCGGCGGCTGGTGGAGGCGCTGGCGGCGGCACCGCCCGGCCGCGGGGCACACGGCAACATCCCGCTGTAGGGGACGCTGTGGCAGGAGCATGGTCGTCCGGACGCCGCTTCCCCGTCGACGTCCGGACGACCGGTCTGAGCCTACGACGAGAGGGCCCCGGGCGCTGCCCCGTCGTGGTCGGATCGTGACCAAGGGCCCCGGTGCCGGGGCCCGGTGCAGGGACTAGACCACCTGGTGCAGCCAGGTGACCGGGCTGCCGTCGCCGGCGTGCCGGTAGACCTCCAGGTCGGCGTCCCAGGCGGCACCGAGCAGCTCGTCCACCCCGTGCCGGAAGGCCTCGATCGACGTGGCGTTGGCGGCGAGGTTGCGCAGCTGCTGCTCGCTCACCACGAGGTCGCCGTTGGCGCTCGTGGGGGCGCGGAAGACGCCGTGGCCGGGCACGTAGGACATCCGCTCCCCGTCGTTGCCGTAGCTGGCCTCCTCGGTCACCTCGAAGCGCAGCATCGGCCACGCGCGCAGCGCGGCGACCAGCTTGGCGCCCGTCCCGGGGGCGCCGGTCCAGGCCACCTCGGCACGGTAGGACCCGTGCGCCGCGGGCTGGTCGGCCCACGACAGGGAGACCGGCGCGCCGATGACGCGCTCGAGCGCCCACTCGACGTGCTGGCAGAGCGCCTTCGGGCACGCGTGCACGAAGACGACACCCTGGGTAGACCGTCGCTGCACGGGGCACCTCCATCGACTCGATCGGTCTCGTCTTCCCCAACGGACGATCGATTCGGTGACGCGCTGTGTTCGGCGATCCGGGACCAGGAGTCCCGGGGACAGTGTGCACGATGGTCGCCCCATCGCGCCAGTGCGGACGGTGCAGTTGGGTCACCTGTGACCCGGCCGTTCCACCCACCGACCCTCCGCGCTGGTCAGCGGCCCACCACGGGTCGGGGGCTGCCGTCCACGGATCCACAACGACCCCACAGCCGGTCCACAGGAACGACGCCCCGGGCGCGCGATCGGCACGCTGGCGACCGGTCCGGTTGCGGAACGCGCTCACCGAGCGTAGTGGGACAGCGCTGCCGACCCGAGGAGGACCCGCAGGTCCCCGGCTCACCGGGTGAGCGCGGTGACCTGGTTGCCGCCGGCGCTCTTGGCCCGGTACATGGCCTGGTCGGCGCGGCCGAGCACCTCGTGCCCGGCCTCGCCGGCGCGCACCTCGGTGACGCCGACGCTGGCGGTCACCCCGCAGCGGGCGCCCACGGCGGCCACGGCGTCGCGGAGTCGCGCGGCGAGTGACGCGGCGTCCGCCGCGGTCGAGCGGGCCAGGACGGCGAACTCGTCGCCGCCGAGCCGGGCCACCGTGTCGGTCTCCCGGACCACGACCCCCAGCGCGGCGGTGACCTCGCGGAGGACGGCGTCCCCGGCGGCGTGGCCACTGCGGTCGTTGACGCCCTTGAAGCCGTCGAGGTCGACCAGGCAGACCACCCAGGGGCCGCCGGCGCCGGCCGCGGCGGAGCCCAGCCGGTCCAGGAAGGCCCGCCGGTTGAGACACCCGGTCAGCGGGTCGGTGGCTGCGAGCACCTCGGAGGTGCGCAGCAGCAGCACCTGCCGGTCCTGCGCCTCCCACTGGTTGGCCGAGGCCATCGCGCACAGCAGCGTGTAGGTGGCCATGACCAGCGCGACGAAGACGGCCGAGGAGCCCAGCCCGCCGCTGACGCACAGCAGGTAGCCGCCGGTCGTGACCGCGCCCATCAGGACGACCCCGGACGGCGGGTAGGCCACGGCCATGAAGGCCAGGAGGAGGAACAGCAGCACCGACAGCGGGCTGGACGCACCGCCGTCCACGCGGGTGGCGACGGTGACCAGCACTGTGTCCGCGAGGCTCCACAGGTAGAACAGCAGGCTGCCGCGGGGACCGCGCACCATCGCGGCCAGCGGCAGCAGGAGCAGCAGGGGTGCGGCGAGGGCGGCGACCACGGCCAGCGCCATGAGCGTGGCGGTGCGCGTGGGGGTGCCCGGCGTCATCAGCACGTACCCGGCCACGGCGAGGGCGGTCACCTCGGTGAGCGCCACGCCGAGCCGCACGTGGCGCACCCAGTAGGCGGCCCGGTCCTCGTCGGTGGCCAGCTGGCGGTAGAGGACCGCGCGGACCGCCGCCCGGGGCCGGCGCAGGTCGCCGCGGCGTCTACCGCCGCCGTCGCCGTCCGGCCCCTCGTCCACGGACGGAGCATCGGCCCGACGGGGTGCCGGCTTGACCGGCCTCACCCGCCCGGGGTGGCCTCCGGCGGAGCCGGCCGCCGGGTGCCGGCGCAGCCGATCAGCGGCTCAGCAGGCCCCGCCGAGGGTGATGCCGCGCGCCTGCAGCCAGGGCATCGGGTCCACCCGGCTGGCGTAGAGGCCGCCGCGGTGCACCTCGAAGTGCAGGTGCGGGCCGGTGGACTGGCCCTTGTTGCCGACGTCGGCGATGTGCTCGCCGGCCGAGACGACCTGCCCGGCGCTGACGAAGTACTGGTCGACGTGCCCGTAGAGGGTGATCTGCCCGTCGCCGTGCTGGACGTAGACGGCCTGGCCGAAGCCGCTGGCCGCGCCGGCCTGCAGCACCACGCCGTCCTCGGGCACGTGGATGGGCGTGCCGATGGGGGCGGCGATGTCCACACCCTGGTGCATCGTCCCCCAGCGCGGGCCGTAGCAGGAGGTGACCCGGCCGGCGGTCGGCATGCCGGAGGAGGCGCCCGACGTGACGGCGAGGGTCTGCTGCCGCTGGGCCTGCTGGGCGCCCCACGCGGCAGCGGCGTCGGCGGCACCCTGCGCGGCGAGCAGCCGCTCGCCGGCCGCGCGCAGCTCCTCCTCCAGGCGGGCCTTCTCCGCCGCGCGGGCGTCGTAGTCGGCCTGGGCCCGGGCGAGGTGGGCGTTGGCGGCCTGCTCGGCCTCGGCCGCGGTGCGGGCCAGCTCGTCCAGGGCGGCGACGGCGGCCTGCGCGGCCCGGTCGGCCTGCTCGAGGCGGGCCGCGACGGTGAGGAACTCCTGCAGGCGGGCGGCCCGGTGGTCGCCGATGACCTCCATGGTGGCGGCCTGCTGCAGCAGCTCGGTCGGGCTGTGCGCGTCGAGCAGCATCTGCAGGTCGCCGTAGCGGTCCTCGGCGCCCATGTAGGCCTCGCGGCCGAGGTCGGCGATGTCCTCCTCGGCGGCCGCGACGTCAGCCTGCGCGACCGCGAGCTCCGCGGCGGTCCGCTCGGCCTCGGCCTGGCCGGCGGCGAGCTGGGCCCGGGCGACGAGCGCGGCGTCGGCGGCCGCCTCGGCCTCCACGGTCATCCGCTGCAGCTGCTCCTCGGCGGCCCGCACCTGCTCCTCGATCTCGGCGACCTGCTCGGCGAGGGCGGCCTGCTCCTCGGCGGGGGCGGGGGCGGCGCCGGCGACGACGGGGGTGGCGGCCAGCAGGCCGGCCACCGCCGCGGCGACGACGGCGGCCCGGCGCGGTGCGCGCAGGGGGCTGCGGGGTGACGTGGCGCAGCGGACCACGGTGTGCAGGCGGTGCAGGGTCGCCAAGGCGACGGGTCTCCTCATCCTCGCGACCGCCTACCGAGTTAGCTGACGGGTTCGGGCCGGACGGCGCCCTACCTCCCTGCACTCCCTCAGCGCAGGCAGGACTCACCCCAGAGGTTCGGTGGGTCCCCGGTCCGCCTCGGCCCCGGAGGGCGTCGGCGGTTCGGCGGTGGCCGTGCCGAGGCCCTCGGTTCCCGAGGAGCTGAGCCCGGCAGGGCCGTCGGGAAACGTACACGGGCCCTGGCCGGCAGGTCACGGTCGGGTAACGAGATCGGGGCGCCTGCTTGCCGTCGACCCCCGCCACCGACACGCGGTGTCAGCAACCGTGTGCACTGTGGTGACCACCGGGACAGGCGGGGCGCCCGTGCAGCGCCAAATTCCCAGCTGATGGCCGGTCACGCCCGACCATCGGTGTGATCCCGCACACGGCAGCCACCCAGCAGGGGGACCTGGGGATGCCGGACGGCGTCGTCCACAGGGGGTGTCGGGCCGTCTGGCAGGCTGGTACACGCGGGGCGGTAGCTCAGCCGGTCAGAGCACGGGACTCATAATCCCTGGGTCGTGGGTTCGAGCCCCACCCGCCCCACCGGTAAACATCGAGGTCAGCGGCTTGTGGCATCCTCGTCGATCTTGGCGGGGGGCCCCGTGCCCACACGGTGCCCACACTACGCACCGTGACGTCTCGTGACAGACGCCTGGTGGGCGGCGTCCATGCGTTCCGCGAGGGCGCCCAGGTCGTCGTCGAAGAGCCCGGAGTAGACGTCGAGGGTCATCGCCGCGGAGGCGTGGCCGAGCATCCGCTGGACCGCCTTGACGTTCGCGCCACTGGCCACCAGCAGGCTTGCGGTGGCGCGGGTTGCACACCGTCGGCATGCGTGACTTCCTGGCCGCGATCAACGGCATCGGGCACGCCGCGGTCGCCTGCGACCCGCAATTCGGCGCCGCGCTCGTTGACCTGCAGGTGCAGATGCCGGTGGGGATCGCCGGCGCGGGAGGTGTAATGCCGCACCGTGACGGCCTCAGCTGGGAGCAGGCGCGTTCTTCTCGGCTACCGGTGCTGATGACGTTCAGCTGGGCGATGCACCGGCTTCCGTCAGTCGGTCCTTTGCGACACGGTGGCGTGGACGTTGGGCGGCTGCCGGACGACGAGGCTGCGACCGTCGGGCAGGGTGTCCCGGTTGTCCTCCCCGTGCGGGAAGGCTCACCGGGCGGGTCTTGTGGGACGGCGGCCTCCTGGCCTACGTCCTGACCTGTCTCAACACCGGTGAGGGTTCGGCTTACGGGGCGGGGCTGCGGGTTGCCGGCGGCTCGACCGCGAGGCAAGCGACCCATAGCGGCCCATGCAAGGACAGTCCCCGGATGGGTCAGGCAGAGCTGTTAGATGGCCGCTGAGTTAGTCGGGTCGGCCGCTCTTGCGCCAGAGGAGGACCACGCCAGCCACCCCGAGGGTGATCGCGACGCCAGAGCATGCGATGACGATGAGCCCGAGGGCCACACGCCCTTCCTCGAACGTGGGGACTCCAAGGCCGAGCATGACGACGAAGCCGACCAGCACCGACAGCGCACAGGCGGCGTAGCCGATCCGGGTCACCACGGCAGGCACTCTCTGTGATCACCCCCCGGAGCGACAACCTCGTTCATCCATGTCAGCGACCTGTGCGCGGCACGCCCTGAGCGGCCCACTTAGGCACACGTGCGGTGCGCTCCGTCGACCGGGTGAGGGGACCGCTGTTGAGCTACGTGGGCAAACTCGGCCGAAATAGCCTCGGGGACACGAAGCGGCCAGCGTGGTGTACCCCCCATGCGGTGGGCCTTGGTTGCTGCAGCCGTCATCCTCGGATTGTTCACGGCTATCGCGCGCAACTGGGCCGTGACGGCCGTCTGCGTCTTCATCGTGGCTGGTCAATCATCGACCTCGTCCACGAGCGACGTAGGGATGCGAACTGGACCCGCCTGTGAAGCCGCCTTCAGAAACGGGTCCGAAGTATCGCTCCACCGTCATCGCACAGGGATCCAGCTCCAATAAGGATCGGGCCGGACGCCTGTCAATGCGAGCGATGCTCACTGAGGGTAGTGCGTTGTGGGCATGGCCACCAGCGGAGACCTGTCATGCGGATGGGTATGACCAACGTAGATGCGCTCGTGTCTGGGGTGCGCTCGCCCATACTGGCCGGACAGCCACCGACCGTGGCCTTGAACTAGTGGATGGGACATCGTCACGTGGACACGGCTCGGCGATGGGGCATCGGCCTGACCGCGGTAGCGGTCCTGCTGTGGCTGGTCTTCGTGATTGCCGTGGTCACCACTGCGCCTGAGGACGGTGCCAACATCGGGGCTGGCTTGCTGTTCCTCCTCGCAATTCCCTGCACCGTCGCGGGGGCCACGCTGCTCATCACTACCCGGCGAGGCGGACACCTGCCCGTGTCAGGGCAACAGGATCCGGCGTTGTCGCCAGCAGGTGCGATGGCTGTGCCGGCGACCAGCGCGGGCACCTGGTCCAATCAGGCTGCCCTGTGGGCACTCGTGGTCGGGATCGTCGGCGTGGTCCTCGTCCTCACGCCGATCGGTGCCACGGAGGTCGCGTACTGGACCGGCGTCGCCGCGGCAGTGGTCATCTGCTTGGTGGCCGTCGTACTGGGCTGGTTGGGCCTGCGTCGCGCTCGAGCTCGTGGTGGGGTCAGATGGCACCTCGCACTCGCCGGTGTCGTCCTTGGTGCCACCGGACTGGGCTGGAACTTGTTCCGGATCCCTGAGCTCATCCTGTTCGTGATCGGTGACCTCTGATCGACGTCGTCTAGATGTCCCCAGTCCCGGCGCAGCAGTCGATGGGACTGACGAGCGACAGCCGTCGTCCTACAAGGGAATCGCTGAACGGGCTCACCAGAGGTTGCCCGACCATGGTTCCGCCTACGGTGCGTCCGCAAACTCGAAGCGCTCCTGGCCAACCCGACCGTCGATCCGTTCCCGCAGCAAGTCGGCATGCCCGCAGTGCCGTGCGTACTCCTCGATCAGGTCAACGAGGACGTCGCGCAGCTGGACCTGCGTGGAGCCCATCGTGTCGAGGTCGGGCGTTTCCGCAACGAAGCGTTGGGCGAAGGCGACCTCGGTCCGCCAGGTTTGCCAGGCCTCCTCAACGACGTCTGTATCGGCGACCGCGCCGTTCCAGTCACGGTCAGGGTCCTCATCCGTGCAGTACAGCCGCGGCGCATCCTGCCTGGCCATCTCCGGCGGAACCAGTGTCGCTCGACCTCGCTCATGTGCCGCACCAGCCCCAGCAGCGACATCGTCGACGGGAGCACGGACCGGCAAGCGAGCTGCTCGGCGCCGAGGTCCGCGCACTTCATCTCCAGCGTCAGGCGATAGCGACGCAAGTAGTCCAGGAGCAGGCTGCGTTCATCGCCGGTGGCCATAACAGTCTCCCGTGGGTCGTCGTCCGGGTCGATCCACATGTCCCCGGTAGACGGTGGACCGGGTCCACCGAGCCGACAATGCCTCACCGGAGATCTCCTCAGCGGACATGCGGCCGATCATCGGCGACTGGGTCAGCCTTCCGCCAGCGATATGCCGCGCCGTCCCCAGACCCGTCGAAGTGGCCACATGGGGATCCCCAAGCGAGACGGCGACTCCTTGCGGCAAACGGCTGATGTAAGCATTATGCAAGCATGCCGCATGTTCTGGTCCGCGATGTCCCCGAGGACGTGCACGCCGCTCTCCAGCGCAAGGCCGAGCGCCGCCACCAGTCGCTGCAGCAGTACCTCGCTGCCGAGCTGCGCCACCTCGCCGAGCAGCGCTCGATCAGCGAGGTCCTCGACGAGGTCGAAGCGCAGTACGGCGGTCGCGTCGGCCTGCAGGAGGCCGTGACCGACCTGGACGACGAACGCTCGCGGCGCTGAGCGTCCAGGCGAGCGCGCAGTGATCGTCGTCGACGCCTCCGTCCTGGCCAACGCCCTCGCCGACGACCAGGCGGCCGGGGAAGCCGCCCGCGGCGAGCTGCGCGCCGCCGACCAGGTCACCGCGCCTGATCTGGTCGACGTCGAGACCATGTCGGTGCTGCGCAAGCGCTGGCTGGCTCGCACGCTGCCCGACCAGCGATTCGAGGCCGCCGTTGGGCATCTGCAGCAACTGCGGTTCGAGCGCGTCCCGACACTGCGACTGGTGCGACGCGCCTTCGAGCTGCCCGCCAACGTCAGCGCCTACGACGCCTGTTACGTGGCCCTGGCCGAGCGGCTGGACTGCGAGTTGATCACGGCGGACGCTCGACTGGCCGCCGCTCCTGGACCGCGGTGCACAATCCGCGTCCTGCGCTGACGACGCTCCCCGCACGACACGGCGGGACCGGTACACCGATCCCCGACTCTTTCCTTGACTCGTTCAAGGAGAGGTTGCACGATCCGGTCGTGCCCAGCGACACGGACCTCGAGCGCGTCCTCCGGACTGCGGGGCTGCGGGTCACCCGGCCCCGCCTGGCCGTGCTGGACGCCGTCCGCGCGCAGCCGCACCTGGACACCAGGGCGCTGATCGCCGCCGCACGCGCCCGTCTCGGCGCGGTCTCCCACCAGGCGGTGTACGACGTCCTGCGCGCCCTCGTCGACGCCGGCCTGGTGCGGCGCATCGAGCCCGAGGGTCTCGACGCCCGCTACGAGGCACGGGTCGGCGACAACCACCACCACCTGGTCTGCCGCGCCTGCGGGGCCATCGCCGACGTCGACTGCGCCGTCGGCGTCGCGCCGTGCCTGACCCCGTCGGCCGACGAGGGGTTCCTCGTCGACGAGGCCGAGGTCCTCTTCTGGGGGCGCTGTCCGTCCTGCGCGGCCGGCGTCCCGTCCCCCTCCCCCGCCCACCCGCACCGAGAGGCACGCCCGTGACGAACGAGATCGACAAGAACCACACCGCCAGCACCACCGAGAGCGAGAACCCGGCGATCGCCTCACCGACCCCCGCGACCAGCGGCCGGCCGCGCACCGTCCAGGACTGGTGGCCCAACCAGGTCGACCTCGGCGTGCTGAACAGGCCCTCGAAGGACTCCGACCCCCTCGGCGCGGACTTCGACTACCGGGCGGCGTTCGCGGGCCTGGACGTCGAGGAGCTCAAGCGCGACCTCGTCGCGGTCATGCGCACCTCGCAGGACTGGTGGCCGGCCGACTGGGGTCACTACGGCCCGCTGTTCATCCGGATGTCCTGGCACGCGGCCGGCACCTACCGCATCGCAGACGGCCGCGGTGGCGGCGGCACCGGCGCCCAGCGCTTCGCCCCGCTCAACAGCTGGCCGGACAACGCCAACCTGGACAAGGCCCGCCGCCTGCTGCTGCCGGTCAAGCAGAAGTACGGCCGGAAGGTCTCCTGGGCCGACCTGCTGGTGCTGGCCGGCAACGTCGCCCACGACGACATGGGCCTGCCGACCTTCGGGTTCGCCTTCGGCCGCGAGGACACCTGGCAGCCCGAGGAGGTCTTCTGGGGCCCGGAGGACACCTGGCTCGGCGACGAGCGCTACGGCGGCGGTGACCAGCCGCTCGACCTGGACGAGGGCGAGCTGGCGGCGGTCACCATGGGCCTGATCTACGTCAACCCCGAGGGCCCGCAGGGCCGGCCGGACCCGGTCGCCTCGGCCCACGACATCCGGGTGACGTTCAGCCGGATGGGCATGAACGACGTGGAGACCGTCGCGCTGATCGCCGGCGGGCACACCTTCGGCAAGAGCCACGGCGCCGGCAACCCCGAGCTGGTCGGCCCGGAGCCCGAGGGCTGCCCGGTGCACGGCAACGGCCTGGGCTGGACCAACCAGCACGGCACCGGCAGGGGCGCCGACACCATCACCAGCGGCCTGGAGGGCGCCTGGACCCCGACGCCGACGCAGTGGGACGACACCTACTTCCAGATGCTGTTCAGCTACGACTGGGAGCTCACCGAGAGCCCGGCCGGCGCCAAGCAGTGGAAGCCGAAGGACCCCGAGGCCCAGGAGCTGGTCCCCGACGCGCACATCGCGGGGAAGAAGAACCCGCCGATGATGGCCACCACCGACATCGCGCTGATCGCCGACCCCGGCTTCCGCGAGATCTCCCAGCGGTTCCGCGACGACCCGGAGTACTTCGCCGACCAGTACGCCCGGGCCTGGTTCAAGCTGCTGCACCGCGACATGGGCCCCACGAGCCGCTACCTCGGCCCGGACGTGCCCGCCGAGGAGCTCGTCTGGCAGGACCCGGTGCCCGCCGTCGACCACCCGCTGGTGGGCGAGGCCGAGGTCGCCGACCTCAAGGCACGGCTGCTCGCCTCCGGGCTGACCGTGCCGCAGCTGGTGCACACCGCCTGGTCGGCCGCGGCGTCCTACCGCGGCACCGACCACCGCGGCGGGGCCAACGGCGCCCGGCTGCGCCTGGAGCCGCAGATCGGCTGGGCGGTCAACGAGGGCGTCCGCGACGTCCTCCCGGTCCTGGAGCGGGTCAGGGCGGAGTTCGAGTCCCAGACCGGCTCGCGGGTCTCCCTGGCCGACCTGATCGTGCTCGGCGGCAGCGCCGCGGTGGAGCAGGCCGCCGCCGACGCCGGCGTGCCGGTGACCGTGCCCTTCTCCCCCGGGCGCACCGACGCCAGCCAGGAGCAGACCGACGTCGAGAACTCCCGCTGGCTCGAGCCCCGCGCCGACGGGTTCCGCAACTGGATCCGCCCGGGCAGCAAGCTCGCGCCGGAGACGCTGCTGGTCGACCGGGCCTACATGCTCGAGCTCACCGCCAAGGAGATGACCGTCCTGGTCGGCGGGCTGCGCGTGCTCGGCGCGAACACCGGCGGCACCCGGCACGGCGTGTTCACCGACCGGCCCGGCGTGCTGTCCCAGGACTTCTTCCGCACCCTGCTGGACCTGGGCGTGCAGTGGCGCACCTCGGTCGACACGGAGGGCGTCTACGAGGGCCTGGACGCCGACGGCACCGTCGTCCGCACCGCGACCGCCGCCGACCTGGTGTTCAACTCCCACTCCGTGCTGCGCGGCATCGTCGAGGTCTACTCCGCCGACGACGCCCGGGAGCAGTTCGTCCGGGACTTCGTCGCCGCCTGGGTCAAGGTCATGGAGCTCGACCGCTTCGACCTGCGGTAGGCACCCCGCGTCCGGACGCCCGGCCCGCTGCACCGGGCCGGGCGTCCGGACGCCGGGCCCACCAGCCGGCCAGCAGGGAGCCGGACACGTTGTGCCAGACGGAGAAGACCGCCGCCGGCAGCGCGGCCGCGGGGCCGAAGTGCACGGTGGCCAGCCCCGCCGCCAGGCCGGAGTTCTGCATGCCCACCTCGATGCTGATGGCCCGCCGGGCCGCCACGTCCATGCCGGACAGCCGGCCCACCGCGTAGCCGAGGGCCAGCCCGAGCCCGTTGTGCAGCACGACGGCCAGGACGACGACCGCGCCGACGGTCGCGATGGTGTCCGCACTGCCCGCCACGACGATCGCGACGACCACGGTGATCCCGGCGACGGACACCAGCGGCAGGGCCGGCAGCACCCGCTCGACCGCCCGCGGCACGACCAGGCGCAGCACCAGCCCGAGCAGCACCGGCACCAGGACGATCTGCACGATCGAGGTGAACAGCCCGCCGGCGTCCACCGGCAGGTACTCCCCCGCCAGCCACAGCACCAGCAGCGGGGTGAACAGCGGGGCCAGCAGCGTCGACACCGACGTCATCGCCACGGACAGCGCGGTGTCGCCCCTGGCCAGGTAGACCATGACGTTGGACGCCGTCCCGCCCGGCGCGGCCCCGACCAGGACGACCCCGGCGGCGACCGCAGCGGGCAGCTCCAGCGCCTGGGTGAGCAGCCAGGCGACGCCGGGCATGACCACGTACTGCGCCGCGACGCCCAGCAGCAGCGCCCACGGCCGGCGGGCCACCACGGCGAAGTCGGCCGGCCGCAGGGTCATCCCCATCCCGAGCATGATCAGCATCAGCAGGTACGGGACCAGCACGGCGCCACCGGCGAAGGTGTCCGGCGTGGCCAGCGCGACGGCCCCCGCCGCCACGACGACGAGGGCGAACCAGCGCCCGACGAAGGCGCCCACCCTGGCGATGCCGTCCACGAGGCCCCCTCCGGTACCGGTGCCCGACCGGGCCACCGTCACAGGCCGGGGCGCCGCCCACAACCCGGGCCGCTCAGCGGCGGGCACCGCCGGGCTGCCGCCACTGGTTGGCCCGCCGCCCCTCGGCGGCCTCCGCGACGGTCGTGGCCACCCGGGCCGCGCGGGTCTCGGCCCGCTTCGCCGACGCCAGCCACTCCAGGACGGCCCGCCGGGTCGACGGGGGGAACGCCGTCCAGTGGGCCAGTGCCGCGGGGACGGCGGCCAGCGCGGCCCGCAGGTCGTCGGGCTCGACCAGGTCCTCGACGGCGTCCAGGGCGCTCCAGGCGCCGTTGGCCTGCGCCGCGGCGACCGCGGCCTCCCCGGCCGGGGTCATCAGGCCGGCCGCGCGCAGCCGCGCCACCCGCTGCTTGTTCTTCCGCGACCAGCTGCTGCCCGGGCGGCGGGGTGCGACGTAGAGCATCGCGCGGGTGTCGTCCAGGGCGGCGGGCCGGCTGTCCACCCAGCCGAAGCACAGCGCCTCCTCGACGACGTCGTCGTAGGTCAGCCGCCGTCCCGGCCCCTTGTCGTAGACCAGCCACACGCCGCCGGAGGTGGCGGCGTGGTCCGCCAGCCAGGACCGCCACGCCGACCGGTCCGCGGCGTGCACCCGGTCGGCCGCCGGGGGACTCGGGGACTCGGACGGCCGGGCCGGCATGGCCGGACGGTAGCGCCGGGCCCGCGGCCGGACCAGCCCGTCGGGCGCGGTCGGGCCCGGCGGCGGATGATGCGGCGTGCCCATCGACCACACCGCCACGTTCCCGGCCGGTCCGGACGACGTCCTCGCCGTCCTCACCGACGAGGCCTTCCTCCGCGACTACGCGCAGACCCTCGGCGCGCGGCTGGAGTCGGTGGACAGCGCCCCGGGCGACGGCGGACCGCGCACCGCCGTGCGCCTCGTCGTCCCCACGCTGGGCATCCCGGCGGTGTTCACCCGCTTCGTCGGCCGCGAGGTCGACGTCTCCGACCGGCGCACCTGGACGGCCGACGGCAACGGCGGGCACCGCGGCGTCCTGCTGGTGGAGACCCGGATCCTCGGCCGGACGGCGGCCGTGCGCGGGGAGCGCCGGCTGCGCCCGGCCACCGGGGGCACCCGCTCGACGGTCACCGGGGAGGCCGAGGTCGACGCCCCGGTCGTCGGGCGGCAGGCCGAGGCCGCCGTCCGGGAGCTGGCCGTGGTGGTGCTGCGCCGCGAGGACGACGTGCTGCGCCGCTGGCTGGGCTCCCCGGACTGAGCCGTCCGGCGTCAGCAGGCGGCGCTGCGGCCACCCGGGCCCGTCCACATGACGCGACGGGACGCCTCGCCGGGCCGGCCGCCGGGGCCCCGGCGCCCGCGGACGGCCGGCGGTCCCGATGGTGCCCGGGAGGTGCTGCGGGCGACAGGGACCTCGGTCACCGCGCGCGCTCGGGGGCGCAGCGCCCCCCGTCCGGGCGTAGCGTCCGGGCCATGACCGCGGATCCGGCGTCCGCCGAACGCCTGCTCGCCGGGCGCTACGCGCTGCGCGAGGTCGTCGGCCGGGGCGGCATGGGCGTCGTCTGGATGGCCACCGACCTGCGCCTGGAGCGCCCGGTGGCGGTCAAGGAGATCACCTTCGCGCTGCACCTGTCCGAGGAGGAGCGCCGGGTGCTGCGGGAGCGCACCATGCGCGAGGCCCGCACGGCCGCCCGGCTGGACCACCCGTCGGTCACCACGGTGTACGACGTGGTCGAGGAGGACGGCCGACCCTGGCTGGTCCTCGAGCTGGTGCAGTCCTGCAGCCTGCAGCAGGTCGTCGACGGTCAGGGCCCGCTGCCCTGGCCGGTGGTGGCCCGCATCGGCCGCGACGTGCTGGCCGGGCTGAGCGCCGCGCACGCGGCCGGCATCGTGCACCGCGACGTGAAGCCGGCCAACGTGCTCGTCGCCGACGACGGGCGGGCCTGCCTCACCGACTTCGGCATCGCCACCGCGACCGGCGACCCGGCGATCACCACCACCGGCGCGATCATCGGCTCACCGGCCTACATGGCGCCCGAGCGGGCCCACGGCGAGCCCCCCGGCCCGGCCGTGGACCTGTGGTCGCTCGGCGCGACGCTGTACACCGCGGTCGAGGGCCGGCAGGCCTTCGGCCGCGGTGAGCCGGTGGCCACGCTCATGGCCGTGGTGTCCGAGGAGCCCCCGCCACCCACCCGCGCCGGCCCGCTGGAGCCGGTGCTGCGCGGTCTGCTGGAGAAGGACCCGGCCCGCCGGATGACCGCCCAGCAGGCGCGCGACGCGCTGGAGGCGGTCCTCGACGGGTCGCCGCAGGCGCCCTGGTCACCGCCGCCCCCCGCGCCCGACCAGCCCCCGCGCGTGCCCGAGGTCGACCGGGTGGAGCGGATCGACGCCGAGGACCTGCGCCGGCTGGCGGCCGTCTCGGCGACGGTCATCCACGCCGTGGCCCGCGACGCCCGCGACCAGGCCCGCCACCTCGCCGAGCGCCGCCGCGAGCGCCGCGCGCTGGAGCGGCAGCGTCAGACGGCCGGCGGGGCACCCGTCCCCGCGCCGGCCCCGCCGTCGCGCCGGTCGGACCGGGCAGCCGCACGCTCCCGCAAGCACCGGTTCAAGCGGCGCTGGGTCGTCGTCCCGGTGCTGGTCGTGGTGCTCGCCCTGCTGGCCGTGGCGGTCGGGCTGGTCGTCCTCGCCGGTGAGCTGCTCGGCTGGTCCTGAGGCAGGCTCGGGCGCGTGACGACGCCGTCGGAGGACACCCCGCAGCCGCGCGACATCGCCCTGGAGCTGCCCACGCCCGAGCAGACCGCCGAGCTGGAGGCGCAGAGCGACCCGGCCGAGGACCCGGACGCCGGGTAGCGGCCTCCCTGCAGGGGCCCGGCCCGAGCTCGCGAGGGCCGGGGGGCAGGGAGGTCCTCCTCCTAGCGGCCGCCGGTGAGCCGGGCGGTCTCGATCCGCCGCGGCGCGACGTAGTACAGCGTGGCGCCCTCGGGCACCGGGGTGTCCCAGCCGGGGCTGACCACCAGCCGCCGGTCGGTCCGCAGCGCGATGACCGTGGCGCCGAAGGTGCGCCCGAACCACGTCTGGCAGTCGCCGAACGTGTGCTGGGCGAAGCCGGCGGGCAGGTGCGCGGAGTAGGTGTTGCCGTGCCCGCCGCTGGTCATGAGGTCGCTGTAGACCTGCGCGATGCCGGGGTCGGTGGCCTCCTCGGTGAGCAGGTAGGGCATGTGCCACTGCACCGCCTGGACGTCGGGGTGCACGTAGCGCAGCGTGTCCAGCCGGCCGAGGTCGCGCAGCGCGGCGACCAGGTGCACGTCCGGGTTGGCGTGGGTGACGGCCAGCGCGACTGCGAGGGCCTCGTTGTCGTCGCCGACGTCGACCACCGCGGTCCGGGCACGGGCCACGCAGGCGCGGTCCATGACGTCGGGTGAGGTGAGGTCACCGCGGACGAAGTCGACGTCCAGCCGCTCGGGCAGCGGGTCCTCGGGGACGTCGTCGGACGTGCAGAGCACCACGTGCGCGCGCCCCTCGGCGGTCAGCTCCGCGACGATGCGCGCGGTTCGCCCCGGCGTGTAGCCGAACAGGACGACGTGGTCGGCGAGGTCCAGGTCGACCAGCCCCCTCAGTCTCTTGCCCTTCACCGACTGCAGCGCGGCGGACAGCTGCGTGAAGAGCAGGGTGAGCGTGACGATGCCGCCGACGATGACGTAGGCCCCGACGAGGCGACCCGCCGTGGAGGCCGGGAAGACGTCGCCGTAGCCCACGGTGGCCGCGGTGACGACGAAGTACCACCAGTAGGTGCCCGGCGCGGCGATCCCGGTGTCGTCGGGCTCGACCAGCGCCATGGCCGCCCAGCTGGTCAGGAAGACGACGACCGCCACGGCCAGCGGCAGCCGCCACCCGGGCAGCCGCACGCGCACCAGGCGCGCGAGGCGCGTGACCAGGAACGGCACCTGTGACCTCCCGACGACGACGGGGCGAACGTAGCCGAGCCGGTTCCCGATCGGCGGGCGCCGGAGGGCGGGGTCACCCCTGCGGGCGGGGACGCCCGACCGGGCGGCCGGCACCGTCTGGTCGTAACGTCGTCCCATGAGTGAGCTGAGCACGGACTTCTACGGCCTGGAGGAGCTCCTCGAGCCCGAGGAGATCGAGATCCGCGACCGGGTGCGCGCCTTCGGCGAGAAGGAGGTCACCCCGCGGATCAACGACTACTGGGAGCGCGCGGAGTTCCCCTTCGAGCTGGTGCCCCGGCTGGCCGAGATCGGCATCGCCGGCGGCACGATCGAGGGCTACGGCTGCCCCGGGATGAGCAACGTGGCCGCCGGGCTGGTCGCGGCGGAGTTCGCCCGCGCCGACGGCAGCGTGGGCACCTTCAACGGCGTGCACAGCTTCCTGGCGATGCAGTCGATCGCCATGCTCGGCGACGAGGAGCAGCGGGAGCGGTTCCTGCCCCCGATGGCCCGGCTGGAGAAGATCGGCGCGTTCGGCCTCACCGAGCCCGCGCACGGCTCGGACGCCGTCGGCCTGGAGACCTCCGCCCGCCGCGACGGCGACTCCTACGTGCTCAACGGCCAGAAGAAGTGGATCGGCAACGGCAGCATCGCCGACCACGTGATCATCTGGGCCCGCGGCGAGGACGGCGCGGTCGGCGGCTACATCGTGGACAAGGGCACTCCGGGCTACGAGGCCCGGGTGATGACCGGCAAGACCGCGCTGCGCGCGGTGTGGCAGGCCGAGATCACGCTGTCCGACGTCCGGGTGCCCGCGGAGAACCGGCTGGCCAACTGCCGGTCGTTCAAGGACGTCTCCACGGTGCTGGACCGCACCCGCTACACCGTGGCCTGGCGCTCCCTGGGCACGGCCACCGCCGCCTACGAGCTGGCCCTGGCGCACGCGCTGCGCCGCGAGCAGTTCGGCCAGCCGATCGCCGGTTACCAGCTGGTGCAGGACAAGCTGGCGCGGATGCTCGCCGAGATCACCACCATGCAGCTGATGTGCTGGCGGCTGTCCAAGCTGGCCGACGCCGGCCGGATGACCGCGGCGATGGCCTCCCTGGCCAAGATGAACTGCGCGGCCAAGGCCCGGGCCATCGTGGCCACCTCCCGCGACGTGCTCGGTGGCGACGGCATCCTGCTGGAGCACCACGTGGCCCGCCACCACGCCGACATGGAGGCCATCTACACCTTCGAGGGCACCGACTCGGTGCAGGCGCTGATCGTGGGCCGGGAGATCACCGGCATGTCGGCGATCAGCGGGCGGCGGGCCGAGCGCCGCTGACCGCGGCGGACGGCAGGGGCCCGCTCAGCGCACCTGGCTGAGCGGGCGGCCGACTGCCGTCAGCGTCCGGCACTGCGGGCAGGCGGTGCGCCCGACGCCGACCCGCTGCCACTCCTGGGACCCCCACACCTGCACGATGGCGCCGCAGACGGCCAGCTCCACCTCGCCGTCCAGCTCGCTCGGCGGGCGGTGCGCCTCGACGGCGTGCCACGGCGTGGCCTGCTCGGCCGGCCGCTCCCGCGACCAGCGGTCGGGGCGGGCGAATCCCACGGCATAGGACGGCACGGGCAGATCGTGCCCGCGGTCACAGGCCGGGAAACGCACCGCGGCGGTCCGATCCGGGGCGGGCGGGTGTGCGCCTCCCCGGCCCGGGGCACCTCCCGGGCGTCCCCCCCACACCGCCGGGAGCGTGCCGTGACCCAGACCGAGAGCCAGCGCGACGTGGTCGACCTGCTCAGCGCCGACCACCGCGAGTTCGACCGCGTCTTCACCGAGCTGGAGGGCCTGTTCGGGCAGTCGGGCCCCGACGTCCTGCAGCGCAAGCGGGAGCTGGTCGACGAGGTGACCATCGGCCTGGTCAAGCACTCCGTCGCCGAGGAGACCCGCGTCTACCCGCTGGTGGAGGAGCAGGTCGACCGGGCGGAGGCCGAGGCCTCCAAGCACGAGCACGCCGAGGCCGAGGAGACGATGAAGCGCCTCGAGCGGATGGACCCCGGCGACCCGGCGTTCGACACCGAGGTGGCCACGCTGATCCGGGAGATCCGGCACCACGTGGAGCACGAGGAGGCCCGGATGTTCACCGAGCTGCGGGCCACCTTCCCCCGCCAACGGCTGGTGGAGATGGCCCGGGAGGTCGAGCGGGTCAAGGCGCTGGCCCCCACCCGGCCGCACCCGATGACCCCCAACGAGGGCGTCGTCCGCACCGTGGCCGGCCCCGTGGCGAGCCTGCTGGACCACCTCCGCGACGCCGTCACCGGTCGGGGGAAGACCACCGACTGACCGCTGCGGCGCGCTACCGTCGAGGGGTCCCGACCGAGGAGGAGCACGCCGGTGGAACCCGTCACCATGCTGGTCGGCGCGGCGCTGCTCGCGGCCGGTTTCCTCGGCGGCCGGCTCAGCCGGCGCCGGCCCGGCCCCCCGCTGGCGGCCCCCACACCGCTGTGCGGCTGCGGGCACGTGCTCAGCCAGCACGACACCGAGACCAACACCTGCTACGCCGAGCTGCGCCGGGACACCTACGACAAGCGGGGCCGCTGGTCCGGCCACCAGTGGGTGCCGTGCACCTGCCGGCAGTACGTGGGCCCTCGGCCGATCGACGAGGTGTTCGTGCCCCGTCTGCTGCCGCCCACGGCCGACTGAGGACGCGCCCGACCGCGCCCGTGGCCCGGCCGCGTCCGTCCGCAGGGTCGACGGGGCCTACCCTTCCCCCCGCCCGGCCCCGAGCCGGTCGAGAGGAGCGGCAGTGGACGACCCGCGCACCACCACGGACACCCCCGGCGAGGGGACCGTCGAGACCTTCGGCTACCGCCAGGAGCTCAAGCGCTCCCTGACCTTCACCGACCTGCTGGTCTACGGCCTGGTCTTCATGGTGCCGATCGCGCCGTTCGGGATCTTCGGCGGCGTCTTCCAGGCCTCCGGCGGCATGGTCGCCCTCGCCTACGCGATCGGTGGGCTGGCCATGGCCTTCACCGCGGCGTCGTACTCGCAGATGTCGCGGGCGTTCCCGATGGCCGGCTCGGTCTACACCTATGCCGGCCGCGGGATCGCCCAGCCGGTCGGCTTCATCGCCGGCTGGATGATCCTGCTGGACTACGTGCTCGTCCCCGCGCTGCTGTACCTCATCGCCGCCATCGCGATGAACTCGATCGTCCCGGCGGTCCCGGTGGTGGCCTGGCTGGTCGCCTTCGTCGTCCTCAACACCGTGGTCAACTACCTCGGCATCGAGTTCACCGCCCGGGTGAACAAGGTCGTGCTGGTCGCCGAGCTGGTCGTGCTCGCCGTCTTCCTGGTCATCGGCGTGGTCGCGCTGGCCTCCGGTGCCGGCCGCGGCTTCGACCTCTCCCCGGTCTACGACCCCGACACCTTCTCCCTCGGGCTGGTGTTCGGTGCGGTCTCCATCGCGGTGCTGAGCTTCCTGGGCTTCGACGGCATCTCCACCCTCGCCGAGGAGAACCGCGACTCGGCCCGCTCGCTGGGCAAGGCGATGATCGCCGCCCTCGCGCTGGCCGGGACGCTGTTCATCGCGCAGACCTGGGTCGCCGCCCTGCTGGTGCCCGACCCCGACACCCTGATCGCCGAGGGCGACGCCGCCGGCACGGCGTTCTACGACGCGGCCGCGGTGGCCGGCGGGGCGTGGCTGTCCACGCTGACCGCGGTGGCCACGGCGGTCGCGTGGGGGTTCGCCAACGCGCTCGTGGCCCAGGCCGCGACCTCACGCCTGCTGTTCGCGATGGCCCGCGACCGCCAGCTCCCGGCCTTCCTGCGCGCCGTGCACCCCACCCGCCGGGTGCCGGTCAACGCGACGCTGCTGGTGGCCGTCGTGTCGCTGGTCCTGGGCTGGTACACGGCCACCCGCGAGGACGGCATCACGCTGCTGTCCACGCTGGTCAACTTCGGCGCCCTGTCGGCGTTCCTGCTGCTGCACGTCTCCGTCGTCGTCCACTACGTCGTCCGCAACGGCAGCCGGAACTGGTGGCTGCACCTCGCCGTCCCGGTGATCGGCTTCGCGATCCTGGTCTACGTCGTGGTCAACGCCCAGGTGACCGCGCAGACACTGGGCTTCGCGTGGCTGGGCACCGGCCTGCTGGTGCTGGCGTTCCTGGTCGCCACCGGCCGCCGACCCGAGCTGCGCACCAGGGAGCGCTGAGCCGGCGCGGCGGTCAGGCGCCGGACTCCACGGCGGCGATCAGCTCCTCGTCCGTGGGGTTGCGCAGCACCCGCCCGCCGCGCCAGACGACGACCGGCAGGTCGGCCTCGGTCACGTCGAGGTCGGCCAGCAGCGCGGCGCCGTCGTCGTCCCCGTCGAGGTCGACGAAGACCGCGTCGAGCCGCCGGCCGCGGGCGAGGTCCTGCAGCCGGGCGCTGTCCGGCGAGCCGGCGCGGCCGACGATGCGCAGGTCCGCGGCGAGCTGCAGCAGCAGGGAGCGGCGCACCAGGAAGGCGCGCAGCACCAGCTCCTTGAGGTCGGAGTCGGCGGTGAACACCTCGCGCACGCGGCTGTCCGGCACGGTCACCACCTCGCCGGGGCGGATGACCAGCGCGGTCAGCGACACGGGGTCGGGGTCGAACAGGTCCAGCTCGCCGAGGAAGCGCCGCTCCCCGTGCACCGAGATCACCCGCTGGTCGACCCGGCCGAGGTCCTCGACGACGGCCACCGCCCCGGACAGCACCACCTGGAAGTCGTAGCCGGGGTCGCCCTCGCGGAACAGGGTGTCACCGGCCTGGACGCGCCGACGGGACCCGTTGCGCTCCAGCAGGGCCAGCTGGGCGTCGGTCAGCCGGGGGAAGGCGCCGTCGCGGTCCGGCGTCTCGGGCAGGTCGCCGGGCACGGTCGTCGGGCCGTCCAGCGGGGTGCCCCGGTCCCCGCCGCGCCGCGGGCCGATCAGCGGCACCGCCGGCCCGGGTGCGCCGGCCCGGGTCGCCCCGCCGTCCAGCGGCACGCCGTCCTCCCCCGCCGCGGCGAGCAGCGCGGCGGCCAGGCTGTCGGTGTCGAAGGGGCCGGTGTGCCGGCGGCCGCCGACGAAGAAGGTCGGCGTGCCCTCGACGCCGCTGGCCTCGGCCGACTCGACGTCGTCGGCCACCCGCCGGCCGTAGCGGCCCGAGCCCAGCTCGCGGGCGAAGCGCTGCACGTCCAGGCCCAGCGCGGCCGCGGAGTCCAGCAGGTCGCCGGGCAGCAGCCGGTCCTGGGCGGCGAACAGCCGGTCGTGCATCTCCCAGAACCGGCCCTGGGCGGCCGCGGCCTCCGCCGCCTCGGCGGCCAGCTGGGCGTGCGGGTGGACGTCGACCAGGGGCACGTGCCGGAAGACGTAGCGCAGCCGGTCGCCGAAGCGCTCGCGGAGCTCCTCCACGGTGCCGGTGGCCCGGCCGCAGAACGGGCACTCGAAGTCGCCGTACTCCACCAGGGTCAGCGGGGCGTCGACCGGTCCGCGCACGTGGTCCCGGGTGACGTCGACCGGCGGGTCGAGCAGCACCGGCCGCGCGCCGGCCCCCTCGGGACGGCGGCGGTCGGCGACCCGGAACAGCCCCCAGCCGAGCAGCGCCGCCAGCAGCGAGGCGGCCAGGACGCCGACCCGCGCCTGGTCGGCCAGCGCCTCGTCGTCGAAGGCCAGGTCGACGATGAACAACGAGATGGTGAAGCCGATGCCCGACAGCGCCGCCCCGCCGGCCAGCTGCAGGCCGGTCAGGCCGGGCGCGAGCTCGCCGAGCCGCAGCCGCACCGCCAGCCCGGTGCCCACCAGGATGCCGAAGAGCTTGCCCAGCACCAGCCCGGCGACCACGCCGAGGGTGACCGGGGAGGTGGCCGCGGTGCTCAGCGTGTCCGGGCTCAGCGGGACACCGGCGTTGGCCAGCGCGAACACCGGGACGATGACGAAGTTGGTCCACGGCTGCCACAGCGTCTGCAGCCGCTCGCTGGCCGACACCGACCGGTCGATCGACAGCCGGGCGGCGCGGGCGAACTCCGGGTTCGGCGACTGCTGGTAGGCCCGCGCGCGCCGGGCGGCGTCCTCCACCTCGGCCCGCCGCGCCGGGTAGGCGGGGGTGAACAGCGCGATGACCACCCCGGCCAGGGTCGGGTGCACGCCGGAGAGGTACATGGCCACCCACACCCCGACGCCCAGCACCAGGTAGCCGGGGCCGCGCCACACGTTGAGGTAGCGCAGGCCGACCATGAGCGCCAGCCCGACCACGGCGGCCGCCAGCGGGCCCAGCGCGAGGTCCTCGGTGTAGAACAGCGCGATCACGGTGAGCGCGCCGACGTCGTCGGCGATGGCCAGGGTGAGCAGGAACAGCCGCAGCTGCGCGGGGCAGGCCGGCCCGACCAGCGCGAGCACCCCGAGCAGGAACGCGGTGTCGGTGGAGATGACCACGCCCCAGGCCGAGGCCGCCTCGTCGCCGAGGGTGAACGCGACGTAGACCAGCGCCGGCACCACCAGCCCGGTGACCGCGGCCAGGGCGGGCACCGCGGCCCGGCGCCGGTCGGTGAGCTCGCCCATGACCAGCTCGCGCTTGATCTCCAGGCCGACGACGAAGAAGAAGAACACCATCAGGCCGTCGTTGACCCAGTGCTGCAGGTCCAGGGCGAGCTCGGCGCCGCCCACCCGGACGGCGAACTCGGTGTGCCAGAAGGTGTCGTAGCTGTCGCCGAACGGGGAGTTGGCCCACAGCAGCGCTGCGACGGTGGCGAGCAGCAGCAGCCCGGCGCTGCCCGCCTCGGTGCGCAGCCGCCGGCGCAGCGGGGCCACCCGTGCCAGCAGCCCGCTCCCGCCGGCGGTGGACTGCTGGTCCAGGGTGGCGCTCACCGCCGCGCCTCCCCCGCGCCGGACACCGGCTCGCGGGGGTGCACCTGGGGCCCGCTGACCCCGCAGTGCGCGCACTCCTCGATCGGCAGCCGCCGGGGCGCGGGTTCGGCGTCGGCCCCCGCCCCTCCCCCGCCGCCGGCCAGCGGACGGCGGACCAGCAGCGCGGCCACCAGCGCCCCGGTGACCAGCAGTCCGGCGCAGACGAGCATCGCCGTCCGGAAGCCGGCACCGAAGGCGGCCGCGTCGGTGTAGTCCGCGCCGCCGATCCCCGCGAGGCCGGGCACCACCGCGACGGCGAGCAGCCCCGCGGCGCGGGCCACGGCGTTGTTGACCCCCGAGGCCGCGCCGGCGAAGCGGTCGGGCGCGGAGTCCAGGACCGTCGCGGTCAGGGGGGCCACCAGCAGGGTGAGGCCGGTCCCGAACACCACGGCCGCGGGCAGGACGTCGACCACCCAGGAGGCGCCCTCGCCGATGCGGGCCATGAGCAGCACCCCGCCCGCGGCGACCAGCGGGCCGGCGGTCAGCAGCGGGCGCGGGCCGACCCGCTGGGCCAGCGCGCCGGCCCGGGCGGAGAACAGCAGCATGAGCGCGGTCACCGGCAGCATCGCGGTGCCCGCCGCCAGCGGGGCGAAGCCGGCGACGACCTGCAGGTGCAGCACGAGCAGCACGAACACCACGCCCAGCGGGGCGTAGACGAGCAGGGTGACGGCGTTGGCGGCGGTGAACTGGCGGGAGGCGAACAGCGCCGGGGGCACCAGCGGGGCCGGCGAGCGGCGCTGGACGGCGGCGAAGGCGCCCAGCGCGACCAGCCCGGTTGCGACCCAGGCCCACACCGCCGGACTCCCGCCGCCCTCGCCGGCGGCGGTCAGCCCGTAGGTCAGCGCGCCCAGGCCGGCGACCACGAGCGCCGTCCCGACCAGGTCGAGGTGGTGGGCGGCCTGCGGGTCACGCGTCTCGGGCACGTGCCGCAGCGTCACCACCACGACGACGGCGGCCAGCGGCAGGTTGACCAGGAAGACCAGCCGCCAGTCGATGCCCACCAGCCAGCCGCCGACGAACGGCCCGACCGCGCCGGCCACCCCGCCGAGCCCGGACCACGCGCCGACGGCCGCGGCCCGGTCGGCCCCGTGGAAGGACGCGGAGATGATCGCCAGGCTGCCGGGGGTGAGCAGCGCGCCGCCGACGCCCTGCAGCGCGCGGGCGACCACCAGCGTCTCGACGTCGGGCGCCAGGCCGCACAGCAGGGACGCCGCCGCGAACCACACGGTGCCGACGAGGAACACCCGCCGCCGGCCCAGGCGGTCGCCCAGCGAGCCGCCCAGCAGGATCAGCGAGGCGAGGGTGAGGGTGTAGGCGTTGACGGTCCACTGCAGGCCGGAGAAGCCGGCGTCCAGGTCGGTGCCGATCCGCTCGAGCGCCACGTTGACCACGGTGGCGTCCAGCATGGCCAGACCGGAGCCGAGCACCGTGGCGAGCAGGACCCACCGGCCCTGGGGGGTGCCCATCCGCAGCCCGCCGTCCGGACCGACCGCCGACCGGGCCATGGCCCCTCCCCGCGCTCGCGCGTGTGCCGACCCACGGCGGTGGGCCGTCCGGTGCGTGCCCGCGGCCTGGCCCCGGGACGCTCCCCGGCGAACCGTCGGAGGCGCCCAGAGCTTCCCCGTGCCCCGCGCGGTTGTCCACCGTCTGGCGCCGGGCGCCCGGCTGCGGCTGTGGTGGCCACGAGGAGTGGGACCGGAGGCCTCCGCGAGGAGCGGCCGAGGGGCTCCACGCGGTGATCGGCCCCGGTGCAGGGGGCCCTCCGCCTGGGCCCGCGCGGCGTGGGGGCACCGAGGTCCGGGCACGTGGCCGCGGGGTCGTCCGGGAGGACGAGGACGTCAGCCGTAGCGGGCGACGAAGTTCGCCAGCAGCCGGCTCGGCTCGGTGACCACGGCCCGGCTCACCCGGGTGATCAGGTCCTCCATCTCCGCGGGCGGGAAGTAGCCGGCGTGCTGGTACACCCGCACCCGGGTGACGACGCCCGCGACGTCGAGCTCGGGGTGGAACTGGGTGGCGTACACGTTGCGGCCGACCCGGAACACCTGCACCGGGCAGCCCGGCGAGGTGGCCAGCAGCACCGCCGACGCCGGCAGCACCCGGCAGGCCTCCTTGTGCCCGACCAGCGCGTCGAACACCTCCGGCACGCCGTCGAACAGCGGGTCGGCCCGTCCGGCGTCGGTCAGGGTGACCGGCACGCAGGAGATCGGCTCCCCGTGCGTGCGGTCGACCACCCCGCCCTGGTGGGTGCCGAGCGTGCCGATGCCGTAGCAGGCGCCGAGGAAGGGCAGGTCGCGGGCGACGACCTGGTCCAGCAGCGCGGACAGCTCCGCCTCGACGCGGCGCTGGACGGCGGACTTGGCCTCGGCCGGGTCGCTGGCGTTGAACGGCCCGCCCCCGAGGAACACCCCGGCGTGGGCGCCCGGGTCCAGTGGCGGCAGCGGCCCGGCCTCCAGCCGGACCCGCCGCAGCTGCGGCTCGTCCAGCCCGGTGGCCCGCAGGAAGGCGGCGTACTCGTCGTCCGCGGCCTCGTCCTCGGCGCGGGAGGCCAGCAGGAGGAAGGGCCGCACGGCCGCCGATGCTAGGCCGCGGCGGGTCCCCGGGCGCAGCTGCCCCGTCCGTCACAGCCGAGCTGGCCGGTTGGCGGCTCCTGCCAACCGGACGTCACCCTTTCGTGTGACCTGCTGCGCAGGGACCGGCCGGGATCAGCCGATGGTGGCGACATGGCCCGCCGCCTCTCCGTCGCGAGGACTCAGACCCGCCGCCGGGTCGCGCCCGCAGCCGCGCCCTGGTGGCGGGACGCGGTGGTCTACCAGGTCTACCTGCGGTCCTTCGCCGACAGCGACGGTGACGGCATCGGCGACCTGCGCGGGCTGCGCCAGCGGCTGCCCTACCTCGCCTGGCTCGGCGTGGACGCGGTGTGGATCAACCCGCACTACCCCTCCGGCGGTGCCGACGGCGGCTACGACGTCGTCGACTACCGCGCGGTCGACCCGGACTACGGCGACGTGTCCGACCTCGAGGCCCTGGTGGAGGACGCCGCGCGGCTGGGCCTGAAGGTCGTGCTCGACGTCGTCCCCAACCACACCTCCGACCAGCACCCCTGGTTCCGGGCGGCGCTGGCCGACCCGGACTGCCCCGAGGCCGCCCGCTACCACTTCGCCCCGCCGTCGGAGCAGCCGCCGAACAACTGGCGGTCGCTGTTCGGCGGTCCGGCGTGGTCGCGCACCCCGGACGGTCGGTGGTACCTGCACCTGTTCGCCCCCGAGCAGCCCGACCTGGACTGGCGCGACCCGGCCGTCGCCGAGGACTTCGAGCGCACCCTGCGCTTCTGGCTGGACCGCGGGGTGGCCGGCTTCCGGGTGGACGTCGCCTACGGGCTGTACAAGGACGCCGGCCTGCGGGACAACCCGGGCAGCTACGCCCCCACGCTGTTCGGCCACGGCCCCGAGCAGGCGATGACCTGGAACCAGCCCGAGGTGCACGACGTGTGGCGCCGCTGGCGGTCGATCTGCGACGAGTACCCCGGCACGATGCTGGTCGGCGAGGTGTGCCTGGCCGACCTGGAGCAGGTGGCCCTGTACTCCCGGCCCGACGAGCTGCACCAGGCGCTGTCCTTCCGGCTGCTCAAGTCGCCGTGGGGGGCCGCGCCGTTCGCCGAGGCGATCGCCGGCGCGCTGGACGCCTACGGGCGGGTGGGCGCGCCGGTGTCCTGGGTGCTGGGCAACCACGACAAGGAGCGGCAGGTGACCCGCTTCGGCGGCGGCGAGCTGGGCACCGCCCGCACCCGCGCGGCCGCCCTGCTCACCCTCGCCCTGCCCGGCTCGGCCTACCTCTACGCCGGCGACGAGCTGGGCCTGCCGCAGGCCGACGTCCCCGACGAGGCCCGGCAGGACCCGATCTTCCACCGCAGCGGCGGCGCCCGCGCCGGCCGCGACGGCTGCCGGGTGCCCATGCCGTGGAACCCCGCGCCCGGCGTCGGCTTCTCCCCCGAGGGCGCGGCCGAGCCGTGGCTGCCGATCCCGGCGGACTGGGGCCGGCACGCGGTGTCGGTGCAGACCGGGCAGGGCGGCTCGACGCTGACCCTGCACCGGCGGGCGCTGGCGCTGCGCCGGGCGCACCCGGCGTTCGGGTCGGGCTCGCCGACGATCACCACCCGCGGCGACGTGCTGACCGTCCGCTCGGTCGGCGGCGGGGAGACGGTGCGCTGCGTGGTCAACATGGGCAGCGAGACGGTGCTCGCCGGCTGCCCCGGCCAGGTGATGCTCGCCTCCACGCAGGTGCGCCGCTCCGGCGGCACGGTGGCCCTGCCGCCGAACAGCGCGGTGTGGGTCCTCGAGGACTGACGGAGGACCCCGCGTCCCCCCGCCGCTCGCGAGCTCGCGGCGGGCCCTGCAAAGGGGTTGCCGGCGTCCCCCATCCCTCGCGGGCTCGGGGCGCGCCGGCGTCCGAGCTCGCCGTTGCCGGTCCTGGCTCACTGCCGGCGGTGAGCCAGGACCCTCGATGACCAGGTCGGCTGATCATCCGGGGGGACCGGCACAGCCCGGTGGTGCGCCGGCCGCGGCCGTGTGGTGGTCTGCCGCCGTGCCGACCACCCCGCCGACCGGCCTGGACGTCGTCGTCGCCGGTGCCGGTCCGGCGGGCCTGTCGGCGGCGGCGGCCTGTGCCGCCGCCGGGCTGCGGACGGCGCTGGTGGCGCCGGTGCTGCGGCCCTGGCCGGCCACCTACTGCCTGTGGGACGACGAGCTGGCCGCCGCAGCGCCGCCGCTCGGGCTGGACCCGGCCGCCGTCGCCGCGGCCGGCGCGCCGACCGTCGTGCGCACCGCCGCGGGTGGGGAGCGGCGGTTGACCCGGCGCTACGCACGGCTGCGCAACGACGTCCTGCACTCCGCCCTGCTCGACCGGTTCCGCGACTCCGGCGGCGAGGTGGTGGCCGGCCGGGTCCGCGGGCTGCGCGCCGACGGCGGCCCGGAGGTGGCCGAGCTCGACGACGGCACCGCACTGCGCGCCCGGGTTGTGCTCGACGCCCGCGGCGGCGGCCCGGGCACCGCCGCGCAGCGGGCGTGGGGCGAGGTCGTGCCCGGACCGGTCGACGAGCTGGTCCCGGCCGGGGGCGCACTGCTCATGGACTGGGCCGCGCTGGCCGACCCGGTCGCACCCCCGGCGTTCCTCTACGGCCTGTCCCTCGACGACGGCAGCGTGCTGCTGGAGGCCACCTCCCTGGCCGGCCGCCCACCGGTGCCGCTGGCCGACCTGCGGGCCCGGCTGGACCGGGTGCTCACCGCGCGCGGCCTGCGCCCGGTGGGGGGGCCCGAGCGGGTGACGATCCCGCTGGGCGTCCCCAGCAGCCCCGGCACCCCGCTGGGCGCCCGGGCGGGGCTGGTGCACCCGGCGACCGGCTACAGCGTGGCGTCCTCGCTGCGGCTCGGCCCGCGGGTGGCCGCCGCCCTGGCCGCCGGCGGCGACGCCCGGGCGGTGCGCCGGGTGGTGCGCGCGGCCCGCCCCGGCGCGACGGTGGCCCTGCTCGGACTCGGCCTGGAGGTGCTGCTGTCCCTCGACGGGCCGGGCACCGACGCGTTCTTCGCCGCCTTCTTCACCCTGCCCGAGCGGTCCTGGGCGGCCTACCTCGACGTCGGCTCCCCGCCGTCGGCCGTGGCCGCCACCATGGCGCGCACCTTCGCCGCCCTGCCCCCGGCCCAGCGCACGCACCTGCTGCGCACCGTCGCCCGCAGCACCGGCACCACCGCCGCAGGCCGGCTGCGCCGGAGCTCCGCCCGCGGCGGGGTGTAGAAGGGAGACCGCGCACCGGGTGCGGTCACCCGGGCACGGACGAGGGAGCGGGCGATGACGCAGGTGCAGGACGCGGTGGGCGAGCTGACCGGGGCGCTGCGCCGCGCGGGCATCGGGGACGTCGACGACTCCGGCCTGGCCCGGGCGCTGTACTCCACCGACGCCTCGCTGTACCGCGTGCTGCCGCGGGCCGTCGTCCGCCCCCGGCACCCCGACGAGATCGAGGCGACCCTCGCCGTCTGCCGCGACCTCGGCGTGCCGCTGACCGCCCGCGGTGCGGGCACCTCGATCGCGGGCAACGCCGTGGGCACCGGCGTCGTCGTCGACACCAGCCGGTACCTGTCCCGGGTGCACCGGATCGATCCCGAGAGCCGGACGGCGACCGTCGACCCCGGCGTGGTGCAGTCGGCGCTGCAGAAGGCGGCCCGGCCGCACGGGCTGCGCTTCGGCCCGGACCCGAGCACGCACAACCGCTGCACGATCGGCGGGATGATCGGCAACAACGCCTGCGGGTCGCGCGCCCTGGGCTACGGCCGGACGTCGGACAACGTGGTCGGCCTGGACGTGGTCACCGGCGCCGGCGAGCGGCTCACCCTCGGCCCGGACGGTGCCTCGGCCGGCGGGGTGCTCGACCGGCTGCGCCAGCTGGTGGACGGCGAGCTGGCCACGCTGCGCACCGAGTTCGGCCGGTTCGGCCGGCAGGCGTCGGGCTACGCGCTGGAGCACCTGCTGCCCGAGCACGGCTTCTCCGTGGCGCGCGCGCTGGTGGGCAGCGAGGGCACGCTGGCCGTCGTCCTCGGCGCGACCGTGCGGCTGGTCGCCGACGCCCCGCACCGCGGCCTGGTCGTGCTCGGCTACCCGTCGATGGCCGAGGCCGCCGACGCCACCCCCGGGCTGCTGCCGCACCGGCCCACCGCCGTGGAGGGCCTGGACCAGCGGATCGTGCAGCGGCTGCGCGACGTCCCGGCCGCCGTGGTGCCCGACCTGCCCCGCGGCGACGGCTGGCTGATCGTGGAGCTGACCGGCGACAGCGTCGCGGAGGTGCAGCACAAGGCGCGCGGCGTGCTGGCCGACGCCGGCGCGCTGGACTCCCTGGTGGTCACCGACCCCGCCGAGGCCGCGGCGATCTGGCGGATCCGGGAGGACGGCGCGGGCCTGGCCGCGCGCACCTCCGACGGGCGCCCGGCGCACGCCGGCTGGGAGGACGCCGCGGTGCCGGTCGAGGCCCTGGGCGCCTACCTGCGCGAGTTCGACGCGCTGCTGGACGCCCACGGGCTGCAGTGCGTCCCCTACGGCCACTTCGGCGACGGCTGCGTGCACGGCCGGGTGGACTTCCCGTTCGGCCGCGAGCCCGACCGCGGGCGGCAGGTCTACCGCGACTTCGTGACCGACGCCGCGGCGCTGGTCGCCCGCTACGGCGGCTCGGTGTCCGGCGAGCACGGCGACGGGCGGGCGCGCAGCGAGCTGCTGCCGGCGATGTTCCCGCCGCACGCGCTGGAGCTCTTCGAGCGGGTGAAGGGGCTGTTCGACCCCGCCGACGTGCTCAACCCCGGCGTGCTGGTGCGCCCGGCCCGGGTGGACGACGACATCCGGATGGCCGCCGCGCCACGTGTCACGCACGGCCTGGCGCTGGCCTACACCCACGACGGCGGGGACCTGTCCGCCGCCGTGCACCGCTGCACCGGCGTCGGCAAGTGCCGGGCCGACCTGCAGTCGACCGGAGCGGTGATGTGCCCGTCGTGGCCGGCGACGCGGAACGAGAAGGACAACACCCGCGGCCGGGCCCGCGTGCTGCAGGAGCTGCTCGCCCCCGGCGGGCCGGTGACGGACTGGCGCGCCCCCGAGGTGCACGAGGCGCTGGACCTGTGCCTGTCCTGCAAGGGCTGCGCGCGCGACTGCCCCACCGGCGTGGACATGGCCTCCTACAAGGCCGAGGTGCTGCACCAGAGCTACCGCCGGCGGCTGCGCCCGCGCGCGCACTACACGCTGGGCTGGCTGCCGCGGTGGGCCGACGTCGCCGCCCGCGCGCCGCGGCTGGCCAACGCGGTGACCGGGTCGCGGCTGGGCGGGCGGCTGGCCAAGTGGGGGGCGGGGGTGGACCAGCGCCGTCCGCTGCCCGCCTTCGCTCCGCGCACCTTCCGGGAGACCTGGGCGGCCACGACCCGCCAACACCGCGACAATGGCGGTGACGGCCGGCCGGTCGCGCTGTGGGTGGACTCGTTCACCGACCACTTCGCCCCCGAGGTCGCCGTGGCCACCGCCGCGGTGCTGGAGGACGCCGGCTACCGGGTGCAGGTGCCCCCGGCCGAGGCGTGCTGCGGGCTGACCTGGATCACCACCGGGCAACTGGACTCCGCCCGCCGCACCCTGGGCCGCACCATCGAGCTGCTCGCCCCGCTGGTGGACGCCGGGGTGCCGGTCGTCGGCGTCGAGCCCTCCTGCACCGCGGTGCTGCGGCACGAGGGCCTGGAGCTGGTGGGCGGTCCGGCCGCCGAGCGGGTCGCCGCGGGCACCCGGACGCTGGCCGAGCTGCTGCAGCAGACCCCGGGCTGGACGCCGCCGTCGCTGGCCGGGGTGCAGGTCGTCGCCCAGCCGCACTGCCACCACCACGCCGTCCTCGGCTGGACCGCCGACGCCCGGCTGCTGCGGGAGGCCGGCGCCACGGTCACCCGGGTGGGCGGCTGCTGCGGGCTGGCCGGCAACTGGGGCGTGGAGCGGGGCCACCACGAGGTGTCGGTGGCCATCGCCGAGCAGCAGCTGCTGCCCGCCGTCCGCGACGCCGGGCCGGACGCCGTGGTGCTGGCCGACGGGTTCTCCTGCCGCACCCAGCTCGACCAGCTGGCCGGCCGGGAGGCCCTGCACCTGGCCCAGCTGCTGGCCCGGGCGCGCTCCTGATGGCCGACCGCGGGTTCGACGACCCGACCGTCGAGGAGCTGCGGGCCCGCGGCAGCCTGAAGTGGACGCTGTACCCCGAGGCCATCGGGATGTTCGTCGCCGAATCCGACCTCGGCACGGCCCCGGCGGTCGCCGAGGCACTGCACACGGCGGTCGCCGGCGGCGTCCTCGGCTACCTGCCCCCGGGGCTGCTGACCGGCATGGCCGAGGCCTACGCCGGGTGGTCGGCCGACCGGTACGGCTGGGCGGTGCCGCCGGAGCGGGTGCGCCCGGTGGCCGACGTGCTGGCCGGCCTGGCCGCCGCGGTCGAGCACTTCTCCCGGCCGGGCAGCCCGGTCGTGCTGCCGACGCCGGCGTACATGCCCTTCCTCACCCTGCCGGCGGTGCTGGGGCGCGAGGTCATCGAGGTGCCGATGGCCCGCGACGGCGACCGGTACGTCTACGACCTCGACGCGCTGGACGCCGCCTTCCGGGCCGGCGGGCACCTGCTGGTGCTGTGCAACCCGCACAACCCGATCGGCCGGGTGCTGGAGCCGGCGGAGATGACCGCGGTGGCCGAGGTGGTCGACCGGCACGGCGGCCGGGTGTTCTCCGACGAGATCCACGCGCCGCTGGTGTTCCCCGGCTCGCGGCACGTGCCCTACGCCTCGCTGGGCGACGTACCGGCCGGGCACGCGGTCACCGCCACCTCGGCGTCCAAGGCGTGGAACCTGCCCGGCCTCAAGTGCGCGCAGCTGGTGCTGTCGAACGCCGCCGACGCCGAGCTGTGGGCGCGGATCGGGCTGCACGCCGAACACGGGGCGTCCACCCTGGGCGTCGTGGCGAACACCGCCGCCTACACCGGCGGCGCCCAGTGGCTGGACGAGCTCCTGGTCCACCTGGACGGCAACCGCCGGCTGCTGGCCGACCTGGTCGCCGAGCTCCTGCCCGGTGTCCGGTACACCCCGCCGGAGGGCACATACCTGGCCTGGCTGGACTGCCGCGAGCTGGACCTGACCGAGCCCGGCGCCTTCTTCCTGGATCGGGCCGGGGTCGCGCTGACCGACGGGGCGCTGTGCGGCGCCGCCGGCGCCGGGTTCGTGCGGCTCAACGTCGCCACCCCGCGGCCGGTCCTGACCCGGGCCGTCGAGCAGATGGCCGCCGCCCTCGCCGCGCGCTGACCGACGTCCCCGCCGGGGCGCTCAGCCGGCGGCCCGGGTGGCCCGGTCGGCGTACCGGCGCCGGGCGTCCTCCAGGGCGCGTTCGGCGTCCCTGCGGCCCTCCCAGCCGCGGCTCTCGGCCGACTTCCCGGGCTCCAGGGCCTCGTAGATGGTGAAGAAGTGCCAGATCTCGGCGACCTGGTGGATCGGCACGTCCTCCAGCCGCTGCAGGTGCCGGTGCCGTGGGTCCGTCGCCGGCACGCACAGCAGCTTGGCGTCGCGTCCCGAGCTGTCGTGCATCCAGAACACGCCGATGACGCGCACCCGCACGAGGCAGCCGGGGAAGGTCGGCTCGTCCAGCAGCAGCAGGGCGTCGATCGGGTCGCCGTCCTCGGCCAGGGTGTCCGGCACGAACCCGTAGTCGCCCGGGTAGCCGGTCGCGGTGAACAGCATCCGGTCCAGCCGGATGCGGCCGACCCGGGAGTCGTACTCGTACTTGTTCCGCGACCCCTTGGGGATCTCCACGATCACGTCGGCTTCCACGGGCACGTCCCTCCTCGGCGGCCGGGCCCCGGACCCGTCCGCGTCAGGCGACCCTGTCCGGGCGCCCGCCGCGCGTCAACTCCGGGCGGGCCGGCCGCCGACGGCGCCCCTGCCGTCGACGGCGCGCGGGCGTGCGCCGATCGTGTCCAGGCACCGGTCAACCGATCCCCAGTCGCTGCGGGACCCGTGCCACGGAGGGGTGCAGGACCGTCGGCCAGCGGAAGGACGCGGCAGCCGGCAGCACCATCGGCAGGTGCTCGGGCGCCGACGGCCGGGCCAGCAGGTACCCGCTGGCCGAGTCCACCCCGAGCGCGCTGAGGGTGCGCAGCTGGCTCAGGGTCTCGACGCCCTCCGCGATGACGGTGGCGTCGAAGGCGTGGGCCAAGGTGACGACGCTGGAGAGCACCGCCTCACCGCGCGGCGTCCCCAGGTCGTGCACGAAGGACCGGTCGATCTTGATGACGTCGACCGGCAGGTCGCCCAGTCGGGCCAGCGAGCTGTAGCCGGTGCCGAAGTCGTCGATCGCGACCGCGACCCCCAGCGCCCGGACCTCCTCCAGGACCTCGGCCAGGCGGGAGGAGTCGCCGAAGATCGACTCGGTCACCTCGACGCCCAGCCGGTCGGCGGCCAGTCCCACGCGGGCGAGGTGGCCGGCCAGCAGTTCCGGCATCCGGCAGTCGGCCAGCTGCTGTGGGGCGACGTTGACCCACACCCGCACGCCGGGGACGTGCGCCCACCGGGCCGCCTGCTCGACGGCCCGTCCGAGGACCCACTCGCCGACCCGGGAGACCAGGCCGGACTCCTCGGCGACCGGGATGAAGTCCAGCGGTGGGACGACGCCCCGGGTGGGGTGCCGCCATCGGACCAGCGCCTCGATGTGGGTGATCCGTTCGTAGCGCAGGTCGAACGCCGGCTGGTACTCCAGGAAGAACTCGTCGCGCTCCAGGGCCAGGCGCAGGTCGCGCTCGACCAGCACCCGCTGCACCGACTCCCGGTGCAGCTGTTCGTCGAACCACGCGGCGCGGCCGCGGCCGCCGTCCTTCGCCCTGCCCAGGGCCGCGTCGGCCTCCCGGAGCACCGTGTCCAGCGCGCCGGGGCCGGTCGATGCGGCTATGCCGACACTGGCGCCGACCGCCATCCGCCCGACGGCGTCCACCGGCTCGGAGCACGCGGCCACCACTGCCGCGGCCATCACGTCGGCGGCCGCCGTGGTGGCGCCGACCATCGCCACGACGAACTCGTCACCACCGAAGCGGGCCACCACCTCGGTCGGCCCGGCGAGCTCGGCCAGGCGGCGGCTGATGGCGGTGAGCAGCGCGTCGCCGGCGCGGTGTCCCAGGATGTCGTTGACCAGCTTGAAGCGGTCGAGGTCGGCGAACAGCACGGTCAGCCCGGCTCCCGGCCGGCCGGCGGTGAGCGAGGCGACGTGCTCCACCAGCCCAGCCCGGTTGAGCAGCCCGGTGAGGTCGTCGTGGGTGGCCCGGTGGGCGAGGTCGTGCTGCGCACGCTCGGCGGCGGCGCGCGCCAGGCGCTCGGCGGCCAGCAGCCGCTCCCGTTCCTCCTCCAGGGCCCGCCGCTCGGCGACGTCACGGAAGTAGACGCCGAGCCCACCCCGGCGCAGCGGGAACACGCGGGTCTCCGACCACAGGTCGGCAGGTGCGTAGTGGGCCTCGACCGTCCTCGGCTGCCCGGTCCGCACGGCCTCGCGGTAGGCCTCCTCGAGCGGCGTGCCGACCAGGTCCGGGAACCGGTCCCAGACGTCCCTGCCCACGACGTCGTCGCGGCGGACACCCAGCCGGGTCTCGGCCTGCGCGTTGATGTAGGTGATCCGCCAGTCGGCGTCCACCCCGATGTACATGTCGCTGAACGACTCGAGGCTGTCGACCACCTCGGCCGCGACCCGCCGGGTCTCGGCCGTCCGCGCCGCCTCGGCCTCCACCGTGGTCATGTCCCGGAAGTAGACGTAGGCGAGCGAGGTCCCTCCATCGGGGAGCAGGGCGGTGCTCACCTCGGCCGGGAAGGTGGAGCCGTCGCGCCGGCGCATGCGCAGCACCCCGCGGTAGGCGCCGTCCCGGCGACGGGCCTCGAACGCCTCCGCCCACCGGGGGTCCCGCGGGTCGACGACCCCTGCCCGTCCGACCTCCAGCAGCTCGGCCTCGGAGCGGCCCAGCAGCTCGCACGCCCGCGGGTTGGCGCGGAACGTCAGACCGTCGGCCGAGGTGAGCAGGAACCCGTCGATGCCGTGGGTGAACAACGTCTCGTAGACGTCGCTGCGTGGTGGCGCGGTGGTCGGGAACTCGGGCATGCCGAGGATGTCGGTCGTGAGCGGCTTCCGCTTGATCCGGTTCCACAATCAGGGGGAGGTCCGCGGCGCGGTGCCCGCGTCAGCGACGCAGTGCCCGCAGCAGCCGGCGCCCTCCGGTCCACGCCACCGCGGCACCGGCGACCCAGGGCCCGGCGACGACGACCGGGTCGAGCAGCTGGTGCCGGGTGTCGCTGCGCCCACGGCGGGACCGCAGCCCGCCGCGGGTGAGCTCACCGCCCACCCCGGTCGCCGGCACGTCCGGGCGGGCCGTGCCGAAGGAGCGCAGGTGCGCGCCCCAGGCGTCGATGCGGTCACCGGCGACGAGCAGCAGCCAGTGCGCCAGGCGGCCCTCGCTGAACCGCCGGTAGGCGTACCGGCGCACCGCCCCGGACACGCCGTGCAGCGGCTGGGCGGTGCCGAACACCGGGGTGACGAAGGCGTGCTCGACCGACCGCTCGCGGCCCTCGGCGCCGGGCTGCCGCTCGGGGAAGTCCCAGTGCGCGCCGGTGGCCTCCGGGTCGTAGCGCAGCCGGGGGTGCGACGGCCGGTCGGCCGGGTCGAGGTCGGCGCCCCAGCCGGGGATGCGGGCCCGCAGCTGCTCGCGGGTCTCGCGGGGGGTGCGCTTGTCGCGGACGTAGGCGCTCGGGATGTCGGGCTCGGTCACGGCAGCGCTCCGCTCAGGCCGCGTCGGGCAGGATCAGCGGCTTGATGCAGCCGTCGAGCTTGGCGGAGAAGACGTGGTAGGCCTCCGCGACGTGCTCCAGCGGGAACCGGTGGGTGACCATCGCCCGCGGCGTGAGGTGGCCGTTGCGCACGTGCTCGAACATCCGCGGCCACTGCCGCTTCACCGGTGTCTGGTTCATCCGCAGGGTGAGCCCCTTGTTGAGCGCGTCGCCGAACTTCACCGCGTTGGGGATCGGCCCGTAGGCGCCGACGACCGCGACCGTGCCGCCCTTGCGCACCCCGTCGATGGCCCAGTTCAGCGCCACCGGTGAGCCGCCCTGCAGCTTGAGCTTGGTGCCCGCGACCTGCTGCAGCAGGTTGCCGTCGGCCTCGGCACCCGCGGCCTCGATGACGACGTCGGCGCCGAGGAAGTCGGTCTGCTTCTTCAGCTCGACCACGACGTCGGCGTGCTCGTCGTAGTCGAGCACCTCGGCGTGCGCCATGGTCCGGGCCTTGTCCAGCCGCTCCGGCAGGTGGTCGACCACGATGACCCGCCCGGCGCCCATCAGCCACGCGGACTGCGCGGCGACGAGTCCCACCGGCCCGGCGCCGAGGACGACGACCGTGTCGCCCTCGGCGATGTCGCCGAGCTGGGCGCCGAAGTAGCCGGTCGCGGCGGCGTCGGTGAGCAGGACGGCGTCCTCGTCGTGCATCCAGTCGGGGATGCGCACCGGCCCGACGTCGGCGAACGGGACGCGCACGTACTGCGCCTGGCCGCCGTCGTAGCCGCCGGTGGTGTGCGAGTAGCCGTAGATGCCGCCGACCGCCGTGGCGTTGGGGTTGACGTTGTGGCAGTTGGAGTACAGGCCGCGGACGCAGAACCAGCAGCTGCCGCAGGAGATGTTGAACGGCACCATCACCCGGTCGCCCACCCGCAGGGTCTCCACCGAGGAGCCGACCTGCTCGACCACGCCGATGAACTCGTGGCCGAACGTGTGCCCGACCCGGGTGTCCGGCATCATCCCGTGGTAGAGGTGCAGGTCGGAGCCGCAGATGGCGGCCAGCGTCACCCGCACGACCGCGTCGTTGGGGTGCTCGATCCGCGGGACGTCCTTGTCCTCGACCCGCACCTTGTACGGCCCCCGGTAGACCATGGCTCGCATCGCTGGGCTCCTCGGCTCGGAGGGGCGTGGGCACGCCGCCCGCCGGCCGGGGACGGCTTCCCGGCACTCCCGCACCCTCACCCACCGGCCGGCCGGCGGCCAGTCGGGCGCCGGGCCTCCCCCCGGCGCACCCGCGCCGCCGGCCCGACGGCGAGCAGCAGGCCGGCGCCGGCCACGCGGGTCACCGCGGTCAGGCCGCCGGCCTCGTAGCCGGGGCCCAGCGCCGCGGTGCCCAGCGCCGCCGCCAGGTAGGTCGTGGCGCTGTAGAGCGCCAGCACCGGCCCCCGGGCCTCGCCGCCGGCCCGGCCGAGGAGGGTCACCAGCAGGCCGAGGCCGGCGTGGTTGACCAGGCCCCACAGGGCACAGGCGGCCAGCAGGACGGGCAGCGCGCCGGCCGCGGCCGGCAGCGCCAGGTAGACGCCGGCGAGCACCAGCACGGTCGGCGGCAGCAGCCGGGCGGGCCCGGCTCGGTCCAGGCGCCCGTCGAGCAGCCCCGCCGCCCCGAAGCCCGCGCCGTAGGCCAGCGACACCAGGCCCGCCGCCCCGGCGCCCACCCCCTGGACGGCGCGCACGTGGTCGCCCAGGTAGGCGTAGGTGCCGTAGAAGGCGGCCATGTAGGCCAGGACGACGACCAGCAGCGGCCGGACACCGGGCCGGGTGAGCGCGTCGCGGTAGCGCGCCGGGGAGGCCGGCCGCGGCGCCCCGACCCGCGGCAGCCGGCGCAGCAGGCCCACCTGCGCGGCCGCGACGCCGGCCAGCACCGCGAACGCCGTCCGCCAGCCGGCCAGGTCGGTCAGCGCGGCGGACAGCGGGACGGCGGCGACCATCGCCACCGACCAGCCCAGCAGCACCCGTCCCAGCACCCGGGCCTCGGCCCCGGCCGGCGCGGTCTCCCCCGCGAGGGCGTAGGTCACCGGCAGGGTGACGCCCGCGGCCAGCCCGGCCACCACCTGGCCGGCCGCCAGCACGCCCCAGTGCGGGGCGGCCGCGCAGGCCAGCACCCCGGCGGCGAGCACGGCGGCCGCCGCCTGCAGCACCCGGACCCGGGGCAGCGGGTCCACGACGCGCCCCAGGGCGAGTGCGGAGACCGCGGTGGCCAGCCCGTACGCGGCGGCCGCCCGCCCGACCTCCGCGGGACCGGTGCCCGGGCGCCGGCCACGTCGGGGAGCACCGGGGCCAGCAGCAGCGACTGCGCGCCGACCACGGCCACGCCGGTCATCAGCACCCACGGTCCGGCCCCCAGCCGCTGCTCCGCACCCACCCCGGCCTCCCTCCCCCGACGCCATCCGCCGCGCTCCACGCTAGGGCCGAACGCGGTACGGTGCGCACGCTGTTGCGCCGTACCCGCTGAGGTCGAGACGACGTCCGGCCTGACGGCGTCGAGGAGGGCACCGTGGACGAGACCGACCGGACGCTGATCGGGCTGCTGCAGCAGGACGCCACCCGGTCCTACGCCGACCTCGGCCGGGCGGTGCACCTGTCGACCGCCGCGACGCACGAGCGGGTGCGCAAGATGCGCCAGGCCGGCGTCATCCGGCGCACCACCGTCGAGGTGGACCCGGTGGCGCTGGGGGCGGTGCTGCTGGCCTTCGTGGAGATCGACACCGAGGGGTGGGTCAAGAAGCCGCTCGTCGACGCCGTCCGCGACGACCCGCGCGTGGAGGACCTGCACTCCATCGCCGGGGACACCCACTTCCTGGCCAAGGTGCGGGTCACCGGCCCGGCGGACCTCGAGGACCTGCTGCACGCCCTCTACCGGGTGCCCGGGGTGCGCAACACCCGCACCCACGTGGCCCTGCAGACCTACGTCGAGCGGCCGCCGTCCCCCGGGCCGCCGCCGGCCCGCTGAGCGCCCGGGTCGTCCCCGACGGCCACCGGGCGGTCCGGGTCGGCGCTGTACTGCGACCACGAGCCCGGGTACAGCCGCCCGGCGGGCAGGCCGGCGACCTCCAGGGCCAGCAGGTCGTGGCAGGCGGTGACCCCCGAGCCGCAGTAGACGACCACGTCGCCGTCCTCGGGAACGCCGGCCCCGGTGTAGCGGCGGCGCAGCTCGTCGGCGGGCAGGAAACGGCGGTCGCCGTCCAGGTTGCCGCGGCAGGGCACGTTGACCGCGCCGGGCACGTGCCCCGCCCGCGGGTCGACCGGCTCGCGGTCGCCGCGGTAGCGCGCGGGCTCCCGGGCGTCGAGGACCACCGCTCGCGGGTCGAGCACGTCCTCCGCCCCGGCCAGCCGGTCGGCCGGCCAGGGGCGCGGGGTGGCCACCGCCGGCGCGCGGTCCGGCGCGTCCTGCTCCAGCGGCCCGTCCCAGGCGCCGATCCCGCCGTCCAGCAGGGCCGCCGGGCGACCGGTCACCCGGAGCATCCACACCAGGCGGGCGGCGACGACCCCGCCGGCGTCGTCGTAGGCCACCACGGTGTCCTCGTCGCCGATGCCGAGGGCGGCCGTGCCCTCGGCGAAGACGGCGGGGTCGGGCAGCGGGTGGCGGCCCTCGGCCGCCGACGGTGGCCCGGCCAGCCAGCGGTCGAGGTCCACGAACACCGCGCCGGGCAGGTGCCCGGCGTCGTAGGCGGCACGGCCGGAGCGGCCGTCGAGGTACCAGCGGACGTCGGCGAGCACCACCTCGCCGGCGTGCGCGCGCAGCCAGGCCGTGTCCACGACGGGGGGCAGCATGCCGGGGACCCTACGACGGCCCCACAGGGCCGGCCGGTCCGCCGCCGCGGGCGGCCGCAGGGGGAGACTGCGGGGGTGGGGACCACGAGCCGGCCGCCCGAACGGCCCGGGGTGCTGCGGTGGGTCGGCTACGCCCTGGGCGGCGGGCTGCCGGCGCGGTACGCCTCCTGGGTCCTGCACGACACGACGACCCGCACGTGGGGGCTGCGGCACGTGGCCCGCGCGCTGGTGCAGATGTCCGTGCCGGTCGTGCTGGTCGTCGCGCTGGTGCCCGCCCCGGCCTGGATCCGGCTGATGACCGCCCTGGGCGGCCTGCTCCTCGGGCTGGTCTTCTCGCTGGCCTACATGGCCGAGACGACCGAGAACCGGGTCAAGAAGGCCGGCTACCCGCCAGGCACGGCGACGGCCGCCCGCGAGCAGGCCGCCCGGGTCCGGGAGCGGCAGGAGGCCGAGCGCCGCCGCGCGGCCGCCGCACGCCGGGCGGCCCGCCAGCGGGCCCGCCGCTGAGCGGCCGGCCGGGGCTCAGGCCACGGCCCGGCCGAGGACGACGTCGGCCACGGTGAGCCGGTCGGCCCCCGGCCGGTCCACGACGGTCACCGAGTCCGGTCCCACCCCGCCGTCGGGCCCGGTGACCGAGCGCAGCAGGTCCGCCCAGCGGGTGGCGTGCCGGCGCATCGACCGGGCCGGGATCTGCCGGCCCCGGGCGGTCTGCCCGCTCTCGGCGAGCTCCTGCGACGCGTCGAGGAGCACCAGCCGCACCGAGCGGCCGGCGCGCCGGCCGGTGCCCAGCACGGCGGCGCGCCACCAGGGACGGGTCCACGGGTCGGTGAGGACGACGACCGGGGCGGGACCGGCCACGGCGCGCAGCACCCGCACCCGGTGCCAGGCGTGCACCAGCGGGCGGACCAGCCGGTAGGGGACGCCCGGGGCGTGCACGCGGGCGGCGACGTCCTCGGAGTCCAGGCCGACGACGCCGGGGACCCGCTCGGCCACCAGCCGGCGCAGCAGCGTCGTCTTCCCGCTGCCCGGCAGCCCCCCGACGACGACCAGCACACCGTGCGGTGCCGGCCGCCCGCAGGCCCGTCGGTCCCCTGTGGCGGCCGGTCCGGTCGCTACGACCACGGCGCACCACCTCCTCACTCTCGCCGGGTCCCATGGTCCCCGCCGCGGCTCGGAGATGGTGGCGCCCGCGCTGTGAGATCGCTGGGACCTCACCCGTCCGGGGGCCCCGCACAGGGCGCTGACCAGCGCGTCAGGTGAGCCTCAGCTTGCTGGCGGGGTCCGTCCGGCTGTGCCAGCCTGGCCCCATGACGTCTCTCCAGGACATGCCCCAGGTCCAGAACTGCGCCGTGAGCAGCTGCTCGTACAACGCCGAGTCCAGCTGCCACGCCGGTGCGATCACGGTGGGTGGCGACCACGCCCACTGCGGCACCTTCGTGGAGATCAGCTTCCGTGGCGGGATGGACCGCACCGGGCTGGTCGGTGCCTGTCACCGGTCGGACTGCGTGCACAACGACAAGCTGGAGTGCCACGCGCCGAGCGTGCGCGTGGGTCCCGGCGCCGACGCCGCCGACTGCCTGACCTACGAGGCCAGGTAGTCCAGGTCCCCGACCGCCTCGGCCGCCAGGCTCCCGGACGGGTCGGCGCGCAGCGCGCCGTCGGCGACCGCGAGGGCGGCGACCGGGTCGTCGTCGTCCACGAGCACCGCGCGGCCGCCGGTGGCGACCGGGCGCAGGGCCGCCAGCACCGCCCGCCGGTCCGGCGCGGCCAGGCCGTCGGTGAGCCGGTCGACGAGCACGATCGTGGCGCCGACCTGCTGCACCGCCTCGACCGCCGCGATCCGCCGGTGCACGTCGTCACCGGCCGAGGCCGCGACCCGGTGCACCCGGACGGCAGCGTGCCCGGAGGCGCACCGTCCGCTGTCGTCGTCCAGTGCCGCCATCACGCGGCGCCGGGCGGCGGCCGGGCCCAGCAGCACGGTCACGTCCCCGACCGGCAGTCGCAGCCCCACACGGACCCCCATCACCTCGAGTCCCGGCCGTCCGGACGGGTAAGGCGAGGCTAACCTCTGCCGACAGCGGCGTCCAGACCCGGCGGACAGCGGAACGGCGCCGCCCCAGCCGGGGCGGCGCCGTTCTCGTGCCGTCGGGTCAGTCCTGGTCGCGGTCGGGCCCGCCCCAGCCGCCCCAGCCACCGCGGCCGCCCCACGGGCGGTCCTCCTGGGCCGAGTTGACCCACTCGGTGACCTTCTCCTCCAGGCCGGCCAGCCGCTCGTCGGCGACCTCCTGCGGCATGCCGCCGTCCTCGACGGCCTGGGCGATGCCCTCCTGCATGGCGGTGACGAGCGCGTCGACGAGGGTGTCGACCTCGACGCCCTGGTCCTCGGCGACCTGCGCCAGCGTGGCGCCCTCGGCGTCGAGGGCGGTCCGCAGCTCGTCCTCGGTCATGCCGAGCGTCTCGGCCGCGGTGTCCAGGCCGCGCCAGCCGCCGTGGTGGCCGCCGTGCCAGCCGGGACCGGCCTCGCTGAGCGTGGTGGCGACCTCGTCGGCCTGCTCCTGGGTGATCGACCCGTCGTCCACCAGGCCCGAGAGCGCGTCCTTGATGCGGTCGACGACCGTGGTCGACGTGCCGTCGGTCTCCTCGGTGGCGGCCACGGCCGGGACGGCCACGGCCAGCCCGGTGAGCGTCAGCGCGCCGGCTGTTGCGGCGACGACCAACTTCCTGCGCATGGTGGTCTCCTGTTCCGCGGCCGGTGGGCCCAGCCGTCCAGACGAGCATCGGTCCCGAACCTGTGACGGACCTGTCAGCGGCCCGTGCCCTCTCTGGACGTGGCCCCTCCGGACGTGGCCTCTCCGGACATCGCCGGCACCGCTGTTCACCCGGTCCTCCCGGGCCGTGCACCCGGGCGTCGTCCCGGGGTCCGCCGGGCGCAGCAGCGTGGGTCCCGACCGAGCACCTCGAGGACGGAGCCGCCCGTGTCCCTCTCCCCCGACGACCGCCGTCCCCCCGGCGCCTCCGGCCTGTCCCGCCGGCACCTGCTGCAGGGCGCCGCGGTGCTCGGCGCCGGGGTGGGCCTGGGCGCCCTGGGCGGCCCCGCGCCGGCCGCGCTGGGCGCCCCGGCGCTGCTGCGGTCCCGGCCCGAGGCGCGCTGGGGCGTGCAGAGCGGTGACGTCCGGGCCCGCTCGGCGGTGGTCTGGTCCAAGACCGACCGCCCGGCCCGGATGCTGGTCGAGGTGGCCGCGACGGCGGACTTCCGGCGTCCGCGCGGGCACTGGTCGCTGGACGTGGGACCGGACACCGACCACACCGGGCGGGTGCACCTGGACGGCCTGCCGGCCGGGACGGAGCTGTTCTACCGGGTGCGGTTCGACGACGGCGGGCGCCTCGGCGAGCCGCTGGTCGGCCGGTTCCGGACCGCGCCGCGCGACCGGCGGGACGTCAGCTTCGCGTGGTCCGGGGACGTGGCCGGTCAGGGGTGGGGCATCAACCCCGACACCGGCGGGATGACCGGCTTCGAGGCGGTCCGCCGGCTGGAGCCGGACTTCTTCCTGCACTCCGGGGACAACGTGTACGCCGACGGGCCGCTGCAGGAGAGCGTGCAGCTGCCCGACGGCTCGGTGTGGCGCAACGTGGTCACGCCGGAGAAGAGCAAGGTCGCCGAGACCCTCGACGAGTACCGCGGCCAGTACCGCTACAACCTGCTCGACGCCAACGTGCGCGCCATGGCCGCCGAGGTGCCGCTGGTCGTCCAGTGGGACGACCACGAGGTCACCAACAACTGGTACCCCGGCGAGGTGCTCACCGACGAGCGGTACACCGTCCGGGACGTCGACACGCTGGCCGCCCGCGCCCGGCAGGCCTTCCGCGAGTACACGCCGATCGCCGGCGACCGGATCGAGCGGGTGCTGCCCCACGGGCCGCTGGTGGACGTCGTCGCGCTGGACCTGCGCACCCACCGCGGGCCGAACACCGCCAACCTGGCCACCGCGGGGCCGGAGACGCGGATCATGGGCGAGGAGCAGCTGGCCCGGGTGTCCCGCCGGCTGCGGACGTCGCGGGCGCTGTGGAAGGTGGTCGCCTCCGACATGCCGCTCGGGCTGGTGGTGCCCGACGGCGAGGTCGCGCAGGAGGGCATCGCCAACCGCGACCCCGGGCGGCCGCTGGGCCGGGAGACCGAGATCGCCCGGCTGCTGTCCGACCTCAAGCGGCACGGCGTCCGCAACGTGGTGTGGCTGACCGCCGACGTCCACTACACCGCCGCGCACCACTACTCCCCCGAGCGGGCCGCGTTCCCCGACTTCGACCCGTTCTGGGAGTTCGTCACCGGCCCGCTGCACGCCGGCACCTTCGGGCCCAACGACCTGGACGCGACCTTCGGGCCGCGGGTGGTGTTCTCGAAGACCGGGGCACGGGCCGGCGAGGAGCCCAACGCCTCCTCGCAGTTCCTCGGGCACGTGCGCATCGACGGCAGCAGCGGCGTGATGACCGTGGAGCTGCGCGACGTCGGGGGGCGGGTGCTGCACAGCACCGACCTGACGCCGTCCTGACCGCTACTCCCGCCCGGCGTCCCGCGCGCACCGCCGGCGGACCCACGCGCGGCCGACCAGCCCCGCACCGGTGAAGACGACGGCGTTGACCACGGCCCAGGTCCAGCTGCCGAGCACGAGACCGAGGACGAAGCCGAGGGCGCCCCAGGCGAGCTGCGTGACCAGGAAGGAGCCGAACGGCTCGCTGAGGTACTGCTCCATCCAGGCGCGCTCGTCCGCCCGGTGGCGCTGCCGCCCCTGCTCGACGGCCCGCTCGTAGCGGCTGCGCGGCCGCGGGTCCGGCTCGTCCACCCGTCGCACTCCCTCGTCCTGCGGCGCCCCCGCCCGTGGCACGGTGCAGGAGCCCGGGAGACGGCGCAACCGTGCGTCACCCGTCCGTGAGCAGCACGGATGCGGCTCCGGCCGCTACCGTGCTGCCCGTGCGCGGCGGGGAGGGCAGGACGACCGGCGTCAGCCGGTCTCCCCGGGGCAACCCCGGGGCACCGCAGCGAGCCAGGCACGGCACCAGCCGCCAGGAGGTGCGCTCCGCGCACGAGATGGCGTCTCCCTCGGGGAGTGGCTGCCTCCCTCGCCGCGCACGCCCGTGACCGCGCACCCCCCGGTCCTGGCGTCCGGGGTGGCGACGGCGCTGCTGGCCGGGCCGTGGTCGCGGCGGACGATGGTCCGCCGGGTCGCGGTGTCCCTCGGGTACCCGCGCGCTCCGCGCTGGGTCGGGACGGTCGTCGGGGAGGTGCTGGACGCCCACGCCACGGCGCCGGCCGACCGGCCGCGGGAGCTGGCGCTGTTCGTCGCGGCGACGACCGGGTGGGCGCAGGTCGAGGACCGACCGCGCGTCCTCCGGCGCCGGCCGCGCGCGACCTCCGTGGTGCGCGACCGGTTCGGCGTCGTCCCGCTGCCCGACGCCGCCGCCCTGGCCCGGCTGCTCGACCTCGACCAGGGGGAGCTGGCCTGGTTCGCCGACGTCCGGGGGCTGGAACGCACGGCCGACGAGCCGCTGCGGCACTACCGCTGGCACACCGTGGAGCGTCGCGGCGGCCTGCGGCTGCTCGCCGAGCCCAAGCCGCGACTCAAGGAGGTGCAGCGGCGGCTGCTGCGGCACGTGCTGGGCCCCGTGCCGGTGCACGACGCCGCCCACGGGTGCGTGCCGGGCCGGTCGGTGCGGACGGCGGCCGCGCCGCACGCCGGCAGCGCGGTCGTGCTGGGCATGGACCTGGAGGCGTTCTTCGCGTCGGTGTCCGCGCCGCGGGTGTGGGGGCTGCTGCAGGGCACCGTGGGGCTGACCGAGCCGGTCGCCCACCTGGTCACCGGCCTGGTGACCACCACCGCGCCGGCGTCGGTGTGGCAGGCGCTGCCGCGGCCGGCCGGGGTCGACGCCCGGGACCGGCACCGGCGGCTGGGGGCGCGGCTGGCGGCCCCGCACCTGCCGCAGGGCGCCCCGACCTCGCCGGCGCTGGCGAACCTCGTCTGCTTCCGGCTCGACCGCCGGCTGGCCGGCCTGGCCGCCGCCTCCGGCGCCCGCTACACCCGCTACGTCGACGACCTGACCTTCAGCGGCGACCACCGCACCGGGTGGCGACGGTTCGCCGGGCGGGTGGCCGCGATCGCCGCCGAGGAGGGGTTCCGGGTCAACCCGGCCAAGACCCGCGTGGCGGGGGCGGCGTCGCGGCAGCGGGTGCTCGGCACCGTCGTGAACGCCCGGCCGACCCTGCCCCGTCCGGAGCGGGACGCGCTGCGGGCACTGCTGCACAACTGCGCCCGGCACGGCTGGGCCGGGCAGACCCGCGGGCACGACCCGGCGACCTTCCGGGACCACGTCCTCGGCCGGGTGGCCTGGGCCGCGTCGCTGGACCCGGTGCTCGGCGCCCGGCTGCAGGGGCTGGCCGCCCGCATCGACTGGAGCTGAGCCGCCGTCGTCAGAGGTCGACGGCGAGGGTGCCGTCCGCGGCACCGGGCACGGGAGTGAAGCCGACGGCGCGGTACAGGTGAACGGCGGGGTTCGCCGGCTCCACGCTCAGGCTGACCCGCGGCAGCCCCCGCCGGCGGGACTCGGCGAGGGCCCGGCGCAGCAGGTGACCGCCGATCCCCTGCCCGCGGTGGCCCGGCCACACGGACAGGCCGAGCTCCGGGACGCCGTCGGCGACGAACCCGTACCCGGGGTCGTCGCTGCCGAGGAACAGCAGCCACACCACGCCCACCGTGCGTCCGGCCCGTTCGGCGACGAACCCGAGGTCGCCGCGCTCCGGCCGGAGGTCGGTGTAGTGGCGGAAGGCGGGGGTCTCCTCGACGTCCCGGGAGGTGAACCGCTGCGTGCCCGCCCAGTCCAGGTTGGCCAGGGTGGCGGTGCGGAGCAGCTCGCGGTCGTCCTCGGTCAGCGGGCGGACGGTCAGCTCGGGCGGCACGGACCCGACTGTGACACCCGGCGACCGCGGCACGACGACAGCGGGCGCCGCCGGTCACGCGGACCGGCGGCGCCCGCCGCAGGGGTGTGCCGGGTCAGCCGGCGACGGTGATCCGGTCGGTCGCCGGCGGGGCGACCGGGTCCCCGGACAGGTACGCGATCAGGGCGTCGACGTCGAAGCCGGGCTGGTTGACCGCGTTCGTCCCCTCGGTGAGCACGGTGAACCCGTCACCGCCCCCGGCCAGGAAGTTGTTCACCGTGATCCGGTACGTGGCGGCGGTGTCGACCACCGTCCCGCCGATGGTGAGCGAGCCGGGCACCACGGCGCTGCCGTCCGCGGCGACGGTGTAGCGCACCGAGTCCGACGGGGCGAGCACCCGGCCGACGGCGAACTGCTGGTCCAGCAGCGCGTACAGCTGCGCGCCGGTGAGGTCCAGCGTGGTGAGCAGGTTGTTGAACGGCTGCACCTCGAACGCCTCGCCGTAGGTGACCACGCCCTCGCCCTCGCCGGCGTCGGAGGACGCCAGGGTGAGGTCCGCGCGGACGCCGCCGGGGTTCATGAACGCCGCCACCGCGCCGGCCTCCTCGTCGGTCGCGGCGAGCTGGGCGTCGGCGATCAGGTTGCCCAGCGGGGACTCCCCGCCGAGGTCGCCGACCAGCGGCTCCTGCGCCCGCAGGACGTCGGCGGTGACCGCCCCGACCGGCTCGTTCGCGATCGGCTCGGCCAGCGCGGCGTAGCGGTCGACCAGCGCCTGGGCCTCGGCGTCGGGGGCGACGTCCCGGCTGACGACGACGTTCTCGGCGGCCTTGGCCACGACGTCGCCGGTGCGCCGGTCGATGCTCAGGTCGACGTCGGTGATCAGCCGGCCGTTGGACAGCGCCTGGGTGACCAGCTTGCCGTCGACCTCGTCCTCGCCCTGGCACACGTACCCGTTGTGGTAGTGGCCGGTCAGGACGACGTCCACGGCGTCGGTGACGCGCTCGGCGATCTCGAAGGCCGGGCCGGTGGGCTCCTCGCAGGCGTTCGGGCCACCGCCGGCCTCCCCGCCCTCGTGCAGCGACACCACGACCGCCTCGACGCCGTCGGCCTGCAGCTCGGCGGTGTAGCGGTTGATGGTCGCGACCTCGTCGAGGAACTCGTTGTCGGCGATGCCCTCGGCGGAGACGATCGACGGCGTCTCGTCCAGGGTCAGGCCGATGACGCCGACCTGCACGCCGTCGAACTCGTGCACCACGTACGGCGGGAGGATCGGCTCGCCGGTGTCGCGGACCACCACGTTGGCGGCCAGCCAGGTGGCGTCCGACCCGTCGTAGCCGTCGCCGTCCAGGCAGCCGTCCTCGGGGTGGCAGGCGCCGCCCTCGACGATCCGCAGGAGCTCGTCGACGCCCTCGTCGAACTCGTGGTTGCCCACGGTGGCCACGTCGAGACCGAGGGCGTCCATGGCGTCCACGGTCGGCTCGTCGCGGAACAGCGCGGACAGGAACGGGCTGCCGCCGATCATGTCGCCGTTGCTGACGGTGAGGCTGTTCGGCGTCTCCGCCTCCAGCTGGCGCAGGTGGGTGGCGAAGGAGGCCAGGCCGCCGGCGTCGACGGTGCTGCCGTCGGCCAGCGTCACCCGCCCACCGGAGCCGGACGGCGGCTGCAGCGCGCCGTGGAAGTCGTTGAAGGCCAGCAGTTGCACGTCGACCGGCGGGGGGCCGGCCTCGTGCGTCGAGGTGGCCGCCGCGGGTGCGGCGGTCGCGAGGGCGAGGACGGTCAGACACGCGGGCGCGGTCACGGCCGTCAGGGGACGGGGCCTCATCGGGTTCTCCTCCGTCGGCGACGAGTCACAGCGTCCGCACGCTACGTCGGGCCGGCGACACCGGGGAACCGTCCGCGTGAACTCCCGGGGCGCCGCACACTGGGCCGGTGGACCCGGACAGTGCCGCCACCCGGCGCGGCGTCGTGCGCCTGCTGAACACCACCGGTGGGCGGCTGCTGTGCCTTGCCGGAGCGGTGGACGCCGCCGCCGTCGACGCCTTCTGGGCGCGCTACGGACGCGAGCCGGCGCGCGTGGACCGGATCGACGCCCGCTCGGTGACCGCCCTGTCCGCGCCCGGCGTCGAGCTGCTGCTCGACCACGTCGAGGCCGCCGAGCGGGCCGGTCGCCCGGTCGAGCTGCGGCCCTCCCCCGCCGTCACGCGCGTCCTGACCGGCCGCGGTGCAGGGGTGGAGTGACTCCACCGCGGGTACCGGGGCGCCCATGAGCGGGAAGTCGGCAGAGGACTACGCGGCGGACTACACGGACCCCGAGCTGCGCGAGCGGCTCAAGGAGGAGATCAAGGCGGGCGACCGCGGCGGGAAGCCCGGCCAGTGGAGCGCGCGCAAGAGCCAGCTGCTCACCCGGGAGTACGAGGCCCAGGGCGGCGGCTACCGGCACGAGGGCGAGCGCACCGAGTCGCAGCGGCACCTGCAGGAGTGGGGCGACCAGGACTGGCACACCGCCGACGGCGGCGACCGGGCGCGCGGCTCCGACGGGACGAGGCGGTACCTGCCCGACGCCGCCTGGGAGCTGCTGTCGGACGACGAGAAGCAGGCCACCGACGCCCGGAAGAAGGGATCCGAGGAGCAGCACGTGGCCAACACCGACGCGGCCAAGGAGGCCCGCAAGGCCGCGGAGCTGGTCGACCTGAAGGCCACCGAGGCGCGCGAGCGGGTGGGCAGGATGTCCGGTGACTCCCAGCTGGACCGCGCCGAGACGGCCGAGCGCGACCTCGGGAAGGGCCGCAAGACGGTCCTGGAGGCGATCGAGCGGCAGCGCGAGGCCGACTGACCCCGACCGCACGTCCGCCGTCGGCGCGGCGCAGCGGCGATGGTGGCAGAGTCCCGGGGAGGACCCCGGCCCGGGCGACCGGTGCCGGCGGTCCGGACGGACCGGGAGGGAGCCGCATGAGGGTCGCACTCTTCGCCACGTGTCTGGTCGACACGGTGGCGCCGCAGGTCGCGATGGCCACGGCCAGGCTGCTGGAGCGGCTGGGCCACGAGGTCGTCGTCCCACCGGGTCAGGCCTGCTGCGGGCAAATGCACGTGAACACCGGCTACCGGCGCGAGGCGGTGCCGATCGTGGCCAACCACGTGCGCGCCTTCGCCGGGGCGGAGGCGATCGTGTCGCCGTCCGGGTCGTGCGTGGCCTCGATCCACCACCAGCAGGCCCTGGTGCTGCGCCGGGCCGGGGAGCACGCCCTGGCCGACGAGGCCGAGGCGCTGGCCGGGCGCACGTACGAGCTGTCCCAGTTCCTGGTCGACGTGCTCGGCGTGACCGACGTCGGCGCCTACTACCCGCACCGGGTCACCTACCACCCGACCTGCCACTCGCTGCGGCTGCTGCGGGTGGGCGACCGGCCGCTGCAGCTGCTGCGCGCCGTCCGCGGCCTGACGCTGGTCGAGCTGCCGGCCGCCGAGCAGTGCTGCGGCTTCGGCGGCACGTTCTCGGTGAAGAACTCCGACACCTCGACGGCGATGCTGACCGACAAGATGGCCAACGTGCTGTCCACGCACGCGGAGGTGTGCACCGCCGGTGACGCCTCCTGCCTCATGCACATCGGCGGTGGGCTGTCCCGGCTGCGGTCGGGGACGCGCACCGTGCACCTGGCCGAGATCCTCGCCTCGACGGAGGACGCCGTGACCCCCCAGCAGACGACCCGACCGGCGGTGCCCGCGTGACCACCACCCCCGTCCGCCCCGGCGAGACGCCCCTGACCCCGGGCGAGACCCCCCTGGCACCCGGCGCGCCGAGGTCCGGGACGACGTTCCTCGGCCTGCCCACCGCGCCCCGCGGGGTAGGCCACCTGCGCGGTGACCGGCCCTTCCCCGAGGCCGCCCGGGACGCGCTGCGCGACGGGCAGCTGCGGGCCAACCTCGGCCACGCCACCGCCACCATCCGCACCAAGCGGGCCCGGGTCGTGGGCGAGGTGCCCGACTGGGAGCAGCTGCGCCAGGCCGGCAAGGCGCTCAAGGCCGCGACCATGGCCCGCCTCGACGAGCACCTGGTGGAGCTGGAGCGCCAGGTGACCGCCCGCGGCGGCACCGTGCACTGGGCCCGCGACGCCGAGGAGGCCAACGAGATCGTCACCCGGCTGGTGCAGGCCACCGGCACCGACGAGGTGGTCAAGGTCAAGTCGATGGCCACCCAGGAGATCGGCCTGAACGAGGCCCTGGAGGCCGCCGGGATCACCGCGCACGAGACCGACCTGGCCGAGCTGATCGTGCAGCTCGGGGACGACGCGCCCAGCCACATCCTGGTGCCGGCGATCCACAAGAACCGCGCGGAGATCCGGGAGATCTTCCTGCGCACCATGCCCGGCGTGGACCCCGGGCTCACCGACGAGCCGCGCCGGCTGGCCATGGCCGCTCGGGCGCACCTGCGGGAGCGGTTCCTGCGCGCCCGCGTGGCGATCAGCGGGGCCAACTTCGCCGTCGCCGAGACGGGCACGCTGGCCGTCGTCGAGTCCGAGGGCAACGGCCGGATGTGCCTGACCCTGCCGCAGACGCTGATCACCGTGATGGGCATCGAGAAGCTGGTGCCCACCTGGCGCGACCTCGAGGTGTTCCTGCAGCTGCTGCCCCGCTCCTCCACCGGGGAGCGGATGAACCCCTACACCTCCATGTGGAGCGGGGTGACCCCCGGCGACGGCCCGCAGGAGTTCCACCTGGTGCTGCTGGACAACGGGCGGACGGCGGTGCTCGCCGACGAGGTGGGCCGCGAGGCGCTGCACTGCATCCGGTGCTCGGCCTGCCTCAACGTCTGCCCGGTGTACGAGCGCGCCGGCGGGCACGCCTACGGCTCGGTCTACCCGGGCCCGATCGGCGCGGTGCTGTCCCCGCAGCTGACCGGGGTGGAGGACAACGCCTCGCTGCCCTACGCCAGCTCGCTGTGCGGCGCCTGCTACGACGCCTGCCCGGTGGCCATCGACATCCCCTCGATCCTGGTGCACCTGCGCGCCGAGCACGTCGAGGCCCAGCAGAAGACCACCCCCGAGGCGGCGGCCTTCCGGGTGCTGGCCCGGGCCATGTCGAGCCCCCGGCTGTGGCACCTCACCCAGCGGGCGGCGTCCCTGGGCCGGTTCCTGGCCCGCGGGAGGCCGACCATGCCGGCCGCGCTGCCCCCGCCGGCGTCGGGCTGGACCCGCAGCCGCGACCTGCCCGCCCCGCCGCGCGAGACGTTCGTGCAGCAGTGGACCCGGGAGCGCGGGCGGTGAGCGCACTCCAGCGCGTCTCCTGCCACTCCCGCGCGGGTGCACGGGCGCGGACGCGGGTGCAGCGGCGCCAGAGTGCCGGGGAGGGCCGGTGACGAGCGCACGCGAGGAGGTCCTCGACCGGATCCGCACCGCGCTGGGCGAGCGGCGTCCCGACGTCGTCGTCCCGCGCGACTACCGGGCCACCGACGACCGCCCGGCCGCCCAGCAGCTCGACGTCCTCGTCGACCGGCTGGAGGACTACAAGGCCTCGGTGCTGCGCTGCGGCCCGGACGAGGTCGGTGCGACCGTCGCGGCCGCCCTGGACACCGGCCTGGGCGCCGGGTGGCAGCCGGCGTCGGTCGTGGTCGCCCCCGGCGTCCCGGCCGGCTGGCGGCCGGAGGGGACGAGCGAGGACGACGGCCGGCCCGCCGTGGAGCTCGCCGCGTTCGCCGCCACGCTGACCGGGGTCGCGGTCGCGATCGCCGAGACCGGCACGCTGGTGCTCGACGGCGGCCCGCTGTCCGGGCGCCGGGCGCTCTCGCTGCTGCCGGACTGCCTGGTCTGCGTGGTCGACGCCGGGCAGGTGGTCGGCAGCGTGCCCGAGGCGCTGCCGCGGCTGCACCCGAACGCGCCGCTCACGATGGTCAGCGGTCCGTCGGCGACCAGCGACATCGAGCTGCAGCGGGTGGAGGGCGTGCACGGTCCGCGCACGCTGGTGGTCGTGCTCGTCGGCTGACGCGGCCGGGAGCATCGCAGCGAGCGAGGAGCGGACCGGCCGCGGACGCCGACCCGTGGGCACCACCGGCCGACCGGTCAGCCGGTGGGCTCGGCCGTCTCCGGCGCCGTGGTGCCGGCGCTCCCGGTCTCCGACGGGCTGCTGCCGGCCGTCGGAGACTCCTCAGCGGTCGACCCCGCCGACGACTGCGCTGACGACTCCGACGCCGCCGACGAGGACTCCGCGTCGCCCGACGCGGAGGTGGCCGCGGCCGAGCCGGACGGCTCGGTGGAGGCCTCGGCGGACGGCTCCGGTGCCTCGGTGGTCGCCTCCGCGGACGGCGACGTGGGCGCCGGCGAGGACTCCTCGGCCGCCGCGGAGTCCTCGGCCGGTGCCGAGCTCTCCGCCGGGGACGAGCTCTCCGCCGGGGACGAGCTCTCCGCCGGGGACGAGCTCTCCGCCGGTGCCGAGCCCTCCGCCGGGGTGGGGTCGGCCGAGGGCGACGCGTCGTCGGCCGGTGCGGAGTCCGTCGGTGCGGAGTCGGTCGGTGCGGAGTCGGTCGGTGCGGCGTCGGTCGGTGCGGCGTCCGTCGGTGCGGCGTCGCTCGGCGCGGCCTCGCTCGGCGCAGGATCGGTGGCCGCAGAGCCCTCGGAGGGGGTGGAGTCCCCCGCCGAGGAGGACCCGCCCGCCGAGGAGTCGCCCGCCGGGGCAGGGGCCTCGGCCGACGGGGCGGCGTCCTCCGCCGGGGCGGACCCACCGGTGGCCTCGGGCGACGTCGCGACGCCGACCTCCACCCGGTCCCCGGGCCGCACCTCGGTGCCGGCCGGGTCCAGTGCGGTGACCGTGCCTGGGGCGGCGTCCGGCGCGACCTCCGGCTGCTGGTCCACCGTCAGGCCGAAGCCGGTCAGCTCCGCGGCGACCTCCTCGACCGGCCGGCCCACGTAGTCGGCGGCGCTCAGCACCAGTCCGCCCTCGAGGGCGGCGTCGGCCGACGGCGCGGAGGCCACCGAGCCGCCGTCTCCCTCCTGCCCGCCGAGCAACACGACCGCGCCGCCGCCGAGCAACACGACGGCGAGCACGGCCAGAGCCACCAGCAGCGGCCGGCGACGGGACGGCTGCCCGGTCCCGCGGTGCCGGGTCCGGACGGGCGGCACCCCCCGGGTCGACGGGGCAGCAGAGGCCGCCGGCTGCGCCGCCGACGGGACGGCCGCGGCGACGGCGCCCGGGGCGATCGGCCGGGTGAGCGTCGCGGTGCCCGGCGTCCGGTGCACCGTCTCCTCGAGGGCGTGCAGGAACGCGTCGCCGTCGGCGAGCCGGTCCTGCGGGTCCTTGGTCAGCGCGGCGTCGATGAGGTGCCGGACGTCGGGCGGGACGTCGGCGGGCAGCGGGTCCGGGTCCTCCTGGACGCGCTTGAGCGCGACGGTCACCGGGTTGGTGCCGCCGAAGGCGGGGTGGCCGGTCAGCGACTCGTACCCGACCAGGCCCAGCGCGTAGACGTCGCTGGCCGGGCTGACCGGTTCGCCGGCGGCCTGCTCGGGGGACATGTACTGCGCGGTGCCGATCACCTGACCGGTGCCGGTGAGCGGCACGCTCTCCGCCGAGGTGGCGATGCCAAAGTCGGTGAGCTTCACGCTGCCGTCGGGGCGGACCAGGATGTTGCCGGGCTTGACGTCGCGGTGCACCACGCCGGCGCGGTGCGCCTCGGCCAGCCCGGCGGCGGCCTGGGACAGCACGGACAGCGCCGCGTCGGGCTCCAGCCGGCCCTCCTCGGCGAGCAGCGCGGACAGCGGGGCGCCGTCCACCAGCTCCATCACCAGGTAGGCCAGGTTCTCGCCGGTGTCCGCCGCCGTCCCCTCGCCGTAGTCCAGGACGGTGGCGATGTTGGGGTGGCTCAGGCCGGCGGCGTGGCGGGCCTCGGCGCGGAACCGGGCGAGGAAGGTGGCGTCGTCGGCGTACTCGCTGCGCAGCACCTTCACCGCGACCGGCCGGTCGAGCATGGTGTCCCGGCCGCGCCAGACCTGCCCCATCCCGCCGGTGGCGATCAGCTCCTGGAGTTCGTAGCGGTCACCCAGGGTCTGCCGACCCCCGTCGACCGTGGTCACACCGTGCTCCGTCCCGTGCTGCCGCTGGGGTCGCCCCCACTCCCCGTGCCCCGCGGGGCAGCGCCGCAGGGCACGGGTCACGCGTCCCCGTCCGCCGCAGCGCACAGGGGCCGTGCCCCGCCCGCGCCCGGCTGATGCGACCGGGACGGGAGGAATGCGACACCCCGGTCCGTCGGTCACACAGCGTCCGCGCCCGGCGACACGGCGGCCCCCGCCGGGCCTCGCGCTACCGCAGGACGACGAGCAGGTCACCGCCCTCCACCTGCTGCACGGAGTCGATCGCCAGCCGCTCGACGGTGCCCGCGACCGGGGCGGTGATGGAGGCCTCCATCTTCATCGCCTCGATGGTGGCGATCGCCTGCCCGGCGGTCACGCTGTCGCCCTCGCCCACCTGCAGGCTGACCACGCCGGCGAAGGGGGCCGCGACCTGGCGCTGGTCGCTGCGGTCGGCCTTCTCCGCGGCCTTGACGGCGGCCTCCACCGAGCGGTCGCGCACCGACACCGGCCGCAGCTGCCCGTTGAGCGTGCACATGACGGTGCGCATGCCGCGCTCGTCGGGGTCGCTGATCGCCTCGATGCCCATGAGCAGGGTGACCCCGGGCTCGATGTCCACGGCGTGCTCGTCGCCGGGGCGCAGGCCGTAGAGGAACTCCTTGGTCGGCAGCACCGATACGTCGCCGTACTGCTCGCCGTGGGTGTCGAAGTCGCGGGTCGGCCCGGGGAACAGCAGCCGGTTGAGCGTCGACCGCGGCGACTCGGTGAGCCCGCGCTCGTCGTCGGGGGACAGCTCGGCCGGCGGCTCGGCGGGACGGCGTCCCTCCAGCGCCCGGGAGCGGAACGGCTCGGGCCACCCACCGGGCGGGTCGCCGAGCTCGCCGCGCAGGAAGCCGATGACCGAGTCGGGCAGGTCGTACTTCCCGGGCTCGGCGGCGAAGTCCTCCACGCCCACCCCGGAGCCGACCAGCTGCAGCGCCAGGTCACCGACCACCTTGGACGACGGCGTGACCTTGACCAGCCGGCCGAGCAGCCGGTCGGCGGCGGCGTAGGCGTCCTCTACCTCCTCGAACCGCTGCCCCAGCCCCAGGGCGATCGCCTGCTGGCGCAGGTTGGACAGCTGCCCGCCGGGGATCTCGTGGGTGTAGACCCGCCCGGTGGGCGAGGGCAGCCCGGACTCGAACGGCGCGTAGACCCGGCGCACCGCCTCCCAGTAGGGCTCCAGGTCGTTGACCGCGGCCAGGCTCAGCCCGGTGGCCCGCTCGGTGGTGTCGGTCGCGGCCACGATGGCCGACAGCGGCGGCTGGCTGGTCGTCCCGGCCATGGAGGCCACCGCGCCGTCCACGGCGTCCACCCCCGCCTGCCAGGCGGCCAGCAGGGTGGCCAGCTGACCGCCGGCGGTGTCGTGGGTGTGCAGGTGCACGGGGAGGTCGAAGCGCTCGCGCAGCGCGGTCACCAGCCGGGCTGCCGCCGGCGGGCGCAGCAGCCCGGCCATGTCCTTGATCGCCAGCACGTGGGCGCCGGCCTCCACGATCTGCTCGGCCAGCCGCAGGTAGTAGTCCAGCGTGTACAACGTCTCGCCGGGGTCGGACAGGTCGCCGGTGTAGCACAGCGCGACCTCCGCGACCGCGGTCCCGGTCGCCCGGACGGCGTCGATCGCCGGGCGCATCTGCCCGACGTCGTTGAGGGCGTCGAACACCCGGAAGACGTCCAGACCGCAGGACGCCGCCTCGCGCACGAACGCGTCGGTCACGGCCTCCGGGTAGGGGGTGTAGCCGACGGTGTTGCGGCCGCGGAGCAGCATCTGCAGGCAGACGTTGGGCACCGCCTCGCGCAACGCGGCCAGCCGCTCCCAGGGGTCCTCGTGCAGGAAGCGCAGCGCCACGTCGTAGGTGGCCCCGCCCCAGCACTCCAGGCTGAGCAGCTGCGGGGCGGTGCGGGCGACGTGCCCGGCCACGGCGAGCAGGTCCTTGGTGCGCACCCGCGTGGCCAGCAGCGACTGGTGGGCGTCGCGGAAGGTGGTGTCGGTGACCGCCAGCGGGGTCTGCGCCCGCAGCTCCGCGGCGAAGGCCTCCGGGCCCAGCGCCAGCAGCCGCTGGCGCGAGCCGTCCGGCGGCGGCGTGCCCAGGTCGACGGGGGGCAGCTTGTCCGCCGGGTCCACCAGGTGCGGGCGCTCGCCGTGCGGCCGGTTGACGGTGACGTCGGCCAGGTAGGTGAGCAGCTTGGTGCCGCGGTCGGCGGAGCTGCGCGCGGTGAGCAGGTGCGGGCGCTGCTCGATGAACGACGTGGTGACCCGTCCGGCGGCGAAGTCCGGGTCGTCGAGCAGCGCCTGCAGGAACGGGATGTTGGTGGCCACGCCGCGGATGCGGAACTCGGCCACCGCGCGGCGGGCCCGGGCCACCGCGATGCCGAAGTCCCGCCCGCGGCAGGTCAGCTTCACCAGCATCGAGTCGAAGTGCGCGCCGACCTCCGCGCCCAGCGACGAGCCGCCGTCCAGCCGCACCCCCGCACCGCCCGGGGAGCGGTAGGCGGTGATCCGGCCGGTGTCCGGGCGGAAGCCGTTGGCCGGGTCCTCGGTGGTGATCCGGCACTGCAGCGCCGCGCCGCGCAGCACGATGGTGTCCTGGGACAGGCCCAGGTCGGCCAGCGTCTCCCCCGAGGCGATCCGCAGCTGGGACTGCACCAGGTCGACGTCGGTGACCTCCTCGGTGACCGTGTGCTCGACCTGGATGCGCGGGTTCATCTCGATGAACACGTGCCGGCCGTCGCGGTCGAGCAGGAACTCCACGGTGCCGGCGTTGACGTAGCCGATGGCCCGGGCGAAGGCGACCGCGTCGGCGCAGATCCGCTCCCGCAACTCCGGGTCCAGGTTGGGCGCCGGCGCCAGCTCGACGACCTTCTGGTGCCGGCGCTGCACCGAGCAGTCCCGCTCGAACAGGTGCACCACGTTCCCGTCCCCGTCGGCGAGGACCTGCACCTCGATGTGCCGGGGCTCGACGACCGCCTGCTCGAGGAACACCGTGGCGTCGCCGAAGGCGGACTCCGCCTCCCGCATCGCCGCCTGCACCGCGCCGGCCAGCTCGCCGGCGTCCTCGACGCGGCGCATGCCGCGCCCGCCGCCGCCGGCGACGGCCTTGACGAACACCGGGAACGGCAGCTGCTCGGCCGCGGCCAGCAGCGTGTCCAGGTCGTCGCTGGGCTCGGTGGAGGCCAGCACCGGCAGGCCGGCCTCCCGGGCGGCGGCGATCGCCCGCGCCTTGTTGCCGGTGAGCTGGAGCACCGACGCCGGCGGGCCGACGAAGGAGATCCCCGCCCGCTCGCAGGCCGCGGCGAGCTCCGGGTTCTCCGACAGGAACCCGTAGCCGGGGTAGACGGCGTCCGCCCCCGCCCGCCGGGCCGCGCCGACGACCTCCTCGACCGACAGGTAGGCGCGGACCGGGTGGCCCTCCTCGCCGATCTGGTAGCTCTCGTCGGCCTTGAGCCGGTGCACGGAGTTGCGGTCCTCCCAGGGGAAGACGGCGACGGTCTCGGCGCCCAGCTCGTAGGCCGCGCGGAAGGCCCGCACCGCGATCTCGCCGCGGTTGGCGACCAGCACCTTGGTGAACACGCTGCTCCTAGGGGTCGAGGCCGCGCACGGGTCGGGACGGCGACCCGAGCCTGTCAGAACGGCCCCGCCGCGGGCAGCTGACTGCCTCCCGCGCGCGGGAGGCAGTCAGCGGGACGTGCCCACCCGGTCGAGCACCGCGCGGGTGTAGCCGGCGGTGTCGGCGGTGCCGCCCAGGTCGGCGGTGCGCACCCCGTCGGCCAGCGCGCCGAAGGCGGCGGCGAGCAGGTCGGCGCCGGCCTCGGGGTGGCCCAGGTGGTCCAGCATCATGGCCGCCGACCACATCGCCCCGAGCGGGTTGGCCCGGCCCTGCCCGGCGATGTCGGGGGCCGAGCCGTGCACCGGCTCGAACATCGAGGGGAACTCCCGCTCGGGGTTGAGGTTGCCCGCCGGCGCGACGCCGATGCTGCCGGCCACCGCGGCGGCCAGGTCGCTGAGGATGTCGCCGAAGAGGTTGGAGCCGACGATCACGTCGAACCGCCCGGGGGCGAGCACCAGCTTGGCCGCGAGGGCGTCGATGTGCTCCTTGTCGCTGCGCACGTCCGGGTGCCGGGCGGCGACCTCGGCCACCACCTCGTCCCAGAACGGCATGGTGTGCACGATCCCGTTGCTCTTCGTCGCCGAGGTGACGTGCCGGCCGCGCTGCTCGGCCAGCGCGTAGGCGTACTCGGCGATCCGGGTGATGCCCCGGCGGGTGAACACCGCCTCCTGCACCGCGAACTCCTCCGGGGTGCCCCGGCCCACCCGGCCGCCGACCTCGGAGTACTCCCCCTCGACGTTCTCCCGGACGACGACGATGTCGACGTCCCCGGCGCCGGCGTCGCGCAGCGGGCTGGGCACCCCCTGCAGCACCTTGACCGGGCGCAGGTTGACGTACTGCCGGAACTCGCGCCGGATGGGGATCAGCAGCCCCCACAGCGACACGTGGTCGGGCACGCCGGGCCAGCCGACCGCGCCGAGCAGGACGGCGTCGTGGGAGCGGATCCGGTCCAGCCCGTCGGCCGGCATCATCGCGCCCTCCGCCAGGTACCGCTGGCAGGACCAGTCGAAGGAGTCGAAGGCGAACTCGAGGCCGTGCCGGCGGCCCACGGCCTCCAGCACCGCCTCGGCCGGTGGGAGCACCTCGGTGCCGATGCCGTCGCCGGGCACGAGCGCGATGCGGTGGCGGGTCATGGGTCCAGTCCACCGCCCGGCACGTCCCCCGGCCACCCGGCCGCGACACCGACCGCTCCGGTCCGTTCTCCGACCGGTTCGGTCGGGAGCCGGGTACCGTCCCCGGACGTGGCCCGTCCGTTCCGCCAGCAGGCCGACGACGGCATCCTCGAGTGCGCCGCCGCGCTGTTCGCCCGGCGCGGGTTCGCCAAGACCTCCGTGCAGGACGTCGCCGACTCCGTGGGGCTGTCCAAGACCGGCCTGCTGCACCACTTCCCGAGCAAGGACGCGCTGCACGCCGCGGTGCTCGCGCAGGCCGGCACGCTGGCCTCCCGCGTGCTGGACCAGGTCGGCCCGCTGGCGCCGGGCCCGGCCCGGGACCGGCGGGCGCTGGAGGTCCTCGTCGACGTCGCCCTGGCCCACCCCGGGCTGGTCGGGCTCATGCTCGCGCCGGTCACCGACCTGGGCGCCGAACCCGACCGCGCCGTCACCGGCGTGGTGCTGCAGGTCTTCGGCGTCGACCCCGACACCACCGGGCCGCCGCGCTCGGTGCGCGTGGTGGGGGCGCTGTCCGCGCTCGCCGTCCTGACCCTCGCCGCGCACGCCGGGGACCGGACCACCGAGTGGCGGCCGCACATCGTCGCCACCTGCTTCGACGCGCTCGGCCACGGCCGGGCCGGCGCCCCCTCCCGTCCCGACCCGGTGGAGACCTGACCATGGCCGTCCTGCTGTCCCGGCTCGGTGCCTTCTCGCACCGGCACCGTCTGGCCGTCGTGCTCGTCTGGCTGGCCGTCCTCGTCGGCGGCGGCGTGGGGGCGGGGACCCTGGCCGGTGAGACGTCGGACAGCTTCGCCATCCCCGGCCAGGAGTCGACCACCGCCCTGGAGCGGATCAGCGCGCAGTTCGGCGCCGCCGGCGGGGCCACCGCGCAGGTGGTGGTCGCCGCCCCGGACGGGCAGACCCTGACCGCGCCGCAGAACGCCACCGCCCTCGGCGAGCCGGTGGCCACCCTCGGCGGCCTGCCCGGCGTGGCGGCGGCCAGCGACCCGCTGGACCCGGCCGCGCCGACGGTCGACCGGGACCTGGCCACCGGCTACAGCACGGTCACCTTCGCCGCGCCCGTCGGCGAGGTCACCCCGGAGCAGCAGGACGCCCTGCTGGCCGCGGTGGGGGACGCCGGGGCCGGCCCGCTCACCGTCGAGGTCACCGGCCAGGCCGTCCAGGAGCCGCCGCACGTCGGTGGCCCGGCCGAGGTCGTCGGCGTCGCCGTGGCGCTGGTCGTCCTCGCCGTCACCTACGGGTCGCTGGCCCTGGCCGGGATGAACCTGCTGACCGCGGTCGTCGGGGTCGGCATCGGCGTCCTCGGCATCACGATCGCCACCGGGTACACCGAGCTGTCCTCGACCACGCCGGTCCTGGCCGCGATGCTCGGGCTGGCCGTGGGCATCGACTACGGGCTGTTCATCGTCAGCCGGTTCCGCCAGGAGCTGCGCGCCGGCGCGGACGTCGGCACCGCAGTCGCCACGGCCGTCGGCACCGCCGGCTCCGCGGTGGTCACCGCCGGGCTGACCGTGGTCATCGCGCTGGCCGGCCTGTTCGTCGCCGGCATCCCGTTCCTCACCCAGATGGGCCTCGCGGCGGCGGGCACCATCGTCGTCGCCGTCCTCGTCGCCCTCACCCTGGTGCCGGCGGCACTGGGCTCCCTGGGGCTGCGCGCGCTGCCGAGGCGGCAGCGCGGTGCGGTGCACTCCTCCGCCGCGACCGGTCGCGGCTTCCTCTCCGGCTGGGTCACCACGGTCACCCGGCACCGCGTGCCCGCCCTGCTGCTGAGCGTCGCGGCCCTGGGCGTCGTCGCCGTCCCGGTCGCGTCGATGCAGACCACGCTGGTGCAGACCCCGCCGGAGGACAGCACCGGGGCCCGCGCCGAGCGGCTGCTCGCCGAGGGCTTCGGCCCGGGCGTCAACGGCCCGCTGACCGTGCTGTTCGAGGGCCCGGGAGCGGTGCCGGCCGCGACCGCGGCCGCCGGTGGGGTGAGCGCCCTGGACGGCGTCGCCCTGGTGTCCCCGCCGGTGCCGGACGCCGACGGCTCGGCCGCGCTGCTGCCGGTCCTCCCGGCCTCCGGACCGACCGACCCGGCGACCGAGCAGCTGGTGGCCGACCTGCGCGCGCTGCTGGCCGGCACCGAGGGGGCGACCGCCTCGGTCACCGGCGCCACCGCGGTCAGCGTCGACGTGGCCACCAGCCTGGACGCCGCCCTGCCGGTCTACCTGGCGCTGGTCGTGGGCCTGGCCCTGGTGCTGCTCGTGCTGGTCTTCCGCTCGGTGCTGGTGCCGCTGGTCGGCGTCCTCGGCTTCGTGCTCACCGTCGGCGCGGCCCTGGGCGCCACCGTGGCGGTGTTCCAGTGGGGCTGGCTGGGCGGCCTGGTCGACCTCGGGGGCAGCGGCCCGCTGCTGAGCCTCACGCCGATCCTGGTCATCGGCATCCTGTTCGGGCTGGCGATGGACTACCAGATCTTCCTGGTGTCCCGGATGCACGAGGCGCACGCCCACGGCGCCGAGCCCCTGGCGGCCATCCGCACCGGGTTCCGGCAGGCCGCCCCGGTCGTGGTCGCGGCCGCGCTGATCATGTTCTCGGTGTTCGCCGGGTTCGTCCCCTCCGGCGACGCGACCATCACGTCGATCGCCTTCGCGCTGGCCGTCGGCATCGCCGTCGACGCCTTCGTCGTCCGCATGGTGCTCGTGCCGGCGGCGCTGACCCTGCTGGGCGCCCGCGCGTGGTGGCTGCCCCACTGGCTGCGCCGGCTGCCGGTGCTGGACGTGGAGGGCGCCGCGCTGCAGCGGCCGGCCGCGACGGCCCGGCAGCCGGAGGCGGTGGGGGCCGCGGAGCGCTGAGCCCCCGTCCCCGTGATCATCGGCGGATGGCTGCACCCGCCGGCGTGTCGGGCGACCACCCGCCGATGGTCACGGCGGGACCGGCGCTCAGCGCAGGTCCTCGGCGACGCGGATCGGGTCGCCGGCGGTCCCGGGGCGCTCCTCCCAGAACCGGCCGTCCCGCGCCCGCCACACGACCATGAGCACCAGGCCGACGGCGAAGGTCCCGACCCCGATGACCAGCGGGGGCCCCACGCCCAGCCACGCCTGACCGGTGTAGGAGTTCGCCGGGTCGGCGAGGTCGCGGACGGAGAGCACCAGCAGCCAGACCAGCAGCCCCGCGCCGGTCAGCGGGCCGACCCCGATGAGCAGGAACGCCGACACGCTGCGGGTCAGCAGCCGGCGGTGGTAGACCGCGCAGGCGACCCCGGTCAGCGCGTAGTAGAAGGCGATGAGCAGCGACAGCGCGGTGATGGAGTCGAACAGCGCGTCCTCGCTGACCAGGCTCACGGCGACGAACCAGACGCTGGCGATGCCGCCGACCCACCAGGTGGAGACGTCCGGGGTGCGGTAGCGCGGCGAGACGTGGCCGAAGCGGCGGGGCAGGGCGTGCCGGCGCGCCATGGACAGTCCGGTCCGCGACGCCGGGAGGATCGTCGTCTGGGTGGAGGCGACGGCCGCCGTGGCCACCGCCACGAGCACCACCCAGTCCCAGCCGCCGAGCACCTCGGTGGACAGCAGCGCGAACACCGCCTCCTCCTCCTCGGCGTTGTCGGCCAGGTAGTCGGTGCCGGCGAAGGCCAGGACGGCGACCGCCGCGCCGACGTAGGTGACCAGCAGCACGACGGTGGAGGCCACCGCGGCCCGGCCGGAGGCCGACGTGGAGTCGCGGGTCTCCTCGGTCAGGTTCACCGCGGACTCCCAGCCCCAGTAGGCGAACACCCCGAGCAGCAGCCCGCCGGTCAGCGCCGCACCCCCGGCGCCGAAGGGGTCCAGCCAGTTCCAGCTGGGGGCCAGCCCGCCCAGGGGGCTGTTGCCGGTCACGCCCCGGGCGAGGGCGACGACGGCGAAGACCAGCAGGGCCGCGGTCTGGGCGAGGATGAGCACGTCCTGCACCCGCGCCGACAGCTCGGTGCCCAGCACGCACAGCCAGGTCATGAGCAGCACCAGCCCGACGGTCAGCACCAGCACCGCCGGGGTGCTGTCGGCCAGCGCGTCCAGGCCGACGGTGCGCAGGGTGAACACGACGCCGACGTTGGCCAGCGACCCGGTGATCAGGACGCCGGTCATCGCGATGGCCCAGCCGCCGATCCACCCCGCCCACGGCCCCATCGCGCGGGTCACCCAGGAGAACGTCGTCCCGCAGTCGGGGTCCACCCGGTTGAGCGCGGCGAACGCGGCGGCGATGAGCAGCATCGGCACGAACGAGGCCAGCAGCACGCCCGGGGCGTGCACGCCGGTGAGCGCGACCAGCGCCCCGATGATCGCGGCCAGCGAGTACGCCGGCGAGGTCGAGGCCAGGCCGATGACGAGCGCGTCGCGGAACCCGATGGCGTCCGGGCGGAGGGTCGGCTCCGGGCGGGCGGCGGAGTCCACGGGGTCCGGGTGCATGCGACGGTTGTGTCAGCCGCTGGGGCATCCGACAACTCGACGGGCCGGGCGGGCGCGCGCCGACTGCGGGGGACCCGGGCCCCGGCCCGGTGGCGCGGCCCCGGGTACCCCGCGGTCGGGCCGCGGGCCGCGACTACGGGCTCGAGGTCAGCGCTGCACCACGTTGCGCAGCTCACCGCCGGCCAGCAGGGCGGCGAGGTTGGCGGCCACCAGCGCGTCGGCGCCGACCGGGCGGCCACCGGCGGCGTGCGGGGTGAGCAGCAGGTTCGGCGCGTCCCACAGCGGGGAGTCCGCCGGCAGCGGCTCGACGGCGGTGACGTCGAGGGCGGCGCCGCCGAGGCGGCCTCCGGCCAGCGCGTCGAGCAGTGCCGGCTCGTCGACCGTCGAGCCGCGGCCGACGTTGACGACCAGCGCGTGCCGCGGCAGCGCGGCCAGCCGGCCGGCGTCCAGCGCCCGCTCGGTGGCCGGCGTGGCGGGCAGCACCATGACCAGGACGTCGGTGCGCGCCAGCTCGTCGTCCAGCCGGTCCTCGGCGAGGACGGGGAAGCCAGCCCGCTCCCCCGCGCTGCGCGCGACGCCCCGCACGTGCGCGCCGAGGTCGCGCAGCAGCGGGGCGAGGGTCTGCCCGATGCTGCCGAAGCCCCAGACGAGCACCCGCGCGTCGAGCAGGGTGGTCACCGCGCCCTCGGGGTGCAGCGGCTGCAGCCCACCGAGCTCGCGGGCCCAGCGGTGCTCGCCCTGCGCGGCGACCGCGGCCGGCAGCCGGCGCAGCAGCGCGAGGACCAGGGCGAGGGCGTGCTCGGTCACCGGCGCGTCGTGCAGGCCCTGACCGGAGGTGACCAGGACGTCGTCCGGGAAGCCCGCGCCGAGGACGGCGTCCGGGCCGGCCGCCAGGGCCTGCACCCAGCGCAGCCGCGGCATCCGGCCGGCGACGGCCTGCAGGTCGGCCGGCCGGTTGCCCCAGACGACGAGCGCCTCGGCGTCCAGGTGCTCGTCGGGGACCGGGGACGCGGCGTCGTAGCGCACCGCCTGGACCCCCTCCGGCAGGTCGGGGTCCAGCGGCACGGAGTCGGGGAGCAGGAGCTTCACGGCGCCCAGCCTCCACCGTGGACCGGCCCGTGTCCTGCGGGCGGGCGCGCCGGACGCAGCGGGACCTGCGCAGACTGGGCAGAGACCACAGGAGGAGCCCCGATGCTCGACACCACGCCCGTGCACGCCGCACCCGACGCCGACCTGGAGGCGCTGCGGGAGCGCACCCGCGCGCTGTGCGCGCGGTTCCCCGACGCCTACTGGCGCGAGACCGACCGCGACCGCCGCTACCCGCAGGAGTTCGTCGACACCCTCACCGGGGCCGGGCTGCTCGCCGTCCTGATCCCGGCGGAGTACGGCGGCGGGGGGATGGGCGTGACCGCCGGGTCGGTGGTGATGGAGGAGATCAACCGCTCCGGCGGGCACTCCGCGGCCTGCCACGCGCAGATGTACACGATGGGCGCGCTGCTCCGGCACGGCAGCGACCGGCTCAAGGACGCCTACCTCCCGCTCATCGCCGCGGGCGAGCTGCGGCTGCAGGCCTTCTCGATCACCGAGACGACCGCCGGGTCGGACACCACCGCCATCGACACGACCGCCACCCGGGACGGCGACGGCTACGTCCTCACCGGGCACAAGAACTGGACCAGCCGGATCGCGGAGTCCGACCTGGCCCTGGTGCTCGCCCGGACCAGCGAGAAGGGCGCCGACCGGACCCGCGGGCTGACCCTGTTCCTGGTGGACCTGCGCCGGGTCCGCGCCGAGCAGCCGGAGGCCCTGGAGGTCGTGCCGGTGCGCACGATGTTCAACTACGCGACCAACCAGGTGTTCTACCGGGGCGTGCGGGTGCCGGCCGACCACGTGGTCGGGGAGGTGGACGCCGGCTTCCGCTACGTCATCGACGGGTGGAACGCCGAGCGCATCCTGCTGGCCGCCGAGGCCATCGGCGACGGCTACTGGTTCGTCGACCGCGCCGTCGGCTACGCCACCCGGCGGGAGGTCTTCGGCCGCCCGATCGGGGCCAACCAGGGCGTGCAGTTCCCGCTGGCCGACGCCTACATGCGGGTGCGCGCGGCCGACCTGATGCGCTGGGAGGCCGCCCGCCTGTTCGACGCCGGGCACCCCTGCGGCGCCGAGGCCAACATGGCCAAGCACCTGGCGTCGGAGGCCAGCTGGGCCGCGGCCAACGCCGCGCTCGACACCCACGGCGGCAACGGGTTCGTCGACGAGTACGACGTCGAGCGCAAGTTCCGCGAGACGCGGATGTACCAGGTCGCCCCGGTCAACAACAACATGATCAAGTCCTTCGTGGCGACCAAGGTGCTGGGCCTGCCGCGGTCCTACTGAGCCCGCGGACCGGCGTCAGCCGGACCGGTAGGTGCTGATCTCCACCAGGTTCCCGTCCGGGTCGCGCACGTAGACGCTGCGGATCGGCCCGATCGCGCCCGTGCGGTCCACCGGCCCCACCTCCACGGGCACCCCGAGTGCGGCCAGCTCGGCGACGACGTCGTCGAGCGGGTCCTCGGTGACCAGGCAGAAGTCCGCGCTGCCGGACCTGGGCGTGGCCGCCTTCGGCTCGAACTCCCGGCCGGCCTGGTGCAGGTTGATCTTGGCGCGGCCGAAGGTCAGGGCGGTGCGGCCGCCGGCGAAGACGACCGGCTGCATGCCGAGGACGTCGCGGTAGAAGGCGACCGTCGCGTCGATGTCGGCGACGGTGAGCACCAGGTGGTCGAACCGGTCGATCTGCACGGCGGGCCTCCGGGCGCGGTCGGTCGGGGTCAGGACAGCCGGGCGGTGCCGGTGATCGAGGTGCGGCCGCCGCGGACCATCGAGGACAGCACCAGCTCGTCGTCGCCGGAGCGGCGGCCATGGGTGAGCACGGTGGCGCCGGCGAACACCGGGCTGGTCAGCCGGTAGTCGAACGCCGACACCGGGCGCCCCGCGTGCCGGCGCGGGACCTCCAGCAGCAGCAGCGCCAGCAGCGGGCCGTGCACCACCAGGCCGGGGTAGCCCTCGACGCCGGTCACGTACGGCTGGTCGTAGTGGATGCGGTGGGCGTTGTGGGTGAGCGCGCTGAACCGGAACAGCAGCTCCGGGCCGGTCGCGGTCTCGATGCGCCAGTCGTGCTCCGGCTCGGCGTCCGGCTCCCCGACCGGCAGGACCCGCTGCTGCCCGGCGGGCTGGGACCGGTAGACGACGTCCTGCTCCTCGGTGAGCAGGACGTCGTCCCCGCTGCGGTCACCACGCCGGAACGTGTACCGGGTGGTCACGAACGCCATCGGCCCGCTGCGGCCGTCGGTGACCCGCACCGCGGCCAGCTCCGCCCGCCGGGTGACCCGCTCGCCGACCAGGATCGGCGCGCGCACCCGCACCCGGCCGCCGGCGATCATCCGCCGGCGGTCGGGGACGGGCGGCAGGAAGCGGCCGGCAGCCGGGTGCCCGTCCTCCCCCAGCCCGGACTGCCGCGGCGTGCCGAGGAAGGAGAACCAGTGCCACAGCAGGGGCAGCGGGTCGCCCTCCCCCGCGGCCGGCGCGGGGAGGTCGAGCACGGCGGAGAAGGCGGCCGCCGGCCAGGGGCCGACCACCTCCGCGGTCTCCTCCGGCTCCGGCGCCCAGCCCGCCAGCGCGGCGTGCAGGTCGGTCACGGGACCAGGATCGCGCGCCCCCTGACCTTCCCGGCGTCGAGGTCGCGCAGCGCGTCCACGGCCCGCTCCAGCGGGTACTGCTGGGTGTGCAGGGTGACCTTGCCGGCCTGCGCGAGCACCATCAGCTCGGCCAGGTCGGTGTAGGTGCCGACGATGTTGCCGACGATGTTCTTCTCCCCGGCGACGAAGTCCAGCGTCGGGATCCGCAGCTCGCCGCCGTACCCGATGACGTAGTACGAGCCGGCCGGGCCGGTCATGTGCCAGCCGTCCATCTCCGCGCCCTGCTCGGCGACGAAGTCGAAGACGACGTCCGCGCCCCCGCCGGTGAGGTCCTGGACGGCCTGCACCTGGGTGCCGTCGGCGAGCACGGTCTCGTCGGCCCCGATCTGCCGGGCGAGCTCCAGGGCGTCGGGGTTGCGGTCGACGACGATGACCCGCGTGCCCGACAGCGCGGCCAGGCACTGGACGCCGATGTGGCCGAGGCCCCCGGCGCCCTGCACGACCGCCGTGGTGCCCGGGTGCAGCAGCGGCAGCGCCTTGCGCACCGCGTGGTAGGCGGTGATGCCGGCGTCGGCGAGCGCGGCGACGTCGGCCGGGTTGGTCGACGGGTCGAGCTTCACGCAGGCACGGGCGGTGGTGCGCAGGTACTCGGCCATGCCCCCGTCGTCGTTCGACAGCCCGGGGAAGAAGGCGTTGACGCACTGCATGTCCCGGCCGGCGCGGCAGGGCATGCACAGCCCGCAGCTGGGGTGCGGGTGCAGGATGACGGTGTCACCGACGGCGACGTTGGTGACCCCCTCCCCGACCGCGTGCACCCACCCGGCGTTCTCGTGCCCGATCACGTAGGGCAGGTCGGGGTTCTGCAGCTCGGCCCACTGGCCCTCGAGGATGTGCAGGTCGGTGCGGCAGACCCCGGCGCCACCGATCTTGACGACGACGTCGAGCGGGCCCTGGAGCTGCGGCTCGGGGACGTCGTCGATGCGGGGGTCGACGTGGTACTCGTGCACGCGGACGGCCTTCACGGGCGCGTTCCCTTCGGGACGGTGAGCGGGAGGAGGACCCGGTCCTCGGGGCGGGGCGCCTGGTCGGCCTCCGACCCGGGGTAGCGGGTGGTGAGCAGGCCCCGGCAGAAGTGGGCGTTGCCGTCGACGGAGATGCGCACCGAGCGGGCCCGGCGCAGCACCATCTCCGCCTGCGCGGGGTCGGGACGGCTGCCGTCGTCCCGGATCAGCACCGGGGCACCGGCGTCCACCGGCAGGCCGAGCGTCGCCCGCCGGCGCAGCAGCGCGTCGGTGGTGTGCTCACCGGCCGGCAGGTCGCCGAGGGTGAGCGCCCAGACGTCCACCGCCGGGTCGGTGCGCAGCAGCGCGGTGACCGCGCGCTCCATCGCCGCGGTGTGCGCCTTGCGCTGGAAGGTCGCCCGCAGCTCGTCGAGGGAGTCCTCCGCCTCGTGCCCGAAGGTGCCGCGGTAGCCGAGCCCGGCGGCCATCCCGCGGTTGATCAGGTCGGAGTCGTGGTGGTCGTCCAGCTCGACCACCACCCGGCCCACCCCGGGGACGGCGGACACCGCGTCGTGCGCGTCGGACACCATCAGGAAGGCGAAGTTCGGCGCGCAGAACGACGTGGGCAGCCGCAGGTGCACCTCGACGGCGGCACCGTCGGCACCCGGGGTCACGGCCACCGAGCGGACGAAGCCGACGTCGGTGATCGGCTCGTCCAGCTCCGGGTCGACGACGGTGCCCAGGGCGTCGCGGACCTCACGCTCGGAGACGGCGGCCCGGTCGGTGAGCAGCGCGGTCATCGGCGTCCTCCTCAGCCCCTCGCGGTCAGACCGACGCGAGGTCGGCCGCGGCCGGCTCGCGCGGGCCGGTCTGGGTCTCGTCGGCGTCGGGCAGCTGCAGCTCGGTGGGCACCGGGAGGTCGTAGAGCTTGGCCGCGTTGAGGCCCAGCACCTTCTTCTTGAGCTCGGTGCCCAGCGGCGCGTACTCGGTCAGGTCCTCCGGGATCTGGAAGTCCACGAACGCCTCCACCAGCCACTTCGGCGTCCACAGCGCGTAGTCGCTGGAGAAGAGGATGCGGTCCTCCCCGAGCCAGTAGGTGAGCTCGCCCATGATCTGGGCGAAGTAGCGCGGCCGGGTGTGGATGAAGGGCATGGCGACCGCCAGGCCCGCGTGGACGTTGGGCTCCTGGGCGGCGATCCAGCAGAAGTCCTCGAGCCGGGGCAGCCCGCAGTGCTCGACGACGAAGGTCAGGTCGGGGAAGTCGGTGGCGGCGTGGTCGACGTCGGCCACGTCGAAGGCGTCGCGGTCCAGCGGGCGGATGGTGGGGCCCTTGTGCACGTGGATGTTCCTGATGCCGAGCTCCTGGCAGACCTCGAGGTACTTGTAGGTCCACGGGTCGCTGAGCTTGTAGCCGCGGGAGTCGCCCTGCCACTCGGCGGTGTAGAGCTTCACGCCCTTGAGGCCGAAGCGCTCGGCGTCGGCGCGCAGCTGGTCCAGGCCGGCCTCGCCGAAGCGCGGGTCGAAGCAGTGGTTGTAGGTCAGCTCGTCCGGGTGGGCCTGGGTCAGCGCCCACGCCTCCTCGGTCTGCCCGAAGCCGCGGTGGTAGAACTCGCCGAGCAGCGCCGGCTGGAAGACCGCGTGGTCGACGATGCCGTCGACGAACACGTCGCGCATCAGCCGCTCGCCGCCCTGGTAGAGGTACTCCTCGTAGCTCCACACCTCGGACTCGGGGCTGAGGTTGCGGTGGTAGTCGTAGAAGCAGTCGATGAACTGCTTGCCGTGGATGTTCCGCTGGTTCTCCGGGCGTCCGTCCCACAGTGCGATGTGGGCGTCGACCACGTAGTAGCTCTCGCCGTCCTTGCGGTACACGTCTGCCTCCGGGGGTCACGGGGTGAGGGCTGTTGCGTCCTGGCCGTCGACGCTAGGGGCGGCGCAGCGGCCGGCGAACCCGCCGGGTGTCTCACTTTGGGACGCCGGTCACGCCGGTGCGGTCGGCGACGTCGCCGGGGTCGCACGGCACGCGCGCGTACCCTCCTGTGGCACGGACCACAACGCTCGGCCCCGCCCCGGAGCAGACGGAGGTGACCCGTGGCCGTGCCCCACCTGCCGGCGGCGCCCGTCCCGCTGCCCGACCCCGCCCTGGCCGGCCGCGCCGCGGCGCCCCGACTGCGGGCGTCGTGGCGGCGCAGCTCCGCCTACGGGGTGACGCCGGACGAGGTCATCCCGGTCTTCACCGGCACCGTCGACACCGGCTCGCTGCTCTACGAGTGCGCGCACCGGGTGCTCACCGACCTGCAGGCCACGATCGCCGACGAGCCGGTCAGCCTGATGGTGGCCGACTCCGGCGGACTGGTCCTCGCCCGGCTCGGCGACGACCCCGGCATCCGCCGCTCCCTGGACCGGGTGCACCTGGCCCCCGGGTTCTCCTACAACGAGCGCAACGCCGGGACCAACGGGCTGGGCCTGTCCCTCGCCGACCGCGCGCCGTCCCTGGTCCGCGCGGAGGACCACTGGTGCGCCGAGCTGCGCGGCTACACCTGCGCGGCCGCCCCGGTCGTCGAGCCGGTGACCGGGGAGCTGGCCGGCAGCATCAACCTGACCACGTGGTCGGCCACCGGCTCGGAGCTGCTGCTCGGGCTGGCCCAGGCCGCGGCCAGCGCGACGAGCGCACTGATGCTGGTCCGCTCCGGAGGCCGCCCGCTGCGGCCCGCGCCGCGGGGCGAGGTCTTCCACGTCGTCGGCGGCCAGTGGGCGGCCGGCGACGGCGACGCGTGCGTGTCGGCCGGCTGGCGCGCCGCGGTCGAGGAGACGGCGGGCGCGATGACCGCCGGCCGGGTCGTCGCCGTCGTCGGTGAGCCGGGTGCGGGCAAGGCCACGCTGGCCGCCGCGGCGCGCCGCCGGCTGCCCGGGCGCCCGCGGCTGCTGCACGCCCGGGGGCCCGACCGCGGCGACGTGGCCGCCTGGCTGGAGCTGTGGACCCCGGAGCTGCGCGACGGCGGCACCTGCGTCATCGTCTCCGGGCTGGCCGACCTGCCCGCCTGGGCGGCCGACGAGCTCGGCCAGACCCTCGGCACGGTGCGCCGCGCGGCCGGCCCGCAGCCGTTCGTCCTCAGCGCCCCGGAGTACGCCGCGCTGCCCGGCCCGCTGGCCGCGCTGGTCGACACGGTGGTGCAGACCCCGCCGCTGCGGCACCGGACCGACGACGTCCTCCCCCTCGCGCAGGCCTTCGCCCGGGCCGAGCGGCACCGCGCGGTGACGGTCACCGCGCGGGCGGCCCGGGCGCTGACCGGCTACTCCTGGCCGGGCAACGTGCGCCAGCTGCGCCGCGTCGTCCGCCAGGCGGTGTCCCGCACCGACGTCGTGGACGTCCAGCACCTGGCGGCCGAGGTGCTCGACAGCGGCAGCCGCACGCTGACCCGGCTGGAGCGGCTGGAACGCGACGAGATCGTCCGCTGCCTCACCGCACCGGGCACCACGGTGACCCGCGCGGCCGAGGAGCTCGGCATCGGCCGCGCCACGCTCTACCGGAAGATCGCCCAGTACAAGATCACCGTGCCGCCGCGCTCGACGGACTGACCGGCCTCCCTCCCCGCCGGGTCGACCGGACGGGTGTCGCGCTCCCCTGTCCGTCACCCCCGTCCGGTAGACACCGGGGGCGTCGGCGGCCGCGCCGACGGAGGGAGACCCGATGAGCACGGCCACCAGCCCGGACACCCGGACCCCCGCGTCGCACCCCGCCGACCGCCACGACCTCATCCGCGTGGTCGGCGCACGGGAGAACAACCTCAGGGACGTCAGCGTCGAGATCCCCAAGCGCCGGCTGACGGTCTTCACCGGGGTCTCCGGCTCGGGCAAGAGCTCGCTGGTGTTCGACACCATCGCCGCGGAGTCCCGGCGGCTGATCGACGAGACCTACAGCGCCTTCCTGCAGGGCTTCATGCCCACCCTCGCCCGTCCCGACGTCGACCTGCTCGACGGGCTCACCACCGCGATCCTCGTCGACCAGGAGCGCATGGGCGCCAACCCGAGGTCCACGGTGGGCACCGCCACCGACGCCAGCGCCATGCTGCGCATCCTGTTCAGCCGGCTGGGCACCCCGCACGTCGGGCCCCCCACCGCCTTCTCCTTCAACGTCCCGACGCGCAAGGCCAGCGGGGTGATGAGCACGGACAAGGGCGGCCGGGTGGAGAAGGCCGTCGTCCGCGACGCGGTCTACCTGGGCGGCATGTGCCCGCGCTGCGAGGGCATGGGCTCGATCTCCGACATCGACCGCAGCGCGCTCTACGACGACGCCAGGTCGCTGAACGAGGGCGCCCTGACCGTGCCCGGCTACAGCATGGACGGCTGGTACGGCCGGCTCTTCTCCGGCGTGGGGCTGGACATGGACAAGCCGATCCGCGACTACTCGGCCGACGAGCTGCACACCCTGCTGCACGGCGAGCCGACCAAGATCAGGGTCGAGGGCATCAACCTCACCTACGAGGGCCTGGTCCCGCGGATCCAGAAGTCGATGCTGTCCAAGGACGTCGACGCCCTGCAGCCGCACGTGCGCCGCTTCGTGCAGCGGGCGGTGACCTTCACGCCCTGCCCCGACTGCGGCGGCACCCGGCTGACCCGGGAGGCCCTGGGGTCGCGGATCCGGGGGGCGAACATCGCCGACCTGTCCGCGATGCAGATCAGCGACCTCGCCGGCTGGGTCCGGGAGCTCGACGAGCCCTCCGTGGCGCCGCTGCTCGCCGGGCTGCAGCACCTGCTGGACTCCTTCACCGGGATCGGGCTGGGCTATCTCTCCCTCGACCGGCCGGCGGGCACGCTGTCCGGCGGCGAGGCGCAGCGCACCAAGATGATCCGCCACCTCGGCTCCTCCCTCACCGACGTCACCTACGTGTTCGACGAGCCCTCGATCGGGCTGCACCCGCACGACATCGAGCGGATGAACGGCCTGTTGCGCCAGCTGCGGGACAAGGGCAACACGGTGCTCGTCGTGGAGCACAAGCCCGAGGTGATCGCCATCGCCGACCACGTCGTCGACCTCGGCCCTGGGGCCGGCACCGGCGGCGGCGAGGTGGTGTTCCAGGGCACGGTCGAGGGGCTGGGGGCCAGCGGGACGCTGACCGGCCGGCACCTGGACGACCGGACGGCGCTCAAGCCCGCGGTGCGGACGCCGACGGGGGCGATGGAGGTGCGCGGCGCGCGCACGCACAACCTGAGCGGGGTCGACGTCGACATCCCGCTCGGCGTGCTGGTCGTGGTCACCGGGGTGGCCGGCTCGGGCAAGAGCTCGCTCATCCACGGCTCGGTCGCGCCCCGCGACGGCGTGGTGGTGGTCGACCAAGGCGCCATCCGCGGCTCGCGGCGCAGCAACCCGGCCACCTACACCGGGCTGCTCGAGCCGGTCCGCAAGGCGTTCGCCAAGGCCAACGGGGTCAAGCCGGCCCTGTTCAGCGCCAACTCCGAGGGCGCCTGCCCGACCTGCAACGGCGTCGGGGTGGTGTTCACCGACCTGGGCGTCATGGCGACGGTGGAGTCACCGTGCGAGGAGTGCGAGGGCCGCCGGTTCCAGGCAGCGGTGCTGGACTACACCCTCGGTGGCAGGGACATCGCCGAGGTGCTCGCGATGTCGGTGACCGAGGCCGAGGGGTTCTTCGCCACCGGGGAGGCGCGCACGCCGGCCGCGCACACGGTCCTGGGCCGGCTGGCCGACGTCGGCCTGGGCTACCTCACCCTCGGCCAGCCGCTGAGCACGCTGTCCGGCGGGGAGCGGCAGCGGCTGAAGCTGGCCACCCAGATGGCCGAGGGCGGGGACGTCTACGTCCTGGACGAGCCGACCACCGGCCTGCACCTGGCCGACGTCGAGCAGCTGCTGGGCCTGCTCGACCGGCTCGTCGACGCCGGCCGGTCGGTGGTCGTCATCGAGCACCACCAGGCGGTCATGGCGCACGCCGACTGGCTGATCGACCTCGGTCCCGGCGCCGGTCACGACGGTGGCCGGGTGGTCTTCGAGGGCACCCCGGCCGACCTCGTCGCCGCCCGCTCCACCCTCACGGCTGAGCACCTGGCGGCCTACGTCCGGGCCTGACGGGACGGCACGCGGCCGGGCCGGCCGCCACGGTGCGGACCGGCCCCGCGGGTCAGCGGGTGCGGGACAACCAGCGGCGGGCGTGCCGGCGGAGGATGTCGGCGGCCGGGCTGTCGCTGGCGTTGCGGCCCTCGAAGAGGGCGGCGAGGTCGTCGCGGTCGGCCGAGCTGACCCGCTCGACGAGCCGGACGTCCCGGCGACCGGCAGCCCGTCGGGTGGCGGAGCCCGGGGTGGGGTGGGTGTCGACGTCGGTGGGGTGCGGCATGGTTCCTCCGAACTGCACGATGGTGTTCCCGTACACCCATCGTCCTCCTCCATCGTTGGCAGATGTCGCCGTCGTGTTGTGAACGCCCCCACTGCGGGCAGGCAGATGTGGCTGAGCACACGGCGACACCGCGTGTGGAGAGGACACGATCATGCCCAAGGCGGGTTCGGCGCGCGGGTTCGCTCTGTCAGGCCTGACGCGTCCGGCGGCACGGACCACCGGCCAGGTCACGGCCGGGCTGCGACGACCCGCCGCCAGAGGAGCATGAGCCCGGCGGCCGCGAGGAAGACGGCCCCGCAGACCACCCAGCCGGTCAGGTAGGAGCCGGTGACCTCCACCGAGGTCCCGAAGAGCACCGGGCTGGAGGCGTAGCCGCCCATGAAGCCGAGGACCAGCACCCCGGTCGAGCGCCCCACCTGCTCGGAGCCCGCCGAGATCGCGGCCAGCATCGTGAACGCGTTCCAGGTCGCCACCGTCAGTCCCGCGACCACGACCGCGGGCCACACCAGCCAGGGGGTGCGGGCGGCCAGCAGGAGCCCGGCCACGCTGGCCGCCGATCCGACGGCGATGACGGCCAGCGGGAGGGCCACGTGCCCCATGCGCTCCATCCGGGGCCCGAGGACGATCCGCGCCGCCATGCCCACCAGGCCGATGGCAGCGGTGGCCGCGCCGGCCGCCGGCAGCGACCAGCCCAAGTCCTCGTGGGCGTATAGCGGGAGGAACGAGGTGACCGCGGCCCCGCCGAACCCCATGAGGGAGGAGTACGCCGCCAGCCAGCGCACGGCCGACGGGAGCCGTCCCGGCCGCTCCGCGGCCCGGCCGGCACGCCTGACAGCGGCACGGTCACCGGCCGGCACCAGCCGCCACGCGGCGAGCAAGCCCAGGACCGACACGGCGCTCACCAGCAGGAGCGACCACCGCCAGCTGGTGGCCAGGGCGACCGGCGGCAGGACCACCCCGGTCAGGAACATCCCCGCCTGCACCCCGGACTGCTTGGTGCCCACGACTCCCCCGCGGCGGCCGGCGGGGACGTACTCGGCGATCACCTTGTTGGTCGCCGGGTTGCTCGCGCCGTTGGGTGCGCCGGCGAGGGCCGCCAGGGCCAGCAACGCCCAGAAGGACGGCGCCACTGCCAGCAGGGCGGCCGAGACGACGGTGAGCGCGAAGACCCCCAGCAGCACCCGCCGTCCGCCGACCCGGTCGACGAGCCGGCCCGCCACCTGGGCGCAGGCCGCGTTGGACACGGCCACCGCGGTGACCACCAGGCCGAACTGCGAGCGGTCGATCCCGAGATCGTCGATGAGCAGTCCGGACAGCACCGCCAGCGCCGGGATGCTGTAGACCGACACCCCCATCGCCGAGGCCAGGACGACGGCGAACGCCGTCCGCCAGGCCGGTGTCCGGAGCTCGTACGGCGGGGTGTCCCGGGGCGCTGCCGCCGGCAGGCGCAGCCCGGGCGCCGTCATGCCACGGGTCGGGTGACGACGGACACGCCGATCATGGCGTCACGGCTCACCAGTGCCGCCAGGTCCACCTCGTCGAGGTGCCCGGTGCCCTCGGGCCGCAGCGGCACGACCAGGTACCGCAGGTCCGCGGTCGAGTCGTGCACCCGCACCTCCACCTGCTCGGCGAGGACCGTGCCGAACTCGGCGAGCACCGTGCGCGGCTCGGAGACCGCCCGACTGCGGTAGGCCGCGTCCTTGTACCAGTCCGGCGGGATGCCGAGCAGCGACCGCGGGTAGCAGGAGCACAGCGTGCACACCACGAGGTTGTGCACCTCGGGGGTGTTCTCCACGACCGCGACCTCGATCGGTCCGAGCTCGATGCCCAGCTCGCGGCAGGCGCCGCGTGCGTCCTGCCGCAGCCGTGCGGCGAAGGCGACGTCGGTCCACGCCCGCGCCACGACGCGGGCGCCGAGGGCCGGCGACCGACCGGTGAGGACGCCGACGGCCCGGGCGATGTCGGCCTCGGTGAGGACACCCTTGGCCACCAGCAGCCGGCGGACCGCCTCGGTGAGCCGTTCGGCCCGGCGGCGCTGGGCCTGCGGCTCCACCGGCCCGGGGGTCGCGGTCATCGGGCGGCCCCCGGGGTCAGCCAGTGGTCGTACACGTCCACCTGCAACGAGTCCGTCCGCCCGCCGGCGTAGCCGGGCCACAGGTCGCACTGCCGGAACCGCACCGTGCACAGCCAGCGCGGCGGCCCGGGTCGGCCGTAGGCCAGCAGCTCCGGGTCCGGGTACGGACCGCGGACCTCGACGACGACACCGCTGCGGCCGCGCACGTAGCCCGGGGTGCGGACGTGGCCGGGCGGCCACGCGTCCCGCACGCGGACGCGGTCCCCGACGGCCGGCACGCTCACGGCTCTGCGCGCTCGAGCGCCTCGAGTTCGCGCCCGAGTTCGGTCACCGTGACCGTGCCGGTCTCCAGGAGCACCTGCGTGAGCGCGTGCGCCCACCGCTCGTAGTAGGTGAGCGAGTCGTAGACGTCGGGGCCCATGTCCTCGATCGCCCGCCGCACCTGGTCGATCGTGAACACCCGCCGCTCGGGCAGGGAGAGCAGCCACATCACGGCCTCGACCGTCCGTTCCCAGGGCTCCAGGTCGTGCTCACCGGCCACGACCGGGCCGGCGGGCCGGCCGCCCATGTCGTGGTGGCGGTGTGCGGTGACCACGGGGGCCTCCTCGGGCGTCGGCGGTCAGTCCTCGTGCAGGGTCAGCGCTTCCACGGGACAACTGCGGACGGCCTCCCCCACGTCCGCACGGCGCTGCTCCGGCGGGTGCTCCACGAGGACGGTGACCACGGCGTCGTCGTCCCCGATGTCGAAGACGTCGGGAGCCGTGACCATGCAGTTCCCGTAGGCCTGGCACTTGCTGGCATCGAGCGAGACGCGCATGAGGTCCTCCGGACCGCTACAGGAAGATGGCGAGGTTCTTGGTGCCGAGCGACACCTGGTCGAGCAGGACGTGCCGCCGGGCGATCCGGAACCCCGAGGCGTCGGAGCGCAGGACGTCGTTCCGCTCGGCGGACAGCAGGTCGTACTGGCCTCGGTCCCCGCGGCTGCGGAACAGCAGCAGGTAGCTGCGGACCCTCAGCTCGTCGGGGTGGTCCCCCCACTCGACCTTCACGTTGGTGATGAAGCGGCGGGTGATCGACGGCGGGTCCTCCGCCCAGCCCACGTCCGTGCCGAGCTTGCGGACCCGGAGGCCCAGGCTCGCCTTGTTCTCGTCGAAGTGCCCGATCTCCTCGACGACACCGGAGTTGCCGACCCGCCGGGTGTTGCGCACCGGGGCGACGTAGACGACGTCGTCGGTGAACAGCGCGTACCACTCCGGGAAGCGCCGCTGGTCGAGCAGGTGCGCCTCCTCGATGAGGAAGTCCTGCGCGGCGACCCGGGTCTCGAGGGGCACGGGGACGGCGGCAGCTGCCGGCGCGGCCTCCACGGGGGGCAGTTCGGTCGAGGTGCTCACTTGTCCCCCACCACCAGGTCCAGCCAGCGGCGGTAGAACGACCGCGCGGCGGCCTCGCTGAACTTGCCGTCGTACACGGTGCCCGGCCCGGGGAACCCCGACAGCGGCTGGCGGCCCAGGCCCATCTGGTAGTGCAGCATCACCGGCTCCTCGAAGTTGAGGGTGGCGCTGGAGTTGCGGGTCTGCGCCTCCCAGTTCTCGGTGTCGTCCTGCTCGAACATCCCCGAACTGCCGAACGTCTGGACGTAGGTCTTGCGGCCCAGCTCCTTCCACCACTGCGGTGCGCCCTTCTCCACCAGGTGCCAGGACCAGGCCTGGATCGAGTCCGGGCCGATCGGCTGCCACAGGCGCACGGTCATGCCGGTGACCCGGTGGCCGGCGATCTCCACGACGTTGGGGATGAGGAAGGACAGGTTCGGGAAGACGTTGCCGTGGAAGTTCTTGATCCGGTCCATGAGCGCCAGCTGGTCCGGGGTGAGGTTGCGCTCGTACTCCGGCCGCAGCTCCTGCGGGTACCACGGGCCCTCGTCCTGGATCCCGATGCCGAGGCCGTGCCCCTGGCCGACGTCCACGTGGTAGCCGAGCCGTCCGAAGTCGACGCCGCTGACCAGACCGAGCTTGGCGAGGAAGGCGTGCGTGGTGGCCGTGTGGTAGGCGTCCGACGCGAAGTTCTCCGCGGGGAGCTTCCACGCCGTGGGCACGACCCACCGCTGCGGCGCCCCGACCACCTCGAACTCGGCCCGGCCGATGAGGATGTCGAGGTACCAGGCCATCCCACCGAGGAAGTCGGTCAGCGGCTCCGGGTGCGGGTTCCAGGTCGCGAAGACCATCCCGCGGTAGGAGTCGCTGGTCGCCTCGAGCAGCCGCAGCGAGTCGCGGTCCAGCCCCTCGACGTAGGCCGCCCGCTGGTAGGGGGCACCGAGGAAGGTCCCGTTGTTCCGGAAGGTGAAGCCGTGGTACGAGCAGCGCCACGACGGCCCGCTGCCCTCGTCCTCGACGGCGAGCCGCATGCCGCGGTGACGGCAGGAGTTCAGGAAGACGCGGATCTCGCCGTCGTCCCCGCGCGCCACGATGACGTTGCGCTCCCCCATGTCGCGGACGACGAAGTCACCGGGCGACGGGATCTCCGACTCGTGCGCCACGAAGAGCCACACGCGGTTCCACAGCCGCTGGTGTTCCAGCCGGTAGACGTCGGGGTCGGTGTGCACGAAGGCGGGGATCTGCCCGTCCTCGGGCAGCACGGTGGCCAGCAGTCGCTCCGACGTGGAGGTGGGTGTCTCCATCGGTCTCTCCTCGTGGTGTGGGGCTCAGGCGGGGACGCGCTCGGGGGTGCGCAGTGCGGCGCGGAGGTCGTCGGTGAGCACGACGTCGGCGTACTTGGCGCCCATGTCGAACAGTTCGACCTCGTGGGAGAGCTGGGAGCGGTCGGCGACGCACTCCAGCGGCACGACGACGGGGAAGTTGAGCATGAAGGCGTCGTTGACGGTGGCCCGGACGCACCCGCTCGTGGTCATGCCGGTGACCACGACGGTGTCGGCGCGCAGGGCGTTGAGCACGGCGTGCAGCTGGGTGCCGAAGAAGGCCGAGGGCTTGGGCTTGACCATGACGATGTCGCCGTCGACGGGTGCCACCTCCGGGACCACCTCGTGGTGCGGCCCCGGGGCGTCGAAGGGGAACATGCTCGGCCCGGGCCGGCCGCGCAGCCAGGCGCCGACCTGGGCGGGGTGCGGCAACGGCTCGGTCACCGTGTACACGACCGGCACACCGGCCGCGCGTGCCTCGCCGAGCAGCCCGGCGAGGCCGGCCGCGCACGGCTCACCGGTCGCCGCCCAGCCGGTGGGGTAGCGGTCGCGGACGAACGCCTCGGTCATGTCGACCACCAGCAGCACCGGGCGCCGGCCGATGGGCCGGGGCTCGGGCAGGTCACCGGACCACATCTTGCGCAGCGCGGCGAGGTCCTCGGCCGGGATGCGGGAGAGCCGGTCCAGCGCCGAGCGCATCACAGCCGCACCTCCCCGGCCCAGCGGCTGGTGCGGTTGGCGGCGAGGACGATCAGCCGGTCGAGGACGAAGCCGATCACCGCGAGCAGCAGGATGACCGCCATGGCGGTCATCGGGTCGAAGTCGGTGCTGGCCCGCCGGATGAGGTAGCCGAGCCCGCGGCTCTCGCCGAGGATCTCGGTGACCACCATGATCACCAGCATGATGGGGGTGGCCATCCGGAGGCTGGCCACCATCGCGGGCGTCGTGGCCCGCGCGATCACGGTGAACCGGGCACGCGGCCTGGCCTCCACGTTGCGCAGCAGCCAGAAGTAGTGCTTGTCGATCGACTGCACGGCCGCGTAGACGGTGAGCACGATCGGGTAGGCGCACTCCAGGGCGACCATCGCGACCTTCGACGCGGCACCGAACCCGAGCACCAGGATCAGCAACGGGTAGAGGGCCAGCTTGGGCACCGGGTAGGTGGCGGCGACCAGCGGCTCGAGCGCGGCGTCCATCCACCGCACGCGGGCCAGCAGGATGCCCAGCGTCACGCCGCCGACGACGGCGATGGTCAGCCCCAGCAGACCGCGTTGGAAGGTCAGCTGGGCGTGGAACCAGATCGTGCCGTCGGTGAGCAGCCGCCCGAGGGTCTGCGCCACGGCGAGCGGCCCCGGCAGGAGCCGGCTGGCCGCGACGGCCGCCAGGAGGTCCCAGACGACGAAGGGCAGGACGACGGCGGCCACCCGCCGGATCCGCCGGATCGTGCCGTCGCTGAGGCGTCGGCTCCGTTCCAGGCGCTCGAGCGCGGCCTCGTCGGCGGCGGTCGAGCGTGCGCGGTCCAGGACGTCAGCCACGACCGACCGCCTCCACCCGCTGCCCGCGCAGCAGCTGGCCGGCGAGGCGTGTCCAGGCCTGGTCGGCGAGGAAGCCGTACAGGGCGAAGGCCACGATGCCGGCCCACATCAGGGGGTAGACGAGGTCGTTGAACCCGTCCTCGATCAACGCGCCGAGACCGCCACGGCTGGCGCCCAGCGACTCGGTCGCGAAGGTGAGGATGAACGACAGCGCCAGGCTCAGCCGGACCCCGTTGACCACGGCGGGCATCGCGGCGCGCAGCACGACCTGGCGGAACGCGCGCAGCCGCCCGGCGCCGGCGTTGCGCGCGACCCACAGCAACCGCGGCTCGATGCCCCGGGTGCCCGCGAAGGCGTTGATGAAGGAGGGGTAGAAGCAGGAGATGGCGATCACCAGGATCCGCGCCGCGTCGGTGTAGCCCAGCCAGATGACCACCACAGGGAACAGCGCGATCTTGGGCAGCGGGTAGGTCAGCGAGACGAGGGTGTCGAAGACGTCCTCGGCCCAGCGGGAGACACCGGCGAGCAGACCGAGGGCGACTCCTGCGCTGCTGCCGAGGAGGAAGCCGGACATCTGCCGGCTCAGGCTGCTCGCCGAGGCCGGGAGCAGCGTGCCGTCGGTGACGGTGGTCCCGAGGGCCGCGGCGATGGCGGTGGGCGTCAGGACGTAGGCCGGCAGCAGGCCCAGCGCACCGGCCAGCTGCCAGACGGCCAGGAGCAGGAGGGTGAACAGGCTGGACGCGAGCCACTTCCGCTCCAGGACGGCGGTCACGGACGCCGGGCCGGTCACTTCCGGACGCCCTCCGCCGCGATGGCCTCGTCGCGCAGCAGCGACCACAGGCGCGCGTGGTAGCCGGCGAACTCCTGGCTGCCCTTGACGTCGTTGTCGCGCGGCCGGGGGAGGTCGATGGGGACGTCGGCGATGATCGAACCGGGCCGCCCGCTCATGACCAGGACGCGGTCGCCCAGGAACACCGCCTCGTTGATGTCGTGGGTGATGAACACGACCGTGATGCCGGCCTGCTGCCAGATCCGGTTGAGCTCCTCCTGCATGAGCTCGCGGGTCTGGGCGTCCAGCGCGCCGAACGGCTCGTCCATCAGCAGCACGTTCGGCTCCAGGGCCAGCGTCCGGGCGATGCCGGCGCGCTGCTGCATGCCGCCGGAGAGCTCACCGGGGTAGGCGTCGGCGAAACCGGTCAGGCCCACCAGGTCGAGCAGCTCGCCGGCCCGCTCCCGGCACTGCCGGCGGGTGGCGCCGGCGACCTCCAGCGGCCAGGCGACGTTGCGCTCGATCGTCCACCAGGGGAACAGGGTGGCCTTCTGGAACACCATGCCCCGGTCGCGGCCGGGCTCGCGCACGACCGTGCCACCGACGACGACCTCGCCCGAGCTGGCCGTCTCGAACCCGCCGAGGACGTGCAGCAGCGTGGACTTGCCGCAGCCGGAGGGACCGATGACGACGACGAACTCGCCCTCGCGCGCCTGCAGGTCCACCCCGGCCAGTGCGGTGACGCTGCGACCGCCCCGGCGGAAGACCTTCGACACCCCGCGCACGGTGAGGATCGGGGCCTCCCCGTGCGCGGCGGACGTCGCCGTGGCCGCGAAGGCCCCGCTCGACGGGTTGTCCACGGGCAACTCCTCGGTGTGCGGGATCGTCGTCATCGGTGTGGCCCGTCCCTCCGTCAGTGCCCGAGGCTGACGCCCGGCCGGACCAGGGTCGTGGTGTCGATCCGGTCGGATTCCTGCAGGATCCCGAACTCGATCATGGCGTCCATCATCTGGGCGGTGCCCTCGGTGTCGACGACGCCGCCGTCGGGCCGGGCGTAGTCGTTGGTCGACAGGTAGACCTCCGGCGGCAGCGTGACGAACGACGTCCCGATCAGCTGCTGCTTGGCGACCGCGGGGTCGGCCTTGTAGAAGTCCATCGCCGCGGCGTAGTCCGCCGCCCAGGCGCAGACCGCCTCGACGTTGTCCTCGACGAACTGCTTGTCGAAGGAGACGGTGAGCAGGTCGTAGGCGAAGTCGGTGAGGTCGGCGGCGGAGTAGACGTCCTGGACCCCGCCCTTGGACATCGCCAGCGTGTAGAACGGCTCGGCCAGGCCGGCCACGTCGATCTGCCCGCCGCGCAGCGCCTCCTCCTGGGCCGGGAACGGGAAGACCACGAACTGCGCGTCGGTGTCCGGGTCGAGGCCCGCCTCCCGCAGACCCTGCCGCGCGATGAAGTCCAGCTGCGAGCCCTCGTCGATGATCGCCATCCGCTTGCCCTCGAGGTCCTCGACGCCGTCGATGCCACTGCCCTCCAGCGCGATGAACGTCGTGCTGTAGGCGTCGGGGTCGGCGTCGCGCATGATCGTCGCGATCGAGTACAGGTCGAGGGCGCCGCGCGAGGTCCCGGTGATCTGCGCCTGTGGGGAGATGACCACGGCGTCCAGGTCGCCGGCCTGGTAGGCGGTCAGCCGCTCCGCCGTCCCGCGGAAGGGCGCCAGCTCCATCTCGTACCAGGTGCCGTCGTGCTCCGAGGTGTCCCCCTCGGTCATCAGCCAGAAGGGCTCCTCGGCGGCCAGCCCGTGACCGATGCGCATGGTCACCGGCGCTGCGGGGGGCTGCGAGAGGTCGACGTCGGCACACCCGGACTCGCCGGCCGCTGTCGTCTCGACGGTCTCGTCCGCTCCCGCACTGCAGGCACTCAGCAGCAGTGCCAGCCCGATCGAGAGCGACGCGGTCCTGGGGATTCGCACAGGGCACCTCCGACTCGGTCGACCTTCGATGGACGTCGACATGCCTACTGTATGCACTACGTCCGTGAGTGTGTCAAGGCTCTCATCGGCCAGTGGTGTGGACCTGTGACGCTCAGCGTGGTCATCGAGTCAGGGAGTCCCGCCCTTAACGGTCCGCCATGCCGCGCGCGACGTAGACCGTGCGCGTCGGTCAACCGCACGCCCCGTCGTGGGGTCCGCGGTGACGGTCGCCGTGCACCCGGGCTGACCTGACGAGCGACAGGCGGCGACGGTAGTGCGGTGCCATGTCCGAGGGACTCCAGGAGGTGCTGTCCTCGTCGTAGGTGACCTCGGCACCGGCGACCCACGGCAGCGCCAGGAGCGCCTCTCGGGCGCTGTGCACGAAGGAGGGGCCCATCATGCAGGTCGGATCGGTCAACCCCAGGACCACCCTGACGAGCCGCCCGTCTCGCCCGTCGGTCACGGCGACCTCCCGCACGATCCCGAGCTCGGCGAGCCCCGCAGGCGCGCCGGCGGCGACGCTGCACGGGTCGATCACCCGGTCGAGTGCGGCTCGGACAGCCGCCTCGTCGGTCACCGGCCCACGGCGAGGGGACCACCGCTCCACGGGGCGGCCAGCTCGGTCGAGGAGAACCGGTCGCCCGCGGTCCGGGCCCTCAGCTCGTCGATGTCGAGTCCCAGCATCTGCAGGGCGTTCCGGCCGAGGATCTTCTCCTTGACCTCGCGGGTCAGCGGAGCACACCCGTACTCGAGGAGGTCCTCGGGCATCTTGAGGTCCCAGAACGCCTCCAGGAGCGGTTGCGGGTGCAGCGCCGAGGTGCCCGTGGCCCACACGATCCGGTCCTCCGTGCCGTAGTCGCCGAGGAACGCGCCGATCACGTGGGCGAACTTGCGCGGTGCGTTGTTGAGGTACGCGCTGGTGCCCTCGAGGTTGACCACGACGTTCGGGAAGCGGGCCAGCAGGAGCCGCGTCTCCTCCACGAACGCGGACCCACCGTGCACGACCTCGAAGACGAGGTCCGGGAACGTCGCGGCGGCCGCCTCCACGTCCTCCACCCGGTAGGGCGCCGCAGGGAACCGGCCCAGGGGGATGGCCTTGTGCACCGCGACCACCTTGACGCCACGGGCACGACACCGTTCATAGACCGGGTAGAGCCGCTCGGGGTCGTCCATCCGGAAGCTCTCGACGCGGCCCTGCACGAGGTCCACGGGGTAGAACTTGACGCCGACCACGCCGTGCTCGTCCACCAGCCGGTCGACCTGGTCGACGGCGTCCGGGGCGAACGGACTCACCGGGCCGTAGAGCGCGACCCGGCCGGGGAGCGCCGCACGCATCTCGACCCCGACCCACAGGGGCGATCCCCCGTCACGGAAGACGCCGTACTGCGGCACCCCGTGGTAGACGGTGAAGTCCGTCCAGCTCTCTGCGAACAGGCAGTGGGCGAGCATCTCGGGATCGGCTCCGTGCAGCCAGCGGTCCTCGTCGAGGAGCCACTCCGGTCGCCCTCGCGGTGACAGGGACTGGTGGATCCGGCGGTACTCGTGCGAGCCGACCCCGTCCGAGTAGCTGCGGGGGGCCACCTGGTTGTCCCGGGCGAAGTGGAGGCCGTGCGAGACGGCGTCGACGACGAAGGTCCCGTCGATCATCGAGTGACGCTCCCCGGTGTCGATCCGCTGAGTGGGTGGTCTCCGTACCGGGCGCCCCCTCGGGCGTCCTCCTCGAGGTCCTCGAGGACCCGACGGATGTGGTGGCGCAGCCGTTGGAAGGTGCCGTCCTCCTGGACCTCCAGCGCCCGCGGGCGGGCGAAGGGCACCTCGACGACCTCCCGGACGGAGCCCGGCGAACGGCCCATGACGAGGACCCGGTCCCCGAGGAAGACGGCCTCGGAGATGTCGTGGGTGATGAAGAGGACGGCCTGACCGCTGGGTTCGACGATGCGCAGGAGCTCCTGCTGCATGCGCTCCTTGGTCAGGGCGTCCAGTGCGCCGAACGGTTCGTCCATGAGGAGCAGTGCCGGCTCCGCGGCCAGGGCGCGGGCGAGGTTGACCCGTTGCTGCATGCCACCGGACAGCTGACCGGGGTAGTAGGAGCCGTACTGCTCGAGACCGACGAGACGCAGCGCCGCCGTGGCCCGCGCCCGGATCGACTGCCTGCTCTCACGGCGTTGGAGCTGCATGCCGTAGGCGACGTTGCCCTCCGCCGTGCGCCACGGGAGCAGCGACGCGCTCTGGAAGACCACGGCGCGGTCGGGACCTGGCCCGGTGACCGGGGACCCGTCGCGGAGCACCCGGCCCTCGTCGCTGGCGGTGAGCCCGGCGACGATGGCGAGCAACGTGCTCTTCCCGCAGCCTGACGGGCCGACCAGTGTGACGATCTCGCCGTCCCCTATCTCGAGGTCGACGTCGCGGAGCACCCAGTGGGTGCCGGTGCGGCTGCCGTAGCGCTTCCCGACACCCTCGACGCGGAACGTCACCCCAGCGCCTCCTCGATGTAGCGCGTCTCGAAGAAGTCCGCCGGGTCCGCCTCGGCGGCTTCGTCCTCGCCGCCCGCGGCGATCACCTCCAACGGCACACCCATCACCTCCTCGGTCGGTACCGGTTCGGCCGTCAGCACGGCACTGACCGCCGCGTACGAGGCGTCCAGGAGAGCGGGGTCATCGATGCGCGAGGTCTCGGCGATGACCTGCTTGGCGGCCTCCGGTTCGGTCTGCCACCTCTCGAGTGCCGCCACGAGGGCGCGGAGCAGCGCGACCGTCTGCTCGGCGTTCTCCTCGGCATAGCCGGCTCGGGTCGCGATCGCGGCGAACGGCCAGGTGTAGTCCGAGTCCGCCAGGTCGAGCAGCACCCGCATGCCCTGCTGTTGGGCGACCTCGGTCTGCGGCAGGGACAGCATGGCCGCGTCGACCTGGCCGGTGACGAGGGCGCTGAACTGGCCCGGCTGGTCGGGGATGACCCGGGTCGTCACGTCTGCGTCCGGGTCGAGTCCGGCATCTCGCAGCACCTGGCGCATGAAGATCGTGCTCAGCGACGTCGGCACCCCGACCGTCACCGACCGCCCCCTGAGGTCCTCGATCGAGGTGATGTCCGGGCCGACCGTCAGGGCCACCATGGGCCGGTCGATGTAGTTGGCGACCGCCAGGACGTCGGACCCCTGCAGTCGCAGGTCGTGCAGGGCCGGCCCAGGGAGGACCGCGTAGTCCAGCGAGCCACCGGCCAGGGCGGGGCTCAGTGCGCCGGGCTGCACGTACTGCACCTCGACGTCCACGCCGTTCTCGTCGAAGAGTCCCTGCTGCTCGGCGAAGCTGGGCAACGCGTAGTACGGCGTCGGGATCGGTACCGCCAGCGTGACCGTCTCCCCGGTGCCGCTCTCCCCTCCGCTGCCCGCCGTGTCGCTGCCGGCAGCCGCCGGGTCCGCCCCGTCCTGCCCGCAGGCGGCGAGGAGCAGCACGCCGAGGGCGAGCAGGACGGTCATCGGACGTCGCGGGCCCTGAGCTGTACGGCGGGGCAGGGGACGGGCGCTGATGGTGATCACGGGACGACCTTCCAGGCGCTGACGCGGGCTTCCAACCGGGTGAGCAGGGCGTTGAGCAGGAGCGCGAACGCGGTCACGACGAGCACGCCGACGAAGGCGACGTCGGTCTGCAGGGACAGGCCGGCCGTCGTGATGAGCGCGCCGAGTCCCACGTTGCCGGTGAAGAACTCCGCGACGACGACGCCGATGAGCGCCATCCCCATGGACAGGCGCAGGCCGCTGACGATGAACGGGAGCGCGGAGGGCAGGGCCAGGGTCCAGAAGACGTCTCGGTCCCTGGCCATGAAGCTCCGAGCCACCCGCAGCAGCGACGGGTCGATGGCGCGCACCCCTGACACCGTGTTGATGAGCAGCGGGAAGAAGGCGGTGATGAAGACGATGACGACCTGGGACTGCAGACCCACTCCGAACCACGTGAAGATCACCGGGATGAGAGCGATCCGGGGGGCGACGTAGAGCGTCTGAAGGAAGGGATCGAAGACAGCGGCCAGCCGGCTGTACCAGCCGAGCAGGATCCCGGCGGGCAGGGCGAAGACGACCGACAGCGCGAAGCCGAGCCCGAACAACCTGCCGCTCGCGACCAGGTGCTCGGTCAACTCCCCCTCTCGGACCAGCTCGACCAGGGCCTCACCGATGCCGGTCGGTGAACTCGTGAAGAGCGGGTTGATCCAGCCGAACACAGCGGCCAGCTGCCAGCCGCACAGGAACACGGTGACACTGAGCGCTGAGACGGCGAGGCTGCCGACCGGCCGGCGTCGGCGGGGCCGACGAGCGTCGTCCACCGGCCCGGTCGTGACCACCGCAGGAGTGGGACTCCCCGCGGGGTGGTCGCCCACCGTCTGGCCGCCTGCGACCGCGGCCTCCTCGGCACGGTGTGACCGGTCGAGCTCGTCGACGAGACCTGCATCGTTCTCGCGGCCTGTCGTGCTCATGGACACTCCCGTCGCTCGGGATCGTCGCCACCCATGAGGTGTCAACTGTGTTCTGCATACACTAAGCAGTTCGAGGGAGACGGTCAACCAGCTCGTGCGCGCAGCGGCTCCGGCCGCGCTCACCAGCCCCGGTGGGTCAGCACGGACGCGGAGCTCCGCAGCCGGACGTGCACGGCCTTCTGCTCCACGTAGCTCCACAGCTCCTCGACGGACTCCTCGCGACCCGTCCCGCTGTTCTTCGTGCCCCCGAACGGCGTGCCGAAGTAGTGGCGGCTGGAGTCGTTGACCCAGACGTACCCGGCGTCCAGGGCCGCCGCCGTCCGGTGCGCGAGGTCGAGGTCGGAGGTCCAGACACTGGCAGTCAGGCCGAACTCCACCCCGTTGGCGACGCGGACCATCTCGTCGTAGTCGTCCCAGGCCAGCACGCTGACCACCGGACCGAACACCTCGTCCTGCGCCACCTCCATGCCCGGCTGCACACCGCTGAGCACGGCGGGGTTGACGAAGTAGCCCTCCCTCGGGACGCCGGTCGGCCGGTCGCCGCCGGCCACCAGGGTCGCGCCGTCGGAGACGGCCCGGTCCAGGAAGCCGGTCACCCGCGCGAGCTGGGCGGCACTCACCACCGGCCCCATGTCGGCCGTCTCCTCGTAGGCGGTGCGGACCCGCAGCCGGGACACCCGCTCGGCCAGTGCGGCCACGAACTCGTCGTGCACGGCCCGGTGCACGAGGATCCGCGAGTTGGACCCGCAGGACTGTCCCTGGCAGACGGTGAGGTTCATCCCGTCGACGGCCCCCTCCACCGCCGCGGCCACGTCGGTGTCGGGGAACACGACCATCGCGTTCTTCCCGCCGAGCTCCAGGGACACGTTCTTGACCCGGCCGGACTCGGCGGCGCGCCGCTGGATGAGCAGCCCGACGGGCACGCTGCCGGTGAAGGCGATCCGCTTGACGGTGGGGTGGGTGACGAGGGCGTCCCCGGCCTCGGCGCCGCCGGTGACGACGTTGACCACCCCCGGCGGGAAGGCCTCGGCGAACAGCTCGGCGAGGCGCAGCGTGGTCAACGGCGTCTGGGGCGAGGGCTTGAGCACGACGGTGTTGCCCGTGATGAGCGCCGGCAGCGGGCGGGTGGCGGCGAACATCAGCGGGTGGTTGAAGGCGGTGATGCGGCCGACGACCCCGTAGGGCGACGAGGTCGTGTAGTGCAGGCCGTCCCGGCTGGCCGGGATCACCTGGCCGCCCATCTGCTGCGCCAGACCCGGCCAGCCGCGGACGTAGGCGACGCTGATGCCGACGTCCCCGCGCATGGCCCGGACCGGGTTGCCGCTGTCGATGGCCTCCAGCACCGCGAGCTCCTCGAGGTGGTCCTCGAGGAGCTGGGCGAAACGCCCGAACGCGGCGGCTCGCCCGTCGTGCCCGGCGGCGTGCCAGCCCGGCTGGGCGGCCTCCGCCGCGGCGACCGCCCTGCCCACGTCGGCCGGACCCGCTTCGGGCACCTGGGTCAGCACCGCACCGGTGGAGGGGTCGACGGTCTCGGTCGCCCGGTCCCCGGTGACCAGCTCACCCCCGATCAGCATGCGGAACTCCCGCCCGGTCACGTACCGGTCCACGGCGTCGGAGGCGGGCAGGACGTCGTCCACGGTGTCGGTCATCGGTCTCCCTCGGGGTCGCCCGGTCCTCCGGGCGTCAACACGTCGATGAGCGCCGGTCGCCCCGCGGCCACGGTGGCGAGGGCGTCGGTGAGTGCCAGTCGCAGGTGTCCGGGGTCCCGCACCGGACCCCAGGCCGGTACGCCCAGGGACCTGGCGAGGCCGGCGAGGTCGACGGCCGGCTGGTCCAGACCAGAGCCGACGTACTCCGACCCGGCGCTGCGACCGCGGGTGGCACCGAGGGAACGGGCGTGGCCGACGGTGTTGCCGTAGGCCCGGTTGTCGTGAACGACGAAGAGCACCGGCACACCCAGCCGGGCCGCGGTCCACAGCGCCTGCGGGCCGAACAGCAGGTCCCCGTCACCCTGCACGTCGACGACGATGCGGCCCGGTGGCGAGGCCAGCGCGACGCCCACCGAGGCGGCCGGCCCGTAGCCGAGCCCGCCCCCGCCCGAGTGTCCGCACCACTGACGCGGGCGGGTGAAGTCCCAGAGCCGGTGCTCGGCGCGGTCGACGGTGCCGGCCGCCAGGACCCAGTCCCGGCCCTCCAGCGCCCGGCCCAGCTCGCTCAGCAGCCGCGGCACGGGCACCGTGCCCGCCGCGGTGGCGGTCTCCGCGGCCGCCCGCCACCGCTCGCGGGTGCGCCGCACGCACCCGGCCAGGCCCGCTCTGCGCTCCGCGACCGTGCCGGACGGGGCGGGGTCCTCCCGGAGCCTGGCCAGGAGACCGGTGAGCGCCGGGACGGCGTCGCTGGTGAGGTGCCGGGAGGTCGGGACGAGTGCCTGGTAGTCGTGGGCCCAGGAGCGCACCCGCAGGTGACCGGGGGTGATCGCCACCGCCGGCGCCCGTACGTCGGAGAGCGCGCCGCGGAGTGCACCCAGCGGGTCGTCGACGTCGAGGAGCACGACGAGGTCGGCCTCGGCGAGCCGATCCGGCATGCCGGCGGCCCACAGCTCGTGGTCCGTGGGGAAGTTCAGCCGCGGGCCGGTGTCGAGCACCGGCGCGGCGAGGAGCTCGGCGAGCTCCACCAGGGCGGTGAACCCCTCCGGCGTGTCACCGGCGTGACCGGCGACGAACAGGGGGAACCGTGCGGTGCGCAGCCGCTCGGCGAGCTCGTCGAGGTCCTCCGGCCGGGCGGCCGGCGGGGTGGGCACGGCGAACCGGTCGAGCGACACCTCCGGCAGGTCGGCCGGGAGCCGCTCCTCTTGCAGGTCGACGTCCAGGCACCAGTAGACCGGCCCGGCCGGTGAGGACGTCGCCAGCCCGACGGCACGGGCGAAGGACTCCGGCACCGAGTGCAGGTCGTGCGGCTGGTCGTCCCACTTGACGTAGTGCCGGATGGCCTCGGCCTGCGCGCTGGCCGTGTGGATCCAGTCGATCCACGGCCGGCGCCGGGCCTTCGACATGGGCCCGGTGCCACCGAGGACGAGCATCGGCACCCGGTCGCACCAGGCGTTGTAGATGGCCATGCTGGCGTTCTGCAGGCCGACGACGTCGTGCAGCAGCACGGCCATGGGCCGGCCGGAGGCCTTCGCGTACCCGTGGGCGATCCCGACGGCGACCCCCTCGTGCAGGCAGAGCACCATCCGGGGAGCGCCGTCGGGGGCGTGCACCAGCGAGTCGTGCAGTCCCCGGATCGTCGCGCCGGGATTGAGCGCCACGTACTCGATGCCGGCCTGCCGCAGCAGGTCGACGGCCAGGTCCGAGCCCCACTCCCGGTCGGTCACGACAGGAAGCTCTCGGGCGGGCCGGGTCCCCAGACGTTGACCGTCCGGTGCCGCTCGTCCAGCCGCCACCGGGGCGGGCGGTAGGTGGCCTCGTCCTCGATGTGGACCATGTCGCTGAACAGCTCGAAGCGCAGCCCGGAGGACGGGTCCCGTACGTAGACGAAGAGGTTGTTGCCGGGACCGTGCCGGCCGGGGCCGTACTCGACCGACCACCCCAGGCCGGCGAGCCGGTCGCAGAGCACCCGGTAGCTGTCCCAGCCGTGCACCTCCAGTGCGACGTGGTGCGCGCCACCGACCGGTCCGGCGCGGACGCCGAGGTTGTGGTGCTCGCTGCCGATCCGCAGGAAGTAGAACGCCTCGCCGATCTGCTCGGACAGCCGCAGGCCCAGGCCCTCGATCATCGTCTGCACGAGCGCGGCGGGCTCCGGCGTCAGGACGTTGACGTGTCCGAGCCGGCGGGGGCGCAGCGAGGACGGGGGCAGCACCGGCTGGTGCGCGACGGCCGGCACGATCTCCCGCAGGCTCACCCGGATGCCCCCGACCTCCACGGCCAGGCCGGGACCCGCGCCGTCGTCCGCGGGGAGACGCGCGGTGGTCCGGCCCAGCGCCTCCAGCCGGCCGGTCACGGCGCCCAGGTCCAGGCCCGGTGAGCCCTCCAGCACGACCTCGACCAGTCGCACCCCGGGGCCCGCACGCAGCACCAGGATCTCGGCCGGGCCGGTGCCCGCGTACGGGGGGTCGGTGAGGACGGTGACGGCCCCGTCCGCCCGCGCAGCCGTGCCCAGCGTCAACCCCTCCTCCAGGAACCGGCCCGTGGTGGCGGGGTCGGGCACCTCGAGGACGAGCTGCCGCAGCCGGGTCGGCCGGGACGGGACGCCGACGTCGCTCACCGCGGCACTGCCACGTACTTCGTGTCGAGGAACTCGCGGATGCCGGCCCGGCCGCCCTCGCGACCGATCCCCGACTCCTTGACCCCCCCGAACGGGGCGGCCGCGTTGGACACGATCCCCTGGTTCAGCCCCACCATCCCGACCTCCAGCGCCTCGCTGACCCGCAGCCCGCGCTCCAGGCTCTCGGTGAAGACATAGGCGACGAGGCCGTACTCGGTGTCGTTGGCCCAGCGCACCGCCTCCTCCTCGGTGTCGAAGGGGACGACCGGTGCCACCGGGCCGAAGACCTCCTCACGCATCACCCGCGCGTCGGTGCTGACGTCGGCGAGCACCGTCGGCTGGAAGAACCACCCGCCCTCCGGGCCCGCCGGGCGGCCACCGGTCAACACCCGGGCACCGCGGTGCACGGCGTCGTCGACCAGCGTGGTGACCTTCTCCAGCGACGGCCGGTCGATCAGCGGCCCCACCTGGGTGCCCTCGTCCAGGCCGTGCCCGAGGCGCATGCCGCCCAGCCGGTCGGCCAGCCGGCGGCCGAACTCCTCGGCCACCTCGCGGGCCACGTAGAGGCGGTTGCTGGCGGTGCACGCCTCGCCCATGTTGCGCATCTTGGCCATGACCGCGCCGTCGACCGCGGCGTCCAGGTCGGCGTCGGCGAAGACCAGCAGCGGCGCGTTGCCGCCCAGCTCCATCGACGTGCGCACGACCTTGTCCGCGCACTGCGCGAGCAGGACCTTGCCGACCTCGGTGGAGCCGGTGAACGACAGCTTCCGGATGCGCCCGTCGGCCAGCAGCGGGCGGGTGAGCGCGCCGGGATCGGTGGTGGTGAGCACGTTGAGCACCCCGGCCGGCAGGCCGAGCTCGACGAGCAGCTGGGTGAACAGCAGCGTGGTCAGCGGGGTCAGCTCGGCCGGCTTGAGGACCGCGGTGCACCCCGCGGCGAGAGCCGGGGCGATCTTGCGGGTGGCCATCGCCAGTGGGAAGTTCCACGGCGTGATCAGCAGGCACGGCCCTACCGGCCGGCTGGTCACCAGCAGGCGACCGCGGCCGTTCGGCGCCCGCACGTAGTCGCCGTCGATGCGAACGGCCTCCTCGGAGAACCAGCGCAGGAAGTCCACGGCGTAGTCGAGCTCGGCGTGCGCCTCGGCGAGCGGCTTGCCCATCTCCAGGGTCATCAGCACCGCGAACTCGTCCCGCCGGGCGAGCGTGGCGTCGTAGGCGGCGCGCAGCAGGTCGGCCCGCTCGCGTGGGGCGGTCTCGCCCCAGGACGCCTGCGCAGCGGTCGCGGCGTCCAGGGCGGCCATGGCCTCGGCGGGTCCGGCGTCGGCGACGCGTGCGAGCTCGGCCCCGGTGGCCGGGTCGTCGACGGCGAAGGTGCCCCCTGCGGCCGGGCGCCAGGCGCCGTCGACCAGCACCCCGGTCGGGAGCGCGTCGAGCACCTTGCGCACCGCCGGGTCGTCGTACCTCTGTGCACGCGTCATCGCGCTCCTCCGGGGACCAGGGCTCGGGCGGCGGGGGGCTTGAGCCGGGCGAGCTCGCCCAGGTCCCGGCCGCGGTCGGAGCACCGCGCCGCCACGAGCACGTGCCGCGCCAGCGCGAGGTCCTGCAGGGCGGTGCCCACGGACTTGAAGGTGAGCAGGTCCCGGTCGGGTTCGCGCCGCAGCAGGCCGGGGTCGCGGGCGACGGCGGACACCGGGACGAGCCGGGACGGGTCCAGCGCGCCGTCGGTGCAGGCGGCGATGACGTCCCCGGACTCGGCCAGCACCTGCGCCGGGTCGTCCACGACCACGGTCCCGCTGCGCCGCAGCGTGTGCACGTCGAGCTCGCGGAGGTCCGGCCGGGTGGAGCCGATGGACAGGACCGTGATGCCGTGGGGCAGCACCGCGCCGTCGAGCACCGGCTCGGTGGCCTTCGTGGCCAGCACGACGACCTGCGCGTCGGCCACCGCGTCGGCGACGTCGACGTGGGCGGTCACCGGCACCGCGATCTCCGCGGCCATCCGGTCGGCGAAGGCCGCGCGCCGCTGCGGCGACGGGCTGAAGACGGCGACGGACTCCAGTGGCCAGCTCCGCGCCAGGGCCCGCAGGTGACCCTCCGCCTCGAAACCGGAGCCGAGCAGGGCCAGCCGCGTCGGCGGGGTCGACACCATCAGGTCCGCGGCGACCGCCGTGTACGTCGCCGTCCGCAACCGGGTCAGTTCGTCGGCGTCGAGGATGCCCAGCAGGTCGCCCTGCTCCACGCCGTACAGCAGGACCAGGTAGCGGTTCCCGACACCCCTCACCAGGGTCATGATCTTCAGGCCCATGACGTCGTCCAGCACGGCCGGCATGGTCCGGATGAAGCCCGTGTCGCTCGGCAGGTCGGTCCGCGGCGGCAGCTTCGTGCGCCCGGCCGTCTCGGCGTCCAGCGCCGACCGCGCCGCCGCACGGCAGACCTCGTCGGTCGCCAGCGCCCGGATGTCCTCACCGTCCAGGAACAGCGTCACGCCGGGAACCTCCCGGTCCAGAACTGCTCGTCGTCCTCCGGGAGGTCGTAGCCGGACGCGGCCAGGCCGGCCCGCAGTGCCTTCATCTGTCCGGGCAGCAGACGCATCTGCGGCATCCGCAGCAGGCCGCCGTTGTAGCCCTGCAGGTAGCTCAGGTACTTCCACCCGTTGCGGTGGATCAGGTTGGCCCCGGCGAAGGTCGCGTGGAAGGCACCCTTGGCCTCACGGGCGGCCTGGTAGCTCCAGAAGACCTCCATCGCCTCGTCCCACTTGCCGTGGCGCAGCAGGTCCATCCACCGCGGCACGCGGTCGCCGAACGCCTCGTAACCGCTGGTGCCGATCCACTGGACGCCGAGGGTCTCCATCAGCGCGGGGCCGTACTGCTCCATCGGGTTCTCCACGAGGACGTGCGCACCGACCCGCCGGTGCACGTCGACGAGGGCGCTGAGCGCCGCCGGCCCGCCGGCCTCGAACTTCAGCGCGGCGGCGGTCTCCAGCCGCGCCATCTCCTCCAGTGCCTCCGGCGGGAACCCGGTCGGGTGCAGGTGCTTGAAGCCCCAGGTCATGACGGCGAACAGGACGAGCGCGAGGTCGGTGCTCTCGGCCACGTGGCGGGTGTGCGCCACCACCTCGGTGGCCGACGTCGGGCGGAAGGACGGCGGGTAGGACAGCAGAGCCGCCTCGAAGCCGAGTCCGCTGGCGGCGTCGGCGGCCTGCAGGGACTCCTCGACGGTGGAGAAGGACAGGTGCGCGACCAGGCGCAGGTCGCTGGGTGCCGCGTCGGCGGCGATCTCCATGAACTGCACGTACTCGGCCAGGGTGGTCCCGCTCTCCGAGGCCACCAGCGTGCCCCAGAAGCCGTGCTCGGCAGCCCGCCGGACGTCGTGCGCGATGCCCTGCCGGTTGAGGCCCGAGAAGTCCGCGGTGAACGAGGGCAGCGTGACGTTGCACGCGCCGTGCCACTGCTCGCGCGCCCGGTCCTTGATCTCCGACCGGCTGTAGGGAAGCGCCATCAGGTGTCTCCAGTGCTCGGGGGTCAGCGGGTCGTGCTGACCGCGTGGTGGACGGGCCGGTACAGCCAGCGCCCGGAACTGCTGAACCACGGCCGCTGAGCGAGCCGGTCGCGCCACTCGGTGGTACGGGCCCGCTCCCGCTCGGGCGCGGCCATCACGTCGCCGTCGCGCAGCTCGTGCAGGGCCAGGTGGGTCCACGGCGGGCCGTCGTGGCCGGGGAGGACGCGGTAACGCCGCACCCGCAGCCAACCGTCGGCCTCCATCAGCAGCGGGACGTGCTCCTCGGCGTACCAGGCCTCGAAGTCGCGCTCGTCCCCGTCCGGCACGGAGAAGCCGACCACCGACAGCACGCCGGGCCGTTCACCGACCGGGCCGGTGTCGGACAGCTCCGCACAGGTGTAGCGGGTGAAGCCGGAGACCGCGCCGAGCATCCGGGCCGTGCGGTCGCTGGGATGGGTCTTCAGCCGGCGGTACTCCGGCGTCTCGAGTGCGCCGAGGTCGTCGAGGAAGTAGCAGGCCAGCCATCGTGGCGTCCCGTCGAGCACCTCGTACCGCAGGGCCTCGGCGAAGCCGGGCAGCGCCATGCGCGCAGGGATGTGCTCGGACTCGTACCAGTCGTGGAAGTCCTCCTCCCAGCCGGGAGGCGGTTCCATCTGCGAGAACAGCAGGCCCTTCACGGGACTCCTCTCGTGACCTCGGCGGGGCAGGTGCGCTGGGGCGGTCAGGACGGCAGCGGCATCGGGACGCCGCGGGAGAGCCGGACCGTGGACTTGGGCGGCGGGGTGTTCCGGCTGCGGGTGAAGCGGACCTGCCCCTCGGTGACGGCCGCGGCGACGGCCGGCAGGTCACCGCGGCGCAGGGCGCCGCGCCAGTCGTCGGCCTGCGAGCCCTGGGGGGCGTCGACGACGACGAGGTCGGCCGGGCGGCCGGGCGCGAGGACACCGGCCGGCAGGTCGTAGATCGCGCCGACACTGCCGGTGACGGCGGCGACGGCCAGTTCGGGGGTGAAGGGGCCGAGGGACACCAGTTCGGCCATCGAGCGCAGCAGCGCCAGCGGGATGACCCCGGTGCCCGTGGGGGTGTCGCTGGCGATGAGCAGTCGCTCGGGACAGCCGTGCGCGAGGGCGACCTCACCGATGTGCACCGCGGAGCGCAGGTTGCCCGCCTGCACCAACTGCAGGGCCATGGTGCCGCCGTCGACCACGAGCGCCTCGGCGCCCTCCTCGCTCAACGACGTCGGCCCGCCGTTGACGTGTCCGAGGACGTCCGGCCGGATCTCCAGGAGCGCGTCGGCGTCCATCACCTCCAGACTCCCGGGGATGGAGCCGCCGCCGGTGTGCACCATGACGGTGATGTGGTTGTCCTGGGCCGCACGGACGACGGGTGCGTAGTCGCGCGGCGCGGTGAACGCACCGAACCCGCCCTTGGCCAGCCACACCCCCTCGCGGTTGAGCTCCGCGAAGTCCTCCGCGGTCAGTCCCGGCTCCAGGACCACCGAGCCGGCGTGCACCGTCACGCCTCCGGGCCGGTAGTGCCGGAAGGACCGCTCGGCGGCGATCGCCAGCGCCTTCACGCCGCTGGGGTCGGTCGGGCGTCCCGGGACGTGCACCTCGCTCGCGGAGATGGCCCGGGTCATCCCGCCGTGCAGGTAGCTCTCGAGGAACCCGACCGTCTTCTGGCGGGGGGTGTAGTCGCCGAAGGTGACGTGCACGTGCGAGTCGATGAAGCCGGGCAGGACGGTCGCGCCGCCCACGTCCAGCACCTGGTCACAGGCGTCGAGGTCGACGTCGCTGCCGGAGCCGACCCAGGAGATCAGCCCGTCCTCGCAGAGGAGGGCGTCCCCGGCCAGGCGTGTGCCGGCGAGGTCGCCGACGTGCGAGTCGCCGATGTCGACGACGGCCAGCCTCACCGGAGGCCGTCTCCGGCGGTGGCGTCGGCCTTGGCCAGTCCGCCCACGCGGTGGTGCGGCCGGCCACGGTTGGCCAGCGCGGCGATGACGACGATCTCGTCGGGCCGTGGCCCGTCGGGCACCCGCACGGTGACGGTGTCGTAGAACTCGCGGACGAAGAGCGCGTCCTTGTACGCCAGCGGCACGTCGATCGCCTCACCGGCGGCGGCGACCTTCGACGTCGAGGTCACCCACGTGCTGCCGTCGATGCCGTCGCGGAGCGCGTCGCCGAAGGGCGTGGTCAGGCAGGCGACCCCGTGTTCCTGCTCCCCCGCCGTCCCGACGACGGCCGCCTTGCCGCAGCTCTCCGCGCGGTCTCCGAGGACGGCGACGCACCGTGCGACCAGCTCCCGTGCGAGCGCGCCGGATGGCTCGAGGAGCTCGTCCAGCTCGTCGGACCAGCGGCCGGCGTACGGGTTGTGGATCACGGCGGCGACCGCGGCCTTGCGCAACGGCTGCGCCAGCTCGGGGCCGCCGTCGGTGTGGATCTCCTCCACCACGCTGACCCACTTGCGGACCTGCAGTGCCACTGGCGTCTCCTCCGGTCGTCTCGTCGTGGTCGTCTCGTCGCGGTCCTCACGCGGTCCTGCGCGTCCCGGTCGCGTCGCTCAGGGCATGAGCAGGCCGCCGTTGACGTGCAGCACCTGGCCGGTGACGTAGGCGCTCTCCGGACCGAGCAGGAACAGCACCGGGCCGACGACGTCGCCGGTCTCGGCCAGCCGGCCCAGCGGGATGGCCGCCTCGCGCTGCCGCCGGAACTCGGCCATCTCGTCGTCGGGCACGGGGAGGAACGGGGTCAGCACCGGCCCCGGCGCGACGGCGTTCACGCGCACGCCGACGCCCGCGTACTCCAGGGCAGCCGACTTGACCAGGGCCTCGACCCCCGCCTTGGCGGCCGCGTAGTGGCTGCCCCGGGGGTAGCCCTTCGTCGCCCAGCCGGAGGACAGGGCGACCACGGCCCCCGTGCCGGCCGCGGCCATGCCGTGCAGCGTCGCGCGGAAGGTGAGGAAGGTGCCGGTGAGGGAGGTGTCGACCACCCGGTGCCACTCCTGCTCCGACAGGGCGGCGAGTTCGGACTCGGAGACCACACCGGCCGCACAGACCAGGTGGGTGGGCGGCCCGAGCTCGGTGGTCACCTCGTCGATGGCTGCTTCCACCTGGTCACCGGAGGTCACGTCGCAGTCGAGCGCGAGGTCGGCGTCGGCACCGTCGGTGTCCCGGTCGAGCACCGCCACCGTGGCCCCCTCACGGCGCAGGGCCGCGGCGACGTGCCGGCCGATGGCGCCGTGACCGCCGGTGACCACAGCGACACCGCCCTCGAACCGCTGCCTGTCCGGCATGCCCCACCTCCGGCTGACAACTGTATTCACTTGATCGGCACGGGACAAGAGGGTGCCCACTTCTGTATTCAGTAGTCAACTGGGTGGGAGGGGGCTAGGATCCCGTGGACGGCTGCCTGGGCGCCCGGAGCGAGAGAATCGACGACCTCATGACTGCACTCGAACCCGGCGCGGGAGAATTCGAGCGGCGGACCACGTCGGACGACATCGCCGACGCGCTGCGTGACGCGATCGCGCGCGGGGACTTCGCCGACGGCGAGGAGCTCAACCAGGTCACCCTCGCCCGGCACTTCGGGGTCTCGCGGGTACCGGTCCGTGAGGCGCTGCGCCAGCTGCAGGCCGAGGGCCTCATCAGCGCGAAGGCCCACATGCGCGCCGTGGTGACCGCCCTGACCGTCGAGCGTGTCGCCGAGGTGCTCGACCTGCGCATCCGCGTCGAGTCCTACCTGTTGGGTCGCGCTGCGCCTCGCATCGGCCGGACCGAGCTGGCCGAGCTCCGGGCACTCTGCGACGAGATGGAGCAGGTGGACGACCACGAGCAGTGGCTGACCCTGAACAAGACCTTCCACGGCCGCATCTACGCCCACTCGGGCGCTGAACTGGCCCTGGACATGTCCCGCCAGCTCACCGCGCGCGTCCAGCGGTACCTGCACATCGGACGCACGGACGGCGTGCACCGCAACGAGGAGGCCAACGCCGAGCACCGGCGGATCCTGGAGGCTCTCGCCGCCGGGGACGCCGGCCGGGCCTGCGCCGAGCTGGAGGCGCACATCGGGCGGACCCGGGCGCGCATCGTCGAGCTGCTCGAACAGCGCCGGACGGACGACGTCCCCACGCACGGCACCCGGGTCTGATCAGGCCGCGCCCGCGGTCGGCAGCAGCGGTGCCTGAGCCAGGTGCTGCAACTCCGCCCGGTAGGGCAGCAGGGCGCGGGGCGAGCCGGCCACGACCGCCCCGACCAGCCGGCCCGCGCGTCGGTACTCGGCGACGAACCGCCGCCCGGCCGGGTCGCCGTCCACGACGGTGACGTCCGGACCCAGTGTCGGGAACCCGACGCCCTGGATCCTCGTGGCGAACTGGTCGGTCCAGAAGGAGGGGACGGGACCGAAGGCAGCGACGCCCGGTCCGTGCAGCAGCCGCCTCGCCGCCGCCGCACCCTGCTCCGCGGCGTTGGTCCAGTGCTCGACGCGGAGCAGGTCGCCGCCGAGCGCCGGGTGCGGCCACCGGGCGACGTCCCCGGCTGCCACGACGTCGTCCACGCCGAGGACCGCCAGCGTCTCGTCGCAGACGACGCCGTCCTCGAGCACCGCTCCGGAGCCCGCCAGCCAGTCCGTCACCGGCGCAGCGCCCACGGCGACCACGACCACGTCGGCAGGGACGGTCGTCCCGTCGTCCAGGCGCACGCCGGTGACGCACCCGTCCACGTCCAGGCCGGCGACCGTGACCCCCTCGACGACCTGCACTCCGTACGCCCGGGCCCGCTCCGCGGCAGCCGGCGACAGGGGCCCCATCGGGCGGTGGAGCACGGGCAGTGCACCGAGGAGGGTGACCTCCAGACCGAGGTCCCGGCAGGTGGAGGCGATCTCCGTACCGATGAAGCCGGTACCGACGACCGCCACCCTGGCCCCCGGCACGAGCTCGGACCGCAGGGCCAGCGCGTCGTCCAGGGTCCGCAGGAGGAAGGTGCCGGGCACGTGGGGCACGGTCGGCAGGCGCCGGGCGGCCGACCCGGTGGCGACGACGAGGCCGTCGTAGGCGAGGGACTCCCCGTCGGCGAGCCGCAGCCGTCGCGCGACCGGGTCCAGGCCCACCGCCCGGCGGCCCAGCAGCCAGGTGGTGGTGTCGTCCAGCTCGTGTCTGAGGGCGATCGCCTCCGGGGCCAGGTCACCGGTGAGCAGCTTCTTGGACAGTGGTGGGCGGTCGTACGGCAGGTGGTCCTCGGCGCCCACCACGACGACCTCGCCGGTGAACCCCTCAGCGTGCAGCGACTGGACAGCGCGGGTCCCGGCCAGCGCAGCTCCCACCACGACGATGCGCTCCATAGCGGGATACTGTAGGCACTGTTGCGGCCAACCGCTCTCCCCCGGACGGCTCACCGACGAGTGACGCCCCGGAGTCACCGCTGCCGGTGCTCGTCCGAGGTGGGATCGCCCAGGATGCACGGACACCGTCACCGTGGCGGGATCGCCGCGGGAGGGTGTCGTCGTGGCCCGCGTCCCCCCGCAGGAGCTCGAGGTGATCGACGGCGGGCACCTGGTGGTCTACCTCCGGGGCTGACCCCATTGCGACCCGGCCGGCGCCCGGCCCGCCCAGGCGTCGTGCAGCAGGCTCGCCACGCCGTCGCGGGTGACCGGGCGGGGGTTGGCGTAGGACGAACCCCCGGCGACGGCGAGGTCGGCGACCCGCGGCAGGTCCTCCTCCCGCACGCCGAGCTCCGCGAGCGACCGGGGCGCGCCCAGCCGGCCGGCGAGCTCCCACAGCACGCGGGCCGGGTCCGCGGCGCCGCCGAGGGCGCGGGACAGCGCGGCGACGGCCTGCGGCGCGGCCGGCTGGTTGTACGCCAGGGCGTGCGGCAGGACGGCGGTGTGCGTCTCGGCGTGCGGCAGGTCCAACGCGCCGCCGAGGACGTGGCACAGCTCGTGGTGCAGGCCCATGGTGGTGGCGGCCAGCACCGCCCCGCACAGCCAGGCGCCGTACTGGGCCTCGCTGCGGGCGTCCAGGTCCGACCCGTCGGCGACCACCCGGGGCAGCGCGGCGGCCAGCGCCCGGACACCCTCCTCGGCCATCAGAGAGACGATCGGCGTCGCGTCGGGGGCGTACAGCGCCTCCACGGCGTGCGCGACGGCGTTGACGCCGCTGGTCGCCGACAGCCCCGCCGGCAGGGACAGCGTGAGTTCGGGGTCGTAGACGACGCTGCGCGGCAGCACCCGCAGGTCGCGGCCGGTGCGCTTGACCCCGCCCTCGGTCAGTCCCCACACCGGGGTCATCTCCGAGCCGGCGTAGGTCGTCGGGACGGCGACCACCGGCAGCTCGTGCGCCAGCGCGATCGCCTTGCCCAACCCGACCGCCGAGCCGCCGCCGACGGCGACGCAGCCGTCCGCGCCGAGCTCCGTGGCGCGCGCCCGGGCCCGGTGGGCGACCTCGACCGGCACGTGCACCCGCGCCTCCGGGAGCACACCGGCCGCGCGGTCGCCGAGCGCCCGCGCGACGCGCTCCCCGGTGTCCTGCTGCTCCGGCGAGCAGAGCACCAGCACGCGGGTCAGCCCCAGGGCCCCGACCTCGTCGGGCAGCCGGGCCAGCGACCCGGCGCCGAAGACCACCCGCATCGGCAGCGACTGGTGGGTGAACGGGGCGATCACGACGGCGCGCCCGGCACCGTGGTGGGCTGCGCCTGGGCCGGCTGGGCGGCCGGCGGCGCCTGGTCGGCGCGCAGCAGGGCGAGGTCGAAGGTGAGCGTCCGGAACGGGTTGGGCAGGCCCACCTCGGCCGCCTGCGCCGGGTCGTCGACCTCGGGCACCTCCCGGACGAGGCTGTCCTTGACGCCGAACACCGCATCGGAGTCCAGGTAGGGGCTGTCGGCGACGAACACGTGCGTGGTCACCGGCCGGTGACCGGCCGCGGCGGCGATGAAGTGCAGGTGCGCCGGCCGGTAGGGGTGCCGGCCGGTGGCCGCGAGCAGCTGCCCGACCGGCCCGTCGTCGGGGATCGGGTAGAACCGCGGCACCACCGAGCGGAACCAGAACCGGCCCTCGCCGTCGGTGGTGAACAGCCCGCGCAGGTTGCCCGGCGGCTGCACGCCGGGTTGCTGCACGTCGTAGAAACCGTCCTCGTTGGCCTGCCACACGTCGACCGTCGCCCCGGGCAGCGGCTCACCGTCCGGGCCGGTCACCCGCCCGGACACCAGGCACGGGCTGCCCTTGCCGTCCAGCGCGATGGTGTCGCCGAGCTCCCGCGGCGGGGACTCCACCATGTGGAAGGGCCCCAGCACCGTGGACTCCGTCGAGGTGCCGCCGGTGCGGTGGTTGATCGTCTCCACCAGCATCGACACCCCCAGCACGTCCGACAGCAGGATGAACTCCTGCCGGACGTCGTCGCTGATCTGGCCGGTGCGGGTGAGGAAGTCGATCGCCGCCCCCCACTCCTGCTCGGTCAGCTCGACGTCCTTGACGAAGGCGTGCAGGTGGTGCACCAAGGAGGTGAGCACCCGGCGCAGCCGGGGGTCCGGGGTGCCGGCGAAGGCGGCGGCCACGACGTCGGCCGAGCCCTCCTCGGTGAACAGCAGCCGGTCGCTCACGCCGGCACCTGCCCCGCGCGGTCCAGCACGGTGCGCAGCGCGCTCTCCAGGGCGGCCTGGGCGTCGGCGTCGGTCGCGGCAGCCGCGCGGCGGCGGAAGGCGACGTAGCCGTCTGGGCGGACCAGCAGCACCCCGCCGTCGTCGGTGCCGCGCACCCGCGCCCAGTCGCCGTAGAGGTCGTCGTGGGCGCGGCCGGGGCCGATGACGACCGAGGCGACGTCGACGCCCAGCCGCTCCCCCACCGCGGCCGCGGCCCGGACCCACGCCTCCCCGCCGATGCCGGTGACGGCGGTGAACCGGCCGCCCCCGACCAGGTCGAGGGTGGACACCCGGCGGCGGTGGTCGGTGGTGAGCCAGGCGTGCGGCAGCTTGGCGCCGGGCCGGGAGGTGACGTGGCTGTACAGCTCGGGGTCGCGGGCCGGCTGTTCGGCGGGCGTTCCGTCGGGCACCACCGCGGCCGACGCGTAGCGCTGGTCCATCTCCACGCCGTGGCAGTTGAACTCGTGGTCCTTGAAGGCGATGGCCTCGCGCAGCGCGGCCCGCTGCTTCTCCGCCTCCGGGGTGGCCTCCTTGCGCGCCGCCATGTGGGCGACCATCAGCTCCGGGTCGGTGGTGTCGAGCAGCCCCAGGGCGTCGTAGATGCGGGCGGTGTCGGCGATGCTCTGGTTGGCCCGGTCGACGACCTGCCGGCCCACCGGCGCGCGCTCGGCGGAGTAGGTGTCCAGCAGCCCCGGCCCGGCCTGGCCGCGGACGACCATCGCCAGCTTCCACGCGAGGTTGTAGGCGTCCTGGATGGAGGTGTTGGAGCCCAGGCCGTTCGACGGCGGGTGCCGGTGCACCGCGTCGCCGGCGCAGAACACCCGCCCGGCGGAGTACCGCTCGGCGTACAGGTGGTTCACCGTCCAGGCCGAGCTGGACAGGATCCGCACCGGCACCGAGTCGTCGCCGACCAGCCGGCGGACGACGGACAGCGCGAACTCCTCGGTGAGGTCCGGGGGCGGGCCGTCGATGTCGTAGCCCCAGACGATCAGCCAGCGGTGCCAGGGCCGCACCATCCGCACCAGGCCCGCCCCGATCCCGCCCACGTCCGCGCCGGGCTGCAGCACCCAGTACAGGACCGAGGGCCGGTCGGCGACGAGGTGGGAGAGGTCGGCGTCGAAGACGACGTTGATGCTGCCGCCGACGCCCATGCGGCCCTGCAGGGGCAGGCCGACGTCCTGGGCGACCTGGCTGCGGCCACCGTCCGCGCCGACGACGTACCGGGCGCGGACGTCGTACTCGTCGCCGCGCAGCCGGTCCCGGACGTGCACGGTGACGCCCTCGTCGTCCTGCTGCAGGGACAGGTACTCGGTGTCGAAGCGGACCCGGGCGCCGCGCGCCTGGGCGTTGTGCAGCAGGACGGGCTCCATGAGGTCCTGCGGCATGTCGCAGATCCGCGACGGGCTGGCCGCGGTGTAGTCGGCCAGCCGGTCGGGCCGGGTGCCCCAGGCGTGCAGCCGGCCCAGCTCCTCGCCGGCGATCGAGGTGCAGTAGACGAGGTTGCCCATCAGCTCCTGCGGGACCGCCTGGGCCACCACCTCCTCCTCGACGCCGAGGTCGCGGAGGGCCTCCATGGTGCGCTGGTTGGTGATGTGCGCCCGCGGGGTGTCGGCCAGCCGCCCGTACTTGGTGATGACCGTGGTCGACACGCCGTAGGTGGCCAGCGCCAGGGCGGCCGCGGAGCCGGCCGGTCCGCTGCCCACGACGAGGACGTCGGTGACGAGGTCTGCCATCGGGTGCCTCTCCTCGGTGCTCGAGTCACGTCGGCCCCGAGTGTGCGGCGCGCCACAGCGCCGTCTCCTGCACGTCCGGGCTGTCCTCGCTGCACGAACAGCGCACCGGCGGGTCAGGCGGCGCGGCGCACCGCGGCCGGTGTGGTGCCGAGGTGGGCCCGCACGACCCTGGTGAGGTGCTCCTGGTGGGAGAAGCCGCAGCGGGCGGCGATCTCCGCGATCGGCGCCCGGGTGGTGCGCAGCAGCCGGCAGGCGCGGTCCAGGCGCAGGCCCAGCAGGTAGCGGTGCGGTGCCAGGCCGGTCCGCGCCTTGAACTGCCGGCCGAACTGGCTGACGCTGAGCCCCGCGGCCGACGCCAGCTCGGTCAGGGGGACCGGCCCGGCCAGCCGCTCCTCCATCAGCGCCCGGACGGCCTCGAACTGCCGGTCCCCCAGACCGCGGGGCGACCGGTCGTCGGCCGGTCGCGGGCCGGCCGCGTGCTGGCGGACCAGCTGGGCGGCGACCATGGCCCCCAGCTGGTCGACGTAGGTCCGGGCGGTGGGCTCCCAGTGCCGCAGCGTCTGGTCCATCGAGCGCAGCAGCAGCTCCAGCAGGCGGTCACTGGTGCCGAGCTCCTCGGCCAGCTCCACCGGCCGCTCGCCGTCCCCGGCGCCCTGGAGCACCTCGTCGCGCAGGTAGAGGTGCACCGTGTGCAGGGGTCCGCCGAGCTCGACGGTCAGGTCACGCCCGGCCGGGTGGACGAACAGGCCCCCGGCCGGCACCTCCCGCGCGCGGCTCGCCGTCCCCCGGCCACGCCGGACGACGACCGGTCCGTCCAGGTGCAGGATCACCAGGTGCGTGCCGGCCGCGGCGAAGGAGTCGCGGTAGGGGCGCTCGTGCTGCACGGACAGGTACTGCCCGTCCCACCCCAGGCCGGCGCTGGTCCGCTCGGGCGTCACCCAGGGCTGGCGGAGGATGCCGTTGGTGTGCGAGAGCCCCAGTTCACTCGACACGGACCGTTCCTCTGCTCAACGGGATGCGCGCGTACCGCGTGGTGTGCGGGACAGGCTAGTCGCCGCCCGGCCGCTCCCGGACCGCTCGGGAGCGGTGCGCCGCGGTCACCGCCGCCCCACGTGCGGCCGCGCCGTGCACCCCACGCCGGCGGCGGGCCACTGCGCGCGATCGGCGGCTGGGCGGACCGCCACGCCCGCCAGCACGCTGCGGGTCCTCCGCGCCGGACGGCGGACGCCCCCCGGACCGCTCACAGCGGGAGCGTCCCGGCCGCGAACCGGGCCGCCAGCTCCGAGCGGGACCGGACGTGCAGCTTCGCGTAGACGTGCGTGAGGTGGAACTGGACGGTCTTGACCGACAGCGTCACCGCGGCGGCGACCTCCCGGTTGGTCAGGCCGGTCGCGACCAGCTCGGCGATCGTCCGCTCCTGCTCGGTGAGCCCCTGGGCGCCGGCCGCGGCGCCGCGCACGGCGGGGCGGCCCGTCTTGAGCTCGCGGTCGCAGCGGTCGACGTAGACCTGCGCGCCGAGGGCGGCGAACGTCAGACGCGCCGTGGCCAGCAGCGCCGCGGCGTCCCGGCGTCGGCCGGCCCGCCGCAGGGTCATCCCGTGGACGTAGTCCACCCGGGCGCGCTCGTAGGGCAGCGGCAGCGCGGCGAGGTGCGCCCGTGCCGCCTCGAACGCCGCCCCAGCCCCGGTCAGGTCGCCGCGAGCGGCGAGCAGCCGGCCACGGACGCAGCCCAGTCGGGCGCTCGTGGACCGGTGTCCCCGGCGGTGCGCCGTCTCCTCCAACGGCGCGAGGAACCGCTCGGCCTCGGCGAGCCGGTCGGTCACGGCGAGGGCGTGGGCGTGGACGTCGTGCCAGGGCCAGAAGCCCGGCTCGTCCAGACCACCGCGCGGCGTCCGGCCGGCGAGCGGGGCGAGGTGGCGCACGACCGCGGGGTGGTCCGACGCGGCCTCCGCGACGCAGGCGCGGGCGAGCAGGGCCGGCACCGTCATGACGGTGTAGTCGTGCTCGGTGGCCGCGCCCAGCCGGAGGTGGCGCTCGGCGGCCTCCTGGTCCCCCTGCAGCGCGTGGACCTGCGCGCCGGTCCAGTGCACGAGCGGACCCAGGAGGTGCAGCCCGGTGGCCCCGAGGAGCACCTCCGCGCGCCCGACGGCGTCCAGCGCCCCGGGCCAGTCCCCCAAGGCGAAGCGGGTGCGGGCCAGCCAGGCGAGGGCCCACAGGGAGATCCGGTTGGAGCCGGTCTGCCGGACGGTCGGGACGGCGGACTCCAGCTCGCGCCGGGCCGCCTCCGGTTCGTCCTGGGCCAGGGACAGCCAGCCCAGCCCCATGCGGGCGCGCTGGTGCTGGGGCCCGGAGGGGCTCTCGGCCACCGCCTGCCGGTAGGCGGTGAACGCCTCCGCGACCGCACCGCGGGCGGCGTGTCCCAGACCGACGATGGCGCGGGACTCGACCGCCGCGGGCGAGCCGGGTTCGGCGTGCTCGACCGCCCGGCCGGCCCACCGCACCAGCTCTTCGCCGTCCCAGTCGGCCAGGGCGTGCAACACGTGGCGCTGGCAGACCACGGCGGCGGCCGCGCGGTCGGCCCCGCGGTGGCGCCAGGCGGTGTCCAGGTGGGAGACCGCCTCGGCCCGGCGGCCCCGCTGGAGTGCGACGTAGGCCAGCACCGCGTCCCGACGCGGGCCGGCCGGCAGCGCCTGTACGTCGGGGAGGGCGTCGACCGCCTGACCGAGCAGGCCGGCACCGGCCAGGGCGTCGACGGCCTCGATGAGGCGGCTCTCCCGGTCGGCCCGGCCGGGGCTGATCCGGCTGGCGTCGATGAGCGCGCCGGCGACCACGGCCCACGCCCCCTCGTCGGCCTTGCGCCGCGCCAGCTCCACCAGCTCGCGGGCGAGGCCGGCGTCCGGGAGCGGGGCCGCCTCCACCCGGTGGCGGAGCCGCTCGACGTCGTCCGTGACGACGGCGGCCGCCCGCAGGTGCAGGTCGTGCCGGGTCCGCGGCGAGAGGGTCGCGTGGACCGCGCCACGGACGAACCGCTCCGGGAAGACCAGCGCGTCCAGGCCGTGCCCGGCGGCGGCCGCCAGGAGACCGACGGTGCACGCCTCCTCCAGCGCGGCGACCGGGTCGGCGAGCCCGGCCAGGACCGCGGCGTCGGCGAGCACCGGGGTGCGACCGAGCACGGCGGCCGCCTCGACGAGCGCCCGGGCCGCCGGCGAGCAGCGGTCCAGCGCCCGCTGCACCCGGCGCTGGACGCCCGCGGGCGCCGGCAACCGGGTCTGCCAGTCCGACCAGCGCGCCGGCGGGGTGTCGCGGAGCACCTCCAGCAGGTAGCGGGGGATGCCGGCGGTGTGCTCGCACAGCCGCCGCGCGATCGGCAGCGGGAGGTCGACGGCCGCCACCCGGGCGGCCAGCAGCCGGACGTCCTCCGGCCGCAGCGGCGGCACCGGCACGGGGACCCCGGGCAGCCGCTCGAGGACGTCGGCGAGCTCCGGGTCCTCGGTGGCCGACCACCCGGTGGTCCGGGTGACCAGCAGCAGCACGGGCGCGTCGTGCAGCCGGACGACCGCCGAGACGACCGCCTGCAGGGACACCACGTCGGCGCGGTCGGCGTCGTCGACGGCCACCAGCAGCGCCCCCTCCCGGGCGCGGTCGACCCACCGCTGCGCCAGGGCGGTGCCCAGGTCGGCCGGGTCGGTCGTGGCCTGCGACACGGCGGGGCCCGCGGGGTCGTCGTCCAGCAGTCGCCGGGCCAGCGCCCCAGACCGGCACCGCTCCCACGGCAGGCCGGTCGCCGATGTCGTGGGCAGCTCCCGGTGCCGGTGCAGGAAGCGGCGCAGGAGGGTGGTCCTGCCGATCCCGGCCGGACCCTCGAGGACGGCGGTCACCGGCCCGCCCGTCCGCACCCGTGCGAGCAGGCCGTCGAGCCGCGCCGTCTCGGGGACCTGCCCGACGACGTGGTGGTCCTCGTCACCCGGGCGCACGTCGGCCACCGTAGGGCCGGGCGGCTCGGTGGAGGGCCGTCCGCTCAGCGGCTCAGCCCAGGTCGCCACCGGCCACGGGCAGGACCGTCCCGGTGATGTAGGAGGCCTCCTCCGAGGCGAGGAAGGTGATGGCCGCCGCCTGCTCGTCCAGGGTCCCGTAGCGCTTGAGCAGCGAGGACTCGACCGTCTGGTCGACGATCGTCCGGTACCAGGCCTGCTCCACCTCGGACTCGGGGGCCGGCCCGCGCGGGGTCCGGCGCGGCGGGGCGTCGGTCCCGCCGGGTGCGGTGGCGACCACGCGCACGCCGTGCGGGGCCATCTCCAGGGCCAGCGCGGAGGTGATGGCGTTGACCCCGCCCTTGGCCGCGGCGTACGGCAGGCGGTTGACCCCCCGGGTGGCCACCGACGAGACGTTGACGATGGTGCCCCGTCCCCGTTCCACCATGTGCGGCACGACGGCGCGGCAGCACCACAGCGTCGGCCACAGCGACCGGCTGATCTCGGCCTGGATCTGCTCGGGCGGGTAGTGCTCGAACGGCTTGGCCCAGATCGTGCCCCCGACGGTGTGCACGGCGACGTCGATGCGGCCGAACCGCTGCAGCGCGGCCTGCACGACCGACGTCGCGCCCTCCCAGGTCTCCAGGTCGGCGACCACGGGGAGCGCCTCGGCGCCGGGCCGGCCCAGTTCCGCGGCCAGGTCGCGCACCGGCTCGGCCCGGTCGGCCAGGACCAGGCTGCCGCCCTCGGCGCTGATCCGCCGCGCCGTGCGTTCACCGATCCCCTGCCCGGCCCCGGTGACCAGGACGACCTGGCCGGCGAACCGGCCCGGCGTGACGAACCGGGGACGGCGCCCGGCGGCGAGGTCGTGCATGGCTCGGCGGGTGGTCTCCTTCGACCGCTCCGCGTGCTCGGTGACCAGGACCCGCGCCCGCTCGCGGTCGCCGTCCCGGAACGCCTCGACGATGTCGAGGTGGTCCTGGGTGCAGCGGGGGTGGCACCAGGTGGCCGTGCGGAGGGACTCCTCCATGTGCCCCGTGACGCCCAGTGCCTGGTAGGCGCGCAGCAGGTGCTCGTTGCCGGTGAGGGTGAACAGGTAGTCGTGGAAGGCGGCGTTGGTCTCGGTGTAGGCCGCGGCGTCGACGAACCGGTCGCCCTCGACGTGCGGCACGGTCGCCTCGGCCAGGACCCGGTAGCCGACCAGCTGCTGGTGGCTCAGGCGGCCGACGGTCAGCTCGAGCGCGCCCAGCTCCAGCGCCCGGCGGGCGTCGAACAGGGCGTCGGACTCGTGCACCGACGGGTGCTCCTCACCGATCTCGTAGCCGTCGGCCGTGATCGCGAAGCCCCGGGCGGTCATGGCCGGCTGGACCTCCGCGTCCGCCGCACCGGCCGGCGCCGCCGCGGTCGGCGGGGTGAGCTGCTCGAGCGCCACCTCGGGCAGCACCTCCTGGCCGGCGACGGAACGGGCGCCGACGGCGGGCACGAGGTCGTCGGCGTCCTCCACGGGGAGGACGTCGCCGCCGGCGGAGGGCTCCCCCACCTGCTGGCCCGCCACGCGCCACATCTCCCCGGGCGACTCCGCACCCCGCCCGGTGCCGCCGGAGCTGCCCAGGGGGTCCAGCTCGACCAGCGGGAAGAGCGCCTGCCCGGCTGCGGTCCGCCCCTCCCTGCCGTCCAGGGCGAGCAGCTCGGCCACGGTGTCCGGGACGGCGACCGGGACCGGCGGCGGCTCGGGAGCGGCCTGCTCGGGCTCGGGGACGACCGCGCCCGGCTCCGGCTCGACGACCTCCTCGGGGACTTGCGTCGGGGCCGCGGCCAGGGCGAACTTCTCGTAGTAGAAGCCCGCCGGGCTGACCCCCAGCCCGGCGACGTGCGTGCGGACGGCCTCCACCATGGCCGGTGGACCGCAGAGGTACACCGCGGCGCGGCCGTCGTGCAGGTGCTCGGCGCCGGTGAACCCCGTGACGTAGCCCCGGTTGGCCGCCGTGGTCGCGGGGTCGGCGACGCAGTGGTCCCAGGTGAACCCGTCGATGGCGCCGGCCAGCCGGTCGATGGCCGCCGTCTCGACCAGGTCGTCGTCGGTCGTGACGCCGTAGACCAGGTGCACCTGCCGGTCGCTGCCGGCGCCCTCCAGCGTCCGCAGGATGGACAGGACAGGCGCCAGCCCGGTCCCGCCGGCCAGGAGCAGCAACGGCGCGTCGGACTCGCGCAGGAAGAAGCTGCCGTGCGGGCCGGTGAAGGTGACCTCGTCCCCCACCTGCGCCCGCTGCTCCAGCCAGGTGGACATGACGCCACCGGGCGTCAGCTTGACCAGGAAGGTCAGCTCCTCGTCCTGCGGAGCGCTGCTGAAGGAGTACGACCGGGACTCCCCGGTGCCCGGGACGGCGATGTTGACGTACTGCCCGGGGAGGAACGCCAGGGAGGTCCGGTCGTCGACCGCGACGGCCAGCCGGACCGTGGTCGGGGACAGCCGGTCCAGCGCGGTGACCCGACCGCGGTGGGTGGCGGCGCTGGTCTTCGCCACCGCCGAGGTGCTGGCGATCTGCAGGACCAGGTCCGAGCGGGGCTTCGTGCTGCAGGTCAGCACGTAGCCGCTCTCCGCCTCGTCGCCGGACAGCGCGTCCTCGAGGTAACCGCCCATGTCGAACTCGCCGGACTCGCAGAACGCCTTGCAGGTGCCGCAGACGCCGTCCCGGCAGTCCAGCGGGATGTTGATCCGCGACCGGTAGGACGCGTCGGCGACGGTCTGGTCGTCCCGGCAGGTGATGAAGCGGGTGACCCCGTCCTCGAACGCCAGTGCCACGCGGTGGTCCATGAGATCTCCGTAGCTCGGAGGGGCGGCTGCTCGGTGGGGTGGCTGCTCGGTGGGGTGGCCTGGGCAGGCCGCTGCTCAGAGGTGGTAGATGTCGACGACGTGGTGGATGTAGTCGTTCTTCAGCACCACGGTCTTGCGCCGGATCAGCGGCGCGGGCCCGGAGAAGTCGATCGTGTAGAACGACGTCCCGTAGTACGGGTCCACGGTCTTGTACCGGAAGTACATCGTGTGCCAGTTGAACCGGACGTCGACCAGGTCGCCGCGGCGCTCGATGACCTCGACGTTGCTGACGTTGTGGCTGGTGCGCGGCTCGGGCAGGGACGTCGCGCTGGAGCGCTCGGTGCGGATCCGGAAGACGCGGTCCTCCAGCCCGCCCTTGTTCGAGTAGTAGATGAGGGACATCTCCCGGCGCGGGTCCTCGGTGAGCCGGTCGTCGTCGGCCCACGAGGGCATCCAGAAGACGGCGTCGTCGGCGTAGCACTCCAGCCACTTCTCGAACTCGCGGTCGTCGAGGTAGCGGGCCTCGCGGTAGAGGAACTGCTCGATCGTGTTCTGGGTGATGAGCTTCCCGCCCGTGGGTGCCGCCGGGGCCGGGGTCTGCGTGGTGTCCTGCGTGGTGGTCACGGGGATCAGCCCTCCGTCGTCGCGGCGGACGCGCCGGCGCGCTTCTCGAGCGCGGCGCGCATGGTCTGCAGCCAGTAGCCGTGCTGGATGGGGTAGAGCCCCTCGTCCTCGTTGCGCTGCCCCGCCGAGATGACGCCGTCCATGCCGAGGGCCTCGGCGACCGGGTCCGGGCCGGTCAGCCAGTGCTCGGCGCCGCGGCTCATGTCGTTCCACGGCGCGGCGGTGGCCTGGAAGGTGAGCTGGCAGGAGCGGAACTCCTCCAGGTCGTCCGGGGTGGCCATGCCCGAGGCGTTGAAGAAGTCCTCGTACTGGCGGATCCGGTGCTCGCGGGCCTCGGCGCTCTCCCCCTTGGGGGCGATGCAGTAGATGGTGACCTCGGTCCGGTCCGGCGTGATCGGCCGGAAGTGCCGGATCTGGGTGCTGAACTGGTCCATCAGGTAGACGTTCGGGTAGAGGCACAGGTTGCGCGAGCCCTTGACCATGAACTCGCCCTTGGCGTCGCCGAACTGGGCCTTGAGGTCGTCCAGGCGGTCCCACAGCGGGCGGTCCTGCGGGTTGGCCGCCCAGGTCCACAGGCACAGGTGCCCGTTGGGGTAGGACCAGTAGCCCCCGCCGGACTTGCCCCAGCCGCCGGCGTCCAGCGCCTTCGTCGTGTTCTTGGACTCGCCGGTGCTGCGCCGCGACGTCGTGGCCGCGTAGTTCCAGTGGGTCGCGCTGACGTGGTAGCCGTCGGCGCCGTTCTCGGCCTGGACCTTCCAGTTGCCGTCGAAGGTGTAGGTCGAGGAACCGCGCAGCACCTCCAGCCCGTCGGGTGACTGGTCGACGAGCATGTCGATGACCTTGGTGGTGTCGCCGAGGTGCTCGGCGAGCGTGCTCACGTCCGGGTTGACGCTGCCGAACAGGAACCCGCGGTAGCTGTCGAAGCTCGCCACCTTGACCAGGTCGTGCGAGCCGTCCTTGGCGAAGCTCTCGGGGTAGCCGGCGCCGTCGGGGTCCTTGACCTTGAGCAGCTTGCCGTCGTTGCGGAACGTCCAGCCGTGGAACGGGCAGGTCAGCGTCATCCGGTTGTCGGTCTTGCGGCGGCAGAGCATCGAGCCACGGTGCGCGCACGCGTTGACCAGGCAGTGCAGCTCGCTCTGCTTGTCGCGGGTGATCACCACCGGCTGGCGGCCGATGAAGGTGGTGAAGTAGTCACCGGGGTTGGCGACCTGGCTCTCGTGCGCGAGGTAGACCCAGTTGCCCTCGAAGATGTGGGTCATCTCCAGCTCGAAGATCTCCTCGTCGGTGAAGATCCGACGGTTGGCGCGGAAGATCCCGGCCTCGGGGTCGTCGATGACGGCGTCGGCGAGGACGTCGCGGAGCTGGGTGGCGTCGACTGTCATGGCGGGCCTCCGGTCGAGTGGGCGGTCGGTCGAGCAGGCGGTCGGGCGGGTGCGTCGGGACCACTGTCCGGTGGCGCACGTCACGTCCGCGTCGGGCATCTGCCTAGTCCTGACCAGGCGCTCATCGAGACTCTCGGTGTCTGGATCGAGCCGGAATCGGTCTTTGTCCCTACACGACCGCCGCCCCTACGTTGACCGCGTCACACCAGGGACCGCGCCGGGCGGACCGGGGACGCCGACGGAGGAGGGCGCATGGAGATCCGCCAGCTGCACTACTTCGTCACCGTCGCCCGCACCCTGCACTTCGGGCGGGCGGCCGACGAGCTGCACATGGCCCAGTCCCCGCTGTCCCAGGCCATCCGGCAGCTGGAGCACCAGCTCGGGGCCACGCTGTTCACCCGGACGACGCGGCGGGTCGAGCTGACGCCCGCCGGCGAGGCGCTCCTGCGCGACGCGGAGCGCGTCCTCGAGTCGGTGGAGGCCGCCCGGGCCCGGGTCCGGCTCGTCGGTGACGGGCACACCGGGCTGCTCCGGGTCGGCGCGACCGGGCTGGCCGCCTTCCGGCACCTGCCCCAGCTGGCCCGGATCGCCACCCGGGAGGTGCCCGGCCTGGTGCTGCGGTTCCGGCCCGACCTGCTCACCCCGGCGCAGGAGACCGCGCTGGAGGAGGACCGGATCGACCTCGCCGTGCTCCGGCCCCCGCTGCGCCGGACCGGGGCGTCGTCCCGGCTGATCGCCCGCGAGCGCCTGGTCCTCGCCACCCCGACCAGCCACCGGCTCGACGGCGAGGAGCCGGTGCGGCTCCTTGAGCTGCGCGACGAGGACTTCGTGGTCTACGGCGTCCGCGACTCCGTCGTCGACACCGTGGTGACCCAGGCGTGCCTGGCCGCCGGCTTCCTGCCGCGCCGCACCCACCAGGCCGCGGAGAGCTCGATCGTGCTCACCCTGGTCGCCGCCGGGCTGGGGGTCGCCGTGCTGCCCGAGTCGGTGCTGGCCCTGCGGGTGGACGGCGTGCGCTTCGTGCCCGTCGCCGACGACGTGCACGTCGACCTGGCACTCGCCTGGCGCCGGGACGACCCCTCCCCCGCCCTGGCCCGGCTGCTGGACGCGCTGGAGGCCAACGGGTTCATCGCACCGGACACCGCCCTCACCGGTCCGTCCACCCCGGACGCCGTCCCCCACGGAGGAGCCCTGTGAAGATCGTCCGGGTCGAGGCGATCCCGTTCGCCATCCCGTACCGCAAGCCGCTGCGCTTCGCCAGCGGGGAGGTGCACGTCGCCGACCACGTGCTGGTCCGGGTGCACACCGACGACGGCGTGGTCGGGATCGCCGAGGCCCCGCCGCGGCCGTACACCTACGGGGAGACGCAGGCCTCCATCGTCGCAGTCGTCGAGCAGCTGTTCGCCCCCGCGCTGACGGGCCTCACCCTGCTCGAGCGCGAGACCGCACGGGCGCGCACGGAGCGCACGGTGGGCAACCCGGCGGCGAAGGCGGCCGTCGACATGGCTGTCTGGGACGCCCTGGGCCGCACGCTGGACCTGCCGGTGACCCAGCTCCTGGGCGGCTGGACCGACCGGATGCGCGTCTCGCACATGGTCGGGTTCGCGCCCGACGCCGAGATGGTCGCCGAGGCCGAACGCGTCCGCGACCGGCACGGCATCACCACGTTCAAGGTGAAGGTCGGCCGGCGCCCGGTGGACCTCGACGTCGGCGCCTGCCGGGCGCTGCGGGCCGCCCTCGGTCCGGGCGTCGAGCTCTACGTGGACGGCAACCGCGGCTGGACGCCGTCGGAGGCGGCGCGTGCGCTGCAGGCCATGGCCGACCTCGACCTGACCCTCGCCGAGGAGCTCTGCCCGGCCGACGACGTGCTCGGCCGCCGTTGGCTCACGGCCCGCACGGCGGTACCGACCGTCGCCGACGAGAGCGCCACGACGCCCGGTGAGGTGACCCGCGAGCTGCTCGGCGGCTCGGCGACCGCGATCAGCATCAAGACCGCCCGCAGTGGCTTCAGCACCTCCCAGCGCATCCTGCACCAGTGCGAGGGCCTCGGGGCCGAGGTCGTCATGGGCAACCAGATCGACGGCCAGCTCGGCACCGCCTGCACGGTCGCCTTCGGCGCCGCCCACCGCAGCTCGTCGCGACGGGCCGGTGAGCTGTCCAACTTCCTGGACATGAGCGACGACCTGCTCACCGAGCCGCTGGGGATCTCCGGCGGCGAGCTCGTCGTCCGTCCCGGCCCCGGGATCGGGGTCGAGATCGACCCCGACAAGCTCGCCCGCTACCGCCAGGACCGCTAGGTCCCGCCCCGCACCGCCCCCATCCCCACCGCACCGACACAGGAGGACCCCGTGAGTGCACCCACCCCCACCGCCGCCGGTTCCGGCCGCTCGGCCACCGAGCGCTTCTCCCAGAAGGAGGTCCGCGCCGGCGCTGTCGACCAGGCCCGCATCTCGGCCATCGCCACCGACGTGATCCAGGCGCTGCACGAGGTCATCCGCAAGCACCACGTCCACTACGCCGAGTACGACGCCCTCAAGGCGTGGCTGATCCGCGTCGGCGAGGACGGCGAGTGGCCGCTGTTCCTCGACGTCTGGCTCGAGCACGTGGTCGAGGAGGTGGTCAACGCCGACCGGCTGGGCACCAGCGGCACCATCGAGGGCCCGTACTACATCCCGGGCTCGCCGGAGTTCCGCAGCGAGGCCAGCCTGCCGATGCGCGACGGCGAGAAGGGCACCCCGTTCCTGTTCCAGGGCACCGTGACCGACCTCGACGGCGCCCCGCTGGAGGACGCCCGGGTCGAGCTGTGGCACGCCGACGACGACGGGTTCTACTCGCAGTTCGCGCCGGGGATCCCCGAGTGGAACCTGCGCGGCACCATCACCACCGGGCCGGACGGGCACTTCGCGTTCCACACCGTCAGGCCCGCGCCCTACCAGATCCCGACCGACGGGGCCTGCGGTGCGCTCATCGCCGCGGCCGGCTGGCACGCCTGGCGCCCGGCCCACCTGCACCTCAAGGTGTCCGCCCCCGGCACGCAGCTGGTCACCACCCAGCTGTACTTCGAGGGCGGGGAGCACGTCGAGGACGACGTCGCCCAGGCGGTGAAGCCCGAGCTCGTGCTGCGCCCGACCCCGGCGTCCTCGGGGACGGGTGAGGAGGTCACCTACGACTTCGCCCTGGACCCGGCCGCGTGAGCCAGCTCTACGCGGTCCGGATGGACGTCGCGCTGCCGCCGGGCATGGACCCGGCGGCACGCGAGGACCTGCTCGCCCGGGAGAGGGCCTACTCCCAGCAGTGGCAGCGCTCCGGGCACTGGCCGCACATCTGGCGCTGCGTCGGCCAGTACGCCAACCTCAGCGTCTTCGCCGTCGACAGCAACGAGCAGCTGCACGAGATCCTCTGGGGTCTGCCGCTGTTCCCGTACATGAGCATCACGGTGACCCCGCTGGCGCCCCACCCGTCGGACATCGCGCAGGACCCGGCGCACGGACACACCGCGCAGGACCCGGCGCACGGAGACACCGCGCAGGACCCGGCGCAACAGGACACCGCGCAGGACCCGGCGCACTGAGCCGCCGCGGTCGCTGACCCACCGTCCGACCGGTCCCCGGCACCACCCGCCCCACCCGGCCGCCCGGCACGTCCGCCCGGCCGGTCCTCCCCATCCCCCGTGGCGACCTCGCTCGCCGGGTGCCCCCTGCCCTGCGGCGGCCGCCGCACGCCCACACCCCGAGGAGAAGTGCAGTGGCATCAACCCGACAGGACGCGCTCCGCCGCAGGTCGGTCACGTGGATCGTCTCGCTGGCCACGGTCGGCCTGGTCTTCGACGGCTACGACCTCGTCGTCTACGGCACCGTCGTCCCGCTGTTCCTGCGCGACCCGGGCCAGCTCGGCGAGGTGACGCCGGCCGTGGCCGGCGCGCTCGGCAGCTACGCCCTCGTCGGTGTGCTGGTCGGCGCGCTGCTGGCCGGCAGCGTCGCGGACGTCATCGGCCGGCGGAAGGTCATGCTCACCGCCTACGCGTGGTTCTCCGTCGGCATGGCCCTCACCGCGCTGGCCACGACCACGGCGGTCTTCGGCCTGATGCGCTTCGTCACCGGCATCGGGGTCGGCGCGCTGGTGGCCACCACCGGGGCGCTCGTGGCCGAGTTCGCACCGGCGGGGCGGAAGAACCTGGCCAACGCGATCACCTACTCCGGGGTGCCGCTGGGCAGCCTGCTCGCCGCGCTGCTGGCCATCCTGCTGCTCGACGCGATCGGCTGGCGCGGCATGTTCCTCATCGGCGCCCTGCCGCTGGTGACGCTGCTGCCGCTGGCCTACCTGAAGATGCCGGAGTCACCGGCCTGGCTGGCCTCCCGGGGCCGGCTCGACGAGGCCCGGGCGGTGGCCGCGCGGACCGGGGTCGCCATCAGCGAGGCGAGGGCGGCCGACGTGCCGACCGCGGAGTCGGTGACCGCGCAACGGGCCGGCTTCGCCGGGCTGGCCAGCCGCACCTACCTGCTGCCGACCGTCCTGCTGGGCCTGCTCAGCGCCACCGGGCTGCTGCTGGTGTACGCCCTGAACACCTGGTTGCCCGAGCTGATGGGGCGGGCCGGGTTCTCCACCAACGGGTCGCTCGCCTTCCTGCTGGTCCTCAACGGTGGCGCCGTCCTGGGGGCCCTGGTCGCCTCCCGCTTCGCCGACCGGTACGGGCCCAAACACGTCGTCGCCGGCTCCTTCCTGCTGGGCGCGCTGGCGCTCGCGCTGCTCACCGTCAGCCTCCCGCTCGGCGTGCTGCTGGCGTTCGTCGCGGTGGTCGGGCTGGGCACCAGCGGGACGCAGATCCTCATCTACGGCTTCGTGGCCACCTACTACCGCACGAACGTCCGCAGCGCCGGTGTGGCCTGGTGCGCCGGCTTCGGACGCCTCGGCGGGATCGGCGGTCCGCTGATCGGTGGCCTGCTCATCGCCTCGGGCCTGGCCCTGAACTCGATCTTCTACGTGCTGACCGCGCTCGCCGTGTTCGGCAGCCTCCTGACGCTGGTCGTGCCCAAGGCGGAGTCCCGCACCGCGCCGTCGGCCCGGGGTGGCGGGCTCCCGACGCCCACCCCGGCGCCGAGCGAGCGGCTGGTGCCCACCGCCGAGTGAGCACAGCGCCCCGGTCCCCGACGTCGACCCGGACGTCGAGGACCGGGGCGCGCCCGCGTCGATCCCGGGCGCAGGACCGCCGCGCCGCTCGCGGACCGCCACACCCGGCTCCGCGAGCCGGGGGGCGCCACGCCGATGCGACGGCGTCGCTCCGGGCCGGAGCGGGGGGACGCGACGACCTCACCCCACCGCCGGACCCCCCGGACGCAGGGCGGCGACCCACTCAGCCGGCCAGGGACTGCTGCGCGCCGGGACGTCGCCGGCGTGCTCCCCCGTGAGGTGCACGGTGACGAACCGACCGGCCGCCGCACGCCGCCGGGGGTGGCCGGCGAACGCCTCGCCCCAGACCTCGAAGGCGAACGTCATCGACGACGTGCCGATCCGTACCAGGTCCACCACGGCGGTCAGCTCCTGCCCGACCCGCAGGGGTGCCTCGACGTCGACCTCGTAGCGCACCCGCGGGGCCCGCGGGAAGTACGCCTGCTGCAGGCCCCGCGAGCGCATCAACGCCGCCTCGGCGCTCTCGGTGTAGCGGGTGATCGCCGTGTTGTGGTGGATCCCCGCGGCGTCGGTGTCGATCCACTCCACTCGACCGCGGTGGACCCCCCGGACCGCCCCGTCCTCAGGCGGGCCGGGCGGCGTCGTCACGGTGCGGCGTCCACCGCAGGTGGACCGGGTCGGCGTTCCCCGCTCGGAGCAGGGCCAGCCGCGGGGGCACCTTGTCCGTGCGCGAGGTCGGGGGCTTGCGTCGGCCGGCGCGGAACTGGTCCGGCCACGGCGCGCCCGGGCCCTGGTACTCCTGCTCGGCCGCGGCGTGCAGGGTCCACTGCGGGTCGTAGAGGTGCGTGCGCCCCAGCGCGCAGAGGTCGGCGCGGCCGGCGAGCAGGATCGAGTTGACGTCGTCGTAGGACGAGATGGCGCCGACGGCGATGACCTTCGCCCCGGCGGGCACGGCGACGGTCTGGCGGATCCGGTCGGCGAAGGGGGTCTGGTAGGACCGCCCGAACACCGGCTGCTCGTCCTTCGCCACCTGCCCCGACGACACGTCGATGGCCGCCGCGCCGTGCTCGACGAACGCGCGGGCGATCTCCACGGCGTCGTGTTCGGTGTTGCCGTCCGGCATCCAGTCGTGCGCCGAGATGCGGACGGTCACGGGGATGGTCTCGGGGACGACGGCACGCACGGCGTCGAAGACGGCGAGCGGGAAGCGCAACCGGTTGCCCAGCGAGCCGCCGTACTCGTCGGTCCGCTGGTTGGAGATGGGCGAGAGGAACGAGGAGAGCAGGTAGCCGTGCGCCGCGTGCAGCTCGATGAGGTCGAAGCCCGCCCGGACACCCCGCTCGGCCGCCGCGACGAAGTCGGCGACCACCCCCTCCAGGTCGGCCGCGGAGGCCTCGCGCGGGGGGTGCGACCCCTCGCCGTAGGGCAACGGGGAGGGGCTGATGACCTCCCAGTTGTTCTCCAGCAGCGGTTCGTCGATGCCCTCCCACATCAGCCGGGTCGACCCCTTGCGGCCCGAGTGCCCCAGCTGCAGACCGATCTTGGCCGGGGTGCGCTGGTGCACGAAGTCCGTGATCCGGCGGTAGGCCTCGCACTGCTCGTCGTTCCACAACCCGGTGCAGCCGGGCGTGATCCGCGCCTCGGGTGAGGTGCAGACCATCTCGGTCATGACCAGCCCAGCACCGCCGAGGGCCTTGGAGCCCAGGTGCACCAGGTGGAAGTCGTTGGGCACGCCGTCCTGGGCGCTGTACATGTCCATCGGCGAGAGGACGACGCGGTTGTGCAGTCGCAGCGGGCCGATGTCGACGGGCTGGAACATCGCCGGCGCCACCTCCGCCGCCCCGTTCTCCTCCGCGAACGCGGACTCGACGCGGTAGGCGAACTCCCGGTCCCGCTCCTGCAGGTTCTCGAAGGTGATCCGGCGCGAGCGGGTCAGCAGGTTGAAGCAGAACTGGGCCGGCTCCTGGCCGGCGTACATGCCGATGTTCTCGAACCACTCCAGGGAGGCCTGCGCCGCCCGCTGGGTCGACTCGACGACCGGCTTGCGTTCCACCTGGTAGGCCTCCAGGGCCTCCTCCACGGTCGGGTTCTCGTGCAGGCAGGCCGCCAGCGCCAGGGCGTCCTCCATCGCCAGCTTGGTGCCCGACCCGATGGAGAAGTGCGCGGTGTGCGCCGCGTCCCCCAGGAGGACCACGTTGCCGTGGTGCCAGCAGTCGTTGCGGACGGTGGCGAAGCTCAGCCACTTGGAGTTGTTGGTCAGCACCCGGTGCCCGGCGAGCTCGTCGGCGAAGACCTGCCGGATCCGCTCGACCGCGTACTCGTCGGAGACGCCCGGGGGGAAGGTCTCGTGCTCGGTGGCGTCGAAGCCCGCCCGGCGCCAGACGTCCTCGTGCATCTCGACGATGAACGTCGACGCGCTGTCGGAGTAGGGGTACCCGTGGATCTGCATGGTCCCCCACTCCGTCTGCTTGACGAAGAACTGGAACGCCTCGAACACGAGGTCCGTGCCGAGCCAGATGTACTTGTTCCGGCGGTAGTCCAGGGTGGGGCGGAAGACGTCGGCGTGCTTCGTGCGGATGGGCGAGTTGAGGCCGTCCGCGGCGACGACCAGGTCGTGGGTGGCACGGAGCTCGTCGACGTCCGGCGCCTCCGTCCGGTAGTGGACCGTCACGTCCAGCTCCGCCGCTCGGTCCTGCAGCAGACGCAGCAGGTCCTTGCGCCCCATGGCCGCGAAGCCCTGGCCGCCGACGGTGAACGGGTGGCCGTCGACCTCGATGTCGATGTCGGTCCACCGGGCGAAGCGGCTGGCCATCTGCTCGTGGATGACCGTGTCGGCGCCCTCGATGGCGCCCAGGGTCTCGTCGGAGAAGACCACACCGAACCCGAAGGTGTCGTCGGGGGCGTTGCGCTCCCACACGGTGACCTCGTGGGCGACGTCGAGCTGCTTGAGCAGGGCGGCGAGGTAGAGCCCACCCGGACCACCGCCGGCGATTGCGATCTTCACGAGGTTCCTCTCACTGCGAGCGGGCGAGGGCGCCCGCCTGCTCGTCACGGATGCTGTTGCGCAGGACGTAGTGCTGGAGCTTGCCGCTGGAGTTGCGCGGCAGGGAGGCGAGGAAGTGCACCTCGCGGGGGTACTTGTAGGGCGCCAGCTGCTGCTTGACGTGGTCCTGGATCTCCTCGGCCTTGGCCTCGTCCCCGACCACGCCCTCGCGCAGCACGACGAAGGCACAGACGATGGAGCCCCGGTCGACGTCCGGCTTGCCCACGACCGCGCACTCGACGACGTCCGGGTGGCTGTCGATGGCCAGCTCGACCTCGGGGCCGCCGATGTTGTAGCCGGAGGAGACGATCATGTTGTCGGTGCGGGACCGGAAGTAGAAGTAGCCGTCCTCGTCGCGGGAGAAGGTGTCCCCGGTGACGTTCCAGCCGTTGACGACGTAGCCGCGCTGACGCTCGTCGTCCAGGTAGCGGCAGCCGATCGGACCCACCACGGCCAGGCGCCCCTCGACCCCGGGCGGCAGCTCCTCGCCGTCCGGGCCGAGGACGGTGGCCCGGTACCCGGGGACCGGCCTGCCGGTCGCCCCGGGACGGATGTCGTCGCCGGCGGCGGAGATGAAGATGTGCAGCAGCTCGGTGGCGCCGATCCCGTCGATGATCCGCAGCCCCAGCTCGGCCCGGAACCGTTCCCACACCTGCGGCGGCAGGTGCTCACCGGCACTGACGGCCGCCCGGAGGGAGCGCAACCGCCCGGCCTCCCCCGCCCTGAGGACCTGCTTGTACGCGGTGGGTGCGGTGGCCAGCACCGTGACCCGGTGCTGCTCCACCAGCTCGGCCAGCCGGGCAGGCGTCGCCGCCTCGACCAGGAACGAGCAGGCGCCGGCCCGCAGCGGGAACACGACGAGCATGCCGAGCCCGAAGGTGAAGGCGAGGGGCGCGGTGCAGGCCACGAGGTCCGAGGGGCGCAGGCCGAGGACCCGCCGGCCGAAGGTGTTGTCGACGGACAGGACGTCCCGGTGGAAGTGCGTGGTCAGCTTGGGGACCCCGGTGCTGCCGGACGTCGGCCCGAACAGCGCCACGTCGTCGGCTGCCGTCTCGACCGCGGTGAAGCGACCGGACTTGGCGGCGCACCGGGTCACGAGGTCACCGGCGCCACCGCCACCCACGGGCACCAGCTGCAGCTGTGGCGCCTCCGCGTCGCGCACCTCCTCGACGTCGGCCACGTGGCGGTGGTCGACCAGCGCGATCGCCGGCCGGGACTTCCGCACGACGGGGGCCAGGTCCCGGGCGCGCAGGGCGCACATGGTGACGACGGCGATGCCGCCCGCCTTGAGCACGCCCAGCCAGGCCGCGACGGTCCACGGCGTGTTCGGGGAGCGCAGCAGCACCCGGTTCCCCGGCACGAGTCCGAGGTCCTCGACCAGCACCTGCGCGACCTGGTTGGTCCGGCGCTGGAGCTCGCCGTAGGACCACACCTCCCCGGTGTCGGTCATGAGCGCCGGGCGGTCGGGGCCGTGGGTGGCGACCGCGACGTCGATGAGCTCGACGGCCGCGTTCAGCCGCTCGGGGTACTGCAGCTCCGGGGTCGTGAACTCCAGCCGCGGCCACTGCTCGAACGGCGGCAGGTGGTCACGGGCGAAGGTGTCCGTGTGGGCGCTGGGAGACAGCTGCATCGGAGGTCCTTCCGGAGCCGGAGGGGTGTGTCCTGCTCACGAGCGGTGCGGTCCGGACGCGGAGTCAGGACACCCGGGTCATGCCCTCCTGGACGACGGTGGCCAGCAGCTGCCCGTCGCGGGTGGAGATGCGCCCGGTGCCGACGCCGCGCCCGGACCCGGCGTGGCCGGCCTCCTGCGCGTAGAGCAGCCAGTCGTCGAGGACGCCGTCCCCGGGGACCCGGTGGAACCACATCGCGTGGTCCAGGCTCGCGGTGACCAGCCCCGGACGCGCCCACGCCAGGCCCAGCACGCGCAGCACCGGTTCGAGGATGGTGTAGTCGCAGACGTAGGCCAGCGCGGCCGTGTCCCGTTGCGCCCGCGAGAGCCCGGGGACCTCGCGCAGCCGGTCGTGGGGACGGAACCACACGGCCTGGTGCGGCGCCCGGTCCCCCTCGACGGTCAGGTACACCGGCCCGGGCACGTGGCGCATGTCGAAGCTGCGGCCACCGCTCCAGTAGGCCTTGGACTCCGCGGTCATGGTGCCGCCGGAGCGGTCGGCGAGGTACTTCGCCGAGGTGGGCAGCGTCTCGGGCGCCGGCACGGCCGGTGGCTGCGGGGAGTAGGAGTCGCCCGGCTCCCCGGTGGCGAAGGAGGCGAGCGCGACGTAGACGGGCTTGCCGTTCTGGTACCCGCGGACGTGGCGGGTGCTGTAGGCGCGACCGTCGCGCAGGAGCTCCACCTCGTAGAGGACCTCCGCGCCGATGTCGGCAGGTCGCATGAAGTAGGAGTGCATGGAGTGCAGCGACTTCCCGCCCTCCCCCGCCTCGGGCACCGTCCGCATCGCGGCGGCCGCCGCGGCCGCGACCAGGTCCCCGCCGTAGGCCTTGGGCCACGGGCAGGGCTGGGTCGTGGCGGCGTAGGCGACGTCGTGGTGCCGGGCCGGTCGCTCGTCGAGCGTGATGGCGGCGGTGAACGCGGCGGAGGTCGGCGCGTCGCCCGGTGACCCGGTCACGGCCGGTCGACCCAGTGCCTCAGGGCCGCGTCGGCCACGTCGGCGAGGTTGACCACGATGTTGTCCGGGGTCCGCGTGGTCATCCAGGTGAGTGGCCGGTTGCGGTCGAGGTTGCACTCGACGTGCGGCATGTGGGGCGGCACGAACACCCAGTCGCCCTCCTCCATGTCCAGGTAGTCCCGGTACCCCTCGCCGAAGTAGATCCGCGCGCGCCCCGACAGGACGTACCCGCCGGTCTCGGCCTCGCCGTGGTGGTGCGGCACGGACCGGTAGCCGGGGTCGTTGCTGACCTTGCCGAACCAGATGCGGGTCGCGGGGGTGTGCTGCGGGCTCACCCCCGCGATGCGGGAGGCGCCCGAGGACTGGCCGGTGTCCAGGGACTCGAGACCACCACGGGTGACCACGGGGACGACCAGACCGTTCCCGTCGGCGTACCTGGCGTCGCCCCCCTGCAGCGGCGGGCTGTGGAGGTCCTTCTCGGAGGGCTGCACGTCGGCTCCTCAGGTCGTCGTCAGGGCGATCGGGTTGCGCAGGACGCCGATGCCGGGGATCTCGGTCTCCAGGAGCTGGCCGTCGCGCAGGAACAGCGGTGGCGTCATGCCCATCCCGACGCCGCCCGGGGTCCCGGTCAGCACGAGGTCGCCGGGCCGGAGGCGGGTGAAGGTGGAGGTGTAGGCGACGAGGTCCGCGACGTCGAAGACCAGCGTCTCGGTGTTGCCGCGCTGGCGTTCCACGCCGTCGACCCGGGTGAGGACCTCGACACCGGCGCAGGGGTCGATCTCGTCGGCCGACACCACGACCGGCCCCACCGGGGTCGTCCGGTCCCACGCCTTGCCCTGGAACCACTGCAGGGTCCGGTTCTGCCAGTCGCGGACAGACACGTCGTTGGCCACGGTGTAGCCCCAGATGCCGGCCGCCGCCTCGTCCTTGCCGGCGCCCCGCAGGTCCCGTCCGACGACGACGGCCAGCTCGGCCTCCCAGTCGACGTCGACCCCACGCGGCAGGGACACCACGTCGGAGGGCCCGGTCAGCGTGTCGGCGTACTTGGCGAACAGCGTCGGGTGCGCGGGCACCGGACGTCCCACCTCGCGGATGTGGTCGCCGTAGTTCAGCCCGCAGCACACGACCTTGGCCGGCGTGGGCAGCGGGAGCACCAGCTCCGCACCGTCCAGCTCCTCGCCCGCGAGCTCGTCGACCGGCCGGTCGAGGCAGGTCCGCAGGTAGGCCGACAGGTCGGGGGCCGGGAGACGGTGCCAGCCGGCGCCCCAGCTGACCGCCGCGGTGGGGCGACCGTCGGCGCATCGGACCGTCGCGAACTGCATCGAGCGCCTCCTGCGACCTCGCCCCGGGGAGCTGACATGTTCTATTTTTCACGAGCGTCACTCGATGTCAATACCCGGCCGGGCTCGTCCTGGCCGCGCCCCGATGCCACCCGAGCGCGCGTGTGACCGGGGCCACGATCCTCTATGGCGGTCTGTTGACGACCGTAGATCGACGCTTATATGGTCCTCGCCGCAGCGGCGCCCGTCCATCCGTCGCGGGTGGTCACCACCTCTCGAGGACCACGTGCAGACGGCCCGCCGGACCTGCCGGCCCGTGCCCGACCTGCAGCACAGACGTCACGACCTCCTCCGATGACTGCACGGACACGCCGTCGAGCGACGGCCAGGCAGGAAGGCAGCTGATGACATCCACCGACACGCAACGGCCGTGGCCGGTCCCGGTCCGGACGACGAACCGGGTCCTGGTCGCCTGCTGGGCGGCGATCCTCGCCGAGGGGTACGACGTCGGCGTGCTCGGCGCCGTCCTCCCCGCGCTCGCCGACGACCCGGCCTGGTCCCTCAGCCCCCTGGAGCTGGGTGCCCTCGGTTCCTACGCGCTCGTGGGCATGCTCATCGGCGCCATGACGATCGGCTCGCTGTCCGACCGGGTCGGTCGCAAGAACATGCTGATCGTCTCCCTGTTCATCTTCGCCAGCATGCAGCTGGGCGCGGCTCTCGCCCCGACCCCCGGCTGGTTCGGGCTGTGCCGACTGCTCGGTGGCATCGGCATGGGCGGCATCATCCCGGTGGCAGCCGCGCTGACCATCGAGTACTCGCCTCCGCAGCGCCGGTCGTTCAACTACGGCCTGATGTACTCGGGGTACTCCCTCGGCATCCTGACCTCCGCCCTGGTCGCGCTGGCCTTCCTGCCCACGATCGGCTGGCGCGGGGTGGTCGGGGTGGGTGCTCTCCCGGTCCTGATGATCCCGGTGCTCTGGCGGGTCCTGCCGGAGTCCCTGGAGTACCTGGTCAGCAAGGGCCGGCGGGCGCAGGCCACGGACCTCGCGCGGCGCCTGCACGTCGACCCGTTCGTCGAGCAGGACTGGTCGGCACGCCCGGTGGACGTCACCCACGCGCCCACGACCTGGCGGATGTCGTTGGCGGCCGTCTTCGAGCGGCGGTACCTGAGGGCCACGGTCTTCTTCTGGATCGCGCTGTTCTCCGGCCTGCTCCTGGTCTACGGCCTGAACACCTGGCTGCCGTCGATCATGCGCTCCGCCGGCTACGACCTGGGGTCCTCGCTGACCTTCCTGGTCGTGTTCAGTCTCGCCTCGGCCATCGGCGGCATCGCGATCGGTCGCACCGCCGACGCCCGGGGCAAGAAGAAGATCCTCGTGGTCTTCTACCTGCTGGGCGCGGCGGGCATCCTGCTCCTGATGTTCCCGAACAACATCTGGGTCAACTACGTGTTCGTCTCCCTGGCCGGGATCGGGTCCATCTCGACGTCCCTCGTGCTCACCGGGTGGGTCGCCGAGTACTACCCCGCGCACTCCCGGGCGACCGCGACGGGCTGGGCCCTGTCGTTCGCCCGCATCGGCGCCATCTGCGGTCCGCTCGTCGGCGGGTGGATCGGGTCGCAGGACCTCGCCTTCCAGTGGAACTTCGTGGTCTTCGCCGTCATCGGCGCGATCGCCGCGGCGGCCGTGGCACTGATCCCGAGGGTGCCGTCGCCGGCACGGGTGCAGCCGGCCGGGGCCGGCGCGCGGCCCGTCGCCACCGACGTGGGCTGACCGACGCGACGCCGAACGGCGCTGCCCGGCCCCTGGTGGGTCGGGCAGCGCCGTTCGGCGTCGGGGCGCCGGGCGGTCCAGCCCGGCGTCCCCGGTGCGTGGCCGGAGGGGTGTCCCGGGACGGACGGGTCAGGCGAGGGACGCGGGTGCGGAGGGGGCCAGCCGCCCCACCTCGGCACGGAGCCGGGCGCCCTCCTCGTCGGCCAGTGCGGCGGTGCGCAGCCTCGCCAGGCGGGGGGCGGCGTCCGCGCTGCCCGCGAGTCGACCGGCGGCGTCCAGGAGCAGGGCCAGGCTCTCGCTGCCGTGCGCGTGGGTGGCCCCGTAGCCCTTGAGCACCTGCTGGCAGTCGAGCACCTCGCGGGCCAGCGCCGGCTGGTCCATGGCCAGCTCCCTGGCCAGACGCAGCCACTCCTCGATGCCCTCCTGCTCCCGCGCGAAGCGCAGGGAGCGTGGTCGGACCGGCCGCAGGCGGGCCAGGACGGCGAGCTGGGTGTACCCCAGGACCGACGTCGTGTTCAGGACGATGCCCTCCCGGGTGACCCGCTCGATGACGCGGGTCAGTGGTCGGGATCGCAGCAGGTACCGCCCGAGCCGGGTGGGCAGGGTGTCCGCGATCTCCTCGACGCGGGGGTGCAGGTACTCACGGACCTCGACGAGCTGCCCCTCCTCCGCCTTCGCCTCCTCCCGCACCCGTTGCAGACGGCTGCGCCGCGTCTTCTGCGCGGCGACCTGGATGGTGTCCTGGTAGCACATCCACAGGGCGAGGTTGCGGGCTGCCGCGGTGGTGAGCTCAGCGGCACCGGCCGCGTCCGGGTCCAGCGCGGCGAGGGACCGGACCCGCTCCAGGTACAGCTCGGCGTAGGCCACGTCCTGGTACACCGACGTGCGGACCAGTCCGTGCAGGACGGTCGAGCGGGCCGCGGCGGGCAGCTCGCGGACGGCCCGGGCCTGCCCGCGCAGCGCCGGGCCGACGAGTGCCTCCGGCGTCGTCGCCGCCACGGCGTTGCGCCGCCGGTCCTCGGCCGCCTTGCGCTCGGCGGCCGTCTGCGGGCGCCGGCCGATGGTGAGCGCCACGGGTCCGGTGGTGCCGGGACGGCGCGCGGGTCGCTGTGCCCCCGCCGCTGCGGCGACCTGCTCCTGGGCCACGGCGTACCCGGCGGCGAAGGCACGCAGCGAGGCGTCGGCGGCCTTGGCGAACGCCCGGATGGGGACCTCGAACTGCTCCCGGGTGAAGGGCAGGACGCCCGTACCGGCCAGCGCGCCGAACAGCGACGCACTGACCACGCTGCCGGCACTCTGGGCCACGGCCGCGAAGTCGGCGGCGACGAGCACCCGGCTGCTGCGACCGGCGGCCGCGAGCAGCTCGTCGGCGTCGACGCGGCCGTCCCCGAGGTGGATCCTCTCGTCGATCGAGTACACGCGGTTGGTCGAGGTGATCAGCGTCGTCCGGTCCGGGGTGGTGAAGCCCCGCTGGATGGCGCGTCCGCACTCCATCAGCTCGGAGGCGATGACGACGTCGACCTCGCCGGGCGTCGGGAACAAGCTCAGCACGGGCGCCGCCCGGCCACCGGCCGGGATCCCCTCCTGGGGGGGCGGCAGCATCTCGACGTAGTAGACCGTGGCCCCGGTGCGCTGCGCCACGCCGGCCACGGAGGTGTTCTGCGCGGTCCAGCCCGCCTCCTCACCGGCGGCGACGACCCAGTCGGCGAGGACGCCGCCACCCTCACCACCCATGGCGAGGACGGCGAGGGTGAACGGCCGGTTCCCGTCGCGCCAGGAGGTCACGAGACCACCTCCGAGCCGCCCACCTCGGTGCCGGCCGGGCCGGCCGCCACCAGTTCGGAGGTGTCCACCTCGTAGCGGTCCACCCGCCGCTCCAGGCCCCGGGACGCCGCGGTCATCCACCGGCTGCGGACCCAGCGCAGCGCCCGGTCCCGGGCGGTCGGGTTGTGCACGACGTCGGTGCGGTAGAAGGAGGGGCACAGCACGGCGGCGTGCGCGTTCGCGCCGCAGACGCCACAGCCCACGCAGCTGTCGATCACGGTGGCGATCGGGTCGCTGCGCAGCGGGTCCGGACTGTCGGTGATGGTCAGGGACGGGCAGCCGGAGATCCGGATGCAGGCGTGGTCGCCGGTGCAGGTCTCGGCGTCCACGCCGAAGCGCTCCCGGACGACCCGCTCCCCGGCGGCGATGGCCTTCGCCCGCTTCGGCTTCTCCCGGCGCTGGCGGTTGAGCTGGCACTCGCTCTGGGCCACCACCACCTTGGGCCCCGGTTCCTTCGTGGTGAGGGCCTGCACGAAGACGTCCTTCAGCCGGGCGACGTCGTAGGTGTTCGAGATGGTCTTCGCCCACCGGACGCCGATGCCGCGGACGGCCGCCTCGATGGGGTGCCTGGTCGACCGCAGCGGGTTGTCCGCCCTCGAGGAGAGGACGTCCTGCCCGCCGGTCGCCGCGCTGTACTCGTTGTCGACGATCAGGAGCAGCTGGTCGTTCTCGTTGAACACCGCGTTGCCGACGCCGCTGGTCAGCCCGTTGTGCCAGAAGCCGCCGTCGCCCATGATCGCGACGGTGCTGCGGTCGGCGTCCTTGGAGTTCAGCGCCGCCGCCCCGGCCGAGCCCAGCCCGTAGCCCATGGTGGTCGCGCCCAGGTTGAACGGCTCGTTGATGGCGAACAGGTGGCACCCGATGTCCGCGCTGACGTGGTGCTCCTTGCCCACCTCGCGCTCGGCGAGCTTCAGCGCGCTGAAGATCGGGCGCTCGGGGCAGCCGGTGCACAGGCCCGGGGGCCGGGACTGCACGGCCTCGGCCGCGACCCGCGGGGCGAACGGACTGTCCGGGTCCGAGGGCTCCCGGAGCAGTGCCGGCGTGCCCGCGACGACGTCCGGCAGGTACCGACGCAGGAAGGCGTCGACCCCGCGCGTGACGACCGTCGACGTGTACTCGCCGACGAGGGGCAGCAGGTCCTTGCCGTGCAGCACGGTGTCGCTGCCGGCGCGCCGCAGGACGGCGTGCAGGTTCTGCTCGATGTAGTCCGGCTGTCCCTCCTCGAGCAGCAGCACCGCCCGCTTGTCCGCGCAGAACGCGACGATCTCCTCGTCGACGACCGGGTAGGTCACGTTCATGACGTACAGGGGCACCTGGGTGCGGCCGTACGGGTCGGAGGCGCCGAGCAGCTCCAGCGAGCGGTTCAGGGTGTTGTAGAGACCGCCCTGCGTGATGATGCCGACGTCGGCCAGCCCCTCGCCGAAGACCTCGTTGAGCTGGTGCTCCCGGATGTACCGGACCGCGGCCGGCCACCGGTGGTCACGCTTCTCCTTCTCGTGCAGGAAGGAGGCCGGCGGGAGCACGATGCGGCTGACGTCGCGCACCGGGTTCTCCACGGCGTCCTTGACGGTCATCCGCGGCCGCTGGTTGTCCTTGGCCACGAAGCTGCCGTGCAGGTGGCACGACCGCAGCCGCAGCTCGAGCATGACCGGGGTGTTGCTGGCCTCCGACAACCCGAAGCCGGCCTCGACCGCGTCGACGATGGCCCCGACGTCGGGGCGCGGGTCCAGCAGCCACATCTGGGACTTCATGGCGAAGGCGTGCGAGCGCTCCTGCATGATGCTCGAGCCCTCGCCGTAGTCCTCGCCGAGGATGATGAGCGCCCCACCGGTCACCCCGCCGCTGGCCAGGTTCGCGAGCGGGTCGGACGCGACGTTCGTCCCGACCGTCGACTTGAACGTGATGGCGCCGCGCAGCGGCTGGTGGACCGAGGCGGCCAGCATCGCGGCCGCGGTCGCCTCCGAGGCGCTGTTCTCGAAGTAGACACCCAGCTCGTCGAGGACCTCGTGGGCGTCGGCGAAGACGTCCATGAGGTGGGAGATGGGCGCCCCCTGGTAGCCGCCCACGTAGGCGACGCCGGACTGCAGGAGCGCCTTGGTCACCGCGAGGATGCCCTCTCCGCGGAACGTCTCACCGGCCTGCAGCCGGAGCTTGCCGACCTCGGCGGCGAAGGACCTCTCGGCCATCCTGGTCTCCCCTCGGGTGGGTCTCGCGACGGACTCGGAGCGGTGCTCGACGCGGCAGCCTGCAGACGGCCACCGGCTCGGCTTCGTATGTCGTTCGTGTGACGCTCGCCAGGGGGCCAGCATATGAGCCCGCCGGCCGCTTGCCTAGCAGTCGGCCGCGGACATCTCGCCGACCCGGCGCCGCTGACCGTCGCGGCGGGTCGCTCGCACCGGCGGTGGTCACCCGCAGGAAGGAGCGCCATCCGGAGAGTCGCCGGATGCCCACCGGCGCTGTCGTATCGTGCAGGAATGGCGGCGTCAGGGAGCCCCGCGCCGGACGCACCCGGGATCCAGGAGACGCGGCCGGGCAAGCTCATCACCACGTTGTTCGCCCTGTACGCCCGCAACGAGGGCAACTGGCTGTCCATCGCCTCGACCGTCGCCCTCATGGCCGACCTCGGCGTCGAGGGACAGGGCGTCAGGTCGTCCATCTACCGGCTCAAGCGGCGCGGGGTCCTGGTCAGCGAACGCCGGGGCAACGCCGCCGGCTACACCCTCGCCGACCAGACGCTCGAGGTGTTGTCCGAGGGCGACGTCCGGATCTTCCAGCGCGTCCGGGCCTCCGTCGACGACGGCTGGGTCGTGGTCGTGTTCTCCGTCCCCGAGTCCGAGCGCGAGAAGCGCTACGAGCTGCGGACGAGCCTCACGCGGCTGGGCTTCGGCACGGTCACCTCGGGGGTGTGGGTGGCCCCGGCGCACCAGGCGGCGGCGACCCGCCAGCTGCTCGACCGGCGCCGGCTCTCGGAGTACGTCGACCTGTTCACCGGCGAGCACTTCGGCTTCGGCGACCTGGGGTCGAAGGTCCGCACGTGGTGGGACCTCGAGGAGCTGAGCGCGCTGCAGGAGGACTTCCTGACCCGGTGGCGTCCCGCGCTGGACCTCGCGTCCGCCGGCGGCCCGGCGCCCATCGACGCCTTCCGGGTCTACGTGCCGATGCTGACCCAGTGGCGGCGGCTGCCCTACCGGGACCCCGGCCTGCCCCTCGCACTGCTGCCCGACGGCTGGAACGGGGTCGAGGCGGGTCACCTGTTCGACACGCTGAACGACGCCCTCAGGCCGCTGGCCCAGAAGCACGCGCTCTCGGTCATCCACGGCTGAGGACGTCGCGGCGTCGTCGCGCATGTCGTTCTGGTGGCGACCGTTGGCTAGGCTCCATACGCGAACGGCGGAGAGCCGCCGACCGTCAGGAGTGGAGCCGCCATGCCGCCCGTCCCCGTGAACCCCGCCGCCCTCCCCGCCCCACGTGGGTACTCGCACGGGACGCTCGCGGACGACACGCTCTACCTCGGCGGCCAGACGGCCCTCGACGCGGACATGAGGATCGTGCCGGGAGGCATCGTCGAGCAGTTCCGGCAGGCCTTCGGCAACGTGCTCGCCACCCTCCGCGAGGCCGGCGGCGAGCCCGAGGACCTGGTCAGCGTGACGATCTACCTCACCGACATCCCGGACTACCAGGCCCACGGCAGGGAGATCGGCGAGGTCTGGCGCGAGCTGGCCGGTCCGGTCTACCCCGCGATGGCCGGGATCGGGTGCACCGCGCTGTGGCAGCCCGAGGCGATGATCGAGATCCTCGGGGTCGCCGTCATCCCGCGGCACCGCCTGCGCCCGCCCGGCTGACCCGCTGCCGGGGTGGCCATCGACCGCGCCGCCCACGCTCCCCCCGGGCGCGCCGTCGGCGCCGCTCGTGCGGGCCTCCCGACCCTCACGCTCGCCTGAACTCCCACGTCGACGTCCCAGAACGGGTGGACCACCGATGGACGACATCCTCCGCGCTCATGCCACCGGGGCCAGTCGCAGGTCGTTCCTCGCCGGAGCCGCCTTCGCTGCCACGACCCTGGTGGCGCACGACAGGGCCTCGGCGACTCCTCCGCCCCCGGGACGGGCCGGCACCTCGCCGACGTGGCCACCGACCCCGGACGAGGCACCCAGCGTGTTCCTCGACTACACCCAGGAGCAGCTCGACGCCGCCTACGACCAGGCGGAGTGGGCACCGAACAGGGAGGAGGTCATCGCCGAGTACGCCAGCCTCAGTCAAGCGGTCAGGGGACGGTACGAGCCGCAGAACTTCCGGTACGGCCCGGGCGAGGACGAGGACCTCGACGTCTACCCCACGACGGCGGCGCGAGCTCCCATCGTCGTCTTCGTGCACGGCGGCGCCTGGCGGGGACTCTCCCGGGAGGACAGCGCCTTCCCGGCCCCGACCTTCGTGGACCGCGGGATGTGCTTCATCGCTCTGGAGTTCTCCCTGATACCCGAGGTGCGTCTGCCCGAGATGGCCGATCAGGTGCGGCGCGCGGTCGCGTGGGTCCACGCCCACGCCGAGACCTTCGGGGGCGATCCGGACAGCATCCACGTCGTGGGCCACAGCTCCGGTGCCCACCTCGCGGCGGTGCTGCTCACCACCGACTGGTCGGCGTACGAGGTGCCCGACGGCGTCATCACGACCGGGACGTGCCTGAGCGGGATGTTCGACCTCTACCCGGTGCTGCTGAGCGCACGGTCGAGCTACGTGCTGCTCACCGACCAGGAGCGGGATGCACTGTCTCCCGCTCTGCACCTGGGTGCGATCGACTGTCCTGTCCTGGTCGTCCACGGAGACCAGGAGAGTCCCGAGTTCATCCGCCAGTCCCGGTCGTTCAGCGCCGCCCTGCGCGAGAAGGACAACACGTACCTGGTCGCCAGAGACACGAACCACTTCGAGGTGGCGCTGCAGCTGGGCCGTGCGACGAGCACCGTCTCACGGGCCGTCCTCGCGCACATCGCCTCCCGTCTGCGCGACTGACGGGCGGCACGGCGGACTCTCGCGCGGCCGGCGTCACTCCTCCTCCCCGACCGGTCCGGGCCGTCCACGGTGTGCAGCCGCTCGGAGGTGGGCCGCAGGGGTCGCCCCCTGGCCGCCGTCATCCCGCGGCAGCCCCGGGGCGGCCGGGCTCAGGTCCGGGCTGCGGTCGCCCGGGCGGCGTCCGAGGTGGCCAGCAGGTGCGCGGTCACGTGCCGGTAGGACCCGGGGTCGATCGGCAGGAGCCACTGCAGTGCGCGGGTCACGGGACCCACGTCGACGCCGACGTCGGAGAGCACCTCGTCGATGTTGTGCATGGAGAAGGGGATGACGTTCGTGCCCCGCGCGTGCTGTCCCCGCGTCCGCTCCTCCATCCAGCGCAGCCGCTCGTCGACGTGGCGGCGCTGGTCGTCGGGGGACGGGAGCAACAGGTCCCCCAGGAGGTCGTGGGCGATCCAGACAGCCGCCATCTCGGCACTGAGCGGGCTGAAGAACGACGAGTTGTACCCGGCGAAGTACATGCCGGGGACGTCGATGGGCTTGATCTGCCGGTACAGGACGAAGTTCCCGCGCTCGTCGGTGATCCGTCGCTGCAGGTCCTCGTCGAGGAAGGGGACGACCTGGCGGAAGCCGGTCCCGCACACGACGAGGTCGGCGGGCAGGAGCGTCCCGTCGGACAGTTCGACGTGCGGCCGTCCGTCGTCCTCCAGCAGCCGCGCGACGACCCGGTCCCGGTGGACGGTGATCACGCCGTCCGCCACGCGCTCGTAGAAGCCGTGCGTGGCCAGGCTGACGGTGCTGCGGGCGATGTCCTCGAACGTCCCCCTCGGGACCAGGTCGAGGTCCCGCAGCCTCAGCTGCCGGGTCGCCACGGCCTGGACGCCGCTCAGCAGGCGCCGCCGGACGGCGTCCCCCGGGCCGTGCAGGAACCGCTCGAAGCCCCGCGGACGGATGTACCGGAACAGGCCCTCGCCCATCCGCGTCAGCATCAGGAACTTGTAGTTGAGCACCCCGCCGAGCCTGCGCGGCATCTTCCACAGCAGCTCGCGGGCGACCAGGTGTGTGCTGGCCGCGACGTCGCTGATCGGGATGGAGACGTCGCAGGAGGACTTCCCGTAACCCACGACGACGACGTCGCGCCCGGCGGCCTCGGCCACGTCGTGGAAGTCGCTCGACGCGCAGACCCTCCCGCCGCACGCGGTGAACTCCTCGAGTCCGGGGAAGGCCGGGACGAGGGGTTCGGAGAAGATGCCGTTGGCCACGACGACCCGGTCGAACGTGCGGGTGTCGGACTCCCCCGTCGTCACGTCGCGTGTCGTCACCGACCAGCTCTCCCCGTCGGCAGCGGGTCGGACGCTCACGACCTCGGTACCGAGCCGCAGGCTCGGCTCGAGCCCGACGTGCCGCACGTAGTCCGCCAGGTAGCGCTGCACCTGCTCGCCGCTGGGCCACTCGGGGTAGTCCGGCGGCATCGGGAAGTCCGAGAGCGCGTAGGTGCCCTTGTCGTTCTGCGTGCGCACCCCGGGGTAGCGGCGGGTGGCGCTCCACACGCCTCCGACGTCCGGGGCCTTCTCGTAGACGGTGACCTCGAACCCGACCTGGGACAGCACCTTGGCCGAGCTCAGCCCGGCAAACCCGGCACCGATGATCGCGATCTGCACGGCTGCCTACCTGGGGACTCGTGGGGACTCAGACGCTGAGCTGGGGGATGGCGGGGACGTCGCGCTCGGGTCCCATGGCCGAGTAGCCGCCGTCGGCGGCCCAGTCGGCGCCGGTCACCACCGAGGCGGCGTCGGAGGCGAGGAAGGCCACGACCCGCCCGACCTCGAGGGGGTCACCGACCCGGTGCGTCAGGTGGAACGGTGCCGCGACGGTGTCCGTCCTCGCCCGGTCCCCACCGGACAGCTGGTCCATGATCTTGGACCAGGTCCACCCCGGGCTCACCGAGTTGACCCGGATGCCGTCGCCGGCGAGGTCCATCGCCATGGAACGGGTCAGCTGCACCATCGCCGCCTTGCACGCCGGGTAGACCCACCGACCGGTCTGGGCGACGTGCGCGGAGATCGACGTGAGGTTGACGATCGCGGCGTGCTCACTGCGCGCCAGCCACGGGCGCACCGCACGGGCGGCCATGACCGCGCTCACCAGGTTGACGTCGAGCGCCGTGAGCCAGTCGGCGCGGGAGGTGTCCGGCCCGTCGTCCAGGTAGGTGCAGGCCAGGTTGACGAGCACGTCCACGCCGCCCCGCTGGCCGACGACCTCGTCGACGAGCGCGGTCAGCTCGGCGTCCGCGGTGATGTCCGTGGCGCGGGAGGTGACGCGGTCCCCGAGCTCCGTCGCGATGGCCCGCCCGCCGTCGGTGTCGACGTCGGCCACGACGACCCACGCCCCGGCCTCGTGCAGCGCGCGCACGACCCCGTGGCCGATCAGCGTGGCGCCCCCGGTGACGATCGCGGTCCGTCCGTGCAGGTCCACGCGTCCTCCTCGATCGGCCACCGTCGTCCGGCCCTCCGGCCGACGACTCGTCCCCGGTGGGGGCTGGTCCGACGGTAGGAGGAGCCGGTACCGGGCTGACATCCGCGATGCGCGGGGTCAGTCCGTCCTGCGCACGCGGGACCCCGTCGAGCGGCCGGTCCGCGCCCGACGGGGCGGGGTGCTCACCGCGGCGTGCGCACGCCCCTGGCCTCCAGGCGGGGCATGACCTCCTGCGCGAAGTACTCGAGTTCCCCGACGTAGTCGACGAACGCCAGCGTCATGCCGGCGAACCCGGCCTGGGCGAACTGCGCGATCTGCTCGGCCACGTCGTCGGGGCTGCCGACCAGCGGGCAGCTGCCGTGCCCCGCGGCGAACCGCGACCGGAAGGTGGCCAGCATGTCCGGGGTGAAGGACTGCGCGTGCAGGCCCTGCAACGCCATGAGGTTGTCCACAGCCGACCAGTCCGCGTTCTCCTCGGCGTAGTGGTGCAGGTACTCCTCCGCCTCCGCTCGCGTCGGCCGGCAGACGACGTGGCCCAGGGTGAGGACGCCGGCCGACCGGCCGTGGTCCTCGCGGGCCTGCGCCGTGACCGACTCGACGACACCCCGGCCGTCCTGCGGCCCGCCCACGATCGTGAAGGCGAAGTCCGCGTTGCGTGCGGCGAACTGCCGCCCCTGCTCGGACGACCCGGCGTTGAGCACCGGCAGGGGGCCGGCGACCGGCTTCGGGGCGCCCTCGACGTGTCGCAGGTGAAAGAAGCGACCGTCGTGGTCGAACGGTTCCGCCGAGGTCCAGATGCGGCGCACCACGTCCCACCACTCCTGGGCCAGCGCGTACCGGTCGTCGTGGTCGGTCGGGAGGTCGACGCCGAAGGTGTCGTACTCGGGCTTGTTCCACCCGGCGACGATGTTGATCCCCGCGCGCCCCCCGCCGATCTGGTCGACCGTGGCGAGCTGCTTGGCGGTCACCACGGGGTGGTTGAACGCGGTGTGCACGGTGGCGAAGACCGTGACCCGGGAGGTCGCGGCGAGCAGCCCGGCCGCCCAGGCCACCGGTTCGAGGACGCTCTCGTGGAAGTTCGTCTCCCCGCCGTAGCCGATCCAGCGGGCGATCGGCAGGAGGAAGTCGATGCCGACGTCGTCGGACAGCCGCGCCAGCCGGAGGTTGTCCGCCCAGCTGCCCGACCAGCGTTCGGGGACCTTCGTGACGGCCAGGCCGGAGGAGCAGTTGGGGCTGAACAGGCCGAGCGTGAAGTGCTGGGCCGAGGTGAGCGGGCGCGTCACTGGAGGTCTCCTGTCCTCGTCGGGGGGGGTGTGCCGGACGGTCAGTGGCACTCGGCTGTCGCCTCGAGGCGTGCCGGTGGGCCGGCACCTGTCCTCGCCGGGGCGGCCTGACTCCCGCGGTGCGCGGAGGACCGCGGGGGTCCGCCCCGTCCTACCGTCGTCGGGCGTGCTGCAGCCGCCCGGCGAGGCGGGCGGCACGGCTCGGGGCGGCGAGCCGGTCGGCGACCAGGAAGCCCGACGCACCACCCAGCCCCGGACCGGGGTGCGTCGCGGCACCGATCTGCCAGAGCCGACCCACCGGTGTGGCGTGCCCGCCCGGGGTCGGCAGCGGGCGCCACCAGAAGTTCTGGTCCAGCTCCGCCGAGCCCGCGTAGGGGTCACCGCCCACCGCGTTCGGGTTGTGCGCCTCGACGGCGTCCGGCGTGATGACGTCGATCCCCCGCACCAGCTCGTGCAGGCCCGGAGCGTGCGCCGCGACACGGTCGAGCACCCGGTGGGCATAGCCCTCGGCGAGGCCGGCGTCCCAGCCACCGCCCGTGTCGAGCTCCCCCGCCGCGTCACCGACCGGGACGGACGGCAGCTCCTGCAGCTGCAGCCACAGCGCCGCAGCACCGGCCGGGACGCGCGAGGGGTCGAGCACGTGCTGCTGGCCGACGACGACGGTGGGACGCCGGGGCAGCAGGCCGGCCTCCGCCTCCGCACAGGCGATCCCCGTCGACGACGAGCCGTCCGAGAGGTGCACGAGCGGCACGTCGGTGAGCCGCGGGTCGGCCCACGGGACCGGACCGGACAGTGCGACGTGGACCTGCATCGCGGCCCGGCCCGGGCGGTACCGGGCGGCGGCCTCGGACACCACGGTGGGCACCGCGCCGGACGGCAACAGCGAGCCGTACAGCGCTCCGGGGGTGACCGAGGCGAGCACGGCGCGGTGGGCGGTGATCTCGAACCCGTCGCCCGCCACGCCGGTCGCCGTCCCGTCGCGGAGCAGGATCCGCTCCACCCTGCGTCCGGTGTGCACGGCGACGCCGAGTTCGGCCAGCAACCGCTCCCAGGCGGTCAGGAAGTTGCCGGCCCCGCCGACGACGACCGGGAGCCCGGCCCCGTGCAGGGTCGCGGCGAAGACCGGCACCATGAGACCGCCGGAGGCGGAGTCCGGCGCCAGCCCCGCGTGCAGCAGCCAGGGAGCCCACAACCGGTCCGTCTCGGGACCGGTGAACCGGGCCCGCGTCCAGGACCGACCCGACGTCAGCGCGTCCCGCGCGTACTCCTCGAGGCCGGCGCGGCCGGCCGCTCGCGTCAGGGTGGCGAGGGGCCCGAGCAGTGACGGTGCGTGCAGTTCGGCCCCGAGCAGCCCGCCGATCCCGGCGGCGTGGGCACCGAACCTGGTGACCATCGCCCGGTAGGCGTCACGGTCGGCCGGTTCGGTGAAGCCGTCCACCGTCCGGTCGACGTCTCGGTGTGCCATCGCGACCGAGCCGTCGTCGGCCACGGTGGCCGTCACCGGACCGTCGGAGTTGACGTACTCGAGGCCGTGGCGGTGCAGGTCGGCGCCGAACGCGGCATACGCCGGGCCGGTCACGAACAGCGGGTGCCAGCTCGACCAGGTGTCGTGGACGTAGCCCGGCAGGGTCCGTTCCTCGGCGTCGATGAACCCACCGATCCGGTCGTGGTCGTCGACCAGGGCCACCGACCACCCGGCCGCGGCCAGGCGTGCGGAGGCGACGAGGCCGTTGATGCCACCACCGACGACCACCGCGTCCGCGGCGCTGGGGTGCACCGGCACGTCAGCCCTCGACCAGGGCGAGCACGCGGGCCGGGCTGCCCGACCCACCGACGATGGGCAGCGGGCACACCACCAGCACCGCACCCGTCGGCGGGAGCCGGTCGAGGTCGCGCAGGCTGGTCAGGCCGAACTTGCCCGCGCCCATGAGCTCCGAGTGGCAGGGGAACGCCGGCTCGAAGCCCGACGCCTGTCCCGCGTCGGTGCCCACGGTCTCCACGCCGAGCCCGCAGATCGGGGTCTCCCGGGCCAGCCAGCGCGCACACTCCGGGGCGACCCCCGGGGTGTGCGGGCCGCGCTCGTCGGCGTTCGCGAACGCCGCGGCGTCGTTCCCGCGGGCGGCCCACCCGGTGCGGTAGAGCAGCCAGCCGCCGTCGGGCAGTGGGCCGTGCTCGGCCTCCCAGTCCCGGACGTGCTCGACCTGCAGCAGGAAGTCGGCGTCGTCGGCGGCCTCGGCGCTCCGGTCGATGACGACCGCCGGCGCGACGAGGGTGGACAGCGGCGCCTGCGACACGTCCAGGCCGTCCCGACCGGTGACCCAGTGGTTCGGGGCGTCCAGGTGGGTGCCGGTGTGCTCGCCGGTGTGGATGTCGTTCCAGTACCAGGCCGGGCCACGGTCGTCGTACCGCGACAGCTCCTCCAGGCGGAAGCGGCTGGTGTTGGCGAACGGCGGCGGCAGCTCGAGGATCGGCGTCGACTCCTGCAGCGGGGTCGTCAGGTCGACGACCGTGACGGAACCGGACCGGGTGGCACCGATCAGCGTGGCGAGCACGGACACTGCTGCTACCTCCAGGGCGGGTCGGGGCTGTGTCGAAGGGTCCGTCACGGGGACACCCACGGCCATCCGATCGACGCGGTCGGTGTCCGTTCCCCGTGGCCGGGAGCGGCGTGCGCGCCGCTCAGTTCCGCAGGGTGTCCGACGGGGACTCACCGAACCGCTCCCGGTAGGCGAGGGCGAACCGCCCGAGGTGGTGGAGACCCCAGTCGGCCGCCACCCGGGAGACCGTCGTCCGGGCCGGGTCACAGGCGGCGAGCTCCGCCCGGACGCCGGCCAGCCGGGCCTCCCTGAGCCGGGCCGTGGGCGTGGTGTCCAGGTGCCGGCGGAACCCCTCCTGCAGGCTGCGCACGGACAGGCCCACCGCCTCGGCGACGTCCTCCACGGTGAGCGGCTCGCGACAGTGACCGGTGATCAGCTGATCGGCACGGCGGATCACCCGGGGCACCGGCGGCGTGCCGTCCCCGCCGATCGCCGCGAGCTCCGCCGAGGAGGAGTGCGGGATGGCGGCGAGCAGCTGGCTCATCACCAGCCGCTCGGCCTGGGTCTGGAGCACCGGGTGCCGGAGTCCGCCCGGCCCGTCGAGGTCCGCGCGCAGCAGCTCGACCGTCGACAGCCAGGAGCGTGCCGCCCGGGTCGTGGTGTCCAGGCTCGTCGCCAGGCGCAGCGGCTTGGCCGGCGGCCGACCCAGCAGGCGGTACAGCTGGGCTTCCAGGGCCTGCCGGTCGACCCGGACGATGAGCTGGGCGTTGCCGTCCTCCCAGGTCATGTCCAGGTCCGCCTCGGGGTCGGGGACGGAGGCGACGCGACGGTCCGACACGACCTCGCGCCCGCCGGTGCGCACGACCGCCCGGCCCCTCAGCGGCACCTGGACCAGGACGAAGGACTGCAGTGGCTGCGGGCGGATCCGCACCGTCCTGCCGTAGGACAGGTACGACAGCCCCACCGCCCCGAAGGTCACGGAGTTGAAGCGCACCGCCTGCGGGCGGCCACCCGCTCGGGTCCCCACGGGCTCGAGTCCGTGGGGGCAGAAGACCTCGCCGACCCGCTCGCGGGCCTCGTCCAGGTCGGACGAGCCGACGAGACGGTAGCGACCCAGCACCTCGGTCATCCGCACCCTCTCGTCACCTGCCGCGTGGCGGACCCCGCGGGACGGCGTCGTGGACATCCGGCCCGACGCACCCGATGGACCATGTCACGGAAATGTGACGGGCGTCATGAAGACAGTCAAGACCTTGTCCCGCCCGTCGCACGAGCGACCAGGGGCGGAGCCGCCGTCCGTGGTCTCGAGCAGCGGGCCCGCAGTGGTCCTCACCGGCAGGGGAGAACCGGTCGACCGGGACGGACTCCAGGCCCACCGGAGGCCGGACGGAGGCACCGGCTGACCACCGCGCTCCGGCGACGCCGCGACCACCTGGCCGCCGAGCTGCGCCGCCGTCTGCCGTGAGTGGCACCGGCCGCGCCACCGCGGGGCGGCCTGCACCCATGAGCGCCGCCGCCCGACGCCGCCACGTCGAACGCACCGCCCACGCACGCGACCGCGACCTGCTCATCGGAGCCGGACGGCCCTCCTTCGTCGCCGAGCCGCCCGCACCCCACCTCCGCCTCAGCTACGCCGGCGCCATCGAGGAACGACTCACCGCAGGAGTTCGGCGCCTCGGCGACGTGGTCCCCTGACGCCGAGCCGGGCCGCCGGCGGTACGGCACGGGCCGGACAGCGTGTCGACCGGACCCGCTCACGTGGAGTGCTTGACTGCCCGCACAGCGTAGTGGCAGGTTGAGTGCTCTCCACGCGGCCCGACGAACGCCGGTCACCTGGGCCGGAATGCGGACACGCGTGGCACGACGTCCGGCGGCTTCAGCGCCCCGCAGCACCACGTGGCTGATGCCGTGCCGCGATCGGTTCTCTCCTGCACCCACCGCGCCGAGGAGGGCGACATGTTCCACGATCCGCACACCGATGTGTCCGAGGCCCGCCGCCCCACCCACGCTCAGCGGGAAGTCCTCGACCTGCTCGGCGTGGCCCCCGCCGCGGCGCTGGTACGGCTGTCCGTGGCGGACTGGCAACGCGTAGCGGACGTGGCCGACGCGCTGGCCCAGGCACGCACTACGACTGCGCTGGTCCCTGGCCGCGGGTCCGGTTCGGCGATCAGGGCGGCGTGACCGCCGGCCAGCAGCGCCTACTCCGCAGGGTCGGCGATGGCGCCAGACGGGAACGCGGAGGACAGGTCAGAGGCCGGCAGCCTGCTACTCGGTGAAGACGTCGGTCTGCTCGTAGGGCAGCTCGCCGTCGGGCGCGGTGATGGCTGCCACCAACTCCGCAGCACGGCGCGACCGTGCGGGCGTCGCCCCCACCGTGCCTCCAGCCCGACTCGGACGGGGATCGTCCTGCGGAACGTGCCGGGGACGTCTCCACCAGCCGAGGCGCCGGCAAGCTCGGTACCGGACCCCCCGCTGGAGGGGCACGAGCGCACGCTCACGGCAGTCACCTAGGCGACCGTCCACATCAGCGAAGAGGCGGACACGGCCCCACGGATGGCGGGCCGGCGCGGACGTCACCTCCACCCGGCCCCGCCGCCCTCGACCGGCGACGCCGAGATCGAGGGACCTGGCCGACTGCTCGACCTCCGCGTGTCGACAGCCGATCGGTCCTGCATCCGGACGGTGACCTGTTGCGGCGGCTCGTCCGCCCGGTGAGTGCGCCGGAGCGCCGCCGTGCCACACCCGGCCGGCCGGGTCATGCGGTCAGCGAGCGCACGACCCGGCTCATGACGCGGGTCCGCAGTGGTCGCGGCAGGGGGCCCAGCGAGCCGCCGAGCAGCTTGCTCAGGGCACCGGGTGATGCGGTCATCCGACCGCGCACCAGCCCCTCGAGGGCGCCGGCGGCGACCCGCTCGGCCGACACGGCCGTGTCCAGCCGCATGCCGGCGCGGTCGGCGAACCCGCTGCGCACCGGTCCCGGGGTGGCAGTCAGGACGTCGACGCCGCGCGGTGCGAGCTCGACGTGCAGCGCCTCGCCGAGGGCCTGCACCCAGGCCTTGGTGGCGCCGTAGTGGGCCGCGCCCGGCGCGCCCTGCCGGCCCACCAGGGAGCCGAACAACACCATCCCCCCACCGGTCGGGCGGGCGGCGAGCCGGGGTGCGAACCGGTGCGCCAGGTCCAGCACGGCCTGGCAGTTGACCGCCAGCATCTCCAGCTGCTCGGCCAGGTCGGCGTCCAGGAAGCGCCCTGCGGTGCCGAATCCGGCCGCCTGCACCAGCAGGCCCACGTCGAGGTCCGCGGTCTGCTCGGCGACCCGCCGTGCGCCGGTGGGCGCGGCGAGGTCGACGGGCAGGACCCGGGTCTGCCCGCCGTGCTCGGCGTGCAACCGTTCGGCGAGCCCGGTGAGCAGGTCGGCGCGGCGGGCGACGAGCACCACGTCCAGCCCAGCGGCGGCCAGGTGCGCGGCGCACGCCTGCCCGATGCCGGAGGAGGCGCCGGTCACCACGGTCCAGGGGCCGTAGCGGTCGCGCAGCCGCGCGGCGGTGCGGGCGGCGCTCATCGCTGCACCGCGCCGGCGGTGGCCGCCGCGGACGCCGGTGTCCCGACGTCCCGGGCGCGCACCCGGCCCAGTGCGGCGGCCAGCAGTGCCGCCGCGGTCGCGGTGGCCGCCATCGCCCACCAGGCGTCCTGGAAGCGGCCGAGGTCCGCGGTGGTGTCCCCGACCAGGGCGAGCAGACCCGCCACGCCGAGCACGGCACCGATCTGTCGGACGCAGGCGGTCACCGCACTGCCGGTGGCGAACTGGGTGCGCGGCAGTTCGGCGACCGCGGCGGAGCCGAAGGAGGACAGCGTCAGGCCCACGCCGGCGCCGGTGAGCACCGTGGCCGGCAGGAAGCCGAGCGCGTAGTCCGGCGTGCGGGAGGCCGACGCGGCCAGCAGCGCCGCCCCCACGGCGAACAGGATCCCGCCGGGGACGGCGACCACCCGCTGGCCGAAGCGGTCGGCCAGCCGGCCGGCCACCACGGCGGTGACGGCCGCGGTGAGCGGGCCGGGGGTGAGGGCCACCCCGGCGCGCAGGATGCCGTACCCCCACACGTCGGTGAGGTACAGGACGTTGCACAGCAGCAGGGCGTAGAAGCCCAGGGAGAACACGAGGATGCCGGCGTTGGCGACCGCGAAGGAGCGCACCCGGAACAGCCGGAGGTCGACGACCGGGGCGCGGTGCCGCGCCGAGCGGACGACGAAGGCCACCGTCAGCACCGCGGCGGCGCCGAGGGCGGTGAGCACCCCGCCGCTGGTCCAGCCCCAGGAGGGGCCCTGCACGATGGCCAGGGACAGCGAGCCCATGGCCGTGGCCAGCAGTGCGGCTCCGAGCAGGTCGGGACGGCCGCCGCCGTCCGGGGTGTCGCCGCGGGTCTCGTGCAGCAGCCGCCGCGCCGGCACGAGCGCGGCCAGCCCGATCGGCACGGTGACGAAGAAGACCCACCGCCAGTCGCCCCAGGCCACGAGCAGCCCGCCCAGGGCCGGCCCGGTCGCGGCGGCCACCGCCCCGCTGGCGCCCCAGACGGCGGTGGCCGTGGCTCGGCGGTGCAGCGGGAACTCCGGCAGCAGCAGGGCCAGGGAGGCGGGCACCAGGGCCGCCGCGCCCAGCGCCTGCACCACCCGCGCGGCGATCAGCACGGCGGGGTCCCAGGCCAGGCCGCAGGCGGCCGAGGCCACGGTGAACACGACCAGCCCGGAGAGGAAGACGCGGCGGCGGCCCAGACGGTCGGCGAAGCGGCCCATCGGGACGAGGGCAGCGGCGAACACGATGCCGTAGCCGTTGAGGACCCAGGACAGCGTGGCCAGGTCCGTCGTCGGGAAGCTCGCGCGCAGGTCGGGGAAGGCGATGTTGACGATCGTGACGTCCAGGAACCCCATGAACACCGCCACGGCGGTCACCGCCAGCACCCGCCACGCCCGCGCGGGCACGGGCGGGGCGGTCCCGGCCTCGGGACCTCGGTGGCCGGGGTCGGGTGCGGCCCCGGTGGGGACGGGCGGGGACGACGGTGCGGGCGCCCGTCGACCGGTGGGTCGTGTCATGCGACGTACTGTGACAGAGGTCAGTAGCGTGACGCTACCCACTTCGCTAGCCTGGCCCCGTGCTGCACAGCGACTACCCCGAGCAGACCTGCTCGATCGCCCGCTCCCTGGAGGCGGTCGGCGAGCGGTGGACCCTGCTGATCCTGCGTGACGTCCTGCTGGGCACCACCCGGTTCGACGACCTGGTCGAGAGCCTGGGCATCACCCGCACGGTGCTGGCCCGCCGACTGGACCACCTCGTCGAGGAGGGGGTGCTGGAGCGCCGGCCGTACCAGCAGCGGCCCGAGCGCTTCGCCTACACCGCCACACCCAAGGGCCGGGCCCTGGGCGGGGTGCTCACCGCGCTGATGCACTGGGGTGACGCCTACTACCCGGCGTCCGACGGGCCGCCGCGGCTGATGCTGCACCGCGGGTGCGGCGGGGCGGTGCGCCAGCAGCTGACCTGCACCGTGTGCGCCGAGCGGGTGGACGGCGCCGACGTCGACGCCGTGCCCGGCCCGGGGCTGGGCGGCCGGGACCTGCACCGGACCGGTGTCTGACGCGCGTCCAGCGCAGGACCGTCGACCTGGCCGGCCATCCGGACCTGGTCGTCATCTACCCGGGTCTGCGGGTGGACCGGTTGCGTGGATGGCGCCGGCACCGGGAACCGGGGCCCCAGATCGGCCGCTCGGCCGCCGAGCGGCCGGACGGTCTGCTCCCCACGAGATGCTGCGGTACTCCGCGTTCCCCCTGCACGTCGGCATGCGCCAGTACTGGCGCGACCTGGACTCCCTGGAGGCCTGGACCCGCTCCGACCCCCACCGCACCTGGTGGTGGGACCTCCTCCGCGACAGCGGCGGGACCGGCTCCTGGCACGAGACCCACCCGGTACACGGCGGCATGGAGGCCGTCCACGACGACGTCCGGCAGCCCCGGGCCTGGCGGCCTTCGCGCCCGGGCGGCCGGCGGTCGGTCAGCAGTCCAGCGCGCGCGGCCGTGCCGGTGACCGGACACCACCACCCCGACCGGTCGTCGAGGAAGCCGAACTCGGCTGAACCGACGGGGCAGCGCGCTCGAGGTGCTCGCGAGGGTCCGGCCAGCGGGAGCACCGGTCCTCGCCCGTTGGTGACGTCGGGACCGGGCACTGCGACACGGCGTGGCAGTGGCCGTCTCTGCTGTTGCGCCGAGCATCCCGAGTTCCTCGGGCGTGGGCACTAGATCGCACGTGAGCCAGCGACTGGCTCGTGGGATCGAGGGCGTCGCCGTAGTCCCGGCGATCACCCCGAGCCGTCGTTCGGGCCGGGCCTCGGACGGGCCTCATCGTGGCGGCGGAGCCGGCGTCACCGCGGGTCGCCCGCCACACGTGTTCCGCTCCGGCCATCGGCCGGCAGCGGTGCCAGCAGCCCTGCTTCGACGTGGTCGAGCAGTTGCCTCCCCACCCGGTCGGCGTGTTCCTCGTCGAGGCCTCGCAGCGGTCCCTCCAGGAGCAGCATCGACAGGCCGTGCACCGCCGACCACGCCGTCATCTCGGCGTCCGGGCGGCGCTCGGCTGCCAGCAGGCCCGCCTCCACGAGCTCGTCGAGAGCGGCGTTCAGCAGCTGGAAGGGGGTGAGCCCAGACGCGCCACGGGCGTCGTGCTCGTCGGTCAGCTCGTCCGCTGCGGCGAAGGCGGTCCGGAAGAGCCCGGGCTGCTCACGGGCGTAACGCAGGTAGCCAGCACCCACGGCCCGCAGCCGCAGCCGGGCCATCTCCTGTGGATCGGCCGGCGGGACCGCCGCCTGCTCGGCCTCCATCGAGCAGGCGAGCTGGGCCATCGCCACTGCGCACACCGCCCGCAGCAGCGCGCGGTGGTCGGCGAAGTGCCGGTAGGCGGCGTTGGGCGACACCCCGACGCGGCGGGTGGCCTCCCGCAGCACGACTGCCTGGGGGCCGCCGAGCCGGGCCAGTTCGGTGCCGGCGGCGACCAGCGCGGCGGGCAGGTCGCCGTGGCGGTAGGCCGTCCGGGTGGGGTGCGACATGTTGACAGTGTTCCCGACATCCACGACTGTGTACAGCGTCCACATTGGTGGACAGTGTCCACATCAGGAGCAGACATGTCCTCCACCACCCGCACCCGCCCGGGCGCCGTTCTGGCCGTCATGTGCCTGGCGGTGTTCACCATCAACGTCGACACCACGATCGTGAACGTCACGCTGCCGACGCTGGTCGCCGAGCTCGGAGCCACCACCCGGGACCTGCAGTGGATCGTCGACAGCTACCTGCTGGTCTTCGCCGCTCTGGTGCTGGCCGGCGGGAGCCTGTCGGACCGGCTCGGTCGCCGCGCGGTGCTGATCACCGGGCTGGCCGTCTTCGGCCTCGGCAACACCCTCGCCGCCTTCGCCGACACCCCCAGCGAGCTGATCGCCGCCCGGGCGTTCACCGGGATCGGCGCCGCGGCGGTCTTCCCGACGACGCTGTCAATCATCACCCAGGTCTTCCGTGAGCGCGCCGCCAGGGCCAGGGCGATCGGCCTGTGGGGCGCGAGCACCGGCCTCGCGCCGGACGTGCACCCCACCGCGTGGGTGCCCCCTGACGCCACCGTCGTCGGGCGGGTGGTGATCGGGCCCGAGGCCAGCGTCAGGCACCGGAGCGAGAAGCCGCGAAGGGAAGACGGGGTCTGATGGGGCTCTCGGTGCAGACACCGGCTCACCGCCGGACAGATCGCCCTGCTCGAACCCGGCGACACGGTCACCATCGAGTCTGCCGCTGACTGCGCCCGGCCCCGCCACGCCCTCGGCACCGTCGTCCGCGTCGCCGGCCCGCACATCGTCGTGACCTGCAAGAGCCCCTGCAGGTGACCAGTCCTCGGCCTGACCCCACAACTCGCCGCTCGATGGCTCGAGACCCACGCTCGCTCGCCGCCTGCCGTCAGGCCGCTTCGCACAGCGCTTCCGGGCCGTGCTCCCCGAGGATGCCGGGTGAGTCCGCCGGGCGGTCACCCGGCCTCGAGGCAGCTGGACGGATCACCTCGTCGGCGCTGAGAGGGCGCTTGGCGCGACTGGGCTGCAGGCGGTGCTTCGGGCCGGCCTTCTTGCGCGTCCTCTTCTCCCCTTGACGGTCCGGGCGGTCGCGACCGTCTCCTCGAAGAGGCCGGGGGGGAACCGAAGCGTCGCCGCTCGCTCGCGACTCGAGCGCATCTGCCTTGCCGGCGTTGTGGCTGGACGTCGTGGCGGAGGCCGCCACCTCCGCTCGGCGGGCGTCGAGCTCTCTGGATGTCCTGTCGACCGCGGCGGACAGGGTCGCCCGGGCGCTTCCCAACGCCGGCATCACGACCTCGTGAGCGGCGCCGGCCCGCGGGGCGCCGTACGCCAGGGCCGCGGGCTGCGCGGCCTTGATCAACGGGACCACCAGCCGGTTCGCGTCCCCCGCACTGAGCACCAGCCCGGTCGTAGAGAGCGCGGCCATCAGCCGATCGGCCTGCTCGCGAAACCGTCGGGAGGCCGCCGCCTCCAGCTCGCGGAGCAGCCGGGACGCCGCCTCCTCGAGTTCGCGGAGGACCCGGGAGGCCGCCGCATCGAGCTCGTGGAGCACCCGGGAGGCCGCCGCCTCGAGGGACTCGGACCACTCGTCCAGGTGTTGGGCCCGCATGCCCAGGACTTCAAGCGGCGGTTCGGCAGCGGGCCGCTCAGGGGGGGGAACCCGCGTCACCATGCCGCAAGGGCAGGACCCGCCGGTCGCCGGGGCCAGGTGCTTGGCACCGGGGCATAGCCATGGTTCGAACATCGCGCCCTCGACTCTCGAGCCTGGCCCTACTCCGTGCGTGGTGGGCCGAGGCACCAAGAGTCCCGTGCGCCACTCGCGCAACATGGCGTGCCACGCCTGAGCGTGTCTGTGTCGTGACCTTGAGCACAGGGCCCTGGACTTGTGGATGACGGACGAGGTCGACAGATCACGCCGCGAGCCCGGGGACCGATCCCCACGTGGTGCTCGGCCACCTGCCGGCACCGCGCCAGGGAGCAGACCCGCGCCGCGGCCTCCGGTCGGGCGGCGGTGCAGATCGTCGAACGGCGCGTGCAGGTCCCGCACCACAGCCGCTCACCCGACGCGACTGGCCTCGGGCTCTAGCCGAGCTGGCCGCCCAACTTGATGACGGCCGGGTCTACGACCGCGACCTCGCCGGCCTGTCGATCGCCTTCAACGCCGTCCTGGCCGCCTACCACCGCTGCCACCCCGTCGGTCTCCGCGCCGCCGCCGTGAACCGTTCCACCGGGGACCTCCGACGTCGACCTCGCTGACACCGGTGTGCCACCACGATGACAGCGGTCGGGCTGCAGTCCGCAGGACATCCGGTATGGCTGCAGCCCGCACGCGCCGAGCAGCGGCGTGTCCCGGTTCTCCTCCTGCCGACCTCCGGTGGTCAGCCACCTGGGGCAGCAGCGCGGACCCGCGATACCACGCCATCCTCCAGTTCTCCTCCGGGGACCGCAGGAGGCTCCGGGCGCCGGTGGTCCCCTGCCGGTGGCCACCGGGCCCTGCTGACTGGAGAGGAACCGGAGGAGGACGGGAGACTGCTCCCCTTCGTCGAGGGACGCACCGCATCCGCCATGGGCCCGCGCAGGGCCGTTGCTGTAGCGCCGACGCGCTGCTGTCGCCGTTGCTGTACTCATCTGAAAGGCGGGCCGACCTTGATGGCCGACCCGTCCCTGACCTGCGATTTCACTGTCGGGCTGAGAGGATCCAACCTCCGACCCCCCGTGACCCCGGTCAAGAGTCCCAAGCCGGTGGCATCGGCCGGCAAGAATGGGGCTTCAGTGGGGCGCGGCGAGTCGACCGAGAGGCATACAACTCGCTGACCAGGAGCTCTGCTCCCCCGACTGGACTTGAACCAGTAACCCTGCGATTAACAGTCGCATGCTCTGCCAATTGAGCTACGGGGGAACGGCGGGGTCACCCGCGCGCAGCGACGAGGCTACCGCACCCCGGCCGCCCGACCGCGGTGGCCCCTCCGCGTCGCGCCCGACCCCCGGCGCGGCTAGGTTGATCGTCCACCGTCCCGCGTCCCACCTGGGGGTTCTCCATGGCGAAGCTGTCCTTCCTCGTCGGCTTCGGCGCCGGCTACGTGCTCGGCGCGAAGGCAGGCACGGAGCGGTACGAGCAGATCCGCCGCGCCTGGGAGCAGGCCAAGGACAACCCGCAGCTGCAGGGGCTGGCCGGCATGGCGCAGGCCCGCGCCGACGGCGTGGTCAACTCCGCCAAGGCGCGCATCGGCCTGGGCGGCACCTCGACGCCCGGCGCGGCGGGGTCGGTCCCCCGCGCCCGCGCGGCGTCCGGCACGACCCGGCCGTCGAGCGCGCCGGTACCGCCGCCGGACACCACCGGCGGCGTGTAGAAGCGCTCACGCAACGGCACCCGCAGCATGGGGTCGGCCCCGTCCAGGGGCCCGCCCTGAGCCTGCGAAGGGCGGGGAGAACGGGGTCCTCCCTCAGTCCGGCTGGTCGGCCGCGACCGCCTCGGCGAGCTTCTGCCGCGCGACCTCCCGCGCGGCGGGGTCGCTGCGGTCGGCGTCGTCGTCGAAGACCACGGTCCACTCCCGCACCGGCTGACCGGGCACCCGCCGGGCGACCAGCACCACCCCTCCCCGGCCGGGCAGCGGGGCACGCCGGCTGGCGACCACGGTCTCGTCCACCCGCCGGCGGACGACCGGCGGCAGGCCCCCGGCGTCGGACAGCGCGTGCCGCTCGACCGGCAGCCGTGCCTGCACCCCGGGTTCGACCTCGGTCAGCGGGGTCACCTCGAAGCGGCCGCCGCCGTCACCGGTCGCGGTCCAGCGCGCCGAGCCCACCTGGTGCCACGGCAGGACGCCGACCTCCCCGGCGTCGGGCAGCGACAGGCCGGCCGGCACGACGCGCAGCCCGCGGGAGGTCGCCACCAGCCACCCGCCGTCGCGCACCAGGGCACCCCAGGCCAGCACCCGCTCGTCGGGGTCGGCCGAGGCCTGCACCACCGCGCGCACGAGCTCCGGCGGCCGGGCGAAGCGCCGCCGCACCCGGTCGAGGACGCTCACGTCACCTCCTCGCCGGCGTGCACCGAGCCGCTGCACCCGCGGGCCAGCTCGCTCACCCGAGCCCGCCCATCGCCCGCTTGCGCAGCGAGATCGCCTGCTGCTCCAGCGCCATGAGCTCACCGAACGCCCGCATGTACTCCTCGCCCGCCTCGACCGGGTTCATCCGCTGCAGCCGGCCCTTCAGCGCAGCCACCTGCCGCACGGTGTGCATCTCCTCCAGCCGGGCCAGCACCGCACCGACGTAGACGGCGTCGGCCTCACCGGCCGCGCGCATCGGCTCGACGGCCAGCGCGGTCAGTAGTGCCCTCGCGCTGTCCCGGGTGCAGTGGGCGGCCAGGACGTCGAGCCACTCCGCACCGGAGACCCGGGTGGCCGCGGCTCCCCCGGCGGCCGCGACCGCCGCCGCCACCGCAGCCAGGTCGGGGTCGGTGTAGGCCTCGCCGGGGACGGCGTCGAAGGACGGCCCGGCGAGCTCGGGGCTCTGCAGCGCCGCCTTGACCGCCTCCCGCTCCACCTCCACCGCGACGTCGTCCGCGCTCTTCTGGGGGGTGCGCACCCGGCCGCGCGAGGGCCGGCCGTCGTCCCCGGTGATCCGGCGGATGCGCTCGAGCACCTCGGCCTCGTCGGTGTTGCCGATCATCCCGGCCAGCTGGCGGGCGTAGGCCGGCCGCAGCGCGTGGTCCTTGATCTGCGCGACCAGCGGCGCGGTCCTGTCCAGCGCGGCCACCCGACCCTCGACGGTGTCCAGGTCGTAGCCGGCCAGCGTGGTCTTGAGCACGAACGCGATCAGCGGCGTCCGCCGGCCCACCAGGTCGCGGACGGCGGCGTCGCCGTGCGCCTGCCGCAGCTCGCACGGGTCCCGGCCGTCGGGCTCGACGGCGACGAAGGTCTGCCCCACGAAGCGCTGGTCCTCGGCGAAGGTCTTCATGGCCGCGGCCTGCCCGGCGGCGTCGCCGTCGAAGGTGTAGATGACCTCGCCGCGGAACTCGTCCTGGTCCATGAGCAGCCGGCGCAGCACGCCGATGTGCTCCGCGCCGAACGCGGTGCCGCAGGAGGCGACCGCGGTGGTGACCCCGGCCAGGTGGCAGGCCATGACGTCGGTGTAGCCCTCCACGACGACGGCCTGGTGGCGGCGGGCGATGTCCCGCTTGGCCCGCTCGATGCCGTAGAGGACGCTGCTCTTCTTGTACAGCGGCGTCTCGGGGGTGTTGAGGTACTTCGGGCCCGGGTCGTCGTCCATCAGCTTGCGGGCGCCGAAGCCGATGACGTCGCCGGTGATGTCCCGGATCGGCCAGACCAGCCGGCGGTGGAAGCGGTCGATCAGCGTGCCGCGGCTGGACTCCTTGGCCAGTCCACCGGTCACCAGCTCCTGCTGCGTGTACCCCTGGCCGCGCAGGTGGCGGGTCAGCCCGTCCCACCCGCCCGGCGCGAAGCCGCAGCCGAAGTCCAGGGCCACCTGGCGGTCGAAGCCGCGGTCGGCGAGGAACTGCCGGGCCGGGGCGGCCTCCGGGCTGCCCAGCTGCGCGGCGTAGAAGGCCGCCGCCGCGGTGTTGGCCGCGACCAGCCGGGCCCGCTGGCCGGCCTGCGCGCGGTCCGGGGCCCCCGTGGGGCGGCCGCCGTCGTCCTCGTAGTGCAGCTCGACGTTGGCGCGCCCGGCGAGCAGCTCGACGGCCTCGGTGAAGGTCAGGTGGTCGATCTGCTGGATGAAGGAGATGACGTCGCCGCCCACGCCGCAACCGAAGCAGTGATAGAGGTTCCGTGAGGGCGTGACGTGGAAGGACGGCGACTTCTCGTCGTGGAACGGGCACAGGCCCTTGAGGCTGCCCCCGCCTGCGCGCTTGAGCTGCAGGTGCTCGCCGACGACCTCGTCGATCCGCGACCGCTCGCGGACCAGCGCGATGTCCGCGGCCCGGATGCGTCCCCGCCCGGCCATCAGTCGCCTCCCCCGCCGCCACCGCCGCCGTCGGCACCCCCGTCGGCGCCGCCGTCCGCCCCGGTGACGAGCACGCCGGCGCCGTCGCCGACCCGGTGGCTGGCGACCAGTTCCACCCACAGCAGGAACACCGCGTGCTCCAGCGGCAGGGCGGGGTCCGGGTCCAGGGTGGGCCGCGGCGTCCACCCCCCGGTGCTGCCGCTGTCGGCCAGCCGGCGCCCGGCGGCGGAGTACCGGCGGGTGCCGCGCCACACCGAGGTGTTCGCCACGTCGACCCGCACCCCCTCCAGCTCCACCGACCAGGTGCCCCGCCACGTCGACGTCCGGTGGGCCCGCAGCCGCACGGCGTCCTCCGGGTCGGTGGTACGGCGACCGGTCAGCTCCGCGCCGCGCTGGGTGTAGGCCCAGGTGCTCCCGGCCACCTCCGCGGTGGCCGTGGCCGCCTCACCGCCCGCGCGCATGGTCGCGACCGGCACGCCGTCGCGCAGCACCGGCAGCACGCCGTCGGCGTCGGCCCCGCCCAGTTCCAGCACCGCCGCCCCCTCAGCCGATCCCGGGTGCGCCGGCGACGCTCTCACCGGTCGCCCGGTAGAGCAGGTAGGCCGCCGTCTCGCGGAGGATGTAGCGGAACTGGGTGGTGCGGGTCTGCACCGCCGGGCCCTGCCGGGTCGGCGAGCTGTCGGCGGTGAGGCCGGCGTCCTCGGCCATCCGCTCGGCCCGCAGCGCGTGCCACGGGTCGGTGACCAGCACCGCGGAGGACCAGCCGCGCTCGTCGAACGCGGCACCGACGGCCCGCATGCTCTCCAGCGTGTCCTCGCCCTCCTCGACGGCCAGCAGCGCGTCCTCCGGGACGCCGGCCTCGGCCAGGTAGGCGCGGCCGGACTCCGCCTCGCTGAACTGGTCGCCGTCCGCCCGCCCGCCGACCGTCACGACCACCGGCGCGACGCCGTCGGCGTACAGCGCCAGCGCGTGCTCCAGCCGCGCCTCGAAGATCGACGACGGCACGCCGTTGTACTGCGCCGACCCGAGCACCACGACCGCGTCGGACGCCGGCCGCGCGTCCTGCCGCGCCGTCCACCAGATCGCCGTCGCGGTGGAGACGACCAGCAGGACGGTGGCGAGCAGCAGGGCGCCGACGGCGCGGCCCACCAGGTCTGCCACACGCACGCCCACCCGTCATGGGTACCACGCGGGTCCGTCGGTCCGTGGACGCCGTGGGCCGGTCCGTGCCGCGGCCGCCGATCAGCCCGGCGACGTCCCGCAGACGCGCGCGCCCTGCTCGCTGACCACGGTGAGCGTGGAGGTGCCGCCGTCCTCCCAGGTCACCTCGACCCGCTGCACCGGCGTGCCGTCCACCTCGGCGTCGGTCGTGCCGGTGACCTCCCCCGCGCCGCCGGGGGCGTACTCGGCCGGCACCGCCTCCGGGGTCAGGCGGATCGCCTCCGCCGCGCAGAGCAGGCCGTGGGCGGTCTCCACGTCGTCCGCGGCGAGTGCGGCGAGGAAGACCCCGGTGACCTCGCGGGCCTGCTCCTCCGGGCTGCCCTTGACCAGCGGCAGGCCGACGGCCATGCCCACGGCGACGGCGACGGTCCCGCCGATGACCGACAGGATCAGCGCCCGGGCCGACCGCGGGGTGCCGGTGTGCAGCGGCGCCGGGTCGTCGTCGTAGAGGTAGGGGCCCTGGACCATGGCGCTCACCCGCCGCTCACGAGCAGTTCGGCCCCGGCCGGCGGCCGGGGGTCGTCGCGGTCGGCCAGCCAGCCCTCCGGCAGCGCCACCGGCCGCGGCGGGCTGGTGCGCCCGCGCGGGGCACCGAGCACGGCCGTCGGGTAGGGCTGGTCGGGGATGCGGGCCAGCAGCCCGGCCAGCTCGTCGAGGCTGCTCACCATCGCCAGCGCCCGGCGGACGTCGGAGCCGACGGAGAAGCCCTTGAGGTACCAGGCCACGTGCTTGCGGACGTCGGTGCAGCCGTGCAGCTCGCCCTGGTCGGCCGACAGCAGCGTGGCGTGCCGCAGCAGGACCGCCGCGACCTCGCGCAGCGTCGGGAGGGCGCGCTCCGAGCGGCCGGCGAAGGCGGCGGCCAGGTCGCCGAACAGCCACGGCCGGCCCAGGCAGCCCCGACCCACGACGACGCCCGCGCAGCCGGTCGCGGCGACCATCCGCAGGGCGTCGTCGGCCTCCCACAGGTCGCCGTTGCCCAGCACCGGGATGTCGAGCGCCTCGACCAGCCGGGCGATCGGCGCCCAGTCGGCGGTGCCGCTGTAGAGCTGGTCGGCGGTGCGGCCGTGCAGGGTGACCGCGGCGGCGCCCTCGTCCTGGGCGATCCGGCCGGCCTCGAGGTAGGTGACGTGGTCGGCGTCGATGCCGATGCGGGTCTTCACGGTGACCGGGACGTCACCAGCGGCGCGGACGGCGGCGCGCACGATGTCGCGGAACAGCACCCGGCGCCACGGGAGCGCGGAGCCGCCGCCCTTGCGGGTCACCTTGGGCACCGGGCAGCCGAAGTTCAGGTCGACGTGTGCGGGGCGGGTGCCGGCGACCTGCTCGTCGACGAGCATCTCCACCGCGCGGCCCACGGTGGCCGGGTCGACCCCGTAGAGCTGCACGGAGAAGGCGTCCCGCTCGTCGGCGGTGGCGCGGACCATGTGCAGCGTCTTCTCGTTGCGCTCGACCAGCGCCCGCGTGGTGATCATCTCGCAGACGTAGAGGCCGGCGCCGAACTCGCGGCACAGCGTGCGGAAGGCCGGGTTGGTGATCCCGGCCATCGGGGCGAGCACCACGGCGGGGTCCACGGTCAGCGACCCGAGCCGCAGCGGCGGCAGTGCCGTCGTCGGCTCGAGCGTGCTGGTCACACCCCCCAGCGTAGGTGCCGGGACGGGGCGGCCCGGCCCGCACCGACCCGGCGACACCTCCCGCGCCTGGCTAGGGTCCGCGGGTGACCTTCTCCCTCGTCGGCCGCAGCCCGGACGGCTCCGCCCTCGGCGTGGCCGTGGCCAGCAAGTTCCTCGCCGCGGGCGCCTACGTACCGGCCGCGGCGGCCGACGCCGGGGCGCTGGCCACCCAGGCCCACGTGAACCTGGAGCTCAAGACCCGCGGGTTGGCCATGCTCCGCGAGGGCGTGGCCGCCGGCGAGTTGCTGCAGCGGTTCTTCGACGCCGACCCCGACCGCGCCGAGCGGCAGGCCGGGGTGGTCGACCGGGACGGCCGGGCGGCCACCTTCACCGGTGAGCGGGCCCAGCACTGGGCCGGCGGGCGCACCGGCGAGGGCCCGGAGGGGTCCTTCGCCGCCCAGGGCAACCTGCTCGCCGGCCCCGGCGTGGTCGACGCGATGGTCGACGCCTGGCTGGCCTCCGCCGCCGAGCCGGACCTCGCCCGGCGGCTGGTCGCCGCGCTGGCCGCCGGTCAGGACGCCGGCGGTGACCCCCGCGGCAAGCAGGCGGCGGCGGTGCTCGTCGTCTCAGCCGGCGGCGGCTACGGCGGGCTCGGCGACGTCGTCGTCGACCTGCGCAGCGACGACCACCCCGAGCCCATCGGCGAGCTGACGCGGATGCTGGACCTGCACGACCTGTACTTCGGCAGCACCCCGGCCGAGCAGCTGCTGGCGCACACCCCCGAGCTGGACGGGGAGCTGGTCCGCCGGCTGGCCGCGACCGGGTACGCCAGCGGCGACCTGGGCCGTGACCTCTACGACTGGATGGGCCGGGAGAACTTCGAGGAGCGCTGGCACGACGACCGGATCGACCCGGTGGTGCTGGAGCACCTGCGCCGCACCACCGGCTGACCGCGAGCGGGTGCGCCGGCGCCCCGGTCCGCGGTGGGGAACGGGGCGCCGGCGCACACCCTCAGCAGACGGGCAGCCGGGCCTTCAGGTAGGTCTCGACCTGGTCCAGGCCGACCCGCTCCTGGCTCATCGAGTCGCGCTCCCGGACGGTGACCGCGTCGTCGGTGAGGGTGTCGAAGTCCACGGTCAGGCAGAACGGCGTCCCGATCTCGTCCTGCCGGCGGTACCGGCGGCCGATCGCGCCGGCGTCGTCGAAGTCGACGTTCCAGGCGCGCCGCAGCGCCGCGGCCAGGTCGCGGGCCTTGGGCGAGAGGTCGGCGTTGCGCGACAGCGGCAGGACGGCGGCCTTGACCGGCGCCAGCCGCGGGTCCAGCCGCAGCACCGTGCGGGTGTCGACACCCCCCTTGGCGTTGGGGGCGGTGTCCTCGGTGTGGGCCTCGACGAGGAAGGCCATCAGCGAGCGTGTCAGCCCGGCGGCCGGCTCGATGACGTACGGCGTCCAGCGGCTGTTGGTGCCCTGGTCGAAGTAGCTGAGGTCGGTGCCGGAGTGCTCGGAGTGCGTCTTCAGGTCGAAGTCGGTGCGGTTGGCGATGCCCTCGAGCTCACCCCACTCCGAGCCCTGGAAGCCGAAGCGGTACTCGATGTCGACGGTGCGCGTCGAGTAGTGCGACAGCTTCTCCTTCGGGTGCTCGTAGTGCCGCAGGTTGTCCGGGGAGATGCCCAGTTCGGTGTACCAGCGGGTGCGCTCGTCGATCCAGTACTGGTGCCACTGCTCGTCGGTGCCGGGCTCGACGAAGAACTCCATCTCCATCTGCTCGAACTCCCGCGTCCGGAAGATGAAGTTGCCCGGGGTGATCTCGTTGCGGAAGGACTTGCCGATCTGGCCGATGCCGAACGGCGGCTTCTTGCGGGCCGCGCCCATCACGTTGGCGAAGTTCACGAAGATGCCCTGAGCGGTCTCCGGGCGCAGGTAGTGCAGGCCGGACTCGTCCTCGACCGGGCCGAGGTGGGTCTTGAGCATCATGTTGAAGTCGCGCGGCTCGGTCCACGCGCCCTTGGTGCCGCAGTTCGGGCAGGAGATGTCCGCGAGGCCGTTCTCGGGGCTGCGGCCCTTGCGCGCCTCGAACTCCTCCTCGAGGTGGTCGGCCCGGAAGCGCTTGTGGCAGTTCTGGCACTCGGTCAGCGGGTCGGTGAAGACGCCGACGTGCCCGGAGGCGACCCAGGTCATCCGCGGCAGGATCACCGAGGAGTCCAGCCCGACGATGTCGTCCCGGCTCTGGACGACGGTGCGCCACCACTGCCGCTTGATGTTCTCCTTGAGCTCCACGCCCAGGGGCCCGTAGTCCCAGGCGGAGCGGGTGCCGCCGTAGATCTCACCGGACGGGAAGACGAACCCCCGCCGCTTGCAGAGGTTCACCACCTTGTCCAGGCGTGCGGGGTCGTGCTTGGCGGTGCTCTCGCTCACGCGCGGGGCTCCATCCGGCTGGCGGTCGGCGGGGTGACCCGTCCACGGTAGTGGCCGCGCCGGGCCCGCCCGGCGGTCACCCGCCGGAGGCCATCAGGACCGCCCACGCCCCGCCGGCGGCCAGCGCGAGGACGAGCAGGAACAGCAGCAGCGTCCGGACCGGGTGGCGCTTCGGGACCACCCGCGGGTACGGCCGCGGACCCGGTCCGGGGCCGGCCAGCCAGGTGATCGTGGCCGCGTCCTGCGGACGGCCGGTGCCACCGGGCAGGTTGATCGTGGGCTGGTCGGCGATCCGGGCCGCCGGCGGGTCGGCCGGCGACGGTGCCGCGGACGCCCTCGCCACGGGCGCCGGCGGCTCCGGGTCCGACCCGGGTGCCGCCGGCGCCGCGGTGGGACCGCGGTCGGCGCCGCGCGGCGCCACGGGGATCTCGGTCGTGGGGGGACCGACGTCGGCGGCCGGCCGGGTCGGGGACGCCGCCCCCGCCGCGGACGGCGCGTCGCCGGCCGGTGCGCCGGCGGACGGTGCGTCGGCAGGTTGCGCGTCGGCGGGCGGTGCGTCGGCGGACGGCGCGGCCTGGGCCGGCACGGTCGGGGGGACCACGAAGTTGTCGGCCATCCGCGTCGGCGGCGCGGGCGGCAGGCTGACCGGCCGGGTGCGCTCGGCGGCCGGCTCCGGGGGGCCGGGACGGCGTGGTCCGGCGGTGGACTGCTGGCTCACGGGTGCTCCACACGTCGTCCGGGCGGCGCCGCTCGGCTGCGGCACGAGGTCCAGGTGGCCCCTGGATGCCCCGCCGGGCGGCCGGCCACACGTCGTCCTCCCGTGGAGGCCGTCACGCCGGGTCAGTCGGGGACGTAGACCCCGGGTTCGTCGAGGGCGTACAGCCACACCGGGGCGCCGGCGATCTTCACCTCGGCGGCCGACAGCGCCCTGCGGTAGGCACCGACGCCGTCCCAGCGGGTGACCAGCGCCCACAGCCCCGGGTCGTCGGCGCAGCGGCCGACCTCGCCGTCACGGTGGCCGGGGCGGGCGGCGAGGGCGGCCAGCAGGGCGTCGACGTCGGCGGCGAAGCCAGCGGCGTCGTCCTCGGGGACCCGCAGCCGGGTCACGGCGAACATCAGGCGCTGCCGAAGCGGCGCTGCCGGGAGGCGTACTCCTCGCACGCCGCCCACAGGTGCCGCCGGTCGAAGTCCGGCCACAGCGTGTCGAGGAAGACGAACTCGGCGTAGGCCGACTGCCACAGCAGGAAGTTGCTGGTGCGGTTCTCCCCGGAGCTGCGCACGAACAGGTCGACGTCGGGCATGTCCGGCTCGTCCAGGAACCGCGCGACGGTGCCCTCGTCGACCTTGCCCGGGTCGAGCCGGCCCGCGGCCACCTCGTGGGCGATGGCCGCCGCGGCGTCGGCGATCTCTGCCCGCCCGCCGTAGTTGACGCACATGGTCAGGGTGAGGACGTCGTTGTCGCGGGTGAGCTCCTCGGCGACCTCGAGCTCCCGGATGACGCTGCGCCACAGCCGCGGGCGCCGGCCGGCCCAGCGCACCCGCACGCCGAGCTCGTGCATCTCGTCGCGGCGGCGGCGGATGACGTCGCGGTTGAAGCCCATGAGGAAGCGGACCTCCTCGGGGCTGCGCCGCCAGTTCTCCGTGGAGAAGGCGTAGGCGCTGATCGCCCGCACGCCCAGCTCGATGGCGCCCTCCACGCAGTCGAACAGCGAGGACTCCCCCGCCTGGTGCCCCGCCGTCCGGGGCAGGCCGCGCTCCGCGGCCCAGCGGCCGTTGCCGTCCATGACGATCGCGACGTGGCCGGGCACCCGGCCGGCCGGGATCGACGGCGGCCGCGCGCCCGACGGGTGCGGGTCGGGCGCCTTCACCTCACGCCTCACGGGCCGGAGCCACCTCCCGGCGCTGCGCCGTCGGATCGGTGCGGTCGACCAGCGGCAGCGAGCGCAGCCCGCGCTCCAGGTGCCACTGCAGCAGCGCGGCGACCAGCCCGCTGCCCTCCCGGCGCTGGGGGCTCTCGCTGGCCTCGGCGGTGGTCCAGTCCCCGGACAGCAGCGCGTCGAGCAGCGCGATGGTGGCCGGGTTGGGCATCGCCGAGCCGGTGGGCCGGCAGGGCGGGCAGACCATGCCCCCGGCGGGCACCGAGAAGTGCCGGTGCGGGCCGTCCTCGCCGCACCGGGCGCAGCCGCCGAGCGCCGGCTCCCACCCGGCCACCGACATGGCGCGCAGCAGGAAGGCGTCGAGCACCAGCGGCGCGGGGTGGGTGCGCTCGGACAGCGCCCGCAGCGCGCCGACGACGAGCAGGAACAGCCGCAGGTTCGGTTCCTTCTCCTCCTCGGCCATGAGCCGGTCGGCGGTCTCCAGCACCGCGGTGCCGGCGGTGTAGGCCGGGTAGTCGCCGGCGATCGGCTGGCCGTAGGCGCGGATGGACTCCGCCTGGTTGACGATGTCGAGGGTGCGGCCGGTGTAGAACTGCAGGTCGACGTGGCTGAAGGGCTCCAGCCGGGCGCCGAACTTGCTCTTGGTGCGGCGCACGCCCTTGGCCACCGCGCGGACCTTGCCGTGCCGGCGGGTGAGCACCGTGACGATCCGGTCGGCCTCGCCCAGCTTCTGGGTGCGCAGCACGATCCCCTCGTCGCGGTACAGCGACCCGTGGACGGTGGACATCAGTAGCCCAGCCGGTTGAGCTTCTTCGGGTCGTCCTGCCACTCGCCGAGCACGGTCACGTGCAGGTCCAGGTGCACGCGGGCGTCCAGCAGCGTCTCCATCCCCTGGCGGGCCTCGGTGCCGATCGCCTTGACGGTCACCCCGCCCCTCCCCAGCAGCATCGGCTTCTGGCTGGGCCGCTCGACGTGCAGCAGCGCGTGCACCTCGACCAGCTCGCCGCCGTCCCGCTTGGGGTCCGGCCGGCGGGTCAGCTCCTCGATGGTGACCGCGAGGGAGTGCGGCACCTCCTGGAACACCTTCTCCAGCGCCGCCTCGCGGACCAGCTCGGCCAGCTGCCGTTCGACGTCCTCGTCGGTGGTCTGCTCGTCGGGGTACAGCGGGGGGCCCTCGGGCAGGAGGCCGACCAGCAGGTCCTCCAGCAGCTCGACCTGGTCGCCGCGCACCGCGCTCACCGGCACCACCTCGGCGGCCTCGACCAGCGCGCTGGCGGCCAGCAGCTGCTCGGCGACCTGCTTCTTCGACGCCGCGTCGGTCTTGGTGACCACGACGACGACCGGGGCCCGCACCTCGGCGAGCTGGCGGGCGATGTACCGGTCGCCGGTGCCGACGGGCTGGTCGGCCGGCACGCAGAACACGACCACGTCGACGTCGGACAGGGTGTCGCGGACGACGTCGTTGAGCCGGCGGCCCAGCAGGCTCTTCGGCTTGTGCAGGCCCGGGGTGTCGACGAGCACCAGCTGGCCGCCGGGCCGGTGGACGACGCCGCGGATGGCGTGCCGGGTGGTCTGCGGGCGGTTGCTGACGATGCCGACCTTCTCGCCGACCAGGGCGTTGGTCAGCGTGGTCTTGCCCGCGTTGGGGCGGCCCACCAGGCACGCGAAGCCGCTGCGGTAGGGCGGCTGCTCCGGCGGGCTCACCGGACCAGTCTCCCACCCCCGGACGACACCCTCCGAGCGCTCCCGGGGTCGCGTCCGTCCCCCGGGGGCCGGCCGCGGCCCGGGAGCGCGAGGACCGCTCCAGGAGCGGTTGGGGTCCGGCCGGCCGGGCTGTCTCAGACGGTGGTGCGGACGGCGCCGTCCGGGCCGGCCAGGAGCACCGGCGCCGACGGGGTGAGGTCGCGGACGGCGGCCAGCCCGGCGTCCTCGACGCCGTCCGCGGTCGAGACGACGGCCGCGGCCTCTAGCCCCGTCACGCCGCTGGACACGGCGGCGGCCACGGCGGCCTGCAGCGCGGTCAGCCGCAGCGAGGGCAGCGCGACGGTCGCGGCGAGGTAGGTGCGGCCGTCGGTGTCGCGGACCGCGGCACCCTCCGCGGCGCCGGTGCGCCCGCGTGCGGAGCGGGCCAGGGTGACGAGCTTGGCGTCCTCGGGGTCGAGATCGGTCACAGGCGGTCAGCGTTCCAGGGCGCCGGCGGGCTGCTCGACGCGGGTGGCGCCGGACGCGGTGGCCGCGGACGCCGGGGCACCGGACGTCGCGGCACCGGACGTCGTGGCCCTGGACGTCGTGGCCGCGACGTCCTCCGTGGGAGGCGGCTCGGCCGGCGACTGCCCGCCGTCGTCCTCCCCGTCGGTCTCGGGCACCCGGCACACCAGGAGGGTGTCGATGCGGTTGCGGCGCCCGCCGGTGCTCTCCGCGACCAGCCGCAGCCCTGCGACGTCGGCCCGGGAGCCCTCGATCGGCACCACGCCCAGCTCGCGGGCGAGCAGCCCGCCGACGGTCTCCACGTCGTCGTCGCGGGGCAGCTCCACCTCGAAGAGAGTGGCGAGGTCCTCGACCGGCAGCCGGGCCGTGATCCGCACCGAGCCGTTCTCCAGCTGCTCGACCGGCGGCCGCTGGAAGCGGTCGTGCTCGTCGGCGATCTCACCGACGATCTCCTCGAGGATGTCCTCGATGGTCACCAGCCCGGCGAAGCCGCCGTACTCGTCGACGACGATCGCGATGTGGATGCGCTGGGCCTGCATGTCCCGCAGCAGCTCGTCGACCGGCTTGGACTCCGGCACGAACGTCGGCGGGCGCATCAGCTCCTCGACCCGGACGTCGATCCGGACGTCCTGGCCGCCGGAGGTCCGGCGGATGAGGTCCTTGAGGTAGATGACCCCGACGACGTCGTCGACGTTCTCACCGATCACCGGGATGCGGCTGAACCCGCTGCGCAGGGCGAGTGCGAGGGCCTGGCGCAGCGTCTTGGTCCGCTCGATCCACACCACGTCGGTGCGCGGCACCATGACCTCGCGGGCGATGGTGTCGCCCAGCTCGAACACCGAGTGGATCATGTTGCGCTCGCCGGACTCGACCACGCCGCGCTCCTCGGCCATGTCGACCAGCTCGCGCAGCTCGACCTCGGAGGAGAACGGCCCGTCGCGGAAGCCGCGCCCGGGGGTGATCGCGTTGCCGACCAGGATGAGCAGCGTGGCCACCGGGCCGAGCACCCGGCCGAGCACGGCGACCACCCCGGCGGTGCGCAGCGCGAAGCCGTAGGCGTGCTGGCGGCCCAGCGTGCGCGGGCCGACGCCGATCAGCACGTAGGTGACGACGGTCATCACCCCGGCGGCGGCGAGCACCGGCTGCCACCCTCCGCCCCAGATCCGATAGAGGATGACCGCGACCAGGGTGGCGGCGACCATCTCGCAGCCGATCCGCAGCAGGAGCAGCAGGGCCACGTGCCGGGCCCGCTCGGCGACGACGTCGGAGAGCACGCCGGCCCGCTTCACGCCGTCGCGCCGCAGCTCGTCCACCCGCGCCTTGGACACCCGCTGCAGGGCGGCGTCCATGGCGCCGAACAGCCCGGCGAGCGGGACGAGCAGCACGGCGACCACCAGCAGGGTGATCTCGCCGGAGGTCATCGGGGAACCGGCCCCCGCTCGACCGGCTCACCGGTCATCGGGGCCCGCGGGGCGGCCCGCCAGCCGTCGAGCAGGGTGGACTGCAGGCCGAACATCTCCTTCTCCTCCGCGGGCTCCATGTGGTCGTAGCCCAGGAGGTGCAGCACGCCGTGGGTGGCCAGCAGGATCAGCTCGTCGTCCATGGTGTGGCCGGCGGCGCGGGCCTGGCGGATGGCGACCGAGGGGCACAGCACGACGTCCCCCAGCAGTGCCGGGCCGGGGTCGGGCTCGTCGGGGCGGCCGGTGTCCAGCTCGTCCATCGGGAAGGCCAGGACGTCGGTGGGCCCCTTCTCCCCCATCCAGCGCTCGTGCAGCGTGCTCATGTAGTCCGCGTCCACGCACAGCACCGACAGCTCGGCCATCGGGTTGACGCCCATCTCGGCCAGCACGTAGGTGCAGATGGCGGTGAGGGAGGACTCGTCGACGGCGATCTCGGACTCGTTGGCCACCTCGACCGGCACGGCGCTCAGCTCCCCTGCCGGCGCGGCCGCGAGGGCCGCACCGGCTGCTGGGCGGAGGCCGGGCGCTGGTCGTTCGCGGCGTCCCAGCGCTCGTAGGCGTCGACGATGTCGCCGACCAGCCGGTGGCGGACGACGTCGGAGCTGGTCAGGTGGGAGAAGTGCACGTCCTCGATGCCGTCGAGGATCTCCCGCACGATGCGCAGCCCGCTCTGCGCACCACCGGGCAGGTCGACCTGGGTGACGTCACCGGTGACCACGATCTTCGAGCCGAAGCCGAGCCGGGTGAGGAACATCTTCATCTGCTCGGCGGTGGTGTTCTGCGCCTCGTCGAGGATGACGAACGCGTCGTTCAGGGTGTTGTGCGTGACCAGGAAGTCGTCGGTCACGTACAGCGAGTCCTGCGCGGCGACCTGGATGCACAGGGTCTCCTGCTCGCCCACCGGCTCGATGCTGTCGATGAACCGCATCGGCCGGCCACCTCCGGCGAGCTCGTACGCCCGCTTCTTGCGCGACAGCCGGAACGGCTCGACGCCCTCGGGGAGACGGATGTCGAGGACGTAGGCGTCCTCGCGGTACTCGACCGGCCAGCCTCCGGCGAGGCCTGGCGGGCGGCCGGCCGACTCCCGCGGCCGGGTGTACACGACCCCGCCCAGGGACCGCACGAGGAAGGTGACGCCGTCCTTGAGGCCCGGTGACGTCGTCGAGTACTGCACGCGGCACGTGCGTCCGCGCTGCGTGACCGGCCCCCCGTCGGAGTCCAGGAGGCCCTGCAGCACGGCGGTGCGCACGGCCGCCGAGTTGTGCAGGTACTCCTCGGGCACGAACTTCGTGGCGGACGTCGTCCCGGCGAGGTCGAGACGCCGCAGCACCGCGGTCACCGGGTTGGCGACGCGCAGCCCCCCGCGCCCACCGTCCCGGTGCCGCAGCACGTAGTCGTACCCGGACTTGTGCTCCACCTCGATCCCGTCGAGCGCCTCGTCGAGCGCGACGACCAACTCGGCGTCAGCGGTCGCGAAGGCCGGCGTGGTGGACGTCGTCAGGCAGCCGTCGCCGAGCAGCAGGCCCAGGGCGTAGGGGTCCAGTGGCACGTCCTGGGGCGCGAGGTGGACCGGCTGGACCACCGGGAGCTCGTAGCGGCGGATGTTGCCGCGCCGGAGCCGGCCGACCATCTCCTGCGTCTCGAGGGTGCGGGTCGTCCCCCGGCGCTTGTCCTCGGGCGTCGCGACGGTCCACAGGTGCTCGCCGCAGGCCAGCGTCCACGCGCCGTCCTGGGTGGCGACCCGGTAGACCTGCTTGACGCCCTGGGGGTACACCCCCAGGACCGGGGTCGGCGTCCCGTCGGAGCCGATGACCAGGTCACCGACCTGCAGGGTGCCCATCGGCACGAAGCCGTCCGGGGTGAGCACCTGGGAGTTGTACGGCTGGGCCCGGCCACGCATGTAGGCCAGCGGGGCGACCTCGATGGTCCCCGACTGCATCAGCCGCGGGATCGACTCCGGGTCGACCATGTCGTGCAGCGCGTCGTACAGCGGCCGCAGGTAGGGGTCGATCTTCTCGCTGAGCGTGCCGGGCAGGTACCCGAGCCGCTCGCCGGCCTCGACGGCCGGGCGGGTGAGGATGATCCGGTTGACCTGCTTGGTCTGCAGCGCCTGCACGGCCTTGGCCATCGCCAGGTAGGTCTTGCCGGTGCCGGCCGGGCCGATGCCGAAGACGACGGTGTGCGTGTCGATGGCGTCGACGTAGCGCTTCTGGTTCAGCGTCTTGGGCCGGATGGTGCGCCCGCGGCGGCTGATGATGTCCAGGCTGAGGACGTCGGCCGGCCGCTCCGAGCCGCCGGCGCGCAGCATCCCGATGACCCGGCGCACCGAGTCGGGGCGCAGCGCCTGGCCGGTGCCCAGCAGCGCGATCAGCTCGTCGAAGACCGCGACGGCAAAGGCGTTGTCGGCCGGGCGGCCGGTCACCGAGATCTCGTTGCCGCGCACGTGGACGTCTGTGTCGACGGCCTGCTCGACCAGGCGCAGCAGCTCGTCGCCGGAGCCGAGGAGGGCGACCATCGACACGGAGTCGGGGACGGTGATGGTGGCCCGGACGGAGGTGGGGGCGCCCCCCGGACCCGTGGCGGGCGCACCGAGGTGGCCGTCGGCCGCTGCAGCCTGTGCCGAGGCCTCACGGGAGGTGGGCGCTCCGGGCACGGGGACGTTCGAGGAGGAGTCGGGCAAGAACCCTCGACCCTGCCTTCCTGCGAGAGGAGGTGCGGACCGTTCGACTCTACCCGCGCCCGCCGCCGCGGAACCCGCGCTCACCGACCCGAGTAGGTCGCCTTCCCGGGTCCCTCGGCGAGGAAGGAGGTCACCGCGCCGCGCAGGTCCTCGGTCGTGAACAGCGCGCCGGAGACGTCGGGCACCAGGTCGTCGGCGGCCCGCGCGCCCTGCCGCACCGCGGTCGTGACCAGCCGCTTCGTCGCGGCGTGGGCCACGGTCGGGCCGGCGGCGACCCGGTGGGCGTAGCCGCGGGCGGCCTCGGCGAAGCCCTCGTCGGGCAGCACCCGGTTCACCACGTCCCACCGCTCGAGGACGGCGGCGGGGTAGCGCTCGCCGGTGAACACGAACTCCTTGGCGCGGGCGGAGCCGGCCCGTTCGGCCAGCCGCTGCGGTCCGCCCATCGACGGGGTGAGCCCGACGACGATCTCCACCAGCCCGAACGACGCCCGCTCGGCGGCCAGCAGCACGTCGCAGGCCAGCGCCAGCTCGAAGGCGGCGGTGAGGGTGAGCCCGTGCGCGGCGAACACGGTCGGCACCGGGAGGTCCTCGACGGTCTGGGTCACCCGCAGCAGCCGCCGCCACAGGTCCGCCCCCTGACCGGCGGGCTCCGGGCCCTCGGCGATGTCGCGGAACACGGTCACGTCGACGCCGCCGGAGACGACCTTCCCGCGCGCCTCGACCAGCACCGCCCGGGTCCGTGCCGGGTCGGCGGGGTCGGTGAGCGCGACGAGTTCGTCGACGACCGCGTCGAGCGCGTCGAAGACGGCGGCGTCGAAGAGGTTCAGCGGCGGGTTGTCCAGGACGACGACGGCGACGTCGCCGTCCCGCTCGATGCGCACGGGGGCGGTCTCGGTCATGCCCGGCAGCCTGGCAGGCAGGTCCACCCCACGCCGCGCGGGTGCCGGACGTGGTCGTCCTCCTGCAGGCCGGACCCTCGCGGGGCATGCGATTGACCAGGACCGCACGACGGAGTGCACTCGGCGTGTGGACGACACCACCGGTCCGGACCGACGCTCCCCGCTACCGGTGGCCTGCACGCTCGGGCCCGAGGACGGGCCAGCCCGACTCGTCCGGTGGAGGAGGCTCCGTGACACCGCAGCCCCGGTCGTCCGCCTCAGCGACGGAGAGGTGGAGGTGAGCTACGAGCCCTGCCCAGGTGTCCGGCAGGAGCTCGCGGACCTGGCTGCCGCCGAACAGACGTGCTGCCCCTTCGTCACCTGGACCGTGACGGAGGTCCAGGGGCGCCCGGTCCTGCGGGTCACGGCGCCGGCGGGTGCACCCGAGGTGGTCACCCCCATCGCCGCGGTGTTCCAGGCCGGGGCGGACGCCACCTTCGCGCAGTAGCGGGTGGCCGACCGGTACGGGCTCGGGTGGCCGGCGTCCGGCTGGTCGCCCGGACCCGGCTGCGCTGACGCGCGCCGCCCGGCCGGCCGGTCCCCCTGGCCCGGGGCCGGTCAGCCGGGCGGCCAGCGCAGGTCGCGGCCACCGAGCACGTGCAGGTGCACGTGGTGGACGGTCTGCCCGGCCGCCGGGCCGGTGTTGGTCACCACCCGGTAGCCGGGCTCGGCGCCGTCCTCGGTGGCCAGCCCCTCCTGGACGGCGACGGCGGACACGGCGCGGACGACGGCACCGAGCAGGTCGGGGTCGGCCTGCGCCAGCGCGGCGACCGTGGGGTGGTGGGCCTTCGGGATCACCAGGACGTGCGTGGGCGCCTGCGGGTTGATGTCCCGGAAGGCCAGCGTCCGGTCGGTCTCGTGCACGACGTCGGCGGGGATGTCCCCGGCCACCATCCGGCAGAACAGGCAGTCGGTCACCCGCCGACCGTAATCGGGTGGACAGCCGCCCGTCAGTCACGGCTCTTGCGCTGCTCCCCCTGCTCTCGCGGTCGTGCAGCAGCGCGAGAGCGAGGGGAACAGCGCAAGAGTGCCCGGTGTCAGCGCTGGCCGGGCGTGGTCTCCACCCCGAGGTAGGCCTGCACGATGCGCTCGTCGGCGAGCAGGTCGGCCGCGGGGCCGGAGTGCACGATCTCCCCGCTGGCCAGCACGTAGCCGTGGTCGGCGGCGCGCAGCGCCCGGCGGGCGTTCTGCTCGACCAGCACCACGGTGGTCCCCGACGCCCGGATCTCCGCGATCACCCGGAACACCTCGTCGACGATCTTGGGGGCCAGACCCATGGACGGCTCGTCCATCAGCATGACCGTCGGCGCGGCCACCAGCGCCCGGGCGATGGCGAGCATCTGCTGCTCCCCGCCGGACAGCGACCCCGCGGGCAGGGCGCGGCGCTCGGCCAGCACCGGGAAGCGGTCGTAGACGGCGTCGATCGACCGCTGGGCGCCCGCCCCGGTGTGCCAGCCGCCCATCCGGAGGTTCTCCTCGATGGTGAGCGTGGCCAGGACCTGCCGGCCCTCGGGCACTTGCACCAGCCCGCGGCCGACCAGCTTGTGCGCCGGCGTCCGGGTGATGTCGCGGCCCTCGAAGGTGATCCGCCCTCCGGCCGGGCGCAGCAGCCCGGACACGGCGTTGATGACCGAGGACTTGCCGGCGCCGTTGGCCCCGACCAGCGTCACCAGCGAGCCCTGCTCGGCGGTGAAGCTCACCCCGCGGACGGCCTCGACCCGCCCGTAGGTGACCCGCAGGTCCTCGACGCTCAGGATCGGGGTGCTCACGTCGCGTTCCTCGGGGTGGTGTCCGGGGGGTCGAGCGTGCCGGCCACGCTCGGTCGGACGTCGGTGAGGGTGCCGGGTGCGCCGCCGTCGCCGCCGCCGGTGGGGTCGGCCAGGGTGCCGTCGGCGACCGACCCGCGGGCCGGCTCGCCGTCGTCGGCGTCCGCCGTGCCGAGGTAGGCCTCGATGACGGCGGGGTCGGCGGCGATCTGCGCCGGCGTCCCGCTGGCGATGACCTGCCCGAAGTCGAGGACGACGACTCGCGTGCAGGTCTCCAGGACCATCCCGACGTTGTGCTCGATGAACAGGATGGTCAGCCCGTCGCGGGCCAGCGACCGGATCAGCTCCGACAGCTGCCCGGCCTCGACGTGGTTCATGCCGGCGGCCGGCTCGTCCAGGACCAGCAGCGAGGGCTCGGCGGCCAGCGCGCGGGCGATCTCCAGCCGGCGCTGGTCGCCGTAGGACAGCGCGGAGGCCCGGGTGCCGGCCAGGTGACCGAGCCCGACCCGCTGCAGGCAGCGGGTGGCGTGCTCCAGCGCCGCCCGCTCGTCGCGCCGGGCCGAGGGCAGCCACAGCAGGCGGCGCAGGAAGGTGGGCCGGCTGACCAGGTGGGCACCGACCAGCACGTTCTCCAGCGCCGACAGCCGGTTGAACAGCTTGGAGTGCTGGAAGGTGCGGCTCACGCCGGCTGCGGCCAGCCGGTGCACGGGGGCCCGGCCGACCACCGTGCCGAGCACCGTGGCGGTGCCGGAGCTGGGCGGCACCAGCCCGCTGACCATGTTGACCAGGGTGGTCTTCCCGGCGCCGTTGGGGCCGATCAGGCCCACGACCTCGCCGCTGCGGACCTCCAGGTCGACGCCGCGGACGGCGTGCACGCCGCCGTACTCCTTGGACAGGCCGGCCAGGGCGACCACCGTCTCCCCCGGCGCCGGGTGCCGGCGGCCGGCCAGCCCCGGTGAGAGGTCGCCGTCCCCGGCGGCCGGTACCCGGGGGGTGCGCCGCGGGATCAGGCTGGTCAGCCCGCCGGGCAGGAAGAGGATGACCACGAGCAGCAGCAGGCCGGCGAGGAACGGCCGGATCCAGCCCGCCTCCACGCCGATCGCCCGCTGGACCTCCGGGACCATCGTCTGGAAGCCGCTGCCCAGGATCGGCCCGAGGAACATCGTGGAGCCGCCGAGCACCGCGGTGACCAGGCCGTCGACGGCGGCGGCGAAGTCGAAGTCGCTGGGCGCGATGAGTCGTACGTAGTAGGCGAACAGCACCCCGTACAGGCCGGCCACCGCACCGGAGGTGACGAACGCGGCGAGCCGGTGGCGGCCCACGTCGATGCCCATCGAGCGGGCCGCGAGCTCGTCCTCGCGGATGGCCTCCAGCGCCCGGCCGTACCGGGAGGGGCCCATCCGCCAGAACCAGTAGGCGACGACGGCCAGCGCGGTCCAGGCCATCCCGACGGTGAGGACGCGCGGCACGGCCAGCCCCTGCGCGCCGCCGGTCCACTCCAGGTTGAGCAGCACGACGCGCACCGCCTCGGCGAACCCGAGGGTCGCGATGGCGAGGAAGACCCCGCGCAGGTGCATCGTCGGCAGGCCGAGCACGACCGCGGCCAGGGCGCCGACCGCCATGCCGATCACGACGGCGGTCAGCAGCGCGGGCACGTCGCCGACGTCGTCGCCGCTGGGGGCCAGGCTGGCGGCGGTGAAGGCGGCCAGCGAGGCGAAACCGGCCTGGCCGAGGCTCAGCTGACCGGCGATGAGGACGGCGTAGAAGGAGTAGGCGAAGACCGCGCCGAGGGCGATGAAGGTCAGCGGGGTCGCGTACTGGGCGAGCATCAGACCTCCCGCACCTTCCGGGCGCCGAGCAGGCCCTGCGGGCGTACCAGCAGGATGAGGAACAGCAGGCCGAAGGCGATCACGTCCCGCCAGGACGAGCCGATGTACTGGACGGCGAACACCTCGGCCAGCCCCAGCACCAGGCCGCCGATGAGAGCGCCGGGCAGCGAGCCCATGCCGCCGACGATGATGACCGCCAGCCCCTTGAGCTCGATGGCGTAGCCCATGCCCAGCTGGGCGGTGTTGACGTTGATGGCGAACAGCACGCCGGCGACCGCGCCCAGCGCCGAGGAGATGGCGAAGGTGACCGCGGTGATCCGGTCGACGTCCACGCCGAGCACGCGGGCCGCGGTGGGGTTCTCCGCGACCGCGCGCATGCCGCGGCCCAGCCGGGTTCGGGTGACCATGTAGGTCAGCCCCACCATGAGGGTGAGGGAGACGGCGAGGATGACCAGCTGGGCCAGGGTCACCTGCGCGCCGGCGACCTCGTAGCGGTCCTCCGGGAAGGCGCCGGCTGGGAACCGGCGGGTGTCCGGGCCGTAGCGCCACTGCAGCAGGGCGATGAGCATGCCGGCCAGCGCGATCGAGGAGATCAGCCCGGCGAAGTGGGCGTCGGCCCGGTTCTTCAGCGGGCGGAAGGCCAGCCGCTCGATCACCAGCCCGAGCACCGCGCCGAAGACGAACACCACCGGCAGCGCCGCCCACAGCGACAGCCCGCCCCGCGCGACCAGCTCGATGCCGACGAACGCCGACGCGGCGAAGACCGCGGGGTGGGCCAGGTTCAGCCGGTCCAGGATGCCGAAGACCAGGGTGAAGCCGATGGCGAACAGCGCGTAGATCGAGCCGATGAAGATGCCGTTGAGGAGCTGCTGCACAGCCGTCCCTGTCTGGTCGGGGGTCCCGGGCCCGGGAGCCCCCTCCGGCCGCCCGGGCCGGAGGGGGCGGCGGGGTCACTCCAGGACGGCGAAGGCCCCGTCGCGGACGACCTGCACGACCGCCGGGTGCTCGGCGTCCCGGTTCTCGTCGATGGAGAACTGGCCGAGCACGGTCGGCACGTCCTGCAGCTCGCCGAGCGCGGCCTTGATGCTCTCCCGGTCGGCGGCGCAGTTGGCGCGGACGGCCTGGTCGACCAGCATCAGGCCGGCGTAGGCCTGGGCGGCGAACTGGTCGGGCTGGGCGCCGTACTCGGCCTCGTAGTCGGCCAGGAACGCGGTGTTCTCCGGGTTGTCCGACGCGGAGTTCCACGCCGCGCCCACGACCACACCCTCGGCCGCCTGCCCGGCGTCGGCCATCAGGCGCGGGTTGTTGAACCCGTTGCCGCCGATGATCGGCACGTCGATGCCGAGTTCCCGGGCCTGGGTGACCAGCGGGATCGCCGCCTCGATCAGCGCGGACACGACGATGGCGTCCGGGTCGCTCTGCTGGGCCTGGGTGAGCAGCGCCCGGAAGTCGGTGTCGGCCTTGGCGAACGTGATCGTCTCGCTCACCGTGACGCCCTCGGCCTCCAGCGCGGCGGAGAACGCCTCGTATCCGGACTCGGTGAACGCGTCGTCGTTGCTGTACATGACCACCACGTCCTGCAGGCCGAACTCCTCGGTGGCCTTGGCGATGGTCTGCGGGATGACGGCCTGCTCGGTGAGCGAGTTGCGGAAGACGTAGTCGCCGATGTCGGTGATGCCGGCCGCGGTGTTGGAGATGCCCAGCACCGGGACCCCCGCCTCCTGGGCGATCGGGTCGGCCTGCACCGCGGTGTTGGACAGCGTCGGGCCGATGATCAGGCTGACGCCGTCGGTGACGAACTGGTCGAACAGGGTGATGCCCTGCCGGGGGTCGGTCTGGTCGTCCTCGACCTGCAGGGCGTAGGTGACGCCGCCCTTCTCGGCCAGCTGCGCGGCGGCCAGCTCCAGCCCGCGCTGCTGGGACTCCCCGTAGCTGGCCGCGGCACCGGTGAGGCTGAGCACCGCACCGATGGGCACCTCGCCCTCGATGGTGCAGGAGTCCCCGGTGCCCTCACCGGAGAGCTCCCCGGAGGCGGTGGCGGCACCCCCGCCCGTGTCGCCGGAGCCGCAGGCGGTGAGGACGAGGGCCGCCGCGCTGGCGACGACGGCGGTGTGCAGGTGGACGCGCATGTCTCTCCCCTGGTTCGTGCACGACGCCCGCACCGGGCCGGCGGAGCGGCACCGGCGGCGGCCGGGGACGGCCCCGTGCCCCGCGGAGGTCGTGCGGCCGGCCGGTACCGGCCGGCGCGTGGCCGCCGACACACTAAGCACCCGGGCGCGGCAGCCCGACCCGGGCGGTGGCACCGTGCCCAGAACGTGACCTGGCACGGGGCGGGGCGCCGGTGGCGGGGCCGGTACAGGATGGGGGCCCGTCCCCGGCCCCGGAGGTGCCCGTGCCCGTCCCCCGTCCCTGCTCGAGGACGTCGAGGACGTAGTGGGGAGTCGACGTGCCGCCCGGTCGGGTGGCCCCGCAGCCCCGCCCCGCCCGCCGTCCCCCGCCCTGTCCCGTCGCACGCTGTCCCGTCGCACGCTGTCCCGTCGCGCGCTGCTCGCCGCCGGTGCCGCCGTCGCGCTCACCGGCTGCGGCGCCTCCGCCGCCGCACCGTCCGGACCGGCCGCACTGCGCGTCGGCGCGATCCCCGACCAGGACCCCGAGGTCCTGCAGCGCGTCTTCGGCACCGTCGCCGACGCGGTGGCCACCGCCCTCGACCTGCAGGTGACGTACACCCCGGTCACCGACTACGCCGCCGCCGTCTCCCTGTTCCGCACCGGCGACCTGGACCTCGTCTGGTTCGGCGGTCTCACCGGCGTCCAGGCCCGGCTGCAGACCCCCGGCGCCCGGCCGGTCGCCCAGCGCGACATCGACCGGGCCTTCACCTCGGTGTTCGTCGTCAACGCCGCGACCGGGCTGGCGCCGTCGGGCGACCTCGCCGCCCTCGCGCCGCTGCGGTTCACCTACGGCAGCCCGACCTCGACGTCGGGCCGGCTGATGCCCGCCTGGTTCCTGCGTGAGGCCGGCGTCGACCCCGACGGCTTCCCCGGCGGGCCCGGGTTCGCCGGCTCGCACGACGCCACGCTGGCGCTGGTGGCCTCCGGCACCTACGAGGCCGGGGTGCTCAACGCGCAGGTCTGGCGGGCCCGGACCGCGGAGGGCGCGGTGGACCCGGCCGTCGTCCGCTACGCCGAGACGCCCCCGTACGCCGACTACCACTGGCTGCTGCACCCGGCGGCGGCCGGGCGCACCGGCGTCCCCGACCTGCACGACCGGCTGGTCGCCTTCCTCACCGGGCTGCCCCCCGGCGACCCGGTGCTGGACCTCCTCGGTGCCGGCGCGTTCGTCCCGGTGCAGCCGGGCGAGCACGACCGCATCGAGCAGGTCGGCCGCGAGCTGGGACTGCTCCGCTGACCGCCGTGCTGCGGCTGGCCGGTGTCGCGGTGCGGTACGGCGGGACGACCGCGCTGGACGGGGTGGACCTGACCGTGCGCCCCGGCGAGCGGGTCGCGCTGGTCGGCGCGTCGGGGGCTGGCAAGTCCACGCTGCTCGCGGTGGCCAACGGGTCGGTCCTGCCCACGGCCGGGTCGGTGCGGGTGCTCGGCGGCTCCCCCGCCGACCGGCGGGTGCGCGCCCGGATCGGCACCGTGCACCAGTCGCTGGAGCTGGTCGGCCGGCTGCGCGTGGTGCACGAGGTCAACGCCGGCCGGCTGGCCGACTGGTCGGCGGCGCGGGCGGCCTGGTCGCTGGTGCGCCCGCAGGGCCTGCCCGAGGTGCGGGCAGCGCTGGAGCAGGTGGGCCTGGCCGACCGCGTCTTCGCGCGCACCGACCGGCTCTCCGGCGGGCAGCGCCAGCGGGTCGCCCTGGCCCGCCTGCTGGTGCAGCGCCCGGAGCTGGTGCTGGCCGACGAGCCGGCGTCCGCCCTGGACCCGGTGCTCGCCGACCGGGCGCTGACCCTGCTCGGCGGGCTGGCGGCGGCCCGGGGCGGTGCGCTGGTGACCGCCCTGCACGACCCCGGGCTGGTGCGGCGGCACTGCGACCGGGTCGTCGGCCTGGCCGGCGGCCGGGTGGTACTGGACCGCCCCGTGGCCGCGCTGTCGGCGGCCGACCTGGCGGGGTGCTACGGGACGCCGGCGTGACGGCCCTGCTCGACCGGCCGGTGGCCCCGGCCGCTCCCCGGCTGCGGCGGGACCGGCGCCGCTGGGCGTGGGGGCTCGCCGCGGCGGGGCTGCTGGTGTGGTCCCTGGCCGGCGCCGGGCTGTTCGGCGGCGGGGTGGTCAACCCGGGGGGGACGGCGCAGGTCGGCCGGTTCGCCGCCGCGGCCCTCTCCCCCGCGACCGACGCGGAGTTCCTCGGCGTCCTCGGCCGGTCGGTGCTGGTCACCGTCGGGCACGCCGCGGCCGGCACCGCCCTGGCGCTGACGATCGGCGTCGCCGGTGCGGCGCTGCTCTCCCGGGGCACCGGAGGACGCCGCCGGGCCGGCCGGTGGGCCGCCCGCGGGCTGCTGGCCGTCCCGCGGGGACTGCACGAGGCGGTGTGGGGGCTGCTGCTGGTCAACGTGCTGGGACTGGACCCCTGGGTCGCGGTGCTGGCGATCGGGCTGCCCGCCGGTGCGGCCACCGCCCAGGTGTTCGCCGCGCTGGTCGACGAGGTGCCGCGGGGGGCCTACCGGGCGCTGCTGGCCGCCGGTGCCCGCCGCCCGGCCGCCGCCCTGTACGGGCTGCTGCCCCCGGCCGCGGGCGGGCTGCTGTCCTACGCGTTCTACCGGCTGGAGTGCGCGGTCCGGTCGGCGGTCGTCCTCGGCATGGTGGGTGCCGGTGGGCTGGGCTACCAGCTGGCGCTGTCCTTCGCCTCGCTGCGCTGGGCGCAGGTGTGGACGGCGGTCTACGCCCTCGCCGGGCTGTGCCTGCTCGCCGAGCTCGGCGGGCGGGCGGTGCGCCGGCGGCTGGCCGCGCCGCCGCCAGCCCTGTCGTCGCAGCCGTCCGGACGGCGGGACCCGGTGCTCACCGCGGCCGTCGTGGGGACCGTGGTGCTGGTCGCGTGGTCGGCCTGGTACCTGGCGCTGTCCCCGGCGTCGCTGGTGTCGGCGGGCACCGTCGAGCAGCTGGCGTACGTGGGCGGCGCGGCCTGGCCGCCGGCCACCGACGGCGGCCTGCTGCGCACGATCGGCGGGCTGGCGGTGGACACGGTGCAGATGTCGGTGGTCGCGGTCGCCGTCGCGCTGCTGGGTGCGGTGCTGCTGGCCGGCGCCGCTGCCCGCCCGGAGCGGCCGACGCCGGCCCGGCGGGTGACCGGGGCGCTGGTACGGGCCGGGCTGCTCCTGCTGCGCACCGTGCCGCCGCCGGTGTGGGCGCTGGTGGCGCTGTTCGTGCTGCGTCCCGGGGTGCTGCCCGGGGCGCTGGCGCTGGCCGCCGGCGCGCTGGGGGTGCTGGGCCGGCTGGCGGCCGAGGCCACCGAGGAGCTCGACCCGCGGCCGCGGGCGGCGCTCACCGCACTCGGTGCCCGGCCGGTGGCGACGTGGCTCTACGGCATCGCGCCGCGGGCGGCCGGGCCGGTGCTGGCTCACGCGCTGCACCGCTGGGAGGTCGCCGTCCGGGACACGGTGCTGGTCGGGCTGCTCGGGGCCGGCGGGCTCGGCGCACTGCTGGCCGCGGAGCTGGCCACCTTCGACTGGGCCGCGGTCAGCACGGTGCTCGCCGCGGTCGTCGTCCTGACCTGGGCGGTCGACGTGGTCAGCGACCGCGCCCGGGCCGCCCTGCGCTGATGCGTCCCCCGGCCGGCTGGACGCGTCCGGGCTCACCGTGACGGGTCCTGGCTCACGACCGGCAGTGAGCCAGGACCGGCGATGACCAGCTCAGCTGATCATCGGCGCGGCCCGCGGGTCAGGCCCAGCGGGTGCGGACGGACAGGGCGGCCAGCGCGGCGGCGCCGGCGGTCGAGGTGCGCAGCACCTCCGGGCCCAGCCGCACCGGGCGGGCCCCGGCGGCGTTCAGCGCGACCACCTCGCCGTCGCTGAGCCCGCCCTCGGGCCCCACGACGACGGCGACCGAGCCGGACGACGGCAGGTCGACGCGGGCCAGCGGGTGGCGGGCCTGCTCGTGCAGCACCAGCGCCACGTCCAGGTCGGCGAGCTCCCCGCACACCTGCCGGGTGGTCATGACGTCGGTGACCTCGGGCACGCGGGGACGGCGGGACTGCTTGCTGGCCGCCCGGGCCGCGGCCCGCCACCGCGCCACGCCCTTCGCGGCACGGTCCTCCCGCCAGCGGGTGACGCAGCGGGCGGCCGCCCACGGGACGATCCGGTCGACGCCGAGCTCGGTGGCCAGCTCCACGGCCAGCGGGCCGCGGTCGCCCTTGGGCAGCGCCTGCACCAGCACCAGCTCCAGCGCCCGCAGCGGCACCTCGTGGCGGGCGGAGACCGCGACCCGCAGCCCCTCCGGCCCGGCGGCGGCGACCTCGCCCTCCGCGACGGTGCCGCGACCGTCGCCGACGCGCACCCGCTCGCCGGGGGTCAACCGCAGCACGTCGACGGCGTGCCGGCCCTCGGACCCACCGACCAGCACCTCGACGGCGTCGGGCAGCTCGTCGAGCAGGAACAGCGGCGCCCCGTCCAGCTCGGGCAGCCGGTCGTCGGTGGGCACGGTGCTCATGCGGCCTCCGGCCTCACTTGAACAGCCGGGAGAACAGCCCGCCGTGGTTCTCCGAGCCGGCGGCCGCCGGACGGTCCTCACCGCGCAGGGCGGCCAGCTCGCGCAGCAGCTTCTCCTGCTCGGCGTCCAGCCGAGTGGGCGTCTCGACCTCGACGTGCACCAGCAGGTTGCCGCGGCCGGTGGCGCGCAGCCGCGGGGCGCCCTTGGCGCGCAGGGTGAGCACGCTGCCGGACTGGGTGCCCGGGCGGATGTCGACCTCTTCCGGCCCGTCGAGGGTCTCCAGGGTCAGCGTCGTGCCCAGCGCCGCGGCGGTCATCGGCAGGGTGACCCGGCAGTGCAGGTCCTCGCCGTCCCGGGTGAACACCTCGTGCGGGCGCTCGGCGATCTCCACGTACAGGTCGCCGGCCGGGCCACCGCCGGGGCCGACCTCGCCGTGGCCGGTGAGCCGGATCCGCATGCCGTCCTCCACGCCCGCGGGCACCTTGACCGGGATGGTGCGGCGGGCGCGCACCCGTCCGTCCCCGCCGCACTTGGCGCACGGCTCGGGGATGACCTGACCGGTGCCGGCACAGGTCGGGCACGGGCGGGTGGCGACGACCTGGCCGAGGAAGGAGCGCTGCACGCTCTGCACCTCCCCGCGCCCGGAGCAGGTGGCGCAGGTGGTGGCGTGGGTGCCCGGCGCGGTGCCGGCACCGGTGCACGCGTCGCACAGCACGGCGGTGTCGACGGTGATGTCCCGGGTGGTGCCGAACACCGTCTCGTCGAGGTCGAGGTCCAACCGGATCAGCGCGTCGCCGCCGGCCTGCACCCGGCTGCGCGGGCCGCGCGCGGCCCCGCCGCCGAAGAAGGCGTCCATGATGTCGCCGAGCCCGCCGAACCCGGGCCCGCCGAACCCGCCGGCCCCCGCGCCGCCCGCGCCCGGGCCGGTGTCGAAGGGGTCACCGCCGAGGTCGACGATGCGCCGCTTGTCCGGGTCGGTCAGCGCCTGGTAGGCGCGGCTGACCTCCTGGAAGCGCTCCTTGGCCTCCGGCTCGGGGTTGACGTCGGGGTGCAGGTCCCGGGCCAGCCGCCGGTAGGCCTTCTTGACGTCGGTGTCACTGGCACCGCGGGGCAGGCCCAGCACGGCGAAGTAGTCGGTTGCCATCGGGAGAGTCTCAGTCCTCAGCTCTCGGCCAGGATCTGGCCGACGTAGCGGGCCACGGCGCGCACCGCGGCCATGTTGGTCGGGTAGTCCATGCGGGTGGGGCCGACGATGCCGAGCCCGCCGAGGGCGTGGTCACCGGACCCGTACCCCACGGAGACGACCGACGCACCGGAGAGCGCCTCGTGCGCGTTCTCCTCGCCGATCCGCACCAGGACGGCGCCGCCGGCGTCCACCTCGCTGATCAGCCGCAGCACGACGACCTGCTCCTCCAGCGCCTCCAGCAGCGGGCGCAGGCTGCCGGGGAAGTCGACGGCGACCCGGGCCAGGTTCGCCGTCCCACCGACGACCAGGCGGTCCTCCCCCGGCTCCACCAGCGTCTCGACCAGGGCGGCGCTGACCGCGGCGACCAGCCGGCGCAGGTGCGGCGGTGCGGTGTCCAGCAGGTCGGGCACCCGCCCGGCGGCGTCGGTGAGCCGGGTGCCGACGAAGGTCTGGTTGAGCAGCGCCCGCAGGTCGGCGACGTCGTCGCCGTCGCAGTCGACCGGGCAGTCGACGAGCCGCTGCTCCACCCGGCCGGTGTCGGTGATGAGCACCAGCAGCAGCCGGGCGGCGGCCACCTGCACCACCTCCAGGTGCCGGACGGCGCTGCGCGACAGCGTCGGGTACTGCACGACGGCGACCTGGTGGGTGAGCTGGGCCAGCAGCCGCACCGTGCGGCTGAGGATGTCGTGCAGGTCCAGCGCGCCGTCGAGGAAGCGCTCGATCGCCCGCCGCTCGGCCACCGACAGCGGCTTGACCGCCGAGAGCCGGTCGACGAAGAGCCGGTAGCCCTTGTCGGTGGGCACCCGGCCGGCGCTGGTGTGCGGCTGGGTGATGTAGCCCTGCTCCTCCAGCACCGCCATGTCGTTGCGGATGGTGGCCGGTGAGACACCGAGGTCGTGCCGGTCGGCGAGGGCCTTGCTGCCCACCGGGTCGTTGGTCGACACGTAGTCCTGGACGATGGCCCGCAGGACCTGCAGGCGGCGCTCGTCGTGCGCCACGGTGACACCTCCCCCGTACCGGTCGACGTGTCGGGCGGCCTCCGGCCGGAGCCCCGCCACCCGGGCCGCGGAGCCCGGCACTGGCACTGGCACTCGCGCGGACAGAGTGCCAGGCCAGCATACGCGACGGACCCCGTCCGCCTCCCGCTCGCGGCGAGTCCCGGGACCGGGGCCGGACGGGCCCGGGACGCCGCCGATAGGGTGGACGGCGGTCCGGCGCCCACGCGGGCGGTGCAGAGCGGAGGCTCCCCCCTGATCTTCAAGGCGGTCCGGAACGGCCGGCCCTACCCCGACCACGGCCTGTCGGCGCGGGACTGGGCGATGGTCCCGCCACGCCAGGTCCGGCTGGACACCCTGACCACCACCAAGCGCGAGCTGGCGCTGGACACCCTGCTGGCCGAGGACTCCACCTTCTACGGCGACCTGTTCCCGCACGCCGTGCTGTGGCGGGGCGAGCTGTACCTGGAGGACGGCCTGCACCGGGCGCTGCGGGCCGCGCTGCAGCAGCGCACCGTCATCCACGTGCGGGTGCTCGACCTCGACGCGATCGTCCCCGCCATCCGCGGCTGACGGCCCTCCTGCAGGGGCCCGCCGCGAGCTCGCGAGCGGTGGGGGGCAGGAGGGTCCTTTCAGAGCCAGCCCTTCTCCTCGGCCACGCGAGCGGCCTCCACCCGGGTGCGCGCGCCGGTCTTGCCGATCGCCGAGGACAGGTAGTTGCGCACCGTCCCCTCGGACAGGAAGAGCCGCCGGGCGATGTCGGCGACCGTCGCGCCGTCCGCGGCCGCGCGCAGCACGTCGGCCTCGCGGGTGGACAGCGGCGTGGCCCCCAGCGCCAGCGCGGCGGCGGCGAGATCCCGGTCGATCACCCGCTCCCCGGCGACGACGGCGCGGATGGCCCGCGCCAGCTCCGCCACGGGCGCGTCCTTGACCAGGAACCCGGCCGCGCCGACCTCCATCGCACGGCGCAGGAAGCCCGGGCGGCCGAAGGTGGTGAGGACGACGGCCCGGCAGCCGGGGACCGCGGCGGCCAGCGCCCGGGCGGCCTCCAGCCCGTCGCAGCCGGGCATCTCGATGTCCAGCAGCGCCACGTCCGGGGAGTGCGCGAGGGCGGCGTCCACCACCAGGTCCCCGCGGCCGACCTCGGCGACGACGTCGATGTCCTCCTCCAGGTCCAGCAGCGCCCGCAGCGCGCCCCGGACCATGGCCTGGTCCTCGGCGACCAGCACCCGGATCACCGGGCGCCCACCCGGTCGGCCACCGGCACGCGGGCGGACAGCCGGAAGCCGCCGCCGGGTCCCGGGCCGTGCTCCAGCCGCCCGCCCAGGCCGGCCACCCGCTCCGCGAGGCCGGACAGCCCCGACCCGGCGGCGCCGTCGCCGGGCCCGCGGCCGTCGTCGGTGACGGTCAGGACGACGTCCTCCCCGGTGCGGGACAGGTCGACGGTGACCGTGCGGGCGCCGCTGTGCCGCAGCGTGTTGGTCGTCGCCTCGCGCACCACCCAGCCGAGGACGGCGTCGACCGGGCCGGGCAGCTCCGGCAGGGGTGACGGCGCCCGCAGCGCGGTGCCGGCCGCGGACAGCGCGGCACGGGCCTCCGCGAGCGCCAGGGCCAGCCCGATCTGCCGGTAGCCGCTCACCGCCTCGCGGACCTCGGCCAGCGCCCGGCGGGCGGCGGCCTCGACGTCGGCCATCTCGGTGCGGGCGCGGGCCGGGTCGCGCTCGGCCAGCCGCCCGGCGAGCTCGGACTTCAGCGCGATGAGCGACAGGCTGTGCCCCAGCAGGTCGTGCAGGTCCCGGGCGAAGCGCAGCCGCTCCTCGGCGACGGCGGAGCGGGCCAGCTCGTCGCGGGCCTCGACCAGCTCGGCGTTGACCGAGACCAGGTGCCGGGTCCCGCGCAGCGCGAACGCGGTGAGCAGGCAGATCACCGGGAGGACGACGAGGTCCCCGAGCTCGTCGTGGCCGGCCAGCACCGCGGCGGAGACCCCCGCCGCCCCGAGGACCGCCGGCCACACCCACCGTGCGGGCAGCCCGGCCGCCGCGGCCGCCGACACGTAGATCATCAGACCGGCCCAGGACGGCCCCAGCCACACGGCCAGTCCACCGCCGAGCCCCGCCACCACCAGCAGCGCCCGCCACGGCACCTCGCGGCAGCGGTCGGCCATCCGCGCGAACACCGACAGGTAGACGGCGGTGAAGGTGGCCAGGCCCAGGAGGGCGACCACCCGGACGGCGGCCGGGCGCGGGGTGGCGGCCAGGTCGGCCAGCGGGAACGCCTGGAACAGCAGCCAGGGCAGCGCCCAGCCCACGCGCGCCCAGCGGGTGCGGGGGTCCACGGAGCCGGACCGGGGCGCCGTCGGCCCGCGCCCGCCACCGCTCCCCCACGCTCCAGCGCCCTCGGTCGGCAGGTCCACCGGGGCAGTGTGGCGCCCGGTGCGGCGTCCTGGCAGTACCGGACGTCGGCACCCGCGACTGACATCCGTCAGGCCGGGTCAGCCCCGGCGGTCCAGCGCCCAGACCACGGCGGCGTGCGGGAAGGTCAGCGCGAGCAGCACGCTGACCTGCGCCTGCAGGCCGGCCACGTCGCCCAGCTGCCAGAGCGCCGCCACCGCGGCCAGCGCGACGGCGCTCGGCAGCGCGCCCGCCCGGGCGAGCCGGCGGGCGGCCGGGCCCCACCCCGGCCCTCCCCCGGCGGGGCGGGCGAGGTCCAGCAGCCGGCCGGTGTGCCGGACGGCGTGCCAGAGACCGAAGTAGGCGCCGAAGGCCGCCAGCGGCGGGGCGACCGCGAAGACGGCGGCGATCAGCAGGAGCTCCCCGGCGTCGGGCACCCGCCCCCGGGCGAGCAGCCACGCCGTCGCGGCGGCGACCGTCACCGCGACCAGCACCAGCCCCGGCGTGCGGCTGGCCAGCGCGGCGTCGGCGATGGCGGGCGACAGCGCCCGCACCCAGGGGTCGGTGGTGGCCGGGTCGACCCACAGGAGCAGGCCGACGACGGCCAGCCCGTGCGCGGCGCACGGCAGCAGGTCCGTGGCCGGTCCGGGCACCGGCCGGCCGGCCCGCTCGGCCCAGGCGACCACCTCGCCGCGGCCGAAGTGGACCGCGGAAAGCACCAGGGCCGCGGCCAGCGCCGGGGTGGGGAGCAGCAGGAGCGCCGCGGCGGCCGCGGCGGCGACGGCCGCGTACCCGGCGGTGACCAGGGCGAGGGTGCGCCGCGGGGCCTGCCGGCCGCCGGACCACCACCAGGGGACCAGGTGGTCCACGGCGCCGTGCGGGATGCCGACGACCGCGCCGACGACCGCGATCGGCAGCGCGGCCGCGGCGGCCGCCCCGGGCGCGAGCACGCTGAGCAGCAGCAGGGCGGCCAGGACGGCCACCGGCAGCCGGGTGAGCACCGGCAGCTCCTGCAGCGCGCGGGGCCGCGGGACGGGGAGGGTGCCGGAGCGCGGGCGGACCGCCGCCGCGGAGGCGGCGGCGGTCCGTGGTGCGACGGTCACGACGACCGCCCTGGGTCAGGCCGCGACGGTGTCGCGGCCGGGGGTGGGCCGGGCGGCCGTTCCGTCGCCGGGGCCCGGGACGGCGTGGTCGTCGTCGTACGCCGGGTCCTCCAGCGCGCTCTTCACCCGGGCGATCTTGTAGATGGCCAGACCGAAGGCCGCCTTCGCGAGGATGTCGGCGATGCTGTAGCCGGCCTGCCGCAGGACGAAGCCGTCGGAACCACCGAAGAAGTCCCCGCCGATCACCGGGAACAGGTAGGCGATCGGGTAGACGCCCCACAGCCCGACCAGGGCCAGCCGCAGCATCTTGATGGTGTGCTGCACCTCCACCGGCTGACGGTCGATGGACTTGGTCAGCTCGACGAAGAGCACCCACAGCAGGTAGATGAACGGGATCGTCGACAGCGTCCCCCACAGCAGTCGCGGGCCGACCTCGCTGGTGATCTCACCCGGGTAGCCGAGGGCGATCATCAGCGCCGACGCCGGCACCAGCTTCCACAGCAGCCGGCGCGCCTCGCTCTTGGCCAGCGCCATGACCGCCACCGTCTCGATGAGCAGCAGCGGGACGGTGAGCAGCCAGTCGACGTACCGGTAGCCCTCGTTGAACTCCACGTTGGAGAGCAGGTGCGGGTCGGCGATGGTCTCCCCCGCCGGGTAGCTCGACTGGAAGTTGTCGAAGATCCGGATGTAGTGGTAGGCGGCGATGCCACAGACGATCGCCGAGACCACGATCGCGTTGCGGTAGCGCGGCGCGACCCGGTTCCGCGAGAACAGCAGGTACAGCGCGGTGAAGATCATCGACGCGATGACCAGGCTGAACAGGTTGTAGACGGTGGAGTACTGAACAGCTGAGAGCTCCGGTACGAAGATTCCGGTGTCAGTTCCCATGGGTGGACTCCTGAGGGACGGCGACGTTGCCGAGTCGTCGAGGCCGGGCCCCCCGGCCCCGTGCCGATCATGCACCCTCGGAAGTAAGTTGTGCAAGTTCCTTCAGCGCGTCGGGTTGATCCGGCGACCGGGCTGGGTACGGCGCCACGCCTGCCCGAGGCCCTCGACCGCCTCGGCGAGGTCCCGGGGCACGGCGGCCGCTCCGGTGTCCGCGCCGTCCCACCCCGGGCCGCCGGCCAGCACGCGCACCCTCCGGTGGGCGGCCGCCAGCTCGGGCAGGCCCTCGACGGCCGCCTGGTCGGGCCGGCTCAGCCAGACGAGGACGGCGGCGGCCCGGGTCCGGCGGGCCGCGCTCGCCAGCGCCGGCACCGGCGTGCGCGGCCCGAGCAGCCGGCACGGGACGCCGTCCTCGGCGAGCGCCGCCCGGGCCGCGTGCAGCGGGAGGACGTGCTCCTCCTGCGGGCCCCCGGCCAGCAGCACCGGCCGCTCCGACGGCGGCTCGGGCAGCGTCGCGGCGTGCCGCACCAGCGCCGTGGTCACCGCCTGGCTGAGCAGGTGCTCGATCTCGATGCCCGTCCCGGTGGCCGCCCAGTGCGCGCCGGCGGCGATGAGCACCGGGCGGACGACGTCGTCCCAGGCGACCAGGGTGCCGGTGTCGCGCAGCGCGGCCAGCACGGCGTCCTCGGCGCGCATCTCGTCCAGCCGGGCCGCGGCCCGGGCCAGACCGCGCGCCGCCTTCCCGGCACCGGGCACGGCCAGCCCGGTGCCGCCCGCGCCGGCGCGGCGCCGCGGACCGCCGCCGGCGCCCTCGACGTCCGCGATGCCGCGCACGGCGGCGGCCGCCGCGGCCGGGTCGGTGCCGGACAGCACGGCCTCGTGCACGGCCTGGAGCAGGGCGACGTCCTCGGGCGTGTAGCGGCGGTGGCCTCCTACGGACCGCGCGGAGGCGACCAGCCCGTAGCGGGTCCCCCACATGCGCACCGCGGAGGACGAGACGCCGAGCCGGGCGGCCACCTCGCCGACCGAGAGCTGCTCCATCGGCAGATGGTCACACGGCGGCGCCCGGCCGTCGCGCAGGTGCCCGTTGCGCGCGGAGGGCACCCGTCCTCACTCGGTGAGGTCGCGGACCAGGGCGTCGGCGAGCAGCCGCCCGCGGTCGGTGAGGACGGCGCGGCCGGCAGCGTGCGCGCCCGGCTCGAGCAGCCCGCGGGCGACGGCGTCCGCGGCGCGCAGCCGGCCGGCGTCGGACAGCGCGGTCAGCGGCAGCCCGGCGCGCAGCCGCAGGCCGAGCATCACCGCCTCCAGGGCGCGGTCGTCGTCGTCCAGCAGCTCGGTGTCCTGCACCGGGCGTTCCCCGCGCAGCAGGCGGCCGGCGTACGCGGCGGGGTGCTTGACGTTCCACCAGCGCAGCCCGCCGACGTGGCTGTGCGCGCCGGGCCCGACGCCCCACCAGTTGGCGCCCGACCAGTACAGCTCGTTGTGCCGGCAGCGCGCGGCCGCACCCGTCGCCCAGTTGGACACCTCGTACCAGTCGAAGCCGGCCGCGCGCAGGGTGGCGTCGGCCTGCTCGTAGCGGTCGGCGAGCACGTCGTCGTCGGGCTGCGGCAGCTCGCCGCGGGCGATGCGGCGGGCCAGCCGGGTGCCCTCCTCGACGATGAGGGCGTAGGCGCTGACGTGGTCGACCGGCGCGGCCAGGACGGCGTCCAGCGAGGCGGCCCAGTCGGCGTCGGTCTCCCCCGGCGTCCCGTAGATGAGGTCGAGGTTGACGTGCTCGAAACCGGCCGCGCGGGCCTCGCGCGCGGCCTCGACGGCGCGGCCGGGGGTGTGCCGTCGGTCGAGGACGGCGAGCACGTGCTCGGCGGCGGACTGCATGCCCAGGCTGACCCGGGTGAAGCCGGCCGCGCGCAGGGTGGCCAGCGAGGCGGGGGTCACCGTCTCCGGGTTGGCCTCGGTGGTGACCTCGACGTCGTCGGCCACGGGGAACAGCCGCCGGACCTCGGCCAGGACGGCGGCCAGGTCGTCGGCGGGCAGCAGCGTGGGGGTGCCGCCGCCGACGAAGACGGTGGCGACGGTGGGCAGCTCCGGGCCGAGGGTCTCGGCGGCCTGCCGCAGCTCGGCGATGGCGGTACCGGCGTACTCGGTGCGGCTGGCGCCCGGTCCCAGCTCGTCGGCGGTGTAGGTGTTGAAGTCGCAGTAGCCGCAGCGGGTGGCGCAGAACGGCACGTGCACGTAGAGCCCGAAGGGGGTGCCGGCCAGGCCCGCGCGGGCGCCGGCGGGGAGCGGCAGGGTCTGCGACGGGGCCTCGAGCAGCGGCAGGACGGTGTTCATCTGACCCCAGTCTGCCGCGCCGGGCAGGATGCGGGCTCGTGAGCGAGCATGCGAGCTCACGCATGAGCACAGCAGCGCCGCGAACGCGGCCGACGAGCGCCAGCGAGGAGGGCTCGTGAGCGACGACACCGTGCTGCAGGTCTCGACGTCCCGGGGGGTCGCCACCCTCACCCTGGACTCCCCCGCCAACCGCAACGCGCTGTCCCGGGCGATGCGGGCGAGGCTGCGCGAGGCCCTGGCCGGTGCGCTCGCCGACGACGCGGTGCGGGTGGTCGTGCTGGACCACACCGGCCGGGTCTTCTGCTCCGGGATGGACCTGACCGAGGCGGCCGGGGGCGGGTCCGGGGACCAGGGGGTGCGCGAGCTGCCGGCGCTGCTGGAGACGGTGTGGCGCTCGCCCAAGCCGGTGCTGGCCGTCCTGCGCGGGCCGGCGCGGGCCGGGGGGGTGGGGCTGGCCGCCGCCTGCGACGTCGTCGTCGCCGCCGACTCGGCGACCTTCGCCTTCTCCGAGGTCCGGCTGGGCATCGTGCCGGCGGTCATCTCCGCGGTCGTGCTGCCGCGGATGGTGCCGCACGTGGCGCACCGGCTGATGCTCACCGGCGAGGTGTTCGACGCCGCGGCGGCGGCCGCGGGCGGGCTGGTGGACCTGGCGGTGCCCGACGCCGAGGTGGACACCGCCGTGGCGGCCCAGGTCGCCGCGCTCGCCGCCGGGGCGCCGGCCGCGCTGGCCGAGACCAAGCGGCTGCTGCGTGCCGGGGGGCTGCGCGGGTCGGCCGACGAGCTGCTGGAGCTCTCGGCGCGGTTCTTCGCGAGCGAGGAGGGCCAGGAGGGCATCGCCGCGTTCCGCGAGAAGCGCCCGGCCCGCTGGGTGCCCGCCCCCGGCTGAGCGCGTGCCGCTGGGTGGCCGGACACGGCGCGGCGGGTCCTCCCCCGGGGATGGTCGTGCTCTGCCCACCACCGTGGGCAGAGCACGAGCACCCCGGGGTCGACACCCGGGGCCCGACCGTCACCCCCGGTGCGCCCCGGACACGCCCGCGGGCTTGACAGGCCGCACCCCCGGGGTGACGGTCGTCACGTTCTCTACCCGGCCCGACGCGGCGTCGTCTGCACGACCGGCCTCCTCCGTCGCGGTCCACCGTCTCGTGCGAGAGAAGGCCCGCCATGCGGAGAACCGTCCCCCTGCTCGTGCTGCTGCTCCTCGGGTCGCTGCTCGGCACCACCCCCGCGGCGGCGCAGGAGCGGGAGACCACCGTCGACCTGGACCTGTCCCGCTCCGAGGTCGTGGCCGGAGGTCACTCCTTCGGCGACGCCGGCGCCTACGAGAAGCTGGTCGGCACCATCGCCTTCCGGGTCGACCCCGAGGACCCGCGCAACGCGGTGGTCACCGACCTGGACCGGGCGCCCCGCGACGCCGACGGCCTGGTCGCCTACGACACCGACTTCTACCTGCTCGTGCCGCAGGACCGGTCCCGGTGGAACGGCAAGCTGTTCTTCGAGGTCAACAACCGCGGCAACAAGCGGACGCTCGCCTACGTCAACAGCTCCGTCGCGTCCCAGGACCGGCTCAGCGACCCGTCCACCGTGGCGGACCTCGGGACCGGCTTCCTCCTCGAGCAGGGCTACGCCGTCGCCTGGGCCGGCTGGGAGGGCGACGTCCTGCCCGGTAACAACCGCATGACGATCCGGCTGCCCGTCCCCACCGAGGCCGACGGCAGCCCGATCACCGGCGAGACCGTCGTGGAGTTCCACGAGACCGACTTCGCCGCCGACGGCAGCACCGAGTGCCTGCCGCTGTCCGGCTCGGCCGACTTCGCCAGCTACCCGGCGGTCACCGACCGGCCCGCGGAGCTGCGCGTCCGGCCCAGTGACTCCCCGCGCCCGTCCGGACCGGAGATCCCGCAGGGCGACACGGTCCCGGCCGACGCCTGGCGCTTCGAGGGGGACGAGACGGTCTGCGTCGACGGCGGTTTCCGGCCCGGCACCGTCTACGAGCTCGGCTACACCGCCCGCGACCCCCGGGTGATGGGGCTGGGGTACGCCGCGACGCGCGACGTGGTGTCCTTCCTGCGGCACCGGACGGCCGACGCCGACGGCGACGCGAACCCGCTGGCCGCCGGCGGCGGTGTCACGCACGTGCTGGGCCAGGGCATCTCCTCCAGCGGGATGTACCTGCGGGACTTCGTGTACCAGGGCTTCAACGAGGACACCGAGGGCCGCGCGGTGTTCGACGGGGTGAACATCCACATCCCCGGGGCGCACAAGCTGTTCCTCAACTACCGCTTCGCCCAGCCCAACCCCTTCTCCACGCAGCACCGCGACCGCTACATCCCCCACGTGGGGTTCCCGTTCCACTACGGCGTCCGGCAGGACCCGGTCTCCGGGCGGACGGACGGCATCCTCAAGCGGCCGGCCACCGACCCCCTGGTGGTGCACACCGACAGCTCGACGGAGTACTGGCAGTTCCAGGCGTCGCTGGTGAACACCGACGGGTTCGGCTCCGACGTCGCGCTGCCGGACACGGTGCGCCAGTACCTGGTCTCCGGCTCCCAGCACTTCGCGGCGGCGGGCGCGGTCCCCTCGCCGGGGACCTGCCAGCAGCCGAGCAACCCCACCCACGTCGGGCCGGCGCTGCGCGCCCTGCTCGTCTCGCTGGACCGGTGGGTGGTCGACGGCACGGAACCGCCGTCGAGCCGCGCGCCGTCGATCGCCGACGGGACGCTGGTCGCCAGCGACCGGGACGCGACCGGGTTCCCGGAGATCCCGGGCGTCGGGTACACCGGGCTGTACAACGCCGCGGCCGAACGCGACTTCGGCCCGCAGGTCGAGGGCAACGCGGGCGTCATCGACGACTGGCGGCACGCCGACGTCGTGGCGCCCTACGACGTCCGCATGCCGAGCGTCGACGCCGTCGGCATCGACGAGGGCGGCCTGGAGCTGCCCGAGGTGGCCGCGCCGACCGCGACGCTGACCGGGTGGAACCTGCAGGCCGAGCCCTACACCGTCGGGGACGTGTGCGGGCTGACCGGCATGCGGGTGCCGTTGGCGCGGACCCCCGCGGACGCCGCCGACGGCGACGAGCGGCCCACCCTGCAGGAGCTGTACGGCACCTCCGAGGGGTACGTGCAGGCCGTGCGCGCCGCGGCCGACGCGCTGGTCGCCGACCGGCTGCTCCTGCCCGCCGACGCCCGCGCCGCGGTGCAGGCCGCCTACGCCGCCGACGTGCTGCCCGGCACCCCGACCGGCGGCGCGGTGCGGGTGCTGCACGCCGCCCCGGGCACTGGTGCGGTGGACGTGTGGGTCGACGGCGAGCGGGTCGTCGAGGCGGCGACGTTCGGCACCCTGGGCGCTCACACGCCCGTGGGTCCCGGAGACCACCGGGTGGAGGTGCGGGCCGCGCCGTCCAGCGCCGCCGACGCCGCGCTGGTGGCGGGGACCGTGTCCGCCGCGGGGCCGACGACGGTGACGGTCACCGGCTCGGCCGCCGGTGACGGCGCGCCGCCGGCGCTGTCGGTGCTCGCCGACGCCACCGCACCCGAGGCGCCGTCCGCGGGCCTGCGGGTGGCGCACGCCGTCCCCGACCTCGGCGCGGTCGACGTGCAGCTGCGGCCCACCCCGGATGGGGAGTGGACCACGGCCGCCACCGGGGTCGCACCGGGTGCGGACAGCGGGCCCCTGCGGGTGGCCGCCGGCACGCACGACCTGCGCCTGCTGGCCGCTGGGACCGACGAGGTGGTGGCCGTGGTCGCCGACGTCGTGACCCCGGCCGGTTCGGTGCAGACCGCCCACGCCATCGGGTCCGCCGGCCCGGGGCGGGACCGGCCGGGGCTGCGCGTCCTCGTCGTCCCGGACGGGCCGGGGACCGACAGCGCGACCCGGCTGGCCGACCAGACCCCGGTGGTGGACACCGACGAGACGCGGGAGGACCCCGTGCCGCACCGCTACGTCCACGGCACGATCGGCGACGCCGCCTACCAGCTCGCGCTGCCCGTGGAGTGGAACGGGCGGCTGCTGACCTCCAGCCGCGGCTTCTCCGGTGACGAGTTCAGCAACGACGACACGTACAAGGACGTCGCGCTGCGCCACGGCTACGCCTATGCCGCGAGTGACGAGGGCTGGAACCGTCGGACCATCGCCGACCAGCCGGAGGACTCCTACCACGAGTCCCGCCGGCGCCTGGCCGAGCTCACCCAGCACGCCACCGGCGTGGTCGCCGCCCACCACGGGCGGGCCCCCGAGCGCAGCCTGCTGGCCGGCGGCTCCAACGGCGGCCACCACACCAAGTGGCTGGTCGAGTCCTTCCCCGAGCTCTACGACGGCGGGGTGAGCATGTACGGCTACAACTCCGGGCTGGAGATGTGGCGGGCGTTCCCGGTCTTCCTGCGCAACTACGACGTCATCGAGCCGCGCATCGGCGACGTCATCGCCGCCGGCGGGAGCGACGTCGACCCGCCGCTGACCCCGGAGCAGACCGACGCACTGGCGGCCATCTACTCGATCCCGGCGCAGCTGCGCGGTGGATTCTCCTACGACGTCGGCCGCGCGCCGGGCTCCGAGCGCGAGTGGCCGGAGGCCTACGTGGCCGCCGTCGGCTACCTCAGCGACTCGATCGGCGAGTGGGACCCCACCTACGACCCGGACGGCGACGGCACGGTCTCGCTCGACGAGCTGGAGGCGTGGGAGCCGTACGAGGCCCCGGCGGAGGCACAGGCCGAGATGCGCCTGCTGGACCTCACCGGCGACCTGGACCGGCCGGTCGTCGTCGGCCACGGCACCGCCGACACCATCGTCACGCCCAGGGAGGCCGACGCCTACGAGCAGCTGGTCGCCTCGGTCGCCGGCGACGACGCCCCACTGCGCACCTACCTGTTCCCGGAGATGGGCCACGGCGGCGCCGCCGTCCACCCGTTCGTCGAGCAGGCGCTGGCCGCCGTGGAGGACTGGATCACCCACCGGGCCACCGACGGTGCGCAGGGCAGCGAGCCCGGTCGCATCACCGGCCTGGAGCCCGTCGCCGCCGGGTGACCCGGGAACCGGTCGGCCGGGCGACTACCGCAGCCGGCGGGAGGAGTCCGGCAGCCGCTCGGTGACCCCGCGGGCGTCCAGCCACTCCATCAGCGGGACGGCGACCCGGCGGCTGGTCCCCCACGCCGAGCGGGCCTGGCTGAGCGTGAACGGGGCGGGCACGCCGGCCAGCCGGGCCCGCGCCTGCTCGGCCACCCCCGGCGCGAGGAACACGCCGTCGGCGACCTTCACCAGCTGCCCGTCGCGGACCGCGGCGGCCAGCTCCCGCGGCCCGAGCCCGGCGGCGCGCAGCTCCTCGGCGTCCGGCGCGGCGAAGGGGTCGGCGGCCAACCGGGCGCGGACGGCGTCGACGGCCCGCTGCACCGGCTCGGGCAGCCCGGCGGCCGCGGCGACGACCCGGCCCTCCCGGAGGGCGAGCGGTGGCCGGACGGCGGCGGGCACCAGCTCGTCGTCGGGCAGCTCCAGCGCCCGGCGCGCGACGGCGACCGGCGGCCCCGGCTCCAGCGGGCGCAGCTGCCGGTAGCGGGCGACGACCCCGGGCAGCGTCGCGGCGAGCTCGTCGGCCAGCCCGGGGGCGAGCAGCCAGGGCCCCACGGTCGTCGCCCCGTCGGGCTGCGGCCAGCCCATCGCGGCGAAGTCCGCGGCCCGGACGAACCGCCGGCGGGCGAGCTCGGCGGCCGCGCCCGCCGCGCCGTCCGGCCGGGCGGCCAGCTCCTCGGCACGCCGGCGGGCCGCGCCGCGGCGGCGCAGCTCGGGCGGGTCGACGTCCCGGACGTCGGCTCCGTGCACCCGCCGCGCCCCCGGGTCGCGCAGCAGCAGCCGGTCCCCGACCCGCAGCGGCAGCGGCGCGGCCAGCCGGAGCCGGACCGACGTCCCCTCCAGCGGGCGCAGCCGTGCGGCGACCGCCGCGGAGCCGACGTGCACGACGACCTCGGCGGGCAGCCGGTCGTCGACCTCGCGGGCGAGCGTGACGTCGAGCTCGGCGGTGTCGCGGAACGCGCCGGGGGTGAGCAGCGCGTCGCCGCGGGACAGCTCCTCCACCGAGGTGCCCCGCAGGTTGAGCGCCACCCGGGCGGTCGCCCCGGCCCGCTCGACCGGCCGGCCGAGCGAGTGCAGGCCGCGGACGACGACCTCCCGGCCACCGAGGGCCAGCCGGTCGCCCGCGGCGACGCGGCCCGCGGCGAGGGTCCCGGTGACCACCGTGCCCGCGCCCTTGACCGGGAACGCGCGGTCGACCCACAGCCGCACCGGCGCGTCCCGGTCCGGCGACGGCAGCCCGGCCAGCAGCGCCTCCAGGGCGGCGGCCAGCTCGGGCACGCCCCGCCCGGTCGGCGCGCTCACGGCCACCCCGGGCACCGTGCCCACCGAGGTCGCCGCCAGCCGCTCCCGGGCGTCGGCGAGCACCGGTGCCGGGTCGGCGAGGTCGGCCTTGGTGACGGCGAGCAGCGCGTGCCGCACACCGAGGGCGTCCAGGACGGCGACGTGCTCGGCGGTCTGCGCCGACCAGCCGTCGTCGGCCGCGACCACGACCAGCGCGGCGGGCACCGACCCCACCCCGGCGAGCATGTTGCCGACGAAGCGCTCGTGCCCGGGGACGTCGACGACCGCCAGCCGGCGACCCGAGGGCAGCGTCGTCCAGGCGAAACCGAGGTCGATGGTCAGCCCGCGGCGGCGCTCCTCCTCCCACCGGTCGGGCTCCATGCCGGTGAGCGCGCGGACCAGCGTGGACTTGCCGTGGTCGACGTGCCCGGCGGTGGCGATGACGTCCATACCGGTCCCGTCCGTGCCGGTCACGTCCACCGGCGGGCCACGTCCAGCACCGCGGTCGCCAGCGCGTCGTCGTCCGCGGGGGCCAGGCTGCGCAGGTCGAGCAGGGTGCGGTCGCCGGCGACGTGGCCGACCACCGGCGGGGTGGCGGCGCGCAGCGGCACCGCGAACGCCTCGGGCAGCGAGACGGCGGCGCTGGGCAGCGGGTGCTCCGGCGCCCCTCCCCCGCCGACGCGGGCCTGCGACTCGACCGCGACCGCGTCCAGGCCGGCGGCGGCAAGCCGGGCGGCGAGCGCGGCGGCGCGGGCGCGCAGCCCGTCGACGTCGGCGGCGAGCATCCGCTGCACCGGCGGGCGCGGGCCGCGCAGCGTCGCCTCCAGCGCGGCGAGGGTGGTCTTGTCCACCCGGAGGGCGCGGTACAGCGGGTGGCGGCGCAGCCGCCGCACCAGGTCGGCGCGGCCGAGCACCAGCCCGGCCTGCGGCCCGCCGAGCAGCTTGTCACCACTGGCCAGCACCAGGTCGGCACCGTCGGCCAGCGCCGTCTGCAGGTCCGGCTCCTCGGGCAGCGCCGGGTGCGGGCGCAGCAGGCCCGAGCCGACGTCGGCGACCAGCGGGACGCCGGTCCCGGCCAGCCCCGCGGCGAGCTCGGCCACCTCGACGGCCCGGGTGAAGCCGCGGACGACGAAGTTCGACGGGTGCACCTTGAGCACCGCGCCGGTGTCCGGGCCGAGCACGCGGGTGTAGTCCTCGAGCGCCACCCGGTTGGTCGTGCCGACCTCGCGGAGGCGCGCGCCGGTGGCCTCCAGCAGCTCGGGGATGCGGAAGCCGTCGCCGATCTCCACCAGCTCGCCGCGGGCGATGACCAGCTCCCCGCCCAGCGCGGTGGCGGTGAGCGCGAGCGCCGCGGCGCAGTTGTTGACCACCAGCGCGGCCTGCGCTGCGGGCACGGCCTCGCGCAGCGCGGCCAGGGCCGCCTCGCCCCGCGGGCCGCGCCGGCCGGTGGCCAGGTCCAGCTCCACGTCGGTGGTGCCGCTGGCGGCGACGACCGCCTCGACCGCGGCCGGGGACAGCGGCGCGCGGCCCAGGTTCGTGTGCACGAGCACGCCGGTCGCGTTGAGCACCGGGCGCAGGCTGCTCGGCGTCGTCGGCAGGCCGGCCAGGACGGCGGCCACGGCGCCCTCGGGCGCGACGGCGCCGTCCCGGACGCGCTGCTGGACCTCCTGGACGGCGGCCTTCACGAGCTCGCGGCCCAGCCGGCCGACGGCGGCGGCCACCTGCGGGTCGGCCAGCAGCGTGTCGGTGCGCGGCACCCGCCGGCGGGGGTCGGTGCTCATCGGCGCCGAGGGTAGGCGGGTCCGCCGCGGAGCCGGGCGGCCCGGCTCCGCGGCAGGCGCGATCCGGTGGCGCACGACTGTCCGGCCGGGGAGGTCGGGCGTCCCGGGCGCCGTCGGGAGGAGGCCCGGTGCCGGGGGTGTGCCGGCCACCGGCCGGGGCGCGCGGCCCCGGCCGGTGGGCGGGATGGCGGAGGCGGACGGGAATCGAACCCGCCTGACCGAGGTGCTCGGCCACGTCGGCTTTAGAGGCCGCGGGGGCCACCAGGCGCCCTGACGCCTCCGCCGGCCAGCCTACGGTGGAGGCGTGACGACCGCCCCCGCTCGCACCCGGCTCACCCAGTACGCGCACGGCGGCGGCTGCGCCTGCAAGATCCCGCCCGGGGAGCTGGAGGCCGTGGTGGCCGGGCTGACCGCCACCGGCCCGGTCGACCCGGCCGCGGAGCTGGTCATCGGGCTGGACGACGGCGACGACGCGGCCGTCGTGCGCACCGCGGGTGGGCAGGGCCTGGTGCTGACCACGGACTTCTTCACCCCGGTCGTCGACGACGCCTACACCTTCGGCCGGATCGCGGCGACCAACGCGCTGTCCGACGTCTACGCGATGGGCGGCACCCCGGTGGTCGCGGTCAACCTGCTCGGCTGGCCGCGCGACGTGCTGCCCGCCGAGCTGGCCGCCGAGGTGCTGCGCGGCGGGCTGGCGGCCGCCCACGAGGCGGGCTGCCACGTCGGCGGCGGGCACTCCATCGACGACCCCGAGCCCAAGTACGGCATGGCGGTGACCGGCGTCGTCGACGTCGACCGGGTCATCACTAACTCCGTCGCCGTCGCCGGGACGCCGCTGTCGCTGACCAAGCCGCTGGGGATCGGTGTGCTCAACAACCGGGTGAAGGCCACCGGCGAGGAGTCGGCGGAGGCGGTGGCCGCGATGACGACCCTGAACCGGGACGCCGGCCGGGCCGCGGTCGCCGCGGGCATCCGCGCCGGCACCGACGTCACCGGGTTCGGCCTGCTGGGCCACCTCTACAAGATGGCGCGGGCCAGCGGGGTGACCGCAGTGGTCGACGCGGCCGCCGTCCCCTACCTGGCCGGGGCACGCGAGGCGCTGGCCGCCGGCTTCGTCTCCGGCGGCACCCGGCGGAACCTGGACTGGGTGCGCCCGCACACCGACCTGTCCGCGGTCGGCGAGGACGAGGCGCTGCTGCTGGCCGACGCGCAGACCTCCGGCGGGCTGCTGCTCGGCGGCGAGGTGCCCGGCGCGCCGGTGATCGGGGAGTTCGTGCCGCGGGGGGAGCACGTGGTCGTCGTCCGCTGACAGCCGCGGGAGCATCGCAGCGAGCGCCAGCGAGCGAGGAGCGGACCGCGGCGCGGAAGCGGACCCGGGTCGTCGTCCGCTGACAGCCGCGGGAGCATCGCAGCGAGCGCCAGCGAGCGAGGAGCGGACCGCGGCGCGGAAGCGGACCCGGGTCGTCGTCCGCTGACGGCCGCGGGGGCGGACTGTTGTGACCGTCCGCGGACAGCCGCCGGGCCACCGAACGGGGTGTGACGCGCGACCCGACCTGCGTGTTCACCCAACGGTGCGCCTCCTGGCCGGAGTCGGCCTCCCCCCGTTCACCGCGCCCGGACAGGGTCCCGGTCGTGAGTGCCGAGCCGATCACCGCTGCCCCGGGCGCGGTCGTGGCGTCGACGCCGCGGGCCGGCACCCCGGCGCCTCCCCCGGCGCGAGCGTCGGGGGGCGCGGCGGCCGACCCGCCGGGCAACCGGCGGCGGGACCTGCTGATCGCCGCGGCGTTCCTGCTGCCCAACCTGGTGCTGCTGGTGGTGTTCACCTACCGCCCGCTGCTGGACAACATCCGGCTGTCCTTCACCAGCTGGAACATCTCCTCGCCGACCGCGGAGTTCATCGGCGTCGACAACTACGTGGAGTGGCTCACCAGCGAGGACAGCCGGCAGGTCCTCTGGAACACCGTCGTCTTCACCGGCTCGGCCGTGGTCGGCACGATGGTCATCGGCCTGGCGCTCGCCCTGCTGCTGGACCAGAGGCTGTTCGGCCGCAACGCCGTCCGGTCGCTGGTCTTCGCGCCGTTCGTGCTGGCCGGCGCGGCCGTCGGCGTGGCCTTCCAGTTCGTCTTCGACCCGACCTTCGGGTTGGTGCAGGACCTGCTCGCCCGGGTCGGCGTGGCGGCTCCGGACTTCTACCAGGACCCGGACTGGGCGCTGTTCATGGTCACGGCCACCTACGTCTGGAAGAACCTCGGCTACACCTTCGTCATCTACCTGGCCGCCCTGCAGGGGCGGCGGCCGGAACTGGACGAGGCGGCCGAGATCGACGCCGCGTCCAGCTGGACGAGGTTCCGGCACGTCACCTGGCCGCAGCTGCGGCCGGCGACCTTCTTCCTGCTCATCACCGTGCTGCTCAACAGCTTCCAGGTCTTCGACGTCATCAGCGTCATGACCCGCGGCGGCCCGCTGGGCAACGGCACCACGACGATGGTCTACCAAGTCTACCAGGAGACGTTCGTGAACCAGCGGGCCGGCTACGGCGCCACGGTGGCCACGATCATGTTCCTCGGCCTGCTGGTCATCACCCTCGTCCAGGTCCGGGTCATGGAGCGGGGGCGGGAGGCGTGAGCACCCCCGCCGCGCACGAGCGCGACCGCCCGCTGGCCCGCGTCGGCGGGTACCTCGGCCTGCTGCTGGTCGTCGTCGTGGTCGCCCTGCCGCTGTACTGGATCCTGGTCACCTCGCTCAAGGAGCGGCCGGACATCTACACCGTGCCGGTCACCTGGCTGCCCGACCCGCTGACCAGCGACAACTACCTGCGCGTGGGCACGGGCGTGGCGTTCACCGACTACCTGCGCAACTCGATCCTCATCACCACCGTCCTGACGGTCGTGCAGGTGACCCTCGGGGTGCTCTCGGCGTTCGCGCTGGCCTTCCTGCGCTTCCCCGGGCGCAGCCTGGTGCTGCTGGTGGTGATCGCCAGCCTCATGGTGCCCAACCAGGTGACGGTGATCAGCAACTACGCGCTGGTGGCCCAGCTGGGCTGGCGGAACACCTTCGCCGGGATCATCGTGCCGCTGGCCGGCGTGGCCTTCGGGACGTTCCTGATGCGCAACCACTTCCTGTCGCTGCCGAGGGAGATCCTCGAGGCGGCGGAGATGGACGCCGCCGGACCGCTGAAGATGCTGTGGCGGGTCGTGCTGCCGATGTCCTGGCCGACGCTGGTCGCCTTCGCGCTGATCACCATCGTCAACGAGTGGAACCAGTACCTCTGGCCGCTGCTGATGGCCGACGACGCCTCCACCGCGCCGCTGCCGGTGGGCCTCGCCCAGCTGCAGGACACCGCCGGGCTCACCAACTGGGGCCCGGTCATGGCCGGCACGGTCGTGACCATGCTGCCGATCCTGGTGATCTTCCTGGTGCTGCAGCGCCACATGATCAAGGGCCTGACCGCCGGAGCGGTCAAGGGCTGACCCGCGCGCGGCACCCACCCCCTCCCCCCTCCCGCACCACCCCGGTCCACCGACGACAGGAGCTCAGCCATGCACCCCCTCGACCGCCGCAGGTTCCTCCAGCTGAGCGGGCTCACCCTCGGCGCGGTCGGGCTGTCCGCCTGCGCCGGCACCGGCTCCACGGCGTCCTCCGGATCGGAGGAGAGCGCCGGGCCGGTGGAGACGCTGACCATGTGGTCCAACCACCCCGGTGAGTCCAAGCCGGTGGAGACCCAGCTGCTGGAGGCCTACACCGCCCAGACCGGCACCGCCGTCAACCTGGTCACCGCCGGCAAGAGCTACGAGGAGATCGCGCAGCGGTTCAACGCGGCGCTGTCCGGCGGGGAGCTGCCCGACGTCGTGCTCGCCTCCGACGTCACCTGGTTCAACTTCGCCCTCACCGACGCCATCACCCCGATGAACGACCTGTGGTCGGCCGCCGGGCTGGACGTCGGCGGCTACGTGGACTCGCTGGTCTCGGACTACGAGTTCGAGGGACGCAACTACGCGCTGCCCTACGCCCGGTCGACGCCGCTGTTCTACTACGACAAGCCGATGTGGGCCGCCGCCGGGCTGCCCGACCGCGGCCCGGAGACCTGGGCGGAGTTCGCCGAGTGGGCACCCCGGCTGGCCGAGGCCAACCCGGGCATCGCACCCATGGCGCTGCCCGACGGCAGCAACTACCTCGACTGGCAGTTCCAGGGGATGATCTGGACCTTCGGCGGGGCCTACTCCGAGGAGTGGGAGCCGACGTTCACCTCCCCGGAGTCCCTCGAGGCGGGCCGCTACCTGCAGGACCGGTACCGCGCCGGTCACATCGCCATCTCCAACGACCCGAACAGCCAGTTCAGCGCGGGGCAGGCCGCCTGCCTGCTGCAGTCCACCGGCTCGCTCGGCGGGCTGACCAAGACCGCGGGCTTCGAGTTCGGCACCGCCTTCCTGCCCGGCCCGCCCCCCGGCTGCCCGACCGGCGGTGCCGGCCTGGCGATCCCGCAGCGGATCTCCGACGAGCGCAAGACCAAGGCCATGGAGCTGATCGCCTTCCTCACCGACACGCAGAACACCGTCACCTTCACCCAGGCCACCGGGTACATGCCGGTGCGCAAGGACGCCATCGACACCCCCGAGACCCAGACGTACCTGGAGCAGAACCCGAACGCCCGCACCGCGCTGGAGCAGCTCGGCGCGAACACCCAGTCGCAGGACTACGCCCGGGTGTTCCTCCCCGGTGGCGGCGCCCGCATCGGTGCCGGCCTGGACCGGGTCACCACCGGCGGCGAGGACGTGGAGACGGTGTTCACCGCGCTGGGCGAGGAGAGCCGGACGGTCTTCGAGCGCGACATCGAGCCGCTGCTGTGACCGGGCACGGCACGCGGGAGGGGGGCCGGGCATGGCCTCGGTGACCTTCGAGCAGGTGACCCGGTCGTTCGCGCCCGGTGACCGGCCGGCCGTCGACGGGCTGGACCTGCAGGTTCACGACGGGGAGTTCCTCGTGGTCGTGGGCCCCTCGGGGTGCGGCAAGTCGACCAGCCTGCGGATGCTGGCCGGACTGGAGCCGGTCACCTCCGGGCGGGTGCTCATCGACGGCGTCGACGTCACCGGACGGCGGGCGCGGGACCGCGACGTCGCCATGGTGTTCCAGAGCTACGCGCTGTACCCCAACATGACCGCCGGGGAGAACATGGCGTTCGCGCTGCGCAACCTCGGCGTCCCCAAGGACGAGATCGTCACCCGGGTGGCCGAGGCGGCCCGCGTCCTGCAGCTCGGGGACCTGCTGGACCGCAAGCCCGCCAAGATGTCCGGCGGGCAGCGGCAGCGGGTGGCGATGGGGCGGGCCATCGTGCGCGACCCCAAGGTCTTCTGCATGGACGAGCCGCTGTCCAACCTGGACGCCAAGCTGCGGGTGTCCACCCGCGCGGAGATCGCCGGCCTGCAGGAGCGGCTGGGCACCACGACGGTCTACGTCACCCACGACCAGACCGAGGCCATGACCATGGGCGACCGGGTCGTCGTGCTCCGGGACGGGCGGCTGCAGCAGGTGGGCTCCCCGACCGAGCTCTACGAGCGGCCGGTCAACACCTTCGTCGCCGCCTTCATCGGCTCGCCGTCGATCAACCTCGTCGACGGGGTGCCGGTCCGGGACGGCCGGGCGGTGCTCACCGGGTCGCTGCAGGTGCCGCTCCCGGCCGCCGGCGCGGGGCACACACAGGTCACCGTGGGCATCCGCCCCGAGGGCGTCGACGTGGTCGGCCGCAGCGCCGCCGACACCGCCGGCCGGACCGACCGGCTGCTGGTGCGGGTGGCCCGCGTGGAGCGGCTGGGCTCGGAGGTCTTCGCCTACGTCGACCCGGTCGGCCTGGTGCCGGACGGCGCCGTGCGCGCCGACCACCTCGTCGTCCGGCTGGACAAGCGCCAGGACCTGCAGGAGGGGTCCGAGCTTGCCCTGTGCGTCCACCTCGACGAGGTGCTGGCCTTCGACGCCGAGGGGCTCGCGCTGCTCCGGTGAGGGGAGCTGGCGGCCCGGGCCCCGCCGCCGTGCGACCCCAAGGGCCGCGGTGACATGCTCGCGGCCATGCTCGCCGTCTTCGTCTCAGCCCCCGCCCCCGAGGACCCGCTGTCCGTGCTGGAGGTCGGTGAGCGCCCTGACCCGGAGGTGCCCGACGGCTGGACGACGGTGCAGGTCAAGGCCGCCTCGCTCAACCACCACGACCTGTTCAGCCTGCGCGGCGTCGGCCTGCCGGCCGAGCGGATGCCGATGGTGCTGGGCACCGACGCCGCGGGCCTGGACGAGGACGGCAACGAGGTCGTCGTGCACGGCGTGGTCGCCAGCCCCGGCTGGACCGGCGACGAGACGCTGGACCCCAAGCGCTCGCTGTTCTCCGAGCTGCACCAGGGCACGATGGCCGAGCGGGTCGCCGTCCCCCGGCGCAACCTGGTGCCGAAGCCCGGCGGGTTGACCTTCGCCGAGGCCGCCTGCCTGCCCACGGCGTGGCTGACCGCCTACCGGATGCTGTTCGTCAAGTCCGGGCTGCGGCCGGGCGCGACGGTGCTCGTGCAGGGCGCCAGCGGCGGCGTGGCCACCGCGCTGGTCGTGCTGGGGCGGGCGGCCGGGTTCCGGATGTGGGTGACCGGGCGCAGCGAGGAGAAGCGGCAGGCGGCCCTCGGCCTCGGCGCGGACCAGGCGTTCGAGACCGGCGCGCGGCTGCCCGAGCGGGTGGACGGCGTCATGGAGACCGTGGGCGAGGCCACCTGGAGCCACAGCGTGAAGTCACTGCGGCCCGGCGGGGTCATCGTCACCTCGGGTGCGACCACCGGCTTCAACCCCGGCGCCGAGCTCAACCGGGTCTTCTTCACCCAGTTGTCGGTGATCGGCTCGACGATGGGCACCCGCGAGGAGCTGGAGTCCCTGGTGCGGATGTGCGCGGTGACCGGCGTCCGCCCGGTCATCGACGTGGAGCTGCCGCTCGCGCAGGCCGCCGAGGGCTTCGCGCGGATGCACGAGGGACGCACCGCGGGCAAGATCGTCTTCACCCTCTGAGCCCGGTGGCCGCCGGACCCCTGTCCGGCGGCCGGCCGTGGGCCCTAGCGTGCGCGCATGCCGCTGCACCCCCAGGCCGAGGCCTTCCTGTCGATGGTCGCCGACGCTCCCCCGCTGGACACCTGCACAGTCGAGGAGAACCGGGCCCAGCTGCTCGGCGTGATCCCGCTGACGGGTGACCGGTCCGAGCTGGCCGAGGTGCGCGATACCACCCTGCCGGGTCCGGGCGGGGACGTGCCGGTGCGGCTGTACCGGCCGTCGGCGGACGGCGACCTGCCGGTGCTCGCGTACTTCCACGGCGGCGGGTGGGTGCTCTGCGACCTGGACACCCACGACACCACCTGCCGCGACCTCGCCCGGTACTCCGGGGCGGCGGTCGTCGCCGTCGACTACCGGCGAGCCCCGGAGGCGCCGTTCCCGGCGGCGTTCGAGGACTGCCTGGCCGTCACCCGGGCGCTCCTGGACGGCAGCGCCGGCCTCGGCACCGACCCGGACCGGGTCGCGGTGGGCGGCGACAGCGCCGGGGGGAACCTGGCCGCCGGGGTGGCGCAGGCGCTGCGCGGGCACACCCCGTCCCTGGTGCACCAGGTGCTGGTCTACCCGCTGACCGACGCCGACGGCGTGGGCCGCACCGCCAGCTACGCCGCGTACGGCGAGGGCCACTTCCTCACCGAGCGGGACATCGGGTACTTCCTGCAGGCCTACGCGGGCGACACCGACCGCGCCGACCCGCGGCTGTCACCGGCGCGGGCCGCCGACCTCTCCGGGCTGCCGCCGGCGACGGTGGTCACCGCCGAGTGCGACCCGCTGTGCGACGAGGGCGCCGCGTACGCCGCGGCGCTCACCGCGGCGGGGGTGCCGGCGCAGTACACCTGTTTCGCCGGCCAGGTGCACCCGTTCGTGCTGCTCGGCGGGCTGGTCGACGCCGCCCACGACGCGCGCCGGCTGATCGGCGCCCGGCTGGCCGAGGCCTTCGCCGCGGCCGCCACTCCCCCGGTCGGGGGCGCGGCCTGACGGCGACCGGGGACGGCACGGTCCTGGCGCTGGGCGGCGTCGACCCGCGGCTGGTGCTCGGCCACCTGGCCGCGCTGCGCGGCGACCCGACGGTGCGCCTGGCGCCCGGCGCCTTCACCCGCGCGACGCTGACCCCGGACGGGCCCGGCGTGCTGCGGGCGACCTGGGACGCCGACCACACCGGGGTGGCCGTGCGCACCACCGGCGACGGGGCGGGCTGGCTGCTCGAGCGGGCGCCCCGGCTGCTCGGGCTCGAGGACGACCCGGCCGGCTTCGCCCCCGCGTCCGGGCCGCTGCGCGAGCTGTGGCGGCGGCACCCCGGCGCCCGGGTCGGGGCGACCGGCACGGTGTGGCACGACCTGGCCTGGACGGTCGTCCAGCAGCGGGTGACCCGCCAGGACGCCGCCGCCCAGTGGGCCCGGCTCGTGACGGCCTTCGGCGACCCGGCGCCCGGTGCGCCGGAGCTGCGGCTGCCGCCCGCGCCGGAGACGCTGGCCCGGCTGTCCTACGTCGACCTGCACCGGGTGGGCCTGGAGCGCCGGCGGGCCGAGCACCTGGTCGGGGCAGCCCGGGTCGCCGCCCGGCTGGCCGCACTCGCCGACGCATCGCCGGACACCGCCCTGCCCGCGCTCAGCTCGCTGCGGGGCGTCGGGCCGTGGACGGCGGGGTGCCTGCGGGCCTGGACCTGGGGCGACCCGGACACCGTCATCCCCGGCGACGACGGCATCCCCTCGATGGTGGCCTGGGTGCTGGCCGGGGAGGCGCGGGCCGACGACGCCCGCATGCTCGCGCTGCTGGAGCCCCACCGGCCGCACCGCTACCGGGTGCTCACGCTGGTCGTCGCCGGCGGGCAGCGGCCGCCCCGGCGCGCGCCGCGGGGTGGCCGGCACGACATCCGCCGTCACTGACCGCTCGTCAAAGCAGGTTGACAGATCCCCGCGCGTCAACCACAGTTGACGGCATGGCAGACGCGGCACAGGTGGCCTCCGCGGCAAGCAGCCGGGACCCGGCGGTCGGGCTGCGGGCGGTCCGCGCCCTGCGCGACCTGGTCGAGCGGCTGGAGGCCCTGCAGGTGGACAACGCCCGCGGACAGGGCTGGACGTGGGAGCAGGTCGCCCAGCACCTGGGCGTCACCCGGCAGGCGGTGCACAAGAAGTACGCGGGCGGCCGACGGCTGCTCCGACGGGAGGGATGAGGCGTGTTCGAACGGTTCACGGCCGAGGCCCGGCAGGTCGTCGTCCTGGCGCAGGAGGAGGCCCGCTCGCTGCGGCACGCCTCCATCGGCACCGAGCACCTGCTGCTGGCGCTGCTCGGGCAGGACACCCCCGCGGCCGCCGCGCTGCGCCGGCACGGGCTGACCCGCGAGGAGGTGGCGGCCGCCGTGCAGGCACACGTGGGCGGGGGCGACCTGGACGCCGACGCGCTGCGGACCCTGGGCATCGACCTGGACGCCGTCCGCGGTGCGGTGGAGGCGACCTTCGGGCCCGGTGCCCTGGAGGCCCGGCCCGCGGGCGGACGACGCCGGGCGAGCCCCTCCCACGTGCCGTTCACCCCGCGGGCGAAGACGGTGCTGGAGCTCTCGCTGCGCGAGGCGCTGGCGCTGAAGCACAACCGGATCACCGACACGCACGTGCTGCTGGGGCTGCTCCGCGAGGGCCGGGGGCTGGCCGCGCAGGTGCTGCACGAGCGCGGCGTGGACGTCGCCGCCCTGCGGCGGGACCTCGTGGCGGCACTGGCCGCGTGACGGAGGACCCCCCTGCCCCCACCACTGGCCCGCTCGTGGCGGGCCCCTGCAGGGCGGCCGCGCGCCGGCTACGGCGTGGTGCGGGCGGCGATCGCCTCGGCGATCGCCGGCTGGTCCTTGTGCGGCAGTACGGACAGCGCCGGGCGCAGCTCGGGCAGCCGGTCGCGCTCGGTGAGCATCGCCCGGAAGGCCAGGCCGATGCTCACCCCGTGGTCGGGCCGGGAGACGACGGTGAGGGCGTCGCCGGCACCGACGTCGCCGGGGCGGAGCACCCGCAGGTAGGCGCCCGGCGCGCCGTGCTCGGTGAACCGCCGGACCAGCCGGGGCACGCCCCAGTACGCCTGGAACTTCGCGCACGGGGTGCGCGGGGCGGTCACCTCGAGGAGCGCGGTGCCGACCTCCCACCGCTCACCGAGCAGCGCAGCGGTCAGGTCGATGCCCGCCGTCCGCAGGTTCTCCCCGAACCGCCCGGCCGGCAGCTCACGGTCAAGCTCGGCCTCCCACCAGGCGGCGTCCTCGGCGGCGTAGGCGTAGACCGCCTGGCCCTCCCCGCCGTGGTGCTTGCGGTTGGCCTGGGTGTCGCCGTCCAAGCCCAGCGGGCGGACGGCGACCCGCCCGGGCACCGGTCGCTTGTCGATGGCGCTGCGCGTGGGGCCCCGGCCGGGGATCTCCAGCACCCCGGCGGCGGCCACGCACACGGCCTCGACGCGGGCGCTCACTTGGCCTTGGCGGTGGACTCGTTGGTGGACAGCGCGGCGACGAAGGCCTCCTGCGGGACCTCGACCCGACCGACCATCTTCATCCGCTTCTTGCCCTCCTTCTGCTTCTCCAGCAGCTTGCGCTTGCGGGTGATGTCACCGCCGTAGCACTTGGCGAGCACGTCCTTGCGGATGGCGCGCACCGTCTCCCGCGCGATGACCCGGGAGCCGACGGCGGCCTGGATGGGCACCTCGAACTGCTGGCGCGGGATGAGCTCGCGCAGCTTGCCGGCCATCATCACGCCGTAGCTGTAGGCCTTGTCCTTGTGCACGATCGCGCTGAAGGCGTCGACGGCCTCACCCTGCAGCAGGATGTCCACCTTGACCAGCTGCGACTCCTGCTCCCCGGCCTCGCTGTAGTCCAGGCTGGCGTAGCCGCGGGTGCGCGACTTCAGGGCGTCGAAGAAGTCGAAGATGATCTCGCCGAGCGGCAGCGTGTAGCGCAGCTCGACCCGGGACTCGCTGAGGTAGTCCATGCCGCCGAGCTGGCCGCGCCGGCTCTGGCACAGCTCCATGATCGCGCCGGTGTAGTCGCTGGGCGCGATGATGGTGGCGTTGACGATCGGCTCGTGGACCCGGTCGATCTTGCCCGCCGGCCAGTCGCTGGGGTTGGTGACGGTGTGCTCGGTGCCGTCCTCCATGACCACCCGGTAGACCACGTTGGGCGCGGTGGAGATCAGGCTGATGCCCGCCTCGCGCTCCAGCCGCTCGCGGACGATCTCCAGGTGCAGCAGGCCGAGGAAGCCGACCCGGAAGCCGAAGCCCAGCGCCGCCGACGTCTCCGGCTCGTAGGTCAGCGCGGCGTCGTTGAGCAGCAGCTTGTCCAGCGCCTCGCGCAGCAGCGGGTACTCGCTGCCGTCGATCGGGTAGAGGCCGGAGTAGACCATCGGCCTGGGGTCGCGGTAGCCGCCGATGGACTCCGCGGCCGGCTTGTGCTGCAGCGTGACGGTGTCGCCGACGCGGGACTGGCGGACGTCCTTCACGCCGGTGATGAAGTAGCCGACCTCGCCGACGCCCAGGCTCGCCACCGGCTTGGGCTCCGGGGAGATGACGCCGATCTCGAGCAGCTCGTGGGTCGCGCCGGTCGACATCATCCTGATCCGGTCGCGGGCGGAGATGCGGCCGTCGACGACGCGGACGTAGGTGATGACGCCGCGGTAGATGTCGTAGACGGAGTCGAAGATCATCGCCCGGGCGGGGTCGTCGGCCCGGCCCGTGGGCGCCGGGATCTCCTCCACGATCCGGTCGAGCAGCTCGGGCACGCCGACGCCGGTCTTGCCGCTGACCCGCAGCACGTCGTCGGGGTCGCAGCCGATGATGTGCGCGATCTCCTCGGCGTACCGCTCCGGCTGGGCGGCCGGCAGGTCGATCTTGTTGAGGACCGGGATGATCGTGAGGTCGTTCTCCAGCGCCAGGTACAGGTTGGCCAGCGTCTGGGCCTCGATGCCCTGGGCGGCGTCGACGAGCAGGACCGCACCCTCGCAGGCGGCCAGCGACCGGGACACCTCGTAGGTGAAGTCGACGTGCCCGGGGGTGTCGATCATGTCGAGGACGTGCTCGGTGCCGGCGTGCGCACCCGACCGCGGGGTCCAGGGCAGCCGCACGTTCTGCGCCTTGATGGTGATGCCGCGCTCGCGCTCGATGTCCATGCGGTCGAGGTACTGGGCGCGCATGTGCCGGCCCTCGACCAGTCCGGTGACCTCGAGCATCCGGTCGGCCAGCGTCGACTTGCCGTGGTCGATGTGGGCGATGATGCAGAAGTTCCGGATGAGGGCCGGATCGGTGGGGGCAGCAGTCGTCACAGTGCGGCCATCGTCCCACGGCCCGCCGCGTCCCGGCGCGCACCGCCGTCGCGCGCCCCCGCCCACCCGCGGGCACCCGCCCGGTGGGTCGCCGGTGGCGGCGCTGGTAACCTGGCAGGCCGGTCCGCCGACGCACGCCGTCCGGACGCACTGTCAGACCCCCTCCCTGCGAGACACCCGAGGCTCACGCGTGGCGAACATCAAGTCCCAGATCAAGCGGAACAAGACCAACGAGAAGGCGCGCCAGCGCAACGTCGCGGTCAAGTCCGCGCTGAAGACGGCCGTCCGCCGCTTCCGCAGCGCCGCCGACGCCGGGGACGCCGCCGCCGCGACGACCGCGCTGCAGACGGCCAGCAAGGCGCTGGACAAGGCCGCCAGCAAGGGCGTCATCCACAAGAACCAGGCCGCGAACCGCAAGTCGGGCATGGCCAAGCGGCTGGCCGACGTCGCCGGCTGACCTGCCGGCCGCGTCCACGCGGTCCCCGACGAGCCCCCCTCCCGCACCGGGACGGGGGCTCGTCGCGTCCCCGGACCCGGTCACGTCCCACGCCCGGCTCAGGGGCGGGCGCCGCGCCCGGTCTCCCGGCGGATGGCGACGATCCGCCGGACGGCGCGCTCCAGCGCGTAGTCGGCGCTGGCGGCCGCGCCCTTGACGTCGGCGTTGAGCTCGGCGGCCACGCCGATCGCCTGCTGCAGCCCCTCGATGCTCCACCCCCGGGCCTGCGCCTGGGCCTTCTTCACCTTCCACGGCGGCATCCTCAGCGTGCGGGCGAGGTCCCCGGGGTTGCTGCTCCGGACCGAGGAGACCCGGGCCGCCGTCCGCACCCCGTCGGCGATCGCGTCGGCGATCAGCACGTGGGCCACACCGCGCTGCAGCGCCCAGCGCAGCAGCTCCAGGGACCCCTGCCGGTCCCCGACCAGCACCCGCTCGGCGACGCTGAAGCCCGTGACCTCGGCCTGGCCGCGGTGGAACCGGGCGACCGCGTCGGCGTCCACCGTGCCGCCGAAGTCCGACACCAGCTGGGTGGCGGCCGAGGACAGCTGACGCAGGTCGGCGCCGACCGCCTCGACCAGGGCCGCGGCCGCGTCCGCGGTGATCCGGCCGCCGGCCGAGCGGACCTCGTTGCGCACGAACGCGATCCGGTCGCCCACCGAGGTGACCCGCGGGCAGTCGTCGACGGCCGCGCCCGCCGCCACGAACGCCTTGACCAGGGCCTCGTTGCGCTTCCCGCCGGAGTGGACGACGACGAGCGTGAGGTCCGGGTCGGGGTCCCGGGCGTAGCCGGTGAGCGCCTCGACGAGCGCACCGGCGGCCTCCTGCACCCCGGTCACCACGACCACCCGGTGGCCGCCGAACAGCGAGGGCGCCAGGACGTCGGCGAGCTGGCCGACCGGCAGCCCCTGGGCGGCGAGCTCGTGCAGCTCGGCGTCGGGGTGGCGCTCGAGCACGGCGGCGCGCACGGCGGACACCGCGCGGGCGCGCAGCAGCTCCTCCTCGCCGACCACCGCGCGCAGGCGGGAGGTCGGTGCGGGAGGTGCTGCGGACGGGGCTGCGGCCACCCCGGGATGGTGCCACGCGGGACCGACGGTCCCGCCGGCCCGCACGGAGCACCGCCGCTGGCGCGGGTGTGCCGGCGGCGCCCGCGGCCGCAGCGTCCCCGTCGGGGCCGCGGACGGCGACGCCCCACGCCCCGGCGTCCCCCGCGACGGCGAGGTCGCCCTCGGTGTCGGTGCGGTGCACCCGGGTGCCGTCGGCGGCCAGCCAGGACAGCACCCGCGCCGTGGGGTGGCCGTAGGAGTTGCCCCGCCCGGCCGAGATGAGCGCCACCCGGGCGCCGGTGGCGGCGAAGAAGCCGCGGTCGGCGTCGGCGCTGCCGTGGTGCGGCACCTTGACCACGTCGGCCCGCAGGTCCACCCCGCGCGCGACGATCCGGGCCTCCGCCGCGCCACTGAGGTCACCGGTCAACAGCACCCGGACGCCGCGCTGGGTGACGCGGACGACCAGCGACAGGTCGTTGGCCGGCAGCGCGGCCGTGGCGGTCTCCGGGGCCGGGGCGAGCACCTCGACCGTCGCGCTGCCCACGGTCCGGCGCTCCCCCGGCACGAGCACGGCCCGCTGCGCCCCGGCCCGGCGGACCGCGTCCTCCAGCCGGGCGAGCCGGTCCTCGGCCGGGGAGAGGGTGCCGGTGGCGACCACCCCGACGTCCCGGCCGGACAGCGCCCCGGCCAGGCCGCCGACGTGATCGGCGTCGAGGTGGGTGAGCAGCACCAGCGGCAGCGTGTCGATGCCCAGCCGGTCCAGGCAGCGGTCGACCGGGCCGACCTCCGGGCCGGCGTCCACCAGCAGCCCCTCCCCCGGCGCCGTCGGCAGGACCAGCGCGTCCCCCTGCCCGACGTCGCAGGCGACCACCACGGTGTCCGGCGGCGGCCAGCCCCGCGTCACCTGCCGCAGCGGCCAGCCGAGCACCACGACGCCGACCAGGGCGGCCACCGCCGGCGGCCGGGCGCGGGGGAACCGCCAGAGCAGCCAGCCGGCCGCCGCGACCAGCACGGTCAGCAGCACCGCGCCGCGGACCCCGGCCGGCCAGCCGGTGGCCCCGTCGGGCAGCGCGGCCGCGCCCTGCGCCACCACGACCAGCCAGCGCACCGGCCAGCCGGCCAGCCACACCAGGGCCTGGCCCAGCGGGGGTGCCACCGGCACGGCCAGCGTGGCGAGCAGCCCCAGCACGGTGGCCGGCGCCACGGCGGGCGCGGCCAGCAGGTTCGCCGGCAGCGACACCGGGCTGACCAGCCCGGAGAGCCCGGCGACGAGCGGTGCGGTGGCCAGGCCGGCGGCCGCGGCGACGGCGACGGCATCGGCCAGCAGCAGCGGCCAGCCGCGGCGACGCAGCCGCCGGGACCAGCCCGGCGCCAGCAGCACGATGGCGGCGGTGGCGGCGACGGAGAGCGCGAAGCCGGCGTCGCGCGCCAGGCGCGGGTCGGCGAGCAGCAGGACGACCACGGCCGCGGCCAGGGCCGGCACCGCGGCCCGCGACCGGCCGGTGGCCAGTGCCAGCAGCGTGACCGCAGCCATGGCCGCCGCCCGCACCACGCTGGCGGTGGGCCGGGCCAGCACCACGAAGCCGGCCAGCGCCACGACCGCGACCAGCGCCTGCACCCGCCGGTCGACCGCCCGGCGGCGCAGCGGCGCGAGGACGCCGGCCAGCAGGATCGCCACGTTGGCCCCGGAGACGGCCGTCAGGTGGGCCAGCCCGGCGCGGCGGAAGTCCTCGACGAGCACCGGGTCGGCGGCCGTGGTGTCTCCGACGACCAGGCCGGGCAGCAGGCCCCCGGCCCGCGGCCCGAGCACCCCGACGGCGGTCTCCCGCAGCCCGTCCCGCAGACCGCCCGCGGCCCGCTGGCCCCACGGCGGCTCGCCCAGCAGCACCGGCGGCGCCCGCGCCGACAGCCGGGCCGCCAGGCCCTCCGCCGCGGACGCCGGGGAGACCGCGGCCCGGACGCGCACCGACTGGCCCGGCAGCAGCCCGCGCCACTCATCGGCGGGGCCGAAGAGGACGACGGCGTCGTCCAGCCGGGTGCGCACCGGGCCGTCGTGCAGCACGCGGACGGTGGCCTCGACGACGACCCGCGGCTGGCCCGCCCCGCGGACCGCGGTCGGGTCGCCGTTCAGCTCCAGGACTAGGTCGACGGTCCGCCGTCCCTCGGCGGCGTCGGCCAGCGGCGAGGCTGCTCGCGCGGTCTCCCGCACCGCGGTGCAGGTGGCAGTGACCGCCAGGGCGGCCAGGACGCCCAGCAGCACGACCGACCGGCCCGACCGGTACCGCCGGGCGACGAGCACCGCGGTGAGCACCGCGGCCGGGACCGCGCCGGCGAGGACGGGGACCGGCAGCAGCGGGGCCAGCAGGGTGCCCGCCCACACGGTCGCGGCGGCCGGGACGAGCCGGAGGTCCAGCCAGCTCCACCGCGCCGCCGCGGTCACACGGTCACCAGCTCGGCCAGCTCGGCGTAGGTGGTCGGGCCGATGCCGGGCACGTCCTCCAGCTGCTCGACGGTGCGGAACGGCCCGCTGCGCTCGCGGTGCTCGACGATCCGCTGGGCGAGCACCGGGCCGATGCCGGGCAGGGCGTCGAGGTCGGCCGCGCCGGCGGCGTTGAGGTCCACCAGGCCGGCCGCGGTGGACGCCCCGCCGGGAGCAGCACCGGCGGACGCGCCGGGGACGCCGACCGCGACCTGCTGGCCGTCGGCGACGACCGCCGCGAGGTTGACCGAGGCGGGGTCGGCGTCGGGCAGCAAGCCGCCGGCGGCCGCGACGGCGTCGGCCACCCGGGCGCCCTCGGGCAGCGTGACCAGGCCCGGCCGGGTCACCCGGCCGACGACCGAGACGACGACCGTCGGCTCGGTGTCGGCCGCGACACCGACCGCCGGCGCCGGGACGGGGTCGTCGGTGTCCGGGGGTGCTGCCGCGACCTCCTCCGCCGGGGACGACGGCGCGGGCGGGGCGGGCTGCACCTGCGGGCGGCCCAGCCAGGTGCCCCCGACGACCAGCGCCGCGGCGACCGTGCCGGCCACCCACAGCGACCAGACGGCGCGGCGGTCCGGTGCCAGGCGGACGGCGCTGCCCGGGGCGCGGTGCCGGCCGATGCCGCGGGGGAGCTCGTCGTCCGGGGGTTCCGGCGCCGGCTCCAGCGGCTGCTCGGGCGGCTGCGCGTCGTCGGTCGGCACCCAGCCCGGTGGGCGGCTCTCGTGCAGCAGGGCCCGCAGCCGGTCGCGGATCAGGTCGGCGTCGTCACCGCGGCGGGGAGGGAGTCGCACCGGCGGGACGCTAGGCAGCGGGAGCCGGCCGCCGGTGGTCTGCCGCCGGACTGTGGACGGCGCGGCCGCCTGTGGACGGCGCGACCCCCACCATCCGGGTGACCGGTCACCCTGTGCCGGTGCCCACCCCCTCCTGGCTACCGGTCCGGTGCGTCCGCCGGCTGTTCCTGCGCGTCCGGCGGGCCGGCCGGTGCCACGACCAGGCCCACCGCGCCCGGCCCCACGTGCGCGCCGATCGCGGCACCGAGCTCGCTGACGTGCAGCTCGCGCAGCCCGGGCAGCGCCTGCTGCAGCTCCGTGGCCAGCCGCTGCGCGCGCTCGGGTGCGGCCAGGTGGTGCACGGCCACCCGCACCGGCCCGCCGTCAGCGGCCTCCACCCCGCGCTGCACCAGCCGGACGAGGGCCCGGCCGGCCGTGCGCACCTTCTCCAACGGCACCACCCGGCCGTCGGCGACGTGCAGCAGCGGCTTGACCGACAGGGCAGTGCCGATCATCGAGGCGGCGTGCCCGATGCGCCCGCCGCGGCGCAGGTGCTCCAGGGTGTCGACGACGAACAGGGTGCGGGTCGCGGCGGCGGTCTCCCCGGCGGCGGCGGCCACGGCGGACGCGTCCCGGCCGCGTGCGGCCACCCGCGCCGCGGCCAGCACGGCGAACCCGTTGCCCATCGCCGCCGAGCGGGAGTCGACCACCGTGACGACGTGCTCGCCGACCTGGGCGGCGGCCAGCCGGGCGGCGTCCACGGTGCCGGACAGCTCCGCGGACAGGTGCACCGAGACGATCCGGTCGGCCCCCGCGGCCAGCCGCCGGCGGTAGGCGGCGACGAAGTCACCGGGCGTCGGGCGGGAGGTGGAGACCCGCTGGCCACGGGTCCCGAGCGCGCGCGCGACGTCGGCCGGCCCGATGTCGTCGCCCTCGCGGCCGGAGTGCCCGGCCATGACCACGTACAGCGGCACGACCTCGATCCCGTGCCGCGCCACGAGGTCGGCGGGCAGGTAGGCCGTGGAGTCGGTGACCACGGCGACGACCACCGGGGGAGGCTAGCCCGCGGCCACCGGCGGCCGGCCGCTGACGCCGCTCAGAGGGCGTCGGCGTCCTGGGCCGGTGCCGGCGCGCCCTCCTCCGGGCTGGCCCCGGCGTCCGGCCGGCGGGTGACCGCCCGGGGCGCCGTCCCCTCGGGCAGCTCGGGGGCGGCGGTGTTGTGCCGCAGCAGCCGCCAGCGGCCGCTCTGCCGGACCAGCTCGCTCCACGCGCAGTTGGCCAGCGGACCGAACACCCGGCGGTGCTCCGGCCCCAGGCCGAGCAGCGCCTCGATCACGCGGGCGGAGGTGCCGCCGTGCGTGACGACCACCGCCGCCGGGGCCTCGGGGAGGTCGCGCAGCGCGGCCAGCGCCCGTTCCGGCACGTCGGCGGAGTCCTCGCCGCCGCGTCCGACGACCGGCCGCCCGGCCATCCAGTCGGCGTACTGCTCGGGGTGGCGCTCGGCCACCTCCTCGCGGGTCAGTCCCTCCCACGAGCCCATGGCGACCTCGCGCAACCGCGCGTCCAGCCGCAACGGGACGCCGAGGACGTCGGTGAGCGCGGCCGCGGTCTCCGCCGCACGCACCTGGTCGCTGGAGACCACCACCGCGCCCGCCGGCAACGGCCGGGCCAGGTGCGGGGCGGCCTGCGCCGCCTGGCGGCGGCCCACGTCGTCCAGGGGTGGGTCCAGCTGCCCCTGGAAGCGGCCCGCGGCGTTCCAGGCGGTGCGCCCGTGCCGCCAGAGCAGCAGCCGGGGCACCGGCAGCGCCGCGGCGCTCACCGGCCCGTCGCCCCCGACCCGTCCCCGTCGGCGGGCTGGGGGGACAGCGGCGTGGGGTCGGCGCTGGCCGGGTCGACGTCGTCGGCCGACAGCGTGGCGGTCCCGGCGGGCGCGGTGGCGGGGGCGGCGCGGTCGACGAACGGGATCGTCGGGCAGTCCTTCCACAGCCGTTCCAGCGCGTAGTAGGCGCGCTCCTCGGCGTGCTGGACGTGCACGACGACGTCGACGAAGTCCAGCAGCACCCACCGCGCCTCGGCGACGCCCTCCCGGCGCACCGGCTTGACGCCGTGTCCGCGCAGGCGGTCCTCCACCTCGTCGACGATCGCCTGCACCTGACGCTCGTTGGGCGCCGAGGCCAGCACGAAGGCGTCGGTGATGGCGAGGCGCTCGCTGACGTCGAGGATGGCGACGTCGGTGGCCAGCTTGTCCGCTGCGGCCTGGGCGGCCAGCAGTGCGGTCTCCCGCGCCTCGGTCGAGGCGGTCATCGAGGTACCTCCTGGAGATCGGTGGTCGGTGGTTCGGGAGGCCGGGGCGCGGCGTCGGCGGCCGTGGCCCCGGGGCGGGAGTGGGTCGGGCGCTCTCCGGAGGGCGGGGCCCCGCGGTCGGGGGCACCCTCGCCGGGCGCACCCTCGCCGGGCGCGGGCCGCCCGGCGGCGGGGGTGCGGTACAGCCCGCGCTTCTCGATGTACTGCACGACGCCGTCGGGGACCAGGTACCAGACCGGCATCCCGCGGCCGACCCGGGCGCGGCAGTCGCTGGAGCTGATCGCCAGCGCCGGCACCTCGACCAGGCTGACGGTGCCCTCCGGGAGGTGCGCGGCGCCGAGGTCGAAACCGGGGCGGGTGACGCCGACGAAGTGCGCGAGGGCGAAGCAGGCGGCGCTGTCCCGCCAGCTGAGGATCTGGGACAGCGCGTCGGCGCCGGTGATGAAGAACAGCTCGTCGTCCGGGCGCTGCCGCTTGAGGTCGGCGAGCGTGTCGATGGTGTACGTGGGCCCGCCGCGGTCGACGTCGACCCGGCTCACGGAGAACCGCGGGTTGGAGGCGGTGGCGATCACGGTCATGAGGTAGCGGTCCTCGGCCGGGGCGACGTCGCGGTCGCTCTTCTGCCAGGGCTGGCCGGTTGGCACGAACACCACCTCGTCCAGCCCGAACAGGCTGGCCACCTCGCTGGCGGCGACGAGGTGCCCGTGGTGGACGGGGTCGAACGTCCCGCCCATCACCCCGACCCGCCGACCCGCCACCGGCCGAGGGTATCCGGGTCCCGCCACGAGCCCGGCGACGTGCTGGAACGGCCGCACCTCAGGCCCGCCACGAGCTCGGCGACGTGCTGGAACGGCCACCCTCTAGGGGCCCGCGCCGAGCTCGGCGACGTGCTGGAACGGCCACCCTTCAGGGGCCCGCGCCGAGCCTGCGAGGCGTGGGGGGGAAGGGTGGTCCTTGCTCAGAGGGTCGTGACGAAGTCGGCGAGCTGCGCGGCGTTGCGGCACTCGACCATGTCGACCACCTCGCCGTAGCGGTCGGCCGCGGAGTCCCCGCTGCCCCACGTCCGGCGCGGCTCGGGGTTGAGCCAGTGCGCCGACCGGGCCCGCCGCACCAGGTCAGCCAGCACCGGCACCCCCGGCGGGCGGTAGTTGGTGCGCCCGTCCCCGAGGATCAGCAGGGACGTCTTCGGACCCACCGCCGACGGCCAGCGGTCGGCGAACACCTCGAACGCCGTCCCGTAGTCGCTGTGCCCGTCGAAGCCCACGACGTCGGCCTCCCGGCCGATCCGGGCGACCGCGTCGGCGACGTCGACCCCGGGCCGGAAGAACCGGGTGACCTCGTCGGTGGAGTCGACGAAGGCGAACGCCCGCACGCCGGAGAAGTGCTCGCGCAGCGCCTGGGTGAGCATCAGCGTGAAGTGGCTGAACCCGGCGACCGAGCCGCTGACGTCGCACAGCACGACCAGCTCGGGCTTGTGCACCCGCCGCGGCCGGTGGTGGGTGACCACCGGCACCCCGCCGGTGCCCAGGGAGGCGCGCACGGTGCGGCGGAAGTCCAGCCGGCCGACCCGGCCCATCCGCCGCCGCGCGGACAGCCGCACCGCCAGCCGCCGGGCCAGCGGGGCCACCGTGCGGCGCAGCTCGGCGAGGTCGCCGGCCTGGGCGCGCAGGAAGTCGACCTGGTCGGCCAGCGGGCGGACGGCGTTCTTCGCCACCCGGTCCCGGCCGCGCTCGGCCGCCGTCCGCCGCCGCACCTCGGCCTCCACCGCCTCGCGGAAGGCGGCCAGCCGCTCGCGCACCGTCTGGCGGGCCACCTGCTCGGCCAGCCCGCCCCGGTCCGCGCCGTCCAGCAGCCCGGCCAGCAGCCGGGCGACGAGCGTGTCCGGGGACAGCGCGCGCATCACCCGGTAGCTGAAGAACGACTGCCCGGACGGGATCGACGGCGCCGCGCGGCCGAGCTGGTCGACGGCCTCGCGGGCCAGCCGGCGCAGGGCCTCCTCGTCACCGGACAGCAGCAGCCGGGCCAGCTCCTCGCGCATCAGCTCGGCGAGGTCGGCGCCGTCGGGCAGGTCGAGGGTCGCCCCGGGCGGGGACCCGTCGTCCTGCCCCGCGTCGTCGTCGGCGGCGTCGGCGGCCGGGCGGTCGCCGAGCGGCCACCACAGGTCGAACAGCACGTCGTAGGCCGCGCGCTGGGCACCGCGCTGCAGCAGCACCGCGGCCAGGCCGTGCCGCAGCTGCTCGCGGTCGAGCAGGTCGACCACGGTGAGCACCTCCGCGGCGTCCACGGCCTGGCTGATGCCGACCGGGATGCCGGCGTCGCGCACCGCGCGGACGAACCCGTCGAGGTGGCCCGCCAGCCCGCCCGACCCGACCGTCAGCGGCGCGCCCATCAGTTCAGCCGCAGCTCGGCCGCGGCCCGCTGCTGGTCGCTGGCGTGCTTGAGCACCACGCCCAGGGTGGACCGCACGGCGTCCTCGTCCAGGGTGTCCAGGCCGAGCTCCAGCAGGGTCTGCGCCCAGTCGAGGGTCTCGGAGATCGACGGCGACTTCTTCAGCTCCAGCGCGCGCAGCGCGCGGATGGTGCGCACCAGCTGCTCGGCCAGGCCCGGGGCGAGGTCGGGCACCCGGGACAGCACGATCTCCCGCTCGCGGTCGGCCGACGGGTAGTCCAGCGCCAGGTACAGGCAGCGCCGCTTGAGCGCCTCGGACAGCTCACGGGTGGCGTTGGAGGTGAGCACTACCATCGGACGGCGGACGGCGGTGATGGTGCCGAGCTCGGGGATGGTCACCTGGAAGTCGCTCAAGACCTCCAGCAGCAAACCCTCCACCTCGACGTCGGCCTTGTCGGTCTCGTCGACCAGCAGCACGGTCGGGTCGCTGCACCGGATCGCGGTGAGCAGCGGCCGGGAGAGCAGGAACTCCTCGCCGAAGACGTCGTCAGACAGGGCCTCCCAGTCCGCGCCCTGGCCGGCCTGGATGCACAGCAGCTGCTTCTTGTAGTTCCACTCGTACAGCGCCCGAGCCTCGTCCAGGCCCTCGTAGCACTGCAGCCGGATCAGCTCCGAGCCGGTGGCCGCCGCCAGCGCCTTGGCCAGCTCAGTCTTGCCGGTGCCCGCGGGGCCCTCGACCAGCAGCGGCTTGCCGAGGCGGTCGGCGAGGAAGACCGTCGTGGCGATCTGCGCGTCCGGCAGGTAGCCGGCGCTGGCCAGCCGCTTGCCGACGTCGGAGACCGAGGAGAACTGCGGGGACTGCGACGGCGGGCGGGGCATGCGGGCGCTCCTCGGCGGGGGCGGCGGGGTGGGGGGCAGTTCAGCGGGTGTGGCCGCGGCCGGTGACGACGTAGGTGGTGCTGGTCAGCTCCGGCAGGCCCAGCGGGCCGCGGGCGTGCAGCTTCTGGGTGGAGATGCCGATCTCGGCGCCGAAGCCGAACTCCCCGCCGTCGGTGAACCGGGTGGAGGCGTTGACCAGCACCGCGGCGGAGTCGACGCCGGCGGTGAAGTCGGCGATCGCGCGGGCGGAGTCGGCGACGATCGCCTCGGAGTGGCCGGTCCCCCACCGCTCGACGTGGTCCAGGGCGGCGGGCAGGTCGTCGACCACGCGCACGGCCATGTCCATCGACAGGTACTCGGTCGCCCAGTCCTCGTCGGTCGCGGGGACGACGGCGTCGTGGGCGGCCCGGGCGCGCTCGTCGCCGTGCAGCGTGACCCCGGCGTCCACCAGCGCGGACAGCAGCCGCGGCAGGAACGGGACGTCGCGGTGAACCAGCAGCGTCTCCGCGGAGTTGCACACGCTCACCCGGGACGTCTTGGCGTTGAGCACGACCGCCTCGGCGATGACCGGGTCGGCCGAGGCGTCGACGTAGACGTGGCAGTTGCCCTCGCCGGTCTCGATGACCGGCACCCGCGCCTCGCGCACCACCCGCTGGATCAGCGACGCCCCGCCGCGCGGGATGACCACGTCGACCAGCCCGCGGGCGCCCAGCAGCTCCCCGACCGACGCCCGGTCCGCGGGCAGCAGCTCGACGGCGCCCTCGGGCAGCCCGGCCTTGGTGCCGGCCTCGGTGAGCACGGCGACCAGCGCGGTGTTGGTCCGGAACGCCGAGGCCGAGCCGCGCAGCAGTGCGGCGTTGCCGCTCTTGAGGCACAGCCCCGCGGCGTCCACGGTCACGTTCGGCCGGGCCTCGTAGACGATGCCGACCACGCCGAGGGGCACCCGGACCTGGCGCAGCTGCAGCCCGTTGGCCAGCGTGGACCCGCGGACCACGTCGCCCACGGGGTCGGGCAGCGCGACCAGCTCGCGCAGCGCGTCGGCCACGCCGGCGATGCGGCCGGTGTCCAGCCGCAGCCGGTCCAGCACCGCGGCGGGGGTGCCGTCGTCCGCGGCTGCCTCGACGTCGGCGGCGTTGGCGGCCAGCACCTCCTCGGCCCGCTCGACGAGGGCGTCGGCCATGGCCTGCAGCGCGGCGTCCTTGGTGTCGGTGGGCAGGGTGCGCAGCACCCGTGCGGCGGCGCGGGCGCGCAGCGCCGCGGCCCCGATCAGCGGCAGGCCGGAGACGTCGGACACACCGGCGAGCCTACGCGGGCGGCCGGCGCGGCAGCCCCGGCCGAGCGGGTGGGCGCGGGGTACTGCCGCCTGGCGGGGGCGACCCCCGTCACCGCCTCGGTGTACCGCTCGGCGGCCATCCGCGCCCCGGCCAGCCCGCGGGCCGCCGGACCCAGTTCGAGCGCGGCCAGGCCGCCGGTGAGGAACACCCGGGTGCCGCCCCAGGACAGGTCCGGGCCGAGCACCGGCAGCCCGTCGACGACCTCGACCGGGACGTCGGTGGCCAGTCCGGCGGTCACCGGGTGCGCGCGGACGTCGAACCGCGAGCCGGTGCCCAGCCAGAGGTGGTCGGTGGCCACCGTCGCGCCGTCGGCCAGCTGCACGCAGCCGGGCGCCGTCCGGGCCACCGTCCCCTGGCGCACCTGCACCGACCCCGACCCGAGCAGCGCGTCCCGGACGGCGGCCGGGACGGTGCCCGGGCGGGCCCGCCGGGCGGCCGCCGCGCGCTCGGCGGGCGGCAGGGCGGCGTAGCCCGGCAGCTCGCGGCCCAGCCAGCCGGCGTCGACGTCCATCAGCCGGGCGCGCAGCGGGGCGCGGACGACCAGCAGCACCCGCGCGCCGCGGTCGGCCGCGCGCAGGGCGAGGTGCCCGGCGGTGAGCCCGCCGCCGACCACGACGACCCGCTGCCCGGGCCGGACCGCCGACAGCCGGACCCGGTCGCTGTGCCGGGCACGCGGGACGGGCACGTGCGGGCGGGCACCCCCGGCGGCGAGGACGACGGCGCCGGCGCGCACCCGGCGGCGGCCAACGGTCACCTCCACCCGGCCGTCGTCGCGCGGCCGCAGCCGGGTGACCGCAGCCGGGACGCGGGCGCCGGCCAGGCCGGACCGGGTGACCAGCCACCGGCAGAAGTCGGCGAACAGCCCGGTGCCGGGTGAGCCGACCGGCCCGGTGAGCTCCGCCGTGCGGCCGCGGGCGCGGGCCCAGTCCAGCAGCGCGTACGGCGCCGGGGCGGGGTGGTGCACGCAGGCCGAGCGCAGCACCGGCAGCTCCAGGCGGGCGAAGCGGGCGTCCCAGCCCGCCAGCCACGGCGCCGGGTCGGCGACCAGCAGCCGGCCGCGCAGCCCGGGGTCGGCGCCGAGCAGGGCCGCGGCCGCGGTGAGCCCGTGCGGGCCGGCGCCGACGACGACCACCTCGGGGTCGGTCACGGGCACAGTGCGAGGACGGCGCCCTCCCGGGTGCCGGCCGCCACGCGCGCGCCGTCCGGGCTCCACGCCAGCGCGGTGACCCGCGCCCCGGCGTCCAGGTCGAGCCGGGGGACGCGGCGGGTGACGGTGGCGGGTGCCCACACCGCCAGGCCGCCGTCCCGGCCGGCGGAGGCCAGCAGGTCCCCGGTGGGCTGCCAGGCCAGCGCGCTGAGCTGGGCGTCGTGCCCGGGCAGCCGCCGCGGTGCCCGGCCGGCGGGCCCGGCGCCGGAGAAGTCCCACAGGTGCACCTCGGTGGTGCCGCCGTTGGCCAGCCACCGGCCGGTCCGGTCGAAGGCGAGGACGTCGACCTTCTCCGGGTAGCCGGCCATCTCGGCGTCCTCGCCGGACCACAGCCGCCAGACGTGCACGCTGGCGTCCTGGTTGCCCGAGGCCACCCACCGGCCGTCCGGGCTGACCCGGGCGACCAGCAGCGACCCGCCGCCGTCGAGGGTGCGCACCGGCTCCGGGGCGGGCCGGGCCACCGCGTACCAGCGCAGGCCGCCGTAGGCCGCGGCGCCCACCCGGCTGCCGTCGCGGCTCCACACCACGTCGGTGACCGTGCTGGGCTGGCCGTCCCAGCGGGCCAGCACGCCGCCGGCCGGGTCCAGCAGCACCAGGTCGCGGCCGGCCCCGACGGCCAGCCGGTCACCGGACGGCGACCAGCGCAGCGCGTGCACCCACCCGCCGAGGTCGACGTGGTGCTCCCGGCGCCCGGCGTCGCGCAGCGCGACCCGGCCGTCGGCGCCGCCGGTGGCCAGCACGTCGCCGCGCGGCTGCCAGGCCAGGGTGTGCACGCCGCCGGGGTGGGCCGGGCCGGTGCCCAGGACGGCGCCGTCGCGGCCGTCGAGCAGGGTGACCTGCCCGCCGAGGTCGGCCACCGCCAGCACGCCGTCGCCGGACCAGCCGGCGGCGGCGACCGACTCGGGGACCTCGACCCGCCAGGCGAGCGCCTCCGCGGTCGCCGTCCTCACCGCGCGGCCACCGGGGTGCGCAGGCAGGAGCGCAGACCCGCCTCGAGCGCGGCACGGTCGAGGTGCCGGCCGATGAACACCGCGCGGCTGACCCGCTCGGCGTCGCCCCACTCCGGCCCGTGGGTGCCGTCGAAGAGCATGTGCACGCCCTGGAACACGTAGCGCTCGGGCATGCCGGCGACGGCCAGGACGCCCTTGCTGCGGAAGATGTCCGCGCCCTTGGTCGACAGCAGCTCCCCCAGCCACTCGTTGAGCCGCTCGAGCTCCAGCTCGCCGGGCAGCTCGATGCCCACGCTGGTCACCGTGGTGTCGTGCTGGTGCTCTCCGTCGGTGAGGAACGCCGGGTCCAGGTCCAGCGCGCGGGTCAGGTCGAAGCCGCCGATGTCCAGCACGGCGCGGAGGTCGACGTCGGCCTGCACGGCCTCGTGCACGTCGGCGAGCGCGTTGACCTCGCGCACCCGGCGGTGCACCTCGGCCAGCTGTGCGGCGTCGACCAGGTCGGTCTTGTTGAGCACGATGCGGTCGGCGAAGGCGATCTGCTCGACGGCCTCGTTCTCGACCCCCTCGGGCTTCTCCTCGTCCAGGTGCCGCAGCAGGTGGGCGGCGTCGACGAGGGTGACGATGCCGTCCAGGCGCAACTGCTCACCGATCTCGTCGTCCATGAAGAAGGTCTGCGCGACCGGCGCGGGGTCGGCCAGGCCGGTGGTCTCGATCAGGACGTGGTCGAAGCGGTCGCGGCGGCGCATCAGGGTGCCGAGGATGCGGATCAGGTCGCCGCGGACGGTGCAGCAGATGCAGCCGTTGTTCATCTCGAACACCTCCTCCTCGGCGTCGATGACCAGCGCGTCGTCGATGCCGACCTCGCCGAACTCGTTCTCGATGACGGCGATCCGCATCCCGTGGCGCTCGGTGAGGATGCGGTTGAGCAGCGTGGTCTTGCCCGCGCCGAGGAACCCGGTCAGCACGGTGACCGGCACCTTCGCGTCGGCCGTCACGACCCACTCCGGACGGCGGCGCCGGCGAAGGCGTCCTCGACGGAGGCCACCGAGACCAGCTCGGCGGGCAGCGGCAGGGTGCGGTGCAGGGGCGCGCCGGGCAGCAGGACGGCGAGCACCGTCTCCACCGGGGCGCAGCCGGCCTCCGGGCAGCGCAGCTGGGTGACGCTCACGGGCACCTCCTCGTCGAGGGCGAGGGCGGTGCGCACCCACCGGCGCAGGCGGTCGCGCACGGCGGGCGGGATGGGCTCGGGACGGCGGACGAGGGCTGGGTGGGGTCTCACGGGACGTCACCCTACGTGAGAACTGTTCTCAACAGCGAGGACATGGTGGACCTCCCGGTGCCGCGGTCACCGCCGTGGAGAACCCGCTGGTCGCTGTGGGAGAATGATTCCCATGACATCTCCCATGACACGTTGGCGGGTGCTGGCCGCCGGGTCCGCCGCCACGCTGCTGCTCGCCGCCTGCGGTCAGGGCGGCACCGACGGCGACGGCGGCACCGACACCGCGGCTGCCGGCGGCGACGGCCTGACCGTGCTCGCCGGCTTCTACCCCCTGGAGTGGGCGGCCGCCCGGGTCGCCGGCGACCAGGCCACGGTCTCCTCCCTGACCCCGCCCGGGGCCGAGGCCCACGACGCGGAGCTGACCCCGCAGGACGTCGCGGCGGTCGGCGAGGCCGACCTGGTGGTCTACCTGGAGGGCTTCCAGCCGGCCGTCGAGGAGGCCGTGACGTCCGAGGCGGGCGACGCGGCCTGGGAGGCCGGGCAGGCCGCGCGGCTGACGCTGACCGCCGCCGACGACGGCCACGGGCACGGCGCGGAGGAGGAGGCCCACGCCGAGGAGGAGGCGCACGCCGAGGAGGAGGCGCACGCCGAGGAGGGTGGCGAGGCCGAGGAGGGTGGCGAGGCCGTCGACCCGCACTTCTGGCTCGACCCGACCCGGCTGGCCGACGTCGGCGACGCGCTCGCCGAGCGGATGGCCGAGCTCGCCCCGGATGCCGCGGACACCTTCCGGGCCAACGCCGAGGCCCTGCGCGCGGACCTGGAGGAGCTGGACACCGCGATGCAGGAGACGCTGGCCGGCTGCGCGGTGGACACCCTGGTCACCTCGCACGACGCGTTCGGCTACCTCGGCGACCGGTACGGTCTGGAGGTCGTCGGCATCGCCGGGCTGGAGCCCTCCGAGGAGCCCTCCGCGGCGGACCTGGCCGAGATCACCGAGGTCGTGCAGGAGCGTGGGGTGACCACCGTCTACACCGAGACCCTCGTCGACCCGGCCGTGGCCGAGACGGTCGCGAACGAGGCCGGCGTGCAGACCGCCGTCCTGGACCCGGTCGAGGGCCTCACCGACGAGTCGGCCGGCAGCGACTACCTCGAGGTGATGCAGGCCAACCTGGAGACGCTGCGCCAGGGCCAGAACTGCGCATGACCCCCGGCGACGCGGACGGGCCGGCCATCCGGCTCGTCCGCGCCAGCATCGGCTACGGCGACGTGCCGGTCGTCCAGGGCGTCGACCTGCACGTGCGGCGCGGGGAGGCCGTCGCCGTGCTGGGCTCCAACGGGTCGGGCAAGACCACGCTGGTCCGCGGCGTCCTCGGCCTGGCCGCGGTGCTCGGCGGGGACGTCGAGGTGCTCGGCCAGCCGGTCGGGCGGCGGCGTCGTTCCCCCCGCGCCCAACGCGGCCGGGTCGGCTACGTACCGCAGCGGCACACGGTCAGCGGGGCGGTCCCCGCGACGGTCCGCGAGGTGGTCTCGGTGGGCCGGCTGGCCCGGCTCGGCGTGCTGCGGCGGCCCGGGGCGGCCGACCGGGCCGCGGTCGCCGACGCGGTGGCCGCGGTCGGGCTCGCCGACCGGCTGACCGACCCGGTGGCCGCCCTGTCCGGCGGGCAGCAGCGCCGCGTGCTGGTGGCGCGTGCCCTCGCGGCGGAACCCGAGCTGCTGGTCATGGACGAGCCGACGGCGGGGGTCGACGCGGCCAGCCAGGACACGCTGGCGGAGGTGCTCGCCCGCGTCGCCGCGGCGGGGACCACACTGGTCGTCGTGACCCACGAGCTCGGTGCGCTGTCCGGCGTCCTCACCCGCGCGGTGGTCGCCGACCACGGCTGCATCGCCTACGACGGCCCGCTCGCCGGGGCAGGGGCGGCGGTCACGGGGCTCGACGGCGGTCACCACCACGCCCCCCAGCACTCCCCCGCCGGTGGTCTGGCGGCCCCCGCCCCGGGCCTGCGCGGAGGGGGCCGCTGACGTGGAGGTGCTCGAGTACGGCTTCATGCAGCGGGCCCTGCTGGCCTCGCTCATGGTCGGGGCGGTCGCGCCCGCCGTGGGCGTCTTCCTGGTGCAGCGCCGGCTGTCGCTGCTCGGCGACGGCCTGGGGCACGTCGCGCTGACCGGCGTGGCGGTCGGCGTCCTCACCTCCACCGCCCCGGTCGGGGCCGCGCTGGTCGCGGCGGTCCTCGGCGCCGTCCTCATCGAGCTGGTCCGGGCCCGCGGGCGCACCAGCGGCGACGTGGCCCTCGCCGTGCTGTTCTACGGCGGCATCGCCGGGGGCGTGGTGCTGCTCAGCCTCGCCCCGCGCGGGCAGGCGACCAACATCGAGGCCTACCTGTTCGGCGCGATCACCACCACCAGCCCCGGGGACGTCGCGGCCTTCGCGGTCATCACCGTCGTCGTGCTGGGCCTGGTGACGCTGCTCGGCCAGCGGCTGTACGCGGTCAGCGACGACGAGGAGTACGCCCGCGCGGTCGGGCTGCCCGTGCTGGCGCTGAACCTGGTGCTCGCCGGGCTGGTCGCGGCCACCGTCGTCCTGTCGATGCGGGTGGTCGGGCTGCTGCTGGTCAGCGCGCTGATGATCGTGCCGAGCGCGGTGGCCCAGCTGCTGGCCCGCAGCTTCCGCCAGGCGCTGGTGCTGGCCTGCTCGCTGGGACTGGTGGTGAGCGTGAGCGGCACCACGGCCTCGTACTACACCGGCACCCCGTCGGGTGGGACGATCGTGCTGCTGGCCATCGCCCTGTTCCTCGTCGTCTCCGCCGCCGTGGCGGTGCGCGAGGCGACCGGGCACCGGCGGCACCGGCGCCGCGCGGCCATCCACGCGGCGCACCCGCACGACCACGGCACCGGGTGCGGCCACCGGGAGGTGCCGCACGGGGACCACGTGGACTACGACCACGACGGCCACCTGCACGCGGCGCACCCGACCGGGTCCGGCGTCCACTACGACGAGCACGGCGGGCACGACGGGACCGCGCGGGACACCGCGCCGCCGAGCAGGGGGAGGAGCAGGGCGTGACCGACACCGGGCAGGAGGTGGGCACCCCGCGCCGGGTCACCCGGCAGCGCACCGCCCTGGTCGCGCTGCTCGCCGAGCTCGACGAGTTCCACAGCGCCCAGGACCTGCACGCCCTGCTGCGCCAGCGCGGGGACGGCGTCGGGCTGGCCACGGTGTACCGGACGCTGCAGTCCCTGGTCGACGAGGGTCAGGTCGACGTGCTGCGCGGGGACGACGGTGAGGCCTCCTACCGGCACTGCTCCCCCGCGCACCACCACCACCTGACCTGCCGCTCCTGCCGGCGCACCGTCGAGGTCGCGGCACCGCCGGTCGAGCGGTGGGCGGTGCGGGTGGCCGCCGAGCACGGCTTCGCCGACGTCGGGCACTCGCTCGAGGTGTTCGGCACCTGCGCCACCTGCGTCGCGACGAACTGAGCGCACCGGGCCGACGCCGGGACGCCGTCCTCAGGACCGGCGCGGCTCCAGCCGGGGCGGGCGCCCGAGCCCGGCCACCGCGTCGGCCAGCGGCTCGGGCACCCCGAGGTGCGGGTCCTGCACCGGGCCCGGGCCGCCGGCGCGGACCCAGTCGGCGAGCGCGGTGGCCCGCTGGGCGTCCTGCACCCCGGTGAGCCAGACGGCGTCCCGGGTGCGGAGCGTGGGGCCGTCCCGGTGCGCGACGGCGGCGACGGCGCCCAGGGCGCACACGCCCGTGCAGTCGGCGGTCACCAGCACCGCGCCGGGGGTCTCCCGGACGGCCCGGCGCAGCTGCGGTACGACCTCGGTGCCGGCCAGGGTGCCCAGGGCGGCGCACCGGTGCCCGACGCAGACGGCGACGAGCGGGCCGCCGGGATCGGTGCCGGGGCCGGGTCGGCTCACGGCAGCAGCCCCCGCTCCGCGGCCCGCCGCAGCCGCGCGGGCACCAGGCGTTCGACGCCGTCCACGCGCACGCGGACCAGCGGCACCGGGGTGGCCTTCCACTGCGCCCGGCGGGACCGGGTGCGGGAGCGGGACGTCCTGCGCTTCGGGACGGCCACCGGTCAGCCCCGCGTCCGTCGGCCGTAGCGCTGGTTGAAGCGCTCCACGCGGCCGGCGGTGTCCAGCACCCGCTGGTTGCCGGTCCAGAACGGGTGCGAGGCGGCGGAGATGTCCACGACGACCAGCGGCAGCGTCTCGCCGTCCAGCTCGATGGTCTGCTGGGTCGCCACGGTGGACCGGGTGCGGTAGAGCGCACCGCTGGCCGCGTCGCGGAAGACGACGGTGCGGTACTCGGGGTGGATGCCCTGGCGCATCAGGAGCGCTCCTCTCGGGGGGTGGCGTGCGGGGAGTTCTGGTCGGCGGGGGTCGGTTCTGCGGGCGTCGAGGCCTCGCAGGGGTCCTCGTGCCAGCTGCCGAACGGGTCGGGCAGGGCCGCCCAGGCGGCCGGCCCGGCGGCCAGCTCGGCGTCGGTGAGCAGGGCTGCGGTCAGCGCCGCGGTGACCGACCCGGCCGGCTGGCGGTGGGCGAGGACGACGAGCTCGCTGTGCCGGTCGCCGTGCACCGGGTGCCAGCGCAGCGCGGCGGCGGCCCGCCGCTCGGGCTCCACGGCGGTCCACTCCACGGCGTCGTCGGCCAGCGTGGCCAGCCACGGCCCCACCTCGCCGACCCGCAGGCCGGAGCCGGCCGACTCCAGCCACAGCACCCGGTCGTGCTGGGTGGCCAGCCACACGCGCCCGTGGCTGCAGACCACGCCGTCCAGGAGGGTGTCCAGCGCGGCGTGCAGCCGCTCGGGGTGGAAGGGGCGGTCGGCCGTGAGGTGCACCAGCTGCACGCCGCAGTCCTCGCCCAGCGGCGGCTGGCCGGCCAGCAGGGGTTCGTGCGGCGAGGGGAGGCGGCCGCGGCGGGCGTCCGGGCCCAGGGCGGTGAGGACGCGTTCGACCGGGAGGCGGACGTCGGCCCGCAGTGCACTCGGCACCAGGCGGTCCAGGACGGCGTCGAGCTGGGCACCCTCCCAGGCGCCGGCGGGCGGGCCGGCGAGCAGTACGGCGTCGGCGCAGGCCACCTGGCCGACGGCGACCTGGGCGAGGGTGCGCTCGTCGTCCGGGGTGGCGGCCAGGCCGCGGTCGGCGAGGGTGTCGTCCCCGGTGGCGTCGGCCAGCCAGGTGGCGGCCGCCACGACGGCCAGGACGGCCTCCACCTGCACCCAGTCGCCGGCCGTCTCCGGCTCCGCGGCGGGTTCCCGGTCCAGCACCACCTCGGCGATCGACCAGCACAGGTACTCGGGCTCTAGAGCCGGGTCCAGGTGCAGCACGATGCGCTGTACGTCGTCGCGGCGGGACAGCGCGCGCAGCAGCGGCAGGAGGTCCGACCGCAGCGTGCAGGACAGGCAGCCGTGGGCCAGCTCGACGGCCGTGGTCACCTCGGTCACCCCCGCGGCGGTCAACGCCCGCTCGGTGCGGACGACGACGCCCTGCCCGAGCGCACTCACGTCGTGGTGCACGACCACGGTGCCGGGCCGGTGCAGCAGCGCCTCGGCCGTCCGGGCGGTGAGGTCGCGCTGCAGACCGGTCACGAGGACCAGGGGGGTCCGGGGGTGGTCCATGCCGGACACCCTACCGCGCGACTGGGAATCGTTATCAAGCTAAGGTCGGGCATTCCAGCCACCCGACCCCGGAGGTGCTCGTCCGCATGGCCACCTACTGCGAGGTGACCGGCCGCCGTCCCGCGTTCGGCAAGACCGTCAGCCACTCCCACCGCCGCACCAGCCGCCGGTTCGACCCGAACCTGCAGCGCCGGCGCTTCTTCCTGGCCAGTGAGAACCGCTGGATCCGGCTCACCGTGTCCACCAAGGGCATCAAGACCATCGACGCCCAGGGCATCGAGGCGGTGGTCGCGCGGCTGCGGGCCACCGACCCCGACGTCCGGCGCCGCCTGGGCGCGGGGAGGACGCGCTGATGGCCCGCGCCACCGACATCCGGCCGATCGTGAAGCTCAAGTCCACCGCCGGGACGGGCTACACCTACGTCACCCGCAAGAACCGGCGCAACGACCCGGACCGCCTGGTGCTGCGCAAGTACGACCCGATCGTGCGCCGGCACGTCGACTTCCGCGAGGAGCGCTGAGGTGGCCAAGACCTCGAAGATCGTCCGCGACCGGCAGCGCCGGGAGGTGGTCGCGCGGTACGCCGAGCGGCGGGCGGAGCTCAAGGAGGCCGCGCGCACCGCGGCCAGCCCCGAGGAGCGGGCCGAGGCGCAGGCCGCCCTGCAGCGGCTGCCGCGGGACGCCAGCCCGACCCGGCTGCGCAACCGCGACACCGCCGACGGTCGCCCGCGCGGGCACCTGCGGAAGTTCGGGCTGTCCCGGGTCCGCTTCCGGCAGATGGCCCACGACGGCGAACTCCCCGGCATCCGCAAGTCCAGTTGGTGACCCGACGGCCGATCAGGGGCCGGCGCGGCTGAGGACCTCGGTGCCGTCGGGGCGGTGGGTGTGCCAGCGGCTGGTGGCGGGGTCGCGGTGGATGGTGAAGCCGCCTTCGTGGACGGCGGTGTGGTGGCGTTCGCACAGCAGCGCGCCGTTGTCGCAGCTGGTGGGGCCGCCGTGGGCCCAGTGCACCAGGTGGTGCACGTCGCACCACTGCGGGAGGGCGTCGCAGCCGGTGAACACGCAGTGCCCGTCGCGGGTCTCGACGGCGCGGCGGATCGCGGTGGTGGCGGTGCGCTGGGCGCGGCCCACGTCCAGCGGCAGCCCGTCGGGGCCGGTGATCACGCGGGCGACGGCGGCGTCGCAGGCCAGCCGCCGCGCGGTCTCCGGGGTGATCGGCCCGGCCCAGCCGAGCTCGCCGCCGGCCACGCCGGGGGCGCCGCGGGCGGCGCACAGGGCCTGCCAGTCGATGGTGACCCGCACGTGCGGGCGCTCCCCCCGGACGGCCGGCAGCGACCCGCCGTCCAGGGCGTCGCGGGCGATGGCGACCAGCGCGTCGCCTTGGCGCTCGGCGTGCCCGCGGGCGTCCCCGGCCGGGCGGTCGCCGTTCATGCGCGCGGCCAGCGCGGTGCGCAGGTACTCCCCGCCGACCGGGTCCAGCTCGCCGCGCAGGTGCACCCGCCCGTCCAGGCCGGTGGCCATGCTGAACGAGCGGCGGACGTCGGCGGCGTCGGCCAGCGCGCCGTCGGGGTCGATGCCGGCCCGCCAGCGGGCCACGCCCTTCGCGGTGTCCCCCGGCGTGGTGCGGCGGGCCAGCTCGGCCAGGATCTGGTCGGTCTCGGCCAGGTCGATCCCGGCCGCGGTGGCCGTGGCCACCCGGCGCGGGGTGATGGCCTCGGTGATCACCCGGGCGTGGGTGGCGGTGACCTCCCCGGCGGCGAACGCGGCCGCGACCGCGGGCAGCTGCTCCAGCCGCCGCCCGGTCGTGACGATCGCGGTGGCCTCCGCCGGGGCCAGCCGGACCGACCCCACCAGCCAGCCCTTCACCGACAGCGCCCCGTCCCGGCGGTGGGCCTCCCGCCGGTCGACCGCCCGCACCGCCTGCGTCAGCACCGCGGCCACCCGGTTGGCGGCCACCGACAGCTCCCCCACCAGGTCCAGCAGCGCGTCATCGGACAACCCGACCAGGTCCACCGCGGCGAGGTCGTCCAGGGCCGAACGCAGCTCCGACACGCGCCCGCACCCTCCCGCCGTGCACCGGATCGACGAGTCGAACATACGACCGGGGTACGACAGAAACCGCAGCTCAACCGGGGGTTGATACGCGCATCCAAGGTCGCCTCATCCGAGCTCAGCGGCGCGAACAGACAGAAGTCACAAAGCAGCGGCACGACCCGATCATTCGGATAGCACAAGTGCTACATTGCCGTCGTGAGCGTCGTCGGCCTCCGCGAACTGCGCCAGCAGGCGTCCGATCTGGTCCGCCGGGCAGAAGCCGGTGAGGAGGTCACGATCACCGTCGCTGGGCGAGCGAGTGCCCGCTTGGTCCCCGTCGCACCTCGACGGTGGCGGAGCTGGGACGAGATCGCCGACCTGTTCTCCGGTCCTGCCGACCATTCCTGGGAGGACGACCGCGACCTCGTCGACGGTGCGATCGCCGACCCGTGGTCTCCCCGGTGAGAGCGGTCCTGGACACCAGTGTCGTCGTGGCCACTGGTGTCGGTCCGCTCACCGGCGAGCTCGCCATCAGTGCCGTGACCGTGGCCGAGTTGCACTTCGGCGTCCTCGTCGCCCGCGAGCCAGGGACGCGCGCCGAGCGGTTGCGCCGACTCTCGGTGGTGCGTGGACGATTCGACGCGCTGCCCGTCGACGAGGCCGTCGCGAGCAGCTACGGACAGCTGGCGGCGGCCGTGGTCACGGTCGGACGCCGCCCTCGCGCCCGGGCCATGGACCTGCTCATCGCCGCGACGGCCCACGCGCACGGCGCCCGTCTGTACACCCGCAACGCGGCGGACCTCACCGGAGCCGACGAGCTGCTCGAGGTCATCGCCGTCTGACCGTACGACGGGACGGCCGCTCAGCCCTCGGTGCGCACCAGGCTGGCCACGACGCCGAGCAGCACCAGGCCGACCGCCGGCGCCCCCACCCACGGCGCCCGCTCCAGGTAGACGGCGGTGTCGGCCAGGGTGCGGCCCCACTCCGGTGACTCCGGCCCGGCCCCGATGCCCAGGAAGCTCAGCCCGGCCAGCGCCAGCGCGACCGCCGGCAGCCGGGTCAGGGCGTGCCGGGTGACCGGCGGGGCGACCAGCGGCAGCAGGTGGGCGCGCAGCAGGTACCAGCGGCCGGCGCCGGCGGTCTGCGCGGCGACGTAGAAGCCCGAGGCGCGGGCCTCGGCGGCCAGCGCGCGGGCGTGCACGGCCAGCGGGATCCAGGCGACCAGGCACACCGCCAGCACGGCGCTGCCCAGCCCCGGGCCGGCGACCGAGGCCACCACGATGCCCACCACGACGGCGGGCAGGGCGTTGAGGACGTCGGCCAGGCCGGCCCGCGCGCGGTGCGCCCGCAGGCCCACCAGCAGCCCGACGGCGAGGACGACGGCACTCAGGGCCAGCGCCAGCCCGACCGACAGCAGCGCGCCGTGCCCGAAGCGGGCGAGCACGTCGCGGCCCAGCGGGTCGGCGCCCAGCGGGGCGGCCCACGACGGCGGCGCGAGCCGGCGGGCCGGGTCCTGCGCCGCGGGGTCGCGCAGCAGCCCCGCGACGACGACCGCGGCGAGCACGGCGGCCACCCCGACCGCCCACCGGCCGGCCCGCGGCGCGGGTGGGGAGGCCTCCGGCGTCAGCCCCGCCCCGGACAGTGCCGGGCCGACCAGCAGCCGGTGCAGCAGCACACCGCCCCCGCCGACCAGCAGCCCCAGGCCGACGAGCAGCGCGACGGCCGCCTGCACCACCGGGACGTCCTGGGCCAGCGCCGCCTGCAGCGAGATGCCGCCCAGGCCGGGGATGTCGAAGACCGCCTCCACGACGGCCGCCGCCCCCAGGTTGCCGACGAGCAGCAGCAGCACCAGCGGCACGACCGACGTCAGCGCCCGCCGGCCCACCTCGGCGGCGAGCACCCGGCGCCGCGCGCCCGCGGCCCGCCAGGTGCGCACCCAGGCCTCCCCCGCCGTCGACCGCACCGACGCGCCGAGGACCCGCCCGAGCAGCCCGGCCGCCGGCAGGGCGAGCGCCAGCACCGGCAGCACCAGGTGCGCCGGCCCGGAGAACCCCGAGGTCGGGGCCCAGCCCAGGCCGATCGCCACGACGACGACGAACAGCACGGCGAGCACGAACTCCGGCAGCGCGGCCAGCGCGCCGGCGAGCACGCCGGCCAGCCGGCCCTCCTCGGTGCGGCCCTCGGCGGCCCGCCGCAGCGCGGGGAGCGCGAGCAGCACCGCGAGCACCAGCGTGACCAGCGCCGCCGTCCCGGCCACGGTCAGCGAGACCCCGAAGGCCGGCAGCAGCGTCTCGGCGACCGGGCGGCCGCTGACCCAGGAGGCGCCCAGGTCGCCGCGCAGCAGCCCGTCGGCCCACCGCAGCGTGCCCGACACCGGGTCGGCCGGCAGGTCCAGCTGCTCCCGGACCGCGGCCAGGGTGGCCGGGTCGGGGTCACGATCGGCTTCCCGCGCCCGCAGCACCGACAGGGCGACGTCCCGGCCGGACAGCCACGGCAGCGCGCCGACCAGCAGCACCGTCGCGCCGACCGCGGCCACGCCGGTGAGCACGCCGCGCGCCCCGGGCAGCCGCGCGGCGGCCAGCCGGGCCGGCGACCGCGGCGGTCGCCGGTCCGGCACCGGCTGGGCCGCCACCGGGGTCTGCGTGCTCACCGGCGGAGGAGCACCGCCGCGCCGGCGGTGCTCACCGCTGCACCGCCGTGTCCACGGTGACCAGCCGGCGCTCGAAGGGGTCGGCGGCCACACCGGTGACGCCGGGCAGCACACCGATCCGGCTGCGCTCGTGCAGCAGCGGGACGAACGCCCCGGTGCCGAGCACCTGGGCCTCGATCTCGACCGCGGCGGCCCGGCGCTCGGCCGGGTCGGTCAGGGTCCGGGCCTCGGCGACGGCGGCGTCGAGCGCCGGGTCGCACAGCCGGGCCAGGTTGAAGCTGCCCTCGCAGGTGACGTCGGTGGCGAAGTAGCCGACCGGGTCGCCGGTGTCGCCGAGGTAGAGCCGGCTGGCCAGCACCGCGTCGAACCCGCCGGCCAGCAGCTCGGGCTCCAGGGTGGCGTAGTCCTGCACGACCAGCTCGACGGCGAACCCGGCCGAGCGCAGCTGGTCGACCACCACCGCGGCCGCCTCGGGCAGCTCCGGCCGGTCGTTCCAGGTGGCCAGCCGGACGGCCGCGCCGGCGGGGTCGGTCGCCGGCGCCCGGGTGACCTCGGGCAGGGTCTGCCCGCCGCGCACCTGCTCGGCGAGGAAACCGTCGGCCGGGTCGACCTGCCCCTCGTAGATCTGCTCGACGACCGGGCCGGGGTCGACCGCCTCGGCGGCGGCCGTGCGCAGCCCCGCGTCGGTGAACGGGCCGGTGGAGGTGTTGAGGAACAGGCCGGTCAGCCGGGGCAGCGGCACCGAGACGAGCTGCTCGGGGTCCAGGGCGGACAGCTGGGCGATCGGGATGTTCTGCGCGACGTCGACCTCCTCGGCGCGCAGCGCGTTGGTCCGGGTGTCGGCGTCGGAGACGAAGCGGGCGTCGATGCCGGACAGCGCCGGGGCCCCCGCCCAGTGCTCGACGAAGGCCTCCAGGGTGGCCCCGGACTCGCCGTCCACCGCGGTGATCTCGAAGGGGCCGGTGCCGGTGCCGACCGGGTCGGGGGCGGCCGGGTCGGTGTAGGCGGCCGGGGCGAGCACGGCCAGCGGGGGTGCGGCCAGCCGCTGGACGAGCAGCGGGTCGGCCTCGGCGGCCTGCAGCTCCACGGTGTCGGCGTCCACGGCGCGGGCGGTCAGCCCGATGCCGCTGATCGCGCGCGGGGCCGGGTCGGCGGCGGCCGCGGCGGTGAGTGCCCCGGCGACGGCCTCGGCGTCCATCGGGCTGCCGTCGTGGAAGGTCACGCCGTCGCGCAGCTCCAGGGACACCGTGCGCGGGTCGGTGTACTCCCAGGACTCGGCGAGGTTCGGCTGGGCGGCGCCGGCCTCGTCGAAGACGACGAGCGTCTCGGCGACGCCCATCCGGGCGATCAGCACGCTGTCGTCGGTGAACGGGGACAGCGCGGCGCGCGGGGGGAAGGCGAGCGCCAGGCGGAGCCGCTCGCCCGCGGCGGCGCCGGTGCCGCCGGGATCGCCGGCGGAGCCGGTCGAGCCGCCGGGATCGCCGGCGAAGCAGCCGGCCAGCAGCAGGGTCACCGCGGCGACGCCGAGGCCGGCGGTGCCGCGGCAGGAGCGGGAGGGGGACATGGGGGTGGACCTCGTCTCGATGGGGGGTGGGTCAGCGGTCGGGGGACGGGGCGTCCAGGTCGGCGGTGACGGCCGCGGGCACCGGCGCCGTCGGCCGCGCCGCCGGGCCGGCGTGCTCCAGCCGCCGGGTGAGCAGCCACAGCGCGACGGCCGAGACGGCGGGCGGGGCGGCCAGCACCAGCCACGGGACGGCGGCGGCCGGCGAGGGGCTGTCGGCGCGGTCGAGCAGCGCGCCGGCGACGGTGCTGCCGACGAGCACGGCCGCCCCGCCGACGGAGGTGAGCACGCCGAAGTGCGCGCCCAGCCGCCGCTCGCCGGCCAGTCGGGGTACCAGGTCCTTGGCGACCGGGACGGCGACCATCTGCCCGACGTGCAGCAGCACCACCAGGCCGAGCGCGGGCGCCAGGGCCCACGGACCGGCCGGCGGCGGCAGCGGGGCGACGGCGGCGACCAGCGCGAAGGCGGCCGACATGAGCGCGAACCCGGCCGGCAGCGCCCGGCGGGGGCCGGCGCGGCGGGCGCGGGCGGTGAGCGGCAGCTGGGCGACCACGACCAGCGCCGCGGCCAGGACGAACAGCCAGCCCAGCGCGTCCTGCCCGCCGGTGGCGCGGACCAGCTCCACCGGCAGGGCGAGGTAGAGCTGGTTGTAGGCGAGCAGGTAGGTGCAGTAGCAGGCGGCGAAGGCCAGGAACGCGGGGTTGCGCAGCACGTGCCCCCAGCCGGTCAGCACCGACTCCTCCCCGCTGCCCTCCGTGCGCAGGCCGCGCGGCAGCCAGCGCAGGTGCGCCAGCAGCACGACGAGGAAGACACCGGCGCCGAGGCCGGCGGTGAGCGTGAACGAGAACGGCAGGAGCAGCGCGCCGAGCGCCGGACCGACCAGCGCCCCGACGGTGCTGGCCACCGCGTCCAGGCCGAAGACCTCGACCCGCGAGGCGACCCCGGCCTCCTCCAGCCGGCGCCCCTGGTCGGCCAGCGCCGACTCCACGGCCGGGGAGAACAGCGCCGCGGCGAAGCCGGTGAGCACCGCGCCGAGCAGCACGGCCGGCAGCGAGGTGCCCACCCCGAGGACGAGGAAGCCGGCGATGCGGACGGCGCAGCCGAGCAGCACCATCGGCCGGATCCCGAACCGGTCGGCCAGCCCGCCGCCGAGGAAGAACAGGCCCTGCTGGCTGAACGTCCGCGCGCCGAGCACCAGGCCGACCAGGCCGCCGGCGAGGGCGAGGTCCTCGGTCAGCCGGACGACGAGGAACGGCACCACCAGGTAGAAGCCCAGGTTGAAGGCCAGCTGGGAGAGCAGCAGCAGGCGCGGCACCGCCGGCAGCCGGAGGAACAGTGCCAGCGGGGGCCACCGGCGGAGCAGGACGGTCACGGCAGCGCCAGGCGGGGGACGGCGGCCACCAGCGCGGCGGCCGCAGGGCTCGCCGGTGCGGTCAGCACCCGGTCGACCGGCCCCTCCTCGACGCAGGCCCCGCCGGCGAGCACGAGCACCCGGGAGCACAGGTGGGCGACCACGCCGAGGTCGTGGGAGACGAACACCATGGCCAGGCCCTCCTCGGCCGACAGCCGGTGCAGCAGCCGCAGCACCTGCAGCCGGACGGCGACGTCCAGCGCGCTGACCGGCTCGTCGGCGACCACCAGCTCCGGTCGCGGCGCCAGGGCCCGCGCGATGGCGATCCGCTGCCGCTGGCCGCCGGAGAACTGGTGCGGCAGCCGGTCGGCGGCATCGGGCTCCAGTCCGACGGCGACCAGCAGGTGCGCCACCCGCGCGGCGTGGTCCCCGGGGATGCCCAGGCAGCGCAGCGGCTCGGCCACGGCGCGGCCGACGCGCATGCGCGGGTTGAGCGAGCGGGAGGGGTCCTGCGGGATCATCTGCACCCGCCGGCGGAACCAGCGCAGGCCCGCGGGCGACCCGGGGTGCACACCGTGGCCGCGGTAGGTGACCTCCCCGGCGTCGCAGCGCTCGAGTGCCAGCAGCAGCCGGGTCAGCGTGGTCTTGCCGGAGCCGGACTCGCCGACCACGCCCACCCGCTCCCCCGGCGCCACCGCCAGGTCGACCCCGGCCAGGGCCGGCTCGCGGCGCCGGCCGTACCGGCGGGTCACCCCGCGGGCGCGCAGCAGCTCGGTGCCCTGCTCCCCCCGTGACCTCGCGAGCTCGGTCACGCCGCCACCAGGGACGTCTCCCGCGCCGCGGTCACCAGCTCGCTCAGGTACGGGTCGCGGGCGCTGAGCACCGCGGCCGGCGGGCCGTCGGCCAGCAGCCGCCCCGAGCGCAGCACGAGGACCCGGTCGCACACCGACGTGGCGACCGCCAGGTCGTGCGTGATGAGCAGCAGCGCGGTGCCGCGCTCGTCGGTCACCCGGCGCAGCACGTCCAGGACGCCGGCCTGCACGGTGACGTCGAGGGCGGACGTCGGCTCGTCGGCGACCAGCAGCCGCGGACCGCCGGCCAGCGCCATCGCGATGGCCACCCGCTGGCGCTGCCCGCCGGACAGCTGCGCCGGGTGGCGGCGGGCCAGTGCCGGCGGGTCGGGCAGCCGGACCTGGCCCAGCAGCTCCACCGCCCGGGCGCGGGCCGCCCGGCGGGAGTGCCCCTGCGCGCGCAGCGGCTCGGCGACCTGCCGGCCGACCCGGGACAGCGGGCTCAGCGAGGTGCCGGGGTCTTGCGGCACCAGGGCGGTGACCCGGCCGCGCAGCGGGCGCAGCCGGGACTCCGGCGTGCCGACCACCTCGACGCCGTCGACGGTGACGCTCCCGGCGGCGTGCACCCCCGGCGGCAGCAGCCCCAGCAGCGCCGAGACGGTGAGCGTCTTGCCCGAGCCGGACTCGCCGACGACGGCGACCCGCTCCCCCGCCCGGACGGTGAAGCCCACGCCGGACACCAGCTCGCGGCCGGCCGCGGACACCGACAGGTCACGGACGTCCAGCAGCGGACTCAGCGGGGCGGTTCCGGGCACCCTCGCAGATTAGTGGGAACGGTTATTGCTCTTGCTAGTGGGGTGGCGGCTGCCAGGCGGAGCGGCGCAGCAGCCGCAGGCCGTTGAGCGCCACCAGGACCGTCGACCCCTCGTGACCGGCCACGCCCAGCGGCAGCGGCAGCGTGCCGACCAGGCCCCAGACGACCAGCACGCCGATGAGCGTGCCGGCGATCACCAGGTTCTGGACGACCACCCGCCGGGCCCGGCGGGACAGCTCCACCACCGCCGGCACCGCGGACAGGTCGTCGCGGACGACGACCACGTCGGCGGTGTCCAGGGCCAGGTCCGACCCGATGCCCCCCATCGCCACCCCGACGTCGGCGGTGGCGAGCGCGGGGGCGTCGTTGACGCCGTCGCCGACCAGCAGCACCCGGCGGCCGCCGGCCTGCAGCGCGCGGACCGCGTCCACCTTGCCCTGGGGCAGCAGCCCGGCGTGCACCTCCCGCAGGCCCACCGCCCCGGCCAGCGCCTCGGCCGCGCGGCGGTCGTCGCCGGTCAGCAGCACCGGCTCGCCCGGCAGCAGTCCGCGCAGCGCGGCGACCGCCGCGGGGGCCTCCGGCCGCACCCGGTCGGCCACGGCCAGCACCCCGAGGGGCGCGCCGTCGGCGGAGACCACGACGGCGGTGCGGCCGCGCGCGAGCACCTCGTCCACGGCGGCGCCGACCACCGCGCCGTCCTCCGGTCGGGGGGCGCCGACGCGCACGACCCGACCGGCGACGGTGGCGGTCACACCGGAGCCGACCTCGGCGCGGAACCCGGTCGCCGGTACCGGCGGGAGCCCGCGCTCGCCGGCCGCGCGCACGACCGCGCGGCCGATCGGGTGCTCGCTGGCCGCCTCGGCCGAGGCGGCCAGCCGCAGCACCTCGTCGGCGGCCACGCCGGGGGCGGTGCGGACGTCGACCACGGCGGGGTGGCCGTCGGTGAGGGTGCCGGTCTTGTCGAAGGCGGCCAGGTCGGCGCTGCCGAGCTGCTCCATGGCCACCGCGGAGCGCACCAGGACGCCGTGCCGGCCGGCGTTGGCCACCGCGGACAGCAGCGGCGGCATGGTGGCCAGCACGATGGCGCACGGGGAGGCGACGATCATGAACGTCATCGCGCGCAGCAGCGCGTCCTCGACCGCCGAGCCGGCGAGCAGCGGGATCCCGAAGACCGCCAGCGTGGCGACGACGACGCCCACCGAGTAGCGCTGCTCGACCCGCTCGATGAACAGCTGGGTGCGGGCCTTGGTGGCGCTGGCCTCCTCCACCAGCGCGCCGATGCGGGCGACGACTGACTCGCCGGGGTCCCGGCCGACGCGGACCACCAGCGCGCCGGTGCCGTTGGCGGTGCCGGCGTAGACGTCGTCGCCGACCGCCTTGTCGACCGGCAGCGGCTCACCGGTGATGGAGGCCTGGTCGACGTCGGAGCTGCCGTCCACGACCGTGCCGTCGGCCGGCACCCGCTCGCCCGGGCGGACCAGCACCCGGTCCCCGACGGCCAGCTCCGCCACCGGCACGAGCCGCTCGGCGCCGTCCGGCCCGAGCACCGCGGCCTGCTCGGGCGCGAGCCGGGACAGCCCGCGGACGGCGTCGGCGGTGCGCCGGGTGGCGAAGGCCTCCAGCGCGCCGGAGGTGGCGAAGATGACGATGAGCAGGGCGCCGTCGAAGACCTGCCCGATCGAGGCCGCGCCGATCGCGGCGACCACCATGAGCAGGTCGACGTCCAGGGTCCGCTCGCGCAGCGCCTGCAGACCGGCCAGGGCCGGCTCCCAGCCGCCGGCGGCGTAGCAGGCCAGGTAGAGGCCCCAGTACACCGGCGCCGGCGCCCCGGCGAGCTGGGCCACGGCGCCCACGGCGAACAGCGCCAGGGAGAGGGCCGCCCAGCGGACCTCCGGCAGCGACCAGGCCGCGGCCAGCGCCGCCGGGCGGCGGGACGCCGGTGCCGCCGGCGGACGGGGGACCCCGCTGGGAGCGGCCGGCGGGGCGGTGGTCCGGGCGGGGGACGTCATGCCGCGACAGTACCTGCGCAACTGCGCAGGTGTTCACTTGACCACGATCGCTAACCTGGGACCGTGGGGCACCGCGGGATCGAGGACTTCGACATGCCCGAGCCGGCCGCCGTCCGGCGGGCCGCGGAGGCGCTGCGCATGCTCGGGGACCCGACGCGGGTGGCCATCCTGTGGGCCCTCATGCAGGGCGAGACGTCGGTGGCCTGCCTGGCCGAGCTGGCCGGCACGTCGGCCACCGCGGTCAGCCAGCACCTGTCCAAGCTGCGGCTGGCCGGCCTGGTCACCAACCGCCGCGAGGGCACCTTCGTCATCTACGCGCTGGCCGACGAGCACGTGGGCGTGTTGCTGCGCCAGGCGCTCGTGCACGCCGACTGCCCTGGCGGGCACCGCGCGCCGGCCGCCACCGGGGCGGCCCCCGCCGTCGGCTGACCCTCAGGGCAGCAGGCCCACCCGCGAGCGGAGCGCCGGCACCTCCGCCGGCCGGGCGGGCCGGTGGCCGGCGCGCGTGCCGAGCACGCGGCACGCGCAGCGCCGGGCACCGGGCACCACGGTCGCGGCGGTGAAGACCGCCACGCAGAGCAGCACGATCGCACCACCGGCCGGCAGCCCCGCGGTGTAGGCGGCCGTCGTGCCGGCGACGGCGCACAGCCCGCCGATGACCACCGCGAGGGCGAGGGTGCCCCGGCAGCTGCGGGCCAGCAGCGTCGCGGCGGCCGCCGGCAGCACCATGAGGGCGCTGACCAGCAGCAGTCCGAGGACCCGCATCGAGGCCACCACGGTGGCCGCCGTCGTGGCGGCGAGCAGCAGGCCGAGCCAGCGCACCGGCAGGCCCGCGGCGCAGGCGCACTCCTCGTCCAGGGAGACGGCGAACAGCGCCCGGTGCAGGCCCACGGTCACCATGAGGACGGCGGCGGCCGCACCCGCCAGGACGACCAGCTCGCCCCGCGTGGTGGTGAGGACCGAGCCGAACAGGTACGCGTCGAGGTCGGCCGTCCGGCCGGCCGGCACCGCCGACAGGAGCACGACGCCGCCGGCCACGCCGCCCACGGAGAGGATGGCCAGCAGGGTGTCGACCTCGGTGCGGCGCACCCCGCGCAGCAGCTCCACCGCCACGGCCCCGGCCACCGCCACGACCACAGCGGTGCCCACCGGAGCCGCGCCGGTGACCACGCCGAGCGCCACGCCGGCCAGCGCCACGTGGCCGATGCCGTCGCCGACGACCGACATCCGGCGCTGCACGAGGTGCACCCCGATCGTCGGCGCCACGACGCCGGCCAGCACCGCGGCGACGAGCGCGTGCCACATGAAGCCGTGGCTCAGCACGGTGCCACGGGGCGCTTGTTGAGAATCATTCTCGGCACGGTAGCAGGATGGCGACCGCCGTCAGGTCAGCGGATCTCCGGGGGCACCGGGCTCAGCCGGGGCGGGAGCCGACGGCGACCAGCGTGGTGGCGTCCAGCGGTGGCCCACCGGCCAGCTGTGCCAGGTGGTCGGCCCGGACCCGGCCGACCGCGTCGTCGTCCAGGCCGGCCAGCAGGCCGCGGAAGCCCGAGCCGAGCACCAGCAGCCACAGCGCGTCGTCGGTCGCCGGCAGGCTGTGCGGCACGGTGGTCACCTCGACGCCGTCCGCGCCGCGGTCGGTGAACCAGCCGGCCAGCGCGTCGGGAGCGCCGAGCTCCTGCAGCCGGTTGCGCGGCGGGTCACCGGGCACCGGCTCCCCCTTCTCGCGGGCCACCGCCCGGGCCAGCGCCATCCCGGGCGCGACCATGGCGCCGGCCCGCCAGAAGGTCACCGCCACCCGGCCGCCGGGGCGGGCGCGGCGGACCAGGTGCTCGGTGCCGGCGTCCATGTCGGGGAGGAAGAAGGCGCCGAGCACGCACAGCACGGCGTCGTACCCGTCCTGCGTCCACGTGGTGACGTCGGCCGCGGTGGCGGTCAGCTGCGGCAGGTCGCCGGCGCGGCGGCGGGCCAGGCCGACCATCGCCGGGGACAGGTCGACGGCGTCCACGTGCCCGGTGGGCCCGACGGCGTGCGCGGCGGGCACCGCGGAGGCGCCGTCGCCGCAGCAGGCGTCCAGCACCCGCTGCCCCGGCCGCAGGCCCACCGCCGCCACGGTGGCCTGCTCGACCGGGTCCCACAGCAGCGGGGCGAGCCGGGCGAAGTCGGCCGCGGCGGCGTCGAAGGCGCCCGCCCAGCGCGCCGGGGACGGCTCGGCGGCGGTCACGACGGGCCCGTCCCGTCGCGCCGCAGCCCGTCCGGCTCGATCGCGGGGTCGTCCCGGCGGAGGCCGCGGTAGCGGACCAGCCGCGAGGAGTTGAGCGCGACCACCACCGAGGAGGCGTTGTGCAGGACGGCGGCCAGCACCGGGGACAGCGCCCCGCCCGCGCCGGCGAGCAGCCCGACGCCGTTGACCGCGATCGACATGCCGTAGTTCTGCCGGACGACGTCGAGGGTGCGCCCGCCGAGCCGGCGCAGGTCGAGCAGGTGTCGCAGGTCGTCGCCGACCAGGGCGACGTCGGCGGTCTCCACCGCGACGTCGGTGCCGGACAGGCCCATCGCGATGCCGATGTCGGCGGCCGCCAGCGCGGGGGCGTCGTTGGTGCCGTCGCCGACGACGGCCACGGTGTACCCCTCGGCGCGCAGCCGGTCGACGACGTCCTGCTTGTGCTCGGGCAGCGTCTCGGCCCGCCACTCGCCGATGTCCAGCGCCGCGGCGACCGCGGCGGCGGCCGTCCCGTGGTCACCGGTCAGCATGACCACCCGGCGCACCCCGTCGGCGCGCAGCGCGTCGACCACCGCGCGGGCCTCCGGGCGCAGCTCGTCGCGCAGGCTGACCAGCCCGACCAGCTCGCCGTCCACGGCCAGCAGCAGCGGCGTCTCGGTGGCCTCGCGCAGCCGGGTCAGCCAGTCCAGCGCCTCGGTGCCGACGGCGACGCCCTCGCTGGCCATCAGCGCCTCGCTGCCCAGCAGCAGCACCCGCCCGTCGGCCTGGGTGCGCATGCCCAGGCCCAACAGCACCTCGCACTCCTCGTGCGGCGGGATGTGGATGTGCCGCTCCTCGGTGGAGCGGATGACCGCCTGCGCCAGCGGGTGCCGGGAGTGCACCTCGGAGCTGGCCGCATAGCCGAGCACCTGCTCCGGGGACCACCGGTCGGTGAAGGAGACGACATTGGTGACCACCGGGCGGCCGACGGTGAGCGTGCCGGTCTTGTCGAAGACGACGGCGTCCACCCGCCCGGCCGCCTCCAGGTGCGCCCCGCCCTTGATCAGCACGCCGCGGGAGGCGCCGTTGCCGATGGCCGCGCTCACCGCGGTGGGCGTGGACAGCCCGACCGCGCACGGGCAGGCGATGAGCAGCATGGTCATCGCGCGGCGGACGTCGCCGGTGAGCAGCCAGGTCAGCGTGGCCAGCGCGAAGGAGGCCGGCACGAACCGGCGGGAGAAGGTCTCCCCCACCGTCTGGATCGGCGCGCGGTCGTCCTGCGCCCGCTCGACGCGGGCGATGATCCGGCCGATGGCGGTGTCCTCACCGGTGGCCGAGGCGCGCACCACCAGCCGGCCGCGCAGGTTCACCGACCCGGCGTGCACCCGGTCGCCGGGGGCCTTCGCCGCGGGCAGCGGCTCGCCGGTGATCGCCGCCTGGTCGACCACGCCGGTGCCCTCCACCACCTCGCCGTCCACCGGCACGGTGACCTGGTCGTGCAGCACCACCAGGTCACCGACCTGCAGGCGGGCGAGGTCGACCTGCAGCTCGGTGCCGTCGGGCAGCAGCACCCAGGCGGTGGTCTCCGCGCCGGCCAACAGCGCGGAGATGGCCCGGCGGGTGCGGCGCAGGGTGAGAGTCTGCAGCCACTCGCCGATGTTGAGCAGCCACAGCACGGTGAGCGCGACGACGTTCTCCCGCAGCAGCAGGCTGGCCACGGTGGCGGCGGTGACCAGCGCGTCGGTGCCCGCGGTGCGCCGGCCGGCCAGGGCCCCCAGCGCGCCCTTGGCGAACGGGTAGCCGGTGAAGACGGTCACCACCGACACGGCGAACCGGCTGCCCGGCGAGAGCGCCGGTGGGCGGCCCAGCCCGTAGCGGCGGACGCCGAGCAGCACCAGCGCGGCCCCGCCCACGGCGATGCGCACCAGCTCCCGGTTGGCGACGTCGGCCGACCGCGGCGCGCGGGCGACCGGCGCGTCGGCCGGGGCCGCGGCCACCGCGGTCAGCACCTGCAGGACCGCCGCCCGGTCCGTGGCGGCGTCGGCCCAGACCACCACGTGCCCGGTGACCGGGAAGGCCTGCACCGCCAGCACGCCGGGGACGTCGTCCAGCCCGTCCTCGGCGAGCACCGCCCGCGACGGCGAGCCGGTCAGCCAGGGCACCGCCAGGCGGACCCGCCCGCCGGCGTCGGCGACGACGACCGGGTCGCCGGCCGGTGACACGACCGGCGGGTCCGCGATGAGCGTGGACATCAGTGCGGGTGGTCGTGGCCGCCGGCGCCCCGGGCGGCCGGCGGCGGGGCGGACTCACCCAGGTCGGCGTAGGCCTGCGCGCGGACGTCGCCGGCGGCCAGCCGGGCCCGCTCGACGGCGGCCTCGGCGCGCCGGGTGCCGACGATGCCCCAGCGGGTGACCCGGACGGCGACCTTGCGCGGCAGGCTGCCCGGTTCGGACCCCTCGGCCAGGCGCACGACGAGCACCCCGGTCACCCCGGTCGCGACGACCCCCGCCGCCCTGCGGACCAGGCGCCCTGCGCCCGCGCCCCGCTGCCGCCGCTGGTGCTCCGACTCCGCCACGATCTGCTCCTCCACGACGTCCCTGACTCCGGCCGCACCCGACGCTACTGGGAACGGTGCTCACCAGTCCGGGCGGGGACCCCTCGGGCTCCGGGGCGCCTCGTGCGCGGACCACCGTGGTGGGCAGGGCACGAGCGCCCGCGGCGGACGGCCGGCCCGGCCGGGCCGGTCAGCGCTCGCGCAGGGCCCGCAGCGCGGCCTTGCGCGCCTCCCCGGTGAGCCGGTCGATGTACAGCTTCCCGTCGAGGTGGTCGACCTCGTGCTGCAGCGCCCGCGCCATCAGGCCGGTCCCCGCCAGCCGCACCGGCTCGCCGCGCACGTCGACGCCCTCGACGACGGCGCGCTCGGCCCGGACGGTGGGCGCCCAGATGCCGGGGATGGACAGGCAGCCCTCGTCGCCGTCCTGGGTCTCCTCGGACAGCTCGACGATGCGCGGGTTGACCACGTGCCCGATGACGCCGTCCACGTTGTAGGCGAAGGCGCGCAGCCCGACACCGATCTGCGGCGCGGCCACCCCGGCCCGGCCCGGGTCGGCGACGGTGTCCTCCAGGTCGCGGACGAGCGCGGCCAGCTCCCGGTCGAAGCGGCGCACCTCGTCGGCGGGCGTGCGCAGGACCGGGTCACCGAGCTCGCGGATGGGGCGGATCGTCACGGTGCAGCAGTCTCTCGACCCAGGACGGGGCGCCTGACGAGCACCATCTCGTCGCGGTGCACGATCTCGCGGCGGTACTCCGGGTCCAGGTCGCCGGTCTTGCGGCCCAGCAGCGGGGGCAGCTCGCGGGCGTCGTAGGCGACCAGCCCACGGGCCACCACGACGCCGTCCGGGCCGACCAGCTCGACCGGGTCGTCGGCGAGGAACTCCCCCACCACGCCGGTGATGCCCGCCGGCAGCAGGGAGGCGTGCCGCTCGCGCACGGCCTGCACCGCGCCCTCGTCCAGCACCAGCCGGCCACGCGGCCGGGTGGCGAAGCGCAGCCAGAACTGCCGGGCGCGCGGCCGCGGGCCCGTGACGGCGAACCGGGTGCCCACCGGCTCCCCGGCCAGCGCGGCGGCGGCCCGGGCGGTGGAGGTGACGACGGCGGGTACGCCGGAGCGGGCGGCGATCAGCGCGGCCTCCACCTTGGTGGCCATCCCGCCGGTGCCCACGCCGTTGCGGCTGGCCGTGCCCAGGCTGACCGCGTCGAGGTCGGCGGCGTCGCGCACGGTGTCGACCAGCTGCGCGGGGCCCCGGCGCGGGTCGCCGTCGTAGACGCCGTCGACGTCGGAGAGCAGCAGCAGCGCGTCGGCCCGGGCCACGTGCGCGACCAGGGCGGCCAGCCGGTCGTTGTCGCCGAACCGGATCTCCTCGGTGGCCACCGTGTCGTTCTCGTTGACGATCGGCAGCGCACCGAGGGTCAGCAGCCGGTCCAGGGTGCGCTGGGCGTTGCGGTAGTGGCTGCGCCGGGTGAGGTCGTCGGCGGTCAGCAGCACCTGCCCGACGGTGACGCCGTGCCGGGCGAAGGCGTCGGCGTAGGTCTGCACCAGCCGCAGCTGCCCGACGCTGGCCGCGGCCTGCGCGGTGGCGAGGTCCCGCGGCCGGCCGGTGACGCCGAGCGGGGCGAGCCCGGCGGCGATCGCGCCGGAGGAGACGAGCACGACCTCCCGGCCCTGCGCGTGCACGGCGCCGAGGACGTCGACCAGCGCGGTGAGCCGCGCCTCGTCCAGGCCGCCGGGCAGTGTGGTCAGCGAGGAGGAGCCGACCTTGACCACGACGCGGCGCGCACCGCCGATCTCCGCGCGCAGCGTCACCCGTCGTCCCGGGGCAGGTCGTCGTCGGTCCAGGTGTCGGTCAGCTCGTAGGGCACCCGGCGCGCCTTCTTGGCGGCCAGCCGCTCCTCGGCGCGCACCCGGTGCGGGGCGTCGATGCGGGCGTCGGTGCCGCGCCCGCCGAGCCCGGCGGTCTCCTCGACGCTCAGCGTGCCCGCCGGCAGCGTCGGCACGAAGTCGAAGGCGACGTCACCGATGACGATAGTGTCGCCCTCCTGCCCGCCGGCCGCCTGCAGGGCGTCCTCGACGCCCAGCCGGTTGAGCCGGTCGGCCAGGAAGCCGACGGCCTCGTCGTTGGTGAAGTCCGTCTGGCGGACCCAGCGCTCGGGCTTGACGCCGCGGACGACGAACACGCCCTCGTCCTGGGGGTCGCGCGCGACGGTGAAGCCGCTGTCGTCCACCGCGCGCGGGGTCAGGGTGATCCGCACCGGCTCCGGCTCGGGCAGCGCGGCGCGGTGCTCCTCGACCGCCGCGGCCAGCGCGAAGCCGAGCTCGCGCAGCCCCTCGCCGGTCGCGGCGCTCACCGCGAACACCTGCAGGCCGCGCTGCTCCAGCGGCTCGCGCACCAGGTCGACCAGCTCCCGGGCGTCGGGGACGTCCACCTTGTTGAGGACGGCGACCCGCAGCCGGTCGACCAGGTCGGCGCGGTACTGGGCCAGCTCGTGCTGCAGGGCCTCGATGTCGCTCTCCGGGTCGCGGCCGGGCTCCATCGTGGCCATGTCGACCACGTGCACCAGCACGGCGCAGCGCTCGATGTGGCGGAGGAACTCCAGCCCGAGTCCGCGGCCCTCCGAGGCGCCGGGGATCAGCCCGGGGACGTCGGCCATCGTGAACACGGTGTCGCCGGCCCGGACCACGCCGAGGTTGGGCACCAACGTGGTGAACGGGTAGTCGGCGATCTTCGGCCGCGCCGCGGACACGGCCGCGATCAGCGAGGACTTGCCGGCCGACGGGAACCCGACCAGGCCGACGTCGGCGATGCTCTTGAGCTCGATGACGGCGTCCAGCGCCTCGCCGGGCTCGCCGAGCAGCGCGAAGCCGGGTGCCTTGCGGCGGGCGTTGGCCAGCGCGGCGTTGCCCAGGCCGCCCTTGCCGCCGTGCGCGAGGACGACGCGGGTGCCGGCGCCGACGAGGTCGGCGATCACCGTGCCGTCGGGGGTGCTGACCACCGTGCCGGCGGGGACCCGCAGCACGCGGTCCTCCCCGCGGGCGCCGTGCCGGTTGCTGCCCTCGCCGGGGCGGCCGTTGCCGGCCTTCTGGTGCGGGCGGTGGTGGAAGTCCAGCAGCGTGTGCACGCTGGGGTCGACCTCGAGGACGACGTCCCCGCCGTTGCCGCCGTTGCCCCCGTCGGGGCCGCCGAGCGGCTTGAACTTCTCGCGGTGCACCGACGCGACCCCGTGCCCGCCGTTGCCCGCGGCCACGTGCACGACCACGCGGTCCACGAAAGCGGCCATGTCCGCGCCGCCTCTTTCCTCGTTGTCGAGCGCTGCGAGCGCACGGGCGGAGGGCCCGTGCGCTCGTGACGTGCTGGAACGGCCCCGTCCAGAGGCTCACCGCGAGCCTGCGAGCGGTGAGGAGGACGGGGTCCTACGTCAGCTCGCGACGGCGGTGATGGAGACGGTCTTGCGCCCCCGCTTGGTGCCGAAGGTGACCGAGCCCGGCTGCAGCGCGAACAGCGTGTCGTCGTTGCCGCGGCCGACGCCCAGGCCCGGGTGGAAGTGGGTGCCACGCTGGCGGACGATGATCTCGCCGGCCTTCACGACCTGGCCACCGAAGCGCTTGACGCCCAGACGCTGGGCGTTGGAGTCGCGGCCGTTGCGGGAGGACGAGGCGCCCTTCTTGTGTGCCATGTCGGCGTCAGCCCTTCGTGATGTCGCGGACGACCACGTCGGTCAGCGGCTGACGGTGCCCCTGACGCTTGTGGTACCCGGTCTTGTTCTTGAACTTGTGGATGCGGATCTTCGGGCCCTTGCCGTGGCCGACGATCTCGCCGGTCACGGTGACGCCGGCCAGGGTCGCCGCGTCGCTCGTGACGGTGTCGCCGTCGACCAGCAGCAGGGCCGGCAGGGTGACGGAGTCGCCCGCCTCACCCACGAGACGGTTGACCGTGAACCGGTCGCCCACGGCCACCTTGTGCTGGCGGCCACCGGCCTTGACGACTGCGTACACCACTGGACTCCTCGATCGCCTCTGTCGTGTCCTGCGTGCGCCCGGACGCCGGGCGCCGGGTGCTGGACGGGTTGCCCGCCTCCCAGGTGCACACCGTGCGGTGCGCGGTGCCGGGGCGGTGCAACCCGACCAGCGTACCCGAGCGGCCAGGACGCGCGGCAGGCCCCCCGACCGCCCGGCCCGGCCCGGAGCGCGTGCGCCGGGGCCCGGTTCCCCGGCCGGGGACGGGGGCGCCGGCGCACACGCTCGCGGTGCGGGTACCGGGTGTCAGGACGCCGGCGGTCCCGCGGGGCGGCTGGCGGCCCGCCGGCGGCGCGGGCGGGTGACCGGCGCCTCGACGGGGGTCGGCTCGACCGGGTCCTCGTGCGCCTCCGCCGGGCCGGGGTCGTCGGGGCCGGCGCCGGCCGGCACGGCCTCGTCGTCGGCCGGCGGCTCGGGCTGCGCGGCCTCCTGGTCGACTGCCTGCGGCTGCGCGGCCTGCGGCTGGGCGGACTCCTGCTCGGCCGCTTGCGGCTGGGCGGCGAACGGGGTGCCGATGCGCTCGGCGACCGGCTCCACCGGCGCGGGGTCGGCCACCTCCGGCGTCCCGCCGGCCGCGGCGGCCTCGGGCACGGCCGCCTCGGGCTGCTCGACCACGGGCTGCTCGACCTCCGGCTGCTCGACCTCCGGCTGCTCGACCGCCGGCTGCTCGACCTCCGGCGCCGGCGCGTCGACGGTCGCCGTGAGCACGGCGGCGTCCTCGGCGGCGCGGTCCTCACCGGACTGGCCGCGGTTGCGCCGGCCGCGGCTGCGGCGTCCGCCGCCGGAGCGCTGGCCGTCGCCCTCGGTGCCGGTGACCGCGGGGGTCTCCTCCGCGGCGTCGGCGGGCACCGGGTCCGGAGTCTCCTCGGCCGGCCGGGCGCCGCCGTCGCGTCCGCGGTCGCCGCGCTGCTGCTCGCGCCGGCCGGTGCCACCGCCGTTGCCCGCTGGGGCGTTCCCGCCGCCGCGGCGCTTGTCCTCCGCCGGGTCGAGGTGCACCACGACACCCCGTCCGCGGCAGTGCTCGCACGGCTCGGAGAAGACCTCCAGCAGGCCCTGGCCGACCCGCTTGCGGGTCATCTGCACCAGGCCGAGCGAGGTGACCTCGGCGACCTGGTGCTTGGTGCGGTCGCGGCCCAGGCACTCGGTGAGCCGGCGCAGCACCAGGTCGCGGTTGCTCTCCAGCACCATGTCGATGAAGTCGATGACGATCATGCCGCCGATGTCGCGCAGCCGGAGCTGGCGGACGATCTCCTCGGCCGCCTCCATGTTGTTGCGCGTGACGGTCTGCTCGAGGTTCCCGCCGGAGCCGGTGAACTTGCCGGTGTTGACGTCCACGACGGTCATCGCCTCGGTGCGGTCGATGACCAGCGAGCCGCCCGAGGGCAGCCACACCTTGCGGTCGAGGGCCTTCATCAGCTGCTCGTCGATGCGCAGGTCGCGGAAGACGTCGCCCTCGCCGGTGTGCCGGGTCAGCCGCCCGGACAGCTCCGGGGAGACGTGTGCGACGTAGGCCTCGACGGTGTCCCAGGCGTCGTCGCCCTGGACGACGAGCTCCTTGAAGTCCTCGTTGAAGACGTCGCGGATGACGCGGATGGCGAGGTCGGGCTCGCCGTAGAGCAGCGCCGGGGCGGTGGAGGAGGACTCGGCCTTCTTCTGGATGACCTCCCACTGGGCCTGCAGCCGGGCCACGTCGCGGGTGAGCTCCTCCTCGGAGGCGCCCTCGGCGGCGGTGCGGATGATCACGCCGGCGTCCTCGGGGACGATCTTCTTGAGGATGTCCTTGAGCCGGGTGCGCTCGGTGTCGGGCAGCTTGCGGCTGATGCCGGTCATCGACCCGCCCGGCACGTAGACCAGGAACCGGCCGGGCAGGTTGACCTGCTGGGTCAGCCGGGCGCCCTTGTGCCCGATCGGGTCCTTGGTGACCTGGACGAGCACCTTGTCGCCGGACTTCATCGCCTGCTCGATGGAGCGCTGCTTGCCCGACAGGCCGGCGGCGTCCCAGTTGACCTCGCCGGCGTAGACCACCGCGTTGCGGCCCTTGCCGATGTCGACGAACGCGGCCTCCATGCTGGGCAGCACGTTCTGCACCCGGCCGAGGTAGACGTTGCCGGCGAAGGACGTCGCCTGCGCCTGGGTCACGTAGTGCTCGACGAGCACGTCGTCCTCGAGGACGGCGATCTGCGTGCGCTCGCCCCGCTGGCGGATGACCATCTTGCGGTCCACCGCCTCGCGGCGGGCGAGGAACTCGGACTCGGTGAGGATCGCCGTGCGGCGGCGGCCGCTGTCCCGACCGTCCCGGCGGCGCTGCCGCTTGGCCTCCAGGCGGGTGGAGCCGGCCACCCCCCGGACGTCGTCGTCGCTGGTGGTGCGGCCGTTGCGGCCGGCCCGCTCCGGGCGGTCGTCGTCGCCGTCGGCGGTGGCCTCACCGGGCTCGGCGCTGCTGCTCCCCCGGCGGCGGCGCCGACGCCGGCGGCGGGTGCTCGAGCCGCCCTCGTCGTCGTCCTCGGCGGTGTCCTCGCCGGCGTCGCTGTCCTCGTCGGCGTCGTCGGTGCCCCGCTCGTCACCGGCGTCCTCGTCGGTGTCCTCGTCGCCGTCGCCGGCGTCCTCACCGGTGCGGCCCCGGCCGCGGCCGCGGCGGCCCCGGCGGCGGCGCCGGCTGCCGCCACCGGTGTCGTCGCCGTCGTCGCCGGCGGTGGTGTCCTCGTCGGCGGCGTCCTCGTCGGTGTCGGTGTCCTCGGTGTCCTCGACCGGCGCGGGGGTCTCCTCGGCGGCGGAGCGGCGGCGGGAGCGACCGCGCCGGGAGCGCGGTGCCGGGACGTCCTCGTCGAGGTCCTCGGCCGGCTCGGCGTCGGCCTCCTCGGCCACCGGCGACTCGGCCAGCGGTCGGCGGCTGCGCCGGCGCGGCGGGGCCGGCGCGTCGGTCTCGGTCGGCGCCACGAAGCTCACGAACGCCGGGAGGGCCGGGGCGACCGGCGGCAGGTCGGTGTAGGCGTCCGGGTCGGCCGCGCCGGCCGGCCGGGTGGCCCGGCGGCGGGGACGGGCGATGACCGCGGTGGGCTCCGGGGAGCTGAACTGCGCGCCGAAGCGGGAGACCGGGGCCTCCTCCGGCTCGGCCACCGGGGGCTCGGGCGCCTCGTCCTCGGCAGGTGCGTGCTCCGCGGGTGCCTCCGCGGCGGCCCGTTCGCCGGCGTCGTCGTCCTCGCCGGACTCGGCGGCCAGGAGCTCCTGCTCGGCCGCGGGGGTGTCGCCGTCCTGCGGCGGGGCCGCGAGGTCCTCCTCGGCCGGGGTGGTCGTGCGGTCGTCTGTCTGGTCGGCCACGGGTGGCTCGCCTCCTGTGTACTGCTCCCGGGCGCCGATCGCGAGGACGGGCGGCCGCGCAGGAGCACGGGTGGGGCGGGGCGGGCCCGCGCCGGGTTCGGCGGCAGGCTCGACCCGCGAAGTCTGGGGCCGGTGCCCGGGCGAGGTGTCGCCGCGGCCGGGCGCCGGGTGGTGCGGGGTGGTGCGAGATCTCGGGGTGCGTCACGTCTGGCAGCCGTGTCGCGCGACGGCGTGCGCCCCGGCCCACGGTCAGACCGCGGCGGGCTCCCCCTGGCAGCGGGCGCCTGCGACGCGGTCCGGGCCGAGCGGGTCGGCCACCGTCCCGCTGCCGTCGAGCCGGCCCTGCGCCTCACGCACGGCCCGGGGGGGCGACGGCGGGCGCAGGTCGGCGACGGCAACCAGGGCGGCCAACACGTCGTCGGGTCGAACGGAGGGCGTCACCTGCCGGACGACCATGTGCAGTATGGCACAACCTGACTCCCCGCCCGCCGACGCGTCGGCCACGGCGGGCCGCGCGTCGACATCCCGGAGCCCGTTCTTGGTGCGCTTGGCGACGGTGACCACCTCGGCGGCCAGGAACGCCTCGACCGCCGCGGCCAGCTCCGCGGGCGCCACGCCGGGCAGCTCGACCCGCCACACGGCCGCGTCGATCCGGTCGGCCAGCGACCCCGGGCCCAGGGCCTCCACGCACTCGAGGACGTCGATGCCGGGGGGCAGCGAGGCGTCCAGCGCGGCCCGCACCGCCTCGGGTTCGCACCGCCGGGTCAGGCCGATCTCCGCGTACTCGGCCTCGCTGGCCGACCCGGTGGGCGCGGCGCCGACGTAGGAGATCTTCGGGTGCGGGCTGAACCCGGCGGAGAAGGCCATGGGCACCTGGGCCCGGCGCAGCGCGCGCTCCAGGGCGCGGGCGAGGTCGCGGTGCGAGGCGAAGCGCAGCGGCCCGCGCTTGGCGTAGCGCAGCCGCAGCTTCTGCACCGTCGGGGGCGGCGGCGGGCCCTCGGGCTGGCGGGCCACTAGCGGACGACCGTGAGCGGCAGCAGGCTGCGCCCGGTCGGCCCGATCTGGATCTCCGTGCCGTTGGTGGGGCAGACGCCGCAGTCGTAGCAGGGGGTCCACCGGCAGTCGGCGACCTCCTCCTCGGCGAGGGCCTCCTGCCAGTCGTCCCAGAGCCACTCCTTGTCCAGCCCGGAGTCCAGGTGGTCCCAGGGCAGCACCTCGTCCTGGCCGCGCTCGCGGGTGGTGTACCAGTCCAGGTCGACGCCGAACGCGGCGAGCTCCGCGGCCGCGGCCTGCGTCCACCGTTCGTAGGAGAAGTGCTCGCTCCAGCCGTCGAACCTCCCGCCCTCGCGCCACACCCGCTCGATGACCCGGCCCACCCGGCGGTCGCCGCGGGACAGCAGGCCCTCGACCACGCCGGGCTTGCCGTCGTGGTACCGCAGGCCGATGGAGCGGCCGATGCGCCGGTCGGCGTTGATCGCCTGGCGCAGCACCCGGAGGCGGGAGTCGATGGTGTCCGCGCTGGCCTGCGCGGCCCACTGGAACGGGGTGTGCGGCTTGGGCACGAAGCCGCCGATGGAGACGGTGCAGCGGATGTCCTTGCGCCCGCTGGCCTCCCGCCCGGCGCGGATCACCTCGACGGCGAGCTCGGCGATCTCCAGCACGTCCTCGTCGGTCTCCGTGGGCAGACCGCACATGAAGTAGAGCTTCACCTGCGTCCAGCCGTTGGCGTAGGCGGTGGTGACGGTGCGGACCAGGTCCTCCTTGGACACCGTCTTGTTGATCACCCGGCGGATCCGCTCGCTGCCGCCCTCGGGGGCGAAGGTGAGGCCGGAGCGGCGGCCGTTGCGGGACAGCTCGTTGGCCAGGGTGACGTTGAAGGCGTCCACCCGGGTGCTCGGGAGGGACAGGCCGGTGTTGGTGCCCTCGTAGCGGTCGGCGAGCTCCTTGGCCACCTGGCCGATCTCGGAGTGGTCGGCGCTGGACAGCGACAGCAGCCCGACCTCCTCGTAGCCGGTCGCGCGCAGGCCCTGGTCGACCATCGAGCCGATGCCGGTGATGGTCCGCTCGCGCACCGGCCGGGTGATCATCCCGGCCTGGCAGAACCGGCAGCCGCGGGTGCAGCCGCGGAAGATCTCCACGCTCATCCGCTCGTGCACGCTCTCGGCCAGCGGCACCAGCGGCGTCTTCGGGTACGGCCACTCGTCGAGGTCCATGACGGTGCGCTTGCCCACCCGCGCCGGGACGTCCTCGCGGGCGCGCGTCACGGCCGCGATGCCGCCGTCCGGGGCGTAGGAGACCGCGTAGAAGCGCGGCACGTAGACGCCGTCGACCCGGGCCAGCCGGGCCAGCAGCTCCACCCGGCCGCCGGGGCGGCCCTGGGCCTTCCACGCCGCGACCACGTCGGTGACGTCGCCGACGACCTGCTCGCCGTCGCCGAGGACGGCGCAGTCGACGAAGTCGGCCACCGGCTCGGGGTTGAACGCGGCGTGCCCGCCGGCGACGACGACCGGGTGGGTCTCGTCGCGGTCGACCGCGTGCAGCGGCACCCCGGCGAGGTCCAGGGCCTCGAGCAGGTTGGTGTAGCCGAGCTCGGTGGCGAAGCTGACGCCGAGGACGTCGAAGTCGGCGACCGCGCGGTGGGAGTCGACGGTGAACTGGCCGACGCCGTGCTCGCGCATCAACGCGGCGAGGTCGGGCCAGACGGCGTAGGTGCGCTCGGCCAGGGCGTCGGGCCGCTCGTTGAGCACCTCGTAGAGGATCATCAGGCCCTGGTTGGGCAGCCCCACCTCGTAGGCGTCGGGGTACATCAGCGCCCAGTGGACGGCGACGTCGTCCCACGCCTTGACCTGCGCGTTCAGCTCACCGCCGACGTACTGGATCGGCTTGGCCACCTGGGCGAGCAGCGGTTCGAGACGGGGGTACAGCGTTTCACCGTTCATGACCCGACCAGGGTAGCCGGGCCCCCTCGCAGGGTGCCGCCGCGAGCGTGCGAGTGGCGGGGGGCGAGGGGGTCCTTCTAGAGCTGCGGGAAGAACAGGCCGATCTCGCGGGCGGCGGACTCCGGGGAGTCCGAGCCGTGCACGACGTTCTCCTGCACCTCCAGGGCGTGGTCGCCGCGGATGGTGCCGGGCGCGGCCTTGACCGGGTCGGTGGCGCCGGCCAGCGCGCGGAACGCCTCGATGGCGCGCGGGCCCTCGACGACCAGCGCGAGCAGCGGGCCGCCGGTGATGAAGTCGACCAGCGAGCCGAAGAACGGCCGCTCGCGGTGCTCGCCGTAGTGCTCCTCGGCCACGTCGCGGCCCAGCGTGCGCAGCTCGGCGGCGACCAGGCGCAGCCCCTTGGCCTCCAGCCGGGAGATCACCTCGCCGACCAGGCCGCGGGCGACGCCGTCGGGCTTGACGAGGACCAGGGTGCGCTCGGGCGCGGGTGCGGACACGGGAGGGCAGCCTACGCGGCGGGGTCGCCGTCCCCCCGGGGCGCGGGGTCGCCGAACGGGGAGCCGAGCAGCTCCTTGCGGATCTGCAGCAGGTACAGCCAGATGAGCACGAAGACGCCGCCGACGAACCACATGGCGCCGTTGAGCAGGCCGGTGAGCAGCAGCGGCACCTGCAGCGCGGTGCCCACCACCAGGCCCTGCGGACGGCGCTGCACCCCGCTGGCCAGCACGAGGACGCCGGCCAGCACCAGCAGGAGGATGAGCTCCACGCCGCCGAGACCGTCGCCCGACTGGGCGATGCCGCGCGGCACGAACAGCACCGCGATGCCCTCGAGCACCAGCACCGCGGCCGCCGACCCGCGCAGCGCCCGGGCCGCCCGCACCGGGTCCGGCGCCGTCACGGTGCCTCCTCGCTGGCGCTCGTCGGCACCGTGCGGGGCCGTGCTGCGCCCATCGGTGACCTCGCCAGCTCGGTCACCGCGCGCCCCGGCCGAGGACCGTGCGGGCCTCGCCGGCGGTGACGACGCTGCCGGTGACCAGCACACCGGAGCCGCCCAGGGCGTCGTCCGGGCCGGCCTCGGCCAGCTCGATCGCCTCCGTGAGGGCCTCTGGCAGCCGCGGGGAGACGCTGACCCGGCCGGCGCCGAAGACGTCGACGGCCAGCGCGCCCAGCTCGTCGGCCGGCATCGCCCGCGGCGAGCCGTTCTCGGTGACCACCAGCTCCGCGCAGACGCCCTCCAGCTCCCGCAGCATGCCCTCGACGTCCTTGCCGCGGACCACGCCGACCACCCCGACCAACCGGGTGAAGTCGAAGGACTCCCGCACCGCTTCGACCGTCGCCGCCATGCCGGCGGGGTTGTGCGCGGCGTCGACCAGCACCGTCGGGCTGGTGCGCACCCGCTCGAGGCGGCCCGGTGACCGGACGGCGGCGAACGCGGCGCGCACGGTCTCCTGGTCGACCGGCCCGGTGCCCGCGCCGGCGCCGAGGAAGGCCTCGACGGCGGCCAGCGCGGTCGCGGCGTTCTGCGCCTGGTGCGCGCCGAACAGCGGGAGGAACAGCTCCGCGTACTCCCCGCCCAGGCCCTGCAGCCGCACCTGCTGCCCGCCGACGGCGACCTTCCGCTCCAGGACGCCGAACTCGGTGCCCTCCCGCGCGACCACGGCCTCCACCTCGACCGCCCGGCGGACCAGCGCGTCCAGCGCCGCGGGCTGCTGGCGGGCCAGCACCGCGACCGCGTCGCGCTTGATCACCCCGGCCTTCTCCCCGGCGATGGTGCCGACGTCGGGGCCGAGGTACTCGGCGTGGTCCAGCGCCACCGGGGTGACGACGGCGACCCGGGCGTCGACGACGTTGGTGGCGTCCCAGGTGCCGCCCATCCCGACCTCGATCACGGCGACGTCGACCGGGGCCTCGGCGAAGGTCGCGTAGGCCATGCCCACCATGACCTCGAAGAAGCTCATCGGGTGCCCGCCGGCGGCGTCGACCATCTGCACGTACGGCGCGACGTCCTCGTAGGTCTCCACGAACCGCTCGGGGGTGACCGGCTCGCCGTCGAGCACGATCCGCTCACGCACCGACTGCAGGTGCGGGCTGGTGAACCGGCCCACCCGCAGGCCGAAGCCGCGCAGCAGCTCGTCGACCATCCGCGCCGTCGTCGTCTTGCCGTTGGTGCCGGCCACCTGGACGACGGGGTAGGCCCGGTGCGGCGAGCCGAGCAGGTCCACCAGGGCGGCGATCCGGCCGAGCGAGGGCTCCAGGCGCGTCTCCGGCCAGCGGGCCAGCAGCTCGCCCTCGACGCGGGCGAGGTCGGCGGTCCGGGTGCTGCTCATCCCGTCCAGGATGCCAGCCGCCCGCTTCCTAGACTGAGGCCCATGGCTGCCGACACCACGACCTCCGTCCCCCCGGCTCCGGGGACGGTCGCCGGTGTACCGGACAAGCCGTCGCTGGACGGGCTCGAGGGCAAGTGGACGGCCCGCTGGGCGGCCGACGGCACCTACGCCTTCGACCGGGCGGCCGCGCTGGCGGCCCCGCGGGAGCAGACCTGGTCGATCGACACCCCGCCGCCGACGGCCAGCGGGTCGCTGCACGTCGGGCACGTGTTCAGCTACACGCACACCGACATCGTCGCCCGCTACCAGCGGATGCGCGGGCGGCACGTGTTCTACCCGATGGGCTGGGACGACAACGGCCTGCCCACCGAGCGGCGGGTGCAGAACTACTACGGCGTCCGCTGCGACCCCTCGCTGCCCTACGAGGAGGGCCTCACCCCGCCCGAGAAGCCGGGCAAGGACCAGCTGCCGGTCTCCCGCCGCAACTTCGTCGAGCTGTGCGAGCGGCTGACGGCGGAGGACGAGGAGGCGTTCGCCGAGCTGTGGCGCCGCGTCGGGCTGTCGGTGGACTGGACGAACGTCTACCGCACGATCTCGGCGACCTCCCGGGCCACCGCGCAGCGCGCGTTCCTGCACAACCTGGCCCGCGGCGAGGCCTACGCGCAGGAGGCGCCCACCCTCTGGGACGTCACCTTCCGCACCGCGGTCGCCCAGGCCGAGCTGGAGGACCGCGAGCGCCCCGGCGCCTACCACCGGATCGCCTTCCATCCCATCTCCGCCCAGCCCGACCCAGCCAGCGGCCCCTCCGGCCCGGTGCACATCGAGACCACCCGCCCCGAGCTGCTGCCCGCCTGCGTCGCGCTGGTCGCCCACCCCGACGACGAGCGGTACCGGCCGCTGTTCGGCTCCACCGTGCGGACGCCGGTGTTCGGCGTCGAGGTGCCCGTGGTGGCCCACCGCCTCGCCGAGCCGGACAAGGGCTCGGGCATCGCGATGATCTGCACCTTCGGGGACCTCAACGACGTCACCTGGTGGCGGGAGCTGCAGCTGCCCACCCGCGCGATCGTCGGCTGGGACGGCCGGCTGCTGCCCGAGCCGCCGCCCGGCGTCCCCGCGGCGCTCTACGCCGAGCTGGCCGGCAAGACGGTGTTCAGCGCCCAGCAGCGCATGGTGGAGCTGCTGCGCGAGTCCGGTGACCTGGACGGCGAGCCGCGGCCGATCACCCACCCGGTGAAGTTCTTCGAGAAGGGCGAGCGGCCGCTGGAGATCGTCACCACGCGGCAGTGGTACATCCGCAACGGCGGCCGGGACGCCGAGCTGCGGGAGGCGCTGGTCGCCCGCGGCCGGGAGATCCGGTGGGTGCCCGAGCACATGCGGCACCGCTACGAGAACTGGGTGGAGGGCCTCAACGGCGACTGGCTGATCAGCCGGCAGCGGTTCTTCGGCGTCCCGTTCCCGGTCTGGTACCGCCTGGACGACGCCGGGGAGCCGGTGTTCGACGAGCCGCTGCTGGCGCCGGAGACGGCACTGCCGGTCGACCCGTCCTCCGACGTCCCGGAGGGCTACACCGAGTCCCAGCGCGGCGTCCCCGGGGGGTTCGTGGCCGACCCCGACGTCATGGACACCTGGGCGACCTCGTCGCTGTCGCCGCAGGTGGCCTCGGGTTGGGACACCGACCCGGAGCTGTTCGCGCACGTCTTCCCGATGGACCAGCGCCCGCAGGCCCACGACATCATCCGCACCTGGCTGTTCTCCACCGTCGTCCGCTCGCACTTCGAGCACGGCACGGTGCCCTGGACGCACGCCACCATCTCCGGCTTCGTCGTGGACCCCGACCGCAAGAAGATGTCGAAGTCCAAGGGCAACGTGGTCACCCCGATCGACGTGCTGGAGCGCTACGGCACCGACGCGGTGCGCTGGCGGGCCGCCGGTGCCCGGCCGGGGGCGGACTCCCCCTTCGACGAGGCGCAGATGAAGGTCGGCCGCCGGCTGGCCATCAAGCTGCTCAACGTGGGCAAGTTCGTGCTGGGGCTGGGCGCGTCGGCCTCGGCCTCGGCGGACGCGGTGACCGAGCCGGTGGACCTCTCGCTGCTCGCCGGCCTCGCGGACGTGGTGGCCCAGGCCACCGCGGCGATGGAGTCCTACAACTACACCCGCGCGCTGGAGGTGGCCGAGGCGTTCTTCTGGTCGTTCTGCGACGACCACGTGGAGCTGGTGAAGTCCCGCGCCTACGGGAGCGGACCGGCCGCGGAGTCCGCCCGGGCGGCGCTGGCGCTGGCGCTGTCGGTGCAGCTGCGGCTGTTCGCCCCGGTGCTGCCGTTCGTCACCGAGGAAGTCTGGTCCTGGTGGCAGGCCGGCTCCGTGCACCGGTCCCCGTGGCCGGCCGCGGCCGAGCTGCCGGACGGCGGGGACCCGTCGGTGCTGCCGGTGGTGGCCGCCGCGCTGGCCGGGGTGCGGAAGGCGAAGTCCGACGCGAAGGTGTCGATGCGCGCCGACGTCGAGTCCGCCACGGTGACCGCGCCGGCCGGGCAGGTGGCGCTGGTGGAGACCGCCCGCGGGGACCTGGCCGAGGCCGGCCGGATCGCCTCGCTGACCGTGGTCGCCGGCGAGGGACCGCTGACCGTGGACGTCGTGCTCGCGGAGGGCTGACCTCGCTCAGGCCCCCGCCGCCCAGGCGGGGGCCGGGCCGAGCCCGAGGCGCCAGCGGGCCGCCTCCTCCGACGGGCTGTGCGCGCCCAGCGCGAGCCGCAGCGCGCGCAGCTGGGTGCGGGCCACCCCGATCGGCACCGCCCCGCCGCGGCCCCGGCCGGGGACGCCGGCGTGCGGGGCGACCGCCGGGGAGACCAGGTGTGCCGCCGCGCCGGACAGGCCCCGGTAGAACACCCGCTCGGGCGGGCTCAGGCCCGGCGGGGCGGCGAGGAACTCCCGCAGCGATTCCGGCACCGGGGCGAGCTCGGGGCCGTGCGCGGCCAGGGCCTCGGCCAGCTGGGCGGCGCTGGCCGGGAGGTCGGTGGCGCCCAGTGCCTGGGCGGAGCGCGCCCACTCGGCCACGTAGACGTCCGGCCAGCCCCGGCCGAAGCGGGCGGTGAGGTCCTGGCCGACCGCCTGTTGGGCGGCGAGGAACGCGTCGGTGAAGGCCAGGTGCACCCAGCGCAGCAGCACCGGGTCCGAGGCGGAGTAGGGCCGGCCGGCCACCTCCCCGCGGACGCTGTGGTGCATGCCGCGGACCCGGCCGGCCTCCCGCTCGGCCAGCTCGGCGGAGCCGAAGGTGCTCACCACCAGCCAGCGGGCGGTGCCGGCCAGCCGCTTCCACGGGTCCTCGCGGTAGGCCGAGTGCCGCTGCACGCCGGCCAGGGCCAGCGGGTGGGCGCCCTGGCCGAGCAGCGCGGCCACCCCGCCGACCAGCGTGGACAGGTCGCCGTGCACCCGCCACACCACGCCGTCGGGTGCGAACCAGCCCGGTCCGGTGCCGACGCGGGCGATGTCGCGGACCCAGTCCGGGGCGCCGGTCGGGTCGCCGGAGACGCGGCTGCGGAAGGCGGCGCGCGCGGCGTCGGGCAGGGCGGTGAGGGCGCGCACGGCCTCGACTGTGCCAGCCGCCCGCCGGTGGTGCCGCGCACGACACCGCTGCACCCCGACGGCCCGTTTCGACGGCGTCCCCGGGCCACTCGGGTACAGCGGTCGCCGCCGTCCACAGCCCCCGAGCGGACCGGACCACTCCCGCGCCAGGCTGCGCGGCGTGCACGACCTCGCAGCCCTCCTCCCCCACGGCAGCGCACGCCGCGACCGGGTCACCCTGGCCACGAGCTCCACCAGCGTCAGCCGCTGGCTGACCGACGGGGACGTCGTCCTGCTGCACCCCGGCGTCCTCGCCCTCCCCGACCGGGCCGGCGAGTGGCCGGTGCGTGCCCGCGCCGCGGTGCTGTGGGCACGCGGCCCACTCAGTCACCTGTCGGCGCTCGCCGTCCACCAGCTCGTACCGGCGCGGCCCGGTCCGCTGCACGTCACCGTGCCGGCCGACCGCTGGCCGCGCGGCGCCGTCGGGGTGACCGTCCACCGGACGACGCTGACGCTGGAGACGGTCGGGGTGAACGGGCTGCCGGTCCTGGACGCGGCGCGCAGCCTCGTCGACGCCTGGGCGTGGTCCTGCACGCCGCGGCGGAACCCGCGGGCGGCCAGCGAGGTCCCCGTGGTGCGCCAGGCGGTCATCGAGGCCGTCCGGACGCGGGCGGTGGACGTCGACGACCTGCGCGCGGCGTCGGCGCAGCAGCAGCGGCACTCCGGCCGGCGCGAGCTCGTGGAGCTGCTCGACCTGGTGGCCGGCGGGTGCCAGAGCGAGCTGGAGGTCTTCGGCGTGCTGCACGTGCTGCGGGACCCCCGGATCCCGCCGTTCGTGCAGCAGCACCGGGTCGCGCTGCCCACCGGCCGCACGGTGTACCTCGACGCCGCCTGGCCGAGGCTGCGAGTGGCGGTCGAGCTGGACGGGGCCGCCTTCCACGGCAGCCGGGAGCAGCGCGAGCGCGACATGCGCCGCGACACCGCGCTGGCGACGCTCGGCTGGGTGGTCCTCCGGTTCAGCTACCGGCGGCTGGTCACGGATCCGGCAGGGTGTCGGCGGGAGATCGAGGCGGTCCTGCGACGCCGGCTCGCGGACCTCTGAACACCGGTGGCCCAGGACCACGCGGGTCCTGGGCCACCGGGGTACAGCGGTTCTCCGACCTGCTAGGCCGACTTCTCACGAGGGGCGCGGCTGGGCTTGCGGGGCACGATCGTCGGGTTGACGTGCTCCAGCACGACCTCCCGGGTGATCACCACGGAGGCGACGTCGTCCCGGCTGGGGACGTCGTACATCACCGACTGCAGCACCTCCTCCATGATCGCGCGCAGGCCACGGGCGCCGGTGCCGCGGAGGATGGCCTGGTCGGCGATCGACTCCAGCGCGTCGTCGGTGAACTCCAGCTCCACCCCGTCGAGCTCGAACAGCCGCCGGTACTGGCGCACCAGGGCGTTCTTCGGCTCGGTGAGGATGTTCATCAGCGCGTCGCGGTCGAGCTTCTCGACGCTGGTGATGACCGGGAGCCGGCCGATGAACTCCGGGATCATGCCGAACTTCAGCAGGTCCTCGGGCATGACCTCGGCGAAGGTGTTGGCCTCGTCCATCTCCTTCTTGGAGCGGACCTCCGAGCCGAAGCCGATGCCCTGCTTGCCGGCCCGCTGCTCGATGATCTTCTCCAGGCCGGCGAAGGCGCCGCCCACGATGAACAGCACGTTCGTCGTGTCGATCTGGATGAACTCCTGGTGCGGGTGCTTGCGGCCACCCTGCGGGGGCACCGAGGCCGTCGTCCCCTCGAGGATCTTCAGCAGCGCCTGCTGCACGCCCTCGCCGGAGACGTCGCGGGTGATCGACGGGTTCTCGCTCTTGCGGGCGATCTTGTCGACCTCGTCGATGTAGATGATCCCGGTCTCGGCGCGCTTGACGTCGTAGTCGGCGGCCTGGATCAGCTTGAGCAGGATGTTCTCGACGTCCTCACCGACGTAGCCGGCCTCGGTGAGCGCGGTGGCGTCGGCGATGGCGAAGGGGACGTTGAGCATCCGGGCCAGGGTCTGGGCGAGGTGGGTCTTGCCGCAGCCGGTGGGGCCTATCAGCAGGATGTTGGACTTGGCCAGCTCGACGGAGTCGTCGCGGCCGCCGGCGCCGCCGGCCTGCACCCGCTTGTAGTGGTTGTAGACGGCCACCGACAGGGCGCGCTTGGCCTTGTCCTGGCCGATCACGTACTGCTCGAGGAAGTCGTGGATCTCCTTGGGCTTCGGCAGCTCGTCGAACTTCAGGTCCGACGACTCCGACAGCTCCTCCTCGATGATCTCGTTGCAGAGGTCGATGCACTCGTCGCAGATGTAGACCCCGGGGCCAGCGATGAGCTTCTTGACCTGCTTCTGGCTCTTCCCGCAGAACGAGCACTTGAGCAGGTCACCGCTCTCACCGATTCGTGCCACCTGCTGACCTCCACCTCGGGGGGATTCCAGGCTCCCGGATCAGGCGCCCGTCTGTGAACTGGTGCTGGTGTCCGTGCTCGGCCCCGCTCCGGCGAGACCCTCCTCCGGCGACCGGCCGGGGTCGAGAGCCCGCCGACCGTACCTCCCGGCACCGACCGCGCCGGGTGATGACTCGCCCGGCGGGTGCGGCACCGGCAGTCGTGCGTCCCGCGTCCTCCGACGGTACGGGTCGAGCGCCCGACACGCGCGCACTCGACCCGTCCCGTCGCGCAGGGTCAGCCCGGCAGGGCGTTGAGCTTGCGGCTCTGGATGACCTCGTCGACGATCCCGTAGGCCTTGGCCTCGCCGGCGGTGAGGATCTTGTCGCGGTCGATGTCGGCGCGGACCTGCTCGGGCGACCGGCCGGTGTGCCGGGCCAGGATGTCCTCCATCTGCTGGCGGACCCGCTGGATCTCCGCCGCGTGGATCTCCAGGTCCGACACCTGCCCGCCGGCCTCGCCGGAGGGCTGGTGGATGAGCACCCGGGAGTACGGCAGCGCCAGCCGCTTGCCGGGGGTGCCGGCGGCCAGCAGGACGGCGGCGGCCGAGGCGGCCTGGCCCATGCAGACGGTCTGGATGTCGGGCCGGACGAACATCATCGTGTCGTAGATGGCCATCAGCGAGGTGAAGGAGCCACCCGGGGAGTTGATGTAGATGGTGATGTCGCGGTCCGGGTCGGCGGACTCCAGCGTGATGAGCTGGGCCATCACGTCGTTGGCCGACGCGTCGTCGATCTGCACCCCGAGGAAGATGATGCGCTCCTCGAAGAGCTTGTTGTAGGGGTTGGACTCCTTCATGCCGTAGCTCGTGCGCTCCACGAAGGAGGGCAGGATGTAGCGGCTGGAGGGCATCTGGAAGCTCATGTCGGTCCCTCCGGACTCAGTTGTCGGTGACCGGGTTGGTGCTGTCGGTCATGGCCGCCTTGCTCACCACGTGGTCGACGAAGCCGTACTCCAGCGCCTCCTGCGCGGTGAACCAGCGGTCGCGGTCGGAGTCCCGGTCGATCTGCTCGACGCTCTGGCCGGTGTGGAAGGACTGCAGCTCGTTGAGCTCCTTCTTGGTGCGCCGGAAGAGGTCGGCCTGGATGGCGATGTCGGCCGCGGTGCCACCGACGCCGGCGGAGGGCTGGTGCATCATGATCCGCGCGTGCGGCAGGGCGTAGCGCTTGCCCTTGGTGCCGGCGGTCAGCAGGAACTGGCCCATCGAGGCGGCCAGGCCCATGCCGTAGGTGGCCACGTCGCAGTCGATGAACTGCATCGTGTCGTAGATGGCCATGCCGGCGCTGACCGAGCCGCCGGGGGAGTTGATGTACAGGTGGATGTCGCGCTTGGGGTCCTCGGCGGACAGCAGCAGCATCTGGGCGGCGAGCTGGTTGGCGATGACGTCGTCGACCTGGGTGCCCAGGAAGATGATGCGCTCGCGCAGCAGGCGCTCGTAGACCGAGTCGCCGAGGTTCATGCCCCCGGCGGCGCCACGCATGAGCGGTGCGCTCACCTGGTTCGGGTTGGTGCTCACGGGTCCGGTGACCTCCGTATGACTGTCGCGCAGTCGGTCTCGCTGGGCGGGGCTGTGGTGCCGGACCGGGGGCGTCGCGCGGCGCGGTGTCCCCGGGGCCGACCTGGGTTGCACCGACCCTAACGCGCGGGCACGAGGCGGCAGTCCCGGCGCCGGGGGTGTTCGCCGTCGGCGCAGCGGCCCGCGGCCGGCACCCCCGGGACGGACGACGCCGCCCCTCCCCGGGGTGCGGGGGCGGGACGGCGTCGGCCGTGCGGAGGGGCCTGCGTCAGCGGGCAGCGGTCCCGTCGGCGGCGTCGGCGTCCGGCGCGGCGGTGTCGACGGCGGGGTCGACCGCGGCGTCCCCGTCGTCGTCGGTGGTCGGGCCGACGGTGGGCCCGGCAACCTCGGGCGACTGGTCGGCGGCGTCCCCGCCGAGGCCGTCCTCGGTCGCGTCCTCGGGCTCGGCGTCCCCGAGGTCGGGCTCGCCGGTGGCGTCGTCGTCCGGAGTGCCGGCGTCGTCGGCCGCACCGGCGGCCGGGGCCGGGACGGTGCGCGGGCGCAGCGCCTCCAGGTCGACGACGTTGCCGGAGGCGTCGGTGATGGTGGTCTGCTCGAGCAGCTGGGCGAGGGTCTTGGTGCGGCGGACGTCGGCGACGAACTCGGCGATGTTGCCGCCCTGCTGCAGCTGCTGGGCGTACTGCTCCGGGCTCATCCGGTTGCGCTGGGCCTGAGCCATGACCTGCGCGGAGAGGTCGTCGTTGTCGACGGTGACCTCACGGGCGTCGGCGATCGCGTCCAGGATGAACTGGGTGCGCACTGCCTCCTCGATGTTCGTCCGCTGCTCGGCCTCGTAGGCCTCGCGGCTCTCCACTCCGGACATCTGCAGGAAGGCGTCCCAGTCCATGCCGGCCTGCTGCAGCTCGTTCTGCATGGCCTGGTTGCGCCACTCGATCTCGCGCTCGACCAGCTTCTCGGGGATGGGCACCTCGACGGTCTCGATGAGGTGCTCGACCAGCTTGTCGCGGGCCTGGGCGCCCTGCTGCAGCACCTTGGTGCGGGCCAGCCGGGTGCGGACGTCGTCCCGCAGCTCCTCGAGGGTGTCGAACTCGCTCGCGGTGGAGGCGAACTCGTCGTCCAGCTCCGGGAGCTCCTTGGTCTTCACCGAGCGGACGGTGACGGTGACGTCGGCGGACTCACCGGCGTTGGGGCCCTGCAGGAGCGCGGTCTGGAAGGTGGCGGACTCATCGGCCGACAGCCCGCGGACGGCGTCGTCGAGGCCCTGCATCAGGTTGCCGGAGCCGACCTCGTAGGACATGCCGGTGGTCGAGCCGTCCTCGAGCACCTCGCCGTCGAGCGTGGCCTCGAGGTCGATGGAGACGAAGTCGCCGTCCTGGGCGGCGCGCTCGACGGCGGTGAGCATGCCGAAGCGCTCGCGCATGACCGAGATCTGCTGGTCGATCTCCTCGTCGGTGACCTCGACGTCGTCCACGGTGACCGCGAGGCCGTCCAGCGGGGGCAGCTCGACCTTGGGCGCGACGTCGACCTCGGCGGTGAAGGCGAGGGTGTCGTTGTCGTCGAGGCGGGTCACCTCGATGTCGGGCTGGCCGAGCACGCGCACCTGGTTCTCGCGGACGACCTCGGAGTAGACCTCCGGGACGGCGTGCTGGACGACCTGCTCGAGCACCACCGGGCGGCCGATGCGGGTGTCGATGACCCGGTTGGGCACCTTGCCCGGGCGGAAGCCGGGGATGCGCACCTGGTTGCGCAGCTCCTTGTAGACCTCGGCGAAGGCGTGGTCCAGGTCCCCCCACGGCACCTCGATCGCCATCCGGACCCGCGTGGGGCCCAGTTCCTCGATGGTGCTCTTCACAGCGGCAGTGCTCCTCGATCGGCAGACGGGGACGGCGCCGGACGACGCCGGGTCGGCCCACGAGTCTAGGGACGGCGGGTGGTGGTCGGGGTGGCGGGATTTGAACCCACGGCCCCCCGCTCCCAAAGCGGGTGCGCTACCAAACTGCGCCACACCCCGTGGCCCCAGGGAGTCTAGGCGCGCCCTGCGGCGGAGCCGTCCGGACGGCGGTCCGATCAGCCCTGGTAGGTGTTGGCCGGCGCCTCGATGGGGGTCACCGAGCGGGGCGCGACGACCGCCTCCGGGTGGCCGCCGGCGGGGTGCGGCCGCGGTGGCGCCCAGGAGCCGACGACCTCCACCCACTGGTCGGCGGCCAGGTCCCCGCGCTCGGCGTCGACCACGACGGTGACCGCCACCGCGTCGGCCGCGCAGCACTTGATCCCGATGCGGGAGACGTACCAGCCGCCGCCCTCCCGCGGGGTCACGAAGCCGGTCAGCCGGACGAGCCGGCCGTCCAGGGCGCTGGTGTCCGCAGCGAGCGCGTGCAGCGAGTACTCGAGGAGGGCCATCGTGCGGTGCTGCTCGCCGGGGTCGTCCGGCCCGATCCCGGGGGCCGGCGGTTGCGCGGCGGCCTGGACCTGCAGGGCCTGCCGTGCCGCGGTGAAGGAGCCCAGCGCGGGCGGGGCGACCAGCAGCACCACGGTGACGGGGAGGAGCAGCAGCCAGGCGACGCGGGGGGCGCCGTGGCCGTGGGCGCCTCCAGGAGAGCGCTCGCGGAGCAGGCCGGCGAGGCCGAGGAGGAGCAGGACGGCGCCGGCGCCCAGCAGCAGCGGCCGGAAGCCGGGCCGGACGTAGGCGAGGTGGGCGTCGCCCAGCGCGACGGCGAGGGTGACGCCGCCGAGCAGCAGGAGGACCCAGAGCTGGGTCAGCCGGTCCACGGGCGGCTCCTCACCACACGACCCAGGCGACGCCAAGCGCCGAGAGGACGGCGACGGTGAAGGTGACCGGTGCGAACCGCAGGGCGAAGCGGCGTCCGAAGGTGCCCGACTGCAGCGCGATCAGCTTGACGTCGACGACCGGGCCCACGACGAGGAAGACCAGCCGGGAGGTGAGGCTGAAGGAGGTCAGGCTGGCGGCGACGAAGGCGTCGGCCTCCGAGCAGATGGCCAGGACGACGGCGAGGACGGCCAGCACCAGGACCGACAGCAGCGGGGAGTCCGCGAGCTGCTCCAGCCACGCCCGGGGGACGACGACGTTGAGGGTCGCCGCGGTGATGCCGCCGACGACCAGGAAGCCACCGGCGTGCAGCAGGTCGTGCTGGGCGGCGGCGCGGAAGGTCCCGAGGCGGCCGGCGTCCCCGTGGTCCGCGGACCGGGACGGCAGCCGCAGCCACTCCCCCCGGCCGTAGGCAGTCCACAGCCACCCCATGACGACGGCCGCGACGAGGGAGGCGGCGAAGCGGGCGACCGCCATGAGCGGCTCGTCGGGGAAGGCGACCGCGGTGGCGACCAGCACGACCGGGTTGATCGCCGGGGCAGAGAGCAGGAAGGCGAGGGCCGCCGCGGGGGCGACGCCGCGGCGCACCAGGCTGCCGGCGACCGGCACGGAGGCGCACTCGCAGCCGGGCAGCACCGCGCCGCTGAGCGAGGCCACCGGGACGGCGAGCGCCGGGCGCCGCGGCAGGGCTCGTTGGAAGAAGGACGGCGGGACGAAGGCGCTGATGGCGGCGGACAGCAGCACCCCGATGACCAGGAACGGCAGTGCCTGGAGGCAGACCGCGACGAAGACAGTCGCCCAGGCCTGCAGGGCGGGGATGGCGAACAGGTCCGGCCACAGCCACCGGATGACGAGGACCTGGACCAGGAGCCCGAGGAGGAAGTCCCGGGACGACGGCAGCGACCGGGTGCGGTCGGCAGGCGAGGCCGCGCGGCCCCGGGCCGGGGACGACGTGGCCGGATCCGCCGGGGAACGGGACACCGGCCTCCCTCGCCTGTCGTGACCGTCCGGAGTCGGCGGTCACCATGCCACGCGGGCGGTCCTCCGGGGGCCGTCCGACGCGCGGTCAGGTGTGGTGACCGCGTCGTTGGGCGACGTGTGGACGTCCCCTGCGTGCCGGCCGGGTGCGTCGCCGTGGACGGGGACGACGTCCGAGTGCCGCGGGGACCCGCCGATCCGGCGCGCGCTACCCTCGTCCCGGACCGGGAGCCCGGCCGACCTCGGTCAGCGGGGCTCGTCACGGCGAGGGCGCGGAGCGTCTTCCTCGGTCTCGCGGGTGTAGCTCAATGGTAGAGCCCCAGCCTTCCAAGCTGGCCATGCCGGTTCGATCCCGGTCACCCGCTCCGTGCAAGACCGCAGGTCAAACTGCCTGCTAGGGCAACTGGAGAAGGTCTGGAGGACCCTCCGGAAGGCCCAATATGACCCCTTTTGACCGCTGTTTTCCGCCTCATTGGTCATGTTGTGGTCACGCCAGACGGCTCATACGGCGAGGTCGCAGCCTTGTGTCAGCCCCTTGGGGCCGCGTGACCACACTGTGGTCACGCGGTGAGCTTGAGGCCGTGCCGAGCGGCGATCCGTCGCGCAATGTCCTCCACTGGCACTGCCAGCCGCTCGGCCGCTGCCCGGCTGTAGATGACGAGGGCGAAGACGGCGTACTGCCACAGCGGGGTCTGCCACCAGCCGGCGTCGGCCAGGATATCGGGCTGCAGGCCGCCGCGGACGCAGGCGGCTGCGTAGAGGGCCTACTGACTGTTGCAGTGCTCGACGCGGCCGCGGAACGTCACCTCAGGTAGGTGGCGATCCCGAAGTCCCTCGTACTGCAGCGGCTCACCGACCGGACAGGCTAAGTCGAGCGCGGTGACGGCGAGCTCGAGCAGCGCGACGTCGGGAACGAACCGGTACGGCGCATCAGTTGAGGCTAAGGCCGCCAGGATGTCGATTGCGTCGTCACCGCGGGCCAATCCCGAGAGCACGGCGCTCTGGGCACCGCGACAGAGGACGTCCACATCGATTGGCTCGTGCTTAGGCACGCCGACATTGTCGTCACGGCGAGGGTCCCGCATAACGCGCTGCCGCCAACTGCGAGAGGGTTGCCCGCCGAGCAGTCTCACTTACGACGGCGAGCTGCTGCAGATGGCCGGCCCGCACACTGCCAGGCCGACCTAATCGCGTTCGCCGCGGTTCACCGTCGTTCCGTAAGCCAGATGACGTGCCCGTTCACACAACTGTGGATCCGGACGACCTGTCACAAACGCGACCAACTGCAAACAGAACTGCAACCCGGTGGGCAAACGAAGGCTTCTGATTCCCGGCATCGCCCCCGAAGGTCAGCGAGCGTTCCGACCGGCTGGGGAGACTGCGCAGAGGGAGCGCTCGTCGTTCACCTAGCGGCTGCCCAGGGCATCACTCTCGACCAACCCTGTCGGGGTAGCCACGAGATGGGAGCCGGCCGAACTCCACGGGTAGCCAAGGGACCTCACGGTGCAGGCGCTGCTCGCGGGGCACACTGTCAGGCGACGCCCAGTGCGAAAGGACGCTTCGCGTGACCCAGCAAGGAATTCGTATCGCAATAGCGGACCACAATGGCACGCTTCGCCTCCTAACGAAGATCGTGGGACTATCCGACGGCGGCTTCGCCGTCACCGCCCCCTACCATTCAGCGCGACAGGGCTTCCTCATGAAGTTCCCCGTCGACTACAGCCGTAGCGAGCTAATGCTGCCAACGGCCGACGTCGTGCCCTACACGGCGGACGATAGAGTCAAGCTGTCATTACACCTTGACGGATTTGTTCAGTTTTCCGGCGAGCGACAAGGACGAATCGTTTCGGGGCGAGATGGCGACGGCCAGCCCAAGGGCCTAGGGCTCATCGCAAACCGTTTGACGAGCCCATTGGCCACCGATGGGCCTACCTTTGGACTATTGGCGTGGGGGCTCGATGATTACAAAGAGCAAGTGCGCATTCGTGACACTCTCGCCTTTGGGGGCCATGATGTGTACTACCGCGACTGCACCCTGGGTGACTGGAGTGCCTGCATTATTGAAGGTTTCGTCTACCCCCGCTCGTATTTGTCGCAGGGGGTTCTGTCCGGGGGGCGTCTGGTCCTCCCTCGCCGCTTTCCCCATTACCAGGGGCCACGTCACACAAGTGGCCTATTCACCCCAACGCGCAATCCCCTTCTGGACATGCAGGGAGCGCTTCTCAATCTCACTCTCGTCGACGTGGGCAGTCCGTACATCGTCATCGGACTGCTCGTATCCCGAGCCACCCACGGCTTTCCGTCGACCTCTGGCTTCACCCTCAACAGTCCGTCGGACATGCGTCACGCGCTCGCAGCCGTCTACCCGAATCCGACGGGAACATCGGACCACGAAGAGGACGGTAGGGTCCGCAGCCTCAACTACACGGGCCAGAATCAGGCCCCCTCGGCTTGAAAGCGACCGGCGGCCGAACCCTCGGTCAGGTGGCGGCCGCGCGCGGTTGAGTTGTCGAGCGACGAGCAGTCGTGGGTCCAGCCCGGGGGTAAGCCCGCGTCAGAGGTCGTCAGGACCTACTCTCGGCGGCCCCATCGCCAGCGTCAGGATCGATGATGATCCGGGTGATGTGCGGAAGCGGCCGGTCCGGTAGCGCCTCCATCTGTTCGTACACGCGGCTCCGCAGACGCGATGCTTCCTCCGGTCCCATGTCGGATGCGATACCAGCGGCAAGTTCCTCAATCGCCTGCATGTACTCGTCGTCCGGCGTCAATCGCACTGCTGACGCGACGAGGTACTCAAGGAGACGCGGCTCGGCCTCGTCCCGGTCCAGGAGCGCTGAGGCGACAGCGGTTGCCATTGCCCAGGCCCCCGCGTGATTCAACATGAGCAGCGCAACGGTGATGATCCGAGGCAGTTGTCGCTCGAGATCGGTGATGAGGGCGTGCCAGATCGCGGGGTGCAGGGCGTCCCGCAGACGAAGTAGCGCCACCAACGCTTCGGGATCGGACTCGACGGCGGCGATCTCATCAAGGTCGACCGGCCGTCTGTCCTGTTCATCGAGACCGGTGACGCTCATCAACTCTTCCAACACGATCAAGTCGAGGGCAGCCAACCGGTCGAGGTCGTGTCCAGTTGGCGTCCAGTCACGCAGAAGAGCTAGAGCTTCCCCGTACTTGCCAGCCCACAGCAGCGCATCTGCGCGGAGGGGCAGCAGTTCGGCAGAGTCTCCGCTCTTCGTCAGCGCAACTTCGTAGTCGTGCGCAGCACCCGCAAAGTCCCCCACCGTCCAGCGAAAGCCACCGCGCTCCCGGTAGAAGTAGTCCCGCTCGGCGTAGCTAGGGTCATACTGGAGGGCGAGCTCTAACTCATCCAGAGCTTCCTCCGTTCGCCGCATGGCGTTGAGCGCCTGAGCCAAGTTGTAGTGAGCTCGTCCGGCGCGGCGCGGGTTCGCTGACGACTTCTCGATCTCAGCGCGCCGACGCATGCTGTCGAACAGCAGCGTCTGCAGTTGCTCATCGAGCCAACCGATTTCCCTCAATGCGAGGTTGAAGTAGCGGTCGGCAGCGTCGCGGGCCTGGGGGTCCTCCCACGCGTTGAGCGTGAGCACAAGGATTAGGGCGTCTTGCAGAAGTCCGGCTTCGCCGAGCATCACGGCGACCGGCTCTGCAACTTCCGGGCTGGTCACCAAGAAGGCGCTGCGAACGGTCTCCCTGAGTAGCTTGGCCCCGGCCGCGTTGGCACCGATGCGCTCAAGGGCGCATGCGGCAGCGACGAAGAGATCGGCGACAAGCATCTCAAGGCCACGGTCATGCATGTAGGCCGCAAGCGGCACCGTGATCCTGATCGAGGCGAAGTCACCTGGCAGTGCGGCGCGAATCGCCGTTTCACCATCAACCGAAACCTCGAGCAGGACTGCCGGCACATCCTCCCCGCCTCCGGCCGGGAGGATCTCCACGTCGTTCCTCAGACCCTTGGCAGCGAGCACCGCACGCATCCGCACTGCGATCTCCGCCTGCGCAGCCACGGTGAAGCTGGGCGCGACTCGGAGACGCAGGGGCAAGGGGCGTGGAAGCTGCCCCGCGCTCAACTGCCGGTGCATGATCACTTCACGGCGTAGCCGGTCACTGACGTCGGTCAGAGAATCACTCGGCGCGAAGCGAATCGTCGTCGTCTGTGCGTCTGGATTCCATCCCGGTTCGCGACCTACGGTGTGCGCCCAGCGACCGAAAAGCTCACCGGAATCGGCGATATAGTACGCGATAAGGACTGGCACAGCCAGGCTTTTCCAGTAATGCACATGCTCAACGGTGACGCGGCGGAGAGGGCCCGACGGATCCCGGTGCTCGCTAGCCTTCAGCTGCACCTTGAATGTGAGCCCTGTGGTCGTTCCATTCTCGAAGATTTCGACCTCGCGGTCGATGCCGTAGTCGTCCTCCCCCGTCGACCGTAGGACCCACTTGGCAGGCAGAGCGGCCTGGAAGGCCCGACGGGACTCTTCTTCGAGAACATGTTCCCGCGGTCTGCTAGGGCTCACAGGGACCACGTTAGTACGCGCACCGTCGGATGCTGGAGACGCTTGGCCAGCGCGCCCTCAAGATGAAGGGCAACGACGCCTTCTACGGCTCGACGCTGGGCATCAACCGAGGCATGTAGTTGCAGCCCGGAGCAAGCGAGCGAAGCAACTGGAGCGTCTGATTTGGCACCCGACGGGCCCTTCGGAAGGCACGAGCTGAAACCGTTGTCGCGTTGAGTGTGCCGCTGAGAGACACGCAGCAGCTCCACGACCTGACCCGGCAGCAGCCCGGATGGCAAGGGCCCGTTGCTGCCTGGCAGCGACGACGCCATCCGCTCGGGTGGGCGTGACGCGCGGATCACGCCTGTTGGAAGGCATGGGCTCCATGCCACCAGGACCACCTTGGCCGATATGACCTCACGCCGCGTTAAGACCGACCATCGAGGACGGCCGAACCGAGCCTCTGTGAGGCCGTTCAGTCCTGGCCGCGTCACCGGAGAAGCCTCAAGATCAAGAGGGACACACCTCATGCATCTCGGAACCGCCGAAGTAGCAGCGCCGGGGAAGGCGATTGGTCACGTAGTGGTCATAACGGCCTCTATGAGACCCCTAGCGAGCTCCTGAGCAGGGCATATGGCCCGGGGCGGCCTGCCTTCCAAGCTGGCCATGCCGGTTCGATCCCGGTCACCCGCTCCCTATCACTCAGCAGGCGCTTGCTCACGCTGACCAGGCCGAAAACCGCATCTTGATACCCAGGCCCGCGCCCCCTGGGCGCCCTCCGGACTCCTCTCCTGTCCCTGATCTTCCCCCATTAAGGACGGCCCTAGGACGGACGACCTCAGCAGCTTCGACCTGGTTGTCGGCAAGTGCGCCTTGCCCGAGTCACCCCAGCCGATGATTGACGAGTCGTAGAGGCAGCAGCCGGACACGGTGACGTCCCAGAAAGTGGTTAGCCGGTCGGGGTTCCGAGCGCGTCGGCGGGGTGCTGGCGTGCGAGGGGCCACCTTATGGATGTCCTGCGTGAGCTCGATGGCTACCGGTCACTTAGATATGCAATCACCCCTGAGGACGCCGACCCCACGACCGCAGTGGTGGCCGTGATGAGGGACGCTCGTTGAAGGAGCTTGATGCGTGCTACGAGCACTTCTTGTGACGGCTCACGCCGACCTTTGATGACGAAGTCCTCGGCTTCACCCACTAGAGAGACACTGTTCGGGACGCCGTCGATGAGCAGAGAGCATCGCACCTCGTCACCTGAATTCAGCAAAGTGTCAGGGATCGTGATGACGGGTTTCAAGGGGAACGTCGCTGGCAAATCCTCCTGATCTGTGTGTCCTGCGCGAATGCGAACCATCTTGATCCCTCGCGCCTCACTTCCCTCATCCACGACCAGTGAAAACGGCCGGTACATCGTCTTGGTACTAAGCCCAACATTGCCCGTGTTCTTGACTGTGACAATGACGACTCGAGGATGCTTTAGTGTTTCGTTGCCAACATTGACGGTGACATGCTCGTGCAAAGTGGTCCCTGGGTGCAACGAGATCAAGTTCGAATCAAGGCCCACCTTCCACTCGATACGCTTCACCTTACGATTCAGCCGGAAGTAGATGAAGCCGGCGAGCAGTCCGAGCAGCGCCAGCACCCAGCCGATCCACGACAGCTCAGCCACAGAACCCCTCCTTCCCTCGTGTTCCTACGCGCGGAGGGTAGACGGATGGCCCGACAATGACTGGGTGACGCGCTAGTCTCGGCGGTCAGTGCCGGACCACCCCACTCCTCCCGAAATCGAGACTGCGGGTGAGCAGGCCGTACCGTTGTTCCTTCGATGTGTTGGCGTGGATTTGTCGACTGGCAAGTTTGTCCTGTCTATCGAAGCTATCGACTCCGACGGCGAGCGAGTGGTTCACACCTGTGTCGCTCGGGGTCAAACGGTGTGGGGCACGCTGGGCTTCTCTGCTTAACTGAGGCTTTTTGGAAGGCGCAGGTCGAGGCACCGGACTAGAACGGCCCGAGGGGGTGGGGTAGCTCCGCTTAGGGGTTGAGCGGGTTCAAAGAGCAGCTAGCTTCCATGTGCCCGGAACCAGTGAAGCTATTGAGAGGGCGGCCCTCGACGTCCTCGATAGCGCTCGCTCGGCGACATCGGCTCCTGCGAGTGGGGCTCGACATCTCAGTCGTCGATGGGCCTCGCGTCGAACCCATGCCGCTTGTGTGCCGTGAGACTCGGGGACGACGTGGGGCGACTGGCCACCGCGCCGGGCCGCTCCTCGCAGGCCTCGGTCAGGCGAGGCGCCGTCCGCCACCGGTCTGGCGTACGGCTGGTAGTGGAGCGGACAGCCCGACGCGACAAGGCCGTTACGCCCGCTCCGCCGCGTGCACGGAGCAGCGCGCACTCAGAGCAGCTGGCGGCTCAGCGGCGCGTGCCGGTTGACGTCCTTGTAGAGCAGGTAGCGGAAGCGCCCCGGGCCGCCGGCGTAGCAGGCCTGCGGGCAGAACGCGCGGAGCCACATGAAGTCACCGGCCTCCACCTCCACCCAGTCCTGGTTGAGCAGGTAGACGGCCTTGCCCTCCAGCACGTACAGCCCGTGCTCCATCACGTGCGTCTCCGGGAACGGGATCACCCCGCCGGGCTCGAAGGTGACGATGTTGACGTGCATGTCGTGGCGGACGTCGGCCGGGTCCACGAAGCGGGTCGTCGACCACACCCCGTGGGTGTCGGGCATGGGCACCGGCTCGACGTCGCGCTCGTTAGTGACGAACGGCTCGGGCACGTCGATGCCGTCCACGCGCTGGTAGGCCTTGCGGATCCAGTGGAATCGCGCCGCGTCGTCCCCGTCGGTGTGCAGCGTCCACACCGCCCCCGGCGGCAGGAACGCGTACCCACCCGGCTCCAGCCGGTGCGAGGCCTCCCCGATCGTCAGCCGCACCGCGCCGTCCACGACGAAGAGCACCGCCTCCGCGGCCGGGTCGGTCTCCGGCCGGTCGCTGCCGCCCCCGGGTGAGACCTCCACGACGTACTGGGAGAAGGTCTCCGCGAAACCGGACAGCGGCCGGGCGACCACCCACAGCCGGGTGCGCTCCCAGAACGGCAGGGCGCTGGTGACGATGTCGGTCATCGTCCCCCGCGGCAGCACGGCGTAGGCCTCGGTGAACATCGCCCGGTTGGTGGTGAGCTCGCCCTGCCCGGGCAGCCCGCCCCGGGGCGCGTAGTAGCTGTTCCTGGTCGACGTCACGTCGGTCGTCCTCTCCTCGTCGGTGGTAACCCGTGCCCTGCCGTGTCCCGACGCTGCCGCAGGCCGTGTCCGGGACGATGACGACGCGCCCGGCGAACACCCCGACCCAGGAGCGACCGATGCCCGACGGTGCACCCCGTCAGCGGCTGGCTGCCGTCAACGACCCCGCGACCGTCCTCGAGCAGCTGGCCCGGCTGCGCGCCGAGCGGGGGCAGGACGTCGCCACCGACCCCACACCACGCCCCGCGCCGCGGTCCACGGGCTTCGACCTGGTCGTCCGCGGGCGGCGGGTCCTGACACCGGCGGGCACCGTCGCCGGCGAGGTCGGGGTCACCGGCGGCCGGATCACCGCCCTCGAGCCGCTGGGCGCCGACCTGCCGGGCGACGAGGTCGTCACCCTCGCCGACGACGAGACGCTCATCCCCGGCCTGGTGGACGCGCACGTCCACGTGAACGAACCCGGGCGCACCGAGTGGGAGGGCTTCGCCACCGCCACCCGGGCGGCCGCGGCCGGCGGCATCACCACCGTCGTCGACATGCCGCTGAACTCGGTCCCCTCGACGGTCACCCGTCCGGCCCTGCAGCTCAAGCAGTTCGTCGCGGCACCGCAGGTCTTCGTCGACGTCGGCTTCTGGGGCGGCGCCGTCCCGGGCAACGAGGGCCACCTGCGCGAGCTGCACGACGACGGCGTGTTCGGGTTCAAGTGCTTCCTGCTGCACTCCGGCGTCGACGAGTTCCCCCCGCTGACGCTGGACGAGCTCGAGTCCTCCCTGCGGGTGCTGCGGGAGTTCGACGCGCTGATGGTGGTGCACGCCGAGGACGCCCGCGCCATCGACCGCGCCCCGGCCGCCGAGGGCGGCGGCTACGACCGGTTCCTCGCCTCGCGGCCCCGCGGCGCGGAGAACCTGGCGATCGCCGAGGTCATCGAGCGCACCCGCTGGACCGGCGCGCGCACGCACGTCCTGCACCTGTCGTCCTCCGACGCCCTGCCCATGCTGCGCAGCGCCAAGGCCGACGGGCTGGACCTCACCGTCGAGACCTGCCCGCACTACCTGAGCCTGGTCTCCGAGGCCGTCCCGGACGGCGGCACCGAGTACAAGTGCTGCCCGCCGATCCGGGAGTCCGCCAACCGCGAGCAGCTCTGGGCGGGCCTGCTCGACGGCACCATCGACTACATCGCCTCCGACCACTCCCCCTCCACCCCCGCCCTCAAGGACCCCGAGAACGGGGACTTCGGCGTCGCCTGGGGAGGCATCGCCTCGGTGCAGCTGGCCCTGTCCGTGGTCTGGACCGAGGCCCGGCAGCGGGGCGTGGAGCTGGGGCAGGTCGTCGAGTGGATGGCCGCCCGCCCCGCCGACCGGCTGGGGCTGCGGTCCAAGGGGCGGATCGCCCTCGGCCAGGACGCCGACCTGGTGGTCTTCGCTCCCGACCAGACCCTCGTGGTGGACGGCGGGAGGCTGCACCACCGCCACCCGGTGACGCCCTACCAGGGGCGGACGCTGTCCGGCGTCGCGCGCCGGACGTTCCTCCGGGGCACCGAGGTCGACCACCGGACCCCGCGCGGGCGGCTGCTCCGCCGGGGGGTCGACTGACTCCGGCGCGACCGGGTCAGCGGCGGGCCAGCACCTCCAGCTGCGCCCGGTCCACCCCGGTGGCGGCCGCCGCCTCCTCCGGCGTGACCGCGCCGCAGTCGACGCCGCGGAGCACCGCGCCGGCCAGCGCCTGCGCGGTGGCCGGCTCGTCCAGCACGCCGCCCTCGATGCGCTCGAGGTAGCCCCGGATCCGGTCGCCGGCGTCGGCCAGCCCGCCGCGGAAGAAGGCGTAGGTGGCCAGGTAGCGGGTGGGCAGGTGCCCCGGGTGCACGTCCCAGCCCTGGTAGTAGCCGCGCTCCAGCGACCGGGTGACCAGGCGGGCGTGCAGCCGCCACGCGCTCCGGACGGCCTCCGGCCCCCCGACCGGCACGACGTTGGTCGACCCGTCCGACAGCCGCACCCCGGTGCCGGCCGCGGCCACCTGCATGACGGCCTTGGCGTGGTCGGCCACCGGGTGCTCCGGGCTCTGGTACGCCGCGGCCACCCCCAGCGCCGCGCTGTAGTCGAAGGTGCCGTAGTGCAGCCCGACGCAGCGGCCGGCCGACGCGGCGACCATCCGCGCCACGGTGACGGTGCCGTCCGCGGCCAGCAGCGCCTGCGGGGTCTCCACCTGGACCTCGAAGCGGAGCCGGCCGGCCGGCAGCGCGTACGCCGACTCCAGCCGGTCGCAGACCTCGACCATGGCCGCCACCTGGTCCACCGAGGTGACCTTGGGCAGCGTGAGCAGGAAGCCCTCGGGGAGGCCGCCGGCACCCACCAGCCCGGCCAGCACCAGGTCCAGGGTGCGCAGGCCACGGCGGCGGGTCGGGGACTCGAAGCCCTTGAACCGGATGCCGAGGAACGGCGGCCGCCCGTCGGCCCGCGCGGTCTCCGCCAGCGCCGCGGCGACATCGGCGGCCGCACGGTCCTCCTCGTCGTCCCCGCGGTGCCCGTAGCCGTCCTCGAAGTCCACCCGCAGGTCCTCCACCGGCTCCCGGGCCAGCTTGTCCCGCACGCGGTCGTGCGCATCGGCCGCCCGGGACACCGGGACACCGGTGGCCTCGGCGAGGGCGGCCGCCGTGGGCGCGTGCTCGCCCAGGAGGACGAGGGCCGCCCGCCCCCAGTCCCGGGGCACGCTCGCTGCGAACCGGTCGGCCGGCACGTAGACGGTGTGCACCGGCTGCCGGTCCCCCGTGTCGCCCGGGTAGTGCCGGCGCAGCCGCTCGTCGGCGGCGGCGAGCCGCTCGTCGAGCAGGTCGGCCAGTTCATCGCTGGTCGCGGTCACCCCTGTGCTCCCGTTCTCCCGCGGCGGGTGCGGGCACGGCTGCTCCCCGGTGGGCGCCGTCCCGCACGGAGGATGCTCCCCCTCGCACTCCGTGCGGGCCCACCCGCTCCCCCAGCGAGGAAGTCGAGGACCGATGGCACACCAGCTCGGACACACCCAGTACGGCAAGGCCGAGACCCGGGTGGTCCGCGTCTACCGCGACACCGACCCGCACGAGATCGTGGACTACAACGTCAGTGCCGCGCTGACCGGCGACTTCACCGACACCCACCTCACCGGCGACAACGCCAAGGTGCTCACCACGGACGCCGTCAAGAACACCGTCAACGCCTACGCCCTGGAGCACGGCGACGCCGCGCGCCAGCCCGAGTCCTTCGGCCTGGCGCTGGCCCGCCACTTCGTCGAGGACGTCCCGCAGGTGACCCGGGCCCGGGTCCGCGTCGAGGCCTCCCCGTGGCTGCGGCTGGCCTCCGGCGGAGCGCCGAACCCGCACGCCTTCGTCCGTGCGGGCCAGTACACCCGCACCGCGACGGTCACGTACGCCGACGGCTGCGCCTGGGTCGTCTCCGGGCTGCGCGACCTCACCGTGCTCAAGAGCACCGACTCGGAGTTCGCCGGCTTCTACCGGGAGCGGTACACGACGCTGCAGCCCACCGACGACCGGGTGATGGCCACCTCGGTCACCGCGCAGTGGTGGCACACCGGCGACGGGGCCGACTGGGCGGGAGCGTTCGACGGCGCGCGGGCCGCCCTGTGCGAGGCCTTCGCCGCCTCCCACAGCCGCGCGCTGCAGCAGACGCTGTTCGAGATGGGCTGCGCCGTGCTCGACGCCGTCCCGGGCGTCGCCGAGGTCCGCCTCTCCCTGCCCAACCGGCACCACTTCCCGGTCGACCTCAGCCCCTTCGGGCTGGACAACCGCAACGAGGTCTTCCACGCCGACGACCGCCCCTACGGCCTCATCGAGGGCACCGTGCGCCGCGAGGGCGCGCCCGACCCCGGTCCGGCGTTCGACCCCGGTCAGGGCTGGTAGGCCGACCCCCCGACGTCCCCGGGCCGGGTCGGTGGGCACGTGCGCGGGCCACCCGCCGGAGACCCCCGGGCTGCGCGGATCCGGCACCGAGGTGCACGGACGCGGACACGCGAGTTAGCTGCGTCACACCGAACCGCCAGGTCATCGAAGCCGCCACGTCCCGAGGAGCACCATGCGCCCCGACCACTTCCTGACCCACACCGCGCTGTCCCGCCGCTCCGCCCTCGGGCTGGCCGGCGCGGCCGCTCTCGGCGCCGCCGGCCTGGCCCGGGCGACGCCGGCCGCCGCGCACGGCTCCAGCGGGACGGGAGGCGGCGAGCAGTACGACGACGTGATGTTCGACGTGGCCGCCGCCGAGGCCGGTGGCTGGGCGCCGTCCCGCTACGGCCCGGACGACCAGCGCGGCACGTTCAACGAGGTGACGGCCGCCAAGACCGCCGCCGCCCTGCAGCTGCTGTCCGACGGCCACCCGGTGACGACGTACAACCTCGGCGAGCTGATGACCAACGGCTTCCCGGCCTTCCAGACCGAGCCGCCGCGGGTCTACGAGCAGCGGCTCACCGTCACGGGGTACCAGCCCCCCGCCGGCTTCACCGAGGGCGGCGGCATCCTGCAGACCACCACACCGCTGGGCGCCAACCGGGTCAGCATCCACGAGGAGCGCTTCCCGCAGGGCTACACCTACCAGATCGTCACCCAGCTCGACGGGCTCAACCACATCGGCGTCGGGGCGACCTTCTACAACGGGTTCCAGGGCCCGGACATCGCCACACCCACCGGGACGAGCCGCCTCGGCAACGAGCACATGGGGCCGATCGTCACCCGCGGCGTCCTGCTCGACGTGCTCGGCCTCAAGCTCGAGCGGGGAGCGAGCGAGGCGCTGTCGACGAACGCGGCCGGTGGCCCGGTGCTGCTGGACGACTACCGGATCACCATCGCGGACCTGCAGGCCGCGGCCAGGCGGGGCGGCATCGACGCCATCCACCCCGGCGACGTCGTGCTCATCCGCACCGGCTGGAACACGATCGCCCGCAGCGAGCCGGAGCGCTACCTGGCCCGGGAGCCGGGCATCTACCTGGCCGAGGCGCGCTACCTGGCCGACCGGCGCCCCGCCATCATCGGCTCGGACACCTGGGGGCTGGAGGTGCTGGGCAACCCGGTGGTGCAAGCCGTGTTCCCGGTGCACCAGGAACTGCTGGTCAAGAACGGCATCCGGATCGGTGAGGGCGTCATCACCGACGGGCTCGCCGAGGACGGCGTGTACGAGTTCGTCTACGTGACGACGCCGCAGTACGCGCAGGGCGCGACCGCGGGCAACGCGCCGCCGGCCGCGCTCGGGCAGCCGGGGCGCCACCGCAGCTGGGGCTGAGCCGCCCGCGCGGTGGGGGGTGACCGGCCGGGTCACTCCCCGCCGGGCGGGGTCCGGGCGGCCAGCGCCTCGGCGAGCCCGAGCGCGTGGGCCAGCACCCGCGTCACCGGCCGGTCGAGGGCGGCGGCCGCGCGCGCGACGTCCTCCCACTCGGGCATGGCGTTGAGCACCGCGCCGTCCGGCCCCCACCCGAGCTTGACGGCGACCGGCTGCCCGTCGACGTCCACGGTGCCGAACGTGCGGCGGACGGCGTGCCGCACGACGGACGTCTCGCGGACGCCGAGGGTCGTGGTCTCGCGCAGCAGCACCTCCCGGACCCGCGCCGCACCGGACGGCGGGGCGAGCGCCGCGACGACGTGCGCCGGCCGGCCCTTCTTCATCAGCGTCGGGGTCAGCCAGGCGTCCAGCGCACCGGCGTCCAGCAGGGCGGTGAGCACCAGCGGCCAGGCGCGCGGGTCCAGGTCGTCGACGTTGGCCTCCAGCACCACCGCCGTCGTCGTGCCGGGGTCCCCCGCCGGGACCTCCCCCACGACCAGCCGCACCACGTTGGGCCGCCCGGCCGGGTCCCGGGTGCCGGCGCCGGTGCCGGTGGCCGTCGGGCGCAGCAGCGGCATCGGGCCGAAGCCGTCGGCCAGCGTGGTGGCCAGCGCGACCCCGGTGGGCGTGGCCAGCTCGACCTCGTCGGGCCCGCCCCGCCCCGGCGCACCGGCAGCCGCCAGCAGGGCCAGCACGGCGGGGCCGGGCACCGGGATCGTCCCGTGCGCCGTGCGCGCGTGCCCCCCGCCGAGCGCGATCGGGGAGACCACCAGCCGGTCCAGGCCCAGCGCGGCCAGGCCGGCGCACACCCCGACGACGTCGGCGATCGCGTCCAGTGCGCCCACCTCGTGGAAGTGCACGTCGTCCTCCGGCACGCCGTGCACCGCCGCCTCCGCGACCGCCAGCGCGCCGAACACCCCGGTCGCCGTCGCGCGCAGCGGGTCCGGCAGCCGGCCCAGCAGCCCGCGGACGTCGGCCCACGTGCGCGTCGGCTGACCCGCCTCCGGCGCCTCCACCACCACGCGCACCGCCCGCAGCCCCGCGCGCGACACGTCCTCGGCGCGCAGCGCGACCGGCAGCTGCAGCGGCTCCAGCGCCGCGGCGAGGTGCGCCAGCGGCACCCCGGCGCCGACGACGGCGCCCAGCAGCATGTCGCCGGCCACGCCGTTGCCGCAGTCCAGCCAGCCGACCCGCCCGGTCACCGCGGCGCCTGGGTCCGGCGGGCGATCCGCGCGGCGAACACCCCGGCGCCGAAGCCGTTGTCGATGTTGCAGACGACCACGCCGGCCGCGCAGGAGTTGAGCATCCCCAGCAGCGCGGCCAGCCCGCCGAAGCTGGCCCCGTAGCCGACGCTGGTCGGCACGGCCACGACCGGCGTGCCGACCAGCCCGCCGACGACGCTGGGCAGCGCGCCCTCCATGCCGGCCACCACGACGAGGATGTCGGCGTCCTGGAGCACCGGGCGGACGTCGAGCACGCGGTGCAGCCCGGCGACGCCGACGTCGGTCACCCGGACGACGCCGGCCCCGAAGGCCCGCGCGGTGGTCGCCGCCTCCGCGGCCACCGCGGAGTCCGACGTCCCGGCGGTGACGACGCCGACCAGCCCACGGGCCGGTGGCGGCTCGCCCACGACGATCGTGGTGGCCTCCACCCGGGCCTCGGGCCAGCGCAGCCGGACCGCCGCCACGGTCGCGGGGTCGGCCCGGGTGACCAGGGCCGGTCGGTGCGGGGTCGCGGCGCGCAGCGTCCCGAGGATCGCGACCACCTCGTCCGGGGTCTTGCCGGCCCCGTAGACCACCTCCGGGTCGCCGGTGCGGGACAGCCGGTCGGTGTCCACCCGCGCGAAGCCCAGGTCGACGTACCCGGGGTCGCCCCCCTCGCGGTCCACGCCCGCATCCTGCCCGGCCGCGACCGGCCCGCGCGGTTAGGGTCCGGGCAAGTGCTGTCCGACCGGAGCGGGACGGGTGATCTCCATGAGGGTGCGACTGGCCTACGGCGAGCAGGGCCTCACCGTCGACCTGCCGGACGAGCGGACGACCGTCGTCGAACCCCGCTTCGTGCCGGGTGCGCCGGACCCGATGGCGGTGCTCCGGACGGCGCTGCGCGAACCGGTGGCCGGGCCGCCGCTGCGCGAGGTCGTCCGGCCCGGCCAGACGGTGGCCATCTCCGTCTGCGACGGCACCCGCGCCCAGCCGCGCGTCCTCATGGTGCCGGCCGTGCTCGACGAGCTCGCCGGCATCGTGGCGGACGACGACGTCCTCGTCCTGGTCGCCACCGGCACGCACCGCGGCAACACCGACGCCGAGATCCGGGCCATGCTCGGCGACGTCGTCGACCGGGTGCGCGTGGTCAACCACGACGCCCGCGACGACGCCTCGCTGGTCTGGATGGGCACCCACGGCAACGGCGTCCCCGTCTGGCTGGACCGCCGCTGGGTCGACGCCGACGTCCGCATCACCACCGGGTTCGTCGAGCCGCACTTCTTCGCCGGGTTCAGCGGCGGCCCGAAGCTCGCCGTCCCCGGCCTGGCCGGCCTGGAGACGGTGCTCACCCTGCACGACGCCGCGCGCATCGGGTCCCCGCAGGCCGTCTGGGGGGTCTGCGAGGGCAACCCCGTCCACGACGACATCCGCGCGGTGGTCGCCGCGGTGGGCGGCGTCCACTTCGGCTTCGACGTCACCCTCAACCGGGACCAACAGGTGGTCGGCGCGTTCGCCGGGGAGCTGTTCGCCATGCACGCCGCGGCCCGCGAGGCAGCCCGGGAGCTGGCGATGGCCCCGGTGCCCGGGCGCTTCGACGTGGTGGTCACGACCAACTCCGGCTTCCCGCTGGACCAGAACCTCTACCAGGCCGTGAAGGGCATCTCCGCGGCGGCGACCGTGGTCAAGGACGGCGGGGCGATCATCTGCGCCGCGGAGTGCCGCGACGGCTTCCCCGACCACGGCTCCTACAAGGAGGTGCTCCAGTCCGCGGAGTCGCCCCAGGCGCTGCTGGACGTGATCGAGAACCGGGCGCAGACGGTGCCCGACCAGTGGCAGGTGCAGGTGCAGGCCAAGGTGCAGAGCCGGGCGCGGGTGATCATGCACACCGGCCACCTCTCCGACGAGGCGCTCGCCGCCGCCCACCTGGAGCAGACCCGCGACATCGGCGCCACGGTGCGCGAGCTGCTCGACGCCGCGGGCCCCGACGCCCGGGTGTGCGTGCTGCCCGAGGGGCCGCAGACTATCCCGTACGTGGCCGCCGAGCTGCTCGCCGACGCCCGCTGAGGCCTCGCACGTGTCCGTGACGTCGCTGCCGCCGGAGGACCGCCGGGCGGTCGCCGCGCTGCAGGCCGGGCTGGCCGGCACCGCGCGGCTGGGGGTCGCCTTCTCCGGCGGGGTGGACTCCTCGGTGCTGCTGGCGCTGGCCGCCGACGCGCTCGGCGCCGGCCGGGTGCTCGCGCTGCTCGGGGTCTCCCCCAGCCTGGCCGCCGACGAGCGGGACGCCGCCCACCGGGTCGCCGCGCACGTCGGGGTGCCGGTGGTGGAGGTCGAGACCGCGGAGGGCGACCGGCCGGAGTACCGGCGCAACGGCCCGGACCGCTGCTTCCACTGCAAGGACGAGCTGTTCGCCCGGATCTCCTCCGACGTCGTGGCCCGGTACGGCCTGACCGCGGTCGCCTACGGGGAGAACGCCGACGACGCCCGGCGCCCGGACCGCCCCGGCGCCCGCGCGGCCACCGCGCACGCCGTGCTGCGCCCGCTGGCCGACGCCGGCCTGGACAAGGCCGCGGTGCGGCGGGTCGCCCGCGCGTTCGCGCTGCCGTGCGCGGACAAGCCGGCGGCCCCGTGCCTGGCCTCCCGCATCCCGCACCACAGCGAGGTGTCGCCGGAGAAGCTGGTGCAAGTCGAGCGCGCCGAGGCGGGGCTGCGCCGGCTGGGCCTGGCCGACCTGCGGGTGCGCCACCACGGGGACGTCGCCCGCCTGGAGGTCGCCGTCGAGGACCTCCCGGCGCTGGTCACCGACCCGCTGCGCGAGCAGGCGCTGGCCGTGGTGCGGGCGGCCGGCTTCCGGTTCCTCGCCGTGGACCTCGCCGGCATCCAGTCCGGCGCCTTCACCCTGCCGCTGGTGGCCGTCCGCGAGGGCTGAGCCCGCGGGCCGCTGGTCGACGGCCCGCGATCGCTGCACACCGGAGGCCCGGGACCGCGCCGGTTCCGGGCCGCTGCGGTCCACCCGTCCGCCGCGGCGGCCGGCTCAGGCCGGGTCGACGGGCAGGCCGAGCCGACGGAACAGGTCGTTGTCCAGGTTCAGGAAGCTCGAGACGTGCGCGACCCGGCCGGCGCGCACCTCCAGCACGTGCAGCGCCCACGGGGCGTACCCGCCACCGGGCACGGGCCGCCACTGGGCCAGCGCCGGGGCACCGTTGGCGGTGGTCGCCAGGACGCGAGAGCCGCGGCACTCCGCCCCGGGGCCGAGCATCCAGGTGCCGATGTCGTCTCGGCCGCGCAGCCACATCTCGAACGGTGGCATGTGCTGGGTGGCGTCCTCGTGCAGCAGCGCCACCAGCCCCTCGACGTCGTAGCGCGCGAAGGCGTCCACGTAGCGGGCGAGCAACGCCCGGTGGTCGTCGTCCAGCGGCTCGGTGTCGGCGTCCGCACCGACGGCGGCCATCGTGGCCCGTGCCCGCTGCAGCGCGCTGTTCACCGATGCCACCGTGCTGTCCAGCAGCGCGGCGACCTCGTCGGCCTTCCAGCGCAGCACCTCGCGCAGGATGAGCACGGCCCGCTGGCGCGGCGGCAGGTGCTGCAGCGCGGAGACGAACGCCAGCCGGATCGACTCCCGCTGCACGGCCTGCTCGGCGGGGTCGGCGTCCTCGGCGACGACCATCCGGTCGAGCACCGGCTCCACCCACGCCGTCCCCGGCCGGCGGGCGGCCAGGGAGGCCGGGACCGGCTGCCACGGCTGACCGGACAGGTCCATCGGCAGCGCCCGGCGCTGGCGGCCGGAGAGCTGGTCGAGGCAGACGTTGGTGGCGATCCGGTACAGCCACGAGCGCAGCGCCGAGCGGCCCTCGAAGTCGCCCAGGCCGCGCCAGGCGCGCACCATCGTCTCCTGCACGGCATCGTCGGCGTCGAAGGCCGACCCGAGCATCCGGTAGCAGTAGCCGGTCAGCTCGCGCCGGTGCTCGAGCAACCGGGGGTCCAGCTCGTCGGTCAGCACGGTGGTCACGGGGGTCCTCCTCCGGCTCGGGGCGGCGACAGCTCACCACAGCAGACCGACACGACGGGAGACGCCGGGCCCCGATGGGGCTACTGGTAGCTGACCAGGTCCGGGCGCGGCTCGACCTCGACCGTCTGCTCGGGGGTGAGCACCGGCAGGTCCTCGTCGTAGAAGTTCTTCCAGCCCCAGGCGACCTCGTCGGGCTCGGTCTGCCGCAGCACCCGCCAGGTGTCCTGCTTCGCCGGCTGGGAGCCCTGCCCGTCGACGTGCACCATGAGCGCGAGCTCGTCGCGGGAGGTGTCCAGCCGCTCGCGCTCCGGGATCATCCGCACCTGGAACTGGTGCAGGACGAGCAGCTTCTGCGGCAGCGCGTTCTCGCGGGTGAGGTCGGCCAGCCAGGTGACCACATCGTTGACCTCGTCGATGGACACCTGGCCGATCTGCTGCAGGTGCACCTGGTCGGGCTTGAGCCGCCACTCGGGGTCCAGCGCCAGGCCGACGTGGGGCAGCTCCAGCAGCGGGCGGTACTGCTCGGCCTGGGTGACGAAGTCGGTGCGCCCGGGCTGCAGGTCCAGGACGACGTAGAGCCCCGCCTCCCCGGCCGCCTCCACCCACGGGCGCACGTCCTCCACCGACTGCTCGGTGGAGTAGTTGCCGTCCGGTCCGGCGGCCGACGACGCCACCGTCACGATGATCTCGAAGGCCGGGACGACGGGGACGTCGACCAGCTCCTCGTAGGGGGCCGCCGTGCTGCGCGCCCGCTCGATCGAGGCCTCCAGGTCCTGCTCGCCGAGGACGCCGAGCGCCGCGCCCTCCGTGCTGCCGTAGAGGGCGATCATCATCCGCCCGGGGAACAGCAGCTGGCCGCCACCGGGCAGCTGCGCGCCGGTGGCCGCGACGTCCAGCTTCCACTCTAGCCCCTCCTCGGCGCCGAACCCCGCACCCAGCGCGACGACCGTCTCCGGCTGCTGCTCGCCCAGCAGCTCCACCAGCTCGGCCGAGCCGCGGGGGTCGGTGCCCTCGGTCAGCTGCACCCGCGCGCCGGCCGCCCGCGCGGTCGCGACGCCGGCGACGGACTCCGGCCCGCCGGTGCTCAGCACGATCGTGCCGTCCAGCGGCTCGGCCCGCTCCACGGCGGGCAGCTCCCCCGGGTCGTCGCCCGCGGGGGGCTCGGGGGCGTCCCCGATCACCAGGGCGGCCGGCTGCTCGGGGTCCAGCCCGGCGACCGCGGCGGCCTCCGCCCCGCCGTCCACCTGCTGGTCACCGCCGAGGTCCAGGCCGGTGGCCTCCTCGACGGCCTCCGCGTCGGCGGGCACGGCGACCACCTCGGGCCCGCCCTCCCCTGCCCTCTCGGCAGCACCCACGCCGCCGCCCTCGGCGGCACCCACGGCCAGAACCGTCGTCGTCCCGAGCCGCTCCAGCTCGGCGGTCAGCGCGTCGGCCGGCCCGCCACCGGACGGCTCGAGCAGCAGCGGGACGCCCAGGCCGGTGGCGGCCGAGGCGCCCAGCAGGGTGCCGGCCGTGTCGCCGTCCCGGGCGACGACGGCGACGTCCGCGGTGTCGAACAGCGCCCGGCTGGTCGAGGCCGCCGCGGCGACCGGGTCCTCGTCGGCGACCAGAGTGAGACGGGCGTCGGGCGGGGAGGTGCTCACCGCGGAGCCGGACTCCCCGCCGCCCTCGTCGGAGGCCCCGCCGCAGCCTCCGGCCAGCAGGACCACGGTCAGGGCGATCGGCACCGTCGGAGAGCGCACAGCTCCCTCCCCCTGCCGGGCACACGGTCGTGGGACACGACGGCGTGGACGCGCCCGGCTCCCCGCGACCCTAACCAGGGCCCGGGACGGCCCCCGCCCGAGCGGCCCGGTCGCCACGGAGCGTGCGGGCGCGACCGCGGAACCCGGTCGCCGCCGGTCCCGCGCGCCGGGTAGACAGCTCCGGTGACCGACTTCGCCGACCGGCTGCGCCCCGCCACGGAGCAGGAGTGGCCCGTCTTCAGCCGCGCCTTCTTCTCGGTGTTCGGCGAGGACCCGCCGGCGTCCTTCGTCGACACCGTCCCCGCCCACGCCGAGCTGGACCGCTCCCTGGCCCTGTGGGACGGAGACCGGGTCGTGGCGACCGCCGGGATCTACAGCCGGGAGCTCACCACGCCGGGCGCCGTCGTCCCCTGCGCCGGGGTGACCTGGGTGAGCGTGGCACCCACCCACCGCCGCCGCGGCGTGCTCACCGCGCTGGTGCGCCGCCAGCTCACCGAGCTGCACGAGCAGCAGCGGGAGCCGGTGGCGGCGCTGTGGGCCTCGGAGTCCTCGATCTACGGCCGGTTCGGCTACGCGCCGGCCACCTGGCGCGGCAACCTCACCGGCGACGTGACCCGGCTGGCCCTGCGGCCGGACGTCGACCTCGGCACCGGCAGCGTCGAGCAGGTCGGACTCGAGGCGTTCCGCGCCGCCGCCGTGGGCCTGCACGACCGACTGCGCCGCACCGTCCCGGGCAACCTGGCGCGCACCGCACCCTGGTGGGACCGGCTGCTGCGCGACGAGCCCGAGCAGCGCCGCGGCGCCAGTGCGCGACGGTTCCTGCTGCACACCGAGCCGGACGGCGCGGTCACCGGCTACGCCCTCTTCCGGGTGCGCGGGGGGTGGACCGACGACGGCCAGCCCGACGGCACCCTCGACGTCGAGGAGGTCCGCGGCCTGACCCCGCCCGCGTACGCCGCGCTGTGGCGGTTCCTGCTGTCGGTGGACCTGGTGCGCACCGTGCGGGCCGGCTCCGCCCCGCCGGACGACCCGCTGCGCCACCTGCTCGCCGAGCCCCGGGCGCTGCACTCCCGGCCGTTCGACGCGCTGTGGGTGCGGCTGGTCGACGTCGGCCGGGCCCTGGCCGCCCGCCGCTACCCGGCGCGGGTCAACCTGGTGTTCGAGGTGCGCGACCGGTTCTGCCCGTGGAACGACGGCCGCTGGTCGCTGGTCGGCCACCCCGCCGGGGCCTTCTGCGCGCGGACCGACGCCGACCCCGACCTGGTGCTCGACGTCGAGGCGCTGGCCGCGGCCTGGCTCGGCGGGGTGTCGCTGGCCACGCTGCAGGCCGCCGGGCGGGTGACCGAGGTCAGCCCGGGGGCGGTGACCCAGGCCGCGACCGCGTTCCGCTGGCCGGTGACCCCCTGGTGCCCCGACAACTTCTAGAAGGACCCCACTGCCCCCCACCCCTCACTGACGCTCGGCGCGGGCCCCTGCAGCGAGGCCACCTCAGTGGTGTCCCCCGCAGCAGGGGTGGGAGTCGGCCTGCTCGAAGGGGCACACCTCGCCGTCGTCCCACGGCGTGACCGGCAGCTGAACGCGCCCGCCGGCCAGCCGCAGCCGCACGTAGCCGTTGGTCCGCAGCACCAGGGCCGGGTCGTCGGGCACGCCCACCCGCAGCACCTCCTCGACCACCGTCGTGGCCACGACGTCGGCCAGCGGCAGCAGCGCGGGCAGCTCGTCCTGCCCCGGGAAGCGCAGCACCCGCCCCTCGGTGCGGTCGCGGTGCGCGACCGCCGACGCGGCCGCGTGCTCGCGGTGCCCGTCCGCGCCCCCGGTGTGCTCGACGCCGTCGTCCCCGACCACCGCCCAGCCGTGGTCCGCCCCGACCGCGCCGGCCAGCACGTCGGCGGCGGCCGCCGCGTCGGCGGTGGCGGCGAGGGAGCCGGCGTGGTGCCCGCCGGTGGCCGCGCGCACCACGTGCGTGGCCACCCACGGAGCCCCGCCGAGGGCCGCGCCGAGGCCGAGCACGCGGTGCTCGACCTCGGCGCGGGCCCGCAGCGAGGAACCGTCCGGGCCGCAGACGGCGACCCAGCAGCCCATCTGAGCGCCCCGGCTCAGGACACGCGGACGAACACCGGGTTGCTGTAGAACCACAGGTCCAGCCACGGGTCGCTGTTGCCCACCGGGTCCTGCCGGGGCTCGATGCTGCCCGGTGCGCTGACGTTGCCGTCGGTGCCGCGCAGCCGCAGGTAGAACGGCTCCTCGACGCGGCGGAACACGTGCTCGACGACGATCTCGTCGGTCCCGCCGACCTCGTAGGAGCCGACCACCCGGGTGCCCGGCGCGGCGAGGGTGTCCGGGTCGGCCGCCGGCCCGGTCATCGGCCCGGCGACCACGTCGACCCGGCGCAGCCGCGGGACGTCGCCGTTGGCGTTCGGTGTGCGACGCGGCCGGATGCGCGCCTTGAGGCGCACGTCCTCCCCGCGGTGCACCTGCACCTGCTCGCCCAGGGTGCCCGCGTGGTGCCACCGGTCAGCGCCGGAGACGGTGACCTGCAGGCCGTCGATCAGGTCGCCGTGCCCGACCCAGACCCGGCCGGCACGCATCGCGTCCATCACCGCGCCGTAGGAGCGCTCGCGGGCGCCGACCCAGGTGCGCGAGTAGTACCCGGGCCAGAAGTCGCCGCGGTCGTAGATCGGGGCGCCGGAGGAGATCGGGTCGCCGTAGCGGCCGTTGGCGTCGAAGTACTCGCGGGTGTCCTGGCCCGGCGGGCGGATGCGGTCGTCGCCCCACACGGTGTGGGAGTCGGAGTTGGCGGTGATGAACCAGGTGCGGCCCTCGGCGAGCAGCGAGTCCCACAGCCCGCCGACGGTGGCGGTCATCCAGTCGAACCCGCCGAAGGTGCGGTAGGACTCCAGCGGGTAGCCCGGGAAGCTCTCCGGGCCGGGCTCGCCGGCGTAGTAGCCGCGTGCCTCCCCCGGGCCGCCGGGCAGCGGGATGGACGCCGCCTGGTGGCCGGGCGCGCCCTCCATGCCGATGGCCACCCGCGGGTCGGCGGACTGCCAGGCGCGGATCTCGTGCGGGCTGTCGATGCCGCGGCGGGCGGGGTGGTTGGCCAGGAACAGCGCGCTGGGCGTGCGCCCGGAGAGCATCTGCTGGCCCAGCCACCGGATGCCGGCCACGGCGTGCGCCTCGTTGGCGGCCGTGCCCGCGCTGGTGCCGGTCACGGACCCGTCGAACTGCTGCTCGAACTCCTGCAGCACGGCCAGCTCGTTGCTGTTGGGCGCGACGAACACGGTGCCGTGCTCGGCGGCCGGGATGTTCCACTCCAGGCCCTGGAACACCAGCATGTCCGGCAGGTCGGCGCGGGCGGCGCGGATGTCGGGGTTGGTGAGCTCCACGCCGATGCGGGCGTGCGCCGCGGTGCCGTGGTCGGTGATCACCATCCAGTCGGTGCCGTAGCGGCGGGCCTCCTCGACCTGGGTCCGCACGGTGTAGAGCGCGTCGGGGCTGTACTGCGTGTGGATGTGGTGGTCGCCGTTGAGCCACACCAGCCCGCTGCCCCGCCGTCCGCTCGCGGCCGCCGGGGCGGCGCTGCCCAGCCCCACCGCGCCCAGGCCCGCGGCGGCGCCGATGACGCCGGCGGCCTGCAGGAAGCGCCGCCGGCTGAGGTCGGTGGGTGACAGCTCCCCGTCGGGGACGGCGAGGTCGCCGTAGGGCGCGCCGTGGTCGTGCTCGTGGACGTGAGGGTGGTCGTGCGCGTGGTCGTGGCCGTGCTCGTGCTGGCTGGACATGGGCCCTCCCGCGGGGTCGTCGGTCACCCCCGGAGGGGGTCCGGCTCCCCATCGTCGGGAGGGAGGTGGCCGCGCCGGGTGCTCCCGGTGGCGCGCGGGTGAGCCGCGGGTGAGCAGTGGGGGCGCCCGCGTGTCGCCCCGGCGTGTCGGTCCTAGACCGGTTCCTCGCGGGTGGGCAGCCCGCCGGCGGGGCGGTGCCGGTTCTGCTCGTAGTCGGTTACCAGCCCGATCCGGCGGGCGTGCCGCTCCTCGCCGCTGAACGGCGTGGCGAGGAAGTGCAGCACCAGCCCGGTGGCCTCCTCGACGTCGTGCTGGCGGGCGCCGATCGCGACCACGTTGGCGTCGTTGTGCTGGCGGGCCAGCTCGGCGGTCGAGCGGTTCCAGACCAGCGCGGCGCGCACGCCGGGCACCTTGTTGGCCGCGATCTGCTCCCCGTTGCCCGAGCCGCCGATCACCACGCCGAGGCTGCCCGGCTCGACCACGGTCCGCTCGCCGACCTCGAAGCAGAACGGCGGGTAGTCGTCCTGGGCGTCGTACTCGAACGCCCCGCAGTCGACCGGCTCGTGCCCGGCGTCGGTCAGCGCCTGCTTGAGGTGCTCCTTGAACTCCAGGCCCGCGTGGTCGGTGCCGACGAAGACGCGCATGGCCGGGAGTCTGTCAGGCTGCCGGGGTGGCGGTGCTGGGTGTCGACGGCTGGCGCGGCGCCTGGGTGGGGGCCCTGCTGGAGGGCCGGTCGGTGCGCCTGGTGGCGCTCCTGGACGCCGCCGCCGTCCTCGCCGTGCCGGACGTCGAGGTGGTCGGGATCGACATGCCGATCGGCCTGTCGGACGACGGCGTGCGGACCTGCGACGTCGAGGCCCGGCACCGGCTGAGTGGGCTGGGGGCCGGCAGCTCCGTCTTCCCCACCCCGGTCCGGGCGGTGCTCGCGACCGACGACTACGCCGAGGCGCGAGCCCTGTCCCGGGCCGCGACCGATCCGCCGCGGGCCCCGTCCGCCCAGGCCTTCCAGTTGGTCAAGGCAATCCGGTCACTGGACGACGTCCTCGGCGACCCGCCCACCGACCGCGTCGTCGAGGTGCACCCCGAGCTGGCCTTCCGGGTGGGGATGGAGCCGGCCGTCCAGGACCCGAAGGGCACCGCCCGCGGGATGGCGCAGCGGCTGGCCGCCCTCCGCCGCGTCATGGACGTCGACGCGGCGCTGCTGGACGCTCCTCCGCGCGTCCCGGCCGTCGACGCCCTCGACGCCTGCGCGGCCGCCTGGTCGGCCCGGCGGATCGCCGACGGGACGGCGCAGTGCGTCGGGGACGGCCGCCGGGACGCCCGGAGCCGGCCGATGCGGATCTGCTGGTGACCTTCCGCGAGGTCGCCGACGGGGTGTTCGTCCGCCGGCACGCCGCCCTGGACCTCAACTGCGGCCTGGTCGTGGGCGACGGCGCGTGCCTGGTGGTGGACACCCGCTCCGACCTCGGCGAGGCCGCCGACCTGGTGGCCGCCGTCCGGCGGGTGACGCCGCACCCGTGGACGGCCGTCAACACCCACGCCCACTTCGACCACTGCTTCGGCAACGCCGCGTTCCGACCGGCGACGGTGTGGGGCGCCCGGGGGTGTGCGGCCGAGCTGCTGGCAACCGGCGAGGCCCAGCGGGTGGCCCGGGTGGCCGAGCTGCTGGCCACCGGCGACGGCGAGGCCGCCGAGCGGGTGCGGCTGGCCCCGCTGGACCCGCCCGACGCCGCGGTCGACGGCACGGCGGTGCTCGACGTCGGCGGCCGCGAGGTGGTGCTGCTGCACCTCGGCCGCGGGCACACCGCGCACGACCTGGTGGTCGAGGTGGAGACCGACGGCGACGCGACGGTGGTCTTCGCCGGCGACCTGGTGGAGGAGGGCGCGCCGCCGTCGTTCGACGACGCCTTCCCCGCGGAGTGGCCGGCGACCCTGGGTCGGCTGCACGCCCTCGCCCGCGGACCGGTCGTGCCCGGGCACGGCGCGGTCGTGGACGCGGCGTTCGTGGGTGCCCAGCGGGAGGAGCTGCTGGCCGTGCTGGCCGCCGTCCGCGCCGGGCGCCTCGATCGCGGCCCCTACGACCCGGCGACGATGCAGACCGCGGCCAGCAGGCTCGGTCCCGAGCAGGCGAGGGGCGGGTAGGTGTCGGCCCTCCTGCAGGGGCCCGCCGCGAGCGTGCGAGTGGCGGGGGGCAGGAGGGTCCTCCCTCAGGTGAGCCGGCGCAGGACGGGCAACGGGAGCACCCGCAGCAGCGCCGACACCGGCCGCCACGGCCACTCCGGCACGTAGGCCCGCGCCGGCTCGCGCTCGATGGCCGCGGTGAGCGCGTCGACGCCGGGGTCCAGGTCGGTGACCAGCGGCCCGCGGCGGCCGGTGTTCATGTCGGTGGCGATGTAGCCGGGCAGCACGGTGGTCACCCGGATCCCGGTGCCCAGGACGTCGGCCCGGACCGCCTCGGCGAGGGAGTTCAGCGCTGCCTTGCTCGCGCCGTACGCCGCCCGCGAGCCGTGCATCCCGCGGAGGGAGGCCACCGAGGAGACGACGACGAGGTGCCCGGAGCCCTGGGCCCGGAACAGCTCCACGGCCGCCTCGCACTGGGCGTGCGTGCCCAGCACGTTGGTCAGCAGGACCGCGCGGTTGACCGCGGCCGCACCGGAGCCGATCGGGGCGCCGTTGCCGATGCCGGCGTTGGCGACCACCCGGTCCAGCCCGCCCAGCCGTTCGGCGAGGTCGGGCACGACCGCGGCCACGGACGCCGGGTCGTCGACGTCCATGGCCGCGACCTCGACCCGGATGCCCGGGTGCGCGGCGAGCAGCTCGGCCTGCAGGGCCTGCAGGCGGTCGACGCGGCGGGCGGCCAGGGCGAGGTCGCGGCCCAGCGCGGCGAACCGGCGGGCCAGGCCCTCGCCGAGGCCGGAGCTGGCGCCGGAGACCAGGATGCGGCGGCGCACGGGTGGGGGCACCCGCCGAGCATGCCCCACCCTCTTGCGGAGGCCGAGGGGTGAGGAATCCTCGCCGCTCAGCCTCCGCTGCGGGTGAGCTGCAGGGCGTCGGCGGGGACGGAGTCCATGTCCGGGCCCGAGGTGCGGGTCCGCTTGAGCTCCCAGAAGTCGGGCAGGTTGGCCAGCAGGACGGCGCCGTCGAAGGCCGTGCCGGCGTCCTCGCCGGTGGGCACCCGGCTGATCACCGGGCCGAAGAACGCCACGCCGTCGATGTGCATGACCGGGGTGCCGACGTCGTCGCCGACGGGGTCCATGCCCGCGTGGTGGCTGGCCTCCAGCGCCTCGTCGTACTCGGTGGAGTCGGCGGCCTGCGCCAGCTCGGCGGGCAGGCCGACGCGCTCCAGCGCGGGGGCGACGATCTCGTCGATCTCGCGGCCCTCGTGGTGGCGCAGCGTGCCCATGGCGGTGTAGAGGTCACCGAGGACCTCCTCGCCGTGCTGCTGCGCCGCGGCGACCGCGACCCGCACCGGGCCGATCGCCTTGCGCATCATCTCCTGGTAGTCCTCCGGCAGGTCCCGGCCGCGGTTGAGCACCGCCAGGGACATGACGTGCCAGTGCAGGTCGATGTCGCGGACCTTGGCCGCCTCCAGCACCCAGCGGCTGGTCAGCCACGCCCACGGGCACAGCGGGTCGAACCAGAAGTCCACGCGGGCCTTCGCCGGCGCACTCTGCACTGCCTCGGTCACGGGTGCCTCCTCGAACTGGCGGGTCGGTGTGCAGCCTCAAGTCGGGCGGCACGGTGGTTGTTCCCTCAACCGGCGTCCGGTTCGGCCGGGACGCCCGTGGGAAGCTGCCCTGCGTGGCCGCTCCCAACCTGACCCGCGAGAACGCCGCCGCCCGCGCCGGGCTGCTGGCGGTCGACAGCTACGACCTCCGCTTCGACCTCACCGACGGTGCGGGCCACCCCGGCGAGCACGTCTTCGGGTCGACGACGACGGTGCGGTTCAGCTGCCGGGAGCCGGGCGCGGACACCTCCATCGACCTGGTCGCCGAGACCGTCCGGTCCGCGACGCTCAACGGCGTCCCGCTCGACGTCGCGGGCTACAGCGCGGAGGAGGGCCTGCCGCTGCCCGGGCTGGCCGCGGAGAACACGCTGGTCGTGGAGGCCGACTGCCGGTACTCCAACTCCGGTGAGGGGCTGCACCGGTTCGTCGACCCGGAGGACGGCGAGGTCTACCTCTACACGCACTTCGAGCCGGCCGACGCCAAGCGGGTGTTCACCTGCTTCGACCAGCCCGACCTCAAGGCCACCTACACGGTGCACGTCACCGCGCCGGCGGGCTGGCAGGTCGTCTCCAACACCGGGGGACGCACCGTCGAGGAGGGCCCGGGCGGTGCCCAGGTCGTGCACTTCGCCCCGACCGAGCGGCTGTCGACCTACCTGCTGGCGCTCGTCGCCGGCCCCTACGCCCGGGTCACCGACTCCCACGACGGCATCCCGCTGGGGCTGTACTGCCGCGCCTCGCTGGCGCAGCACCTGGACCCCGAGGAGCTCTTCCGGGTCACCAAGCAGGGCTTCGACTTCTACCACCGGGTGTTCGGCGTCCGGTACCCGTTCGACAAGTACGACCAGCTGTTCGTGCCGGAGTTCAACGCCGGGGCGATGGAGAACGCCGGCGCGGTGACCTTCCTGGAGGACTACGTCTTCCGCTCGCGGGCCACCCGCGCCCGGTACGAGCGGCGCGCGGAGACGGTGCTGCACGAGCTGGCGCACATGTGGTTCGGCGACCTGGTGACCATGCGCTGGTGGGACGACCTGTGGCTCAACGAGTCCTTCGCCACCTACATCTCCACGCTGTGCCAGGCCGAGGCCACCGAGTACACGACCGCCTGGACGACGTTCGCCAACACCGAGAAGGCGTGGGCCTACGCGCAGGACCAGCTGCCCTCGACCCACCCGATCGCCGCCGACATGGTCGACGTGGCCGCCGTCGAGGTGAACTTCGACGGCATCACGTACGCCAAGGGCGCCTCGGTGCTCAAGCAGCTGGTCGCCTACGTGGGCCGGGAGGAGTTCCTCGCCGGGATCCGGCACTACTTCCGCGAGCACGCCTGGGGCAACACCACGCTGGCCGACCTGCTCGACCCGCTGTCGGAGTCGACCGGCCGCGACCTGTCGGAGTGGTCGCGGCAGTGGCTGCAGACCAGCCAGGTCAACACGCTGCGCCCGGTGTACGCGCTCGGCGACGACGGCCGGTACAGCGCCTTCGCCATCACGCAGACCGCCGTCCCCGAGCACCCGGTGCTGCGCCGGCACCGGCTCGCGGTGGGGCTGTACAGCGCCGGGCCGGACGGGCTGACCCGCACCCACCGCGTCGAGCTGGACGTCGACGGCGGGCGCACCGAGGTGCCCGAGCTGGTCGGCGCCCCCGCCGCGGACCTGGTGCTGGTCAACGACGACGACCTCACCTACGCCAAGCTGCGGCTCGACGACCGGTCGCTGGCCACCCTGCAGCGGGCCATCGGCACCATGCCGGACTCCCTGCCGCGGGCGCTGTGCTGGTCGGCGGCCTGGGACATGACCCGGGACGCCGAGCTGCCGGCCCGCGACTGGGTGGGCCTGGTGCTGGCCGGTGTGCACGCCGAGACCGAGATCAGCGTCGTGCAGTCACTGCTGGGCCGGGTGCAGTCCGCGCTGGCCAACTACGCCGACCCGCGCTGGGCCGAGACCGGGTGGCGGGCGCTGGCCGACCAGGCGCTGGCCGCGCTCGAGGCTGCCGCACCGGGCAGCGACGCGCAGCTGCAGTGGTCGCGCACCTTCGCCGCGGCGGCCCGCACACCGGCGCACGCCGCCGTGCTGCGCGGCCTGCTGGACGGCTCGCGGGTGCTCGAGGGGCTGCCGGTGGACGCCGACGCCCGCTGGGCGTTCCTCAACGGCCTGGTCGCCATCGGCGCCGCCGGGGACGCCGAGATCACCGCCGAGGAGCGGCGCGACGCCACCGCGACCGGCGCCCGCCGCGCCGCGACCGCCCGGGCGCTGCGGCCGACGGCGGAGGCCAAGGAGGAGACCTGGACGCGGGCCTTCACCGACGACAGCGTGCCCAACGCGGTGCACGAGGCGATGCTGCAGGGTTTCTGGCACCCGGCTCAGCGGGCGTTGACGGGGGGCTACGTCGAGCGGTTCTTCGCCGACGTCCGCCCGCTGTGGGACCGCCGTCCGGGTGAGGTGGCCAAGAACGCGGTGCAGTACCTGTTCCCGCCGGTGGTCGAGCTGCGCACCGTGCAGGCCGCCGACGCGTGGCTGGCCGGCGCCGACCACCCCGCGCCGCTGCGCCGGCTGGTCGCCGAGGGCCGCGACGGCATCGCCCGCTCGCTGCGCGCCCGGGAGCGCGACGCCGCCGAGGAGAGGTGAGGAACGGGCAGCGGCTCCACGCCGGCCGGGGACGGCACCTGGCCGGGTGGCCCGATCGCGGGGGCCCGGAGGGCCTCCCGATCGGGACACGGGCAGCGGCTCCACGCCGGCCGGGGACGGCACCTGGCCGCGGTGTCGCCCGGTAGGGCGACAGAGTGCTCAGTGGGTGCGCAGGCCCCGCGGGTGGCCGGCCTGGTCGGACAGTTGGCGCAGCCCGTTGACGATGCCGCCGACCAGGTCACCGGCGGCGAACGCGTTGGTCATCGACAGCACGGCCAGCGCGCAGGCGCGGTCGGGCAGCCGGCGGGCCGCACCGGAGCCGGTGACGACCTCGACCACCCGCTGACCGGGCGAGATGGCCAGCAGCACGGAGTCGGCCAGTTCCGCGGCGGAGTGCGCGGAGCGGTCGAACAGCTCCTCGGCGCGGGAGCGGGACTGCGCGCCCAGGTCGCCGATGTAGAGGGTGAACCGCAGCCCGGTCTCCCGGGAGGACATGGTCAGCGCCTCGTCCAGGCGCAGCAGCTCCTGGTAGCTGAAGATCCGGTCCGGGGCCTCGGACTGGTCGGCGCGGGTCGGCATGGTGCCGGCCGTCGTCGCCGTGTCGTGCGACGTCGCATCGAGAACGCGGGTCACTTCCGGCCTCCGGTGGGGCTCGCAGGGGTCAGGACAGGCACGGTCACCACGTCCCGCGGGCGCCGCCGAGGGGGCGGGCGGCCAGCACGGCCGACGGCCCGGCGGTCAGCGCCCGCGTCGCGCCGTGGTGGCCGTCGCCGCCGGAGTGCGACGCGGCCGACCGGCCGGTGGTGCCCTCGCCGCCCTGCTCAGGGAACAGCGAGGAACCCAGCGCCGCGGCGCCGGTCCCCGGGGTGGCGGCGTGGCCACCGCCACCAGCCGCCGGGTGCGGCTCGTACCAGACCGGCTCGTGCTCCCACGGCTGCCCCGGCTTGTACCGCAGCTTCCTGCGCCGCCCCGGGATCAGCGTGAGCACGGCCAGCAGGAGCACCACGGCCAGCGGAGCCCCCGCGTAGACGAGGAGGGTCTCGACGACGGTCACGGGTGCCAATCTACCGGCCGTGATCAGGCCCAGCCCGGCGGATGCCGGTGCGCCCAGGGTCGGGCCTCCTCCAACTGCGCGGCCAGCGCGACCAGGGTGACCTCGTCGGCGGGACGCCCCACCAGCATCGTGCCGACCGGCAGCCCGCCCGGCGTCCAGGACAGCGGCACGCTCACCGCCGGCTGACCGGTCACGTTGAACACCGCGGTGAAGGCGGCGTACTCCTCCTGCCGGGCGAAGTCCGCCGCGCCGTCCCCGTCGGCGTCGAACCAGCCCAGCGGCCGGGGCGTCATCGTGGTGACCGGGGCGAGCAGCACGTCGAAGCCGGCGGTGGCGGTGAGGAAGCGGCGGGCGAACAGCCGCAGCGCGGTCAGCGCCTCCATGGCCGCCTGCGCGGACAGCGCCAGCCCGCGGCTGCGCAGCTCCCGGGTGAGCGGCCGCAGCTCGCCGAGGCGAGCCTGCGGCACCGGCAGCAGCGTCCCCGACAGGCTCCACACCCGCTCGAAGGCGGGCAGCACGTCGGCGTCGAGCAGCCCCGGCGGCACGTCCTCGACGTCGTGCCCGAGGTCGGCCAGCAGCCCGGCGGCGTCGTCGAAGGCGGCCTGCACGGCCGGCTCCAGCCCGGCGTCGGGCATGGGCGACTCGGTGTAGCGGCCGATCCGCAGCCGGCCGGGGAGCCGGTCGGCGGCACCGAGGAACGTCTCCCCCGGTGGCAGCGGCGGCGCCCACTGCGCGTCGCCGGTGACCGGCCCGGCCATCGCGTCCATCATCGCCGCGGCGTCGCGCACGGTGCGCGCCAGCGGCCCGTTGGTGCCCAGCCCGGTCACGTCGCCGCCGAGCGGCGCGTTGCTCACCCGCCCGCGGCTGGGCTTGATGCCGACCAGCCCGTTGACGCTGGCCGGGATGCGGATCGACCCGCCGCCGTCGCTGCCCTGTGCGAACGGCAGCATCCCGGCGGCGACCGCGACCGCCGCGCCCCCGCTGGAGCCGCCGGCCGAGCGGGTGGGGTCCCACGGGCAGCGGGCCGGGCCGGCCAGGTCGTTGTCGGTGTAGCAGGGGAAGCCGAACTCGGGGGTGTTGGTCTTGCCCAGGCTGATCGTCCCGGCGTCGGCCAGCCGGGTCACGACGGCGTCGGTCACGGTGGGCACGTTGTCGGCGAAGACGGTGCAGCCGAACGTCGTCCGGACGCCGGCGGTGTTGTTGAGGTCCTTGATCGCGGTCGGGACGCCGAGCAGCGGGGGCAGCTCGCCGCCGTCGCGCACCCGGGCCTCGGCGCGGCGGGCCCGGTCCAGCGCGCGCTCGGGGGTCAGGGTGAGGAAGGCGCCGAGCCCGGCGTCGCGCGCCTCGATGCGGGCCAGCGCGTGCTCGACCAGCTCGACCGGGCTCACCTCCCCGGCGCGGACGGCGGCGGCCTGCTCGAGCGCGGTCAGGTCGTGCAGCTGGGTCACGGGGCCCGACGCTAGGGCCTCCCGTCCGTGCGCGCGGACGGTGCCACTCATGGCCTTCCGCGCGCGGACGGCCGGACGTCGGTACACAGGACGGCGTGGACCTCTCCCGCGCCGCCGCCGAGGCCTGCGACGCCGCCGACCCGCTGGCCGGCTTCCGCGACCGGTTCGCCGGCGCCGGGACCGACGGCCTGCTCTACCTGGACGGCAACTCGCTGGGCCGGATGCCGGTGGCGACGCCGGCCGTGCTGGCCCGGGCGGTCGCGGAGGAGTGGGGGCGCGGGCTGGTCGGCTCGTGGCGGGGGTGGATCGGACAGGCCGCCCGGGTCGGTGACCTGCTGGCCACCGGCGTCCTGGGCGCGCGCCCCGGCGAGGTGCTGGTCAGCGACTCCACCACCGTCGACCTCTTCAAGCTGCTGGTCGCCGCCGCGGACGCCCGGCCGGGCCGCGACGTGCTGGTCTGCTGCGCCGACGACTTCCCCACCGACCGCTACGTCGTCGCCGGAGTGGCGCAGGCGCGCGGGATGACGGTGCGGGAGGTCCCCGCCGACATCGACGAGGGGCTGGACGCGGGCGTGCTGGCCGGCGCGCTGGACGGGCGGGTCGCCGTCGTCGTGCTGTCCGCGGTCGCCTACCGCTCCGGGGCGCTGGTCGACGTCCGTCAGCTGACCGGGCTGGCGCGGGACGCCGGCGCGCTGGTGGTGTGGGACCTGTCGCACGCCGCGGGGGCGGTGCCGGTCGACCTGGCGGCGAACGGCGTCGACCTCGCCGTCGGGTGCACCTACAAGTACCTGAACGGCGGGCCCGGCGCGCCGGCGTTCCTCTACGTGCGCAAGGAGCTGCAGGAGCAGCTGCGCCAGCCGATCTGGGGCTGGTTCGGCCAGCGCGACCAGTTCGCCATGGGCCCGGTCTACGACCCGGTGCCCGGCGTGGAGCGGTTCGCCGTCGGGACGCCGCCGGTGCTGGCCACGGTGGCCGTCGAGGTGGGCGCCGCGCTGGTGGCCGAGGCCGGCGTGGACCGGCTGGCGGCGAAGGGCCGGGGGCTCGGCGAGCTCGCCGTCGCCCTCGCCGACGCCTGGCTGGCCCCGCACGGGGTGGCGCTGGCCTCTCCGCGTGACCCGGCCCGCCGCGGGTCGCACGTGACACTGGCCCACCCGCGCGCCTGGCAGCTCACCCAGGCGCTCGTCGACCGCGGCGTGGTCCCGGACTTCCGCACCCCCGACCGGGTGCGGCTGGGCCTCGCGCCGCTCTACACCCGCTCCGTCGACGTCTGGGACGCGATGGCGTGCGCCCGCGACGTGCTCGCCACCGGGGCGCACGAGGGCTACCCCGCCGAGCGCGCCCGCGTCACCTGACGGAGGACCCTCGTGCCCCCCACCGCTCGCACGCTCGCGGCGGGCCCCTGCACGAGGGCCGTTCCAGCACGTCGCCAGGGCGTCATGATTCGGCGAAGACGACCAGGTTCTCGGTGGAGGCGCGGCCGCCGCCGCGCTGGAAGCAGGTGATGAGCACCAGCCGCCCGGGCGCCTTCTCCCACACCTCGGTGGCCCCGGCCAGCTCGCCCTTGGCGTACCGCTCGGTGCGCTCGACGGTGTAACCGACCGTCCCCTGCGGCGTGCTGACCTCGAGGACGTCGCCGGCGGCCAGGGTGCTGCCGCCGCCGTCGGTCTCCATCAGCGGGTCGAAGCCGTACTCCCCGGTGCCCGTGGAGTGCGCGGCCAGGTAGAGGGTGTTGTCGGCGTCGGCGGCGGTGCCGACCGGGTCGCCGTAGGGGTCCAGCCAGTAGGCGGCGGTCAGCGTCGGGGGGTTGATCGCCCCGTTGCGCGGGACGTGCGGGAGCACCGGCAGGTCCAGGGCCAGGGCGGGCACGACCAGGTGCACGTCGGAGGACGGCGTCGGCAGGGCGACCCCCTCCGGCGGCAGCGTGGGTTGGGCCTCCTCGGCGGGCAGGGGTGCCGCGGTGACCGCGGCCGCCGGGTCGGGGGACCCGGCGGCCGCGGCCGGCTGCTCGCCACCGGACAGGCCGATGGCGAGCAGCGCGGCGCCGGCGAGCCCGACGGCGGCGACCCCGGTGAGGGCGCCGGGCAGCGGGCCCGCGCCGGTCAGTCGGCGCACGTGCCGCCCTCGGCCGCCGCCCGGCGACGGGAGCGGGCCACGGCGACGCCACCCACGCCGGCAGCGGCCAGCAGGCCGGCACCGGCGACGGCGGCGAGGGTCCCGGTGGAGCCGGTCTCGACGGCCTCCACGCCGGTGTTGGAGCGCAGCCCGGCGTTGACCGCCGTGGGAGCCGCCGGGGTCGGGGACGCAGTCACCGGCGGGGCGGGCGCCGGCGTCACGGCGAGCTCGGCGCCGAAGACGGAGACGTCACCGGACGGGGTCTCCTGCACGACCCCGAGCGCGTAGGTGCCGGCCGGCAGGTCGGCGGGGACGACGACGGTCGCCGTCGAGCCGGCGGCCTGGAGCGTGAGGAGGACGGGCTCGCCGACCGGGTTGGCCTCGGCGTCGACCCCCTGGAGGACGACCACCGCCTCGGCGAGGTCGGTGATGCCCAGGCCGCGCAGCAGCGACCCCGCGGTCAGGTCCAGGGTGACGGTCGAGCCGGCGGTCACGGTGCAGTCGGCAGGAGCGGCGCACAGCGTCCCGGAGACCGCGAGCAGCAACGGTTCCACGGTCACCGGGTCGAGCGCGGTGTCCCCGAGGGCGAGGGCGTACTCGACCGGGTCGACGAAGGTGAAGCCCGCCCCGAGGGTGGTCGTGACCGGCTCGAGGGTGAGGACGGCGGTCGCCGTGCCGGTGCCCGTGGGCAGGACGACCGTGACCGTGTCGGCGTCCACCCGGCTCACCGTGAGCGGGAGCTGAGTCCCCGTCGGCGCCGAGGAGTAGGTGCCGTCCGGCGCGCTGTCACCATCGGTGTCGACGGCCAGTTCGACCACGGCCGCGGAGGCATTGAGGACGTCGGGCAGCTCGACGGTGAGGGTGTCGCCGAACTGCACCGGGACGGGGGTGGGGTCGATCGTTGCCAGGTCGGCCATGGGGTCGGTCATCGGGTCCATGTCGGGGAAGTTCTCCACCGGGACGGTGCCCAGCGCGACCTCGGTGGGGGCGAGCGGGACGACCAGGGGCTCGGCGGCGGCCGCGGGGGACGCGATGCCGACGAGCAGGACGGCGGAACCGATGCCGGCGAGGGCCAGCCGCTGCACCGTCGGCCGGCGGGACGTGGTGGTGCGGGACATGAGGGGGACACCTTCCGGCGACCGCAGCGCCCCAGCGGCGCTGGCTGCCGTCGGAACGTAACGTCACGTAGTGGTTCCGCTGCGTAGCGAGGGCCTCGAGGTGTGACACGTGGGGCGGGAGCTGCCGGAGGGTCGGGTGGGGCCCCTCCGTGCCCAGCCGCCCCACCGGCACCGGACGGCGGGGACCGGGCTGCTACGCGGACACGCTCTCCGGCATCCCCAGCCACTCCCGCCAGCGCGGGTCGACGGCACGGGCCCCGAGCAGCCGCCAGGCCGCGCCGCTCGGCGTCCGCGGCGGGTGCGGCAGCTTCCAGCCGAGCTCGGCCAGCGACCGGTCGGCCTTGGTGTGGTTGCACCGGCGGCAGGCGGCGACGACGTTGTCCCAGCTGTGCGTGCCCCCGCGGCTGCGCGGGACGACGTGGTCGATGCTGGTGGCCGAGCCGCCGCAGTAGACGCAGGTCGAGGCGTCCCGGTGGAACACCGCCCGCCGGGACAGCGGCACCTGGGCCGGGTAGGGCACGCGGACGTAGCGGGTCAGGCGCACCACGACCGGCACCGGCAGGGACAGGGTCTCGGCGTGCACCTCCTCGGGCGCGCTGTGCACCGAGACCGCCTTGTCGGCGAGCACCAGGACGATCGCGCGCCGGCTGGACACGACGCACAGCGGCTCGTAGGTGGCGTTGAGCAGCAGCGTCGCGGCAGCGGTGGTCCGCGACGGGACGGCGGGCAACGGACGGGGGTCGCGCCGCGGACCTGGCTGGCCTGCGGGCGACCCGTGGGCGGGACGCGGCACGGGGCACCTCCGGCGCCCGAGGCCGCGCGCCGGGTGCAGTGCGACCCGCGGGCGTGCCCCATTCTGACCTGCGATCCGGCCCGCGCGCTCCCGGGATCGGCCCTGGGCCCCCGGGCGCGTCCGGCGGGCGTCACTACCGTGGGCCCGTGCGCTACCCCGAGGCCCCCCGGCTCGACCTGGTCGAGCACCTGCACGGACACGCCGTCGCCGACCCCCACCGCTGGCTGGAGGACCCCACCGACCCGCGGACGGTGTCCTGGACCGCCGCCCAGGACGAGCTGGCCGCCGCCGCGCTGGGCACGCTGCCGCTGCGCGAGCGCTTCGCCGCCCGGCTCGCCGAGCTGGTGCACGCCGGGGCCGTCGGCGTCCCGGTCTGGCGGGGCGGGCGGGCCTTCTCCACCCGCCGCGACCCCGGCCAGGAGCACGCCGTCCTCCGCGTCCGCGAGCCCGACGGCAGCACCCGCGTGCTGGTCGACCCCATGGCGCTCGACCCCGCCGGCACCACCACCCTGGACGCCTGGTCGCCGTCCTGGGAGGGCGACCGGCTGGCCTACCAGCTGTCCACCGGCGGCGACGAGGAGTCGCGGCTGTACGTCCTCGACGTGGCCACCGGCGAGCAGCTGGACGGGCCGGTCGACCGGTGCCGCTACTCCCCCGTCGCCTGGCTGCCCGGCGGCGAGGAGCTGTTCTACGTCCGCCGGCTGGCCCCCGACGCCGTCCCCGCCGGCGAGGAGCAGTTCCACCGCCGCGTGTGGCGCCACCGGGTGGGCGCCGACCCGGACGGCGACGTCCTGGTCCACGGGGAGGGGCTGGAACTCACCAACTACTACGGCGTGCGCACCAGCCGGGACGGCCGCTGGCTGACCGTCTCGGCCTCGGCGGGCACCGCCCCACGCGACGACGTCTGGCTGGCCGACCTGGCGACGACACCGGACGGCGGGACGCCTGCGCTGCGCGAGCTGCAGGTGGGCGTGGACGCGCAGACCGCCGCCTGGGTCGCCCGCGACGGCCGGCTGTGGCTGATGAGCGACCGCGGCACGCCCCGCTGGCGGCTGGCCGTGGCCGACCCGGCCGACCCCACGAGCTGGGCGCCGGAGGCCTGGCAGGACGTCGTCCCGCAGTCCGACGACGGCGTGCTGACCGACGTGGCCCTCGTCGACGGCCCGGACGGCGCGCTGCAGGTGCTCGCCGTGCACTCGGTGGACGCCACCGACCGGCTGTCGCTGTGGGCCGGGAACGGCTCCGGCCGGGTGGCCGGCGTGACCGCCCTCCCGCCGGGCAGCGTCTCCGGCGTCAGCGCGCCCCCGGAGGGCGGGACGACGGCGTGGGTCGGGTACACCGACTACGCCACCCCGCCGTCGGTGCTGCGCTGGGACGCCGCCGACCCGACCGCCCTGACCCCCGGGGAGCAGGCCCCGGTGGCCGGGGAGGTGCCCGCGCTGCAGGTGGTGGAGACGCACGCGACCTCGGCCGACGGGACGCCGGTCCACCTGTTCGTGCTGTCCGCCGACGGCGTGCCCGACCGGCCGCGGCCCACGGTGCTCTACGGCTACGGCGGCTTCAACGTGGCCCTCACCCCCGGCTACTCGGCCCAGGCGCTGGCCTGGGTGGCCGCCGGCGGGGTGTGGGCGGTGGCCAACCTGCGCGGCGGCTCCGAGCACGGCGAGGAGTGGCACCGCGCCGGGATGCGCGAGCGCAAGCAGAACGTCTTCGACGACTTCGCCGCCGCCGGGGAGCACCTGGTCGCGCAGGGCTGGACGACGCACGGGCAGCTGGCGGTGATGGGCGGGTCCAACGGCGGGCTGCTGGTCGGGGCGACGCTCACCCAGCGCCCGGACCTCGCCGCCGCCGTCGTCTGCAGCGCGCCGCTGCTGGACATGGTCCGCTACGAGCGCTTCGGCCTGGGCCGCACCTGGAACGACGAGTACGGCACCGCGGACGACCCGGTCGAGCTGGGCTGGCTGCTGGGCTACTCCCCCTACCACCGGGTCGCCCCGGGCACCGCCTACCCCGCGGTGCTGTTCACGACCTTCGAGTCCGACACGCGGGTGGACCCCCTGCACGCGCGCAAGCTGGCCGCGGCGCTGCAGCACGCCACGTCGTCGGACGCCCCGGTGCTGCTGCGCCGGGAGACCTCGGTGGGGCACGGCGCCCGCGCGGTCAGCCGCACCGTGGCCCTGGCCGCCGACCAGCTGGCCTTCCTCGCCGCGCACACCGGCCTGGGCGGCTGACGTGCCGTGTCCGGCTCGACGGGGGGCGACCGTGTGGCGCCCTTCCGGCACCTGACAGTATCGGGGTGATGACCAGCTCACCCTCCGTGACGACAGCCACGCCCAGAGGCACCGGGACGCCCGTGCCGCCGGGGAGGGCGCGCTGAGCGGCCGCGCGCCGGCCGGGGACAGCCCCGCCGGCGCCGCCCCCCGGCCGGCGACCTTCCGCGGGCTGTTCGCCGTCGGTGAGTTCCGGCCGCTGTTCGGCACCTACCTGCTGTCGACCATCGGCGACGAGCTCGCCCGCGTGGCGCTGACCGTGCTGGTCTACCAGCGCACCGACTCGCCCCTGCTGTCGGCGGTGACCTTCGCGATCAGCTACCTGCCGTGGCTGCTGGGCGGGCCGCTGCTGTCCACCCTGGCCGACCGGTTCCCCCGCCACCGGGTGCTCATCGCCACCGACGCCGCCCGGGCGGTGCTGGTCGCGGGGATGGCGGTGCCGGGCACGCCGCTGCCGGTGCTGCTCGGACTGCTGCTGGTGGTGGCCACCTGCGGGCCGCCGTTCGAGTCCGCCCGCTCCGCGCTCGTGGCCGACGTGCTCGACGGCGAGCGGTACGCCCTGGCCACGTCCCTGACCAACGTCGGCTCCCAGGTGGCCCAGGTCCTCGGGTTCGTGCTCGGCGGCGCGCTGGTCGCGGTGTTCGACCCGTCCGTGGCGCTGCTGGTCGACGCGGCCACCTTCGCGGTCTCGGCGGTGTGGCTGTGGGCCCGGCTGACCCGCCGTCCGGCACCGGACGGCGGCCACGGCGACGGCCCCCCGGGGCCGCGGTCGATGTGGCGGGACGCCGCCGAGGGCCTGCGGGTGATCGGCCGCGCACCGCGGCTGCGGGCGATCATCGCCGTGACGTGGGTGGGCACCCTGTTCGGCACCGCCCCGGAGGGGGTCGCCGCGCCCCTGGTCGCCGAGCTCGGCCAGGGGCCGGCGCAGGTCGGCGTCCTGCTGGCGGCCAACCCGGCGGGGGTCACCGTCGGCGGGCTGCTCGTCGCCCGCGCCCTCACCCAGCAGCGCCGCGAGCAACTGGTGCCGGCCCTGGTGGTGCTCTCGCTGGTGCCGGTCCTGCTCGCCGGGCTGGTCACCGTCTGGGGCGCGCCGGGCCAGGGCGCCCACGCCGCGGTCGTCGCGCTGCTGTTCGTCGCCGGCCTCGGCGCGGCCTGGACCATCCCGCTCAACGTCGCCTTCGTGCAGGCGGTGCCGTCGGCCTACCGCGGGCGCGCCTTCGGGGTCGCGGTCAGCGGGCTCTACGGCGTCCAGGGCATCGGCGTGCTCGCCGCCGGGGCCGCGGCCGAGGGCGTCTCGGCCGGCGCGGTGGTCGCCGCTGTCGGCGCGCTCGGCCTGCTGGCCGTCGCGCCGCCGCTGCTCGGGTACGCCCGTACCCAGGGTCACGTGGCAGCGGCCCCGCCCCCTGCGGGACCATCGAGGGCATGAGCCGCTCCCTGCCGTCGGCGCGGACCTTCTACCAGGAGGTCGGCGGCGCACCGACGTTCGCCCGGCTCGTGGCCTCGTTCTACGACGGCGTCCGCCGCGACCCGGTGCTCGCCCCGCTGTACCCGCAGGACGACTGGGCGGGCGCGGAGCTGCGGCTGCGCGCGTTCCTCGAGCAGTACTGGGGCGGCCCGACCACCTACTCCGACGCCCGTGGCCACCCCCGGCTGCGCATGCGGCACGCGCCGTTCGCCATCGGCCCCGCCGAGCGCGACGCGTGGCTGCGCAACATGCGCGCCGCCGTCGACACCCTGGAGCTGACCCCGGAGCAGGACGCCACGCTGTGGGGGTACATGGAGATGGCCGCGCGCAGCATGCAGAACCGCTGGCCCGACGACGCCCCCGGCGGCCTGTCCACCGGCTGACGGAGGCCCCGCCCTGCCCACCGCCCGCGAGCCCGCGGCGGGCCCCGGGACGGGGCCGCCGCCCGGTGGCTCCGGGAGGCGCCGCCGACGCCACCGGGTAGCATCGGAGCCGTAACGCAGCGTTGCGAGGACAGTGACACCGCGGCCCTCCCTCCGTGGTCGGGGCCCTCTCCGGGGAGGCCCGCCCACCCATGGCGTTGCTGCAGGTCGAGGGTCTGAGGAAGTCCTTCGGGGGACGACGCGTCCTCCGCGACGTGTCCTTCACCATCGCCGCCGGCGAGATCGTCGGGCTGGTCGGCACCAACGGGGCCGGCAAGTCCACCCTCGGCGACGTCCTCGCCGGCATCACGGCGGCCGACTGCGGCCGGATGACGCTGCTGGGCCACCCGTATGCCCCCCTGTCCGTCGACGACGCCCGCTCCCTCGGCGTCGGCGTCGTCGAGCAGCAGGTGCACATCGACCCCGGGCTGACCGTCGCCCGAGCCGTGGTGCGCGGCACCCCGCACGCCGGGGCGCCCGAGCCGGAGCTGCGCAGGCACGTGCAGGGACTGCTGGCCGAGGTCGGCCTCGACGTGGACCCGGACACCCGCGTCGGGGACCTGCCGCACTTCGTGCACAACCTGGTGGAGACCGCGCGGGTGCTCGCCGAGGACACCCGGCTGGTCGTGCTCGACGAGGTGTCGGCGGCGCTGCTGCCCCTGGAGGTCACCCGGCTGCACGCGGTCGCCGCCCGGCTGAGCCAGCAGGGGCGCGGCGTGCTCTACATCAGCCACCGGCTGCCGGAGATGCTCGAGGTGGTCGACCGGGTGCTGGTGCTGCGCGACGGGGTGATCGCCCTGGACAGCCCCGCGGACGCCCTGGACCCGGTCCGGCTGGCCGGGGAGACGGTGGGCGGGCCGGTGTCCCTGCCGGCCCCCCGGGTGGCCGCCGGCCCGGCGCGGTCCGCGCGGGAGGACGTCCCGGTGCGCACCTCGACCTGGCCGGCGCCCGCCGACGACGACGTGGCCCTGCGGGTCCGCAACCTGCGGGTGCCCGGCCGGGTCGAGGGGGTCGACCTGCTGCTGCGGCACGGCGAGGTGGTCGGGCTGACCGGCCGCCGCTCCTCGGGCGTCCGCGAGATCGCCGGGGCCCTCACCGGGGAGCTGCCGGCCGTCACCGACGAGCTCGTGCTGCACGGCGAGCCCCGCACGCTCGGCCCGGCGGCGGCCGAGGCCCTGCGGCTGCCCGCCTACCACCCCGACGACGACGCCTACGGGGTCGACCCCGGCGAGACGATCGCCCGGACGCTCACCAAGGAGCCGTGGGGGGCGCTGAGCGACCTGCGCCGGGAGATCGCCTCGCTGCGCGGTGTGATCCGCACCGTCCACCAGCTCGACGTCAAGACGCTGAGCATCCGCACGGTGTTCGGCGCCCTGTCCGGCGGCGACCAGCACAAGCTGGCGCTGGCCCGCTGGATGGCCTCGGCCCAGGACGTCGTGGTGCTGCACGAGCCCACCCGCGGCCTGGACGTACGGTCCCGCCAGCAGGTGCGCCGGCTGATCGACGAGGCCACCGCCCACGGGACGTCGGTCGTCGTGGTGTCGGTGGACCCCGACGAGCTGGCCGAGTGCTGCGACCGCGTCGGCATCGTGGCCGGCGGCCGGGTCACCCGCTGGATCGACACCCGCGAGCTCGCCGTGGACGCCGTGCGGGCACGGATCGTCGAGGCCGCCACCGCGGCTTGAGGGAGGACCCCCTCGCCCCCCACCCCTCGCGGAGCGAGGTGCTGGAACGGCCCCCGTGCAGGGGCCCGCGCCGAGCGTCAGCGAGGTGTGGGGAGCACGGGGGTCCTTCTAGACGCTGACGGTGGCCGCCACGGCGCGCAGCTTGTGCCGGGCGAGCGCCAGATTGGCGGTCACCCGGTTGAGCACGAGGTAGATGAACAGGCCGGCGTTGCCCTGGCCCTTGAGCACGTTGATCAGGTGGTACTGGCTCTGCAGCGTGATCAGGATGTCCTCGACCTCGTCCTTGAGCTCGAGGTCGTTGATGGTGCGCAGCTTGGCGCGCACCACGTTGGAGTTCCCGGCGGCCGCGACGTTGAGGTCGAAGCCCGGGGTGCCGCCGGCCGCGAGGGCCATGCCGCTGTCGATGTCGACGATCGCGGCGCCGTTGGCGCCCTCGATCGCGAGCAGGTCGGCGATGACGTTGTCGAGCTGTGCCACGGGTGGGGCTCCTGTCGTCTCGAGGGGAAGACGCAGCGGGGTGCTGCGGTCCGGGTCGGGGGGTGACCCGGGTCGACCGGACGGGCCGGACGCCTGCAGGTGCGCGGTGTCCCGGGGCGGCGTCGGTGCCGCGCCGGCGCGCGTGGCACCGGCCGGGGCGCGGTGCGCAGCTCCCTCGTCGACGGCGGCCGGCACGTCCACCGGCTCCGGCCCCGGGGGCCGGGACCCGCCGCCGGGTGACCGGCCCGCGTGCTGCGACCGGTCCGGTGGGGCCTCGTGCGGTGCGGGTCGTCCCCGCGACCACAGCGATGCCCACCACCCGGATGCCATGCCTTCGTCCGCCTTCGCCGAGGGGCCTGCGCCACCAGACAACACGGCTCCCCCGGGCCCGGCAAACCGGCCCGCGTCTCTGCAGGTGAGCGGGCAGGCACCGTCGGCGACCGGATCCGGGTACGCCCGGCCGCTGCCCTGCCCGCCCGCCCGGTGGCCGGGCCCCGGCGCTCGGGTACCTTCCGCCGGGGGGAGGCGGGTGGCCCGCCCGCCCGGGAGGAGCGTGCGTGAAGACCAGGGACCTCGCCTACGTCGCCCTCTTCGCGGCGGTCGTCGCCGTGCTGGGGACGATCCCGGCCATCCCGGTCGGCCCGGTGCCCATCACCGCCCAGACCCTCGGCGTGATGCTGGCCGGGGCGGTGCTGGGCGCGCGGCGCGGCTTCCTGGCGGTGCTGGTGTTCCTCGTCCTGGTAGCGGTCGGCCTGCCGCTGCTGTCCGGTGGCCGCGGCGGCCTGGCGCCCTTCGTCGGGACGTCGGCCGGCTACCTCTACAGCTGGCCGGTGGCCGCGTTCGTCATCGGCTGGCTCACCGAGCGCACCTGGCACCGCTACGACGTCCTGCGCGGCACGCTGGTCAACGTCGTGGGCGGCATCGTGGTCATCTACGCGGTGGGCGTGCCGGTGCTCAAGGCCGTCGCGGGCCTGTCCTGGGGCCAGGCGCTGGCCGGCGGCGCCCTGCCGTTCATCCCCGGTGACCTGGTCAAGGCCGTCGTCGCCGCGGCCATCGCCGACGTCGTGCGGCGCAGCTACCCCATCATCGAGCGTCCCCGCCGGACCGCCGCGACCCGGTGAGGTTCCGCCGTCCCGCTGCCGTCCCGGCCGACACCGCCGACCCCGGTCGAGGCGTCGAGCTGCAGGGGGTCGGTCACCGGTACGGGGACCGGGCGGTGCTGTCCGGCATCGACCTGCGGCTCACCGAGTCGCGGATCGGCGTGGTGGGCGCCAACGGGTCGGGCAAGAGCACGCTGGCCCGCCTGCTCAACGGCCTGGTGCTGCCCACCGAGGGACGGGTCCTCGTCGACGGGCTGGACACCCGCACCCAGGTGCGCGCGGTGCGGCGGCGGGTCGGCTTCGTCTTCCAGGACCCCGACGCGCAGATCGTGCACCCCACCGTCGCCGAGGACGTCGGCTACGGGCTGGAGAACCAGGGCGTGCCGCCGGAGGAGCGGGCGGTCCGGGTGGCCGAGGTGCTCGGCCGCTACGGCCTGGCCGGGCACGCCGACCACCCGGCGCACCTGCTCTCCGGCGGCCAGAAGCAGATGCTGGCCATCGCCGGCGTGCTGGTCATGCAGCCGGCCCGGATTGTCTTCGACGAGCCGACGACCCTGCTGGACCTGGTGAACGCCCGCCGCGTCGCGGAGCTGATCGCCGGCCTGGAGCAGCAGGTGGTCGTGGTGACCCACCAGCTGGACCTGCTCGACGGGTTCGACCGGGTGCTGGTCGTCGACGGCGGCCGGGTCGTCGAGGACGCCCCCCCGGGCCCCGCCGTGGCCGGCTACCGCACTCTCATGGCCGCCCGGTGACGCTCGCGCTGTACGTGCCCCGGGCCAGCCCGGTGCACCGGCTGCCGGCCGGCGCCAAGCTGGCCGCCCTGGCCGTCCTGGCCGTCGTGCTGTTCGCCCGGCCGACGCTGCCCGTGGCGGGTGCGGCCCTGCTGGGCACGCTGGCCGCAGGGCTAGCCGTCGCCCGGCTGCCGGTCGCCGTCCTCGCCCGGCAGGCGCGGGCGGTGCGGTGGTGGCTGCTGGCGCTGTTCGCGGTGCACGCGCTGACCACCGACCTGGCCACCGGCGCGCACACCGCGCTGCGGCTGCTGGCGCTGGTGCTGGCCGCGGCGGTGGTGACCGCGACGACCCGGGTGAGCGCGATGACCGCGGTGGTCGAGTGGCTGTGCGCCCCGCTGCGGCTGGTCGGCGGGCGTCCCGAGCGGGTCGGTCTCGTGGTCACCATGGCGCTGCGGTTCATCCCGGTGCTCATCGAGCGCGCCGACCGCATCCGCGCCGCGCAGGCCGCCCGCGGCGGGCCGCCGCGCGGGCTCCGGGCGCTGCGGACCACGGTCGCCCCGCTGCTGGTGCAGCTGCTGCGGATGGCGCACGACGTGAGCGAGGCGCTGGACGCACGGGGTGCGGACGACGTGCCGGCGGGCCGGCCGAGGAGGACCTGATGGGGACGACGGACGGCGGTGTGCTGACCGAGGTCTGGCTGACCGGGACGGCGGCCGCGCCGATGCGGCGGGTGGCCTCGGCGCGGCTGCTGGCCGGGCGGGGGCTGGAGGGCGACCGCTACGCATTGGGCGGCGGGACCTGGGCGCGGTACCCGGACCTGGAGAAGCAGCTGACCCTCATCGACGCCGCCCAGGTGGCCGAGGTCGCCGCCGAGGTCGGCGTGCCGCTGACCCCGGGCGACACCCGCCGCAACCTGGTCACCACCGGGATCGACCTGCCCTCGCTCGTCGGCCGCTGGTTCGCCGTCGGCGATGCGCTGCTGTTCGGGGTGAAGCGCTGCCCGCCGTGCAGCCACCTCGAGCGGCTGACCGGCGCCCGGCTGGTCAAGGCGATGGCACACCGTGGCGGCGTCAACGCGGCCGTCTTCGCCGGGGCGGTGGTCGCCGAGGGCGCCGTCGTCCGCCCCGTGCCGGAGGAGGAGGCCGCCCGGCGGGGTGCGCCCACCGGCGCGGACCGGCCGGTGCCCCGGCGGGTCTGACCGCTCACGGGCAGACCTCGACGACCACCGCCACCCCCTGGCCGCCGCCGACGGCGACCGCGGCCAGCCCGTAGCGGCCCCCCGGCCGGTGGACCAGCTGGGCGAACAGCCGCACGGCGAGGACGGCGCCCGACGCCCCCCACGGGTGGCCGAGCGCGAGTGCCCCGCCCTCCGGACAGACCCGCGCCGGGTCCAGGCCCAGCTCCCGGCAGCAGGCCAGCACCTGACCGGCGAAGGCCTCGGTGAACTCCACGACGTCGACGTCGTCCAGGGTCAGCCCGGCCCGGTCCAGGGCCAGCCGGGTGGCGGGCACGATGCCCAGTCCGGGCCGGTTGGGGTCCACGCCGGCGGTGGCGGTGGCCAGCACCCGCAGCCCCGGCACGCCGAGCCGGCGGTGGGTGGCCGCGTCGACCACCGCGACCAGCGCCGCCCCGTCGTTGACCCCGCACGCGTTGCCCGCGGTCACGGTGCCGTCCGGGCGGAAGGCCGGGCGCAGCCGGGCCAGCCGCTGGGTGGTGAGCCCGGGGCGGGGGCGCTCGTCGCGGGTCACCCCGGCGACCGGCACGACCTCCGCGTCGAAGCCCCCGGCCGCCTGGTTGGCCGCGGCGCGGGCGTGCGAGCGGGCCGCGTAGGCGTCCTGGTCCTCCCGGGTGATGCCCAGGTCGGCGGCGAGCAGGTCCGCGGCCGGCCCCATGTCCGGGTCGCCCAGCGCGGCCGGCGCGAAGGGCGCCCGCTCGTACCGGGCCGGCTCGCCGCCGGGGGCCGGCGGCCAGAACCGCCAGGGTGCGGTGGACGCCGACTCCACGCCCCCGGCGAGCACCGCGCCGGGCTCGCCGCGCAGCACCGACACGGCCAGCACGACGGCGGCCAGGCCGCTGCCGCACTGCCGGTCGACGGTCAGCCCGGGCACGGTGACCGGCAGGCCGGCCTGCAGCGCGGCCACCCGCGCGACGTCCCCGCCCGGGCCGGTGCAGTTCCCGAGCACCACCTCGGTCACGTCGGGGACCCCCTGCTGCCGCAGCTCGCCGGCGAGGGCCGCGACGACGGGCGCGGCGAGGCCGGCGGCGGTCAGCGCGGCCAGCGAGCGGCCGGCCGTGCCGATCGGCGTCCGCCGGGCCGCGACCAGCACCGGTGCCGCCTCGGTGGAGCCGCTCACCGGCGGGCCGCCGACGGCGCGCGACCGGCGGCCACCAGGGCGGCGAGCGCGGCGCGGTCGACCTTGCCGGCGGCGGTGACCGGCGGGCCGGCCAGGTGCAGCCACCTCCGCGGCCGGTGCGCCGCGGGCAGGCCGGCGCGGGCGGCCGCCCGGGCCGCGGGGAGGAGGGCGGGGTCGGGCAGCACGGCGGTGACCACCGCCCCCAGCCGCGGGTGCGGCGCGCCGAGCACGACGACGTCCGCCCCGGTGGCGCGGCGCAGCACGGCCTCGACGTCGTCGACCAGCACGGTGACCCCGCCGGTGACCACCGCCTGGTTGCCGCGGCCGAAGACGGTCAGCGCGTCCCCGGTGAGACTCCCCCGGTCGCCCACGGTGGCGAAGCCGTCGCCGTCCTGCTCGAACGGGCCGCCGGCGCCGTCGTGGCCCAGCGACAGGTACGGCGAGCGGACCCACAGCCGGCCCTCCCGGACGCGGGCCTGCACGCCGGGGAACAGGCGCAGGTCGTCCTCGCAGCTGCCCCACGCCACGAACGAGAGCTCGGCCGCCCCGTAGTAGTGGTGCACGCGGGCGCCGGCGCCGGCGGCCCGGTCGCGGACCCGGCGGGGCAGCCGGTCGCCGGCGACGACCAGGGTGCGACCACTCAGGTCGGTGCCCGCGGCCAACGCGGCGACGAGGGCCGCGGGGGTGAGGTGGGCGTGCGTGGCCTGCTCCGTTGAGGCGACGAGGGAGGCGCCGACGGAGTGGGCGTGGACGGCGGCGAAGAGGTTCATGGTGGCCGACAGCGGGCCGGGCACCCAGAACCGGGAGCCGGGGTGGACGCCGGCCAGCGCGGACACGGCGGGGAACGAGTCGACCCAGGACGCGGTGGTGCGGACCACCGACCGGGGCCGGCTGGTGGTGCCCGACGTGCGCAGGGCGATCAGCCGGCCGTGGTGGTGGGCGTCGAGGACGGCGCCGACCGGGTCCGCGGCCGCGGCGACGTCGACGACCCCGCGGTCCGGCGGGCGGGCGGTGGGGCTCACGCCGGCCACCCTGCCCTACCGGACGGGTCGGCGTGCCGCCGCAGCAGGACCCCTGGGAGGTGGCCGTGTCCCCGTGCCGGGGGCGCCGCCGCCGTGACCGGGGGTGTTGGCTCCCTGCGTCTGGTGCTCGACCCGTGGGGCTGGTCCTGCAGGGCCGGCTGCTGGCGCCGGACGCGCCGCGGGCTCAGGTGGGCGACGGCTCGTCGGCGTAGCGGGCGAGGAACGCGCGCTCCTCGGGGGTGAGCCGGCGGGGCCGCTCGATGGCGAAGTCGAAGGGCACCAGCAGGGTGCTGCCAGTGACCGCGAGACGCCCGTGGTCGAACAGCTCGTAGTGGCAGGTGAAGGCGGCGGCGCGGACGCCGGACACCCACATCTGCACCTCCAGCGGGTCCCGGGAGTACACGACCGGCAGCCGGTACCGGACGTCGTGGGCGGCGACCACGGTGCCCCGCCGCAGGCCGGTCTGCTCCTCCAGCGAGGCCCGGTCGAAGAACAGGTCGACGCGGGCGGTCTCGAAGTAGCCCAGGAAGACCACGTTGTTCACGTGGCCGTAGGCGTCCATGTCCGACCAGCGCATGGGGACTGCCACGGTGTGCCGCACGCCCGACACCCTGCCGCACCGCCGTCCGCCCGCCCGCGCCGGACACCGGCGGCCGGCCGGAGCGGGCGCTCCGGCCGGCCCGGGTGACCCGGGGGACCAGCCCCCGAGGTGACGTGCTGGAACGGCCCCCTCGCAGTGCCCCGGCACTCGCACGCTCGTGCCGGGGCACTGCGAGGGGGTCCATCGTCAGTCGCGGGTGAGCTTGCGGTAGGTCGCGCGGTGCGGGCGGAGTGCCTCCGGGCCGAGCCGCTCGGCCTTGTTCTTCTCGTAGTCGGCGAAGTTGCCCTCGAACCAGAACCACGCCGACTCCCCCTCGTAGGCGAGGATGTGCGTGGCGACCCGGTCGAGGAACCAGCGGTCGTGGCTGACCACGACGGCGCAGCCGGGGAAGTCCAGCAGCGCGTTCTCCAGGCTGGACAGTGTCTCGACGTCCAGGTCGTTCGTCGGCTCGTCGAGCAGCAGCAGGTTGCCGCCCTGCTTCAACGTGAGGGCCAGGTTGAGGCGGTTGCGCTCACCGCCGGACAGCACCCCGGCCTTCTTCTGCTGGTCCGGGCCCTTGAAGCCGAACGCGGCGACGTAGGCCCGCGAGGGCATCTCGACGTTGCCGACCTTGATGTGGTCCAGGCCGTCGGACACGACGTCCCACAGTGTCTTCTGCGGGTCGATGCCGGCCCGGTTCTGCTCGACGTAGGCGACCTTGACCGTCTCGCCGACCTTGATCTCGCCGTCGTCGGGCTTCTCCTCGCCGACCAGCATCTTGAACAGCGTGGTCTTGCCGGCACCGTTGGGGCCGACGACCCCGACGATGCCGTTGCGCGGCAGCGTGAAGGACAGGTCGTCGATGAGCACCCGGTCGCCGAAGCCCTTGGTCAGGTCGTGGGTCTCCACCACGACGCTGCCCAAGCGCGGGCCCGGCGGGATCTGGATCTCCTCGAAGTCCAGCTTGCGGAACTTGTCGGCCTCGGCGGCCATCTCCTCGTAGCGGGCCAGCCGGGCCTTGCTCTTGGCCTGCCGCGCCTTGGCGCCCGAGCGGACCCACTCCAGCTCCTCCTTGAGGCGCTTCTGCCGCTTGACGTCCTTGGCGCCCTCGACCTTGAGCCGGGTCGCCTTGGTCTCCAGGTAGGTGGAGTAGTTGCCCTCGTAGGGGTAGGCCCGGCCGCGGTCGAGCTCGAGGATCCACTCGGCGACGTTGTCCAGGAAGTACCGGTCGTGGGTGACGGCGACGACGGTGCCGGCGTACTTCTCCAGGTGCTGCTCCAGCCACGCGACGCTCTCGGCGTCCAGGTGGTTGGTGGGCTCGTCGAGCAGCAGCAGGTCCGGGGCCTCCAGCAGCAGCCGGCACAGCGCCACGCGGCGGCGCTCACCGCCGGACAGGACGGTGACGTCGGCGTCGCCGGGCGGGCAGCGCAGCGCGTCCATGGCCTGCTCGATGCGGGCGTCGAGCTCCCAGCCGTCAGCGTTCTCGATGACCTCCATGAGCTCGCCCTGCTCGGTCAGCAGCGTGTCGAAGTCGGCGTCGGGCTCGCCCATCGCCGCGCTGACCTCCTCGAAGCGGGTCAGCGCGTCGCGCAGGGGCTTGACCGCCTCCTCGACGTTGCCGCGCACGTCGAGCTCCTCGTTGAGCGGCGGCTCCTGCAGCAGGATGCCGACCGTGGCGCCCGGCGCCAGCACCACGTCACCGTTGGAGGGCTGCTGCAGTCCGGCCATGATCTGGAGGACGGTGGACTTGCCGGCGCCGTTGGGGCCGACGACGCCGATCTTGGCGCCGGGCAGGAACGCCAGGGTGACGTCGTCCAGGATCACCTTGTCGCCGTGCGCCTTGCGCGCACGCACCATCGAGTAGATGTACTGAGCCACTGGGCCAGGCCTTCCGTCGGTTCGCGAGTGGCGGGCGGGCCGGCCGGGGTGCCGGCCCGCCCCCGTGTGCGTTCTCCCCTGCGATCCTCCCAGCCCGGTCGACTAGACGTGCGCGGGCTCCGTGGCGAGGTCGTGGGTGTCCGCCAGGTTCAACGCCTCGGGGTCGTCCTCGTAGTCCCGCCCGCGCACGAGACCGCCCGTCAGCTCGACCGGGGCGCCGTCCTGCCCGGGCGGTGACCCGGGGCCCGGCTCCTCCTCGACCTGCTCGCCGCCCGTCGCGGTGCGCGCCGGCCGGGTGAAGTCGGCCCACCCCCGGGCCAGGTTGGGCCCGACGGCCGTGGCCTTGATCTGCGAGGTGCTGCCCTTCCCGTTCTCGGACTCCCAGCTGCGGGTCCACACGCTGCCGACCACGACCACCGGGTCTCCCTTGCTCAGGCTGCGGGCGACGTTCCCGCCGAGTTCGTTCCAGCACTCGACGTCGGACCAGAAGGTCTCGCCGTCGACCCACTCCTGGCGGCCCTGGTCGAATCGGCGGGCCGTCGACGCGAGCCGGAAGTTCGTGACGCTGGTGCCGTTCTCCAGCCGGACGCGTCGCGGCGCGGTGGCCACGCGCCCCACCACGGTGATCTCGGTGTTGTTGCTCACGGTGCTCCTCGGGTGCTCTCCGCCGGACCGGCGGGGACCGGCGCGGTGCCGGTGCACCGAGGACCCTGGGCGGCCGCGACCCGGTGCGGGTGCCGGGACGGCGATCTGTGGACGACGCCGGCCCCTGTGGACACGCCGGGCGCGATCGTCGGCACCGTGGGCTCGGCTGGCGCGCGTGACGACGTCGACCCGCGCGCACCACCGGGGCCCGCACCGCGGAGGTGCGATGATCGGTGCCCGAGCGCCCGTAGCTCAGCGGACAGAGCAGCGGTCTTCTAAACCGCCGGTCGCAGGTTCGATCCCTGCCGGGCGCGCACGAGCACCCCGGCGCGGGTCACTCCGGGTGCGCGGCGAGGAAGGCGTCGGCCCGGCGGGCGTCGCGCCGGATCAGCAGACCGACGACGAGCCACCCGACGACGAAGGACGCCGCCAGAGCCACCCGCGGCCAGGTCGGCCCGAGCACGGCCTGGCCGACCCACAGCAGGGTCTGGCCGGCGAGCAGCCACGGCACGGCCCGCTGGTCCCGCAGCTGGGCGGCCATCACGCGGGCCAGCGGCAGCCGGGCCGGGTCGGCTGGCACCCGCCCGCGGACCTGGGCCAGCAGCTGCCTGCGCTGGTGCCCGGTGAGGGCCAGCAGCGGGCTGTGCCAGCCGGTGCGCCGCGCTCGGGCCGCGCGCAGCTGGCGGACGAGGGCGAGGCCGAGGAGCACCAGGCCGGCGGCCATCAGCGCGAAGCCGACGACCTCCTGCCACACGGCCGGGGGGCCCGGGGACGGGTCGTCGGCGCCGTCCTCCTGACGCAGCACGACGTACCCCACCAGGACGCCGACGACGACGCAGAGGACGACGAGCGGGACGAGCACCGCGAGCAGGAGGTTGCGGCGGGCCCGGCCCAGCCGCCGGAGCGCCGTCCCGGCCGGGACGCCGGAGAGCAGGGACAGCGCGTCGGTCCAGCGCCGTTCGTCGTCGTCCGGAGCGGGGCGGACGGGGTCGTGGGTCATCGTGGCCCAGCGTGGCCGCCGGCAGCGCGGCGCAGCAGCACGGCGGCCGGGCAGCCACCCGTGCGGGGGACACCGCCGGGCCGGGGATCCGGTGCCGCTCCTCCCCCACGCCTCCCTCGGCTCCACCTGCTGCGTCCGGGCACCACGGGGCACGCGCGTGCCAGCCGAGCTGGCCGGATCCCCCGGGTGCCGTCCGCCGTCGTGTCCCACCCGCACCACCTGTCCCGCCGTGCACGTGATGTGACGATGTGTGAGCGACCGACCACGACTCTCCGTCGGCCGGTTCCCGTGCTGGACGGCTCGGGTCCAGCACGCTGTGCAGGTGAACCCGAGCTCCCCCGACGTGTCGCGTCCCCCGGAGGGGACGGCCGGCACCGCCGCCGGCTCGAGGCCCCGCGCGATCGACACCCTGCTGGCCGACCGCGGGCAGCTCTTCCGCGCCCTGTTCCTCGCCGCGCCGATCCCCAAGGCCCTGGTCGACCTCGACGGCCACCTGCTCGTGGTCAACGACGCCCTGTGCGACCTGACCGGCCGCACCCCCGAGGACCTCGTGGGGCGGCACGTCGACCTGCTCGCCCACCCCGACGAGGCCCCGGTGCCCGACCGCACCGACGGCCCGGTCGACCCGTGGCTGGGTGTCGACGGCGAGCGGCGACTACGCCGCGCGGACGGCACGGAGCTGTGGGCCACCCAGTCGCACGAGGTCGTGCACACCGCCACCGGGGCGCCGCAGTTCGTCGTGCTGTCGCTGGTCGACGGGACCGACCGCCGCCGCGCCGAGGAGGACCTGGTCCGCCGGGCCTTCACCGACCAGCTCACCGGCCTGCCCAACCGGCGGGCGCTGAGCGACCGGCTCGAGCACGCCCTGGCGCTGTCCCGCCGCCGCGGGCTGCAGGTCGGGCTGGTGCACCTGGACCTCGACCGGTTCCGGGCGGTCAACGACGTCCTCGGCAACGAGGCCGGCGACCACCTGCTGATCCAGGTCGCCGACCGGCTGCGCTGGAGCACCCGGGTGGAGGACACCGCCGTCCGGCTGGGCGGGGACGAGTTCCTCATCCTGGCCGAGGACGTCGAGGACCTCGACGGGCTGCGCACCATGGCCGACCGGCTGCTGTCGGTGCTCGACGACCCGTTCCTCGTCGGCGAGCGGGAGATCGTGCTGTCGGCCAGCGTGGGGCTGACGCTGGGCTCCGACGTCGCCCCGGACGACCTGCTGCGCCAGGCCCAGACCGCGCTGACCCGCGCCCAGGCCGACGGCAGCCGCGCCCGCATCGAGGTGCACGACGGCGGCCTGTCCGACAGCGAGGTGGACCAGCTGCAGCTGGAGGCCGACCTGCGGCACGCGCTGGAGTCCGACGAGCTGCGGCTGTTCTACCAGCCGATCGTGTCGCTGGCCGACGAGACGCTGCTGGGCTACGAGGCGCTCATCCGCTGGGAGCACCCCACCCGCGGGCTGCTCCCGCCGGGGGCCTTCCTCGCCGCCGCCGAGGACAACCGGCTGACCTCCCGGCTGGGCGCCTGGGTGCTGCGCCAGGCCTGCTTCGACGCCGCCGGCTGGCCGGCCGGGCTGCGGGTGCACGTCAACGTCTCCGCCCGCCACCTGGCCGAGCCCGGCTTCGCCGACCTGGTCGTCGACGCGCTGGCCGAGTCCGGGCTGCCACCGGAGCGGCTGGAGCTGGAGATCACCGAGTCGACCGCGCTGTTCGCCGCCGACGCCACGCTGCAGGCGGTGTCGGAGGTGACCGACGCCGGCGTCACCCTGGCGCTGGACGACTTCGGCACCGGCTACTCCGCGATCACCGCGCTGCACCGGCTGCCCATCCACACCGTCAAGATCGACCGGTCGTTCGTCGCCGACGTGGTGACCGAGCCCTCCACGGCCGCGCTGGTGCAGGGCCTGGTGCAGCTGGGCCTGGGCATGGGCCTGCAGGTCATCGCCGAGGGCATCGAGGACCTCGACCAGGCCGACTGGCTGCGCGAGCACGGCTGCGAGATGGCCCAGGGGTACGCCTTCGGCCGGCCGGCGCCGCTGCCGGCGACCGTGCCGAGCACCGGGGACGTCGACCTGACCGGCACGCTGCCGCCGGGGGAGGTCACCGTGCAGGACGTGCTGGACGGCGAGGCGCTGGTGACCCGGGGGCTGCCGCCGGTGCCGGCCCCGCGACCGGAACGCCGCCCGGACGGAGGGGGGCGGGCCGACGAGGGCCGCCCGCCGGCCGGCCCGGTCACCGAGGACCTGCGCACGGACACCTGACGCTCAGGCGCGGGGCAGCGCCAGCGGCACCGGGCGCTTGGCCGCCCGGCCGTCCCCGGAGGAGCGCCCGCGCAGCCGCCGGGCGACCCACGGCGCGACGAAGCCGCGCACCCACGCGGCCTCCTCGGCCAGGGCGGCCCGCAGCGCGCGCGGCGGCTGCGGCGGCAGCGGGGTGCGCCAGTCGTCGTCCACCCGCAGCCCCAGCGCGGTGGCCGCGGCCAGGGCCGTCCGGCGGTGACCCTCGGGGGTGAGGTGGATGCGGTCGCCGTCCCACATGCGCCAGTCCTGGACCCAGCCGGCGCCCCACTGGTCGAGCACCACCGCACCGTGCCGGGCGGCGATCGACCACAGCGAGGCGTTGAACACCGCGACCCGCCCGCGGGTGCGGCGGATGATCGGCGTCTGCCGCGGGTCCACCCCGGTGGCCAGCAGCACGTCGGCGCCGGCGGCGCGGAAGCGGGCGACGGCGCCCTCGAGGCCGGCGGCCAGCCGGTCGGGGTCGGCGCCGGGCCGCAGCAGGTCGTTGCCGCCGGCGACCAGGCTGACCAGGTCCGGCCCGGCGGCCAGCGCGACGGGCACCTGCTCGCCGAGCACCTGGGCCAGCAGCCGGCCACGGATCGCCAGGTTGGCGTACTCGACCTCGCCCTCGGTGGCCGCCGCCAGGTGCCCGGCCAACCGGTCGGCCCAGCCGCGGTACTCCCCCGGGCGGTGCGGGTCGTGGTCGGCCAGCCCCTCGGTGAACGAGTCGCCGAGGGCGACGAAACGGCGCCAGGAGAGGTGGGTGGGTCCGAGCTGCACGGCCCCACTCCAGCACGCCGGTCGGGCGCCCGGGCGCGGGACCCGGCACAGTGGCCGGGTGCGGACGACGGGCAGCCGGGAGGTCTACCGCAGCCCGTGGATCCGGGTGCGGGAGGACGCGGTCGAGCGCGCCGACGGCAGCGCCGGGGTCTACGGCGTGGTGGAGAAGGCGGACTTCGCGCTGGTGCTGCCCGCCGAGCGCGGCGGCTTCTGGCTGGTCGAGCAGTACCGGTACCCGCTGGGCCGGCGTGCGTGGGAGTTCCCGCAGGGCACGTGGACGGCCGGGTCACGAGGCAGCGCGGAGGAGCTGGCCCGCGCCGAGCTCGCCGAGGAGACCGGCCTGCGCGCCGGGTCGCTGCGCCACCTCGGTCACCTGGACCTGGCGCCGGGCCTGTCGACGCAGGAGTTCGACGTCTGGCTGGCCACCGACCTCACCCCGGGGCCGACGGCGCGGGAGGCGACCGAGGCCGACATGCGGCAGGCGTTCGTGACCGAGGGCGAGCTGCGGGCGATGGTGGCCGGCGGCCGGTTCACCGACGGGCCGAGCCTGGCCGCCTACGCGCTGCTGCTGCTCGAGTCGCGGTAGCCCTCCAGCAGCCGCAGCCAGATCTCGCTCATCGTCGGGTAGGCCGGCACCGCGTGCCAGAGCCGGGCGACCGGCACCTCCCCGGCGACGGCGACCGTGGCGGCGTGCAGCAGCTCGGCGACGGCCGGCCCGACGAAGGTGACCCCGAGCAGCACCTCGCGGTCGGGGTCGACCAGCGCGATCGCCGTCCCGGTGTAGCCGTCGGCGTGCAGCGAAGCCCCGGCGACGCCGCCGAGGTCGTACTGCACCACCCGGTGGGCGACCCCGGCCCGCTCGGCGGCGGCGCGGGTCAGCCCGACGCTCGCCACCTGGGGGTCGGTGAACACCACCGACGGGGTGGCCAGCCGGTCGGCGGTGGCCACGAACGGCGACCAGTCGGCCAGCGGCACCTGCTCCCCGCGGGCCCGGGCGACGATCGCCGCCCCCGCCTGCCGGGCCTGGTACTTGCCCATGTGCGTCAGCTGCCGGCGGTTGTTGACGTCGCCGACGCCGTAGGCCCAGGGCAGGCCACGGACCTGCAGGGAGTCGTCGACGTCGAGGTACTCCCCCGGCGGCAGGCCGACGGTGTCCAGCCCGAGGTCGCCGGTGCGCGGGCGGCGGCCGACGGCGACCAGCACCTCGTCGCCGCGCAGCTCGCCGTCGGCGGTGGTCAGCACGACCTCGCCCCCCTCACGCCGGGCGGCGGTCGCCTCCGTGTCCAGCCGGACGTCGACCCCGGCGGCCCGCAGCGCGCCGGTCACGGCCTCGCCCGCCTCGGGCTCCAGGTCCGGCAGGAGCCGGGGGCCGCGCTGCAGCAGGGTGACCCGCGAGCCGAGCGCCGCCCAGGCGGTGGCCATCTCGCAGCCGACGTAGCCGCCGCCCACCACCAGCAGCCGGCCGGGTGCCTCCTTGGCGCTGGTGGCCTCCCGCGGGGTCCACGGGCCGACCTCGCGCAGCCCGTCCGCGGGCGGCACGGCGGCCTCCGACCCGGTGCAGACGGCGACCGCGTGCCGGGCGCTCAACCGGGTCTCCTGCCCGTCGTCGCCGGTGACGACGACGACCCGCTCCCCCTCCAGCCGGCCGGTGCCGCGGACCAGCGCGATGCCGGCGCCGGCCACCCACTCGGCCTGGGAGGCGTCGTCCCAGCCGTGGGTGAAGGAGTCCCGGCGGGCCAGGGTGGCCGCGACGTCCTGCTCGCCGGTCACCGCCTGGCGGGCGCCGTCGACCGCGCGGGCGGCGGCCAGCGCCTCGGTGCCGCGCAGCAGCGCCTTGCTGGGCATGCACGCCCAGTAGGAGCACTCCCCGCCGACCAGTTCGGCCTCGACCAGGGCGGCGGTCAGCCCGCCCCGGACCACGACGTCGGCCAGGTTCTCGCCGGTCGACCCGCCACCGATGACGACCACGTCGAACTCACGGGTGTCCACGCCCCCATCTCACCAGCCCCGAGGCGGCGCGCACAGCGCTGATCCGCCCGACCCGGCACCGCCGCCGGCCCCGCCCCGGCTCGCCCCAGCCGGCGGCGGGGCACGAGGTCCTCCCTGTGGTCGACTGGTCGGCATGCCGGTCGACCCCGCTGCGTTCACCGCGGCGCTGCGCCAGTACGCCGCCGGGGTCTGCCTGATGACCGTCCGCGACGACATGGACGACGTCGGCACCACCGTCTCCTCGGTCATGAGCGTCTCGGCGCACCCGCCGCTGGTCGCCGTGGGCCTGTCGGCCGGTGGCTACCCGGCGGAGGTGCTCGCCGACGTGGGCGCCTGCGGGCTGACCGTCCTCGCCGCCGAGCACGCGATCGTGGCCAGCCGGTTCTCCTCCGCCGGACGGCCCAGCGCCCGCCACCTGCTGCAGTCGGTGCCCTGGCGGCGGGCCGACGACAGCGGGGCGATCGTGCTGGAGCAGGGGCTGGCCGCGCTGGACTGCCGCCTGGACCGGCTCGTCGAGGCCGGCGACCACGTGCTCGCCCTGCTGGAGGTCACCGGCGTCCCGGTGCTGGCCGCCGGCGGCGCCCCGCTGCTGCGGCTGCGCGGCCGCTACGCCGACCCGGGCGGCCGGCCGGCCGGCCGCGGCTGAGGCCCTGGGTCGGGACACGGGGCTCGGGTCGTTGTCACATCCCGGGCCGCGGTGGTGCTCTACCGGTGTGGACCTCGGACGTACCGGCCCCGGTGGGCCCGCAGCCGCCCTGGCGGCCGCGCTGCCGCGGGGGCCGGGCAGCGCGCTGGCCGGGCGGGCGCGGCGGACGGAGCACCCTGCGGCCGCCGTGCGGCCCGACCTCGAGCAGGTCTTCCGCGCCGACTACCCGTGGGTGGTCGCCACCGCCGCCCGGGTGCTGGGGTCACGGGACGAGGCCGAGGACGTCGCCCAGGAGGTGTTCCTGGCCTTCAGCCGGTCCACGGTGCCGGCCGGCGAGGCGCGGGGGTGGCTGTCGGTCGCCGCGGTGCACACCGCGCTGAACGTGCTGCGCTCCGGGCGGCGCCGCGCCACCCGCGAGGCGGCCACCGCGGTCGACGAGGCGACGGGCGACGTGGCCGACACCGTCGCCGCCCGCGAGGAGCACAGCCGGCTGCGGGCACTGCTCGTCCGGCTGCCGCACAAGCAGGCCGCGGCCCTGGTGCTGCGGCACAGCGGCCTGAGCTACGCCGAGATCGCCGGGGCGCTGGACATGGCGCCCGGCAGCGTCGGCACGACCATCCGGCGGGCCGAGTCCGCCCTGCGAGAGGAGTGGGTCCGTCATGCGTCATCCGAGTGAGGGTGTGCTGCGCCGTCTGCTCGACGAGCCGGCCGGGGTCTCCGACGCCGACCGGCGGCACGTCGCCGGCTGCCCCGCCTGCCTGTCCGGCCTGGCCGCCGCGCGCGAGGACGCGGCCCTGGCCGGGGCGGCGCTGCGTGCCGACGTCGCCACCGACCCCGCGGCCGGCTGGCGGCGGCTGTCGGCCGCGGTGCCCGCCCGGACCGCGACGCCCGCGGCCGCACCGGCCCGCCGGCGCGCCGGGTGGCTGCACCGGCCGGCCGCGGCCGTGCTGGCCGCCGTCGTCGTGCTCTCCGGCGCCGGGGTGGCCGCGGCCACCGACTGGCTGCCGATCTTCCGCACCGAGCAGGTCGCCCCGCTGGAGGTCAACACCGACGACCTCGTCGCGCTGCCCGACCTCACCGCCTACGGCGACGTCGCGGTGACCGGCGACGACGGCCCGCGCCAGGTCGCCGACGCCGCGGCCGCCCGTGCGGAGACCGGCCTGGACGTCCCCGAGGTGGGCGAGCTGCCCACCGGCGTGGCGGGCGACCCCGCCTACGCCGTCGTCGGCGAGCTGAGCGGCGTCTTCACCTTCTCCGCGGCCAAGGCTGCGGCGGCCTCCGGCGGGTCCCTGCCGCCGGTGCCCGCGGGCCTCGACGGCGCCCAGGTGCGGCTCACCGCCGGCCCGGGGGTCGCCGCGGTGTGGACCCAGCCCTCCGGACTGCCCTCCCTGGTCGTCGGCCGGGCCGTCGCCCCGTCGGCGTCGTCGTCCGGCGTGCCGTTCGAGACCGTCCGCGACTTCCTGCTCTCCCTGCCCGGCCTGCCCGAGGACGTGGCCGCCCAGCTGCGCACCTTCACCGCCGACGGGTCCACGCTGCCCATCCCGGTGCCGGCAGACCTGGTGGAGACCTCCGAGGCCTCGGTCGGCGGGCTGCCGGCCACCGTGCTGGAGTCCCGCGACCAGGCCCTGGCCGCCGTCGTGTGGGTCGAGGACGGCGTGGTCACCCTGGTCGGCGGCTCGCTGTCCCCCGACGAGGTGCTGGACGTGGCCGCGGAGCTGCGGTGACCGCGGTCGAGGCCGCGGCGCGGCTGGTCGGTGACCTGCCGCCGTCCCCGGCGCTGTGGTGCGACGGCCTGCGCAAGCGGTACGGGCGGCGCACGGCGGTCGACGGCGTGTCGCTGGCCGTGGGCCGCGGTGAGGTGGTCGGCCTGCTCGGGCCGAACGGCGCCGGCAAGACCACCGTGATCAAGATGCTGCTCGGCCTGGTCCGGCCGGACGCCGGCGAGGTGATGGTGCTGGGCCGGCCGGGCACCGACCCGGCCGCCCGTGCCGGGGTGGGCTACCTGCCCGAGCTGTTCCGCTACCAGCCGTGGCTCACCCCGGCCGAGGTGCTGCGGCTGCACGTGCGGCTGGCCGGCGTCGACGTCCCGCGGGAGGAGCAGCGCGGCTGCCTGGAGCTGGTCGGGCTGGGCGCCCGCACCGGTGACCGGGTGGGCGGGTTCTCCAAGGGCATGCAGCAGCGGCTGGGCCTGGCCGTGGCGCTGGTCGCCCGCCCCGAGCTGGTGGTGCTCGACGAGCCGACCAGCGCGCTGGACCCGCTGGGCCGGGCCGACGTCCGCGACGTGGTGCTGTCGCTGCGCGAGCGGGGCGTGGCCGTGCTGCTCAACTCGCACCTGATCGGTGAGGTGGAGCGGGTGTGCGACCGGGTGGTCGTGCTGGACCGCGGGCGGGTCGCCGCCTCCGGCACGCTCGCGGAGCTGCTGGGGCAGCGCGAGGTCCGGCTGCACCTGACCGGCGTGGTCGCCGCGGCGCAGACGCGGCTGGCCGCGGCCGGGCCGGTCCAGCACGAGGGCGGCTGGTACACCGTCGCGCTGCCCGCCGAGGACGACGGGACGACGGTGCCGGACCTGGTGCGCGACCTGGTGGCCCTCGGCGTGCGGGTGCACGCGGTGGAGCCGGCGCGGATCAGCCTGGAGGAGCGCCTGCTCGGCATCCTGCGGGCCGGCTCCGGGCAGGTGCGGTCGTGACCGCCCGCACGGTGCTGACCATCGCCGGGCTGACCCTGCGCGAGGCCGTCCGGCGACGGGTCGTCTGGGCGCTGCTCGCGCTGACCGTGGTGCTGCTCGCGCTGAGCGCCTGGGGCTTCTCCCGGCTGGTCGGGCTGGACTCCGAGCTCGGCACGCTGACCAGTGGCGAGGCCCGCCTGGTGGCCTCGGTGCTGCTCAACCTGATCATGTTCGGGCTGAGTCTGATCGCAGCGATCGGCACCGCGTTCCTGGCCGGGCCGACGCTGTCCGGGGAGCTGGAGTCGGGGCAGGCGCTGGTCGTGCTGGCCCGGCCGGTCCGCCGCTCGGCCGTCCTGGCGGGCAAGTGGCTGGGGCTGGCCGCGTTCGGCGGCGGCTACGTCGTCCTGGCCGGGCTGGCGCAGGTCCTGGTGGTCGGCGCCACGGTCGGCTACTGGCCGCCGGCGCCCGTCACCGGGGTGGCCCTGCTCGCCGCGCAGACGGTGGCGCTGCTGACCCTGGCGCTGCTGCTGTCCAGCGCCGTCTCGCCGATGGCCTCGGGCATCGTGGCGGTCGGGCTGTTCGGCGCGACCTGGGTCGCCGGCGTGGTCGGCGGTTTCGGCGCGGCGCTGGGCAACGAGGGCGTCGAGCGGGTGGGCACCGTGTCCCGGGTGCTGCTGCCCACCGACGGGCTGTGGCGCGGCGCCATGAACGCCTTCCAGGACCCGATCGCGCTGCTGCAGATGGGCCCCACCGACGGCGGCTTCCCCTTCCTGGCCGACGGCGCGCTCACCCCCGCCTACCTGGCCTGGGCCGCGGCCTGGATCGCGGTGGTGTGGGGCCTGACCGCGCTGTCCTTCTCCCGCCGCGACGTCTAGGCCACAGCAGCGGCCTTCCGCGCGCGGAAGGCCGCCGGTCGCCTTCAGCGCGACAAAGGCGACCGGGGGCCGGGGTGTGGGCGCGCAGGCCCTGGTCCGCACGCGGGAACGGGGCACCCGCGCACGCGCTCGGCGCGGTGGCCGCGGCCACGGCCGCTTCGGGGGAGGTGTCCCGGACGGCCGGGGGTTAGCGTCGGGGGCGATGACCGAGCCGCTGAACCCGTCGCCGTCCGCCGTGCGCCGCGCCGTCACCCGCGCCGAGCGCGGCGTCTCCCTGGACCCGGTCGAGGCCGAGACGCTGCTGCACGCCCGCGGCCTGGCCGACGGCGAGCCGCTGGACCGGTTGCTGACCGCCGCCGGCCGGGTCCGCGACGCGGGGCTGACCTCGGCCGGCCGGCCCGGGGTGGTCACCTACAGCCGCAAGGTGTTCATCCCGCTGACCCGGCTGTGCCGCGACCGCTGCCACTACTGCACGTTCGTGACGACGCCGGGCGCGCTGCGCCGGGAGGGGCGGGAGCCGTTCCTCTCCCCCGACGAGGTGCTCGACACCGCCCGGGCCGGGGCGGCGCTGGGCTGCAAGGAGGCACTGTTCACCCTCGGCGACCGCCCCGAGGACCGCTGGCCGGTCGCCCGCGAGTGGCTGGCGGCGCACGGCTTCGACTCCACGCTGGCCTACCTGCGCGCCATGGCGATCCGGGTGCTGGAGGAGACCGGGCTGCTCCCCCACCTCAACCCCGGGGTGCTGAGCTGGGAGGAGGTCCAGCGGCTCAAGCCGGTCGCGGCGTCCATGGGGATGATGCTGGAGACCACCGCCACCCGGCTGTGGGCCGAACCCGGCGGCCCGCACCACGGCTCGCCGGACAAGGAACCCGCCGTCCGGCTGCGGGTGCTGGAGGACGCCGGCCGCTCCGCCGTCCCGTTCACCACCGGGGTGCTGCTGGGCATCGGCGAGACCCCGGCCGAGCGGGTGGACGCCGTCGGCGCGATCCGCGCCGCCCACCAGCGGCACGGGCACGTGCAGGAGGTGATCGTCCAGAACTTCCGGGCCAAGCCGCGCACCGCGATGGCCGCGCACGACGACCTGGCGTTGCAGGAGTACGTCGCCGCGGTCGCCGTCACCCGGCTGCTGCTGGGCCCCGCCGCGCGGGTGCAGGCGCCGCCGAACCTGTCCGACTCCACCGAGCTGGGCCTGCTGCTGCGCGCCGGCGTCGACGACTGGGGCGGGGTCTCCCCGCTCACCCCCGACCACGTCAACCCCGAGCGGCCCTGGCCCAACACCGACAAGCTGGCCGCGCTGTCGGCCGAGGCCGGCTTCGAGCTGCGCGAGCGGCTGGCCGCCCAGCCGCCGTACGTGCTGGCCCCCGAGCCGTGGCTGGACCCGCGGGTGCGCCCGCACGTCGCCGCCGTGGCCGGCCCGGACGGGCTGGCCGTGGAGGGCCGGGTGCCGGCCGGGCTGCCGTGGCAGGAGCCCGACGCGGCGTGGACGTCGTCCGGCCGGGTCGACCTGCACGTCGAGGTGGACACCACCGGGCGCACCGGCGACCGGCGCGGCGACTTCGACGCCGTCTACGGCGACTGGGCCGAGCTGCGCTCGCGCACCGAGAGCGCCCGGGACGGCTCCTCGACCGCGCTGGCCACCGGCGATCCCGCGGTGCACGCGGCGCTGCGGCAGGCCGAGGTCGACCCCGCGGGGCTGTCCGACGACGGGTACCTGGCGCTGCTGGGTGCCGACGGCGCGGACCTGGAGGCGCTGTGCGCGCTGGCCGACGCCGTCCGCCGGGACGTCAACGGCGAGGACGTCACCTACGTGGTCAACCGGAACGTCAACTTCACCAACGTCTGCTACACCGGCTGCCGGTTCTGCGCCTTCGCCCAGCGGCGCACCGACGCCGACGCCTACACCCTGTCGCTGGAGGAGGTCGGCGCCCGGGTGGACCGCGCCTGGGCCGCCGGGGCGACCGAGATCTGCATGCAGGGCGGCATCCACCCCGACCTGCCCGGCACCGCCTACCTCGACCTCGCCCGCGAGGTCAAGCGCCGCGCGCCGGACATCCACCTGCACGCCTTCTCCCCCATGGAGATCGTCAACGGCGCGGCCCGCACCGGGCTGTCGTTCGCCGACTTCCTGACCGCCGCGCGCGAGGCCGGGCTGGACAGCGTGCCCGGGACGGCGGCGGAGATCCTGGACGACGACGTCCGCTGGGTGCTGACCAAGGGCAAGCTGCCGACGGCGACCTGGCTGGAGATCGTCACCACGGCGCACCGGGTGGGCCTGCCGACGACGTCGACGATGATGTACGGCCACGTCGACACCCCCGCGCACTGGGTGGCGCACCTGCGCACGCTGGCCCGGGTGCAGGACGAGACCGGCGGGTTCACCGAGTTCGTGCTGCTGCCGTTCGTGCACCACAGCTCGCCGATCTACCTGGCCGGCGTGGCCCGCCCCGGCCCGACGGTGCGGGAGAACCGCGCGGTGCACGCCGTCGCCCGGCTGCTGTTGCACGGCCGGATCGGCAACATCCAGACCTCGTGGGTGAAGCTCGGCGACGTCGGCACGCGGACGGTGCTGGACGGCGGGGCCAACGACCTCGGCGGCACGCTGATGGAGGAGACCATCAGCCGCATGGCCGGCAGCGGCAACGGCTCGCTGAAGACCATCGCGCAGCTCGAGGCCATGGCCGCCGCGATCGGCCGCCCGGCCCGGCAGCGGACGACGGAGTACGGCACCCCGTCGGCCGAGCGGGTCGCCACCGCGCGCTCGGAGGAGGGCCGCCGGGCGCTGGACCTGTCCATCACCCCGGCCTGAGGACGGCGAGCTCGACGACCGCGTCGACCAGTTCCGGGCCGTCGAGCAGCACCGGGTCGTTGTGGTCGGCGCCGGGCACCTCGACCACCCGGTGCAGCCGGGCGGCGGCGTCCGCCACGGCGCGGCTCTGAGCGGGCGGCACGATCGTGTCGGCGCTGCCGTAGACCACCGAAGTCGGCGCCTGCACCGCGGCGACGTGCTCGGCCACCGGGTGGCGGTCCCGCAGCAGCGCGCGCACCGGGAGGAACGGGTAGTGCTCCGCGCCGGCCGAGGCCAGGTCGACGAACGGCGAGCGCAGCACCAGCCCGGCCGGCGGGTGCTCGGTCGCGAGCTCGGCGACGACCGCGGCGCCCAGGCTCTCCCCGAGGTAGACCAGCCGGTCCGGCGGCGCGCCCGCCTCCTCCAGCAGGTACGCGCGGGCCGCCCGGACGTCCAGCGCCAGGCCCGCCGCACCGGGCGTGCCGGGGTTGCCGCCGTACCCGCGGTAGTCGAACAGGAGCACCGCCAGGCCGGCGTCGTGCAGGGCTGCGGCGAGGGGTGCCCGCAGGCCGCGGTGCCCGCCGTTGCCGTTCGCCACCAGGACGGCGGGCGCGTCGGGCGTGGCACCGGGCAGGTACCAGGCGGCCAGCCGGAGGCCGTCCGCGGTGTGCAGGCCGACGTCGCGCGCCCCTGGGAGGACCGTCGCCGCGGGAGGCACCGGGCCGGCGTCGGGGAGGTACACCAGGTGACGCTGGAAGCCCCACGCCAGCCCGACCAGCCCGGCGTACAGGACGAGGAACACCCCGGCTCCGACCGCCACCGCGCGCACCCCCCGATGATGGCGGCCGGGGCCCGCGGGGTGAGCGGTCCTGTCGGCGGCCGCCCCTACGGTGACGGCCATGCCGGTGCAGGTGACCCCCTTCCTGATGTTCACGGGCGCGGCGGAGCAGGCGATGGAGCTGTACACGTCGCTGTTCGACGACGCACGCGTCCTCACGCTCACCCGGTGGGGCGCGGACGGCGCGGGCGCCGAGGGGACGGTGCAGCAGGCCACCTTCTCCGTCGCCGGCCAGGTGTTCCGCTGCTTCGACAGCCCGCCGGTGCACGACTTCGGCTTCACGCCGTCCTTCTCCATCTGGGTCGAGACCGCCTCCGCCGAGGAGCTCGACCGGCTGTTCACCGGCCTCGCCGACGGCGGCACGGTGCTGATGCCGGTGGACTCCTACGACTTCAGCCGCCGCTTCGGCTGGGTGCAGGACCGGTTTGGCGTCTCCTGGCAGCTCGACCTCGCGTGACCGGGTAGGACTGGACTGTGCGCGCCATCGTCTACACCGAGACCGGTGACCCCGACGTCCTGCAGCTGGTCGACCGCCCCACCCCCGAGCCCGGTCCGGGCGAGGTGCGGGTGCGGCTGGCCTTCTCCGGCGTCAACCCCACCGACTGGAAGCGGCGGCGCACCGCCGCGCCGCCCGACGGCGGCCAGGTGCCGGACCAGGACGGCTCGGGCACCGTCGACGCGGTCGGCCGGGGCGTGGACCCGGTGCTGGTCGGCGAGCGGGTGTGGGTCTGGGAGGCCGCCTGGCAGCGCCCGCACGGCACGGCGGCGGAGTACACCGTCGTCCCGGCGCGGCAGGTGGTGCTGCTCGGCGCCGGCCCGTCGTTCGAGCTCGGCGCGGCGCTGGGCATCCCGTTCCTCACCGCGCACCGCTGCCTCACCGTGGCCGAGTCGCTGCCCGACCGGCTCGGGCCCGGCGCGCTGACCGGGCACACCGTGCTGGTGCAGGGCGGGGCGGGCGCCGTGGGCAACGCCGCCATCCAGCTGGCCCGCTGGGCCGACGCCACGGTGGTCGCCACGGTGAGCAGCCCGCGCAAGGCCCAGCTCGCCGCGGCGGCCGGGGCGTCGCACGTCGTCGACTACCGGCGCCAGGACGTCGTCGCCGAGGTGCGCAAGGTCGCCCCGCACGGCGTCGACGCGATCGTCGAGGTGTCCGCCGCGAGCAACGCCGCGGTCGACGCACAGCTGGTCGCGCTGCACGGCGCGGTCGCCATGTACGCCGACGACGGCGGCGCGGAGGTCACCCTGCCGGTGCGCGCGCAGATGGTGCAGAACGCGCGCTGGCAGTTCGTGCTGGTCTACACCGAGCCCGAGCGGGCCAAGGCGATCGGCGTGGAGGACGTCAACGCCGCGGTGCTGGACGGCGCGGTGCGCGTCGGTGAGGACGCCGGCCTGCCGCTGCACGTCTTCCCGCTCGCGGAGACCGCGCAGGCGCACCGCGCGGTCGAGGAGGGTGCCGTCGGCAAGGTGCTGGTCGACGTCACCTCCTGACAGGATCGCCCGGTGCCCCGCGTCCTCGTCGCCCCGGACAAGTTCAAGGGATCGCTGACCGCGACGGAGGTGGCCGAGGCCGTCGCCCGCGGCCTGACCGGCGCGCGCCCGGACGTCGAGGTGGTCCGCCTGCCCGTGGCCGACGGCGGCGACGGCACCCTGGCCGCCGCGCTGGCCGCTGGCTACGAGGCGGTGCCGGTCACCGCGACCGGGCCGACCGGGGAGCCGGTGCAGACCGCCTACGCGCGGCTCGGGGACGTCGCCGTGGTGGAGATGGCCGACGTCTCGGGGCTGGGCCGGCTCCCCGGCGGCCGCAAGCAGCCGCGCACCGCGACCAGCCGCGGCACCGGGGAGCTGGTCGCCGCGGCGCTGGCCGCCGGCGCCCGCCGGGTGGTGCTGGGCATCGGCGGCAGCGCCACGACCGACGGCGGCGCCGGGCTGCTGCAGGCCCTCGGCGCCCAGCTGCTCGACGCCGACGGCGCCCCCATCGGCCCGGGCGGTGCCGGGCTGGAGCGGCTGGCCCGGGTGGACGTCGGCGGGGTGGCCGCGGCCCTGGACGGCGCTGAGGTGGTCGTCGCCTGCGACGTGGACAACCCGCTGACCGGCCCGGCCGGCGCCGCCGCGGTGTACGGCCCGCAGAAGGGCGCCGGCCCGGACGACGTCGCCTACCTGGACGGCTGCCTGGCGAGGCTGGCCGACGCGGTCGCCGGGGCCACCGGCCGCGACGTGCGCGACGAGCCGGGTGCCGGTGCCGCGGGCGGGGTGGGGTTCGCCGCCCTCGCCGTCCTCGGCGCCCAGCTGCGGCCGGGCATCGACCTGCTGCTGGACCTGCTCGGCTTCGACCGGCTGGTGGCCGGCGCGGACCTGGTGGTGGTCGGTGAGGGGTCGCTGGACGGGCAGAGCCTGCGCGGCAAGGCGCCGGTCGGGGTGGCGCGGCGGGCCCGGGCGGCCGGGGTGACCGCGGTGGTCGCCGTCTGCGGGCGCCGCGACCTGGCCGACGACGCCCTGCGGTCGGCCGGCATCGACGCCGCGCACGCGCTCACCGACCTCGAGCCGGACCCCGAACGCTGCATGGCCCAGGCCGCCCCCCTGCTCGAGCGGCTCGCCGCCGGGTCACTCGCGCCGCACCTGCCGGTGCCCTCGGCCGGCTGAGACCCGCAGGCGCCGGTCAGGCGCCGAGGAGGACACCCCGCACGGCCAGCGCCACCCCCACCGCCAGGACCAGGCCGGCGGTCAGCACGGGGGCCACCAACGCGATCCGGGCCAGCAGCCGGGTCCGGCCCAGGTCGGACAGCCGGCCCACCAGGCCGCTGCGGAACCGGACGAGCAGCAGGCCGACGGCGGTGAGGGTGCCGGCCATGCCCAGGCCGTAGGCCAGCACCAGGACGACGCCGAAGAGGGTGCGCCCGAGGCCGACCGAGGCGATCAGCACGACGAGGGCCGACGGGCTGGGCACCAGGCCACCGGCGATGCCCATGCCGATCAGGCCGCCGCGGCCCGTGCCGGGCCCGTGGGTGTGCCCGCCCGGGCCGTGCGAGTGCCCACCCGACCACCAGCCGCCGTGCCGGTGCCCGTGGTCGTGGTCGTGCGTGTGGTCGCCGTGGTGGTGGTCGCCGTGGTGGTGGTGGCCGTGGTCGTGGGTGTGGCTGTGCGTGTGGTCATGGGTGTGGTCGTCGTGCCCGTGGTCGTGCCCGTGCCCGTGGTCGTGCCCGCCGTGGGTGTGCGGCGCCTCGTGCGGGTGGGCGTGCACGTGCCCCCGACCGCTCACGGCCGCGGCCAGCGCGGGCTCGGGCACCACCTGGACGGCCGGGACCGTCGTGGCCGCCCCGGCCCGCCAGCGGGGCAGCGCCCGGCGGAGCATGTCCACGCCGATGCCGGCCACGATCAGGCCGCTGACCACCCCGAGCCAGCGGATCACCTGGTCCCCGGCGAGCGAGCTGGACAGCGACACCGCCAGCCCGAGGACCAGCACGCCGACGGTGTGCGTCGCGGTGACCGTCGCGCCGACGGTGATCGCGTCCCGGCTGCGCCCCGAGCGGCCGGCCAGGTAGGCCGCCATGACCGTCTTGCCGTGTCCGGGCAGCAGGGCGTGGCCGCAGCCGAGCAGGACGGCCAGCGCGACGGCCAGGGCACCGACCAGCGGGGTGAGCTCGCGGTCGCCGACGAGGTCCTCCAGGCGCCGGTCCAGCGCGGCCATGGCCGAGCCGAACGGGTCACCGGAGCCGGCGGTGACCGAGGCGCCCGCGCCGGTGCCGTCCCCCGGGGTGGTGGCCACCGAGAACGACCGGACGTCCAGCGGGGAGGCCAGCAGGTCGTCGGGGTAGGCGCGCAGCCCGTCGGTGACGCTGTCGACCGGCACCGGGGAGTCCAGCAGCGCCACGCCGTCGCCGTCCGCGGTCATCTCCCGCCAGCCGACCCGGTCGGCCAGGTGGTCGTTGTCGACGGTCAGCTCGGCGGGTGCGGACAGGTCGGCGTCCCCGCGCAGGTCGCAGGTGAGCCGCAGGGTGGGCAGGCCGGCGGCGCCGGGGACCACCTCCATCGCGGTGCCGGTGACCTGCCACGGCACCGCGACGCCGTCGACGGTCAGCGCCGCCGCGTCGGCGACCTCGGCGCACTCGGCGCCGGCCGCGGCGGCCAGCTGCCCGGCGTCCGGGGAGCCGTCCGGCGCGATCGTCGCCAGGGCCTGGGCGGCGGGGATCTCCGCCCGGTCGACGACCGCGGTCACCTCGACGTGGTCGGGGAACAGCGCGACAGCGGTGGAGTGGTTGACGGTGAAGTTGCCCAGTGGGTGCGCCTGCGCCACCCCCGCCGGCACGGCCGCCCACAGCGCACCGGCCGCCAGGGTCACGGCCAGCGTCCGAGCGGCCCGGGTGGGGGTCACCGGGGGCCGCCGAGGGAGTCCAGCAGCTGCCGCGCGCGCGGGGCGTGCAGCGGGGAGAAGTGCGGGTTGGCGTCCAGGGCCGCGGTCAGGGTGTCCCGGGCCTGGTCGGTCCGGCCGAGCGCGGCCTCGACGGCGCCCCGGTGGTACAGGAAGGAGGCGTTGGCGCCCCCGAGGGCGGTGGCCGCCTGGGCGTGGGCGAGGGCCTCGCCGTCGCGGCCGGCGCTGTGCAGCGCCCAGGCCAGCGCGTCGTGGGCGTCGGTGTTCTGCCGACGCGTGAACTCCGCCTCGGCGGCCGCCACCGCCGCCTGCGGGTCGCCGTGGTCGGCGGCGAACAGCGCGGTGGACAGGTCGTCGGAGACCCCGCCGGCGGCGAACAGCCGGCGCACGGTCTCCACCAGGGCGTACTGGGCGGACGCCTCGTCGTCGCGGCCCAGGGACTCCAGGTACTCCCCGAACTCGACGAGGTGCTCGGGCAGCGGCCGGGCGTCGGCGACTGCCCGGAAGCCGGCCACCGCCGCGTCGACCTCCCCGCGGGCGGCGAGCACCCGGGCCTGCGCGAGCAGCAGCTCCGGCTCGTCGGGGGCGGCGGCCAGACCGGCGGCGACCTGCCGCCCGGCCTCGTCCAGGTCCCCGGTGGAGAAGGCCAGCGCGCCCAGCTGGGTGCGGCACCAGGCCTGCGCGGCGGGGTCCGGCGCCAGCTCGAGGGCCTGCTCCAGCGCGCCGCGCGCGTTGACCAGGTCGCCGCGCAGCTCCGCGTCGTAGGACGCCCGGGTGAAGGAGGCCGTGCCGGGCTGCAGCTCGAGCATCCGCGCCAGCGCCTCGGTGGCCCCGTCGTGGTCGCCGAGCTGGGTCCGTGCGTCGGTGAGCACGCCCCACGCCGTGGCGTCGTAGGGGTCGATGGCCACCGCCTGCCCGGCCAGGTCGGCGGCGGCGGCGAAGTCGTGCCGGGCGTTGGCCAGCGCGCCCTGCCCGGCCAGCGCGGTGTCGTTGCCGTCGGGGCGCAGCCGCAGCGACTCCCGCAGCGCGCCGTCGGCCTTGTCGTACAGCGACGGGTCGGCGGTCACCCGCGCCTGCTCGACGTAGGCCTGTCCCAGCTGCGCCCAGGTCGCGTGGTCCCCGGGTACCCGGGCCAGCCGCTGCTGGGCGGCGGCGACGGCGGCGGCCAGCGGGTCGACCGGGGCGGTGGCCACGGTCTGCTGGACCGCGGCCGGGGGGGCCTCGGTCAGCGTGGCGAGGCTGGTGGCCGACACGGCCAGCAGCAGACCGCCGGTCAGTACCGCGCTCACCGCGGTGCGCCTGCGCACGGTCAGACGTTCGGCAGGTCGCCGGCGGGGGCGGGCTGGCCGGAGGCCAGCCGCTCGTCGCTCGCCTGCAGCGACCGCTCCATGTCCAGCGTGGCGCGCACGACGAGGTTGTCCTCGTAGGAGCGCGCCGACTCGTCGAACGCGCCGGTGCAGGTGATGAGCACCACCTCCGAGGAGCCGACCGGTGCGTAGACCTCCTGGGCCGGGAACGCGTTCTTGGGGTACTGCCGGCTCTGGGTGACGGTGAAGACCGCGACGGTGTTGTCGGCGCGGGTGACGTGCACCTCGTCACCGCTGCCCAGCTCGTCGAGGCGGAAGAAGACGGCGGGGCCGGTGTGGTCGTCCACGTGGCCGGCGATCAGCGCGGGCGGGCCCTGCGGGTCGCCGGGGTGGTTGCCCCCGGTGAACCAGCCGGCCTTGGCGTAGGTGACCGGCACCTCGAGGGTGCCGTCGGGGTTGAGGCCGAGGTCGACCAGCGAGGAGCTGACCCCGATGGCCGGGATGTCGATCTGCACCGGCTCGGAGCGGGTCAGCGACGTGACCAGGTGCGGGACCGGCCGGCCGGAGCCGTCGGTGGGGACGGCGGCCGGGCCGGCGGTCGGGGCTCCGGAGCCGCCGAACAGGAACGAGCCGATCAGCAGGCCCACCGCGAGGGCGGCCACGGCCGGCAGGAGCCAGCTGGGCAGGCGCCGGCGCGGCCGGTCCCGGTCGTCGTCCACCGTGTCGTCGTCCCGATCGTCGTCCGTCATGTCGTCGAGGTCGTCGACGAGGTCGGGCGGGGCGGCGGTCCGGTCGCCGTGGTCGGGGTCGTGGGGGGACGGGGTGTGCGGGGTGGTACCGGCCACGAGGCTCCTTCGGTCTGCTGCCTCCCGTCCGCCCTCGGTCTCGAGGGCGGACGGCGGGGAGGGTTCGTCCGTGAGGGGTGGCCGTGGGGTGCGGGACCGGGGTCCCGCACCCCACGGCCGAGGGGGTCAGACCTCCGGGGTGGAGGTGACCGTGCGGCGCTGCAGGCGTCCGCGGATGAGCGAGCCGGCGCCCGCGCCGATGAGCACGAGGGCGGCCGAGCCGCTCAGGGCCGGGATGAGGGCCTCGTCCAGACCACCCTCACCGGTCTCCACGCCGCCCACCGGGTAGCCGTTCACGCCGGCCGTGCCGGTGCTGGCGGGCCCCGCCGCCGGGGGCACCGGCTGGGGGTTGCCGTCGCCGACCGGGGAGCCACCGTTGACGGCGGTGGTGTTGGGCAGGCCGATGTAGGGGAAGGAGTTGCCGAAGCCGGGGCCGTTCTGGTTCACGCCGTCGCCACCGGCCAGGGCGGCCACGCCGGCCGCGGCCCGGTCGGCGGGGATGTTGTTGACGTCGTAGACGCCCTCCAGCGCCAGCAGCGAGATGTCGAGCACGTCGTCACCAAGGCGACGGCCGTTTGGGAACCCCTGCAGGTCCCCACCGACCACGCCCAGCCGGTTCGGCGACGCCGTGACCGGGACGGACATGTTCAGCCGCAGCATCTCCGAGGGCTGGAAGTCCGCCGGGACGGCGGCGGCGTTGAGCACCTGGGAGTTGAGGTCGGCCTCGATCGGGTTCGGCGTCGACGGGTTGCCGTCCACGTCGAACTCGGCATTGGTGACCACGCCGGTCAGGAACACCTCGAAGATGTCGTAGCGCGGGGTGGCCGGCGCCTTGATGCCGTAGATCGCCTCGATCAGCGCGGGCACCTCGGGGTTGAGCACCCGGTCCACGACGGCCCCGCCGGCGGCGGCGGCGTCCTGGTCCGGCGAGATGGCGTTGAAGGCGTCCTTGAGGCCGGTCGGGACGACGACCTCGTTGACCAGCGGTGCGCCCAGCCGGGAGACCTGCTGCAGGCTGCCCGAGCTGGTCACGCTGCCGTCGGCGTTGCGGGTGGTCATCGACGGCCGCGAGGTGGTGCTCCAGATGCCGACCACCGGGTTGTTGGCGGCGTCACCGGCGATGGCCAGCGCGTTCTTGGGCACCTGCAGGGCGAGGGTGTTGACGTTGTAGCCCGCGAGGGTGTCCTGGCCGGTCTCGGACAGGTCGGCGCCGTAGAGCAGGTCGAAGACCCGCAGGTCCAGGAAGAACGGGTCGTCGGCCTGCGCGGCCAGGGACTTGCCGCCACCGGGCAGCGGCTTGATGGCCTCGGTGCGCAGGGCCGCGTAGTCCGGCATGCCCTTCGGGCCGGTGAACGACGGCGCCACCGGGGCGTCGTCGAGCACCGGCGCGAACGGCGCGCCGCCGACGCTGACCGTCAGGTCGTAGGTCTGGCGGAACAGCAGGTTGGCGTCACCGAGGGAGGTGACCGGGCCGTTGTTGTAGAGGAACGTGCCGGTGCCGCGGGCGTCCTGGGTGCTGAACTCCCAGCGGTAGACCACGTCGGCCACCGCGTCGCCGTCGTTGTCGATGTTGATGTCGTGGGCGACGCCGGTGGCCCACGGGTAGAAGTTCGGGCCGCCGTTGGGCTCGGAGAACGGCGCCCAGTTCGCGATCAGGGTGACCGTGTTCGCGTCCTCGGGGCTGGTGAAGGCGTAGACGTCGGTGTTGTCCAGCGCGGGCTCGGCCGCGATGAGCGGCGCCTCGCGGTGGCTGGACGCCTGCGCCACGCTCGGCAGGAGGCCGACGACGGCGGAGCCGGCCAGCACACCCCCCGCCGACAGCAGCGCGGCGGCACGGATGCCCCGCTTGTGGTCCTGGTCGTGCTCGGTCATCGGACGTCCTCTCCTCGCCGCCCGACGGTGGGCGGTCGTCAACCACGCGGATCGCCGGCGGCCGGTGGGACCGCCGTGCGGTCGAGCTGCCGGCCGGGAGGACAGATGGAGCCCCGTTGCACGCTGCGACGTGCACAAGCTAAAGGCGGACGATCATTCGCGAGCGCCGCTCGGGCCGTGTCGCAGATCTCCTTTCCGGCCGTTCTGGAGCCGCGCTCGGTGTTGCTGAACCGCTGGTCAGCAGCTTGTCAGGTACTACGGGAAATGGCCGCGCGTGGCGCCGGCAACAATGGTCGCCGGCCACTCCCGACCATTCCCGTCACTCGTGCACCACACGTCCGTCGGGCAGCACGCGTACCGGACACGGCGAGGTGAGGGCGGCGCCGACGCTCCGGTCGACCGACGCGTGGCCAGGACGCCGCGGGACGTGGACGCACGTCTGCGGACGCTGCTGGTCACCTCCGGCGCAGGCGGCGACGACCCGGCGCACGGAGGCCGGCAGCCGCTCGTCCCACAGCCGGCCGGGCACGGTTCGACGAGTCAGACCGGGGCGAGCGCCGTTCTCACCGCGGGGCCACCACGGTGACGCCGTGGTGCACGGCAGCGTCCGCCAGTTGCTGGTCGTAGACGACCATGGTCGTGAGCCCGACCCGCTGCGCCGAGGCGAGGTGGATGGCATCGAGCGCGCCCAGGGTGCGGCCGGGCGCCGCCGGGACGCGCTCGGCCTGCTCCAGCACCGCATCGGTCAGCCGGAGCAGGTCCACCTCGCGCAGCAGGGCCGCCACGTCCGGCCTGGGGACCCCGTACGCCAGCCCGACCCGGTGCAACTCGGTCCGGACCAACACCGACGACACCAGCTCTGGCTCCTCGGCCACCAGCCACCGCTGCAGCGCCGCGCTACCGTCCTCGTCCTTGAGCAGCTTGGCGAGGGCGGACGTGTCCGCGTACGCCCTCACCGATCACCGTGCCACTCCGACAACAGGTCCTCGGTCGACGGTCCGGGGAGGTCACGAGGCGGCGGCAACTGGCGCCAACCCCGGCGGTGGGCCGGGATGACCTCCCCGGCTTGCAGCAGCTCGTCGTACCGCTCGCGCGGCACCCCCGGGGCAGGGGCCGGGGACAGGAGCGCCACCGGCCGGCCGTGGTTGGTGACCAGGAGGGTCTCCCCCGCTTCCACCCGCCGCAGCACCTCGGCTGAGTTGTTCCGCATCTCACGGTGGCTGATCGTCTCCATCGAGCCCTCCTCGCGCTGGCCACAGCGTAGCACTGATGCTCTTTCGTGCTACGCCATGGGTGACATACGTCACTGCGGGACGCGGTGGGCGTTGGTCGGGGGGACTGCTCTTCGGACGATCTCGGTGGCGGCCTGGTCGACGTCCACCTGTTCGATCGACGGGGTCGACGAACACCAGGTGTCGCACCGGTCGACGGAGGTCAGCCTCCGGAGCCGCCGGCGAGGAGCACGGTGACCCCGGTGGCCGCGAAGGCCGCGACCACCGGCTCCGGCGCGCCCGGGTCGGTGACCAGCGTCCAGCCGGGCTCGATCCGGGCCCAGGCGGGTGCGTTGGCCGCCTGCAGCTTGGTGGCGTCCGCGAGCAGGACGACCCGCCGGGCCTGACGGGCGGCGACCTCCTTCACGTGCGTCTCCTCCAGAGTGGGCTCCCCCAGCCCGCGTTCGGGGTCGACCGTGTCGGCACCGAGGAAGGCCACGTCGAACGCGAGCCGGTCCAGCGCCACCGAGGCGAGCGGGCCCACGACCCCGTGGCTGAGCGGCTGCACCTGCCCGCCGACGACGATCACCCGCACGCCGGCCGCCCGGGACAGCAGCAGCGCCGACTCCAGGCCCCGCGTCACGACCGTCAGCGGCCCGGCGGTGACCAGCAGGCGGGCCAGCGCCAGGCACGTCGTCCCGGCGTCCAAGAACACCGTGCCCTCCGCGGGCACCAGGTCGGCCGCCACCGCGGCGATCGCCGCCTTGGCCTCCGCGTCGAGCTGCGCGCTCTCGCCGAACGGCCGCTCGTGGAACACCTCGTCGCGCACGAGCGCGCCGCCGTAGGTGCGCGCGATGCGGCCCTCCCGCTCCAGCCGGGCGAGGTCGCGGCGCACGGTGGAGGGCGAGACGCCGACCTGCTCGGCCAGCGGCTCGACCCCGTCGACGCCGGCACGCAGCAGGGCCAGCAGCGCGTCGTGCCGCTGCTGGGTGGCCCGCCGCGTCCCGGCGTCCTGGGGGCCGCTCAGGGTGCGTACGCCTTGCGGATGTTGTCGACGAACGGCGCGTAGTCGACCGCGGCCAGGTAGGCCGACAGCATCGTGCCCGGACCGGCCTGCCCGGTGCCGGCGATGTCGAAGGCGGTGCCGTGGTCGACCGAGGTGCGCAGGATCGGCAGGCCGACGGTCACCGAGATGGTGCCGTCGAAGTCGAACGTCTTCGCCGGGATGTGCCCCTGGTCGTGGAAGTGCGACAGCACCCCGTCGTAGCGGCCGACCAGCCCCTGGTGGAACACCGAGTCGGCCGGGACCGGGCCGCTCACGTCCAGCCCCTCCTCGCGGGCGGCCACGCACGCGGGGCCGATGTGCACGATCTCCTCGTCGCCGAAGTTGCCGTTCTCCCCGCCGTGCGGGTTGAGTGCGGCCACGGCCAGCCGCGGGCTCTCCAGCCCGAAGACCTGCAGCGCGGTGTGCGCCCGGCGGATCGACTCGCCCACCCGCTCCTGGGAGATCTGCTCGATCGCGGTGCGCAGCGCGACGTGCCGCGTGGTGAAGAAGATCCGCAGGTGGTGACCCTCCTGGGCGGTGTTGCGGACGACGAACATGGTGTCCTGCTGGGTGACGCCGGTGAGCTCGCCGAGCATCTCGGTGTGGCCCAGGTGCGCCGACCCGGCCGCCCAGATGGCCTCCTTGTTGATCGGGCTGGTGACCACGCCGGCGACCTCGCCGTCCAGCGCGGCCCGGGTCGCCGTCTCGATGGCGGCGATCGCGGCCCGGCCGGCGCGCGCGTCGACCTTCCCCCACGCGGGGACGTCCTCGCCGAGGACGCCGGTGTCGACGACGTCGATGACACCCTCGGCCGGTTCGGTGTCGAAGCCGTCGACGGTGCGCACCTCGACACCGAGGCCCATCGCCTGCACGCCGCGGCGCAGCGCGGCCGGGTCGCCGACGGCCACGCCGTGGTGGCCGTCCGCGCCGGCGGTGCGGGCCAGGGTGGCGGCGGTGATCTCCGGGCCGATGCCCGCCGGGTCGCCGAGGGTCAGTGCGAGCACGTGTCGGGTCATGTCGATCTCCTTGGTCGTCGTCTGTCGTCGGGGTCAGTACGGGGTGCGGGACTCCGCCGACGTCACGTGCCGGCGGCCGGCCTCGACGCTGCGCCGCAGGTGGTCCACGCACGCGACGGTGGTGCCCTCGTCGCCCACCAGACCACCCTTGGTGACGACCTGCAGACCGTCCCACGGGCCGCCGACCACGCTGCCGGCGACCGCCAGCGGCACGACCTCCTCGGCGATCTCCAGCCCGTGCGAGCCGAGCTCGGCCAGGACGGCCGCGGTGACGTCGCCCCCGGTGGTGAACAGGCCCCCGACGGCGTGCGCCTCCAGGTTGCGGCGCACCGCCCGGGCCAGCTCCCGCGGGATGCGGTCGGCGTCGGCGGGCTCGATGCGGTGCACGTCGCCGTCCTCGAGCGCCGTGGCCAGCACGACGACGTCGTCCCGACCCGCCGCGCTGAGCAGCCGGTCGAGCAGCGCCGTGGTGGCGTCGGCGTCGGGGACCGCCCCGCCGTCGAGGGTGGGCACGCGGTGCAGGTGCGCGCCGCGCTCGGTGGCCAGCCGCTGCAGCTGCCGACGGGTCAGCTCGGTCGCCGACCCGGACACGACCAGCAGCGGCGACCCCTGCACCGTCCGGTCCAGGCCCATCGCCCGGGCCATCGCCACCGACGCCGGGCCGGGGTCGGAGGTGACCCAGACGACGTCGCCGCCCTCGGCCGCGGCGACGGCGGCCTCGGCGATGCGGGTGAGGTGCTCCTCGGTGGTCGCGTCGGCCACCAGCAGCTCGGCGCCGTCGTCCAGGGCGGTGCGGACGGCGGTCACCAGCTCCGCACGCGGCCCGGTGACCGCCGCCATGTCGATCGTCCGGGCGCACAGTGCGGCCTGCTGGCGCACGATCTGGACGACGTCGGAGGTGCGCATCGGCGTCCGCGCGTCGCGGGCCACCTCGGTCTCCTCCAGCCGCCGTCCACCCAGCAGCTGGTGGCCGCCGATGGTGTGCCGCCCGGCACCGGGGTGCGCCGGGGCGCACAGCGCCACGGTGCGGGCGCCGCTCAGCTCGGCCACCTCGTGCAGCAGCGCCTCGGTGGTGGCGCCGACGTTGCCACGCAGGGTGGTGTCGATGCGGTTGCACACCAGCCGGGCCGGCCACCCGGCCCGGACGACCTCGCGGGTGCGCCGCTGCGCGGTGCCCGGGTCGGCGTGCCGGCTGTCGGTGGTGGCGACGACGACGTCGAAGCGGGACACCATCTCGGTGACCACGTCCCCGCGCTCGACCGCGCTCGCCGTCGCCGACCGCAGCCCTGCCGCGGCGAAGCCGGCCGCGGCGGCGTTCGCCCCGGTGAGGTCGTCCGCGACGACGAGCACGGCTGCCACCGGTCCGGCCTCAGAGGAAGAGGCTGGCGACGAGCAGCAGCGGCAGCGACGCCGCCCAGACCGCCGTCGTGATGCCCGACCAGCCGCGCAGCGCCGCGGTGCCCTCCAGGCCGGTGAACCGCGTGACGACCCAGAAGTAGGAGTCGTTGAAGTAGCTGAACACCATCGAGCCGGCGCAGCAGGCCAGCGCAGCGAGCAGCGGCGAGAGGCCCAGCGCGCCGACCAGCGGGGCGGTGACCGATGCGGCGGTGATCATCGCCACGGTGCCGGAGCCCTGCGCGAGGCGCACCAGCGAGGCGACCAGGAACGGCACCAGCACGCTGGGCAGCGAGATGCTGGCCACGGCGTCGGCCAGGGCGGTGCCCACGCCGGAGTCGCGCAGCACCTGGCCCAGGGCGCCACCGGCCCCGGTGATCAGGATGATCAGGCCCGCGGACGCCGCGGCGTCGGCCAGCCAGGTGTGCACCTGCTTGCGCGGCGTCCAGCGGGGCAGCAGCAGGTAGACGGCCAGGACGATGCCGATGACCAGGGCGACCACCGGGTTGCCGATGAAGGCCATGGTCGCGGCGATGCCGGAGGGTGCGTACTCGTCCTGCGGGCTGAGGGCGCCCTGGGCGTTGCGGTCGATCGCCGTGGTGACCGTGTTGAGCACGATCAGCGCCAACGGCACGAGCAGCGGCAGCGAGGCGAGGCCGGCGCCGACCCGGTGCGGGCCGGCGCCCGGGGGTGGGGTGCCGAGCTGAGCGGCCGGGTCGTCGGCCGGCGGGCCGTCGTCCGCGGTCACCGTGCCGGCGCCGGACCCCGTGCCCGGCGCCGTCGCGGCGGTCCCGGCGTAGACCGCGGCCCGGACCGGCTCGCTGACCTCACTCTCCAGCTTCGGGCCCATCCAGGCGGCGTAGAGGACGACGATCGGCAGGAGCAGCAGGCTGAACACCAGGCCGGCGAGGATGAGCCCGCCGAGGTCGGCACCGAGGATGCCGGCGACGCCGAGCGGGCCGGGGGTCGGCGGCACCAGGTGGTGGGTCAGGGTCATGCCGCAGCCCAGGGCCAGGGCCAGGGTGACGTAGCGACCCTTGATCCGCCGGGCGATCGACCGCGCCAGCGGGTTCATGATCACGTAGCCGGAGTCGCAGAACACCGGGATCGACACGACGGCGCCGGTGCCGGCCATCGCCCAGTGCTCACGACCCTGACCCAGAGCCCGGACGAACACCCGGGCGAGGCTGGCCGCCGCGCCGGAGACCTCCAGCACCTTCCCGATCGCCACGCCGAGACCGATCACGATGCCGATCGAGGCCAGGGTGTTGCCGAAGCCGGTCGTGATCGAGGTGATCGTCTCCCCGACCGGCGACCCGGCGACGAAGCCGGTGACCAGCGCCGCGATGAGCAGCGCCACGAAGGCGTCGAGCCGGGTGCGCAGGACCAGCACGACGATCGTCGCGATGCCCAGCACCAGGGCCAGGAGCAGTTGCACGTCCACCCGGAGACCTCCCTGCCGTCCCCCGCCGGTGGAGGACACCAGGAACATGGTGCAGGACACACTTGCTCAGATCAAGCACTTTCTCGGCACAACTGCGCAGTACGCGCATCTCGGTCCGGCACGTACCGGACGACGTGCACGCCGAACTCCGGCGGCGGGCTCACGCCGCTGGGGTCTCCTTGTCGGAGTACGTGCTGCAGGAGCTCGAGCGGGTGGCGGCCCGTCCGCCGATGGCGGAGGTCTTCGCGAGGTCGGCCTCCCGGCGGATCGCCCTGTCACCCGACGAGGTCGTGGCAGGCATCCGGGCGGACCGCGACGAACGGTGATCGTCGCGGACGCCTCCGTCGTGCTCAGTGCCCTGCTCCTGGACGGTCGTGCCGGTGACGTCGCGCGGAACGCCCTGCTGTCCGATGACGTCCACGCCCCCCACCTGGTGGACGTCGAGGTGACCTCGGCGATCCGACGACGGGTCCTGGCCGGCGACCTGGGTCCGGACGGTGCACGCGCGTCCCTCCGTGACCTCGCCGACCTGGCGATCACGCGGCACGCCCACGAACCACTCCTCGAGCGGGTGCTCGACCTGCGGGACTCGATGAGCGCCCACGACGCCAGCTACGTCGCCCTGGCGGAGACCCTGGGCGGGGCCGTCGTCACGGCGGACGCCCGCCTGTCCCGGGCCCCCGGCGCCCGCTGTCCCGTCCGGCTGCTGTCGGCGTCCTGACCCGGGAGACCTCAGCCGACGCCGAGGTCGCGGGCGATGAGCATCCGCTGCACCTCGCTGGTGCCCTCGCCGATCTCCAGGATCTTCGCGTCCCGGTAGAAGCGGCCGACCGCCGACTCGTTCATGTACCCGTAGCCGCCGTGCACCTGAGTGGCGTAGCGGGCGTTCTCCATCGCCATCTCCGAGCTGTACAGCTTGGCGATGGAGGCCTCCCGGCCGTAGGGCTCGCCGCGCAGCATCCGCTCGGCGGCCCGGTAGTAGGCCAGCCGGGCGGTGGAGGCGCGCACCTCCATGTCGGCGATCATGAACTGGATGGCCTGGTTGCGGCCGATCGGCTGGCCGAACGCCTCGCGCAGCGCCGCGTACTTGACCGACTCGTCCACGCAGCCCTGCGCCAGCCCGACGGCGAGCGCGGAGATGGCGATGCGGCCCTCGCCGAGGATGGACAGGAACTGCGCGAAGCCGCGGCCCCGCTCCCCCAGCAGGTTCTCCGCGGGCACCCGGCAGTCGTCGAAGAACAGCTCGCGGGTGTCGGAGGCGTTCCAGCCGACCTTGGAGTACTTCTTGCCCACGGTGAACCCCGGCGTGCCCGAGGGCACCATGATCGCCGAGATCTCCTTCTTGCCGTCCGGCCGCTCGCCGGTGACGGCGGTGACGGTGACCAGCCCGGTGATGTCGGTCCCGGCGTTGGTGATGAACGCCTTGGAGCCGTTGACCACCCAGTGGCCGTCCTCGAGCCGGGCGGTGGTCCGCGTCGACCCGGCGTCGGAGCCACCGCCGGGCTCGGTGAGCCCGAAGGCGCCGAGCGCCTCCCCCGCGCACAGCCGGGGCAGCCACTGCTGCTTCTGCTCCTCGGTGCCGAAGCGGAAGACGGGCATGGCGCCCAGCGAGACGCCGGCCTCCAGGGTGATCGCCACCGAGGAGTCGACGCGGGCCAGCTCCTCCAGCGCGACGCACAGGGTGAAGTAGGTGCCCCCGGAGCCGCCGTACTCCTCGGGGAACGGCAGCCCGAACAGCCCGAGCTCGCCCATCTGCCGCACGATCGCGGTGGGGAACTCGTCGGCCTCGTAGAACGCCCCGATCTGCGGCGCGATCACGTCCTGGGAGAACTCGCGCACCACCTTGCGCAGCGCCTCGGTCTCCTCGTCCAGCCGGTAGTCCAGCATGCTCAGTCCTCCTCGGCCGTCACCACGGCCACCCGCTCGTCGAGCCGGACCTGGTGGCCGGCCGTCACGCCCAGCTCGGTGACCGTCCCGGTCAGGGGTGCGGTCAGCACGTGCTCCATCTTCATCGCCTCGACGACCAGCAGCGGCGCGCCGGCCTGCACCCGGTCACCGACGGCGACCTGCACCAGCGTCACCGTCCCGGGCATGGGCGCGGTGACCGCGCCGTCGCCGGCCGCGCCCTCCTCGGCCGCGTGCAGCCGCTCGTGCTCGCGCAGGTGGGTCACCCGCCCGTCGCCGGCCAGCCACAGCTGCCCGCCGGCGTGCACGACGGCGTACCGGGAGGTGAGCCCGTCGAGGGTCACCACCAGGTCCTCGCCGTCCCGGCGCGCGGTCGCGGCCAGCGGGTCGCCGTCGCCCACCTGCACCTGCGCGGACGACGACCGGCCGCGCACCCGCACGGTCACCGGGTCCCCGCCGGTCGCCTGCAGCCGGCGCACCGTCCACGCGGGCTCGCCCAGCCGCCAGCCGTCGGGCACGTCCCAGCGGTCCACCACCGGCCCGGCCGGCTCGGCCTCGACCAGCTCGGCCAGCGCGGCGGCCGCGTACACGGCCGGCGGCACCGGCTCCGCGGCGGTCAGCGCCGCGCCGCGCCGCTCGATGAGGCCGGTGTCCAGGCGCCCGGCGACCACGTCGGGGTCGGCGAGCAGGGCGCGCAGGAAGGCGGTGTTGGTCGGCACCCCGAGGACGGCGGTGTGCCCGAGCGCGGCGAGCAGCCGGGCGCGGGCGGTCTCCCGGTCCGGGCCGTGCGCGACCACCTTGGCCAGCATCGGGTCGTAGTCGGTGCCGACGACCGAGCCGACGGCCAGCGAGCTGTCCAGGCGCACGCCGGTGCCCGCGGGCTCGCGCAGGCCCAGCACCGTGCCGGTCTGCGGGAGGAAACCGCGGGCCGGGTCCTCGGCGTAGAGGCGGGCCTCCATCGCGTGCCCGGTCAGCGCGACGTCGTCCTGGCCGAACGGCAGCGGCTCGCCGGCGGCGACGCGCACCTGGAGCTCGACGAGGTCCAGGCCGGTGACCAGCTCGGTGACCGGGTGCTCGACCTGCAGCCGGGTGTTCATCTCCAGGAAGAAGAAGTCGTCCGGCCGCTCGGCGTCCACGATGAACTCGACCGTGCCGGCGCCGGTGTAGCCGACCGCGCGGGCGGCCTCCACGGCCGCGGCGCCCATCCGCGCCCGCCGGGCCGGGGACAGCAGCGGCGAGGGCGCCTCCTCGATGACCTTCTGGTGGCGGCGCTGCAGGCTGCACTCCCGCTCGCCGAGGTGCACCACGGTGCCGTGCGCGTCGCCGAGCACCTGCAGCTCGACGTGCCGCGCGGAGCCGATGTAGCGCTCCACCAGCAGGGTGTCGTCGCCGAAGGAGCCGCGGGCCTCCCGCCGGGCGCCGGCGATCTGGTCGCGCAGCTCGGCCTCGGCGCGGACCACCCGCATGCCCTTGCCGCCGCCGCCGGCGCTGGGCTTGAGCAGCACCGGGAAGCCGACCTCGACCGCGGCGGCGGCCACCGCGTCGTCGTCCATGCCCGGCTCGGTGCGCCCGGGGACGACGGGGACGCCGGCGGCGGTGACCGTCTGCTTGGCGCGGATCTTGTCGCCCATCGCCTCGATCGCGGCGACCGGCGGGCCGATGAAGACGATCCCGGCCTTCTCGCACGCGCGGGCGAACTCGACGTTCTCGGACAGGAAGCCGTAGCCGGGGTGCACCGCCTGCGCGCCCGTGCGGACGGCGGCGTCGAGCACCCGCTCGATGGACAGGTAGCTGTCCACGGCCGGCGCCGGGCCGATCGGGACGGCGACGTCGGCGACCCGGGTGTGCAGCGCGCCGGCGTCCGGATCGCTGTACACGGCGACCGAGCGGATGCCCATCGCGCGCAGCGTGCGGACCACGCGGACGGCGATCTCGCCGCGGTTGGCGACCAGGACGGTGTCGAACATCGCTCAGCACCCCCCGACGGGGGCGCGCGACGGGTCAGGCCTTGCCACCGACCTTGACCAGGCGGCGCTTCTTGACCGTGTAGCCCGGCGGGAGCGTCCCCTCGGCGAGGGCCCGCAGGGGGCAGCGCTTGCAGCGCGGCTTGTCCTGGCAGCACTCCGACTTGGGCATCCGCCCGCGCTTCCCCACCCGGCGAGGTTAGCCTCGCCTGCCTCGCCGGTCGACGGGCACCGGCCGGTCAGCGGATACCGTGCCATCGACGCCACCTCACCCCGGGAGACCCCATGGCCGCCCCCGCCTTCGTCGAGCTGCTCAACGCGCAGATCGGTCACGAGTTCGCCGCCCACCAGCAGTACGTGGCGTGCGCCGTCTACTTCGACGAGCTGACCATGCCCCGGACGGCGCAGCTGTTCTTCGACCAGGCGCTCGAGGAGCGCGAGCACGCCATGATGATGGTCCAGTACCTGCTGGACTCCGACGCGCCCGTCCGCATCCCGGGCATCCCCGCCCCGGTCAACGAGTTCACCGACGTCGTCGCCCCGGTCGCCCTCGCCCTGGAGCAGGAGAAGCGGGTCACCGAGCAGATCAACGCCCTGATCGGCGTCGCCCGGCAGGCCAACGACTTCGCCTCCGACCAGTTCATGCAGTGGTTCATCAAGGAGCAGATCGAGGAGGTCAGCAAGATGAGCGACCTGCTGACCATCGTGAAGCGCTCCACCCACGACCTGGAGACGATCGAGGACTATGTGCTCCGCGAGGTCACCGCCGAGGCGGCCGACCCCACCGCCCCGCCGGTCGCCGGCGCCTGAGCGGTCCCTCCCACCGCCGATATCGCGATAAAGGCGATCACATGCGGAAGACGCCATAGCCGACCTCCTCCAGGGGTGCGTTGGCGCAGGCGGACAGGGCCAGGCCGAGCACCGTACGGGTCTGCGCGGGGTCGATGACGCCGTCGTCCCACAGCCGGGCGGTGGCGTAGTACGGGTGGCCCTGGTGCTCGTACCGGTCGCGGATCGGCGCCTTGAACGCCTCCTCGTCCTCGGCCGGCCACTGCTCGCCGCGGGCCTCCAGCCCGTCGCGGCGCACCTGGGCGAGCACCGAGGCCGCCTGCTCCCCGCCCATCACCGAGATGCGCGCGTTGGGCCAGGTGAACAGGAAGCGCGGCGAGTACGCCCGGCCGCACATCGAGTAGTTGCCGGCGCCGAACGAGCCGCCGATGACGACGGTCAGCTTGGGCACCCGGGCGCAGGCGACGGCGGTGACCATCTTGGCGCCGTGCTTGGCGATGCCTCCGGCCTCGTAGTCGCGGCCGACCATGAACCCGGAGATGTTCTGCAGGAACAGCAGCGGGATGCCGCGCCGGTCGCACAGCTCGATGAAGTGCGCGCCCTTGAGCGCGGACTCGCCGAACAGCACGCCGTTGTTCGCCACGATCCCGACCGGGTGGCCGTGCAGCCGGGCGAAGCCGGTGACCAGGGTCTGCCCGTAGAGCGGCTTGAACTCGGCGAACCGGCTGCCGTCGACCAGCCGGGCGATCACCTCGCGGACGTCGTAGGGGGTGCGCGGGTCCGGCGGCACCACCTCGTACACCGACGCCGGGTCGTGCAGGGGCTCCTCGACCGGCTCGACGTCCCACGGCCGCGGCGCGCGCGGACCGAGGGTGCCGACGATCTGGCGGACCAGCTGCAACGCGTGCGCGTCGTCCTCGGCCAGGTGGTCGGTGACCCCGCTGGTGCGGCTGTGCAGGTCTCCCCCGCCGAGCTCCTCGGCGGTGACCACCTCGCCGGTCGCCGCCTTCACCAGCGGCGGGCCGCCGAGGAAGATCGTGCCCTGCTCGCGGACGATGACGCACTCGTCGCTCATCGCCGGCACGTAGGCGCCGCCGGCGGTGCACGAGCCGAGGACGGCGGCGACCTGCGCGATGCCGGCCTTGGACATCGTGGCCTGGTTGAAGAAGATCCGGCCGAAGTGCTCGCGGTCGGGGAACACCTCGTCCTGCAGGGGCAGGAACGCCCCGCCGGAGTCGACCAGGTAGACGCACGGCAGCCGGTTGTGCAGCGCCACCTCCTGGGCGCGCAGGTGCTTCTTGACCGTCATCGGGTAGTAGGTGCCGCCCTTGACGGTGGCGTCGTTGGCCACGACGACGACCTCGCGGCCGGAGACGCGGCCGATGCCGGTGATGATCCCGGCGGCCGGCGCCTCGTCGTCGTACATGCCGTGCGCGGCCAGCGGGGAGAACTCGAGGAAGGGGCTGCCCGGGTCCAGCAGCGCGTCGACCCGCTCGCGCGGCAGCAGTTTGCCCCGGGCGACGTGCCGCTCGCGGGCCCGCGCGCCGCCGCCGTCGGCCACCCGGCGCAGCTGGTCGGCCAGGTCGGCGACGAGGGCGGCGTGCGCCCCGGCGTGGCGGGCGGCGTCGGTCACCGGCCGGCCGGCCAGCACGGGAGCGTCCACACCCGGATGTTAACCACGGTTCACAGGGCGGGTCAACGGGCGTTAACATCGGCGCCGTGACGGACGCCAACACCGCGCTGCACGCGGACGCGGCGCGGCCCTCGCGGCGGGAGCAGATCCTGCGGGCGGCCGCGCAGTTGTTCGCCGAGCGCGGGGCGCGGGCGGTCGGCGTGGACGACGTGGGCGCCGCGGTGGGGGTGACCGGACCGGCGATCTACCGGCACTTCACGAGCAAGGACGCGATGCTGGCCGAGATGCTGCTGCGGATCAGCGAGCGGCTGCTGGAGGGTGGCACCGCACGGGTGGCGGCCGCCGGCGAGGACCCGCTGGCGCAGCTGCGCACGCTGGTCGCCTTCCAGGTCGACTTCGCGCTGGACAACCCGGCGCTGATCACCGTGCACGACCGGGACCTCGGCTCGCTCCCCGCCGATGACGCCGCCCAGGTGCGCCGGCTGCAGCGCCGCTACGTCGAGGTGTGGGTCGAGGTGCTGGGCCGGGTGCACCCCGGGGCCGACGCCGCCACCAACCGGGCCCGCGCGCACGCCGTCTTCGGGCTGGTCAACTCCACGCCGCACAGCGCCGGCCGGCTGCCGCGCCGGACGACGGCCGCCCTGCTGGCCGCGATGGCCGAGGCCGCCGCCACCGCCTAGCGATGTGGCCTCCCACGCGCGAGAGGCCACCCCCGAGCGACCTGAAGGGGGACTTCCGCGCGCGGAAGGCCGTCACCCTTCAGGCGGTGGGCGTGGGTTCCGGCATGGGCAGGACCAGCGCGGTCGAGGCGAGGACGTCGAGGTCGGCGGCCGAACCGGTGGAGCCCGGCCCGGCCCAGGCGGTCTCCACGATGGTCACGGCGCTGCCGGAGACGGCGCTGGCGTACTGCGCACCCGACAGACCCTCCGGCCCACCCGGGTACCGGACCCCCTCGCGCAGCAGGTCGCTGACGTTGCCGCTGCCGTCCCGGTCGGCCAGCTCGCGCAGCGCCGTCGCGCCCGCGGCGTCGCCCATGTCGGCCACCGACACCGAGACGACGACCGGCCGGCCGCCGACGTCGGTGGCGTACAGCGCCCGGGCCAGGCCGGCGCAGTCCGTGGCGGCGAAGAACCCGGCCACCGCGCCGTAGGAGTGGCCGACGCAGGTCGGGTCGGTCTGCACCCGCTGCAGGACGAAGATGCGCCCGTCGACGGTCTCGCTGTCCCCCGGCTCCGGCCCGGCGGGTGCGGCGGCCTGTGCCGCGGTGGAGGGCGGGGCGGCGGTCGCCTCGTCGCCGTCGCCGTCGAGCAGGGCGGTGAGCCCGACGCCGAGGACGACGACGAGCAGCACGACCGCGGCGACGAGCGCCAGCGTCCGTGCGGCCGGGCGCTCCCGGTGGCGCGGGCCCACCAGCGGGACACCGTCGCGCCGGGCCACCGGTGCGGCCGACCGCGGGACGGCGGCCGGCTCCGGGGTGCGCGGCGCCTCCGGTGCGGCCTCGGTGAACAACCCGCCGAGGCCGCCGCTGTCGTGCCCGCGCCCACCGGCCAGGGGGTCGACGAGGGTGCCGTGCGGGCCGGCGGGAGCCGGCGGCGGGGAGGGCGGTGCCGCGGCGTGCGCCACCGGCACGGGCACCCGCGCGGCGACCGGGTCGGCGGGTACGGGGTCGGCGGGAGCGGGGCCCGTGGGCACGGGATCCGCGGCGGCGAGGTCGACGGCGACCGCCAGCGCGGCGGGCGCGAGCAGCTCGGGGGTGCGCAGCACGTACGGCGAGTAGGGGAAGCCCTCGCCGTTGAGCTCCTGCGTCGTCGGCGTCCGGCCGTCGAGCTCGAGGGCCTCCAGCGCGGCACGCACGTCGGCCGTCGTCCACAGCCGGGGGTTGGCGACGCCGGCGTACCGGCTCGCGCGGGCGATGCCCAGCAGCAGCGAGCGGGTCTCCAGCAGCGCGACCTGGTCGCCCTCGCCCAGGTCGCCGTCGGCCGGGACCAGGCCGGCGAGGTCCCCGACCAGCACGGTGAGCCGCGCGACCCGGCCGGGTTCCAGGCCGGCGCGGCGCAGCCGCAGCGCGGTGTCCATGCCGGCGCGCATCAGCCCGTCCAGCGGCGTGGACCCGCCGCCGGACAGCTGCAGCACCTCACCGGGGCGGCCGGCCTCCGGGCCGATGGTCCAGGAGCCCTCGGGCAGCGCGGTGACCACGCCGCGCTGCCGGGGCACCTCGGCGACGCGGACCACCGCCAGCCCCTCCGGCACGAAGAGCACCGCGTCGGCCAGCCGGCGGCCCACCGGCCCGTCGACCACGGGGAGCGAGGCGAGCACCGCGCCGCGGACCGCACCGCCGGTGTCCCAGCGGGCCAGTTCGGCGAAGAGCGCACGCTCCCCCGCCGTCTGCAGCGGCCGGGGGGTGAGGGCCAGCACGTCGTCCTCCGGGGCGGGTCAGGGGGTGGCGCCGGTGACGCTACGTCACGTGACGGGCCGGTCCCGGACGTCCGGCCGGGTCGGCGCGCCGCCCACCGCCGGCTCCTGCAGCGGGGTCCGCCAGGTCGCCAGCCACCGGCTGCGGGCCACCGTCTCGACCGCGACCCACAGCAGCGTGAACGCCGTCCCGGTGAGCAGCACGGCGGCCGGCCGCCAGTCCCACGGCGGGAGGACGCCGGCCGCGGCGAGCAGGGCACCGGCGAGGTAGGTGGCGGCGGTGACCAGCGGGCCGGCCAGCCAGCCGGGCAGCCCGCGGGTGACGGCGACGTCGACGGCGACCGCCCCGGCCAACAGCGCCACCGGCAGCACCGACGGCGGGAAGCCCGCCGCCTCCAGGCCCAGCCACACGACCGCGCGGTAGGCCAGGTAGAGCGCCGCCAGGGCGGTCGCGGCCCAGCGCAGGCCGGTGACCCGCCGGGCGACCACCAGGGAGAGCAGCCCCGCGCACAGCAGCCAGGCCGGGTGCACCCAGGCGGGCACCGGCAGCATGAAGGAGGTGGGGCTCTGCCCCTGGGCGACGGCGAAGTCCAGCAGCTGGGGCTCCGCCGTCGTCACGCCGGCCTCGTAGGCGCGCAGCGACAGCACGCCGTACTCCTGGTGCTGGTTCGGGAAGAGGACGTTCTCGACGAACAACAGCCACAGGCCCAGCGCGACGGCGTCGCGAACCCGGCCGGGCGCCGCGTACAGCCACCAGCCGCGCAGCACCCCGGCCAGCATCACCGCCGTCCCGAGGTAGAGCAGCGCGTGGCTGGGGCTCCAGCTGGTGATGTCCAGCCCGTTGACGCGGTGGTTGACCAGGTCGACCGGGACGGCGACGAGGAACACCGCGGTGCCGGCCTGCACCAGCCGCAGCGCCCGCCGGTCGACGCCGTGGCCGGTGTGGCCGGAGAACAGCACCAGCGCGACGACGACCACGGTGCCGGCGGAGTTGAGCAGGTGCGGCGGGGCCAGGTCGTCGCGCAGCCAGCGGAAGTGCCAGGAGACGTCCCACGAGGAGCCGAGCACCTTGAGCGCGAAGGCGCCCAGCCAGGCCCCGTAGAGCCAGCGCAGCTCCTGCTGGGTGGTGGGGCGGCCCGGGCGGCCCGGGGTGACGTAGGCCGGCCACAGCCACCGGAGGGTCCGCACCGGGGAGCGCAGCGCGGCGGACGCCGACCCGGGGGCCGGCGGGACCGGTCGGCCGGCGACGGCGGGGGCGGCGTGCGGCACGGGGGCGACTCCTGGGCTGGGGACGGGCGCGGCGCAGCGTAGCCGCGCCGGCGGTGCGATCCCGGGCCTCCCGGGGACACCGGAGTGGCGCGTCCGGAGCGCCGCCGCCCCGCCGTCACCCGGGACGTAGGGTCGTCGGTCGTGGCGGACAGTGCGGGACACCTGGTCTGGATCGACTGCGAGATGACCGGGCTGGACCTCACCCGGGACAAGCTCATCGAGGTCGCGGTGCTGGTCACCGACTCCGAGCTCAACGTCCTGGACCCGGGCCTGGACCTGGTCATCTCCGCCGAGGAGGCCGACCTCGCGGGCATGGTCGAAGTGGTCACCGAGATGCACGCGAAGTCCGGGCTCACCGAGGCGGTGCGCGCCTCCACGCTGACGCTGGCCGAGGCCGAGCAGCAGGTGCTCGCCTACGTGCGGCGGTTCGTGCCCGAGCGGCGGACGGCGCCGCTGTGCGGCAACTCGATCGGCACCGACCGCGGGTTCCTCGCCCGCGACATGCCCGAGCTCGACGACCACCTGCACTACCGGATGATCGACGTCTCCTCGGTCAAGGAGCTGGCCCGCCGCTGGTTCCCGCGGGTGTACTTCGCCCAGCCGCAGAAGGGCCTGGCCCACCGCGCGCTGGCCGACATCGTCGAGTCGGTGCGCGAGCTGGCCTACTACCGCAAGACGCTGTTCGTCGAGGCCCCCGGCCCCTCGACCGCCCAGGCCCAGGCCGCCGCCACCCGGGTCGCGGACTCCTTCGCCGGCCTGTTCGCCGCCGAGGACGCCGGCGCCCCCGGACCGGCCGCGTCGGGGGTCTGAGCACCTCCGGTACTGTGGTCGGCGGTCCGGGGTCGCCACGCGCGCCCGGGGCACGTGGTGGGTGTAGCTCAGCTGGTAGAGCACCAGGTTGTGATCCTGGGTGTCGCGGGTTCGAGCCCCGTCACTCACCCCACGCAGGGAGGCCCTGGTCAGTCCGCTGACCGGGGCCTCCCCACGGAGCGAGGCCGGTCCGCCCCCGCCGCCACGGGGGACGACGACGCACCGGCAGGGAGACCCGCGCATGACCACGACCACCCCGACCCGCCCGGACCCGCAGGCGTCGGCCGACGTGGTGGGTGAGGCCGCCCGGCGGCGCACCTTCGCCGTCATCAGCCACCCCGACGCCGGCAAGTCCACCCTGACCGAGGCGCTGGCCCTGCACGCCCGGGTGATCGGGCAGGCCGGTGCCGTGCACGGCAAGGCCGGCCGGCGCGGCACGGTGTCGGACTGGATGGACATGGAGCGCGCCCGCGGCATCTCCATCACCTCGGCGGCGCTGCAGTTCTCCTACCGCGACACCGTGGTCAACCTGCTGGACACCCCCGGGCACGCCGACTTCTCCGAGGACACCTACCGGGTGCTCACCGCGGTCGACGCCGCGGTCATGCTCGTCGACGCCGCCAAGGGCCTCGAGGCGCAGACCATGAAGCTGTTCGCGGTCTGCCGGCACCGCGGCATCCCGGTGGTCACCGTGGTGAACAAGTGGGACCGCCCCGGCAAGGACGCCCTGGCGCTGATGGACGAGGTCGCCGAGCGCACCGGACTGACCCCGACCCCGCTGACCTGGCCGGTGGGCATCGCCGGGGACTTCCGGGGGGTGCTGGACCGCCGCGACGGCAGCTACCGGCGCTACACCCGCACCGCCGGTGGTGCCACGGTGGCCCCCGAGGAGCACCTGTCCGCGGCCGAGGCCGCCGTCCGGGAGCCCGAGGCGTGGAGCACCGCGCTGGAGGAGGTCGACCTGCTGACCGCGACCGCCGGCGAGCACGACCAGGAGCTGTTCCTGTCCGGGGTCACCACGCCGGTGCTGTTCGCCTCGGCGGTCTCCAACTTCGGCGTCGGCGCGCTGCTCGACGTGCTCGTCGACCTGGCGCCGGCCCCGGCCGGGCGGCCCGACGTCGACGGGGTGGTGCGCCCGGTGGACGCCCCGTTCAGCGGCTTCGTGTTCAAGGTGCAGTCCGGCATGGACGCCGCCCACCGCGACCGGCTGGCCTACGTGCGGATCTGCTCCGGCGTCTTCGAGCGCGGCATGGTGGTCACCCACGCCGCCACCGGCCGGCCGTTCGCCACCAAGTACGCCCAGCACGTGTTCGGGCGCGACCGGGAGAGCGTCGACGTCGCCCACCCCGGCGACGTCGTCGGGCTGGTCAACGCCTCGGCGCTGCACGTCGGCGACACCCTCTACGCCGGGCAGCCGGTCAGCTTCCCCCCGCTGACCACCTTCGCCCCCGAGCACTTCGCCGTCGTCCGCAGCGTGGAGACGGCCAAGCACAAGCAGTTCCGCCGCGGCATCGCGCAGCTGGAGTCCGAGGGCGTGGTCCAGGTGCTGCGCTCGGAGCGGCGCGGTGACGCGGCTCCGGTGTTCGCCGTGGTCGGCCCGATGCAGTTCGAGGTCGCCGCGCACCGCATGGAGCACGAGTTCGGCGCACCGGTGCACCTGGAGCCGCTCCCCTACAGCCTGGCCATGCGCACCGACGAGGCCTCCGCCGCGGGCATCACGGCCAGCAGCGGGACCGAGGTGATGCGGCGGTCCGACGGCGAGCTGCTCGCGCTGTTCACCACCAAGTGGGTGGCCCGCGTGGTGCGCGAGGGCAAGCCGGACCTGACCCTGGAGCCGCTGGTGGCCGCCCAGCTCGGCTGACCCCGGGCGGCGACCGTCGCTCCGGCGTCTCCCCCGAGCACCGTGATCACCGTCGGGTGGTTGCCGCTGTCGGCGGGTCGGGCAGCCACCTGCCGATGATCACGGCCGCCTGGAGGCGCTGGACGCCGCGGGCGGCTGACCCCGGCTCAGGGCGCGCCGGTGACGATCCGCTGCAGGTCGGCGGCCATGGACGCGGCCTCCCGCGAGGCACCGCTGATGGCCTCCTGCGCCTGCGCGGTCGCCGCACTCTGCTGCTCCACGGCGGCGGCGATGGTGCTCTGCGCGTCCACGACGCCGCGGATGACCTCCTCCACGCCGCCCAGCGCGGTGCCGGCGGTCTCGACCTCCGAGCGCACCGCGTCGACCACCGCGCGGATCCGCTCGGTGGCCCGCGCGGTCTCCGACGCGAGGTCCTTCACCTCGCCGGCGACGACGGCGAAGCCCTTGCCGGCCTCCCCGGCGCGGGCGGACTCGATGGTGGCGTTGAGCGCCAGCAGGTTGGTCTGGTCCGCGATCGAGGAGATGCTGCCGGCGATCTGGTCGATCTCGGCCATGGTGCCGGCCAGCCGCTCCACCGTCGCCGCGCCGGTGCGGGAGCGGTCGCTGGCCTGCTGGGCGGTGGTGCTCGCCCCGCTGGCCGCGGCCGCGATGTCGGCGATCGCCGACCGCAGCCCCTGCATCACGTCGGTGGCCGTGGCGACGTTGTCGTCCAGCCGCCGGCCGGCGTCGACCAGGCCGGCGAGGTGGCGCTCCAGCCGGGTGGCGCGCTCCTGCTGCTCCCGCGCCTGGCGGGCGGCGTCGTCGGCCGTCCGGGCCCGCTCCTCGGCCAGCTCCAGCTCGGCGCGGACCTGCGCGGCCTGCTGCTCGGCCGCCGCCCGGCGCTGCAGCCGCCGCTCGCGGTCGGCCTCCTCGACGAACTTCCACCCGTAGGCCAGGAAGGTGGCCTCCACCAGCACGAAGACCGCGTGCAGCGCGACGAAGGCCAGTGGGTTGTGGTGCGCGTGCTCGGAGAAGACCGAGGTCGGCACGAAGATGCCGGCCAGCGCGTGGTGGACGGCGACGAAGCCGACGGCCACGAGGAACGGCGTCCACATCTGGTACAGCGCGACCACCGGGAGCAGCACGTAGAACCAGATGTGCAGGTCGGTGAGGCCGCCGCCCACGTGCACCAGCACGTCCGCGCCGACCATCAGGCCGAGGCCCACCGCGCTGGCCCGCGCCACCTGGCCGCTCAGCGCCACGCCCAGCAGCACGAGGACGGCCATGGCGGCCAGCTGGCCCCACAGCAGCCAGCCGCCCACGCCGCGGGAGAGCCCGATGAGCGCCAGCACGGGCAGGTGGGCGACGAGCAGCCCGGTGGTCACCCGGTGCCGGGAGCGGAAGCTGCGGGCGTCGAGCTGCGCGCCCCGGGGGATGGCCGCCCAGAGTCCGCCGCGCGACTCTTCATCGGTCGCCGGCTGCGTCCTGGTCTCGGTCACGACCTCCTCATCGGCGCACGGGGACCGGAGTTGAGTCCGACCGCGTTCCGGCGGTGGGGTGCGCGGTGCAGGGGGCACCGCACGAGGCGGCAGGGGCTGCCGGGGCGGGTGCACCGGACACGCTCCCCGAGGTGCCCCTCCGGCCCGGCCGCCCGTGGGAACCCTGGGGTCATGACTCTCGCCTACTGCTACGGGACTGCGCACGCCGTCGTGATGGTCGGCTCGGTGGGCAGCGCCGAGGGCCTGGTCGCGCGCCGGATCGGACCCGCGCACGCCACCATCGGCCGGGTGACCGGCCGCAGCCGCAAGGCGCTGTGCGGCGCCTACGTCGCCGTCGACGAGGAGACCGTCTGGCCGCCGGAGGCCCACGACACCTCCCAGCTGTGCGCCGAGTGCACGACGCTGGCCGTCCTCTGACCCGCCGCTCGTTTCGAGGCCCGCACCGCGACCTGCTCAGCACCCCCCGGCGACCGACGGCAGCACCTGGACGACGGCCCCGTCGCGCACCACGGCAGCGGTGCCGCCGGTGAACCGGACGTCGTCGCCGTCGACGTAGACGTTGACGAACCGGCGCAGCGCCCCGGTCTCGTCGCGGACCCGGCGGCCCAGCGCCGGGTGGGCGGCGGCGACCGTGTCGAGGAGCTCGCCCAGCGTGCCGCCGCCGGCGTCGACCTGCAGGTGCCGGCTCCCCCCGGCCAGGTCGGCCAGGACGCCGGGCAGCACCACCTCCACGCCCACCGTCAGATCCGCGCGGCGCGGACGACGAGCACGTCGGGCAGGTGCGCGGCGACCTGGGTGAAGGTGTCGCCCTCGTCGCGGCTGGCGTAGACGCAGCCGTCGCGGGTGCCCAGGTAGACCCCGGTGGGGTCGGCGGCGTCCACGCAGGCGGCGTCGCGCACGACCGCGGCCCAGCACCCGTCGGGCAGCCCCGCACCGAGCTCGGTCCAGGTCGCCCCGGCGTCCCGGGTGCGGTGCACGCGCAGCCGGCCGCCCGGCGGCACCCGCTCCACGTCGGCCACCAGCGGCACCACCCAGGCGGTGCCGGGCGTGACCGGGGAGGCCAGGACGGGGAAGCCGAAGTCGGCGGGCAGGCCCTCGGCGATCGACGTCCACGAGCGTCCGGCGTCGTCGGTGCGGAAGACGCCGAAGTGGTTCTGCGCGTACATCCGGTCCGGGCCGGCCGCGTCGACGGCGACCTTGTGCACGCACTGCCCGTACTCCGGCGGCGGCTCGGGCAGGAACGGCGCGGTGATGCCGCGGTTGCGGGGCGTCCAGCCGCTGCCGCCGTCCTCGCTGACGTACACCCCGCCGGTGCTCATGGCGACGGTCACCCGGTCCGAGGTGGAGTCGGGGAGCACGGTGTGCACCGCCCCTCCCCCGCCGCCGGGCTCCCAGGTGGGCCGGTGCGGGTGGTCCCACAGCCCGCGGACGAGCTCGAAGGTGGCGCCGCCGTCGGTGCTGCGCCACAGCGAGTGCGGCTCGCAGCCGGCCCAGACGACGCCCGGCCGGTCGGCGGTGTCGGGGCGCAGCTGCCAGACGCGGGCCAGCGCGGCGCCGGTGTCCGCGGGGAAGCGGATGGCCCCGGTCTCGGTCTCCTGCCAGCTCGCCCCCAGGTCGTCGGACCACAGCACCGTCGGACCCCAGTGCCCGTACTGGGTGCCGGCCAGCACCCGCGGGGTGGCGCCGCGGGTGTCGACGGCCACCGCGGCGACCTCCTGGGCGAGCAGGTGCGGCCCGCCCAGGGTCCAGGTGCGGCGGTCGTCGTCGCTGCGGGCCAGCCACAGGCCCTTGCGCGTGCCGATGGCGAGCAGGTCGGTCATGGCGCCCCTCCGGTGGGTCGGGCGGGCGCGGGTGCGCCCCTCGGGGGATGAGACTCCCGGGGGGTGACGAACTCAGCGGCGGGTGGCGCCGCCGGTCGGCTGGTCGGGACCGGTGACCGGCCGGGTGCGCTCGCCGGCCAGGCCGGGGGCCAGCTTCTCCGCCCGGGCGCGCAGCTGGTCGGCCTCCGCGGCGTGCTGGCCGGCCTGCTGGGCGCGCCGCCGGGCCTCCTCCTCGGCGAGCCGGATCCGCTCCTCCATCTCCGCGCGCTCCCGGCGGGCGCGGGCGGCCTGCTCCTCGGCGGCCGCCTGCTCCTCCTCCGCCTGCGTGCGGCGCGCCTCGGCCTCTCGCAGGGCCTCGCGGGCCTGCTCCCGCCTGCGCGCCCCGTTGATCCGGTTGCGCTTGGCCAGCGCGAGGGCCAGCACCACCAGCAGCGCCACCGCGACGGCGACGACCAGCACGACCACCCAGGTGTCCACGGCACTCTCCTAGCGCTCAGGGACGGTGCTGAGCACTTCCCCTGCGGCGACGCGGGGAAACGGCTCAGGCCAGCGCGCTGCCGGCGCGCCACTGCTCCCACGGGATCGTCCAGTCGGCGACGTCCGAGCGCAGCGTGCCGCCGTCGGAGCCCCGGATCTCCACGACGTCACCGGGCTGGGAGAAGCCGAAGAACCAGCGGGCGTCGGCCGTCGAGAGGTTGATGCAGCCGTGGGAGACGTTGGCCCGGCCCTGCTGGGCGACCGACCACGGTGCGGCGTGCACGAACTCGCCGCTGTCGGAGATGCGGACGGCGTACTGGACGGCGGTGCGGTAGCCGTCGGGGCTGTCGACCGGCACGCCGTAGGTGCTGGAGTCCATCACCCGGTCGCGGTTCATCTCGGTGACCACGTGCGGGCCGTTGGCGCTGGGGTTGTCCGGGCTGCCGGCGCTCATCGGGAAGTCCTGCACCAGCTGGTCGCCGTCGTAGACGGCCAGCCGGTGGGTGGCGGCATCGACGATCGACACGTGCCGCTCGCCGACCCGGAAGGAGACCGTGCGGTCGGTCCGGCCCCACACGCCGCCGCCCAGCGGGACGCCGTACAGCCCGGCGTCGAGGGTGACGTCGGTGTGCTCGGGCCAGTACTGCGACGGGCGGAAGTGCACCTCGGTGTCGCTCGTCCAGTGCCAGACGCCGTCGGTCGGCGTGGAGCTGGTGACCCGCAGGGCGCGCTCGACGGCGGCCTTCTCGGTGACCGGCTGCTCGAAGAACACCCGGATGGGCATGCCGACGCCGACCGTCTGTCCGTCCAGGGGGCCGATCGACGGCGTCTGCTGCGTCCGCGGGGTGACCGTGGTGAACGTGGCGGCGGCCTCGGCGGGCCGGTCGTCGTCCCCGGCGGCGGTGGCGGTCAGCGTGTAGCGGGCGCCGTAGGCCAGCGGGGTCTGCGGCGTCCAGACGTCGAGGGCCGGGTCCGCGGGTGAGTCGGCCACCGCGCCGGGCACCTCCGCGCCCGCCGCGTCGACGACGCGCACGCCGGTCAGCTCGCCGTCGGTGACGGCGACCTCCAGCGGGGTCCGCGGTGAGACGTCGGTCGCACCGTCGGCCAGCGACAGCCGGACCGCGGCGGGTGCCGGTGCCGCGGTGGACGGCGGGGTCGTGGGCGTGCCCGTCGGTGCGGCCGCCGTCCCGCCGTCCTGGCAGCCGGCCAGCAGGACCAGCGCCACCGCCGTGACCAGCGCGGACGCGCCTCGCATGGGGATCCCCTCCGTCTCGTGGGCAGCCGTCGACCCCGGACGACTGGTTGCACCGGCCATCCGGTCCCCCGGACACCGGGGGACGGGACGGGCCACCGCCCCGGAGGACCACCACGGGGCCGGCGGCGGGGCGCTGGTATCGTTCTCGGCTGTCGCCCGGCGCAACCGGAAGACACGCGCCATTAGCTCAATTGGCAGAGCAGCTGACTCTTAATCAGCGGGTTCGGGGTTCGAGTCCCTGATGGCGCACCCTCCTTCCTCTCACCCCCTCTGACCTGCAAGTTTGCGGGTCGATCTCTCACCGTGACGGTCACCGCCCGGCCGGGGCCATGGAAAACCCATCGAAGACTCCTCGGCGCGGGCAGCGCTCGAGGACCCGGCAAGGGCACCGCATCTCGGGGCAGCACCGCCACTGCGGCCTGCCGACCGACCGGAACGGAGCGACGGCGTCCCGACGGCATGGACGCCGCTGGGACCTCGCGATGCGGGTGGGTCCGTCCACGAGGCGCTGCCGTCAACCTGGTGTTCTGCCGACGAGGGCAACGCCGCTACCGGATGGAGAACGAGGTCCTGCGCCGGGCCGCGGCCTACTTCGCACAGGACTCGCTCCCACATTCAGCTACCCGCTGGTCCATGACCTGGCCGCCGAGGGCATTCCGGTGCGGCTGACCTGCGGGGTGCTCGGCTTCAGCCGGCAGGCGTACTACGCCTGGCTCGCCGCACCGGTCAGCCGGCGCGATCTCGAGGACGCCTACCTGATCAACGCCCACGGCGACGACCCGGAGTTCGGCTACCGCTTTCTGGCCGACGAGCTCGCCCGCGCTGGCCTGGTCGTCGGGGAGCGTCGGGTCTGGCGTCTGTGCTCGCAGCAGGAGCTGTGGTCCACCACGGTGCGCAAGGGCCGCCGCGGTCGCGGGAAGATCCCCGGGCCGGCCGTGCACGATGACCACCTGCAGCGGGACTTCACCGCCGCAGCGGCCAACCAGGTGTGGGTCACCGACATCACCGAGCACCCGACCGCCGAGGGCAATATTACTGCTGCGCGATCAAGGACCTGTTCAGCAACCGGATCGTGGGCTACGCCCTCGACGAGCGGATGACCGCGCAGTTGGCCGTCGCGGCGCTGCGCACCGCGGTCGCCCGGCGCCGGCCTGTCGGAGTCGTGGTGGTGCACTTCCACCGCGGGTCACAGTTTCGTGCCCGGACCTCCCGCGCGGTCCTGGCCGCCGCGGGGCTGCAGGGCTCGATGGGCCGAGTCGTCTCCGCCGGGGACCACGCCGCAATGGGGTCATTCTGGGCGCTGCTGCAGAAGAACGTGCTCGACCGGCGGCGTTGGCGCACCCGCGACGAGCTCCACAACGCCGTCGTGTTCTGGATCGAACACACATGCAACCGACGCCGCCGGCAGCGCGCACTCGGCAAGCTCACCCCGGTCGAGTACGAGCTCGCCTTCACCAGTCAGGCCGCCGTCGCAGCATGATCAGTCCCAACCGTCGTCAACCGAACCTGCAGCAGTCCCACGCGGCCTTTCGGGACCTCGTGGGTCGAGCGGAGCTGATCGGCCGGACCGCGCGCCGGGCCGACCGCTGTTCTGAGCGCGTCGGTGGCCTCTGGTCCGACAGCGATGACTGCGCCGTCCCCGGCGGCTAGACCCTCGAGGAGGAACGGGACAGCAACGCCGGTCAGTTCCTCGAGCGAGTCGTAGATGAGCGCGTCATGCCGGAACCCTCGTGTCGCATCATCGGCGCCTGCATCGGGGCGTCCATCGAGCTCAGCACGGCTTCGTGAGTGCAAGACATTTGCCCCTCGGGGCGCCAGCGTCTGGGTTGACACAACCTGCTGCGAGTTGCGCTCACCAGCTGAGTACCTTACGTCGTGGCGTGGTGACAGCGTGGCGTGGTGACAGCCAGCCGCCGGGAGGCGTGCTCGGCTGGAGCGCGGAGGGGGCGGCGTCCCAGGACATGGAGTCCTTGGTCGAGATGTTGCGGGCGTTGACGGCGGTGCTGTTCGTCGGTCTGGCGGCGACAGCGTTGGTGTTGTGGCGTCGGCGGCGGGACGCGCCGGCGAAGTGGGCGGCGGTGAGCTTTGCGTTGCTCGCCGGAGTGACCACCGTGGGTCTGGTTGTTCCCGACACGGGTGGAGAGGCGGTGCAGTGGGCGCGGAAGGTGCGTATCGCCACGCTCCTCTGCGTCCCGTACTGCCTGCACCGGTTCGCGGCCGCCTTCACCGGTGTGTCCAAGCGGGTGGAGAGGGTGGCGGCGGCGGCCACGCTGCTGCTCGTCGCGGCCACCCTCGTCCTTCCCCCGCTGCGTCGAGCGGGCGAGCCGGCAGCGGCGTGGTCGGGGTGGTACCTCGCGACGGCCCTGACGGTGTGGACGGCGCTGTCAGCGCTGGTGGCGGTGAAACTGTGGGTGTCAGGTCGCGCCCAGGCCAGCGTGGTGCGCCGACGCATGCGGCTGCTCGCGTCCGCGTCGGTCGGACTCAGCGTCGCCATCCTGACCGCCGGTTTCACCAGAGGCGTCTCGACTGAGTGGCCCAGCCTGGTGGTGCAGGGCCTCGCCGTGGTCAGCACTGCGTTGGTCTGGGCGGGGCTCACACCGCCCCGCTTTCTGCTCGCGTCCTGGCGTCGACCCGATGAGGCCCACCTCGACCAAGCCGTGCAGAGCCTGGTGGCGGCTACCAGCCGCGACCAGATCACCGGCGTGTTGCTACCGCACCTGGTACGGGTCGTGGGCGGGCGCGGTGCCGCCCTGATCGACGATGAACAGCGCGTGCTCGCCACCAGCGGCGACGTGCGTCTGTCCGACGCGTCGGACGGCGTGACCAGGAAGGGCAACGCCGCTGCCACCACGTCGTCGCAGCGCATCGACTTCGCCCTGCGGTCGGGGCAATTGTCCCTGTGGGTCAGCCCCTACACCCCCTTCTTCGGGCAGGACGAACTGCACCGGGTGCGGTCACTGGCCAGCCTGCTCGACCTGGCGTGGGAACGGATCTGCCTAGCCGAGCTGGAGCGGGAGGCGCAGCAAGCCCTACTCCACGAGCGAGACTTCTCCCAGCGCCTGCTCGAGGCCGAGCGGGAACGTGACCGCTTCGCCGGTCACGTGCAGCTGCTCGGCCGGGTCTCTGAGTCCCTCATGCAGTCCCTGGACCTGTCTGAGTCGCTGTCCCGATTGGCCCGCGCGCTGGTGCCATCAATCGCGGACTGGGTCAGCATCCAGGTGCGCGCGGAGCACGACCAGCTCTACGACATCGCCATTCATCACCGCGACCCCCGTCTGGCAGCCGTGACGCGGGAGGCCGAGGAACACAAGAGGCGCCGGAACTGCTTCACCGAACCCAGCCGGCGGGCAGCCGGCGGTCGCAGCGTGCTACTCCCGTTGGTGGACAGCAACGGCCTCGTCCAACAGGTCCCTGATGCCGAGCTGCGGTCACTGGTACAGCAGCTGGGCATGCACAGCGCGCTCGCCGTTCCCATCCCCGGCCGGACAGGCGTTGTGGGATCGATACTGCTGGCCAACGCCTCGGGCAGCGGCGGCTTCGGCGAGAGCGACCTGACCCTCGCCGCAGAGATCGGTCGGCGCGCCGGGATCGCGCTGGACAACGTCCGGCTGCATGCCGAACAGCGGCACGTGGCGACCGAGCTGCAGCAGAGCTTGCTCACCGCACCACCGGTGCTGCCGTTGGCCGACATCGCCGTGCGCTACGTCGCTGCGGCGCAGGAGGCGCAGGTCGGGGGAGACTGGTACGACGCCTTCTGCCACCCCAGCGGTGATCTCATGCTCGTCATCGGTGACGTGGTCGGCCACGACACCCGCGCCGCCGCGGCGATGGGACAGCTGCGGGCGCTGGTTCGAGGTATCAGCTTCACCACCGCAGAGAAGCCCAGCAAGGTGCTCACCTCGGTCGACGAGGCGATGGAGGGCCTTGAGCTGGCGACGATCGCCACCGCGGTCCTCGCCCAGCTCACCCCCTCTCGCGCCCCCGGCAGCACCAGCACCATCGGGCTGCGAGTGCGCTGGTCGAACGCAGGGCACCCCCCACCGGTTCTGCTCGACCGTAGAGGGCACGCCCGCGTCCTCGGTCCCAGCACCGGCAAGGCCGACCTGCTCCTGGGGGTCAATGCCCCGACACGGCGACACACCCAGCAAGCCACCCTGCCCGCCGGCTCCACTCTGCTGCTCTACACCGACGGCCTGGTCGAGCGGCGGTGGGAGACCCTCGATGACGGGCTGAGCAGGCTGCTGTCCACCATCGAACAACATGCCCATGAAGACCTCGATGCATTCTGCGACGCCATCCTGAGCAAGATGCTGCCGGACGCCAACGACGACGACGTCGCGATACTGGCTGTTCGCCCGAAGCAGTCACCTCCAGGTCGAGTTGCCGACGTTGGATCTCCACTGCGTAGTTGACGAGTCCCGCCAGCGGCCACGCGGTCGCCGTCGAGTTCGACACCCCAGGCACCGTCAGGCGTCCCGAGACCCCGACTTACGCCACTGGGTCGCGTACCACTTGAGCATCCCCATCACCGTCACCGGCTGCCGCAGGTACACCGGTGACGAAGTCCCTACCACTCGTGCGCTGCGTACTGGACGACGAGCCTGCCACCTCCGGACCTCATCAGCGTCTGGAGGTGCTGGAGCAAGCGCAGGCCGGCGTCGTCGGCTCCCTGCAGACCCTCCAGGTCGAGGAGGACCCTCCGGTGGCCACCCTCGCGGAGCGCCAGGACGGCGCCGGACAGCAGATCGGCCGCCTGGACGGTCAGGTGGCCGCGAGCCCGCACGACCCCGGCGCGACTGTCGACGACCTCGGTGGAGGAAAACCGTTCGTCCCCCACGGCCAGCACCTCCGTGCCCGTCACAGCGGACACCTGACCGGCCCGCCAACACCCACCACAGCAGCGTGCCTGGCTGGCCTTGCGATGGCCGTGCCGGGAGTTTGAGGTCGGGTGACGGAGCCGGCGGCGCCCGCCCACCCGCCGACCGTCCCGATGGGATCATGGCCGCGTGACGCCGCGCCTCCTGGTCGTCGAGGACGACGACCACATCCGCACGGCACTGCGATGGGCTCTGGAGGACGAGGGCTACGACGTCGACGAGGCGGTCGACGGCGAGGACGCCTGTCGGCAGGTGTCCGACTCCACGCCCGACATGATGGTCGTCGACCTCATGTTGGGCGCGGTGGACGGCTTCGCCGTCATCCGTGAGGTCCGCCTCGGGCACGACCTGCCGATCATCGTCGTCAGCGCCAAGGCCGACACCCACGACATCGTCGCGGCACTGGAGGCCGGCGCCGACGACTACGTCACCAAGCCCTTCGAGGTCAAGGAACTCACCGCGCGGCTGCGGGCGCTGCGGAGACGCGCCGGCAGCAGTGCGCATCCCACCTCCCGGGGCGCGCCGCGGGAGGTGGTGCTGGACGAGCAGCCACCTGCTCCGTTGGTGCTCCGCGAGGAGAGTGGCACCGTCCACCGGGGGGACGAGCAGCTGCACCTGACCCTCACCGAGTTCCGGCTGCTGTGTGAGCTGGCCGCCTCCCCGGGCAGGGTGCTGAGTCGGCAGGACCTCCTGCAGCGGGTCTGGGAGCACGGCTTCTTCGGTGACGAGCGGCTCGTCGACGTCCACATCCGCAGGCTCCGCACGAAGGTCGAACTCGACCCGGGCACACCCAGGATCATCGTCACCGTCCGGGGCCTGGGCTATCGCCTGGATCCCCGGTGAGGCTGCGCCTCCGACCCCGAGGACTGCGCGGGCGCGTCGCGCTCAGTTTCGCGATCGGCTCACTCCTGGTCTCCGCAGTTCTCGCGGTGACCACCTTCGTGCTGGCCCGCAACCACCTCCTCGACCAGCGGGAGGCCTCGCTCACACGGCAGGCCTTCGCCGATGCGAACGTCCTGCGCGGCAGCCTGGCCACGGCTGGTGTGGAGATCGGTGACGCCCTGAGCCAGCTCGTCCCGGAAGGCGGCTCTGACGTCGTCGTCCGCAGCGGGGACTCCTGGTACTCGACCAGTCTCGACGTCGGCGCGCGTGACGTCCCGCCGGACCTCCGGGAGGCCGTGGCAGCCGGCAACGCGGCGAGGGTCCGCACCGAGTCGGCGGAGGGTCCTCACCTCGTGGTGGGCGTCGCCGTACGAGGGGCGGATCTCGAGTTCTACGAGGTCACCGAGCTGGTCGAGCTCGAGTCCGAACTCCGGACCCTGGCCACCGTCCTGGCGGTGAGCGCCCTGGCGGCGACCGTGGCCGGGGCCGCCTTCGGCGCGTGGGCCAGCGGCCGCGCGGTCCAGCCGCTGGACCAGGTCACGGCAGCTGCCACGGACATCGCCGGCGGGGACCTCGCCAGGCGTCTGCCGCCGACCGAGGACGCGGACCTGGTGGCCATCGTGGGCAGCTTCAACAGCATGGTCGACGCCCTGGCAGCGCGGATCGACAGGGACGCCCGCTTCGTCGGCGATGTCAGCCACGAGCTGCGCAGCCCGCTCACCACCCTGGTCACCAGCGTGGAGCTCCTGGCCGCCCGCCGGGACGAGCTGTCGCCACGCTCACGACAGGCGCTCACCCTGGTCGAAGGCGAGCTCGCGAGGTTCCGGCGCACCCTCGACGACCTCCTCGAGCTCGCCCGCATGGACAGCGCCCAGGGCGCTGAGCCACCTCCGCCGGTGAGCCTGTCCGCACTCGTCCGCGAGGTCATCACCGGCAGCGGGCGCAGCGCGTCGCTGCTGCAGGCCGATGACGACGGCCGGACCATCGTCCGCGCGGACAAGGGCCGGCTGGAGCGGGCGGTGCGGAACCTGCTGGACAACGCCGACCGCCACGCCGGCGGCGCCTGCGCCGTCCGGGTCGAACGCCAGGACGGGTCCGCGGTGCTGTCCGTGGAGGACGCCGGGCCCGGCGTCCCGCTCGCGGACCGCGAACGCGTCTTCGACCGGTTCGCTCGTGGGCCACGCGCCGCCCGCGGTTCCCTGCCGGGCGCGGGGCTCGGATTGGCCATCGTGGCCGAGACGGCCACCCGGGCCGGAGGCACCACCTGGTGCTCGGCCAGTCCGTGGGGTGGGGCGCGGTTCTGCCTGTCCCTCCCGGCGGTCGCCCCGTGAGCGCTCGGCGCACCGCCGGCAGTACCGCGCTGGCGGTGTCGCTCCTGCTCACGTCGGCCTGCGGCGTCCCCACCGGCGGCGAACCGGAGACCATCGCGTCGACCGACATCCCCTACGGGTTGGCCTCGACCACGCCGACGAGCGCGCCCGCTCCCCCGCCAGCTGCCCGCTCGAACGAACCGCGCATCTACCTGGTGACCGCCGAGGGCGTCCTCGTCCCCCGCGGCCGGACGTCCGGAGACGGCAGCCTGGAGCAACGTCTGACCCGGCTGCTGGCCGGCCTCGCCGCCGGCCCGACCAGCGGGGAACGCGGTGACCAGCTGACGTCCGCACTGCCACCGGAGGTCCGCCTCAGCCTCACGACCATCGAAGGCGGCACCGCGACGATCGACATCTCGGCCCCGGAGAACGCTCCGTCCGGCCGGGAGAGCAGACAGGCGGTGGGACAGGTGGTGCTGACCGCGACCAGCCTGCCCGGCATCGAGGGGGTCGTGCTGACCCGCGACGGGGGGCCCGTCGAGGCTCCCCTGCTCTCCGGGGAGCTGACGACCGCCCCCCTGACGGCGGAGGACTATGATGCCTTGCTGACCTCCCCACCGTCCTGAGACGCGGGACGTGCCGAACGGGTCGTGGACTCGGCTCGGGTCACAGATGCTCGACACCCGGTGCCCGGCCGGTGCCCATCAGGCGACTGCCGTCGCGGCTCGAGGAAACAGACGGCGCAACACGTCGGCCAGGGTGATGACACCGGCGACGCCGCCGCCGTCGGTGATGACGGCGAGGTGGTTGCGGGTCTCCCGCATCGCCTTCAGTGCGCCGTGCACGGTGGTGTCCACGTCGAGGGTGGAGACCGGGCGGGCGAACGGCGCGGCTGCCTCGTCGTCGGGTGCGGTGAGGGTGTCCCGCACGTGCACGACGCCGCTGATCCCGTCGCCGTCGCCCACGCCGAGCAGGATCCGCAGGTGGCCGGAGCGATGCGTGGCCGCCCGTACCTCTCCGACGGTCGCCCCCGCCGGGACCCCGGTGATGCGGGCGCCGGGCCGCAGGAGCTCCCGGACGGTCATCCGCTCGAGCTCCAGGGCGCCGGAGATCTGGGCGGAGGAGCGCGCGTCCAGGGCACCGACGTTCGCCGAGTGCTCCACCAGGTGCCGCAACGCGTCGGGGTCCTGGCCGACTGCCACCTCGTTCGACGGCTCCACGCCCGCCCGGCGGAGGAGCCAGTTCGCCGCCTCGTTGAGCGCCCTCAACAGCGGGCGGAACAGCCACATGAAGGCCCGCATCGGCAGCGCGAGCAGCGTGGCGGACCGCTCCGGGTGGGCGATCGCCCAGGACTTCGGTGCCATCTCGCCCACGACGAGGTGCAGGAACGTGATGACGACGAGGGCCAGGACGAAGGCGAGGACGTCGGCGACCACCAGCGGCAGCCCCCACCCCTCGAAGGCCGGGGTGAGCCAGTGGTCCAGTGCCGGCTTGCTGATCGCTCCCAGTGCCAGCGTGCACGCGGTGATGCCCAGCTGCGACCCGGCGAGCAGGAGGGTGAGCTCGGATGAGCTGCGCAGGGCCGCGCGCGCGGAGCGGCTGTCGGGCGCCGCGTCCTCGAGGCGGTGCCGCTTCGCCGCGATCAAGGCGAACTCGACGGCGACGAAGAAGGCACTCGAGGCGATGAGGCCGATCGTCACCGGGACGACGATCCAGGGGCTGTCGGTCATCGGGTGCGCTCCCCTGCAGTCTGGGCGGCGGCCACGGCGGGCAGCACCAGGCGCACCCGGGAGGGGACGTGCCGGTCGACGGCGAGGACTTCCACGGACAGCGCCCGAGGCGCCGGCTCACCGGCGTGCGCCAGGTCGCCGGGGTCGGGCGGCAGCGCGATCTCCAGCCGGGCACCCTCCTCCGGGAGACCTCCGTGGTGGGCGATCACCAGCCCGGCGACCGTCTCGTAGTCCCCACGGGGCAGGTCGGTGCCCAGCGAGCGCTCGACCTCGTCGACGTGGACGTCACCGGGCATCTCCCACACGCCGTCCCCCTCGACCGGCACGTACCCCGGGTTGACCTCGGCGTCGTGCTCGTCGGTGATCTCACCGACCAGTTCCTCGGCGAGGTCCTCCACGGTGATGACCCCGGTGAAGCCGCCGTACTCGTCGACGACGCAGGCCAGCTGGCTCTTCGCCTCGTCGAGCTCGCGCAGCACGTCGGGCAGCGGGGTGAGGTGGGAGACGACCAGCGCCGGGCGGGTGATCGCGGTCACCGGTGCGCTGTCGGGCTCGGTGGTGGCGAGCACCTCGGCGAGCTGTACGACGCCCACGACGTCGTGGGAGTCCTCCGCCAGCACCGGGTATCGCGAGTGCCCGTGGCTCATGAGCTCCCGCACGTGCCCCAGCGCGTCGGTGTCCACGACCACGTCGACCCGCGAGCGCGGGATCATCGCGTGCTCCACGGTCCGCCTGGGGAAGTCGAGGATGCGGTCGAGCATCATCGACAGCTCCACCGGCAGGTCCCCGCTGTCCCGGGAGTCCTCGACGATGTGCTCCAGGTCCCGGGCGGTGGCCGCGTGCTCGACGTCGTGCACCGGCTCGATCCTGAGCACCTTCAGCAGCAGGTTGGACGCCTGGTCGAACACCCAGATGAGCCAGCCGAAGAGCCGCAGGTACACCGTGGTGGACGTCGCCAGCCAGCGGGCGACCGGCTCGGGCCGGGCGATGGCCAGGTTCTTCGGGAACAGCTCCCCGAACACCATCTGCACCACGGTGGAGAACAGCAGCGCCAGGACGGCGCCGATGCCGATCCCGACCGCGGTCGGGATGCCGACGCCGCCGAGCAGCGCGCCGAGGGACTCGCCGATCAACGGCTCGGCGACGTAGCCGACGAGCAGCCCGGTGACCGTGATACCGAGCTGGGCGCCCGACAACATGAACGACGTGCGGCGGGTGACGGTGAGGGCTCGCTCCGCGGCGGTGTCACCGGCTGCGGCACGGGCGCCCAGCTGGCTGCGGTCGACCGCCATGTAGGCGAACTCCTGAGCCACGAAGTAGCCGGTGAGCACCGTGATCGCCAGGACCACCAGCACGCCCAGGAGCAGGGAGAGGACTTCGGTCACCGGCCACGCACCGCCTCAGCGCGGTCGACGTGCACGGTCGGGGGTGGGTGGGCTGAGCTCATGTCTCTCTTCGGTCGGAGTGGCACAGCGCGGCCAGCACGCCGTTCCGGGCCCCACGACGTGTCCATCGCTGAGAGGGTGGGCGCTGCCGACGGAGGGGGCCTGTCAGGTCAGCGGCCGCCGCGGGTGGCCGGGTCGGCGCCGCGTCCGGTCCCGCGGGGACGGTCCGATGCCTCAGCGCACTCGGGACCGGGAACCCGCCGCACCCTCGGCCACCCCGATGAGTGCCACCGCGGCGATGACGGCCACGACGAAGCCGAGCACGTTCAGCTCGAAGACGTCCCCCGTGCCCAGCAGGTTGGCGACGACTCCGCCGACGACCGAACCGACCAGCCCCAGGAGCAGGGTGGCCAGGATCGACAGGTGCTGCTTACCCGGCTTGATGAGGCGGGCCAACGCCCCGATGATCAATCCGGCCACGATGAAGCCGATCACTGTGCGCCCTCCTTGAGGGTCCGATTCGTGCAGGTGATCTCCCGGTACCCCTTCGTGGCCTCCTCCCATGACGATTGGATGACGACCGGGACGCCCTGCGAGCCAGCCGCAGCGAGGCAGCCCTGCCACCACCGGCCCGCGGACCAGGACGGGTCGACGGCCCCTCGACGTCCGAGACGCCGGGAGCTCGCGATGCGGAGCGGGTCCGTCACGAGGCACTGAGGTGACCCGGTGCCTCACGACGAGGGCCACGCCGTCACCAGGCCCTGTCGACCAGTCCTGGCTCGCGCATGAGTCGGTCGCGGGTGACCAGCGGCAGCCACAGGGCCATGGCCGAAACGCGGGTGGAGCGGTGCCACGGGTCACCGAACGCGTCCTGGGGGATCTGCCGGGAGGCCGCCACGACGTCCACGGTGATCGGTTTCGCCTCCACCGGGCGGTCAGGGTGTCAGAGCAGCCCGACGACCTGGTCCAGCAGGACGCGGGCGGGTTCCGGACCAGAGATCGACGATCGAGACGACGGACACCGTGATGCCGTCGGTCGACCTCTCCACCCCACCCGACCCGGTCCTGGCCCCGGTGGGGTCAGGCCCAGCTGGTCGAGAGCCGGACGGTGCTGCCCTGGTCGTCGCGGGAGATGGCGACGTGGTCGCACAGTTGACGGGCCAGCCACAGGCCCATGCCCCCGTGGGACAGGTCCTCTCCGTGGGCGGGCCCGTACCCGGCGAACGGGTCGGTCGGGCCGGTGCCGGCGTCGCGGATGGTGCACACCAGCCGGCCCGGAGGGGTCCACAGCCGCAGGCCCACCGGCCGCCGGCCGTGCCGGGTGGCGTTGGAGACCATCTCGTCCACGGCCAGCAGGTAGTCCTCGACGAGGTCCGGCGGGCCGGCGACGGTGTCCAGGTGGGCGCGCACGGTGCGGCGCAGGGCGATGAGGTCGACGACGTCGTCGGCGGTCAGCTCCGGTGGGGTGCGCTCCACCGGCTCCTCCGGTGCGGCCAGCCCGGACAGGTAGGTCGCCGGGTCGACGTAATCGTGGTTGACCGCGCGTCCCGCCGCGGTGAGCAGGTGCGGATGGGTGCTGCGGGCGGTGGTGAGCACCACGTCGGGCAGGCGCTGGGTGTCGAACAGGCACAGGCGCCACAGCGGTGAGGCGGCGAACACGTGGTTGATCGCCGCCTCGAACCGCTGCCACTCGTGGCACTCGGCGGCGGTGGTGCCGAAGTCGACCTCACCGACGACCCGGATCCGCCGGCCCGGGCTCGCCTGCTCGCCCAGCCGGTGGAAGGCGGTGATCGCTGCTGACGTGCGGGGGCGGTACAGGTACCGGTGCTCGTGCACCTGCACCAGCGGGTCGTCGGCGAGGGCCTCGCGCAGGACGTTGGCGGTGGCCGGGCGCACGGCGACCACCGCGCCGTCGCCGCAGGCGAGCGCGTCGAGCAGGAACGGCGCCGCCACCGCGGCCAGTTCCTGGGCCGAGTCGTGGAGCACGGCGTCGTGCAGCAGGTCCGGTCCCACACGGTCGACGGCCGCCTGGCGGGCGTGGTCCTGCCCACCGGGATCGCTGAGGTGCACTGGGTCGTCTCCCGGTGGTGTCGGTCTGCTGGAGCCAGGGCCGACGAACTCACCGTGACGCGTCCCGAGAGACCTACCCGCAGTCAGGGCACCCCACACCGTTGCGCAGCGCACGCCAGGTGGTCCGCCGCCACAGGGTGCGGCCCGCACCGGGACGTCCTGTCCCGTGCGGCCCAGGGCGTGGCGACTCCGACGTCCCCCGACGACGACCACTGCTGCACCGGGACGTCGCAGGGTCCCGGCTGGCCCGGGCTGGCCCCCGGCCACGGGCGCGGCTGGTCACGGCCGGCCGGGCAGGTCCTGGCTGACGATCCAGAGGTGGCCGAACGGGTCCCGGAGACGGCCCTCGCTCAGCCCGTACGAGCGGTCCTCGATCGGGATGAGCACCGTGGCCCCGCCGGCGACCATGGCCGCGCCGACCGCGCTCGCGTCGGTGACCGTCAGGGTGAGCAGGACCGGGGAGCCGCCCGAGCCGGACGGCGCGGACAGCCCCCAGTCGGCGTGTGCCTGGGTCAGGGACAGCTCGCTCCGCCCGATGCACAGCTCGGCGTGCACGACGTGGCCGGACGGTTCGGCGTACCGCGCTCCTCGCTCGGCGCCGAGGTGCTCGACGTAGTAGGCGATCGCCTCGTCCACGTCCGGGACGACGAGACGGGGACGGATGGTGTCGGTCATGGCGCCGAGCCTGCGTGGCCGGCCGGCCGGTGTCTTGGACGTTTGCGAGCCGATGGGCACCGACCTCGCCGGCGCGGAGCCCGCCGCCCTGACGCATGCTCTCGACGTGATCGTCGTCCGGAGAGTCGGCCCGGAGGACTGGCAGGTGTGGCGCGGGCTGCGGCGCGCGGCCCTCGCCGAGGCGCCGGGCGCGTTCAGCGCGACCCTCGCCGCGTGGAGCGGAGCCGGGGACACCGAGCAGCGGTGGCGGGACCGGCTCCGCGACGTCCCCCTGAACCTGGTGCTCACCACCGACGGGGAGCCGATCGGCATGGTCAGCGCGACCCGGCCCGGTCCCGACGGTGCAGTCGAGCTGATCTCGCTGTGGGTGCACCCCGAGGCCCGCGGGCACGGCGCCGGCGACGAGGGCGTCCGGCAGGTGGCCTCGTGGGCCGGCGCGGAACACCCCGGCAGCCCCCTGCTCCTGTCGGTGAAGACGGACAACACGGGTGCACGACGGCTGTACGAGCGCCACGGCTTCGTCGACGCCGGTCCCGCGCCCGGCGACCCCACCGAGCGGCTGATGCGGCGGCCGGCGCCGACGCCGGGCCCGGGTGGTCGGTCATGATGCGGGCATGACCAGTCGCCTCGCCGTCCTGGCCATCGACGCCGTGCAGCCGGCCGTCGTCGCCGACTTCTGGTGCGCGGTGCTGGGGTGGCGGGTGGTCGAGGTCGACGGAGACGTCATCAGCATCGCCGCGTCCGACGGGTCCTGGCCGACCATCGACGTCCTGGCGGTCCCCGGGGGCAAGACGGTCAAGAACCGGCTGCACCTGGACCTCCGCGCCGATGGGACCAGCACGTCCGAGGAGCTGCAGCGCCTGCTCGACCTCGGCGCCCGGCGGGTGGACGTGGGGCAGGGGCCCGACGTCAGCTGGGTCGTCCTGGCCGATCCGGAGGGCAACGAGTTCTGCCTGCTGTCTCGTTCGGTGCAGGAATCCTGAGCTCGGGGAGCCGGACCGTCACGGGCCGGTCGGTCCGGGCTGCTCGGTGCCGCGTGGGCCGTCCACGGCGCCACGGACGACGGCGTGCGCGAGCCGGCGGACCACGTCGCGCTCGACGCCGCCCGGTCCCGTGACGAGCGTGAACAGGACTCCCCCGTAGAGCGTCACGAGCGTGGGGATCGCCTCCGGTGGGACGCCCAGCCCGAGCGTGCGGTGCTCGTCTGCGGTGAACGCGGTGGCCACCGAGCTGAGCCGGGCCAGCGCGGCGGCGAGCGCGGGACGGCGTCGGGCCTCCAGCTGGAGCTCGAAGACCGCGAGGTAGCGCTCGCGTGAGGCGGTGGCGGCTTCGTGGAGCGAGACGGCGATCAGCTCGGCCAGGGGGCTGGTCGAGGAGCTGACGTCCACCGCACGGTCGATCCGCGCCATGTCCTCCAGGTGCAGGGCCACCGCCCGTTCGGCGGCAGCGACCAGCAACTCCTCCCGGCTGGGGAAGTAGTTCGCCGCCGTCCCCGTCGGCAGACCGGCGGCGCCCTCGGCCGCGCGGTGGGTCAGGCCGTGGATGCCCTCGGTGGCCAGCAGGGCGATCGCCGCGTCGGCGAGCGCGGCGCGGCGACCCGGGTTCCTCCTCGGCACGACCGCCGAGTATGGCAACATCCGTACTACAACGGACGTACCGGTATCGGGGGCCGCTCGTGACACACACCGCAGTCGTCGTCGGAGCCGGCATCGCCGGCCTGGCCGCGGCCATCTCCCTGGCCCGGACCGGGTGGCAGGTCACGGTGCTGGAGCGGTCGCCGGAGCTGGCCGAGGTCGGGGCGGGCCTGGCCATGACGCCCAACGCGGTGGCCGCGTTCCGCGGACTGGGCTTCGGGGACGACGACGTCGCCGCGCTCGGGTACCCGACCCGCGCGGGCGGCATCGCCGACCGGGCGGGCCGACCGGTCCTCACCCTGCCGGACACCCCGGTCGTGCGCCGGTCCGTGGGGCTCGTCGGCGTGCACCGCCGCCGGCTGCACGCCGCACTGCACCGCCGGGCCCTGGCCTGCGGCGTGGAGGTCGTCACCGGCACCGCGGTGGCGAGGGTGGAACCGGGCGAGCCGGAGGGCGCACCCGCCGTCGTCGAGGAACGGCGGGCGGACCTCGTCGTCGGCGCCGACGGCATGCGCAGTCCCGTGCGCGCGGCGCTGTTCCCGGCCAGCCGCCCGGTCTACAGCGGGTACTCCAGCTGGCGCGGCATCGCGCCCGGGGCCCACGGGACCGCGGCGCTGCAGCAGTACTGGGGCCCGCACGCGGAGTTCGGCATCGTGCGCGTCGCCGAGGAGGAGACCTACTGGTACGGGTACGTCGCGATGCCCGAGCGCACGGTGCTCGCCGACGAACTCGGTGCGGCGCGGGAGCGGTTCGCGGGCTGGGCGGGCCCGGTGCAGGAGGTGCTGGCCGCGACGCCGTCCGGGGCGGTCCTGCGGCACGACGTGCAGCACCTCCCCGGTGGGCTGCCGCGCTACACGAACGGACGGGTCGTCATGATCGGCGACGCCGCCCACGGCACCCTGCCGACGATGGGACAGGGAGCGGCGACGGCGCTGGAGGACGGCCTGTGCGTGGGCCTGCTCGTCGGCGCCCCCGTCGCGACGGGCGGGCGGCTGGCCCCTGCCCTGGACGGTTTCGACGCCGCCCGCCGGCCCCGCTGCCGCGCCCTGGCCCGGGCCTCGATCGCGTCGGGGCGCTTCGGATCGCACCTCGGCGGCGGCTGGCGCCAGACGCTGCGGAACAGCGCCATGCGCCTGACACCGGCCGGTGCCATCACGCGCGGGTCCCGGGCCGTGATGGGCTGGACCCCACCCGAGCCCGCGGCACCGGTGCCGGGGACGCCGGCCCGCTGAGGGCCCGCCGTCTCAGCGCCCCCATCAGGGCTGCCGGTCGTGGCTCTCCGTCGGCAGCGAGCGGGCGAGGTGGTGGGCGGCGACGAGGAACGCAGCCCCTCCGAGCAGGAACCACGGGTTCCACAGCCACAGGCTCCAGCGGGTCTGGTCCGGTCCGACCGACGAGGCGACGCCGCCCGCATCGAGCAGCAGGACCCCCTGCACGACGAGGGCACGGACCAGGAGCAGCACCCCGGCGGCGGACCCGGTGACGATGGCCGCAACTCGCAGCCGGCGTCCGCGCGGCCGGCCCAGGGCGAGGGCACACCACGACGTGCTCCCGGCCGACAGGAGCGCCGCCACTCCCCAGAGGCCGACCAGGACGAACGCCGTCGGCCGCGTGCGGGCGAGCTCTGCCCCGGCGGACTGGGCCAGCCCGACGCCGCCGCCCAGGGCCCAGTAGACGTGCAGGGCGGCGAAGGACGCGCACCAGGCGGCCGCGAGGAGGGCCCACCCGGTGGCGGACGTCCGCAGGCTGCCACGCATCGCGACGGCACCGTAGTCGGGCGTGCGGTCGCTGCACCGACCGGCAGCAGAGGCCGCCGTCGTCCCGATCCCGGCGTCCTCGGTCACACCGGCAGGTGGGCGCCCCGGGGGCCGGTCGGCGGGGCGATGACCACCTCGGTGGCCGGGTCGTGGTCGAGGTGCGCGGGGCCGGCGACGACCAGGGTCGCGCGCGCCCAGGGCTGTTCCCGCTCGAGGAACGGCAGTTCCTCGAGCAGCCAGTTCGCCACGCGCTCCCGCTGCTCGGGCGAGTCGCCGTCGCGGGCGACCAGCAGCCGCTCCTGCGCGTCGAGGTCACCCTGCAGCCACACCGAGGCGTCCCACCACGGGGCGAGCTCGCCGCGGACGGTGCCGGTGCCCTCGACCCAGACGACCTCGACACCGGCGGGCACGGTGATCGACCCGGGCCGGCCGTGGGCGGCCCAGGCGGCCGGCCGGAAGTCCACTGCCGCACCGCGGTGCACGGACCGCAGGACGCCGTCGACCAGCACCTCGGCCCAGTCGAAGCAGGCGAGGTTCCAGGCGACGTCGTCGGTGCGCACGACCGCGGAGTGGGGCACCACCGAGCGCAGTCGTCCGGCCAGGGTGGTCTTGCCGGCGCCGCCCCGTCCGTCGATCGCGATCACCCGGGGACGTCCGGTGACCCCCGGTGAGGCGTCGAGCAGGTGCCGGACCGCGGCGAGCAGGGTGACCACCCGCCAACCGGCCGCCTCGACCTCGCCGGGGTGCAGGCGCATCGCCACGTCGTCTCCTGGAGCTGGGGACACGGGCCCGGCCGGCCCGTGCGGAGCAGCGGTGCTCGGGCCACGTCCGCGCCCATCATGCCCGTGGCCCGGGACCACGGGCGCGCCCGGCAGGGACACTGACCGGGTGCCCGCCCTCGACCACGTCCGGTGGGTGGGCGGTGGCAGTGGCGCCGGGAAGACGACCGTCTCGCGCCTGCTCGCCGAGCGCCTCGGTGCCCGGCTGTACGCCACGGACGCGACGATCAGGGCCCACAGCGACCGGCTGGACGCGGCCGCGGCACCCCTGCTGGAGCACTTCCGGCGGATGGACCTGGACGAGCGCTGGGTGCGGCGCGACCCCGTCACCATGCACCGGACGTTCCCGTGGTCCCACGGCGAGGGCTTCGACCTGGTGCTGGAGGACCTCCGGGCGCTGCCCGACGACCGGCTCGTCCTCGTCGAGGGCTTCCGGCTGCTGCCCCAGCTGGTGCGGCCACACCTGTCCGACCCGCGGCACGCGGTCTGGTTGCTGCCCACCCCCGCCTTCCGCCGGGCGGCGTTCGCGCGGCGCGGTGCCGCGGATGCCTTCTGGCTGCGCACCACCGACCCCGACCGGGCGCTGGCCAACCTGCTGGAGCGCGACCGGCTGGCCACCGAGGAACTGGCCCGGGTGTGCACCCGCACCGGCGCGGGCGTGGTGCACGTCGACGGCAGCCGGACCGTCGAGGACCTCGCCGACCGACTCGCGGCCCGCTTCGCACCGCCCGGCTGACCGGCCCACGCGCGACCGGGACGGTGGTTCCCTCCCTGGTCGCCCGCTGGTCGCGTGCCGGACGCCGGCCCGCCGTCCCCCCGTGGCACGCGCCTGATTGCGTGCTCCCGCGCCCACCACCGGGGAGGTCCCCTCCCCGCCGTCGACCGTCGGTGGGCCCCGAGGGGGAACACCGTGCAGAACCCGTCGTTGGACCGCCGCCAGCTCCTCGTCGCCGCCGGCGGCACCGCCTCGCTGGCCCTGCTCGACCAGCTGACCGCCCGCCCCGCGCACGCCCACGGGGGGCGCGGTCGCGGCCGGCTCGGCGACCCGTTCACCCTGGGCGTCGCGTCCGGCGACCCGGCGCCGGACGGCGTCGTGCTGTGGACCCGGCTGGCCCCGGACCCGCTGACCCCAGGCGGCGGGATGCCCGCCCGCGCGGTGCGGGTGCAGTGGCAGGTGGCCCGCGACGAGCGCATGCGGCACGTCGTCGCCGAGGGCACCGAGGAGGCGCGGCCGGAGCTGGCGCACTCGGTGCACGTGGAGCTGCACGGCCTGCAGCCCGACCGGGAGTACCACTACCGCTTCCGCGCCCTGGGTGCCGTCTCCGAGGTCGGGCGGACCCGCACCGCACCCCAGCCGTGGGCCGACACCCAGCACCTGGCCTTCGCGTTCGCCTCCTGCCAGGACTGGCAGGGCGGCCACTACGCGCCCTACCGCCACATGGCCGAGGAGGACCTCGACCTCGTCCTGCACCTGGGCGACTACGTCTACGAGAACGCCATCCCCGCCGACGGCGGCCTGCGGCAGACGCCGGTCCCGGAGTACCTGCAGACAGCGCCGCTGGACCTGGACCGCTGGCGCGCGCAGTACGCGCTCTACAAGAGCGACCCGGACCTGCAGGCGGTGCACCGCCGGTTCCCGTGGGTGGTCACCTGGGACGACCACGAGGTGGTCAACGACTACGCCGCGGACCGCACCGAGGACGACCCGGACATCAGCGACCTGCGCGCGGTGGCCTACCAGGCCTGGTACGAGCACCAGCCGGTGCGCCGCCGGACGACGTCGGTCACCGGCCCGCAGGTCTACCAGCGACTGCACTGGGGCGGCCTGGCCCAGCTCGACGTCCTGGACGGGCGGCAGTACCGCGACGTCCCGCCGTGCGGGTGGGGCGAGGCCCAGGCGTGCGAGGCCGCCTACGACCCGTCGATCTCCATGCTCGGCGAGGAGCAGGAGCGCTGGCTGCTCGACGGCCTGGCGGCGTCGACCGCGCACTGGAACGTGCTCGGCAACAACGTGATGATGGGCCGGCTCGACCACGACGGCGCCGCCGGCGACCTGCTGTGGCACGACGCCTGGGACGGCTTCCCGGCCGCGCGCCGGCGGATCACCGACCGGTTCGTGGACGCCGCCGTGCGCAACCCGGTGGTCGTCACCGGGGACTGGCACTCCACCTTCGTGCACGACGTCAAGCGCGACTTCGACGACCCCGGCTCCCCGGTGGTGGCCACCGAGTTCGTCGGGACGTCCATCACCACCAACGGCGACGAGCCCGTCTACGGGCCGTATTACGGGCCGATGATCCAGCACAACCCGCACATCCGGTTCTTCGACGGCGACCGGCGCGGGTACGTGACCTGCCGGCTGGACCGGTCGCAGTGGCGCACCGACCTGCGCATGGTGGAGACGGTCAGCCGCCCCGACGCCCGCGCCTACACGCTGGCCTCCTTCGTCGTGGAGGACGGCCGGCCGGGAGCGGTGCAGGTGTAGCGCCCCGCGCACGGGCGCCACGGGCTGCGTAGGTTGGCCTGCGGTCGTCCGCCGCCACCGCCCGGGAGGGTCCGTGCCACAGCCCGCGCAGCTCGGCTTCGGGATGGCCGCCGTCGGGCGGCCCGCCTACATCACCACCGGCCGGGACGCCGACCTGCCGGCCGGCCGCACACCGGCCGCCCTGGAGGCGCGGGCGCACGAGCTGCTCGACGCCGCGGCGGCCGCGGGCATCGGCTACGTCGACGCGGCCCGCTCCTACGGCCGGGCCGAGGAGTTCCTCGCGAGCTGGCTGCGCCGCTCGGGGGCCGCCCCGTTCGTGGCCAGCAAGTGGGGCTACCGCTACACCGGCGACTGGCGGCTGGACGCCGAGCAGCACGAGGTCAAGGAGCACACCCTCGCCGCGTTCGCGCGCCAGTGGGCGGAGAGCCGTGCACTGCTGGGCCCGTGGCTGCGGCTGTACCAGGTGCACTCCCTGACCGTCGACAGCCCGCTGTGGACCGACCGCGACCTGCTGCGTGCCCTCGCCGAGGTCCGCGCGGAGGGCACCGAGCTGGGCCTCTCCACCTCCGGCCCGGCGCAGGCCGACGCCGTCCGCCGCGGGCTGGCCCTCACGGTGGACGGCCGGCCGCTGTTCACCAGCGTCCAGTCCACCTGGAACCCCCTCGAGCCGTCGGCCGGAGAGGCCCTGGCCGAGGCGCACGCCGCCGGGGCCCGGGTGGTGGTCAAGGAGGCCCTGGCCAACGGCCGCCTCGCCGCCGCGGACTCCCCGGCGACCGCCCGGCTCGGCGAGGCGGCACGGGCGCGCGGGGTCGCGGTCGACGTGCTGGCGCTGGCGGTGGCGCTGGCGCAGCCCTGGGCCGGCGTCGTCCTCAGCGGTGCGGTGACCGTCGCGCAGCTGCAGGCCGGGGTGGCGGCGGTGGCGGTGGCCGCCGACCTCGACGGCACCGACGCCGCCGACCTGGTCACCCCGGAGCCGGCCGAGGCCTACTGGGCCGCGCGGAGCTCCCGCCCCTGGCGCTGACCCGACGCCACCCTCCCCCGGTGGCCTCCCGCGCGCGGGAGGCCGTCAGGTCCGGCGGCCCCTCGCGCGTTGAAGGCCGTCCCCGGCAGCCATTAGCGCGCTAAAGGCCATCCCCCGTCGGGGTGGCCGCCCGGCCGTGCGGCTGGTGCGCCGGTGGCGACGCCGCGGACGATCACCGGGCACACCACCCCTCTCCGATCGGGGAACCATGTCCTTCGGCGACGCCGTCCGCAGTGTCCTCACCCAGTACGTCGGCTTCAGCGGCCGCGCCCGCCGCTCGGAGTACTGGTGGTTCTTCCTCTTCAGCGTGCTCGTCTCCCTCGCCGCGGCCGCGGTCGACGCGGTCCTCGACACCACGGTGTTCGGGCTGGTGGTCGCGCTGGCGTTGTTCCTGCCCTCGCTGGCGGTCTCCGTGCGCCGCCTGCACGACATCGGCCGCACCGGCTGGTGGGTGCTGCTCGGCCTGGTGCCGCTCGTCGGCACCATCGTGCTCATCGTGTTCGCCTGCCTGGACAGCGAGCCGGGCCCGAACCGCTTCGGCCCCGCCCCCAAGCAGCCGATCGGCGGCCCCGGCTGGGGCGAGCAGCCGCCGCCCGCCTGGTCCTGACCCCGAGGCGTGCACCGGCCGCCGGCCGGCGCGACAAGGTTGCGGGCACGACCCGGCAGACCACACCAAGCCGGGGTCGGCTCCCCCGGCCGCCAATAGCGCGATAAAGGCCGTCCCCGGCACCTACCGCGGCGCCTGACCGGCCGGGCCGCCCTCGGCGCCGGCCGGCAGCGGCGAGGCCCGGCACACCAGCCAGACCAGGAGGGCCTGCCACAGCACGAACCCGGCCAGGACGGCGAGCCACCCCACCGGGGGGACGCCGACCAGCACCCGGTGCGGCAGCACCCCCACCGAGCACACCGCCAGGACGCCGGCCAGCCACACCGCCAGCGCGGCCCAGCGGTAGCGCGGGGCCCGGCTCGGGCGGACGACGATGCCCAGGGCGGACAGGTCCCCGGGCGGGTGCGCCCGCAGCATCCGGCGCCGCGACCGGTGCACCGCCGCCCCCGGGTACCGCCGGGCGAGGACCTGCGCGCACCGGCGGCGGTGCCAGGGGGACAGCAGGGTGCGGCGCGGGAGGCTGACGGCCTCGACGCGGGCCGCGGCGGCACGGAAGCCGGCGTCGCCCAGCCGGATGCGCCCGCGCGCCGCGACCACCGCGGTCACGTCCCCCCAGCCGGTGCCCAGGCCGGTGTGGCTGGGGTGGTACCAGCCGTAGAGGCCGCACGCGCACCCCCGTGCCGGCGGGGCGTGCGCGGGGTCGACCGCGCAGCGGGCGTGCTCGACCGGCCAGGCCCAGGGGCCGGCCCGGACGTGCACCGGCGGCCGCAGCCCGTCCTCGGCCAGCCGGAAGCGCCGGTAGCCGCGCAGCTCCCCCGCGACCAGGGCGGGCGGGTCCCCGGGAGGCTCCGGCGGCGCGCTCACGCCGGCACGGGCGCGGCCGGCACGGGCGCCGGCGCCGGCTCGGCAGGACGCGGCGCGGGCAGCGGCTCGCACTCGATCTCGCGGCGCTCGGGGCCGATGTCACCGTCGGTGCAGGGGACGGGCGGTGCGGTCAGCGTGTCCATCTGCGGCTCCTCGCCGTGCGGTCGACCCACCCAGTGCAGCACCGGCACGCCCGCCGGGGAAGCCCCCGGCCGGCCTCAGGACGGCGTCGGCGCGGTCGGCCGGACCTCCTCCTGCGCGGGGGCCTCGGCCGGGCGGGCCAGCCGCCGCCACACCCACCCCGTCGGCACCCGGCGGCCGGACACCACGTACTCGCGGACGGCGTCCACGAGCAGGGTGGTCTCCAGCGCCCGGCGGGCGGCCGGCCAGCCGGCGAGCAGCAGCTCGTCCCCGGCCGCCAGCAGGTGGTCGGGGTCCGGCGCCAGCGTGGCGTCGTCCCCGCGGAGCAGCAGCAGCGGCACGGCGTGCAGCGGCTCGTCGCGGTCCTCGGGATTGCGCAGCAGGCCGCCGAGGCGGGCCTGCCCGGTGGCCAGCCAGGAGGTGAGCGCCGGGGCCTCCCGCTCGGTGAGCCGCACCTTCCACAGCGCCTGCAGCTGGTGCCCGCACAGCGCGGTGAGCCGGTCGACGACGCCGGCGGCCCACTCGTCGCCCAGCGCCGGCATCGCCCGCAGGAACCGCCACAGCAGCGGTGTGGACAGCTGGGCGTACACCTCGTGCGCGACCTCCTCGGTCGGGACCAGCAGCGCGTCGAGCTCCATCGCGGCGAACAGCGGGGCACTGGACGGCCGGTTCTGGCGGGCGGCGAGGAACAGGCCGGGGTTGGCCCGGCGGGCCGTCTCCACCAGCGAGAGGTTGGTGATGTCGTTGTCGGTCCCGGCGACGAAGCCCACGGCGTCCTCCAGCCGGACCGTCCCCAGGACGTCGGGCTCGAAGCCGCCGGCCACCACCACGGAGTCCTCGTCGTCGTGCGGGCTCGGGTCGATGACCGTCACGTCGATGCCCTCGGCGCGCAGGTCCGCGGTCAGCTCCCGGCCGAGCCGGCCGTAGCCGCACACCACCCACCGCCCGCCGTGCGGCGGCGCGCCCCGGGGCGGCAGCGGGGCGCCGGGCCCGGCCTCCAGCCAGGTCAGCAGCTGGTAGGACGCCGGTGCCCGCAGCGCCAGCTGGACGTGGTCGCCGAAGATGTCGAAGGGGTTGACCACGCTGGGCGAGCCGAACACCCGCATGCGGTCGGCCATGACCCGGGTCGTCGCCCGGGCGATCACCGGGACGTCGGGACGCAGCAGGGCGGTGGTCATGACCACGGCCAGGTTGGCCTCGTCGTCGTCGGTGAGCGCCACGACCGCCTCGCAGCAGGCGTGGTCCAGGCCCGCGACGCCGAGGTGCCCCGGGTCCCGGGCGTCGGCGGCCAGCCCGGGGACGTCGCCGTGGTAGGACTCCAGCTCCAGGCCGTCGATGCGCTCGGGGTCCTTGTCCAGGACGACGACCCGGCGGCCCAGCGCGTCCATCGAGTGCCCCAGCAGCTCACCGGCGCGGCCGTAGCCGGCGACGAGCACGAACGGCTCGGCCAGCCGGGCCACCTTGCGGGTGAACCGCTGCAGCGCCAGCGCCGAGCGGAACGCCCGGTCCTGCAGCAGGCCGAGCAGCGAGCCGATGGCGTACGCCCAGCCGATCACGGTGAGGTAGATGGAGACGGTCACCCACATCCGCTGGTTGTAGGTGAACGGGTACGGGATCTCCCCGAAGCCGATCGTCGTGGCCGTGTAGCTCATGACGTAGATGGCGTCGAAGAAGCCCATGTCGTAGGGCTGCCCGTCGGCGTCCTCGCCGGGGATCAGCGTCAGGCCCAGCACGCTGACGGCGAAGATGGCGATCAGCACGATCAGCGGCGCCCGCATCCGGCGCAGGATGAGGAAGACCGTCTCCGAGGCGCGGTTGGCCGACGCGGCGGCCGCCAGGAGGCGGGCCCGTCGGGCCCGGCGCTCCTCCTCCTCGCGCCGGCCGTGGCGCGACCAGAACGTCAGCAGGGGGTTGCCCACGGCGCCCTCCGGGTCACCCGCGGTGGAAGGACACGGTCTCGATCACCAGCAGCACCACGGAGACGACGTTGGCCATCAGTGCGCCACCGGACAACGACACCACACTGGCCGTCCACGACGCGGTCATCCCGGCCGTCGAGACGTACTCGGCGTAGCCGTACAGCAGCGCGGCGGCGACCAGCTGCAGCGAGGCGACCAGGCTGGTGGCCAGGTGCACGGCGCCGATCTGGGTGCGGTCGCCGAACTTCAGCACCGTGGCGATGAGGTTGACGACGACGGCGGCGAACAGCTCGTAGGGGTTGTGCAGCTCGGGGCGGTCGATGTCGCCGATGAAGAACCCGAAGTTCAGCGTGGCGGCGAGCAGCACGAAGAACCCGAACACCACCTTCTCCAGGTTCACCGCGACCTCCCCCGGCGGCCGACGGCCACGAGGAGGTGAGCATCCCCGGCCGCGGCCGGTTCCGCCACGGGCAGCGTGATCCCGGTCACCCGTCCAGGGCGCCGGGGCCCCGGTGGGCCGGCGGCGCCCGGCCCGGAGCTGCGGACGGCGGCTGCGGAACCTGCCCGTTCCGCCCCGTCCGCCCTACGGTGCGCAGGGCTCCGGCGCACGGCGGACGCCCTCCCCCGGGATGAGGAGGACGCGTGCCGCGGCGCTTCGACTGGGCCTCGCCGAGCTCGCGGATGGTCCTGTCCGCCGCGCTCGACGCACTCAGCGAGGTCGGCTACGGCGAGCGGACCCTCCCCGACATCCGCGCCCGCGCCGGGGCCGCCGGCGAGCTGGTGGAGGAGTCCGACCTGCTGGAGCTGGTGGCCACCGCCCTCGAGCGGGTCCGGGTCTTCACGCCGCCGGAGCCGACCGGTGACCTGCGCGCGGACCTCGCCGTGCTGCTGCGGCCGTGGCTGGCCCGCCCGGGCCGCGACGAGCTGGCCGTCGCCGCGGTGCTCAGCGCCGGCGCGTGGGAGCCCCGCCTCGGCTGCGCCGTCCTGCACGCCTTCGACCGGCCCCTGACGCAGGCCGTGGGGGCGCTGCTCGCCGGCGCGGTCGCCGACGGCCGGGTGGCCGTGACCCGCGTGCACACGCTGAACTGGCTGCTGCGCGGCCTGGCCCTCGACCGCCTCCGCGGGGGCCAGCCGCGCTGCCCGGTCGACCTCGAGGAGCTGGTCGACCACCTCATCGCGGGCCTGGGCCCGGGGCGCCGGCCGGGCTGACCGGCACGCCGCGGGGCCGGCCGCGGTCTCCCGCGACCGGCCCCGTGACCCGCGCCCGACCGGTCCGGCGTCCCCCACGCCCCGCCGGTCGTCCCGCGGCCGGTCCGCCGTCCCCCACGGCGTCCCCGGCCTCGCCGGCGGCTCCGTCCCCCCGTGTGGAGGAGACGCCGGCTGTCCTCAGGCCCTCGCGGGCCGGCTCACCGCGACGCGCCGTCGCGCTGGACCGCGCTGAACACGAAGTCCAGCGAGCTGGTGGCTCCCTCGACCAGCTCGCCGGTGGCCGTCGACGGCAGCGTGGCGGTCAGCAGCAGGTGGGCGGTGCTGCCCGGCGCCAGCGCCGCGGTCTCCGGCAGGACGACGTCGGCCACGATCGGGCCCGCGTAGTGCGCACTGGTCGTGCCGCCGCAGACCCAGTCGCCGTCGACGGGCGCCCAGGCCTCCGAGCAGGACTCCACGGCCAGCTGCAGGCCGTGCTCCAGGTCGGTGTCCAGCACGCTGGACACCGTGGCCACCGAGCCCAGCCGCAGCTCCGACAGCGCCGTGCCGCCGTCGTTGACCAGGTCGATCGGCGAGCTCTCGGTGTCCCCGGCCAGGAACACGCCCCGGTCGAAGAGCGACAGCGTGGCCACACCGGCGGCCTCGGTGAGCGCGATGGACACCACGCCGCTGTCCAGGCGGGTGACCTCCGGCGTGGTGCTGTCGGTGAAGGTCCCGAAGGTGCCCAGGCCGGCCACGGAGGACGCGGCCCCCAGGACGACGGCCGACGCGGCGAGCTTGGCCCCCGCGGTGTGGGCACGTGCTGCGGTCCGAGCGCTCACGCTGCTCTCCTCGGTGCTGGTCGGTCCGGCTACGAGGAGGACGGTGCCGCCCGATCCGCAGGCGTCCCGCCCGGTGACCGCAAGAGATCCGCAAGGTGCGCCGGCACCCGGCGGGGCCCGGGGGCAGGATCAGGGTCGGCCCAGGGCGTTCCCCGATACCGGCCGCCGCCGCGGCCCGCGACCCTCGTCGCCATGACCTCCCAGGCCGTGATCCGCGACGAGCCGGTGACGCCGTGATCCGCGCGCACCGGCTGACCAAGACGTACGGCGCACGCACCGCCGTCGACGGCATCGACGTCACCGTCGAACCCGGCCGGGTGACCGGCTTCCTCGGGCCCAACGGTGCCGGCAAGTCGACGACGATGCGGATGGTGCTCGGCCTGGACCGGCCGACCTCCGGCAGCGTCACCGTGAACGGCCGCCGCTACACCGACTCCCCGGCGCCCCTGCGCGAGGTCGGGGCGCTGTTGGAGGCGCGCGCCCTGCACCCGGGCCGCTCGGCCCGCGACCACCTGCGCTGGCTGGCGGTCAGCAACGGCATCCCGCGGGCCCGCGTCGACGAGGTGCTCGACCTCGTCGGGCTGACCGCCGTCGCCGGGCAGCGGGTGGGCCGGTTCTCCCTCGGCATGGGTCAGCGGCTGGGCATCGCGGCCGCGCTGCTCGGCGACCCGCCGGTCGTCGTCCTCGACGAGCCGGTCAACGGCCTGGATCCCGAGGGCATCCGCTGGGTGCGCACCCTGGCCCGCGACCTGGCCGCCGAGGGCCGCACGGTGTTCGTCTCCAGCCACCTGATGAGCGAGATGGCGCTGACCGCCGACCACCTGGTCGTCATCGGCCGCGGCCGGGTGCTGGCCGACTGCTCCACGGCGGAGTTCGTCGCCGAGCACGCCGCCTCCCACGTGCGGGTCCGCAGCCCGCAGCAGGACCGGGTCGCGACCGTGCTGCGCGAGGCGGGTCTGGACGTCGCCGCGCACGGCGGCGAGCTGCGGGTGCACGGGCCCGACGCCGCCGCGGTGGGCGAGCTGGTCGGCTCCGCCGGCCTGCTGCTGCACGAGCTGACCCTGGTGCGCTCCTCCCTGGAGGACGCCTTCATGACCCTGACCGCCGACAGCGTCGAGTACGCGGGAGCCACGCGATGACCATGGGCACGCACGCCTGGACCCGCACCGAGGCCCCGGCCCGCCCGGGTCCGACCGCCGTGCTGCGCGCGGAGTGGGTCAAGTTCTGGACCGTCCGCTCGACCCCCTGGTCGTTCGCCGCGCTGTTCGTGCTCGGCGCCGGCCTGACCACCCTGATCTGCGCGCTGGTGGCCGGGGACCTCGCCCGCGGGGAGGTCGGCGAGCCGGTCGGCGCCTTCCTCACCTGGGGGCTGGTGCTGGCCCAGGTCGCCGCGGTCGTGCTCGGCACGCTCACCGTCACCAGCGAGTACGGCACCGGGATGATCCGGGCCACGCTGACCGCCACCCCGCGGCGCGGGGCGGTGCTGGTGGCCAAGGCGGTGGTGCTCACCTCGACGCTGTTCGTGGCCGGCACGGTCACCGCCGTCGCCGGCTACCTCGGCGGCAACTGGTTCCTCGACCGCGAGGGCATCGGGGTGGCGGTCACCGACGACGGGGTGCTGCGGGCGCTGGTGGGCAGCGGGCTCTACCTGGCCGGGCTCGGGCTGCTCGCCGCCGCCGTGGGCCTGCTGGTCCGGCACACCGCCGCGGCGCTGTCCATCGTGCTGGGGCTGGTGTTCGTCGTCGGCACGATGGTCGGGCTGCTGCCCGGCGCCTGGGGCGAGTGGGCGACGAAGCTCATGCCCGGCAACGCCGGGGGGCGCGTCGCGGCGGTGGAGTCCTTCGGCCCGCTGCTGCTCGACCCGTGGACCGGCTTCGCGGTGTTCCTCGCCGAGGTCGCGGTCGTGCTGGCGGTGGGCGCCCTCGTGTTCACCCGCCGCGACGCCTGAAGGACCCCCCTGCCCCCCACGCCTCGCACACTCGGCGCGGGACCCTGCACGGGGGCCGTTCCAGCTCCCCACCCGGCAGCAGGCGCGCCCGGCGGGACGACAATGGTCTCCCGTGACCGACACCGATCGCCAGGCCGCCGGGCGGCGCACCGCCGAGGAGCTCCTCCACCTGCTCACCCGGGAGGACGCCGCCGGGGTCCAGCGGCTGCTCGCCGGGCTCCCCGGGATCCGCGACCTGGTGTTCGTGGGCGCCGGCCTGACCGCCGTCGCCCGCGCCGAGGCCCGCCGGCTCCCCCCGGCCCAGCGCGCTCAGGCCAACACCCGCCAGCTGCGCCTGGGCTCCCTGCGCGACGCCCACCGCGACGACCCGGAGGGGCTGCGCACCTGGCTGCGCCGGGCCGGCGACGAGGTCCTGCTCATCCGCTCCCAGCAGGCGGTGGCCGACCGGCTGACCGGCTGATCAGCGGGCCGGCCGGCCCGCCGCCCGCGCCACCGGCAGCACCGCCACCAGCACGCCGGCGACCAGCAGGTAGGTCCACGGCAGGCCGACGCCGGCCGCGACCAGGCCGAGGGCCAGCGCCCCGACCGCGGTGCCGGCGTCGAAGGAGGCGTTCCAGACCGCGCTGGCGGTGGTCGCGCCGCCCCGTCCGGCGCGGGCGAAGGCGGTCACCAGGGTGAGGTTCTGCACCGCGCCGAAGCCGGCCCCGAACACCGCGGCCCCGGCCAGGACCCACCCGGCGCCGGCGCCCAGCCCCAGCGCGACGGCGGCCAGCCCGGCTGCGCCCACCAGCAGGGCCACCGGCAGCAGCACCCCGGTGCCGACCCGGTCGGCGAGCAGCCCGGCGCGCCAGCGGGTGAGCGCGCCGGTGACCCCGAACAGCAGCAGCGCCGTCGTCGCCAGGACGCCGTCGGGCCGCTCGATGGGCAGGAAGGTGACCACGCCGCCCCCGGCGAGGGTGACCACCAGCAGCACCGCCGAGGGGGCGAGCGCGGCCCGCGCGGCCGCCCGCGACGACGTCCGGGGGCCGGCGTCCCAGCGGGCCGCCCGGGTCAGCCGGGGCACCAGCGGCAGCGCGAGCACCGGGGAGGCGGCCAGCCAGCCCACCCAGCCGGCGTGCCCGCCGAGCACCAGCGCCACCCCGGCGGGGACGGCGACCAGGTTGGGCACCGCGATGGCCAGGCCGTACAGCCCGATCGACTCGCCCCGGCGCTCCGGCGGGGCGACCTGCGCGGCGAGCACGGCGCCCAGCACGGTGAGCACCGCGAACCCGACCCCGCGCACGGCGGAGACCGCCGAGAGCCACGCCAGCCCGTCGTCGACGGCGTACAGCGGCGCCGGCGCACCGAGGGCGAGCAGGCCGACGACGAGCACCGGGCCCAGGCCCAGGCGCACGGTGAGGGCCGGCACCACCGCCTGCCCGAGGATGGTCACCACGAGGAAGACCGCGGTGACCACCCCCGCGGTGTCGGGCGCGGCGCCACCGGCCACCGCGTACGCCGGCAGCGAGGCCAGCGTCAGCGAGTAGCTGACGAAGCCCAGCGTCGTGGCACCCAGCAGCGCACGCAGCGCCGGGAGCCGCCACAGCGACGTCCGCACCGCCGTCCCCTCCACCACGCCGCTCCCTCCGCCACCGGACCCGGCCGCCCAGCATGACCGGCCGCCGGTGACGCGGTGCGGTCAGGTGTGTCCGGACCGCCCACCGGCTCGCGCGGGCCGCCGCGGCACGAGCCCTCCCCCGGGGTCCCGCCCTGACAGGACGCCGCCGTGGGGTGACACTCGGTGCGCCCGCCGCGGCCGTCCCCCACCTCGCCGAGGAGCTCCCATGACCCGGGTCCCCGCCCCCGTCCGCGTCCTCGCCGTGGGCCTGCTGGTCGCGGGCTCCGCCGCGCTCGCACCACCGGCAGCGGCCGCACCGGAGGAGGAGGGCCTGTTCCGGCTGGCCCACCTGTCCCCCGACACCCCGGCCGGCGACGTCTACGTCGACTCGGTGTCCGACCCCGACGTCCGGCTGACCTTCCCCGGGGTGGGGTACGGGACGCTGTCGGACTACCAGGAGGTCCCCGCCGGGGCCTACACCGTCAGCATGCTCCCGGTCGGGTCGCCGCCCGGTGCCCCGGCGATCCTGTCGGCCACGGTCGACGTCGCGCCCGGCAGCGCGCGCACCGTCGCCGGGCTGGGCCCCGCCGCCGACCTGGGGCTGGAGGTGCTCCAGGACGACCTCACCCTGCCCCCGGCCGACCGGGCCCGCGTGCGGGTGGTCGCCGCGGCCGCCGGGGCGGACTCGCTCGACGTGACGACGGCCGACGGTGCCGTGGTCGCCGACGACCTCCCCTTCGCCACCGCGACCGACCACGTCGACGTGCCCGGCGGCCCGGCGGGTCTGGTGCTCACCGCCGACGGCGGGCCTCCCGTGCAGCTCCCGGCCGACCTGGCCGCGGGCTCGGTCTACACGCTGCTGGTCCTCGACGACGGCGCCGGCGGGCTGACCGTGCGGCCCGCGCTGGACGCCGCCGGCTCGGCGACGGTGCCGGTCGGCGGCGTCGAGACCGGCGCCGGCGGCCTCGCCGGTGGTCCGGTCGGTCCGGCGGGCCTCGTGGCGGTGACGGCCGGCGTCGCGCTCGCGGCCGCCGCGGCCCTGCGACTGCGCGCCACCCCGGGGCACCGCGGCGCGCGGCACCGCGCGCGCTGAGCCGCCCGGGCCCCGACCCCCCGTCCGGCGGGTCGTCGGCGCCCGGCCGGTCGGCGTATCAGGACGCGCTCCCGGCGGCACGGGTGGGGTGTCCGCGCGGCCTCGCCCGCCGCCGCGCGCAGCCGACCGAGAGGAACCCCCGTGACGACGACCCGGACCACCGGCCGCATCGCCCTCACCGCCGCGCTGGCCCTCGCCGGCAGCATCGCCGTGGCCTCCCCCGCGCTCGCCGAGGACCTGGAGTGCCGCGGCACCCTGGGCGCGGTGACCGTGACCGGCAACCTGCTGGTCCCCGACGACGCCACCTGCGTGCTGGACGGCACCTCCGTCCTGGGCACCATCGTGGTGAAGTCCCGCTCCACCCTGCAGGCCACCGCCGTCGAGGCCACCGGTGGGCTGCAGGGCGAGAGCCCGTCGACCGTGGTCGTGCGCGGCTCGGAGTTCGGCAACGGCGTCGCGCTGAGGAAGGCGGAGCTGAACGCCGGCCGGATCGAGCTCACCGGGAACACCGTGACCGGCGACGTCCAGCTGGCCGAGAACCGCAACCCGATCCGCGTCGAGGACAACGACGTGGTGGGCAGTGTGCAGGCCGAGAAGAACACCGGCGGCACCGAGATCACCGGCAACCGGATCGGCAACGGGCTGCAGTGCCAGGCCAACCTGCCCGCGCCCGTGGGGGGCGGCAACGTCGCCAAGCAGAAGCAGGGGCAGTGCGTGGCCCTGTGACCGGCAGGTGACCGGCCGGTGACCGGCCCCGGCCGGTCACCGGCCACCTCCCCCCGGGTGGCCGCCGGCCGGTCAGACCGTGGTGCCGCGGCGGGCGGCCAGCTGGGCAAGCGCGTCGGCCAGCTGGTCGACCGCCCAGTCCAGCTCGGCCGGCTCGACGACCAGCGGCGGGGCCAGCCGGACGGTGGACCCGTGGGTGTCCTTGACCAGCACGCCGCGCTCGGCGAGCGCCACGCACACCTCCCGGCCGGTGCCGATCGCCGGGTCGACGTCCACCCCGGCCCACAGGCCGATGCAGCGCACGGCGGTGACCCCGGAGCCGACGAGCTGCCGCAGCCGGCCCTCGAGGTGGGCGCCCAGCAGCCGGGCGCGCTCCTGCCACTCCCCGCCGGCGAGCATGCCGACGACCGCCCGGCCCACCGCGCAGGCCAGCGGGTTGCCGCCGAAGGTGGACCCGTGCTGGCCGGGCCGCAGCACGCCGAGGACGTCGGCGTCCGCGACAACGGCGGACACCGGCACCACGCCGCCGCCGAGCGCCTTGCCCAGCAGGTAGACGTCGGCGACCACGTCGCTGTGCTGCACCGCCAGCGTGCGGCCGGTGCGGGCCAGCCCGGACTGCACCTCGTCGGCGATCATGAGCACGCCCTCGCGGGTGCAGGTCTCGCGGACGGCGGGCAGGAAGCCGGCCGGCGGCACGATGATGCCGGCCTCGCCCTGCACCGGCTCGAGCAGGACGGCGACGGTGTCCTCGTCGATGGCGGCGGCCACGGCGGCGGCGTCCCCGAAGGGCACGGTGCGGAAGCCGGGGGTGAAGGGGCCGTAGCCGGCGCGGGCCTCCGGGTCGTCGGAGAAGCTGATGACCGTCGTCGTCCGGCCGTGGAAGTTGCCGGCCATGACCACGATGTTCGCCCGGTCCGGTGCGACGCCCTTGACCTCGTAGCCCCACTTGCGGGCCACCTTGATGCCGGACTCCACCGCCTCGGCGCCGGTGTTCATCGGCAGGACCATCTCCTTGCCGACGAGGTCCCCCAGCTCGGCGGCGAAGGGCCCCAGCTGGTCGTGGCCGAAGGCCCGGCTGATCAGCGTGAGGCGTTCCAGCTGGGCGCGGGCGGCGGCCAGGACGGTGGGGTTGCCGTGGCCGAAGTTGACCGCCGAGTAGGCGGCCAGGCAGTCCAGGTGGCGACGTCCCTCGACGTCGGTCACCCAGGCACCCTCGGCCGAGGCGGCCACCACCGGCAGCGGCGCGTAGTTGTGGGCCGCCCTGCGGTCGACCAGCGCCTGGTGGTCGGCCGGCGAGGCCGGCCGGGGCTCGTTCTCCGGGCTCAGCCGCGGAGCTCCAACGTGCAGCACTTGACACTCCCCCCTGCCTTGCGGAGCTCGGACAGGTCGACCCCGACCGGCCGGTAGCCGCGTTCCCGCAGCTGGGCGGCCAGCCCGGTCGCCTGTGCCGAGAGGACCACGGTCTCCCCGTCGGAGACCGCGTTGAGGCCCAGGACAGCGGCGTCCCGGGCGGAGGCGAGGACGGCGTCGGGGAACAGCCGGCGCAGCACCTCGCGGCTGCCCTCGCTGAACGCGCCCGGGAAGTAGGCGACGTCGTCGTCACCGAGCACGGCCAGGGCGGTGTCCAGGTGGTAGAAGCGCGGGTCGACCAGCGACAGGCCGATCACCGGCATGCCGAACAGCTCCTGCACCTCGCGGTGCGCGGCCGGGTCGGTGCGGAAGCCGTGCCCGGCGAGGACCCGTTCGCCGACGACGAGGAAGTCGCCCTCGCCCTCGTTGGTGGCCCGCGGGACGACGGCCTCCTTGAGCCGGCCGCCGTCGACGGCGGCCTGGAACCACCGCTGGTAGAGGGGGCCCTCCGGGCCGCGCTCGGGGTGGGTGAACCGGGCGCCCAGCGCGCGGCCCTCGACGACGAGGCCGCCGTTGGCGGCGAACACCATGTCGGGCAGGCCGGGCTCGGGGTCGATGAGGTGCACCTCGTGGCCGAGCCGCTCGTAGGTCCGCCGCAGCTCCTCCCACTGCCGCATCGCCAGCCCGGCGTCGACCGGGGCCGACGGGTCCATCCACGGGTTGATCGCGTAGCTCACCTCGAAGTGCGCCGGCGGGCACATCAGGTAGCGGCGCGGGGTGGCCTCGCGGGGAGCCGGGGACGGGGTGGGGGCGGTCACGGACGCAGCTCTCCAGGGGTCGACGCAGGTGCCGCCGACGGGCACCGGCGACACGCTCGAACGTAGGCACCCCCCGGACCGACGACAAGCGACGTCTGTTGCTCACCGAGGCCTGATCCGTTGCGTCATCATGGCCGAGACACCTCATCCGTTGCAGAGAGGGCTCGGAGTGGACGACCTGGACCGCAGCATCCTGTCCTGCCTGCAGCGGGACGCCCGCGCGACCTTCGCCGAGATCGGCGCGGAGGTGAGCCTGTCGGCCCCCGCGGTGAAGCGGCGGGTGGACCGGCTGGTGGCCTCGGGCGCCATCCGCGGGTTCACCACCCTGGTCGACCCGGCGGTGCTCGGCTGGCAGACCGAGGCCTACGTGGAGATCTACTGCAAGGGCACGGTCTCCCCGGCCGAGCTGCGGCGCACGCTGACCGACGTCCCGGAGGTGGTGGGGGCCTGCACCGTCTCGGGCTCCGCGGACGCCCTGGTGCACGTCCTGGCCTCCGACGTCCGGCACCTGGAGCAGGCCATGGAGCGCATCCGCGAGGAGCCCAACGTCGACCACACCGAGAGCGTCATCGTGCTGTCCCGCCTCATCGACCGCCCTCGCTCCTGACAGAAAGACCCTCCTGCCCCCCACCACTCGCACGCTCGCGGCGGGCCCCTGCAGGAGGGCCGTTCCAGGGCGTCAGGACTGGTGCGGGTAGGTGTGGTCGGTCGGTGGGACGAGGGTCTCCTTGATCGAGCGGGTCGATGTCCAGCGCAGCAGGTTCTGCGCCGCGCCGGCCTTGTCGTTGGTGCCCGAGGCCCGCCCGCCGCCGAAGGGCTGCTGGCCGACGACGGCGCCGGTGGGCTTGTCGTTGACGTAGAAGTTGCCGGCGGCGAAGCGCAGGAACCGCTGGGCGTGCGCGATGGCCTCGCGGTCCTGCGCGATGACCGCCCCGGTGAGCGCGTAGGGCGCCACGGACTCCATCTGGGTGAGCACCGTGTCGTAGTCGGCGTCGTCGTAGACGTGCACCGCCAGCACCGGCCCGAAGTACTCGGTGCTGAACACCTCGTGCCCGGGGTCGGTGCCCTCGATGACCGTCGGGCGGACGAAGAAGCCCTCGGCGTCGTCCTTCTGGCCGCCCGCCACGATCGACAGCGCCGGGTCGTCGTCGACCTGGTCGATGACGCCGGACAGCTTGGCGAAGCTCTTGCGGTCGATCACCGCGCCCATGAAGTTCGACAGGTCGGTGACGTCGCCCATGGGCAGCGACTCGGTGACGTCGACCAGGTCGTCGCGCAGCCTCGCCCACACCGACCGCGGCACGTACGCCCGCGAGGCCGCCGAGCACTTCTGCCCCTGGTACTCGAACGCGCCGCGGACCAGCGCGGTGCGCAGCACGTCGACGTCGGCCGAGGGATGGGCGACGACGAAGTCCTTGCCGCCGGTCTCCCCGACGATGCGCGGGTAGCCGCGGTAGGAGGCGATGTTCTCCCCGACCCGCCGCCACATCATCTGGAACACCGCCGTCGAGCCGGTGAAGTGGATGCCGGCGAGGTCGGGGTCGGCCAGGGCGACGTCGGAGACCGCGGCCCCGTCGCCGGTGACCATCGTGACGACCCCGGGCGGCAGGCCGGCCTCCTCCAGCAGCCGCATGAGGAAGTGCGCCGCGAACTGCTGGGTGGGCGCGGGCTTCCAGACCACCGTGTTGCCCATGAGCGCCGGCGCGGTGGGCAGGTTGCCGGCGATGGCGGTGAAGTTGAACGGGGTGACCGCGTAGACGAAGCCCTCCAGCGGCCGGTGGTCGGTGCGGTTCCACACGCCGCGGCTGGACACCGGCTGCTCGGCCAGCACCTGCCGGGCGAAGTGCACGTTGTACCGCCAGAAGTCGGCCAGCTCGCAGGCGGCGTCGATCTCGGCCTGGTGGGCGGTCTTGGACTGCCCGAGCATCGTGGCCGCGTTGAGCGTCTGCCGCCACGGGCCGGCCAGCAGCTCCGCGGCGCGCAGGAACACCGCGGCCCGGTCGTCGAAGGACAGCTCCCGCCAGGCCGGCCCGGCCGCCTTGGCGCAGGCCACCGCCTCCTGCGCGTCGGCGTGCGTGGCGTGCGCGGCGGTGCCGAGGACGGCGGCGTGCCGGTGCGGCTGGACGACGTCGAAGCGCTCACCCCCGCCCATCCGCCGCGCCTCGCCGATGGTCATGGTCAGCTCGAGCGGGTCGGCGGCCAGCTCGGCGAGCCGCTGCTGCAGCGCCGCCCGCTCCGGGGTGCCGGAGGCGTAGCTCAGCACCGGCTCGTTGCGCGGCGGGGGGACCTGGGTGACGGCGTCCATCGGGGTTCTCCTCTCCGGGACCCGTACCCCGTGACCCGCCATTATCGCGATATCGGCGGGCCGGGGCCGGGGCGGGGTCAGGTGGTGGTGGCCAGGGAGCGCAGGAAGAAGCGCAGGTTTGCGGGGCGCTCGGCCAGGCGGCGCATGAAGTAGCCGTACCAGTCCGCACCGTAGGGCACGTATGCGCGCACGCAGACACCCTCGGCGGCCAGCCGGCGCTGCTCGTCGACCCGGATGCCGTGCAACATCTGCACCTCCCAGGAGTCCGGCGCCCGGCCCTGCTCGTCGGCCAGCCGGCGGGCGACCGAGAGCAGCCGCGGGTCGTGGGTGCCGACCATCGGGCGCCCCGGCCCTCTCATCAGGACGCCCAGGCAGCGGGCGTAGGCGGCGTCCACGTCGTCGCGGGACCGGAACGCGACCGACGACGGCTCGTCGTAGGCGCCCTTGACCAGTCGCACCCGCGACCCGGGGACGGCGAGCGCCTCGGCGTCCGCGAGCGTGCGGTGCAGCATCGCCTGCAGCACCGCGCCGGTGCCGAGGTGGTCGCGGCGCAGCTCGGCCAGGACGCCGAGGGTGGAGTCCACCGTCGCGGACTCCTCCATGTCCAGGGTGACCGTGGTGCCGATCGCCGTGGCCGCCTCGACGACGGGGCGGACCAGCTCCAGCGCCAGGTCGGTGCCGCCGCCGGGCAGCGCCTGGCCGAACGCCGACAGTTTCACCGACACCTCCGCGGCGCGGCCCAGGCGCAGCGGCGCCAGCCCGTCGAGCAGCGCCAGGTAGGCGTCCCGGGACCGCTCGGCCTCCCCGCGGTCGGTGACGCCCTCGCCGAGGTGGTCCAGGGTCACCGCGATGCCCTGACCAGTCAGCGAGCGGACGACGGCCAGCGCCTCGTCGAGCGTCTCGCCGGCGACGAAGCGGTCGACGACCCGCCGGGTGGCCGGGGTGCCGGTGACCAGCCGGCGCAGCTCCGGACGCCGGGAGGCGCCGAGCAGCAGGGTCTTCTGGGACAACAACGCGCCACCTCCGCCGCCGGGTACCGGACGCCCCCGACGCTAGGCAGCCGCGGTCGCCACCACCAGCGACGGAGGAACGGTCTCCCTCGTCCTGCTGTACCCGTGACCCGCCCGCCGTACCGGACGGAGGGGCCGGGGAGCGTCCCGGCGGGCCCCCGGCCTCGCCTCGCCGGAGCGCGACCGGTGACCTACCCTCGGTGGAGGACGGTGGTGGGAGGAGAGGCGTTGCCTCGAGACACGGGGGGCGACGCGGACGTCCTCACGGCGCTCAGGTCGGCCACGGCCACCGAGCACGAGCAGGTGGAGTCGACCCTCGGCCTGATGGACCCGCACCTGGGCCGCGACCGGCTGGTCGCCGTCCTCGTCCGGCTGCACGCCTTCTGGGTCGCCGCCGAGGCCGGCCTGGACGCCTGGGCCTCCCGGCACCCCGCGGACGCTGCGGGGGTCTCCTGGGCGCGGCGTCGCCGGGCGCACCTGTTCGCCGACGACCTGCGGGCCCTCGGTGCCGGCACCGGCGTCGCGGCCCACCCCGAGCTGCCGGCCGTGGAGGACACCGACCAGGCGCTGGGCCGGCTCTACGTCCTGGAGGGCGCCACGCTGGGCGGCACGTTCATCGCCCGCCACCTGGCCACCCTGCCCACGCTGGGCCCCGGCGTCCGGCTGGGCGCCTTCTCCCCCTACGGCGCCGAGACCGGCGCCATGTGGCACGCCTACCGCCGGGTCACCCGGGCGCGGGTCGCCGACGGCGGCGACGCCGCCCGCCTGGTCCAGGCCGCCCGCACGACCTTCGGCTCCCTGGCGAGCTGGTGCACGCCGCAGAAGGACCCCGTCCTCCTCACGCCTCGCACGCTCGGCGCGAGCCTCGGGACGGGGCCTGCGGCGTGACCGACGCCGGCCAGGGCGTCGAGCTGCTGGGGGCCGGGACGCCGGGCGACCTGACCGCCTGCGACCGCGAGCCGATCCACGTGCCGGGCAGCATCCAGCCCCGCGGGGTGCTGCTCGCCGTCAGCGAGCCCGACCTCGTGGTCGAGCAGGTCTCGGAGAACCTGGCCGAGCTGATCGGGGTGGCACCCGGCGACGCGCTGGGCCGGCGGCTGCCCGACGTGCTCGGGGTGGCGGCGGCCGGCGCGGTGGCCCGCTCGGCGAGCGGCTTCGGCGACCTCCGGGAGCGCAACCCGGTGGAGGTCACCCTGGACGTCGGGGGCAGCCCGGTGCCGGTGGACGCGCTGCTGCACCGCACCGTGGTCGACGGGCAGGACGGCGGCACGGCGCCGGCGACGATGCTGGTCGTCGAGCTGGAGCCGTCCCACGGCCCGCGCCCGTTCTCCTTCCCGAACACCTACCAGGCGGTGCGCCGCACGGTCGGCGAGCTCAACCGCGCCACCTCGCTGCAGGAGCTCTACGACACCACCGCGCAGGCGGTACGGGAGCTGACCGGCTTCGACCGGGTGATGGTCTACCGCTACGACGCGGACTACCACGGCCAGGTGGTCGCCGAGGCCCGGGCGCCGGGGCTCAACACCTGGCTCGGCCTGCACTTCCCGGCCAGCGACATCCCCGTGCAGGCGCGGGCGCTGTACGAGAAGAACTGGCTGCGGCTGATCTCCGACGTCGACTACCGCCCGGTGCCGCTGCACCCGGTGCTGGTGTCCTCGACCGGGGAGCCGCTGGACCTCACCTACTCCACGCTGCGCAGCGTCTCGCCGGTGCACGTGGAGTACCTGCAGAACATGGGCGTGCGCGCCTCGATGTCCATCTCGCTGCTGCGCGACGACCGGCTGTGGGGGCTGATCGCCTGCCACCACTACTCCGGGCCGCACGCCCCGCCCTACGCCACCCGGGCCGCCGCGGAGTTCCTCGGCTCGACGCTGTCGCTGCGGCTGGTCGACCGCGCCGAGGAGGAGGAGGTGCACCGCGCGCTGCAGGTGCGCTCCACCCTGGCCTGGCTGGCCACCGCCACCCTCGACGAGGACCGCCCGCTGGCCGACACCCTGCTCGGCTCGCCGGACCTGCTGGACCTGCTGCCCGCCGACGGCGTCGTCGTCCACCTGCAGGGCCACCGCGTGGCCCGCGGCGAGGCCCTGCCCGAGGGCGCCGCCGAGGCGGTCCTCGCCTGGGCGGCCACCCGGTACGAGGACGTCGTGGCCTCCGACTCCGTGCTCCGCGACGCCCCGGACCTCGCGGCGACCCTCGGCCCGGTGCGCGGGGTGCTCGTGCTACCCCTGCCGGACGGCCAGTTCGTGCTCTGGCACCGCACCGAGTCGCTGCGCTCGGTGGACTGGGGCGGCGACCCGCACAACAAGGCGATCGCCGAGGCCGAGGGCGACTCCGTGCGGCTGAGCCCGCGCAAGAGCTTCGACCGCTGGCGGGAGACCGTCCGCGACCGGTCCCAGCCCTGGACGCCGCAGGAGCTGGCCGAGGTGGCCGAACTGCGCACGCACCTGCTGGAGGCGCTGTACGCCCGCAGCCGCAGCATCGTGCGGGCCGCGGAGACGCTGCAGCGCTCCATGCTGACCGACCCGCCGGTCCCGGCCGGGCTGCAGGTGGCGGTCCGCTACGTGCCGGCGGCGCGTGAGGCCCAGGTGGGCGGCGACTGGTACGACGTGTTCGAGCAGCCCGACGGGTCCACCGTGGTCGTCATCGGCGACGTCGTCGGCCACGACACCGCCGCCGCCGCCGACATGGCCCAGCTGCGCGGGCTGCTGCGCGGCATCGCCTACGACAGCGCCGACGGTCCCGCCGCCGTGCTGCGCCGGCTGGACTCCGCGGTGGCCGGTCTGGGGCTGGAGTCCATGGCGACCGTCCTCGTCGGGCGGCTGACCCCCGACCCGTCCTCCGGTGGCACCCGGCTGCGCTGGTCCAGCGCCGGGCACCTGCCACCGCTGCTGGCCGGGGCCGGCGACGGCGTGCGCCCCCTCGCGCCGTCCCGGGCCGAGCTGCTGCTGGGCGTGGACCCGGGTGCCCGGCGGACCGAGTCCGAGGTGCACCTGCGGCCGGGCTCGACGCTGCTGCTCTACACCGACGGGCTGGTCGAGCGCCGCGACCAGGTGTTCGACGTCGGCGTGCAGCGGCTGACCGGTGAGCTGGCCGCCGTCCGGGGCCGGCCGCTGGAGGAGGCCTGCGACGAGCTGATCGCCCGGATGCTGCCCGAGGGCGCCGAGGACGACGTCGCCGTGGTCGCCGTCCGCCTGCAGGACTGACCCGGGCCGGACGCTCCCCGCGACGTGCGGTCAGCCGGCCTCCAGCCACCAGGGGCTGGCGTAGGCAACGGCCGAGCCCCACGGCACCCACGGGCCGGTGGCGCGGGAGTCCGCCGGCTCGGCGGGGTCGCTGACCCGCAGGACCAGCCAGGGCGTCCGCGCCGGGTCCACCTCCACCTCGACGGCCGGCAGGGGGTCGTCCGGGCCCGGGACGGCGAACTCCCCGGCCGCGACCACCGCGGGCATCCGCTCCCCCGACGTCAGCAGCTGCAGGCTCAGCGGGCGGCCGCGCCAGGGCTCCCCGCGGTCGACGTCGACCTCGACGCGGACCCGCGCGGGCCCGGGGAGCCGGACCGCGCCGCCCATCGGGTGCCCGTCGAGGGTCGCGTCCAGCCGCAGGCCCCTCAGGCGGGTGGCGAAGACCTGCCGGTCGGCCAGCGCCGTCCGGACCGCCGCCCGGCTGAGCCCGGTCACGTACAGGCCGGTGCGGCCCTTGCCGTCCGGCAGGCCCCAGTCGGTCCCGTGCTCGTCGCTGACCCCGATCAGCCCGGGTCGCCAGCCCTGGTCCAGGCAGCGCACGAGCGGGGAGGGGTCACCGCCCTCGACGCCCTCGTACAGGTAGTCCAAGCGCTTGTTGAACACCTCGAGCCCGGCCATCTGGCCCACCACGGCCGGGTGCAGCTCGAAGCCCGCGAAGACCAGCAGGTTCCCGCGGCCGCCGGGGTGGTTGAAGCTCGCCAGCCCCCGGCCGGCGGCGCCGTCCCCGGTCCGCGCCAGCCAGTCGTAGAACCGGGAGAGGTCGGTGTCGAAGGTGCGGAACGGGTCGACGAAGGTCTCGGTGCCCCAGACGTTGACGTGGCCGAGCAGCGGGTGGGACCACTCGAAGCCGCGGATCGCGACGAACCGGCCGGGGTCGTCGGCCGCGTCGGCCAGCCGCCCGAGCCGGGCCCACGCCTCCCGGTCGATGCCGCTGAGCCGGGTCACCCACGGCAGGTCCCAGACGTCGTCGACGCCGGCGGCGAAGACCGCGTGGTCGGTGAGGGCGGCCACGTCCAGGCCGGCACGGCGCATCGAGCTGAAGGCCAGCTCCGGGTCACCGGCGCCGTCGGACAGCCAGGTGTGGTTGTGCAGGTCCGCGTGCGCCAGCAGGTGGGTGGCGGGCCGCAGCCGGGACACCCGGCTCGTCCCGTACGCGTCGAGCGGGCGCCCCAGCGCAGGCCCGGTCACCCGGCGACCCTACGAGCGGCGGGCGGGCGCCGCCCGCCGGGAGCCGGCACGGGCCCGGCCGGCCCGGGCCCGTGCACCGGCTCAGCCGAGGGAGGCGATCAGCTCCCGGCAGGCGGTCTCGCAGCGCCGGCAGGCCTCGGCGCAGATCCGGCAGTGCTCGTGCATGCCGGCGTGCTGCTCGCACTCGTCACCGCACGCCCTGCACGCCGCGGCGCAGGCCTCCAGGACGGCGCGGGTGAGGGTGGCGTCGTAGCCGGTGTGCCGGGACAGCACCCGCCCGGTGGCCTCGCAGACGTCGGCGCAGTCCAGGTCGGTGCGGATGCACTTCCCCAGCTCCGCGACCATCTCCTCGCTGAGGCAGGCGTCGGCGCAGGCGGTGCACGCCTGGGCGCACTCGAGGCAGGCCTCGATGCACTCGACGAGCCTCTGCTCGTCGATCCCGCCGAGGTCGGCCGGGTAGGCGTCGAGCATTTGGCTGGCAACGGTCACGGTGGCGTCCTCCCGTCTGTCCCCCGTCGTCATGGGGGAGGCTCTCCTCGGCGGTCACCCGACCGCCGGGCAGGGCGACACCCGGACGGGCGTACGGACAACGAGGGCACGGCGACACGCGATGAGCAATGACCGACCGCAGCCGCACCAGCACCCGGTCGACCCCGAGCGGGTGGCCCGCGCCCGCGAGCGGCTCCCCAGCCGGGACGACGCCGCCGCGCTGGCGAGCATCCTGACGCTCATCTCCGACCCGACGAGGTCCCGGGTGCTCTACGCCCTGGACGTCGCCGAGGAGCTGTGCGTCGGCGACCTCACCCTCGCCCTGGAGGTCAACGAGGACGCGGTGGGCTACGCGCTGCGGGTGCTGCGCACCGCCGGGCTGGTCGCCAACCGGCGCGAGGGCCGGGTCGTCTACTACCGGCTGGCCCCGGACTTCCCCGAGCCGCTGCTCGAGCACTGCCTGTGGCGGCTGGTGGCCCTCACCCGGTCACCGGCCGCCGACGACGCCCCGTGAGGGTCGACCCCCGCCCGGCGGCGGGCTGAACGGGACGCTGAGCCCGTCCCCCTGGTCGCCGCCCTCGGCGGGCAGCGGCGTCTCGTCCTCCGCCGCGCTCACCACGGCGTCGTCGGCGACCGCACCGTCGGGGACGGCATCGTCGGGGACGGCATCGTCGGGGACGGCGGCGTCGGCGACCCGGCCCGCGTCACCGGCCGGGGCGCCGTGGGTGAGCTCCTCGAGCACCCGCCGCTCGTCGGCGGTCAGCTCCCCGGAGCCCAGGTGCTCGCCGGGCCCACCGGCGTCGGACCCGCTGGCCATGCCGCTGTCGAGGGCGCTCTCGTCCGGGGCGGTCATCCGTCGGCTCCTCTCAGCGCGGGAAGTTCGGTTCCAGGCGCGGCACGATCTGCATCTCCGGCACGAACGCCGCTGGGTGCAGGGTGACCAGGTGGCGCACCAGGTCCGCCACGGCCGACGGCGGCATCATCAGGTGGGCCGGGATGCCCCACTGCTCCATCATCGGGGTGTCCATGGCCGCCGGGATGACCGCCTGCACGCGGCACGGGAAGGGTCGCTCGGTGCCGTCGTCGGCCGTCACCGCCTTCTCCCGCAGCTCCCGCTGGATGCAGCGGGTGGCGTTGAGGAAGCCGGCCTTGGAGCCGTTGTAGGCGATCGCGCCGCTGCCCGAGGTGATCGCCGACAGCGAGACGACGTGCACGACGTCCGCGGTGCGGCCCTCCGGCAGGTGCTGCACCCGCTTGAGGAACTCGCTGGTCAGGAAGATAGGCCCCTCGCAGTTGACCGCCTGCACCCGCTGGTAGTCGGCCAGGTCGATGTCGGTGGCGTAGCCGGGCCGGTCGATGCCCGCGACGTTGGCCAGGACGTCGAAGGCGTCCCCGTGGGCGTCGAACAGCTGCTGCACGACCGCGCGGCGGCTGGCGTCGTCGGTCACGTCCAGCGCGACGACCTCCGCCGACCCGCCGGCCTCGGCCACCAGCTCGGCCGTGCCCTTGGCGCCGCCCTCGTCGATGTCGGCGATCACCACGTGCGCGCCGGCCTCGGCCAGGGCCACGGCGGTCGCCCGGCCCAGTCCGCTCGCCGCGCCCGTGACCAGCGCCACCCGCCCCTGCATCGCCCTGTCGGCCATCCGCTCCTCGATCCGTCGTCCGCGTGTCGCCGACCAGCCTCACCGATGCGCCCGCTCGTCGCAGGTCGGGCCGATCACCCGGCGGCAGCGGTTCCCGACGCCGACCGCACGCCGCCGAGCCCCGGGCCCCACACGTCGGCGAGGGTGACCGTGCGCAGCCCGCGCTCGGCGACGAGCTCCACGAGCCGGTCGTAGACGGTCGTGACCGTCGGTTGGTTGGCGTGCCCGACGACCACGGCCTGCGGGGTGAACCACCGGCGGGCGGCGGCGACGAGCTCGCCGGGGGTCAGCAGCCGGTTGTCCTCCAGCGTGCCGTTCCACATGACGATCGTGGGGTGCCCGAGCTCGGCGCTGATCCGGTCCACCCGCTCGTCGTGCGCGCCGAACGGCGGCCGGAGGAACGGCGTCGTCACGCCGAAGGTCCGCTCGATCCAGTCGCGGTTGCGGCCGATCTCCTCGGCGACCCCGCCGTCGGACAGCGTGGTCAGGTCCAGGTGGGACCAGGTGTGGTTGCCCAGGGCGACCTGGCCGGAGTCCACCAGCGGCTGCAGCCGGTCGGCGTTGTCCTCCCAGGCGGCGTAGCGGCCGTTGGGGAAGAAGGTGAGCCGTACGCCGGTGTCCTCGGCGAAGCGGCACAGCGAGCCGACCACCGCGGAGCTGGTGCCGTCGTCGATGGTCAGCGCCAGGGAGCTGCCCTCGCCGGGCAGCCGGTCGACGACGCCGGCGGGCGCGGGCGGCACGCCCGGTCCCGCTGCCGGTGCGACCGGCGGCGGAGCGGCGGCCGCGGGGCCGACCGGCGCCCGGGCCGGGTCGACCAGCCCGGCCGTGCCGCGGCCGACGGCCGTGCCGGCCAGCCCCGCGGCGAGCAGGACGAGGAAGCGGCGGCGCTCCATGCGGCGGAGGCTAGGCAGCGTCCTCGGCGGGTCCCGCCCAGCGACACGAGCGGCCCCGACGGCCGGGACCGGCCGTGCCCGGGCCGTCACCGGCCGTGTCGGGATCAGCCGGCGGGGACCAGGCCCGCCTGCTCGATCAGGCGGGCCTGCTCGCGGCACCACGGCGACCACGCCTCGGCGTCCTGGGTCTCCTGCCGCTCCCGGAAGGTCGGCCAGTCCAGCAGCTCCCACTCGCCCACCTCGCCGGGGTCCGGCGCCGGCGTGCCGGAGAAGCGGCCCAGGTACACCGGGCACACCTCGTTCTCCACGACGCCGCGGAACTCCGCGCGGTACCGGTAGCCGGGCAGCGCCGGCCGCAGCTCGTCCACCTGCAGGCCCAGCTCGTAGGCGGCGCGCCGGGCGATGGCGGCGGCGTCGTCCTCCCCGGGACCGGGGTGGCCGCACACGGTGTTGGTCCACATGCCGGGGAAGGTCTGCTTGCCCGCGGCGCGGCGGGTGACCAGCAGGCGGCCGTCGTCGTCGAACAGGTAGGCGGAGAAGGCCCTGTGCAGCGGCGTCTCGCCGTGGTGCACCAGCGGCTTGGGCATGGTGCCGATCGCCGTCCCGTCGTCGTCGACCAGGACGATGAGCTCCTCCGAGGTGGCCGTCACCGCCACATCGTCGCCCACCGGGCTCCACCGCGGTCACCTGCCGTCTCCCGGCGCCCCCTGCGAGGCGTGAGCGGTACCGCGTGCGGGCACCGTCACCGGCGTGGACCGCTTCACGCGCGACGGCCTGGTCTTCGACGTCCGGGACGGCGGTCCGCCCGACGGCGAGCCGGTGGTGCTGCTGCACGGCTTCCCGCAGGACTCCACCGCCTGGGACGGCGTCTCCCCCGGCCTGCACGCCGCGGGCCTGCGCACCCTGGCCCCCGACCAGCGCGGCTACTCCCCCGGCGCGCGCCCGCCCGGCCGGTCGGCCTACCGGGTGCGGGCGGCGGTGGACGACGTCCGCGCGCTGCTGGACGCCGCGGGGGTGGCCGGCGCGCACGTCGTCGGGCACGACTGGGGCGGCCTGGTGGCCTGGGCGCTGGCCGCCTGGCACCCCGACCGGGTGCGCACGCTGACCGTGCTGTCCGTGCCGCACCCCGGCGCCTTCGCCCGCGCCCTGTTCACCAGCCCGCAGGCGCTGCAGTCCTGGTACATGGCGGCCTTCCAGCTGCCCGTGCTGCCCGAGCGGCTGCTGCTGGCCCGTGGCGGGCTGCTGCTGCACGGCACGCTGGTGCGCAGCGGGCTGCCCGCGGAGCACGCCGACCGCTACGTCGCCCGGCTGCGCGAGCCCGGCGCACTGTCGGCCGCGCTGGCCTGGTACCGGGCACTCCCCTGGGACGCCGGCGACCCGGTGGGCCGGGTGCGAGTGCCCACGCTGCACGTGTGGAGCACCCGGGACGTCGCCCTGCACCGCGCCGGCATCGAGGCGTCGGGTTCCTTCGTCCGGGCGCCCTACACGCTCGAGGTCCTCGAGGGCCTGCCGCACTGGATCCCCGAGCGGGCGCCGGAGCGCACCGCCGACCTCGTCGCCGGGCACGTGCGCGACACCCGCTGACCCGCCACGCTCAGTCGTCCCCGGACCGGCGGCCGTAGCGGCGCAGGCTGGCCTCCGCGGCCCGCAGGTACCGGCCGATGACCTGCTGCTCGTCGGCGGTGAAGCCCTCGGCGGCCGCGTCCAGGTCGGCCAGCAGCGGCCCCAGCGCCGCCAGCACCCGCCCGACCGTCTCCTCGGTCGGCTGCAGCCGCACCCGCCGCCGGTCGGTCGGGTGGCGTTCCCGGCGCAGGTGCCCGGCGTGCTCCAGCCGGTCGACCAGCTCGGTGCCGGACCCGGTGGAGATGCCCAGCCGCGCGCTCACCTCGACCGGCCCCAGGGGTTCCCCGCCGGACATCACGTGGTTCATCGCCGCGTAGTCCAGTGGCCGCAGCCCCAGCCGGGCGGCCAGCTCCCGGTCGACGTCGCCGCTGGCCCGGACGACGGCGCGCAGGGCCCAGGACAGCTCCTCGGCGGCCATCCGCCCCCGCTCGACCTGCTCGACGTCGTCCCCTTGCGGTCGCTCGGTCACGGAGGCATCCTAGCTCATACGTACCTCCGTATCCGAACTACTCCGCTCCCGAGTGAGAGGACCGACCGTGTCCGGGACGACGTCCGGCACACGCGCACCGTCGCTGCGTGCCCTGCTCCTCCTGCTGTGCACCGCACTGGCCCTCGTCGTCGCCGGGAACTCGGCGCTGGCGATCGCCCTGCCCGAGGTCGCCCGCGACCTCACGGCGACCCAGACCGAGCTCACCTGGGTCATCGACGCCTACGCCCTGACCTTCGCCGCGCTGCTCCTGCCGGCCGGCATCGCCGCCGACCGGGTGGGCCGGCGCACCCTGCTGGTCGGCGGGCTGCTGCTGTTCGGCGCAGCCGGGATCGCCTCCGCCTGGGCCGCGGACCCCGGCCAGCTCGTCGCGCTGCGCGCCGCGGCCGGCGTGGGGGCCGCCGCGGTGTTCCCCGTCACGCTGTCCGCGCTGGTCGACGCCTACCCGCCCGAGCGGCGCGGGTTCGCCGTCGCGGTGTGGTCGGCGGTGTCCGCGGCCGGGGCCGTCGGCGGCTCGCTGCTCGGCGGGGCGCTGCTGGAGGTCGCCTGGTGGGGCAGCCTGCAGCTGGCCTCCGGCGTGGCCGCGCTGCTGCTCGTCCCGGGTGCCGCGGTGCTGGTGGCCGAGCACCGGGACCGCTCGCTGTCGCTGGACCCGCTGGGCGCCGCGCTGTCCGCCGCCGGCCTGGCCGCCGTGGTGTTCGCCGTCATCGAGGCCCCGCGGCGCGGGTGGACGGATCCGCTGACGCTGGCCACCGTCGCCCTCGGTGCGGTGACCCTGGCCGGCTTCGTCGTCCACGAGCTGCGCACCCCCGCCCCGGCGCTGGACGTGCGGCTGTTCCGCGACCGCGGGCTGAGCGCCGGCTCACTGCTGGTCAGCGCCCAGTTCTTCGCCTCGCTCGGGCTGTTCGTACTGGCCCCGCAGTACCTGCAGCTGGTCCGCGAGCAGACCCCGCTGCAGGCCGCCGCCGCGCTGCTGGTCATCCCGGTCGGGGTGGGTGCGGCCAGCGCGCTGACCCCGCTGGCCCTCGAGCGGATCGGGCCGCGGTGGCCCGGCGCCGGCGGGCTGGCGGGGATGGCCGCGGGCTTCGCCGTCCTGGCCGGCACGGTGGACGACGGGTCGCTGGGTTGGCTGGCCGCAGGCCTGCTCGTCTTCGGTGTCGGCTTCGGCCTGGCCGTCACGCCGGGCACGGTGCCGATCATCGACGGGCTGCCGCCGCAGCGGCGCTCGGTGGCCAGCGCGGTCAATGACGTCACCCGCGAGGTGGGCGGCGTCCTCGGCATCGCCGTGCTGTCCAGCGTGCTGCTGGGCGCGTACCGCACCGAGGTGGCGCCCGCACTGGACGGCGTGCCGCCGGAGGCTGCGGCGGCCGCCCGGGAGGGTGCCAGCACCGCGGTCGGCGCCGCGGGCGGCCTCGGCCCCGACGGTGCCGCCCTGGCCGAGGCCGCCCGGGCCGCGTTCGCCGGCGGGCTGGGCACCGCCCTAGGCGTGGGGGCCGCCGTCCTCGGCGTGGCCGCGGTGGTCATCGCCGCCCTCGCCCCCGCCGGGCGGCGGACGCCGTCGGACGCCGACCCCGAGCCGGTGGAGGCCGGGCGGTGACCGGCTACGAGCGGCTGGACACCCCGCGCGGGGTGTTCGGGGTGCGCCGCGCGGGCGACTCCGGCCCCGTGGTGCTGTGCCTGCACGGGTTCCCCGACGACGCCACGACCTACGACGGCCTGGCCGCCGCCCTGGCCGGCGCGGGGTACCGGGTGGCCGCGGTGAACCTGCGCGGCTACGCGCCCTCGACGCTGGAGGGCCCGCTGGACCTCGACACCCTGGTCGACGACGTGCACTGCCTGGCCGACACGCTGTCCCCCGGTGCCCCGGTGCACCTGGTCGGGCACGACTACGGCGCCCAGCTGGCCTACCCCGCGATGGCCCGCCGGCCGGGCCGGTTCGCCTCGGCGGTGCTGTTCGCCGGGGCGCACCCGGCGTACGTGCAGCGCAACGCCCGGCGCAGCCCGCGCCAGCTGTGGGCCAGCCGGTACATCGTGTTCTTCCAGCTGGGCCGGCTCGCCGACCGTCGGGTGGCCCGGGACGACTGCGCGTACGTGGAGCGGCTGTGGCGGCGCTGGGCGCCGGGGTTCGACCCGCCCGCGGAGCACCTGGCGCACGTGCGGCGGACGCTGGCCGCGAGCATGCCGGCGCCGGTGGCGATGTACCGCGCCGGCGGCTTCGCCGTCCCCGCCGAGACCGTGCCGGTGCCCACGCTGTACGTGTGCGGGGCCGACGACGGCTGCGCGCTGCCCTTCCTCGCCGAGGGCCAGGAGGAGCTCTTCACCGCCGGCTACCGCGCCGAGACCTGGCCGGGCACCGGGCACTTCCCGCACCTGGAGCAGCCCGAGCGGGCCGCGGCGGCCGTGCTGGGCTGGTTCGGCGGCCACTCACCCGCCGGCCGCTGAGTTCAGCGCGTGCGCAGGCCGCCGAACGTGGTGGCCACCAGCGCATCGGCCAGCTCGGCGGCGGACAGGTCGCCGTCCGGGCGGTACCACTCGACGAGGGAGTTGACGGTGCCGAACAGCAGCCGGCTGGTGACCGCGGGGTCGACGTCGGGCCGGACGTCGCCCTCCTCCTCCGCGGCGCGCACCAGGTCGGTGACGACCCGGTCGAAGGCCCGCCGGCGCTGCAGCGCGGCCCGCTCGACGTCGGAGTTGCCGCGCACCCGCAGCAGCAGGGTGACGAAGGGCAGCTCGGCGGCCAGCACCCGCACCGACCCTCGGACGACGTGCTCGAGCCGGTCGATCGCCCGTCCCGTGGTCGCACCCGGCTCGTCGGTGACGGCGAACAGCGCGTCCAGCGCCCGGTCCAGCGCCAGCCGCAACAGCTCGACCTTGCTGGGCACGTGGTGGTAGATCGCCGCCTTGGTCACGCCCAGGCGGGCGGCCAGGTCGGCGGTGCTCGTGGCGTCGTAGCCGCGCTCGATGAACACCGCGACCGCCGTCTCCAGCAGCGAGTCCAGCGAGTGCCCCGGGCGCCCGCGCCGGGCCGGCGCCGCGGTCACCCGCGGTCCCGGTGGTCGTACACGCGCTTGAGCTTGCCCATCGAGCGGGCCAGCGTCTCCGGGTCCACCACGACCACCTCGACGGTGGTGCCGACGGTGTCCTTGACGCCCCTGGCCACCTCGGTGGCGGCCGGCCCACGACGCTCGGGCGGGCAGTCCGGGCGCGCCTCGACGCGCACCGTCAGGTGGTCCAGCCGGCCGCGGGTGGTCAGCTCCAGCGCGAAGTGCGGCGAGAGGCCCGGCGTGCGCAGCACGACCTCCTCGACCTGCGTCGGGAACAGGTTCACCCCGCGCAGGATGATCATGTCGTCGGTGCGGCCGGTGACCTTCTCCATCCGCCGCATGCCCGGCCGGGCGGTGCCCGGCAGCAGCCGGGTCAGGTCGCGGGTGCGGTACCGGACGACGGGCATCGCCTCCTTGGTCAGCGAGGTGAACACCAGCTCGCCGACCTCCCCGTCGGGCAGCACCTGCCCGGTCAGCGGGTCGACGACCTCGGGATAGAAGTGGTCCTCCCAGACGTGCAGGCCGTCCTTGACCTCGACGCACTCCTGGGCGACGCCCGGGCCCATCACCTCCGACAGGCCGTAGACGTCCACGGCGTCGACGTCCAGCCGCTGCTCGATCTCGGCGCGCATCTGCTCGGTCCACGGCTCGGCGCCGAAGACGCCGACCTCCAGCGAGCTGGCGCGCGGGTCCAGGCCCTGCGCCTCGAACTCGTCGATCAGCGCCAGGGCGTAGGACGGCGTGACCGTGATGACCCGCGGCCGGAAGTCGGTGATCAGCTGCACCTGCCGCGGGGTCATGCCACCGGAGACCGGGACGACGGTGCAGCCCAGCCGCTCCGCGCCGGAGTGGGCGCCCAGGCCGCCGGTGAACAGGCCGTAGCCGTAGGCGTTGTGCAGCACGTCGCCGGGGCGGGCGCCCGCGGCGCGGAGGGAGCGGGCCATGACCGCGGCCCAGGTGTCGAGGTCGCGCTCGGTGTACCCGACGACGGTGGGGCGCCCGGTGGTGCCGGAGGACGCGTGCACCCGCCGGACCTGCTCGCGCGGGACGGCGAACATGCCGAACGGGTAGGTGTCGCGCAGGTCGGCCTTGCTGGTGGTGGGGAAGCGCGCGAGGTCGGCGAGCTCCCGGCAGTCCTCGGGGTGCACGCCGGCCGCGTCGAACGCGCGCCGGTGGTGCGGGACGTGGTCGTAGGCGTGCCGCAGGGTCCAGCGCAGCCGGTCCAGCTGCAGGGCGCGCAGCTCCTCGACACCCATCCGCTCCTCCGGGTCGAGGGTGTCGGGGTCCGGCGCGGGGCCCACCCGCCGGTCCGCGGTCGTCGTCATGGCCGGCCGTCCCTCCGTCGTCCCCGGGCGCTTGTGCCCCGGCGTCCCGTGGGCGACACTATTCCTGACCGCTCGTTCAGTAAACCCGTGAGGAGGGGCCGTGTCCGCGCCCGCGCTGGAACAGTCGCTGGACGAGGCGACCCTGCAGGAGCAGTTCGACGCCACGATCGCCGCCGGGCACCGCATCGAGCCCCGCGACTGGATGCCCGAGGGCTACCGCAGGACGCTGGTCCGCCAGATCGCCCAGCACGCCCACTCGGAGATCATCGGCATGCAGCCCGAGGGCGACTGGCTGCTGGCCGCGCCCAGCCTGCGGCGCAAGGCCATCCTGCTGGCCAAGGTGCAGGACGAGGCCGGCCACGGGCTGTACCTGTACTCCGCGGCCGAGACCCTCGGCGCCGACCGGGCCGACCTGACCGACAAGCTCATCGAGCGCCGGCAGAAGTACAGCTCGATCTTCAACTACCCGACGCTCACCTACGCCGACGTCGGCGTCATCGGCTGGCTGGTCGACGGCGCGGCCATCTGCAACCAGGTGCCGCTGTGCCGCTCCTCCTACGGCCCCTACGCCCGCGCGATGATCCGCGTCTGCAAGGAGGAGTCCTTCCACCAGCGGCAGGGCTACGAGCTGCTGATGACGATGGTGCGCGGCACGCCCGAGCAGCGGGCGATGGTGCAGGACGCCGTCGACCGCTGGTGGTGGCCCTCGCTGATGATGTTCGGCCCGCCGGACGACGACAGCCCCAACTCCGCCCAGTCGATGGCGTGGGGCATCAAGCGGCACAGCAACGACGAGCTGCGCCAGCGCTTCGTCGACATGACCGTCCCGCAGGCCGCCGTCCTCGGCGTCACGCTGCCCGACCCGGAGCTGCGGCTGGACCCGGAGACCGGCCGGCACCGCTTCGGGGCCATCGACTGGACGGAGTTCAAGCGGGTGCTCGCCGGGGACGGCCCGTGCAACGACGAGCGGATCGCCCGCCGGCGCGCCGCCCGCGACGACAACGCCTGGGTCACCGAGGCGGCCACCGCCTACGCCGCGAAGCACTCGGCATGAGCAGCGACGTCACCGCCGAGGGCGGGCACGGCGCCGTCCCCACCGGGCCGCAGGTGCCGGTCGAGCCGCGCCCGGCGCAGGTGCGCCGGGACTGGCCGCTCTACGAGGTGTTCGTCCGCGGCAAGCGCGGGATCAACCACGTGCACGTCGGCTCGCTGCACGCCCCGGACGACGAGATGGCGGTGCACGCCGCCCGCGACCTCTACACCCGGCGCAACGAGGGCGTGAGCATCTGGGTGGTGCAGGCCGCCCACATCACCGCGTCCAGCCCCGACGAGAAGGACCCGATGTTCGCCCCCAGCGGCGACAAGGTCTACCGGCACCCGACGTTCTACGAGATCCCCGAGGACGTCCCGCACATGTGAAGGACCCCCTCCCTCCCCCGCACCTCGTACCTCGGCGCGGGGACCCCGGGGAGGGGGCCGTTCCAGCACGTCACCAGGAGAGGCATGGGGCACGAGGAGACGGTGTACGACGCGTTGGCCAACGGGCACGACGACGGGGGGCACTGGGCGTTCGGCAGCGGGTTCGACGAGCCGCTGGCCGGGGTCGACACCACCGTGCCCGACGGCGTCGACCCGGCCGACCTGGGCGCCTACTGCCTCATGCTCGGCGACGACGCCCTGGTGCTGGCCCAGCGACTCACCCAGTGGATGACCGCCGCCCCCGAGCTGGAGGAGGAGGTGGCCGTCGGCAACACCGCCCTGGACCTGCTCGGGCAGGCCCGGCTGCTGCTGGCCCGCGCCGGGACGGTCGGTGTGCTGGGCCGGTCCCGGTCGCGGGCCTCGGCGTCGATCCCCGACGAGGACGCGCTGGCCTACTTCCGCGACCCCGACGAGTTCCTCAGCACCGGCCTGGTCGAGGCGGACAACGGCGACTTCGGGCAGACGATGGTCCGGCTGCTGGTGGCCTCGACCGTGCGGCTGGCGGTCCTTGCCCGGCTGCGGACCTCCCGCGACCCGGTGCTGGCCGCGATCGCCGCCAAGGGCGTCCACGAGCTGACCTACCACCGCGACCACGCCGCGCGCTGGGTGCTGCGCCTCGGCGACGGCACGGCGGAGTCCCACCGGCGGGTGCAGCACGGCGCCGACCTGGTGTGGCCGCTGCTGGCCGACGTCTTCACCGCCACCGACGTCGAGCGCCGACTGGCCACGGTTGGGGTCGCCGTCGACCCGGCCGACGTCCGCGACGAGGTGCGCGACGTGCTCACGACCGTGCTGCAGCGCGCCATGCTGCGGGTGCCCGCCTGGCCCTCCGACGTCGCCCCGCGGGGCCGGGTCGGTGAGCACGGGCCGGAGCTGACCGGGCTGCTGGGCACCCTGCAGGGCCTGGCGCGGCAGCACCCGGCGGCGACCTGGTGACCCCCGGTCTCCGCCATTATCGCGATATTGGCGCCGAGGGGCCGCGGGCGGTCGCGGAGACCGTCACCGACCCCGAGCTGCCCGCGCTGACGCTGGCCGACCTGGGCGTGCTGCGCGAGGTGCGGGTGCACGAGGGCACCGTCGTGGTCGAGATCACCCCCACCTACAGCGGCTGCCCGGCCATGGGCGTGATGCGCGCGGACCTGCTGCACGCCCTGCACTCCGCCGGCTTCGACGACGTCGAGGTGCGCACCGTGCTGTCCCCGGCGTGGTCCACCGACTGGATCACCGCCGACGGCCGCCGCAAGCTCGCCGAGGCCGGCATCGCCCCGCCCGGCCGGGCTCCGGTCCGCCCGCCCGGGCCGGTGCCGCTGCAGCTGGGTCCCTCCCGTCGGACGGCGGCCTGCCCGCTGTGCGGCTCGGCCGACACCGAGGAGCTCAGCGAGTTCGGCGCGACCGCCTGCAAGGCGCTGCGCCGCTGCCGCAGCTGCCGGGAGCCCTTCGAGCACGTCAAGGAGATCTGAGTGAGCGCACCGGCCCGCCGCCGGCCGCAGTTCCACCGGCTGACCGTGGCGAGCGTCGAGCGACTCACCGACGACGCCGTCGCGGTCACCTTCGACGTCCCCGAGGAACTGGCCGGCGAGTACGCCTTCCGGCCCGGCCAGGCACTCACCCTCCGCCGGGTCCACGGCGACCGCGACGAACGGCGCTCCTACTCCATCTGCGCCCCGGTGGGCGCCCCGCCGCGGGTGGGCGTGCGCGAGGTGCCCGGCGGCTTCTTCTCCTCCTGGCTGGTGCACGAGGTGGCGGTCGGTGACCGGATCGAGGTGCTGCCGCCGTCGGGCACGTTCACCGCCGACCTGTCCACGCCGGCCGACCACGTGTTCGTCGTCGCCGGCTCCGGCATCACGCCGGCGCTGAGCCTGGCCGGCACGGTGCTCGGCGACGGCGCGTCGACCGTCACCGTCCTCTACGGCAACCGGCGCACCAGCACGGTCATGTTCGCCGACGAGCTGGCCGACCTGAAGGACCGCCACGGCCCCCGCCTGCAGCTGGTGCACGTCCTCTCCCGCGAGCCGCGCGACGCCGAGCTGACCAGCGGGCGCCTGGACGGCGAGCGGCTGCACACGCTGGTCACCCGGCTGGTCGACGTCGCGCACGTCGACCACTGGTGGCTGTGCGGCCCGCACGGGATGGTCGCCGACGCCCGCGAGCTGCTGGCCACCCTCGGGGTGCCGGCCGACCGGGTGCACCAGGAGCTGTTCTACGTCGACGACGTCCCGCCGGAGCCGGTGCGCGGCGACGAGGCGGCGGTCAGCGGACCCAGCAGCCAGGTCACCGTCGTCCTCGACGGCCGGGAGACCACCCTGGCCCTCCCCCGCGACGTGCCGGTGCTCGACTCCGCCCAGCGGGTCCGCGGCGACCTGCCCTTCGCCTGCAAGGGCGGGGTGTGCGGCACCTGCCGGGCGCGGGTCACCGCGGGTGAGGTGCGGATGCGGCGCAACTACGCGCTGGAGCCCGCGGAGGTGGCGGCCGGGTACGTGCTGACCTGCCAGTCGGTGCCGGTGACCGACGTCGTCACCGTCGACTTCGACGCCTGATCCCGGACGCGGCATGGCCGGCGGCCCTGGTGGGCACCGGTGTCCCGTCCGCACACACACCTCCCGGAGGACGCCGTGACGACCACCCGCACCCGCCGCTGGCGCCTGGCAGCCGCCGGCGTCGCCATCGCCGCCACCTCGTTCACCACCGCCGCCTGCGGCTCGGACACCGCCGGGGACAGCGGTGTCGAGCAGGAGGACGAGGGCGGTGAGGAGGGCGACGACGAACAGGACGACGACTGACCCGCTGCCCGGCCCGTCCACCCAGCGGGGACGGGCCGGTGCGGCTCACACCCCGGCGGGCTCCCGCGCCCCCAGGGTCCGGTAGGCCGCCGTCTCCAGGTCGTAGTAGCCCTGCACCGACACCGGGTCGGCGAACGGGAGGATCTGCGTCCCCCAGAACCCGGCGATGCCGGTGCGCCGGTCGATCCAGTAGAAGAGGTTGCCCAGCCCGGCCCAGGCGAGGGCGCCGGCGGGCCGCCCGGTGGGCGCGTCCTCGTCGTTGACCATGAAGGTCAGCGCCCAGGACTTCGACAGCCCGGGGAAGAACTCCGCGTCGTTGGACAGCGACGGGACCACCCCGGGCAGGCCCTTGACCTTCAGCTCCCCGAGCCCGTTGCGCTCGGCCATCGCCACGGTCGACTCCTGCAGCACCCGCCCGCCGGGGCCGGCGCCGTCGTTGAGCCACATGCGCAGGAACCGGGCGTAGTCCAGGGCGGTGGAGTAGAGCCCGTGGCCGCCCATGTGCAGCTCGGGCTCGGCCGGCCACTCGAAGTCGGTCGGCGTCAGCGAGCCGTCCTCCCCCCGGGTGTGGATCCGCGCCAGCCGCGTGCGCATCTGCGGGGTGAGGGTGAAGGAGGTGTCGGCCATGCCGAGCGGCTCGAAGACCCGCTCGGCCATCACCTCCCCGAGCCGGCGGCCGGTGACCGCCTCGACCACCAGGCCGGCCCAGTCGATGTTCGAGCCGTACTCCCACTGCTCGCCGGGGTCGAAGAGCAGCGGCGTCTGCAGGGAGGCCCGGCTGCAGGTGGTCACGCTGGGCTGGCCGTGCTCGGTGGCCAGCCGGTGGTAGTGCTCGTTGAAGAAGTCGTAGCCGAAGCCCGCGGTGTGCAGCAGCAGCATCCGGGTGGTGACGTCCCGCGCGGGCGGGCGCAGCCGCGGGCTGCCGTCGTCGGTGAAGCCGTCGAGCACCTGCAGCTCGCCGATCTCGGGCACGTACTGCCGGGCCGGCGCGTCGAGGTCGAGCCGGCCCTCCTCGACCAGCTGCAGGCACGTGGTGCCGGTGACCGCCTTGGTCGTGGAGAACACCGTCAGGACCGTGTCGGGCGTCATCGCCTCCCCCTGGCCCAGCACCCGCTCGCCCGCGGCCCCCTGGTAGACGTCGCCCTCGCGGTCGGTGACGACGGCGACCACGCCGGGGACCCGGGGACTGCCGCTGGTCACCCGGTGCAGGACGTCGTCCAGGGCCTGCTGCACGTCGCTCACGGGACCTCCCTCGGGCCGGCGGCACCGTTGCCGCCGCTGCCTGCGAGGAACCTAGGACCCCGCCGCGCCGGCGCACACCCCCGAACGGCCAGGTCACCGAGCCCGCACGTCGCGTGACCGGCGGTGCGCCTGGGTAGGGCCTCGCCGGTGAGCACCGACGCGACCACCACCTCGGCCACCCGCGCCCAGCGGCTGGACCGGCTGCCGTTCACCCGGCAGCACGGCCGACTGGTGGTGGGGTCGGGCCTGGGCTGGGCGCTGGACGCGATGGACGTCGGGCTCATCTCCTTCGTGATGACGGCCCTCGCCGTCCAGTGGGCGCTGACGCCGACCGAGCTGTCCTGGATCGGCTCGATCGGCTTCGTGGGGATGGCGCTGGGCGCCACGCTCGGCGGGCTGCTGGCCGACCGGATCGGCCGCCGGCAGGTCTTCGCGCTCACCCTGCTGGTCTTCGGCGTGGCCACCGGCGCGGCCGCGCTGGCCTGGTCGGTGGCCTCGCTGCTGGTGTTCCGCTTCCTCATCGGGCTGGGTCTGGGCGCCGAGCTGCCGGTCGCCTCCACCCTGGTCAGCGAGTACGCCCCGGCGCGGCTGCGCGGCCGGGTGGTGGTGGCGCTGGAGGCCTTCTGGGCGGTCGGCTGGCTGCTGGCCGCGCTGATCGGCTACTTCGTCGTCCCCCGCAGCGACGACGGCTGGCGGTGGGCGCTGGCGCTGGGCGCGGTGCCTGCCCTGTACGCCGTCGTGGTGCGCCGCGGGCTGCCGGAGTCGGTGCGCTTCCTGGAGCTGCAGGGTCGCACCGCTGAGGCCGAGGCCGCGGTGCGCCGCTTCGAGTCGTCGGCCGGCGTCCCCCCGGTGCCCTCGACGACCCCGGCACCGACGCCGGCACCGCGTCCCGGCGCGCTGTGGGCCCCGGGCTCCCGCCGGCGGACGGCGGCGCTGTGGGGGGTGTGGTTCGGCATCAACTTCGCCTACTACGGCGCCTTCATCTGGCTGCCCACGCTGCTGTACACCGCCGGCTTCGACCTGGTGCGGGCCTTCGGCTACACGCTGCTGATCACGCTGGCCCAGCTGCCCGGCTACGCCGTCGCCGCGGTGCTCGTCGAGCGCTGGGGGCGCCGGCCGACGCTGGTGGTGTTCCTGCTCGGCTCGGCCGCCGGCGCGGGGGCCTTCGCGCTGGCCGGCGGGGACACCGCCGTCCTGGTCGCCGGGATGGTGCTCTCCTTCTCCAACCTGGGCGCCTGGGGCGCGCTCTACGCCGTGACGCCGGAGGTCTACCCGACCGCACTGCGCGCCACGGGGGCCGGCGCCGCCGCCGGCTTCGGCCGGATCGCCTCGATCGCCGCGCCGCTGTGCGTGCCGCCGCTGCTGGCCGCCGGTGGCAACGGGCTGGTCTTCGCCACCTTCGCCGCCGCCTTCGTGCTGACCGCGGCGGCGGCGCTGGCCCTGCCCGAGCGCCGGGGTGAGCCGCTGGAGGACGCCGCCCCCTGACCGCTCCGCGACGCTCGGCTGAGCTGTGGGAGGACGTGGGCCAGGACGACGGCAGATGCAGAGAAACCTTTGCAAAGAGATCTCTGCACACTACGGTCGGACGCGTGGTGGACGAGCCGACGATCGACGTCTCCGACCCGCGGGTCCTGCGCGCGCTCGCCCACCCCCTGCGCAGCGCCCTGCTGGGCCTGCTGCGCAGCGAGGGTCCGTCGACGGCCTCCAAGCTCGGCCAGCGGCTCGGTGAGAGCAGCGGCAGCACCAGCTACCACCTGCGCCAGCTGGCCGGGTTCGGTCTGGTCGAGGGGGTGCCCGGCGAGGGCACCGGCCGGGAGCGGTGGTGGCGGGCCCGGCACCGCAGCACCCGCTGGAGCACCGAGGACGTCCTCGACCAGCCCGGCGGGCGGGAGGTGGTCGAGGAGCTGGTCCACCTGAACCTGGCCACCCAGCGACGGCTGCTCGCCGCCCATGCCGAGCATCGGGAGCGGCTGGAGGAGCCCTGGCGGGACGCGACCTCGCTCAACGACTGGGCGCTGCACCTCTCCCCGACGGCGGCGCGGGAGCTGGTCGAGGAGCTCAACGGTGTCCTGGAGCGCTGGCGCACCGAGCGGGAGGAGCCCGGTGCGCCGCTCGTGCACGTGCTGCTGGACCTGTTCCGGCTGGCCGAGCACCCCTCGTGACCGTCGCCTCGGTCACTCGTCGCTTCATCGGACTGACCGCGCTGCACTGGCTGCCCGTCGGCCTGAGCGCCCCGGTCACCGTGCTGCTCGCCTCGGCCCGGGGACTGTCCCTGGCCGACATCGGCGTCGTCCTCGCCGTCTACTCGGCGGTGGTCCTGGTGCTCGAGCTGCCCACCGGCGGGCTGGCCGACGCGCTCGGCACCCGCCCGGTCCTCGTCCTCTCCGGGCTGTTCGGCCTCACCGGCCTGCTGGCCCTGACGGCCGCCGAGGACCTCACCGCCTTCGTCCTCGCCGAGGCGCTCCGCGGCGTCGGCCGGGCGCTGAGCTCCGGGCCGCTGGAGGCGTGGTACGTCGACGCCGTCCGCGCCGCCGACCCGGACGCCGACGTGACCCCGGGGCTGTCCCGCGCGGGAGCGGCCGACGGCGCGGGCCTGTGCCTGGGCGCCGTCCTGGGCGGCCTGCTGCCGCTGCTCGCCGGCGGCGGGGGTGCCGACGCGCTCGTCCTCCCCGTGGTCGCCGCCGCGGTGTCGACGGCGGTCTCCGTGGTGGCCGTGGCGGTCCTCGTCGTACCGCTCGGTCAGCGGCGCGGTCCGCGGGCGGCCGCGCTGCGTGCCGGTGTCCGCGAGGTACCCGCCGTCCTCCGCGGCACCGCCGTACTCGCCTCCCGCGACCGGCTGCTGCGCCGCGTCCTGGTCGTGTCCCTGCTGGTCGGGACGGTGCTCGCCACCCTGGAGCTGCTGGGTCCGCTGCTCGCCGCCGACCTCACCGGCAGCCGCGCCGAGGGTGCCACGCTCTTCGGGGTCGTGATGGCGGTGTCGTACGCCGCGGCCGGGGTGGGGGCGCTGCTGGCACCGCTCGCCCGCCGGGCGGCCCGCGGCTCGGCGGCGTCCGGGAGCGCGGCCCTGAGCGTCGTCGCGGCCCTCGCCATCGCCGTCGTCCCGCTCGCCGGGCCGGTGGCCCTGGGGTGCCTGTTCGCCGTCTTCTACACCGCCAACGCCGCTGCCTGGCCGCTGTGGAAGGCCGTGCTGCACAGCCGGGTGCCCCCCGGGCAGCGCGCCACCGCCCTGTCGGCGTCGTCCCTGGCGCTCCAGGTGGGCGCGCTCGGCGGCACCCTGGGGCTGGCGCGGCTGGCCGAGGGGGCCGGCACCGGCGCCGCGTTCCTCGCCGCGGCGACCGCGCTGCTGCTGGTCGCGCTGGTCTCCCGCGGGCTGCGCTCCCACGACGACGCCGGGGTCGCGGGAGGCGCCGGCCGGATCGCCCGCTGGACCGGGTACACCGGCCGCCGCGCGGGTAGCGGCCGGGCATGGCTGAACTGACCCGCAACCACCTGTCGGGCCTGAGGGTCGCCGTCACCGGCGCCAGCGGCAACCTGGGGACGGCGCTGCTGCGCCGGCTCACCGCACCCGGCAGCGGGGTGGCCGAGGTCCGCGGGCTGGCCCGGCGCCAGCCGCCGTCCACCGCGCCCTACGACGGCGTGACCTGGCACCTGGCCGACCTCGGGGAGACGCGCAGCGAGCACGAGCTGACCCGCTTCCTGGACGGCGTGGACGCCGTCGTCCACCTGGCCTGGGCGCTGCAGCCGGGCCGGCAGCCGGAGCGGCTGCACCGGGTCAACGTCGAGGGCACCCGCCGGCTGGCCCGCGCCGCCGCGGCCGCCGGCGTGGCGCACTTCGTGTTCACGTCCTCGCTCGGCGCCTACGCCGCGGGGGCCGGCGACCGGCAGGTGGCCGAGGACTGGCCGGTCACCGGCATCCCCAGCTCGCAGTACAGCCGGGACAAGTCCCAGGCCGAGCTGGTCGTGCGCGAGCTGCTCGGCACGCGGGAGGGCACCACGCTCACCGTCGTGCGCCCCACGCTGGTGCTCCAGCCGGAGGCCAGCAGCGAGATCGGCCGCTACTTCCTCGGCTCGCTGCTGTTCGGCGCCGCCCGCCTGGTGCCCGCGCCGGTGGCCCGGCGGCTCCCGCTGCCCCTGCCGTCGCTGCGGGTGCAGGTGGTGCACGCCGACGACGTCGCCGCCGCGGTGGTCGCCATCCTGGACCGCCGCGCCGCGGGCCCGTTCAACGTCGCCGCCGAGCCGACCTTCGACGCCGAGGGCCTGGCCCGCGCGCTGGGCACCGTGCGGGTGCCGGTCCCGGCGTTCGCGGTGCGCGCGGCGCTGTCGGCCGCCTTCGCCGCCCACCTGGTGCCCACCGAGCCCGGCTGGTTGGACCTGGGGCTGCAGGCGCCGGCCCTGGACACCGGCCGGGCCCGCCGGCTGCTGGACTGGACGCCCGCCCACGCGGGGGACGACGTGCTGCGGCAGTTCGTCGCCGCCCTCGCCCGCGGGGAGGGCGCGCCCGGACCGCTCCTGGAGCCGGCGGGCGGGCCCGCGCGGGACACCGGCAGCGACCCGGCCAACGTCCCCGGCCCGCGCGCCGACTAGGGACGCCCCCCTGCCGGCCACTTCCACGCCGGTGCACCTGCTCTCCCGCCGGTGCACCGGCGCGGGGGCGCGAGGAGCAGCGCGGGAGTGCAGGCCCCGGGCCCGGGACGCCGGGTCAGGCTCCGGCGTCCCCAGTGCGGGCGGTCCAGGTGCCGGCCGGGTCGGCCAGCGACGGGAACACCTCGGCGGCCCGCTCCGGGCGCAGCGTGATGAACAACCCGTCGGCCTCGGCCAGCACGGTGTCCGGGGCGTCCTCGGCGACCAGCCGGGCGGTGGCGGTGCTCCGCCGGCCGGCGGACTCCCCGGCCTCCGCGGTGAGCAGCAGCGGGACGCCCAGCGGCACCGGCCGGCGGTAGTGCACGGTCAGCGTGGCGGTCAGCCCGCCGCGGCCGGCGGCCCGCACGGCGCGAGCGAGCACGTGGTCGAGCAGGGTGGCGACCACCCCGCCGTGCACCAGCCCGGGTGGGCCCTCGTGCGGTTTGCCCACGGTGACCCGCGCGGTCGCGCGGCCGTCCGGGGTGTCGCCGACCGCCACGGCGGGCGCGACCGGGTTGCCCGGCCCGTGTACCGGGCTGTACCAGCGCTCCCCTGTCACGGGGTCGTCGACGGAGGCCACCTCGTGCACCCCGCGGCCGACCGCGCGCAGCCGGGCGGTGAGCTCGCGCGCGGCCGCGGCGACGGCGGCCAGCTCACCGGCCGGCACCTCGGTGCGGACGGCGGCGTCGGTCAGGTCGCGCAGCGCCGTCCCCAGGTCGGCCACCGCCTCCCGCCGCAGCTCCCGGCCAGCTGGCCCTCCCCCCGGCTCTGCGGCCCCGTCCAGGGCACCGCCCCGAGCGTGCGAGGGGTGGGGAGGACGGGGTCCTCCCTCAACCACGGGGCATGCCGGCCTCGCGCAGCAGCCCGCCGCCGACGATGACCCGCTGCACCTCGCTGGTGCCCTCGTAGAGCCGGTAGAGCCGGGCGTCGCGGTAGAAGCGCTCCACCGGCGTCGTGCGCAGGTAGCCCAGCCCGCCGTGCACCTGCACCGCGCGGTCGACGGCCCGGCCGACCATCTCGGTGCAGAACAGCTTCGCCGACGACGGCCCGATCGAGGTGTCCTCACCGGTGTCGTACCGGGCGGCGACCTCGCGGACCATCGCGCGGGCGGCCAGCAGCTCGGCGTGCGTGTCGGCGATGAGCGCCTGCACCAGCTGGAAGCGGCCGATCGGGGCACCCCCCTGCTTGGCCGTCGCGGCGTAGGCCACCGACTCGTCGAGCACCCGCTGGGCCATCCCCACGCACAGCGCGGCGATGTGCAGCCGGCCGCGGGACAGCACGGTGAGCGCCTTGGCGTAGCCGCGCCCCTCCTCGCCGACCATCGCGTCGGCGGGGAGGCGCACGTCGTCGAGCACGACCTCCGCCGTCCAGGCGCCGGCCTGGCCCATCTTGCGGTCCCGGGGCCCGACCACGACCCCGGGCGTGCGGGCGTCCACGACGAAGCTGGAGACGCCGCGGCCGCCGCGGGCCTCCGGGTCGCTGCGGGCGAAGACGACGAACAGGTCGGCGATCGGCGCGTTGGTGATGTAGCGCTTCACGCCGTTGAGCACCCAGTCGTCACCGTCCCGGCGGGCGGTGGTGCGCAGCCCCGCGGGGTCCGAGCCGGCCTCGGCCTCGGTGAGGGCGAAGGAGCCGATCAGCTCACCGGACGCCAGCCCGGGGAGGTAGGCCTTCTTCTGCTGCTCGCTGCCAAACCGGGCGATGACCTGCCCGGCGATGCCGTTGTTGGTGCCGAACAGCGAGCGGAACGCCGGGGTGGTGTACCCGAACTCGAAGGCGAGCTCGACGTCCTCGGCCATCGTGACGCCCAGGCCGCCGTGCTCCTCGGGCAGCGCGTAGCCGAACAACCCCATGTCGGCGATCCGGTCGCGCAGCTCGTCGGGGATGCGGTCCTCGTCCTCGATGCGCTCCTCGAGGGGGACGGCGTACCCCCGGACGAGCGCCCGGACGGCGTCCCTGACCTGACGGAAGTCCTCGGCGTCCACGTGGTCATGGTGCCGCGCGCACGGGCCGGCCGCCGCAGCCGGGTCGAGGTCCCCCTGGTCGAGGCGCTGCGGAGTTGGGTGAACACGTTTGGTGATCACGGAGGTCGGGAACTACGGTCGGCCACAGCCGCCGAGACCGCCGGCGGTGCAGCACGCTCCCCTGCCGAGGTACTGGTGCCGCACCTGCAGACCGCTGTCGTCCCCGCTCCCGGACGGGTCGTCGTCCGGCTGACCGGCGACGTCGACGCGTCGACCGCCCCACAGCTCACCCGCGCCCTGCAGGAGTCGGCGGTGGCCACCGACGGCGCCGTGGTCGTCGACGTCGCCGGTGCCCGCTTCCGCGACGGCTCAGGGCTGCAGGTGCTCGCCTGCTTCACCGACGCCCTCGTCCCGGTGGGCCGTCGCTGTCCGATCGTGGGCGCCCCCGCGGCGACCCGGCGGCTGGTCCTGTCCTCCGGGCTCGCGGGGCGACTGGAGCTCGACGGCCCGGTCGACGCCGACACCGCCGTCCCCCTGCCCCCGGCGGGCGCTCCTCTGCCGCACCGGCCGCGGCCGGTGCGGCACGCCGAGGACCGCACCGGCCGCCGCCGGACGCACACCGGTCCGCTGCGCCACTGGCGGTAGGCGCGACGGACGCGGCCCTCCAGCAAGGTCACCGCCCCGAGCCTGCGAGGGGTGGGGAGGACCCTGCAGGAGGGTCCTTCCTCAGGCCAGGGCGTCCAGGCGGGCCACGTCCTCGGCCGACAGCCGGAGCCCGGCGGCGCCGAGGTTCTCGGCGAGGTGGTCCAGGGACTTGGTGCCCGGGATGGGCAGCACGACCGGCGAGGTGTGCAGCAGCCAGGCCAGCGCGACCTGCGCCGGCGTGGCGTCCAGCTCGCGGGCGATGTCGGCCACCGGGCTGTCCGGGGAGGCCAGGTCGCCGGTGGCGATCGGGAACCACGGGATGAACGCGATGCCGTGCTGCGTGCAGTGGTCCAGGACCTCCTGGGACTGCCGGTTCGTCAGGTTGTAGAGGTTCTGCACGCTGACCACGTCGACGATCTCCTGGGCCTGCTGCAGCTCGGCCACCGAGACCTCGGACAGGCCGATGTGGCGGACCTTGCCCTCCTCCTGCAGCTCCTTGAACGCGCCGAGCTGGTCGGCCAGCGGCACCTCGGCGTCGATGCGGTGCAGCTGGATGAGGTCGATGCGCTCCAGGCGCAGCGTGCGCAGCGACAGCTCGACCTGCTGGCGCAGGTAGGCCGGGCGGCCGACCGGCGTCCAGATGCCGGGGCCCTGGCGGGTCAGCCCGGCCTTGGTGGCGACGACCAGCCCCTCCGGGTAGGGGTGCAGCGCCTCGGCGATGAGCCGCTCGCTGACCACCGGGCCGTAGGAGTCGGCGGTGTCGATGAAGTCCACGCCCTGCTCGACGGCGGCGCGCAGCACGCGGCGGGCGTTCTCCGGGTCGGCCGGCTCGTCCCAGACGCCGGGGCCGGTCAGCTGCATGGCGCCGTAACCGAGGCGGTGGACGGGCAGGTCCCCGCCGAGGGCGAAGGTGTCGGTGGGTGCGACCGCGGTCATGCTTCCTCCAGGGGGGTCCGCCCGCGGCCGGGTGCCACGGGGTCTCTCCGCTGGCCAGCACGGGGAGCGGGCGTTGCTCTTCCGGGATGTGACCGCCGACACTGGAGGAGATGGGCATGGGCGAGGTCGTCGTGATCCGGCACGGGCAGACCGAGTGGAGCCTCAGCGGCCAGCACACCGGCGTCACCGACCTGCCGCTGCTGCCCGAGGGCGAGGAACAGGCCCGCCGGCTGCGTGGCGACCTCGACGGGCGCACCCTCGCCGCGGTGTGGACCAGCCCGCGGCTGCGGGCCCGGCAGACCGCCGAGCTCGCCGGCCTCACCCCCACCGCCACCGACGAGGACCTCGTGGAGCTGGACTACGGCGGGTACGAGGGCCGCACGACGGCGGAGATCAGCGCGCAGCTGGGCCGGCTCTGGTCGATCTGGGACGACGGCACCGTCCCCGGGGACACCCCGGGCGAGACGCTGGCCGACGTCGGCGCGCGGGCCGACCGGGTGCTCGACCGCGCGCGCCGGCTGCTGGCCGACGGCGACGTGGTGCTGGTCGCGCACGGCCACGTGCTGCGCGTCCTCACCGCGCGCTGGCTGGGGCTGGAGCCCCGCGCGGGAGCGCTGCTGGCGCTGCCGGCCGGCTCCTACGGTGTGCTCGGGCACGAGCACGACCGTCCGGTGCTCACCGGCTGGGGCCTGCACTGACCGTCGCCGGCGGCGGGACGGGGCGGCCGAACAGCCAGCCCTGACCCAGATCGGCGCCCAGGCGGGTGACCTCGTCGGCGGTCCGCTCGGTCTCCACGCCCTCGGCCACGACCTGCGCGCCGAGCTCGTGGGCCAGCTCGACGACCGAGCGCACCATGGTGCGCGCGCCGTCGTCGGGCAGTGCCTGCACCAGCGGCCGGCCCAGCTTGACCACGTCGGGGCGGACGGCGGTGAGCAGCGAGCGGCTCGACCAGCCCGCCGCGACGTCGTCCAGCGCCACCCGCCAGCCGAGCGAGCGGTGGTGCTCGAGCACCGAGAGCAGGTGCCCGCGGTCCCGGACGGCGGAGACCTCGCCCACCTCGACGACCATCCGCGAGGGGTGGATGCCGGCGTCCTCCAGGGCCTGGGCGGTGCCGGCGAGGCTCACCTCCGGCCGGTGCACCGAGGCGGGGTCGGAGTTGACGAACAGGTCGGCGCCGCCGAGCCAGGCCGCCGCCCCGGTGACCGCCGACTCGCGGCCGATGCGGTCCAGCCGCGGCAGCCACCCGGCGGACTCCGCGACGAAGAACAGGTCCTCCGCGCCGATCTCCCGCCCGCCGACCGCCCCCCGCAGCAGCGCCTCCTGGGCCACGACGGCACGGTCGTCGAGCCGGACGATCGGCTGGTACACCGACCACAGCTCGGCCTCGGTCAGCAGGCCGATGTCGGCCGTGACGCCGCGGCGGGCCAGCTCCACGGCGAGCGTCGGCGCGGTGAGCAGCCGGGCGGTCAGCGCCGAGCCGCCGTCCGGGGGGTCGGTGGCGACCCGCAGGTCCTCGGCCTCCGCGGTGGTGAGCGCGCGGGCCAGGCGCCGGAACAGCCGCTCGACGCCGCGGCCGCCGTCCTCGTCGTCGAGGTCGAGCAGGTCCGGGGACACCGACACCTGCAGACCCAGCGTCCGCGCCGTGCGGGCCACCTCGGTGAGCAGGTGCGCGTCGGAGGTCGCGAGCAGGACGTGGGTCGCGCGGGCCGGCAGGTGCCAGTACTCCCGGCGCCGCAGTCGTCGGTCAGGGGGCGCCACGCCACCAGGATGCACGGCACGGGGACGGCGGGCTCCGACGGGCGCGCGGTCGGTGCCGACGCGCCGGACGCGCCGAACCGACGACCGGCGGTTCCGGATCGTGTCGTCGTGTCTCACCTGAGTGTCTAAGGTCAGCCCATGATCGTCACCCAGGATCCTCCGCCGGTGCGCTCCCCGCGGGGCGGCCGCCCCCGCGACCCCAGCCGGGACGGCGTCATCCGAGCGGCCATCCTGCGGCTGCTGGCCCAGGTCGGGTACGGCGCGCTGACCATGGACGCGGTGGCCGCCGAGGCCGGTGTGGGCAAGGCGACCATCTACCGCCGGTGGCGCACCAAGCACGACCTGGTGGTGGACACGCTCTCCGACATCCACCGGGCGATCGCGGTCCCGCCGGACACCGGCTCGGTCGAGCGCGACGCCCGCGCGCTGCTGCAGCTGGTGGCCGGCACGGTGCAGAGCCCGGCCGGGGCGGCGATCCGGTCGCTGCTGCCGGCGATGCAGCACCAGCCGGCCCTGGTGCAGGCCTTCCGGGAGGGGCCGCTGGCCGTGTGGCACGGCGCCTTCGCCGCCATGTGGGCGCGAGCGGAAGAGCGCGGCGAGGTCCGCCCGGGCATGGACGGCTCGGTGACCTCGGAGGCGATCAGCGCGCTGGTCGTGCAGCGCTGGCTGCTCACCGGCCTGCCGCTGGACGACGGCTACCTCGACGACGTGTTCGGGACCGTCGTCCTGCCGCTGCTGCGCAACGCGCGGCCGGCGACCGCCTGACTCACCAGCCGAGCGTGCCCGGCGAGCCCTTGAACGGGCCGACGACCTCGTCGGTGATCCAGCCGCCGTAGAAGTCGCCCGGCTGCGCCCGCACGGTCTCCCCGTCGACGAGCGCCCGGTCGACCCGGCTCGGGTAGAAGGCCACCGCGCCGCGCAGGTGGGCGTAGCGCGGCACCGGCGACTCGTAGGACCAACCCACCGACGGGTACCGCCGTCCGTCGACGACCGCGTCCCAGTAGGTGGCCGCGCCCTTCCACTCGCACCACGAGCTGCCGGCGGCGCGCTCCAGCACGCCCTCGGCGACGTCCTCGCGGGGGACGTAGTAGACCGGCGGGTGGCTGGTCTCGCAGACCCGGATCGGGCGATCGGTCGCCGCGACGACGCGGCCGCCGAGCTCGACCACCACCCGGCGACCGGACACCTCGGCCGAGGGCGGGCGGGGGTAGTCCCAGACCGACTCCTGGCCGGGACCGACGGGATCGGGGCGGGGGTGGGCCATCTCGGTCGTCGCGCTCAGTCGTTCCGGTGCCGGACCTTCTGCACCATCACCAGCGTCATCAGCAGACCGACCGCGCCGACGGCGGCCATCCCCGCCGGGGTCTGCAGGAACTGCTGGACGGCGGCCTGCCCCTGGGCCCTCAACCGCTGCGGGCTGGTCCGGGCGGCCAGCTGGTCCAGGGTCGCCGCGAGCGACTCCCGGGCGGCGTCGATCTCCAGCTGGATCTGTCGAGGGTCGCGAGGCACGGGCGACAGCCTGCCAGACGGCCCCGGCCCGGGCGCGTCAGTCGGGCGAGGGCCACCCGCGTGGGCGGGTCCCTATGCTCGGATCCCACGCGGGAGTGGTGTAACGGCAGCCACGCCAGACTTAGGATCTGGTGCCCTCGGGCGTGCGGGTTCGACTCCCGCCTCCCGCACTCAGCCCAGCTCGACGTGCAGCTCCAGCGCCGCCGCCGGGCCGGTGGGGTCGTCGTCGTCCACGACGGCCAGCAGCTGCAGCGCACCGTCGCGCGTGCCGCGCAGCGCCAGCCCCTCGACCTTGGCCACCTGCCCGTCCACCTCCGGGAGGGCGCCGACGTCCAGCACGACGTCCCCGTCGACCAGCACCAGCGCGGCGGCGACCACCGGCCCGTCGTCGACGGCGTTCGGGGTGTCCTCGGCGGCCGCGCTCAGCAGCAGCCGCCCGTCGGGCAGGGTGATCGCGTCGGTCACCGCCAGGCCCACCCCGGCCACCTCGCCGAGGTCGTAGGAGCGGGGGCGGTCCACCGGCACGGAGCCGGGGTCCGCCCGGCCGAGGACGGCGTCGACCAGGGCGGCCAGCGGGACGTCCACGCTGCGCGAGGGCAGCCCGGCGGCCAGGTTGCCGCGGTTGAACCAGCGGACGGTGTCGCCGTGCCGGCTGGCGCCCTCCAGGTTGAGCTGGTCGTCGTCGATGCCGAGCACGCGGGCGACCCGCGCGTACAGCGGCGCCAGCTCCCCCGCGCGGACGACGGGCACCCCGCCGTCCAGCCGCACCAGGACCCCGCGGGTGCGCCGGTCGGTGGCGCCCGAGCCGAGCGCCAGGACGGCCGGCTCTCCGTCGACCTCCGCGGGGCAGGCCACCTCCAGGTCGGGCTTGAGCCGCTTGGTGCCCGCCGCCTCGCTGAACCGGTCCAGGCCCTCGACGGGCGGCAGCAGGCGCAGCGCGGTCACCGAGTCGCCGCGCAGCCAGGCGGCCACCGTGGAGTCGTCCTGGGCCACCAGGAAGCCCTCGCCCAGCGGCGCGACGGCGGAGGCCGCGGTCACCGGCGTCCCGTCGTCGAAGCGCAGCGCCCGCACACCCGCCACCGAGATCCGCACCCGCCCACTGTGCCCGGGCGCCCGCCGGCGCGCCGCGCGGGCGGACGGCGGGACGCGCGCGAGCGGGATCACACGACGCCGTCCGTGCAGGTCAGCGGCACGGCGGGCCGATCGGCGCCGGGACGCCGCAGGACGCGCCCCTACCCTGGGAGGGCAGGCCGTCGCGCAGCGCCGCCCGTCCCGGCCGCATCGCCCTGCACGCACCGACCCCCGCCGGAGCCCATGACCCCGCCACGTCCCGACCCGAGCGACACGTCCGCCCGGCCCGCCGAGGAGCCGCGACCGGCCACCCAGCTCAGTGCCACCCAGGTGGCCGCCGGCGCCCTGGCCGCGGTGTCCGCCGCCGTGGTCGCCTCCACCTCCGGCCTGGCCGGCACCCTGATCGGTGCCGCCCTGGCCAGCGTCGTCAGCACCGTCGGCGCCGCGGTCTACGGCACCTCCCTGCAGCGCACCAGCCGGAGGCTGCGCCAGGCCCGCGGACAGCGCACCGGCCGGCCGTCGGCCGCGGCGCCGCCGGCCACCGCGGTGCTGCCGGCCCACCTGGACCCCCGCCGCCCGACCGCGCGACCCCGGCGGCTGCGCTGGACCAGGGTCGCCGGCTACGCCGCGGCGGTGTTCGGGCTGGCCATGGTGGTCCTGAGCGGCATCGAGCTGGTCGGGCAGCGACCGGTGTCCGCGCTCGTCGGGGACACCGAGACCTCCGCGGCCACGACCATCGGCGCGATCACCGAGGCGTCCTCGACCGGCGGGCAGGGCCCCACCGGGGAGCAGGAGCCGGGTGACCCGGCCCCCTCGTCTCCCACCCCGACCGCGCCGGCCACCGGGACGAGTGCCCCGGCCACCGACGGCGACGAGGGTGCCCCGGCGGAGGAGGAGGTCCCGGAGGAGGACGGCGGGTCCACGTCCGGGTCGGTGACGCCGTCGCGCACCCCGGCCGCCGAGCCGACCACCGGCAGCGGGCCGACCCGGTCCCCGGGCGGGTCGGCACCGGCGCCGGACGCCGGGGAGGACGAGGCGTCGTCCCCCACCGGGGCCGGGCCGACCTCCTGACCCGCCGCCCGCCGGCCGCGGCGCACCGGGGCCGGCGGGGTCCGCGGCTCAGACCCGCAGGCCGACCGTCGCGTCGAACCACGCCTCGAGCGCGTCGGCCGGCATCGGCCGGCAGATGTAGTAGCCCTGCGCCACGTCGCAGCCCATCGCCTGCAGGCTCTCGCAGGTCGCCTGGTCCTCGACGCCCTCCGCGACGGTGGTCAGCCCCAGGTTGTGCCCCAGCTCGACCACCGACCGCACGATCATCGCGTTGCTCGGGTCGGCCGCCATCGGCGCGACGAAGGAGCGGTCGATCTTCAACTGGCGCACCGGCAGGTCCTTGAGCTGGGCCAGCGAGGTGTAGCCGGCCCCGAAGTCGTCGACCGACAGGGTGACGCCGCACTCGGCCAGCCGGGTGAGGATCCGCCGGGCCCGCTCGGGGTCGGCCATGATCGCGCTCTCGGTGACCTCCAGCTCCAAGCAGGACGCCGGCAGCCGCCAGTGCTCGAGCAGCTCCTCCACCTCGTCGACGAAGTGCTCGTCGAGCAGGTTGCGGGCCGAGATGTTGACCGCGACGCCGAGGTCCCGGCCGGCGTCCCGCCACCGCGCGCACTGCTCGAGGGCCGCGTCGACGACGTAGCGGGTCAGCGGCCGGATGAGCGGGGTGCGCTCGGCCAGCGGGATGAAGTCGCCCGGGGGGACCAGGCCGCGCTGCGGGTGCTGCCAGCGCACCAGGGCCTCCACCCCGCACACCTGGGCACCGGGCAGGGCGATCTTGGGCTGGAAGTGCAGCACCAGCTCGCCGTTGTCGATCGCCCGGCGCAGCTGGCCGAGCAGGCCCAGCCGCTCGGGGCTGTGGTCGTTGAGGGCGTCGTCGTAGACGCACACGCCCAGCCCGCGGTCCTTGGCGGAGTACATGGCGATGTCCGCGCTCTGCAGCAGGGTCTCCACGTCCTCCCCGTGGACGCCGGCCATGGCGATGCCGATGCTCGCGTCGATGTCGAGGGAGACGCCGTCGACCTCGATGGGCGCCTCCATCGCGACCAGCGCCCGGCCGGCCAGCTGCCGGGCGGCCTCCTCGTCGACGACGCGGGGCAGCAGGATGGCGAACTCGTCGCCGCCGAGCCGGGCCACCGTGTCGCTGCCGCGGACCGTGGCGCGCAGCCGGTCGGCCACCGCCTGCAGGACGACGTCCCCGTAGGCGTGCCCCAGGGTGTCGTTGACCTCCTTGAACCGGTCCAGGTCGATGAGCATCAGCGCCACCGAGCCGGACTCGGCGCCGGCCAGCGCCACCTCGCCGCGCTGGCGGAGCAGCGTGCGGTTGGGCAGGCCGGTCAGCGCGTCGTGCAGCGCCTGCTGCCGGTTGGCCTCGGCCTGCGCGACGGTCTCCCGCCGGCTGCGGGTGAGGATGGCGGCGAACCAGGCCACCACGGCCAGCCCGGCACCGAAGACCACCGGCGTGGCGACGAGCAGCACTTGCTGGACGTCGCCCACGAAGGCCAGCGACTCGTTGGCGCGGTCCCAGTGCTGCTTGGCCTCGTCGCGGATGAGGGCCTCCAGCGCGTCGTGGTGCGGGTCGACGTAGACGTCCTCGTAGGTCTCGGCGATCCCCGGGCTGGTCGCGGTGGCCGACAGGAGCTGCTCGACGGCGAACTCGTACCGGGTGTGCAGCCGCAGCCACTCGCGGACGGCGATCTCCTCGTCGGCGCCGGCGACGGCACCCATCTCCTCGATCGCCGCCCGGGTGGCCGCGCTGGCCTCGTCGTACTCGGCGCGCAGCTCCTCGTCCGGTTCGAGGGCCAGGTCGTCGACGAGGTCGACCTGGCGCACCAGGGAGCGCTCGGCCTGCTCGGACCACTCCGAGACCAGGGCGCTCTGCTCCGCGTCGCTGGCGGCGCGGGCGTTGGTCACCGCAGCGGTCACCGAGAAGACCGTGAGCACGGCCAGGACGGCGACCAGGCCGGCGGTGGCGGCGTGGGCGGGCAGCCGCAGCCGGGCGCCGGCCCGCACGCGGCCGTGGGGGTCGCGCCGTCGCGGACGGGACCTCGTCGACCGCCGGGTGTGTGTGCGCATGGCCCCTCGTCGTCCGGGCACCCGCCTCGTGCGGGTGACACGGACTGGATCGGCCGGTCCACCCGGCCGGTGCACCCCGGGCTCGCCGGTCCCCTCCTTCGGGGTGAGCCGGTCAGGCCCGGTCGAGCAGCTCGGCGACCAGCGGCACCAGGGCGGTGAGGGCCTGCCCGCGGTGGCTGCGCGCGTCCTTCTCCGCGGCGGTGAGCTCCGCGGCGGTGTGCTCCAGCCCGTCGGGCAGGAAGACCGGGTCGTAGCCGAAGCCGTGGGCACCCCGCGGCTCCCGGACCACCTCCCCGCGCCAGGACCGCTCGACCACCCGCTCGGCGCCCTCCGGCGTCACCACCGCGGCCGCGCAGACGAAGGCGGCGCCGCGGCGCCCGTCGGGCACGTCGGCCAGCTGGCCGAGCAGCAGGGCAGTGTTGGCCGCGTCGTCCCCGTGCCGGCCCGACCAGCGGGCGGACAGGATCCCGGGCATCCCGTTGAGCGCGTCGACGGTCAGCCCGGAGTCGTCGGCGACCGCGGCCAACCCGGTGTGCCGGACCGCCTCGCGTGCCTTGAGCAGCGCGTTCTCGGCGAAGGTGGCACCGGTCTCGGGCGCCTCGGGGTACTCGGGGAGGTCGCCCAGCCCCAGCACGTCCACCCCGGGGACGGCGCTGTGCAGCAGCCGGCGCAGCTCGGCGAGCTTGCCGGGGTTGCGGGTGGCCAGCAGCAGCCGCGCGCTCATCGGGTGAGCGCCTGCTGCTGCAGCGCGGTGAGCGTGGCGCAGCCGCCGACCGCGAGGTCCAGCAGCGCGTCGAGGGTGCCGCGGTCGAAGACGCCGTTCTCCGCGGTGCCCTGGACCTCGACGAAGCTGCCGTCGCCGGTGCACACGACGTTCATGTCGGTGCCGGCGCGCACGTCCTCCTCGTAGGCGAGGTCCAGTCGCGGCTGCCCGTCGACCACGCCGACGCTCACCGCGGCCACCGACTGCAGCAGCGGCTTCGCGCGGGCCAGCTTGCGCCGCTCGCCCAGCCAGGACACGGCGTCGGCGAGGGCGACGTAGGCACCGGTGATCGCCGCCGTCCGGGTGCCGCCGTCGGCCTGCAGGACGTCGCAGTCGACGGCGACGCTGTTCTCCCCCAGCGCGGCGAGGTCGACCGCGGCGCGCAGCGAGCGCCCGACCAGCCGGCTGATCTCGTGCGTGCGCCCGCCGATGCGGCCCTTGACCGACTCGCGGTCACCGCGGGTGTGCGTGGCCCGCGGCAGCATCGCGTACTCGGCGGTCACCCAGCCCAGGCCCGAGCCCTTCCGCCAGCGCGGCACGCCCTCGGTGACGCTGGCCGCGCAGAGCACGCGGGTGCGGCCGAACTCCACCAGCACCGAGCCCTCGGCGTGGTCCAGCCAGTTGCGGGTGATCGTCACGGGGCGGAGCTGGTCGGCCGCCCGGCCGTCGGGGCGCGGAGGCGCGGCTGCTGCGGTCACGTGCGCCGACAGTAGTGCCGCCCGGGGGCGGGCCGGCGCCCCCCACGAGAGCCGCCGTGCGGCCGCCGGAGCCGCGGTGCAGCGCGGCTGTCGCGGGCACACCGCGGCTCCCGCCGTCCGGCGTCGGGGACGGCACCTGGACGCGGTGTCGTCGAGGAGTGGGGCCCGGAGGGTCCCGCGACGAGGCGGCGGGCCGGCTCGGCTGCGTCGGGGACGGCACCTGGACGCGGTGCCGTCGAGGAGTGGGGCCCGGTGGGTCCCGCGACGAGGCGGCGGGCCGGCTCGGCTGCGTCGGGGACGACACCTGGACGCGGTGTCGTCCGGTAGGACGACAATGTCACGTGCGATCTGAGCTGCGGACGGTCCGGACCGGAGGCGAGCCCACGGTGGTCGACCTCACCGAGGAGTGCGCCGAGTTCGTGCGGGCGGAGGCCGACGGGCTGCTGCACGTGTTCGTGCCGCACGCGACGGCAGGCGTCGCCGTCATCGAGACCGGCGCCGGCAGCGACGACGACCTGCTCGCCCAGCTCGACGAGCTGCTCCCCCGCGACGGGCGGTGGCGGCACCGGCACGGCAGTCCGGGTCACGGCCGCGACCACGTGCTCCCGGCGTTCGTCCCGCCGTCGACGAGCATCCCGGTGCTCGGCGGGCGCCTGCAGCTGGGCACCTGGCAGCGGGTCTGCCTGGTGGACACCAACACCGACAACCCCGAGCGGCAGGTCCGGCTGTCCTTCCTCGCCGGCTGACCCAGGGACGCCCCTGCCGCGCGGCCGGCCGGGCACGGCAGGATGCCGGTCATGACCGACACCGACCGCGGCCTCGACACGGCTCCCGTCCGCCTGGCCCCGGGCGACCCCGCCCCGGGGTTCACGCTGCCCGACGCCGACGGCACCCCGGTGTCGCTCGCCGACCACCGCGGCCGCCGGGTGGTCGTCTACTGCTACCCGGCGGCGATGACCCCGGGGTGCACCACCCAGGCCGTGGACTTCACCGCCTCCGCCGGCGACCTGGCCGAGGCCGGCCTGGACGTCATCGGCATCTCCCCGGACCCGGTCGACAAGCTGGCGCGCTTCCGCGAGGCCGAGGGCCTGCGGATCACCCTGCTGTCCGACCCGGACAAGGAGGTGCTCGCCGCCTACGGCGCGTACGGGACCAAGAAGCTGTACGGCAAGGAGGTCCTCGGGGTCATCCGGTCGACGTTCGTCATCGACGCCGAGGGCCGCGTCGAGAAGGCCGCCTACAACGTCAAGGCGACCGGTCACGTCGCCAAGCTGCGCCGCGACCTGGGTCTGGACTAGCCGACGGAGCGGCCTCCCTGCAGGGTCCCTCCACTGCGAGTGGCGGCGGGGGCAGGGAGGTCCTCCGTCAGGCCCGCCAGGTGCCGGGGCGCGGCTGGCACCCGGGGTCGCACGGGTGCCCCTCCTCCCACGGGAAACACCCCGCCCGGGTCCAGGTCAGCTGCAGCGCCGGCACCGAGTACTCCGGTGGCCGCTGGTAGAAGCGGTTGGCGCCCAGCACCACCTCGCCGGGGTTGGGCGAGACCTCGACGCACAGCCGCCCGCCGCCGTCGTCCCGGTCGAGCAGCTCCCCGGGCACCAGGTCGCGCCCGGCGGCGACCTCGGCGGCCACCTGCTGCAGCAGGTCGTGCGTGGGGCCGGGCGCCAGGCCGACGACGACCAGCTCCGGGTGGCCCAGGCCGAACAGCCCGATGGTGTAGCCGAAGCAGGGCTCGTCGTCCCCGGTGCCGGCGCCGACGTACTGCACCGCCCAGCGGTGCTGCCGGATCACCCGGGCGAGGTGGGCGTCCTCCTGGTCGAGCCAGGCGGTGGTCTGCGGGTCCGGTGACATGGCCGGCAGCGTGCCCGGCGCGGGCGACGCGCCGGCCCGGGCCTGTGGACGGCGCCGCGGCTGTGGACGCGGCCGCGGACGGTCAGTCCCCCGCCTCCGCGCGGCGCGCCCGGGCCCGGCGCCGGCCCTCGTGCATCGCCTGCACGCGGGCCACCGGGATGGTGCGGCCCTCGGCGACCAGGTCGGCCGGCAGCTCCTGCGGCGCGGGCAGCAGCGCCGCCCACGGGTCACCGTCGCCCAGCAGCTCCGGGGCCGTCCGGACGGTCACGTCACCGGGCCGCACCGCGGGCAGGTCCGACCAGGCGACCGGCGCGGACACCGGCAGGCCCGGGCGGACGCGCGGGCTGTAGGCGGCCACGATCGTCGAGGAGCCCGAGCGGGTCGAGTCGAGGAACACCCGGCCGTGCCGGTCCTCGACGATGTAGGCGGTGGTGGCCAGGTCCGGGTCCAGGGCGGCGGCGCGGGCGGCGAGCGCGCGGGTCGCGGCGGCGGCGTCCTCGGGCCCGACCCCGCACACCGGCACGACGACGTGCACGCCCTTGGACCCGCTGGTCTTCACCGCCCCGGCGAGCCCGGCGTCGGCCAGCGCCCGCCGGACGAGGTCCGCCGCCTGCACGACCACGGCGAAGTCGGCCCCCTCCGGTGGGTCCAGGTCGAGCACGATCCCGGTCGGCGCGGTCTCCGCGCCGGCGAGGGCGAAGGGCACGTGGAACTCCACGGCCCGCTGGTTGGCCAGCCACAGCAGCGTGCGGCGGTCGTCGCAGAGCACTTGGTGGACCTCGCGGTGCGCACCGTGGGACCACACCGGGACGGTGCGCACCCAGTCGGGGGCGCCCTTGGCGACGTTGCGCTGCACGAACGGCTCCTGGCCCGGCCGGACCCGCTTCACCGACAGCGGGCGGCCCGCCAGCTGCGGCACCAACCGGGAGGCGTTGGCGTCGAGGTGGTCGACCAGGTCGCCCTTGGTCACCCCGAGGCCGTCGCCCAGCGGGGCGTCGAGGCTGGTCAGCCGGACGCCGTCCCGTTCGTCGTCGACCACCGGGCCACCGTGCCCGGCCGCACGCGGCGGGGCAAGCGGGGTGCGCTGACGTGCGGCACCGTCCTCCTGCAGGATGCCGCCGCGAGCCTGCGGGTGCCGGGGGCAGGAGGCTCCGTCAGACGTCGTACGTGGCGCGGGGGGCGACGAGTTCGGCGGTCGGGTAGACGGTCCGCGCGGAGGCGAGCTGCCCGGCGGGGTCGACCCAGGCCGGCACGTGGGTGAGCAGCAGCCGATCGACCCCCGCTGCGGCGGCGTGCTCGGCGGCCTGCCGGCCGGTGAGGTGCAGGTCCGGCGGCAGGTCCGGGACGTCGGGGTGCGCGGCCTCGGCCAGCAGCACGTCGGCGCCGCGGGCGAGCTCGACCACGGCGGCGCTGACGCCGGTGTCCCCGGTGTAGACCAGCGAGCGGCCACCGGCGGTCAGCCGCACCGCGTGGCACTCCACCGGGTGCGCGGTGCGCGCCGTCCGCACCCGGAAGGGCCCCAGGTCGAAGGGCTCGCCGGTGAGGACGGTGAAGTCGAAGACGTCCTCCAGGGGGGCGTCGTTGCCGTAGTAGGCCGAGGCCAGCCGCCGGTGCGCGCCGTGCGGGGCATACAGCGGCACCGGCCGGCCGCGGGACCGCCCGGAGTAGCGGTGCCACACGACGAAGGGGGCGACGTCGAGGCAGTGGTCGGCGTGCAGGTGGGTCAGGTACAGCGCATCGACGGACGCCGGGTCGACGAGGGCCTGCAGCGTCCCGAACGCGCCGTTGCCCAGGTCGAGGAGCACGCGGAAGCCGTCGTGCTCGACCAGGTAGCAGGACGCCGGTGACGCGGGGCCCGGGCCGCTGCCCGAGCAGCCGACCACCGTCAGCCGCATGCCCGCGCTCCCGTCGTCCCCATGTCGCGGGTCAGGCTAGCCGCGACGCCGGGGAGGTCCGCACCACACCCGGGTGCCCGTCAGGGCAGGGGTCCCACGGCGACGGCGGCGACGCGGACCCGCCGCGGGACGCGTCACCGCGGTGCGGCCCGGTCCGCCTGCGCACCCGGCCGGGTGCTCGCCGGCGCCGGTCCGCTCAGGCCCAGAGCTGGCCCTCCAGCGCGGAGGTCGCCTCCTCGAGCGTGCCGGCGTAGGCGCCGGTGGACAGGTACTTCCAGCCGCCGTCGCAGACGATGAAGACGATGTCGGCGCGGCGGCCCGCGGCGACCTCCTTGTCGGCGATGCCGAGCGCGGCGTGCAGGATCGCGCCGGTGGAGATGCCGGCGAAGATGCCCTCCTGCTCCACCAGCTGCCTGGTGCGCCGCAGCGCGTCCAGCGGCCCGACGCTGAACCGCGAGTCCAGCAGCTCGGGGTCGTACAGCTCGGGGACGAAGCCCTCGTCGATGTTGCGCAGCCCGTAGACCAGCTCGCCGTAGCGCGGCTCGGCGGCGACCACCCGCACCCCGGGCTTGCGCTCGCGCAGGAAGCGGGAGACGCCCATGAGGGTGCCGGTGGTGCCGAGGCCCGCGACGAAGTGGGTGATCGAGGGCAGGTCGGCGAGGATCTCCGGGCCGGTGCCGGTGTAGTGCGCCTCGGCGTTGGCCGGGTTGCCGTACTGGTAGAGCATCACCCAGTCGGTGTGCTCGGCGGCCAGCCCCCTGGCGACGGCGACGGCCTGGTTGGAGCCGCCGGCCGCCGGGGAGCTGATGATCTGCGCGCCGTACATCTCCAGCAGCTGGCGCCGCTCGATCGAGGTGTTCTCCGGCATCACGCAGATCAGCTTGTAGCCGCGCTGGCTGGCCACCATCGCCAGGGAGATCCCGGTGTTGCCGCTGGTGGGCTCCAGGATGGTGTCCCCCGGCTTGAGTCGCCCCTCCTTCTCCGCCGCCTCGATCATGGAGATGGCGGCGCGGTCCTTGATCGACCCGGTGGGGTTGTGGTCCTCGAGCTTGGCCCACAGCCGGACGTCGGCGGACGGCGACAGGCTCGGCAGCCCCACCAGTGGGGTGTTGCCGAGCGAGTCGACGAGCGAGGCGAAGCGGGCCATCAGCGGTCCTCGGGTCTGGGGGTGGTGGGCGGGACGGCGGTCAGCCGCCCGCGACCGCCGGGAGGATGGTCACCGAGTCGCCGTCCTTGACCTGGGTGTCCAGGGCGCCGGTGAAGCGCACGTCCTCGTCGTTGACGTAGACGTTGACGAAGCGGTGCAGCTTGCCCTCCTCGGTGACCAGGCGGTTCTTCAGGCCCGGGTGCTTGGCGTCGAGGTCCTCGACGAGCGCGGCCAGGGTGTCCCCGCTGCCCTCGACGGTCTTGTTGCCGCCGGTGTGGGTGCGCAGGATGGTCGGGATCCGGACCTCGATGGCCATGGCGGGTTCGTGCTCCTCAGGGGTTCAGGGGTGTGCCGCGCGACGGCGCGGCGGACGTGCGTCTGCTCGGCCCAACGCCCGATCGCCGTCCGGGATTCCGGACGACGGGTGGCCCTCCTGCAGGGACCCGCGGCGCGCGGAGCGCGTCGTGGGGGGCAGGAGGGTCCTTCGACTTCTTCAGTCGTAGACGACGGTGGTCGGCGAGTGGCCGAACAGGTAGGACTCGACGACCTCGACGTGCTCCTCGGTGGCGACGCCGTCGACGATCCGGAAGCTGCGGAACTCGACGTCGTCCCCGGCCAGCCCGGTCCGCTCCCCGTGCTGGCGGGTGGAGACCAGCACGTAGTGCGCACCCGGCTCGGCGGCCAGACCGATGTCGGTGCGGGAGGGGGAGGCCTCGGTGGCGGTGTGCGAGTGGTACACCACCACCGGCTCCTCGTCCCGGTCGTCCATGTCCCGGTACAGCCGCAGCAGGTCCCCGGAGTCGAACTCGTAGAACGTGGGCGAGCGCGCGGCGTTCAGCATCGGGATGAACCGCTCGGGACGGTCGCTGCCCGCGGGGCCGGCGACGACGCCACAGGCCTCGTCCGGGTGGTCCTCCCGGGCGTGGGCCACGATGGCGTCGTAGGTCGCGCGGTCGATGCGCAGCACGGGCCCAGTCTAGGCGGCCCACCGACGGCGCCCGCAGCGTCCCGCCCCGAACTGGCGAGGGGCGGGGGGTCCCGCTCGGTTACGGTGCGAGGTCGTGGTGGTCGAGCTGCTCATGGTCGCGGGCGTGCTGGGCGTGGCGCTGCCGGCGCTGGTGCTCGGCGTCGGGGGCACCCGCAGGCGCACCGGCTGGTACCGCCGCGCCATCGGTGGCGACCGGGTGTCGCTGGTGCTGGTCGTGTCGCTCCAGGTGCTGACCCTGCTGCTGGTCGCCGTCCTGTCGCTGGTGGTGCTGGTCTCCGCGGTCGGTGCGCTGGTGCGCGACCTGGAGATGCCCGGCCTGGTGTCGGTGTTCTTCGTGCTCGACCTGCTCCTCGCGGTGCTGGTCGTGCTCACCTTCGGCCGGCGCGACCCGCGGCGAGTGCGTCGACGAGCGAGCCCTGCAGGCCGGTGAGCCAGTAGTAGACGGCCAGCTGCTGGCCCTCCTCGCCGCCGAGGTCCTCCGGCGGCTCGGTGTCCTCCCGGATGTCCAGCCGGGTGCCCAGCGCCAGCCGCAGGTCGTTGGTGGTGCGCAGCCAGGCGGCCGCCTGCTCCGGGTCCAGGCGGACCGCCCCGCCGTCCGGGGGCAGACCGGCCCGGACGGTGGCCAGGTCGTAGGCCTTGCCGGAGCGCAGCGCCGACTCGGTCATCTCCCGGTAGTCCGCGGCGATGTCGGGGTCGCTGCGGTGCCCGGCGGGCAGCAGCCGAGCGATGACCGGGTCGCCGGCGACGTCCTCGGCCTCGGCGGTGAGCAGCTGCTCGAGCTGGTCGAGCAGCAGGCCGAGGACGTGCGCCTCGGCCGGCTCGAGCCGGGCGGCGAGCTCGTCCCCGCGACGGCGGAACGGCCTCACGCGGGTGCCCTCACGAGTCGCGCTGGTAGCTGGCCCACAGCCCGTAGGCGTGCAGCCGGCTGGTGTCGTGCTCCATCTTCTCCCGTGGCCCGGAGCTCACGATCGCCCTGCCCTCCTCGTGCACCTGCAGCATGAGCGTGGTCGCCGTCGGCTCGTCGTAGCCGAACAGCTCCTGCAGGACGTAGGTCACGTAGGTCATGAGGTTGACCGGGTCGTTCCAGACGATGGTGACCCACGGGCGGTCGAGGTCGCCGAGCTCCTCGACGGTCTCCTCCGGCGTCCGGATCGGGGCGAGCGGTCCGGCCACCCCCTCACCTTAGAACGCGGGGTGTCGCCGGTCGCGCCTACGCTGCGGGGCCATGTCGACCGGTCCCGCCCTGCTCACCGACCGGTACGAGCTGACCATGGTCGCCGCGGCGCTGGCCGACGGCACCGCCGACCGCGACTGCGTGTTCGAGGTCTTCGCCCGGCGGCTGCCGCACGGGCGCCGGTACGGCGTGCTGGCCGGCACCGGGCGGCTGCTGGAGGCGCTGGCCGGCTTCCGGTTCACCGACGCCGACCTGGCCGCGCTGCGCGAGCAGGGGCTCACCGACGCACGGCTGCTGGACCGGCTGGCCGGGTTCCGCTTCTCCGGGGACGTCGACGGCTACGCGGAGGGCGAGCCGTTCTTCCCGGGCTCGCCGGTGCTCACCGTCCGGGCGCCGTTCGCCGAGGGGGTGCTGCTGGAGACGCTGGTGCTCTCGGTGCTCAACCACGACAGCGCCATCGCGTCGGCCGCGGCCCGGATGGTGTCGGCGGCCTGCGAGCGGCCGTGCATCGAGATGGGCTCGCGGCGCACGCACGAGGACGCCGCGGTGGCCGCCGCCCGGGCCGCGCACCTGGCCGGGTTCGCCGCCACCTCGAACCTGGAGGCCGGTCGCCGCTACGGCGTCCCGACCACCGGCACCAGCGCGCACGCCTTCACGCTGCTGCACGACGACGAGGCCGCCGCCTTCCGCGCCCAGGTCGCCGCCCTGGGCGTGGGGACCACGCTGCTGGTGGACACCTACGACGTCGACCAGGGCATCCGGACGGCGGTGGAGGTGGCCGGGCCGCAGCTGGGCGCGATCCGGCTGGACTCCGGGGACCTGCCCACGCTGGCCCGGCACGCCCGCGAGCTGCTGGACTCCCTCGGCGCGACGCGGACGCGGATCGTGGTCACCAGCGACCTGGACGAGTACGCGATCGCCGGGCTCATGGCCGCCCCGGTCGACGGGTACGGCGTGGGCACCTCGCTGGTCACCGGCTCCGGGGCCCCGACCGCGGGGATGGTCTACAAGCTGGTGGAACGGGACGGCGTCCCGGTGGCCAAGCGCTCGGAGGGCAAGAACTCCGTCGGGGGGCGCAAGTCCGCCGTCCGCCGGCACGACGCCGCCGGCACGGCGACCGCCGAGGTGGTCACCAGCGCACCGGTGCTCCCCCGGGACGGCGACCGGGCGCTGGTCGTGGAGCTGGTCCGCGGCGGCGAGGTGTGCACCCCGGCCACACCGCGGGAGGCGGTGGCCGCCGCGCGGGCCCACCACGAGCAGACCGTCGCCGCGCTGCCTGCCGAGGCGTTCGCGCTGTCCCGCGGGGAGAGCGCCATCGAGACCGTGACGGCCTGAGGAGGACGACGTGACCCGCGCCCTGCTGGTGGTGGACGTGCAGAACGACTTCTGCGAGGGCGGCAGCCTGGCCGTCGCCGGCGGTGCGGACGTCGCCGCGGCGATCAGCGCCCACCTGCGCGCGCACGCGGGCGACTACGCGCACGTGGTGGCCACCCGCGACCACCACGTCGACCCCGGCGGCCACTTCGCCGCGCAGCCGGACTACCTGGAGACCTGGCCGGCGCACTGCGTGGTCGGCACCGGCGGCGTCGAGCTGCACCCGCACCTGGACCGCGGCCCGATCGAGGCGGTGTTCGACAAGGGCGAGTACGCCGCGGCCTACTCCGGCTTCGAGGGGGCCTCCGACGGCGTGCCGCTGGCCGACTGGCTGCGCGCCCGTGGGGTGGACGCCGTGGACGTCGTCGGGATCGCCACCGACCACTGCGTGCGGGCCACCGCCCTGGACGCCGTCGGCGCGGGCTTCGCGACCCGCGTGCTGCTGCCGCTCACCGCGGGCGTCAGCGAGGCGACCACCGACGCCGCGCTGGACCAGCTCCGCACCGCCGGCGTGGAGCTCTCCGGCGGGGTGCACCGGTCACCGGCCGGGCAGTGACGTACCGCGAGCGGGCGACCGCCGTGCCCGGCGCGGTGCTGTGGCAGCGGGCCGTGCCCGCGGGGGCGTCGCGGATCCTGCCCGACGGCTGCCTGGACCTGCTCTGGGACGGCCGGCGGCTGTCGGTGGCCGGTCCCGACACGCGGGCGCGGTGGCACGAGGACCCGGTGCCCGCCCGCTACGTCGCGCTGCGCTTCTCCGGCGGGACCGGACCGGCGCTGCTGGGCGTGCCCGCGCACGAGCTGCGGGACCGGACGCCGCTGCTGGAGGAGCTGTGGCCGGCGGCGGTGGCGCGGCGACTGGCCGACCGGGTGGCCGAGGACCCGGCCGGCGCCCTGGAACGGTGGGCCGGCGAGCGGGTGGTCGACTCCCCCGCGGACCCGCTGGGCGGCCGGGTGCTGGCGCTGGCACGGGCAGGGGTGCCGGTCGCGGGCATGGCCGCGCGGCTGGGCCTCGGCGTCCGGCAGCTGCACCGCCGGTCGCTGGACCTCTTCGGCTACGGGCCGCGCCACCTGAGCCGGGTGCTGCGGCTGGGCCGCGCGCTGGAGCAGGTCCGGCAGGGGGCGCCGCTGGCCCGGGTGGCCGCCGAGACCGGGTACGCCGACCAGGCACACCTCGCCCGGGACGTGCGCGACCTGACCGGCACCACCGCGACCGCGCTGCTGCGCGGGTCAGCCGGGTAGCGCCGCGAAGAGGTCCACCGGGGTGCCGTCCGGGTCGCGGACGACGGCGTAGCGCTGACCCCACACGGCGTCCCACGGCGGCAGGTGCCCGTGGGAACCGGCCCCGGTCAGCTCCGCCCACGCCGCGTCGACGCCGGCGGGGCTGCCGCAGTCGAAGGCGATGGCCACCCGGTGACCACCGGTCGGCGGGGCCCAGTGCGGGTCGAACGACCGGATGGTCGCCTCGGTGTCCAGGGCCAGCCGCAGCCCGCCGCCCAGCGGCAGCTCGACGTGCGGCTGGTCGTCGGCGCCCTCCGGCACGGCGAGGCCGCAGCGGCGGTAGAAGGCGAGGGTCGCGGCCATGTCCGAGACCACGAGTCCGACGACGGCGGGGCGCAGCTCCATGCCGGTGACGCTAGGCAGCAGCCGCGCCGGCGTCTTGGACGCATCGGACACCCAGCCCGCCGCGATCACGGCGCCGTGACCACTCCGGGCGTCGATCCGGTGGTCCCGGCGCCGTGATCGCGGGAAGCCGTCGAGCGCCCAGGCCGCTGTACTTACTGCGGGGAATCCGGGCGCCGGTTGCGGGCGGGGACCCCGACTGCCGCGCAGACAGCCTCCAGAACGCCGCGCCTGGCTCACTCCGCGTCGAGGACCTCGTCGCGGGTGAAGCCGAGCACCTGCAGCACGGCGTCCAGGTAGGGCTGGTTCAGGGCGGTGTGCGCCTGCTCGCGCACGTAGGGCTTGGCGTTGAAGGCGATCCCCAGGCCGGCAGCGTTGAGCATGTCCAGGTCGTTGGCCCCGTCGCCCACGGCCACGGTCTGCTCCAGCGGGATGCCGTACGCCTCGGCGAAGCGGGCCAGCGCCCGCGCCTTCCCGGGGCGGTCGACGATCTCCCCCACCAGCCCGCCGGTGAGCCGGCCGTCGGCGACCTCCAGGGTGTTGGCCGCGGCGAAGTCCAGGCCCAGCTGCTCGGCCAGCGGGTCGGTGACCTGGGTGAAGCCGCCGCTGACGACGCCGCAGCGGAGGCCGTGCCGCTTGAGCGTGCGGATGAGCGTGCGCGCGCCGGGGGTGAGCACGAGCGCCTGGCGCACCTCGTCGAGCACCTCGACCGGCAGCCCCGCGAGCGCGGCCACCCGGGCCCGCAGCGACTGGGCGAAGTCCAGCTCGCCGTTCATGGCCGCGGCGGTGATCCGGGCGACCTCGGCGGCCCGGCCGGCGCGGGCGGCGAGCTCGTCGATGACCTCCCCGCGCACCAGGGTGGAGTCCACGTCGAGCACGATCAGCCGCTTGCTGCGACGCGCCAGGCCGACCTGCTCGACGGCGATGTCGGCCCCGGTGGCCGAGGCCACCGAGGCCAGCGCGGTGCGCAGCGCGGTGGCCTCCCCGCCGGAGACGGTGAGCTCGAAGCTGGTGACCGGGTAGTCCGACAGGCGGCGGATGGCCTCGATGTTGCCGCCGGTGCCCGCGATGGCCGACGCGGCCCCGGCCACGGCCCCGGGCGGGACGGGCCGGCCCAGCAGGATGACGTGGTGCGGCCGGCCGGCGGGGGCGGCGTCCAGCCCGGCGTCGGCGGCGGACTCGACCTGCACCCGCACGCCGGTGGCCGCGGCGACGTCCCCGGCCAGCCGGCCGAGGGCGGCCAGGAAGCGCTCCTCGGGCACCGCCGGCCCGCCCTCGACCGGCCCGCCCTGGACCGGCCCGCCCTCGACCGGCAGCGCCCCGACGACGACGCCGAGCACCAGCTGCCCGTGGACGACGACCTGCTCGACGTCGACCACCTCGAGCGGCGGGAACCCGTCCCCGGGCGCGGCCAGCGCGGCGAACAGGCGCGCGGTGACCCCGGGGCGGTCGCTCCCGGAGACGGTCAGCAGCGCCCGCGGGGTGGCGGCCGGCACGCCGACGGGGTCCGGGTGCAGGGCGGGGTCGGGCGGCACGGCCGTCATCGTGCCGCACCACCGGCCGCCGTCCGGCCACCGGGCAGCAGCGGTCCCCGCACACCGCGACGCCCCGCCGGCCGGAGCCGACGGGGCGTCAGGTGAGCTGTGCTGCCCGCTGAGAGGTGGCCCCGTCCAGAGGCTCGCCGCGAGCTTGCGAGCGGTGAGGAGGACGGGGTCCTCTTTCAGAAGGGATCGGGGTCGTTGACTCCCTGACGCGGGCCGGTGCCGCCGGCCAGCTCGCTGGTGTACCGGCCGTGGCCCTTGCCGGCGTGCGCCTCACGCTGCAGCCGCTCGACCAGGTGCGGGTAGTGCGCCTCGAACGCCGGCCGCTCGGAGCGGATCTTGGGGATCTCGGTGAAGTTGTGCCGCGGCGGCGGGGAGCCCGTCGCCCACTCCAGCGAGTTGCCGTGGCCCCACGGGTCGTCCCGCAGCGCCAGCCGGCCGTAGCGCCACGACCGGGCCACGTTGTAGAGGAACGGGATCGTGGAGGCGCCCAGCACGAACGAGAAGATCGTCGACACGGTGTTCAGCGTGGTGAACCCGTCGGTGCCCAGGTAGTTGACGTAGCGGCGGGGCATGCCCTCGGCGCCGAGCCAGTGCTGCACGAGGAACGTGCCGTGGAAACCGATGAACGTCAGCCAGAAGTGCAGCTTGCCGATCCGCTCGTCCATCATCCGGCCGATCATCTTCGGGAACCAGAAGTACATGCCCGCGTAGGCGGCGAACACGACGGTCCCGAAGACGACGTAGTGGAAGTGCGCCACGACGAAGTAGCTGTCGTTGAGGTGCCAGTCCAGCGCCGGGCTGCCGAGCAGGACGCCGGTCAGCCCACCGAGCAGGAAGGTCACCAGGAAGCCGATGGCGAACAGCATCGGCGTCTCGAAGGTGAGCTGGCCGCGCCACATCGTGCCGATCCAGTTGAAGAACTTGATCCCGGTCGGCACGGCGATGAGGTAGGTCAGGAAGGAGAAGAAGGGCAGCAGCACCGCGCCGGTCGCGTACATGTGGTGCGCCCACACCGTCAGCGACAGGCCACCGATGGCGATGGTCGCGAAGACCATGCCCTTGTAGCCGAACAGCGGCTTGCGGCTGAACACCGGGATGATCTCGGTGATGATGCCGAAGAACGGCAGCGCGATGATGTAGACCTCGGGGTGCCCGAAGAACCAGAACAGGTGCTGCCACAGCATCGACCCGCCGTTCTCCTCGACGAACACCAGCGCCCCGAGCTGGCGGTCGGCCAGCAGGGCGAACAGCGCGGCGGTGAGGATCGGGAAGGCGAAGAGCACCAGCAGGCTGGTCACCAGGGTGTTCCAGCAGAAGATCGGCATCCGGAACAGCGTCATGCCCGGCGCGCGCAGGCAGGCCAGCGTGGTGAGGAAGTTGACCGCACCGAGGATGGTGCCCAGACCACTGACGGCGAGGCCGGCGATCCACAGGTCGGCACCGGCACCGGGGCTGTGCGCGGCGGTGGACAGCGGCGTGTAGGCGTACCAGCCGAAGTCGGCGGCACCACCCGGGGTGAAGAAGCCCGACACCGCGATCGTGGAGCCGAACAGGAACAGCCAGTAGGAGAACGAGTTCAGCCGCGGGAACGCCACGTCGGGCGCGCCGATCTGCAGCGGCATGATCAGGTTCGCGAAGGCGAAGAACAGCGGCGTCGCGAAGAACAGCAGCATGATCGTGCCGTGCATGGTGACCAGCTGGTTGTACTGCTCCGGCGACAGGAACTGCAGGCCCGGGCGGCCCAGTTCCCCGCGCATCAGCATCGCCAGCAGCCCGCCGACGACGAACCAGGCGAAGGAGGTGGCCAGGTACATCAGGCCGATGGTCTTGTGGTCGGTGGTCCGCAGCAGGTTGGAGAGCCGCGAGCCCTTCTCCGCCTCGTGAACCGGGCTCGGCCGGCTCACGATCGGCGCCGGTGCGATCGTCACGGCCGCAGCTTAGACGCTTCCCGCCACCGGCTTCCTGCCGACGTCGCGGGCGCGCCCGTCGGCACGCGACGGACGCCCGTGGAGACCTCAGGTCGTGCCCGGATCGTGACCTGACACGCCGGGGCCGCCCGGTTCCGGGGCCCAGGTGGTGACGTCGACGGACAGCGTGACCGGCGTCCGTCCCGGCAGCGCGGCCACCGCCGCGGCCAGCCGTGCGGGGTCCAGGTGGCGGGCGTGCGGGCCCATGCCGACCAGCGTCGCGACCGCCGCCCGGTCCAGCACGAGGTGCTCCCGGTGGGCCGCCGCGGCCACCGGGTGCAGGTGCGGGCCGAGGGCGGCGGACAGCCGGCGTGCCTTGTCGGGGTCGACCCGCAGCAGCCCGAGCGGGCCGACCAGCTCGCGGAGGTGGTCGGCGGCCGGGGTGACGACGACCAGCCGCCCGCCCGGGCGCAGCACCCGGGCGACCTCCGGGCCGTTGCGCGGGGCGAAGACGACCAGCACCCGGTCGACGGCGGCCGTGCGCACGGGCAGGCGGGCCCAGGCGTCGGCGACCACCGCGAGCGCGCGCGGGGAGGCGCCGGCCGCGCGCCGGGCGGCGTAGCGGGAGGAGTCCAGGACCACCCCGGCGGCGTCCGGCAGCCGGTCGAGGACGGCGGCCAGGTGGTGCCCGGTGCCCCCGCCGAGGTCGAGCAGCGCGCCGGGTGGGCCGTGGTCCCCCGCGGTGACGGCGTCCTCCAGGGCGCGGGTCAGGCCCGCGTAGTGGCCGGCGGCGAGGAAGGCGACCCGGTCGGCGACCATCGCGGCGGAGTCGCCGGACGGCGGGACGTGCCCCGGTGGCAGCAGCGTGACGTGCCCCTGGCGCGCCCGGTCGAAGGCGTGCCCGGCCGGGCAGCGCAGCCCGGCGTCGTCCGGCCGGGTGGTCAGCGGGTCTCCGCACACCGGGCAGGCCAGCAGCTGCACCGCCCGCGCCGGCCACGGACGGCGGGGGCTCACCGGGCGGCGGCGGCCCCGACCGCCTGCGGGGCGCCGGGCGAGCCCGCCTCGACCGCCCGGCCGGGCACCACGCCGACCGCCAGCGCCGCGGCGACCGCCGCCGCCGCGAACGCCGCCGGGTAGCCCGGCCCGTCCTCGACGAGCAGCGCGGCCAGCGGCACGGTGAGGGTGGCGCCGACGTTCTGCACGGTGTTGTGCGCGCCCAGCGCCCGCCCGGCCCAGGCCGACCCGGCCTGCTCGGCGACCGAGGTGAAGGCGATCCCGTTGGGGCTGACCGTGGCGACGGTCGCGACCACCACCGCGGCGGCAACGGCGGCGGGGGCGAGGACGTCGGGGGTGAGGGCGGCGACGACCGCGAGCCCTGCGACGACGACGGCGACCGCGGCCGCGGCCAGCCGCAGCGGGCCCACCCGGCTGCCGGCGCGGTCGGACCACACGCCCGCGCCCAGCCGCGCGGCGGCCCCGCCCAGCGCGGTGACCGCCAGCAGGGCGCCCGCCGCCCCCGCCGACCAGCCGGCCGCGCGGACCAGGAAGTCGAAGCCCAGCGCGGCGACGACGAACTGCGGGACGACGAGCAGCGTGCTGGCCGCGTGCACCCGCCACAGCACCGGTGTGCGGTAGGGCGACGGGACCGGTGGGGCTCCTGCGGGCGTCCGGGGCCGCGCCGGGTCGCGCACCAGGACCCCGATGAGGACGGCGGTGGCCGCGCACCCGGCGGCGAGCGCCGCGAACGCCGTCCCCGTGCCGCCGTCGGCCAGCCGCGGCAGCGCGAAGGCCGCCACCCCGACGCCGATCGGCTGCCCGGCCTGGCGGATGCCCATGGCCAGGCCCCGCTGGGTGGCCGGGAACCAGCCGAGCACCAGCCGCCCGCTGGCCGCGTGCACCGACGCGCTGCCCGCGCCGGCGAGCAGCAGCCACAGCCCGGTGGCCAGCGGTGTGGCCGCCACGGCGGCGCCGGCCAGGGCGGCGGCGGCGATGCCGAGCCCGGCGCCGAGCACCCGCCGCTCGCCGTACCGGTCGGCCAGCGCACCCCAGGCCAGCAGGCTGAGCACCAGACCGGCCGTGGGCGCGCTGACCAGCAGCCCGATCGCGCTCAGCGACAGGCCCTCGGCACGCAGCGCGACGGTGAGGAAGGGCAGCCCGTTCTGGACGGCGCAGGCGGCGACCAGGCCGAGCAGGCTCACCCCGAGGTGGCGCCAGCGGGCGGTCCCCGGCGTCACCTCGCGACCGGGTGCAGGGTCACGTCGCGCAGCACACCACCGTCGGCCACGGCGGTCAGGAACGTGCAGGTGGGCTGCCGGCGCCGGTCGGTCGGCGAGCCGGGGTTGAGCAACCGGAGACCGGTGGCGGCGGTGGTGTCCCACGGGATGTGGCTGTGGCCGAACACCAGCAGGTCGGTGTCGGGGAAGCGGGCGGCGCAGCGGGCCTCCCGGCCCTTCCGGTCCCCGGTCTCGTGCACGACGGCCAGCCGGATGCCCTCGATCTCCGCGCGGGCCACCTCCGGCAGCCGCTCGCGCAGCGCGCCGTGGTCGTTGTTGCCGTGGACGGCCACCAGCCGGCGGGCGCGCTCCTCGAAGCGGTCCAGCAGCGCGACGTCCACCCAGTCGCCGGCGTGCACGACGACGTCCGCGGCGTCGATGGCGGCCCACAGCGCGCGGGGGAGGTCGCGCGCCCGCCGGGGGACGTGGGTGTCCGCCGTGAGGACGAGGGAGACCGGCACGCCGCCATGGTCGCAAACGGCCGTCCCACGGCCCCCGTCCGCGCCGGTCGATCACGGAGTCGGTGCGGGCGACACGGCGGGGCGTCAGCCGCCGCGTGCGGCCAGGGCCCGGAGGCGCTCGTTGTAGGCGGTGAGCTCGGCGTCCTGGTCGCGGTCGGCGGCGCGGTCCTGCCGGCGGGCCCTGCGCTGCTCCGAGCCCATCCAGCTGTACAGCACCAGGCCCATCACGAAGACCGTCGGGATCTCACCGAAGGACCAGGCGATGCTCCCGGCGGCCTTCTGGTCGGCCAGCGGGTCGATGCCCCAGCCGGCGGGCGGGGTGGCGAAGGTGTCCACGACCAGCGAGCTGGCCATGAGGATCGCCACGCCGAAGAAGGCGTGGAACGGCATCGGGATGAGGAGCTCGAGCATCCGCCCGCCGTGGCCGGTCGTCCGCGGCCACGGGTCCTGGGCGAGGATCGGGCCGAAGAACAGCAGCCCGGTCACGGTGAAGTGGGCGAGCATGAACTGGTGGCCGAGCGGGTCGGCCATCAGGGTGTCGAACAGCGGCGTGAAGTAGACGGCGTACAGGCTGGCCAGGAACAGCGGCAGGGTGAACGCCGGGTGGGACGTCACGCGGGCAACCCGGCTGTGCAGCGCGTCCAGCAGCAGCGCCCGGGGGACGCCGGCCAGCGTCCGGCCGCGCGGGAGGGTCCGCAGCGCCAGAGTGACCGGGGCGCCGAGCAGCAGCAGCACCGGGGCGAGCATGGACAGCACCATGTGCTGGGCCATGTGCACGCTGAACAGCACCATGCCGTAGCCGCTGAGCCAGGTGCCGGTCACGGCGAACAGCGCGAGGCAGCCGGCGGTCCAGGACGCCGTCCGCCACCAGGGCCAGACCACACCGGAGCGGCGCAGCACCGCGACCGCGACCGGGTAGCCGACGAGGCCGAGCAGGCTCAGCACGGCCAGCCACGACCAGCCGTCCAGGTGGGGCAGGAAGAGCCGCCCCCAGGTCGGCGGTTCCGTCGGCATCCACATGTCCGAGTGGTCACCGTGCTCCACCGCTGCTGCCTCCCGCCGTCCGTGCTGCTGGTGACCGAATGGAACGGCCCCTCTGCAGGGTCCCACCGCGAGCGTGCGAGCGGTGGGGGGCAGAGGGGTCCTTGTTCATTCGTGGACGGGGGACTCGTGGCCGGCGTGCGCCGCGGCCTCCAGCTGGAAGGTGCAGTGCGCGACGTCGAAGTGGTCGCCGAGGCAGTCCCCGAGCGCGTCGAGCACCCGCCCCCCGTGGCCGTCGGCCAGCGCCTCGTCGCTGACGACGACGTGCGCGGAGAGCACCGGCAGACCGGAGGTGATGGTCCAGGCGTGCAGGTCGTGGACGCCGACGACGCCGTCCACGCCGAGGAGGTGTGCCCGCACGCGGTCCAGGTCGACCCCGCGCGGGGCGGCCTCCAGCAGCACGTCGACCGCCTCGCGCAGCAGCGACCAGGCCCGCGGCAGCACCAGCGCGGCGATGAGCAGCGAGGCGACGGTGTCCGCCGGCGTCCAGCCGGTGGTGGCGACGACGGCGGCGGCGGCCAGGACCGCGACCGAGCCGAGGGCGTCGCCGAGCACCTCCAGGTGGGCGCCGCGGACGGCGAGGGAGTCCCGCCGGCCACGGTGCAGCAGGGCCAGACCGCCGAGGTTCACCACCAGGCCGAGCGCGGCGACCGCGAGCACCAGGCCGGCGTCGATCTGCGGCGGGTCCCCGACCCGGCGGACCGCCTCGACGACGACGTAGCCGGCCACCGCCACCAGCAGCAGGCCGTTGGCGACGGCGGCGAGGACCTCCGCGCGCTGCCAGCCGAAGGTCCGCCGACCGCGGGCGGGCCGCTGCGCCAGGGACACCGCGCCGAGCGCCAGACCGATGCCGAGCGCGTCGGTGGCCATGTGCCCGGCGTCGGCCAGCAGCGCGAGCGAGCCGGAGACCAGGGCACCGGCCACCTCGGCGGCGGCCACGACGAGGGTGAGCACCAGGACGACGGCCAGCCGGCGGCGGTGGCCGGCCGACGCCGTCCCGACGGGCCCCCCGTGGTCGTGCCCGTGTCCCATCGACCCCCCTCTGCCGTCAGCTGCGGACCCAAGTGTCCACGGATGGCCACCCTCCAGGGGCCCGCGCCGAGCGTGCGAGGCGTGGGGAGGAGGGTGGTCCTCTTTCAGATCCGGACGCCGCGTTCCCGCAGGTAGGGCACCGGGTCGACCGGCTCGCCGTCCAGGCCGCCGCGGCGCACCTCGAAGTGCAGGTGCGGGCCGGTGGACTGGCCGCGGTTGCCGAGCAGCGCGATGGTCTCCCCGGCCTCCACCACCTGGCCGGGGGTCACCAGGACCTCGTCCATGTGGCCGTAGACGGTGACGTCGCCGTCGGCGTGTTGGAGGTAGACCGCCAGCCCGTAGCCGCTGGCCGGGCCGGCCTCCAGCACGATGCCGTCCATCGCGGCGTACTCCGGGGTCCGCATCGGGGCGGCGATGTCGATGCCGGCGTGCAGCGTCCCCCAGCGCGGTCCGAACCGGCTGGTCAGCCGGCCACCCTCGACGGGCAGGACCGCCTCGGGCCGGGCGGCCTCGACGGCGGCCGCGACCGCGCGCCGGTCGGCCTCGTCCTGCGCTGCCGCCGCGGCGGCGCGCCCGGCCTCCCGGGCGGTGCGGCTCGCGGCCAGCTCCCCGAGCCGTGCGGCGGCCTCGGTGTCCGGGACGACGGACGTCGCGCCGGCGGCCAGGCCCAGCTCCTCGGCCACGCTGACCGGGTCGGTGACGGAGACGTCGGCGGCGTCGGCGCGGGCCGCCGGGTCACCGGGGGTGACCAGGCCCAGCGCGCTCGCCCCGACGAGTGCGGCGGCGAGGTGGGCGGTCCGGCGGCGGGCCGGCAGCAGGGGTCCGCGGCGGCTGCGTCGTCCCGACGGGAGCGGCCGGGCGGGAGGGGCGCCCGACGGTCGTGCTCCCCCGGCGCGCTGCGTCGGGACGGTGTGCCGGGACGTCCGCGCCTGGTCGGGTCGGTGGTCGTGGCAGGGCTGGGTCATGCACCGGGCTTTCCGGAGGGGACGGGGTCGCGTGCGGTGCCCGGGGGAGCGGACGGGGGCCAAGTGAACACCACGTGTCCGTTTGGTGATCTCCGGGCAGGGGTATTGGCGCCGCCCCCCGTGAGCGCCGTCACCGGACGCCGCCCCGGTGGTTCGACGAACCGTCAACCGCTCCTCACGGGAGGTCAGCAACACGCCGGGTCGTCGGCCGGGCGGGGGCGATCGTCGTCACGGCGGGGCAGGAGCCCGGCGTCCGCCCCCCGACGACCCCGATCCGAGGAGCCCTCCCCCATGCGCGCAGTGACCTGGCACGGCCGAGCCGACGTCCGGGTGGACACCGTCCCCGACCCGGTGATCCAGGACCCGACCGACGTGGTCGTCGAGGTGACCTCCAGCGGCATCTGCGGCTCCGACCTGCACCTGATCGAGGTGATGGCGCCGTTCATGACCGTCGGCGACGTCATGGGGCACGAGCCGATGGGCGTCGTCCGCGAGGTGGGCCCGGACGTCACCGCGGTCCGGCCCGGCGACCGGGTCGTCGTCCCGTTCAACATCTCGTGCGGCACCTGCTGGATGTGCTCGCAGGGGCTGCAGTCGCAGTGCGAGACGACGCAGAACCGTGAGCAGGGCTACGGCGCCTCGCTGTTCGGCTACACCAAGCTGTACGGCCAGGTGCCCGGCGGGCAGGCGGAGTACCTGCGGGTCCCGTTCGGCAACACGCTGCCCATCAAGGTCCCCGACGGCCTGCCCGACGACCGCTTCGTCTACCTCTCCGACGTGCTGCCCACCGCCTGGCAGGCCGTCCAGTACGCCGCGACGCCGCCCGGCGGCACGCTGCTGGTGCTGGGTCTGGGCCCGATCGGCGACATGTGCACCCGGATCGCCCACCACCTGGGCATCGAGCACGTGTGGGCCTCCGACGTCGTCCCCGAGCGGCTGGCGCGGGCCACCCTGCGCGGCACGAACGTGATCCGCTCGACCGACCAGGAACAGGTCGTCGGCCAGATCCGCGAGGCCACCGCCGGCCGTGGCCCGGACGCCGTCATCGACGCCGTCGGCATGGAGGCGCACGGCTCCCCCGCCGCCTCGATCGCCCAGAAGGCCTCGGCGATCGTCCCGGACGCGCTCATGGAGAAGGTCATGCAGGTGGCCGGGGTGGACCGGCTGGCGGCGCTGAACACCGCCATCGAGGCCGTCCGCCGCGGCGGCACGATCTCGCTGTCCGGCGTCTACGGCGGCGCCAGCGACCCCATGCCGCTGAACAAGATGTTCGACAAGCAGATCCAGCTGCGCATGGGCCAGGCCAACGTGTGGCGCTGGGCGCCGGACATCCTGCCGATCCTCACCGAGGGCGACCCGCTGGGCGTCGACGACTTCGCCACCCACCACGTGCCGCTCGAGCAGGCGCCCGAGGCCTACGCCAAGTTCCGGCAGAAGGAGGACGGCGCGGTCAAGGTGCTGCTGCAGCCCTGAGCCGCACCGTGTGAGCAGACCCACGCGGCGTCCCGGGCATGCCGGCCCGGGACGCCGCCTTGCTCCCGGCGAGACCTCCCCCACGGACGACGCAGTCCGAGCCCCTGCCCGGAACCGCACCGTCCTGGAGCCGCCTCGTGCCCCGCGCCCTGCTCGCCCTGTCCATCGGCGCCTTCGGCATCGGCACCACCGAGTTCGTCGTCATGGGCATGCTGCCGGAGGTCGCCGAAGGGCTCGGCGTCTCAGTGCCCTCGGTGGGACTGCTCATCTCCGCCTACGCCGTCGGTGTCGTCCTCGGCGCCCCCACCCTGACCGCGCTCGGCGTGCGCTTCCCGCCGCGGCACACCCTGGTCGGCCTGATGGCGCTGTTCGTCGTCGGCAACGTGCTGTCGGCGGTGGCGCCCAGCTACGAGACGCTCGCCGCCGCCCGGGTGCTCACCGCGCTGGCCCACGGCTCCTTCTTCGGCGTCGGCGCGGTCGCCGCCCGACGGCTGGTCGCACCCGAGCGCTCCACCAGCGCGATCTCGCTGATGATGGTCGGGCTGACCCTGGCCAACGTCGTCGGCGTCCCGCTGGGGACCTTCGTCGCCCAGCAGACCAGCTGGCGACTGGTGCTCGGCGCCATCGCCGTGGTCGGCCTGGTCACCATCGCCGGCCTGCTCGCGTGGATGCCGCGGGACCTGGGCGAGCCCGGCGACCTGCGCACCGAGCTGGCCGCGTTCCGTCGCGGCCGGGTGTGGCTGGTGCTCGGCCTGACCATGGTCGGCTTCTCCGCGCTGTTCGCCGTGTACAGCTACGTCAGCCCGATCCTCACCGAGCTGAGCGGCCTGCCGATCGGGTGGGTGACCCCGGTGCTGGCGCTGTTCGGCATCGGCACGACGGTGGGCACGTTGGTCGGCGGGCGGCTGGGCGACCGCTACGGGTCCTCCTTCGTCGTGGCCGGCCTGCTGGCCACCGCCGTCGTCCTGGCCGCCTTCGCCGTGCTGGCCCGCACCCCGGTCGCCGCGGTCGTGCTGCTCGTCCTGTTCGGGACGCTGGCCTTCGGGCTGGGCCCGGTCGTGCAGAACGGCGTCATCGAGGCGGCGCGGGTGCCCGGCGGCAGCCTGGTCTCGGCCGCGAACCAGGGCGCGTTCAACGTGGCCAACGCCCTGGGCGCCGCCCTCGGCGCGGGCGTGCTGTCCGCCGGCCTGGGTTACACCGCGCCGATCTGGGTGGGTGCCGTGCTCGCGCTGGCCGGCGCCGGGCTCGCCGTCGTCGTCCGCGCGGCTGAGCGTCGGGACCGGCTGCAGCCCCCGGCCGGGGTGGACGCCGTCCCCGTGGGGTCCCGCGCCGCAGCCTGAGCCGCACCTCCCCCGTGATCATCGGCCTGAGCCGCCCCTCCCCCGTGATCATCGGCAGGTGGCGCCCCGACACGCCGACGGGAGCAACCACCCGCCGATGGTCACGGACGGTCGCCGGCGAGCGCGCGGGCGGTCAGCCGACGGACTGCAGCCGTTCCCGGGCGAGGCGCTCGACGAGCTCGGGCAGTGCCGTGGCCGGCACCCCGCTGAGGTCCTGGCGGCAGGTGCGGACCACGGTGCCGATCACCTGCGGGCGGAGCCGCGTGCCGAACTCGTCCGCGAGCCGGGCGACGGCCTGGTCGACGGCGGGGTCCTCGGTCAGCGTCATGCGGGGGGCGCCTCCGTGCGCGGGGGAAGGAGCGTCGGTCGGACGCCCTCGGCGTCGGCCCCCACGGTGTCCCTCGCGAGGCGGTCGCACCAGGGACCAAGGTCACTGTCGCAACCCCCAGTTGCGGAACGCCCGGGCGGTCAGCCGGCCAAGCAGCCGTTCGTGCCGTCCCGGGTCGCGGCCACGGCGTCCCGCACCAGCGTGGTCAGCTCGGCCCGGTCGACGCGGTCCAGCGAGGTGAACCGGATGCAGCTCCGCCCGCAGGACACCCGCCCCAGCCGCGCGGCGCGCGCCTCGGCGAGGTACTCCCCGTCGACGACGGCGGAGACGTACAGCGACAGGTGCCGCCGCTGGGCCGCGAGCAGGAGCAGCGGCCAGGTGGTCGTCTCCCTCGCCGACCGCGGCCGGTAGGGCACCAGGCCGTAGCCCAGCGCCCGGCCGGACCCCAGGGGCACCAGCTGCCGGTCGATGCTCGGTGCGGCCGACCGCACCAGCTCGTCGACCCGACGCAGCTCCGCCTCGCGCGGGCCGGCGGCGGCGAACCACTCCTCGACCCCGGCGTCCACGACCGCCTCCTCAGGCCAGCGCGATGGACAGCACCGTCGCCGCCGCGGTGACCAGCAGCGCGACCACCAGCACCGTGGCGACCAGTCGCCGGCGGCGCTGCGCGTCGGGACCGCCGGCCCCGCCCATCCCCATCACGGCGCGCAGGCTACCGCCGGGGGACGACGGGACGACCGCTCCGCCGACCCCACAGCAGGGTGTCCAGCGCGGTCCCCGCCGGCGACTCGCGGCGGACCTGCTCCAGGCGGTCGACCTCGAGCAGCCCGGCCACCGGGGCCAGCCGCGCGACGCTGTACAGGATCGCCGGGTCCTGCGGGCCACCGACGCCGTGCGCGACGTTGTCGGCGTCATGGCCGAGCACGAGGAGGTGCCCGCCGGTCCGCAGCCAGCCGACCGCGCGGCACAGCAGGTCCGTGGTCTCGGGCTCCGGCAGGTGCAGGTAGGCGACGAGCACCAGGTCCAGCGATCCCGCGGCGGCGTCCCAGGCGCGGACGTCGGCGGTCACCCAGGTCACCCGGTCCGCACCCGGCCGGGCCCGCCCGCGGGCGAGCCCGGTGGCGGAGAAGTCCACGGCCGTCACCCGCCAGCCGCGGCCGGCCAGCCACAGCGCGTGCCGGCCCTCCCCCGCCGCCAGGTCGACCGCGTCCCCGGGCGCCAGGTCCGCGAGCAGCTCGGCCACCAGCGCGTTGGGGCCGCCCGACCACTGCTGCTGCGCGGCGTAGCGCGCGTCCCAGTCCGCTGCCTGCACGCGCGGAGTCTGTCAGCCGGAGGACACGTCGGACCCCGCTGGCAGGCTCCCGCACATGACGACGGCGACCGACCTCGCCCTGCTGCGGCTGGTGGCCCTGCGGGTCGCCGGCCCACCGCCCGCCGACGCCGCCGCCGCGGTCCGGCTGCTCACCTGCGTGCAGGCCCAGGAGCTGCCCGGTGCGGTGACGTCGGTGGCGCTGCGGACGGCGCAGCGCACGCGGGCCGGGGTGGAGGCGGCGCTGGAGTGCGGTGCGGTCGTCCGCTCGTGGCCGATGCGCAGCACGCTGCACCTGCTGCCCGCCGAGGACCTGCCCTGGCTGCTGGCGCTGTGCGGGCCGCGGGTGCTGGCCGGTGCCGCCCGGCGGCGGGCGGTCCTCGGCGTCACCGACGCCGACACCGAGCGGGCCCGCGACCTGGTCACCGCGGCCCTCACCGGCGGCCGGCGCCGCGGCCGACGGGACCTGCTCGCCGCCGTGGCCGACGGCGGAGTGGCCACCACCGGGCAGCGCGGCTACCACCTGCTGTGGTACCTGGCCCAGACCGGCACCCTGTGCCTCGGGCCGATGGCCGACGGCGAGCAGCAGTTCGTGCTGCTCGACGAGTGGGTGCCCGCGCCGCGGCGGCTGGACCGGGACGCCGCCCTGGCCGAGCTGGCGCTGCGCTACCTCCGCGGGCACGGCCCGGCCACCGTCGCCGACCTCGCCCGCTGGTCCGGGCTGACGGTGACCGACGTGCGCGCCGGGGTGGCCGCCGTCCGCGACCAGCTGACCGCCGTGGAGGTCGACGGCCGGGAGCACCTCATGGCGCCGGAGACCGCCGACCTGCTGGCCGCGTGCCGCGGGCAGGCCGCCGGGCTGTTCCTGCTGCCCGGCTTCGACGAGCTCGTCCTCGGCTACGCCGACCGCAGCTGCACCGTCCCGCCGCAGTTCGCCGACCGGATCGTGCCCGGCGGCAACGGGGTGTTCCGGCCGACCGTCGTCCACGGCGGGCGGGTGCTCGGCACCTGGGCCTGGCAGGGCCCACGGTCCGGGCGGGAGGGCGCGGACCGGACGGTCGCCGCGACGCCGTTCACCGCGTTCCCCGACGACGTGGCCGCCGCCATCCCCGCGGCGGCCGCCGCGCTGCCCTGACCGGACGCGTCAGGCCGGGTTGACGGGCTCGGCGCGCTCGACCACGAAGACCGGGATCACCCGCTCGGTCCGCTGCTGGTACTCGGCGTAGGGCGGGTACGCGGCCACGGCCCGTTCCCACCACTGCTGCCTCTCCTCGCCGGTCACCTCGCGGGCCACGCCGTCCCACGGCTGCGGCCCGTCCTGCACGGTGACCTGGTCGGGGTGCGCGCGCAGGTTGGCCACCCACGCCGGGTCGGTCGGCGCGCCGCCCTTGGAACCGATCATCGCGTAGGCGCCGTCGTGCTCCACCCGCATGAGCGCCTGCTTGCGCACCTTGCCGCTGCGGGCACCCCGGGTGCTGAAGACCGCCACGGGCAGCCCGGTGTCCCGCAGCGTGTTGGCCTCCCGGCCCCCGGTCGCCTCGTAGCGCTCGACCTGCTCGCGGACCCACTGCTCCGAGCTCGGCTCGTACTCACCCTGCAGCGGCATGCCCCCGACCGTAGTCGGCTACCGGCGCCCGGCCTGCGGACCGGCGAGGTCGATCGTGTGCGGCACGAAGAAGCTCAGGTTGTCGGTGATCAGCCCGTCGCTCTCCCGGATGCCCAGGCCCGCCGGCTCGCCGTCGACCACCCAGGCGCCCAGCACCGGGTGGTGCGGGCCGTCGACGCCGGCGAAGTCCGGCAGCGGGGCGAACTCCTGCACGACCCACCCCTCGGTGCCGTAGCGGCCGGGCTGCTGCTCGGCGACCTGCCCGTCGCGGACGATCTGCACGTTGGCCCCCTCCCGGCCCCACAGCGGCTTGCGCACGTAGGTGCGCCAGGACGAGGGCAGCTCGTCGGCGAAGTAGGCCGGCAGCAGCAGCGGGGACAGCGCCGGGTCGGCGCCGAACAGCCGCCACAGCACCGGCAGCAGGGCCTTGGTGCTCCACAGCATCTTGTAGGCCGGCTCCACCCACGTCGTGCCGCCGGGCCGGGCGGCGTCGGCGAGGACGGCGGCCCCGAACTCGTCCTCGATCAGCCACTCCCAGGGGTAGAGCTTGAACACGACGTCGAGGTGGCGGCCCTGCTGGTCGTAGAAGCGGCCGTCTCCGTCGTCGAGCGCGATGTCCTCGACGACCAGCTCGATCGCCTCGTAGCCGGCCTGCACGACGGTGTCCATCAGGTAGGCGACGGTCATCCGGTCCTCACCGGAGCGCTCCTCCGACGTCCAGGCCAGGTGCACCCGCGGGCGGACGCCGGTGCGCCGCTCCCAGCGGGTGAGGTTGCGCTGCCAGGCGGCGACCAGCCGGTCGTGCAGCGCGTTCCACTGGTCGGCGCCCTGCCCGGTGAACAGGTGCCAGTTCCACTGGGTGACGGCGGACTCGACCAGCCCGGTCGGGGTGTCGGCGTTGAACTCCAGCAGCTTGGGCGGGCCCTGCCCGTCGTAGCGCAGGTCGAAGCGGCCGTAGACGCTCGGCGGCTCGGTCTCCCAGGTGCGCCGGATCTCCGGGCGGGCGATCGGCGGGATGCCCATCCGGTCGAACAGGTCGTGCTCCACGACGTGGTCGCCGGCCGCCACGCACATCTCGAACAGCTGGGCGACCCAGCCCTCCAGCTGGCGCACCTCGGCCATCGTGAAGTCGTAGAAGGGACCCTCGCGCCAGTAGCTGCGCACCTCGCCGCCGGGGGTCGTCGTCCGGTTGTAGACCAGCCCCTGGGCCTCGACCTCGGCCTCCCAGCCGGGACGCACCACGCCGGCCTCGACGCGCCTCACGGCCGGGGCCCCGCGGTCGCGCTCAGCTGCCCGCGCCGACGCCCGACCGGGTGCCGGAGTCACCACCGACACCGGAGCCGATCCCGCCGGTCACCCGCGTGCCGCCGGAGACCCGGCCGGTCGCGGGCAGCCCGGCGCGCTGGCGGGCCGCGGTGTCGGTGGGGTTGATCCGGGTGCCGCCACCGGGGAGCACGGTGCCGACCGGCAGGCCGGGGCGGAACCCGCCGAGGTAGAGGAAGAACAGCCCGCCCCCGCCGCCGCGGTCGTCGTCGCAGAAGTCGTCGTCCACGATCTCGCCGTCCTCGTTCGTGCAGTAGGCGACCTGCTCCGGCTCCTGCTCCTCCGTGCCGCAGGCGGCGAGGAACCCGGTCGCCGCGGTGGCCAGCACCGTCGTCGTCAGGGCGCCGCGGACGCGGTTGGAGACGGCCATGTGCTCTCCCGGGTTGGCGGGTGTGTCCGCCCGACCCTAGATCGCGGATGCCACCCGGTGGCCCGCGGCGACCGCCGGTGTGCCGGATCCGGTCCCGGGTCGTACGGTCCCCCCGCGGGACCCGACGCAACCCGGAGGTGCCCATGTCCGACCGGCAGCCCCCCGAGATGGCCCAGGTGGCCGGTGAGACCGGCGCCAAGAAGGTCAGCCGCAGCTGGGACCGCGTCCTGGTGTCGGCCTTCCTCGGCGGGGCCTACATCGCCTTCGGCGCGCTCGTGGCGATCACCGTCTCCTCGGGCCTGGACCCGACCACCTGGGGGACGCTGCCCACGCTGTTCATGGGCGCGGCCTTCACCCTGGGGCTGGTGCTCGTGCTGGTCGCCGGATCCGACCTGGCGACCGGGAACATGCTGCTGGTCCCGCTCGGCGCGATGCAGGGCCGGCTCGGCATGGGCGAGGTCGCCCGCAACCTGACGCTCGTGCTGCTGGGCAACCTGCTCGGCGCCCTCGTCGTCGCGTACTTCCTGGCCGTGCAGACCGGGGTGATCGGCGCCCCGGGTGCGTCGGGCAGCGCCGGGCTCACCCACGACCGGCTGGCCGCGATCGCCGAGGGCAAGGCGCTCGGGGAGTCCGCCTGGCAGACCTTCCTGCGCGGTGTGGGCTGCAACTGGCTGGTCTGCCTGGCCGTCTGGATGTCGCTGGCGGCGACCACGGTGTCGGGCAAGATCCTGGCGGTCTTCTTCCCGGTGATGGCCTTCGTCGCGATGGGCTTCGACCACGTGGTGGCCAACATGTTCTTCCTGCCGGCGGCGGTGTTCGCCGGCGTCCCGGGCATCGGCTGGGGTGACATCGGCCTCAACTGGCTGCTCGCCGGCGTCGGCAACCTGGTCGGCGCCGTGGTCTTCGTCGGCACGTCCTACTGGTACCTGTTCCTGCGCGAGGAGCCGGCGGCGCAACCCACCCGCACCGCGACCGGCGGGGAGGCCGCCGAGCGCGCGTGACCGCCCGCGGCACGGGACGCCCCCGTGCCCGTCGCGCGCGGGAGGCACCGGGGTCGGGGCCGCGACGGCGGGCCCCCGCCATGTGTGGGTGATCGTTTCACGGGTACCGGCGCATCCGACCACGACATCCGCCGAGGAGGAACGATGACCCACTCCATCGACAGCCCGTTCCCGCCGCCGCCCTCCCCTGGCTCCGGTGCGAGCAGCGGGAGCACCACGGTCACCGCGACCACGACCGGCACGACGACGACGGGCTCCCCGTCGACCAGCGACGTGGCCAAGGACGAGGCCCGCAACGTGGGCCAGACCGCCGCGCAGGCCGGCAGCCAGGTCGCCTCGACCGCGACCGACCAGGCCAAGCAGGTCGCCCAGGAGACCAAGCACCAGGCCCAGGACCTCGTCCAGCAGGGCCGCCAGCAGCTGCGCCAGCAGGTGACCAGCCAGCAGCACAAGGCCGCCGAGGGCCTGCAGGGCGTGGTCACGCAGCTGCGCGGCATGGCCAACGGCGAGGCGGCGGCCCCCGGCCCCGTCCGCGACCTGCTGGAGCAGGCCACCGGTTACGTGGAGCAGTTCGCCGACCGGTTGCAGAACCGGGAGCCGGCCGACCTGCTCGACGACGTCCGCGCCTTCGCGCGCCGCCGCCCGGGGGCCTTCCTGCTCGGTGCCGCCCTCACCGGCGTGCTGGCCGGCCGGCTCACCAGCGGGGTCAAGGCCGCGCACACCGACGGGTCGTCGACCTCCGGTGGGCAGCAGTACCGGTCGAGCTACGCCGACACCAACTACGTCGACCCCGCGCCGGCCTACTCCGGCTACGGCACCGCCACCACCGGCTACGAGCCCACCACCGGCTACGAGACGACGACCGGCTACAGCGGCACGGCCGCGACCGGCACGCCCGTCCCGCCGCCGCCCTACGGGACGACGGCACCGGCCGGTGCGGTCGTCCCGCCGACCACCCCCGCGGGCTGGGACGAGTCGACCAGCCGCCCGGGTCAGGGGGTCTGACCATGAGCTCCCCCTACTCCGGCGCGACGCCGGTCGGCACTCCACAGGGCGGCCAGGACCCGTACGGGGAGGCCAACTACGCGGTCGCCCCCGACCAGGCCTACGGCGGGCACAGCGGCACCATGGGCACGCCGACGACCGCCGAGGGTCGTCCCGACATCGAGGGCACCTCGGTCGGTCAGCTCTTCGGCGAGCTCGCGAAGGACCTCTCCACGCTGATGCGCCAGGAGGTCGCCCTGGCCAAGGCCGAGGTCCAGGCCGAGGCCAAGAAGGCCGGCAAGGGCGTCGGGCTGATGGTCTACGCCGGCCTGGCCGGGTTCCTCACACTGCTGTTCCTGTCCCACTCCCTGATGTGGTTCCTGGACAACCTCATGGACACCGGGCTGGCCGGCCTGATCGTGGCCGTCCTGTGGGGCATCGCCGCCGCCGTCGGCCTGAGCATGGGTCGCAAGGCCCTCAAGCAGGTGAACCCGAAGCCCGAGCGGACCGTGGACACCCTGTCCGAGGTCCCCGGCGCCCTCAAGCCCCACTGACCACGGCCTCGCGGCCTCTCCAGACACCGGAGCACCGATCATGACCACCAGCAACGACCCCGAAGTCATCCGCCGGCAGATCGAGCAGACCCAGCGCGAGCTGAGCTACGACGTCGACGCCCTCAACGAGAAGGTGAACCCCTCCCGCGTCATGGACCGTCGGGTCACCGCGGCCAAGGGCCGGTTCTCCTCGGTCAAGGACCGCGTGATGGGCAGCGCCCAGGACACCCGGTCGAGCGCGCAGTACCGGGCGCAGAGCGCGGCCGGCAGCGTGCAGGACCGGGCCCAGAGCGCCGCGGGCAGCGTGCAGGAGACGGCCCAGGGTGCCGCCGATTCCGTGCAGGGTGCCGCGCAGCAGGCGGCGCACGCGGTGCAGCAGGCGCCGGACACCATCGTCCGGCAGGCCCAGGGCAACCCCCTGGCCGCGGGTCTGATCGCCTTCGGCGTCGGCTGGCTGGTCGCCAGCCTGCTGCCGGCGTCGGAGCGGGAGCGCCAGCTCGCCCAGCAGGCCGAGACCGCCGTCCGCGAGCACAAGGACGAGCTCCTCGCCCCGGCCAAGCAGGCCGCCCAGGAGGTCGGCGAGCAGCTGAAGCCCGCCGCCCAGCAGGCCGTCGAGGAGGTCAAGTCCACCGCGCAGGGCGCAGCCCAGACGGTCAAGGAGGAGGGCCAGTCCGCGGCCCAGGACGTGCAGGGTCAGGCCCAGCAGTCCCGCCAGACGGTGCAGAGCCAGTCCGGCAGTTGACACCGACGGCCGCCCCGCGGGGTGGCCGTGCCAGCACGCACCGCGCCCCGCCGGGTCACCCGGCGGGGCGCGGTGCTGCGTGGCCCCCGATGGGGTGAGGGCGCCGCCGGTGGCCTGCAGGGCGCGCGGCCGCGCGCCGACGTCGTCCAGGACGCCGACCGTCCGGACGAGGGAGCCCCACCGTGCCGACCGCACCCGCGCGCGTCCTGGTCGCCGACGACGAGGACGACATCCGCGCCCTGGTGGTGCTCGCCGTCCGCCGCGCCGGGTGCACCGTGGCCGCCGAGGTGGCCGACGGGACCCAGGCGCTGGCCGCCGCGCGCACCGACCCGCCCGACCTGGCCGTCCTGGACGTCTCCATGCCCGGGGCGACCGGGCTGGAGGTCTGCGCCGCCCTGCGCGGTGACGCGGCCACCGCGGGCATCCCCGTGCTGCTGCTGTCGGCCGGCGCCTCCCCCGACGACGTCGCCCGCGGCCTGGCCGCCGGGGCGGACGCGCACCTGGCCAAGCCGTTCTCCGTCGCCGGGCTGGTCACCCGGGTGCGCGAGCTGACGGCCGGGGTGAGCGCGTGACCGCCGTCGGCACCGCGGTGGAGGAGGAGCTCGCCCGGCTGCGGGCGGTGAACGCCGCGCTGCTGGCGCAGATGCAGCACCGCGACGAGGAGCTCGAGGTCGCCACCCGCATGCTGACCGCCCGGGCGCAGACGATGACCAGCGTCATCGACGCGGTCACCGAGCAGTCGATCATCGGCACCGACGTGGACGGGATCGTGCGCGTCTGGAACCCGGGGGCCGAGCGGATGCTGGGCCTGCCCCGCGCCGACGTCGTCCGCCGGCGGTCGATCACCGAGTTCCACCTGCCCGAGGAGCTGGCCGAGGCCGGCGGAGGGCTGGCGGCCCTGGTGCGGGTGGCGCAGGAGCAGGGCAGCGACGTCCGGGACTGGACCTACGTCGCCGCGGACGGCGAGGAGCTCACCGTCTCCGTCGCGGTCACCCCCCGCACCGACGACCGCGGCGTGCACGCCGGCTGGAACTTCGTCGGCACCGACATGACCGAGGCGCGGGCCACCGAGCGGATGAAGGACCAGTTCGTGAGCCTGATCAGCCACGAGCTGCGGACGCCCCTGACCTCCATCCTCGGCTACCTGGAACTGGTCCTCGACGACCCGGAGCTGGGCGGGGAGGTCCGCGGGTACCTGGGCACCGTCGAGCGCAACGCCCAGCGCCTGCTGCGCCTGGTCGGCGACCTGCTGTTCACCGCGCAGGTGGACGCCGGCCGGTTCACCCTGCAGCCCGGGGACGTCGACCTGGTCGCCGTCGTGCGCGCCGCCGAGGAGACCGCCCGGGTGACCGCACGGGCCGCCGGCGTGGAGATCGTGCTCGACCTGCCGGACGAGGGCCTGCGGGTGCCCGGTGACGCCGTCCGGCTCGGGCAGGCGTGCGACAACCTGGTCTCCAACGCGGTGAAGTTCACCCCGGCCGGCGGCCGGGTCACCCTGGCGCTGCACGCGGCCTGGCGCACGCCGGACGGCGCGGTCGTCGACGCACCACAGGACGGCGCGGTCCCCGCGGCCCGCCTGGCCGTCAGCGACACCGGCGTCGGGATCCCCACCGGGGAGCAGGGGAAGCTGTTCGCCCGCTTCTTCCGCGCCTCGACCGCGCGGCGGCACGCGGTGCCCGGTGTCGGGCTGGGCCTGGCCATCACCCGCGCGATCGCCACCGCGCACGACGGCGCCCTTGAGGTCGCCAGCGTCGAGGGCGAGGGCACCACCTTCACTCTCACCCTGCCCCGCTAGCCGCACCCGGGCCCGCCGCCCGCCCCGTCCGGAGGCTCGCTCGGCGGCCCCCGTGCAGGGGCCCGCCGCGAGCTCGCGAGCGGTGGGGGGCACGGGGGTCCTTCATCTTGCGGATCCCTTGCGGGAACGGGGCGGGTGCCCTGCGGTCGGCCCCGCACAGTCGTCCCTGTCGCCGGATCGCCCGACCCGGCCCGAGGCAGGAGACACCCGATGCGCAGCACCCGCACCGCCACCACCCACAAGGTCCTGGGTTCCCTGGCCGTGATCGGCACCGCCACCGCCGTCGCCGGCCTGGGTACCTTCGGCACCTTCACCGACACCACCACCCCGGTCTCCACCGAGCTGACCTCCGGCACGGTCTCCATCGACCTCGCCCAGCCGGCCACCCCCATCCCGGCGACGGTGACCGACCTGGTGCCCGGGGACACCCTGTCCCGCCCGGTCACCCTGACCAACGACGGCACCAGCGCGCTGTCCTCGGTCACCCTCGACACCACCGCCACCTCCGGCAGCGTCCTCACCACCGACGCGGTCGACGGCCTGCAGCTGGCCCTGGCCTCCTGCACCGTCCCGTGGACCGAGGCCGCCGGCCCCACCTACACCTGCACCGGCACGCAGACCGCGATCAGCACCGGCCGGGTCGTCAGCAGCCGCCCGATCACCGGCGCGGCCAGCCTGGAGCCCGACGGCACCGACCACCTGCTGGTCACCCTCGGCCTGCCCACCACGGCCGGCAACGCCTTCCAGGACAAGAGCGCCACCCTCTCGCTCACCTTCACCGCCGTCCAGCGCGCCGCCACCACCCGCTGACCGCCGGCCGCTGACCAGAACCCGCTGACCACCGCGAACGAGACGGAGGAGCCGACATGACCGCGATCCCGATGCCCGCCCCCGGTGCGGCGCGCGCGCTGCGCCCGGCCACCGGTCGCGCCCTCCCGGCGCTGCGCCCGCTGGTCGCCGCGGTGGGCCGCTGGGCCACCCGGGCCCTGGTCGCGGTCGCCGTCCTCGCCTTCGCCCTGCTGGCCGTCGGCCCGCACCTGACGGGCTACCGCACCATGACCATGCTGACCGGCAGCATGGCGCCGGAGATCCAGCCCGGCGACGTCGTCGTCGCCACCCCGCTGGCGGTCGCCGACGTGACCGAGGGGATGGTCATCACCTACCACATCCCCATCGACGACCACCGCGTCGTCAGCCACCGCGTCGTCGAGGTCCAGCGCGGCGCCGAGGGGACCGTGAGCGTCCGGACCAAGGGCGACGCCAACGACCACGTCGACCCCTGGACCGCCGTCCTGCAGGGCGACACCGCCTACCAGGTGCGGGCCGTGGTGCCCGAGCTGGGCCACGCCATCACCGCCCTGCGCGACCCGGCCGTGAGCTCCGCGCTCGTCTACGGCGTCCCCGCGCTGCTGGCCGGCTGGCTGCTGCTGGGGATCTGGCGGCCGCGCGCCGACGAGGCGTCGTGAGCGCCGTCCCGACCGCCCTGGTCGTCGGCCCGGACGTTCCCGGCCGGACCCTGGTCGCCGGGCTGCTGCGGGTCACCGGCTGGGACGTCCGGGAGGCCACCGACACCCGCGAGGCCCTCGCGCTGGCCCGCCGGGGCGACCTGGACCTCGTGGTCACCGACCTGGACGTGCCCGCCGGCGAGGCACCGGCGCTGCTGCGCCGCCTGCGGCTGGTCGGCTGCCGGGCCCACCTGCTCGCCGTCACCGCCGACGCCGGGGCGCAGGACCGGGCCGCCGCCCTGCAGGCCGGCGCGCTGGCCTGCCTGCCCAAGCCGGTGGACGCCGGCCTGCTGCTGACCCTGCTCGACCGCCGCGCGGCCGGCCCGCAGGGCCCCGGCGCCGACGACCCACCCGGTGACGACGTCGACACCGAGCTCATGGACCGCCTGCAGCGGCTCTACGCCGCCGCGCTGCCCGCCCGGCTGACCGCCATCGCCGACGGCGCGCGCACCGGTGACGCCACCGCCCTCGCACAGGCCTCGGCCACGCTGGCCGGGACCAGCGCCCAGCTGGGCCACCCGGAGGTCGCCGCGGTGTGCCGCGCGATCGCCCAGGACGCCCGCCGCGGCGTCCTCGCCCACGAGCTGGTCGTCGAGCTCGCCGCCGTCGCCGGCGCCTGAGCGGCCGCCGGCCGGGCCTGGCGAACTTGTGGATCCCTTGCGGGAACGGGGCGGGTGACCTGCGGTCGGCCCCGGAGAGTCGTCCCTGTCGCCGGATCACCCGACCTGGCCCGAAGCAGGAGACACCCGATGCGCAGCACCCGCGCCACCACCACCCACAAGGTCCTCGGCTCCCTGGCCGTCATCGGCACCGCCACCGCCGTCGCCGGCCTGGGCACCTTCGGCACCTTCACCGACACCACCACCCCGGTGTCGGCCACGCTGACCTCCGGTGACGTCGACATCGACCTGAGCCAGCCGGCCACCCGCCTGGACACCCCGGTCACCGACCTGGTGCCCGGCGACTCGATCGCCCGCACCGTCACCCTCGAGAACAACGGCACCAGCGCGCTGTCCAGCGTCAGCCTCGGCGTCACCGCCGGCTCGGCCACCGTGCTCACCGGCGACCAGGTCAACGGCCTGCAGCTGGCTCTCACCGCGTGCACCGTCCCCTGGACCGAGGCCGCCGGCCCGACCCACACCTGCGCCGGCAACCAGCGCGCCATCACCACCGCGGGCGCCGTCGTCGGCGACCACGCCCTCGACGCCCCGGCCAGCCTGGAGCCCGGCGGCGCCGACCACCTGCTGGTCACCCTCACCCTGCCCACCACGGCCGGCAACGCCTTCCAGGGCCAGAGCACCACCCTGACCCTCACCTTCGCCGGCGTCCAGCGCGCCGGCACCGCCCGCTGACCCGCGCTCCCCGACTCCCCGGAGACCCCCGTGACCGCCGTCCGCCGCTCCCTGGTGATGACCGTCCTGGTCCTCGCCGTCCTGGTCGCGGGGGTCCTGCCGGCATGGGCGTCGTTCACCACGAAGGCATCCGGGGGCGGGGTGCCGGTGGCGACCGGGATCGTCGCCCCGCCGACCGACCTGGTGGTGACCTCGTCCTGCTGGACGACCACCACCACGACGAAGCGGACGACCACCACCGACCCGGTGACCGGCCAGCAGACGACCACCGAGCGGACCACCACCTCGACGCCCGCACGCAGCAACCGGAACGTCGAGAGCAGCACCACGTCGGCACCTGCGCCGGGCCCGGGGCCCAACGACAGCACGACGACGACGGTCACGAAGGACACGGAGTTGCGCATCGCGTCCAGCTGGACGCCGAGCACCACGGCCCGCGGCGTCAACGGCTACCTGGGCTCGCTGCACTTCTGGGGCAGCGGGGGGCTCCCGGTCAGCTGGACCTGGCCCTGGGTGACCACGATGAACGGCGGCTACGACGCCGGGATGCTGTGGATGCAGCTGCAGTTCTCCGTCACCACGCTCACCGAGTACGGCTGGTCGGCCCGGTCGGAGCTCAGCCAGGTGCTCACGTGCTGACCGCCGGCGTCCCGGCCCCGTCCCCCGCCCCCACGCAGCCCACCAGGAGAACCGCCGTGACCGTCGTCCGCCGCTCGTTGGTGCTGACCCTGCTGGTGCTCGCCACCCTCGTCGCCGGCGTCCTGCCGGCCTGGGCGTCGTTCACCACGAAGGCGGCCGGGGGCACGGCGCCGGTGTCGACCGGGACGGTCGCGCCGCCCACCGGGGTCACGGAGAAGGACAGCTGCACCACGGTGACGAAGACGACGACGGAGGTCCTGACCTACGACTCCACGACGAAGAAGTGGAAGGTGACGTCGAAGGACGTCGACTTCACCTACGCCGACAGCGACACCGACGTCGAGAGCAAGACGACGTCGGAGAAGCCGGGCCCGGGGCCCAACCAGAAGACCCGGACGACGATCGAGAAGGACACCGACCTGACCGCGACCGTCTCCTGGGTCGGCAGCGGCTCCCGCGGGGTGTCGGGCTACCTGGTCACCGCGCGGCTGAGCAACGGAACGACCGTCGGGATCGCCGAGACACCCGCCGATGCGCGGTCGATCACCCTCCGCACCGACGCCAGCGTCCTGCAGTACGAGCCCCGGGCGCAGGTGACCACGCTGACCACCTACGGGTGGACGGCCAGCTCCACGCTGACGGCGGTGCTGACCTGCTGAGCGGCGCAGGGGTTCTCAGGCCACCAGGCGGTAGCCGACCCCGCGCACGGTGCGGATCTCCGGCGAGGACAGGCCCGCGGCCTGCAGCTTGCGGCGCAGGTTGGACATGTGCGCCTCGACCAGGCGGACGCTGCCCTCCCAGTCGGTCTGCCAGACCTCGCGCAGCAGGGTCTCCCGCTGCAGCACCCGGCCCGGCCGGGAGGCCAGTGCGGCCAGCAGGTCGAACTCGGTGCGGGTGAGGTCGACGACCGACCCGTCCACCCGGACCTCGCGGCTGTCGCCGTCCACCTCGAGCTCGGCCAGGCGCAGCACCGACTCCTCCGGCGGCGCCGGACGGGGGGCGGGCACCCGGGGCCGGCGCAACATGGCCTGCACCCGGGCGACGAGCTCGCGAGGGGAGAACGGCTTGGCCATGTACCCGTCGGCGCCGACGGCCAGCCCGATCAGCAGGTCGACCTCCTCGGCGCGCGCGGTGAGCATCAGCACGTAGCACTCGCTCTCGGCGCGGATCTGCCGGCACACCTCGGTGCCGTCGGCGTCCGGCAGGCCCAGGTCGAGGACGACGACGTCGGGGACGGCCCGGCGGACCTCGACCAGCGCCTGTGCGCCGGAGGCGACCGCGCGGACGTCCATCCCCGCCCGGCGCAGGACCGTGCAGACCAGCTCCCTGATCTCCTCGGTGTCCTCGACGACGAGCACGGACTGTTCGGACACGACGTCTCCTCCTCTGCGTGCGGCAGGACGCCGACGGGGAGCCGGCGTCACCTGACCGGGTGATCGGCGGTGGCCCGGAGCGCCTTGAGCGAGGGGCGCCGGCCTCACCCGGAGGGAGGAGGCGGGCCGGGCGGGCGGTCCAGCGGCCTCACCCCGACGGGGCGGAGGGCGCCGTCCGGCCTCAACCCCGGCGGCCGTGGTGCCGAAGCCACCGACACCTCACCCCTGAGGCAGCCGCCGGGGCCCGATGCCCCGCCCAGCAGGAGGACCGCGATGATCGGTCTGACCCGCCGCACCGGCGAGTTCTGCCACCTCGACCCCGACCACATCGAGCGGGTGGAGGGCGGGCACGACACCGTCGTCGTCACGACCGACGGCGACACCTACTGCGTGCGCGAGACGGTCGACCAGGTCATCCGGCGCATCGTCGAGGACCGCGCCGGGGTGATCGCGGCCTGCTACGTGCTCGACCGCGGCGAGGACCCCGACCCCCGGCACCTGCGCGCCTTCGACCCTCTGACCCGGGTGCCCGACCCGGCGTCCGTGGTCCCCCTCCGGCCGGCCTGACCGCCGGTCGGGCCAGCACCCCCGCACGCCGGAGAGGAGCCGTCGATGGACGTCGCCGCCCGCGGGATCCCCGCCACGGACGCGCAGGTCTACAGCGAGGTCGCCCAGCTGCTCGACCGCCGGGCCGCCATGGCCCACCCTCCGTTCAGCCTGACCGTGTCCGACGCCGTGGCCCTCGGCACCGCCCGGCTGTTCAGCAGCCGGTCGCTGACCGGGGAGCTGCTCGCCCGCTTCGCCGGGGGTGGGTCGGTCGACAGCGAGGCGCTGATCGAGGCCGCCCGCTTCGAGCAGGGCTACGCCTCCCCCGAGGGCTTCGCCGCCCTGCGCTGCCTGGTGCTGTGGGTGCACCACCGGACGCACCGCGCCGAGCAGCGCGGCTGACCGGCCGCCCGTCGTCCTGAGGGTCGGGCGCGGTCGCCGGCCACCACACCCTGCGGCGGACGAGCGCGGCGTCGCTGAGCGAACCTACTCCCGGCCGGAACGCGGGCGGGAACGCCGTGGGCACCGCGGGACGTTCTGCGGTGCACGGTCGGTCCCCGCCGTCCCGGGACGGCTGCGCCGGCCACCCGCACCACCTGACACCCACCGAGGAGCCACCGTGGACCACCTGCGCCGACTGCGCGCCGAGCAGCCCGTCATCTTCTGGGTGCTGGTGGCGCTGGGCCTCGTCCTCGGCTTCCAGCTCGTGCTCGCCGTCGTGGGCCTGCTGCTCGGACCGCTCGGGCTGCCGTCGTGGGTGCCGATCGTGGTCGTCGTGGGCGGCCTCGTCCTCATCGCCCGGCGTCAGCAGCGGTCCCGCTGATCCCGCGGCACGGACGTCGTCGTACCACTCGGCCACGTCGAGGAAGCTCCTCCGCATGAGGTCTAGACCCGAGCCGTTCGCGGCCGACGGCCGGGAGCTGACCGACCTCCTCACGGGTGGCGCGGTACCCATCCCCGGGCACGAACCCGGTCAGGACGTCGAGGTCTCGCACCTGGGGCGCGGGGACACGAACACCGCGTGGCGGGTCACGGCTCCCTCAGGCGTGTTCCTGCTGCGCATCCCGCACCGCCCCGCCGACGAGGCACCTCGGCCGATGCCCGACGAGTTCGCCGCCCTCACCCGCGTGCCCCGAGGCGTGGGGACCCGCGGCATCACGTACCGGGACACCGAGGACAACCCGCTCGGGGCCCGCTACGTCCTGACGACCTTCGTCCCCGGCACGGTCAAGCCCGCCGCCGCGTGGACGGCCGCGGACCCGGAGCGCGTGGCCGACACCCTGGCCGTGCTGCACGACGTCGGCGAGGCCCTGGCCGGGCCCGTGGACAGCCCCACCGTCGAGAGACTGAGCCTCGACGGGCACCTCAAGGCGGGCCTGGCCTGGTGGCAGGCCCACCACCCCGGCCTGGTCGACGACCCGCGGGTGACGGCCCTCCTCCCCGCCGTGCGCCGCTACGTCCACCGGTGCGAGGAGGCCGGCGGGGTCGTGGAGCGGTTCAGCTTCATCCACGGCGACCTCGTCGTCGGCAACGTCGTCTTCGACGGCGACCGGGTCGGCTTCATCGACTGGGAGTGGGCCGAGATCGGCGACGTGGCCCAGGACCTGGCCTACATCGGCGGCACCGTCCACGGCGGGGCCTCCTACGTCCCCATGGACGAGTCGATGGTCGAGCGGTTCGTCACCCACTACCTCGACGCGCTCCGCGCGATGGGCAAGCCGGCCGAGGACCACGCGGCGATCAGCGCCCGCCGTGACGGCTGGGAGGTCTGCGAGCGCTTCTTGACCATGCTGCACTCGATGACCCAGGACGCCTCCGCGCCAGCCACGGAGTCCGTACGACGGACGCTGGAGCGCAAGATCGGCGGCTGAGCCGCTGCACCCGTGATCCCGGTCCGTCCGGCGCGGGGTGACGGAGGTGCCGCGATTCCACGTCCTGCCGGGGTTCGGCCGCGAGGCCACCGACCGGACGGGGAGCCTGCTGCCGGCGGGTGGAGCCGGTCCACCTGCAACCGGAGACGACTCAGGCCGCCCTCCCGAGGGAGGACGGCCTGGTCATCGGGGTGGAGCTGAGGAGATTCGAACCCCTGACCCCCACACTGCCAGGCCGTCATGATCGCGTTCGCAGCAGTTCACTGCCGTTCCGTAAGCCGCTGACGTGCAATTACGGACGACTACGAATGTCGGCGCACAACCGCGTACGGCCCCAACTGCAACCACGACTGCAACCACGATCGCCATCCCTTGGCCACGCTGAGCACACGCGCTCAGATGCGAAGCACCGAAGGTTGGCTCCCAGCGCTCAAGTTCGATGGCATCACTTAAGGAACTGCAGGCGTCGACGTCCATCCAGCCGTCCCCCGGCACCTCCTCCGATCAGCCGAGGACGGCCCGGCGATCCGTCCCGTCACTCCGTCGGGCTGAGGCGGTCGCGACGTCCAGAACGGGAGATCCGCCGAGCACCCGCCGTGGCGCCGCCGTCGAAGCCGTTGACCAGCAGGTAGGTATCGCCTACCCCTACGAACACGCCTCCCGGTACCGACCTCGGTACACCGACCTCGTGACCGGCGAGCTGCAGGACGCCACGGAAGGCGAAGATTGCATATCCGGCGTCCCCCCAAACGGCCAACGGGCGCGGCATCAGTCCGCAGTCCAGCCGCGCACGGCAGAAGAGGACGCTGCCCGCCCCGAGGGTCGACATGGCGACCCAGTACTCGTTTCGGGCCCGACGGTGTCCTCAGACGAAGCGCTCACCGATCTGCTGCCTCAGCTTCTCGGCAGCCAGCTTTCGCATGGAGATTCCATTCTTCTGTTCTGCGCTCAGTTCCGCGAACGTCTTTGGATTTCCCTCGGGGATGAATATCGTGTCGTAGCCGAAACCGTTGGAGCCCCGTTGCTGGTCCGCCAACGCTCCCCACAGCGTGCCAGTGAACACCTGCGGCCCATTCTCGTCCGCATACCCTAGCGCGGTAGTTACCGAAGCCCGTCGATCACCGAGCGAGGCTGCCATCGAAAGGATTCCGTCGTTGCCGACAGCATCTAGGAACCATGCAATGAGAGCGCCCGGAAGGCCATTCCAAGCCAGAACCGTAAGGCCCGTGTCGTCAACCAGAACCGGCCGCTGCAACTGGTCGTAGGCCTGAGCGGCCTTATCTTGAGCCACCTCGGCTACATCCAAAGCCTGCTTCTCAGTCAGTCGCAACTTCTCGTGCGCAAGGGGAAAGCCAAGGAGGTCCCCCAACTCTCGCGCCTTTCCGGCATTCCCCGTAATCAGTGTCAGCTTGTCAGCCATCATCATCCTCCTGGAGCTAGAAGCCATCGGTTGTTCGTCCGGTGTTGGCGAGGTGGTTCGCCCGTTCATGCACTAAGGCCAGCGCCGCAGGGAAACAGCTACGAACTGACTTTATGCCCTCGACGTAGCCAACAAGCGACGACATATCAGCACGATGCCCCGGCGAAAGATAGATCGGCTCACAGCGGGACCGTAAGCGGCAAGCCAGGCCAACGACCTTACCTTCACGGTCCTTGATGAAGCTCCTCGCGCCGTCGGTCTCGGCCAGGGCCGGCGCGCGACCGATTAATAGCTTCCGTGTAAGGCCGATCGTGGGAACGTCGTACAGCACGCCGATGTGGGCGGCAAGACCGAACCGACGAGGATGCGCGGTCCCCTGGGCGTCAAAGACGAGCAGGCTCGGCAAGCCCGGCAGCCCGTTCAGGAGGGAACAAATTGCCGGCCCTTCTCTGTACACGAACATGCCGGGGATGTACGGAAAGTCCGACGCCTGTCGAGAGACTATGATGTGCGATTCATCAATTGGCGTTCCGTCTAACCGCATTGGCATCGCGACCGCCACCGCCTCCTTGTCGCGGACCGAGTATGAAACGCCGATAGCCAGGGCGAAGCGCACACTTCGGAAGTCCATTGGTTCTACGCGCAACTGGCGTCGAAGTGCCACCTGCTCACGCTTGGCCTCGTCGACGGTCAGCGTGGAGTCGACCGAGGGCCCTCCATCCCTCACCGAAGCCGAGCCAAGCCGTCGGCTGGCCGCACTTCAATCCTCCGCCGATCCGCGTCGGCGTTCACCACTTCGACACGAATCGTCGACCCCGGGCTCACGTAGTCCTCGAGATTGACGTAGGACGTTCCGCCTGCCTCGATATGCCTCGCCGACATCGTCGCCGTATCCCCGCTTGTCAGCTGCACTAGCGAGTAGCGCGGCTTCACCCGTACGACCGTCCCGACATGTGTGTGCCCGGCTGCGTAGAGTTCCTCAAACTCATGCATCTCATCTATGCGCGCCTCCAGCCGTGTCGCCACATCGGTCAGGCGCCCCTCGACTGCGTTAGGACCGAGAGGCCAGGCAGCCGCGGCAAACAAGAACTCGCTGTCAGGAACTAGCACCGGGTGCTTCGCGAAGACGGAGCTCGATAAGTCCCGCGTCCCGCTGATCGCCGCCCATACCTGGTCGCGGTTCAGCAAGGGCGCCGCTCCAAACAGGGAGCGGGCCCGCTCCAGTTCTGGGTTGGCCACCGCGAGTTCTCGGCCCATGACTTCAGCGAAGACAGCGCGCAACAGTTTCCCGTTGGTGCGGGCCCCGGTCCCTGGAGTCGGCTTGTGGATCTCCACCGGCTGCGCGACTTCGTCTTCGATCTTAGCGAGCTCATCGCGCAAATCTTGGGCGATTTCATCAAGAACAGCTAACGCCGTAGCCAGGCGCTTGCTAAGCGTCGTAACGAGGCCCGGAACTTTCACCTCAGGCTTGAACGTATCCTCATGTGTCAACTCCCCCCAGGCGTGCTGCAGAAGGGTGCGGACTTGTATCTCGCACACGACTGCGGAATAGTCCGAGCCAGCCGGCACGTCAACGCTCACTAACAGGTGGGCCGCGCGGTATCCGCTCTGCCTTGGATTGGTGATGTAGTCCTCCGCGCACTTCTCAGGCGGGAGGTGACCCGGCAGAGCCAGGGTCTTCGACTGCTTGATGGCCTCGACCATACAGAGCACGTCCTGGACCGTATTGCATGTAACCCGTGTTCCGACGACGTCGGTAAGCACGCGGAAAACGTCCTCCGGGTCCTTGATGACCTCGGCATACTTACTATGCTGCGCCTTGGCGAGTAGGCGGGCAGGCTCCTTGATTCGCCCTGTCTCCACGCGGATGCGGCGTTGCTGGCTGACGGTGAAACAGGTTCGATCCCGGGTTATCGCCTGCAGACTGTCGGTCACCCTACGCAGGGCGCTTTCGTGTTGCGCTGCACGTTCGGCATAAAGGCGGAACAATGTCTGCGCGAATTCCGGCGACTGGCGCGAGTCAGGCAACAGAGCCGCCGAGAAGGTCTTCCTCTGTTGTCGTCGGCCGTGGGTGCAAGCGCGAGGGACGCTTGAGTGCCGTGGTCACCGCATCGAGGACCTGCGGCGCGAACGCAGCAATACCACGCTGACACGCTTCATGTGTCGGTGCCGAAAGCAGGGTCGTATTGTCGACGATCACTTGGAACGGTCCCTTATCGGTGAACAGGTCAAAGCCATGCCGCCGCATGAAGATTTGACGAGTCGTCTCGTCCTTATCGGCCACGAGGGCGGAGCATTCCAGCATGTCCAAGGCCGGCGAACAGCCCTGGGACACATAGCACTTCCAGGTTCGGGTCACGAAGCTCGACTCGATCCATACGTTGACCGCCGGACTCTCACTGATCCATGGCATCGCCCAGGTGTCCAAGACCAGATGGTCGCTACTTCTGGCCTTTTGTATCAGCCGCGATTCGAGCTCTTCGTCGAGGGAGTCACTTGCCTCACGCATTGCGTTGATCTCGCCCAACTTCGTGAACCAGAGCCGAGGTGCAGCGGCTTGCGTCAGGCCAAGTATGTCGGCGATGATTTCGGTTGCTGAAACGTATTCGTAGTTCAACTGCTCGGCCAGCACTTTTGCGTGCGTGGTTTTTCCAGCGGCCGTCAACCCGGCGAAGGCAATATTCATTATCCAGTCCCCCGCGCTCTTAACCTAAGCCTGCGAGCAAAGTCCGAGAAGACTAGCGCCTGAGGGAGTGACCGGGTCGGCGAAGCTCGATGAGCACGTTACGAGACGGCCTGACCCGATTGCCTAATCGGACGGTCGTAACGCATTGTGTAGGAAGACGACGCACAGAGTCAGTAGCCCAAGTCGTCAAGGGCTGTCCCCATGGTGCAACGGTGTGCGTCGGGGGCATCCCACGCCAGGATCTTCCGAAGGAGACAGGGCGTCGCAATGGCGCGCTCAATGTGGGTCAAGGTCGTGCAGCAGATCTATGGCGCTGCCAGAAAGCCGGCTCCGCTGCCGGAATAGCGCACAGCGCTTACCTTAGTTAGCGGCGATCTCTGAACCAGTTGAGGACGCCTCGAGCGTCTCTGATCTCGGTAGAAGATTGCCCGCTCTGGCCGTCGTCGTCGTGGTAACTGTAGTCCTGACGAATACCGATGTCATCGGTGAAGGTGTCCGTCCACTCTTCCGTACGAGTGAACTTTCCGTCCGAACTCCAGCCATCGTGGCTGGATCGATGGGTCTCGCTCTTGCCCCGATACGTCTCGTCGTAGTCGTCGATTAGAGCACTCAGGAAGCTGGCTTCGTGGTCAGTCAGGCGTGTACCAGAGACATCCAGATGCTGTCCGATTTTGTCCCTGGTCCGCTTCTTCTCGTTTCGATCCACCGACAACCCCCTCGACTCGCTCGTCAGCCCGATGCTAGTCACGGACGAGGTGCCCGTCCGCCTGGGCGGAAGGACTACGGCTCCGACCGCCCCTGCTTGGGGGCGGCAGCCACCCGCCGCCCGAGCCAAAACACCGCCATCTCAACCGCGTCCGTCCGGACAGCGGGGCTTCCTGGCCCGTCAGGCTCCGCTGCCTGATTCTGGGCGTAGTCCAACCAGCGCTCGTATACGCCAACCGGCCAAGGCCCCGTCTCACTGAGGCCCCAGCCCTCCAGGTAGTTGAGTCCGATAGCCACGAACTGGTCGAGAATCAAGGCGCGTCCCACATCGCCGGACGTGCCATCGGCGTCGACGTAATAGAAGAACTTTGTGAAGAACGACGGTCCGAGGTGCGGCAGCCAGTTCGCCTGGTACCGCCTCAGTGGCGTAGCCCTGGGGTGGACAGAACGGATCCGGCTCCCCCGCGGCACGAGGAGGAGGCGTATCCGGGAAGGCAAGCTCGGTCCAGGGCTTCGGCGCCTCGTCGCCCTCGGCACGGGTGTGCGTGCCGACCGCGATGAACCACTCGAAGCGACGAGGGGGCGTTCTTGAGCCCACCTGGAAACCTGAATTTCCAAGATCGACCTCCAACACACCTCGTGCCCCCCGGGTCTCGGGCGCCGGCCGGACGCCACATTCGTCCCTGGCTCCTCGCCTCGATCCCTTCGGTCTCAGCGGTCAGGTACCGATCGGTGAGGCGGCGGTAGACCGTCCCATCATCACGTGCACGGGCCGGCCTGTTCCACCGTCAGCGTCACGCGTGTGCCGCGGCTCGCGAGCCCCTCCAGCGGGTGCCGAACGGTGGTGCGGACGCCCCGGGCCGGTGGCCACCCGGGTGAACGAGCGGCTCGACTCCAGCTCGGTCACGACGTACTCGGTTAGGGGATCCGGGGCTGCTTCGCGCGGACCGGCACCCGACGGCGAGCGGCGCTTGGTCGAGGCGTTGCACACAGGTGACCGTCGGCGCCCACTCCGGCCACCGCTTGACGTCGCGCAGCACCTCCCAGACCCCCTCGACCGGGGCCTCGATGTCGATCCCGGTGCTCGCTCCACCGGGCCATCCGGCTCCCGATCGCTACTGGAGACCGACCGAGATCAAGTGCCACACACGTCTTGCATCTGAGGTAGCGGAACTCGTTGTGACGGCTGGGCGAGCAGCCGCTGCAACCAGTTCACCCGGCCTCTCGTCCGCTCCTCCCCCGTCGCCGCGTTCCTGTACCAGCAAGCTGCCGACGTCCGCGGCGCCCAGATTGCCCACGCCATCGTCGCCATGCTCAGCGCGGCCACAGGTCACCCACCGACGGTCTGGAACTCTCCGGGTTGCAAGCTGTAGGACGCGATAGGGCACGTGCGTCAGGAGCGGACCTCCAGGAAGCGCATAGGCGGCTGACCAGCAGAGCCCGATCCGACCTTCCAAGCTGGCCATGCCGATTCGATCCCGGTCACCCGCTCCACGTGAAACCGCACGTCAGATGCCCCGTAGGCATACTGGAGGAGTTCTGAAGGGCCTTCCGAAAGCCCCGGTCTGATCCTCTTATGTCCCATCTTTTTCCACTGCGTGGGTCATGAATGGGTCACGCCGGGCGGCTCGCGGTGAGCTCGAGGTTGTGCCGAGCGGCAATCCGCCGAGCGATCTCCTCCGCCGTGACCGAGAGGCGCTCGGCCGCGGCACGGCTGTAGATGACGACGGCGCAGACGGCGTACTGCCACAGCGGGGTTCCCCACCAGCCGGCGTCGCTCAATATGTCGGGCTGCAGGCCGCCGCAAATGCAGCCGCGCATGCAGCCGGCGGCGTACAGGGCGTATTGGCTGTTGCGAAGCTCGACGCGGCCGCGGAACGTCACCTCCGGCAGGTAGCGCTCGCACAGCCCCTCGTACTCCAGCGGCCCAGCGCCAGCCGGACACGCGAGGTCGAGCGCCGTGACGGCCAACTCGAGGATGGCCAGATCCGGCGCAAGCCAACCGGGCACGTGGCTGGGAGCTGCTGCCGCAATTTGGTCATCGACGTCGTCGCCCGCTGCCAAGCCGGACAGCACCGCAACCTGACCGCGGCGACGCAGGACGTCCTGGTCGATGCGCTCCTGCTGCGTCACAGCGACATCGTCACCCGAGGCCTCGTCCTGCGCTGCCACCCCGGCAATGCCGCCGAGCCCTCTGGACCCAGAACCCCGGCGGGGCGGCGCAATCTAATGCGACGGGCGGTGCCATGTACCGGTCGATGCAGCGGTCAGACACGTCGGGGCACGGAAGCCTGCCCCGTCCCCTATGCCGTTCGACGCGCCCGGGCACTGCTACTCGCGGCGGACAAGCCCACTAAACCCCGCGACCACCAGTAGCCCGAGAACCCAGCCAAGGACGGTCGACGTCCAGGCAAAGACTGCGACCCATTGGCCGTCCTCGGGGTCAGGCACCCAGTGGTCCCGCTGGCGCAGATTGATGACCGGCAGCAATGTATCCAGGCTGTAGACATAGGGCGACAGACACGGATAAGTCTTGGCGTCGCAGTTGGAGCTGACCGCCGTTGTGGTTCGGGATGGGACCAGAAGTTCGTGGCGAGCGCCGTAGTTGAAGACGACGCACCCGGCACTGAAGATCGCGAATGCCAGCAGCAGCGCGCGGAGAGGCTCATAGCCGTGGCCAACGGTGATGCGCAACAGTTGCCGCCCAATGTTCCGGAGTCGAAGGCCCTCGTTGTGGCGCGCCATTAGGATTTTTCTGGCCTCGCGCTCCCTCCCGCCGGCCCAGTAAGCAGCGGCCAGCTGCAGGAAGGGTTGCGGCAGAGCAGCGCGGCGTTGCAACCGCAGCCATTCCACGCGGTCCTTCCACGACAGGTCGGGGCTTTGCAAGGACTCGTACTAGAAACCCTCGAGCTTCAGATGAGCGGGCGGCGTTTCAGCTTGGGCGGTCGTTGCTCCGGCGCTCACGTTGCTGCGGAACCAGCTGTGCCGGTCGTCGAAGAAGCTGGTGACCTGTGCGTGGGATAGGTCAAGGTCTCCCATGATGGTGACCCCCGTGAGGTCGAGCTCCCGTTCGATGTGCAGCCCGGCAACATCGAGCGCCACGTCACCGCGGTTCTCGAAAGATCCGCCCACGGCATTGACGCTGCCTGAGACATCGGATCCGCGCAGCACGACCGCACCCTTGGCAGTGAAGGGATGGGTCAGGAACACATTCCCGTTGACGGTCGCGTCTCTGAGATTGAGGGCCGGCTTCCCAAGATCATCCTTGGACAGTTTGGCGGGAGGGCGTCCGTAGAAGTGACCGCCCTTACACTCCAGGTTGCCACCGATGCTCGCGCGTAGGGCGTCGACACCTCCCTCCGCATCGAAGCCGTTGCGGAGGAGGACCGGTCCGTCGACAGTGCACCACTGGGCATCTATGGCGGCGGTAAGGGGGCCACCCACGAAAGCCCCGTCGTCGCACTCGATGGCCGCGGTCACCTTCGCAGAGAAGAGCCGAACCCCGCCCTTGATGGTGGCGCCGCGAAGCAGGAGGGCCCCGCCGACGGTCGCCGTCTCAAGGGTCAGTGCGTAGCCGCGCTCGGCGCGCAGGTAGGCGTAATCAGCTACAACGTTGCCGCCGATCGTCGCCGCGAAGAATGCGATCCCTCCGTTGATTCTGACGGAGTTAGTGGACCAAGTGGCCCGTCGTTCAAGAGCGTGCGGGCGAAGGGACAGATTGACTGCGCCTCCGATGATCGCGTGGTCCGCAAGAAGAGCCCACGTTGTCGGTGCAGGATTGCCGAATCGCGGCGTGACCGAAGTTTGCGACTCCGCGACGGGGCGGCGGCGCCCCTCGACCGTCGCGCCATTCAAGACAAGCCCGTTGTCGATCCGGACGCCCATGGCGGCGATCACGCCATCGATGTAAGCGCCGTCGAGTCGCACGCTTCCGCCGATGCGGGCACCAGTCAAGATCAGCGCGTCCGGCTCACGGCTGCGCAGCCTCGCATCTCGGAGATCCGCCGTGCCATCGATCCGTGCACTTCCCAAGTTGATTCCGTCCTCGACGGTCATCCCGCGCAGCGAGACCTGGCCGGCGGCCCGGAGATCCGGGGCGGCGACCGAGTCTCGGACATGGCATCCCGAGAGATCGAGCCGGCCAGCAATTGCGTGTCCTAGCTCGACGCGGTCCAAGAGGCATCGGCGCAAGGAAAGAATCCGGGGCAAGGTGAGCCCCTGCAGGTCGAGTACCCCGACGACGCGCGCTCCAACGAGCTCAAAGCGCTGCCCCGCCTCGGCGGCGCCCTCAACAAGCAGCCCGCGGAGTACGTCGGCGTGGATGGTCCGGTCCATCCACGCGTCGTCGCGGATAGCCGTCAGGGAGCGGATAACTGTCAGGTTGGCGGGGTCCCGGGCCGCCGAGCAGTCCGCGCGGACGGCTGTCGCGAGCCCGTAGCGCAGCCGGGCATGGGCCGTCTCCGTGTTGACCGTCATGGACTCACCTCCGCCGCGACCGTACTGAGCCGACCGCCAGGACGGCGCCCCAAAGCCACCGACCGATCCTGGCAAGCAATCCATGGCCTACTTGCGGTGACCACGGCGCTCTGGCCGGGATGGCTACGGTAGTGGCAATCCCGGCCAGCCACGCATCGAACGATGAGTCGAAGATCCATAAGGGCGCCGACGGACGCTTGCATGGCTAGGTCACCGTTGAGTTCATGCTCGACGCTGCTGAGTAAGCCCGGGTCAACTGCAAGCCGAACAGCAACTAGAGACGGGATCGACCGGGCCTCTTGATGAAAGCCCTGGTCCGGGTAGAGGTACCGGACTCGAACCCCTGACCCCCAATCTGCCAGGCCGACCTAACGGCGCTCGCCGACGTCCGCGGATGTAGGAAAGGGCTTGCTGAGCAGGGGGCCCGCCACTTCACCGGACGACGGCGCACGAACGCGGACCAAGATCGGAGTACGTCGACTGCAACTACCGTTGCAGCCACATATGCCTGGTCGTTAGCGCAGCTCCTGAAACGAGATCAGTAATCGATGAAACAACACATGGTGATCGACCCGCTTCGCCTGCCTCCGCCTCGACGAGCCGGAGCGGACCGGCGTTCTCACGATTCCGGAGGAGGACGGCGGCAGCGAAGGCGCCTGGCCTCACCGAAGCAAGCCACCGCCAGCACCGCGGTGCAGACCCGGAATCTGCTTGCCGCGAGGGAGAGGCGCCGCGACGCTTCGAACGATGGCCCGGCCCGCGATGCCCGCCGTAGCCGCGCACACCTGTTGCCACCGATGCCTCAAGGCGCGGCGCCTACCCTGACTACACGGACCACGCAAGCCTATACGGAAGCTATCGGATCGTCCGAGTCGAGCATATCCCGCGCTCGTCTAAGATTGAGACACAACGGTGTGTCGACGTTCGCCTTCACGAAATCAAGATGGCTCACGAGATCCGGCGACGACAGGGAGTCAGTCAAGGGAGCAAACGGCAAGCTACCGGCGCAGCACTTGCCGAGTCCACGCCCCGCTGCGGGTACTGAGGCCAGGTGTCCATCTCGAGCGACCGCTGTGGGATGACACCGTTTACTCAGTTGCGTACAGGCGATATGACTCGCAGGAGAGCCCTCGAGTACGCCCAAGACGATGTCTGGCTGTGGATTCGAGTAGCCATCGCGGCCCAGTGAGAATACGACCGAGGCAGGCTGCACCGCGCCCGCGAGCTCACGAGCAAATGTTTGATCGTCTCCGTCGCAATGGCCCCCATGATGCGGAAAGACTAGGACGTCTGCCGTTAAGTCGATATTCCTTTGCTGCAGATGAAGTAGGGCTCGAGAGTCCATGTCGCCGCAAAGCAGGACAGACCTACTGCCGCCTGAAATCCGCACGACGGCTGACATCGAGTTTGATGTCAGCTCGCCACCGCGATGACTTGCGTCCCGAGGGCCCGTGCTCGCCCACGAGACACTTGGGTGCATGATTTCGAAGGACAGATTTTCGGTCGATATTTCACCTTTGGCGGCCGAGTTGAGACTCATTGATACATTGAGCTCGCCCCGGTCACTCTTGTCCGACGCCAACGTACTCAAGTCTTCGAAGAGTTGACTCTGTTTTTGCGCATCTGCGTTATACCAAAGTTTCTTAACGACGATGTGACTCGAAAGCAAAGCGATCGCACTGCCGATGTGATCGGCATCGGCATGCGACAGGACCAGGTGGTTAACCGTTAAGATACCTTGCGTCTCTAGTTGATCTAGCAAGGTGGGACCCCGACCAGCATCTACGACGACCACCTCATCGCCATCCTGAGCGACCGCCGCATTGCCGTGGCCAACATCCAGCACTGTCACTTCGGTCGTCAATCAATACTCCGATCGCCGGACAGCCAATTCGAGGAATCCTCCGGCGCTAGCTCAACATCCTCGAAGTACAGATCGCCGGGCTCGTCAGCGAAAATGTTCACCTTCGCGAAGAGCCGCGAACCCCTCAAACGCTCGCCGTCCCAATGAGCAAGATCAGCCGGCAATAGCGATCGCGACATAACGACGGCCTGAGCGGGCCGCCACCCGGGGACTATCACCTCCAAGTCTGACCCCGGCTGACCCTCGACGTGGGCGATTCGTACTACGGTGCGGAAAGCCTGTCGAGCACGAGGAGTCGTCCCGCTAACCTCTTGTGCCGCCTGCTCGAGCGCCACGCGTACGGTCTCCGCCCCCGTCGTCCCACCTCGCTTCAAGACGCTCGGGACTTGTCGACGATACTTTCGTATAGAACTTGCCTCGTCCGCGTTCGCCCAGGTGGTGATGAGGATAGCGGGCAGGTGTTCCGCGTAGCAGGAAGCAACGACTTCCGCACCCGAGTACGAGACTTTGGAACCAGTGGCACCACCACCCAAGCGGTGGTCAGCGACGAGTGCGCGTGCGTTGGCGCGGACGCTCGTCACCACATCCTTGACCGAGGACAGTAGCGGGATCCGTACGGGCGAGAAACCCGCGTCGATTAGTACCTCGAAAGTTGCTGCAGCGTCAGTTTCCGAGTCATCAAGGACGCCCACCGACTCGCCGGGCGCTAGAACGGCGCTCATCGGAAGTCCCGAGCCGGGCTCTTATCGCTAGAGTCGGCCATCGGCAACCTCACCGTGAAGTGAGCCCCACCCAATGATCCATTCTTTGCCGCAGCCAACCGCCCTCCAAGATCACGGACCACATCCCTTACGATAGTCAATCCGAGCCCAGTGCCATCCTCCCGTGTGGTCCGCCCCGGAAGAAAGACCTCTTCGGGCTCCAACCCCACAATGCCAGGGCCGCTGTCCATAACCTCAAGGACGACCTCATCGGAACTGCTGGTCAATCTAATCTCGATGATGCGAGAGTCGCTGGGCACTCCTGAAGCATTCATGGCATGCACGGAGTTTGCGAGCATATTGAGGAGGATTGCCTCTATGCCAGCAACTGAGCCCCTGACCTCGAGATCATGCCGAGGCGCCTTCACGCGCATTACAACAGACGCATCATCTAGGTAGGGTTTGAACATCTCAGCGACATCAGCAATCACCTCGTAGACGCAAACCGCGCCCGGCCGTCGCTTACTTCGAGTGAGCATGCGCAGGGGAAGCTCGGCGAAGGTGCGTAGGCTCGCCACCGAACCCCTTATTAGACCAAGCGGATTGGCATATCGCTGCTCGAATCGATCCGGCAGATCGGCACGCGCTCTATGCTCAAGCGATCCCGCCATCTGCTCTATTATAGCAACCGGCCGCAGTGTCTCGTGCGCAAAAACTGCGGACGTCGTGCCGACAGTACCCAGGGATCGATACAGCTCAAGGTCCTCCGACACTGACTTGAGTTGACTCTTAGCCGCGCTTTGATAGGTCGACACGACCTTGCGCACTCCTGGACGAACATCCGAGGGCAGCTTACTCAAAACATCTTCGACCTCGCGCGCCGCTACTTCGAGGTCCGTTGCCCTTTCGGTGCGCTCGTCCTGGCGGGCCGCCTCACGCAGCTTCAACCTAACGTCCGCGGCCCAATCTAGGACGTCCTGCGCGAACAGTCTCAAAGCAGTGAACGTCTCATTTTCGATGAAGCCGGTGCGGTCAGTCTTCGGAACAAGAGACTCACTGTCCTGCTCAACGACAATTCGCCCGACGGACGTATTAGTGCCGGGTCTCAATTCCGGATTTTTTACCCTACTCAGGTTCAGGTCGAGCCAGTCATGGCCCGGATCGCCATAAGGATGCACTCGGAGGCCTCGGTGGAAAAGGTGCACTCCACCTACGACTTTCAACCACTGCCTGACAGCATCGACGGTCTGATACGACTGCCGCACGTCGAAGTTCGCCTTGCTCAGGTTGAACAAGAACATTTCAAATCGCGACTGGGGGCCCGAGTAGACGTACGTGGGGTCACGCTTCAATCGCCGATCCGCAACGCGCTCGTGGCCAGCGCGTCCAACAATGTTTCCGCGCCAATCCTTCAGCGTTGCCGACGCCCGACCTTCATCATCCAGGGTGGCCGCGACAAGGTAATCATACTCGGTAAAGTATGACTCGCGCACAAGCCTTTCCATCTCGTCGAAACCGGGCGCTGCAAGGGTGACACGAAAGTCCGTCGAGTCAGGGAAAGGACCCATCAACAGAACAAGAGACCGAGCTAGGCGCTCAACGTCTCGAGTCGACATGTTTGCTCGCAGGTCTTCAATGCGTATATTTGTCCCCGGCGACTCCGCCGTCCGACTACTAACCGCGCTGAGCGGCACCTCTTCGACCGTTTTTGCGTCATCGAAGTCCGCCCAGTCGATCCGCAGTCGATACTCGAGTCCAGCCCCCTCGAACCGGGGTCGGGTCGCCAGAATTACACTATGGCCCAATCGGAGCGCCGCTAGACGGCCAAGCCCTTTCTCGCCAACCTTCTGCCGCCCCGCCCTTGAGAACCTTGAGCCACTCTTGCCTGACTTGCCCAGGAGGAGCCAGCCATTGCGAATGTCATCGGGCGACATCCCGTCACCGTCATCCGCCACGAGGACGGCCGATCCCTTGGCACCCCCCGCCTCGAGGCTGATGCGGCAGTAGGAGGCGTCCGCGTCGTATGCGTTCCTAACGAGTTCGAGTATGCCGAGGTCAGCATGCGGGACGAGCTCCTCCCCGAGACGTCGGAGGATGTCCGGGGCGAAGCGGATGTGTTCTGTCGACATGCGTCCCTCACCGGGTCCATGCGGACGCGTCGCTGCGACCGGCCGTCAGGCTTGGAGTCTAGGCTGGCCTGGTCCGAGCGAGGCCTCAATGCTGGCCCCCTAGCCCACACGAGGCACCCTTCGCCTTGGAGGAACGCATCCTTGCCCGAGACGACGTTCGACGCTTTCCGCAGCTACGTCGAGATTCTGGACGACTTAGTGGAAGCCCGGCAGGTCGACCCGGACAGCGATCAGCTCGGGCACCGCATCGCGGAGTCGCTGGCGGACGGCCCTGCGGCCGCCCTTCGCCAGCTGGTGGATCGAAGCACTCGGCGTGGCAGCGGCACCTTCTTCACGGGGCTGGCCATCAGGGACCTCATCACGGACGCGATCGAGACGTACGGCAAGGCGCCCTTCCTCGACCCCGCCTGCGGGGCTGGCGATCTGTTGCTGGCCGCCGCGCAAGCTCTGCCAGTGGCAACCCCTCAACCGACACTGCGACTTTGGGGCGAGAGCTTGCTTGGCACGGACATTCACGCGCCGCTGGCGGATGCCGCTAGGCGTCGACTCTGGCTGTTTGCCCATGAGCGCTGCTACGCATCCGGCCACTCCGTCGTAGCCGGCGGCAAGGCAGACAAGGCCAGCGGGGTTCCCGATGCCGTATTCACGCGCGTAAGTTTAGCGGACGGTATATCGAACTTGTCCCTTCTTCAGCCGTTCGATGGAACTATAGTCATGAATCCGCCCTTCGGCTCCATGCCGGCGCCGGCGGGCTACCGCTGGGGAGGGGGTCTCGTCTCTCGGGCTGCGGTTTTCGTTGATTCCGCGCTTGATGCTATGGCCATCGGCTCCATCTTGGTCGCTGTACTTCCGGACGTCTTGCGGAGCGGGAGTCGCACTCGCCGATGGCGGCAGGGAGTGCTGCAGCGGGCCGAAATCCTAGTCGAAAAGTCGTTGGGACAATTCGACGAACATGCGGATGTCGACGTTTACCTTCTTGTCGCTCGCCGCACCGAGGCGGGGACGGCTAGCGAGAAGCCGAACATCGGGAGAGTTGTTGACGACTTTTTCCACGTTGCAGTAGGGCCGGTTGTCGACAACCGGGACCCGCACCTTGGCCCACTTGTCCCCTATGCGACCGCACGAAGGTTACCCCGCCTCGGGGTTACCTCTACGCCTAACTTTTATCGTCATTTCGCTGGCCGACTGCACGCGCCCCCGTTCGTTTTAGTGCGACGGACTAGCCGACCGTCGGAATCCGCGCGAGCAGCCTCTGTAGTCGTCACCGGCAGCGTTTCTGTAGCCGTAGACAATCACCTGATTGTTGCAACACCGCACGACGGTAGTGTGGCATCTTGCAACCGGTTGGCCGAACACCTTGGAAGCGCGGCGGCGACGTCCTGGCTCAACGAGCGCATTCGATGCCGACATTTGACGGTTGGCGCGGTTCGAGAGCTGCCCTACGAGGGCTCCAAGGAGCCGCTGCCCTAGTAGCGAGTAGAGACAAGTGACGAGTCGTCTGATGCCAACGGCCCGAGTCCAGCAGGATCGAATGGCCAGGGAGCCTGACCCGGTTCTCCGGACACGTCGGGTGTGGTGATCATGCCGCGGTGACGGCGGCGGTGTGAAGGTCCTCGAACTGGACCGGGGTCTGGTAGCCGAGGGAGGAGTGTCGTCGACGGGGTTGTAGAAGGGCTCTATCCACTCGAGGATCGCCGAGCCCGGCTGGTCCAGGTCCGCCGGTCGAAGTACCCACTGCGTGGTCGACCAGAAGGACTTGATCATGCCGTTGTCGACGCTGGAGGCGGCCCGGCCCATCGAGCCGAGCAGTCCGGCGGCGCGTAGCCTATGTGGCCGAAGATTCAGGACGTGTACTGGGCGGCTTCAACCGGTCGAAATGCACCACCGCTCCATTGCGGCCGGCGGCGCCAGCGGGCCATTTTCAGGGCGTCGACGACCAGTTTGGAGCGCATATGGTCCGCGATCGACCAGCCGACAAACCACCCGGCTGGAAAAGTCGATGACCGCGGCGCAGTAGACCTTGCCCTCGGCGGTCGGGTGCTCGGTGATGTCGGTGACCCACAGTCGATCGGGTGCCTGGGCGACGAACCGCCGCTGGAACAGGTCGGCGTGCACGGCCGGCAGCGGTCTGGCGCGGCGGTGCTTGCGTCGATGACAGGTCTCGGCCAGCCCGGCGGCGCGCATCAGCCGAGCGACCCGCTTGCGGCCGCGAACCAGTCCCAGCCGAACCGGAGCTCGGCGTGCACCCGCGGCGCACCGTAGGCGCCCGGGAGGAGACGTGGACCTCGACGATGGTCGCAGTCAGCTGCTGGTCGGCGACCTGGCGGGTGCTCGGCGGCCGGCCGAGCCACTCGTAGTAGCCCGAACGCGACACCTTCAGCATCCGGCAGGCCACCGTGACATCGACCCGCAGGTCGGCGTCGTCGGCGAGCTCGCGGACCAGCCGGAACCCGATGTGGCAGCACGTTCTCCCGCGCGGAGTAGGCGCTGGCCCGCTTGCGGATCTCGATCTACATCTGCGCCACCCGCAGTTCCCGGCGCAGCCGGACCAGCTCAGCCCACTCGTCGGTGGAGAGACCATCGGCGCAGCCGGTGTCGACGTCGTCCTGCTTCATCCACCGTCGCAGACACGTCTCGGCGATCCCGAGATCGCGTGCGATCTGGGCAATCGGCTTTTCCCGCTGACGGGCCAGCTCCACCGCCCTGCGGCGGAACTCCGGCGGCTTTGCTGCAGGCATCCAGGACTCTCCTCCAAGGCGATCATCGCCTCAGATCAGGGGTCCGGGAAACCGGGTCGGGCTCCGAGTCCGGCCGCAATCCGAGAGCAGCTTCGACCTACCCGCCACTAACCGCGTCGACTCCCAGCGCGGCCGCCGCGGCACCACCCGTCCGTCATTGCGGTGACCAAGCGTCCGCTCTGGGCAAGATCACGATCCGACACACCTCCTGCACCTGCGGTCTAAAGGCCGCATATCGACGGAAAGTTGACACTTCGGGCGTCAGCTGGGCGCCTTCTCGTCAGGTGGTCACCCTCCGGTGCGTCGCTGACCTGAGGTGGGACCGGTCGCCGCTACGTTGATGCGACATTGTCGCGTTTCCGTTGACAGCTGGGGGCTCCGGGTTGGCGAAGGTCCCTGGCTCGGCCGGGCTGGTGCTGGTCGACGGAGTCGTCCATCTGGACGAGGCGGCCGCCGTGTTCGAGGCGATGCTCACCGGCTGGGCCAGACAGCAGAAGTCACGGATGCTGGCCGATGCGACGGTGGAGCCGCGGCTATCGCTGCTGCGCCGGTTCACCGAGTTCACCGAGGGCTACCCGTGGGCGTGGACGGCGGCGGACGTGGAGGACTTCACCGCCTCGCTCACCTCCGGTGAACAGCGGCTGGCGCCGGCCACGATCCGCGGTTACCACCTGACGCTGCGGATGTTCTGCGACTACCTGACCGACGCCCGCTACGAGTGGCCGCGCCAGTGCCGCGACCGGTTCGGTCAGGTGCCCACCCAGGTGTGTCACGAGTGGAACACCGTTGCGCACCTGACGGACTACGAGGGCCGGCCGGGCCGGCGCCCGCTGGCCTATGACGAGCTGCAGCAGCTGTTCGACCACCTCGACTCCCGGGTCGAGGCGATCGCCGGCTCCGGTCGCAAGGGCGCGCTGGCCGCGCTGCGCGACGCGCAGATGATCAAGACTTGCTACGCGTTCGGGTTGCGCCGCAACGAGCTGTGCCGCCTCGACGTGGCCGACCTGCGGCCGAACCCGCACGTGCCCGACTGGGGTAGCTACGGGTCGGTGCATGTGCGCTACGGCAAGGCGATCCGTGGCGGCGTCCCGCGCCGGCGCACCGTGCTGGCGGTGCCGGAGTTCGACTGGGCGATCGCCGGGCTGCGGCAGTGGACCGAGCAGGCCCGCCCGATCCTGCGGCCGGCCGATCATCCGGCGCTGTGGGTCACCGAGCGGCTGACCCGGGTCTCGACCAAGCACCTGGACAAGCGGTTCGCGGCGCTGCGCGCCGAGGCCGGGCTGCCGGCGGAGCTGACCCTGCACTGCCTGCGCCACTCCTACGTCACGCACCTGATCGAGTTCGGCTACCCGGAGCGGTTCGTCCAAGAGCAGGTCGGACACGCCTACGCCTCGACCACGGCGATCTACACCTCGGTCAGCAACGACTTCAAGAACCAGACGCTGCGCGCGGCGCTGGCCCGGGTCTACACGCCACCACCGGCGGCCACCGAGACGACCACGACGACGAAGACGGCGACGCCGATGAGGACGACGACCGGGACGGAGGCAGCCCGATGACCCGCCGAGTGGAAATGCGCTGGCACCTGCGGCAGGTGATGGCCGGCCGCGGCATCTTCCAGACCAGCGAGCTGGTGCCGCTGCTGGCCGACCGCGGAGTGCACCTGACCCGGCAGTACGTGCACAAGCTGGTCACCACCCCGCCGCAGCGGGTCAACGTCGACCTGCTCGCCGCGCTCTGCGACATCCTCGACTGCCAGCCCAGCGACCTGCTCGAGCCCGTCGTCAAGCAAGCCGAGCGGACCAAGACCGGCACCGACACAGCGAAGGAGGGGCTGGGCATCGGAGAACTGCGCCCGATCCGGGCCACCGTCCGCCGTCCCCGCGAGGACCGGTGACCCGCGGCTGGTCGACGACGACCTGCGGGCAGTGCGGCCAGCTACGCCCCTGTCACCGCAAGATCCTCGAGCAGTGGATCTGCCAGACCTGCGTGCTGCGCTTCCGCCGCGCCCCGGCGTCCTGCCCGGGCTGCGGTGGGCTGAAGGTGTTGGCCTTCTATGACGCCGGCCGCCGCCCGGCCTGCGCCGACTGCACCGGCCACGACCCGGTCTACGCCTGCCCGGCCTGCGGCCGCGAGGACAGCCCGTTCGGCCGGCACTGCGGGCCCTGCACGCTGCGCCAGCAGCTGACCGAGCTGCTCACCGACCCCAGCGGAGGGATCCACCCGCAGCTGCAACCGGTCTTCGACGCGCTGATGGCCGCGCCACGGCCGCAGACCACGCTCTACTGGCTGACCCGCGCCTCCAGCCGCCCGGACATCCTGCGCGACATGGCCCGCGGCGAGCTGGAGATCTCCCACGCCGCCTTCGAGACGCTGCCCTCCAGCCGCGCAGTCGACTACGTGCGCGACCTGCTCGCCGCCCTCGGCGTCATCCCGCCCTACCAGCTCGCCGTCGAACGCATCGTCCCGTGGCTGCGCGAGCTCCTCGCCGACCAGCCCAAAGCCAACGCCGACCTGATCGACCGATTCGCCCGCTGGCAGCTGCTGCGCCGGCTACGGCTACTCGCCGAGCGCGACCGGGTCACCCGCGGCGGAGTACAGCACGCCCGCGAAGCCGTCCTCGGCGCCACCCGGTTCCTGCACTGGCTCGACGAACACGACACCACCCTCGCCACCGCCACCCAGGCCCAGCTCGATGACTACCTGGTCCGTCACCCCGGCCGCGGCCAAAGCCTCAAGACGTTCCTGGACTGGACCCAGCGCAGCGGGCTGAGCCCCCAGCGGGCCATCCCCATGCCGGAACGGGCGCTGCCGCAGGTCACCCTCTCCGACCAGCACCGCTGGCAGCAGGTCGAGCGACTGCTGCACGACGACGACATCCGCCTCTACGTGCGCATCGGCGGCCTGTTCCTGCTGCTGTTCGCCCAGCCGCTCTCCCGGATCTGCCGCATGCGGCCCGAACAGATCACCACCGAGCCCGGCGGAGCCGTGAGCGTCACCTTCGACGAAGTCCCCATCCAGCTGCCAGACCCGCTCGACCGGCTCGTGCTCGACCAGCTGGCCCGCCGCGGCCAGGCCTCCTACGCCAGCCGCCCCGACCGCTGGCTGTTCCCCGGCGGCCTGCCCGGCAAGCACCTGGTCACCGAGAACATCCGCTCCCAACTCGTCGCGCTCGGCATCCAACCCTCCGCCGCCCGCAAGGCGGCGATGCTCGACCTCGCCGCCCGGATGCCGGTGCCGATCCTCGCCGAGCTGCTCGGTCTCTCCCCCAACACCGCCACCCGCTGGGCCACCCTCGCCGCCCGCGACTGGAGCCAGTACGCCGCCATGCGGCGGGCCTGACACCCCGATCTCGGAGAGCAATAGGGGGCGGTTCCAATATGCGCCTCCACCGATAGGGAGCTCGTGGTGACGGGTTACAGGAGGATCGACAGCAGACTGACGGCATGGGAACCAGCGGCACTCCCGAGTACCGGGCACGACGGCGGGCAGGTGAGCAACAAGGCCGTCAGCGCCACGAGCAGACCGCAGTCAAGCGCCCCCGTTCCGAGCAGGCCGGCCCTGCGCCGGACGGGCCCGAACGCCGCAGCGCCGCGACGACCTGCGGATGGTGCAGCGGACCGATCACCCCGCGCCAGCGCGGCCCGATCCCGAAGTGGTGCTCGGCCACCTGCCGGCACTGGGCCTGGGAGCAGAGCCGCGCGGCGAGCGCCGGCCGGACGGCAGTGCAGGTGGTCGAGCGGCGGGTCGAGATCCGGGTACCCCTCGAGCCGACCCGTCGAGACTGGCCGCGGTTGCTTGGCGAACTCGCCGGTCAATTGGATGACGGCCGGGTCTACGACCGGGACCTGCCCACCCTCGGCCGGGCACTGGACCCGGTCCTGCGGAACTACCGGCGGCGGGCGCGCTGGAGCGGCGCACCTGACCTCCCCTGAGTGCCCGGAGGCGGAGGTCCCGTATTGCTCCTGTAGAGCACCTGCGTCGACGGTGACGTCAGGACAGTTGTCGTGGAGCGGGAGGCCGACGGGGGTGACGTAGGCGACGGGGCGGTGACGACCCGACCGGCTCGACGTCACCCCAACCGACTCGCCACCGGCCCTCGCTGGCGACATGATTGCCGGCATTGCTGGACGGTAGTGCCCTCTGGCCGCGCAGCAGGCCCCGCCGAGAGGCGCACCGATCCTCTGCGAGGGGTAGCGCGCTCCGGTGACGCCTGCGCGGCATGCCGTTCTGTCACCCCCGGCTACTCGTCACAACGTTTTGCGCAGTCCTGGATGCATGAGGTGTGTCGGCTCGTGATCTTGTCCGGGCAGTGGTCGAGATGGCAGCGGAGAGCGCACAGGCGAGGGCCGTGTACGCAGCCGATCTGGCTGACGGTGCGGAGGTCCGCTGACGGGGTGACGTGGCGCCGCACGCGGCGGCGACCCTGCCGACGACGTGGGGTTGGACCCTCACTCAGGCGCTAGCGGCACCAACTCCTCACCGGCCAGCAACGCCCCCGTAGGCGGCGGCCGCCTGCACCCCTTTCGAGGTCAGGGTCGGATACTCCGCGACGACCTCTTCGGGGCTCATCCCGGCGGCCAGGCAGTCGAGCACCACGCTGACCGGCACGGGGATGCCGGCGAACACCGCCTGGCCGCTCAGCACGGCCGGATCGGTGGTGATCGACCCCAGATGATCGGAGCTCATGGGCCCGGTGTGCCCGCGCCAGCGATCTACGCCCAGCACACCGAGCCCCCCAACCGTGCGGCCTCGTCGAGCGGGACCGTCGATTCCTGCGCTGCGACCGCATGACACCGCCCGGACCGCTCGACGTACTGGAGGAAAACCGGAGACGCGCCGGAGCAGGTCAGGAGACCGAGCAACTTGACGGACGTCGGCCCCAGGTGATCAGGAGCTCGGACAGCAGGGACCGGAGAAAAACAGGAAGTTCGCCGGGCACTGTCACCAACCGGCCGGATAGGGCGCCTTCTCCAGGTGGGCGTGCGGCGCCGGACGCCGGCGCACGAGGCCACACGACGAGGAGGGCGATATGAGCGACGTGCAGCGACCTCAGGAGCCGGTCTCCAGCGACCCGCTGCTGCTCACACCCGAGGAGGCCGCCACGGTGCTCCGCCTCGGGCGCACGACGGTCTACGCGCTGATGAAGGCCGGCGACCTGCACCCCGTTCACATCGGCCGGAGCTGCCGGCTCTCCCGCAGCGAGCTCGAACGATACGTTCGCGGCCTGGAAGCTCCCCGCACCCCTCCTCGTGGGCTGCGACGGGCCCGGACCACCACGGACCAGCTCGGCCCGACGTCGCCCGATGCCGCGTGAATCCACAACCGCTCCGCTGGTGTCGGACCGCTCGCCCAGACTGACACTCCAGCCCACGACCCAGGGGTGACCGATGGCGGGACGCGCCTCGAACGGCGAGTCGACGATCTACAAGGGCGCCGACGGGCGCTGGCACGGCTACGTCTCGGTCGGCTTCACGCTCGACGGGAAGCTCGATCGCCGGCACGTCAGCAGCAAGAGCCGCGGCGTCGTCGTCGCCAAGGTCCGGGAGCTCGAGCGCAAGCGCGACTCAGGGATGGTCGGCGAGACGTCGACCCCGACCGTCGCCTGGTGGCTCGAGCACTGGCTGACCACCATCGCCCCGCGCCGCGTGCGCCAGCGGACGCTGGAGAGCTACGAGTCGGCCGTCCGCAAGCACCTGATCCCCGGGATCGGCCGGCACCGCCTCGACCGGCTGCGTCCCGAGCACCTCGACCAGCTCTACACCGCCCTGCTCGACGACGGTTACTCCCCCGCTTCGGTTCTGCGCCACCACCGCATCCTGTCCCGGGCGCTGACCGTCGCCGTCCAGCGCGGGCACGTTCCCCGCAACGTCGCCGCGCTCGTCGACCCGCCCGCCCAGCGCCCGAGCGACATCGCCACCGCCCTCGACCTCGAAGAGGCCCGCGCCGTCCTGCACGCCGCAGCCGGCGTCCGCAACTCCGCCCGTTGGACCGTCGCGCTCGCCCTCGGCCTGCGCCAGTCCGAGGCCCTGGCGCTGCAGTGGAAGGACATCGAGCTGCTCGCCAACACCCTTACGGTCCGGCGGAGCATCCACCGCGTCCGCGGCGGCGGGCTGATCTACGAGGAGCCCAAGACCCGCCGCAGCCAGCGCACGCTCGCCCTCCCGATGCCTCTCGTCGCCGAGCTGCACCGGCACAAGGCCGCGCAGCTCGGCGAGCGGATGCTGGCCGGCTCCGAGTGGCAGGACGAGGACCTGGTCTTCGCCCAGCCCAACGGGCGGCCGATCGACAAGAAGGCCGACTACGACGACTGGACCCGTCTGCTGCAGGCCGCCGGCGTCCGGCACGTCCGGCTGCACGACGGCCGGCACACTGCCGCGACCCTGCTGCTGAGCGAGAACGTGCACCCGCGGGTGGTCATGGAGCTGCTCGGCCACAGCCAGATGCGCACCACGATGGACATCTACAGCCACGTCATGCCGGCGCTGGCCCGGGAGGCGGCCGACCGGATGGGCACCCTGCTGCTGCCGAGTGGAGCCGGTCCAACTGCAGCCACAACTGCAACCAGAGACGACTCAGGCCGCCCTCCCGAGGGAGAACGGCCTGGTCAGAGGGGTGGAGCTGAGGGGACTCGAACCCCTGACCCCCACACTGCCAGTGTGGTGCGCTACCAGCTGCGCCACAGCCCCTCGTGCGGCCCGGTCCGGTGCTCCGGGCCGGTGACGACTGTACAGCCCCGGACCGGGCCTCCCGTGCAGGGGTCAGATCTCCACGCCGCGCGCGGCCAGCCACGGCACCGGGTCGATGCGCTTGCCGTTCATCCCGCCCTGGTGCACCTCGAAGTGCAGGTGCGGGCCGGTCGACTGCCCCCGGTTGCCCAGCAGCGCGATCGTCTCGCCGGCCTCCACGTACTGGCCGGGCTCGACGAGGATGGAGTCCATGTGGCCGTAGACGGTGACGTCGCCGTTCTCGTGCAGGACGTAGACGGCCAGCCCGAAGCCGCTGGCCGAGCCGGCGCGCAGGACGACACCGTCCATCGCCGCGTACTCCGGCGTGCGCATCGGTGCGGCCAGGTCGATCCCGTAGTGGAAGGTGCCCCACCGGGCGCCGTAGCCGCTGGTGAAGCGGGCACCGGCGACCGGGAGCACCGCCTTGGGCCGCGCCGCCTCGCGGGCGGCCTCCGCCGCGGCCGCCTCGACCGCGGCCCGCTCGGCGCGGGAGGCGGCGACCTCGGCCAGCCGGGCCTCGGCCTCCGCCACGGTGATCGAGGCCATGGGCATGGTCTCGACGTCGTCGCCGACGGTGGTCAGCTCCATCTGGGCGGCCAGCACCGACGTCGGAGCGGCCGGCGCGTCCGAGGCGTTGGACACACCCGTGACCCCGGCCACCAGCCCGCCCAGGACCAGCGCCGTCAGCAGCAGCGGGCCGCGGCGCCGGCCCGGGACGACGCCGGGGGATCGACGGGTACCCGGGACCCGGAGGTCCCGGTCGCGCGTCGCGGAACGCCGTCCGGCCATGCACCTGCCCGTTCGTGGGGAGAGGGCCCGATCGCCGGGCTCGAGGGGGGTTGGGAGGCATCCAAACACCCCGTGACCGGTCCGTGACCATCCGTGCGGCGTGTCTGTCCGGACTCGCCGGGAGCGACCTGCGTCACACCCGGAGGGGACGCGGATCACGCGAGGGGACGGCATCGGCGGGGTAACGCTGTCGGGCGGCCGACTCGACGGCCGGCCCCCTGTACGTGTAGTTGTTGTCGACGCTGCACCACCCGGTCGACGGCTCCCGTTCACCTGCGGCAGGGGACCGCCGGCCCGGCCAGACCGCCGCGAAGGGAGCAGACCGCACGCCACGAGAAGGACCTGATGCTGCATGACGACACGTGGACGCCCCGTGGGCGCATCCCGCCATGGTCGCCTGCGGTGAGGTTCGTCTGGTCCAGCTTCCGCGGCCGCTACGCCGACAACCCCCGGGCCCTCTACGAGGCCGTCGCCGCCCGGGGCCACGCGCCGGAGGGCGCCGACGGGCCGGAGCACACCTGGCTGTGCACCGCCGCCACCCGCGGCACCTTCCCCGCCGGCGTCCGCACCGTCCTGCAGGACGCCCCGGAGGCCCGCACCGCGCTGGAGGCGGCCGACGTCGTCGTCGCCAACGACTGCCTGTCCCTGGAGTGGGACAAGTCCCCCGGCGCGACCTACCTGCAGACCTGGCACGGCACCCCGCTCAAGCGCATCCACCACGACGCGCCCGCGCGCCCCGGCTGGCTGGACGCCGCCGACCGGGACGTCGCCCGGTGGGACCACCTGCTGTCCCCCAACGCCTGGAGCACCGAGCGGCTGCGCCGCGCCTTCGGCTTCCGCGGGCCGGTGCACGAGACCGGCTACCCGCGCAACGACGTGCTGAGCAGCCCGGACCGCGACGTCCTCCGGGCGCGGACGCGGGCGCGGCTGGGCATCCCCGAGGGGACGACCGCGGTCCTCTACGCCCCCACCTGGCGGGACGACCAGGTCCTGGACCACACCGGCGGCTCCGGTGCGGACCTGCCCATCGACCTCGACGACCTCACCGCACGACTGGGCTCCGACCACGTCCTGCTGGTCCGGCTGCACAGCATCGTCGCCGACCGGCTGGAGCTCCCCGACGGCGTCCCGGTGCTCGACGTCTCCGACGAGCCGGACCCGGCGGAGCTGTACCTGGCCGCCGACGTGCTGGTCACCGACTACTCCTCGGTGATGGTCGACTTCGCCGTCACCGGCAAGCCGGTGCTGCTGTTCGCCTACGACCTCGACCACTACCGGAACGACCTGCGCGGCTTCTACGTGGACCTCGCCGAGGTCGCACCCGGGCCGCTCCTGACCACCAGCGCCGAGCTCGTCGACGCGCTCGCCGACCTCGACGCCGCGATGGCGCCGCACACCGGGCGCTACGCGGCGTTCCGGCAGACCTTCTGCCACCTGGAGGACGGGCACGCCACCGAGCGCGTCCTCGACCTGCTCACCCCGTCGGCAGCAGCCGCCGGAACCACCACCCGAGGAGGGGACGACCGTGCTCGCTGACCGCGCCACCACCGCCGCTGATCTGACCGGGCCGGCGCACGCCGCCCCGGGCCCGCGCCCGGGCGACCTCCCCGTGCAGGTCGTCATCCTGGCCGCCGGGATGGGCACCCGGCTGGGCCGGCCATGGCCCAAGCCCCTGACCCCGCTGCACGACGGGCGCAGCATCCTGCAGCGCCAGCTGGACAACCTCCGCTCGGTGCTCGGCCCGGCCGTCGACGTCACCGTGGTCGTCGGCTTCGAGGCCGAGCGGGTGATGCGGGCGGTACCCGAGGTGCGCTTCGCCTACAACCCCGACTACCGGGTCACCAACACCTCGCAGAGCCTGCTGCGCGCGCTGCGGGCCACCCGGGACGGCGGCGTGCTGTGGCTCAACGGCGACGTCGTGTTCGACCCGGCGGTGCTCGAGACCGCCCTGCCGGCGCTGCGGGCCGACGAGAGCTTCGTCTGCGTCGACACCTCCACCGTCGCCGACGAGGAGGTCAAGTACACCGTCGACGCCGAGGGGTGGATCGCCGAGCTGTCCAAGACCGTCGTCGGCGGCCTGGGCGAGGCCGTCGGCATCAACCACGTCTCGGCCGCCGACAAGCCGGTGCTGGTCGAGCACCTGGCGGCGTGCGCGGAGCAGGACTACTTCGAGCGCGGCATCGAGACCGCGATCGCCGCCGCGGGCCTGCACGTCCGGCCGCTGGACATCTCCCGGCACGCCGCCGTCGAGGTCGACTTCGAGGCCGACCTGGAGCGGGCCAACGCGCTGTTCGCCGGGCGGGGGCACCTGCAGCCGGTCACCGGCGACCCGGTGTAGCAGCAGGACCCCTCTGCGCCTCGCGGGCCCGACGGGGACCCTCAGGAGGGGCCGCTCAGCCGACCGGCTGGGGCGCCCGGGTGCGGCGGGTGGCCACCAGGCCGCCGAGGACGCACCCGGCGCCCAGCGCGACCAGCACCGCCACCGCGGCCCGGGTGAGCAGCACCGGCCCGCTCGCCAGCACGTTCGCCGTCCACAGCACGTCGACGTCCGGCAGGCCCTGCACCAGCAGCAGCCAGCCGAGGACGACGGCCAGCAGCGCGGTCGGCCCGCTCCGGCCGCGCCGGGCGGCGAGCAGCCCACCGGCCGCGACGGCGGCGGCGAGCAGCCCGGGCAGCAGCGCGGAGACCAGCGCGCCGGCGTGCGAGGAGACGCTGGTCGCGGGCTCCGGCGTGGTGGCCGCGTGGTACAGCGCGGCGACCCCACCGACCGCCATCAGCACACCCAGCGGCCGCGGCCCGCGGGACAGGAGTGCGGCGGCCACCGGCGCCAGCACCATCAGCGCGTACAGCGGCCACACCGCCCAGGCGGGGGGCGGCGGGCTCCAGGTGAGCTCCCCGCGCACCTGCACGTCCACGCCGCCGGAGGCCATCGGCACCACCCACGCCGACACCAGGTGCCCCCGGGTCGGGTCGGCGGCCACGGCCGGCGGCAGCACGCCCTCGCTCATCCAGTGCGTCCGGTGGTCGTGCCAGACGTAGCCGGGCCCGGTGGACACCTGCACCCACTCCGGCGCGGCGCCGGGGTCGGCGTGCGCGGGCAGCGGGGTGCGCCCGAAGCGGTCCAGGTTGATGTAGGTGGCCGGGCTGTGGGCGTTGCGCCACACCCCGTCGGGCCCGATGCGCAGGTAGGGCTCGCCGGAGTAGCCGGGCACCTCGACGTCGGTCGCCGTCGGGTTGACCACCTCGAGCTCGTCGCCGAAGGACAGCACCCGCACCGCCACGCCGGGCAGCGCCGGCTCGACGGCCAGCACCCGCGCGGCGAAGTCACTGCCGGCGGCCCCGCCGCCGACGTGCGCCCGCGCCGGGCCGGCCGGCAGGACGACGGCCAGCAGCACCACGGCCAGGACCCCGAGGACGACGACCAGCGGGCGGGCGGCCCGCCGGGTCACGCCCGGGTCACCAGCGCGAGGTCCTCGGCGATGTCGCGGCTGGTGTTGCCCGCGTCGAAGGCGACGTCGGCCAGGTCGTCGGTGCCGTAGAGCAGCAGCAGCGAGGAGTGCAGCCGGCCGTTGTCCTCCGCCTGCGGCACCCCGGCGGCCAGCTGGGCCTGGTCGATCTGCTCCTGGGTGCCGGTCAGCCCGACGAAGCGGGTGGGCAGGTCGGCGTCGAACCGGGCCAGGTACTCGGCGAGCACGTCGGGGGTGTCGAACGCCGGGTCGGTGGTGACGAACACCACCTGCACCTGCTCGGCCAGCGCCGGGTCGACGCCGCGCAGCGCGACGGCGACGTCGGCCATCGTCGTGGGGCAGATGTCCGGGCAGTTGGTGAAGCCGAAGAACAGCAGCGTGGGCTTCCCACCGGTCTGCGCGGCGAAGTCGTAGGGCTGCCCGCCGGGGCCGATGAGGGTGAAGGAGGGCCGCTGGTAGGGGTCGGGCAGGTCCAGCCCGGCGTAGCGGTCCTCCGGGCCCTCGACCTGCGCGACCGCGCCGTGGCCCTCGTGGCCCTCGTCGTCGGCCGCGCCGGCTCCGCAGCCGGCCAGCACGAGCCCGGCGCACAGCAGGGAGGCGGCCAGCCGGCCGCGGGGGAACGGGCTCACGAGGACACGGTACGACGCCCGGCCCGCCAGCCGAGGACGACGCCGGCCAGGCCGGTGAGCAGCGCGAGGAGCGCGACGAAGAGGGCCAGCGCGCCCGGGCCGGCCTCGCCGTGCTCGGCAGCGCCCGCCGCGGCGGCGGTGTCGGTGGCGGTGGTGTCCGTGCCGGTGGTCGACGTCCCGGCGGTGCCGTGCCCGGCGTCGGCGGCCGCGGTGAGGGTGAGCAGCGGGGCAGGGCGCGCCGGCTCGGCCTGGCCGGCGACGGTCGGCTCGATCCACGCCGCCTCGGTGCCGTCGCTGTAGGTCTGCACGGCGGGGAAGGTCAGCCGGTCGGCGTCCGGGAACGGGCCGCCGGACAGCGCGAACTCCTGGAACTCGCCGGGCCGGATGCCACCGCCGTCCACCGCCCGGAACTCGACCACCGAGACGTAGCCGGTGATCGGCTCGCCGTGGGCCTCCCGCGGCGCCGGCAGGTCCGCGGTGGTCGTCGTGACCGTCCAGCCCGGCACCGGCTGGGTCCGCAGGGAGGCCATCGCCGCGTCCGGCGGTACGGAGATCCGCAGCGCGACGGTGCTGGCGGTGTCGCTCTCGTTGGGCACCCGGAAGACGAGCTTGCCGTAGCCGCCGGCGGCCGCGTCGTCCGACGAGACGGTGACGTGTGCGGCGGCGGCGCTCGCGCCGGCGAGAGCGGCGGCCAGCGCGGTCAGCAGGGCCAGGGCGACGACGCCGAGCCGCGCGAGCGGTCGGGGCAGGGGGGAGGACACGGTTCTCCTGTCGGTCGGGGGTGCCGGGCGCTTCAGCGGACGGGGAAGGTGGTGCTGGCGGTGCCCGCGGTGAACTCGTCGAGCCGGACGGCCACCGCGAGGGTCCAGGTGCCGGCGCCGGGGATCGCCATGCCGTCGCCGACGTAGTGCCCCGGCCCGGCCGGTTCCAGGTCGACCTCGATCGGGCCGAGCTGCTGGGCGGGCTCGGTCAGCGTCACCCGGACGTCGACGGGCTGGGTGAACCGCCCCTGCTCGTCGAGCAGGTAGACGTGCAGCGTGTTCGGTCCGGCCGCGGCCGGGTCGACCGACACCTGCACGCTGCCGGAGGCCCCCGCGGTGGTCTGCACCGGCAGGGTGACGTCCACCGGCCGGGCCACCTCGGCCCGCGCCGGCGGGGTGCCGACGAGCACTGCCGACAGCGCGAGGACGACGAGGCCCACGGCGAGCTCGACGAGCACCGCCCGGCGCAGTGCGGGCCGCTCCGCGGCGGCCGCCTCGGCCAGCACCTCGGCGCGGGCGCCGGCGGCCGAGGTCACGGCGGGGTGCGGCTCGGGCACGTCGCCGGCCGGGCCGGCGGCCGCGGAGGAGAAGGCGTGCGCGGGAACCCGCCGGCGCGGCGCGGGCCGGGCCCGCCGCACGCCCAGGTGCTGCTGCACCCACACCCGGGAGACGCCGGCGGCCGCGAGCAGCAGCAAGACCAGCACCAGTTTGGCCAGCAGCAGCCACCCGTAGGGGGTCGTCACCAGTGCGGCGGGCGAGCCGACCTCCCGCACCGACTGCACGACGCCGGTGACCACCAGCGCGGTCACCGACCCGGCGGCCAGCCGGGAGAACGGGGGCAGCGCCCGGGCCACGTCGGCCGCGGGGGCCTGCTCGCGCAGCACGCCGCCGAGCAGGCCGGCCAGGCCACCGAGCCAGACCGCCATGGCCGCGACGTGCACGGCCGCGGCGGCGACGGCCAGGCCCGGTAGTGGCCCGGCGACCGGGTGGCCGACCGCGGCGAACGTGGCGACCAGCGCGACGGCGAGGACGCCGCCGGCGACGACGTCCGACCGGGACGGGCTCCCCCGCCGCCACACCGACCGCAGGACGACGGCCAGCGCGGCCACCAGGACCACGCGCAGCAGGGTGGCCCCGCCGGTGCCCGAGCCCGCGGTGGCCGCGAGCAGGGCGGGGTCGGCGAGCGAGGTCAGGCTGCTGCCGGCCGCATAGGGGCCCTGCAGCAGGAAGGACAGCGCCGCACCCGCGGCGACCAGGGCCAGCCCGGCGCTGACCATGCGGCGCAGCCGCGCCGAGGTCCAGCCCGCCGGCCACGCGGTCAGCAGCAGCACCGGCACGCCGAGGGCGAGGGACACGCCGGCGAACCCGAGCCAGCGGGTGGCCGGGAGGGCCGTACCCACCACGGGGTCGGTGTCCCCCGCGCCCGAGACGGCACCGGCGGGCACCAGCTCGCCGTCCCCCACCACGAAGGAGAAGGCGCCGGAGATCGGGTGCGAGTCGGCCGAGACGACCCGGTAGGTGACCAGGTAGCCGCCCTCGGGCAGGTCCCCGCGCAGCGGGACGACGACGGCGTCGCCCTGCACCGCGGCCGACCCGGTGTCCACCCGCTCCCCCGACGCGTCCAGGACGCGCGCGTACCCGGCGCCCACGGAGACGCCCTCGGTGAAGGTCAGGGTGACCTGGGCCGGGGCCTGCTCGAGGCGGGCGCCCTCGGCCGGGTCGGTCGACACCAGCTCCGCGTGCGCGGCAGCCGGTGGCGCGGTCGCCACCCCGGCCGCGAGCCACAGCCCCAGCAGGACCAGCGTGCCGGCGGCCCAGCGCCTCACGCCGGTACCCGCTGCCGGCCGAGCGCGGGCAGCGGGCGGCGGCGGCGTCCCCGCCAGGCCAGCGCGGCGACCAGCGCGGCGCCGGCGAGCAGCAGCAGGTGGGCGGCCGCGCGGTCGGCCGGCACGTGCCCGGCGCGCAGGTCCGCGACGGTGAGCACGGCGAGGGTCACCACCAGGGTGCCGAGGAAGGGCAGCGCGCCGGCGGCCAGCCGCGGCGCGGCGGCCACGGCGAGCAGGGCCGCGGCGGTGCCCAGCCCCCACGCGCCGGTCTCGTGCGCCACGTGCACCGGCGCGCTCATCGCGCCGGTGCCGGCGACGAGGGCCGGCCAGGCGGCCGCCGCCTGGGCCACGCCCACGGCCAGCAGGCCCAGGCGGAGTGCGGCCGTGGTCAGCCGGGCCCGGGCGGCGGCCGCGGTGCCGGGCAGCGCGCGCGGCAGCGCGGTCAGGACGGCGGCCGTGAGGTCGGGTACGGCCGGCGCGGGGGCCAGCCGGGCGCGGCGGGTGACCAGCTCGGCCTGCCGGGCCCACGCCACGCAGCCGGCGCACGCGCGCAGGTGGGCGTCCAGCTCGGTGGGGGCCAGTCCGGTCGGTTCGCCGTCCAGCCGGGCGGAGACCGCCTCGCGGTAGGGGGTGCACTGCACGAGGGGGTGGTCGTCGCGCACGCGCGGGTGGTTCCCGTGAGCTGCGCGACAGCCCGGGCGGCGGGTCCCCGGGGAGGATGGAGGACGTGGACGAGCTGGAGCGGCTGGCGTCCGCCGCCGTGGACGGCGACCCGCTCGCCGCGGCGGCGCTGGTGCGCGCCACCCAGTCCGACGTCTGGCGCCTGTGCGCGGCCCTCGGTGACCGGCAGTCCGCCGACGACCTGACCCAGGAGACCTACCTGCGCGCCTTCGGGTCCCTGCACCGCTTTGAGGGCCGCTCCTCGCTGCGCACCTGGCTGCTGTCGATCGCCCGGCGGGTGTGCGCCGACGCCGTCCGCTCCCGCCGGCGCCGCCGGCTGACCCTGGTGCGGGACGACGCCGACCTGGAGGCCCTGTCGGCCGACGGCGGCGCCGACCGGGTCGGCGAGGGTGCCGCGGTCGCCGACCTGCTGGGCCGGCTGTCCCCCGACCGGCGCGAGGCGTTCGTGCTCACCCAGCTGCTCGGGCTGCCCTACGCCGAGGCCGCGGAGGTGGCCGGCTGCCCGGTGGGCACCATCCGGTCCCGGGTGGCGCGGGCGCGGGCGGACCTGGTGGCCGCCCTCGGTGGGGACGACGCGGTCACCGCGCGCGGCTGAGCAGCCCGGCGTCCCAGCCAGCGGGACGTCCCGGGCGCCTATCCCGACCGACCTGGTAGACATTTCCCGTGGCGGCGACGGCGGTGCTCCTGGTGGGGCGGATCCACGTCGACCTGCTGCGCGTGTGCACCGCGCGCTGTCCGGGCTGCTGACCCCCCGCGCCCGCTCAGCACCGCCCGCGCCGCGCGCCCTCGCGCGCCCGCGGGCCCCCTGGATCCGGAGACCTCCGCCGTGCCCGTGTTCGTCCTGTTCGCCCTGGTCAGCGGCGGCGCCCAGCTCGTCGACGGCAGCCTGGGCATGGGCTACGGCGTCACGACGACGTCGATCCTGCTCGCGCTGGGCACCAGCCCCGTCGCGGCCTCGGCCACGGTGCAGTTCGCCGAGGTCGGGACGGCGGTGGCCACGGGCCTGTCCCACTGGCGCTTCGGCAACGTCGACTGGCGGGTGGTCGTCAAGATCGGCGTCCCGGGTGGGGTCGGTGCCTTCGCCGGCGCCCAGGTGCTCTCCAGCATCCCCGCCGACGTCGCCCGGCCGCTGATGGCCGCCGTGCTGGTCGCCCTGGGGGTCTACCTGCTGGCCCGGTTCACCCTGCACGGCGTCGACCGGCGCAACCTCGGCAAGCCGATGCGCAGCAGCTTCCTCGCCCCACTGGGCCTGGGCGCCGGCTTCGTCAACGCGATCGGCGGGGGCGGCTGGGGCCCGATCAGCACGCCGGCGATCCTGTCCAGCGGCCGCATGGAGCCGCGCCGGGCCGTCGGCTCCGTCGACACCTCGAAGTTCCTCGTCGCGCTGTCGGCCAGCGCCGGGTTCCTCTCCGGCCTGGGCGCCGACGGCGTCGACCCGGTGGCCGTCGCCGGGCTGCTGGTGGGCGGCGTGCTCGCCGCGCCGGTCGCCGCCTGGCTGGTGCGCCGCATCGCCCCGCGGCTGCTGGGGTCACTGGTCGGCGGGGCGCTGGTGCTGTTCAACGTGCGCGTGCTGCTGGGCGCCGAGGGCCTCGACGTGCCGGGGCCGGTGCGGGGCGGCGTCCTGCTGGCCGTCGCCGCGGTCTGGGCGCTGGCGGTCACCCACTCGGTGCGGGAGTACCGGCGCGACCGGGTCCGCGAGTCGGCCGACGCCCTGGCCGCGGAGGCCGCCCGGCTGCGCGGGGCCGGCGACCGCGCGGTGGCCGCCGGTCGCCCCGCCGACCCGCGCCACTGAGAGGACCCGTTCGCCCCCCACCCCTCGTTGACGCTCGGCGCGGGACCCTGCGAGGGGGCCACTCCGGGCTCACCGTTGCCGGTCCTGGCTCACTGCCGGCGGTGAGCTCGGATACTGGTGGATCAGCTCGCCTGATCATCGGGGCGCGCCCGGGCCGGCCAGCAGCGCGGCCTCCAGGTCCGCGGGCAGCCCGGGGGCGGGACGGCCGGTCGGCACCGGCGGTCGCGGCGCGGACCGCAGCCACGCCCACGTGTCGGTGACCGTCTCCCCCAGCGGCCGGCTGGGCAGCCCGAGCTGCCGCGCCCGGGTGGTGTCGACGTCCCATGCCGTGCGGGCGGTCTCGGCAGGCAGCCACAGCGGCAGGTGCTGCCACGGCTCCACCCCGGCCGCCAGCAGGTCGGCCTCCGGTACCGGCACCCACTCCGCGTCGCCCCCGGTCACCTCGCGGCAGAGGGCGAGCAGGCCGCCGAGCGTGGTCGTGCCGACCGGGCCGGTGGCGTTGACGGCCCCGGTGTCGCCGCGAGCGGCCGCGTCCACCAGCCAGCCGGCGAGGTCGCGCGCGTCGACGAGGGCGATGGGCTGGTCCAGGCCCTCCGCGGGCACGACCACGCGCCCGCCGCGGGCGATCCGCTCCAGCCACCAGCCGAGCCGGTGCAGCGGGTCGTACGGGCCCGTGATCAGCCCGGCCCGCGCGGTGAGGAACCGGCCGGGCACCGCCGCCGCGAGCACCCGCTCGGCGTGCGCCTTGACCGGCCCGTACTCCTCGTCGTCGGTCTGCCAGGTCGGCTCGCCGTCCTCGGGGCCGATCGGCCCGGGCGGCCAGGTCGCGTAGGCGTTCAGGCTGCTGACGAAGGCGTAGCCGCGGACGCCGCCGAGCACGGCGGCGGCGTTGCGGGCGGCCGCCCGGCTTTGGCAGGAGGTGTCGACGACGAGCTCCGGCGCCCAGCCGTCCAGCGCCGCCTCCAGCGCGCCGGGGTCGTCGCGGTCACCGTGCAGCGCCCGCGCACCGGTGGGCGGGTCACCGGAGACGCCGCGGGTGAACGTGGCCACCTCGTGGCCGCGGTCGAGCGCGGCGTCGACCACGTGCCGGCCGAGGAAGTGGGTGCCGCCGAGGACCAGCAGTCGCATGCGCCCACCCCAGCCGGTCGGCTCCCCCGCCGTCCAGCCGGTTCGCCGTCAGCGCAGCCCGGCGGCGTCAGACCGCCCGCGTGTAGGGCAGGCCCGGCACCTGCGGCAGGGGCGTCGACCGGGCGGCGGCCAGCACCATCTGCGGGGAGCGCGGCAGTCCGCGGCGGGTGCACAGCCGCAGGGCCCGCGCGCCGGTGATGACGTCGGTCTCCGGGGGGACGACCAGCAGGTCGGCGCGGCGGGTGCCGCCGGCCCAGGTCAGGCACACCACGCCGGCGTCCATGCTGCGGAAGCCGCCGGTGCGCACCACCCGGCCGCCGACGACGACCTTGCGCGGTGCCGGGGTCCACGCGTCCAGGGAGTAGGTGAAGCGCTCGACGTGCAGCCCGCGCTTGTCCAGTGCCGCGATCAGCTCGGGCAGCTCGACGGCGAGGTCGCGGCTGCGCGGGAACCAGGCACCGTCGAAGGCCGGGTCGCCGGACCCCGCGTCGCTGCGCAGGCTGACCCGGACGTCGATCCCGCCCCGGTGTCCCTCGGCTGCCAGCGTCTGCAGGGTGGTCCTCATCGGCGTCGTGCCTCTCCCTCGGTCCGCGGGGCCGGCGCACACGGCCCCGACGACAACGTAGGCAGTCGGGTGGGCCGGCCGACGCGCGTGGCCGGTGGGCGGGTCGGCGCCCCCCGGCTCGCCGTCACCACTGGTCATGGAGCGGTCACGGCACCTCCGGCTCAGGACGTGATCTGGAAGACCGTGGTGCTGTCGTACACCTCGCCGGGGCGCAGCACGGTCGACGGGAACTGCGGCTGGTTGGGCGAGTCGGGGAAGTGCTGGGTCTCCAGGGCCAGCCCGTCGCCCTGCCGGTAGACCCCGCCGCCGGTGCCCACGAGCGTGCCGTCGAGGAAGTTGCCCGAGTAGAACTGGATGCCCGGCTCGGTGGTGGAGACGGTCAGGGTCCGGCCGCTGGCCGGGTCGTGCAGCACCGCGGCCTGCGCGAGGGCGTCCTCGCTGTCGGAGCCCTCCCGCGCGCCGTCGTCGGTGCGGTCCAGCACCCAGTTGTGGTCGTAGCCCTGCCCGAACAGGACCTGCTCGTCGGCCGCGCGGATCCGCGCGCCGATCGGCGTGGGCTCGCGGAAGTCGAACGGCGTGCCCTCGACGGGGGCGACCTCGCCGGTGGGGATCAGCGTCTCGTCGACCGGGGTGTAGCCGCTCGCGTCCAGCTGCAGCTCGTGGTCGTAGACGTCGCCGGAGCCCTCGCCGGCCAGGTTCCAGTAGGTGTGCTGGGTCAGGTTGAGCACCGTCGGGGCGTCGGTGGTGGCCTGGTAGTGCACGGTCAGCCGCGGTCCGGCCTCCAGGCGGTAGGTGACCGTCGTGGTCAGCGTGCCGGGGAAGCCCTCGTCGCCGTCCTCGCTGACCAGCCGCAGCTGCAGGGCGGCCGCGTCGCGGTCGCTGACGTCGGTGGCGGTCCAGACCCGCTCGGAGAAGCCCCCGGGCCCGCCGTGCAGGGTGTTCGGGCCGTCGTTGACCGGCAGCTGGTACGTCGTCCCGTCCAGGGTGAAGCGGCCCTCGGCGATGCGGTTGCCGTAGCGGCCGATGAGCGACCCGAAGTAGGGGTCGTCCTCGGAGAGGTAGCCGGCGAGGTCGGCGAAGCCGAGGACGACGTTGCCCGCCTCGCCTGCGGCGTCCGGCACCTCGAGGGTCTGGATGACGCCGCCGTAGGTGAGCACGCGCATCGTGGTGTCGCCGTTGCTCAGGGTCCAGCGCTCGACCGCCGCGCCGTCGGGAGTGGTGCCGAACGGCTCGACACTCGTGCTCGGACCGCCACCGCCACCGCCGCCGCCGTGCCGCCCGTCGCCACCGGTCGCGCCCGCCGGTGCGGCGAGGGCGGCGGCCAGCAGGCCGGCTCCGAGGACGGCGGCCAGCGCACGGCGGCGCGTGGTGCGGGACGGGCGGGGCAGCTGTCCGGGCACGGTGCCTCCGGTGTGGGCGGCGGTCCCCCGGCACCCGTGGTGCAGCCCCGGGACGCCGCCCGACGGTAGGGAGGCCGCTGCGGCGGTGTCAATGCAGCGGGGCCCCGGCCTGCGACGTGCCGGGGGCCCCGTCCGACACGCCGGACGGGGCCCCTCTCGGCGACCGGCTACAGCTTGGGCTTGCGGTTCTTGGCCTTGCCGCGCTCGGTCTGGTCGAGGACCACCTTGCGGATGCGCACGGTGGCCGGGGTGACCTCCACGCACTCGTCCTCGGCGCAGAACTCCAGCGCCTGCTCCAGGTTGAGCACCCGCGGCGGGATGAGCCGCTCCAGCTCCTCGGAGGTGGACTTGCGCATGTTGGTGAGCTTCTTCTCCTTGGTGATGTTCACGTCCATGTCGTCCGGACGGGAGTTCTCACCGACGATCATGCCCTCGTACACCTCGGTGCCGGGCTGGACCATCAGCTGGCCGCGCTCCTGCAGGGAGAACATCGAGTACGTCGTCGCCAGTCCCTGCCGGTCGGCCACCAGCGAACCGGTGGGACGGGCCCGCATGTCGCCGAGCCAGGGCTCGTAGCCCTCCAGGTTGTGGTTCAGGACGCCGGTGCCGCGGGTCTCGGTGAGGAACTCGGTGCGGAAACCGATCAGGCCGCGCGACGGGCAGATGTACTCCAGCCGCGCCCAGCCGGTGTCGTGGTGCACCAGGTTCTCCAGCCGCGCCCGCCGCACGGCCAGCGCCTGGGTGAGCGTGCCGACGTACTCCCCGGGCGTGTCGATGGTGACCCGCTCGACCGGCTCGTGCAACTTGCCGTCGATCTCCTTGGTCACGACGGTCGGGCGGCCGACGGTGAGCTCGAACTCCTCGCGGCGCAGCTGCTCGACCAGGATCGCCAGCGCCAGCTCGCCGCGGCCCTGCATCTCCCAGGTGTCGGGGCGGTCGGTGGGCAGCATGCGCACCGAGACGTTGCCGACCAGCTCCTGGTCGAGGCGGTTCTTGATCAGCCGGGCGGTCAGCTTCTTGCCCGACTTGCCCGACAGCGGCGAGGTGTTGATGCCGATGGTGATGGAGATCGACGGCTCGTCCACGGTCAGCGGCGGCAGCGGGCGGGGGTCGTTCGGGTCGGCGAGGGTGTCGCCGATCATGACGTCCTCGATGCCGGCGATGGCGACCAGCTCACCGGGACCGGCACTCTCCGCCGGGGTGCGGGTGAGGCCCTCGGTGACGAGCAGCTCGGTGATCTTGACGTTCTTGATCGTGCCGTCCGTCCGGCACCAGGCGACCTGCTGGCCGCTCTTCATCGTCCCGGAGTGGATGCGCAGCAGCGCCAGCCGGCCGAGGTAGGGCGAGGCGTCGAGGTTGGTGACCTGCGCGCGCAGCGGCTCCTCGGCGTCGTAGACCGGCGCGGGGATCGTGTCCAGCAGGGTCTTCACCAGCGGCGCGAGGTCCGGGCTGTCCGGGGAGGTGCCGTCGGCCGGCCGGGTGAGCGAGGCCTGCCCGGTCTTGCCGTTGCTGTAGACGATCGGGAAGTCGAGGGTGTCGACGTCCATGCCGGAGTCCTCGAGCAGCTCCATGAACAGCTCGTAGGTCTCGTCGACCACCTCGCCGATGCGGGCGTCGGAGCGGTCGGTCTTGTTGACCACCAGGATCACCGGCAGCTTCTTGCCCAGCGCCTTGCGCAGCACGAAGCGGGTCTGCGGCAGCGGGCCCTCGGAGGAGTCCACCAGCAGCACGACGCCGTCGACCATCGACAGGCCGCGCTCGACCTCGCCGCCGAAGTCGGCGTGGCCGGGGGTGTCGACGATGTTGACGACGACGGGGTTGCCGTTCTCGTCGGCCAGGTGGATCGCGGTGTTCTTGGCCAGGATGGTGATGCCGCGCTCGCGCTCGAGGTCCATCGAGTCCATGACGCGGTCCTGCGTGGAGTCGTTGTCCGTCCCCTCGCCCTTGGCCCGCCCGAGGGCGCCGGCCTGGCGGAGGAGGGCGTCGACCAGGGTGGTCTTGCCGTGGTCGACGTGGGCGATGATGGCCACGTTGCGCAGGTCGTCGCGGGTGGGCATGCGGGAGGGCACCTCAGGGGGTTCGGGGGTGGGCGCGTCCTCGTTGTGTTGCGGAGCGCTTCGACACCACGGTCAACGGCCGCCGGCCCGGCGACCTTCCCATGCTAAGCGCCCGGAGGACGCTCCCCGGCCGTCGCGGGTGGCCGACCGGCGCCCGGACGGCGATCCGTGAGCAGACTCACCCCGTCGAGCGGGCCAGGCGCTCGGCCAGCTCGGCCGACAGCCGCTCCGCGACCTGCACTCGCCGGTGCCGCCACACCCCCACGAGGCCGCCGGCAGCCAGGAGGCCGGCCAGGTAGGACCCCACTCCCACGGTGGGCCCCTGCGCGTCCCCGGCCCCGAGCGCCAGCAGGACCGACACGGCGAGGAAGAGCACCGGCACACCCGCTCGCTCCCGGCTCAACCGGCGCCGCTCGGCGGCCAGCCGTCCGATCCACTCCTCACCGGCCCCCGCGGGGAGGGCGCCGGTCCGCAGGACCCGCTCGACGACCTCCCGTTCCCGGGCAGCCGCCGACAGCCGGACCACGACCGTCCAGGCGAGGACCATCCCGACCCCGAAGAAGGCGCTGCTGACGACGACCCGTGTCCAGCTCCACGAGTCGCCGTGCCACAGGGTGTCGACGCCCTGCAGAGCCGGACCGTAGAAGACGCCGGCGACCACAGCCGCCCACAGGCCGTCGGACGGCCACCCCCGGCCGGCGCGTGTCGTCACGCCGCCAGCCTGACCGATCGCCGTCCCTCCGAGCGGCCTTCCGCACGCGAACGGCCGCTCAGGGACGGTCGGCCACCGCGTAGGTGACGCCGGCGGCGGCGACGGTCACCAGGCCGACCGCCAGCCAGGAGGCCAGCCCGACGCCGAGCGCCAGCACGTGGGCGAGCACGAACGCCCCGACGTAGAGCGCGCCGAGACCGAGCGCCACCGCCCAGCCGCGGCGCTGCTGCCACAGCCACCCGGCCGCCAGCCCGGCGCCGGCGAACAGCGCGCCACCAAGTGCCCGAACACCGGTGGCCTGGGCGACGCCGAACCCGGCCGCCAGGCCGAGGGCGACGAGGACGGCGGACGGAGTCCGGGTGCCGGCACGGGTGAGGGTGGAGCTCGTCATGGGCCCATCCTCCCCCGCGGGGCGTTCCGGTCGAGTACGGCGACCCGGCGGGAGTGGGGCGCGGCCAGGCGGGCAGGACCTGCGGCGCAGGCCGTACGCGCTGTTCCGCACCCCCATCGACGCCGGCCCGGTGCGGCTGCGGTGAGCCCCGGCGGGGGCCGCGCGGAGGGGCCGGTGCGGGTCGCCCGGACACTAGTTGAGGGTTCATCCACTTCGCCAGTACGCTGACCCCATGACCTCCGACGTGTCGACGTCCTCCCGGGACGCCGGCGCCGATGCCGGCTGGCCCCGCTGGCTCGACGCCGACGAACAGCGGGCCTGGCGCGCGTGGCTCTACAGCAACCAGCTGCTCGCCGACCGGCTGGACCGGGAGCTCACCCACGGCACAGGCATCTCGCACGCCTACTACGAGATCCTCGTCGCCCTGTCGGAGACCGAGGGCCGGATGATGCGGATGAGCGAGCTGGCCGACCGCTGCCTGTCCTCGCGCAGCCGGCTGTCGCACGCGGTCGCCCGGCTGGAGGAGCGCGGCTGGGTGCGCCGCCAGGTGTGCCCGGAGGACGGCCGCGGGCAGCTCGCCGTCCTCACCGACGACGGGTTCGCCGCGCTGGAGGCGGCCGCGCCGGTGCACGTGGAGAGCGTGCGCCGGCACCTGTTCGACCAGCTCACCCCCGAGCAGGTCGCGGCGATGCGCGACCTCGGCGAGACGCTGCTGCGCCACCTCGGCCCCCGCTGAGACGTACCGGAGGCCCACGGTGCAGGAAACCTGCACCGTGGGCCTCCGGTGGGGCGCCGGCTAGACGGTGCAGCCGTCCGGGCCGCAGACGGCACCGTCGCCGCCGCTGACCACCGGGATGAGCGGCGCCCGCTCCGCCCACGCGCGCTCGAGCACCTGCAGCAGCGCCTCGGCGGGCTGGGCGCCGTTGACGCCGTACCTGCGGTCGACGACGAAGAACGGCACGCCGCTGATGCCCAGCGCCGACGCCTCGGCCTCGTCGGCCCGGACCGCCCCGGCGTGGCGCTGGTCGGCCAGTGCGGCCCGCACCTCGTCGGCGTCCAGCCCGGCCTCGGCGGCCAGCCGGACGAGGGTCTCCCGGTCGCCGACGGCCTCGCCCTCGCTGAAGTAGGCGGTCAGCAGCCGCTCCTTGACGGCGTCCTGCACCCCGCGCTCGCCGGCCAGGTGGATGACCTGGTGGGCGTCGAAGGTGTTGGCCTGCACCGCCCGGTCGAAGCGGAAGTCCAGCCCCTCGGCGGCGGCCTGCTGGGTCATCGTGTCGATCATCTGCTGGGCGCCGAGCACGGACGTCCCGTACTTGCGGGCCAGCCGCTCGGCGTACTGCGTCGGCGCGGCGGGCTCACCCGCGGGGGCCGACCGGGCGCCGGGGTCCAGCTCGAAGGACCGCCACTGCACCTCGACCGCGGCGCGGTGCGGGAAGCGTGCCAGCGCGGCCTCGAAGCGGCGCTTGCCGATGTGGCACCAGGGACAGACGACGTCGGACCAGATCTCCACCTTCACGTCCCGGGCAACGCCCCGGCCGGTCATCCCCATCCCGGCCGGGGCGTCCTCCCCTGCCCTAGTCCTGGAACAGCTCCCGGGAGACCAGGCCGGTGTCGGGGTTGTCGGTGAACATGCCGTCGATGCCGGTCGCCCAGAACGCGAGGTGCTCCTCGATCGCCTGGCCGTAGTCGCCCGGGTCCTCGCCCGCGTCGCGCAGGTCGGCGGGGAGGAACTCGTTCTCGTTGCGGAAGGTGTAGGGGTGCACCAGCAGGTCGGCGGCGTGCGCGTCGTCGACGAAGGACGTCGGCTCGCCCAGCGTGCCGTCGTCCTCCCGCGGGATGACCTGCCCCTTCTCCGGCCCGACGCCGTCGGCGTACTCGCCGATCCCGGCCAGCCCCTCGGCGGTGGACAGGTCGGCGTAGGTCGTGTCCTCGCCGGCGGCCACCAGGTCCGCAGGCGCACCGGACGCCGACAGCAGCTGCACCAGCGGCACGTCGACGACCCCGTCCAGCTCGCGCAGGTTCGCCGTCTCGAAGGACTGGACGAACACCGGCGCGTCCTCGCCGGTCAGGCCTGCCTCGTGCAGGTCCTCGACCAGCGGCTCCTCCAGCGACAACCCGATGGAGTCGAAGTAGGTCGGGTGCTTGGTCTCGGGGTAGACGCCGATCTCGCGGCCCAGCTCCTCGGACAGCTCCGCGCGCAGCTCGAACACCTCGTCGAGGGTGGGCACCTGGTAGAGCCCGTCGTAGAGGGTGTTCTCCTCGCGCAGCTCGGGCAGCCGCTCCACCGCGCGCAGGGTGCGCAGCTCGGCGAAGGTGAAGTCCTCGGTGAACCAGCCGGTCAGCTCTACGCCGTCGATGACCCGGGTGGTCTGCCGGTCGGCGAACTCGGGCCGGTCGGCGACGTCGGTCGTCCCGGAGATCTCGTTCTCGTGCCGGGCGACCAGCACGCCGTCCGACGTGCTGACCACGTCGGGCTCGATGTAGTCCGCGCCCATCCGGGCGGCCAGCTCGTAGGACGCCAGCGTGTGCTCGGGCCGGTAGCCCGACGCGCCGCGGTGGCCGATGACCAGCAGCTCGGCGGCGGCCTCGTCGTCCCGGTCGTGGCCGTGGTCGCGGCCGGCGTGGTCCTCCGAGCCGGTGGCGGTGGCGGGACCGGCCAGCAGCACCGGCACCGCGAGCACCGCGGCGGTGAGGACGGCGGAACGGCGGTGGGCTCGTCGCACGGGATCTCCCTGGGCTCGGGCGGCGTCCTTCGCCGTCGGCCCCGGCCGATCCAGTCCGATGCGGGGGGCGGTGTCGAGACCGGCGGGCGAACGGCGGGTGAAGGAACCGGTCGGGACCGCCCGCCGACGCACTGCGTCACCCATCCGGTGCTCCCGGTGACTCCGTCGGCCGCTCCTCACCCGGAGGGGTGCGGTCCGCACGCGTGCCCGGGGAGGACCTCACTATCGTCCCGACGGTGGACGGCGACAGGGACGCGGTGACCGAGCACACCGGGGTGCGCCTGGCGCACGTCGAGCTCTCCCCGTTCCGCCAGGTGTGGCGCCGGGTGGTCATCGCCGCGGCGGTGCTGCTGGCCACGGTCCTCATCGTCTGGCTGGACCGGGACGGCTACCGGGACGGCGACGAGATCGGCATCACCCTGCTGGACGCCTTCTACTACGCGACCGTCAGCCTCTCCACGACCGGCTACGGCGACATCACGCCGATCACGCCGGGCTCGCGGCTGGTCAACATCCTGGTCATCACGCCGCTGCGCGTCATGTTCCTGATCGTGCTCATCGGGACCACCCTGGAGGCGCTGACCACGCGCACCCGCGAGGAGTTCCGCATCCGACGCTGGAGGTCCACCGTGCGCCAGCACGTGATCGTGTGCGGCTACGGCACCAAGGGGCGCAGCGCCATCCGGTCGCTGCACGCCAGCGGCACGCCGCTGGACCACATCGTCGTGGTCGACCCCGACCCGCGGGCGATCGAGGAGGCCAACTCCCTCGGGCTCACCGGCATCGTCGGGGACGCCAGCCGCACCGACGTGCTGCGGCGGGCGTCGATCGAGCGGGCGCGGGCGGTCATCGTGGCGGCCAACCGGGACGACGCGTCGGTGCTCATCACGCTGACCGTCCGCCAGCTCAACCCGGGCGTGCCGCTCACGACGTCGGTGCGCGAGGAGGAGAACGCCCAGCTGCTGCGCCAGTCCGGCGCGGACACGGTGATCACGACCTCGGCCACGGCCGGGCGGCTGCTGGGGCTGTCCACCGACGCGCCCCGGGTCGTGGCCACCGTCGAGGACCTGGTCACCGGCGGGCAGGGGCTGGACCTGCACCAGCGGCGGGTCGCCGCCGGCGAGGTGGGCCTGAGCCCGCGGCAGCTGCGCGACGTCGTCCTGTCGGTGACCCGGGGCGGGCGCACGCTGCGCTTCGACGACCCGCTCATCGGCACGCTGGAGACCGAGGACGTGCTCGTCGTCGTCCGCTCCAACCGGCCGGGCGGGCGCTCTGCCGCTCCGGTCGAGCAGGGCAGTCGCCCCCGTTAGACGAGGACGGCGTCCAGCGCGTCGGCCTGCTGCACGAGGTCGGCCGCGGTGGTCAGCCAGCCGGCCACCAGCAGCAGCGGCCAGGGCTGCTCGTCGTCCAGTGAGGCCGTCGTCGCGACCAGCGAGGCCTGGGCCACGGCCCTGCACGCCATGTTCCGCATGACGGGCTCCTTCCATCGGGTACCGGGAGGGTCGGCACCGACGGGCGCGGGGTGCAGCCGTGTCACACAGACGTCACCCGGAAGGGGTGGACGTCACCTGGTCGCGGGAGGGGACGCGGTCAGCCGACCGGCACGGCCGACGTCGCGACGACGACCTTGCCGGTGGCCGCACCCCGGACGTGGCGGTAGGCCTCCTCGACCTGCGCGAGGGGGAAGACGCGGTCCACCACCGGCCGCAGGTCCCCGCCGTCGACCAGGGCGGCCAGGTGGGCGAGGTCCGCCGACCGGGGCCGGGTGCGCACCGTGGCGAAGGCGGGCCCGCCCCGCCGCAGCCGGCCGGGCACCAGCTCGCGCACGGAGTCCGGCCCCGCGCCGCGCGTGGTGACGAACACCCCGTCGTCGGCCAGCAGGGGGCGGGCGGCGGCGGCCAACAGCCGTCCCGGGGTGTCGAGGACGACGTCGAAGCGGCGCCCCAGGGCGGTGACCTCCCGCTCGTGCCGGTCGACCAGCTCCTGGGCGCCGAGCCCGGCGACGAAGTCCAGCTTCCGACCGCTGGCCACGCCGGTGACGTGGGCGCCGACCAGGCGGGCCAGCTGCACGGCGGCGGCGCCGATGCCGCCGGAGGCGCCGACGACCAGCACCCGGGGGGAGCGGCGGGCGCGCAGCGCCGCCCGCCCGTAGAGCGCCTGCAGCGCGGTCAGCCCGGCCAGGGGCAGCGAGGCGGCCTCGGCCGCCGAGCAGGAGACGGGGACGCGGGCGGCCTGCTCCTGCCGGAACACCACCCGCTCGGCCTGGCCGCCGCCGGAGTGCCCGAGCAGGGCCATCACCCGGTCGCCGGGGGCGAAGGCGGTCACCTCCGGGCCGCAGGACAGGACCTCGCCGGCCACGTCGAAGCCCGGGTGGCTGACCCGGCGGACGACGGCGGCCGTCAGGCCCCCGCCGAACGCCCCCAGGTCGGTGCCGTTGACGCTGGACGCCTCCACGCGCAGCAGCAACCGGTCGCCGGTCGGTGCGGGCGGCTCGGGGACGTCCACCACCACCGGCACGGTCGAGTCCCCGGAACCCCGCAACCGGACAGCACGCACGGCCCACCCCTCCCCCGCACCCTCGGCCGGGCGCACGTGGGGCAGGGCTACCCCGCGGACCCGGAGGGGACGCACGACCTGCGTCGCACCCCGGACGCGCGAGAGCCCCGCGCGGACGGCGTCCGCGCGGGGCTCTCACAGGGGTGGGTGGAGGTGGCGGGAATCGAACCCGCGTCCTGCGACGCATCACCAGGGCTTCTCCGAGCGCAGTCCGCTGCGTCTCTGCTCGACCCTCCCGATCTCACGAACGAGACGGGATGACGGGCCCAGTCGCTGTTGGGTGTCCCGTGCGCGCCCGCGACCGGCGCGCACGGTCAGTCATCTAGCTGATGCCAGGATCCGGGCCGATGACGAACCCGGGCTGACAGAGTCGCTCTCGCTACTTAGGCAGCGAGGGCGAACTCGCGCTGACTGGAGTCGGCGCTTGTGTGGTTTCCGACGCGTGGTTAACGAGCTCATCGTCGGCTTCCTCGGCTCGCTTCCCCTGGTCACACGACCGCAGTCGAGACCGTTCACCCCCTGTGCAGTTGTGCAGACAGCGTAACGGCACCGGCCGACGCGGTGTTCCCGCACTCCCCCGGGCGGGTCGAGCGTCGGCGGGTGGCTGCCCCCACCGGCGGGTCGCACCACCACCCGCCGATGATCACGGCGGGCTCGGCGGGTTCAAATCCAATCGCGGCGCTTGAAGACGGCGTAGAGCACGACGCTCACGCCGAGCATCATCACCACCGCCATCGGGTAGCCGTAGGTCCACCCGAGCTCGGGCATCACCTCGAAGTTCATCCCGTACACGGTGCCCACCAGCGTGGGGGCGAACAGGATGGCCGCCCAGGCGGAGATCTTCTTGACCTCCTCGCCCTGCCCGATCGAGGCCTCGGTGAGCTCGCGGATCTCCTCGTTCTGCCGCTGGGCCACCAGGGTGGCGTTGACGGTGAGGATGTCGCGCAGCTGCAGCCGGAAGGCCTCCACCCGCTCGTTGACCTGCACCACGTGGTCCTCGACGTCGCGCAGGTAGCTGCGCAGCTCCTCGTCGACGCCGTACTTGTCGAACCCGGCGGTGATCGCGGCCAGGATGCCGCCCAGCGGCCGGGCGGCGCGCTGGAACTCCAGCACCTCCTGGGACAGCTCGTAGATGCGCCGTGACACCCGCGGGTCCCCGCCGAACACCTGGGTCTCGATCTCGTCGATGTCGTTGGCCAGGCCCGCGACGACCGGGGAGTACCCGTCGACGACGGCGTCCAGGATCGCGTAGAGGACTGCCTCGCTGCCCTTGGCCAGCAGGTCCGGCTCGCTCTCCAGCCGGCGGCGCACCCGGGAGAGGTCCGGGGACTCGCTGTGCCGCACGGTGATCGCGAAGTTGGTGCCGAGGAACAGGTGCAGCTCGCCGAACTCGACCTCCTCGGCCGCGTCCAGGTACCGCGCGGCCTTGAGGACGACGAACAGCGTGCTGCCGTACCGCTCGAATTTGGGCCGCTGGTGGGCGGTGATCGCGTCCTCGACGGCGAGCTCGGGCAGGTCGAACAACTCGGCCAGCTCGCCGAGCTCGCGCGGCTCGGGCCGGTAGAGGCCCAGCCAGGCCAGGCGCTCGTCGTCCTCGACGAGGCACTGGTGGCTCTCCAGCGGCGACTCGGGCGTGGCCACCCGGCGCCCGGCGGAGTAGACGGCGTTGTCGACGATCACCGCGGGCCGCGGGGGCGGGGGCTCCGGCGCGGGCGGCGGCACGGGGGCGAGGGTCACCGGCGGCCGGGGGCGGCGGGTGAGGGTGGTCAGGGCGGTGAGCGGCGCACGGCGGCGGTCGACCACGGCGGACTCCTGGGCAGGCGGAGGGACGGGGACCTCGTCGGGGCCCGCCCCAGGCCCCGTCCCGGGTCCCACCCTGAGCATGCGAAGGGTGGGGAGGACGGGGTCCTCTCTCAGGCGGCGTGGACCCCGGTGCCGGTACTGGGCGGTTCGCTGCGCATCGCTCAGCACCTCCCGTCGTCCGTGGGCCGGCCCGTCCCCGGGCCGTCGTCCATCATGACACGTCTGCGTCCCCGTCGTCCCGGGACGGGCGGGAGCACGCCGGGGCGCCGTCAGCCGACGTCGAGCACCAGGCCGATCAGCTCGGTCGCGGTCATGGCGCGCCTCCCCTCGGGGTGTGACCGAGACCCCAGGGACCCGCGGCCCGTCCGGCGAGGACCCGCGGTCTACCCGGCGACCTCCCCGGGCGGCGGCGGCACCTGCAGCGCGACGAGGAACCGGGACACCATGGCGTACCCGCCCACGAGCGCGGTCAGCTCGACGACCTGCCGGTCGTCCAGGTGCGCCCGGACGCCGGCGAACACCGCCTCCGGGACGGCGACCTCGCGCGTGGAGGCGTCGGTGAAGGCGAGCACGGCGGCCTGCACCGGCGTCCACACCGGTTCGCCTACCGCGCCGGGACGGCGCAGCGCCCGCAGCTGCGGGTCGGCCAGCCCGGCGCGACGGGCGATCGGCTCGTGCGCGGCCCACTCGAACACCGCGTCGTTGAGGACGGCGACCCGCAGGACGACGAGCTCGCGCAGGTCCGCGGCCAGCGTCGTCCCCCTGCGCAGCGCACCGAGCAGCGCGTTCCAGCCCTCGGCGACCGGCGGGCTGTGCAGCAGCAGCCGGTCCAGCGCGGACAGCTGCCCGCCGCGGCGGGCCCGCAGCAACTCCGCGGTCGGGCCCTCGCCGTCGGTCTCGGGGACCCGGGGCACGCTCACCGGCCGCTGAACATGCCGGCGGGGTAGGCGCCGTTGGCGACCAGCCGGGCCGACAGCGCCCTGCCCAGCTCCACCGCCCGGGCGGTGCGCTCGGGCCCGAGGTGCAGCCACGGCGTCGCCGACAGCGCGTCGGTGCCGGCCTCCACCTCGGCCCGCAGCCGGCGGCCCTCGTCGGTCAGCCCGCCGTCGGCGACCAGGCCGCGCCCGGTGAGAGCGGCGCACGCGGCGTCCCACTCCTCCTCGCTCCAGCCGCGGGTGGCCCGCGCCGCGGCGGCGGTGAACCCGCGGCCGGTGAGGGTGTGGGTGACCAGCGACTCCAGGCCGGTCAGCCCGGCCCGCACCAGCCCGGCCACGTGCCCGTCGCCGCGGTGTTCGCGCAGCAGCGTGGCGCCGTGCCACAGCGACAGCACCGGCTCCTCGGGCCAGGGCTGGTCGGCGTGCCCGGCGTACAGCGGGCGGCCCTCGGCGGTGAGCACGCCGCACGCCTCGCGCAGCAGCCCGGCGAGCTCGGCCACCTCCGGCGCGGCGGCCGCCTCTGCTCCGCCGAGCAGCCGGGTGAGCGAGGCGCGGGCGCCGTCGAGCCGGGCGGCGAGCACCTGCTCGGGGGTGGCGAGGGTCCAGGCGCGCGGCACGTGGCGGGCCACCAGCGAGGGGGCGAAGTTGGCGAACGTCGCCACCACCGCGCCGGGCCCGACCGCGCCCATCGCCGCGGCCCGCCCGGCGAAGTAGCACATCCGGCCCGGCCGCAGCCCGATCGCGGTGAGGTACTCGTCCTGCTCGGGGGAGAAGTAGACCTGGTTGTGCAGCGGCTCGACGGCGCGGTGCGCGCGGGCGACGTCGGGAGCCGGCTGATCGGCGCTGACCATGCGCGGCAACCTACCGGTGCAGCGTGCGGAGCCACCGGCGCTGCCAGGGCGTCTCCACCGCGCGCGGGGCGTACTCGCGGCGCACCCACCGGAGAGCGTCGGCGGCCGGGACGCCGTCGAGGACGGCCAGCGCGGCCAGCGCGGTGCCGGTGCGCCCGACCCCGCCGCGGCAGGCGACCTCCACCTGGTCCCCCGCCCGGGCCTGCTCCAGCGCCTCGGTCAGCGCGGCCAGGACGTCGTCCCGGTCCGGCGGCACCCAGAAGTCCGGCCAGCGGACCCGGCGCGCGGGCCACGGCGGCAGCGGACCGCGCCCGAGGACGACCGCCCGGTCGGCCGGGGAGCCGGGCGTGCCGAGCCGGCGGCCGCGGACCCGGACGCCGGAGGGCAGCGTGACGACGCCCGGACCGGTCCAGCTCACCGCACCGGCGGGCGGGTGCACGCCCACTGGGCGCGGGTGCGGATCTCCGCGAAGCCCAGCCGCCGGTACAGCCCGAACGCCCCGGTCGGGTTCTCGGTGTCGACCTGCAGGCCGGCGGTGTCGCAGCCGGCGGCCGCGGCGGCGTGCAGGGCGGTGAGGATCCCGGCGGAGGCGATGCCCCGCCCGCGGGCGGCGCGCAGCACGCCGAGCTGCCCGAGGTGGGCCTGCTGCAGGCCGGTGGCGCGGGTGTCGGCGTCGTAGACGTAGGCGAGCACGTAGCCGGCCACCGCCCCGTCGACCAGGGCGAGCACGGAGAGCTCGGGGCGGAACGCGCGCTGGCCGGTGTACCAGGTCGCCCAGGACGCCGGGTCGCGCTCGGCGGAGCCGTGGTGGTCGGCGAAGGCCGCGTTGTGCGCCCGCCGCACCTCGTCGTCCCGGTCGCGGCTGTAGGGCACCAGCTCGACGCCCGGCACGGCCGGGACGTCGGGCAGCCCGGTCAGCGGCCGCTCCATGTCGGCGTACCAGCGCTCGGCGGTGAACCCGGCCCGGCGCGCCAGCGACCCCAGCGACGCCATCCCCGGCGGCACCGCGACGGTCAGCCGCGCGGGCAGGTCGGGGTGGACGCGGTGGTGGACCTCCGCGGCACGCTGCAGCTGCCAGGCCAGCAGCGCCCGCCCGACCCCCTCCACGCGCCGGCCGGGGTGCACGCGGCCGTCCAGCGCGATGCGGTGGTCCTCGCGCGCCCCGCCCAGGGAGAACACCAGCGCCCAGGCGACGAGGGTGCCGTCGGCCGTGCACACCGCCCGGCCGTCGCGCGGCAGGTCGACCAGGTCGTTGACCCACCACTCGGTGACGTCGTCGGCGTCCAGGTGCTCGCCGGTGTCGTCGGCCGGCTCGGCGGCGGCCAGCAGCTCGGCCGCCGCGTGGACGTCGTCGGCGGTCAGCGGGCGGGCGGTGAGGTCCGCCGGCAGTCCGTCCACGGGTCGGCAGCGTAGGGACGGCGGCCGGTGCGGTCGACCGGGTTCCGGGCCCGGGGGTCCACGCAAGGGTCCCTCCCGGCACGCCGTGCGCCTCCTCAGGCGGATCTCGTACCAGCAGCACGGGCCACCGGCACCGGGCCGGGCGGACCCTCCCCGCGGCTCGGCCGGCTCCGGGCGGCGGCCAGGACGAGGTGCGGGCGGAGCAGCGCCGTGGGCCGCTCGAGCATGCCGAGCGCCCGGACGTAGACGTCGGTGACCACCGGGTCGTACGTGGCGGCCACCTCCAGTCGGTCCTGGTACCGGTGCAGGGTGCGCCGCAGCGGTCCGGTGCGGCCGCCGGTGGTGCCGGGGAACCGCAGGTCCTCGCCGACGGCGAACAGCCACGGCTCCGCCAGCCGACGCGCCAGCTGCCGCTGGAAGCGACCGCCCAGACCGCCCAGGTCGCCCCGGTTCCGCCGGCTGCGCAGGGACGCGTCCAGGAGCTCGGCCGCGACGACGGCGCTGCTCATGCCCTGGCCGTACACCGGGTCGAACGCACAGGCCGCGTCGCCGAGCACCACCAGGCGCTCGGGCCAGCGGCGCAGGCGCTCGTAGTGCCACCGCCGGTTGCTCGTGCCGCGGTGCAGGTGCACGTCGCTGACCGGCTCCGCGGTGGCGATGGCCTCGGCGAGGACCGGGGACCGCAGGCTGCGCGCGTAGGCGGTGAAGCCGGCGTGGTCGGCCGCCGCGTGCACCCCGCGGGCGCCGATGAGCCCCACGACCCACCGGCCGCCCTCGACCGGGTAGAGGTAGCCGGTCCGTGGGTTGTCCGCGCGGTCACCGAAGATGATCAACCCCTTCCAGTCGGCGGTGGAGCCGTCGGGGGTGCGGTAGAAGCGGCTGGCGTAGGTGATGCGGGCGTCCACCGTCGTCCGCTCTGGCACCGGACCCCCGAGCCCGGCCAGCCAGGTCGGGGTCCGCGTCCCCCGGCCGGAGGCGTCGACGACCAGGTCGGCGTCGACGGTGGCCGCGCCGCCGTCCCCGCGCAGCACCACCCCGCGGACCGCCCGGCCGTCGTCGCAGGCGCGGAGCGCGGTGACCCTGCAGCCGTCCACGATGCTCACCCCGGGCAGCTCCAGCAGCCGCCGGCGCACCGTCGCCTCGATGAGCGGCCGGCTGGCCGACAGCGACAGCCACCCGGGTGCGCGCCGGTCGATCCACCCGGCCCGGCCGAGGACGAGCACGTCCCCCGGGAGGCGGACCGGGACGGCGCCGGCGTCCTGCAGGTCCTGCCCGAAACCGGGGAAGACCCGCTCCAGGCCCACCAGGCCGCGGGCGAGCAGGGCGTGCACCTGCCACCCCTGGGGCACCCCCCGGCGGGGCTGCGCGCCGTCCGGCAGCCGGTCGCGCTCGACGACGGTCACCCGGTCGACGTGGTCCGCCAGCACGGCGGCGGCCAGCAGGCCGGCCATGCCGGCGCCGACGACGACCGCGTGACCCGTGTCCGGTGTGCGTGCGACAGCTGTCCGGGTCATCTGCGGACCTCCCCGGCGAGACGGCGGATCCGTCCCAGGACACACCCGGGGCGGCACGCCGGTCCAGTGGCCGAAGGCCCTGCCACCACCCGCCGCGTCAGGCGTCCGGCTGCTCCTGCCGCGACGGTCCCGCGCCCACCCGGACGAACAGGCAGAACGGGTGCCCGGCGGGGTCGGCGTAGACCCGCACCTCCTCGTGCGGCTCGGTGTGGGCGCCCAGGAGCCGGGCACCGGCCTCCTCGGCGGCCGCGCCGGCCGCGGCCAGGTCCTCGACCTGTAGGTCGAGGTGGGTCTGCATCTGCTGGGTGCCCGGCTCGGGAGGCCACACCGGGGGGACGTGCTCGCGCTCCAGTTGGAAGGACAGGCCGGTGCTGCCGTCCGCCGGGCGCAGGGTCGCCCACTCCGGCTCGTCGTCGCGGATCGGCCAGCCGAGCAGCCGCTGGTAGAAGCGGGCCAGGCCGCGCGGGTCCGGCGTGCCGAGGACAGCGGCAGTCAGCCGGATGCCGGGGATCACGCCGCCACCCCGAACAGCCGGGCGCCGTTGTGCCACAGCACCGCGCGCAGCCACTCCTCCCCCAGGTCCAGCCGGTCCAGCGCGGCCAGCTGGTGGGCGTAGGGGTAGGGGATGGACGGGAAGTCGCTGCCGAGCAGCACCTTGTCCCGCAGCGCGGTCAGCCGCGGCCGCAGCGCCGGGTCGAAGGGCATCAGCCGCTCGACGAAGTCGGTGGCGAACATGGTGGTGTCCAGGTGCACCCGCTCGTACCGCCCGGCCAGGTCGAGGAAGTCCGCGTACTCGGGCATGCCGAGGTGGGCGATGACCAGCTGCAGCCGGGGGTGGCGCTCCAGCAGCCCGGTCATCGGCACCGGTCCGGTGTGCTCCCCGCGCAGCGGTCCGGAGCCGCAGTGGATGACCACCGGGGTGCCGGCCTCCTCCAGCCGCGCCCACACCGGGGCGAGCAGCGCGTCGCGCGGGTCGAACCGGCCGACCTGCACGTGCACCTTGAACACCCGCACCCCCGCCGCCAGGGCCGCCTCGACGTGGGCCGGCGCCTCCGGCTCGGGGTAGAAGGTGGCCGACCGCAGCACCTGCGGGTGCGCGGCGGCGAACGCGGCCGACCACTCGTTGAGCCAGCCGGCCATGCCCGGCTTGTGCGGGTAGGGCAGCGTCGGGAACGCCCGGACGCCGAGCCGGTCGAGCACCGCGACCCGCTGCTCCTCCGGCAGCGGGTAGTGCACGGGCCAGGCCGCGCCGTAGTTCTGCTCACCGGCGGCGAAGTACGCCCACACCTTCTCCTGCACCCGCGGCGGCAGGAAGTGCACGTGCACGTCGACCAGCCCGGGCAGGCCGAGGGCGCGCCAGTACCGGGGGACGTCGGCGTCGTCGGCCGGCGGCTCGATCCGTCGTCCCGTCACAGCAGGGTGACGACGACCTTGCCGCGCACGTGCCCGCCGGCCACGAGCTCCTGCGCCTCGCGCACCTGCTCCAGCGGGAAGGCACGGGCGACCGGCACCCGCAGCTGCCCGGCGTCGGCCATCCGGCCCAGCTCCTCGAGGTGCTCGTGCTCGGGGCGGACGAACACGTACCGGCCGCCCATCCCGTTGACCGCCGGGTCGACGACGGAGGCGATCCGGGCACGGTCGCGGACCTGCTCCGGCGCGTCGGCCAGGGTGTCGCCGCCGACCAGGTCCAGGACGGCGTCCACCGGCTCGGACAGCTGCCGGCTGAGCGGCCCGGCGGCGTAGTCGAACACCTCGGCCACCCCGGCGTCGCGCAGGAAGCCGTGGTTGCGCGGGCTGGCGGTGCCGATGACGTGCGCGCCGAGCGCGACGGCGATCTGCACGGCGGAGAAGCCCACCCCGCCGGCGGCCCGGTGCACCAGCACCCGGTCGCCCTCGCCGACCTCGAGCGCCTCGGTGAGCGCCTGGTAGGCGGTCAGCCCGGCCAGCGGCAACCCGGCCGCCTCGGCGAAGGACAGCGACGCGGGCTTGTGCGCCAGGCAGCGCTGCGGCGCGGGCACCAGCTCCGCCGTCGTCCCCCACTGGACGTCGTCGCGGCGCACGTAGCCGCACACCTCGTCGCCGGCGGCGAAGGCGGTGACTGCCGGGCCGGCGGCCTCCACCACCCCGGCGACGTCCCAGCCGGGCACGATCGGGAAGTGGTGCGGGAACGCGCCGGCCAGCGCGCCGTCGCGGATCTTCCCGTCGACCGGGTTGACCCCGGCGGCGTGCACCCGGACCAGCACGGTGTCCGGGCCGACCGGCGGGTCGGGCAGGTCCGTGCGCAGGGTCAGGACCTCCGGGCCCCCGAACTCCTCATAGGCCACGCCCCGCACTACCGCCGTCCCTTCACGTACCGCCCGAAGACCTTCTGGATCTCCCGCCGCGCGTCGCGCTCGGCGAGGTCGTGCCGCTTGTCGTAGGACTTCTTGCCCTTGGCCAGCGCCAGGGTGGCCTTGACCTTGCCGTCCTTGAAGTACAGGTCGAGCGGCACGAGGGTCAGGCCGCCCTCCTTGGTCTTGCCGATGAGCTTGTCGATCTCGGCGCGGTGCATGAGCACCTTGCGCTTGCGGCGCGGGGCGTGGTTGGTCCAGGTGCCCTCGGTGTACTCGGGGATGTGCACGTGCTGCAGCCACACCTCGCCGCCGTCGACCGTGGCGAACCCGTCGACGAGGGAGGCGCGGCCGGCCCGCAGGCTCTTCACCTCGGTGCCGGTGAGCACCAGGCCCACCTCGAAGGTGTCGAGGATCGAGTAGTCGTGCCGCGCCTTCTTGTTCTGGGCGATGAACTTGCGCCCCTGCTCCCGCGGCATGGCTTGAGGTTAGCCGCGCGCAGCGCGGTGTCGGACGCGGCGCGGGGCCCGGAGGGCTCCCGGCGCGTCCGACGGTGGGGCTCAGCGACACCGGGGGACGGCACGTGGCCGCGGTGCGGTCCGGTAGGACCGCAGTGTCAGAGCCTCACGTACAGCCGCAGGGTGACGTAGGCGGCGATGCCGGCCAGGCCCACGCCGGCGGCGGCGATGACCGGGCTGATGACGGCGATGGCCCCCCAGTCGACCGGCGGGATGATGCCGGCGCGGATCGGCCCGGCCAGGGTCTTGTCCACGAACAGCAGCTTGGTCACCACCAGCCCGCCGATGGCCAGCAGCGCGCCGATCAGGCCGGCCAGCGCGGCCTCGAGGATGAACGGCAGCTGGGTGTACCAGCGGGAGGCGCCGACCAGCCGCATGATGCTGGTCTCGTTGCGCCGGTTGAAGGCGGCCAGCTGGATGGTGTTGGAGATCAGCAGCAGGGCGGCGAGCGCCTGGACGACGGCGACGGCGATCGTGGCGTTGCGGGCGCCGTTGAGCAGGCTGAACAGCCGGTCGAGGAAGTCCCCCTCGTCGCGCACCTGGTCCACGCCGTTCTGCCCGTTCGGGAACTCCGCGGCGACGACCGCGTAGCGCTCGGGGTTGACCAGCTCGACGCGGAAGCTCTCCGGCAGCGCGTCGGCCGGGGTGTTCTGCACCAGCTCCGGCTGCTGGCTGAACTGCTGCTGGAACCGGGCGTAGGCCTCGTCCTTGGACTCGTAGATGTAGCCGGCCACCTCCGGTGAGCCGGCCAGCTGCTGCTCGATGGCCGAGCGCTGCTCGTCGGTGACGTCGTCGGCCAGGAAGACGGAGACCTGCACCTTGTCGTAGTAGATCTCCTTCATGTCGGAGATCATCCCGGCGATCAGCAGGCCGGTGCCCATGAGGCCGAGGGAGATGGCGGTGGTCAGGACCATCGCGACCGTCATGGTCAGGTTGCGACGCAGCCCGGTGGCCACCTCGGAGAGGACGAAGTTGACGCGCATGGGTTCCCTGTCGTGAGGTCAGGCAGGTGGGGCGGGACGCCGGGTCAGCGGCCGACCCCGTAGACGCCGCGCGACTGGTCGCGGGTGAGCGCGCCCCCGTTGAGCTCAATCACGCGGCGGCGCATCGAGTCGACGATGTGGTAGTCGTGCGTGGCCATCACCACGGTCGTGCCGGTGCGGTTGATCCGCTCCAGCAGCAGCATGATGCCCTCGCTGGTGTCCGGGTCGAGGTTCCCGGTGGGCTCGTCGGCAAGCAGCACCAGCGGGCGGTTGACGAACGCGCGGGCGATGGCCACCCGCTGCTGCTCGCCACCGGAGAGCTCGCCGGGCAGCCGGGCGCCCTTGCCCTCCAGGCCGACCATCTCCAGCACCTCGGGGACGACCCGCTTGATCGTGCGCTGCGGCTTGTTGATGACCTCGAGGGCGAACGCCACGTTCTGGGCGACGGTGCGGTTGCGCAGCAGGCGGAAGTCCTGGAAGACGCAGCCGATGGTGCGCCGCAGCTTGGGCACCTGCCACTTGCTCATCGTGTTGAGCGTCTTGCCGTTGACGACCACGGTGCCGCGGGTCGGGTCGTCCTCCTTGAGCAGCAGCCGCAGGAAGGTGGACTTGCCCGAGCCGGACGAGCCGATCAGGAAGACGAACTCACCCTTGTCGATCTCCGTGGACACGTCGTCGAGGGCCGGCCGCGAGCTCGCCGGGTAGAGCTTGGTGACGTGTTGCAGTTCGATCACGGGGTGCCACGGTACCTCTCGAACCCGGGAGACCGGAGTGTCACACGCGGTCGTCCGCCGACGGAGCGGAACGACCCCTCCGGAGGCGCAGGACGCCCGTCGTCCAGCGTGACGCACCCGCCGTCCCGGCGTGCGACGGGTGTGACGAACGGGACCGCTGGTCCCGTCGGGGCCGTCGCCTACTCCTGCTGCCGGCGCCACCGGATCCCGGCCTCGATGAAGCCGTCGATGTCGCCGTCGAGGACGGCGGTCGTGTTGCCGGTCTCCTGCTCGGTGCGCAGGTCCTTGACCATCTGGTAGGGGTGCAGCACGTAGGAGCGCATCTGGTTGCCCCAGCTGCTGCCGCCCTCGCCCTTGAGCGCGTCCATCTCCGCGCGCTGCTCCTCCTGCCGCCGGGCCAGCAGCCGCGCCTGCAGCACCCGCATGGCCGCCGCCCGGTTCTGGATCTGGCTCTTCTCGTTCTGGCAGGACACCACGATGCCGGTGGGCAGGTGGGTGATCCGGACGGCGGAGTCGGTGGTGTTCACGCTCTGCCCGCCGGGACCGCTGGAGCGGAAGACGTCGATCCGGATCTCGTTCTCCGGGATGTCGACGTGGTCGGTCTGCTCGACGACCGGCAGCACCTCGACACCGGCGAAGGAGGTCTGCCGGCGTCCCTGGTTGTCGAACGGCGAGATGCGCACCAGCCGGTGGGTGCCCTGCTCGACCGACAGCGTGCCGTAGGCATAGGGGTGCTTGACCGCGAAGGTCGCGGACTTGATGCCGGCCTCCTCCGCGTAGCTGACGTCGTAGGTCTCCACCGGGTACCTGTGCCGCTCGGCCCAGCGCAGGTACATCCGCATGAGCATCTCGGCGAAGTCGGCGGCGTCGACGCCACCGGCCTCCGACCGGATGGTCACCAGCGCCTCGCGGGAGTCGTACTCCCCGGACAGCAGAGTGCGCACCTCGAGCTCGTCGATGACCGTGCGCAGCGCCGCCAGCTCCCGCTCGGCCTCGGCGGTGGTGGCCTCGTCGCCCTCCTCGGCGGCCATCTCGTGCAGCAGCCCGACGTCGTCCAGGCGGCTGCGCAGCTCCTCGACCCGGCGCAGGTCGCCCTGCAGGTAGGACAGCTTGGAGGTGAGCGCCTGGGCGGCCTCGACGTCGTCCCACAGGTCGGGCGCGGCGGCCTGCTGCTCCAGCTCGGCGACCTCGCGGCGCATCCGGTCCACGTCCAGGACCGCTTCGATCGAGGCCAGGGTGGTGTTCAGCTCGTCGAGCACGACGGAGAAGTCAGCGGCCACGTCTGGCCAGGGTAGTGCGCCGTGGCCGTGGGTAGGCAGGAGCGGGTGAGTGACGCCCGTCGACGGCGCAGCCGCGAGGAGTACGCGCGCGGCCTGCCCGACCACCACGACCCGACGGCCGGCATCGGTGGTGCCGCACCGGCCCGGTCGGCGCTGACCCTCCGCCTGGTGCTGGCCGCCTTCGGGCTGGTGTTCTGCCTGGGCGCCGGCCTGCTGTGGCTGGCCGCGGACCTGCCGGTCTGGCCGGCGGTGGTGATCCTGGCGCTGGCCGCGGTGGCCGCCGTCGACCTGGTGGTCGTGGCCCGGCGCAAGGCGCGGGGCGAGCCCGGCTAGCGGCAGGGCTAGCGGACGGCGGACAGCGCCCGCCCGGTCAGCCAGCCGGTGAGCTCCTCGGCCGGCATCGGCCGGGCCAGGTGGAAGCCCTGGGCGAAGGTGCAGCCGAGCTCGGCGGCCAGCGCCAGTTGCTCGGCGGTCTCCACGCCCTCGGCCAGGGTGCGCACGCCGCAGGCCCGGGCCAGCGCGACCACGGCGGCGATCGCCGCGGCCGCCTGGCTGCGCCGCCCCTGGGGGTAGGCGACCAGGCTGCGGTCGATCTTCAGCAGGCCGGCGGGCATGGCGACCAGCTGGCCCAGCGAGGAGAAGCCGCAGCCGAAGTCGTCGATGGACACCTCCACCCCGGACCGGCGCAGTTCGGCGAACTGCGCGGCGGTGCGGTCGACGTCCTCGGCCACCGACCGCTCGGCCAGCTCGACGACCAACTGCTCCGGCGGCAGCCCGGACTCCGTCAGCGCCTCGTGGACGTCGGCGACCAGCGTGCCGGCGGCCACGTCGCGGGCGCTGATGTTCACCGACGTCACCAGGTTCAACCCGGCCGCGGACCAGGCCGCGGCCTGGCGGGTGGCCGCGCGCAGCACCCAGCGGGCGATCGGCGTCATGAGGTCGTGCTGGGCGGCGGTGGGCAGGAACTCCGCCGGTGCGAGCAGCCCGCGGCGCGGGTGCTGCCAGCGGACCAGCGCCTCCACGCCGGTCCACCGACCGGAGGGCAGGTGCAGCACCGGGTGGTAGTGCAGCACCAGCTGGCCGTCGGCGACCGCCTCGCGCAGCTCGGTGGCGACGGTGGCCTTGTGCTGGGCGGCGGCGCGCAGGTCGGCGGTGAACAGCCGCACCCGGTTGCGACCGGCCGCCTTGGCCGCGTACATGGCCAGGTCGGCGTCGCGGACCAGGTCGGTCGAGCGCAGCCGGGTGGACCCGGACCCGGCGGCGGTGGCGATGCCGATGCTGACCCCCAGGCGTACCAGCCGGCCGCCGAGCTCGAAGGGGCGGTCGATGCTGGCGCGGCAGCGGTCGGCCAGCGTCTCCGCGCCGGCGGTGTCGCAGTCGCGGCACAGCACCACGAACTCGTCCCCGCCGAGCCGGCCCACGGTGTCCCCGGCGCGGGTGGAGCCGGTGAGCCGGCCGGCGATCTGGCGCAGCAGGGCATCGCCGGCGTCGTGGCCGAGGGAGTCGTTGACGTCCTTGAAGCCGTCGACGTCCAGGAAGAGGACCGAGACCGGGCCGCGGTCGGGTTGCTGCAGCTCGGTGTCGATCAGCTCGTGCAGGTGGGCGCGGTTGGGCAGCTCGGTCAGGGTGTCGTGCCGGGCCCGCCAGTCCGAGGCGCGCTCGGCGGCGACGCGGGAGGTGACGTCGGTGTGGGTGACCACGACCTGGCCGGCCTGGTCGACGCGGGAGGCCTGCAGGTGGATCCAGTGCGTGCCGCCGGGCAGCTCGACGGCGTAGTCGGCCTGCACCGAGGGCTGCTCGCCGCGGGACAGCGCGCGCAGGCCCTCGATGAGGCCGGCCGTGCTGCCCCCGCCGCCCAGCCGGCGGATCATCGCGAAGTAGTCGCCGTCCAACCCGACGCGCACCCGGTCGTCACCGAGGGCGTCGGCGGCGGTGTCCCAGGCGGTGTTGGACAGCAGCACGGTGCCGTCGGCGTCGATGAGCAGGGTCGGTGACGGCAGCGCGTCCAGCACGGCCTCCACGACGACGGCGGACCGGTCGGGGGCGTCGGGGCGCCGGCGGACGTCGAGTGGCAGCTCGCGGTCACCCGGTCGTCCCACGTGCCCTCCCGCCCGGTCACGGCCCACGTCGGCCCTCGGGGATACGGTGCCCAGGTCGCGGGCGCTCATGCCCGCTCACCCCGGTCCGGCTCCCTGGTCTCCCGGACCACCCAGCGCAGGTACGCCGGGTCGCCGCCGACGATGGGCAGGGCGATCACGCAGGGGACGTCGTAGGGGTGCAGCTCGGCGGTGCGCGCGACGACCTCCGGCACCAGCGACCGGCGAGTGTGCAGCGCGACGCGTGCCTCGGGCTCGTCGTGCACGGCACCCTCCCAGCGGTAGACCGACCGGATCGCGGCGAGCTGGTGCCCGCAGGCCACCAGTCCCTCCCCCACCAGTATCCGTGTGTACCCGCTCAACCACTCCGCGTCACCCCCCGTGACGACGATCTCGCAGACCTGCTCTTCCACGTGTCCATCCTGCCGAGGTGCAGCGACGGGGTGGTGGGGTAGGGCGGGACCATGAGCGAGGAGATGACCGTCACGGTCGACGGCGAGGAGTACCTGGTCCGCCCCGAGGGCGGCAGCATGCGCGTGGGCCGGCGGGTCGGCGGCGAGACGACCTGGCTGGAGGACGTCGACCTCGGCACGCTGCCCGAGGCGGCCCGCGGCGCGCTGGAGCGCGGGGACACCTCCGACGGTTCGCTGGCGATCGCGCTGCGCGGCGTGGTGGCCGCGGAGGGGCAGCGCGGCGGGTGAGCCCCGCGGTCGCCCGCTCGGAGGACCGGTGACCGCCCCGGCCCGGCTGCCCGCCGACCTGGTCCTCGAGGGCGGCGGGGTCAAGGGCGTCGCGCTGGTCGGCGCCGCCGTCGAGCTGCTCGGCCGGTACCGCTTCGAGCGGGTGGCCGGCTCCTCGGCCGGTGCGGTGCTCGCCGCCTTCCTCGCGGCCGGGCTGGACGCCGACGGGGTGCTCGAGCGGACGGCGCGGCTGGAGTACGACCGGGTGCCCGACCGGTGGCTGCCGGTCCCGGTCCTGTCGCCCGCCCTGGGCCTGCTGACCCGCTCGGGCCTGCACCCGGGGCGCTACGTCACCGAGTGGGTGCGCCGGGAGCTCGCCGACCTGGGCGTGCGCACCTTCGGCGACCTGCGCCGCGACGACCCCGGCGACGACCCGGCACTGGCGCCGTGGCAGCGCTACCGCCTGGTGGTCACCGCGACCGACGTCACCCGCGGGCGGCTGCTGCGGCTGCCCTGGGACTACCGCGACTACGGCCTGGACCCCGACACCCAGCCGGTCGCCGACGCCGTCCGCGCCTCCCTGGCGATCCCGTACTTCTTCGCCCCGCAGCCGCTGCGCGACCCGCGCACCGGTCGCCGCTCCACCCTGGTGGACGGCGGGGTGCTGTCGAACTTCCCGGTGGAGACCTTCGACCGCACCGACGCGGCGGCACCCCGCTGGCCCACCTTCGGTGCCGGTGTCGGCGACACCCTGTCCGACGAGGACGTGTCGGTGCTGCCCGCCCTGCGACGGCTGCCCGGCCCGCTGCGGCTGCTGGACTCACTGGTCGCGACGACGGTGAGTGCCCGCGACCGCGACTACCTGGCCCGCCCCTGCGTGCGCCGGCGGGCGTTCTCCGTCGACACCAGTGGCACCGGCCTCACCGAGTTCGACGTCGGGGAGGCCGAGCGCACCCGGCTGGTCGCCGCGGGCGCCGCGGCCGCCCGGGACTTCCTGGCCGGCTGGGACTGGGCGGAGTACCTGCGCGCCTGCCGCGGGGCCACCTGAGGCGGCTCCGTCCCGGGGACGGGGTGCGCCGTCAGCCGGCGTCGGGCACCAGGTCGGCGGCCATCTCCGGCCACCACTGACCGGCCGGCGGCCCGCCGGCGCAGGTGCCGTCGGAGTCACCGGGTTGCTTGACCCACAGCAGCGCGTCGACCCGCGGCAGGACCGGCGAGGTCGTCGGCGGCTGGCCGAGCTCGCGTCCCGGCGGGTTGCACCAGCGGCCCTCGGCGCCGGCGGCCTCCTCCGGCGGGCCGGCACCGTTGCGGCTGGTGTCGATGACGAAGTGCGGGGGCGGCGTCCCCTCGGGCGCGCCGGCCTCCAGCTCCTCCGACAGCGCCAGCCCGTACTCGGCGCTGACCTCGGTGGTCTCGTAGTTGGAGACGTTGACGGAGAACCCGTCGGTCCGGTCGACGCCGCTGCGCCGCAGGGCGTCGGCGAGCACCGGCAGGTCGGTCACCCAGCTGGCGTTGCCCGCGTCCAGGTAGACACGGGTCCCCGGCTGGCGGTCGAGGATGTCCACGGCCTGGGCCAGCAGCCCGTAGCGCGCGGCGGGGTCGAGCCCCTCGCAGCCGACGACGGCCTGCGGGACGGCGTCCGGCTCCAGGACGACGACCGCCGGGCGGTCCCCCAGCGCGGCGGCGAAGGCGCCCACCCAGGCCAGGTAGGCGTCCACGTCGGCGGCGCCGCCGGCCGAGTAGAGACCGCAGTCCCGGCCGGGCACGTTGTAGGCGACCAGCACCGGCAGCTCCCCCGCGGCCGCCGCGGCCTCGGAGATCTCCAGCACCGCCGGGTAGGGGTTGTCCGGGGTGGCGATCCAGGTGGCCGTCGGCTGTTCGGCCAGGGGGGCCAGCACCTCGGCGTCGTCGGCCCGTCCCTCGGCCTGGGCCTGCTCGACGGCGACGGGGGCATGGCCCTCGGGGTTGAGCCACAGCTCCTCCCCTGCGAGCCGGCTGGACGTCGTCCCGGCGTCCGGGGCGGGGACGTCGCCGCCGCCACAGGCGACCAGGGTGCCGGCCACGGCGGCGAGCACCGCGGTGCGGACCGACCGCCGGCGCTGCGGTCGGGCCGTCATGCGACGTGCACCCAGCGGGCCGGGGAGGGGACGCCGTCGTCGTCGAGCACGACCAACATGTACCAGCCGGACGGGACCAGACCCTCCTCGGCGGGGACGGTCAGCTCGTGGCCCCCCTCCTGCCCCGAGCGCACGTCGAGGGCGACGGAGCGCTGCTCGGGGTCGGTCTGGTGGGTCACCGCACTGGGCCGCAGCAGCCGCGCCTCGGCGACGTCGGCACCGGTGGTGGCCACGGTGAAGCTGCCGCCCCGGACGACCTCCTGCGGTGCGTCCGCGATGGCCGGCCGGTCCCCGGCGAACAGGTAGGGCGGGGAGTACAGCTCGATGCGGGTCTCGAACCTGCCCGGGAGGGTGTTCTCCGCGTCGGAGAACAGCGGGTCCGACCCCATCGTCATGACCCGGCCGTCGGGCAGCAGCAGCGCGGTGGCGTGGTAGTTGCGGCCCACCTCGTTGGGAGCCGCCTGGTGCAGGTGACCGGTCTGCGGGTCGTACAGCGTGGCCAGGAACAGGTCGCTCTGCGAGTTGCCGCGGTAGCCCCGGGAACCACCGGTGAGCAGGGTGGTGTCGTCGGGCAGGGTGACCGCGTTGACGTACCGCGCGGGGCTCGGGTACTCCCCGGCCGGCCGGTACCGCGGCTGCGGCTCGTCGAGGTCGACGACGTCGAAGCGCGCCGTGGACTCCTCGCTGTCACCGACCCCGCCGCCGCCGACGATGCCGACCCGCTGGTCCTGCGCCGGGGCGAGCAGGAAGGAGCTGGCCGTCTCGTTGAAGTCCGGGTCGCGCAGGCCGTCGACGTCGGTCCAGGAGTTGTCCTCGAGGTCCCAGATGCCGGGCTGGCGGCCCTCCTCGGCCGGGCCGTAGCCGGTGTTGGCGCCGCTGTAGAACACCCGCGAGCCGTCGGCCAGCCGGTGCAGGCCCGGGTAGGTCGGGAAGTACCGCTCCAGCTCCGGCGCGGCCGCCCAGGTGCGGGTGGCCGGGTCGTAGACCTCGTTCTGCCCGTCGAGCACCTTGCCGTGCTCGTCCAGGCCGGAGACGGCCAGCACCCGGCCGCCGTCCAGCCCGACCAGGGTGGGGTACCAGCGGGACTCGGTGAGCCGCCCGGTGCGCCGGTAGGTCTCGGTGGCGACGTCGAACTCGTAGGAGGCGTCCAGGCCCCGGTAGTTCTGCTTGTCCAGGGTGATGGTGTCGCCCTGGCCGTAGAGGGTGGCGCGCTGGCGGGCGTCGAACTCCGTCACCTGGAACTGCTGGCCCTCGGTGACGACGTACTGGTCGCCGGCGTCCTCGGCCTCGATCCACACGTCCTGCTGGCCGGCCATGTGGGTGCCGTCGGCCATGGTGTGCGCCGGCGGGACGGTGACTTCCGCCGTCGTCACGTAGGTCAGGCCGCGGGCGGTGAACCGGGTGCCGGTGGGCAGGGTGACCGTCTCGTCGAGGCGCTCGTTCTTCACGGTGAGGATGCCGGCGGCGCGGGTGACGTCGTCGGCGAGCACCTCGTACTTCCGCGTGCCCCCCGCGACGAGCAGGTTGCCGTTGGGCAGGTAGGCGTGCCCGGAGCAGAACAGGTCCTCGGGGGTCGGGACCTCCCGCGCCTCCCCGGTGACCGGGTCCCACACGACGGTGCGGAAGGTGCCGGCGTCGAAGTCCTCGGCCTCGTTGCCCGACCCGGCGATGAGCAGCACGTCGCCGGTGTGCAGCAGCGCGGCGTGGATGGCCTGGCCCCGGTACCGCTCGGGCAGTTCGATGGTCTGCCAGTCCCCGTACCGGGCCTGGTACTCCGGCCGGCTGCGCTGGAAGTCGGTGTAGGCGTCGTCGACGGCCGCGGCGACCACGGGCCCATTGGCCGCGACCAGGCCGGCGACCGTCACCGAGACGAGGGCGGCGTTGCGCAGCCGGCGCAGCGGCCGGGGCTTGCGGCGGGTCATCGGGAGCTCTCCTGGGGGACGGGGACGTCGGCCGCGGGGACGGCGGGGACGGGGACGGCGGCAGCGACGGCGTCGGCAGGGGCGTCGACGGCGGGCACGTCGACGACGTGGTTGCCGACGAAGGTGACGGCCGGGGCGCGGGGGGCGACCACGGGCGCGACCTGCGGGGCGGGCCGGGGCGCCGGACGCAGCCGCCGGCCCATCAGCCCGGCGACCCAGATGGCCACCGGGAGCAGGCACATGAGCAGGGTCAGCAGCGCCCAGGCACGGATCGCCGGGTGGTCGTTGCCGAGCAGCTCGGAGGCGCCCAGCGCGAGCACCAGCACGCCGGCCCACCACAGGTTCTTGGCGAAGGACCCGAGCCGGTCGCCACTGACGGCGCCCTTGCGGGTGACGGCGAAGGAGATGTTGCGGCCGCGGAGGGCGGCCCACAGCGCGCTGACGTACATCGGCGTCGACATGACCGAGATGGCCATCCCGCTGACGCCGGAGGAGCCGTCCTCCTCGTGCGGGCTGACGTTGTGCTGGCGGTTCCAGAAGTAGACGGCGACCTGCAACACCGCCGCGTTGACGTAGAGCATCAGCCACAGCTGGGCGGGCACCAGCAGGCCGGCCACACCGGTCAGCAGGTAGGCGACCACGTTGGTGACGCCAAGGACCCAGCTGATCGCCGCCGCCGGGTAGTAGGACATCAGCAGCCCGTAGTGCGCGCGCCGCCAGAACGACAGCCGCCAGGCCAGCCGCCAGAAGCGGCGCAGCACGACCTCGTCGGTCCCGCGGGCCCAGCGGCCCTGTTGCACGAAGTAGTCCCGCCAGGTGGTGGGGCCCTCGCCGACGGCCAGGACGTCGGGGGTGTACACCGACCGCCACTTCGTGCCGGTCTCCGGGTTGCGGCTGGAGTGCCACACGATGCTGGTCGCGGCGTCCTCGGTGATGGAGTCCTGCAGTCCGCCGACGGCGCGCAGCGCGGACAGCCGGACGGCGTTGTTGGTGCCGACGAACATCGCCGTGCCGAACCGGTTGGCGGCCCGCTGCAGGACGCTGTGGAACAGGTACTGCTGGGACTCGGCCGCGCGGGTGACGAACCGGTCGTAGTTGCCGTAGACCTGCGGGCCGACGACGAAGGCGACGTCCCGGTCATGGAAGTAGCCCATCAGCCGTTCGGCGAAGTTGGGCAGCGGCACGTGGTCGGAGTCGACCGACAGCCAGAAGTCGTAGCCGTCGCCGTGCGCGTCCAGCCAGGCGTTGTAGTTGCCGTGCTTGGTGCGTGCCTTGTGCCGGCCGGTCTCCCGGTTCCACTCCGGCACGCCGTGCCGGGTGAAGTGCCGCACCCCGAGTTCGGCGCACATGGTCCGCACGGCGGGGTCGTCGCCCTCGTCGAGCAGCCAGACGTCGAGCGTGCCCTCGTACCGGACGCGGACGGCCGCCTCCAGCGTGCGGCGCACCATCTCGATCGGTTCCCGGCTCGGGACGATCGTGGTGATGAACGCGACCCGCTGACCGGTCAGGGGCACGGTGGGCACCGGGTCGCGCGCGTTCAGCGTCGCGATGGCCAGCGTGAAGACGTTGACCAGCCGGAGCAGCTCGATGACCGCGATGCTGCCGATGAGCCCCATGGCCAGGTAGGACGGCCAGTCGTCGGAGAACTCGGGGTGGTTGGCCGGCCGCAGCAGGAAGAGCAGGAACAGCACCTCGAACACCAGGGCCGCGGTGACCAGCAGCCACGCGCGGGCGCGGGCGGCGCCACGGGTGACCGGCCGGAACCGGACCCGGCCGTCCTCCACCGGCTCCTGGAGCGGGCCGGCGAGCTCGCTGAAGTCGTCGTAGGGATAGGCGGCGAGCCGGGACTGGTGCTCACGCACGCCGGGACGTGACCAGGAGGCTGCCTCCTTCCGGGGAGGGCGCCGACGGGCCGGACGCCGGCCGCCGCAGCACGGGGACGATCAGGAGCACGGGAGACCTGCATTCGTGTGGGCAGCTGAGGGCACGCCGGTCCGGCGGGAAGAGGCCAGTCGGTGTGCTCAGGACGCCCGTGGCGGGCGCGCGCCCAGCTGCGGTGGACGGCTGAGGAGTCCTCGGGGTTCGGGCGGTCAGCTCCGACGGGACCGGCGGAGGAGGGGATGGGAGGGGCAGGTCACGGCGACCCTGCCGCGGTCTGGCGGACCTCACCGGTGGGCGGTGGCGTCACAGTTCCCCCCAAGATCGAGCGACCGCCTTCTCCCCCGTGCACCTGCACCCGGCGTCGGTGGGACCGATCGGTTCTCCACGTCTGTCTCGAGCGCCCCTCGTCGGGCGCCGGCAGGGACGTTAACCAGGAGTGATCGCCCATCGCCAAACCGGCTGGACGGATCACGCGGAAGAGTGACCCCCCAGTGGGCGCGTCGCTCACGTTCCGTGGCTCGGACGGGACGGTGTGCCCAGAACCGGGCCCGTCCCGAGGTCCCGGCCGCCGTGTGCGGAACGTCACCGCCGTCGGCGCGTCACCACGGCGGGGGACGACGGGTCGGCCGAGGGTGAGGCCCGGAGACCCTGCCTGCCCGACGGGGCGGCGGCCCGTCCGCGCCGCAGTCGGGGCCGCGGTCAGGCGTCGACGTAGCGGTCGCGCTCGACGGCGAACTCGCCGGTGGCGGTGTTGGCGTCGACGAACTCCGGCAGCAGCGGGATGCGCACCGTGACGGTCACGCAGATGGTGAACTCCTCCCCCGGGGTCAGCGTCGGCGCATACCCGCCCGCGGCGTCGCAGCCCGCACCGGCCGGCGCGTAGCCGACGACCACGTCGCCGGCGTCCACGGACTGGTCCTGCACCGCCAGCCGGGCGGCGGCCTGCGCGCGGGCCGCGCCGGTGACCGGGTCCGGGGCCGTGCCCATCGCCCGGCCCGCCTCCCGGGCCGCGGCGGTCGAGGCGAAGACCCCGCGCTGCACCGCGGAGAAGCCGGCCAGGACGTACACCAGGGGCACGAACACGACGACGGCGATGAAGACGAACTCCACCAGCGCCGACCCGCGCTCGCCGGCCAGCAGGCCCAGCCGCGCCCGCGCCCACCTCACCGGGCCTCCTCGACCGCCCGGCCGGTGACCTCGACCGGCAGCAGGGAGCCCAGCCCGGCCAGCAGCGGCGGCACCGCCCCCGAGCAGCGCACCACCACCAGGGTCAGCCCGCTGGGGTCGGTCTCCTCCGCCGACGTGCACGCCAGCCCGTCGGCGGTCTGCTGCGACGTCGCCCGGGCCACGACGGCCACCGTGCGGTCGGCGGCGGCCGACGCCGGCACATCGGCGTTGGCGGCGAAGCGGGCGCCGTCCTGCGCGCTGGCGGTCAGCACGTTGCGCACGTGCACGTAGACGGCCACCTGCAGCACCGCCAGCAGCAGCACGACGACGAGCACCGACACCAGGACGAACTCGACGACGGCCCCACCCCGCTCGCCATCCCGTGACGTACCGGAACGGCCACCCTCCAGGGCCCCGCCGCCAGCCTCGGATGGCTCTCCTGCAGGGTCCCGCCGCGAGCCTGCGAGCGGCGGGGGGCAGGAGGGTCCTCCCCGGGGTCCTCCGGCCGTCACCCGACGGTGGTGACCGACGCCAGGGCCTCGGTGATCGCGGCGACGATCGCCGTGCGGAACGGGACGAGGATGGCCAGCACGAGGGCCGCCGTCATCACCGTGATCATCACCCACCCGGGGACGTCGCCCCGCTCGGCGTCCTCGCCGCGCAGCCGGTCGCCCAGTGCGCTCAGCGCCGCGAGGAGTCCCGTGAACAGAGGCATGCCGTGTCCTTCCTGTCGTGTCCGCGGGCTCATCGGGCCAGCGAGACGATGCTGATCAAGCCGGGGTACAACGCGAAGAGGACGGTCACCGGCAGCACGAGGAAGACGACCGGCACCATCATCGCGATCTCCTTGCGGCCGCCGGCCTCGAGCAGCCGGCGCTTGCCGGCCTCGCGCACGTCGGCGGCCTGGGCGCGCAGCACCTCGGCCAGCGGGGTGCCGCGCTCCAGCGCCACCAGCAGCCCGTCGACGAAGCGGGCCAGCGCGTCCAGCGAGGTGCGGTCGGCGAGCTGCTGCAGGGCGTCGGCCAGTGGCACCCCGGCGCGCGCCCGGCCCAGGGTCGCGTCCAGCTCACCGGCGAGCTCACCGCCGGAGAGCCGGGTCACCCGGGCGATGGCCGCCACCGGGCTCTCCCCCGCCGTCACCGCCAGGGCGAGCAGCTCGGCCACCACCGGGAACTCCGCGAGCAGCAGCTCCTCGCGCCGCTGCACCTGCTGGGTCAGCCACCAGTCGCGACCGAGGACACCGCCGACCAGGCCCGCCACGCACAGCAGCGCCACCGACAGCAGGTTGACGCCTCCGGCGAGCAGCGAACCGACGACCGAGACGAGCGCGGCGCCGAGCAGACCCAGGCCACCCCAGACGACCTGCTCGACGCGGAGGTCCTCGACGCTGGTGTCGCCACCCAGCGCGTCCAGCCGGCGGCGCACCGCCGTCCGACCCCCGAGCACCCGGTCCACCAGGCGGGCGCCGTCGGCGACCACCGGACCGAAGAGCCGGCGGGCGGCGGTCAGCAGCCCGGGCTGGGTCGCCGTCCCGAGCAGCCGGGACGGCGGCGGGGTGTCGTGGACGTAGGGCGCGAGCCGGTCGACCAGGCGCACCGAGCGGAACGGCGGGGCGAAGGTGACCACGAGCAGGACGCCGGCCGCCGCGGCCAGGCCGAGCAGCATCCCGGCGAGGGTCCCGTTCACTGGAGCACCCGCACGTCCTGCGGCAGCCGGCCGATGCGCAGCATGAGCCGGTAGGAGACCAGGCACACCGCCGCGCCACCGAGCAGGATCGCCGTCCCCAGCGGGGAGTCGTAGGCCTCCAGGGTCGTCGACTGGGTGGCCAGCAGGAGCAGCACCGCCCACGGGGCGGCGACGGCGAGCCGGGCGGCCTGGACCACCCAGCCCTGCCGGGTCTCCAGCTCGGCGCGGGCGCGGGCGTCCTCGCGCAGGAAGGACGACAGCGTCCGCAGCACGCGGCCCAGGTCACTGCCGCCGACCTCGCGGGCCACCCGCAGCGTCTCCACGATGCGGTCCCCGACCGGGTCGGCCAGGTCGTCCTTGAGCCGGTCCAGGCCGTCGCCGAACCGGCCGCTGGAGCGGTACTCCGCGGCGAACCGGGCGAACGGCGGCCGCAGCACCTCCGGCCCCCGGGTGGACAGCGCCGACAGCGCCTCGGGCAGCGACAGCCCGGCCCGGACAGCGGAGGCGAGGTTGTCGACGACCTCCGGCCACACCTCGCGCAGGTCCGCACGACGCCGGGCGGCGAGCCGGCGCACCTGCACGACCGGCAGCGCCGCGGCGAAGGCACCGAACAGCAGGCTCACCGTGACGGTGCCCGTGGTGAGCAGGACGACCACCGTGCCGAGCAGCCCGAGGGCGACCTGGATGGCGGTCAGCTGGGCGGCGTTGATGCCGGTCAGGCCCGCCGCGGCCAGCTGCCGCTGCCGCCGGGACGGACCCTGGGGACGGGGCCGCCGCCGTGGCGCGCGGGAGCCGCTGCGCCACACGAGCAGCAGCCCGACGCCCAGCGACAGCCCCAGGAGCGCGCCCGTCACGTGCCCCACCGTGCGTCGTCGAGCAGTGCGGGCAGGTCGAAGCCGTGGGCGGCGAAGCGCTCGGGGTGCGGCGGGTACCCGCCGGCGCGCACCAGGCGGCCCTCCCGGCTGGTGAAGACGTCGGCCAGCTCGATCACGCCGTCCTCGGCGCGGCCGGGGACGGCGACGACCTCCCGCACCCGGCGCCGCCCGTCCGGGTCGCTGCCGACGTGCACGACCAGGTCGACGCTGGCCGCGACGGTGGGGACGACGAAGGCGTGCCCGATGTTCTCCCCCGCCAGCAGCGGCAGCGTGCACATCTTGGTGACCGCCTCGCGGGCGCTGTTGGCGTGCAGCGTGCACATGCCGGGCAGGCCGGAGTTCAGCGCGATGAGCAGGTCCAGGCACTCCTCCTGGCGCACCTCGCCGACGACGATGCGGGAGGGCCGCATCCGCAGCGCCTCCTTCACCAGCCGGCGCAGCGGGATCTCCCCGGCGCCCTCCAGGTTGGGCTGGCGGGTCTGCATCGCCACCACATCCGGGAGCGGGACGCGCAGCTCGAAGACCTCCTCGCAGGTGACCACCCGCTCCCGCGCCGGGATGGCCGCGCACAGGCAGTTGAGCAGTGTCGTCTTCCCCGCCTGGGTGCCGCCGGCGACCAGCACGTTGAGGCCGGACACGACCGCGGCCTCCAGGAACCGCGCCGCCTGCACGGTCAGCGTGCCCAGCGCGACCAGCTCGTCCAGGGAGTGCGCCTGCAGCACGAACTTGCGGATGTTCACCGCCATGTGCTGCCGGGTGATGTCGGGGATGACCACGTGCAGCCGGGACCCGTCGGGCATGGTCGCGTCGACGAACGGAGTGGACATGTCGATCCGCCGTCCCGAGGTGCGCAGCATCCGCTCGACCAGGTCGGCCAGCTCGCCGGGTGCCAGGATCGTGGTGGTCAGCTCCGAGCGGCCGCGGCGGGCCACGAACACCCGCCCCGGCTCGTTGACCCAGATCTCCTCGACCTCCGGGTCGTCCAGCCACCGCTGCAGCGGGCCGAACCCGGCCACCCGGTCCAGCACGTCGCGGACCACCGACTCCGGGTCGGCGATCGCCGGCAGCGCCGAGGTCAGCGACCGCTCGGAGTAGTCGGCCACCACGTCGCGCACCAGCAGCCGCACCGGACCGGGGTCGGTGAACGGGTCCAGCCCACGCCGGCGGATGAGCTCGCGCACCTCGCCGTCGACGACCTCCAGCGCACTGGTCGCAGTCGGCACGACACCCCACTCGTCACGGTCGGTCAGGACGACGACGGACGGTAGGCGGACCCGGCCGCGCGCGGGGCGGGGTCAACCCGATCTGTGGACGACGGGCACCCGGTCAGGTGTCACCCGGGCCCTACCGTCGGGCAGCATCGGAGCGAGGGCGGGAGGCTGCTCGCTTCGGGTACGAGGCTGATCCTCCCCATGAGGCCAGACCCCTGGGGTTGCGCGGCTGAGGGGCCGGGTGCTGAGCCGACGACTCACGCCCCGCGGGCCGTCGGGCCGTCGGGCCGTCGGGCCGTCGGGCCGTCGGGCCGTCGGGCCGTCGGGCCGTCGGGCCGCGATCATGGACCAGCTGGGTGATCGGGGTCTGCACCCGGACAGGCTGGGCTGCGGCTCTAGGGACGTGGTGCCATGGCCGGGGCCGTGGCCGCATACACAGCTGCACACCCGCCACTGACCAAGGCGGCACGGCGGTACCGAGGCGACCACAACAGCGGCACCATGCTCCCCGCGTGCAGCAGGTCCACGATCGCAGCTGCGCGGACGTGCTGATGAGTGGGACTGGACAGCACCAAGGCGTGCTGCAGCACCAATCGGCCGCCGAGAAGGCGCACCACCCACTGCTCGGACTCCGGGAACTCCGGACAGACGGCCTCCACGAGCGGTCCAGGCCGTAGGAGCAACAGCAACCCCCACACCCCGCCGAGCGCGGCGAGCAGACGACTTCGGGCCCGTCGCCGACCTGAGTCCAAGCCACCGGCGCTCACGCTGTCCATCCGACCACATCCGGCGGCGCGGGCATCAGAGCAACCGCGCGGTGATCCGTGGCCCTGCGCCGGGATCACCACGGTGGAACCGCGCCATGACCAGCGAGTGGGCCGTCGCGCAGTTCGGCCACCACGTCACGCACCAGCAGCCGCGCCGGGCCCCGGTCGGTGAGCGGGTCCAGCCCTGTGGACGGCGGCACCCGGTCAGGTGTCACCCGCGGTGACGGTCAGCCGAGCAGGGAGAGCAGGGACCTCGGGCGCTGGTTGGCCTGGGCGAGCATCGCCGTCCCGACCTGGGCGAGCACCTGGCTCCGGGCCAACCGGGCCGTCTCGGCGGCCACGTCGGCGTCGCGGATCCGTAACTCCGCGGCCGCGGTGTTCTCCACCGACACGCCCAGCCGGCTGATCGTGTGCGTGAAGCGGTTGTCCATGGCGCCCAGGTAGGCGCGCAGGGAGGAGACCCGATCGATGGCCACGTCGATGTCGCCGAGAGCGCCGTCGGTGCCCACGGCCGCCGTGTAGGTCGGCGTCAGCGCCTCCGCGTCCGCGGCGGTCGACCCCGCGCCGGGGGTCTCCCCGCCGAACACCAGCTCCCCGGGCGTCGCGATGAAGGGGGTGAACGTGGTGCCCAGGGCCGCCACCGCCGCCGCGTTGACCCGGTCGACGTGGTCCTGCGCCGTGACGGCGCCCGAGTAGTCGACCGACTCCAGGTCGAAGGACCGCCCGCCGTAGGTGATCGTGCCGATCAGCGCCCGGTAGCTCGCGGCGACCGTCCCCGCGGACGCATAGTCCCCGGCCAGGGACAGCCGGCCGGCCGACGGCGTGCCCTCGGCGTCGGAGACCGCCCGCGTCAGTGTGTGCGGGACGCCGGGGCGCGCCCCGAGGGCGATGGTGGACAGCCCGAGGCCGGCGCGGTCCACCCCGCCGCCGGGGGTGCGGATGACCGCGCGGACGGTGTCGCCGGCGTCGGCACCGACCTGGAAGAAGCGGTCGTAGGTGCCGTCCAGCAGCGGGATGCCGTTGAACGCGGTCGAGCCCGCGATGCGGTCCAGCTCCTGCCCCAGCTGCTCGAACTCCGTGCGGACGGCGCCGATGGCCCGGTCGTCCAGGCTGCCGGTGTTGCCGGCCTGCACGGTCAGGTCGCGCATCCGCCGGAGGACGGCGGCGGTGCCGTCCAGCGCGCCGTCGGCGGTGCGCAGCACGTTGACGCCGTCCCAGGTGTTGCGGAGGGCCCGGGTCGTGCCACCGACCTGGGCCCGCAGGCCCTCCGCGATGGCCAGCCCGGCGGCGTCGTCGGCCGCCCGGACGATCCGCAGGCCCGAGGACAGCCGCTCCAGCGACGAGGTCACCTCGGCGTCGGCACGCGACAGCGCCCGGCGGACACCGAGGGACGCCACGCTGGTGGCGACGCTCATGCCCATCCCGGCGCCTCCCTGCTGTCCGAGGCCCCGCGACGGCGTGCGGTCCTCCCTGGACAACGGCACCGCCGGCTCCCACTGCACCCGAAACCCCCATCCGGCCGCACGGTGACCGGCCGAGCACCCCGAGAGGCCGCCCCGCCGGGCCGGCTGGAGTCACTCCAGTCGTTCCCGGCCCGGTAACCCCATGGCAATCCCGCGGCGGGACGGCGCACCTAGCTTCCCCGCGGTGTGGCCAGACGCGCAGCCCCGACCCGTGGCCCTCCGACAGCTCGTCCCGGCGGTGGTCGTGGCCGGGGTCCTGGTGGCCTGCTTCGTGCTGCCCTGGGTGGGCGGGGCCGGTCTGCTCGCCCGCGCGTCCGTCCCACCGGCCGGCGCGTTGCCCGCCGAGCTGACCGCCGCGCCGCCGGGCAACACCCGGGTGCTGGCCGCCGACGGGTCGCTGATCACCACCTTCCACACCGACGACCGGGTGCCGGTGACCAGCGACCAGGTCGCCGACGTCGTCGAGGAGGCCGTGGTCGCGGTGGAGGACGAGCGGTTCTTCGAGCACAACGGCCTGGACGTGCAGGGCACCCTGCGCGCGCTGCTCACCAACCTGGCTGCCGGCTCGGTGGAGCAGGGCGGGTCGAGCCTCACCCAGCAGCTGGTCAAGCAGAGCCTGTTGCAGGGCGCGGAGACCACCGGGCAGCGCACGGCGGCCACCGAGCGCAGCGTCGACCGCAAGCTGCGGGAGGCCCGGCTCGCGCTCGCGCTGGAGCGGACCGTCTCCAAGCAGGAGATCCTCACCCGGTACCTGAACACCGTCTACTTCGGCAACGGCGCCTACGGCATCCAGGCCGCGGCACGGCGCTGGTTCAGCGTGGACGCCGCCGACCTCACCCTCCCGCAGGCCGCCCTGCTGGCCGGCATGGTCCAGAACCCGGCCGCCCACGACCCGGTGGCCCGGCCCGCGGCCGCCCTCGCCCGTCGCGACGTCGTGCTGGGGCGGATGCACCGCACCGGGGCCATCGACGCCGCGGAACTGGCCAGCGCCCGGTCCCGGCCGCTCGACACCCGACCGGGGCCGGGGTCGCCTCGGGGCTGTGCCGGCGCCGTCGTCGGCGGGTTCTTCTGCGCCTACCTGGAGCAGTACCTCGCCCGCGAGCTGGGCATCGACCGTGCCCGGCTCGACCGCGGCGGCCTGACCGTCCGGACGACGCTGCGGGCCGACGTCCAGCTCGCCGGTGACGTCGCGGTGCGCCGGACCGTCCCGGAGGGCGACCCGTTGGCCGGGGTGTACACGGCCGTCCAGCCCGGCACCGGCCACGTGCTGGCGATGAGCGTCAACCGCCGCTACGGCTGCCCGGACGCCGGCTGCGAGTCGGTGCTGCTGCCCACCGCCCGCAGCCAGGGCGCCGGGTCCACCTACAAGGTGTTCACTGCTGCCGCGGCACTGGAACGGGGGATCCCGGCGTCCCACGTGATCACCGCCGACGATCCCTACGTCTCCCGGGTGTACCTGGACGACGGCGCGCCGTACACGGTGCGGGCGTACGCCGCCGCGGACATCCGGACGATGACCATGGAGCAGGCGCTGTACCGCTCGTCCAACCCCTACTTCATGGCGCTGCAGGACCAGCTCGGCAGCGTCGAGGGGCCGGTGCGGGTCGCCGAGCGGATGGGCCTGCACTTCACCGAGACCTCGGCCGACGCGCTCGTCGCGCAGGACCGGGGCTCGTTCACCCTCGGCGCGGAGCCGACCAGCCCGCTGGACCTGGCCACAGCGTTCGCGACCCTCGCGGCCGGGGGGACCCGGTGCGAGCCCACCCCGGTCGTCGCGGTGCTCGACCGCGACGGCCGGCCGCTGACCGGCCCGGGCGGGCGACCGCTCCCCACCGGCTCGATGTGCACACCGGCCGCGGTGGCACCGGCCGTGGCCGACACCCTGGCCCAGGTGCTGCGCACGGTCGTCGAACCAGGTGCGGACCCCATGCAGAGCGGCGCGGCGGCCTACGTCCCCGGCCATCAGATCGCCGGCAAGACCGGCACCTCCCAGGGAGGCTTCTCGGTCGCCTTCGCCGGCTTCACGCCCGCCTACTCCGCCAGCGTCATGGTGTTCGACCCCAAGCGGAACCAGGAGGTCCCCGGTGGGGGCGGCGACAAGGGCGCCACCATCTGGCACGACGCCATGGCACCGGTCCTCACCGGCGAGCCGGTGGTGCCCTTCCCGCCGGCCGACCCGGTGCTCAGCGGCCAGGTGCCGCCGCCGGACCGGGCGGCCGACCGGGCGTCGCGGGCGGGCGGCGACTGAGCGCTGCGCGCCGGGAGCTCAGGCGCGGCGGACGGTGATCTGCGGCGGCCGGGCGAGGGTCTGGGCGACCACGCAGTACCGCTCGGTGAGCTGGCCGAGCCGCCTGAGGGTGGCGTCGTCGGCGTCGGTGTCCAGCTCAGCGTCCACCGCGATGGAACCCAGGCCGACCGGGGTCTCCTTGGACACGCCGAGCGTGCCGCGGGCGTCCATCTCGCCGCGGGCGGTGAGCCGCGCCGAGCGGATCTCCACACCCATGGCGGTGGCCACGCTGCGCATGGTCACCCCGGCGCAGCCGAGCAGGGCCTGCAGCAGCATGTCGCCGGAGCAGGCGTCGGCGCCGTCCCCGCCCGTGGAGGGGTGCAGGCCGGCCCGCGTCGGGCCGGCCCAGGTCTGCACGGTGGCGGTGATGCCAGGGTCGCTGAAGGCGGCCTCGGCGTGCATCTCCGCGCACGCCGAGGACGGCTCGTCGCGGTAGCGCTGCTTGATCGGTGCCTGCACGTCCCGCAGGGCTGCGGCGTCCATCGAGGGCCTCCCGTGTCGTCGAGACCCCCATGCTGGCGGTCGCGGGCAGGGCCCGCCAGGTCGTGGCCGGGCCGGTGGCTCAGCGGTGGCCGTCGCGGCCCCGGCCCCAGTCCCGGCCGCGGTGCGTGCCGGCCGTGCGGGGCTCGTCCGCGCGCGGGCCAAGCTGCCCGACCGGCCCGGTGACCCGCCGGCTGCCCTTGACCGACTGGAAGGACGTCTCGTAGCCGACGGTGGCGGCCGGGTCCAGCCGCGGGTCGACCGCCAGGCCCTTGTCCCCGCCCACCCGGATGAACCACCAGTCGGTCTGCACGCGCTCGGGCGTCACGTCGATGACGGCGAAGCCGTGGCCGATGCCCTCGAGGTAGCGGATCCACGGGTTGGTGGCCTGGAAGGCCGCGGTCGCGGTCTGCGCGGCGGCGGCGCTGCCCAGCACCTCCTTGAACCCGTCGCTGGTGATCGACGGGCAGACGAACTCCACGCCGACCGACGAGCCGCCGTCGGTCCGGTAGCCGTCGGGGTCGGCCGGGAGGTCGTTGGCCCAGGAGGAGTGGATGTCGCCGCTGAGCACCACCGGGTCGGTGTCCCCGGAGCCGGCCATGGCGGCCAGCAGCTCGCCCTGGTCGTCCTGGTAGCCGTCCCACTGGTCGGTGTTGAACACCTGGCCGGGCAGCACCCCGGCGCGGGGGACGGCGTAGACGCGGGTGAACACCGTCTGGTTGCCGACCAGGTGCCACGCGGTGCCACCGCCGGTGATGCCGTCGACGAGCCAGTCCAGCTGCTCGGGCTCGGGCAGCACCCGGGCCGGGTCGGCCAGCGCCGGGTTGGGCGCGCCCCCGGCGGTCGCGGGCACCTGCTGGCTGCGGTTCTGCCGGGTGTCGATGACCGACAGCGCGGCCAGGTCGCCGAAGCGGAAGCGCCGGAAGAACTGGGTGCCGCGGTGCGGGTGCTCGCCCAGGTCGCCGGGCTCGCGGATCGGCATCCACTCCAGGTAGGCCCGGAACGCCCGCTGGCGGCGGGCGAGGAAGTCACCCTCGGGCAGCACGCCGGGCGGCTCCATCGGGCCGGTGTAGGCGGTGTCCGGGTCGTCGGCGGGCTCGTGGTTCTCCGCGCCGGTGTCGTACGCGTCGTTGGTGATCTCGTGGTCGTCGAAGATGGTCACCCACGGGTGCCGGAGGTGGGCGGCCTGCAGGTCCGGGTCGGCCTTGTACAGCGCGTGCCGGACCCGGTAGTCCTCGAGGCTGACGATCTCCACCGGCGGCTGGTGGTCGCGGACGCCGGCCAGCGCGTCCGGGCCGTAGCGGTCACCGGTGCGGGCGTCGCCGGTGCCGGCCCGCGGCTCGTTGCCGTACTCGTAGAGGTAGTCGCCCAGGTGCAGCACCAGGTCCAGGTCGTCGCGCTCGGCGATCCCGCGGTAGGCGGTGAACCACCCGCCGGTGTAGTTGCTGCAGGAGACGAAGGCCAGCCGCAGCGCGTGCGGGGTGCCCGGCTCGTCCGGCGAGGTCTGCGTGCGGCCCACCGGGGAGGTCTGGCCGAGGGCGGAGAAGCGGTAGAAGTAGCGGGTGTAGGGATCCAGCCGGTCGACGACGACCTTGACGGTGTGGTCGCGCTCGAGGCCGGTGCGCGTCGTCCCACGGCGGAGCACGTGCCGGAAGCCCTCGTCGGCGGCGAGCTCCCAGCGCACCGTCGTCGGCGCGCCGAGCCCGCTGCCCGGGACGGCGGCGGGGTCGGGGGTGACCCGGGTCCACAGCAGCACCGAGGTGCCGGTCGGGTCACCGCTGGCCACGCCGAAGCCGAACACCCCCGCGCGGGCGGTCTCGGCGACCGCCGCGCGGGCTGCCTCCGGGGACAGGCCACCGACCGCCAGCAGGGCCGCGGCCGCCCCGGCGCCCTGCAGCACGGACCGGCGGGAGACCTCGCGCGGAGTCGTCATGGCGGAGACGGTGACGGGTCCGGACGACGTCCGGCCGGTCCCCCGGTGAACGCCGGGCGACCCCGGGACGACGACCCCGCGCCGCCCCGGGTCAGCCGCGCAGGACCGCCTGGACCAGGTGCGGGCCGGGCGCGGCCAGCGCCTCGCGCAGCTGGTCGGCCAGCTCCCCGGCGGTCGTGGCGCGGGTCGCCGGCACGCCCATCCCGGTGGCCAGCGCGACGAAGTCCAGCGACGGGGTGCCCAGGTGCAGCAGCTCGCCGGCGCGCTTGCCGTCCTCGGCCGCGCCCACCCGGGACAGCTCGTGCTGCAGGATCGCGTAGGAGCCGTTGTCGTACAGCAGCACGGTGACGTCGAGCTGTTCGCGGGCCATCGTCCACAGCGCCTGGAGGGTGTACATCGCGCTGCCGTCGGCCTGCAGGGCGAGCACCGGCCGGTCCGGGCAGGCCACCGCGGCGCCGACGGCCATGGGCAGCCCGTCGCCGATCGCCCCGCCGGTCAGCGACAGCCAGTCGTGCCGCGGCGCCCCGGAGGTCAGCTCGGCCAGGCCCACGCCGGAGGTCAGCGCCTCGTCGATGACGACGGCCCGCTCGGGCAGCAGGGCGCCGACCACGGCCGACACCGCCCGCGGGGTCAGCTCGCCGGTCGGCAGCTCGGGCCGGGACGCCTCCAGCAGCTCCGGCTCGGCGTCCGGCGCGGCGGCCTCGGCCAGTGCCCGCACCGCGGTGGCGGCGTCCTCCCCGGGGGCGGCCAGCACGTGCACCGTGCAGTCCTCCGGCACCGGGGTGCCGGGCACGCCGGGGTAGCCGAAGAAGTGCACCGGCGAGGTGGCCCCCGCCAGCACCAGGTGGCGGGTGCCGGCCAGCGCGGCGATCGCCATCTCCGGCGGGTAGGGCAGCTTGGGCAGGTCGGGCAGTCCGGCGCCGCGCACCGTCCGGGCGGAGAAGGTCTCGGCCATCAGGCGGGTGCCGGTGGCCGCGGCGACCCGGCCGGCGGCCAGCAGCGCGTCCTCGCTGCCGACGGCGTCCCCGCCGAGGAACAGCACCACGGGCTCGCCGGAGCCCAGGACGGCGGCCACGTCGTCGACCACCGACGGCGCCACCTGCGGTGCGGGGCGCACCGGCGTGGGGTCGGCCGGCGCGGCGCCGTCGGACCAGGAGACGTCGGCGGGCAGCACCAGCGTGGCGATGCCGCGCCGCGCGGACGCAGCGACCGCCTCCGCGGCGTCGGCGGCGACGTCCTCGGGGGTCAGCGAGCGGCGCAGCCAGCCCGACACCGCACCGGCGATGCCGTCGAGGTCGGACTCCAGCGGGGCGTCCAGCCGCTTGTGCGAGCGGGCGTGGTCGCCGACCACGTTGACCAGGGGCGCCCGGCCCCGGCGGGCGTTGTGCAGGTTGGCCAGGCCGTTGGCCATCCCCGGGCCCAGGTGCAGCAGGGTGGCCGCGGGCCGCCCGGCCATCCGGGCGTACCCGTCGGCGGCGCCGGTGGCCACGCCCTCGAACAGGGTGAGGACGCCGCGCATCTCGGGGACGTCGTCCAGCGCGGCGACGAAGTGCATCTCCGAGGTGCCGGGGTTGGCGAAGCAGACGTCGACGCCCGCGCCGACGAGGGTCCGGATGAGTGCCTGGGCGCCGTTCACCGGGAGACCGGGACCTCGGTCACCTCGAAGTGCGTCATGGTCGCGCCGCCGGTGGCGAAGTTGGCGACGTCACCGGCCGCGGCCTTCCCCTCCGCGGACCCGAACGCCGCGCCCATCGCCTGCTCGGAGTCGAAGTCGAGCTCGGCCACCAGGTACGGCGTGGCCTGGGCGGGGTCCAGCGCCTGCGGGGAGCCGACGGTGTACCGGACCAGGCCGGGCATCCGCATGGCCAGCGGCGTGTGCGTGTCGCGGTAGTACGCGTCGAACGCAGCCGGGTCGTCGGGCTGCCCGTAGCTGACGACGAGCCTGTGCACCATCTGCTGGACCTCCGCACGCCGGGCCGGGCCGTGCTGCCCGGGACACCCCCACCCTGGCAGGTGCGGGGCCGCCCCCGCGACCTCAGAAGGTGAGCACCAGCCGCCCGCGGACGCCGCCGCGGGCGAGCAGCCGGTGCGCCTCGGCGGCGTCCTCGGCGGGCAGCGTCCGGGCGACCCGGAGGGTGAGCACGCCCTGCTCGGCCTGCTCGCGCAGCCGGTCGAGCGCCGCCCGGTCCTGCGCGACCCGCCGCACCAGCGTGGGGTGCACCGCGACCCGGCCCGACCCGTCGCCCCGGTAGCCGCGCACGGTGGCCACCGCCCCGCCGTCCCGCACGGCGGGGAGCACCAGCGCGTCCTGCACCGCGCCGTCGGCCAGCCCGTCGGCGCCGTCGGGGAACGCCTCCCGGATCCGCGCGGCGACGTCGTCCCCCCGCCGGACGACGACGTGGGCGCCCAGGTCGCGCACCAGCTGCTCGTCGGCCTCCGACGCGTCGGCGACCACGGTCAGCCCGTCGGCCCGCCCCAGCTGGACGGCGTAGCCGCCGAACGCCCCGGCTGCGCCGGTCACCGCCAGCACCTGGCCCGCCCGCAGGCCCATCAGGTCCAGCGCCAGGCGCGCGGTGAGCCCGTTCATCGGCAGGGTCGCGGCCTCGGCGTCCGTGCTGCCCTGCGGGGACCGGACCACCGACCCGACCGGCAGCACCAGGTCCTCCCGGTAGGCGCCGTGCGCGCCGGAGGGCACCACGATCGCCATGACCCGGTCGCCCACCCGCAGGTCGGTGTCGGTGTCCGGGCCGACCTCGGCGAGCACCCCGGCGGCGTCCATCCCGGGCACGTAGGGGAACTGCTGCACCGGGTCGCGCCCGGTGTAGGCGCCCTCGCGCAGGTGGGTGTCGGTGGGGCTCACCGCGGCCGCGGTGACCCGCACGCGCACCTGGCCCGGGCCCAGCGGCTCGGGCGGGACGTCGACGACGTGCAGGGCCTCCGGCCCCCCGAACGCGGTCACCCCGACGGCTCGCACCCCCCGAGCCTCGCCGACGCGCCGTCGCGCCGCCTCCCGGGAATGGCGCGGGACCGCCGGTCGCTGTACACCGGGAGCACCGCACGCCGACCCCGAGCCCTGAGAGGCCGCGCATGCCCACGCTGCTGCCGCCGCACCCCGTCCTCGGAGACCCCGCCCCGCGCCGCCGGCGGCGCGTCCGCCGCCGGCTGCTCGCGGCGGGCATCAGTCTGGCCGTGCTGGTGCCGGCCGGGTTCCAGGTGGCCGACCGGGTGGCCGGGTGGGTGCCCGAGCCGCCGGGGCAGGACGTCGTCGTCGACAGCACCCCGCCGCTGCTCCTGGCCCTGGAGGACCTCGCGGAGTACCACGCGGCCACCGGCACCTTCCAGGTCGTCGTCGAGCGCGAGGTCGACACCCGGTACGTGCCGTCGCTGCTCAGCGGTGAGCGGGTGAGCTTCCTGGCCACCGGCACCGCCGACGCCTACGTCGACCTCTCCGAGCTGGACGCCGGCCGGGTGACCCTCTCCCCCGACGGGACGTCGGCCACCTTCGAGCTGCCCGCCCCGCGGGTGGACGAGCCGCGCATCGACCCGGCCGAGAGCCGGGTGCTGGACCGTGACCGCGGGCTGGTGGAGCGGGTCGGTGACGCCCTGGGGGACAACCCGGTCGACGACGGCGAGCTCTACGCGCTGGCCGAGGACCAGCTGGCCGCCGCGGCCGCCGCGAGTGACCTGCGGCAGCGGGCCGAGGACAACACCCGGGGGATGCTCACCGGCCTGGCGCGGTCCCTCGGCGTGCAGCAGGTCGAGGTGACCTTCGAGGAGCCCGCCGACAGCGCCGGCTGAGGCCGCTGCCCGCGCGCTCGTGCTCTGCCCACCACGGTGGGCAGCGCACGAGCACCGTGCACCCGCACCCTCAGCGCTTGAGGGCGTACTCCTTGAGCAGCCCGCGGCTGATGATCGTCTTCTGGATCTCGCTGGTGCCCTCGCCGATGAGCAGGAACGGTGCCTCGCGCATCAGCCGCTCGATCTCGTACTCCTTGGAGTACCCATAGCCGCCGTGGATCCGGAAGGAGGCGGTGGTCACCTCCGCGCAGTACTCACTGGCCAGCAGCTTGGCCATGCCGGCCTCGACGTCGTTGCGCGCACCGGCGTCCTTGAGCCGCGCGGCCTTGACCATCATCGCGTGCGCGGCCTCGACCTTGGTCGCCATCTCCGCCAGCTGGAAGGCGATCGCCTGGTGCTCGGCGATCGGCTTGCCGAAGGTCTCCCGCTGCTGGGCGTAGGCGATGGCCAGCTCGAAGGCGCGGATGGAGATGCCGCACGCCCGGGCGGCGACGTTCACCCGCCCGACCTCGACGCCGTCCATCATCTGCGCGAACCCGCGGCCCGGCGTCCCACCCAGCACGTCGTCGGCGGAGGCCCGGTAGCCGTCGAACACCAGCTCGGTGGTGTCCACGCCCTTGTAGCCCATCTTGTCGATCTTGCCGGGGATGGTGAGGCCCGGGACGACCTCGCCGAAGCCGGCCGGCTTCTCCACCAGGAAGGTGGTCAGGTTCTGGTGGGCCTTGGGCGCCCCCAGGTCGGTGCGCACCAGCGCGGCGACCAGCGTGGAGCTCGCCCCGTTGGTCAGCCACATCTTCTGCCCGTCGACGACGTACCCGCCGTCGTCCTGCGGCACCGCCCTGGTGCGGATGCCGGCGACGTCGGAGCCCAGCCCCGGCTCGGACATGGAGAACGCCCCGCGCAGCTCGCCGGCGGCCATCCGCGGCAGCAGCCGCTCCTTCTGCTCCGGCGTGCCGTGCTGCATGACCATGTAGGCCACGATGAAGTGGGTGTTGATCACCCCCGACACGCTCATCCAGCCCCGGGCGATCTCCTCGACCACCAGCGCGTAGGTCAGCAGCGACTCGCCCAGGCCGCCGTGCTCCTCGGGGATCGTCAACCCGAAGATGCCCAGGTCCTTGAGGCCCTCGACGATGTCGGTCGGGTACGCGTCGGCGTGCTCCAACTCCTGGGCGTGCGGGATGATCTCCTTGTCGACGAAGGTCCTGACCGTCGCGAGGATCTCCTGCTGGACGTCGGTCAGGTCGGCGGTCTGCGCCAGGCGGGTCATCGCACGCTCCTCGGGGACTCCGGTGTCCGGGGTTACCGGCGAGTATGGGCCACCGGCCGGATCCTCCGGCCGCGCAGGTCCGGGTCTCGCCTCCCGCCCGGCGGGAGGGCGCGAGCCGGAGTCCTGCGTGCGCCGCCTCGTTCTGATCCGGGGACAGCCGCAGCGAGGTGGTGTCCATGGCCTCGCGCACGTCTGCTCCTCCTCGCGCCTGCCGGGCACGGACGCCGACCGGTTCTCGTCGGTCACCCGGTCCCCCGGTCCGCGAGACGGATGACGTCGTCGTCGAGCAGTCGGCCGAGCTCGGCGTCGGTCAACCCGAGGAGCGAGGACAGCACCTCCGCCGTGTCGGCCCCGAGGCGGGGAGCGGCCTGCGGCGGCAGGCTGCCCTCCGGCCAGCGCAGCGGCGAGCCGGCAGCCAGCATCCGGCCGATGCCGGGCTGGTCGACGTGCCGCACGACCGGGTCCTCGTCCGAGGCGTACTTGGCGGCGGCCTGGCGGAGGGTGCGGTAGGGACTCCACAGCACCCGGGCGACGTCGAGCCGGCCGGCCAGCTCGGCGAGCGTCCGGGTGGCGAACCACGGACGCAGCACCGCGGCGATCGTCTCGCGCAGCCGGTACCGCTCGGACTCGCTGTCGAGGTCGGCGTCCAGCGCGACCGCCAGCGCCCGGAACACCTCCTCGGTGGAGGTCACCCGGCACAGCGCGTGCCACTGCTTCTCGGTGAGCGCCACCACCATCACACGCTGACCGTCGGCCGTCGTGAAATCGGTGCCGAAGCTGCCGTGGACGTGGTTGCCGAGCCGCGGCCGGTCCCGGCCGGTCAGCTCGGCGTCCGCCAGCCACCCCAGGTTGGCGACCCCGGCCGTCGCCACGTCGGCCAGCGCGATCTGCAGGTGGGCACCGCGGCCGGTGACCGACCGCTCGTGGACCGCCGACAGGAGCCCCACCGCCGCGGTGGCGCCGGTGAGCAGGTCCCACGCGGGCAGCACGTGGTTGACCGGCGCCTCCATGGACTCCGGCCCGGTGAGGTGGGGCACGCCGACCTCGGCGTTCACCGTGTAGTCGACGGCCGGCCGCCCGTCCCGGTGGCCCTGCACGCGGACGTGGACCAAGTCGGCGCGCCGGGCCGAGAGCACCTCATAGGACAACCACGACCGGCCCACGGCGTTGTCGAGGAAGATCCCGCTGCCCGCGGTGGCCAGCGCCGCCACCAGTTCCCGTCCAGCCGCCGACCGGACGTCGACCGCGACCGAGCGCTTGCCCTTGTTCAACGACGCCCAGTAGAGGCTCGCGCCGTTGGCCGCCAGGGGCCAGCGGAGGTGGTCGTTGCCGCCGCCCAGCGGGTCGATGCGGACGACCAGCGCGCCGAGCTGGGCCAGCCCCATCCCCGCGGACGGCCCCGCGACGAACGACGCGAACTCCACGACGGACAGATCGGCCAGCGGCCGGCCGACGGCCGGGTCCGACCCGGTCATCGGGTGCACCTCCTGCCGGTCAGCGCCGTCACCGGAACCGGGGCGGTCGCTTGTCGAGGAACGTCTGCCGTCCCTCGGCGACGTCGGGACTGTGACCGTTGAGGGCGACGTGGACGTGCTCCTCGTCGAGGAAGCTGTCGAGCGACAGCTGGGGCGCCCGGCAGAGCAGCGCCTTGGTCAGCTGAACCGCATCCGCCGGCCCGGCGGCGAGCCCGCGGGCCAGTTCCAGGGCCTGCTCCCCGGCCTCGCCCGGCTCCACGACCCGGTTGACCAGACCCAGCTCCTGCGCCCGGACCGCCGGTAGGCGGGCGCCGACGAGCAGCAGCTCCGCGGCGCGCTGGTGTCCGACGTGCCGGGACAGCGACCACGCCAGGCCGGCGTCGGCGACGAGGGCGCGCTGGGCGAACGGGGCGAGGAAGAACGCCTCACGGCTGGCCACGACCAGGTCGCAGGCGAGCACCAGCCCCCAGGCGGCGCCAATGGCGAACCCCTCCACCGCGGCTACCACCGGCGCACGGCACCCCGTCAACGCACGGACGACGCGGTGCGCCAGCCGGACGCGGGCTGCGGGCCCGGTCACCCCGCTCCCCTGCCGGGATCCCATCGAGGTCACGTCGCCGCCGGCGGAGAACCACCGGTCCCCGCCGGTGAGCACCACGGCGCGGACGTCGTCTCGGTCGAGCTCGGCCACGAGGCGTCCCAGCGACTCCCAGGCGTCCCAGTCCAGGGCGTTGCGGGCCTGCGGCCGGTCGATGGTGACGACGGCGACCCCGTCGTCACCGACCCGGCCGTGCACCCCGGTCACGGCGCGCCTGCCGGGCGCTGCGCGAACCGTCGGCCGGTCACCTGCTCGGCGATGATGTTCCGCAGGACCTCCGACGTGCCGCCGGCCAGCGCCATGCCGCGGACGTCGCGGAAGTACCGCTCGACGGGCACGTCCCGGGTGTAGCCGCGGTGGCCGTGCAGCTGGATCGCCTCGTTCGTGACGAACTGCGCCGCCTCGTTCGCGACGAGCTTGGCCACCGCCGTGTGCCGCAGCGCCGGGAAACCGTCCTCGGTCGAGACCGCGGCCCGCCACAGCGCCAGCCGGGCGGTCTCGAGGCGGACCGCCATGTCGGCGAGCTTCCACTGCAGGCCCTGGAACTCGACGATCGGGCGGCCGAACTGTTCCCGCTGGGCGGTGTAGGCGACCGAGTCCTCCAGCGCGGCTCGCGCCACCCCGAGGCACATCGCCGCGTTGCCGCACCGCTCGGGGTTGAACTGGCGCAGCAGGAGCCGGGCGCCGGCCGTCGAGTCCGGGTCCGGTGGGACCACGACCTGGGCGCCGTCGATCTCGACGCCCTCGAAGCGGAGGGTGGCCTCGGCGACGCCGCGGCTGCCCATCTTCGGCGACGTCTCGACGACGTCGAAGCCCGGCTGCCCGCGCTCCACCACGACCGCACCGATGCCGCGGGCGCCCGACGAGCCGGCCGCCCGGCAGAAAACCAGCAGCGTGTCGGCGCGGTCTCCCCCCGTGATGTAGCACTTGGTCCCGGTCAGCCGCAGCACGCCGTCCGCGCCGCGGGTCAGCCGGGTGACGAGCTCGGTGCCACTGGAGCCTGCGCCGGGCTCGGTCATCGCGATCGCGAAGTACCGCTCGCCCCGGCCGACGCCGGGCAGCAGCCGGGCCTGCTGCTCGGCGGTGCCCACGACGGCCAGCGCCCGGGGCGGGCCGTTGAGGAACATCTGGGCCACGATCGCCGTGGCCATGCAGCCGGCCGCGATCTCCTCCAGCACCAGGCAGGCCTCGAACACCCCCTTGCCGTGGCCGCCGTGCTCGACCGGCACGGTCAGTCCCAGCAGGCCCGACGACCGCAGGACGTCGAGCGAGGCCTCCGGGAAGACCTCGTCCTCGTCCCACCGCCGGGCCAGGGGGCGGACGGCATCCGCGACCTGGCGGGCCCGCTCCTGCAGGTCGCGGTGCTCGTCGTCGAGGTCGAAGCCGATCACGTGAACCGCCCGCCGGTGACCTGGAGGACCCTAGCGGTGAGGTGGCCGGAGGGATCGCAGGTGAGGACCACCTCGTCGACCGAGCTCGACTCCCGGCAGGCGGCCACCGCGGCCCTGGCGACGGCGGCCTGCGCCGCGTCGGCGTCCGGATCGGCGGCCACGACGCGGGCACCGTGCTCGGCGAGCGGCCGGCTGGTGCTCCGCGCACCGCCGCCGACCGCGTCGCGACCCTCGGGCAGCCTCACGCCGTCACGTCCGGCGCCATCTTGATCATCATGCCGACGTCGCCGGTCTGCACCACCTCGTCACGCTGGTTGACCAGCGTGAACCGGCGCCCCACGATCCCGCGGTCCCCGCTGCTCGTGACGCGCTTGGACAGGATCTCCATCTCCCCGCGCAGGGTGTCGCCGAGGAAGATCGGGCTCGCGAAGGCCCACCGCTCGATGTCGAGCATCGCGAGCGCCGACTCGCTGAACCACCCGGCACGCTCCAGCAGACCGGTCAGCATCGACAGACCGAACAGCCCGTGCACGACGCGCTGCCCGTAGAAGGTGCTGCGGGCGAACTCCGCGTCGCTGTGGATGGCCGCCCAGTCACCGGACACCATGGAGAACGTCACCAGGTCCGTCTCGGTGACCGTCCGCGCCGGCGTGCGGAGCACCTGGCCGACCTCGAGGTCGTCGTAGAACAGGCTCACTGCAGATCCTCCCTGTCACTGGGTGGCGGAGGTGCCGAAGATGGCGGTCACCTGGCTGGACAGGACGCCACCGTTGCCGTGGACGAGGGCCACGTCACCGGGTACCTGCCGCTCCCCCGCCTCGCCACGGAGCTGCCGCACCGCCTCGATCAACGCGAAGATCCCGTACATGCCGGGGTGGCAGCAGGACAGGCCCCCGCCGTTGGTGTTCACCGGCAGCCCGCCCCCGGGCGCGATGGCGCCGGAGGCGACGAGCTCACCGCCCTCGCCCTTCGCGCAGAAACCGAGGTCCTCCAGGAAGAGGATCGGGTTGATGGTGAAGGCGTCGTAGAGCTCGAGCAGGTCGACGTCCGACGGCGAGAGCCCGGCCTGCTCATAGGCCCGGCGGCCGGAGTCCACGGCCGCGGTGACCGTGAGGTCCGGCATGTGGGTGATGTTCCGGTGCCACTGCGCCTCGCCGTACCCCAGCAGGTGCACCGGGGGCCGGCGCAGGTCGGCGGCCCGTTCCGTCGACGTGACGAGCAGTGCGCCGCCTCCGTCGGTGACCAGGCAGCAGTCGCGCACGGTCAGCGGCGAGGACACCGTCCTCGACGAGAGCACCTCGTCCACGGTCAGCGGGTCGCGGGCGAACGCCGCCGGGTTCAGCTGCGCCCACTGCCGGGCCGCCACGGCGACCGCGGCCAGCTGCTCGCGGGTGGTGCCGAACTCGTACATGTGCCGGGCGGCGGCCAGCGCGTAGGAGGTCACCGGGTACCGGGGCCGGTACGGGCGCTCGTGCGGCGACGCCTCGGACTGGGAGACCAGCCGGCCCGAGTCCGACCGCTGGGTGCTGCCGTAGACGACGAGCGCGACGTCGCACAGCCCGGCGGCGATGGCGGCCGCCGCGTGGCCCACGTGGGCCACGAACGAGCTCCCGCCGAGCGCCGTGCTGTCGGTGTAGCGCGGCCGGAGCCCGAGGTACTCGCCGGTGTTCAGCGCCGGGAGCTGGTAGTACGCCGAGGCCGTGAACAGGCCGTCGACGTCAGACATCGCCAGCCCCGCGTCGTCGAGCGCCACCCGGGTCGCGCGGGCCACCAGGTCCAGCGGCGTGCTGCCCGGCACCGCCAGGCCGATGCCGTCCTCGCCGACGCCGACGACCGCCGCGCGGCTCCGCAGCTCACCCATCCCGCACCCCGTCGAGGACGGCGACCAGCCGCGGCTCGCCCGTGGCGTCGTCCGCCGGCCGGGCCGTCAGCCGCACCCGCGAACCGATCGGTGCGGTCGTCCCGGCCACCGCACTCATCGCCCGGAAGCCCTCGTCCAGGTCCACGAGGACGACGGTGTAGGGGTCTTCGTCCCGAGGGGTGAGCGTGCTGGCCGAGTAGACCGTGCCCGCGCCCTCGCTGGGCTGCCAGGCCAGCACGTCGGCGCTGCAGACCGGGCACAGCACCCGCGGCGGGAAGACCGCCGCGCTGCACTGCTCGCACCGCTGGTAGACCAGCCGGCCCTCGCGCAGGGCGTCCAGGTACTGACGGGTGGGGCCGATCTCCCCGGTCGGGTCAGCCACCGGCCACCGCCAGGACGGAGCGGCCGCTGCCGCGTCCCGCTTCCATGTCCTCGTGCACTCCACGGGCGTCGGAGAGCAGCACGACGTCGGTCACCTCGGCCGTCAGCTCCCCGCTCGCCACGGCGTCGAGCAGCGCGGTCATCTCGCCAGTGGTGCAGGACTTGGTCCCGAGCAGGGCGACCTCCTTGAGGATCAGGTACGCGGGCGGGATCGAGACCTCCTTGCCCTCGACGTTGCCCACGACGACGATCCGGCCACCGGGCCGGACGGCGTGCAGGGACTCGCGGAGGGTGGGCGCGCCGACGACGTCGGCCACCAGGTCCACCTGGCGGCCCAGCCGGCCGCGGAGCTCCCGGGCGAAGGTGCGCGTCGGTGACACCAGGACGTGGTCGGCACCGGCCTCCTCGACCGGCCGCGCCTTCTCCTCGCTCGACACGATGCCGACGACCGTCGCGCCGAGCATGCGCGCGATGCGGACGGCGTGGACGCCGACCCCGCCGCTGGCACCCGTGATCGCCACGGTCTCACCGGCCTGGAGCGCGCCGCGGGTGGCGATGGCGTGGTAAGCGGTGCCCAGGGTGCAGGTGGCGATGGCCGCCTCGGGCAGCGACACGGCGTCCGGCAACGGCACGGTCACCCGGGCCTCGACGGCGACGAACTGGGCGTACCCGCCGTCGCGGTCCTCCCCGAGGAACTGCGGCCGGGTCCGGACGCAGAGGGCGTCGTTGCCGGCCTGACAGCTCGGGCAGGCGCCGCAGCCGGTGTAGATCATCGTCATGACCCGGTCGCCGACGGCGAACCCCTCGACCTCTGGGCCGACCTCGACCACCCGGCCACTCACCTGGTGCCCGAGCGTCAACGGCAGCGAGATTGCCGGGAACGCCCCGGCGCGGGTGAGCAGGTCGTGGCGGCAGATCCCGCAGTAGGCGACCTCGATCACCAGCTGCCCGAGCTCGGGGGTCGGGAGGGGGACCCGTTCCTCGACCAGCACCTCGGGTCCGCCGAACGCGTGCATACGGATGGCGCGCATCGACGTCACCGCGACACCTCCTGGTCGAGCACCGCGGCCGCCGTCTCCCGCAGGCGCACGCGCTGGATCTTGTCGCCGTTGGCGCTCCGGGTCGTCGGGAACCCGTCCACGACGAGGATCCGGCGCGGCACCTTGAACCTGGCCAACTCGGCGCGGCAGGAGGCGATGAGCTCCTCCTCGGCGAGGGCGTGGGACCTGTCGCCCACCACGAACCCGACGGCGACGTCGCCCTCCGGCCGGCGCACGCCGACCACCTGCGCCGTCCCGACACCGGGCAGGGTCTCCAGGTAGGACTCGATCTCCACGGGCGCGACCAGGTAGCCACCCAGCCGCAGCGCGTCACCCAGCCGGGCGAGGTAGACCATGTCCCGACCCGGCCGCAGCCGCCCGAGGTCGCCGGTCCGGAAGTACCCGTCGTCGGTGCGACTCGCGGCGGTGGCGTCGGGCTGGTGGAGGTAGCCCCCGCTCACGTTCGGCCCAGCGATCTCGATCTCGCCCTCGCCCCCGCCCTCGGCCACGAGCTCACCGGTCGTGGTGTCGCGGATCCGCACCGAGATCCCGGGGTGCACCGGCACGCCGCCGCCGAGGCTGCGCCGCTCGACGTCCGCGCCGGGCGGCGGGTAGCACATCAGCGCCTGCACCTCGCTGGATCCGTAGGTCTGGAAGAACGTCATCCCGCGGGCCTCGGCGGCGGTGACGAGGGCGTGCGGGTCGCCGCCGAAGCTCGCGAAGGCCGCCTCCCGCAGGGAGCCGATGCGCTCGGGCGGATCGCCGGCCGCCAGGATCCGGCGCAGCATCTCGTCGGCACCGGTGGTGTGCGTGACCCGGTGCCGCTCGATCAGCCCGGTCGCCTCCTGCCCGTCGAACAACGCCTGGACGACGAGCGGGCGACCTGCCGCCAGGGCCGCGATGAGCGTGTTGAACCCGAAGACGCCGGCGAACGGCAGCATGCCCAGCACCACGGCGTCGGGCGCCCGGTAGCCGAAGGCGTCCGCCACCGCGTGCGCGTGCCCGACCAGCGCCCGGTGGACGTGGCCCACGAGCTTGGGGGCGGACGTGGTGCCCGAGGACGTGAAGGTGTTGACCAGCAGGTCGGGCGCGGCTGCCGACTGCTCGTGCCGGCCGGACCCGAACAGCTCCGCGTACGGGCGGGCCAGGGAACGGATCCCCGGCGGGACCCGGTCGGGGTCCACGGGATCACCGACGAGCAGCACGTGACGCAGCCAGCCGGGCGGGTCCTCCGCGAGGTGGCCCAGCACGTCCAGGAAGTCGATCCCGTGGAAGGACGGCCAGAGCGCCAGCACGTCGGCCCGGCCCTGTCGCAGCAACTGGCCGACGTCGTGCGAGCGCAGCTTGGTGTTCACGCTCAGGACGACGGCGCCCAGGCGTGCGGCGGCGAACTGCAGCTCCACCCACGCGGTGCCGTTGGGCAGCCAGGCGGCCACCACGTCACCTCGCCGGACACCGAGCGTGGCCAGCCCGGCGGCCAGCCGCCGCGACCTGTCGTCGAGCTCGGCGAAGGACGTCGCGCGGTCCCCATCGACCAGGCAGGTCACGGCGCCGTGCTCGGCGGCGAGCCACTCCAGCATCGCGGGGAAGGTCGCCTCGTGCGGGACCTCGCCGGCCGCACCGCTGCGCACCGCCGTGCTCACAGCAGCTGCCAGATGCGGTCCGCAGTCACCTCGGCCACGGGCTCGTCGAGTTGCACGAGGCCCTGGTTGATGACGACCACCCGCCGCGCCACCTGCAGCACCTTCTCGATGTTCTGCTCCACCAGCACCACGGTGATGCCGAGCTCCGTGTTCACGTGCGTGGCGACCTCCATGACCCGCGCAACCAGGTTCGGCTGCAGCCCCACCGAAGGCTCGTCGAGCATCAGCAGGCGCGGGCTGGACATGAGCGCGATCGAGATGGCGACCATCTGCCGCTGCCCGCCGCTCATCGTGCCGACCAGCTGTGCCCGCCGCTCCCGCATGACCGGGAAGAGCTCGTGGATCTCGTCCAGGCCGATCCGGCCGTCCGCGCGGGCACCGAAGGCGAGGTTGTCGGCGACGGAGAGGTTCTCGAAGTAGCCACGCTGCTGCGGGACCAGGCTCACCCCCTTCCGCACGATCTGCGGTGTCGCGGTGCGGGTGATGTCGTCCTCCCCGAGCCAGATCCGGCCGCGGCGCGCCGGCACCAGGCCGAGGACGGTGCGCAGCAGCGTGCTCTTGCCGGCGCCGTTGTGCCCGAGCACGGCGATGAACTCCCCTTCCGCCACGTCCAGGGAGATGCCGCGCAGCACCGGCTGGCCGGCCACCTCGGCGTGCACGTCGGCGAGACGCAGCAGCACGGGCGTGGCGGACGACGGTCGCGCGACCGGGGCAGCGCCACGGCCAGGCACCGAGACGCCCCCGTCAGGCACCGAAGTAGACATCGCGCAGCTCCTCGTTCTCCATCAGCCGGCTGGGGGTGTCGACGGCCAGCACCTCCCCGGTGCTCAGGAACACCGCCCGGTCGCACAGCTCTCGCACCAGCAGCATGTTGTGCTCGACGAGCAGCACGGTGCGGCCCTCGGAGATCAGCCGCCGCAGCACCGCGCGGAACTCGTCGAGGGATCCCTCGTCCAGACCGGAGGTCGGCTCGTCGAGCAGGAGCAGGTCGGCACCCGTGGCGAGCAGCCGGGCGATCGCGACCAGTTTCTGCTCCCCGTAGGACAGACTCCCCGCCAGCTCGTGGTGGACCGAGGCCGGCATGCCCACGTAGTCCAGGCACTGGGCCGCCCGCCGGCGGCTCGCCTGCTCGCTGCGGAGGCTGTGCCAGGGGCGGGTGAACACGTTCCGCAGCCGCTCGCCGGGCTGGCCCTGGACGCCGACCACGACGTTCTCCAGGACGGTGAGTTTCGGCAGCAGGCGCACGTCCTGGAACGAGCGCGCGATCCCGCGGCCGATGCGGGCCTGGGGCGACAGGCCGGTGATCTCCGTGTCCCGGTACCGGATGGACCCGGCGTCGGCCCGGATGGTCCCCGAGATCATGTTGAACACCGTGGTCTTGCCGGCGCCGTTCGGGCCGACCAGTCCGGTGACCTGGGCCTCGGGGACCTCGAAGGTGGCGTTCTTGACCGCCTGCAGGCCACCGAAGCTCTTCGAGACGTCCTCGACCTCAAGCAGCATGGACCGTCTCCCCCCTCGCAGCGTCGCCGACGTCGTCCGTCGCCGGCCGCGGGCGCCGCCGGGACCCGCCCAGCAGTCCCTGGGGCCGGACGAACATCAGCAGGACCAGCAGCAGGCCGAAGAAGACCTGCTCGAGCGGCCCGGCCACGGAACTGGCGATGTCGAGCTGCCGCAGGCCCTGCGGGATGAGGACGATGACGGCGGCTCCGATGACCGAGCCCGCCACCGAGGTCATGCCGCCCAGGACGACCATCGTGATGATCGAGACGGACGTGGCGACCTCGAACGTGCCGGGGCTCAGGTACAGCAGGTACTGGGCGTAGAGCACGCCGGCGAGACCGGCGAAGGCACCGGACAGGACGGTGACCGAGACCTTGGCGAAGCGGACCGGCTTGCCGAGCGTCGCGGCGACGACCTCGTCGTCCCGGACCACGTGCAGCATCCGCCCGTAGGGCGAGCGGACGAGCCACAGCGAGACGGCCACCACCAGCACCGCCACGGCCACGGCGAGGCCGAGGAAGGCGGTGTTGTCACCGAAGTCCAGCGGCCCGATGGTGGGCCGCTGGATCCCGGGGATCCCGCCGGTGCCACCGGTGACCGACGTCCAGTTCTCGAAGACGCTGCCCGCGACGACCTGCAGCGCGAACGACGCCACGAGGAAGTAGTCGCCGGAGACCCGCAGCGACGGGATGGCCATCACCGCACCGGCCAGCGCCGCGAGCAGGAGGGCCACCACGAGCGCCGGACCGGGACCCCAGCCGAGCTGGACGGTCAGCACGGCGTACGTGTACGCACCGACGCCGAACAGTGCCGCGTGCGCCATCGAGAAGATGCCCGTGTGCCCCACCAGCAGGCTCAGCGAGACGGAGAGGATTGCGTAGATCGCGATCAGCGTCGCGATCGAGAGGATGTACTCGTTCATGCCAGGGTCCGGGCCCTCCGCAGATCGATCCTCGCCAGCCCCTCAGGGCTCACCGTGATGAGCACGAGGAAGAGGACGAAGATGGCGGCGAGCGTCCACTCGGCGCCCATGACCAGGAGCAGCACGTTCTGCAGCAGGCCGAGGAGCATCGCCGCGACGAACGCCCCCGTGATGCTCCCGATGCCGCCGATGATCACGGCCATGACCGAGACGATGAAGAAGGTCTCGCCGAGGCCGGGCTGCATGCCGGTGTCCGCGGCCACGTAGACCCCGGCCACCGCGGCGAGCAGCGATCCCAGCGCGTAGACGACCACGAGGACCACCTGCGGCTTGCGGCCGACGATCTGGACGAACTCCGGGTTGCCGGAGAACGCCTGGACGAGCTTGCCCATCCGGGTCCTGGCGAGCAACGTGACCAGCCCGCCGAAGAGCGCGAAGGCCAGCACGATGAGCGCCACCTGACCGGCGATCAGGGACCACTGCCCGATGTCGACGGTCGTGGTGAACCAGCTCCCCGCCGCGAGGCGGGCCGGCTGGGCCCCGAGCCCCACCGTGAAGATGTTGTCGATCACGATGAGTGCTCCCAGGGAGACGAGGAACAGCACGAAGCCCGCCCCGCCCCGCCGTTCCAACGGCCGGTAGAGGAGCGTCACCAGCACCACGCCCAGGACCACCGACAGCAGCACCGCGACGGCCACGGCCGGCCCGACGGGGAGGAAGTCGGCCAGGAAGTAGGCGAGGTAGCCGCCGGCGGCGAAGACCGCGGCGTGGGCGATGTGGAAGTGCCGGGTCGCCGCGAAGATGAGCGCGAAACCGACCGCGACGAGCGCGTACAGGCTGCCTGCGACGAGCCCGTTGAGCAGCAACTGGACGAAGAGGTCCATGCGTCTCCTCCATTGAGGCGTGCGGCGAACCGGCCGGGCCGCGGCCGGTTACCCGACCGGCCTGACGGCGCCGCCCTCGATGACGGCGAGGTCGATGGGGCGGCTGGCCGTGCCCTCCTCGAAGGTCAGCTCGGAGCCGTAGACGGAGTCGAACGTGCCGATCTCTCGGATGGCGTCCGCCAGCGCGGCGCCGCTCACCGTCTCGGCACCGGAGTCGCACACGTGCTGGAACGCCTCGGCGAAGATCGTGACCCCGTCGTAGTAGTTGCCGATGAACGCGCTCTCGGGGGCCTCGCCGTACTTCTCCTGGTACTCCTGCTGGAACTCCTCGCTCGGCTCGAACGGGATGGTGGTGAGCCGCAGCCCCTCGGCCGCGGGGTTCTCCAGCACGGCCGGGATGGCCACCCAGGAGGTGTTGGCCAGCGGCACGTCCCAGCCGATCTCGCGGACCTGGCTGATGATGTTGTTCGAGTCCTGGCCGAACGCGCCGAGCAGCAGCACCTCGGGGTCGGTCGAGCGCAGCTTGGTCAGCTGCGAGCGGAAGTCGGTCCCGCCGAACTCGGCACTCTCGACACCGGCGATCTCTCCGCCCAGCTCGGTGAAGGCCGCCTCGAAGTTCTCGCGAGCGGCCTCTCCGCCGTCGTCGCTGGTGTAGATGATCGCCGCGCTCCGGACGCCGTCCTCGTAGAGCTTCTCGGCCAGCGCCGCGCTCTCGTTGCGCAGGAGCGGGATGGTGTTGAAGAGGAAGGGCCCCTGCTCACCCAGGGCGTCGCTCTGCGCGCCCCCGTTGACGAGGACGACCTCCTCGTTGGCCGCGATCGGCGCGAGGGCCAGCGTCTGGCTGGAGAAGGAGCTCAGCACGTACTGGATGCCGTCCGCGACCATGCCCTGGAAGGCCACCACGGCCGGCTCAGGGAGCGCGCGGGTGTCCTCGACCTGGAGCCGGATTTGGGTCTGCCCACCGATCCCGCCCTCGGCGTTGACGTCCTCGACCGCCATCTCGGTGCCGTTGGCGAACCACTCGCCGTAGGCCGCCTGGGGCCCGCTCTGCGCCCAGAGGCCGCCGATGGTCACCTCGTCGGCGTCGCAGGGGTACCCCTCACCGCCGCCCCCGCCGGCGGCGGCGGACCCTGCCTCGGACCCGGTGCTCGTCCCGCAGCCCGTCACGACGACCGTGGCCGCGACCGCGGCCGCCGTGGCGACCAGTCGGTTCCGTGCCTGCACCCGCATGTGCTTCTCCCGTCCTGGATCGGTGTCCCGGCTGTGGGCCGGCCATCGGGCGACCTCGCTGCACGAACGATCGTTCGTTCCGGTAACGTACGAGTGAGGGCGATCACACGTCAAGGGGGTTGGCGACGATCCGCTCCCGGCCCGCCCGCACCCCCTTGACGACCGGGGAGCCAGGCGCTTTCCTTGGACGAACGATCGTTCGTACGCCCCAGATCGACACCTCTTCGTGAGCGGACGACCAGGGCACCCCGCCCCCGCCGACCGGCCGGGCCGGTGGACCGCACACCCGAGGGGACAGCCGCACATGAGCGTGGGGGCGCAGCAGCGCGACAGCACGACCGCGACGCCGACGGGCCCGTACTACGAGGACTTCTCCGTCGGCCAGCGCGGCGCCGGCTCAGTCCGTCGACCTCCCGACCCGGACGACCGCGCCGCTCGGCGCACACCCACGGCCGGGCTGACCACGGTCGTCGCCCTCGCGTCCGACGGTGGGCTCCTCCCCCCGTCGCTGCTGCGTGTGCTGGAGACGCACTGGTCGAACCTCTCCCCCGTGCCCGTCGGCGAGCCGGTCGAGGCGACGTTCACCGTGACCCGGTGCCGGCGGGTCCCCGCCGAGGACGCGGGCTCGGTGCAGTGGCATCTGCAGGTGCACGACCGGGCGGGGCGCACCGTGCAGGAGGGGACCATCGAGGTCCTGCTGCCGGCGCGGCCGGGATCCGACGGGGCCGCCGACGCCGCGGAACGGGCCTTCTGCAGCCGGCCCTGGGCGGAGTCGCTGGCCCGACGGCTGGCCGGCGATGAGGGCTTCCGGTCGGCCACGGCCACCTGGGACGGGACCATCGGCCTCCGCGCCGGGAAGGACGAGGTGCACCTGCGCGTCTACCGGGGACGGGTCATCGAGGTCGCCGGACGGACTCCGCTGGGCGCCACCTTCACCCTCGAGGGCTCCGAGCGACTCTGGACGGACCTGGTCACCGGTCCGTCCAACGACTTCTTCCGCAGGGCCATGAGCGGGGACGCGTTCACCGTGACCGGCAACGCCTACGAGTACCTGCGGATGTCCAAGGCACTGATGGCGCTGATCGACGCCGCTCGCGAGCTGGCGACGGGAGGACGGGGATGATCCGGGCGAGCTACGTCACCGTCCGCGGCGCCCTGGCGTACGTCGAGCAGAGCGGGAGCGGTCGTCCCGTCCTCTGCCTGCACACCGCGGGCCAGAGCGGGGTCCAGTGGCGGCGGACGACGGAACGGCTGGCGGCGCTGGGTCACCGGGTGATCGTCCCGGACCTCCCGGGCCACGGGCGCTCGGAGCCGGCCATCGGGGGCCCGGTACGCGACCTGGGCGACTACGCCGAGTGGTGCCTCGAGCTGCTGGAACTCCTCGAGGTCCACGAACCCTTCGTGGTCGGCTGCTCCATCGGCGGCAAGATCGCCCTGGACCTGGGTGTACGGGCCGGCGCCCGGCTGGCCGGGATCGTCGCCATGGCGGCCGACGCCAGGAACAGTCGAGCCAGCGTGTCCAGCCTGCGGCGCGAACTGGAGGACGCCGCCGCCCCCAGCAGGAGCGACCGCACCTACTTCGGCACCCTGGCCGTCGTGGGACGCCGGATGCCCGCGGAGCGCGCCGAGCTCGTCGCGACCATGCACCGGCGCGAGGACCCGGTGGTCTCCACGTCCGACCTGCTCGGCTGGGCGACCCACGACCTGCGCGCGTCGGTGCACCGCATCCCGTGCCCGACGCACCTCGTGGTGGGTGACGACGATCTGTGGCTGGATGTGGCCGACGTGGTGTGGACTGCCGAGCAGATCCCGCACGGTGGGATGACCGTGCTGCAGGGCATCGGCCACTACCCCATGGAGGAGATCGATGACTTCGCTGCCCTCCTCCACGGCTGGTTGGTGGAGCTCGATGCGGGGCGCACCGCGACGGCGGGGCGGGGCAGCACGCGCGCAGAGGAGTGAGCGGATGGCGGGACGCGGCACGTCCGGGGCCCTGAGGCCCCGGCTCGACAGGACGGCGAGATGACGACGGCGGGGGACCGGTGAGCGCCCGCGCGCGCTGCCTGGCCGCGGCGCTGGACCTGATGGCCAGCGACGGCTTCAACGGGACGTCGATGCGGGACATCGCCCGCGCCGCCGAGACCAGCCTGTCCAACCTCTACAACCACTTCTCGTCCAAGTCCGACGTCCTGGTCGCCCTGCTGCGCGACGCCAACGACGAGTTGCTGCGGCGGATCCGTGCGGAACTCGACACGGCGGGTCCGGGAGCGACCGAGCGCATGGCCGCCGGCGTCCGGGCGTACGTGACGTTCTCCGGCGAGTGCCAGACGGCGGCGGTGCTCGCCCTGAGCGAGTTCCGCTACCTGCGGGGCGAGGGCCGTTTGGCGGTCGTCGAGGCGCGCGACACCACCGAAAGCATCTTCCGCAGAGTCATCGTGGACGGGGTCCGCACCGGGGAGTTCCGCACGCCGCACCCGGACGGCGCGACCCGAGCGATCGTCTCCGTCTGCGCGGCGGTGCCCACCTGGTACCGCCCCGACGGGCCACTGTCCCTCGCAGAACTCGCCGACGTCCACGTCCGCTATGTCCTCGCGATGCTGGAGGCGTCGTCGGTCGCGGCGCGACGGCCGACGGCTGCGGAGGCAGGAGGCTGAGCCACCCGGCCGGGAGTGCCGCCGAGGGTGACACGCCCGGCCGCGCCACCCGCGCCCCTGGCTGCGCGCCGATGACGCACGCCGGGGGCCGCCGTTGCCCCTCCCCCGCAGTCGCCAGCGGTGCATCCCGGGAGCAGCGCCCGTCCGCCGACCCGGTTGCGTGGCCGTGCCCGCCGGGGCCCCTCATCGCGTCGAAGGTGCGGGAGTCCTGGGCCGCACCGTCCGCGGGTCGCCCGACGCCCGGGTGCGCCTGCCCACTCCCGGGGGCGCCACACGTCTAGCGTTCGGCGCGACAGGCACCGACCGCGGGAGGACGACGATGCCCCAGGACGACGCCCACCGTGGCATCCCTGACCCCCTGCACCCGTCCCCGGGCGGTGCGGACCAGCGACAGCCCGGTCACCCGCCGCCGTACTACGACGTGCAGGGCTCCGCCGCAGCCGGCCAGGACCACACAGGCCCGCCGGGGTGCGACACGCCGCCCCCGTACGGCTGGCCCCCTCCCGGCCCGAACCCGCCGCCGGGCTACGGCCCACCTCCCGGCTACGGGCCACCTCCCGGCTACGGCCACCCACCCGGGTACGGCTACCCGGTGCCGACGAACACCTTCGCGATCCTGGCGCTGGTGATGGCCTTCGTCGTCAGCCCGGTGGGGCTGGTGCTCGGCATCCTCGCCCGCCGGCAGATCCGGCAGACCGGCGAGCAGGGCGACGGCCTGGCACTGGCCGGGATCATCGTGGGCGGGATCGGCACCGCACTGGTCGTGCTCGCCTTCCTGGTCTTCGCGCTGGCCCTCGTCGCGGCCGGCTCGGGCGGCTTCGCCCCCTGAGCCCGGGAGCCGGTCAGCTGCCCCGTGTCAGCAGACCGGACTCGTAGGCGAACACCACCGCCTGCACGCGGTCGCGCAACCCCAGCTTGGTCAGCACGTTGCTGACGTGGGTCTTCGCCGTCGCGTCGCTGATGAACAGCTCGGCGGCCACCTCGGCGTTGCTCGACCCGCGGGCCAGGCAGCGCAGCACCTCGACCTCCCGGGGGCTCAGCGCCGCCAGCCTGGCGGCCAGCCCGCCGTCCGGCCGGGGGGCGCGGCCGAACGCCTCGATCACCCGCCGGGTCACCGCGGGCGCCAGGACCGCCTCGCCGGCGGCGAGGGTGCGCACCGCCGCCACCAGTTCCTCGGCGGTGGCGTCCTTGAGCAGGAAGCCGCTCGCGCCGGCCCGCAGCGCGTCGAACACGTACTCGTCGAGGTCGAAGGTGGTCAGCACGAGCACCCGGGTCGGCGATCCCTCCGCGACCAGCTGCCGGGTGGCGGCCAGCCCGTCGAGCCGCGGCATGCGGATGTCCATGAGGACGACGTCGGGGCGGTGCCTGCGGACGGCGGCCAGCGCCTGCTCCCCGTCGACCGCCTCGGCCACGACGACGACGTCGTCCTCCCCCTCCAGCAGCGAGCGCAGCCCGGCGCGCACCATCGGCTGGTCGTCGGCGACCACCACGGTGGTGCTCACGCGCTCACCCCCTCGCGGAAGGGCAGCCGGGCGTGGACGGCGAACCCGCCGCCCGGCTGCGGACCGGCCTCCAGGGAGCCGCCGTAGAGCACCACCCGCTCCCGCATGCCGACCAGCCCGAGACCGCCGCCGCCCGGGCCGGCCGGGCCCGCGCCGGGACCGTTCTCCACCTGCACCTCCAGCCCTCCCCCGCCGTAGGCCAGCCGCACGCCGACCCGTCCGCCCGGGGCGTGCCGGCGGACGTTGGTCAGCGCCTCCTGCACGACCCGGTAGGCCGCCAGGTCCAGGCCCGGCGGCAGCGGCACCGGCTCCCCCTCGACGGTCAGCGCCACCGTCACGCCGGCCGCCCGGGTGTCCGCGACCAGCCGGTCCAGCTGGTCCAGCCCCGGCTGCGGTGCCAGCGACGGGCGCTCGCCGTCGGCCCGCAGGATGCCGAACAGCCGGCGCATCTCGGCCATGGCCTGGCGCGCGGTGGCCTCCACCGCGCGCAGGTCATCGGCCTCGCGCTGGTGGTCGGTGGCCAGCCGCCGGCGCACCGCCTGGGTCTGCACCGTGATGACGCTGATCGAGTGGGACACGACGTCGTGCAGCTCCCGAGCGATGCGCGCCCGCTCGTCGGCGACCGCGCGGGCCGCCGCCTGCTCGCGCTCCACCTCGGCGCGCTCGGCGCGGGCTGCGGCCTCGACCGCGCGGGCCGTCCGGTCCCGGATGATCCGCCCCACCGCCCACGGGCCGCCGTAGAGCAGCGACACCGCGACGTAGTCGCTCACGCCGCCCTCGGGCAGCAGCGCGTAGAAGGCGAAGAAGGGGAGCGTCGCCACCCCGAGGGCGATCCAGGACCGCGGCGGGGTGAGCTCCACGCCGGCGGTGAAGGCGGCGACGACCGTCGCCCCGAAGATCGACAGCTGGCTCTCCGGCGAGACGACCATCATCCCGGCGACGACCCAGCACAGGACGGCGAGCGGGTACCGGCGTCGCAGCGCCAGCGCGGAGATCGCGGCGACCGACAGCGCGGCGTGCAGCCACGGCGGGCGCGCGGTGTCGGTCGTGTACGCCTCCACGACCGTGAGCGCGGACAGCCCACCGGCGAGGAGGGAGTCCACGACGGCGGGCCGTCCGGCGAGGGTACGGAGCACGGTCGGCGAAGCCAGCCTGCGCGGGCCCGGCTGCGGTGCAACGCCATCACGCCGCGGCCGGCGGGGGGTCCCACCGTCCGGCGGACCGGGCCAGGTCCACCGAGAGCACCGCGAACCCGGCCGTCATGACCAGCGCCCCGGGCACGGTGGCGCCGACCAGCATGAAGCCGCCGAAGATGCCGAGGGTGACGCCCGCCGGCGCCCACCAGGTGAGGAACCCGGCGCGCCAGCCGGCGAGCGCGGCCACCGGCAGGCAGAGCAGCAGGCCGGCGACCCCGGTGGTCTGCAGCAGGCTCATCCCCCACATGCCGGCGAGCAGCTCCTGGATGCGTGCGTCCCCGTCCAGGCCGACGGTCTGCCCGATCGCGGAGTCGTAGAAGTCGACGACGAGGAACCCGGGCACCGACGTCGCGCCGAGGAAGGCCAGCAGGAGCGCCAGGTCGGCCGTCCAGGCCCCGCGGCGGCGCACCAGCAGGGCCAGCCACAGCGCGGTGACCCCCCAGAGGGCGTACGAGAAGTGGTAGGCCACCGACTTGACCTGCAGCGGGCCGGGGTTCTCCGCGTAGGCGACGACGAGTGCGGCGCCGTCCCGGCCGGCCGCTGGGTCGGCGGCGGCGGCCACCACCGCGCACAGCCCGGCGAGGGCCGGGGCGGCGACCAGGGCCCAGCGCCGGACGGCGAGAGCCGGCCCGCCGGGGCGCTCACCGGCCGGTGCGGGCCGGGTGGGGATGGGGTTGCTGTCGAGCACGAGGACCTCCACGTCCGATGGGGTCCCCACCGTCGCGGTCCCGCCGCTGCCGCGACATCGGCCGTACCGCCGATCCGCGCTCGGCCGCGCGGCCGACGGGGCCTCCCCCACCGGCCTGCGCCCCCGTCCGGACCGGCGCGGTCACCCCTCGGGCGGGGTGAACGACGACGTGCGGGACAGGCCCGCGGCGCGGCCCTTGCCGGCGATGACCAGCGCCATCTTGCGGCTGGCCTCGTCGATCATCTCGTCGCCGAGCATCGCCGAGCCCTTCGCGCCGCCGGCCTCGGAGGTGGCCCAGTCGTAGGCGTCGAGGATCAGCTCCGCGTGGTCGTAGTCCTCCTGCGAGGGGGCGTAGATCTCGTTGGCCGCGTCGATCTGGCCCGGGTGCAGCACCCACTTGCCGTCGAAGCCGAGCATCGCCGAGCGGCGGGCCACCTCGCGGAAGGCGTCCACGTCGCGCACCTGCAGGAACGGGCCGTCGATGGCCTGCACGCCGCGGGCGCGGGCGGCCATGAGGATCTGCATGAGGATGTAGTGGAACGGGTCGCCCGGGTAGTCCGGGTGCAGGGCGCCGACGACCAGCGACTTCATGTTGATCGAGGCCATGAAGTCGGCCGGGCCGAAGATGATCGTCTCGATCCGCGGGCTGGCGAACGCGATCTGGTTGACGTTGACCAGGCCCTGGGCGGTCTCGATCTGCGCCTCGATGCCGATCCGGCCGACCGGCAGGCCGTGCGCCCGCTCGACCTGGGAGAGCAGCATGTCCAGGGCCTGCACCTGGCCGGCGTCGGCGACCTTCGGCAGCATGATGCAGTCGAGGTCCGCCCCCGCCCCGCCGACGACCTCGACCACGTCCTGGTAGGTCCACTCCGTCGTCCAGTCGTTGACCCGGACGGTGCGGATCTTGTCCCCCCAGCCGCCCTCGGTGAGCGCCGCGACGATGTTCTTGCGGGCCCCCGGCTTGGCCAGCGGCGCGCACGCGTCCTCCAGGTCGAGGAAGACCTGGTCGGCGTCCAGCCCCTTGGCCTTGTCCAGGAAGCGTGGGTTGCTGCCCGGGACGGCGAGGTTGGAACGACGGGAGCGGAGCTCGGCCACGGTGCCTCCAGTGGTGATCGGTGATCGGAGGGTAGTGACGACCCGTCGGCCCCCTCGCAGGGTCCCGCCACGAGCGGAGCGAGTGGTGGGGGGCGAGGGGGTCCTTCGTCAGGTGCCCGGCTCGGCCAGGCCCGCCGGGCGGCTGGCCCGCACCACCAGGCCGACGCCGACGACGACCAGCGCGAGCCCGGGCAGGGCCAGCAGCGGCGGCACCTGCCCCAGCAGCACCAGTGCGAACAGCAGGGCGCCGGGCACCTCCAGCAGGATCGCCAGGCTCACCATCGTGGGTCCGACCGAGGACAGCAGCCGGTTGAACAGCGTGTGCCCGAGCAGCTGGGCGCACACGGTGATGGCGGCGATGAGCAGCCAGTCGCGGCCGGAGAAGCCGACCAGCGGGTCCCCCACCACGGCCGCGGCGACCGCGATCGCCGCCGCGCACACCGAGTAGCAGACGACCGCGTACGCCGACGTCGACATCCGCTGCCGCGCCCGCGCACCGGCCAGCACGTACCCGCCGGCGCAGACCGCGCCCAGCAACGCCAGCCCGTCGCCGGCCAGCGCGCGTGGGCTGACCGTGAGGTCCACCCCGGCGATCAGCGCGACGCCGAGCACCGCGAGCGCCAGCCCCCACCAGGTCGCCGCGGGCAGCCGCACACCGCTGGCGCGGGCGGCCAGCGCGGTCCAGACCGGGGTGGTGGTGACCAGCGCGGTGGAGGCGGCGACCGTCGTCATGGACAGGCTGGGCAGCCAGGCGGCGAAGTGCGCGGCGAGGAACAGCCCGGCGACCGCGGAGGTGGCCAGGTCGCGCGGGCGCAGGCCGGCCAGGCCCGGGCGCTCGCGGAGCACCAGTGGCAGCAGGACGGCGGCCCCGCCCAGGTTGCGCCAGAAGGCCAGCGCCAGCATGGGCGCGGCCAGCAGCGTGGTCAGCGGCGCGGACAGCGAGATGCCGAGGACCGCCACCGCCATGACGGCGGCGTCCCGCCCGCCGGGCCGGTGCACCGCCCACGCGTCGGCCCGGTCCGGCCCCGTCCGCAGGGGGGCGGGGGTGTCGGTCAAGGCACCCGGATGCGGCCGCGGGCGACCGGCACCACCGCGCCGCGCACCGTGGCGGCGACCGCGCGGCCGGCCGCGGCGGTGACCGTGCACGCCAGCACCGACGGCCGCCCCATCGCCTCGCCCTGGTGCACGACGTAGGACGACGTCCCCTCCGGTGCCAGCAGTCCGGTCGCGACCAGCCACACCCCCGTGCCCAGCGCGGCCGAGCCGGTCGCCGGGTCCTCGCCCCAGGCCAGGTCGCCGGCGAACACCCGGGCGCGGGCGGTGGAGGTGGCGGCGTCCCAGGACAGCACCGACACGCCCTCCCCCACGCCGAGCCCGCCGAGCAGGGCCGGCACCGGCGCGGCGACGTCGACCACCTCCGGGCGCACCGCCAGCAGCGCGAACGGCAGCCCGCAGCCGGCGACGTGCGCGGGCAGGCCGACCGGGTCGGCGACCGACAGACCCACCGCCTGCGCCAGGGCGGCCGGGTCCGGGCCGTCCTCCAGGGTGGGCGCCCCACCGGACAGCGTCGCGCCGTCGTCGTCGACCACCACGTCGAGGACGCCGGCCCCGCACTCCTGGCGCAGCGTGCCGGCGGGCAGCCGGCCGGTGCGCACCAGGGTGTGCGCCGCGCCGACGCTGGGGTGCCCGGCGAAGGGCAGCTCGGCCGACGGGGTGAAGATCCGCACCCGGTAGTCGGCACCCTCGGCCCGGGGCGCGGTGAGGAAGGACGTCTCCGACAGGGCGAACTCGTTGGCCAGCGCCTGGCACTGGTCGGTGCTCAGCCCGTCGGCGTCGAAGACCACGGCCAGCGGGTTGCCGGCGAAGGCGCGCGGCGCGAACACGTCGACGACCTCGTAGTCCAGCTCTGCGGCCACGGCCCGACGGTAGCCTCGGCCTCCGTGACCACGGTGAGCAGGGCGTACGTCTCCCGGCTCGCCGGCCTGCCCGTCCTCGACCCCGACGGCGACCGGGTCGGCAAGGTGCGCGACGTGGTGGTGGCGCTGCGCGTGGGGACGGCGGCGCCGCGGGTGCTCGGCCTGGTGGTCGAGGTGGTCGCCCGCCGGCGCACCTTCGTGCCGATGGGCCGGGTGACGACGCTGGACCCCGCGTCGGTGGTGCTGTCCGCCGGCACGCTGAGCTTGAAGCGCTTCGAGCAGCGCCGCGGGGAGACCCTGGTGCTCGGCGAGCTGCTGGACCGCCGGGTGCAGTTGACGGAGTCCGGGCGGACGGCGGCCGTGGTGGACGCCGGCATCGAGCAGACCCGCACCGGCGACTGGGTGCTGTCCCGGCTCGCCGTCCAGGAGCCGGGGCGGCTGGGCCGGCGCGGTCAGCTGCACCAGGTGGCCTGGGACGAGGTGGGCGGCCTGGAGCTGTCCCCGACCGGTCAGGGCGCGGAGACGCTGATCGCCACCTACCGCGAGCTCAACGCCGCCGACCTCGCCCACGCGCTGCAGGACCTGCCGGTGACCCGGCGGCAGGAGGTCGCCGAGGCCCTCGACGACGAGCGGCTGGCCGACGTGCTCGGCGAGCTGCCCGAGGCCGACCAGATCGCCATCCTCGGCACGCTGCCCGAGAGCCGCGCCGCCGACGTGCTCGAGGTCATGGACACCGACGACGCCGCCGACCTGCTGGCCGAGCTGTCCCACGTGGACCGCGACCGGCTGCTGGAGCTCATGGAGCCCGACGAGGCCGACCCGGTGCGCCGGCTGCTGCAGTACACCGAGGACACCGCCGGCGGGATCATGACCAGCGAGCCGGTGGTGCTCACCCCGGACGCCACGATCGCGGAGGCCCTGGCCCGCGTCCGGGAACCGGAGCTGACCCCGGCGCTGGCCAGCCAGGTGTACGTGTGCCGGCCGCCGTCGGCCACGCCGACCGGGCGCTACCTGGGCCTGGCGCACACCCAGCGGTTGCTGCGCGAACCGCCGTCCACCCTGGTCAGCGGGGTGCTCGACGACCTGGGGCCACTGCGACCCGAGGCGCCGCTGGCCGAGGTCACCCGCTACTTCGCCACCTACAACCTGGTCGCCGCGCCGGTCGTCGACGCCCAGGGCCGGCTGGTCGGCGCGGTGAGCGTGGACGACGTCCTGGACCACCTGCTGCCCGAGGACTGGCGCGAGCGGGCCCGCCGTGGCTGACCGCCGCCGGCTCGACGTCCCGCGCGGTGCCTCCGGGTGGGCCGCCCGGCTGCGGCCGGACCCCGACGCGATCGGCCGCTTCGCCGAGGGCATCGCCCGCTTCCTGGGCACCGGGCGCTTCCTCGCCGTCCAGACGGTGCTGGTGGTCGTCTGGATCCTGCTCAACGTCTTCGCCCTGCGGCTGCAGTGGGACCCCTACCCGTTCATCCTGCTCAACCTGGCCTTCTCCACCCAGGCCGCCTACGCCGCGCCGCTGATCCTGCTCGCGCAGAACCGGCAGGCCGACCGGGACCGGGTGGCACTGGAGGAGGACCGGGCCCGCGCCGCGACCACCCGCGCCGACACCGAGTACCTGGCCCGGGAGCTGGCCGCCCTGCGGATCGCGGTCGGCGAGCTGGCGACCCGGGACTTCATCCGCAGCGAGCTCACCCGGCTCACCGCGGACGGGGCCGAGGACGCCGAGCGGCGGGAGCGCAAGGCCCGCAAGAAGCGCGAGGCCGCCGCGCGCGAGGCGGCCGGCTAACCGGCGAGGCGGGCCTCGGCCCGGTCCAGGCGGCCGGACACCGGCCGGGACGCCGTCGCCGCGGCCAGGCCGAACGCCGGCACGTCGACGTACACGGTCTCCGCCCGCGCGACCTGGTAGGTCTCGTGCCAGACCCCGACCGCGCCGGGCACCCGGCGGGCGCGCCGGTTGAACGCGGTCCAGGCGGGACGGTGCCGGGCACCGGTGTCGGCGGCGTAGCGGTAGACGTCCTCCGGACGGCGCCAGTACTGCACCAGCACCGGCCCCCTCCGGCCCAGGGAGACGTGGGAGCCGAGGAAGCCGGAGTCCGGGTCGGCCGACAGCTCGCGCAGCATGGGGCCCATGGCCGCGAACGTCGGGAGCCAGGCGTCCGGGCGCCACGGGCGGTTGACGGTCATGCCGATCAGGAAGACGGTCAGGTCCCCCTCGTGGGAGTGGGTCCACCGGCCCCGGGCTGTGCGCGCCATGGCGTCCTCCTGGTTGGATAGTGTCGCTACCCAATCTTGGAGAGTGGCACTACCCAACGTCAAGGGGTCCGGCGTGCAGATCTCCGAGCTGGCCCGCCGGGCCGGCGTCCCGGTCGCCACCGTGAAGTACTACCTGCGCGAGGGGCTCGTGCCGGCCGGTGAGCTGACCGGCGCGACCCGCGCGCGGTACGGCGAGGAGCACCTGGAGCGGCTGCGCCTGGTCCGCGCGCTGCTGGGACCCGGGGGCCTGTCGGTCGCCCGCGCACGCGCGGTGCTGGCCGCCGTCGAGGACCCGGGCACCTCCGTCCACGCCGCCCTCGGTGCCGCCCACCGGGCGCTGCCCGGGGTGGGTGCCGGGGGCGCCGCCGACCTGGCGCCGGCCCGCGCCGTCCTGGACCGCCGGGGCTGGCGGGTGGCCGAGGACTCCCCCGCCCTGCACGCCCTGGCCGCGGCGCTGGAGGCGCTGGCCGCGACGGGGGCCGCACCGCCGGACGAGGTGTTGGACCGCTACGCCGAGGCCGCCGGCCGGATCGGCGCGCAGGACGTGGCCGGCGTCCCGACCTCCTCGGTGGCCGAGGCGGTCCGCTTCGTGGTGGTCAACACCGTGCTCTTCGAGCCGGTGCTGCTCGCGCTGCGCCGGCTGGCCCAGGAGGACGCCTCCCGCCGCCGGTTCCCCACCGACGGCTGACGGTCAGCGCAGCAACACCGCCAGGACGTCCAGGCGGCCTCGGCGACCACACCGGCGAGCAGGCCGAGGCCGGCGCACACCAGCAGGCCCGGCGCGGACACGCGGTCCCGGGTCGACGGCACGTCGGCGGTCCTGCCCGCTCCCGCGCTCAGCCGGTGAGGACGTGCACCAGCGCCCCCGCGACCCCGGCGAGCACCAGGACGACGACGAACGGCGCCCGCAGCGCCAGGGCGAGTGCGGCCACCGCGAGCCCGGCCAGCCGCCCGTCGACGACCAGCGCGGGGCCGCTGGTGGCGGCCTGCACCGCGACCAGCGCGGCCAGCAGCGCCGCGGGCACGAACTCCACGACGCGGGTGACCCACGGGCGCTCGACCCAGGCGGCCGGCACGGACAGCCCGGCCAGCTTGAGCGCGTAGCAGCCGAGCGCGGCGACCAGCACGACCGCCCACAGCGCCCCGTCGCTCACCCGGCCGGCTCCGCGCGCCGCGGCCGTCCCGCGAGCGCCACCGCGACGACGGCCGCGACCACCTGCACCCCCGCGGGCACGACCGGGGTGAGCACCAGCGCCACGGCCGCCCCGGCGACGGCGACCCGCCGCTGCACCGCCGCCTCCGGCCAGCCGCGCTGCAGCCGTGGCCACAGCAGGGCGAGGAACGCCGCGGGGACGACGGCGTCCAGCGCCGCCTGCGCCGTCCCGCCGAGGCCGGAGGCGCCGAGCGCGCCGAGCACCGTGGTCGTGTTCCACCCGAGGTAGATGGTCGCGCCGGTGGCCCAGAACGCGAGCCGGCCCAGCTCGCGGTCGGGCGCGGCGACGGCCATCGCGGTGGTCTCGTCGATCACCCAGTGCGCCGCACCGGCCCGGCGCAGCGGGCCGCGCGGGGCGAGCAGCGGGGCCAGCCGCACGCCGTAGACGGTGTTCCGGGTGCCCAGCAGCAGCGCGCTGCCGACGGCGGCCGCGCCGCTGCCGCCGGCCCCCAGGACGCCGACCAGGGCGAACTGCGAGGCGCCGGTGAACATCAGCGCGGACAGCGCGAGCGCCTGCCAGACGTCCAGGCCGGCCGCGTCGGCGGCGGCGCCGAACGCGACCCCGTACAGGCCCACCGCCAGCCCGAGCCCGACGGCGTCCCGGAGGGTGGCGGCGCGGGTGGACACGGCAGCGAGGCTAGCCAGGGCCCGGGGCGGCGACCCCCGGACGGGTGGCACCGGCGGACCGCGCTCCAGGGACGCGCCCCCGGTCCCGATGGGAGGGGGTGAGCACTCCCGCGGCGCCGCGTCGGCCGACCCTCGACGAGGACCGGCTGGCCCGTGCACGGGAGTCCGCCCTGCTGACCTCCGGGCTGGCGACCGCCATCTGTCCGGCCTGGTCCGGCTTCGACCTCCTGCTCGAGCCGGAGGTGGCCGGGTCCTTCCTCGCCGTCCGGGTGGCCGGCCTCGTCCCGATGCTGGTCGCGCTGTGGGTGCTGTGGCGCCGGCCGCTGGGACGCCGCCAGCCGGAACTGCTGGCCTGCACGGTGCTCGCCACGGTGCAGGCCGAGATCGCCTGGATGGTCCCGCGCGTCCAGCACGTCGAGTTCTACCTGCTCGGCTTCACCCTGGCGCTGTTCGCCAGCGGCTGCCTGATGGTGTCCCGGCCGGGCTGGACCGGCGCCCTGGTCGGCGTCACCTGGACGGCCTTCGGCTCCGCGGTGCTCACCGCGCCGACGTCCATGCCGGCGGAGGACGTGCTCGCCGCCGGTTTCTACCTGGTCACCGCGTCGGTGATCGCGGTGCTGGCGCACGCCCAGCGCTACCGGCTGACCGGCCACGAGTCCAGCGCGCGGCTCCGGCTGGAGGCCGAGCAGCGGCGCACGCGGGCGCTGCTGGCCCGCCTGGACCGGCTCAGCCACGAGGACCCGCTCACCGGCCTGGCCAACCGCCGGCGGTGGGACGACGAGCTGGCCGCCGCCTGCGCCACCGCCCGCGGGTCCGGGACGTCGCTGGCCGTCGTCCTCGCCGACGTCGACCACTTCAAGCAGGTCAACGACCTCTACGGCCACACCGGCGGCGACCGGGCGCTGCGGCTGATCGCCGGGGCACTGCGCTCCCGCGTCCGGACCGGGGACGTCGTCGCCCGCCTCGGCGGGGACGAGCTGGCCGTGCTCCTCCCCGGCACGCGCCCCGACCGGGCGGTCGCGCTGGCCGAGGAGCTGCGCAGCGCGGCACTCGGGCTGGACCCGTGCGGCGCCGGTCCCGGCTCGCTGACGCTGTCCCTGGGGGTCGCGGTCGCCCGCGGCGACCAGGCGGTCCCGGAACGGCTGACTGCCGAGGCCGACGCCCACCTCTACCGCGCGAAGGCGACCCGCAACACCGTCTGTGCCGGCCCGTGGACGCCGGCGCCCGTCGGGGTTGCGTAGCAGATCACCCTCCGGACGGCGGTCGGCCCCCGGGACGGCCGTACAGTGGCGGCAGGCCCGTGAACGCAGGTCGCCGCCGCCCTCGGCGGACACCGACCGGGTCCCCCGTCGAAGGAGACAGCTGCAGCGATGTCCGCCCCGATGACCGGCGCGCCGGCGCTCGACGCCATCACCGCCGCCCTGGCCACCGTCCAGGACCCCGAGATCAACCGTCCGCTCACCGAGCTCGGCATGGTCAAGGACGTGCAGATCGGGGCCGGCGGCGCCGTCCGCGTCGAGGTCTACCTGACCGTCTCCGGCTGCCCGATGCGCGAGACGATCACCAACCGGGTCACCCAGGCCGTGTCCGCCGTCCCCGGCGTCACGTCGGTCCAGGTCGGCCTGGACGTGATGAACGACGAGCAGCGTGCCGAGCTGCGCCGCACGGTGCGCGGCTCCGACGCCGCCGAGCCGGTCATCCCGTTCGCCCAGCCCGGCTCGCTGACCCGCGTGTACGCGGTCGCCTCGGGCAAGGGCGGGGTGGGCAAGTCCTCGGTCACGGTGAACCTCGCCGCGGCGCTGTCCAAGCGGGGGCTGTCGGTGGGCGTCGTGGACGCCGACATCTACGGCCACTCGGTGCCGCGGATGCTCGGGGTCGACGACAAGCCCACCCAGGTCGACAACATGATCATGCCGCCGCAGGCCTACGGCGTGCGGGTCATCTCGATCGGCATGTTCACCCCGGGCAACACCCCGGTGGTGTGGCGCGGGCCGATGCTGCACCGCGCGCTGCAGCAGTTCCTCGCCGACGTGTGGTGGGGCGACCTCGACGTCTTGCTGCTGGACCTCCCGCCCGGCACCGGCGACGTGGCGATCTCCATCGCCCAGCTGCTGCCCAACGCCGAGATCCTGGTGGTGACCACGCCGCAGCTGGCCGCCGCCGAGGTCGCCGAGCGCGCCGGGGCCATCGCCACCCAGACCCACCAGCAGGTGGTCGGCGTCATCGAGAACATGTCCTGGATGGACCTGCCCGACGGCACCCGCATGGAGGTCTTCGGCTCCGGCGGCGGCGAGGCGGTCTCCGACGCGCTGACCCAGACCCTCGGTGCGCGGGTGCCGCTGCTCGGCCAGATCCCGCTGGACACCCGCGTCCGCGAGGCCGGGGACGCCGGTGCCCCGGTGGTGCTGGCCGACCCCGACTCCCCCGCCGCCCAGGCGCTGACCCGGATCGCCGACGGCCTGGCCACCCGCCAGCGCGGGCTGTCCGGCCTGTCCCTGGGCCTCACCCCGGTGCGTCACTGACATCGTCGCCCTACCGGGCGACACCGCGGCCAATCACCGTTCCCGACCTGCGCTGAGCCGCTGCCCGCGCCTCGTCGGGGACCCTCCGGGCCCCGCTCCTCGGCTCGCCTCGCGGGGCGGCTCACCAACCGCCCGCGACCGGGCACGTCTCCACCCAGGTGCCGCGCCGCGGACACGTAGCTCCTCGGGGAGGCCTCCGGCCTCCCGTCGTCACTACGTCGCGTCGGGGTCGAACGGGGGTGGGGCGGAGTCGTTGCGGGCGCGGGCTGCGGCCGCGGCGACCGTGGTCGCGGCGGTGGCCCCGCTGGGGCGCCGCGGACCGTCCTCGTCATCGGTGAGCAGCTGGTTCTTGATGAAGGTCCGCGGGTGGTACTGGCGCAGGTCCAGGTCCCGCAGGCCGGCGAAGTCGTCCCCGAGTGACTCGTCGACCTGGGCGCGCACACCGGTGAGGGCCGTGCGCAGCTTCTTCAGGCCGGCGGCGGCCTCCTTGGCGAGGTCGGGCAGCCGTTCGGGCCCGAAGATGAACAGCGCGAGGAGTGCCAGGACGATGATCTCGCCCCAGCCGATCGAGTCGAACACCCGCTGCTCCCGTCCTCACCCCGCTCCGGCACCCCCAGCCTAAGCGGCCCCCCTGAGCGGCGGCCGACGAGCGGTGGGGGGCAGGGGTCCCTGCTCAGGCCTGGTCGAGGGTGGCGTCCACCGTCGTCGAGGCGCCGTCGCGGATCAGCTCGATGCTGATGGTCTCTCCGGGCTCGTGGGCGTCCACCGCCACGACCAGCTCCTCCGAGCTGCCCACCGGCTCGCCGTCGACGGCGATGACGACGTCCTGCTCGCGGATGCCGGCCTCGGCCGCGGCGCTGCCGGGCTCCACGTTGACCACCAGCGCCCCGTCGCGGGTGCCGTCGGTGACCGAGCGGGCGTTGACGCCGAGGGAGGCGTGCACCGCGCGCCCGGTGCTGATCAGCTGCTCGGAGACGGTGCGGACGGTGTCGACGGGGATGGCGAAGCCGAGGCCGACGCTGCCCCCGCCGAGCGAGGCGATGGCGGTGTTGATGCCGATGACCTCACCGGCGGCGTTGACCAGCGCGCCGCCGGAGTTGCCCGGGTTGATCGGGGCGTCGGTCTGCACCGCGCTGATCACCGCGTTGGTGTCGCTGCCCTCACCGGCCAGGCGCACCGGGCGCTCCAGCGCGCTCACGATGCCGCTGGTGACGGTGCTGGCCAGCCCCAGCGGCGAGCCGATCGCCACGACCGGGTCGCCGACGACGACGGCGCCGGACCTGCCGAGCGCGGCGGTGAGCAGGCCGGGCTTCTCCACCTTGAGGACGGCGAGGTCGCTGGCCGGGTCGCGGCCGACGATGCGCGCCGCGGAGCCGCTGCCGTCGGCGAAGACGGCGCGGATCTCGGCGCCCTCGACGCCGTCGGCCCCGGAGATGACGTGGTTGTTGGTGACGATGTAGCCGTCCTCGCCGTCGACGACGACCCCCGACCCGGTGGCGCCGGCCTCCCCGATGCGCACCTCGACGGAGACGACGGCCGGGGTCACCCGCGAGGCGATGTCGGACACCGAGCCGGGTTCGCGGGCGATGCCCTCGTCGGTCGTGTTGAGCTGCGTGCCGGGCGCCAGCAGCGGCGACTCGTCGGCCGTACGGGTCAGCCAGTAGCCGGTGGCGCCGCTGACCAGCCCGGTCAGCAGCACCGCGAGCAGGGCGAGGACCGACAGGCGGACCGACACGTCGCCCAGCCGCAGCCGGCGACGCCCCCGCGCATCGACGACCACCGGGCCGGCCTGCTGCTCGGGCTCGTCGTACACCGCTGGGCCGGTGAGGCCGGCGGGGGCGTGCGGGTCGCGCCACGGGTCGGAGCGGGCGTCGGCCTTCCACCAGGGGCCGCTGGCCGTGCGCCGCCGCCCGGGCCGCCCGCCGGGCGGCTCCTGCAGGCCGCGCTGGCCGGCCGTGGACGGCGCGAAGGCGCGCAGCACCGCCTCGGGGGGTGGCGGGGGCAGGGGACGCGCCGGGACGACCGGCCGGTCCCCGGCGAAGCCGTCGCGGGCGGCGGTGGGCCGCCCGAAGGCGGCCTGCTGGGCGGGGGTGGGCGCGGGCCGCGCGGGTGACGGGGGCTGCGGCCGGTCCGGCGGGTCGAAGCCGCCGACGCCGTCCCGGGGGCGCGCGAAGGCCTCCTCGGGCAGCGGCGGTGTCCCGTCGCTGCGGTCGTCCCCGTCGAGCGGCCGGGGCGCCGAGCCGGAGGCGTGCGGTTCGTCGGTCAGCGGGTCCTCCCCCGACGGGCACCGGCCCGCGTGGTCAGGGCGTCCCGCCCGGGGTGACGGACGGCTGGGCGCCTCCGGTGCCGACGGTGGTGGTGCGCACCACGGGCGGCACGATCTCGGTCCGCTCCTCGACACCGCCGCGGGCCACCGGCGCCGGGCCGGGGCCGTCGGGGCCGTCGCTGGGCAGGTTCAGCGCCAGGGTGGTGACCCCGGCGCCGAGGACCCCCAGGGCGCCCAGGAAGCCCCGGCGCAGCCAGCGGGCGTGGCCGGGCCGGTCGCCGCCGGCGGAGGTGGGCTCCAGCGGCACCGACCAGGCGCCGCCGGACCCGCTGATGGTGAGCTGCCCCGGGCCGGCGGTCAGCGAACCGCCGGGGCCGGGCACGTCGGCGGTGAACGGGATGGCGCGCAGCCGGGACAGCAGGTCGCCGGGGACGGTGACGTCGCAGGAGGCGTGCAGGGCCTCCTTGGCCTCCCGCTGGGCCTGCACCGCCATGCGGCACTGGGCGCAGCCGGTGAGGTGGCGGGCCGCGCGGGCCGCCGGGCCGCCACCCAGCTCGCCGTCGACCAGGGCGGCGACGGCCTCCTGGGCCAGGTGGCTCTCCGGGATGTTCACCCCGCGCTCCCCTCCGGGACGGCGTCCCGACCGGTCACCGACCGGCGCGGCGCCAGGTGCGCCAGCGCCTCGCGCAGCTGAACCCGGCCGCGGTGGATGCGGCTGCGCACCGTGCCGAGCTTGATGCCGAGGGTCGCCGCGATCTCCTCGTAGGTCAGCCCCTCGATGTCGCACAGGACGACGGCCACGCGGAACTCCGGGGACAGCGCGTCCAGCGCGGCCTGCACCTGCGGGTCCAGGTGGGTGTCGGAGTACACCTGCTCCGGGCTGGGGGCCGTCCCGGGCAGCCGCTCGGTGTCCTCGGGCAGGGCGTCGAACCGGATCCGCTGCCGGCGGCGCACCATGTCCAGGAAGAGGTTCGTGGTGATGCGGTGCAGCCAGCCCTCGAAGGTGCCGGGCGAGAAGTCCGCGAGCGAGCGGAACACCCGGACGAACGTCTCCTGGGTGAGGTCCTCGGCGTCCTGCGGATTGCCCGAGAGCCGGTAGGCCAGCCGGTACACGCGCGCGGAGTGGTCGCGCACGACCTGCTCCCAGGTCGGCGCCACCCACGCCTCGGTGGGGGCGGCGGGGTCGGCGGTGTCGGGCACGGTCCCAGGATCGCAGATCGGCGCCGCCGACGACCGCCCGATGCCGGCGGCTCGGGTGGGAACGATTGTCTTGGGGCGCACGTCCTGGTCAACGGGCCGGCGGCGCGACCGTGTTCCCGTTCACAGGGACCTCACAGGCACGCGCGGCCGGCGTCAGCCGAACGGGTGCTCGGCCACCGGCTCCCACGGGCCGCCGAGGTAGCGCCACAGCCCGAGGCCGCGGGCCCCCACCCGGTGCGGCGTGAACCCGGCGGCCAGTCGGTCCCGCAGCGCGCGGGCGACCGCGGGCTCCACCTTGTTCTGCACGGTGACGTGCGGTGCGTGCCGCTGCCGGTCCTGCGGGGTCAGCCACTGCTCCCAGGCCGCGGCCAGCCCGGCCCGCAGCGCGGTCAGCTCCGGGGCGTCGAGCGTGAGGGCGACCCCGCGGCCGAGCGACCGCACGCCGGTGACGGCGACGTCGAAGGCCGGCCGGCGGGCGGCGTCGGCGAGGTCGGCGGACACCGCGCCCTCGTGGTCGCCGGGCAGCGCGTGGAACAGCGTCACGTGCGCGGCCAGCTGGTTGCGGGCGGCCGGGAAGTGCGCGGCCCGCAGCCGATCGAACCGCTCCTGCGCCCCCGGCTCCAGCAGCAGGGTGACGATCAGAGGTGACGTGCTGGAACGGCCCTGCCGCAGGGACCCGCCGCGAGCTTGCGAGTGGTGGGGGGCGACAGGGTCCTTCACCTGTGTGCCCGGGCTCCCTTGCCGAGCACGGTCACCCCGCCGGCGCTGACGTGGTAGCGCTCGTGGTCGGCGGCCAGGTCCACGCCGATGCGCGCCCAGTCGGGGACGACGACGTTCTTGTCCAGGATGGCGCGCCGGACGTAGGCGCCCTCGCCGACGTACACGCCGTCCATGAGCACGCTGTCCTCCACCCGCGCACCCCGCTCGACGCGCACCCCGGGCGAGACCACCGAGCTGTGCACCGAGCCGCCACCGATGATCGCGCCGGCGCTGACCATCGACTCCTCGGCCCGCCCGCCGAGCACGAACTTCGCCGGCGGCTGCTGCGGCGGCAGGGTGAGGATGGGCCAGCGGTCGTTGTAGAGGTTGAAGACCGGGGTGACCGACACCAGGTCCATGTGCGCGTCGAAGTAGGAGTCGATCGTCCCGACGTCGCGCCAGTAGCCGTGGTCGCGCTCGGTGGCGCCCGGGACGACGTTGGTGGAGAAGTCGTAGACCCAGGCGTCCCCGGCCTCGGCGAACATCGGCATGATCGAGCCGCCCATGTCGTGCGCGGAGGTCTCGTCCTCGCCGTCCCGGCGCAGCGCCTCGAGCAGCGCGTCGGTGCTGAACACGTAGTTGCCCATGGAGGCGAAGCTCTGCTCCGGGGAGTCCGGCAGCCCGGGCGGGTCGGCCGGCTTCTCCAGGAAGCCGCGCACCCTGCCCTCGGCGTCGGCGTCGATGACCCCGAACTGGGTGGCCTCGTGACGGGGAACCCGCAGCCCGGCGATGGTGACGCCCGCACCGGTCTTCAGGTGCTGGTCGATCATCTGCGCCGGGTCCATCCGGTAGACGTGGTCGGCGCCGAAGACGACGACGATGTCGGGCCGGGCGTCGTAGATCAGGTTCAGGCTCTGCAGGATCGCGTCGGCACTGCCGGTGTACCAGCGGGGGCCGAGGCGCTGCTGGGCGGGCACCGGGGTGATGTAGTTGCCGAGCATCTGCGACAGCCGCCACGTGGTGGTGATGTGCCGGTCCAGGCTGTGGCTCTTGTACTGGGTCAGCACGGCGATCTGCCGGATCTCGGCGTTCACCAGGTTGGACAGCACGAAGTCGATGAGCCGGTAGTTGCCCCCGAAGGGCACCGCTGGTTTGGCCCGGTCCTGGGTCAGCGGGGCCAGTCGCTTGCCCTCACCGCCGGCCAGGACGATGCCGAGGACCCGGGGACCGCCACGCATGGTCGCAACGTATCGGCTGCCCGGCGCGGGCGCTCCACCGCGCTGCGCGGCGGCCATCCTCCGGGGGCCCGCGCCGAGCGTGCGAGGGGCGGGGGGAACGGGCGGCCCCGTCCAGAGGCTCGCCGCGAGCGTGCGAGCGGTGAGGAGGACGGGGTCCTCTTAGGGTGACCCGGTGCGCATCGGCATGGTGACCCGGGAGTGGCCGCCGGACGTCTACGGCGGCGCAGGCGTGCACGTGGAGCACCTGGCGGCAGCGTTGCGCGCGCTGCCCGACGGGCCGCAGCTCGACGTCCACTGCTTCGGGGGCCCGCGCGCGGACGCGACCGGGCACCAGGTCCCGGCCGGGCTGCAGGGCGCCAACGGGGCGCTGCAGGCCCTCGGGGTGGACGTGGAGATCGCCGGCGCGCTGGCCGAGGCCGACCTGGTGCACAGCCACACCTGGTACGCCAACGGCGCGGGCCTGTTCGCCTCGCTGGTGCACGGCACCCCGCACGTGGTGACGGCGCACTCGCTGGAGCCGCGCCGGCCGTGGAAGGCCGACCAGCTCGGCGGCGGCTACCGGTTGTCGTCGTGGGTCGAGCGCACCGCCTACCTCGCCGCCGACGGGGTGGTGGCGGTCAGCCGCGGCATGCGCGACGACGTGCTGGACGCCTACCCCGACCTGGACCCGGCGCGGGTGCACGTCGTGGGCAACGGGGTCGACGCCGCGGCCTACCGGCCCATGCCCGACCCGGACGTCGTCCGCTCGCTCGGCGTGGACCCCGACCGGCCCTACGCGCTGTTCGTCGGGCGGATCACCCGGCAGAAGGGCGTCGTCCACCTGCTGCGCGCGGCCGAGCAGCTGCCCGCCGACGCCGGCCTGGTGCTGTGCGCCGGCGCCGCGGACACCCCGGGTGAGCGCCAGCAGGTCGCCGACGCGGTGGCCGAGCTGCAGGCTCGCCGGGACGGCGTCGTGTGGATCGAGGCGATGCTGCCGCGCGAGCGGCTGGTGCCGCTGATCACCGGCGCCACGGTGTTCGTCGTCCCGTCGGTGTACGAGCCGCTGGGCATCGTGAACCTGGAGGCCGCCGCCTGCGGCACCGCCGTCGTCGCCAGCGCGGTGGGCGGCATCCCCGAGGTGGTCGCCGACGGGCGCACCGGTCTGCTGGTGCCCTACGACCCCGCGGACGCCGCCGCCTTCGAGGCCGGGCTGGCCGAGCGGGTGACCGAGCTGCTGCACGACCCGGAGCGGGCCGCGCGCATGGGTGCCGCCGGGCGGGAGCGGGTGCTCGCCGAGTTCGGCTGGCCGGCCATCGCGCAGCAGACCGTCGACGTCTACGCCGCCGTCCTCGCCGCCCGGGGGTGACCGGCGGCCGGACGTCGTCGCCGCGGAGGGACCGGGTGTCGTAGGCCGCGATGGCCGGGCCTCGCCGTGCCCCCTCGCCCCTGGATCCGGCCGGGTGAGATCCGGATCCGGTGCGGCCCGTGCTGCGGGCGTGCCGGATGATCGGTGCGTGTCGTCGATCGCCGCTCGGTTCCGGGCCGCGCTGGAGGAGGTCGGCGACCCCTCGCCCACCGGCCCCGAGCTGTTGCCGTCGCTGCTGGCGCGGGCCTGCGCCCGGACGCTGGACGTGGACGGCGCGGGGCTCAGCGTGCGCGCCGCCGGACAGGGCCGGCTCCCCCTCGGCGCCAGCTCGACGACCGCGGACCTGGCCGAGCGCCTGCAGTTCACCGCCGGGGACGGCCCCTGCACAGCCGCCGAGCGGCACCGGGAGCCGGTGTTCGCCGCCACCGCCGACCTGCAGCGGCGCTGGCCGGTGTTCGCCCGCCTGCTCACCGGTCAGACGCCCTACCGCGCGGTGGTGGCCCTGCCGATCGGCGAGACGCTGGCCGGCCCCGGCGCGCTGGACCTCTACTTCACCGACGAGTCGGCCGTGACCTCCCTGGAGGTGTTCGAGGCCATGGCCGTCGGGGACCTCGTCGCCTCGGCGCTCGGGGACGCCGCCGTCTGGGCGCCGTGGGCCCCCGAGGGCGGGCCGGCGTGGCTGCACGGTCCCGCGGCGCGGCGCCGGCAGGACGTGTGGACGGCGGCCGGCCGGGTCGCGATGGCCCGTGGCACCTCGCCACCGGCCGCGCTGGAGCTGCTGCGCTCGGCGGCACGGGCGACCGGACGCACCGTCGACGACCTCGCCGGGGACGTCGTCGCCGGACGGGTCGGCCCCGCGGACCTGCGACCGGTCGGCGAGCTGCCACCCGCTGCCGGGAACTGACCCGGCGACGCGCCGACCAGCGGGAACACCGCCGGACACCGCGCTGCTGCAGCCCGGCGTGGGGAACCCCGTCACCGTGCCGTCCGAGTCCGCGAGCCCCGCCGGCGGTGAGCTCGCCCGCCTCCTGCCGGTGCGCCGGGTGTACGCCGAGCCGGCCGCGCTCGCGTCGCCCCGCGGGCAGCAGGTGCTCGCCCGCCTCCCCGGCGCGGAGGTGGTCGAGGTGCCGTCGCACTGGCAGATCCCCGAGCTGCACGGCAACGAGGGCAACGTCGAACGCTGGGTGCGGGTGAAGTCCGAGACGCTGGTGCTCGGGGTCAAGAAGTCGCTGACCGCCCGGCCCAACGGCCGCTCGGCGAACTGGATCGCCCCGTCGACGGCCAACGGTTGCGCCATGGCCTGCGCGTACTGCTACGTGCCCCGGCAGAAGGGCTACGCCAACCCGGTCACCGTCTTCACCAACATCGAGCAGATCACCGGCTACCTGCGCCGGCACGTCGCCCGGCAGGGCCCGAAGACCGAGCCCGACCAGTGCGACCCGGTGGCCTGGGTCTACGACCTGGGCGAGAACAGCGACTGCTCGGTCGACGCGCTGGTCAGCGACAACGTCGCCGACCTCGTCGCCACCTTCGCCGGGCTGCCGACGGCCAAGGCCTCCTTCGCCACCAAGTACGTCAACCGCGAACTGCTCGACCTCGACCCGCGCGGGCGCACCCGCATCCGCTTCTCGGTGATGCCCGAGGACGACGCGAAGGTGCTCGACATCCGCACCAGCCGGGTCGGCGAGCGCATCGCGGCGGTCGACGACTTCGTGGCCGCCGGGTACGAGGTGCACCTGAACCTCTCCCCCGTCGTCCTGCGGGAGGGCTGGGAGGCCGACTGGGCGCAGCTGCTGCAGCGGTTGGACGACGAGCTGTCCCCCGCGGCCAAGGCGCAGGCGGCCGCCGAGGTCATCCTGCTCACCCACAACCGGGACCTGCACCAGGTGAACCTGGGTTGGCACCCGAGGGCCGAGGAGCTGCTGTGGCGGCCGGACCTGCAGCAGCCCAAGCTCAGCCAGAACGGCAGCTGGAACGTGCGCTACCGCAACGACGTCAAGCGGGCCGGTGTGGCGCAGGTGCACCAGCTGGTGGCCGCACACGCCCCGTGGCTGCGGATCCGGTACGCGTTTTGACCACGTGTCGACATGGCGACTCGTCGACTGTCGGTGCCCGGCCGTTGACTGCCCGTGTGGGATCGTGACCGGAGACGTCCCCGGAGGAGGAGTGGTGCTGCCGACGGTCGACGCGGTCCTCGCCGCACCGGCGCTGCTGGCCGCGCTCCCCGACGCCGTGGTGGTGGCCGACGCCGACGGCCGGATCGCCTACGCCAACCCGGCGGTCAGCACCCTGCTGGGGCACGACCCCGGGGAGCTGGTCGGACGACCGCTGACCGTGCTCATGCCGCGCCGCTTCCACGGCGCGCACAGCAACGGCTTCGCCCGGTTCCGGGCCACCGGCGAGGGCCGGCTGGTCGGGTCCACCACGCAGGTGCCCGCGCTGCACGCCGCCGGACACGAGGTCACCGTCGACCTGACGCTGGCCCGGCTGATGCAGGCCGACGCGGCTGCGGACGACGCGCTGGTGGTCGCCGTCCTCCGCGACGCCAGCACCACCGTCCTGCTGGAGCGCCAGCTCATGGTCAGCCGCTACCTGGCGGCCACCCAGCGGGTCACCACCGCACTCACCGAGGCCGCTGACGCCGACGTCGCCTTCCGCGACCTGCTGCCCACGCTGTGCACCGAGCTGGACTGGGACACCGCCACGCTGTGGCAGCCCGACGGGCACACCGGCCGGCTGCGGCACGCGGCCACCTGGGTCTCCTCCGGCGCCACTCCCGGCGCCCTGCACGTCGCGTCCTGCGGGCACCGCTTCGCCCGCGGCCAGGGGCTGCCCGGGCTGGCCTGGGCGCAGCGGGCCCCGGTGGTCGCGGAGGACCTGTGGAGCGACCCCCGCTTCCTCCGCGGTGAGGCGGCCCGCTGCGACCGGATCCGCACCGGCGTGGCCTTCCCGGTGCTGCACGGGGACGACCTGCTGGCGGTCTGCGAGCTGTTCTCCCGCGAGGAGCGGCCCGTGCCGGCCGAGCTGGTGGAGGTGCTGGCCTCCGCCGGCCGCCAGATCGGCCAGTTCCTCGGCCGGCTGCGCGCCGAGTCCGAGGTGCGCCGGCTTGCCGACACCCTGCAGCGCAGCCTGCTGCCCTCCCACCTGCCGGCCGTCCCGGGCGTCGAGCTGGCCGCCCGCTACCGGCCCGGGGGGGGTGCCGCGCTGGTCGGCGGGGACACCTACGACGTCGTGCCCCTGTCCGATGGCCGGTGGATGGTGCTGATCGCGGACGTGTGCGGTGACGGCGCCGAGGCCGCCGCCGTCACCGCGCTCACCCGGCACACCGCGCGGGCCGCGGCCGGCCCCGTGGGCGGGACGACCGCCGGCCCGGCGCAGGTGCTGCGGGCGGTGAACGCGGCGCTGCTGCACGCGCAGGCCGACGGCCCCCTGCGCTTCGTGACCGCCTGCTGCCTGGTGCTGACCCCCGGCCCGGACGGCGTCCGCGCCGGCATCGGTGTCGCCGGCCACCCGCTGCCGGTGCTCACCGGCCCGGGCGGCCCGCGGGAGGTCGGCGCGCCGGGCCGCCCGCTGGGCATCGACCCGGACCTGGACGTGCCGGTCGTGGAGGTGGACCTGTCGCCGGGCGCGACGCTCGTGCTCTACACCGACGGGGTCACCGAGGCGCGTGACGACGCCGGCCGGCAGTTCGGCGAGGAGGGGTTGCGGCAGGTGCTCGCCGGGGCCCCGCGGGGGGCCGAGGAGACCGTCGAGGCGGTCACCGCAGCGGTCGAGCAACAGCTCCGGGGATCGCGGTTCCAGGCCGACGACCTCGCCGTCCTCGCCCTCGCCGTCCCCGCGGGGAGCGGTGCCCGGGGACGGCCGCGTCGAGGCGACCCGCCCGGCTGACCGGTCCCGGGGCAGACGGCGGTCAGCCGCCCGGGCACCGGACGGTCGCCCGCCTGCGCCCGGTTACCGTGGCGGCGTGGCTCGGGTGGCGGTGGTCGGCGCCGGCCTCGGCGGTCTCGCGGCGGCGGCCCGGCTGGCCGCGCTCGGCCACGCGGTGACCGTGCTGGAGCAGGCCCCCGAGATCGGCGGCAAGCTGGGCTGGTATGCCCGCGACGGGCACGGCTTCGACACCGGCCCGAGCCTGGTGACCCTCCCGCAGCTGTACCGGGACCTGTTCGCGGCCACCGGTGGCCCGCTGGAGGACGCCGTGGACCTGGTGCGCCTGGACCCCGCCGTCGCCTACCGGTTCGCCGACGGCGCCGGACTGTCCGTGCCCGGCGAGGCCGCCGCGGTCCCGGCCGCGCTGGACGCCGCGCTCGGCGCCGGCAGCGGCGCGCAGTGGGCGGCGCTCATGGCCCGGGCCGCCGAGATGTGGCGGGTCACCGAGCAGCCGTTCCTGCGCTCGCCGCTGGCCGGGGCGGCCACGCTGGCCCGGCTGGCCCGCAGCCGGGCCGACGTCGCCACGGTGGCGCCGTGGCGCACGCTGCGCGGCCTGGGGACGGCGTACCTGCGCGACCCGCGGCTGCGCACGCTGCTGGACCGCTACGCCACCTACTCCGGCTCCGACCCGCGGCGGGCGCCGGCGGTGCTGGCGACGGTGCCGTACGTGGAGCAGGCCTTCGGCTCCTGGTACGTGCGCGGCGGGCTGCGCCGGCTGGGCGAGGCGGTCGCGCAGCGGGCGGTCGAGCGCGGCGCGGTCGTGCGCACGGGGTGCGCCGTGGAGCGGGTGCTGGTGGAGGGCGGCCGCGCGGCCGGGGTGCGGCTGGCCGGCGGTGAGGTGGTGCGCGCCGACGTCGTGGTCTCCGGCGCGGACGCCGCCGCGGTCTACGCCGACCTGGTGCCGCCGTCGCGGTCGACCCGGCGGGTGCGCCGCGACCTGGGCCGCGGCACGCCGTCGCTGTCGGGGTTCGTGCTGCTGCTGGCGCTGCGCGGGCGGACGCCCGGGCTGGCGCACCACACCGTGCTGTTCCCCGAGGACTACGACGCGGAGTTCGACGCGGTGTTCGGCGTCGGCCGGCACCGCGGGGCGCCCCGGCCGGTCGACGACCCGACCGTCTACGTCAGCGCGCCCGACGACCCGGCGACCCGGCCGGACGAGGACAGCGAGTCGTGGTTCGTGCTGGTCAACGCGCCCCGCCACGACCCCCGCGGCGGCGTGGACTGGGACGCCCCGGGGCTGGCCGACCGGTACGCGCAGCGGGTGCTCGAGGTGATGGCCCGCCGCGGCCTCGACGTCCGCGACCGGGTGCGCTGGTGCTCGACGCGCACCCCGGCCGACCTGGAGCGCGGCACCCGCAGCGTCGGCGGGTCGATCTACGGGACGTCGAGCAACGGCGCCCGCGCGGCCTTCCTGCGCCCGGCCAACGCCTCCCCGGTGCCCGGCCTGTTCCTCGTCGGCGGCTCGTCGCACCCCGGCGGCGGGCTGCCGCTGGTGGCGCTGTCGGCGCAGATCGTCGCCGGCCTCGTCGGCCCGGCCGAGTGAGGGGCTGGAACGGCCCCCGTGCAGGGCCCCGGCGCGAGCGTGCGAGTGACGGGGGGCACCGGGGGCCTTCCTCAGCTGCGGGCGGCGCCGTAGCCGAGCACGGCGGCCAGGCCGAGCGCGCTGCGCGGGGCGTAGGCCGTCCGCCACAGCCCGCCGTGCACCGCGGCGTACGCCTCGTCCTGCCACGGGTGCTCGTGCACCGGCCCCCCACCGGTGTGCAGGTCGTGCACCAGCAGCGCGGCCATGAGCACGTTGGACGTCGCCGGGTCGAACACCTCGACGCCGAACCGGTGGGCGCCGGCGTAGGCCGCGGCCAGCGCGCGGTTGCGCACCACCGAGCGGGTGCGGGTCGGCGGCGCGACGTTCATCGACACGGTGGTCCCGGCCGCCCGGGCGACGGTGGCCCGCCACCGCTGCAGGCGCTTGGCCAGCGCGTAGTTCGGGCCCTGCTGGGGCACCAGGCTGTCGGCGATGCCCGGGTCGCTGCCGGGCAGGTAGGCGCGCTGCAGCAGCCGCCCGGCCGACAGCGTGCGCAACGGCCGGCCCAGCAGCTTGCCCGGCCGTGACCGCCCGGCGTAGGCCCGCACCGACTGCTCGACGGCGTCCGCGGGGACGGCGAAGACGTCGGTCGGGGTGGCGAGGAAGGCCAGGGCGAGGTCCGCACGGGCCGCGGCCAGCCGTACGGTGAGCGCGTCGACGGCCGCCGACACCCGGACGTTGGTGGCGCCGTCGGCGTAGACGTAGTCGCCGAGCACGAGGCGCCCGGGCAGTCCGGCGACCCAGTCGGCGACGGCGGGCACCTCGGTGACCAGGTCCGCTCCCCCGCCGGGGTGCAGCAGCGTGCCGGCCCCCCGGCGGGCGGTGCCCAGCACCCGCTCCCACAGCGGCGGGGAGGGCAGGTCGACCCCGGCCACCCGGGCGCCCCAGCGCAGCAGCGCGGTCAGTGGTCCCATCTCCGCGCCGGCGCCGAGCACGACGACCGTGGTGTCCGGCAGGGCCAGCCACTCCGGGTGCGCGGCGACGGTGCGCACCGCCTCGGCCGCCGAGGGCTCCGCGATCCCCCGCTCCACCCAGTCGTCCAACCGGCGCAGCAGGGCGTCGCCGCGCAGCCGCTCGCCGCGGAAGGGCAGCGACAGCTCCCGCTCGGGCTCGGCGGTGCCGCGGACCTCCGCCGTGGCCAGGGCCCGGCCGGCGGGGGCCCCGGCCAGCTCGCCCAGCGGGGTCTCGGCGCCGTCCGGACCGGCGACCCGCAGCCGCCGGTGCAGCGAGGTGAGGCCCGCGTCGGCGATGGTCAGCGCGGCGCGGCGGGAGGGCAGCCCGGCCTCCACCAGCCGGCGGACGTGCGTCAGGTAGCCGGCCCGCCAGTTCGTCTCCCGCTCGGCGGCCCCGGCGCCGGCCGGGTCGACCGGGCGCAGCGCGTCGGCGACCACGGCCCGCCCCAGCGCCGCGGTGCTGCGCCGCCCGTCGGGACCGGCCGGGAAGACCACGCCAGCGTCGGTCACCGGTCGACCACCACCGGCGCGTCGACCGGCGCACCGGCCTCCAGCCAGCGCAGCAGGAGCCGGGCGCCGAAGCCGGTGCCGCCCTTGACCACCTCGGCGTCGTCGCTGCCGGCTCGCGCCGGGCCGGCGACGTCCAGGTGCGCCCACGGCAGGTCGCCGGCGAAGGGTCGCAGGAACAGCGCGGCGGTCGTGCTCCCGGGGTTGCCCGGGGCGTTGTTGGCGTCGGCGACCGTGCTGTCGAGGAGGTCGGCGTGCTCCTCGGCCAGCGGCATCCGCCACACCGCCTCGCCGGCGTGCCCGGCGGCGGTGCGCAGGGCGTCGGCCAGCCCGTCGGTGGTCGCGTACAGCCCGGCGGTGCGCGTGCCCAGCGCGACCTTCATCGCGCCGGTCAGCGTGGCCACGTCGACCAGCACGGTGGCGCCCAGCTCCAGGCGCGCCCACGCCAGCCCGTCGGCGAGCACCATGCGGCCCTCGGCGTCGGTGTTGAGCACCTCGGTCGTGCGGCCGCCGACGTGGCGCACCACGTCGGCCGGGCGGTAGGCCGAGCCGGAGACGGCGTTCTCCGCGGCCGGGACGACGGCGGTGACCGCGACCGGCAGCCCGAGGCGGGCCGCGGCGTCGACGGCGGCGAGGACGGCGGCACCGCCGGCCATGTCGGTCTTCATCTCCCGCATCCCGGCGGTGGGCTTGATGGAGATGCCGCCGGTGTCGAAGGTGATGCCCTTGCCGACCAGCACGGCGTGCCCGGCCCCGGCGCCCGGGGGCCGGTAGGAGGCCGCGACCACCCGCGGCGGGGAGGCCGAGCCGCCGCCGACGGCGAGCACGCCGCCGAAGCCCCCGGCGCGCAGGTCCTCGACGTCGAGGACGCGCACCGTCACGTGCTCCAGCCCGGCCAGCCGCTCGACGGCCTGCCCGGCCAGCCAGGCGGGGTCCTTGGTGTTGCTCGGGGTGTTGACCAGGTCGCGCGCCCAGGCCACCGCCCGGGCGGCCACCTCGCCGGCGCGCGCGGCGGCGGTGACCGCCGGGTCCGCGCCGTCGGCGGCGACGACCGTGACCGTCCCCAGCCGCGGCGGGTGCGGCGTGGAGGTGTCCCGGAACCGGTAGCCGGCCAGCAACGCGGCCTCGACGGCCAGGCGCACCTCCTCCGCGCCCGCGGGGGCGGCGGGGTCGTCCACCGGCAGCACCAGCCGGCGCGCGCCGTGTTCGGCGAGGGCCTGCGCACGGCGGACGGCCGCGGCCACGTAGCCGCGCAGGTCCGGCAGCGTCGCGTCGCCGACCCCGACGGCCACCACGCTGCGCGGCCGGCGCCCGGGGACCGGGAGGTCGGTGGCGGTACCGGGCCGGCCGCTGTTGCCCGTGTCGGCCAGGGCGGCGGCGAGCAGCCCGGCGTCGACCGGTGCGCCCGGGCCGGTCACCCAGGCGGGCAGCGCCGCGCCGGTGCCGACGGGCACGGCGAGGACGTCGTCCTCGCCGAGGGCCGGGAGGGTGGTGTGGACCTCGACCCGCGGCAACGGCGCGGCCCCGGTCGCCGGCAGGTCGCCGGCGGCCGGGGCCGTGTCGTGCTGTGCGGGGCTGCCCGGGGGCAGGCTCGCTGCGGTGTTCAGCTGGTCGCGCCCTTCAGTGCCTCCGAGAGCGCCGCCGCCTCGTCGGGCGACAGCTCGACGACCAGGCGACCGCCGCCCTCGAGCGGCACGCGCATGACCAGGCCACGCCCCTCCTTGGTGACCTCGAGGGGACCTTCACCAGTGCGCGGCTTCATGGCCGCCATGCGTGCCTCCTTCGTCGGCCGCGCGTGCCCGTGGGCTGCGGCGCGGCGTCGTCGATAGCTGTGAGCTCCGGTCAATGATCCCGTATCCCCGGCGCAGGTCCAACCCGGGTCCACCCGCTCCGGCGTCACTCGGCCGCGCGGAAGCACGAGGCCACGTGGTCGTCGACCATGCCGGTGGCCTGCATGAGCGCGTAGGCGGTCGTGGGACCGACGAAGACGAACCCGCGGCGCTTGAGCTCGCGGGCCATCGCGGTCGACTCCGGGCTGGTGGCCGGGACGTCGGCGAGGGTGGCCGGGCGGGGCCGGTGCCCCGTCGGCGCGAACGACCACAGCAGCGCGGACAGCCCCTCCGGCACCCGCTGTGCCGCGCGGGCGTTGCCGATCGCGGCGGCGACCTTGGCGCGGTTGCGGACGATGCCGGCGTCGGCGAGCAGCCGCGCCTCGTCCTCGGCGGTGAACCCGGCCACCGCGTCGATCGAGAACCCGGCGAAGGCGGCGCGGAACGCCGGGCGCTTGCGCAGGATGGTCAGCCAGGACAGCCCGGACTGGAAGGCCTCGAGGCAGAGCCGCTCGAACAGGGCGTCGTCGCCGTGCAGCGGCGTGCCCCACTCCTCGTCGTGGTAGGCCCGGTAGTCCGGGGTGCTGTCCGCCCAGGCGCAGCGGGTCGGCTCGGCGTCCACGGCCGGGACGCTAGCGCCGCGGGCCGACGGTTCAGGGCACGGCGACGTCGACGTCCTCGGCACGGGCGCGCCGCGCCGGGCTGCGGCGGGTGGCCAGCACGCAACCGAGCACGACGACCGGCAGGCCGACGGCGAGCCCCAGGGTGAGCGGCTCGTCGAGCACCAGGACGCCGAGCAGGACGGCGACCCCGGGGTTGAGGAAGGTGATGACCAGCGCCCGCTGCGGGCCGACCTCGCGGATGAGCGCGAAGAACACCGCCAGGGCCAGCGCCGTGCACACGACCCCGAGGACCAGCACGGCCAGCAGCGCGTCCGACGGCGCCCGCGCCACCTGCCCCAGCCGCGGGACGGCGAACGGCGCGTAGACCACCGTGGTGACCGTCAGGGCGACCGCGCTGGCGGCCACCCCGGACACGTCGGGCAGCGACCGGGTGACGATCAGCGGCGCGGTGGCGTACCCGACGACGACCAGCGCCATGGCCAGCAGCGGCAGCGGCGCGACCGCCTCCACGTCCAGGCCGAGCAGCACGGCGATGCCGGCCACGCCCAGGCCCATGCCGAGCAGCCGGACCGGGCCCAGCCGCTCCCCGTCGCCGCTCAGCCGGGCGGCCAGCGCCGCCGCGAACGGCACGGCGGCGATCAGCAGGCCGGTGAGCGAGCTGGACAGGGTCTGCTCGGCGTAGGCGATCAGCAGCCAGGGGCCGGTCATCTCCAGCACGGTGAAGGCCAGCAGCGGCCGCCAGCGCCGCAGCGCGGGACGCAGCCGGCCGCGCGCGACGGTCCAGGGCAGCAGCAGCGCCGCGCCGAGCAGGCACCGGCCGAAGACGACGACGACCGGGGAGAGGTCCTCGACCGCGACCTTGATCAACAGGTAGGGGACGCCCCAGACGACCGACATCGTGAGGAACAGGGCCCAGCCCCGCCGGCTCACCGCTGCCCTCGCACGGCGTCATCCTGCCCCGGCGTTTCCCGGCTGCCGCACCGGGCACCGCCGGACGGTGCGCGGCGCCCCTCCCGAGTCCGGACGGCGACTGGCGACCTCGGGGCTGCTGGTCGGCGCCGGGCTGATGGGCTCGGTCGACGAGATCGTGTTCCACCAGCTGCTGGCCTGGCACATGTTCTACGACCGTGCCGGTGGCACCGTCGGGCTGGTCTCCGACGGCCTGCTGCACGCGGCCACGCTGTCGGCCGTCGTGGCCGGGCTCGCGCTGCTGGCCGACCTGCGCCGCCGCGGCGCGTTCGACGCCGGCCGGTGGTGGGCACTGGTGCTGCTCGGTGCCGGGAGCTTCCAGCTGTTCGACGGCGTGGTCGACCACAAGGTGCTGCGGGTGCACCAGGTCCGCTACGGGGTGGACCTCACCGGCTACGACGTCGCGTGGATCGGCAGCGGCGTGCTCCTGCTGGGCGCCGGCGCGGCGCTGCTGCTGCAGGCCCGGCGCCGTCCCGCGCGGTGAGCGCCGTCGTCCTCGCGCTGCTGGCCGCCGGGGCGCTGTACGTCGCGGCCGCCGGGCGCACGGCGTGGCCTCTGCTGCGGACGGCGTCCTGGCTGGCCGGGCTGGCCGCGGCCGCCGGCGGCGCCGTGCTGTCGGCCGCCCACGGGGACCTGCGCACGCACGTGGCCGGCCACCTGCTGCTGGGCATGGTCGCCCCACTCCTGCTGGTCCTGGCCGCCCCGGTCACCCTGGCGCTGCGGGCGCTGCCGGTCGCCGCGGCCCGGCGGCTGGCCCGGCTGCTGCGGACGGCGCCGCTGCGCTGGGCGGCCGACCCGGTGGTCGCCGTCCCGGCCAACGCCGCCGGGCTGTGGCTGCTGTACGGCACCGGCCTGCACGCCGCGCTCAGCCACCGGCCGGGCGTCGCCGCCGCGGTCGCGGTGCACGTGCTGGTGAGCGGCTACCTGGCGACCGCCGCGGTGCTCGCCGTCGACCCCGCGCCGCACCGCCGCTCCGTCGGGGTGCGCGCCGGCGCGCTGGCCGCCGGGGCGGCCGCCCACGACGTGCTGGCCACGGCGCTCTACGCCGCGCCGCCGGCCGGGGTGCGGGCCGCCGAGGAGGGCGCCCGGCTGATGTGGGACGGCGGCACGGTGGTCACCCTGGTCACCGCGGCGGTGCTGTGGCGGCGCTGGTACGTCAGCCGGGGAGCGGTCCGCGCCGCGGAGTCCTCCGCGGCGGCCCTGGGCCGGCGAGCATGACCCCGTGGACGCCGCCGCCCGCCTGACCGCCCTCGTCGACGCCCTGGCCGGGGAGCCCGGGGTGACCCCACCGGACACCGCCGGGCCCCGCCGGTTCGGGTCACGCACGCTCACGGTCCACGGGGCGACGTTCGCGATGGTGGTGGGCGGTGCCCTGGTGCTGAAGGTCCCCGAGGCCCGGGTGACCGCGTTGCTCGCCGATGGCACCGGCCGACCGTTCGGCACGGACGCGGGACGGCCCTACCGGGAGTGGGTGTCCCTGCCCCAGGGCGAGCCGGCCACCGACCTGCCGCTGGCCCGCGAGGCGCTGGACTTCACCCGCACCGCGCGCCCCTGACCCGGCTTACCCCCACAGCCCGGTCAGCGGGAGGGTGAACCCGGGCAGCACGTCCCCGCCGTCGAGGGCGTCCGCGCCGCGCAGCACGCGTACGCCGTCCGGCCGGTACACCGTCACCGTGCGGGTCTCCGGGTCGACCACCCAGACCAGCCGCACCCCGGCGTCCAGCCAGGCCAACGCCTTCGCCGTGACGTCCGTGGCCCGGTCGGACGGGCTGACCACCTCGGCGACGAGGTCGGGCGCCAGCGGGATGAAGCCGGGCACGCGGGCCTCGGCCACCCGGTCGGACGCGATGAAGGCGACGTCGGGAGCGCGGACCGTGTCGGGGTCACGGCGGAGGAGGAAACCGGTCTCAGCGGTGAAGACGTCACCGAGGTCGCGGTCCTCCACGAAGGTCCCGACCCGGATCAGCAGGCGCGCCCCGGTGCTGCCGTGCCGACCGCCGGCCGGTGCCATGCTCAGCAGCACTCCTTCGACGAGTTCATGGCGCTTGCCCGCGTCGGGCAGCTCGACGAGCTGCTCGGCGGTCATCAGCGCGGGCTGCAGGGCCGGCGCAGTGGACATGGCGCCCAGCCTACGGCCGGTCAGCTCGGGTAGCGGCGGGCGAAGTCGCGAAACCGGCTGAGCCCGAAGTGCAGCGCGTAGGCCGCGAACGGGCGCACCAGCGGCCACGCCAGGCGGCCGAGGCGGCCCAGCGGCAGGTCGAGGTGCTCGGTCCACACCACCGTGGCGCCCGCGTTGCGGGGCACGACCTCGAACACGCCGGGGCCGCGCACCACCCGGCCGGTGTGCAGCACGTCGACCCGGCGCGGCGGGTCCCAGCCGGTGATCTCCAGGGTGTCCAGCAGGCCGGCGTGCCGGCCGTCGCCGGTCGGCACCCCGGTGCGCGCCTCGATCCGGCCGCCGACGCCGTGTGGGTCACCGCCGACGACCCGGACGTCGGTCAGCGGCATCCACTCACCCTGCCGCTCCCAGTCGACCAGCGCGCGCCACACCATCGGCACCGGCGCCTCGACGTCGACCGACACGCGTAGTTCAGGCATCCCCGTGACTCCCGTTCCCGCCGGCCCCGACGGGCGGCGCGTCCTCGGCACCGGGCGTGGCCCGCCCGGCCTCCTCCAGCCGGGCGCGCAGCGCCGCGACCTCCCCGTCGCGCTCCTCGAGCGCCCGGGCCAACTCCTCGAGCAGCCAGTCGACCTCGGTCATCCGGTAGCCCCGGACGGTCACCGACATGCGCACCCCGCGGACGTCGTCCGCCGTGACCGGCCGGTCGACCGGCAGCTCCAGCGGCGAGCGGTCCGCGTCGGCCGGCGGGGACGTCTCCCCACGGCCGAGCAGGACGGACCCGCCGAGGAACAGCAGCGCCCCCACGACCAGCACGGTGAGGACGACGACGACCGCGTCGAGCACCTCAGGCCCTCCCCACGGCGTGATCCCGCGCCGCGGTCCGCTCCTCGCTCGCGGGCGCTCGCTGCGATGCTCCCTCGGCTGTCCTCACGCGTCGCTCGGGGCGTCGTCGACCGGCACCGACCGCATGCCGCCGCCGTTGTCCCCGGCCGTCCGCGCCTCCTCGGCCGCCCGGATGATCCGCACGACCTCCTCGACGTCGTCGGTGACCCGGAACAGGTCCAGGTCGGTGTCCTTGATCGTCGCCGCGGGCACCATGGTCGTCCGCAGCCAGTCGACCAGCCCGGACCAGTACTCCGAGCCGAACAGCACCACGGGGAAGCGGGTCACCTTGCGGGTCTGCACCAGGGTGAGCGCCTCGAACAGCTCGTCGAGGGTGCCGAAGCCGCCGGGCAGGATGACGAAGGCCTGCGCGTACTTCACGAACATCGTCTTGCGGACGAAGAAGTAGCGGAACGCGATGCCGACGTCCACCCACTCGTTGAGCTCCTGCTCGAACGGCAGCTCGATGCCCAGACCGACCGACAGCCCGCCGGCCTCGGAGGCCCCGCGGTTGGCCGCCTCCATCGCGCCGGGCCCGCCACCGGTGATGACCGCGTACCCGGCGTCGGCCAGCGCCGCCCCGATCGCCACGCCCGAGGCGTAGTGCGGGTGGTCGCGGGGCGTGCGGGCGCTGCCGAAGACGCTGACCGCCTTGGGCAGCTCGGCCAGCAGCCCGAACCCCTCGACGAACTCGCTCTGGATGCGCAGCACCCGCCACGGGTCGGTGTGCACCCAGTCGGTGGGGCCGCGGCGGTCCAGCAGCCGCGCGTCGGTCGTCGTCCCCTGCAGGCGTGGGTCGGGCTCCCCGCCGCGCAGCATCACCGGCCCGCGGTGGCGGGTGGGCCGCGGCTTGCGGGCTCCGGCGGGCTCGGGGGTGGTGGTCATGCGGGCCTCCCGGACAGGTAGGCGACGAGCGCGTCCTCGGCCGGCTGCAGTCGCTCGACCAGCACGTGCTCCTCGCGGGTGTGGGCGAGCTGGGGGTCGCCGGGGCCGTAGTTGACGGCGGGGATGCCGAAGGCGGCGAACCGGGCCACGTCGGTCCAGCCGAGCTTCGCCCGGGCCGGGCGGCCGACGGCGGCGACGAAGGCCGCGGCCGCGGGCTCGGCCAGGCCGGGCAGCGCGCCGCCGGCGTTGTCGGTGACGGTGAGCGTGGCGCCGGCGGCGATCGCCTCGGCGAAGACCTCGCGGACGTGCGCCTCGGCGGCGTCCTCGTCGCGGTCGGGCGCGTAGCGGAAGTTGACCATCAGCGCGGCCTGGTCCGGGACGACGTTGCCGGCCACGCCCCCGGAGACGCCGACGGCGTTCAGGCCCTCGCGGTAGTGGCAGCCGTCGATCTGCACCTCGCGGGGTCGGTAGGCGGCCAGCGTGGCGAGCGGTCCGGCGAGCGCGTGGACGGCGTTGACACCCAGCCAGCTGCGCGCACTGTGCGCCCGCCTGCCGGTGGTCTCCAGCCGGGCGCGCAGGGTGCCCTGGCAGCCCGCCTCGATCTCGCCGTCGGTGGGCTCGAGCAGGATCGCCAGGTCGCCGTAGAGCCACCCCCGGCGCTCGCGGGCGACCCGGCCGAGGCCGTTCTTCACCGCCTCGACCTCCTCGTTGTCGTAGAAGAGGAAGGTGAGGTCGTGCGCGGGCGCGGCACCCGGGACGCCGAAGCGCCCGGCCAGCCGCAGCATGACCGCGTCGCCGGCCTTCATGTCGCTGGTGCCGCAGCCGTAGAGGCGGCCGGTGCCCTCGTCGAGCCGGCTGGGCACGTTGCCGGCGATCGGCACGGTGTCCAGGTGGCCGGCGAGGACGACGCGGGTGGGCCGGCCCAGGTCGGTCCGGGCGAGGACGGTGTTCCCCACCCGCTCGACCTCCAGCCCGCCGAGCCCCCGCAGCGCCGCCTCGACCGCGTCGGCCAGCGGGGCCTCGCCGCCGGACACCGACGGGGCGTCGACCAGCGCGCGGGTGAGCGCCAGCACGTCGGCGGCGGGGTCCAGCACGATCGGGGCACTCACGACGCCCGAGCCTACGGGCGGCGCACGGGGCGGGCCGCCGCAGCGCGCGGTCGGTTCCGCGCCGGTCGTCTCCGCTGGGTCGGCGCGGCGACCACCTGGTCCCCGGGAAGCTCGTGCTCTGCCCACTCCCGGTGGGCAGAGCACGAGCCTGCGCGGGGGACACCGTCCCGGCTCCGGACCACGCCGGGAGGCCGCGCCGGGCGCTGGGTAGCGTCGGCGCCGTGACCGCTCCCGCCTCGCGCTCCGCCGTCGCCGCCGGCCTGGCCACCCTGACCCCCGCGGGCACCGTGCTCGACACCTGGTACCCCGAGCCCCGCCTGGGCGCGCCCGAGGGCGCCCGCGGCGGCACCGAGCGGCTCGGCGCGCTGGAGATCGCCGGCGAGCTCGGCCCCGACTACGGCGGCCTGGTGCGCAGCGACGAGTCCCGCGGCGTCGAGGTGGTCGCCGTCCGCACGGTGATCGCCGACCTCGCCGCACCGCCGGCGGACGCCCACGACGTGTGGCTGCGGCTGCACCTGCTCTCGCACCGGCTGGTCACCCCGCGCAGCATCAGCATGGACGGCGTCTTCGGCCTGCTCAGCAACGTCGCGTGGACCAGCGCCGGCCCGGTCGAGGCGGCGACGTTCAACCCGCACCGGCTGCGCGCCGCGCACGGGCAGGTCACCGTGCACGGCGTCGACAAGTTCCCGCGGATGGTCGACTACGTCATCCCCTCCGGCGTCCGCGTCGCAGACGGCGACCGCGTGCGGCTGGGCGCCCACCTCGCCGAGGGGACGACGGTCATGCACGAGGGGTTCGTCAACTACAACGCCGGCACCCTGGGCCCCTCGATGGTCGAGGGCCGGATCAGCGCCGGCGTGGTGGTCGGCTCCGACAGCGACGTCGGCGGCGGCGCCTCGATCATGGGCACCCTCTCCGGCGGCGGCAGGGAGGTCGTCTCGATCGGCGCGCGCTGCCTGCTCGGCGCCAACGCCGGCATCGGCATCTCCCTGGGCGACGACTGCGTCGTCGAGGCCGGCTGCTACGTCACCGCCGGCGCCCGCGTCACCCTGCCCGACGGCTCGGTCGTCAAGGCCGCCGAGCTCTCCGGCCGCGACGGCCTGCTGTTCCGCCGCAACTCGGTCTCCGGCGCGCTGGAGGCGCTGCCCCGCACCGGGACCTGGGGCGAGCTGAACGCCGCCCTGCACGCCAACTGAGAGAGGACCCCCTCGCCCCCCGCCCCTCGCTCCGCTCGGCGCGGACCCCTGCGAGGGGGCCGTTCCAGCACCTCACCGGGCGGCGTCGAGGTGCTCGAGCAGCGCCACGACGAACTCCTGCGGGCGCTCGACGTGCGGGGAGTGGCCGACGCCGGGCAGCACGAGCTCGCGGTAGGACCCGCCGCCGGCCGCGTAGCAGTCCAGGAGGGCGCGGGTTTGGGTGACCATCGGCTGGGGTGGGCACACCTCGGGCCCCGGCCAGCCCGGCACCGCGCCGAGGGACCCCAGGTGGGCCAGGTCGAACAGCGAGGTGTCGGAGACGATGGCGTCGGCGTCGCCGCGGACCCACAGCACGGGTGGCTTGTGCGGCAGGCCGGCGATCCCGGACACGTCGAACACGGTGGGCGCCAGGGTGTTGAGCACGCCACGCTGCCCCGGCGCGGTGCCCGGCCAGGTGGCGGAGGGGGCGGCGTCGCCGGGGTAGTGGTCCTCCCCGGTGCGGGTGGACAGCATCGCCGCGACGTGCACGTCCTCCAGCTGCGGGTCCAGCGGCAGCGCGCCGGGTGCCACGTAGAAGGCGCGCAGCACCGACCGCGGGCTGGCCGGGGTGTCGGCGGTGGTGTCCCCGGCGGCCAGCGCCGCCACGAACGCCGGGTTGGCCGCGCCCGCGCCCGACCCGGCGCCGTCCTCGGACAGCCGCCGTCCCTCCGTGCCCGCCGTCCCGCCGAAGCCGTACGGGGAGACCGGCGCGACCAGTGCGATCGAGGCCACCCGTTCCGGCGCGTCGAGCAGGTACTGCAGCACGACACCGGCGCCCATGCTCCAGCCGACCAGGTGCACCCGCGCCAGGCCCAGGGTGTCGACCAGCGCGGCCACGTCGTCGGCCCAGTCGCGCACGCCGCGGCGTGCGTCGACCGGCAGCGGGTCGGTGTCACCGAAGCCGCGCAGGTCCACCGCCAGCGGCCGCACCGGACCGGTGTCGGCCAGCGCCAGCAGCGTCGGCTGCCAGAACAGCGACGAGCTGACGTTGCCGTGTACGAACAGCACGGCCTCCCCGGGACCGGCCGGCTGCGTCCCCTCGGGGTGCAGCACGGACTGGACCAGCCGCGGGGTGGCCACGCGGGTGGCGGCGATGCCGGGCAGCAGGACGTCGCTCATCGGGTCTCCTCGCAGTCGGGCGGCCCACGCTAGCGACGGACACCCCTCCGCGGCAGCGCCGCTCCACCGGCCTGCGCACCTACAGTCGACGTGGTGGGCACAGGCAGCGCGACGGCACGGCGGGGCACCCGTACGACGGCCTCCCGCCGTGCCCCGGCCCGCCGCCGGCCGCCGCGACGACGGGCACCGGCCGGGCGCGGGGGGCCGGGCGCGCCGGCCGCCTCGTGGCGCTCGTGGCTGCCGCTGGGCCTGGTCGGGCTCGTCGTCCTGGGGGTGGTCGTGCTGGTCCGCGGGATCGAGGGCCCGGACGGGACGGCGCTCACCGGCTCCTGCACCGTGGCCGGCACCGGCCGGACGCTGAGCGCCGAGCAGGCGTCCTCGGCCGCCACGATCGCCGCGGTCGGCCGCGCCCGCGGGCTGCCGGAGCGGGCGGTCGTCATCGCCCTGGCGACCGCCCAGCAGGAGTCGACGCTGCGCAACCTCGACTACGGCGACCGGGACTCCCTGGGCCTGTTCCAGCAGCGGCCCTCCCAGGGGTGGGGCACCCCGGAGCAGGTGACCGACCCGGTCTACGCGGCCGGCCGGTTTTACGACGGCCTGGTCGAGGTCCGCGACTGGCAGACCCGCCGGCTCACCGAGGCCGCGGACGCCGTGCAGCGCTCGGCCTTCCCGGAGGCCTACCAGCAGCACTCGGCGCTGGCCGAGGAGCTCACCGCGGCCCTCACCGCGGACGAACCCGGCCGGCTGACCTGCAGCTTCGAGCCGCGTGCTCCCGGCGGGCGGCTGAGCCAGCGGGTCACCGCGGTCGCCGCCGTGGTGGAGCGGGAGCTCGGCGCGACCACCACCGAGCGGTTCGGCGCCGTGGAGGTCGACCCGGCCGCCGGCTGGCCGACGGCGACCTGGGCGGTCGCGCAGGCCGAGCGGCTGGGGCTGGCGTCGGTGGCCTTCGCCGGCTCGGAGTGGACCCCCGGCGGCGGCTGGGCCGCCTCGGACGCCGGCCCGGACACGGTCCGGCTGACCCTGGCACGGTGAGCCTGCCGGCCGCGTCGGCCGGGTCGCGGGGTCCGCGTCGGGGCGGGCCGTGCTGCGGTCTCAGCCGCGTCCGACGGCGCCGGCCGGTTCCCGGTCGTGGCCGTGCTCGACCCGCTGCAGCGAGCTCCGCCGGATCGAGGCCAGCGCGGCCAGCCCGACCAGGCTCACCACGATGACGAAGAAGGCGGGCGCCAGCTCGTTGCCGGTGCGCTCGATGAGCCACACCGCCAGGTAGGGCGCGGTGCCGCCGGCCATGATCACGCCGAGGTTCCAGCCCATCGCCACCCCGGTGTAGCGCGAGCGCTGGTCGAACAGCAGGGGCAGCAGGGTGTAGGCGCCCACCTGCGCGCCGACGGTGTTCAGCATGATCACCAGGTAGGCGAGGGCGGCGACGGCCAGGCCGTCGTCCATCAGCGCCATCATCGGGTAGGTCAGCAGGAGGTAGCCGACGAACCCGATCTCGGCCAGTCGCACCCGGCCGATGCGGTCGCCGAGCAGCCCGCCGAGGGGCATGCACAGCGCCGAGATGCCGATGGCCGCGGTCGCGATCCAGTAGACCGGCGCCGGCTCGTACCCCAGCCGGGTGATCAGGTGGATGCTCAGGTAGGTCAGCCCGATGTAGGCGGTCCCGTTGGTGGCGGCGCTGATCGCGGTCGCCTGGGCCAGCGCCCGGGGCTGCCGGCGGAAGACGTGGCCGACCGGCGAGTGCTCCTGGTGGCCGCTGCCGCCGTCGTGGGTCTCCTCCACCCGCGTGCGGGCCCAGAGGCAGAACAGCGTCAGCGGGAGGGCCAGCAGGAAGGGCACCCGCCAGCCCCAGGAGTCCATCTGCGCGTCGGTGGTCAGCGCCGTGGTGGTGCCGGCCACCGCCGCGGCCAGCGCGAAGCCACCGGTCGACCCCAGCGGCGTGAAGGCCCCGTAGGTCGCCTTGAGGTGCCGCGGTGTCGACTCGGAGATGAAGGTGGCCGACCCACCGACCTCACCGCCGGCGGAGAAGCCCTGCAGCAGCCGCACCAGGACCAGCAGCACGGTCGCCCACACGCCCGCCTGGGCGTAGGTGGGCAGCACGCCCATCAGGGTGCTGCCCACGCCCATGCAGACCAGCGTGGCCAGCAGCGCCCGCTTGCGGCCGTACCGGTCCCCCAGGTGCCCGAAGACGATGCCGCCGAGCGGGCGGATGAGGTAGGCCGTGCCGAAGACGGCGAGCGCGGACAGCAGCGACACGACCGGGTCCTCGCTGGGGAAGAACAGCGGCGCGAGGACGACCGCCAGGTAGCCGTACAGGCTGAAGTCGTAGTACTCGATCAGCGTGCCGACCCCGCCGGCCAGCGCGGCCCGGCGGGTGCGGCGGCGGTCCGCGGTGGTCCAGGTGGCACCCGGCTGCACGGTCCGGTCGCTCATCGCGCCCTCCAGGTCCGGGCCGCGCCCGTGTCCGGTGACCTCCATCACAGGTGCTGCCCGGCGGGCTGTCAACCGCGGCGCCGGGGCCGCGGTCACCCGCCGGCGAGGACCAGGGCCAGCGCGAGGACGTCGTCGTCGGTGCGGCCGTGGTCCTGGGCGGTCCAGACCAGGCCGACGGCGGCGCTGACCAGCCCCCACGCCCGCACCCGCGCCGCCGGGACGCCCAGGCCGTCGGCGAGCAGCGCCACCCGCCGGTGCACCAGCCGGGGCAGGTCCGGGACGGTCGCCCACGCCCGCGGGGGGTTGTGCAGGGCCGTGCCGGCGTCCAGCGCCGGCTCGCCCCAGACCCCGTGCGGGTCGATGGCCAGCCACCCGGCGCCGTCGCGGAGCACGTTGGCGTGGTGCAGGTCGCCGTGGCACAGCACCGCGGGGGCGGCGGTGGCCAGCAGCCGCTCGAGGACGTCCGCGGCCCGCCCGGTGAGCCCGGGCGGCACCAGCGGCGACCCGGCGCGCAGCAGCGCCACCCGGTCGGCGCTGTCGCGGACACCGGCCGGCCGCGCCGCCCCGCCGGCGTGCAGCCGGCGGGCCACCGCGGCGAGGACCGGCAGTGCCTCCTCGTCGGGCAGGGCGCACAGGTCGGTGCCCGGCCGGGCGGCCTGCAGCAGCAGCGCGTCGGTGCCGTCGTCGTCCTGCCCGGCCAGCAGCCGCACCGCGCCCTGCCCGTCCCAGGCGGCCAGGGCGGCCGCCTCGGCGCCGAGGTCGCCGGACAGGCCCAGCTTGAGGACGACGGCCGAGCCGTCGTCCCGGACCGCGGGCGCCACCCAGTGGTAGGAGGCCGGGTAGGGCTCGCCGAGGGTCAGCCCCCAGCGGTCGGCGCACCGGGTCACGGCGTCGGGCAGCCCGGCGAGCCAGGTGCGCCCGGCCGCCCCGTGCACGTCGGCCACTGCCGCGGCCAGGGTGGCCGGGACGGTCACCGGAGTCATGCCGTCAGGCGCTCCACGGCGGCGTCGATGCGCTCGTCGGTGGCGGTGAGCGCCAGGCGGACGTGCCGCCCCCCGGCCGGGCCGTAGAAGGAGCCGGGGGCGGCGACGATGCCCAGGCCCGCCAGCCAGTCGATCGTCGTCCAGCAGTCCTCGTCGCGGGTCACCCACAGGTAGAGCCCGGCCGCGGAGTGGTCGATGCGGGCCCCGGCGGCCCGGACGGCGGGAGCCAGTCGGGCGCGGCGGGCGCGGTAGCGCTCCCGCTGCGCGTCGACGTGCGCGTCGTCGGCCAGCGCGGCGGCCATGGCGGCCTGCACGGGGGTGGGCACCAGCAGCCCGAGGTGCCGGCGCACCTCCCACACCTGACGGACCAGCTCCGGGTCGCCGGACAGCAGCCCCCCGCGGTAGCCCGCCGCGGTCGACTGCTTGGACAGCGAGTGCACCGCCAGCAGGCCGGTGTGGTCCGCCCCCGCGACCGCGGGGTGCAGCAGCGACCGCGGGGCGACGTCCCAGCCGAGCGTCGCGTAGCACTCGTCGGCCACGACCGGGACGCCGTGCGCTCGGCCCCAGGCGGCCCAGGCACGCAGCTCGTCGTCGGTCAGCACCCGGCCGTGCGGGTTGCCCGGGGAGTTCAGCCACACCAGGACCACGTCGGTGGCGTCGTCCGGCGGGGTGTCGGTGCGCCGCACGGCGAGCCCGGCCAGCACCGCGCCCACCTCGTAAGTCGGGTAGGCGACCTCCGGGATCAGCACCGTGCCGGCGCCGCGCAGCCCCAGCACGGTCGGCAGCAGCGCGACCAGCTCCTTGGACCCGACCGTGGGCACCACCGACGGGACGGAGCCCAGCGGGTCGGCCAGCCGGACGCCGAGCCGGCGCTGCAGCCACCCGGCCGCCGCCGTCCGCAGCTCGGCGGTGCCCAGGGCTGTCGGGTAGCCCGGCGCGTTGCCGGCGCCGGCGAGCGCGGCGGCGAGCAGTCCGGGGGTGTCGTCGACCGGGGTCCCGATCGAGAGGTCCACGACCCCGCCCGGGTGCCGGGCCGCCGTGGCGCGGGCCCCGGTGAGGGAGTCCCAGGGGAAGTCGGGCAGCCGGCCGGCCGCCGTCCCCGCGGCCGTGCCGGTCAGTGCCCCTCGCCCTGCGGCGGGAGCGCGGCGACCAGCGGGTGGTCCTTGCCGACCCGGCCGGTCTTCGCCGCGCCACCGGGGCTGCCCAGGTCGGAGAAGAACTCCACGTTGGCGTTGTAGAAGTCCTTCCACTTGTCCGGGACGTCGTCCTCGTAGTAGATGGCCTCCACCGGGCACACCGGCTCGCAGGCGCCGCAGTCGACGCACTCGTCGGGGTGGATGTAGAGCATCCGGTCGCCCTCGTAGATGCAGTCCACCGGACACTCGTCGATGCACGCCTTGTCGAGGACGTCGACGCAGGCCTGGGTGATGACGTAGGTCACGGTGGTTCCCTCCCGGGGACGTGCGGGGTCGCTCCACCGGCTGCGGAGCCGGTCGTTCCGGTCCTCAGTATGGCCCGTGGGGCCCGGCTGGGACGACGACGGGGGGCGTGGTGGACCCCACCGGGTGGGACGCGACCGGACGGCGCAGGATGACCGACCGTGGGACAGCGCCGGTCACCCCTGGACGTCGCCGACCTCGAGCGGCTGGCCGCCCGCGGCTGGCGGGCTCCCGAGGAGGGCTCCCTGGGCGACTGGCTGCTGCGCGCCGGCGGCGGCTTCACCGGCCGGGCCAACTCCGCCCTGGTCGTGGGCGACCCCGGGCGGCCCCTGCCCGACGCCGTGGACGCCGTGACCCGCTGGTACCGGGACCGCGACCTGCGCCCGGCCGCGATGCTGGCCGGCCGGCAGGCCCGCGGCGCCGACGCGGCGTTCGCCGCGGCCGGGTGGGAGCGCGACGAGGACGTGCTGGTGCTGACGGCCCCGCTGGACCCGCCCGCTGCCGCCGACGGCGTACCGGTGGCCCTCTCCCCCGAGCCGGACGACGCCTGGCTGGCCGGCTACCGCCACCGCGGCGGGCCGCTGCCGCCGACGGCCCGCGCGGTGCTGACCAACGCCGAGGACGTCGCCTTCGCCGCGGTGCGCCGGGACCCCCCGCCGGCCCCGCTCGCCGCGGTCGGCCGCGGGGTGGTCGACGACGGGTGGCTGGGGGTCGCCGCGGTCACCGTCGACGAGCGGCACCGCCGGCAGGGGCTGGCGACCGCGGTCATGGCCGCGCTGCAGCGCTGGGGGGCCGGCCGCGGGGCCCGCTGGCTGTACCTGCAGGTCGCGGCGTCCAACGCGCCGGCGCGGGAGCTCTACCGGCGGGCCGGGCTCATCGAGCACCACCGCTACCACTACCGGCGGGCGCCGGGCTGAGGCCGTCCCGGGGCGCGGCCAGTACCCTCCCGACGGCGAAGGACGCGGCCACCACCCCGGCGAGCAGGAAGGCCAGACTGACGACGCCGAGGCCGCCCGTACCGGTGACCAGCAGGTCGCCCTCGGGCCGCCGGATGCTGCCGCCCACGGCGACCACCAGCCAGACCAGCGCGGGCAGCACCGCCGCCGGCCGGGAGCCGGTGAGCCGCGCGGCCAGCCCGACGAGCAGCAGGTTGCCGGCGACCGCGGCGGCCACCGACACCGGCACCAGCACGCCGGCGACGCGCAGCGGCAGCCAGAAGACCTCCACCAGCGCCAGCCAGAGGGCCAGGACGACGACCAGCAGGCCCGCCCCCACCCGCCGGATCACGCGTCCAGGCCGGCGAACAGGTCGTCCTCCCAGCCGTCGGCCGTGCCCCGCTCCCCGCGCACCAGCCGGTAGTACTCGGTGCCGAGCACCTCCTGGCCCAGGTTGTTCGACAGCGCGAAGAACGGGCCGTCGACGGTGATCTGGGTGGCGTGCGCCCGCATGGCCGCCTCCTTCGCGCCCGCGTGCGCCCGCCCGTCGACCGCGGCGGCGACCAGCTCGTCCGGGACGACGAAGGGGACGTCGTCCACCTCGCCGAGCGACGCGAACGGCGAGTCCTGCCCCTGCGCGGTCATCGCCTCGATGCCCCGGCGCATGACCGAGCGCGGCACGCAGCACCAGTAGACCTTGGCCACGTCCCACGGCGGGCCGAGGTCCGGGCGGTAGCCGGGGTCGGCGGCGGCATCGACCGCGCCCATGGCGACGCGGTGGGCCTGGATGTGGTCGGGGTGGCCGTAGCCGCCGTTCTCGTCGTAGGTGACCAGCACCTGCGGCCGGACCTCGCGGACCACGGCCACGGCGTGCGCCACCGCCTCGTCGAGGTCGGCGTTCCAGAACGCCCGCGGCGCCGCGTTGGCCGGGGTGCCCATCATCCCGGAGTCCCGGTAGCGGCCCGGGCCGCCGAGGAAGCGCCAGTCGGTGACGCCGAGGGCGTCCATCGCCGCCCGCAGCTCACCGATCCGGTAGCCGCCGAGCTGGTCGGCGTGCTCGGGGCCCAGCAGCGCCAGCTCGGGGACCAGCACCTCGCCCTCCTCGCCCAGGGTGCAGGTGAGCAGGGTGACCTGGGCGCCCTCGGCGACGTAGCGGGCCATGGTGGCCCCGTTGTTGATCGTCTCGTCGTCCGGGTGGGCGTGCACCAGCAGCAGGCGGCGGGAGGGCGTCACGCCGTCCATCCTCCCGCAGGCCGCCCGGGCCCGGACACGGAGCGGGAGGCCGGTGCCACGCACCGACCTCCCGCCCGCCGCAGGTCAGCTGGTGAAGCCGATGTCCTCGTACCGCTCGCTGGCGAAGCCCTGCGCGCCGAGGTTGGCCAGCCGGTCGGTGGCCGCGATGATGTCCGGCCGCTGGTACAGCGTCAGCGAGTGCACGATCTCCCAGATCTCCGCGTCGGCCTGGTTGGCCAGCTCGCGGGCCCGGGCCGGGTCCAGCTCCTGGGTGGCCTGGTCGAGCAGCTGGTCGATCTCCGGCGAGCCGACGCGGGCGAAGTTCTGCTGGATCTCCTCGCCCTGCGGCTCGGCGTAGATGGACTGACTCGAGCTGATCGGGAACGGCGTCCCGAGCCAGGCGAACACCGTCATGTCGTAGTTGCCGATGAGCACGTAGCTGTTGAAGAACTCGTTGGCCGCGACCGTCTCGATCTGCAGCTCGGCCCCGACCTGGGCCAGCATGCTCTGGATCAGCTGGGCCTCCTGCGCGCTGGCGGCCACGCCGGAGGGGATGACCATCCGGATGGACAGCGGCTGGCCGTCCTTGGTCCGGGTGCCCTCGCCCTCGCGGGTCCAGCCGGCCTCATCGAGTTGCGCGTTGGCCGCCGCGACGTCGGGCTCGGCGAGCTCCCCGGCGTTGCCCTGGTAGCCCTCCTGGTTGGTCATGAAGATGTGGTTGTCCAGCTTGGTGGTGTCCCCACCGAGCGGGCCGATCAGCGCATCGGCGATGGTCTGCCGGTCGATGGCCTTGGCCAGCGCCTGGCGGACGTTGACGTCGGAGAGCACCGGCGAGGTGCCGTTGATGGTGATGTGCCGGAAGTTCGGTCCGCCGGCGCGGCGGATGGCGATGCCCTCGGCGGACTGGGCGCGCTGCAGCTTGTTGACGTCCGCGGCGATCTCGATGAAGTCCAGCTCGCCGTTGAGCAGCGCGTCGATCTGCGCGTCGGACTCCAGGACCCGGTAGATGATCCGGTCCAGGAGCGCCGGCTCGCCCCACCAGTCGGGGTTGCGCTCCAGCGTGATGGTCTGCGCGTTGCGGTCGATGCCCTGCAGCCGGAACGGGCCGGCGGTGACCTGCGGCTGCTCGATCCAGCCGGTGTTGAACACCTCCGGGTCGGTGTTGGTCGACGCCGGGTACAGCGGGCTGTAGAGCGCCTGCCAGTCCGAATAGGGGTTGGCGAAGGTGACGACGGCCTGCTTGTCGCTCTCCCCCGGCTCGACGGACTCGATCTGGTCCCACCCGTTGCTGGAGGAGATGTTGTAGGCGGGGTTCGTCCCGTTGCTGGCCTGCCACTGGGCGACCATGTCCGCGGCGGTGATCGGGGTGCCGTCGGACCAGGTGGCGTCCGGGTTGATGTCGTAGGTGACCTGCTGGGGGTCCTGGCTGGTCAGCTCGATGCTGGTGAAGTAGTCCTCGGCCACGACCGGGGTCGCGTCGGCCTCGTAGTGGAACGCCGTCGGCATGAGCGCCTCGATGACGTCGGCGTTGTCGGCCAGGGTGCCGTCGAACTGGTAGTAGTTGAAGTTCGGCGGGATCTCGGTGAGGGCCCAGCGCAGGTCGCCGCCCTCGGTGAGCTCCGCGCGGTCCACCGGGTTGATCTCGTTCTCGGTGGCGGGCGCGGCCTCGCCGGTCCCGCCCCCGCCCTCGGTGGTCGTCCCACCGCCGCAGCCGGTGAGGATCAGCGTGACGGCGGTGCACGCAGCAGCCGCCCGCAACGGGCTTCTCAGTCTCAAGTGTCGCTCCCTGGTCGGTGCCCCCGCTGGTCGCGGGGGCGGTGGGGCATCTGCCCGTGTCGGTGGGCGACGGGTGCCCGTCGCCCGCTCGCCGCCGCGTCGCCGCGGCGACCGGTCCGGGTCCTCCTCGCTGCGGCGCCGGTCACTCCGGCACCACGTGCCGCTCCCGGGCCCAGTGGCAGGCGGCCTGCTGGTCGTGCCCGCCGCCGTGGTGGGCCAGCGCGGGGTCGACCTCCTCGCAGCGGCGGCGCTCGTCGGTGCCCAGCTCGGTGTAGAGCGGGCAGCGGGAGCGGAACCGGCACCCCGAGGGGAGGTCGGCGGGGCTGGGCAGGTCACCGCGCACGAGGATCCGCGAGCGCCGGCGCTCGGCCGCCGGGTCGGGGATCGGGACGGCGGACAGCAGCGCCTGCGTGTAGGGGTGGGTGGGCCGCTCGAACACGTCGGCCGAGGCGCCCACCTCCACCAGCCGCCCGAGGTACATGACCGCCACCCGGTCGGCGATGTGCCGCACCACCGACAGGTCGTGGGCCACGAACAGGTAGGCCAGCCCGAGCCGGGCCTTGAGGTCCTCGAGCAGGTTGAGCACGCCGGCCTGGATGGACACGTCCAGGGCCGACACCGGCTCGTCGAGGACCAGCAGCCGCGGCTCCAGCGCCAGGGCGCGGGCGATGCCGATGCGCTGCCGCTGCCCGCCGGAGAAGTCCCCCGGGTAGCGGTTGCCGTGCTCGGGGCTCAGCCCGACCAGCGCCAGCAGCTCGCGCACCCGGTCGCGGCGCTCACCGGCCGGGACGCCGAAGGCGCGCAGCGGCTCGTCGATGATGTCGCCCACCGGCAGCCGGGGGTCCAGCGAGGCCAGCGGGTCCTGGAAGACCACCTGCACGTCGCGGCGCAGCTGCTTGCGCTCGGCCTTGCCGAGGGACCCGAGTTCGCGCCCGAGCACCGCGACCGAGCCCTCCTGCGGGCGGGCCAGGTCGAGGATCTGCATGATCGTCGTCGTCTTGCCGCAGCCGGACTCGCCGACCAGACCCAGCGCCTCGCCCTCGCGGACGTCGAAGGTGATGCCGTCGACGGCGGTGATGGTGCCCACGGTGCGGCGGAACACCACGCCCAGCGTCACCGGGTAGCGCCGGGCCAGGTCGCGCACCTCCAGCACGGCGGTGCGCTGCTCGCGCGGCAGCTGCACGCGTGCGGCGGCGATCTCCGGCACCGGGAAGACCGGCGAGCCGCCGATCCGGCCGGCCTCGATCTCCTCGCTGCGGTGGCAGGCGGCCTGCTGACGCCCCCCGGCGGCCGGCTCGAGCGCCGGCTCGACGTCCGAGCACAGCGGGATGCGCACCGGGCAGCGGGGCACGAAGGGGCAGCCCGCGGGCAGCCGGCCGACGTTCGGCGGCGAGCCCTCGATCGGCGTGAGCGGCTGGTCGGGCCGGTCCAGCCGCGGCACCGAGCCGAGCAGCCCGATGGTGTAGGGCATCCGCGGGTCGGCGTAGACCGGGTCGACCGGCCCGCTCTCCACCGCCTTGCCCGCGTACATCACGACCACCCGGTCGGCGATGCCGGCGACCACGCCCAGGTCGTGGGTGATCATGACCGTGGCCGCGTGCGTCATCTGCCGGGCGGTGTCCAGCAGCTCGAGCACCTGGGCCTGGATGGTGACGTCCAGCGCCGTGGTCGGCTCGTCGGCGATGAGGACGTCGGGGTCGTTGGCGATCGCCATCGCGATCATCACCCGCTGCCGCATGCCGCCGGAGAACTCGTGCGGGTAGGCCCGCGCCCGGGCGGCGGCGTTGGGGATGCCGACGGCGTCGAGCAGCTCGGCCGCCCGGCGGGAGGCGGCGGCCTTGGACAGCCCCTGGTGCACCTGCACGGTCTCCGCGATCTGGTCGCCGACCGTGTACACGGGGGTGAGCGCGGACAGCGGGTCCTGGAACACCATGGCGACCCGGCTGCCGCGGATGCGCGTGAGCTCGCGGTCGGGCAGGCCGAGGAGCTCCTGGCCGTGCAGCCGCACGCTCCCCGACACCCGTGCGGAGGCCGGCAGCAGGCCCATGACCGCCAGGGACGACACGGACTTGCCGGAGCCGGACTCGCCGACGATGCCCAGCACCTCGCCCGGGGACAGCGTGTAGCTGACCCCGCGCACCGCCGGGACCGGACCGTCCTCACCGGGGAAGGTGACCGTCAGGTCGCGCACCTCCAGCAGGGGTGCCCCGAGATCGGTGGCGGCCGGGGTCTGTCGCGCCGCGGTGCTCACTGCGTGCCGCCGGCGCGCTTGGCGCCGGGGTCCAGCGCGTCGCGCAGCCCGTCGCCGAAGACGCTGACCGCCAGCGTGGTGAGCACGAGCAGACCGCCGGAGAACATGAACAGCCACGGGAAGGTGAAGGCCGACTGGGTGCCGTCGGCGATCAGCGTGCCCAGCGAGACGTCCGGCGGCTTGACGCCGAAGCCGAAGTAGGACAGCCCGGACTCGGCGATGATCGCCGTCGCCACCGCGATCGTCGCGTCGATGATGAGCAGCGAGCTCATGTTGGGGATGAGGTGGCGGAAGATGATCCCCGGCGTGGACACCCCGGAGTAGCGGGCGGCCAGCACGAACTCCCGCTCCCGCAGGCTGAGCGTCATGCCGCGGACGATGCGCGCGGTGATCATCCAGCCGAACCCCGCGATGAGGAACACCAGCGCGATCCAGCCGCCCCCGTCCAGGTTGCGGCTGATGATCGCCACGACGAGGAACGCCGGGATCACCAGCAGCAGGTCCACCAGCCACATGAGGACCCGGTCGGTCCAGCCGCCGAGGTAGCCGGCGAAGGCGCCCACGACCGCGGCCAGCCCGGTGGAGATGACCGCCACCAGCAGCCCGATCAGCAGCGACTTCTGCAGGCCGCGCATGGTCAGCGCGAAGACGTCACCGCCGATCTGCGTGGTGCCGAACCAGTGGCTCGGCGAGGGCGGCTGCAGGAAGGCGGTGAAGTCCTGGTCGGTGTAGGTCCAGCCCGTGATCAGCCGGTAGACGGTGGGGCCGGCGAAGGCGAGCATGAACAGCGCCATGAGGACGACGAGGGCGGCCATCGCGGCCCGGTCGCGGCGCAGCCGCCGGGTGACCAGCTGGCGGCGGCCCCGGACGACGACGTCGGGCCCCGGCGGCTGCTGGCGGTCGGTGTCCCGGAGGGCGTCGTCGTCGGCGACGACGAGCGGGTCGACGGGGATGGTCATGTCGGCGCTCCTCAGGAGACCCGCACGCGCGGGTCGAGGACGGCGTACAGCACGTCGGACAGGAAGCCGGCGAACAGGACGAAGACGGCGGTGAAGAAGGCGACGGTCGCGACGACGTTGATGTCGTTGCCGGTGATCGAGTCCACCAGCCACTCCCCCATGCCGTGCCAGCCGAAGATCTTCTCGGTGAAGGTGGCGCCCACGGCCAGGGTGCCGAAGTAGTAGGCCAGCAGCGTGGCCATCGGGATGAGCGCGGTCCTCAGCCCGTGCTTGAACAGCGCCCGCCGCCGGCTGAGCCCCTTGGCCTGGGCGGTGCGCAGGAAGTCGCTGCCCATGACGTCGAGCATCGCGTTGCGCTGGTACCGGGAGAACAGCGCGATCAGGCCGAGGGCGATCGACAGGGTCGGCAGGACCAGGTGGGCGACCTGGTCGCGCAGGGTGCCCCAGAAGCCGGCCTCCAGGCCGGGTGTCTCGTAGCCGGTGTAGTAGAGCAGCGTCGTCCCGGCCGCCTCGTTGACCTGCAGCGCGCCGTACTTGAGCAGCACCGCAGTGAAGAACACCGGGGTGGCGATGAAGAAGAAGGCGAACGCGGTGGAGAGCCGGTCGGTGAGGCGGTACTGCTTGATGGCGCTCCACACGCCCAGCAGCACGCCGACGGTGATCCCGACGATCGTGCCGAGCAGCAGCAGCCGGAGGCTGACCAGGGCCCGGGCGCCCAGCTCGGCGTTGATGTCGCCGCCGGTCACCGTCTGGCCGAAGTCCCCGGTGAGCAGGCCGCCGATCCAGTCCAGGTAGCGGCCGAGCAGCGGGTCGCGGTCGTTGACGCCGTAGGAGGTGAGCGCCTGGTCGACGACCTCCGGCGGGACCGGCGGGTTGCGCCCCTCGTAGCGGGCCCGGGGGTCCAGCGCCAGCGAGGCGACGACGTAGGCCACCGTGGTGGCCACGAGCAGCAGGACGGCGTAGTTCGCCAGTCGCTTCAGCAGGAAACGCGCCACGGGTGTCCTCCACCGGTGTCGTCGGGCCGGAGCGGGCTCCGGCGTGCGTGCCCCTGCGACGGTGCCCGACCCGATCCGGCGCCTCGCCGGCGGGTCCCCGACCCGGATCGAGCCCGCACGCGTCCCCTCCCTCACCCCCCGGCGGCCCGAGGTCCGCACCCGGTCGCCGACCTCTGCGCGTCCGGTGACCCGACCGCGGGACGGCTCGACGGGGTGTTGTCGGAACCCTAGGTAGCGCCCGGACGAGCGTCCACGGGCGTGACGAATTCGTTACCCAGGCTCACGATCTCGCCCGGGCGCTCAGTCCTCGAGGGGGACGACGGTGCGGGCCTCGGCGAAGTGGCACGCCGCGGGGTGGCCCTGACCGCGGTCGACCAGTGCGGGGGCCTCCTGGGCGCAGACGTCCTGCGCCTTCCAGCAGCGGGTGCGGAACCGGCAGCCCGAGGGCGGGTCGGCCGGGCTGGGCACGTCGCCCTGCAGCAGGATGCGGTCCTTCTGACCGCGCAGGTGCGGCTGGTGCAGCGGCACCGACGACAGCAGGGCCTGGGTGTAGGGGTGCGACGGCGAGCCGTAGACCTGCTGGTCGGTGCCCTCCTCGACGATGCTCCCGAGGTACATGACCGCGACCCGGTCGGAGATGTGCCGGACCACCGAGAGGTCGTGGGCGATGAACAGGTAGGACAGGCCGAACTCGTCCTGCAGGTCCTCCAGCAGGTTCACCACCTGGGCCTGCACCGACACGTCCAGGGCCGAGACGGGCTCGTCGCACACGATGACCTCGGGCCGCAGGGCGAGCGCGCGGGCGATGCCGATCCGCTGCCGCTGCCCCCCGGAGAACTGGTGCGGGTAGCGGTTGACGTAGTCGGGGTTGAGCCCGACGCGGTCGAGCAGGTCCTGGGTGCGCTGCAGCCGGCCCTTCTTCGGGGCCACGTCGGCGTGCACCGCCCAGCCCTCGGAGACGATGTCCCCGACGGTCATCCGCGGGTTCAGCGACGCGTACGGGTCCTGGAAGATGATCTGGACCTCGCGCCGGTACGCCTTGAGCGCCCGGCCGCCCATCCGGGCGACGTCCTGGCCCTTGTAGCGGATCTCCCCCGCCGTCGGCTTCTCCAGCGCCACCAGCAGCTTCGACACCGTCGACTTGCCGCAGCCGGACTCCCCGACCAGGCCCACGGTCTCCCCGCGGCGCATGGTCAGGTCGACGCCGTCCACGGCGCGGACGTGGCCGATGGTCCGCTTGAACACGATGCCCTGGGTGAGCGGGAAGTGCTTCTGCAGGCCGCGGATCTCCAGCAGCGTCTCACCGGGCGTCGCGGGCGGGGTGCGGGACGCGGCCGTCGCGCCGGTCGTGGGCTCAGCCACCGAGGACCTCCTCGCTGTAGTGGCAGGCCGCCTCGCGGCCGGGGGCGACCAGGCGCAGCGGCGGGACGTCGGTGGCGCACTCGCGCCCCGGGGCCGCGGCGGCGCCCAGCCGGCGGCGCGCGCACCGGGGGTGGAAGGGGCAGCCCCCGGGGATGGCCGCCAGGTTCGGCGGCTGGCCGACGATCGGCAGCAGGCGACCGCCCTTGGCCTCGACCTGCGGCACCGACCTCATCAGCCCCTCGGTGTAGGGGTGCGCCGGGTGGCCGAAGACGTCGTCGACCGTCCCCCGCTCGACGATCCGCCCGGCGTACATGACCGCGACCTCGTCGGCGACCTCGTTGACCACGCCGAGGTCGTGGGTGATGAGGACCAGGCCCATGCCGGTGTCCCGCTGCAGGTCCGTGAGCAGGTCCATGACCTGCGCCTGCACGGTGACGTCCAGGGCGGTGGTGGGCTCGTCGGCGATGAGCACCCGGGGGTCCAGGGCGATGGCCATGGCGATCATGACCCGCTGGCGCATGCCGCCGGAGAACTGGTGCGGGAAGTCGTCCACCCGCGACGCCGCCCCCGGGATCCGCACCCGGTCCATCAGCTCGACCGCGCGCCTGCGGGCGTCCCGCTTGGACATCCCGCGGTGGGCGCGGAACACCTCGCCGATCTGGAACCCGACGCTGTAGACGGGGTTCAGCGAGGACAGCGCGTCCTGGAAGATCATCGAGATCCCGGGGCCGCGGACCCTCCGCTGCTCCTCGGCCGACCGGGTGAGCAGGTCGCGTCCCTGGAACAGGATGCTGCCCCCGGTGATGGCGGCCGGCGGGCTGTCGAGGATCCCCATGATCGCCTGCGCGGAGACCGACTTGCCCGAGCCGGACTCGCCCAGGATGGCCAGCGTCTGCCCCTCGGCCAGGCTGTAGCTGATGCCGTTGACGGCGTTCACCACGCCGGACCGGGTGCGGAACTCCACGTGCAGGTCCTCGACCTCGAGGACCGGGGTGCCGGCGCCGGTGGGGGCCAGGGCGGGCTCAGGGGCGGTCACGCGCGCTGCCTGGGGTCGAGGGCCTCGCGGAGGGCGTCACCCATCATCACGAACGACATCACGGTGAGGGTCAGGAAGAGGCTGGGGAAGAGCACCAGGTGCGGTGCCGTGCGCAGCAGGGACTGGCCGGCGTCGATCTGCAGGCCCCAGGAGATGGCCGGCCGCTGCAGGCCCACGCCGAGGAACGTCAGGGTGGCCTCCGCGGCGATGAGCACCCCGATGGTGATGGTCGTGTAGACCAGCACCGGCGCGACGGCGTTGGGCAGGATGTGCCGCAGCAGGATCCGCCCGTTGGAGGCGCCCATGGCCCGGGCCGCGGCCACGTAGTCGGAGGTCTTCACCGCGATCACCTGGGAGCGGACCAGCCGCATCGCGGTCATCCAGCCGAACACGGCCAGGGCGACGGCCACCGCGACCACCCCCCGGCCGAGGATGCCGCTGCGGAGCACGACCAGCGCCCCCAGGATCAGCGGCAGCGCGTAGAAGACGTCGGTGAGCCGGGACAGCACGCTGTCGACCAGACCGCCGTAGAAGCCGGAGACCGCGCCGACCAGCACCCCGAGCACCAGGATGACCAGCACCGCGAGCAGGCCGATGAGCAGCGAGTTGCGGACGCCGTAGACGACGTTGGCCAGGTAGTCGCAGCCCTGCTGGTCGAACCCGAACCAGTGCTGGGCCGACGGCGGCTGGTTGCTGTTGGTCAGCGCGCAGTCGCGCGGGTCGGCGCCCCGGGCGAAGACCTGGGGCACCAGGGCCATCAGCAGGAACACCAGGCCGAACAGCGCGCCGATCCAGAACAGCGGGTTGCGCCGCAGCTGGCCCCAGGCGTCGCTCCACAGGCTGTTCTGCCGGGCGCTGGTGGCGTCGACCGACGGTGCGGCCAGGCCGGTCGTGGTGCCGGCTGCCACCTCGTCGTGGCGCAGGTCGGCCTGCTGTTGATCAGTCATAGCGGATCCTCGGGTCGAGGACGGCGTAGAGCACGTCGACCACCAGGTTGAAGAAGACGAAGAAGAAGACCATCAGGGTCACGATGCCGACGACGACCGCCCCCTCCTGGGCGGCCACCGCGTCGAAGACGGCGCGGCCGATGCCCGGCAGGTTGAAGACGGTCTCGGTGACGATGGCGCCACCCATCAGCGTGCCGATGTCGGCGCCGACGAACGTGACGACCGGGATCAGGCTGTTGCGCAGGGTGTGCCGCGTGATCACCGTCCGCGGCAGCAGTCCCTTGGCGCGCGCGGTGCGCACGTGGTCCGCGCGCAGGTTCTCCGCGACGCTGGTGCGGGTGAGCCGGGCGACGTAGGCCAGGGAGCCCGAGGCGAGGACCAGGCCGGGCAGCAGGTAGCTGTACCAGCCCTCCTGGACCCCGGCGATCGGGAACAGGCCGAACTGCAACCCCAGGACGAACTGGGCGACGAACGCCAGCACCAGGATCGGCACGGACACGACCAGGGTGCTCGAGACGAGCACCAGGTTGTCCAGGAACCCGTTGCGCCGGATGCCGGCGAGCACGCCGGCCGCGACGCCGATCACGGCCTCGATCAGGATGGCCACCGCGGTCAGCCGGACGGTGACCGGCAGCCGCTGCACGATGGTGTCGCTCACCTCCCGGCCGCGGAAGTCGGTGCCGAGGTCGCCCTGCAGCAGGTCACCGACGTACTTGACGTACTGGACGACCAGCGGGTCGTCGAGGTTGAACTCCTCGCGGAGCTGGGCGATCACGGCCGGGGACAGCGGCCGCTCACCGCCGAGGGCGCGGATCGGGTCACCCGGCAGGGCGTAGACCATCGCGAAGATGAGGAAGGACGCCCCGATCAGCACGGGGATGGTCAGCAGTAGTCGGCGGGCGATGTAGCGGCCCATGTCGCTCCTCGGTCAGACGCCGTCGCGGCGTCGTGTCGCGTCCAGTCTGGAGCCCCGCGGCCGACCGCCGGGGGCACCGGTCCGGAACGGACGGCGCCCCCGGCGGTCAGCGGGCGGTGCGGGGTCAGGTGACGGTGACCGCCGCGACGTCGATGTCCCCGAAGACGTCGATCACCACGTCGCCGACCGTCTCGGCGTGCACGGCCTGCTCGACGTCGAAGAACATCGGGATGATCGGCATGTCCTCCAGCAGGAGGTCCTCGGCCTGCTGGTACAGGGCGATGGCCTCCTCGTTGCTGGCGGCCCCGTTGCCCTGCTGGATCAGGGCGTCGAACTCGGGGTTGGTGTAGAAGGTCGTGTTCGAGCCCGCCGGCGGCAGGGCCGCGGTGGAGTACAGCGGCTCCAGGTAGTTCTGCGGGCTCGGGTAGTCCATGCTCCACGCCAGCCGGTAGGGGCCGGTGACGCCCTGCTCGTCGAGCAGCGGCAGGTACTGCGCGAAGTCCAGCTCGCCGCGCAGCGAGTAGTCGACGCCCACGTTCTCGCGCAGCTGGTTGCCCACGGCCTCGACCCACGCGTCGTGACCGGCTCCGGCGTTGAACCACAGCTCCAGCGGCTGGCTGCGGTCAAAGCCGGCCTCGTCCAGCAGCTGGTTGGCCCGGTCGACGTCCAGCTGGCAGTACTGGCAGGCACCCTCCCGGTAGCCGTCCACCACCGGGGCGATGAACGCGTCGGCCGGCTCGCGGCTGCCCGCGAAGATGGCGTCGGCGATCGCCTGGCGGTCGACCGCCATCGACAGCGCCTGGCGCACGCGCGGGTCGGAGAAGCGCTCGTCGTAGGTCGGGTAACCGAGGTAGGTGAACCCGGACGACGGCGCCTCCAGGTAGCGCTCGCCGAACTCCGCCTCGACCGAGGTGATGGCGTCCGGCGGGAGGTCCGGGGCGACGTCGAGGTTGCCGGCCTGCACGTCGGTGTAGGCGGTGTTGATGTCGGTGTAGACCCGGAACTCGACGGACTGGGCCTGGGCGGGCTGGTCACCGCCGTACTCGTCGTAGCGGGTGACGGTGAAGCCCTGGCCCGGCACGAACTCCTCGGTGGCCTGCATGGGCCCGTTGCCGACCGGCTGGCGGCCGGCGGCCTCCGGGTCGGCGAAGAAGGACTCCGGCAGCGGGTAGAAGGCGCTGTAGCCGACGGTCACGGGGAACTGGGCGAACGGGCTGGACAGGGTGACGGTGAACGTCCGGTCGTCCACCACCTGCAGCCCGCTCATCTCCTGCGCCGCCGGGTCGCCGGTGATGGTGCCGGCGTCGTCGGTCGGCGCCTGCAGCTCGTCGTAGCCGGCGATGTTGGCGAAGAAGTAGGACCCGCCCTGGGCGTTCGGGCTGTAGGCGGTGTAGTTCCACGCGTCCACGAAGGACTGGGCGGTGACGGGCGTGCCGTCGTGGAAGGTCCAGCCGTCGTTGAGCGTGACCGTCCACGTGGTGTTGTCGTCGGACTCGATCGACTCGGCCACACCGGTGTACTCGACCGCGCCGTCCGTGGAGTACTCGACCAGGCCGGTCCACAGCGAGCGGACCACCTGGGCGCCCTCGCTCTCGGTCGTGTTGCCGGGGACGAGCGGGTTCTCGGGGTCGCTGTAGAGGGCGATGCTGTAGGTGCCCCCGTCGGCGGCGCCCTCCGCGCCGCTCCCGTCGTCGCCGCCGCCGCCACAGGCGGACAGCAGCACCACGCCGGACATGCCTGTCGCGATGAGCGCAACAGAGCGCTTGCTCAACCTCACGTGCAGTGCCTCCCTCGTCCCGCACAGCGGGGGGAACGGATCGTCTCCCCGGCAGCCGCCGCCGAGCGTCGGGCGGCCGGGATCAGGTGGACGGGTACGGGGTCACCCCGCTACGAGCGGCGACCCTAGGCGCGCTGCGAGAAGGGCGTCCACGGACGTCACCGACTTGTGACCTCGTCTCCGGATCCGACCGCGGGGCGCTCCAGGTGACCCCCCCACCGCCCCCAGAGACAGCAGGACTTCCCTCGGCAACCGCCGTGCCGCCGGACGTCTTGCGGCGTCCCACCGTATACGTGTGAGGAGTGCCGTCGGTGGGTACCGGGGCTCGTTCCACGAGAGGAGTGCGACATGAGCGGCATCGACAAGGCGAAGAACAAGGCCGAGGAGCTGTCCGGCAAGGGCAAGGAGTCCGTCGGCCAGGCGACCGGCGACCGCGACCTGCAGGCCGAGGGCAAGGCCGACCAGGCGTCAGGCAACCTCAAGCAGGCCGGCGAGAAGGTCAAGGACGTCTTCAAGTAGTGGAAGGACCTCGTCCCCCTCACCCCTCGCACGCTCGGGGTGAGCCTCTGGACGAGGCCAGTCGACGGGCGCCGTCCCCCGGGACGGCGCCCGTCGTTGTCCCTGCGGGCTCACCCGGCGGTCAACCGGGAGACCACCTCGTCCACCAGTTCGTCGACGGGCCGGTCCGCGCTGACCCGGAGACACGTCCCGTCCGGCCACGGTGCGTACGACGCCGCCCGGGCGCGGACGTCCTGCCACGACGGCTCCGGCACCCGGGTCAGGTCCCGCACCCGGCTCTCCAGCCGCCGGCGGTGCTCCGTCTCGTCGTCGAGGGTCAGCAGCACGAACGACAGCCGGGCACCGGAGTCCTCCGCCGCCCGCCGCCAGGTGTCCCGGGCCGGCTCGCTGTCGTTGACGGCGTCCACCACGACGGGCCTCCCCCGGGCCAGGTTCAGCGCGGCGATCACCCGCGCCGCCTCGTAGGCCGCCACCCCGGTCTCCCACGACCGCGGCAGGCCGGCGCCCAGCAGGGCGTCCTCGATGGGGTCGACGGACAGGTGGACGGCCACCAGCCGGGTGGCGAGCGCGGCCGCGAGCGCGGTCTTCCCGGTGCCGGGCAGCCCTGAGACGACGACGAGCACCTGCTCACCGTGCCCGACGGCGGGTGCGGTGCACCAGGCCAGCCGGGGGAGGGCGCGTCGGAGTCCCCTGGGCGCGGCTCAGCGGCCGGCGAGCAGGGCCCGGACGGCGGGCAGCAGGGGCCGGTCGGCGGGGATCCAGTCCAGCGACTCCAGCTCCCCCGCGGTCACCCAGCGCAGCTCGCTGTGCTCGAGGGCGGTCAGCCGCCCTCCGTCGGCGACGCGGGCCTGCCACACGCGCAGCGTGGAGGTCCCGGGCGGCCCGCCCGCGACCGCGCCGTCCAGCACCACCTCGCCGAGGAACGCCCCCGGGACGACGGCGACGCCGAGCTCCTCGCCGATCTCGCGCACCAGCGCGTCGAGCTCCGGCTCGCCCGGCTCCACCTTCCCGCCGGGGAACTCCCAGCAGCCGTCGAAGGGCCCGCCCGACCGCCGGGCCACCAGCACCCGGTCGCCGTCGACCAGCGCGGCGCCGACGACCTGCACCACGTCGACCGCGCGCCGGGCGGCCGCCGCCGCGTACCCGTCCAGGTGGGCCCGCATGGCGCGGCGCACGCGGCGGCACAGCAGCCGGTCGGCCACCCGGCCGAGCACGCCGGGCAGCGCGGTCGCCCAGTCGACCTGCTCCTCGACGACCGTGCCGTCGGCGGTGGCGGTGTAGCGGCGGGTGTGGGTCAACCGGCGCCAGCGGCCCCCGGGTGCCGCGGCGTACACGTCCCGCTCCGGGCGCACCGACTCGACCTCGCGCAGCGGCACCGGCCACGGGTGGTCGAGGGCACGGGCGACGTCGAAGGCCACCGTCAGCGGCGCCGCCACCAGGGTGGTGAAGCGCAGTCGTGGCACCGTGCCACCCTCCCAGACAGGGCACCATGGCCCTCGTGCGCATCACCGCCCGGGTCGACTACGCCGTCCGCGCCGCCGTGGAGCTGGCCGCGGCGGCACCGGGCGCCCTGACCTGCGACCGGATCGCCGCCGCGCAGGGCATCCCCTCCCGGTTCCTGCAGTCGATCCTGAGCGACCTGCAGCACGCCCGGCTGGTCACCAGCCAGCGGGGCCGCGAGGGTGGCTACCGGCTGGCCCTGCCGCCGTCGGAGGTCTCCATCGCCCGCGTCATGCGGGTGGAGCAGGGGTTCCTGGCCGAGGTGCACGGCCGGCGGCCGGAGGACGTCGAGTACTCGGGGACCGCCGTCCCGCTGGCCTCGGTGTGGGTGGCCGCCCGCGAGGCCTACCGCCGGGTGCTCGAGGAGGTCACCCTCGCCGACGTCGTGGCCGGGCAGCTGCCCGCACCCGTCGCCGAGCTGGCCGCCCTCGAGGAGGCCTGGCGCTCCTTCGGCGACGCCACCGCGGGCGGCTGAGCGCCGGCGGCCCCGTCGGACCGCCCGCGGTCACCTGCGTCACGCGCACCCACCGTCGGTGGTGTGGGACCATGGCCGGGTGACCGGTCGCGCCCTGCTCCTCGTCGCGCGCCGTCACGTCGACCTGGCGCGCGTCAGCAGCGCCGTCTGTCGCCCCGCGCGCTGACACCCGGTCCCCCGCAGCACGCGCTGCGCCCCCGAACCGACAGCGCCTCCCCCGTGCCCGGCGTGCGGGCGCGGCGGCGCAGTGAGGACACCACCGTGACGAGCTCCCCCGAGACCCGGCCGACGCGCGCGGGCACCCGGCCGCCGCGTCGCGAGGCCCCTGCCCGCGGGCAGGGCCAGTGGGCGCTGGGCTACCGCGAGCCGCTCAACCCCAACGAGCGGATGAAGAAGGACGCCGACGGGCTCACCGTCCGCCAGCGGGTCCTGGACATCTACCAGCACACCGGTTTCGGCGGCATCGACCCCTCCGACCTGCGCGGCCGGATGCGCTGGATGGGCCTCTACACCCAGCGCGCCCAGGGCATCCCCGGCGGCAAGACCGCCGTGCTGGAGCCCGAGGAGCTCGAGGACTCCTACTTCATGCTCCGCGTGCGCATCGACGGCGGTCAGCTCTCCAGCGACCAGCTGCGCACCATCGCCGGCATCAGCACCGAGTTCGGCCGGGACGTCGCCGACGTCACCGACCGGCAGAACGTGCAGCTGCACTGGATCCGCATCGAGGACGTCCCGGAGATCTGGCGGCGACTGGAGGCCGTCGGCCTGTCCACCACCGAGGCCTGCGGTGACACCCCGCGCACGATGCTCAACTGCCCCCTGGCCGGCATCCTCGCCGACGAGGTGCTCGACGCCACGCCGGCCATCGCCGAGACCGTCGAGAAGTACCTGGGCAACCCGGAGTTCAGCAACCTGCCGCGCAAGTGGAAGACCTCGATGTCCGGCTGCGTGGACCACTGCACCGGCCACGAGATCAACGACGTCTCCTTCGTCGGCGTGCGCACCGCGGACGGCGAGGTCGGCTACGACCTGTGGGTCGGCGGCGGCCTGTCCACCAACCCGATGCTCGCCCAGCGGCTGGGCGTGTTCGTCCGTCCCGAGGAGGTCACCGAGGTGTGGGCGGCCTGCACCTCGGTGTTCCGGGACTACGGCTACCGCCGGCAGCGCAACCGGGCGCGGATCAAGTTCCTCGTGGCCGACTGGGGCCCGGAGCGGTTCCGCCAGGTGCTGCAGGACGAGTACCTGCACCGCGCGCTGCCCGACGGCCCGGCGCCCGCGCCGGCCGCGCACGACCAGCGTGACCACGTCGGCGTGATGCGGCAGAAGGACGGCCGCAACGCCCTGGGCTTTGCGCTGCGCACCGGCCGGATCAGCGGCACGCTCCTGGCCCGCGTCGCCGACCTCGCCGACGAGCACGGCGCCGGGCGCGTGCGCACCACCGCCCAGCAGAAGCTGGTGCTCCTCGACGTCCCCGACGAGCGGGTCGAGGACGCCGTGGCCGCCCTGGCCGAGCACGACCTGCAGGTGCGGCCGAGCGCGTTCCGCCGCGGCACCATGGCCTGCACCGGGCTGGAGTTCTGCAAGCTGGCCATCGTGGAGACCAAGCAGCACGCGCAGGACCTCTACGCGGAGCTGGAGAAGCGGTTGCCGGCGTTCGACACCCCGCTGTCGATCAACGTCAACGGCTGCCCGAACGCCTGCGCCCGCTTCCAGACCGCCGACATCGGTTTCAAGGGCTCGATGGTCCGCGACGACTCCGGTGAGATGGTCGAGGGCTTCCAGGTGCACCTGGGCGGCCACCTCGGCGTCGAGGCCGCCTTCGGCCGCAAGTTCCGCGGCCACAAGGTGACCAAGGCCGAGACCGCCGACTACTGCGAGCGGGTGCTGCGCGGCTACGTCGAGCGGCGCGCGGACGGCGAGGGCTTCGCCGCCTACGTCGCCCGCGCGGAGGAGTCCTGGCTGCTGTGACGGGGCTGCTGTGACGGAGGAGTCAGCCGGAAGAGCCCGGCAGCTGCCCGTGTTCCACTGCCCGTACTGCGGGGACGAGGAGCTGACCCCGCACGGGGACGCCGGCGGGTGGCACTGCGCCGCGTGCCTGCGGACCTTCACCGTCCGGCTCACCGGGACAGGAGTGCAGCACCCATGACGACCGCGATCGCCGCGACGCCCGAGCTGGCAGCCGAGGCCGACGCCCGCTTCGCGGGCGTCGCCGACCCCGTCGAGCAGGCGCTCGAGGTGCTGCGCTGGGCCGGGGAGACCTTCGGCGACGGCTTCGCGGTCACCTCCTCCATGGCCGACGGCCTGCTCGCTCACCTGGCCAGCCGTGCCGTCCCCGGCGTGCACGTGGTCTTCCTCGACACCGGCTACCACTTCGCCGAGACGGTCGGCACCCGTGACTGGGTCAGCGGCGTCATGCCCATCACGCTGGTCAACGTCCTCCCCGAGAGGACGGTGGCCGAGCAGGACGCCGAGCACGGGCCGCAGCTGCACGACCGCGACCCGGACCTGTGCTGCTCGCTGCGCAAGGTGCAGCCGCTGGCCCGGGCGCTGGCCGGTTACGTCGCGTGGGGCTCCGGCGTGCGCCGCGACGAGTCGCCCACCCGCGCCGGCACGCGGGTCGTCGACTGGGACGCCAAACGCGGCATGGTCAAGGTCAACCCGCTGGCGGCCTGGACGCAGGAGCACGTCGACACCTACGTCGCCGAGCACCGGGTGCCGGTGAACCCGCTGCAGGAGGTGGGCTACGCCTCGATCGGCTGCGCGCCGTGCACCCGCCCGGTCGCCCCGGGCGAGGACCCGCGCGCCGGCCGGTGGGCCGGGCGCGGCAAGACCGAGTGCGGCCTGCACCTCTAGAGAAGGCGGCGGCAGGATGGCCGCCGTGGCCCGCCCCGCGCCCCTGACCCCCGACGAGCTGTCCGCCGCGCTGGCCGACCTGCCGCTGTGGTCGGGCGACGGCGGCGGCGGCGGCATCCGCCGCAGCCTGGAGCTGGCCGGCTTCCCGGACGCCGTCGCCGCCCTCGTGCGGATCGCCTTCGTCGCCGAACAGCTGGACCACCACCCCGACGTCGACCTGCGCTGGCGCACGCTGCACCTGACGCTGGTCACCCACTCCGCGGGCGGGGTGACCGCGCTGGACGTCGACCTCGCCCGCCGCGTCGACGCGCTCTTCCCCGGCTGACCGACCGGCCCCGCGATCACGGCGCCGTGACCACTGCTCCGGCCGGATCGGTGGTCACGGCGCCGTGATCGCGGAGGGGTGTCAGCGGACGGCGCGGGCCGCAGCGGTCTCCAGCCCGCGGACGACGCTCTCCACCGGTCCGCGCCGGGCGACCCGCAGCCACAGCGGCGCGAGCACCAGCCCCACCGCGACGTGCGCGACGAGGGTGAGCGGCTCACCCCAGGCGTCCGGGAACCAGGTCAGGGCCAGCAGGTGCAGCGTGTACAGCGTCAGCGTCAGGCTGCCGACCGCCGCGAGGGGGCGGACGACCACCGCGGGCAGGACCCGGCTCAGCAGCAGGCACCCCGCGGTGACCGCGACGGCCACCCCGGTGGTGCGCAGCAGGTCCAGCGGGGTGCTGGAGTGCGGCGCGTCGACGGCCAGCCACCACAGCGAGCCCCGCGCGTCGTCCGGGGCGAGCCCCCACGCCAGGCCGTCTGCGACACCGTCGGCGCCCAGCCGGCCGGTCTCGGCGGCCACCAGCCGGTCGGCGCCGCCGAAGCCGGTGACCAGCAGCCAGGAGGTGAGCGAGGCGAGCAGCGCGAGCGCGATCCCGCCGAGCAGCAGCTGGGCGACCCGCTGCGTCGAGGAGAGGTCCAGGCGGCCCAGCGCCATGCCGGCGCACAGGTAGGCCGCCCACGCCAGGGCCGGGTAGATCCCGGTGAGCGTCACCTGCGCCAGCCACGCCCACGGCTCGGCGGCGACGTCCCCGAGCGTGGGGTTGACCACCTGGGGCGTCGGCAGCACCGGTCGCAGCAGGTGCGTCGCGACGGGGACGACCACCGCCAGCACGGCGGCCAGCACCGCCAGCGCGACCGGCCCGAGGCGCAGCAGCGGCACGGCGAGCAGGAACAGCAGCCCGAACGTCGTCAGGACGACGACGGCGTGCTCCTCGTAGTCGACCACGTGGCCCAGCGCCAGCCCGAGCGCGACCAGCGCCGCGGCCCGCACGGTGAGGGCGACCGCCGCGGCGGTCCACGCCCGCGCGCCGGCGGCGGGCCGCCGGCCGTACGCGATCCCCACGCCCGCGCCGGCCAGCAGCGCGAACAGCGCCGCCCCCTCGGACCCCCGCACGTAGGCCGAGGTCGGCTCGCCGTCGTCGGTGCTGAAGAGCAGCACGTGCGCGCCGACGATCATGACCAGGGCGACCGCGCGGGCGACGTCGACCCCCGCCAGCCGGGGCCCGGCCGGGCGGGCGAGGAGGGGGTCCTCGACCTCCTCGGCCGGCTGCGGGGCGGGGTGTCCTGGACCGGGACGGCGGGTCCCCGCACGGTCGTACATGGTTGCCCACGCTAACGACCGTCCCTGGGAGATCCCTGGCAACGGCGGCCCCCGGAGACGGCGGTGCCGGACCCCGTGCGGGGTCCGGCACCGTCGTTCGCGTCAGCCCCGGGCGGGGCCGTTCCCTACACGCCGACGCGCTGCCCGTCGTGGCGGAAGACCACGGCCACGCTCGGCCGTGGGAACGGGCGCTCCGGCAGTCGGTCCGGCCAGGTGCTCGACGGGGTCTCCAGGGTCGACCCGTCGGTCTCCCCCGGGTGCTGCGCCGCCACGAACACCGACCGGCCGTCGGACGGGATCATCGGCCCGCTGCACTCCGCGCCGATGGGCACGGTGAGGAACGCCTTGAGGTGCCCGCGCTCCGAGCCGGCGGTCGGGACGGCGAACAGGCCGTCGTTGGTCCCACCGACGGTCCCGGCCTCCTGGTTGCGGGTGGACAGCGCGGTGCCGTCGGTGGAGATCCACAGGTTCCCGGCCGGGTCGAACTCCAGGTTGTCCGGGCAGGAGATGGCGCTGACCTGGCTCTTGTCGTACCCGGCGAAGTAGGTCTCCGGGCGCTCCGGGTCACCGGCGAGCAGGAAGATCCGCCAGGAGAACTCGGTCGACGTCGCCTTGCCGCGCTCCTCCCACTCGATGACGTGCCCGTTGTTGTTGCCGGGCTGCTCGCTGAAGGAGGCGGCCACCGCCTCCACCGCCGCCTCGGTCCCGGTGGCGGCGACCGCCGGGCTGCCCTCGTCGAAGGCGTAGGACCGGGCGAGCGGGTTGGCCTCGTCCACCCCGGGCCGCCCCTCGGTGCCCCGCCGGGAGTTGTTGGTCAGCGCCACGTAGACCCGCCCGTTGACCGGGTTGGTCTGGATGTCCTCGGGACGGTCCATCCGGGTCGGCACCTTCGCCGGGTCGTCGACGATCTCCTCGCCGGCGGCGTCGAGCACCGGGTCCCCGTTGGCGTCCAGGCGCTTGCCGAGCCGGTCGGCGGCCAGCCGGGTGTAGGTGAGCACCCAGGCGACGTTCTTGCCCGGGATCATGGACTCGCCGTCCTTGACCAGCGGCACCCAGGTGCCGGTGCCGTCGAACTCGCCGTCACTGGGCAGCGTTCCGCTGCCGTCGATCTCCGCGGGCGGCGAGTCGCCGGTGAAGTGCGCGACGTACAGGTCGCCCTCGGACAGCAGCGTCATGTTGTGCGCCTTGTCCCCCTCCTCGTACCGGCCCGTGGAGACGAACTTGTAGATGTAGTCGAAGCGCTCGTCGTCACCGGAGTAGGCGACCACCCGGCCGTCCTCGGCGATCCGGACGTCGGCGCCCTCGTGCTTGAAGCGGCCCAGGGCGGTGTGCTTCTTCGGCGTGGAGTGCGGGTCGAACGGGTCGAGCTCGACGACCCAGCCGAACCGGTTGACCTCGTTGGGCTCCTGGATGAGGTCGAACCGGGGGTCGGCCGTCTGCCACTGCCGGGTGGGGACGTCCTCGGCGCTGATGCCGTACCGGTCCAGGGCGGCCAGCTGGGCGTCCACGGTGATCGGCGCGGAGCTGCCGAAGTACTGGTTGAAGTTCTCCTCGCCGTGCAGCGTGGTGCCCCACGGGGTGATGCCACCGGCGCAGTTGTTCAGCGTGCCGAGCACGGTGCGGCCCGTGGGGTCCGCGCTGGTCTTCAGGTACTCGGAGCCGGCGGCCGGCCCGGTGAACTCGTGGGGGGTCATCGCGGTGACCCGCCGGTTGCGGCTGCGGTCGCGGGTGGGCCGCCACTGGCCGGTCTGGCCCACCCGGCGCACCTGCACCACGGAGATCCCGTGCGCCATCATCGCGATCCGCTTCTGCTCGTCGCTGATGTCGCCGGCACCCTCCTCGTCGGCCACCCCGCCGAACATCAGCTGCTCGTCGGTGTACTCGTGGTTCACCACGAGCAGGGCGTGGGAGTCGTCCATCGGCAGCCAGCCGATGAAGTCGCAGTTGTAGCCGAACTGCTTGGCCTGGGCCTCCGGCGTCTGGGCGTCGATGTCGAACTGCGGCGCGCCCTCCTCGACCGGGTCGCCCCAGCGCATGACGACGGAGTACGAGTAGCCGGCGGGCACGATCAGCTCGTCGAGGAAGTTCTGCTCGACCGGGGTGAAGGTCAGCGGGGCGGCGGCGGCGGCGGCCTCCGGGCTCACACCCGTGCCGTTGTCACGGCGACCGTGGGCGGCCGCGGGCAGCGCCGGGGCGGCGGCGACGACCAGTGCGCTCACCCCGGCGGCCTTGAGCACGTTGCGCCGGCTGACGGCGGACTGGACGACGGAGGCGAACGTGGGGTTGTCGGTCCGGTTGGGCACCGGCTTGTCGCAGGCGTTGCCGCACTTGTAGAAGCACGTGGTGTGGCTGGTCGTGCCGTGGCGCACCGGGCTGGCGGTGAGCAGCGGCAGGAGGCGACGCCGGGGCGGGCGGATGTCCGTCATCAGGGTCCTCAGAACGGGTGACAGGGCCTCCGGCACGCTAGGCAGGGGCCCGCCGTGATCAGGTGGACGGGAGGTGAAACTCCTGTGACCTGTGTGCCCCCTGTGACTCGGGTCATGCCCCGCCCACGGGCAGCACCAGCAACCGCAGGAGGCGGTCGGCCTCGGCGTCCGGGTCGGCGGTGAGCCCGGTGTGCACCGGCCCGGCCTGGACGACGGTGCTGCGCGGAGCGGTCAGCCAGCGGAACCGGGAGCCCAGCGCCTCCCGGCCGGCGGCACCGGCGGCCGGGTCGGCGGCGCAGACGTCGGCGGCGGCCTGCAGCGCCCGACCGACGGCAGCCGGGTCGGCGGTCGGGTCCAGCGCGCGCAGCCGGTCGGTGTCCAGGTGCACCCGGGAGCCGAGGTAGTCCCGCTGCCGGCAGTAGACGAGGACGCCGGCGTTGAGCGACTCCCCGCGCTCCACCCGCGGGACGACCCGCAGGACGGCGTACTCGAAGGTGTCCCGGCTCACCGCTCCGCCTTCCGCAGCGGTTCGTCCCTCACCGCTGGGACACCCCCTCCGGCGGCGGCGGGCCCAGCCAGGACGGACGGTTCTCCCCGCGCGGCGCACGGCGGCGCGACCCGCCCGCGGCGGCGGCGGCCACCAGCGGCGGCAGCCACGTGTCCCGGGCGGCCAGCCGGGCCAGCAGCTGGTCGACGTACCGGGCTCGCACCGCCGTGGGCGGGTCGTCCGGCGACGGCCCCTCGAGCCAGACGTCGGGCACGAGCGCCAGCACCCGGTCCAGCAGCGGCCGGGTGACCTGCGGGGCGAGGGCGGCGTCGGCGGCCCGGACGTCGGGTGCGCAGTCGACCAGCGCGTGCTGGGCGGCGTCGTAGGGGCGCGCGACGGCCGCCGCGGCGCCGGGCCAGGAGTGGTGGAAGGTCAGGGCCGCCCCGTGGTCGATCAGCTGCAGCCGGCCGTGCCAGAACAGCATGTTGGGGTTGCGCCACGAGCGGTCCACGTTGCCCACCAGCGCGTCGAACCACAGCACCCGGCCGGCCAGCTCGGGGTCGACGCCGTCGGCCCCCGCCTCGAAGTCCAGCGCCCCGGGCAGGTAGTCCAGCCCGAGGTTGACGCCGGCCGAGCGCTGAAGCAGCTCCTGCACCTCGACGTCGGGCTCCCCCACCGCCAGCTCCGGGGCGACGTCCACGGTGACCAGGGCCGGCACCGGCAGCGACAGGGCGCGGGCGAGCTCCCCGCAGACCACCTCGGCCACGAGCACCCGCACGCCCTGCCCGGCCGCGCGCCACTTGACCACGTAAGTGCCCAGGTCGTCGGCCTCCATGAGCCCGGGCAGCGAGCCGCCCTCGCGCAGCGGGGTGACGTAGCGGGTGGCGGTGACGGCGGGCAGCACAGTGCGCCCAACCTACCGGCGGGCACACTCGGGCCGTGGGCCTCTTCCGCGCGACCGACCCCGCCGGCCTCACCGGCGTCCCGCTCACCTACCCGGAGGTGGGCGGCACGCGGCAGGCGGTGCTGCCGGCCGGCTACGGGGTCCTGGAGCGCTCGGTGGTCGTCGGGTCCGGCCGGGCGGCGTTCGAGCGCGCCGCCGCGGCGGTGCTCGGGTGGCGGCTGCAGCGCTCGTTGGGCCTGCGGGTGCGCGCCACCGGCCCGGCCGGCGAACCGGGCACCGTCGTCGTCCTCACCGCGGGGCTGCCCCGGCTGGGCTACGACATCCCCTGCCGGGTGGTGTGGGCGCAGACCACCGGCGACGAGCGGGGCTTCGGCTACGGCACGCTGCCCGGTCACCCGGAGAGCGGCGAGGAGGCGTTCGTCGTGCGGCTGGAGCCCGGCGGCGACGTCGTCTTCACCCTGCGGGTCTTCTCCCGGATGGCCACGTCCGCCGCCCGGCTCGCCGGCCCGGTGAGCCGGCTGGTGCAGCGGGCGGCGATCGCCCGCTACCTGGGCGCAGCCCGGCGGGCCGCGCGGGACCGCTGAGTCCCGGCCCGCGCGGGAGTCGGAGCGGCATGGGACTGGCAGCCGACGTCGAGGCGGTGGTGCGCGGACACGTGGCCGCGGGGGCGGTGCCCGGCGCCGCGTGGCACGTGACTCGCGGGGACGAGGTGGCCCGCGGCGCGGCCGGCGTGCACGACCCGGGCGGGGACGACGCGGTGCGACCGGACACCGTCTTCCGGATCGCGTCGATCACCAAGCCGGTGGTCGCGGTCGCCGCGCTGACGCTGGTCGAGGACGGGACGCTCGGCCTCGACGACCCGGTGAACCCCGTGCTGCCCGAGCTGGCCGGCCGGCGGGTGCTCGCCGACGCCGCCGACGCCGCCGCCGGGACGGTGCCGGCCCGCCGGCCGGTCACCGTGCGCGACGTGCTCACGTTCCGGCTGGGGCTCGGCCTCGACTTCACCGCACCGTGGCCCACCCCGACGGTCACCGCGCTGGCCGCCGCCGGCCTGCCTGCCGGCCCGCCGGCGCCGCAGGCCGCCCCGCCACCGGAGGAGTGGCTGCGCCGGGTGGCCTCCGTCCCGCTGGCGCACCAGCCGGGCGAGCGCTGGCTGTACCACACCGGGGCGAGCGTGCTCGGCGTCCTCGTCGCCCGGGCGGCCGGCCGCCCGCTGCCCGAGGTGCTCGCCGAGCGGGTGCTGGACCCGCTCGGGATGGCCGACACCGGCTTCACCGTGCCCGACCACGCCCGGGACCGGCTGGGCCCGCACTGGACCCCGCCCGGCGAGGACGGCGGACGGCAGGTGTACGACGCCGCCGACGGGCAGTGGGCGCGGCCGCCGGCCTTCCCCGACGGCGGTGACGGGCTGGTGTCCACCGTGGACGACCTCGCCGCCCTGGCGCGGGCACTGCTCGACGGGGGCGCCCCGGTGCTGTCGCCCGCGACGGTGCGGGCGATGACCACCGAGCAGGCCGGCCCGGTCGACGACGAGGGCGGCGGCTGGGGGCTGGGCGTCGGCGTCCGTCGCACGGACGAGCCCGGCGGCCGGCACGCGGGCTCGTTCGGTTGGGACGGCGGGCTGGGCGGCACCTGGTGGAGCGACCCGGTCACCGGCACCACCGCGGTGCTGCTCACCAACCAGATGTGGGCCTCACCCCGGCCGCCCGCACTGTTCGAGGACGTCCGGGCCGTCGCCTTCGGGCCGCGCTGACCCTCCCGTGGCGGGCTGGGCCCCCGCTCAGTCCTCGGCGCCGGCCGCGCTCCGCTCCCGCTCGATGAGGTCCTTGCTGCGGACCAGCCGCAGCAGGGTGATCGTCCCCAGCCCGCCCGCGACGTTGAGCAGCGTCGTGTACCAGAACCAGGCCAGCCAGTCGGTGTAGCCGTACGGGGCCCCGTGGTGGAACGCGCCGAAGAGGATGAGGGAGTCGAGCACGGAGTGGAACAGCACCAGCCCGGCGAGCAGGAACCCCCCGACCACCGAGGCGGCCAGCTTCCCGGTCTCGGAGTCCGCGCCGTGCTGCATGCGGGTCATCAACGTGATGAAGACACCGGCGAGCAGCGCCAGGCTGACCGCTCTGAGGTCCAGCGGCGCGTCGACGAAGGTGCGGCCCGACTCCACCGCCGTGGCACCCAGGTCGGGCAGTGCGTGCACGACCAGCCACATGACCAGCCAGCCGCCGACGAGGTTGGCCGCCAGCGTGCCGGCCCACAGCTTGCCCAGCTGGGCCACGCTCGCCCGCCCGGCGACCACGGCCGTGACCGGCACGAGGAAGCCCTCGGTGAACAGCTCGCTCTTGGCCAGCACCAGCGCGATGAACCCGATGCTGAAGGCCAGGCCGGCCAGCAGGTGGCTGCCGGTGGCACCGTAGACGGCCAGCAGTGCGACGACGCCCGTCGCGATCTCCAGGCCGCCGGCCAGGCCCGTGGCCAGCACCTCGCGCCAGGTGCGGTGCAGCCGCTGTGCGCCCTCGTCGACGATGTGGCCGAAGGCCTCGGCGACCTCGTCCTCGACCGGGGCGTCGGTGTGCCCGAGCCGTTCGCGCGTGGACTGCGCCATGCCGGACCCCTCCCGTCGGACCGCCCGTCCGGGTGCCCCGGTCACCGGCGCCTGTGCCTCCGCGCACGTACCCCTGCGCCGCGCGGGCACACGTGGGCCGGCGCGGGGAGGATCGGACGGGTGAGCACAGGACCGCTGGTGACCCTGGACGTGTGGGGCGTGCCGGGGCGGTCGGTGCCCGGCGCGCTGCTGCGCATGGCCACCGACCGGCGCCCGCTGCGCCGCTCCCCCGGGCTGCGGTTCGCCAAGCTCCTGGGCACCGGCAGCGGACGCACGTTCACCGTGCGCGACGCCGACCCCCGCCGGTGGGCGCTGCTGGCCGTGTGGGACGACGAGCGGTCCGCCGAGGCCTTCGCGCACGGGGACGTCGTCCGCCGCTGGGGGCGGGTCGCCGAGGAGCGGTGGACCGCCCGGATGCGCCCGCTGGTCGCCCGGGGACGGTGGTCGCGGCAGGAGCCGTTCGGCGACCCCCGGCCGCAGCGCTGGGACGGGCCGGTCGCCGCGGTCACCCGCGCCCGGCTGGCCACCCGCAAGGCGGTGACGTTCTGGCGCGCCGTCCCCCCGGTGTCGGCCGACCTGCACGACAGCCCGGGGCTGCGGCTGGCCATCGGCATCGGGGAGGCCCCGCTCGGGCTGCAGGGCACCTTCAGCGTCTGGGACTCCGCGGCCGCGCTGAACTCCTTCGCCTACGACCGCGCCCCGCACGCCGCCGTCGTCACCCGGACCGCGCAGGAGGGCTGGTACGCCGAGGAGCTGTTCGCCCGCCTGGCGCTGCTGTCCGCCGAGGGCACCGTGGCCGGCCGCGACCCGCTGCGCTCAAGGCCGTCGCCTGAACGGCCGTGAGCGCGCGAAAGGCCCCTCCGGCGGCCTCCGCTCAGCCGCTGGCGCCGAACGTCTCCACCCGCACGTCGGTCGCCGGGTACCCGAGCTCGACGAGCAGCCGGCCGGCCGAGTCCGCGAAGCCCGCCGACCCGCAGACGTAGGCCGTCTGGCCCGGCTCCCACAGTGGCACCAGGTCGGCGGCGGTCAGCCGGCCGGGCGGGCGGACGCCGTGCCCCTCCCGCGTGGTCGCCACCACCGCCCCGGCCGCGAGCAGCTCGTCGGCGTAGGGCAGCTCGGCGAGGGTGCGGGTGGACACCGCGATCCGCAGCAGGTCGGTGCGGCCGAGCTCGCGGGCCGCGCGCAGCATCGCCACCAGCGGGACGACGCCGGAGCCGCCGCCGACCAGCAGGGCCGGGTGCGTGCAGTCCCACACGAACCAGCCGCCGATCGGGCCGCGCACCTCGAGGGTGTCGCCGGGCTCGACGACGTCGGCGAGGAAGGTGGACACCTCGCCGTCGTCGAGCCGCTCGACGAACAGCTCCACGAGCGGGTCGCCGGGGGCGGAGGCCACCGAGTAGGAGCGCTGGGCGGTGTAGCCGTCCTCGGCGGTCAGCCGGACGACGTAGTGCTGCCCGGCCAGGTGCCGCACCCGACCGGGGACGTCGAGCCGCAGCCCCACCGCCCGCGGCACCGGCCGCCGCACCTCGGCGACGGTCGCCGTCCGCCACCCGGTCATGGCCCCGTCCAGAGGCTCACCCCGAGCCTGCGAGGGGTGAGGGGGACGGGGTCCTTAATCACCCTGGTAGCGCTGCTCGCGCCAGGGGTCGCCCCGGTCGTGGTAGCCGTTCTGCTCCCAGAACCCGGGCTGGTCGCGCTGCAGCAGGGTCAGCCGGGTCACCCACTTGGCGCTCTTCCAGAAGTACAGGTGCGGGACGAGCAGCCGCACCGGCCCGCCGTGCTCGACCGGCAGCGGGCCGCCGTCGTACTCCCAGACCACCCACGCCTTCCCGCCGGTGACGTCCTCGAGCGGCAGGTTGGTGGTGTAGCCGGTCTTGGACGTCGCCATGACGAAGTGCGCGTCGGCCGTCGGGCGGGCGGCCTCGAGCAGGGTGTCGACGCTGACGCCGGCGAACCAGGTGTCGAACTTCGACCAGGTGGTGACGCAGTGGATGTCGCCGCGGTACTCCGAGCGGGGCAGCCGGTGCGCCTCGTCCCAGGTCCACGTGGTCGGGCTCTCCACCCGGCCGTCGACGGTGATGCTCCAGGTCTCGGGGGCGATCCGCGGCGTCGGCTCGGCAGTGAGCACCGGCCAGTCGCGGCCGGCGTCGTACTGACCGGGCGGCAGCCGCGGGTCGCGCTCGCGGCGGCGGCCGAGGAAGCCTCGTGTGGGTCCAGCCATGCCCTGCTCCTCCCCTGCGGGGACGCCCCGCAACCACCCTGAGGGGGCGGCAGGTTACCGCGTCCGGGTTAGGAGGGCCTTACGAGAGGAGATTCACCAGGTGTCGGCGTGGCCGACACCACGCCATCGGGCCTACCTTTGCCCTCGTGGTGACGGTGACGCAACCGGGACAGCGCAGGACCCCCAAGGCCGCGAAGACCAACTCCGTGGCCAAGAAGGCCGTGGTGGCGGTCACCGGCATCATCATGGTCCTGTACTTGATCGCGCACATGATCGGCAACCTCAAGGTCTTCGCCGGTCGCGAGGCCTACAACGGGTACTCCGAGTGGATCCGGACGATCGGTGAACCCGTCGTCCCGGCGCAGACGACGTTGACCATCATCCGGTTCGCCCTGCTGGCCGTCGTGGTCGCCCACTTCTGGGCGATCGCCTCGCTGTGGCGGCAGGCCAAGCGGGCCCGGCCGCAGGGTTACGTGACCAAGAAGGCCGTGGCGCAGAGCTACTCCTCGCGGACCATGCGCTGGGGCGGCGTGATCGTCGGCCTGTTCATCGTCTACCACATCCTCGACCTCACGATGGGCGTGGCGAACCCGGAGGGCCCCGGCACGACGCCCTACGACCGCCTGGTCGCCGGCTTCTCCAACCCGTTCATCACCGCGGTCTACGTGATCGCCCTGGTCCTGCTCGGCATGCACCTGCGCCACGGCATCTGGAGTGCCACGCAGACGCTCGGGCAGAGCAACAAGCGCCGGGAGAAGACGGTCAACCTCTTCGCCCTGGTGTTCTCCGTGGTGCTGATCGGCGGCTACCTCGTCGTCCCGTTCAGCGTCCTCTTCGGTCTCGTCGGTTAGAAGGAGCCCGTCGCCATGCCTCTCGACCTGTTCGCCGTGGGTGACCCGATCGCCGACACCAAGGCGCCGATGGACGTGCCGATCGCGGAGCGCTGGAGCACCCGGCGCTTCCAGGCGCGGCTGGTGAACCCGGCCAACCGCCGCAAGCGGACCGTCATCGTCGTCGGCACCGGCCTGGCCGGTGGTTCCGCAGCGGCGACGCTGGGTGAGGCCGGCTACCGGGTGAAGTCCTTCTGGTTCCACGACAGCCCGCGGCGGGCGCACAGCGTCGCCGCACAGGGCGGCATCAACGCCGCGAAGAACTACCGCAACGACGGTGACAGCGTGCACCGGCTGTTCTACGACACCGTCAAGGGCGGGGACTTCCGCTCCCGCGAGAACAACGTGCACCGCCTGGCCGAGGTGAGCGTCAGCATCATCGACCAGTGCGTCGCCCAGGGCGTGCCGTTCGCCCGCGAGTACGGCGGCCTGCTAGACAATCGCTCCTTCGGTGGCGCGCAGGTCTCGCGCACCTTCTACGCCCGTGGCCAGACCGGCCAGCAGCTGCTCTACGGCGCCTACCAGGCCCTGGAGCGGCAGATGGCGGTCGGCACCGTGGGGCAGCACGCCCGCACCGAGATGCTCGACCTGATCATGGTCGACGGCCGGGCCCGCGGCATCGTGGCGCGCGACCTCATCACCGGTGAGGTGAGCACCCACTTCGCCGACGCCGTCGTGCTGGCCACCGGCGGGTACAGCAACGTCTTCTACCTGTCCACCAACGCCAAGGGCTCCAACACCACGGCGATCTGGCGGGCGCACAAGCGGGGCGCGTACTTCGCCAACCCCTGCTACACCCAGATCCACCCGACCTGCATCCCGGTCAAGGGCGACTACCAGTCCAAGCTCACGCTGATGAGCGAGTCCCTGCGCAACGACGGCCGGGTGTGGGTGCCCAAGGAGCGCGGCGACACCCGCGACGCCCGGGACATCCCCGAGGACGAGCGGGACTACTACCTCGAGCGCATCTACCCCTCGTTCGGCAACCTGGTGCCCCGCGACATCGCCTCGCGCCAGGCCAAGAACGTGTGCGACGAGGGCCGCGGCGTGGGCCCCGGCGGGCTGGGCGTCTACCTGGACTTCGCCGACGCCATCGGCCGGCTGGGCCGGCAGGCGATCGAGGCCAAGTACGGCAACCTCTTCGACATGTACGCCCAGATCACCGGCGAGGACCCGTACGAGACGCCGATGCGGATCTACCCGGCGGTGCACTACACGATGGGCGGGCTGTGGGTCGACTACGACCTGCAGTCGACGGTCCCGGGCCTGTTCGTGATCGGCGAGGCGAACTTCTCCGACCACGGCGCCAACCGGCTGGGCGCCAGCGCGCTCATGCAGGGCCTGGCCGACGGCTACTTCGTGCTGCCCAACACGATCGGCGACTACCTCGCCGACGGCCCGTTCGGCCCTCTCGACGACACCCACCCGCAGGTGGCCGAGGCACTCGGCGGCGTGCAGGCCCAGGTGCAGAAGCTGCTGTCCATCAACGGCACCCGCACCCCGGCGTCCTTCCACCGCGAGCTCGGCCGGCTGATGTGGGACCTGTGCGGGATGGAGCGGTCCGAGGAGGGTCTGCGCAAGGCGCTGGACCGCATCCCCGAGATCCGCCACGAGTTCTGGACCAACGTCAAGGTGTCCGGCGACTGGGACACCATCAACCCGACGCTGGAGCACGCCGGCCGGGTCGCCGACTTCCTGGAGCTCGCCGAGCTCATGTGCGTCGACGCCCTGCACCGCAACGAGAGCTGCGGTGGCCACTTCCGGGCAGAGAGCCAGACCCCCGAGGGGGAGGCGCTGCGCGACGACGGCGAGTACGCCTACGTCGCCGCCTGGGAGTACACCCCGGAGGGGGCCCCGCCGGTCCTGCACCGGGAAGCCCTCGAGTACGAGTACGTCCACCTCGCCCAGCGGAGCTACAAGTGACAGCCACCCAGGAGCACCCGACCTTCGCGTCCGGCACCGCGGGGCACGACGACCCCGCCATGGCCGACCACGGGATGACCCTCACCCTGCGGATCTGGCGGCAGAAGGGGCCGCAGCACAAGGGCAAGATGGTCACCTACCAGGTCAGCGACATCTCCCCGGACATGTCCTTCCTGGAGATGCTCGACGTCCTGAACGAGAAGCTGATCCTCGCCGGTGACGACCCGGTGGTGTTCGACCACGACTGCCGCGAGGGCATCTGCGGCAGCTGCGGCCTGATGATCAACGGGATGGCGCACGGGCCGGAGCAGACGACCACGTGCCAGCTGCACATGCGCAAGTTCTCCGACGGCGACACGATCGACATCGAGCCGTGGCGCGCGACCGCGTTCCCGGTGATCAAGGACCTGTCGGTCAACCGTCAGGCCCTCGACCGGATCATCCAGTCCGGCGGGTACATCAGCGCGCCGACCGGCACCGCCCCCGAGGCGCACTCGATCCTGGTGGCCAAGAAGGACTCCGACGCGGCCTTCGACGCGGCCACCTGCATCGGCTGCGGCGCCTGCGTGGCGGCCTGCCCGAACGCCTCCTCGATGCTGTTCACCTCCGCCAAGGTGACCCACCTGAACCTGCTGCCGCAGGGTCAGCCCGAGCGCGACGACCGGGTGGTCAACATGATCGCCCAGCAGGACCGCGAGGGCTTCGGCGGGTGCACCAACATCGGCGAGTGCTCCGCGGCCTGCCCGAAGGGCATCTCGATGGAGACCATCTCCCGGCTCAACCACGACCTGCTCGGGGCCCTGCGCGCCGGGGCCCGCCCGAAGAGCTAGTCACCCCCACCGGATCGCGGTGGACGAGAGGCCCAGGACCGGTCCGGTCCTGGGCCTCTCGTGTTCCACGGTCAGCCGGGTACCGCCTCCTCGACCACGTGCTGGACGGGCAACCCCGACGCCCGGCCGACCCGTGCCGGCAGCCCGCCGCGCAGCCAGCGGGACAGCCCCAGCGGCAGGGTGACCACGACGACCTCGTCGGCGCGGACGTGCTTAAGGGCGAGCTCCGCAGCGACCAGCGGGTCGGGGTCCCCCACCTCACCGGAGGCCGTCGCGCCCGCCGCCCGGATCTGCTCGACCGCCCGGTCCAGGCGCTGCTGGGCCAGCGCGTAGGCGCGGGTGGGCGCGGTGAGCACGTCGTCGTCCCCGCCGCCCGGCGGCCCCTCCTGGTCGCGCACCGGCGTGGCCGGGACGACGACGTGGAAGGCGTGCGGCCCGGTGGCGACCCGCTCGGCGACCAGCTCGAGCAGCCGCTCGCCGCACAGCGTCTGGTTGGCCAGGACCAGGCAGCGTCGCTCGTCGGTCATCCCGGCTCCTCCCCGTCCCGTCCCGTGCAGCGGAGCCGATCGCGCGCCGGCGAACGCACCCGGACAGCCGGGCGGCGCCGGCGTGAACACCCGTCGAACGGGTGCTCAGCGGCTCTGCAGCGCGTCCAGCGCGACGGCCATGGACGCCGCGACGCGGAAGTCCAGCCGCGGGTCCGGCACCGTGACGGCGTAGCGGTCGCGGATCGCCTTCTGCCGCTCGCTGACCATGACCGGCGCCCCGGTCGCGGTGTCGACGAAGTCGAAGTGGAAGACGAACGGCACCCACACGTCACCGACGTAGGGGATGAGCTGCCAGCCGCGGCGCAGCAGGGCGATCGACAGCCGCCGCTCCTGCCCGACCGCGGTGAGGCCCGGCACCGAGAGGTCCCACGTGGAGCGCAGCAGGCTGGCGCCGAACTGCTTGCCGAAGCTGCCGATGGGCGTCCCGTACTCGTCGTAGACGTCGTGCTGCGCGGCGACGTCCAGCCGCTGGCGGGCCTTGAACCGGAACACCGGACGGCTCTTGGAGGCGTCGGCGTAGAAGACGACCTCCTCCTTGAGCTTCATCCGCTTCTGCTCGGCGAAGGCCAGCAGCGGCCCCTCGGAGCCGTCGGGGTTGGCCGTGGTGACCTCGTAGCGGTTGACCATCAGCGTGATCCGCTGCTTGACGAAGAAGGCGGGCACGACCATCGGGGCGGGCTGCGCTGCGGGCGGGACGGTCACGTCGGGTCTCCCGTGCTGGTCGGGGATGGGGGCTCGGGTGCCATCGTGTCCCAGGCGGACGCCGCGGCGCTGCCCGGCGGGCCCCGGCCTCGCGGCAGGGGCCCGCCGCGAGCTTGCGAGTGGTGGGGGGCAGGGAGGTCCTTCTACAGCGCCGCGTGCACCCGGTCGACCAGCGGGTCGAGCAGGCCGGGACGGCGGCCGGGGGCCAGCGGCGCGGAGGGCAGCAGCACCCACAGCAGCAGGTAGACGACGACCCCGGTGCCGCCGGCGAGGGTGAGGCCGACGGCACCGACCCGCCAGAGGACGACGTCGATGCCGCTGTACTCGGCGAGGCCGCCGCACACGCCGCCGAGCAGCCGGTCGGTGCCGTTGCGGCGCAGCTCGGGACGGGCGGGGGCGGCCGGGAGGGGGGCGCTGGTCATGGCACGAGCCTGGCGCCGGCGGGGTGCTGGGGGAACCGGGGAGGACCCGGATCCGACCCTGGTCCTCCGCACCCCGGTGGGTCAGGGTCCGGCGGGACCGCGGCTGCGCTGCTGGACGCCGACGTCCCCGTACGGGTAGTCGGCCCGGCCGGGGTCGCTGACCGCGTCGAGCCGGGCGACGTCGGCCGGATCCAGCGTCACGCCGACGGCGCCCAGGTCGTCCCGCAGCTGGTCGGGAGTGCGGGCGCCGAGGACGACGGAGGTGACGGCCGGCCGGTCGACCAGCCAGGCGAGCGCGACCTGCGGCATCGACGCGCCCCGCTGCTCGGCGACGTCCTGCACGGCCTCGAGCACGTCCCAGGTGCGCTGCCGGGAGCTGACCCGGTCGTAGGCCTCCATGCCCCGGCCCGGGTCCTCCCCGAGCCGGGTCGCGCCCGCCGGCCGCTGGTCACGGGTGTACTTGCCGGACAACCAGCCGCCACCGAGCGGCCCCCACGGCAGCAGGCCCAGCCCGTTGTGCAGGCAGGCCGGGACGATCTCGAACTCGACGTCGCGGACCAGCAGGCTGTAGCTGGGCTGCAGGGTGATCGGGGCGGCCAGCTGCCGGTGCTCGGCGAGGTCGACGGCGGCCTGCAGCTGCCAGGCGGTGAAGTTCGACAGCCCCGGGTAGCCGATCGTCCCGGCGGAGACGGCGTCGTCGAGGAAGCGCAGCGTCTCCTCCAGCGGGGTGAGCGGGTCCCAGGCGTGCAGCTGGTAGAGGTCGACGTGGTCCACGCCCAGCCGGCGCAGGGAGCCCTCCAGCGCGCGGCGCAGGTGCCGCCGGGAGTTCCCGAGGGCGTTGGGCTCGGTGCCCATCGGGAAGCGGCCCTTGGTGGCCAGCACGACGCGGTCGCGGACGTCGGCCGGCCGGGCGGCCAGCCAGCGCCCGGTGATCTCCTCGGCGGCGCCGGCGGAGTAGACGTCGGCGAGGTCGACCAGCGTGCCGCCGGCCTCGACGAAGACGTCGAGCTGCTCGTGCGCGCCGGCCTCGTCGGTCTCCGCGCCGAAGGTCATCGTGCCCAGGGCGAGGGACGAGACCACGCAGCCGCTGCGGCCCAGCGTGCGGTACTCCACGACGGTGCTCCTGTCCTCGACGGTCGCGCCGGACGCTGCCGCAGCCGGCGCGTGACCGCCACCGGAGGCCGACCCGGCGCCCCGGTCAGCGCCCGGCGGCTCCGTGCAGCAGGCGGGCCACCTCTGGGGTGGCGGCGTGTACGCCGGCGGACAGGTAGGCCTGCTGGATGACCCCGCCGAGGTCATGGCGGGACATCACGTCGTCGCCCATGGCCCGCTGCTCGGCCGCGCCGGGGGCGAAGACGACGGTGCGGACCCCCTCGCGTTCCAGCGCCCTGACCTCCCGGGCCAGCAGCAGCGCGGCGTGCCGGCGGGTGGCCGCGTGCAGACCCGGGGACCACCCGGCGGGGCCGCTCATCGGCGAGACCACCACGACCAGGTCCAGGCCGCGGCCGCGGAGCACGGCGGCGTTGGTGGGCGAGTGCACCCCGCCGTCGACGTAGGTGTGCCGGCCGATCCGGACGGGGGCGAAGTACCCGGGCACCGCGCAGGACGCCGCCACCGCCTGGTGGACCGGCGCCTCAGGCGCCCCGGGGCGACCGAACACCACGCGGCGCCCGTCGCGCCGGCGGACCGCGCAGACCCACAGGTCGGCGTCCGGCTACCCCGGCCCCTCCAGCTCCCGCAGGGCGGCCAGCTGCTCGGCCACGTCGTGCCGGCCGGGCGCGACCAGGGCCATGCCGGCCGTCAGCAGCCGGAACCGCCAGGGCCGGGTGAGCGCGCGCTGCACCATGTGCCGGCCCGGCAGCCGCAGCGGCCGGCGCAGCGCGTCTAGCGGCCGGAAGGGCGCCAGCTCGGGGACGGGGGTGTCGGCCACCCGGCGCAGGACCCCGTCGTCGTCCGACAGCGGGGCGCGCACGGTCCAGGCGGCGAGGTCCTCGGCCGAGACGCCGAGGCGCAGCAGGGTGCCGGTGATGGACCCCGCCGACGTCCCGACGATGACGTCGGCGGTGCGGGCGTCGAAGCCGACGTCGTTCTGCAGCACCGCGAGCACGCCGGAGTGGTAGGCCTGGCCCACGACGCCGCCGCCACCGAGCACCACGCCGACGCGGACCACCCGGCGAGCCTGCCAGTCCGCCGCCCCGCCTCCCAGGGCACCGGGCACGGGAGCGCGGGTCGGCGGCCGGTGCCACACTCCTGCGGTGCCGCCCCACCGACTGCTGCTGGTCCGTCACGCCGAGGCCGCGGGGGGCCCGGTCGACGCCGAGCGGACGCTGACCCCGCGCGGGGAACGGCACGCCGCGGCGATCGGCTCGTGGCTCGCGGGGGCCGGGCTGGTGCCCGACCGGGTGGTCCTGTCCCCCGCCCGCCGGACGGTGCAGACCTGGGAGCGGGCACGGGCGGCGCTGGAGAGGGCGGCCGGGCCGGTCGTCGACGCGCGGGTGTACGGCGCCACCGTCGAGGACCTGCTCGGCGTCGTCCGGGAGACCGCGGAGGACGTCGCGACCCTGGTCGTGGTCGGCCACAACCCCTCGGTCGGGGAGCTGGCGGGGCTGCTCGACGACGGCCGCGGCGACCTCGCCCTGCGCCGGGAGGTGCAGGGCGGCTTCCGCCCCGGCCAGGTGGCGGTCTTCACCGTCGGCACCGCGTTCGCCGAGCTCGTCCCGGGCACCGCGACGCTGGAGGACGTCGCGGTGCCCGGCGACTGAGCGGCCGGTGGGGGCGGCCCGCCCCCACCGGCCGCCGGGCTCAGCGGCTGCCGCCGCCGATCATCGGGTCGTCCCCGCCCTCGCGCACGCCGCGCTCTACGCCCTCGGTGGAGGACGGGGCGGTGTAGCCGGCGGGAGGCGCCTCCTCGGTCAGCGTGCTGTCCCGGACCACGTCGGCGGGCGGCTGCTCGACGACGGTGACCGTCTCGGGCTGGACGACGCCCTCCGGCTGCGGCGGGGGCGGCGGGAGGGGCCGCTCCTCCTCCGTGCTGCTGGAGGAGGCCACGGCCGCGGCGGCCGCCGCGACACCGGCCACGGCGGCGACGCCGGCGGCGACGGCCTTGCCGGACACGCCCGCCTTGCCGTCGTCCCCGTGCGAGCCGACGGCGTCCCCGACCCCGGGCGTGCCCACGTCGAGGTGCTCGTTCACCGAGCCGCGCCACGCGCCGGTGGCGTAGCCCTCGTCCTCGATCAGCCGCTTGAAGCGCTCGAGGTCGGAGGTGACCTGGCGCTCCACGATGCCGAGCTTGTCGCCGACCTGCTCCACGACCCCCTCGGGCTCGTACTCCAGCGACAGGTACACGATCGTCGACATCGGCCCGACCTCCTCGAACCGCACCGCGCCGGCGTTCGTCGCACCGCTGGTCGCCGCCCAGGCCACCTTGCGGTCGGGCTCCTGCTCCAGGACGGCGGCCTCCCACTCCCGCCGCACGCCGGCGATCTCGGCGACCCAGTGCATCCGCTGGTCGGTGAGCTGCCGCACCTCCTTGACCCCGCCCATGAAGTGCGGGAAGTCCTCGAACTGCGTCCACTGGTTGTAGGCCTGGTTGACCGGTACGTCGACCTGGATCGACTTCTCCACCTTGGTGGTCATCGCGTGGTCCTCCCTCGTCGCAGGTGTCCCCCCCTCGGGCCGCTACCCCGGTTGCGTCCGTGCGATGCGTGCCACTGCCGCACGCCTGGGGCAGCCGTGGCCTGCGGGACGCCGGTGTCCCTCGCCCGCGGCGGGACTGCCGATGACGCGGGCATGCGCGCCAGCCACGTCGCCACCGCCCTGCTCGCCTTCCTCGCCGGCTCGACCGCCGCGACCGTCCTGCACCGCCGCGTCACCCGCCCGGCGCCGGCGGTCGCCGCCGTCCTCCCGCCGGCCGGGGACCGCGACGCCGTCGTCCTGCCCTTCCCGCAGCCGGTCACCGGGCTGCCGGTCGCCGCGCAGCCGGCCGCGCCGGCCCGGTGCGGCGACAGCGGGGGTCGCACCCGCGCCGGCGCGCCCTGCGCGGCTCGGGCGACCACCGCCGGCCGCTGCCACCACCACCCGCTGGCGGCCTGACCGCCGGGGGCGCGACTCAGCGGCGTTGGTCGCTGAAGTTGGCGTACAGGTCGTGCTCGGTGAACCCGCGGCCGAACTGGCGGCGGAAGAACGCGCTGGTTGAGTACCTCGTGGTGGACAGGAAGTGGCGCTCCTCGTTGCGCCGGACCATCGCGTAGAACGCCTCGGCCGCGTCGGGGCCCAGGTCGAAGTTGTCGTAGTTGACGACGACGTGCACCCGCCGGCCGAGCGCGGCGAACCGGCGGTCGAGCTCGCCGGCCAGGTCCTCGGCGTCCTGCGGGGTGACCAGCCGCAGCCCCTCGAAGTTGACGTAGACGGTGTCGCAGGCCCGGTCGAGCCGGAACCGCTCGTCCATGCCGACCGGCGGCCGGTCGCGCAGCCCCATGGGCCGGTCGAGGAAGACCGCCTCCTCCATCGTGCGCACGTCGCCGACGACCGGGGCGACGGCCATGTGGGCCAGCACGTCGCGCTCCACGTCGATCCCGGGCGCGACCTCGACCAGCTCCAGGCCGCGGTCGGTGAGCCGCAGGACGCACCGCTCGGTGACGTAGAGGACCGACTGCCCACGCTCCACGGCCCGCCGCCCGTTGAAGGTCACCTGCCCGACCCGGTCGCGGAACTTCGGGATCGCGCCGGTGTCGTCGACCACCAGCGCGCCGTCGTGCACCGCCACCCGTGAGCGGGCGGTGAAGGTGCCGAGGAAGAACACCGCCTTGGCGTTCTGGCTGATGTTGATGAACCCGCCGGCGCCGGCCACCCGGCGGCCGAACCGGCTGACGTTGACGTTGCCCTCCGCGTCGGCCTCGGCCATGCCCAGGAACGCCTGGTCCAGGCCGCCGCCGTCGTAGAAGTCGAACTGGTACGGCTGGTCGATGATCGCCTGCGGGTTGGCGACGGCGCCGAAGCTCAGCCCACCGGCCGGGATGCCGCCCACGCCGCCGGGCTCGACGGTCAGCGTGATCAGGTCCAGGACCCGCTCCTCGGCGGCCACCGCGGCCACCCCCTCGGGGATGCCGATGCCGAGGTTGACCACCGCGTTGGTGGACAGGGACAGCGCGGCGCGACGGGCGATCACCTTGCGCGCGTCCAGCGGCACGGGCCTCAGCCCGGTGCTGGGCGCGGTGATCTCGCCGGTGTAGGCGGGGTTGTGGACCTCGGCGAAGGTCTGCGTGTGGTTGGCCGGCTGGGCGACGACGACCGCGTCGACCAGCACCCCGGGGATCCGCACCTCCCGCGAGCTCAGCGTCCGGTGCTCGGTGACCCGCTCGACCTGCACGATGACCACGCCACCGGAGTTCCGGGCCGCCTGGGCCATCGACAGCACCTCGAGGGTGAGGGCCTCCCGCTCCATGGTGATGTTGCCCTCGGGGTCGGCCGTCGTCCCGCGCAGCAGGGCCACGTGCACCGGCTGGGCGGGGAAGAACAGGTGCTCCTCCCCGCGCAGCGTGACCAGCTCGACGAGCTCCTCGGTGGTGCAGGCGTTCATCCGGCCGCCGCCGTGGCGGGGGTCGACGAAGGTGCCGAGCCCGACCTTGGTGACCACGCCGGGGCGGCCGCCGGCGATCTCCCGGAACAGGTGGCTGATCACCCCCTGCGGCCAGCAGTAGGCCTCGATCCGGTCGTCGAGGGCCAGCGCGCCGAGCTTCGGCACCAGCCCCCAGTGCCCGCCGACGACCCGGCGCACCATGCCCTCGGCCGCGAGGTGGTTGAGCCCGCGTTCGCCCCCGTCGCCCTGGCCTGCCGCGTAGAGCAGGGTGAGGTCCCGCGGCGAGCCGGTGGCCGCGAAGCGCCGCTCCAGCGCGAGGGCCAGCTCCTCGGCGAAGCCGACGCCGACGAACCCGCCGGTGGCCACCGTGTCGCCGTCGAGGACGATCTGCGCCGCCGCGTCGGCGGAGATGACCTTGTCGCGCTGCACCGGACGGCGCGGGTCAGCGCCGGCCGGTGCCGACCGTCGCCCGGTCGGCGACCGGGTCCCGCGTCAGGTCGCGGTGCGAGGTCTCCCGGCTGAGCAGCACGGCGACCACGGTGAGCACGGCCGCACCGGCCAGGTACAGCGAGATGGGCACCGAGGTGCCGTACTCCAGCAGCAGCGCCGTGGCGATGATCGGCGCCAGGCTGCCGGCCACGATGGAGGAGACCTGTCCGGCCACCGACAGGCCGCTGTAGCGCACCTGGGTGGAGAACAGCTCGGAGAAGAAGGACGCCTGCGGCCCGTACATCGCCCCGTGGAACACCAGGCCGACCGTGCCGGCGAGTGCCAGCAACAGGAAGGACTGCGAGTCGTAGAGGGCGAAGAACACGAAGCCCCACACCCCGATGCCCACGGCCCCCACCAGGTAGACCGGCCGGCGGCCGAACCGGTCGGAGGCCGCGCCCATCGCGGGGATGGCGAAGAAGTGGACCGCCGACGCGATCAGCGCCGCGTTGAGTGCGGTGCCCTGCGAGACACCGGCCTCCCGGGTGGCGTAGGTGAGGGCGAAGGCGGTGAAGATGTAGTAGCCGATGTTCTCCGCCAGGCGGGCGCCGATGGCCAGGATGATCTCTCGCGGGTAGTCGCGCAGCACCTGGACGACGGGCAGCCGGGGCGCCTCCTCCGCCGTGGCGGCCTGCTCCCGCGCGGCCCGGAAGACCGGCGACTCCTCGATGGAGAACCGGATCCACAGCCCCACGAGCACCAGCACGGCGCTCAGCAGGAACGGGATGCGCCAGCCCCAGGACAGGAACTGCTCGTCGTCGGTCAGCGCGGTGACCAGGGCGAGGACGGCGACGGCGAGCAGGTTGCCCGCCGGCGCGCCGGCCTGCGGCCAGGACGCCCAGTACCCACGCCGCTCCGGCGTCCCGTACTCGGCGGCCATGAGGACCGCACCGCCCCACTCGCCGCCCAGGGCGAAGCCCTGCACCAGCCGCAGCACGATCAGCAGGATGGGGGCCCAGATGCCGATGGCGTCGTAGGTCGGGAGCAGGCCGATGAGGAACGTCGCCCCGCCCATCAGCATCAGGGTGATGACCAGCATCTTCTTGCGGCCGACCTTGTCGCCGAAGTGCCCGAAGACCACCCCACCGATCGGCCGGGCGGCGAAGCCGACGGCATAGGTGGCGAAGGCGAGGAGGGTGCCGACCAGCGGGTCGAACTCGGGGAAGAACAGCGTGTTGAAGACCAGCGCGGCGGCCGAGCCGTAGAGGAAGAAGTCGTACCACTCCACGGTGGTGCCGACGAGGCTGGCGCCGACGACCTTGACGATGGGCGTCCGCGACGCTGGCGGGACCGCGGCTCCCTGCTGGGACGTGGACACGGCTCTCCCCTTCGCGTCTGTGGCAGCTGTCGGCCGGGCGGTGTCCCGTCCGGCGCGCGCCGGGTCACAGCATCCCCGGGTTGCCGTCCATCGGCGAGTTGCGGGCGGCGGGGATCCGCAACCGGTCCGTCGTCCCCCGCCGGCCGGTTGGCGGGGCACCGGGTGGGTAGCTGCCCTCGACGGCCGTCGGCCCGGCGACCGGGTCGCCCGGGCCGCTCACCACAGGGAGCCACCATGACACTGCCCGATCGGGACGCGACGAGGGACTGGGTCGGCCGGACGGTGGTCGACCGCGACGGGACCGAGATCGGGGTGTGCGCCGCCCTGCTGGCCGACGAGGCCACCGGGTCGCCGGAGTGGATGTACGCCGAGCGCGGTGAGGTCACCGAGGTCGTCCCGCTGATCGGCGCGACCGGGGAGGGCGACCGGGTGCAGGTCACGGTCACCCGGGCCGACGCCGAGGGCGCGCCGCGGTTCGGAGCCGCGCGCGAGCTGTCCCAAGACCAGGAGGCGGAGCTCTACCGGCACTACCGGATCGAGTACTCCACGGTCGCCTCGGACAGCCTGCTGCCCGCGGCGGGGACGGGGATTCCCGCTCCCGCTCCGGCCACACCCACCCCGGCCACAGATGCCCCGGCCGCGCCCGTGCAGCAGCCGGCCGCCGGCGGCGGGGAGCAGCGGGGTCGCGGGGTGGCGGGCGCCGTGGCCGCGCTCGCGGGCTTGGCGGTCGCCGTCCTCGTGGCGGTGCGACTGCGTCGGGGGTCGGCCTGGGCAGGCCGCCTGCGGCGACGCCGGACGCCCCCACCGGCACCGGCCGGGTACCGCGCCCTCGCCGACGCGGCGACTGCCCGGGCCGCCCGCCTCGCGGCCTCGGCCGGACCGGCACTGGAGGCCTCGGGCCGTCTGGCGCGGGAGCGGGCGTCCACCGGGGCCGTGGTGGCCGGCCGGGTGGCCGGCGAGGCCGCCCGGCGGGGCACCCTGGCCGCGACGGTGGCGCGGGCCTACACCGACACGGCCGTGACCCGGCTGTCCCCGGTCCTGTCGACGGCGGGGCAGGTGGCCTGGCGGGCCACGCGGACCGGGACGGACACGGCGGTGCGGGCCACCGACGACGCCCTGCTGGCGATCGGGGCGGCCCTGCCGCAGCTCGCGGGCGGCCTCGCCCGTGCCGGGACGACGGCGCTGCAGGCGCTGGTCACCCTGGGCACGGTGGGCGGGGCGGTGCCCGAGGTGGTCGCCGAGACCGGCGAGCGCCTGGAGCGGGGGTGGCGCAGGACCGTCCGCCGGACGTCGCTGGCGCTCGGCTTCGGCGTCGGCTACGTCCTCGGCGCGCGGGCCGGCCGGGGACGCTACGAGGAGATCGCGCAGGCCGCGGCCGGCGTCGTGGCGCGGCCGGAGGTCCAGCAGGCCCTGGGGCAGGTCAGGGCCGTGGCGCCCGCTCCGCTGCAGGACCGGATCGACCGGCTCACCAGCCGTGGGCCCGGCCAGGGCGCCGCGGCGACCGTCGACGTCGGGGCCGTCGACCCCGTCGTGCCGACGTCCCCGCCGGCCCGGGGCCGGGGCGGCCGCACGCGGACCGACGCCCCGCTGTCCGACCCGCTGCTGCCGCCCGCGAAGTCCTCGGACGACGGGCCCGGCGCCCGGCCCTGACCCCGCGGGGGCCGGACCGGGCGCCGGGCCCGCGGGCTCAGCGGTAGACGAGCGTCCCGTCGTCGAGGTCGACCTTCGGCAGGAGCTCCATCTCCTCCGCGTGCTCCATCATGTGCGTCCACGGCTCCCGGTCGCCCTGCTTGAACAGGACGTGCTGCGAGCGCATGACGTACCCGGCGTTGAAGTTCTCCGGGTCCGACCAGGGCCGGATCTGCATGTCGGCGTCCTCGGGCCGCAGCGTCGGGACGACCGTGCGCGCCCCCTTCTGCTCCATCGTCTCGAACAGCCGGCACACCAGGTCGCTCACCAGGTCCGCGCGCAGCGTCCAGCTGTGCCGGAAGTAGCCGAACACGTACGCCATGTTCGGGACGTCGTTGATCATGACGCCGCGCCAGGTGACGTGGTCGGGGAAGTCGACCTGCTCGCCGTCCACGGTGAAGGGGATGTCGCCGAACGCCGAGAGGTCGAAGCCGGTGGCGGTGACGACGACGTCGGCGTCGAGCTCCTCACCCGAGCCGACCCGGATGCCGGTCGGGGTGAACGTCTCGATGGTGTCGGTGACGATCGAGGCCCGCCCCTCCCGCAGCGCCGCGAAGAGGTCGCCCTCCGGGACGATCGCGATGCGCTGCTGCCACGGCCGGTAGCGCGGGGTGAAGTGCTTCTCGACGTCGAAGCCCTCCGGCAGCAGCGGCTTCATGGACTCCATGAGGAACGTGTGCAGCTCGTCGGGCGCCTCGTGCGACATGCGCGCCAGGTCGTTGAACTCGGCGGCGTAGGCGCGGCGGAGGATCTCGTGGGTCCAGTCCTCGGGGACGTCGAGGGCGCGCAGCCGCACGGCGAGCTCGTGGGTCAGGGGCGGGGCCAGGAAGTAGGAGGGGGAGCGCTGCAGCATCGTCACGTGCGCCGCGTCCTTGGCGATGGCCGGGATCAGGGTCGCGGCCGTGGACCCGGAGCCGATGACGACGACGCGCTTGCCGGTGAGGTCGAGGTCCTGCGGCCACTGCTGGGGGTGGACGACCAGGCCCTGGAAGTCCTCCAGGCCCGGCCACTGCGGGCGGTGCGGCTTCGTGTGGTTGTAGTAGCCCTGGCACATCCACAGGAAGTCGGTGGTGTACCGCAGCTGCTCGCCGGTGTCGCCGCGGGTGACCTCCACGGTCCACCGCTGGTCGTCGGAGGACCAGCGGGCCGCGGTGACCCGGTGCTGGTAGCGGATGTGCCGGCCCAGGTCGGCGTCGGCGATGACCTCGTCGAGGTAGTTGAGGATCTCCTCCCCCGCGGCGATCGACGGGCCGCGCCAGGGCTTGAACCGGTAGCCGTAGGTGAACAGGTCGCTGTCGGAGCGCACGCCCGGGTACCGGTGGGTCCACCAGGTGCCGCCGCGGTTGTCCTGGGCGTCCAGGATGACGAAGGACCGGTCGGGGAACCGTTCCTGCAGGTGGTGCGCGGCGCCGATCCCGGACACGCCGGCGCCGACGACGAGGACGTCGACGTGCTGGGTGCCGGACCCGTCGGTGTGCAGTTCTTGTGCGGTGGGGCGTTCGGTGGTCGTGGTCATGCCGGGACCTCCTGCGTCCGGGGGAGTGACACAGGCCACACTAGCCTCCACCCGGAGCACCCCCCGGGCCCCCGGAGGGACGGCGCTCGGCGGCTCCCCCGCCGCAGGTCAGCGCAGCGGGTGCTCGGCGAGGAAGTCCTGCACCAGGGGCAGGAACTCCTCGGCGCGCTCGACGCCGAGCGCGTGGCTGGAGCCCGGGCCGGTGAACAGGTGGTGCCGCGCCCCGGGGATCGCCTCGGCCACCTGCCGGCCGTGCCACGGCGGGGTGAGCAGGTCCTGCTCGCCGGCGATGACCAGGGTGGGCGCGGTGATGCCGCCGATCCGGTCAAGCGTGTCGTGGGCCAGGTCGGCGTCCCACTGCTCCACCGTGGTCCGGATCTGCTGCTCGGTGCTCGGGAACAGCGGCAGCAGCTGCCCGACCAGCTCGGCGAACTCCGGGCTGTCCAGCAGCTGGGGCGAGAAGGCGATGCCGAGGGCACCGAGGGCGGCCTCGACGTCGCCGGTGCGCCACGGGTGCGCCAGGCCGGTGAGCACGGCGCGCTGGAAGCCGTCGGTGCGGGCCCAGGTGCAGTAGAGGACCAGCGAGGCGACGCGCTCCGGGGCGGCGAGCACGAGCTCCTGGGCGATGGCGCTGCCGAGGGAGTAGCCGAGGACGTGCGCCCGCTCGATCTCCAGCGCCTCCATCAGCGCGCGGGCGTCCGCGGCCAGCGAGGCGACGCTGATCTCCCCCGATCCCCGCTCGGACCCGCCCATGCCCCGCAGGTCGTAGGTGACCACGCGGTGGCGGGCGGCCAGGACCGGCGCGAGCTCGGCCCAGAAGCCGAGGGACTGGGTCGTGCCGTTCACGATCAGCAGCGGCTCGCCCTCGCCGTACTCCTGGACCGCGACGGAGACGTCGCCGACCTGGAGGGTCCGGGGCGGGTGCGTGGTGGGAGTGGTCACGTCGTCTCCGTCGCTGGTCGCTGGTCGCTTGCTGAGGGGGTGAGCTGGAGCACACCACAGCGGGGAGCTCCTCCGGAAGGGCCCGGCCGGGCCGGCCCGGGGACGGTGTGCGCTCACGCGCCGTCCGCGGGCGGGGTTCGGCGCGTGGGCGCACACCGTCGCGCCGGGTGCGTCCGTCAGTCGTCGCCCCGGCCGCCTCCGCCGGTCGTCGCGGCCCGCGCCAGGCCCAGCCAGGTGTCGACGACGGTGTCCGGGTTCAGCGACATGGACTCGATGCCCTGCTCGACGAGCCACTGCGCCAGGTCGGGGTGGTCGCTGGGGCCCTGGCCGCAGATGCCCACGTACTTCCCGCGGGTCAGGCAGGCCCGGATGGCCATCTCCAGCACGGCGAGCACCGCGGGGTCGCGCTCGTCGAAGCTCCCGGCGACCAGGCTGGAGTCACGGTCCAGGCCGAGCACGAGCTGCGTCATGTCGTTGGAGCCGATGGAGAAGCCGTCGACGTGGTCGAGGAAGGCGTCGGCGCGCAGCGCGTTGGCCGGCAGCTCGCACATCATCACCACCGACAGGTCGTTCTCCCCGCGGCGCAGCCCGTGCTCGCCCAGCAGGGCCACGACGCCCTCGATCTCCGCCACGGTCCGGACGAACGGGATCATGATCCGGACGTTGGTCAGGCCCATCTCGTCGCGGACGTACCGCAGCGCCTCGCACTCCATGGCGAAGCAGTCGGCGAAGTCGGCGGACAGGTACCGGGAGGCCCCGCGGTAGCCGAGCATCGGGTTCTCCTCGTGCGGCTCGTAGAGCTCACCGCCGAGGAGGTTGGCGTACTCGTTGGACTTGAAGTCGCTCATCCGCACGATGACCGGCTCGGGCGCGAACGCCGCGGCGATCATCGAGACGCCCTCGGCGACCCGCTGCACGAAGAAGTCCCGCGCCGAGGGGTAGGCAGCGATCCGCTCCTCGATGCGGCGCCGCAGTGGTCCGTCGAGGTCGTCGAGCTCGAGCAGCGCCCGCGGGTGGATGCCGATCTGGCGGTTGATGATGAACTCCAGCCGGGCCAGCCCGACGCCGGCGTGGGGCAACCGCGAGAACGCGAACGCCTGCTCCGGCGTCCCGACGTTCATCATGATCTTGGTGGGGATCTCGGGCATGGCGTCCAGCCGGGTCTCCAGCACCTCGAAGCCCACCTCGCCGGCGTATACGACACCGGTGTCGCCCTCGGCGCAGGAGACGGTGACCGGGTCGCCGTCGGTGAGCGCCCGGGTGGCGCTCCCGGTGCCGACGACGGCGGGGATGCCCAGCTCGCGGGCGATGATCGCCGCGTGGCAGGTCCGCCCGCCGCGGTTGGTGACGATGGCCGAGGCGCGCTTCATGATCGGTTCCCAGTCCGGGTCGGTCATGTCCGCGACGAGCACGTCGCCGGCGGTGAACCCGTCCATCTGGTCGATGTCGTCGAGCACCCGGACCGCGCCGGCGCCGATCTTCTGCCCGATCGCCCGGCCCTCGATGACGGGGGTGCCCGTGCCGGTGAGCCGGTAGCGCTCGGTGGTGGCGCCCGAGCGGGACTGCACGGTCTCCGGCCGCGCCTGCAGGATGAACAGCTGCCCGGTCAGCCCGTCCTTGCCCCACTCGATGTCCATGGGCCGGCCGTAGTGGTCCTCGATGCGGCAGGCCTGCCGGGCGAGCTCGGTGACCTCGTCGTCGGTGAGGGACAGCCGCCGGCGGTCGGCGGGGTCGACGTCGACGAACTCCGTCGTCCGGCCGACCTCGGCGTGCTCGGTGTAGACCATCTTGGTGGCCTTCTCCCCGACGCCCCGCTTGAGGACGGCCGGGCGCCCGGCCCGCAGCGCGGGCTTGTAAACGTAGAACTCGTCGGGGTTGACCGCGCCCTGCACGACGCCCTCGCCCAGCCCGTAGGCCGACGTCACGAACACGGCGTCCCGGAACCCCGACTCGGTGTCCATGGTGAACAGGACCCCGGAGGCCCCGACGTCGGACCGCACCATCCGCTGCACGCCCGCCGACAGCGACACCGCCTCGTGGTCGAAGCCGTGGTGCACCCGGTAGGCGATCGCCCGGTCGTTGTAGAGCGACGCGTAGACCTCGCGCACGGCCTGCAGCACCGCGTCGATGCCGCGCACGTTGAGGAAGGTCTCCTGCTGCCCGGCGAAGGAGGCGTCGGGCAGGTCCTCGGCGGTCGCGCTGGAGCGCACCGCGAACGAGGCCTCCGCGTCGTCCCCGGCCAGCCGCTCGTACGCCGCCCGGATGTCGGCCTCCAGGGACGGCGGGAAGGGCTGCTCGACCACGGCCCGGCGGATCTCCCGGCCGGCCGCGGACAGCGCGCGGACGTCGTCGGTGTCCAGCGACCGCAGCCGGTCGGCGATCGTGTCGGCCAGTCCGGTGTCACCGAGGAAGCGCTGGTAGGCCGAAGCCGTGGTGGCGAACCCGTCCGGGACGCTGACCCCGGCGTCGGCGAGATTGGAGATCATCTCGCCCAGGGAGGCGTTCTTGCCGCCGACCACCTCCAGGTCGGTGAGGCCCAGCTCGGCGAACCACCGGACGTTGTCGGCGTCGTCGACCGTGCCCCCCGCCGCGCTGCCGGCCGGTGCCTCGGGTGCGGTGTCGGTGCTCATGAGCGGTCGTTCCTTCCTCGCCGGAGGTGGTGGCCGGACTGCGGGCGCCCGGGACGACGCCGCTGCCGGGCCAGGGTCTGGATCACCACGGCGGCGATCTCCTCGACGGAGGCCGCGGAGGTGTCCACCGTGGGCAGCTGGTGGGTGTCGTACATGGCCGACGCCCGGCGCAGCTCGAAGCGGCACTGCTCCTCCGAGGCGTACCGCGAGTCCGGGCGCCGCTCCTGGCGTACGCGGCTGAGCCGGGCGACCGTGGTGGTCAGCCCGAAGCAGCGCTCCCGCAGGTCGCGGACCGGACGGGGCAGGTCGGTGGTCTCCAGGTCCTCGTCGACCAGGGGGTAGTTGGCCACGAACAGGCCGTGCTGCAGCGCGAGGTACATCGCCGTCGGCGTCTTCCCGCAGCGCGAGGGGGCCAGCAGGACGACGTCGGCGCGTTCGAGGGCCCGCGAGCTCTGCCCGTCGTCGTGCTCGATGGCGAACTCGACCGCCGCCATCCGGCTGTTGTACCGCCGGACGTCGCCGACCCCGTGCAGCCGCCGGGCCTCGCGCAGCCCGCGCGCCTTGAGCTGCTCCTCGACCCGGCTCATGTGCAGGCCGAAGAAGTCGATGATCGGGGCCTTGGTGCGCAGGAGCTCCTCGCGCACCTCGTCGACCGCCGCGGTGGTGAACACCAGCGGGGGGACGGGCCCCTCCATCGCCTCGTCGAGCTGGGCCACGACCTCGCGCGCCATCTCCACCGTGGAGATGAACGGGATCAGCGTCCGCTCGAAGCGCACGTCCGGGAACTGGATGAGCAGGGCGTTGCCCATCGTCTCGGCGCTGATCCCGGTGCTGTCGGACAGGAAGAACACCGGGACGGCGGCCTCCGCGTCGCGGTCGGGAGGCTGGTCGCTCACCGGGCACCGCGGTCGGGGCCACCGGTGGTCCGTCGGTGGTCACCTGGCCGGTCAGCGGTCATCTCAGCACCTCCGGTCGACCCCGTGGAGTAGCCGGGTCGATGCAGGAGTATCACCCGGCGGCGTCGTGGCGCGCCCCCCGTGGCCAGCTCCCCGTCACCGCATGGGGTGGCCTGGAGGCAGTGGTGCCGCCGCGAGGTCCCGGCCGTAGCGTGTCGCCGGTGGCCTCCAGAGGCGGACGGATCCGCGACGGCGAGCCCGGTGACGCGGAGGCGTTGACCCGCCTCCACCTGCGGTCGCGCGCGGCGGCGATGCCGTGACTCGCGAGTCCGCACGACGAGGCGGCGACGCTCTGGTGGGTGCAGCACGCCGTGCTGGCCGAGCAGCAGGTGCGGGTTGCCGACGACGGCCGCGTCCTCGGCTTCGCCGCCCTGGACGGCAACTGGCTCGAGCAGCTCTACGTCGACCCGGACCACCAGGGCCGGGGGGCCGGCCGGGCCCTGCTGGAGGACGCCCAGCGGCTGCGGCCCGGGGGGCTGCGGCTGCACGTGTTCACCCGCAACACCCGGGCGCGGCGCTTCTACGAGGCGGCCGGCTTCGTGCTCGTGGCGCAGAGCCACGGGCACGACAACGAGGAGCGGGAGCCGGACTGCACCTACGTGTGGACGGAGGCCACGCCGACCTGATGCGGTGCGCGTACAGCATCCCGTCGGGTTCGTGCCGCCTCACCGGCGGGACCTCAGCACGGCGATCTCGGGCCACGGGTCGAACTCGTGCTCGACCAGCCAGCGGATCGCCCGCAGGCACCGGAACGACCACCACGCGCGGACCACGTCGAGGTCGACGTCGGTGCCGTAGCCGGCGACCACGTCGCCGAGGTGCTCCTCGTGCCCGAGCGTGAGGACGGCGAGGTCGAACAGGGCATCGCCCCGGCACGCCTCGGACCAGTCGACCACGCCGGTGACCTCGTCACCGGCGACGAACACGTGGGCGACCTGCAGGTCGCCGTGTGCGAACACCGGTGTCCACGGCCGGAGCGCGGCCTCGGCGATCCGGCGGTTGCGCGTGACCACGTCGGTGGGGAGGACGCCGTTCGTGAGGAGCCACCCGCACGCGACGTCGAGGTCCCATGCCAGCTCGTCGAGGCTCCGGCCGGGCCAGGGTGGCAGCGGCGCGTCGTGCAGCACCCGTGCGGCGGCACCCGCCGCGGCCCACGCCGCCGGCGACGCGACCGACGGCTCGCCGAGGCGGCCGAGTGCCGTCCCCGGGAGGGCGGCGAGCGCGAGCACGGGCGGCTCCCGCCACAGGACGTGCGGAGTCGGGACCGGCGCCCTGGCCATCGCCTCGACCTCGACGTCGGTGCGCGTCTGGTCGGCGTCGACCTTCAGGAACACGTCGCCGACGCGCAGGGTCGCGCGCTCGCGGTGGGCGACGACGACCTCGACCTCCCCCACGTCGGCATCGTCGCCGGACGACCTCCGACCTCGCCACGGGTTTGTCGCCCACGAGTCCCCGTGGTGCCTCTCGCGCGCGAGAGGTCGCCGTAGCGGCTCACACGCCGCGCAGGTGGGCCCTCGCCCCCGCGGGCAGCGACCCAGGTCGCGTCCGGACAGCTTCACGGTGACCATCGCGTCGGGCTCACGTCCGGGGTGGGCACCACTCGACGAGGGGGCCAGGTGGAGGTCACTCGACTGGGCGTCGACGACGGTCCCGCCGTACTGGGCGAGGTCCTCGGCAACACCTCGGCGTTCTGGGGAGATCGGGACACGAGGCAGCTGCACCACCCGGTCTGGTGGCGCCAGTTCGCCGACGACGCCTTCGTCGCACACGACGGTGATGAGGTGGTCGGCTACCTGCTCGGGGTGACCCGCGCACCGATTGGCTACGTGCACCTGATCGCCACCCGCCACGACCGCCGCGGCCTCGGTGTAGGCCGCAGGCTCTACGCCGCCTTCACCGGTCACGCGCGCGAGCGCGGGGCGGTGGAGCTCCAGGCCATCACCACCACGGCCAACACCGGCTCGATCAGGTTCCACGAGCGTCTGGGCTTCACCGCTCGCGTGGTCGACGACTACGCCGGCCCCGGAGAACCACGTGTGCTCTTCTCCCTGCCGCTGCAGTGATCGCGGCACGGTCGTGGAGCGGGCGAGCACCCACCCGCTGCTGGTGGACTGCACCGACTCGAGGACCACGCCGTCGGTTTCCGCGGGTCCCCCGAGGGGGCCTTTCGCGCGCGGAAGGCCGCCGTCGCGGCTCGTCCACCGGCGGGCGCGGGTCGACGTCACGGGCATCTCCGGGTGAGGACGGCGCCCGGGCGGTTGGCACACTCGGCCCGTGACCTCAGCCGATCGTCGGACCGTCACCGTCGAGCGACTCATCCCGGCGGCGGCCGACCTGGTGTTCGCGGTGCTGGTCTCCCCGGCGGACCACGTGGGCCTCGACGGGTCGGGGATGCTCCAGGGGTCGTCGTCCACCTCTGAGCCGTTGCGCCTCGGCGTCCGCTTCACCATGGCCATGAAGCAGGGCCCGCTCCGGTACCGGAGCGTCAACGAGGTCACGGCGTTCGAGCCGAACCGGGTCCTGGCCTGGAGGACGACCGGCGAGTGGCGCGGACGCAGCGTCGTCGGAGGGCAGTGGTGGCGCTTCACCCTCCTGCCCACGGAGGACGGGACCCTGGTGCGCCACTCCTACGAGTGGGGGCGCGCCGTCTACCCCAGGCTGACCATCCAGCTGCCGCGGTACCCGCAGCGGATGGCGCGCACCATGCCCGTGACGCTCGAGCGGCTCGAGCAGACCGTCCTCGCCCGACAGGGACCCTGAGCGCCGAGGTCCCTCGCCAATGGTCGGTCAGCGGGTGGCGCTGAGGAACAGGAACCTCGGCGAGGTGGTGAGGGACTCCCAGGCCCGTGGATCGAGGTCACGGACCGCTGGATCCGGCTGCGGTTCCTCGATGGTCTCCACGACGAGCCCGGCCTCGCGGAGGGCACGGGTCATGGCGCTCAGCGGCCGGTGCCAGAACCGCATCCGCATGGTGCGCCCACCCCGACGCCACTCGTCGGTGAAGTCGTACGTGGCGAAGTAGTCCCGCCCGCCGGCCAGGGCGTGGTCCATGAACGGGTGGTGGGTGGAGACCACCAGCCGCCCACCCGGTGTCGGTACCCGGTGGAACTCGGCCAGGGTGGGCCCCCAGTCGGGGATGTGGTGCAGCACCAAGGCGGCCAGGACGACGTCGAAGGAGCTCGCCTCGAACGGCAATGGCTCACGCAGGTCGCCCGGGACGAGGCGGACGGACGGGCCGAGGCGCTCGCCGGCCAGCGCGAGCAGCCCGCGACTGGAGTCCAGACCGGTGACGACTGCTCCCCGCTCGACGAGGGCAGCCGCGTGCGCCCCGGCACCGCAGCCGGCGTCCAGGACCCGCCGGCCGACGACGTCACCGACCATGGCGAGCGAGGCGGGGCGCTCGTACAGCGCGTTCCAGACGTTGTGTTCGTCGTCCCCGCTGTACGCGGCGGCGAACGCGTCGTAGTCGTTCTCGTCGGGTCCCGGCACACCGAGCAGCATCGCCGACGGGTCCGGCAGCGGAGCGCCGACGCGACGGCCGACGGTCCTCGACCGAGGACCGCTGCGACCGAGTGCGGGCGGGGCTCCGCGGCCCGGTCGGGACGTTCCCGCGGGAACGTCCTCGACCGGGTCGGTCAGCAGAGCTCCAGGCGGGCCATGTGCCGCCAGAGTTCCTTGTCGCCGTCGGACAGGCCGTCCCAGTCGTCGTAGCTGCTGGCGGCCTGGAGCTGCCGGGCCTTGCGCTCGACCTGTGCGTCGTCCAGCATCCGGGCCCGCGTCTTGAACACCGAGAGGTGGTGGACGACGGGGTTGTCGCCGGCGCGCTCCTCCTGAGACACGTGGGCGAAGCCCGCTTCGAGCTGCCACACGTCGTCGTGCTGCCGCTGGGTCATGGTGCCTCCTCCACTCCGTGATGGGATCGGCACGGTCCCGGCGTCCTCTGCGCGGTGGGGCCCCGGACCTCACCCGATGGGGGGAGGCGGTCGGTCCGCGGCGCGCCGGCCGGGTCAGACGCTGAAGCGGAACGAATCCGGGGTCATCGGACGTCGTTGACGAGCAACGGATACGGCAGCTGAGCGGCACATGTGACGTTGAGCAAGGTCGGCTGCAATGGGCCCTGATTGATCGTTCTGCGGACTGCCTGGAGCTCGCCGCCGAGTTCGTTGGCGAGCACGCGCGCGAGGAGGCCCCAGTACTGCGTCGGTCAACGTCCGACCTCCTACGCTGCCCGGCGTGACCGCGGATCGGCAGGCACGGGCCGAAGACGTACACGGATTCGCGCTAGGGCTCCCGCACGTGACCGTCGTCCACGGAGCGCGCGGCAATGTCGTGTACCAGGTGGGTGGGAAGTCCTTCGTCTTCTTCCGTACCCCACGGCCGGACGCCGTGGACGCCGCGACCGGGGAGAGGCTCCCCGACGTGATCGTCTTCTGGGTCGAGTCCGAAGCCGACAAGCAGGCCCTCATTCAGGATGAGACCACGCCCTTCTTCACCACCCCGCACTTCGACGGGCACAACTCGGTGCTGGTGCAGGCAAGCCGGCTCGGGGAGATCGCCAGGCAGGAGTTGGCCGAGCTGGTGCAGGAAGCCTGGCTCGCGCAGGCCTCCGCCCGCAGGAGAGTCGCCTGGCTGGCGGCGCACGGCACCACACCGACCTCAGACCCGGACCCGACCGACAGCAGACCGCGGACCCTCTCCCGATCGCGCTCCAACCGGGGATTGCATTCGTAGCGATGAGCCCGACGGTCGCCGCAGACAACGGATCTGGGCCGTCCCTCAGGCCGCTTTCAGCGCGATCGTTGCCTGACGCGGTGCTGGCCGTTTCCGTCGACGTGGAGATCGCCCAGACCAACGCGGATGTGGACGTCGTCGTCCTCACCGCCGACTCGCTCGATTAAGCAAGCGCAGTCACAGCCGCTACCCCACACCGGCGGAACTCGTCCAAGCCGCGCTTGATGGAGTCCCGGTGCCTGATTCCCGAAACGGGTGAGCCGAACGAGGCCTCCTCACGTGCAGCGCCCCTGTGGCGACCACCGACCGCCACTGACACGGACGGAACACCCCATCAGGGCGCGATCTGTCAGTTGTATCTCTCGGTACCCTGCTGATCATGAGCTCCGCCGACGGCTGGGACCTGACCGTTCCCGAGGACGCAGCCGAGTTGCTCGCCGAGCTGCGCCGCCACGGCGTGCGGCCCGGTCACCGTCTTCACGTGGTTCGCGCTCCCGACGACTCAGCGCACCAGTCGAGTGGTCCCACCGAGCGGCCGGCGTCCCGCAAGCTGGGCTTCATCGGCTCGGTGCACGGGGGCCCCGACGACCTCTCCACCCAGACCGACGCCTACCTCAGGCGGGGCTTCGGCCGCAAGTGATCCTCCTCGACACCAACCTGCTCGTCGCCGCCGCCAGAACCGCAGACACCAACCACCACAGCGCCGCGCGGCTGCTCGCGACCCTCGTCGAACCGCGACTGGTCCCGCCCACCGTCGTCGCCGAGGTCTGCTACCTGCTCAGTGAATGGGGTGGCCCGGACGCCGAGGTCCGGTTCCTGCGCGACTTCCGGCCAGGTGGCCTGCAGTTGGCCGAGCTGGCCGACACTGACGTCGCTCGGATGGCGGACCTGGCCGAACGGTACGCCGACCTCCGCCTCGGCGGCACCGACGCGTCGATCATCGCCATCGCCGAGCGCCTCGACATCCATCGCATCGCCACGTTCGATCGGCGGCACTTCACGGTCGTTCGCCCCACACATGTCGAAGCGTTCACACTTCTGCCGGAGGCCACGTCGTCCTGACCCGGCGGACACTCACGTCGACCCCGGCGTCGGTGGTCCCAGGGCACGGGGAAGCTTGTGCGGCGTCCTCCAGATTAGTGGTGACGTCCCGCGGACCTAGGGCGTGACGTCCACGTGGCCGTGGCGGTCGATGGCGCGCCCTCGGGCAGGCCAGCGCCACCACCACGCTGAACACCGACAGTCACCTCTGGTCCACCGCGGAGGACGCACGAGCCGCGCCGCCGAGGAGCTCGTTGCGCACAGTCGCGAACTCGACCACCTCGGCGGGTGACCCGCCGTCGGCAGCGCTGGCCGTCGTTCTTGGTCGCCGAGCACTGCACCGCCCGAGGCCAGTCCCGGGTCCGGACGCCAGCGGGGATGACGAGATCGGTGCTCACCAAGAAGGTGAGAGTACGGAGAAACGCCTGTTGACCTGGGCGTCTACAGAAGCGGAACTCAACCAATCCGCTAGGGTTGGGGGCGTGCCGTCAAACCAGTCCGGGACATATCAGAGCAAAATCATGACCCGGTCGGCGGTGATCGCGTCGCTGATCTTTCTGCTGTTCGGCGGCATCTTGCTCTACCTGTCGGGGTGGGGCCCGATCAGCGACTCACGGTCGTGGAGCGCCTTCCTGAGCCAGCTGGGCGGCCTCATCCTGGCCACGGGGTTGATCACCTTCATGTGGGACCTTCTCGGACGTCGCGCCTTCGCCGACGAGGTGCTCGCGAAGGCCAAGCTCAGCACCGATGTCGTGGAGTCGGGACTCACCCGCGTCACGGATCAGTACTTGGAAGACGTCGCGTGGGCCGACCTATTCCAGGACGTCAAGAAGCTGGACATCTTCGTCTCTTACGGGAATACGTGGCGCAACAGCCACCGCGCCCGTCTGGAACAAGCGGCTGCGCGCTCTAACTGCACCATCCGAGTCTTTCTCCCGGACTATCGCCACGCACCCACAATGGCCGTGCTCGCTGACCGCTTCAACATGACGACGACGGAGCTGAGCACCAAGGTGCAGGAGGCGGTACGCGACTTTAAGGGCCTGGCGACACCCGGCGGTGCAGCGGTGGAGGTGTATCTCCGCGAGGGAGACCTCGTCTTCACTGCCTACCGCTTCGACAGCAAGGCTGTGCTCACGCTCTACACCCACCAGAAGCGTCGTACCCAGGTGCCAACCTTCGTCATGGCCAGCGGAGCGTTGTTCGGGTACGTGCAACAGGAGCTGGACGCCATCGAGCAACAGAGCCAGCTGGCCCCCTGAGGAGGGACGTTGATCACCGTGGAGCCCCGCCTGTACCAAGGCGACATCGACCAGGACTTCTTTGACCGTGCGCGCGCCGAAGGCCGCGTGGCCTGGGACATCGAGACAACCGGCCTTGACTGGGCAACGGATCGCATCGGCACCTGTCAACTTGCAGTTGCTGGCGAGATTGCGGTCGTGCAGCTGGGCGAGTGGGGCGCCCCCGACCGTCTGCGCTCGCTGCTGGAGGACCCGATCATGGTCAAGGTCTTCCACCACGCACCGTTCGACCTGCGTTTCATGGCCCACCACTGGAAGGCCGACCCGGCCAACGTCGCCTGCACGAAGATCGCGTCGAAGATCCTGGACCCAGGACTCGACCCCCGGGCGCACAGCTTGAAGCCCGTGCTGGAGCGCTACCTGGGCGTTGTGATCGACAAGGCGGAGCAGCGCTCCGACTGGGTCCGGGGGGCGCTGTCCAACGCGCAGGTGGCTTACGCAGCAAGGGACGTCCAGTACCTGGCCGAGCTGCACGATCTGATGGAGCGCCGAGCTGTTGGCGTAGACGTGGCCCCGCTGCTTCGTGCGTCCTACGACTACCTGCCGACTCGGGTCAAGCTGGACCTGATGGGCGCTGAAGACGTGTACGCGTACTAGAGGCACAGCGGCGGTGGGGAAGCGTGCGCTACGGCAGGCGTGACTCGGCGAGGTCCAGTCGTCGCATGAGCAGGCTGGCCAGCGCCAGGTACTCCAGCGCTTCCTCCGCGCTGTCCTGCACTGCCGACCCGTGCCCGCGTGGGTTACGGACACCGAGCATCACGCCCATGAACAGCTGGGCGAACCCCCCGCGTTCGTCTTCCGCGTTGCGCCCGGCGGCCTTGGTGACATCCAGTTGGGGACTCGCGCTGCCGAAGACCTTGCCCATGAGGTCCCTGCCCGACTCCGACCGTCCGGTCAAAGTCTGGACCCGGTGCTCCACAGCCTGAAGTGCGTCGAAGACCGCCTGCCGGTAGTGCCCGCTCTGGAACAGGCTTCCAGCGGCACCGGAGATCCTGGGATGCAGTCCCGGAAGATCGAACCTTGGCGCGGCCACCGGCTGCGGTAGGGAGGCGGGGGTGAACTCGGCGCTGATGTGGTCCGCGTCCCGGGGCGCGATGCTCGGCGCCTCGTGATGACGGACGTTGATGAGCCGGATTGTCCGCGTATTGCCATTGGGCAGTTCATACTCGACCAGGTCCCCATCCTCCACGTCAGCGGTGATCGAAAACAGCATCTTGTTGCCGACGTGGGCCATGGTGTCCGTCCGCCTCAACTGCCCGTCATCTCCGGCGCGCAGGACTCTGACTGGCTTGTCGTAGGGGATCACGTCCGCACGCTACGAAGCCGACTGAACCCGCGCAGGACTGCGCACAAGCTGCGCGCACCAACGCACAGGCGGGCACCTATCCGCGCCTACCACCTTGTCAACGCAAACAGGCCCACTGAGCAGCACGAATGCGGTCGGTGGGCCTGTCAGCAGGACGGATGCCCAGCCAGGGCTAGACGTTGAAGCGGAACTCCACGACGTCGCCATCCTGCATCACGTAGTCCTTGCCCTCGATGCGCACCCAGCCACGGGACTTCGCCTCGGCCATCGACCCGGCCTCCACCAGCTGGTCGTAGGAGACGACCTCGGCCTTGATGAAGCCGCGCTGGAAGTCGGTGTGGATGACGCCGGCGGCCTGCGGAGCGGTCGCGCCGACCGGGATGGTCCAGGCGCGGGCCTCCTTGGGGCCTGCGGTCAGGTAGGTCTGCAGGCCCAGGGTGCGGAACCCGACCTGCGCCAGCTGGTCCAGGCCCGGCTCGTCCTGCCCGATCGAGGCGAGCAGCTCGGCGGCCTCCTCGGCGGGCAGCTCGGCGAGCTCGGCCTCGGTCTTGGCGTCCAGCAGGATCGCCTCGGCCGGCGCGACCAGCGCACGCAGCTCGGCGATGAGGTCCTCGTTGGCCAGCTCGTCGGCGTCGACGTTGAACACGTAGAGGAACGGCTTGGTGGTCAGCAGCGTCAGCTCGCGCAGCGGCCCCGGGTCGACGCCGGCGGAGAACAGGGTGCGGCCCTCGTCGAGCACCTGCTGCGCGGCCTGCGCGGCGGCCAGCAGGGCGGCGCGCTCCTTGTCCTTGCGCGCCTCCTTCTCCAGCCGCGGGATCGCCTTCTCCAGCGTCTGCAGGTCGGCGAGCACCAGCTCGGTGTCGATCGTGGAGATGTCGTCGCCGGGGCTGACCTTGCCCTCGACGTGCACCACGTCGGGGTCGGTGAACACCCGGATCACCTGGCAGATCGCGTCGGACTCCCGGATGTTGGCCAGGAACTTGTTGCCCAGCCCCTGCCCCTCGCTGGCGCCACGCACGATGCCGGCGATGTCGACGAAGGACACCGTCGCCGGGACCGTCTTCTGCGAGGAGAACAGCTCCGCGAGCCGGCCGAGGCGGGGGTCGGGCACGCCCACCACGCCGACGTTGGGCTCGATGGTCGCGAACGGGTAGTTCGCCGCCAGGACGTCGTTCTTCGTCAGCGCGTTGAACAGCGTCGACTTGCCGACGTTGGGCAGCCCGACGATGCCGATGGTGAGACTCACGGAGGTCCAGCCTACGTGCGCGACCCGCTGCCCCCTGCCGGCGGTCGAGCCCGGGGACGACGTCCGCCCGGCTGCGCAGACCGCCGATGGAGAGTCCGTGCACCCACCCGTCGCCCGACCGACCCCTGGAGGACCGGTGACCCCGCCCGCCCGGCACGCCACCGCCACCGGCCCGCTGCCGGCACACGTCCGCGTGGCCGTCGTCGGCAGCGGTTTCTCCGGCATCGGCACCGCGGCCGCGCTGCTGCGGGCGGGGATCGACGACGTCGTCGTCCTCGAGCGGGCCGGCAGCCTCGGGGGCACCTGGCGGGACAACACCTACCCGGGCGCGGCCTGCGACGTCCCCAGCCACCTCTACTCGTTCTCCTCCGCGCCGAACCCCGACTGGTCGCACGTCTACGCCCGGCAGCCGGAGATCCGCGCCTACCTGGAGCGGGTCGCGGCCGACTCCGGCGTCCTGCCGCACCTGTACTGCGACACCGACGTGCTCGCCGGGCGGTGGGACGACGACGCGCTGCTGTGGCGCCTGGAGACCGGCCGCGGTCCGCTCACCGCCGAGGTGCTGGTCAGCGGCTGCGGCGGCCTGGTCGAGCCGCAGCTGCCGCAGGTCCCGGGCACCGGTGACTTCCGCGGCCCCTCGTTCCACTCCGCCCGCTGGGACCACTCGGTCGACCTCGCCGGGCTGCGGGTCGCCGTCGTCGGCACCGGCGCCTCGGCCGCCCAGTTCGTCCCCGAGCTGCAGCGGACGGCGGCCCGGGTGGTCGTCTTCCAGCGCACCCCGCCGTGGGTGATCGCGCGGGGCGACCGGCCCTACACCGACCGGGAGCGGCGCCGCTACCGCCGGCTGCCCGCCGTGCAGCGGCTGGCCCGCGCCCGCCAGTACTGGAGCCGGGAGGCCCGGCTGCGGGCGCTCGTCGGCGGCGGGCTGGTGCGCCGGTTCTTCGAGCGGCAGTCGCTGCGGCAGCTCGCCGCCCAGGTGCCCGACCCCGACCTGCGCGCCCGGCTCACCCCCCGGCACGCCATCGGCTGCAAGCGGGTGGTCGTGAGCGACGACTACCTGCCCGCGCTGACCCGGCCCAACGTGGAGGTGGTCGCCGCGCCGGTCGTCGAGGTCCGCGCGCACTCGGTCGTCGACGCCGACGGCGGGGAGCACGAGGTCGACGCCATCGTCTACGGCACCGGCTTCCGGGTCATGGACCTCCCGCTGGCCGCCCGGCTGGTCGGCCGGGAGGGGCGCACGCTGGCCGAGGAGTGGGCGTCCGGCGGCACCCGCGCCTACCGCGGCACCACCGTGGCCGGCTTCCCCAACCTGTTCCTGCTGCTCGGCCCGAACACGGTGCTCGGCCACACCTCGGTCGTGGTCATGATCGAGGCGCAGATCCGCTACGTCCTCGCGGCCCTGGCGGCGATGGCGGCGGCGGGGGCGCACGCGGTCGAGGTGCACCGCGCCGCCCAGGACGCCTACGACGCGCGCGTGCAGGCCGCCCTGGCCGACACCGTGTGGAACGCCGGCGGGTGCCGCTCCTGGTACCGCGACGCCCAGGGCCGCAACTTCACCCTGTGGCCGACGCACACCACGACGTTCCGCCGGCAGACCCGCCGGTTCGACGCCGGCGCCTACGCGCTGCGCACCACCCGGCGCGCCACCGTCCCCACCGCCTGACCGCCACTCCCGCGCCGTTCCCCCCACCCCCGCGGGCGTGCACCGGCGCACGAGCGGCGGCAGCCGCGCGGGAGTGCGGAGTACCGGACGCCGACACGGTCACCCGCCGGGCGGGGGCAGCAGGCCGCGCTCGACGGCGACCATCACCGCGCGGGTCCGGTCGTCCACGCCGAGCTTGCCGAACACCCGCAGCAGGTGGGTCTTCACCGTGGCCTCGCCGATGAACAGCTCCCGGCCGATCTCGGCGTTGGTCAGCCCGCGCGCCACCCCGGCGAGCACCTGCAGCTCGCGGGGGCTGGGGGCCTCGGCGGCCGGTGCCCGCAGGTGCGACACCAGCCGGGCGGCCACCGGTGGGGCGAGCACCGTCTCGCCCCGGGCAGCGGCGCGGACGGCGTCGGCCAGCTGCGGCAGCGGCGCGTCCTTGAGCAGGTAGCCGGTCGCCCCGGCCGCGACGGCCCGCACGATGTCGGCGTCGGTGTCGTAGGTGGTCAGCACCAGCACCCGGACGGCCGGGTGCGCCGCGGCGATGCGCTCCGTCGCGGTCACGCCGTCCACCCGCGGCATGCGCAGGTCCATGAGGACGACGTCGGGACCGGCCGACGCGACCAGCGCCAGCGCCTCCTGGCCGTCGGCGGCCTCCCCGACCACCGTCAGGTCCTCCTGGGCATCCAGCCACCCGACCAGCCCGCCGCGCACCACCGGGTGGTCGTCGACGACCAGCACCCTGATCGTCACGGCGCCGGCACCCGCACGACCACCGACGTCCCCTCCCCCGGTGCCGAGCTCACGTCCACCGCACCCCCCGCCTGCTCCACCCGGCCACGCAGGCCGTCCAGACCGGCGCCCCGGGCCGCGACCACGTCGAAGCCGACGCCGTCGTCCACCACGTGCACCGACACCTGCCCGGCGCCCCGCGCCAGCCGCACCACCACGTCGGTGGCGCCGGCGTGCCGCCGCACGTTGGTCAGCGCCTCCTGCGCGCCGCGCAGCAGCACGATCTCCTCGTCCCGCCGCAGCGGCGGCCCCTCGCCGAGCGCTGCGGTGTCCACCCGCACCGGCAGGCCGGTCTCCCGGGCGAAGCGGGCGGCCAGCTGCTCCAGGGCCTCCACGAGCGTGCCGTCGTCCAGCGCGACCGGCTGGAAGGCCGCGACCACCGCGCGCGCCTCGGCCAGGTTGTCCCGCGCGACCTCCTCGATCAGCGCCAGGCGCTCCCCGGCCGCGGCCGGGTGGTCGGGCAGCTGTGCCGCGGCCGTCTGCGCCAGGACGACGATGCTCGTGTAGCCCTGCGCCAGGGTGTCGTGCACCTCGCGGGCCAGCCGCTCCCGCTCGGCGAGCACCCCACGCTCGCGTTCGGCGGCGGCCAGCTCCGCGCGGGTCGCCTCCAGCTGCTCGATCAGCTCGGCCCGCTGGCGGCTCTGGTGCAGCACGCGGCTCACCCAGATGCCCAGCGCGACGCTGAACACCATGCCGACGCCGGCCGACAGGAGGGCCTGCCGGGCCTCGCCGCCGTCGCGGGCCGCGGCCAGCGGGGCGGCGAGGCTCGCCGCCGCCAGCAGGACGGTCCAGACCACGCCGGGGCGCGGGGACTCCACCAGGAACCACACCTGGGGGTAGGCGAGGAACAGCAGGAACAGCAGCGAGGGCGCCTGCCAGGCCAGGACGGCGAAGCAGCAGACCAGCACGACCAGGTAGACCACCGCCCGCACCGGGTGCTCGTCCGCGATGGCCGGCGCCCCGGCGAGGGCGTAGCCGGCGGCCAGCACGCCGAGGGTCACCAGCACGACCGTGCGCCCGCCGGGGTCGATGTCGCCGACCAGCGCGGTCACGACGGCCAGCGCCCACACCGCGGCCGACACCAGGTGCATGCCGAGCACCGTGGCCCGCCAGTCGCGGCCGGACAGCGGCGCACCGCCGCCGTCCCCACCCCGGGCGGGCAGGACGGCGGCGGGGAACCGGCGGGCGCCGGCGCTCACGCGCTGCGCCGCCAGCGGAAGGTACGGGCGGCGAGCACGGTGCCCACGACCACCCAGGCGAGCAGCACCAGCGCGGTCCGCCCGTGCTCCCACGCCCCGGCCACCTCCGCGGCGGCGGCCTGCTCGGGCAGGAACACCGAGCGCATCCCCTGGGTCATCCACTTGAGCGGGAAGACCGACGCCACCTGCTGCATCCAGGACGGCAGCCCGGTGTAGACGAAGAAGACCCCGGAGAAGAACTGCAGCACGATCGCCAGCGCCGGGATGCCGGCCGCGGCCGCCCGGGCGCTGCCCATCCCCGAGGACACCGCGATGCCGAGCACCGTGCCGGCCAGCGCGCCGCCGAGGGACACCCAGGCGAAGGTCAGCCACCGGCCGGGCTCGTCGGGCAGCGGGACGTCGTAGGCCAGCGCGGCCACCGCGAGCAGCACGGCCAGTTGCGCCACCGTCGACAGCAGCACCTGACCGGCCTTGCCGGCCACGTAGGACGACGGCGGGGTGCCCAGCACCTGCAGCCGCGCCAGGTCGCCCCGGTCGCGCTCCTCGGCGATGCCCATGCCGACCGCCTGGAAGCTGGTCAGCATGATCCCGGTCGCCGCGATGCCGGCCAGGAAGTACTGGTTGAAGGTGACGCCCGGGGAGACCTCGTTGCCGCCGAAGACCGAGCCGAAGACGACCATCATCAGCACCGGGTAGGCGAAGGAGAACACCACCTGCTGCGGCTCGCGCAGGAACAGCCGCAGCTCCAGGACCACCCGCGCCCGGGCGACGCGGGCCCACGACGGCGGGGCCGGACGGGTCAGGACGGGAGCGGTCATCGCACGGCCTCCTCGGGGACGCCGACCAGACGGAGGTAGACGTCCTCCAGGCCGGGACGGGTGACGGTCAGGTCGGGCAGCTCGCCGGACGCTGCCGCGAGCAGGTCGCGCAGCACCGCCGCGGGGGTGTGCGTGCGCACCTCGCGCCGGACGCCGTCCTCGGTCCAGGAGACCGTCGCCTCCCGGCGCAGCTCGCCGCCCAGCTCGGCCGGCGGCGCGACCTCCACCAGCCGGCCGGCGGCGATGACACCCACCCGGTCGGCCAGCTGCGCGGCCTCGTCGAGGTAGTGGGTGGTGAGCACGACGGTGGTGCCGGCCGCGCGCAGCGACTGCACCAGCGCCCAGGACTGCCGTCGCGCGACCGGGTCCAGCCCGGTCGTCGGCTCGTCGAGGAACAGCAGCTCGGGGCGGCCCTGCACACCCAGGGCGACCTCCAGCCGCCGGCGCTGCCCGCCGGACAGCCGGTCCACGCGGGTGCCGGCGGTGGCGCCGATGCCCACGAGGTCCAGCAGCTCCCCGCTCGGGACCGGGGTCGCGTGGTAGGCCGCGAAGTGGTCGACGGTCTCCCGGACGGTCAGCGCGTTGCCCGCGCCGGTGGTCTGGGCGACGACGCCGACCCGGTCCCGCCAGGCGCGGTCGCCGTCGGCCGGGTCGACGCCGAGCACCTGCACCTCACCGGCGTCGCGGCGGCGCACGCCGGCCAGCACCTCGACGGTGGTCGTCTTGCCCGCGCCGTTGGGACCGAGCAGGGCGAAGACCTCGCCGCGGCGGACCTCGAGGTCCACGCCGTCGACGACGGCCCGCCCGCCGTATCGCTTGACGAGCCCTCGGACGCGGACCGCCGGGAGCTCCTCGGTCGCCGTACCGCCGGGGGACGGCGCCGGTTCGGTGGTGGTCATGGGGTGACCCTCCCTCCTCGCGGGATCCCGCGGCACCGCCGATCCGTCGGTTGCTGTTCCACCCATCGGTGGACACGGCGGGGCCCGGGTGGTGGAGTGGAGCACGGGACTGGAGTGGCTCCAGTGTCTGTCTGCACGGCCGCTGTGCCTCGCCACGGCGAGGGCCGGCCGTTCGATCGAGCAAGAGGGGGACACGTTGTCCGGTGCACCACGACGGGTCGGGATGGCCGTCGTCGGCCTCGGAGGAGCGGTCGCGACGACCGCCGTGGCCGGGCTGGAACTGCTGCGCGCCGGGGGGGACACCGCCGGGCTGCCGCTGGCGGGCCTGCAGGTCGACGGCCGTCCCGTCGAGGCGGCCACCGGGCTGGTGGAGTACGCCGACCTGGTGGTCGGCGGCTGGGACCTCGACGGCAGCGACCTGCGCAAGGCCGCGGAACAGCACGGCGTCCTGGACCACCACCAGCTCGCCCAGGCCGGGCCGTACCTGTCGTCGGTGACGCCGTGGCCGGCGGCCGGGGACGCCGACTTCTGCCGCAACGTGACCGGTGGCAACGTGGTGCTGGCCGAGACCCGCCGCGCCCAGGTCGACGCCGTGCGGGCCGACCTGCGCCGCTTCCGCGAGGAGCAGCGGCTCGACGGCCTGGTGCTGGTCAACCTGGCCTCCACCGAGCGCTGGCCGGACCCGTCGGCACCGGCGCTGCAGTCCGCGGAGGCGTTCGAGCTCGCCCTGGACGACGACGACCGCTCGATCACCCCGTCGATGGTGTACGCCTACGCCGCGATCGCCGAGGGCGTCGGCTACGCCAACTTCACGCCGTCGCTGGCCGCCGACGTGCCGGCCCTCGTCGAGCTCGCCGAGCTGCGCGGGGTACCGGTCGCCGGCAAGGACGGCAAGACCGGCCAGACGATGATGAAGACGGTGCTCGCCCCGGCCTTCCGCAGCCGCGCGCTCACCGTCGAGGGCTGGTATTCCACCAACATCCTGGGCAACCGCGACGGCCTGGCCCTCGACGACCCGGCCTCCCTGGAGAGCAAGCTGCAGACCAAGGGCAGCGTGCTGGACTCCATCCTCGGCTACCCGGTCGAGGACCACGTGGTGCGCATCGACTACTACCGCCCGCGCGGGGACCAGAAGGAGGCCTGGGACGCCATCGACCTGGTCGGCTTCCTCGGCCAGCGCATGCAGATCAAGGTCGACTTCCAGTGCCGCGACTCGATCCTGGCCGCGCCGCTGGCCATCGAGCTGGCCCGGCTCACCGACCTGGCCCAGCAGCGCGGACAGGGTGGCGTGCAGACCCACCTCGGCTGGTTCTTCAAGGCGCCGATGACCCCGGACGGCGGCACGCCCGAGCACGCCCTGCACCGCCAGGAGCAGGTGCTGCTGGACTGGCTGGCCACCGGCTCGACCGGCCGGTGACGGGCGGCTCCCCCGCCCTCGCCGAGCTCCGCCCGCTGCTGACCGAGGTCGGCGACGCCAAGCGGGTCCGCGTGGCCGGCGCCCCCGGGTCGCTGGCCGAGCAGGCCTTCGCCCGCACCTGGGGGCGGCTGGTGGCCGGTGAGGACCCGGCCGCCGTCGCGCTCTCGGAGACCGCCGCCGCCGTGGCCCGTGCCCGGCTGGCCGGCGTCGACGGCGCGGTGCTGCGCACGGCCGGCCTGTCCGACGACGAGGCGCTGGAGGTGCTGCGGCGCGGGTTCGACGAGGTGGCCGGGCCCCTGGACGCCGGGCTGCGGGCGCGGCTGCGCGCGGCGCTGCCGCTCGCCGTCCCCGCGCCGGAGCCGCCGGCCCTGGTCGCGCGGCTCAACGCCCAGCCCCGGGCGGGGGCCACCGCCCCGGGCCGGGCGCGGGTGGTCGTCGAGCCGCCGGAGAGCCACGGCGACCACTGCCTCACCGTGGCGGTCTACGGGGTGCTGGTGGCGCCGGTGTTCGGCGCCGACCCGGTCGCGCCGTTCCTCGTCGGGATCGCCCACCACCTGCACAACGTGCAGCTGCCCGACGCCGGGTTCGCCGGTGAGGTGCTGCTGGGCGGCGCGCTGGACCGGGTGATCACCACGCTGGAGGAACGGGAGCTCGCCGCGCTGCCGGAGGAGCTGGCGCAGCGGCTGCGCACCGTGCTACGGCTGCGCGCGGACGCCGGGGCCCCGGAGGCGCAGGCCTTCCACGCCGCCGACGTCCTGGACCGGGTGCTGCAGGTGCACCACCACGCCCGGGCCGCGGCGTTCACCGCGTCACAGGCGCTGGACGACCTGGAGCTGGTGCACGCCGGGCCGGTGCAGGCCTTCCACCTCGACGTGCTGGCGGCGGCCGGCCTGTGAGTGCTGCTGCCCCCGCCGTCCCGGTGGTCGACGGCATCCCGTTCGCCCGCGCGGGGCGCGACGAGCTGCGCGCGGAGGTGACCGGCCTGCTGGCGCACGGCGAGGTCGACCGCGCCCGCGTGCTGCTGCTGGCCGACTCCGACGACTGGTGGACCGAGCCGCCCCCGCCGGCCGAGCAGCTGGCCCGCGTCCCCGCCGCGGCGACCCTGCGCGAGGCGATGGCGCTGCTCGGCATGGGCCGGGTCGCCGACTACTTCGCCCACCGCTGGTCCGACCCCACCCACCTGGCCGGGCTGGCGCTGCTGCAGCAGCACTGGCCCGGCGGCCGGCCGGTGGTCGACGTCGCCTGCGGCACCGGCACCCACCTGCGCGAGCTGGCCCGCCGCGGCTGCACCGACCTCACCGGCGTCGACGTCGTCTGGGCGAAGCTCTGGCTGGCCCGCCGGTTCGTCTGCCCGGCCGCCCGCTACGTGTGCGCCGACGTCACCGCCACCCCCGAGCTGGGCGTGCCCGCGCCGGCGTACGTGCTGTGCCACGACGCCTTCTACTTCCTGCGCGACAAGCCGGCCGCGGCCGCCGCGATGCGCGCGCTGGCCGGGGACGGCGGCACCGTCGTCATCGGGCACGCGCACGTGGCCGACCCGCACGGGCAGCCGCTGACCCCGGAGGGCTACGCCGCGGTGCTCGGCACCGACCTGCTCTACGACGACGCCGAGCTGACCGGCGCGCTGCTGGCCGGCCGCCCGCCGCGACCGGCCCCCGCCGCCGAGCTGCACGGCAGCGAGGCGGTCGCGCTGGTCGCCGGCGACCCGCTGACCCCCGCCCCGGTCGACCTCGGCGAGCCGCTGCCGCCGCTGCGGCAGAACCCGCTGTACCGCGACGGGGAGCTGCGCTGGCCCAGCGAGCGCTACGCCACCGAGTACGGCCCGCGGTCGGGGTACCTGCCGGCCCGCTGGCCGGACCCCCTGCCGGCCGACGCGGCCCGCCGCCGGCTGCTGGTCGACCTCCCGGACGCCTGGTGAGCGTCGGGCGTCCCGGCGAGATCGCCGATCCCGCACGCTCCCGGGCCCGCAACCGGGCGAGATCGCCGATCTCGCCGCGGAGAGGGGCACGGTGAGCGTCGGCTGGGGCATCGCCGGGTGCGGCTGGGTGGCCCGCGACCACGCGCTGCCCGCGCTGCTGGCCGTCGAGGGCGCCCGGGTCGTCGCACTGCACGACCGCGACCCCGCGGCCCTGGACCGGGTGCCGGTCGAGGGCGCGCACCGCAGCACCGACCTGGCCGGGTTCCTCGCCACCCCGGGGCTGGACGCCGTCTACGTCGCCGTCCCCAACGCCGGCCACCGGGCGCTGGTGGCGGCCGCCGCCGCGGCGGGGAAGGCGGTGCTGTGCGAGAAGCCGCTGGCCGCCGACGTCGCGGACGCCGACGCGATGGTGGTCGCCGCCCGCGACGCCGGCGTCCTGCTCGGGACGGCCTACGACCAGCGCTGGCACCCCGCGCACGTGCGGCTGCGCGAGCTGGTGCCCGAGCTGGGCACGGTCACCGCCGTCCGGATCGTCTACTGCTGCTGGCTGCCCGGTGACTGGACGCCGGACGGCCGCCCGCACGACAACTGGCGGGTCGATCCCGCCCGCGCCGGCGGGGGTGCCGCGATCGACCTGGCCCCGCACGGCCTGGACCTGGCCGGCGTGCTGCTCGGCGAGGACGTGGTCGAGCTGTCGGCGCGGCTGCAGACCCGGGTGCACGACTACGGCGTGGACGACGGCGCACTGCTCACCGGCAGCACCGACGGCGGCGTGCTGGTCAGCCTGCACGTCGCGTTCAACACCCCCGACGCGCTGCCCCGCCGCCGGCTGGAGGTGGTCGGCACCCGCGGCATGGCCGTCGCCGTCGACACGATGGGCCAGACGGCGGGAGGCTCGCTCACGCTGCACCGCCCCGACCCCGTCGACGTGCCGTTCGCCGACACCCCGCCGTTCCAGGCGCAGTTCGCCGCCTTCACCGCCGCGGTCGCGGGCCGCGCGCGGTGGCCGTACCCCCCCGCCCGCGACCTCGCCCTGCACCGCCTGCTCCTCACCGCTCTCTCCGGAGGCCCCGCGTGACCCCGCCCGACGTGCCCGGCTCGATCGACCGGCCCACCGACCCCGCCGCTGACGACGGCGCGCGGCACGGAACCAGCCAGGTCGACACCAACCCCTACCGCGGCCTGCTGCCGGACCTGCCCGCCTACGCCTGCACCAACTGCGGGCACTGGCAGCGCTGGCCGGCACCGGGCCCGCTGGTCTGCCCGGTCTGCGCCGACGTGCGCAACGCACTGCCCGAGCACGGCTTCGAGTTCGTCACCGCCAAGCAGGCCGACGAGCTGGTCACCGGCTCCTGGCGGCCGGCCCCGGTCGACGGCGTCACCGAGTTCGGCACCGAGCCGCGCTTCGGGCTGGACAGCCGCGGCTGGGTGATCGAGACCGACATCGGCCTGGTCGGCTTCGAGTGCGCCCCCTGGTACACCGCCGACATGCTCGCCGAGCTGCGCCGCATGGCCGAGGTACACGGCGGCTTCCCGGTGCTGGCGTCCTCCCACGTGCACGGCTACGGGGCGCTGTGGCAGCTGCAGCTGGAGCTGGAGCCGCGGGTGGTGTGCGTCAACGTGCACGACCTGCCCTGGACCAAGGCCTTCCGGGTGACCTGGCCGGCCGACGACGTCCTCACGCTGGCCCCCGACCTCACCCTGCACCGCACCGGCGGGCACTTCCCCGGGCACTCGGTGCTGCACGACTCCCGCCGCGGCATCCTGTTCTGCGGCGACTCCCTCAAGGTCGACCTGGACGAGGCCGGGGCACCGGTGGCGCTGTCCGCGCACAAGGCCTTCCACGCGCAGATCCCGCTGTCGCACGGCGAGCTGCGGGAGATGCTGGCCGTCGTCGGGGTGCTCGACTTCGGGACCGTGACCACGCCGTTCGAGATGGTCCCGGGGGTCACCACCGACCACGTCGTGCACCTGGTGCAGCGGCTGCTGTCCGGCCCGCCGGACGCCGCGCCCGTCCCGCTGGCCGAGCTGTGACCACCACGGAGGTCACGCCCTCGCAGCGGTACCGGGACTCCTTCCCCACCCCGGTCGACGAGTTCGCCATCGAGGGCCTCGACGTCCTCGACGTGCCGCTGCACAGCGCCGTCCTGGCCCCGACGCCGGCGCACCCCGGCGGCAGCGGGCTGGGCTACGGCGCCACCCGCGAGGAGGCGCGCACCGGCGCGCTGGGCGAGATGGCCGAGATGGCCCTGTCGCTGCGCGCCCACCAGGGCGTGCAGCGGGAGCAGGGCTCGTACACCGAGGTGGCCCGGCGGCACGGCCGCGACCGGGTGGCCGACCCGCGCACCCTGTGCCTGGAGGCCGGCAGCGCCTACGCCGACGACCGGCCGCTGCAGTGGCTGCCGATGACCCGGCAGCGCGACGGCGAGACGGTGCTGGTGCCCGCGGAACTGGTCGCGTCGGCGCCCGACGACCTGCCCGGCGCTCCGCCGCCCGGTGGCTGGCTCACCACGGTCATCACCAACGGGCAGGGCGCGGCGTTCGACGCCGACCGGGCGGTGGCGCACGCGCTGCTGGAGGTGCTGCAGCGCGACGGCAACGCGACGGCCTTCCGCGCGATGGACCGCGGCGTGGTCGTCGACCTGGCCGGCCTGCGCGACCCCGACGCGCTGGCCCTGCTCGACCGGCTGGACGCCGCCGGCATCGACGTGGTGGTGAAGCTCGCGGCGACGGACTTCGGCGTGGTCGACGTGTACGCGGTCGGCTGCTCGCGGGACCTCTCCGAGCCGGTGCCGGTGATGGCCACCGCATGCGGGGAGGCCGCGCACCCCGACCGGGACACCGCCGTCCGCAAGGCGCTGCACGAGTTCGCCTCCGCGCGCAGCCGCAAGGCGTTCATGCACGGCCCCTACGACGTCGTCCTCCCCGCCACGCCGGCCGGCTACCTGGAGCACTGGCGCGGCGGGCACCCGCCGGAACGGCTGGTCGAGGAGGACCGCGCGCTGCAGGCGATGCTCGAGTGGACCCGGATGGGCACCGCCGCGCTGGTCGACCTGCTGCAGGACTCGGTGCTGTCCCGGCGGTCGAGCGTGGCGCTCACCGACCTGCCCACCTGGTCCGGGGAGGACCTGCACGCCTCCGTCACCGGCGCGGTGCAGGCCGCCGGCCTCGACGTGCTGGTCGAGCTGCAGCCCTCGGCCGGCGACGCCGTGGCGGCCAAGGTGCTGGTGCCCGGCCTGGAGGTGGAGACGATGTCCTACGGACGGATCGGCGAGCGCGGGGTGCGGCGGCTGGTCGAGCACGACGAGGGGCTCGCCGTCGTGGGGGCCGACCCGGGCGGCTGGGCGCGGGTGCACCTGACCGCCGACGCCGAGGAGCGCCTCGGCGGCCCGGCCTGGTTCGACCGCGCCGGCGCCGCCCGGCGGGTGGGCGCGCTCTACGCGCTGTACCGCGAGCCCGGCCGGCACACCGTCGCCGAGGTGCTGGCCCGGTGACCGGCCTGCGGTACGCCTACAACACCAACGGGCTCACCTCGCACCGGCTCTCCGACGCGCTGCCGTTCCTGGCCGACACCGGCTACGCGGGGGTGGCGCTCACCCTGGACGTCGTCCACCTCGACCCGTTCGCGCCGGACGCCTTCGCCCGGGCGGAGGAGGTGCGGGCGCGCTGCGACGAGCTGGGCCTGGGCGTGGTCGTGGAGACCGGCGCGCGGTACCTGCTCGACCCGCGGGTCAAGCACGAGCCGACGCTGGTCACCGCCGACGCCGAGGGCCGGGCGCGGCGGCTGGCCTACCTGCGGCTGGCCTGCGACCTGGCCGAGGTGCTGGGCGCGGAGGCGGTGAGCTTCTGGGCCGGCGTGCCGAAGCCGGGGGTGGACCGCGACGCGGCGTGGGGCTGGGTGGTCGACGGGGTGCGCGCGCTGGTCGACAGCCACGGCGGGCGGTCCTACGCGCTGGCCGTGGAGCCGGAGCCGGGCATGCTGGTCGAGGACTGCGACGGCTGGGCCGCCCTCGCCGCCGAGGCCCCCGGCATCTCGCTGGCCCTGGACACCGGGCACTGCGTCGTCGCCGGCGGGTACGAGCCGCAGGAGGCGGTGACGGCGTTCGCGCCGCGCCTGGGCACGGTCGCCGTCGAGGGCATGCGCCGCGGCGTGCACGACCACCTGCCGCTGGACGAGGGGGACGTCGACCTGCCGGCCGTGCTGCGGGCGCTGCGGGACGTCGGGTACGAGCGGCTGGTCACCCTGGAGCTGTCCCGCGACGGGCACCGGGCGCACGAGATGGTGCCGCGGGCGATGGCCACGCTGCGGGATGCCGAGGCAGCGGCGGAGGCGGCGGCGTGAGGGTGTGCTTCGTCAGCCGGCGCTACTGGCCGGCGGTGAGCGGGATGAGCGTCTACGCGGAGAACCTGCTGCGCGAGCTGGTGGCCCTTGGCCACGAGGTGGTGCTGGTCAGCCAGTACCGGGACGACGAGGCCGGCACCCGGGTCTACGGCGGCGGCCCGCCCCCGCCGGCCCGGGTCCCGGCCGGCGTGCAGGTGCACGCGCTGCCCAGCCGCGGGGAGACCGTCGCCCCCGCCGACTGGGAGGGTGACATCGCGGAGATCGTCCGGACGGTGCTGGACCTGCACGCCGAGCGGCCCTTCGACGTGCTGCACGCCCAGTACGGCTACCCCCCGGGCCTGGCGGTGCTGGCCGCGGCGCGGGAGACCGGGCTGCCGGCGGTGGTGAGCATCCAGGGCGGCGACGGGCACTGGGTGGGCACCTGCTGCACCACCCACGCCGAGGCGATGCGCACAGTGGTGGACGCCTCCTCGGCAGTGCTGATCGGCAGCGCCAGCTTCCGCGACGAGGTGGTCGGCAACCTGGGGTCGGACCCGGCGCGGTTCACCATCGTCCCGGGCGCCACCGACACCCGGCGGTTCACCCCGGCCGAGCGGCCGCTGGGCGCGCTGCGCGAGCCGCCGGTGCTGCTGTTCCACGGCCGGGTGGACCGCCGCAAGGGCGTGCTGGACCTGCTGGAGGCCCTGCCCGACGGCGTCCGGCTGGTGGTCTCCGGCATCGGCCCGGACCTCGACGAGGCCCGCGCGCGGGCCGACGGGCGGACGACGTTCCTCGGCTACGTGCCGCCCGACGAGGCGCCGGAGGTCTACCGCTCGGCCGACGTGTTCGTCAGCCCCACCTACAGCGAGGGGTTCAGCAACACGCTGCTGGAGGCGATGGCCAGCGGGCTGCCGACGGTGAGCACCGACAGCGTCGGGGTCGTGGACTGCCTGCGGCACGACGAGAACGGGCTGCTGCACGCCCCGGGCGACGTCGCCGGGCTGCGGGCGGCGCTGCACCGGCTGCTCGCCGACGGCGACCTGCGCGCCCGGCTGGCGACCACCGCGCTGGAGGAGGTGCGCCGGCTCTACTCCTGGCCGGTGCTGGCGCGCTCCATCGACGCGGTCTACGGCGAGGTGGCCGGCAGCACGCCGTCCGCGGACTGGTCGATGCCGTCGGGGCCGGACCTGTCGTGCCGGTTCCGCTCGGCCGCGCACCTGCTGTGAGGGTGCTCGCGGTCAGCCCGCACCTGGACGACGCGGCGTTCAGCGTCGGCGGCACGCTGGCCGCGCTGGCCGACGCCGGGCACGAGGTCACCGTGCTCACCTGCTTCACCGCCACCGTGCCAAACCCGGCCGGCTTCGCGCTGGCCTGCCAGCTGGACAAGGGGCTGGGCCCCGACGTCGACTACCTGGCGCTGCGCCGCGCCGAGGACGCCGCCGCGATGGCCGTGCTCGGTGCGACCCCGGTGCACCTGGGGCTGCTGGAGGCGCCGCACCGGGGCTACACCAGCGCGCCGGACCTGTTCGCCGGCGTGCACCCCGGGGACGACGTCTGGCGCTCGGTGGCCGAGGAGCTCACCCGGCAGGACGCCGACCTGTGGCTGGCCCCGCAGGCGCTCGGGGGGCACGTCGACCACCTGCAGGTGCTGCGGGCGGTGGCGGGGCTGGACCGGCCGGTGCTGTGGTGGCGCGACAGCCCCTACGTGCTGCGCGACCCGGCCGCCGTCCCCGGACCCGACCTGCCGGCGGGGCTGGCCCAGGTCCGACTGCCGCAGGACCTCGAGCGGCGCGGCGAGGCGTGCGCCCGCTACGCCACCCAGCTCGGCTTCCAGTTCGGCGGCGCGACGCAGATGCGGGCGGCGCTGGCCGGGCTGCCCGAGGTGCTGCTGGGCGGGGCGCGGGCGCGGGCAGTGGTGGCCGGTGCGGCGGACGGGGCGGCCCGGTGAGCTGGCTGGTCACCGGCGGCGCCGGGTACGTCGGGGCGCACGTCGTGCGCGCCATGGCCGCGGCCGGCGAGCGGGTCGTCGTCCTCGACGACCTGTCCACCGGCGACCCGGCGCGGCTGGTGGCGGTGCCGCTGGTCGTCGGCTCGGTCCGGGACCGCGGGCTGGTCCGCCGGGTGCTGCGCGAGCACGCCGTGCAGGGCGTCGTCCACCTGGCCGGGCGGGCGGGGGCCGAGGAGTCCGGAGCCGACCCGCTGCCGTACTGGACGGAGAACGTCGAGGGCACCGTCGCGCTGCTGGAGGGCTGCCGCGCCAAGGGAGTGGCGCGCGTCGTGCTGTCCTCGACCGCGGCCGCGTACCCGGAGGCCGACGGGACCCCGCGCTCCCCCTACGGCCGCACGGCGCTGGCCGCGGAGTGGGCGGTGCGCGACGGCGCGGCGTGGGGCTGCGCCGCCGTCGTGCTGCGCTGCTGCGAGGTGGCCGGGGCCGCGACGCCGGAGCTCGGTGACCGGAGCCCGACCGGTCCCCTCGCACCGGTCTTCCGGGCGGTGGACGAGGGCCGGCGGCCGGTGCTGCACGGCGACGGCCACCCGACCCCCGACGGCAGCCCGGTGCGCGACCTGGTGCACGTCGCCGACGTCGCCGACGCCCACCTGGCCGCGGTGCGCGCGCTGACCGCCGGCTCTCCGGGCGGCACCCACGACGTCGGCCGCGGCGAGCCCAGCAGCGACCGGGAGGTGCTGCGCCTGGTCGGTGAGGTCACCGGCGCCGACACCGAGCCCGAGGTCGTCGCCGCGCGCCCCGGCGCGCCGGGGCGGCTGGCCGCGGCCGACCGGACCGCCCGCGAGCTGGGGTTCCGCGCCCGCCGCGACCTGCGGTCGGTGGTCGCGAGCGCGTGGGCCGCCTGGCGGGCGCAGCAACCGTTCTGACCGGCCGTCCACGCACGACGGAGGCGGGCCACCCCCTGCGGCCCGGTCCGCTCTAGCCTCGCCGGGTGGCCCACGACCTGCAGCGGCTGGTGCAGCTGCGCCTGCTGGAGCTGTCCTCGACCGCCCAGGCGGCGTCGCGGAGGGCCCAGTGGGCGATCGCGCCGGAGACCATCACCCGCATCGCCGACGGCCGGCACTCGGGGATGGTCAGCGAACGCCTGGCGGCCGCGCTGGCCCGCGCCCTCGACGTCCCGGAGAACCGGGTCCGCCGGCTGGCCGGCCTGCCCCTCCTGGAGGACCCGCGCGCCGACATCTGCACCGGCCCGCACCTGCGGGTCGTCCGCGACGACGGCCGGCCCGCCTAGCCTCCTGGGCCGTGCCGTCGGCACGCTGCGTCCCGTCACGGTGACGGGACGCTGCGGGCGGGCGGGGTGTCGGGCGGACGCACCGTTCCGTCACGCGGCGGTCACCCGCCGCAGTCCAGCATCCGGGGGTCACGTCCGCCCCGCCGAGGAGCGCCATGCCGAACGCCGTGCCCGACGCCCGCCGCACCCTCCCCCGACCGCTGACCGGCCGGGTCGCGCTGACCGCCGCCCTGGCCGGCGCGCTGGTCGTGCCCGCGGCCGTGGCCGCCGCCGACACGGGCGCCCCGGCTCCGGCCCCCGCGGTGGACGCCGCCGGCTCGGGCACCCTGCCGGTGCGCGGGCTGGACCTCGACGCGCTCACCATCCCGGAGCTGCAGGAGCGGATGGACGGCGGGCAGCTCCGCGCCGTCGAGCTGGTGCGGGCCTACCTGGACCGCATCGCCGCGGTCGACGGGGAGCTGGGCGCGGTGCTCGCGGTCAACCCGCACGCGCTGGAGGAGGCCGCGGCCAGCGACCGGGTGCGCGGCGGGCACGGCGCGCGCAGCGCCCTGGAGGGCATCCCGGTGCTGCTCAAGGACAACGTGGACACCGCCGACCTGCCGACCACCGTCGGCTCGCGCGCCATGCTCGGCAGCGCGCCCGACGACGCCACCATCACCCGCCGGCTGCGGGAGGCCGGCGCCATCGTGATCGGCAAGGCCAACCTCTGGGAGTGGGCCAACTTCCGCGGGACCACCTCCACCAGCGGGTGGAGCGGGGTCGGCGGGCAGACGGCCAACCCGTACGTGCTCGACCGCAACCCGTGCGGTTCGTCGTCCGGCTCGGCGGCCGGGGTGGCCGCCTCGCTGGCGCAGGTCTCCATCGGCACCGAGACCGACGGGTCGATCGTCTGCCCGGCCGGCAGCACCGGCATCGTCGGGCACAAGCCCACCCTCGGGCTGGTCAGCCGCGACGGCATCGCGCCGATCTCCGCCGAGCAGGACACCGCCGGCCCGATGGCCCGGCACGCGGTCGACGCCGCGCTGCTGCTGGAGGTCGTCGCCGGCCAGGACGACGCCGACGCCGCGACCGCGGAGATCCCCGAGGACCTGTCCGGTGACCTCGCCGACCTGGACGCCGACGCCCTCGACGGCGCGCGGATCGGGGTGTGGACGCTGACCGCCGAGCAGGCCGAGGCCGTGGACGACGGCACCGAGGCGGTGTTCGCCAACGCGGTCAAGGCCGTCGAGGCCGCCGGGGCCACCCCGGTGCCGCTGGAGCTGGCCTACCAGGCCGAGATCGGCGCGGGCGAGTTCCCGGCGCTGCTGGCGGAGTTCGAGCGGGACCTCGACGCCTACCTGGCCGCCACGCCCGGCGAGCACCCCGAGGACCTCGCCGGCCTCATCGCGTTCAACGAGCAGGACCCGGTGGAGCTGGCCTACTTCGGCCAGGAGCTCCTCGAGCAGGCGCAGGCGGCCACCGTGCCGGAGGAGGACCCGGCGATCCGGGCGACCCGCGAGGAGATCCGCCGGCTGGCCCGGGCCGCGATCGACGAGGCCCTCGCCCAGGGCCCCGGGCACGAGAACGACCTGGACGCGGTGATGGCGCTGACCAACACCCCCGGCTGGGTCACCCGCTACGAGCACCTCGACGGCGTCGGCGACGCGTTCGTCTACGCCTCCTCCACCCCGGCCGCGGTGGCCGGGTACCCGAACGTCACCGTGCCCGCCGGGTTCGCCGGCCCGCAGGAGGCGCTGCCGGTGGGCGTCAACTTCATCGGCACCCGCTGGGACGACGCCGACGTCCTGGACCTGGCGTACTCCTTCGAGACGGAGGTCGACGCCCGCCGGGCGCCGGGCTACCTGCCCACCGTCGGGGACTGACGGTCAGCTGGTCCTCCCCCGATGACCACGACCGTGCGGAGGTGACCGGCGTGCGGACGACGCTCGCGCTGGACGACGACCTGCTGGCCGAGGCCCAGCGCCTCACCGGCACGACGGACACGAGCGCGCTCGTGCGCGGCGCTGCGGGCGCTGATCGAACGGGAGAGCGCCCGTCGACTGGCCCGACCGGGCGGCACCGAACGGAGCTGACCGCCGCGCCCCGCCGCCGGTGAACCTGGTCGACCATCTGCGGGAGAGCCACGCCACCCTGGCCGCCACCCGGCTCACCCCGGACGTCCGGCTGTGGACCCGCCACCGGCGACTGGCCACCGCGGCGGCCCGGCTGGACCTGCTGGTCGAGCCGTCCGCGCCGGCGGGCACCGGCCCGGACGGCGGCTGACCCCGTCCGGACGGCGTGTCCGGAAACCGCCGGTCCGGGCTCCCTGGCGCTGTCATGCTCAGGACGTGACCTCCTCGCTGGACCCCGAGCGCTGCTACCGGGCGGTGGCCAGCCGCGACGCGCGCTTCGACGGCTGGTTCGTCACCGCGGTCGCCACCACCGGCATCTACTGCCGCCCGTCCTGCCCGGCCCGCACGCCGCTGCCCGGCAACGTCTCCTTCTTCTCCACCGCGGCGGCCGCGCAGGGCGCCGGCTACCGCGCCTGCCGCCGCTGCCGGCCCGACGCGGTCCCGGGGTCGCCGGAGTGGGACGTGCGCGCCGACGTCGTCGCCCGCGCCGTCCGGCTGATCGGCGACGGCGAGGTCGAGCGCTCCGGCGTCCCGGGGCTGGCCGCGCGGCTGGGCTACTCCGAGCGCCAGCTGCACCGGCTCCTGGTCGGCGAGCTCGGTGTCGGTCCGCTCGCGCTGGCCCGCGCCCAGCGCGCGCAGACCGCCCGGCTGCTGCTGGAGACCACCGACCTGCCGGTGTCCGACGTCGCCTTCGCCGCGGGGTTCGCCAGCATCCGGCAGTTCAACGACACCGTGCGCGAGGTCTTCGCCACCACCCCGACCGGGCTGCGCCGCACCCGCGCCACGGCCCCGGCCGGCACACCGGGCCGGCTGACCCTGCGGCTGGCCGCCCGCGCCCCGTACGAGGCCGCCGAGGTGCTGCTCTTCCTCGGCGCGCACGCCGTCCCCGGCCTGGAGGAGTGGGACGGGACGACGTTCTCCCGCGTGCTGGACCTGCCGCACGGCCCCGGCGTCGTGCACCTCTCCCCCGCCGCGGACGGCGGCCCTGCGGTGACCGCCCGGCTGCAGCTCACCGCCCTGCGCGACCTCGGGACGGCGGTGGCCCGCTGCCGCCGGACGCTGGACCTCGACGCCGACCCGGCCGCGGTCGACGGCGTCCTCGGCGACGACCCGGCGCTGGCCGCGTCGGTCGCCGCCGCACCCGGCCGCCGGGTGCCCGCCGCGCCGGACGCCGCAGAGCTCGCCGTCCGCGCCGTCCTGGGCCAGCAGGTCTCGGTGGCCGGCGCTCGCACCCTCACCGCCCGGCTGCTGCGCGCCGCCGGCACCCCGCTGCCGGAGCCGGTCGGCACGCTGACCCACGCCTTCCCCTGGCCGGCCGCCCTCGTCGACGCCGACCTGACCGCCGTGGGCCTGACCGGCGCGCGCCGGCGCACCGTGCACGCGCTGGCCGAGGCACTGGACACCGGGGCGGTGACGCTGGACCCGGGCGCCGACCGCGCGGAGGCCGGCCGCTCGTTGCTCGCCGTCCGCGGCATCGGCCCGTGGACGGCCGCGGTGGTCGCGATGCGCGGGCTGGGCGACCCCGACGTGTGGCTGCCCGGCGACCTGGCGCTGCGCCGCTCCCTGGCCGCTCTCGGCAGCTCCGACGCCGACGCCGCGACCCGCTGGCGGCCGTGGCGGTCCTACGCCGTCATGCACCTGTGGGCCCTGGCCGCACCGGCCCTGTTCACCCGCCCGCTCGCCACCACCCCCGATCGGAGTGCCTCGTGACCGCACCCGCCCGCACCGCCACCCTGGACACGCCGCCAGGACCGTTCACCGTGGTCGTCGACCCGGACGGCACCGTGCTCGCCAGCGGCTGGACCGCCGACGTCGGCGAGCTGCTGCCCGTCGTCCACCGCTCGCTGCGCCCGGCGGAGGTGCAGCCGGCCGGGCACCTGCCCGTGCTCGACGCGGTCGCCGCGTTCGTCGCCGGGGACGTGTCCGCCGTCGACGGCGTGCCGGTGCGCCAGCGCTCCGGGCCCTTCCTCGAGGACGCCTGGCAGGTCCTGCGCACCGTCCCGGCCGGCACGCCGGACACCTACGCCGCCTTCGCCGCGCGCTGCGGCCGGCCGGCGGCGGTGCGCGCGGCGGCCAACGCCTGCGCCCGCAACGCCGCGGCGCTGTTCGTCCCCTGCCACCGGGTGCTCGGCTCCGACGGCGGCCTGGGCGGCTTCCGCTGGGGGACGCCGGTCAAGCGCTGGCTGCTCGACCACGAGGCGGCGCACGCCCCCGAGAAGGACCCCCGTGCCCCCCACCACTCGCATGCTCGCGGTGGGCCCCTGCACGGGGGCCGACCGCTGGTCGCGCCATCCGCAGGATCGTCTCTCCCCTGAGGCACCCTCTGCGTGTGGACGCCGTCTCGCTGCTCACCGGCCTCGTCCTCGGCGCGCTGCTGGCCACCGCGGTCACCCTCGGCGTCGTCGCGCTGGTCGCCCGCACCCGGCCGGCCGACGAGGGCCTGGAGCCGGTGCACGAGTCGCTGGACCACCTGCACCGGCTGCTGGCCGGCATCGAGCGGGACCGCGCCACCGCACACGGCGAGCTGCGCGAGCAGATGGGCACTGTCGGGCAGACCTCGGCGATGCTCCGGCAGGAGACCGCCGCGCTGGTGACCGCGCTGCGCACCCCGCACGTGCGCGGCCGCTGGGGCGAGGTGCAGCTGCGCCGGGTGGTCGAGGTCGCCGGGCTGCTGGAGCACTGCGACTTCGTCGAGCAGCCCTCCGGCACCAACGACGCCGGCGCGGGGGTGCGCCCGGACCTCGTGGTGACCCTGTCCGACGGCCGGCAGGTGGTGGTCGACGCCAAGGTGCCGTTCACCGGCTACATCGAGGCGGTGCAGGCCGAGGACGCCGGCGTGCGCGCGGAGCGGGTGGCCGCGCACGCCCGCCAGCTGCGCACCCACGTCGACGCCCTCGCCGCCCGCCGCTACCCCACCGCGTTCCGCCCGGCAGCACCGTTCACCGTGCTGTTCGTGCCCTCCGACGGGTTCCTCACCACCGCGCTGGAGGCCGAGCCCGGCCTGCTGGAGCACGGGTTCGCCCGCGACGTCGTGCTGGCCACCCCCAGCACGCTGCTCGCGCTGCTGCGCACCGTCGCCCACTCCTGGCGGCAGGAGCGGCTGGCCCGCGACGCCGACCAGGTGCTCGAGGTGGGCCGCCGGCTGCACGCCCGGCTCAGCACGCTGTCCGGGCACCTCACCCGGCTGGGGTCGGCGCTGTCCTCGACGCTGACCCGCTTCAACGAGACGGTCGGCTCCTACGAGAGCTCGGTGCTGGTCGCCGCCCGCCGGTTCGACGACCTGGGGGTCGCGGAGTCACCGGTGCCCACGCCCGAGCCGGTCGAGGCGACGGTGCGCACGCTGCGCCCGGCCGAGCTGCCCCGGCCCCCCGAGCTCTCCCCGCCGGCGGCTGCCCCTCGGCCCCCGGCGGTGGAGCGCGACGGCACCAGCGGCTGACCCGCACCGGGCGCCGCTCCGGTGCCGCCCCGTCACACCCGCCCCGCCGTCCCCGCCGTGGCGCGCGTCCCGGGTCGCGCTTTGGCACTTCTGCACAGCACGCACCGGCGCCGTCCTGCCCTGCGGGCGCCCCGGCCGTCGCTACCGTTGCCCCTCGGACGCGGCGACCTCCGGCGGGGTCGCCACGAGGGGACGGGAGGGCCACCATGGCCACGGTGAACAGCGCCAGCACCTGGCGTGAGCCCGGGGTGCGGTCCGACCGGCGCCCCGGTGCCCGCCCCGGGCCCGCCGACGCCGTCTCACGGATCGGGCGCCCGCCGGTCCCGCCGCCGCCGCCGCGGATGCGGTCGGCCGACCTGCCGCCCTTCCCCGAGGACACCGGCCGCGCCGCGCGCGGCCGGGACGTGGCGCGCGCCCGGGACGGCCGGCCGGCCCCCGGGAACCCCCGCGTCCCCCTCGAGCGGGCCGCGCCGCCCGCCCGGGACGCCGGACGCGGCACGCCCCCGGTGCCGCCCGCGGCCGACCGCCGGCGGCTGCACGAGGACCACCTCCGGACCGCACGCGACCGCGACGAGCCCGACGCCCGCACCCCCCGGCCCTCCGGGGCCCTCCGGCCGGCCGGTCGGGAGGCGGCCGAGCGCGGCAGCCGGCTGCGCGGCGCGGTCGCCGTCCTGGCCGTCTTCCTGGTCACCCTGGCCGGCGCGGCCGTCGAGTCCTGGATCAGCACCGGCCTCGGCCCGGGGACGCTGGCGCTGCTCACCCTGACCAGTGCCGCGGCCGCGGCCGTGGTGCGCCGCCGGGACCTGCTCACCACACTGGTCGCCCCGCCGCTGGTCTACGTGGTCGTGGCCGTGCTGAACACCGCGCTGGCGCCGTCGGCGTCGCTGAACCTGGCCTCGGTGGCCACGCTGCTCATCCGCGGCTTCCCCGCCATGGCGATCGCCACCGCCGCGGCCGCGGTGGTCGGGCTCGTCCGCTGGGCCGCCCGGCGCTGACGAAGGACCTCCCTGCCCCCCGCGAAGGACCCCCTCGCTCCCCGCCACTCACGAGCTCGCGGCGGGACCCGACGAGGGGGCCGTCCGACGCTCGCGGCGGGACCCTGCAGGAAGGCCGCGGCGGGTGCTGTCACGCGGGGTCGCCGGCCGGCCGGGACCGGTCCGTGCGCAACTCCCGCGGCAGCGCGAACACCAGGCGCTCCTCGGCGGCCTTGACCGTCTCCACGTCGGCGTACCCGCGCTCGGCCAGCCAGTCCAGGACCTCGCCGACCAGCACCTCGGGCACCGACGCGCCGCTGGTGACGCCGACGGTGCCGACCGCCTTGAGCCAGGCGGGGTCGATCTCGCTGGCGAAGTCGACCAGGTGCGCGGCGCGGGCGCCGGCCTCCAGTGCGACCTCGACCAGCCGGACGGAGTTCGACGAGTTGGTCGAGCCCACGACCACCACCAGGTCGCACTCGGCGGCCATCTGCTTGACGGCCTGCTGGCGGTTCTGGGTGGCGTAGCAGATGTCGTCGCTCGGCGGGGACTGCAGCCCGGGGAAGCGGGTCTTCAGCTGGTCCACCGTCGCCAGCGTCTCGTCGACCGACAGGGTGGTCTGGGACAGCCACACGACCCGGTCCGGGTCACGGACCTGCACGGCGGCCACGTCGTCGGCGCCGTCGACGAGCTGGATGCGCTCGGGGGCCTCGCCGGCGGTGCCCTCGACCTCCTCGTGGCCGCGGTGGCCGATGAGCAGGATGTCGTAGTCGTCGCGGGCGAACCGCCGGGCCTCCTGGTGCACCTTGGTCACCAACGGGCAGGTGGCGTCGATCGTCCGCAACTGGCGGGCGGCCGCCTCCTCGTGCACGGCCGGGGAGACGCCGTGCGCGCTGAAGACGACGACCGAACCCTCGGGCACCTCGTCGGTCTCGTCGACGAAGACCGCCCCGCGCCGCTCGAGGGTGGCCACCACGTGCTTGTTGTGGACGATCTGCTTGCGGACGTACACCGGTGCACCGTGGATCTCCAGGGCGCGCTCGACGGCCACCACCGCCCGGTCGACGCCGGCGCAGTACCCCCGGGGGTCGGCCAGCAGGACGCGTCCGCGGTGATCAGCCATGCCCCCATGGTATTGGAAGGACCTCCGTGTCCCCCGCCACTCGCGAGCTCGCAGCAGGACCCTGCACGGAGGCCAGGAGCCGGTGTCCGCAGGCTCACACCCGGACCCTGCGCGAGGGCCCACCCACCGGGCGAGACCTCTACCACCATCGGTGTGTCCTTCGCCAGGGCGCGGGTGTCGGGCGCGGCGTTTCGGGGCAGGGTGGGGCCATGTCGCGTGAGATCCCCTCGTCCGTCCGCGCCGCCGTGGGCCTGGCCGCCACCGTCCTGGACGACGCCGTCGCCCTGCCGCGGACCCTGACCGGCCTGCCCTTCCGCGTGATCGGGCTGGCCATGCAGGCCACGATGCGGGTGCAGCAGCACTATGCGGGTCTCGTCGCCCGCGGCGACGAGGTGCTCACCGGCCTGCGCGGTGAGGCCGAGCCGGGCATGGCGACCTTCGACGAGGAGCTGCCCGAGCCGTCCGCCGGTCGCACCTCCGCCTTCGACCGCGCCCCGGGCTTCGACCGGGAGACCCCCTTCGACCGGGCCGCCGTGGCGGTCGACGACGAGGAGGTGGCCGAGGAGGCCGCCGCCCTGGTGGACGACGAGCTGTCCGGCCTGCCCGCCGAGCCGTCGCCCGAGGAGGTCGTCGAGGCCCTCGCCGACATCACCGACGAGGTCGCCGTCGCTGGGCTGGACCTGGACCGCGCCGAGCCGGGCCTGTCCACCGAGGACGCGCTGGAGACCGCGCTGCTGGAGGCCGACGCCGTGCCCGACCACGCCCCGGCGGGCGGCAGCGGCGTCGTCGACACCGACGAGATCGCCGAGAGCCCGACGGCCCCGCTGCCGTCCCTGCAGGACACCGACGCCGGGGGCGCCGAGGCGACGGCGCCCGAGCAGCTGGGGACCCAGCCCCCCGCCCCCATGGACCCCGGTGGCTCGCCGGTGGGCGAGGAGGCCGGCGGCCCCGACGTGGGCGCCGACGCCCCGGACGCCGGGACCCCGGACGCGACCGAGGCCCCGGCGCCCAGCGACCCCGGCGGCTCGCCCGTCGGCGAGGAGGCCGGCGGCCCCGACGTGGGCGCCGACGCCCCGGACGCCGGGACGCCGGACACCGACCTCCTGCTCGGGGACGCCGACGCGGCCAACGACGTGAGTCCGGACGTGGCGACCGACGTCGACGTGCTCACCCCCGACGGGCGGATCGCCACCGTCGAGGGCACCGTCACCGACGAGGGCGTCGCCGCTCCCGAGGACGCCGCCGAGGACACCCCGGGCGAGCCCGCGCAGGCCGACTGGCGGGACACCGAGGTCGACGAGGCGGCGGGCAGCGGCGCCAGCGACGCGGACACCCGGCCCTCCACCGACGACACCCCGGCCGCCGACGACCGCGACGCCACCGGCAGCGGCGAGGAACTGGTCACCGCCGCGGGCGCCCAGGTCGAGGAGCAGATGGGCGCGGAGGAGGACACGTCGGCCGACGAGGCCGCCGCCGAACCCACGGGCTCCGACACCGCACCCGGCGACGGGGTCGCCACCGACGAGAGCGGCAGTGACGTGGCCGCGGCCACCGGGTCCGCCACCGCCGGGGAGGACGCCGCGGACGCCGACGGCGGCCCGGCGGCCGCCGACGCGCCGATCGACGGCTACGACGACTTCACCATCGCCCAGCTGCGCGGCCGGCTGCGCGGCTACCAGCTCTCCACGGTGCAGGACCTGGTCACCTACGAGGAGGCCACCCGGGCCCGGGAGCCCTACCTGCGGATGCTGCGCAACCGGCTGGAGAAGCTGGAGCGCCAGGCGGTCGAGTCCAGCCCGCTGGCTCCGCGCGGCGCCTGAAAGAGGACCCTCCTGCCCCCCGCCACTCGCTAGCTCGCGGCGGGACCCTGCAGGAGGGCCGCCGTCCTCCCCACCCCTCGCCCGCTCGGGGCGGGACCCGGAACGAGGCCATCCGCCTCGCCACCCGGGGCGTCGGTGCCGTCTGACACGCTCGGGCGGTGACCGCTCCCTCCTCTCCCGAGGCGCCCTGGCCGGTGCGCACGGTGGCCCGCAAGGTCGCCGAGTGGATCGGCCGGTTGGGTGAGGTGTGGGTGGAGGGGCAGGTCGCCCAGCTGTCCCGGCGGGGCGCGGCGACGGTGTTCCTCACCCTGCGCGACCCGGCCGCCGACCTGTCGGTACCGATCACCTGCGCCCGGGACGTCGCCGACCGCCCCGGCCTGGAGCTCGCCGAGGGTGCCCGCGTGGTCGTGCGGGCGCGGCCGGACTACTACGTCGCCCGCGGCTCGTTCTCGCTGCGGGCCACCGAGATCCGCGCCGTCGGCCTCGGCGAGCTGCTGGCCCGCATCGAGCGGATCCGCCGCCTGCTGGCCGCCGAGGGTCTGTTCGACGCCGCCCGCAAGCGGCCACTGCCGTTCGCGCCGGCCGTCGTCGGCCTGGTGACCGGCAGGGACTCCGCCGCCGAGCGTGACGTGCTGGTCACCGCCCGCCGGCGCTGGCCCGCGGTGCGCTTCGCCGTCCAGCACAGCCTGGTGCAGGGGGCCAACGCCGCCGCGTCGGTGATCGAGGCCCTGCAGCGGCTGGACCGCGACCCGGAGGTCCAGGTCATCGTCGTCGCCCGCGGCGGCGGCTCGGTGGAGGACCTGCTGCCCTTCTCCGACGAGGGCCTGGTGCGTGCGGTCGCCGCCTGCCGCACCCCGGTGGTCACCGCCGTCGGCCACGAGACCGACACCACCCTGGTCGACCACGCCGCCGACGTGCGGGCCGCCACGCCCACCGACGCCGCGCACCGGGTGGTGCCCGAGATCGGCGAGCAGCGCCGGCTGGTCGACGGGCTGCGCGCCCGGGCCCGGCACCTGGTCGCCGCCCGGCTGGACCAGCAGCAGCGGTGGCTCGAGGGCGTGCGGAGCCGGCCGGTGCTGGCCGACCCGCAGCGGCTGCTGCACGGCCGGGCCGAGGACGTCGGTCAGCTGCGCACCCGCGCGCGGCGCTCCCTGGTGCACCGGCTGGAGGGGGCCGAGCGCGACCTCGAGCACGCCCGCGCCCGGGTGGCCGCGCTCTCCCCCGCCGCGACGCTGCAGCGCGGCTACGCCGTCGTCCAGCGGGCCGACGGGTCCCTGGTGCGCGACCCCGCCGAGGTCGCCGACGACGAGCGGCTGGCGGTGCGGGTGGCCGGCGGCCGGCTGCCGGTGCGGGTGGCCAGGGAGGATGGGCAGCCGTGAGCGGACAGGGACGTGAGCATCGCAGCGAGGAACGAGCGAGGAGCGGAGCGTTCCGCGGGAGCGAACCGAGGGCATCGTGAGCCAGACCCCCGACGACCAGCCGACCACCACCTACGAGCAGGCCCGCGAGGAGCTGGCCGACGTCGTCCGGCGGCTGGAGGCCGGCGGGCTGACCCTCGAGGAGTCCCTGGGCCTGTGGGAGCGCGGGGAGCAGCTGGCCGAGCTGTGCCGGCACTGGCTGGACCGCGCCCGGGAACGCCTGGCCGCCGCGGGCGATCAGCCGGAGTAGGGCCGCACCGCCGCCGCGACGGTCGCCAGCTCCTCGTCCGTCGCGGAGCCGGTGACCAGCACGGTGACCCCGTCGGCCGCGCGGGACAGCACGGTCTCGCCGCGCTGCGTCGTCGCGCGGGTCCAGGCCTGTCCGCCGACGTCGACGGTCCCGCCGTCCTGCGCGCCGCCGAGCACCCCGTCGACGGCGTCGTCGCGGGCGTCGTCGCTGACGACGAACCCGGCGTACTCCGCCGACGGGGTGAGGTAGCCGATCTCCAGGGTGACCGGGTCACCGGCCTGCGCGCCACCGGCGTCGGTGCGCGCGCTGGTCGGGCGGTACCCCTCCGGCAGGTCCGCGGGCGCGACGACCGGGTAGTCCGCGCGGGCGGCGGCCAGCTGCACGGTGCTGGCCGGGTCGACCTCGCGGACGGAGTCCACGCCGGACTGCTGGAAGGTCATCCATCCCACCAGCGCCAGGCAGATCACCACCAGCGGGACCATCGAGCGCAGCATGTTCGCCGCGCTCATCCGGTTGGCCCGCTCGACGGCCGGGGAGGGTGCCGGCGGGGGCGGCTGAGGCGTCGGGCCGGTGGAGCTCACCCCCCTAGGATGACAGGACTCACCGCGCCGACCGCCCGTCCGACGGTCGCGGCCCCCTCCCCGGCGTCCCCGGGCACCGGAGGGGGTCCCTGAACAGGAGGTCCGCGTGTCCCTTCCCGTGCCCGAAGGCTCCGTGACCCACGGCGGGAGCGGTCTGCGGCCCGACCGGCCCCGGCCGGACCGCAACCTGGCCCTCGAGCTGGTCCGCGTCACCGAGGCCGGTGCCATGGCCGCCGGGCGCTGGGTCGGCCGCGGGGACAAGAACGGCGGTGACGGTGCCGCCGTCGACGCGATGCGCGCCCTCATCGGCACGGTGAGCATGCGCGGCGTCGTCGTGATCGGCGAGGGCGAGAAGGACCAGGCGCCGATGCTCTACAACGGCGAGCAGGTCGGCGACGGGCGGGGGCCGGAGTGCGACGTCGCCGTCGACCCCGTCGACGGCACCACGTTGATGGCCAAGGGCATGTCCAACGCGATCGCGGTCATGGCGGTGGCCGACCGCGGGGCCATGTACGACCCGTCGGCGGTCTTCTACATGGAGAAGATCGCCGTCGGCCCGGCCGCGGCCGACGTCGTCGACATCACCGCGCCGGTCGCGGAGAACATCCGCCGGGTGGCCCGGGCCAAGCACAGCTCCCCCGGCGACGTCACCGTCTGCATCCTCGACCGGCCCCGGCACGAGCAGCTGGTGCACGAGGTGCGGGAGGCCGGCGCGCGGATCAAGTTCATCACCGACGGCGACGTGGCCGGCGCGATCGCCGCCGCCCGGGAGGGCACCGGCGTCGACATGCTCATGGGCATCGGCGGCACGCCGGAGGGCATCATCACCGCCTGCGCGCTCAAGTGCATGGGCGGTGCGCTGCAGGGCCGGCTGTGGCCCAAGGACGACGAGGAGCGGCAGAAGGCCATCGACGCCGGCCACGACCTCGACCGGGTGCTGCACATCGACGACCTGGTGCGCGGCGACGTCTTCTTCGTGGCCACCGGCATCACCGACGGCGAGCTGCTGCGCGGCGTGCAGTACCGGTCCGGTGGGTGCACCACGCAGTCGCTGGTCATGCGGTCGCGCTCGGGCACCATCCGGTCGATCGAGAGCCTGCACTCCCTGGAGAAGCTGCGCGCCTACGCCGCGGCACCCCTGGACCACCCCGACCAGCTCAGCTGATCGCGGTCGGCCCGTTCCGCGGGGCGAGGCGGTCGACCAGCGCCCGCCAGCGGCTGGCCGGCTCCCCCGGCGCGAGGCTGCGCAGCCGCAGGTCACCGAAGACGCTGCGCGCGTGGACGACCACCCGCGGGGTGCCGGGGACCCTCGGCACCGGCGCCAGCCGGGTCGTGCGGTCCCCGAAGACCGTCCGGCCGTGCAGCTCGGCGTCCACCCCCTCGGCGACCACCACGTCGACGTCGCCGAACCAGGTCGTCAGGTGCACCTCCACCCGGTCCTCGCGGGTCCGCAGGCCGCGCAGGTCCAGCCGGACGTCGCCGAAGACGGTCGACACCCGGCGCGGGGCCTGCGGCTCACCGGCGATCCGGACGTCACCGAAGACGGTGGACACCTCCTCCGCGCGGCGCGTGCCGACCAGCTCCCCCGCGGTCGGCTCGTCCGCCGACGGCAGGTCGGCGACCAGTGCGGCCAGGTCGGCGAGGGTGCCGGCGGCGTAGGCGGCTCCGGCCCGCTCGTCGAACTCCCACGTCTCCAGCCGGCCCTCGGCGAGCGCCCGCTGCAGGTGGGCGACCGTGGCCTGGCGGTCGGTGTCCGAGGCGCGCAGCGCCGGCGGGCGGGCGGGGACGGGCTCGGTGTCCACGGCGCCGACGGTAGCGGGACCGGACCCCGCGGGGGACGACCCGCGCGATCCGGTCCCCCACCGGAGCGGTCCCGGCGGGCGCCCGCGGGCCCTCTAGGGTCCTGGGTCGGAGCACTGACACCGACCACCACACCGGGAGCCGCAGCCATGTCCGCTCAGGCCACGCCGTCCGAAGACCAGGCCGCCGCGCAGGACGGCACGGACTTCCGCACCGAGCACGACTCCATGGGCGAGGTCCGGGTCCCCGCCTGGGCGAAGTGGCGGGCGCAGACGCAGCGCGCCGTCGAGAACTTCCCGATCTCCGGCACGCCGATCGAGCGCGAGCTGATCGCCGCCCTGGCCGCCATCAAGGGCGCGGCCGCGCAGATCAACGCCTCCCTCGGCGTCCTGCCGCAGGAGACCGCCGACGCGATCGGCACCGCCGCCGCGGCCGTGGCCCGCGGCGAGTGGGACGCCCACTTCCCCATCGACGTCTTCCAGACCGGCTCGGGGACGTCGAGCAACATGAACACCAACGAGGTGATCGCGACCCTCGCGACCGAGGCGCTGGGCAGCCCGGTGCACCCCAACGACCACGTGAACGCCTCGCAGTCGTCCAACGACGTCTTCCCGTCGGCCATCCACATCGCCGCGACCCGCGCGATCGTGCGGACGCTGATCCCGGCGCTGGAGCACCTGGCGGCGTCGCTGGAACAGAAGGCCACCGAGTTCGCCGAGGTCGTCAAGAGCGGGCGCACCCACCTGATGGACGCCACCCCGGTCACCCTCGGCCAGGAGTTCGGCGGGTACGCCGCGGCGGTGCGCTACGGCGTCGAGCGGCTGCAGGCCTCGCTGCCGCGGATCGGGGAGCTGCCCCTGGGCGGTACCGCGGTGGGCACCGGCATCAACACCCCGCCCGGCTTCGCCGCCGCCATCATCGAGCGGCTGGCCGCCGAGCTGGACCTGCCGCTGACCGAGGCCCGCGACCACTTCGAGGCGCAGAGCTCCCGCGACGGGCTGGTGGAGGCCTCCGGCCAGCTCAAGACGATCGCCGTCGGCCTGGTGAAGATCGCCAACGACCTGCGCTGGATGGGCTCGGGGCCGCGCACGGGGCTGGGTGAGATCCAGCTGCCCGACCTGCAGCCGGGCAGCTCGATCATGCCGGGCAAGGTGAACCCGGTGATCCCGGAGGCGACCATCCAGGTGGCCGCCCAGGTGATCGGCAACGACGCCGCGGTGACCTTCGCCGGCACCACCGGCGTCTTCGAGCTCAACGTCACGCTGCCGCTGATGGCCCGCAACGTGCTGGAGTCGATCCGGCTGCTGGCCAACGTCAGCCGGATCCTGGCCGACCGCTGCGTCGACGGGATCATCGCCGACGTCGAGCAGTGCCGGACCTACGCGGAGTCCTCCCCCTCGATCGTGACGCCGCTGAACAAGTACATCGGCTACGAGGAGGCCGCGATCGTGGCCAAGCAGTCGCTCAAGGAGCAGAAGACGATCCGGCAGGTCGTGGTGGAGCGCGGCTACGTCGAGCAGGGCAAGCTCACCGAGCAGCAGCTCGATCAGGCCCTCGACGTGCTGTCGATGACCCACCCCTGACACCCTCGTCGGCCCCGCCCCGCGGCTCGGGGGCGACACCCCCACCCGTGATCGGCGCCGGCGCCGCGAGGGCCCGGCACCTCACGCGCCCGAGGTCCCGCCGTCCACCCCCGGACGACGGGGCCTCGGCGTCTCGGGCAGCATGGGCGCCGCCGCCTGCGCGCCACCGTCCCGGGAGGGAGTCCCATGACGCAGTCCCCACCCGAGGACGACCTGGTGCTGCCCCCCGTACCGCTGGTCACGGGCAGCACGGTGCGGGTGGGGGGCACCGGGCGGCGGGTCAGCCGGGTGGAGCTGGTCGTCTCCACCGAGGACGGCGAGGAGCTGCGCATCCCGCTGGACCACCACCACGGAGGCTGGTGGCCACCGGCGGCGCGCACCTCCGCACCCGACGGGGGTCCGCCGATCGGGTGACACCCGCGGATCATCCCCACCCGGAGGGGTGAGGTCGCCACTCCCGTCACACCCGTCACTTCAGCAACTCCTGCACCACGTCGATACGAGGTCTGAGCACACCGCGACACCGCGGAGCCGGCCACGCACGACGACACGCAGGGGGACCCGCAGTGCCCGCACCACGCACCCCGGTCCCCACCCGGACGGCGTCCCCCTCCGGAGCCCGGCGTCAGGGCCGCGCCCGCAGCGCCGCGGGCCGCACCGCGCCGGCCCGCACGACGGCACCCCGGTCCACCGCCACCCGTCCCCCGTTGACCGCCGAGGAGGCGCGGGCGCTGCGCGCGGTGCTCGCCGCCCGCGCGGCCGCCGCCCCCGCCGGCGGTGCCGCAGCCACGACCCGCCGCCCCTCGACTCCCGCTCGCCCCGCGGCGCGGCGGCGGCCGGCACCCCGGGGCAGGCGCCGGGGCCGCAGGTCCGGGGCACCCGCCCGCCGGGTCGCCCTGCGCAGCTGGCTGCCCGCCGCCGACGGCCGGCGCTGGCGGGTGCGGCTGTCGCTGGCCGCCCTCGGCCTGGTGCTGCCGGTCCTCGCCGGGGTGGTGTCCCCCACGACGCAGCCGAGCGGGACCACCGCCGGTCCCACCGACGCCACCGGTCTGGCCCTGGCCGCGCAGGGCACGATGCTCGACGCCGCGACCCGCTACCGCGGGCTGCAGCAGGACCTCACCGCCCGCCAGGTCGAGTTGGCGGCGGCGCGCGCCGCCGAGCAGGCCGCCGAGCAGCAGCTGGCGCTCGCCCGGGAGACGGTCGGGACCGGCGCCGCCGACCTCTACCGCTCACCGGCCGAGGTGCGCACCCCGGTCGTGGGCCTGGACGTGCACGTGCCGTCTGCCACTCCCGACGTCCTGCACGTCGCCGCGCTCAGCGAGCAGGTGGCGCGGGAGCTCTCCCTCGACGTCGTGCACGCCGAACGCGCCGCAGCCGCGGTGGCCCAGGCCGCCCGGCGGGTGGCGGTGGCCGAGGCCGCCGCCGCGACCGTCGTGCAGCAGGCCGCCGCCGTCCTCGAGCAGGTGCGCACCGAGGTCGGGGGCCTGCGCAGCGACGTCGCCGCCCAGCTGGCCGCGCTCGGCACCGGCCGGGCCGCGGCGGCGCAGCACGAGACCAACCAGCAGGCGCTGCGCCGCTGGCAGGACCACCTCGGTGCGCTGGCGCTGGCCGGCATCGTGTCCCCGCCCGCGGCCGCGCTCGCCGACCCGACGGCGCTGCCGGACGGCCTGTCCCCCGCGCTGGACGCCGCGGGGCAGCCGGTGCCGGGGATCGCCCTCGGCGTGGCCGGCAACCGCCCGGTCACCGTGCTCCCCGCCGAGACGGTGGCCGCGGTCAGCTCCGCGCTGGCCCAGCTCGGCAAGCCCTACGCCCCGGGCGGCGCCGGCCCCGACGCCTACGACTGCGGCGGGCTGGCGGCCACCTCGTGGCTGCTCGCCGGCCACGCCGTCCCCGGCACGCCGGGTGAGCAGTGGTCGCGCGGTGCCGCCGTCCCCCTGTCGCAGCTGCAGGTCGGCGACCTCGTCTTCACCGACGGCGGCAGCGACGTGGGCATCCACCTGGGTGAGGGTCAGGTGGTCACCGCCTCGGCCGCCGGCTACCAGGTCGGCGTCCGCCCGCTCGCGGACGCCGCGGGCGCTGTCCGGGTCACCCTGCCGGCTCCGGCGCAGCCCAACCCGGCACTGCCGGCCGGCACCGCCGGTCGCGGGCCGTGCGGCGCGCCGCCCGCCCCGGTCGGTCTGGTCAGCCCCGCGTGGGGCGGCTGGTCCAACGGCAGGATCCCGGCGACCGCGCTGTGCCCCGTCGCCCGCGGCCACGCGCTGCGCTGTGACGCCGCCGCCGGCTACACGGCGCTGGCCGACGCCTACCGGGCCGCCTTCGGCAGCCCGCTGTGCATCACCGACTCCTACCGGTCCCTGGGCGCGCAGGTCACCGCCTTCCGCACCAAGCCGGAGCTGGCCGCGGTGCCGGGGACGTCGAACCACGGGTGGGCGCTGGCCGTCGACCTGTGCGGCGGCATCCACACCGGCGGTAACGCGCAGTCGGCGTGGATGGCGGCCAACGCGGGCCGCTTCGGGTTCGTCCAGCCAGACTGGGCTCGCCCCGGGGGCGAGAAGCCCGAGCCCTGGCACTGGGAGTTCGGCCACCTCGCCTGAAGGACGCGCCGATGATCAGGTGAGCTGATCCCACAAGGTCCTGGCTCACTGCCGGTGGTGAGCCAGGACCCTCAACCGCGAGCTCAGCTGATCACCGAGGGGCGGGCTACACCCAGCGGAGGCGGGCCAGCTGGCGCCACGGCAGCCGCTGGCAGGCCTCCCCGGTCTCCCCGGCGAGGCGGGCGGCCACCGCGGCACCGGCACAGGCCAGGGGCGAGGCCGGCGTGACGACGACGTGCGGATCGTGCAGCTCCAGGCCCGCGGCGGCGACCCGGTCGAGCAGCAGCTGCGGGGTCATCAGCACGGCGGAGGCCAGCAGCGGCACCTCGGGGTGCGACCACAGCACGACCGGACCCTCGAGGCGCAGGCAGCCCCCGACGTCGGCCGCCCGCTCCCCCGCCGCGGACCGCACCTGCTCCACGACGCGGCGCTCCAGCCCTGCTGACGGCACCCAGGGCAGTGCCCGGTCACCACGGCGGACGACGACCCGCCAGCCGACCGAGGTCTCGGTCCGGTCGGTCCAGTCCAGCACCGCGACCCCCGCCTCGGCGGCCACCGCGTCGGGGACCGGCCGGGCGTCCACCCAGGCCGTCAGCGCGGCCGCCAGCTCCTCGGGGGTCGAGCCGACGCGGGCGTCGGTCATGTCCTCGGCCAGGTCGCGCAGCGGGGTGCGCACCCGCCGCTCGTCCTCCTCGAGCACGACGACGGGGCCGTCGGCGCGGTCGTCGACGAGCGAGAGCCCCAGCCGCCCGGCCGCCATCGCCGGCAGCGCCTCCTCGGCCACCCGGCGCAGGCCGTCCACCGACACGGGGACCGCACGCAGCCGTGGCAGCAGGCCGGAGCCGCTGAACAGGCCGCCGCTCACGAGCGGTCCCGCCCCAGCGCGGCCCGCAGCGCCGGGGCCAACCCGGCCAGCACCAGCACGCTGGCGAGCTCCCGCGCGGACAACCGCACCGGCAGCACGTCGGCGCCCCAGCCGGTCACCCGGCGCACCCGGGCGGCCGACGCCGGCCACACGGCGTCGCGGGCCGTGGCCACGTGCAGCTCGGTGAGCACGTCGGCGAGGTGGACGGCGGCCACGGGGTGCACCTCCGGGTCCTGCAGGACGCGTCGCACGAGGGTCGCCAGGTCCTCCCGCTGGACCGCCGTCAGCCAGTGCGGCACCAGGACGTCGGGTGCGGGACCGCCCGCTGCCAGGGCGCTCACCGCGCGCCCGCCCCGGCCGGGACGGACCCGGCAGCGCGGCGGCGGCGGGCTCCGGTGCGCACTGTCACGCTCTGGGTATCGGCAGGTCGACACGTCGATCGACCCGGGTCCGGACGAATCCCCGCGAGCGCACGGGTCAGTCGACGAGCTCGGCCAACCGGGACCGCAGCGCCCGCTCCACGCGGTCGGCGTGCACGTTCATGTTGCGCACCGACGTGCCGAGGTCGGCCGACAGCTGGGTCTTGGTCTGCCCGCCCCAGGTGGTCAGGTACCAGGTGGCCCAGCCCAGGACGTTGGGCTGGCCGGCCCGCTGGTCGGGGCGGGCCCCCGGCTCGGGCGCGCAGGCGGCGGTCAGGGCGTGGGACAGCAGGGTCTGCTCGGCCTCGCCCATGATCTCGTCCGGCGCCTCGGCGGTGTCCGGCAGCATGACCTCGGTGGCGTCCGGCCCGCCGTCCAGGGACTGCAGGTTGCGCAGCCCGTTGAGCGTGGCGACCGTCTGGGAGTTGCGCCGCAGCGTGGCCACGCTCTGCCCCATGTAGGCGGCGAGCTCCTTCTCGGTGGGCCGCCGCTGGTGCTCGGCGAGGAACGCGGCGACGGCCTTCTGCTGGCGGTGCTCGGTGTCGGCGGCGGTGCGGCCGTGGGCGTTGCGGCCCAGGTCGTGCACCCACTTGGACAGCTGGGTGGCCAGGAACGCCCCGAACGGGACGCCCTTGCCCTCGTCGAACTGGCCGACCGCCTTGAGGATCCACTCGCTCACCTGCTGGGTGAGGTCGTCGGGGTCGGGCACGTGCAACCGCAGCGTGCTCGCGTTGCGGTGCAGCCGCTTGAGGCTGACCGGCAGGTAGTGGCGGCACAGGTCGTCGAGGAAGGCCGGCGGCAGGTCCCGCGGCGCCCGGCGGCGGACGTCGGTCTCCGCCCGGAGCCCCACGGTGGTCGTCCCGTGCCCGGCGCACCAGGTCCGGACCCAGTCGGCGAGCACCGGGGCGGTCCCCGGGACCCCGTCGACGCGGTACAGGCCCTCGCCCTGGTCGTAGCTGACCGTCACGCCGTCGGGCAGGTCACGGCGCAGCTCGGCGAGGGGCAGCTCGCGGTCGGTGCGGAAGTGCACCCGGTCCCGCGAGGTGATGGGCGCGAGGGCCCAGCCCTCGGCCTCGGGCAGGCCGCCGAAGACCAGCGGGGCGCGGCCTCGGGCGGCGGTGTCGTCGACGGGGGTGGCGGAACGGTGGGTCACCGGGACTCCTCGGCGCTGTGGGGAAGACGGCGCTGCACGGGCGACGGCTGGGGAGGACGAGCGGGCCCGTCCGGGAGCTCGCTGCGGCTAGCGGGTGGTGAGCAGGACGGGGTCCGTGGCGTACCCGGTCGCGTCGGACCGGCGGGGAGCCGGGACGACGAGGTCCTCCGCCGGGCCGGACTCCAGGCGCGCCACGAGGTCCGCGGCCGCGGCCCGCTCGGCCGGACCCGGCTGCACCGTGTAGACCGGCATGTGGTCGTACAGGGAGGTGAAGACGGCGCTGACGAACGCGTACGCGGCCTGCGCCTGCGGCGAGAACCGGGCGACGGCGGCCCGCGGGCCGAGCTCGACCCCGACGGTCACCCGCACGACCCGGTCGTCCTTGCTCAGACCGGTGATCGTGAAGGACACCTCCGGGTGGTCGCCGGCCAGCTCGGCCAGCGCCGCGAGGCAGCGCCGCGTGGAGCCGCGGCGCGGCCGCAGCTGGACGTGCACGACGACGGTGTCGGACTCCGCGCCGGGACCGGCGACCGCGGCGACCTGGTCGCCGGGCTCAGTGATTGCGCTGTGTTGCATCGTGATCGCCCCCTGTGACGTGCGTGGGGGCAACTCTGGCGCATCACCGACCGGCGGACCGCCACAACTCTCGCTGTGCCGTACGCAACCTCAGGACATCTCTTCGGCAGTTCTTGCCCGTGTCGATGCCCGGCGTCGCTCGAGCGGTGCGGTTCCCGGCAGGAGTGCACAAGGACCGGGGGCCGGTCCCGTCAGTGGGCTCACCCGGCGGTGTCCCGGGTGGGCCGCCGGCTGCCCGCTGCGCGCGCGACCGTCGCCGGGGTCACCGGGGTCGCCGGCACCGGGCCGGCCTCCGGCGTGGTGGCCACGTCCGGCGTGGCGGTGACCTCCGGCTCCGGCCGGCCGGCCGGTGCGGGGGCGAAGGCGGCGAGTGCGCCCAGCGTGTCGGCGGTGACCTGGGCGGCGAGCAGGTTGGCCTCAGCGATCTGCCGGTAGACCTCCTCGCGGTGGATGGTCACCTCTCGGGGAGCGGTGAAGCCGAGCCGGACGGTGCCGCCGCGGACCTCGACGACGTGGACCTCGATGTCGTCGCCGATGCGGATCGTCTCGCCGACGCTGCGGGTGAGAGTGAGCACGTGGAACCCCTCCGTGGGTGTGGTGTGGCCGTCCGTGGCTGTGGTGGGTGGAACGGGAACGGCGTGGTGTCGGCCCGCGCGGGCCGGGACGGGCGGCGCGCCGCCGCCCCAGGGGTTATCGGCGCAGAGGACGTCGGATGGGATGGGAGCCGTCGGCCAGCACGACCTGGGTGGCCCGCCAGGTGGCCGGGTCGACCACCAGCGGGGCCCGCAGGTTCGCCGTGGCCGCGGCGGGGCCCCCGGTCGGCACCGTCACCAGGCAGTACAGCCGCACCTGCGCCGGGTCCTGCAGACCGAGGCCGGCGCACACCGCGGCGGGCAGCTGCGGCGCGTAGTCCGGGAAGTAGGCGGCCGGGTCGATCGCGAGGAACCGGGGACCGTCGGGCGCCATCGACTGCAGCCAGAACAGCCGCCCGTCGCCGTCCGCGGTGACCAGCACGTAGTCCCGGTGGCCGGGGAACCCGGGCAGCGGCTCGGTCATGGACAGCAGGGGCAGGGTCGCGACCGCGGAGAGCGTCACGACAGGAAGTCCACGAGAGTGGGCTGCAGGGCCTTGGCCGTGGCCGCCAGCGCCGCCTCGTACCCGACCTTCTGCATCTCCAGTTCCATGATGGTCCTCGGCAGGTCGATGTTCTCCGTGCGGGCCAGCCGGTCGGTGAGCGACAGGGAGCGGTCGACCGCCAGCCCCTGGGCGTCGTCCACCCGCTTGGCCCGCGCGCCGACGTCGGCGGCCGCGGTGATCATCTGGTCGCGGACGGCGTCCAGGTCGGTCAGCCCGTCGGCCAGGTCGATGTCCACGCCGCTGCGGATGGCGACGGCGAGGTCGTCGAGCACCGTGAAGAGGTTGCGACCGCCCGGCCCGGGCAGCTCGAAGGCCTCCGCGCCGGTGACGTCGGCGCGGACCCGCTCGGTGTCCGACAGCCGGCGCATGACCTGGGTGGCCTCGTCGGCGGGGTCGACAGCGGCACCGACGTAGGCGCCGGCCCCGTCGTAGGCGACGGGGCTCGACGTCGTGCCGCCGAAGACCGGCCGGCCGTTGACGGTCTGGTTGGCCAGCCCGAGCAGGCTCTCGCGCAGCTGCTCCACCTCCACGGCGATGCCCTCGCGCGAGGTGGCCGACAGCGCACCGGTGTTGCTCGCGTACACCGTCTGGTCCCGGACGCGCCGCACCTGGGTGAGCATCGAGCTGAGCGTGGTGTCGGTGGCGGCGAGCCGGCTCTGGGCGTCGGTGATGCTGCGCACGTGCCGCTCGTTGGCCGACTGCTCCCCGCGGGTGCGCATCGCCGTGTTGGTGCCGGTCGGTGAGTCCGACGGCTTGCTGATGCTCCGTCCGGAGGTCAGCTGCTGCTGCAGCCGCCCGACGGCGTCGAGGTTGCGGTTGAGACCCTGCAGGCTGGTCAGCGCGACGGCGCGCTGGGTGATGCGCACTCAGGTCACCGCCCCACGAGGCCGGTGCGGTTGATCAGCACGTCGAGGGCCTCGTCGACCGCGCTGACCATCCGGGCTGCCGCCGAGTAGGCGTGCTGGAACTGCAGCATGTTGGACATCTCCTCGTCGAGGTTCACGCCGGCCACGGACTCGCGCGCGGCGTCGACGTTCGTGGTGACCACGTCCTGGATCTCGAGGTTGCGCGAGCTCACCGAGGCCTGCACCCCCAGCTCGACGATCATGGCGCGGTAGCGCACGGCGGCGCCGTCGGGGGCCAGTCGCAGCTGGCTGATCGCGTCGGCCACCTCGTTGTCCGTGGACGGGCCGGTCGGCGGCGTGGTCGCCGGGTCGACCGGGCCCGTCCTGGCGGCGGCGATCCGGTCCGGTCCGGTGATGTCCGCGTCGAGCACGATCCGCTTGCTCACCGGGTCGATGGCCAGCAGGTCCCCGGGCTGCTCGCCGGCCCGGTCGTAGCCGGTCGCGTGCAGGGCGTTGGTGTCGGCCACGTACCGGGCGGCCACGTCGTCCAGTGCGTCGCGCTGGCGGGGGACGACGTCGGTGAGGACAGTGAGCTGCCCGCCCGCCGTCCCCCCCACGGTCACCTGCGTGCCGCCCGGGGTGGTGACCAGTCGCGGCTGCACACCGGTGGCGGCCATGTCGTCCAGGCTCGCCGGCCCGTCGGCGACCAGCCGGGTGGCGGTCGAGCCGGCGACGAGCGTGACACCGCCCAGGACGACGTCGAGGACGCCGTCCTCCCGGGGGCGGACGGTGGCCCCGGTCGCCTTGGCGAGGTCCAGGACCAGCGCGTCACGCCGGTCGGCCAGCTCGTTGGTCGGCAGCTCGGCGCGGGTGGCGCGCTGGATCGCCCGGTTGAGCGAGGCGACCTCGGTGGCGTCGGCGTTCACCTGGTCGACGAGCACGCCGAGGTTCTGCCGGCTCTGCGTCCACTGCCCGTCCAGCGTGCTGCGGGTGGCGTAGACGCCGTCGGCGAAGGTGTCGAGGTCCTGCAGGAGCTGGCTCCGGGCGGCCAGGTCGGTCGGGTGGTCGGCGACGTTGCCCCAGCTGTTCGACACGTCGTCCATCAGCCGCTGGATGCCGGTGCTGCCGGGCTCGCGGAAGGCCTGCTCCACCTGCTCGAAGGCGGTGGACTCCACCGTGAGCTGCGCGGACCTGGCCGACTCGGTGTGCGCCCGGCTCTCCAGGAAGGCGTCCCGGATGCGGATGACCTGCTCGACGCTGACGCCCTGACCCGTCCCGGAGGAGACGGAGTGGAAGGCGGGGACGGCGCTGCCGCCCATGGCCTCCAGGTCCACCCGTTGGCGGGAGTAGCCCTCGGTGTTGACGTTGGCGATGTTGTGACCTGTGACGTCCAGGCCGCGACGCTGCGCCCACAGCGCCGTGGAGGCGGTGTTGAGACCGGAGAACGAGCTCACAGGGCGCCGTCCAGGGTCACCGCGCGGTGCGCCCGCACGTCGCTGCGGCCGGTGGCCCCGTAGGTGCCGGCCGAGGGGGCCTTGACCGTGAGCAGGGCGTCGCCGAGGGCGGCAAGCCCGCCCTCGATCAGCTCGCGGTTGGTGTCGGAGAGGCCACGCAGGTCGGTCACCAGGACCAGCAGCGTCTCGTGGTGCTTGGCGTAGAGGTCGTTCCACGGCGCCGGGGCCGCCTCGGCGAGCTTCTTCAGCGACGGGTTGCTGCCCACGCCCAGCTGCTCGGCGAGCGCCTCGGTGGTCGCCGCCCGCTCCACCTCGATGGTGCGCAGCTGGTCGAGCACGACCTCGATCTCGTGCGCGATCCGCGCCAGCCAGCGGGTCTTGCCCGTGACGATGAGGTACTGCTTCTCCTCCGCCTTGAACAGCAGCAGGTCCAGCAGCTCCTGCTCCCGCCACAGCAACGTCGACAGGTGCTGGTAGTCCACGCCCCCACCGTCCTCCCGGTGCCGCCCGCGACAGGCATCGGTGCTGTCGGCGGGTCCTCGGAGTTGGCTTCGGCAGCCGCCGGGAGGGCCTTGAGCCGAGGCGGGCAAGTGCGGACGGCACCGCGCCCGCAGCCCGGGGTGCCACCCGGGTCCGGCCCTGCCGAGAAGGGGGACGTGAGCCCATCGCGTGCCCCGGCGACCCTGCGGTCCCGTGTCCCTGCCCCGCGCGCCGTCGCTGCCGGCACCGGCGCCGACGTCCGTGACCGCTCGACCGAGCAGGCGGCGGCACGCGACACCGACTCCCTGGTGACCCAGCACCTGCCGCTGGCCGCGTTCGCCGTCAACGCGGTGGCCTCGCGCATCTCGCTGCCCGCCCACGTCAGCCGCGAGGACCTGCTGTCCTGCGCACGGGTGGCGCTGGTCGAGGTGGCCCGGCGGTTCGACCCGACCGCGGGTGCCTCCTTCGCGACCTACGCCCTGCCCCGGCTGCAGGGCGCCGTCCTGGACGAGTTGCGCTCGGGCGACTGGGCCAGCCGGTCGGTGCGGGCCGCCGCCCGGCGCACCGAGGCCGCCGCCGACGCCCTCGCCATCCGGCTCGGCCGGCCGCCGACACGGGCGGAGCTCGCCGCCAGCCTCGGGATGGCCACCGGCGACCTGGACTCGCTGCAGGTCGACGTCCACCGCGCCGTGATGGTGAGCATCGACGCCGAGACCGGCCCGGACGGCGCCTCCCTGGACCTGCCGGACACCGGGGAGTCACCCGAGCGGGCCCTGCTGCGCAGCGAGCGGTCCCGGCACCTGCAGGAGGCGATCCGCCAGCTGCCCGACCGGCTCGACGAGGTCGTGGAGCGCAACTTCTTCGGCGGCGAGTCGCTGACCGACATCGCCGCCGACCTCGGCGTCACCCTCTCCCGCGTCTCGCAGATGCGGGCCCGGGCGCTGACCCTGCTGCACGCGGCGATGAGCGAGGTGTGGGAGGGCCGGGCCGTCGCAGCGGACGGCGGCGTGCGGGCCCGCAACCAGCAGCGCTCCTACGTCGACCGGGTCGCCGGGCGCAACGCACCCCCAGCGGCGGCTCCCCCTTCTCCCCGCGCGGCACCGCACTCGCGCCCGGCGTGGGCGGCCGCCCAGCGCTACGGCGTCCCCCGACCCGCCTGAGTGAGAACTCGGCGAGAAGCCGTCCGGTTCGCCTCAAGTCCCGGCCGGCCCTGGCCGTACATGCACCTGCAAGGCCCGCAGCACGGATGCAGCGGGATCTGATCCGCCCCGACTTCCACGGAGGAACACCATGGGCATGAGCGTCAACACCAACATCGGTGCGCTGAACTCGTACCGCAACCTGTCGGTCACCAACGACCAGATGGGCAAGTCGCTCGAGCGGCTGTCCTCCGGTTTCCGCATCAACCGCGCTGCCGACGACGCCGCGGGCCTGGCCATCTCCGAGGGCCTCCGCTCGCAGATCGGCGGCATGAAGCAGGCCGTGCGCAACACCCAGGACGCCATCTCGGTCGTGCAGACCGCCGAGGGCGCGCTGGGCACCACCACGACCATCCTGCAGCGCATGCGCGACCTGTCGGTCCAGGCCTCCAACTCCGGCAGCCTGAACGACGACGCCAAGTCGAGCATCCAGAAGGAGATGGGCGAGCTCAAGTCCGAGCTCTCCCGCATCGCCGAGGTCACCAACTTCAACGGCACCAAGCTGCTGGACGGCAACTTCACCGGCAAGTCCTTCCAGGTCGGCGCGAACGCCAGCGAGTCCATCCAGGTCAACATCGGCACCGCGATGGGCGCCGCCGGCCTGAACGTGGACGGCGTCGACGTGACCGGCGAGGGCGCCTACACCAACGGCACGGGCGCCGGCACCGTCTCCACGGCCAACGCGACCGACGCTGCCGCGGCCGTCCTGACGTTCACCGCCGCCACCGGTGACGACTTCTCCGCCGCCGGCACCGTGGCGTCCTACGAGAACCTCGAGGGCACCGTGTCCTTCGGCGGCAAGTCCTTCGACCTCGGCACCGTCGACTACGGTGCCGCCGCGGACGCGGACAACAGCGGCACGACCACCAACGCCGAGGCGCTGGTGGCTCTCAACGCGGCCGCCACGTCCGCCCTCGGGCTGACCACCAACCCGTTCGCCCTGGCCACCACGAACCTGACCTTCACGGTCGGGGACGCGGTCGAGGGGTACACGGACGGCACGGGCACCGCCATCGGTACCACGGCGGAGGCCATCTCCAAGGCGACCCCGACGTTCGCCGCGGCCAGCGGTGCGACGCAGGCGATCAAGGACATCGACGCGGCCATCAAGACCGTCTCCTCGGTCCGCGCCGACCTGGGTGCCAAGCAGAACCGGTTCGAGCACACGATCAACAACCTGAACGTCGCGGTGGAGAACACCACGGCCTCGGAGTCGCGGATCCGTGACACGGACATGGCCCAGGAGATGACCAACTTCACCCGGACCCAGATCCTGGCCCAGGCCGGCACCGCCATGCTGGCGCAGGCCAACCAGTCGTCGCAGGGCCTCCTGCGTCTGCTGGGCTGATCAACCGCACCACCCAGCACCACCCGGTGAGGGGGGAGGCCCCGGCCTCCCCCCTCACTGCTGAACCCCCATCCCGCCGGACCTGACCGGCCGACCCGCTCCCGGAGGTCCCCGCGTGGCAGGCTTCAACATCAGCGGCCTGGCCTCCGGCCTGGACACCACCTCGATCATCTCCCAGCTGATGCAGCTGGAGCGGCAGCCGCAGACGCTGCTGCGGACCAAGCTGACCGACACGAAAGCCGACGCGTCGGCCTACCGCACGGTCAACAGCACGGTCAGCACGCTGCAGTCGGCCGCGGAGAAGCTCACCCAGGCCGCCACCTGGACGCCGGTCAAGGCCAGCAGTTCCCACACGTCGGTGTCGGCCAGCGCGAGTGCCGGCGCCGCCACGGGTCAGATCAGCTTCTCGGTCACCACCCTCGCGGCCAGCCACACGGTCATCGACAACTCCACGTGGAGTGACCCGACCAGCGACGTCACACTCACCGTGACCGACGCCGACGGCGACACCGCCGCCAAGGACATCACGATCACGGCCGGCAGCACGCTGGACCAGGCGGTCACCACCATCAACGCGGCCAAGGCCGGCGTCACCGCCACCGCCGTCAACACCGGTGCCGGCTTCAGGCTGCAGCTCACCTCGACCGCCTCGGGCCTCGACGGGAAGTTCACCACCAGCGGCGGGATCACCTTCGGTGCGGTGACCGACGGCACCGACGCGCAGCTCAGCGTGGCCGGCGGCGCCTACACGGCCACCTCGGCCACCAACACGTTCAGCGACCTCATGCCCGGCACGACCTTCACCGTCAGCGAGAAGGGCGCCACGGCCACCGTCACCGTGGCGAGCGACCCGGCTGCCCTCGCTTCCGCCGTGCAGGCCATGGTCGACGCCGCGAACACCGTGCTGACCACCATCAACGAGCGCGCGAACAACAGCCCCGGCAGCACCGCGGTGCTCCGCGGCGACAGTTCGCTGCGGGCCCTGGCCGGCCAGCTCGTCGACGCGGTCACCCACGCCGTCGGTGCGGACGGCACGCTGCTCACGGCCGACGCCGCTTCCAAGGCCGGGATCACCGTCGAACGGGACGGCAAGCTGAAGTTCGACTCCGCGAAGTTCACCGCCCTCCTCACGGAGGACCCGGCGCTGGCCCGCAGGCTGGTGGACGGCGACACGAGCGGGACCACCGCCGTCCCCGGCGTGGCCCAGCGGCTGCTCACCCTCGCGAAGTCCGCCACGGACGCGACCACCGGCTCGCTGGTGACGCTGGCCAACGGCAAGGACAGCGAGGTCAGCGACATCCAGAAGCGGATCGACGCCTGGGACCAGCGCCTGGAGCTGCGCCAGCAGACCCTCACCCGGCAGTTCACCGCTCTGGAGTCGGCCCTGTCCAGCCTGCAGAGCCAGTCGTCCTGGCTGTCCGGCCAGCTCGCGTCGCTGCCCGGCTGGTCCAGCTCGTCCTAGGCCCGCCCCCGTCGGTCCCACCGCACCCCCGTCGCACCTCCCGAGGAGTCCCCCCCATGAGTGCCGCCGCCCTGCGCGCCCGCTACCTCGGCGACAGCGTCGCCACCGCCTCCCCCCAGCAGCTGCTGGTCATGCTGTACGACCGGCTGGCCCTGGACCTGGAGCGGGCCGACACCGCCCTGCGCGCCGGTGACCGGCAGGCGGCCGGCAACCAGCTCACCCACGCCCAGGACATCGTCGTGGAGCTGCAGGAGAGCTTGCGGGTGGACGCGTGGGAGGGCGGCCCGCGGCTGGCCGCCCTGTACACCTGGCTGTTCGGCGAGCTCGTGCAGGCCAACGTCAAGGCCGACCGCAACCGGGTGGCGTCCTGCCGACAGGTCGTGGAGCCGCTGCGCGAGGCGTGGCGGCAGGCCGCCGCCTCGATCGCGTGACGCCCGGTCCCGACGGCGGGGCCCGCGGGTGGGCCACCGTGCTCGACGCGCTCGAGGGTGAGGTGCTGGCCGCCGAGTCCACCCTCCGCTCCGACCGGCACGAGGAGATCGCCGCCTGGGGCCGCCGCGCCGAGGACTGGGTGCCGCCCTCGAGCCTCGGTCCCGTCCCGGAGGACCTGCGCGAGCGCGCCGCCCGGCTGCTGCAGCACCAGCTGGCCGTCGCCGAGGAGCTCGTCGAGCGGATCATCCAGTCCCGCCGGCAGCGCGACGTCGCCGCCCGGATGTCCTACGGCCCGACCCGTCCGGTCGCCTCCTACGTCGACCGGGCCCTCTAACCAGACCGCCAATATCGCGATATTGGCGACCTCCGCCCCCCGTGGTGCCGACCAGCCGGCGCTCCGGGGGGCGTTGTCGTCTCCGGGGCTGACCGGTCACGCACCGCGAGTCACAGTCGACTCGTTCACCCCTCCCGGGGACTGCGGCCACTCCCGTGGGGAGCACCCGTCCGGCGCGCCCCACCAGGTGCCGATGAGTCCAGAGCACGGAAAGCGCACCTCTCGCCACGGATCGGCGGACCCCGCACTCGCTCGCGAGTGCCTCTCCCGCGTACCCGGAGGCCGATCGTGTCCTGCCGCCCTGCCCGAGGAACAGCCCCGTGATCGGGGACGTCACCTCGTCGGCCCTGCACGCCGCGCTGGGCGGGCTCGCCCAGCGGCAGCGGGTCACCGCCGACAACATCGCGAATCTGCAGACGCCGGGCTTCCTGGCCGGCCGGGTGGACTTCGAGTCCGGCCTGCGCGGCGCGCTGGCCGCCGGCGCCACGCCGACGGACTCCGCCGGTGCGGTGCGCCGCTCCCTGGAGCCGACCCGCACCGACGGCAACAACGTCAACCTGGACGCCGAGACCGTCATCGCCACCGAGACCGGGCTGCGCTACCAGCTGGCCCTGGGCGCCCTCGACGGGAAGTACACCGTCATGCGCACGTCACTGAGGACGACGGGCTGATGTTCGACGCCCTCGGCATCTCCGGGTCCGGGCTGCTCGTCCACCGCAAGTGGCTGGACGCCGTCTCGGACAACATCGCCAACATCAACAGCGTCAGCTCCACCGACGGCCCCGCCTTCCAGGAGCGGCTGATCGTGGCCCAGTCCGTCGACTACGGCTCCGGTGAGGGCGGCGTCCGCGTGGCCCGCGCCGAGTACGGCAGCGCGGAGGGCCGGCTGGTGCACGAACCGGACCACCCGCTCGCCGACGCCGACGGCTACGTCCGCTACCCCGACATCGACCTCGGTGACCAGATGACCCAGATGATCATGGCCCAGCGCGGCTACCAGGCGAACCTCGCCGTGGTCGAGCGGGCCACCAACGCCTACCAGGCCGCGCTCCAGCTCGGGAGGGGCTGACCATGACCTCGCCGATCGGCGCCGTCGCCTTCCCCTCCGCGGTCACCGGGCTCGCCGGGCTCACCGGCGCGGGTGCCGCCCCCGACGTCGCCGGGACCACCGCGGCCGGCGGCGGCGGGTTCGCCGCCGTCCTCACGCAGTCGATCGAGCAGCTGCAGGCCAAGCAGGCGACCTCGGACGGGCTGGCCGTGCAGGCCGCCACCGGCGACCTGCGTGACGTGCACGACTACATGATCGCGGCGAACGAGGCCAAGCTCGCCACCGAGATGGTCGTGACGCTCAAGAACAAGGCCGTCGAGGCCTTCACCGAGGTCATGAGGATGCCGGTCTGATGCCCACCGCCCTCGCCGGTCCGCTGGAGCGCATGCGGTCCGCACTGTCCACGATCGGCCTCGGCCAGAAGGTCGTCATCGGCCTGCTCGCCGCCGGGCTGGTCCTCGGCGGGCTGGTCTTCTACCGCTGGATCACCGCCCCCACCTACGCGCCGCTGTTCTCCAACCTGGCCTCCACGGACGCCTCGGCGATCGCCGACGAACTCGACGCGGCCGGCGTCGAGTACGAGCTGGCCGACGGCGGCGGGACGATCATGGTGGCCAAGGACGCCGTGTACGACCTGCGCCTGGACATGAGCGGCCTGGGCCTGCCCGCCGGCGACGACACCGGCTACGCGCTGATGGAGGAGCAGGGCATCACCACCAGCGAGTTCCAGCAGCAGAAGACCTACCAGCGCGCGCTGGAGGGTGAGCTGGCCGCGACGCTGGAGTCGCTGGAGGGCGTCCGGCAGGCCACGGTGCACCTGGCCCTGCCCGAGGAGGAGGTGTTCGCCTCCGACGAGGCCGAGCCCACCGCCTCGGTGCTGCTGGACCTGGCCGCGGGCACCTCCCTGGACAGCGGCCAGGTGCAGGCCGTCACCAACCTGGTCTCCTCCAGCATCGAGGGGATGGACGCCGAGCAAGTCACGGTGGCCGACTCCTCGGGTGCGGTGCTCTCCGCACCCGGCCAGGGCGTCACGTCGGCCGCCGGCGACGCCCGCTCGCAGATGGAACAGGACTACGAGGCCCGGCTGGCGTCCAACGCCCAGGTGATCCTCGACCGGGTGTTCGGCCCCGGCCGCGCACAGGTGTCGGTCCGCGCCGACCTCGACCTCGACCAGCGCAGCACCACCTCGGAGACGCACACCTACGAGCAGGGCACCCCGCCGATCTCGGAGAGCACCACCACCGAGGACTACGCCGGCACCGGCGCCGCCGTCGGCGGCGTCCTCGGCCCGGAGAACCAGCCCGACGCGGGCGCCGGCGGGGACTCCACCTACACCAAGGAGTCCACGACCTCGAACAACGCGGTCGGGACGACGGTGGAGACCGTCGAGGCCGCGCCGGGGACGGTCAACCGGCTGACCGTCTCCGTCGTCATGGACGACGCGGTGGCCGGCGGCGCCAACCAGGCGCAGATCCAGGACCTCATCGGCAACGCCGTCGGCCTGGACGTCGCCCGCGGCGACGACATCACCGTCGCCGCGATGGCCTTCGACACCACCGCCGCCGACCGCGCCGCCGAGGAGCTGGCGGCGGCCCAGGAGGCCGAGGAGCAGGCGCAGCTGTGGTCGATGGTCCGCACCGGCGGCATCGCCCTGGGCATCGCGCTGCTCGTGCTCATCGTGTGGCTGCGCTCCCGCCGCCGGTCCGGCGACGAGGACGAGGAGGACTACGAGGCCCTCGAGCTCACCGACGACGTGATGGCCGAGCTGGACCGCATCCGCGTCGCCAGCGCGCGGGCGGTGCCGGCGGTCGACGATGCCGCCCTGGAGCTGGAGGCCGCCGAGCGGGCCAAGGTCCGCGGGGAGATCGCCACGATGGTCAGCGAGAAGCCCGACGAGGTGGCCGCCATGCTGCGCGGCTGGCTCAGTGAGAGTGGTGTGAAGTGACGCTGGCATCCGTCGAACCGGTCTCGGCGACCGCGCCCACCGCCGCCCTGCCGGCGGTGCGGCAGCGCCCGGACATGCCGGGCCTGCGCAAGGCCGCGGTGTTCATCGCCCAGCTGTCCAAGGAGGAGGCCGGTGCGCTGCTGTCCAAGATGCGACCGCGCGAGGTCGAGGCGGTCACCCGCGAGCTGATGAAGCTCGGCGCGGTGGAGTCCGGCGACGTGGACGGCGTCCTGGAGGAGTTCCACCACCTCATGACCGCCCAGCGGTTCGTGGGGCGCGGCGGCGTGGAGTTCGCCCGCGAGATCCTCGCGGCCGGTCTCGGCGAGGACAAGGCCGACGGCATCCTGTCCCGGCTGAACGTCGTCTACACCGAGGTGCCCTTCGCCTCGCTGCGCAACGCCGACGTCCGCCAGCTGGTGACCTTCCTCAAGGACGAGCACCCGCAGGTCATCGCCCTGGTGCTGGCACACCTCACCCCGGCCCAGTCCGCCGAGGTGCTCTCCGGGTTCGCCCCGGACCAGCAGGCCGCGGTCGCGCACCGCATCGCCACGATGGACCGCACCACGCCGGACATGGTCCGGCTGGTCGAGGAGGAGCTCGGCCGGCGGATGGGCTCGCTGCTGGCGCACCAGGACATGAGCACCGTCGGCGGTGTGGAGACCCTCGTCGAGATCATCAACCGCTCGCCGCGGCCCACGGAGCGCTCCATCCTCGAGTGGCTGGACACCACCGACCCCGAGCTCGCCGACCAGGTGCGCTCGCAGATGTTCGTGTTCGAGGACATCGTCACCATCGACGACCGCTCGCTGCAGCTGGTGCTGCGCGAGGTGGAGGCCAACGACCTGGCGACCGCGCTCAAGGGCGTGCGCCCCGACGTCCGCGACAAGGTCGTCCGGAACCTGTCCGAGCGGGCCGCGGAGAACCTCGCCGAGGAGATCGAGCTGCTCGGCCCGGTCCGCACCCGGACGGTCGAGGAGGCCCAGGCCAAGGTCGTCGGCGTCATCCGCACGCTCGAGGAGCAGGGCGTGCTGACGATCAACCGGGGCGGTGAGGACGATTTCGTCGCGTGAAGGACCCTCCTGCCCCCCGCCACTCGCAGGCTCGCGGCGGGCCCCTGCAGGAGGGCCGGTCGCGAGTCGCGACGAGCCTCTGGGCGGGGCCGCCGCTGGTCCCGTCGCCAGCCCGGGCGCCGGCCGTGTACTGCGGGAGTCGGCGCTGCTGCGCGGGGGGACCGCGCAGGCCGCGCCGCGCGCGGCGTACACCCGCACGGTGCCGGTCCCGCCCCAGGCGACCGGCGAGCGGCGGACGACGGTGCGCCGCGCGGCCGACGTCCCGGTGCCCGGCGGCCGGCACGCGGTGCGCCTCGGCGACGTCTACGCCGAGGAGCTGGCCCGGCTGCGCGAGCACGCCCGGCAGGAGGGCTACGCCGCCGGTCACGCCGAGGGGGTGCGGGGCGCCGAGCCCGTGGTCGCGGAGGCCGAGCGGGCCGCGCAGGCCCGGCTGGCCGAGGTGCAGGCCCGCTGGGAGCGGCGGATGGTCTCGGCCACCGCCGCGCTCGGGGCCGCGGTGACCCAGCTGGAGGCCGCCGCCGTCCCGGTGGCCGAGGACGTCCGCGACTCCGTCGTCACGATCGTGCTGACCCTCGTCGAGGACCTGCTGTGCCGCGAGCTCGCCCTCGCCGAGGACCCGGTCATGGACGCCGTCCGCCGGGCGCTCACGCTGTGCCCGGCCGACGAGCCCACCGTCGTCCGCCTGCACCCCGACGACCTCGCCGAGCTGCCGGCCGAGGCGCTGGCCGAGCTGCCCGACGCGGTGCGGGTCGTCGGTGACCGCGCGGTCGAGCGCGCCGGCGCCGTCGCCGAGACCGGCCCCACCCGCGTCGACGCCCAGCTGGGTGCCGCGCTCGACCGGGTCCGCGCGGTGCTGGCCCCGTGAGCGCCGGTCTGCTCGACCGCGCCCGAGCCGCAGCCCGCCCGCTGGTCACCGGCTCGGTCGTCGGCGCGATGGGGCTGACCCTCACGGTCGAGGGCGTCCCGGCCGCCGTGGGCGACCTCGTGGAGATCGACCCGACACCGGACGGCGGCCTGCTCGCCGAGGTGGTCGCCGTCTCCCGCGAGCGGCTGACCTGCATGCCGCTGGGCGAGCTGTCCGGCGTGCAGGCCGGCGCGCGGGTGCGCGCCACCGGCCGGCCGCTGCAGGTGCCGGTCGGCGAGGCGCTGCTCGGGCGGGTGCTCGACGGCCTGGGCCGGCCGGTGGACGGCGGCCCGCCGCTGGACGCCGGGCTGGAGTTCGTCGACCTGGCCAGCGAGACGCCGCACGCCCTCTCCCGGACCCGCGTGCAGGAGCCGCTGACCTCCGGCGTCCGGGTGCTGGACACGATGGTCCCGCTGGGGAAGGGCCAGCGGCTGGGCATCTTCGCCGGCTCCGGCGTGGGCAAGTCCACGCTGCTGGCGCAGATCACCCGGGGCACCGACGCCGACGTCCGGGTCATCGGCCTGATCGGCGAGCGTGGCCGCGAGGTGCGCGAGTTCCTCGAGGAGAACCTCGGGGCCGAGGGCATGGCGCGCACCGTCGTCGTCGTCGCCACCTCCGACGAGCCGCCGCTGGTGCGGCTCAAGGCCGCCTTCGTCGCCACCCGCATCGCCGAGGGGTTCCGCGACCAGGGCCGCGACGTGCTGCTGATGATGGACTCGATCACCCGCACCGCCATGGCCCAGCGCGAGGTCGGGCTGTCCGCCGGCGAGCCGCCGGCCACCCGCGGCTACCCGCCCAGCGTCTTCGCGATGATGCCCCGGCTCCTGGAGAAGGCCGGGACGGCGGCCGTCGGCTCGATCACCGGCCTCTACACCGTGCTGGTGGACGGCGACGACCACAACGAGCCGATCGCCGACACCGCCCGCTCCATCCTCGACGGGCACGTGGTGCTCACCCGCGCGCTGGCCACCCAGGGCCACTTCCCCGCGATCGACGTGCTCGAGTCCATCTCCCGGGTGGCCACCGCGGTCGTCGCGCCCCCGCAGATGGCCGACGCCCGCGAGGTGCGCCGGTTGCTCGGCGCGCTGCGCGACGTCAAGGAGCTCATCGAGATCGGCGCCTACTCCGCCGGCACCGACGCCCTGGTCGACCGGGCCCGCCAGCTGGCCCCGCAGATCGAGGCGTTCCTGCAGCAGCCGACCGGCGAGCTGACCCCCGCCGGGGAGTCGTGGGCGTGGCTCAACCGCATCGTGCGGTCAGCGTGAGGCAGCTCGCGGAGTCGCGCCGAGGTGACCGGTGAAGCGGGCACCCTTCCGCCTGCAGCCGGTCCTGGAGGTCCGCCGCACCGAGGAGCGCGCGGCCGCGCTGGCCGCGGCCGAGGCCGCCCGCGCCGCCGCCGAGGCCGACCGGCGCGCCACCGAGGCGGAGGGCGCGGCGACCGCTCCCCCGCCGTCGGGCCCCACGGACCCCCGCGCCTTCGTCGCGATGTTGGCGATGGGACGGCTGGCCGCCGAGGACGCCGCCGCGGCCCGGTCGCTGGCCACCGCGTCGGCCGAGCAGGCCGAGCTGGTGCGCGCCGCGTGGACCGCGGCCGCCCAGCGGACCAAGGGGCTGGAGCGGCTGCGGGAACGCCACCTGCAGGCGGTGCGACTGGCCGAGCAGGCTGCCGAGGAGAAGGCCGTGGACGACCTCGTCACCGGCCGCTCCGGCCGCCGTGCCCGCACCGACGGGGAGGCGGCGTGGACGGACTGAGCGCGGTGCAGTCGCGGATCAGCGAGATCCAGTCGCGCTTCCTCACCGCCCCCCGCCCCGCCACGTCCGCCGCGTGGACGGCGGCCGCCACGGCCGCCGGCCTCACCGGGACCGGCGCCGCCTCCGCGACCTCCGCCACGGGGACGGCGGGCAGCGCCTCGGAGAGTGCCGTCGTCGCCGAGGCGCGCCGGCACCTCGGCGTCCCCTACCTGTGGGGCGGCACCGACCCGGCCAAGGGCCTGGACTGCTCGGGGTTCACCCAGCTGGTCTACGGCGACCTCGGCATCGACCTGCCGCGCACCTCCTCCCAGCAGGCCACCGCGGGCCGGCCGGTGGCGGGCCTGGCCGACGCCCGCCCCGGCGACCTGGTGTTCTTCGACCACTCCTCCGGCCGCCCCGGCATCGACCACGTCGGCATCTACGTCGGCGACGGGAAGATGATCGCCGCGCCGCAGGCCGGTGAGGTCGTCAAGGTGCAGGACGTCGGCAACCCGTCGGTCATCCGGCGGGTGCTGCCCGCGGAGCCGGCGGCGCGCCCGACGGCCGCGGCGTCGACCGCGTCGCTGTCCGGGGTCCCCTACGCCGACCTGTTCACCCGCGCCGGCGCCCGGCACGGCGTCGACCCCGCGCTGCTGGCCGCCGTCGCCCAGCAGGAGTCCGGCTTCGACGCCTCCGCGGTCTCCCCCGCCGGCGCCCAGGGCCTCATGCAGTTCATGCCCGCCACCGCCCGCGGCCTGGGCGTGGCCCCGTTCGACCCCGCCTCCGCCGTCGACGGCGCGGCCCGCTACCTGGCCGACCTGACCGGGCAGTTCGGCTCCACCGAGCTGGGCCTGGCCGCCTACAACGCCGGGCCCGGCACCGTGCGCCGTCACGGCGGCATCCCGCCCTACCCCGAGACCCAGGACTACGTGCGCTCCGTGATGAGCAAGGCAGAGGCCCTCCGATGACCGCTCCCCTCGCCCCGGCGGCACCCGCACCCACCCCGGGCGCCGGCCCGGCGGCTCCGGACTCCCCGGGTGGCGGCGAGCGCTTCGCCAGCGCCCTGGACGGCGCCCTGGACGACGCGGTCACGAGCGGATCCGGGGCACCCCGCGACCAGGAGCCGGCCGCCGACGGCGAGGACCCTCCTGCGGCGCCGGCCGCCGAGGTCGTGCTGGCGACCACCCAGCCGGCGGTCCCCGGCGTCTCCCCGGCGGGCATGCCGCCGGCCCTGTGGGCGCTGCTCACCGGTCTCGGGCCCGGTGCGGTCCCCGGCACGACGGGCCCGGCCACCGCCGGCACCTCTGCTCCGGTCACCCCGGTCGCGCCGACCGGCTCGGTCGCCCCGACCGCCGCCGTCGGCGCGGTCGGCGCGGTCGGCGACCCCGCCGTCGTCGTCGCCGGGCCCGCCACGGGAGCCGCCGCCGGGGCGCCCTCCCCGTCCGCCGTCCCGGGTGCCGGTGCGCCCGCCGTCCCGCCGGGCGCACCGACCGGCCCGGTCCCCGGCCCGGCCGTCGCCGGGGTGTCCACGCCGGCCCCGCCCGCCGCGACCACCGCCGCGCCGGGCACCGGCCCGCTGCCCGGGCTGACCGTGGTGCTCGCCGGCCCGCAGACCGCCGCCCGGGCGGCAGGGGACGGCGCCCCGGTCGCGGGCCCGCCGACGTCGACCCCGGCCGTGGCCGTGGCCGCACCGGCTCCCGGCGAGGGCGCGGGTGCCGACACCGGGACCGCCCCCGAGGGGGAGCCGCCGGCGCCGGTCCCGGCCACGCCGGCGACGGCCCCGACGTCCGCACCCGCCGCACCCGCCGCCGCCTCGGCGCCTGCTCCGGCGGCCGCGGCGACCAGCCCGGCCGCACCGGCGCCGCCGGTCTCCGGCCAGGTCGCGCAGCAGGTCGCCGTCCTGCGCAGCGCCCCCGACGGCACGCACACGATGACCGTGGTGCTCACCCCGGAGACCCTCGGGCCGGTCGAGGTGCAGGTGACCGTGGCCCAGGGTGCGGTCGACCTCAGCCTGCGCAGCGCCACCGAGGCCGGCCGCGCCGCGCTGACCGAGGCCCTGCCCGACCTGCGCCGCGACCTGGCCGGGGCCGGGCTGACCTGCACCGGCGCCTCGGTCGACCGCGAGACCGGCGGGTCCTGGACCTCGGCCCAGCAGCAGGCGGCCGGCGACCGCGCCGGCCAGCAGGGGCAGCCCGACGGCCGCGGCCGGCCCTGGCTGCGCGGCTCCGACGCCGACCAGACCCGTACGACCCCCGCCCGCCCGTCCACCGTCCCGTCGTCCGGCCTCGACGTCCGAGTCTGAGACGTCCGGGGCCGAGAGGAGCAACGACCGATGCCCGATGCCGTCGCCGGGGTGGTGGGCGCCACCACCCCGCCCGCCACCAGCACCGTCACCCGCACCGACCAGATGGGCAAGGACGTGTTCCTGCAGCTGCTGGTCGCCCAGATGCGCTACCAGGACCCGAACAGCCCGACCAGCACCACCGAGTTCATGTCGCAGACCGCGACGTTCACCCAGGTGGAGAAGCTGGAGCAGATCGCCGCGCAGAACTCCGCCATGGCGACCCTGCAGCGCTCGCTGGGCGCCGGCGCCCTCGTCGGGCAGACCGTCAGCTACACCGACGAGTCCGGCGGGACCGTCACCGGCACGGTCGGCTCGGTGAAGATCAGCGGCGACGAGCCGAGCGCCGTCGTGGGCGGCGTGGACGTCCCCCTCGGCCGGCTCACCGAGATCTCCGTGCCCGGCACCAGCTGAAGAAGGACCCCCTCGCCCCCCACCGTTCGCACGCTCACGGCGGGGCCCTGCGAGGGGGCCACTCCATCCCCTCCCCCCACCCTCAGGAGCACCCCGTGCTGCGTTCCATGAACTCCGCGATCTCCGGGCTGCGCGCCCACCAGACGAAGCTCGACGTGACCGGCAACAACATCGCCAACGTCAACACGGTGGGCTTCAAGGCCTCGCAGACCGTGTTCGAGGACACCCTGTCGCAGGCCGTGCGCAACGGCTCGGCCCCTCGCGCGGAGGTCGGCGGCACCAACCCCGCCCAGGTCGGGCTGGGCGTCAAGGTCGCCGGCATCACCACCAACTTCGGCCAGGGCTCGACCCAGAACACCGGTCGCTCGACGGACTTCATGATCGAGGGCGACGGCTTCTTCGTCGTGCAGACCGGCGCCCAGCAGCTCTACACCCGCGCCGGCTCCTTCAACTTCGACGCCGCCGGCAACCTGGTCACCCCCAGCGGGGCCAAGCTGCAGGGCTGGGCGGCCGACGCCACCGGGGTGGTGAACACGAACGGCCCCATCGGTGCGCTCTCCGTCCCCGCCGGTCAGACGATCGCACCGCGAGCCACCACGACCGGTGTGGTCGCCGGCAACCTCCCGGCGGACGCCACCCCGGCCACCACCACTCCCCCGGCTCCTGCGACGACGATCGAGACCCCGCTCACCGTCTTCGACGACCTCGGCAACGAGGTGCCGGTCACGTTCACCTTCACCAAGACCGGGGCCGTCGGGGACGGGGCCTGGAACGTCGTCGCCGCCATCCCGAACCCGGCGTTCGACCCCACTGCGCCGGTCAGTCCCACCAACCAGCCCCGGACCCCGGTGAACGGCGCGACGGGTCAGGACATCACCTTCGACGCGGCCACCGGCAGGCTCACGGCCACGAGCATCGACGAGCTGGCGCTGACCATCGACGGCCGGGCCGTGGCGATCGACATCAGCACCATGACCCAGTACGGCAGCCCGGGCACGGTGACGGCACCGGAGCAGGACGGCTACGCCGCCGGGACGCTGGAGTCCTTCGCCCTGGGCAACGACGGGACGATCACCGGCTCCTTCTCCAACGGGGAGCGGCAGACGCTGGGCCGGCTGGCCATGGCCTCCTTCGCCAACCCCGGTGGGCTGGAGAAGGCCGGCGGCAGCACCTTCCGCGCCGCCAACAACTCCGGCGTCCCGAACATCGGCGAGGCCGGTACCGGCGGACGCGGCTCCCTGGTGGCCGGCGCGCTGGAGATGTCCAACGTCGACCTCGCCGAGGAGTTCACCGGGCTGATCGTGGCCCAGCGCGGCTTCCAGGCCAACAGCCGCGTCATCACCAGCTCCGACGAGGTGCTCCAGGACCTGGTCAACCTCAAGCGGTAGCCGTCGCTCCCGTCGAGATCGCCGATCTCGCACGTTCCCGCCCGTGGAAGCGTGCGAGATCGGCGATCTCGTCGTCTCGGCACCCGGTGTCGGTGCAGGTCACCGCCGCTCACCCGGAGGGGTGAGGCGGCCCGTTCGGCTCAAGGCGCGCCCGCGCGGGGCCGATGACAACCGGAGACCGGCGGCCCCGTGCGCGGGTGCTGCCACCCCTCCCCGAACGAGCGGAAGGACCGCCGTGATCCGTGTGACGCGCCTGAACGGTGAGCGGTTCGCGCTCAACCCCGACCTGGTGGAGCGCGTGGAGGGGCACCCCGACACCGTCGTGTTCCTCGTCGACGGCACCCGGTACATCGTCTCGGAGAGCGTGGACGACGTGCTCGTGGAGATCCGCGAGTACCGCGCCAGCATCCTCGCCACCGCCTACGAGATGGACCGCGGAACGTACCGCTCGCCGTCCCGTGCCGAGGAGGACGCGAGCGCCTCCGTCGTGCCCTTCCCGGCTCGCGAGGAGCGCTGACCCCGTGGACCCCGCCACCCTGATCGGGTTCGTCGTCTCCATGGTCGCCCTCCTGGTCTTCATGATCATGGAGGGGTCCGACCCGATGTCGCTGCTCTTCCTGCCGGCGATCATCCTCGTCCTCGTCGCCACCTTCGGTGCGGCGATGGCGCACCAGACGATGGACGACCTCAAGAAGATGCCCGGCTGGTTCAAGGCTGCCCTGATGCCGGCCAGGGTGCCGCCGGCCACCGAGCAGATCCAGACCCTGGTCAGCCTCGCGGAGAAGGCCCGCAAGGAGGGCCTGCTGGCGCTGGAGGCGCAGGTCAAGCAGATCGAGGACCCGTTCCTCAAGCGCGGCCTGCAGATGGGCATCGACGGCACCGACCCCGAGGAGCTGCGCACCGTCCTGGAGAGCGAGATCGCCGCCCGCAAGACCGAGGACAAGGTCGCCGCCAAGTTCATGACCGCGATGGGCGGCTACGCACCGACCATCGGCATCGTCGGCTGCATCGTCGGCCTGATGAACGTGATGGCCAACCTCAGCAACCCCGAGGCGCTGGGCCCGATGATCGCCGCGGCGTTCGTCGCCACCCTGTGGGGCGTCATGGCCGCGAACTTCTGGTTCCTGCCCATGGGCGCCAAGATCCTGCGGGTCAGCGAGCTCAAGGCCGCCCAGATGGAGCTGCTCGTCGAGGGCATCGCGGAGATCCAGGCCGGCACCAGCCCGCGCGCCGTCCGGCTCAAGCTCAACTCCCTCATCCCGCCCAGCGAACTGGCCCGGGAGGCGGCGTGACCGCCCCCCGCCGCACCCGCCGAGCGGCCCGGTGAGCGCCGGGCACGGCGGGAGTCGGCGCGGCAAGAAGCACGAGGAGGAGGAGCACGAGAACCACGAGCGGTGGCTGGTCTCCTACGCCGACATGGTGACCCTGCTGCTGGTGACCTTCGTGGTGCTCTACGCGATGAGCCAGGTGGACCAGACGAAGTTCGCCGCCCTGGCCAAGGGCCTGTCCGCGAGCCTCGGCGGGCCCATCACCGTGCAGCCCGGGCCCACCCCGGAGGGCTCGGTGCTCGACGGGCTGCCCGGGGCCATCGACATCGCCTCGGCCATCGCGCCGGAGGAGACCGTCGCCCAGGCGGAGGTGGACGCCGCCGCCGCGGCCGCCGCGCTCGCCGAGGCCCGGCAGGTCGCCGCCGAGGCGCAGGCCCAGTACGAGGACCTCGCCGCGATCCGGGACCGGATCGACGCCGCCCTGACCGCCGCCGGGTACGCCGGCGCGGCCCGCTACGAGATCGACGAGCGCGGGCTGGTGGTGCACATCGTCGCCGACCAGGTGCTCTTCGACGCCGAGCAGGCCGTGCTGCGCCCGGAGGGCCGGGCCATCCTCGACGCCGTGGCGCCCACGCTGGCCGGGCTGCCCAACTCCCTGGGCGTCGAGGGGCACGCCAACCACCTGCCGGTCACCCCCGGCGGGGTGTGGCCGTCGAACTGGGAGCTGTCGGCCTACCGCGCGACGACCGTCGTCCGGTACCTGGCGGCCACCGGCATCCCGGGGCCCCGGATGGTCGCCAACGGCTACGCCGACACCGCCCCGCTGGTCCCCCCGTCGGACCCGACGGCGATCGGCGTGAACCGCCGCGTCGACGTCGTCGTCCAGTCCACCGCCTCCGCGGAGGCCAACGAACTGCTCCCCGGCCTGGACGCCGGGCTGACCCAGGAAGGCACCGATGGCTGACAAGAAGAAGGACGAGACCCCCGCGGACGGCGAGGCGACCGGCGGCGGCAAGAAGAAGCTGCTGCTGATCGGCGTCGTGGCGCTGCTCGCGGTCGCCGGCGCGGCGTACTTCTTCCTCTTCGCCGGCAGCGGGGAGGCCGAGGCCGCCGCCGAGCCCGAGCACGCCGGGTACGCGGCGCTGGAGCCGATCGCGGTGAACCTCGCCGGCGGCGGCTACCTCAAGATCGGCATCACCCTGGACTACACCGTCGCGGCCGCCGGGGACGGGCACGGCGGCGGCGGGGTCGACGGCGCCAAGGCCCTCGACCTGGTCATCTCCACCTACTCCCAGGCCCAGCCGGCCGACGTGGTGGGTGCCCGGGACGCGCTCAAGGAGGCCCTCGAGCAGAAGATCGTCGAGGCCTACACGGAGGACGGCGTCCCGTTCGTGAAGGGCATCTACCTCACGGAGTACGTCACCCAGTGACCACCGGGGCGCACCCCGAGGTGAGCCCCGCCGGCACCACCCGTCACACCCGCCCGCCCTGACCGGCAGCGCCCCCCGCCGCTGGTCAGGGCGGTCGCGTCCCCCGCCGATGAACCCAGGCGTGACCCGCCCCGACACCGGACCCGCCCCCACCGGGCGCAGCCGCCGCGGCGAGCCCCGGACCTACGACTTCCGCCGCCCCACCAAGCTCTCCCGCGAGCACGTGCGGGTGCTGCAGATCGCCCAGGAGGCGTTCTCCCGGCAGGCCACGACGGTGCTCACCTCGATGCTGCGGGCCGGTGCGCGCCTGGAGCTGCTGGGCATCGAGCAGCAGTCCTACGACGACTACGTCGCGACGCTGCCCGACCCGTGCTTCATCGTCACCTTCACCATCGAGCCGCTGGCCGGCAAGGGCGTGCTGGCCTACCCGCTGGACGTCGCGATGGCCGCCGTCGACCACATGCTCGGCGGCTCCGGCGCCGCGGAGCAGCCCGCGCGGCCGATGACGATCATGGAGACGTCGATCACCCGGCACCTGATCGGCCGGCTGCTGCAGGAGTTCACCGCCTCCTTCGCGCACATCCTCGAGCTGCAGCCCGAGCTCAGCGAGGTCGAGTACAACCCGCAGCTGGCCCAGGCCGCGGCCGGGTCGGACACGGTGATGGTGGCCTCCTTCACCATGGGCATCGGCGCCCGCAGCGGGGTGGCCACGCTGGTGCTGCCGTTCTCCTCCTTCCAGACCCCGCTGAACAACGCCGCCTCCCCGCAGCTGTCGGAGTCCGCGCAGGCCAAGCGGCGGCGCGCCCTGGAGGCGCTGACCGAGCGGCTCACCCAGGTGCCCGTGGACGTCGGCGTGCGGTTCAGCGCGCTCGAGGTGTCCTCCGAGGACCTGCTCTCCCTCGCGATCGGCGACGTGCTGCTGCTGCGCCACCCGCAGGACGCCCCGCTCGAGGTCACCACCAACGACGTGACCTTCGCCCACGCCATCGCCAGCAACCACCGCCGCCGGCTCGCCGCGGCCATCGTCCCCACGCCGGCCGCCGGCCAGCGCGCTGCCCACAGCTCCGTCCCCCCGGCCCAGAAGGACTCCGCATGACCTCCTCCGTGGACCACTCCCAGGCCTCCGAGACCGTGATCGCCGTCGTGGCGTCGGCGGCCCGCGCCGCGGCCGCGCTGGTGCCGGCGACGGCCGAGCTCGTCCCCGGCGCGCCGGTCAGCGACCCCGACGCCGTCCTCGTCCCGGCGACGGCCACCACCGCGGTGGCCGCGCGGTTGTCCGGGGAGGTGAGCGGGGACGTCGTGCTGGTGGTGTCCGCCGAGGTCGTCGACGCCCTCGCCAACTCCCCCGTGGGCCCGATGGACGTCGCCACCGCGCTGCGCCCGGCCCTGGAGGCCGCCGCGGCCACCCTGGGCCGGGTGCGGGTGGACGCCGAGCGCACCGAGGAGCCCGACGCCGCGCTGGACGGTCTGCGGGACAAGGGCATGTTCGTCGCCGTCCCGCTGATGGCCGCCGGCGGCACCGTCGAGGCGGTCCTCGCCCTGCAGGTGACCCTGCCCCAGCCGCGCACCCAGCGCGGCAGCCTGGACCTGCTGCGGCACGTGGCCATGGAGGTCACCGTCGAGATCGGCCGCACCCGGATGACCGTCGGCGAGCTGCTCTCCCTGCACCCCGGCGAGGTCGTCGAGCTCGACCGCGCCGCCAGCGCACCGGCCGACCTGCTGGTCAACGGCACGCTGATCGCCCGCGGCGAGGTGGTCGTCGTCGACGAGGACTTCGGCCTGCGGATCAGCGAGATCATCACCGACGCCGCCGCCTCCGAGATCGGCTCCCGGGCATGACGTGGATGGTCATCCGGCTGGTGCTCTCCTTGGCCCTGATCGCCGGCGTGCTGTGGTTCGCGGCAGGGGTGGCGCGCAAGCGCGGCCTCGGCCAGGGCAACGGGCTGATCGAGGTCGTCGCCCGGCAGCGCATGGGCCGGGCCAGCAGCGTCAGCGTCGTCCGGATCGCCGGGCGCGTGCTGGTCGTCGGCTCCACCGAGGAGCAGGTCACCCTGCTGGCCGAGGTGGACGGCGACGCGGTCGCCGAGGCCGTCGCCGAGCAGCGGGCCGCGCAGCCGGCGATGGCCGGGGCGCCCGGCGCGCTGGCCGGTTCGGTGTTCGACCGCGACGGCTGGACGACCTTCGTCTCGCAGCTGCGGGACCGGACGGTTCGCCGCTGATGACCGCCTCCCCCGCCCCGGTCCGGGGCGTCCCGGTCGCGCGGCGCGTGGGGCTGGTCCTGCTGCTCGCGGCGCTGCTCGGCGTCCTGCTCGCGCTGCTGGCGGGGCCGGCGTCCGCCGTCGAGGCGCCGGTCGCCCCGACGGCCCCGGTCGCGCCGGTGGTTCCCGGCGTCGAGGGCGGCGTGGACATCTCCATCGGCGGCGGCAGCCCGAGCACCTCGATCACGCTGATCCTGGCCATCACGGTGCTGTCGGTCGCCCCGGCGGTGCTGCTGCTCGCCACGTCCTTCACCAAGATCATCGTGGTGCTGTCGCTGACCCGGAACGCGCTGGGCATGCAGATGTCCCCGCCGAACACCGTGCTCACCGGCATCGCGCTGTTCCTGACCCTGTTCGTCATGGGCCCGGTGCTCACCGAGATCAACGACACCGCCGTGCAGCCCTACCTCGCCGGCGCCATGACCGTGTCGCAGTCCTACGACGTCGGCGTCGTCCCGCTGCGGGCGTTCCTGCTGGACAACACCCGCGAGGACGAGCTGGCGCTGATGGTCGGGCTGTCCGGCGAGGAGGCCCCGGCCGACGCCGCCGCGGTGAGCATGACGACGCTGGTGCCCGCGTTCGTGCTCTCGGAGCTCAAGAGTGCCTTCATCATCGGGCTGGTCGTGTTCATCCCGTTCCTGGTGCTGGACATGCTGGTCAGCGCCGCGCTCATGTCGATGGGCATGATGATGGTGCCGCCGGTGATCGTCTCCCTGCCGTTCAAGCTGCTGCTGTTCGTGGTGGTCGACGGCTGGGCGCTGATCACCACGGCGCTGGTGGGGAGCTACGGGTGAGCGCCACGAGGACGACGCGCGAGCGAGCACCGCTGTGGGCGCCAGGGAGCCGACGGGTCGTGAGCATCGCAGCGAGCGCCAGCGAGCGAGGAGCGGAGCGACCGCGGAGGCGACCCGTGCGGTCGACCGAGGAGCGGAACGAGCACGGAGTCGAGTCATGAGTGACGCCGACGTCACCGAGATCGCCGTGGCGACGATGCTGGTCGGGGCCAAGGTCGCCGCGCCCGTGCTGCTGACCGCGCTGCTGGTCGGGTTCCTCATCTCGCTGTTCCAGGCGGCGACGCAGATCCAGGAACCGACGCTGTCGTTCGTGCCGAAGATGATCGCGGTCGCGATCGCGCTGCTGGTCACGGGCAACTGGGTGCTCGCCGAGCTGGTGAGCTTCACCCAGTCCCTGTTCGACTCGCTGCCCCGGCTGCTCGACCGGACGTAGCGGCCGTGGACCTCGAGGTCCCGGCGGGCACCCTGGCGGCCCTGCTGCTCGGCACCGCCCGCGCCACCGGGTTCATCCTGCTGGCCCCGCCGTTCACCTCCAAGAGCATCCCCGCCCCGGTGAAGGGCGCGCTGGCGCTGGCCCTGTCGGTCGCGCTGATGACCCGCATCGCCGCGGACATGCCGGCCCCGACCACCGGGTTCCTCGTCGTCGGCGCCCTCACCGAGGTGGTCATCGGCGCGGCGCTGGGCTTCGTCGTGCACGTGCTGTTCGCCGCCGTCCAGTACGCCGGTGACCTCATCGACCTCACCGGCGGCTTCTCGCTGCAGCCGGCCTACGACCCGCTGTCGATGACGACCGCCTCCTCGGTCGGCCGGCTGCACCACATGCTGGCCACCACGCTGCTGTTCACCAGCGGCGGGCACCTGCTGGTCGTGCGGGGGTTCGCCACCTCCTACGAGGGGATGCCGGTCGGGGGGTCGGTGCCCACCGAGCAGCTGGCCCCGGTGCTGATCACCGCGCTGTCGCTGATGTTCCTGGCGGCGCTGCAGATCGCCGGGCCGATGGTCGCGGTGCTGCTGCTCGCCGACGTCGCGCTCGCGCTGCTGTCCCGCGCCGCGCCCGCGCTCAACATCTTCGCCTTCGGCTTCCCGGTGAAGATCATGCTCACGCTGACCCTGCTGGGCCTGACCTTCCCGCTGCTGCCCCCCGCGCTGGACGCGCTGCTCGAGCACGCCGTCCGGGCCATGGTCTCCCTGCGGAGCGGGTGATGCGGGTGCCGCCCACCCGGCGAGATCGGCGGTCTCGCCCGGCTGCGGCCTCCCGAGCGTGCGAGATCGCCGATCTCGCCGGTCCCGGGAGGGGGTGAGCCGTGGCCAAGGACGGGCCGGGTGGGGAGAAGACCGAGGCCCCGACTCCCCAGCGCCTGAAGAAGGCGCGCAAGGAAGGGCAGATCCCGCGGACTCAGGAGCTCGGCACCTGGGCCGGCGCGGCGGCGGCCAGCTACCTGCTGCCGATGCTGGTCAGGAACGCCTACGACGAGGTCGGCCGGATGTTCGTGGCGGTCGAGGTGGTGGTCGAGGAGCCCGAGGTCGAGACCGTGACCGGGCTGCTCGGGCAGGCACTGGCCGCCTTCGTCACCGTGGTGCTGCCGATGGCGGTGGCGCTGATGGTCGTGGGCGTCGTCGCATCCGCCGCACAGGGCGGGGTCTCCGTCAGCGGCAAGCCGCTGAAGCCGACGTTGCAGAAGCTCAACCCGTTCCCGGGGATCAAGCGGATGTTCGGCGGCCACGGACTGTGGGAGGCCGCCAAGGCGATCATCAAGACCGCGGCGCTGGCCACCGTCGTCGTGGTCACCAGCGACCGGGCGCAGGAGCTGGTCTCCTCGGCCGGCGCGCTGCCGCTCTCGGCGGTCACCACGACCTTCACCGAGTCCGCCGTGCTGATGTTCCGCGTCGTCGCGGTCACCGGCCTGACGATCGCGATCGCCGACTACGTCATCGTCCGCCGCCAGATCATGCAGAAGCTCAAGATGAGCCGGTACGAGATCGAGCAGGAGCACAAGAACTCCGAGGGCGACCCGCACGTCAAGGCCCAGCGGCGGGCCACCCAGATGGCGATGTCGCGCAACCGGATGATGGCCGAGGTCGCCACCGCCGACGTGCTGCTGGTCAACCCCACCCACGTCGCCGTCGCGCTGCGCTACCAGCCCGACCGCGGCGCGCCCCGGGTCGTGGCCAAGGGCGCCGACGAGGTCGCCGCCAAGCTGCGCGAGCGCGCCGCCGAGGCACGGGTGCCCTTGGTCCACGACGTCCCGCTGGCCCGCGCCCTGCACGCCTCCTGCGACATCGGCCAGGAGGTGCCGGCCCAGCTGTTCACCGCGGTGGCCCGAGTGCTGGCCTTCGTCATGCAGCTGTCGGCGCGGGGCGTGCGCGGCGGCGTCCACCGCCCCGGCTTCGCCGCGCCGGACGTCGAGGACCTGCCCCGCGCCGGCGCCCGTCGCTGAAGAAGGACCCTCCTGCCCCCGCGCCTCGGCCCCCTTGCAGGGTCCCGCCGCGAGCTCGCGAGTGGCGGGGGGCAAGGGGGTCCTTCTACTGCAGGAGGGCCGACGTTGCGTCTGGGGTAGGCGGGACGGCCGGGGCGGACGGCGGTGTCCAGCGCGAGGCGTGCTGCCGATGAGACCCCCGTGCGAGGGATCTCGAAGGCCGCCGTCCCGATCGGCGTGGTGGCCATCGTCCTGATGCTCGTCGTCCCGCTGCCCGCCGCGGTCCTGGACCTGCTGCTGGGCCTGAACATCACCGCCTCGCTGCTGATCCTGCTGGTCGCCATGCAGATCCGGCGGCCGCTGGACTTCGCCGTCTTCCCGTCGCTGATCCTCATCGCGACGCTGTTCCGGCTGGCGCTCAACGTCTCCTCGACCCGGCTGGTGCTCACCGACGGCTACGCCGGCAAGGTCATCGAGGCGTTCGGGCACTTCGTCATCGGCGGCTCGCTGATCGTCGGCCTGGTGATCTTCGTGATCCTGACGATCATCCAGTTCGTCGTCATCACCAACGGTGCCGGCCGCGTGGCCGAGGTCGGCGCCCGCTTCACCCTCGACGCGATGCCCGGCAAGCAGATGGCCATCGACGCCGACCTCAACGCCGGGCTGATCAACGAGAAGCAGGCCCGCCGGCGGCGCACCGAGGTCACCGCCGAGGCCGACTTCTACGGCTCGATGGACGGCGCGTCGAAGTTCGTCAAGGGCGACGCCATCGCGGCCATCATCATCACACTGATCAACCTCATCGGTGGCATGGCGATCGGCGTCATGCAGCTGGGCATGGCGCCCGGTGACGCGGTCTCCACCTACTCGCTGCTGACCGTCGGCGACGGCCTGGTCTCCCAGATCCCCGCGCTGCTGCTGTCCACCGCGACCGGCATCATCGTCACCCGCTCGGCCTCCGACGGGGACATGGGCACCGACCTGCTGGCCCAGCTCGGCCGGTTCAAGTCCCCGGTGCGGATCACCGGCGGCGCGTCGCTCGCGCTGTGCCTGATCCCCGGGCTGCCCAAGCTGCCGTTCCTGCTCATCGGGGCGGCCTTCCTGCTCGCCGCCTCACGCATGCAGGAGACGACGGACGACGAGGAGGACACCGACCCGCAGGCCGCCGCGGACGACGAGCCCCGGCCGGACTCCCCCGAGGCGATCGCGGAGAAGATGCGGGTCGACCCGCTGGAGCTCGAGGTGGCCTACGACCTGGTCGACCTGGTCGACACCGCCCGCGGCGGTGACCTGCTGGACCGGGTCAAGGCGCTGCGCCGGAAGGTCGCGATGGAGACCGGCCTGGTCATCCCGCTGGTGCGCACCCGCGACAACCTGGACCTGCCGTCCTCGCAGTACGTCATCTGGCTCAACGGCGTCCCGGCGGCCAAGGGCACCTCGCCGCCCGGCACGGTGCTGGCGATCGGCGACGCGCTGGACGGGCTGCCCGGCCGGGCCACCCGCGAGCCGGTGTTCGGGCTGCCCGCCAAGTGGGTGCCGGCCGAGCTGCAGCGGCAGGCGGAGATGGCCGGCGCCACCGTCGTCGACCGCTCCTCGGTCATCACCACGCACCTGGCCGAGGTCGTCCGGCAGAACGCCGCGGACCTGCTCGGCCGGGAGGACGTGCGGCTGCTGGTCGAGATGGTCAAGCGCACCCACCCGGTCGTCGTCGACGAGCTCACCCCGGCGCTGCTCACCCTGGGCGAGGTGCAGCGGGTGCTGCACGGGCTGCTCGCCGAGAACGTGTCCATCCGCGACCTGGTGCGCATCTTCGAGGCGCTGTCGGTGCGGGCGAAGACCTCCACGGACGTCGACGGGCTGGTCGAGGCCGCCCGCTCCGCGCTCGGGGCGGCGATCAGCCACCCCTACGTCACCCCCGACGAGCAGCTGCACGTGCTGACCCTCGACCCGGCGTTCGAGCAGCGGCTGCTCGAGGCCGTGCGGCACAGCGAGGGCGGTCAGGTCCTCGCCCTGGACGCCGGCACGGTCGACGCGCTGGTCAACGGCTGCACCGGCCTGCTGACCGACGCCGAGCGCCTCGGCCTGGCCCCGGTGCTGGTGTGCTCCCCGCAGGTCCGGGCCGCACTGTCCCGCCTGATGCGTCAGATCCTCCCCCGCCTGCCGGTGATCTCCTACACGGAGGTCTCCCGGACGGCCCAGATCGAGTCACTGGGAGTGGTGAACGGTGCCTTTGCCGTCCGTTGAGGCCGCCTCTCGCGAGGCCGCCATCGCCGCCGCGCGGGAGCAGTACGGGTCCGCCGTCCGCATCATCGGCATCCGCCGGGTGCGCAGCGGCGGGGTCATGGGCTTCTTCACCACCGAGCGCTTCGTCGCCGAGGTGGAGGAGCCCCCGCCGGCCCCGGTCGAGCGCCGCCCGGCGTCCCGGGCGGAGTCGATGGCCCGCATCGAGGCCGCGCTGCGCCGCGACCCGGTGCTGCCCGACCCGGTCGACGAGGTCGCCGACCTGCTCGGCGGCGGCACCGCCCGGCCCGCCGCCGGCGTGTACTCGCGGTCCTCCGCCGCGCGCTCGTCCCGGCCGGCCGCCGGCCGGGCCGCCCGCCCCGCAGCGCAGCCGGCGCCTGCCGCGCGCCCCGCCGTGGCCGACCCGGCGCCGGCACCCGCACCGGTCCCGGAGGCGGCCCTGCCCCCGTCGCCGTTCACCGCCGCGCTGGCCGAGATGGTCGCCCGGGACGTCGACGTGCGCGAGGCGGTGGACGAGGCGATCGCCGCCGTCGCCCCCGCGCCCGCCCCGGTGGCGACGGTCGTCCCGGAGCCGGTCGTGCCCGCGGCGCCGGTCGCCGCCGTCCCGGCGCCCGCCCCGGCCCCGCCGCCGGTGGTCGAGCAGCCGGCCCCTGCACCCGTCCCCGCGGCCGCGGTGGCCGCCGGGTCCGAGGCCGGGGACGCCGGGCTGGACATCCTCTGGGCCCCCGCACCCGTCCCCGCACCCGTCCCCGCGCCGGCCCCCGCCGCCGCTCCCGTGTCGCCCCCGACCGTGGCCGCGCCGGCCGTCACCGTCGTCGCCCCCCCGGTGCCGGCTCCCCGTCCGGCCGCCGTCGCGCCGCCGGCTCCGCCGACGCCGCCGGTCCCGGTGCCCGAGTGGGTGCACGAGCCGGACTTCACCACCGGGCCGATCACCTCCCGGGAGGAGGCGATCGCCGAGGTGCTGCGGGCGGCGCTGGCCCACGACACGTCCGACGCGGCGCTCACCCAGCTGCTGCGCGGCGTGCTCGCCGGCTCCACACCGGCCGCGGACACCGCCGACGGGTGGGACGACGCGGACACCGCCGAGATCCCCGTGTGGGTCGACGCGACCGCCGAGGCCGACGAGTGGGAGGTGGCAGCCGACGTCCTGGCGCCGACCGCCAGCGACCCGGCCCCGCTGCCCGCCGACGCCACCACGGTCCTGCCGCCGCTGTCCCTGCTGCCGCCGCCGGCTCCGGGCACCGCGCTGGCCGTGCCGCCGCTGCTGGGCCGCCCGCCGGTGCCGCCGGCCATCGGCCGGGCCCCGGGGCAGTCGGTGGCCCGCCTGGCGTCGCCGGGCGCGCAGCCGCGGCTGGCCACCGTGACCCGCCTGCCGGTCGACAAGCGCGCCGCCGCCTCACGCCGCTCGGCCCCGATGGTGGTGCCGTCGGTCCGCGGGCGGTCGACGTCCGGCGGGGGCGGCGGGCCCCTGCCCGGCGCCGCCGAGGAGGCGCTCATCGACCGGCTGCTCGGGCTCGGCGTGCCCGAGCGGCTGCTGGGCGCGGAGTTCGCCGCCGAGGTCACCCGCCGGGGCGCCTACGCCGCGCTGACCAGCGCGCTGGCGGCCGGCCTGCCGACCGCACCGGCGGTGCCCAGCGGCGCCGGCGAGGTGCTGCTGGTGGTCGGGCCCGGCGTGGAGACCCTCGCCGCCGCCCGCGCGCTGGCCGCCTCGCTGCGGCTGGACGGCGAGCAGCTGCAGTGGGCCTCCCGCGGCGACCTGGCCGCGCTGGCGCCGCGCGGCAACCGGATCACCGGCATCGACACCGCCCTGGAGCGCCGCCAGGACGCCGACCGGTCCAGCGCGCTGACCATCGTGGCCGTCGACGTCCCCCTGCGCGCCGGCGGCGGGGCGTGGTTGGAGCAGATGGTCGCGGTCTTCGCGCCGGTCGGGGTGTGGGCGGTCGTCGAGGCCACCCGCAAGCCGGAGGACGTCGGCCCGTGGCTGGACGCGCTGCCCCGCGTGGACGCGCTGATGGTGCAGGACACCGACCTGACCGCCGACCCGGCCGCCGTCCTCGGCCGTACCGCCACCCCCGTGGCCCTCCTGGACGGCGCGCGGGCCACGGCGCACCGCTGGGCCTCGCTGCTGTGCGAGCGGCTGGAGGGAGCCGGGGCATGAACCCGCTGCGGTGGGACGTGCTGGCGGTGTCGCTGCTCCTGGCGCTGCCGGTGCTCGCGCTCGGGCTGCGCGGCGACCTGTCCACCGAGGACGTCGTCAGCCGGCTGCCCTGGTGCCTGGCGGCCGGCTGGGGCGCGGTGGCGCTGCTGCGCTGGGCCGCCACCCCGCCGCCGCCGGCTCGCCGCACCCGCCCGGCCCACGCCGACGAGGACGCCACGCCGCCCGCCCCCTGACGCGCCCGGGCCGCCGCGCGTGGGGGCCGCCTGACCGCCGCTGGACGCACTGCCGCGCGGTTGCTGCCGCTCCCACGCTGGTGCACCGGCGCCATCGCGCGGACGACAGCGCGGGAGTGGGCGTCGTCCACAGATCCGGTCGCGGACTCCTGCGGCTCCCTGTGCGAGACCACGATCGGCCGGTGACCGCTCCGGAGCCGGACCAGCCCTTCCTCCTCCGCCGCGCCGACGCGCTGGCCGCCGGCCACGACGACGCGGAACTCGCCCGGATGGTGCGTCGGGGCGAGCTCTGCCGCCTCCAGCGGGGGACGTACGCGCACTCGCCGGCGCAGCTGCCCACGGACGGCGCCGCCCGACACCGCCTGGCGGTGCTCGCCACGGCCGCGGACCTGCGCGCCCCGGCGGTCGTCTGCTCCCTGTCCGCTGCCGTGCTGCACGACCTCCCGGTGTGGGGCGCGCCGCTCGACCGGGTCCACGTGCTCCGCCGTCCTCCGGCGAGCGGTACCGGCAGCACCCGGTTGCGACTGCACGTGGGCCAGGTGGCGGACGACCGGCTCACCACGGTGGACGGCGTCCTCGTCACCGACGTCACCCGTACCGTCGTCGACGTCGCCCGGTCGGTGCCCTTCGAGTCCGCCGTCGTGGTGGCCGACCGCGCACTCCGCACCGGTGGCACCAGCCGGGACGAGCTGGAGCAATGCCTGACCCTGATGGAGCGCGTCCCCGGGGTCCGGGCCGCCGCACGCGTCGTCGCCTTCGCCGACCCGCTCAGCGAGAGCGTGGGCGAGAGCCGCAGCCGGGTGCTGATCCACCGCATCGGCCTGGCCGCCCCCGACCTGCAGGTGCGGGTCCTCCGTGCCGACCGGAGCGTCATCGCGCGGTGCGACTTCGGGTGGGAGGAGCACCGCACGCTCGGTGAGTTCGACGGGCGGGTGAAGTACGGCCGGCTGCTGAGGCCGGGCGAGGGGGCCGGCGATGTCGTCTTCAGGGAGAAGCGGCGGGAGGACGAGCTGCGCGACCACCGCTGGCAGGTGGCGCGCTGGACCTGGAGTGACCTGGACCGTCCGCGGGCGGTCGCCGACCGCCTGCTGCGCGCCTTCGCCCGGGGCCGCCGCTGACTCCCGCGCGGTTCCCCGCACTCCCGCGCCGTTGCACCGGCGAGGAGGTGGGGGGAACCGCGCGGGAGTGGGGCCGGGCGCCGGGACCGGCCGCCCGGGCACCCGGGCTCAGCGCGGGAGGTCCTCCAGCATCTCGGTGACCAGCGCGGCGATCGGTGAGCGCTCCGAGCGGGTCAGCGTCACGTGCGCGAACAGCGGGTGGCCCTTGAGCTGCTCGACCACCGCCGCGATGCCGTCGTGCCGGCCGACCCGCAGGTTGTCCCGCTGGGCGACGTCGTGGGTGAGCACCACCCGCGAGCCCGAGCCCAGCCGCGACAGCACGGTCAGCAGCACCCCGCGCTCCAGCGACTGCGCCTCGTCGACGATGACGAACGAGTCGTGCAGCGACCGACCGCGGATGTGGGTCAGCGGCAGCACCTCGATGAGGTCGCGCCCGGCGATCTCCTCGAGCACGTCCTTGGACACCAGCGCGCCGAGGGTGTCGTAGACCGCCTGCGCCCAGGGCGACATCTTCTCGCCCTCGGTGCCCGGCAGGTACCCGAGCTCCTGGCCGCCGACGGCGTAGAGCGGCCGGAAGACGACGACCTTCGCGTGCGCCCGCCGCTCCATCACCGACTCCAGCCCCGCGCACAGCGCCAGCGCGGACTTGCCGGTGCCGGCCCGCCCGCCGAGCGACACGATGCCGACCTCGGGGTCCAGCAGCAGGTCCAGCGCGATCCGCTGCTCCGCCGACCGGCCGTGCAGCCCGAAGGCCTCCCGGTCCCCGCGCACCAGCCGCACCTGCTTGTCCGGCGTCACCCGCCCCAGCGCGGACCCCCGCGAGGAGTGCAGCACCAGGCCGGTGTGCGCGGGCAGCTCGGCGGCGGCCGGCGCGTAGGCCTCCCCCGTCTCGTAGAGGGCGGACAGCTCGGCGTCGTCGAGGTCGACCTCGGCCATCCCGGTCCAGCCGGCGTCGACGGCGTCCAGGGCCCGGTAGTCGTCGGTGTCCAGGCCGACGGCCGCGGCCTTGACGCGCATGGGCACGTCCTTGGTGATGAGGGAGACGTCGGCGCCCTCGGCGCGCAGGTTGAGCGCGACCACCATGATCCGGCTGTCGTTGCTGTCGTTGCGGAAGCCGGCCGGCAGCACCGACGGGTCGCTGTGGTTGAGCTCCACGTGCAGCGTGCCGCCGTCCTCGCCCACGGGCACCGGCGCGTCGAGCCGGCCGTGCGCCACCCGCAGGTCGTCGAGCATCCGCAGCGCCTGCCGGGCGAACCAGCCGAGCTCGGGGTGGTTCCGCTTGTCCTCGAGCTCCCCGATCACGACCAGCGGGAGGACCACGTCGTGGGCACCCATGCGCAGCAGCGCGCCGGGGTCGGAGAGCAGGACGGAGGTGTCGAGGACGAACGTGCGGCGAGTACTCACGAGTCGACTCCCGTGGGGCGCAGGACGCGCCCCGGCTCGAAGGTGGCCGGGCCCCGGCCGGAGGCCGGGCGCCGGCCCCCCTGGTCGACGAGTTCGTCTGACACCGTCCGGGCCTCCCGTGGACGTCGGGGTGAGCCCGGCGTCCACCTCGGACGGTAGGCGCGGGAGGTGACGGGAGCGTGTCTGCGAGGCAGCGTGTCCCCCCTTAGGGGCACCAGCGGCACCAGCGGTCCCAGCGGCGCTCCTCAGCGGCGGCGGGGCCGCACGGCGACCAGCACCCACACCACCGGCACCAGCAGGACCGGCCACTGCAGCCTCAGGTCGCCCAGCCACCACAGGCCGCCGACCAGCAGCACGGCGAGCCAGCCCGCCGTCCACAGGCCCAGGTCCCGGGCCTCCTCCGGATCGCGGCGCGCCATGCCGCTCAGGCGGCCGGCAGCTCGCCGGCGACCGTCGCCGGGGTGAGGGGCTCGTCGAGCAGCCGGACGAACCGGTCGGCGACCGCCTGACCCGCTGGGCGCGCGTCCAGCCACCGGGCCAGCAGCGCGTGACCCTCCACGTAGGTGGTGGTGTAGGCCCGCCACAGCGGGTGGGTGAGGAAGCGCAGCTGCTGGCGGGCCCGGTCCGGGCTGACCAGCGACCAGCGCTGGATGAACGCGGCCACCTCGTCGTCCGGGGCACCCCGGTCGTGCAGCAGGACGGCGGCGTCCTGGCGCACCCGGTTCAGCGGCGCGGCGGCCGCGGCGATGCGCTCGGCGAGGTGCCCGTCCAGGTGCAGCCCGAGGTCGCCGAGCACCTCGGCCGCCCACGGGCCCCAGCCGTCGCCGATCGCGGCCTGCACGCCGAGGTCGGCCAGCCCCTCGGCCATCAGGCACTCGGGGGTGTTGACCAGGAAGACGGTGTGCTCCAGCCGCGAGCCGCGCTCCACCAGGCCGAGCTCCTTGCGGCAGTGCTCGGTGTGGTGCCCGGGGTAGGACTCGTGGGCGACCAGGTGCGGCAGCTGACCCAGCCGGTGCGGCAGGTCGGCGTTGATCGCGACGCGGGAGCGGTAGTCGCCCTCGTAGTAGTTGAACCCCGACCACGGCTGGTCGGTGACCACCTCGTAGCGGACCGTCTCCACCTCCGGCAGCCCGTACTCGGTGCGCACCCGGTCGCGCAGCGCGCTGGACAGCGCCTGCACGGCCTCGGCCAGCCGCTGCGGCGGGCACTCCTCGCGGCGCCGGTGGGCGGCGTACCGCTCGGCCAGCGGGCCGCTGCCCGGCAGCAACGCGTCGAGTTCGGCGTGCGCGGCGGCGTAGGCGGCCGGGTCGCCCAGGGTGAGGTCGACCTGGAAGTAGCTGCGCACCTCCTCGAGGAAGGGCACCGGCTCGCCGGCCATCCTCCGGGCGGTGCACTCCAGCGCGGTCACCTGGCCGCGGATGAAGTCGGAGCGGTCGGCCGGCAGGTCGGCGGCGGCCAGTTCGCCCAGCAGTGCCCGGGCGCGGTCGCGCAGCCCCTGCGGGGTGGGCGCCGGCTCGTCGGCGACCGCGGCCCGGATGCGCCGGTCGCCGGTGTAGGCGTCGACGAAGCCCGGCTCCAGCCGGTCGAAGCGCAGCCCGAGCCGCACGTACTCCAGGGGGACGTCGGGTGAGCGCGCCATGACCGGCAGTTTCTCAGCCCCCGAACCGGCGGTGGCGGGCGGCGTAGGCGCGCAGGGCCCGCAGGAAGTCCACGCGGCGGAAGTCGGGCCAGTAGACGTCGGTGAAGTGGAACTCCGAGTGCGCGGTCTGCCAGAGCAGGAACCCCGACATCCGCTGCTCCCCGCTGGTGCGGATGACCAGGTCCGGGTCGGGCTGCCCGCGGGTGTAGAGGTGCTCGGCGATGTGCTCGATCTCCAGGACGCCGACCAGCTCGTCCAGCGTCGTCCCCCGCGCGGCGTGCTCGGCGAGCAGCGAGCGGACGGCGTCGGCGATCTCCCGCCGCCCGCCGTAGCCGACGGCCAGGTTGACCTGCGCCCCCGGCCGGCCCCGGGTGGTCTCCTCGGCCTCCTTGAGGACGGCGACCGTCTCCGCCGGCAGCAGCTCCAGGGCGCCCACCGGCCGCAGCTGCCAGCGCCGGTCCGCGGCGGCGAGGTCCTCCGCGACGCCCTCGATGATGCGCAGCAGCGGCACCAGCTCCGGCTCGGGGCGGGACAGGTTGTCGGTGGAGAGCAGGAACAGGGTGACCACCCCGACGCCGGCCTCGTCACACCAGCCGAGGAAGTCCGCGATCTTGTCCGCGCCGCGCCGGTGGCCGGCGTTGGGGTCCTCCAGGCCGATGGCCCGCGCCCAGCGCCGGTTGCCGTCGACGATCACCCCGACGTGCCGCGGGGTGTCCGCGCCGTCCAGCGCCCGGGCCAGCCGGCGCTCGTACAGCTGGGTGAGGACCTCACGCACCCAGCGCCGCACGCCCACGGGGGGTGACCCTAGTTGAAGGACCCCCTGCCCCCCGCCGCCCGCGAGCTCGCGGCGGGCCCATGTCGGGGGCCGGCCGGGACGCCGCAGGTCAACCCGCTCCCGTCGCTGCACCCCCCGGCGCTGCGTAACCTCGCGGGGTATGAGCGTCCCCCCGGCAGAGGGAGAGGCCGTCCGCGTCGAGGCCGACGGCGCCCAGATCGACGCACCGTCCGGGCCGGCCGTGGCCGCCGTCCTGGAGGAGGGCGAGCAGGTCGAGCGGGCCTGGGTCGCCGCGGACTTCGCCGACGGCGACTGGGAGCACCCCGACACCCGGCCGCGGATGCGCGGCTGGCTGCACCTGTTCTCCTTCTTCGGCGCCATCGTCGCCGGCGCGGTGCTCGTACCGCTGGGGTCGGTGCTCGGCGCCCGCGCCGGCTGGTCGGTCGCCGTCTACTGCGTGACGATCTGCGGTCTGTTCGGCGTCAGCGCGCTGTACCACCGGCGCCGGTGGTCACCGCGCGGCTGGAAGACGATGAAGCGGCTCGACCACTCCATGATCTTCCTGTTCATCGCCGGCACCTACACGCCGTTCGCCCTGCTGGCCGTCGACCAGCCCACCGGGTACTGGGTGCTGCTCGGCGTGTGGGCCGGCGCGCTGGCCGGCGTGACGCTCAAGCTGACCTGGCCGACGGCACCGCGCTGGGTCGGCGTGCCGCTCTACATCGGGCTGGGCTGGGTCGCCGTCTTCCTGCTCGCCGACATCCTGCAGATCGCCGGGGTGACCTCGCTGGTGCTGCTGGCCGTCGGCGGGGCGCTCTACACCCTCGGCGGGGTGGCCTACGCGGTCAAGCGACCCAACCCGTGGCCGGGCACCTTCGGCTACCACGAGGTCTTCCACGCGATGACCGTCGTGGCCGCCATCTGCCACTACATCGCCGTCTACTTCGCGATGTACAACTCCCCCTTCGTCTGAGACAGGACCCCGTCCAGAGGCGTGCCTGCGCACGACGGCTCACGGCGTGCCGGGCGCGGGCGGCTCGGACGGACCCGGCGTCGGAGCCGCCGGCGTCGGCACCGGCGTGGTGGCCGGGGCGACGACCTGCCGCTGCGGGTAGGCGTTGGCCGGCCTCGGGGGACCGGGCGCCGGCGGGACCTCGGCCCCCTCGGCGTCGTGGGTCGACAGGTCGTCGACGGGCCGGCCGTCCTGGTCGTAGAGCAGCACGCCGGACAGCGGCTCGCCGTCCGAGGAGTACGGGCGGATGTCGGTGATCGGGGTGCCGTCCCCGTGGGTCAGCCCGCCCGTCCCGAACTGCTCGACGTACACCGGCTCGGCCGAGGCGACCTCGGGGCCGTCGGCCACGGCCACGACCGCGACGGCCGTGAGCAGACCGAGTCCGGCGTTCAGCAGGAGTACCCGCCGGTCCGGCTCGCGGCCGGCGGCGCGCGACCGCAGCCCCAGCCGCACCGACCAGGCGACCGCCAGGGCGGTGACCACCCAGCCGACCGGCCCCAGCCCCAGCGTCGGCAGCGGGAAGGAGGTCCCGCCGACGAAGACGACGTCGACGACGGTCACCGCCGCCCACGCCCGCACGACCCACCACGCGGGCCGCAGCTCGGGCAGGAAGCGCAGCGCCTCGTGTACCCCGGGCCAGGCGCGCGCCCGCCCCAGCCGGTCCACCAGCGCCGCCCCGCGGGCCGGGCGTGCGGGTGGGCCGACCGTCAGGCCGGCCGCCGCGCACAGCTCGCGCGCGTAGTCGGCCGGCGAGCCCAGCCGCGCCTCGAGTGAGCGTCCGTCCTCGGCCGCGACCTCGGCGAGGTGGTCCTCGAGGTCGTCGAGCAGCTCGGCGACGCGGTCGGGCGACAGCGCCGCCAGCTCCGCGCGGACCGCCTGGGCGTAGGTCCGCGCCTCCGCACGCGCCCGCGCCCCGGCCAGGACGCCGCTGTCCGTCGGGCTGCTCATGCCGCCACCTCCGGTTCGTCGGGGAGCAGCGCCGACAGCGTGGCGGCGAACCCCTTCCACGTCTTGGTCGAGACCTCGAGCTGGGCCCGCCCGGAGGCGTTGAGCCCGTAGTACTTGCGGTGCGGCCCCTCCGCGGAGGGGACGACGTAGGAGGTCAGGTGACCGGCGGCGTACAGCCGGCGCAGCGTGCCGTAGACCGACGCGTCGCCGACGTCGTCCAGGCCACCGGCGCGCAACCGGCGCACGACGTCGTAGCCGTAGCCGTCCTCGCCCGACAGGACGGCCAGCACGGCCAGGTCGAGCACTCCCTTGAGCAGTTGTGTCGTGTCCACTGCGCCTCCGTTCCTCACCTGTGCGGTGCACACTACCGCGCACCGCGTACTAGTCAGGACAACGGCGTCGGCCTGCGTGTCGGGGCCGTCCTCAGCCGAACGGTGGCCGGTCGTCGGCGCGCACGGACGCCCGGCCGGCGGCGCGCCAGGCACGGGCGACGAGGTCGCGGTCCTCGTCGGTGACCAGGTTGCCCATCACCCGCAGCGCGACGGTCATCAGCGGGCGCGAGCGCATGCCGACCGGGCCGGCCGCGGGCAGGAAGCGCGGCACGGTGAGCAGCCCGGCCAGCCGGCGGGCGATGGAGAACGCCTCGCCGTAGTGCCGGCGCAGGACCGCCGGCCAGGCGGCCGTCCAGTCGTCCTCGCCGAGGAGCCCGACCAGCTCGCGGCCGGTCTCCAGCCCGTAGTCGATGCCCTCGCCGTTGAGCGGGTTGACGCAGCCGGCCGCGTCGCCGACCAGCGCCCAGTTGCGGCCGGCCACCCCCGAGACCGCCCCGCCCATCGGCAGCAGCGCCGACGCCGGGGCCTGCACCGGGCCCTCGAGCCGCCAGTCCTCCCGGCGCGCGTCGGCGTAGACCTCGATGAGCGCCTTGAGCTGCACCCCGGCCGGACGGCGGGCGGTGGCCAGCGTGCCGACGCCGACGTTGACCTGCCCGGAGGCCGCACCCAGCGGGAAGACCCAGCCGTAGCCGGAGAGCAGCTCCCCCTCGGTGCCGCGCAGCTCCAGGTGCGAGGAGATCCACTCGTCGTCCGCCCGCCCGGAGCGCGCGTAGCCGCGGACGGCGACGCCGTAGGCGGTGTCGCGGTGCCACTCCCGGCCGAGCAGCCGGCCCAGCGGGGAGCGCACCCCGTCGGCCACGACCAGCCTCCGGCAGCCGACGGTGACGGTCTCCTCGTCGGCCAGCTCGAACACCACGCCGGTCACCCGGTCGCCGTCGCGCTCGACGTCGACGGCCCGGGCGCCCTCCAGCGGGACGGCGCCGGCGGTCAGTGCCACCTCGCGGATCCGGGCGTCGAGCTCGGTGCGCGGCACCGCGCTGCCGTGGTCGGGGAAGGCCCCACCGGGCCAGGGCAGCTCCCAGGTGCGCCCGAACCCGGCGGCGCGCAGGCCGCGGTTGCGCGCCCGGGAGCGGGCCCACCCGCCCAGCCCGAGGCGGTCCAGCTCGGCGATCGCCCGTGGGGTCAGCCCGTCGCCGCAGGCCTTGTCCCGGGGGAAGACGGCGGCGTCGGCCAGGACGACGTCGTGCCCGGCCCGCGCCGCCCACGCGGCGGCCGCCGACCCCGCCGGGCCGGCACCGACCACGAGGACGTCGGTGGCGGCGGGGACGGCGGCGCTGGCTGGCACGACCCCAGTGTCCCCGTCCCCAGCCGGACGGCGGGGACCGCCCGGCCGGGCAGGACTCAGTCGACCACCGGGCCGCGCGTCCGGACCTCCTCGACCGAGGCCATCGCCGCGCGCAGCTCCCCCAGCCACGCGTCGGTGTTCTGCGCGACCAGCCGGACGGCCCAGGCCAGCGCCTCGGACCGCGACCGGGCGACCCCGGCGTCCACGAGCGTGTCCAGCACCAGCCGCTCGGGCTGGCGCAGCCGGGTCATGACCGGCACCGAGAGGTTGGTGAACACCTCCCGGACGTCGCCGCAGGTCGCACCCCACGCGACCGAGCGGCCGTAGCGGGCCTGTGCGGCGTCGGCGACGGCCATGCGCTGCTCGCGGGTCTCCTCGCGGAACCGCGCGATCCGGCCGGCCCGCGCCGCCGCGGCGTCCCCCGCGCCGGCGTCCGGCTCGGCCAGGGTGCCGACGACGGTGATCTCGTCGCGGTCGACGGTCAGCTCGGCCGGTCCGGTGAACCAGCCGTCGGGCAGCCGCCCGGCGAACCAGCCGGCGACCTCGGCGCGGTCGACCGGTGGCGGCGCGTCGCCGCCGCGACCGCGACCGCCGGGGCCACGGCCCCGGCCGCCGGGGCCGCGCCACCCGCCGCGCATGCCGCCGGAGGTGGTGTCAGAGGAACGATGGTGGTGTGCGTGCACGACGACCTCCCTGAGGGGTTGATTACACGCTTACACGGTACGTCGATGCGTCGGCGTCCGGGAGCGGTCCGCTTGCGCCGACAGCGGACGGGGCACCTCCTCAGGCCGCGCGGGCCTCCGGCGTGCCACCCTCGCCCTCGTCGGGCTCGCGTTCCTTGCGGCGCAGCAGCAGCGAGGTGATCCCGAGCAGGGCGACCAGCACGCCCAGCACGGCGATCTCGACCATCCGGTCGGTGAACACCGCGCCCTCGCCCACCACGCCGGCCGCCTCGACCGACAGCACGACGATCTCCTTGATCGAGGCGATCACGCCGATGACGAGGAACGGCTCGGCGACCAGCTCGCGCTTCTCCACCGTCGTCCGGACGGCGAACAGCAGCTCGACGACGATGAACACCAGGAGCAGCACGTCGAGCAGCTCCAGCAGCGGCTGCTCGGCGAGGTCGCCGGTCAGGGTCCACGCGGTCCGCCCGGCCAGCACCAGCAGCGCCAGTGCTGCCACCACGAGCAGCAGGGCGATGCCGGCGTAGACGACGTTCTCGGCGATCTCCAGGGCGCGCGTGCCGGCCCGCCCGAACCCCGGCGGGGGCACGTCGCGCTCGGGGTCGTGCCGTCGCTGGGCCATCCCGGCATCCTCACCCGCACGGTGGCGGGCGGTGTCCGGTCGAGGTGGGCGCCTCACCCGGAGGGGTCCGGGGACGCCGCGGCCTGCGAGGGGTCAGTCCCGGGTGGCGTCCGGCTCGCCGTCGTCGCGGCGGGGCCCCTCGATGGCTCGCGGCGCCCGCCGCAGCGTGTCCAGCAGGTCCTGCCCGGGCGCGGGAGGGCCGTCGATGAGCTCGGCCGGGGTGTCCGGCACGACGACCTGCGGCCCGTCGTCCTCGGTGTCGAAGCTGCGCGGCACCCGCTTGAGGTGGGTGGTCATCGACCGCACCAGCAGCAGGATGGCGATGAAGATCAGCACGGTCAGGAGCGCACCGATGGGGCCGGACTTGCCGACGTCCTCGGGGAGCTGCTGCTGCTCCGCGGCCAGCAGGACCAGACCGGTCATCGCACACCCACCTCGCTCCGGACGCCGGCGAACAGGTCGTCCTCGGGGACGGTCGAGTCCACGACCGACCGGGCCAGCTCGTAGTCCTCGGTCGGCCAGACGCGCTGCTGGACCTCCAGCGGGCAGGCGAACCAGCGGCCGGCCGGGTCGATCTGGGTGGCGTGCGCGATCAGCGCGGCGTCCCGGACGGCGAAGTACTCCGCGCAGGGCACCTTCGTGGTCACCCGGTGGGAGATGTCGCGCTCCGGGTCCCAGCCCGCCAGCCACTCGGCGTAGGGCGACTCGGCCCCCGAGGCGAGGATCGCCTCGTGCAGCGCCCGCAGCCGGGGCAGCGAGAAGCTCATGTGGTAGTAGAGCTTGAGCGGCTGCCACGGCTCGCCCAGCTCGGGGTGGCGGTCCGGGTCGCCGGCGGCGTCGAAGGCGTGCACCGAGATCTCGTGGGTCTTGATGTGGTCCGGGTGCGGGTAGCCGCCGCGCTCGTCGTAGGTGGTGATGACGTGCGGCCTGAACCGGCGGATCAGCTCGACCAGCGGCGCCGCCGCCTGCTCGGTCGGGACCAGCGCGAAGCAGTCCTCGGGCAGAGGCGGCAGCGGGTCGCCCTCGGGCAGGCCGGAGTCGACGAACCCGAGGAACTCCTGCTCGACACCGAGGATCTCCCGGGCGCGGGCCATCTCGTCGCGGCGGATCTCCGGCAGCCGCTGCCAGACCTCGGGCCGGTCCAGCGCCGGGTTGAGCACCGAGCCACGCTCGCCGCCCGTGCAGGTCGCCACCAGGACCCGGACCCCCTCGGCGACGTACTTGGCCATGGTCGCGGCGCCCTTGCTCGACTCGTCGTCGGGGTGGGCGTGCACGGCGAGCAGGCGCAACGGGTCCGCGTCGGTCACCGGTCCATCATCCACCGGTGACGGCGGGTGCCGCTTCGCCCGCCGACCCGGGGCGCGTGGCGCTCGTCACGCCACCCTGCGGCCCGCACCGCCGGGTGCGCAGGGCACACCGACCCGGCGGGCGGTGTTACGTTGGACCTTCTGAACGCGGCCGCTCCCCACCGGGGGGCGGCCACCGACTTTTCAGGAGCACTGCCGTGTCCACCCCGACCGACGAGCAGCAGCAGGGCGTCTGGCTGACCCAGGAGGCGCACGACCGGCTCAGGGCCGAGCTCGACCAGCTGGTGGCCGGCCGCCCGGCCATGGCCGCGGAGATCAACGCCCGCCGCGAGGAGGGCGACCTCCGCGAGAACGGCGGCTACCACGCGGCCAAGGACGAGCAGGGCAAGCAGGAGGCCCGCATCCGCCAGCTGGAGGACCTGCTGCGCAAGGCGCGGGTCGGCAACGCCCCCACCACCGCGACGCACGCCGCCACCGGCACCGTGATCACCATCCGGTTCCAGGGCGAGGAGGAGACCGAGAAGTTCCTCCTCGGCTCCCGCGAGATCGCCGGGACGACGGGGCTGCAGGTCTACTCACCGGAGTCGGCGCTGGGCTCGGCCATCCTCGGTGCCGCGCCGGGCTCCACGGTCACCTACCAGGCGCCGAACGGCCGCGACATCACCGTCGACGTCGTCGCCGTCGAGCCGTTCGTCCCCTGACGCGGGCGCGCACGTGACCGAGCGTGCGAGGTCACACCAGAACACAGCACCCTGGGGCACCGGGCCGACGAGCGCCAACGAGGAGGACCGGTGACCCGGCCCGCGCGGTCCCGGCGGGCGGAGAACACCGGCTTCGCCTGCGTGCACTGCGGCTCGGCGGTGCCGGCGAACACCGACGGGCACTACCGCAACCACTGCCCGGTGTGCCTGTGGTCGCTGCACGTCGACGACCTGCCCGGCGACCGGGCCAGCGAGTGCCGGGCGCCGATGGAGCCGGTCGGGCTGGTGGAGAAGTCCGGCAAGGGCTGGCAGGTGGTGCACCGCTGCACGGCCTGCGGCCACCGCCAGCCCAACCGGCTGGTCCGCGAGGGTGAGGCCCCCGACGACCTCGACGCCGTGCTGGGCCTGCCCTGGCTGTGACACTGCGGTCCTACCGGACCGCACCGCGGCCACGTGCCCAGAAGGACCCCCTGCCCCCCGCCACTCGCACGCTCGCCGCGGGACCCTGCAGGGGGCCGACGCAGCGCTGAGCTCACCCGCGGCTCACCGTCCGGAGGCCTCCGGCCCCCACCCGGTGGCCGCATCAGCTGGCGCCGAGCAGCCCGCGGCGGCGCAGCAGCGGGGTCGGGTCGGCGTCGCGGCCGCGGACGGCGCGGAAGGCGGCCAGCGGGTCGACCGAGCCGCCGACGGCGAGCAGTCGGGAGCGGAAGACCTCGCCGTTCTCCCGGCGCAGGCCGCCGTTCTCCCGGAACCACTCCACGGTGTCCGCGTCGAGCACCTCCGACCAGATGTAGGAGTAGTAGCCGGCCGCGTACCCCCCGGCGAAGACGTGCTGGAAGTACGTCGTCCGGTACCGCGGCGGCACCAGGTGGTGGGCGACCCCGGCCGCCTCCAGGGCGGCCCGCTCGAACTCCTGCGCGTCCCCGACCTCGGTCTCCGGGGTGATCCGGTGCCAGGCCTGGTCGAGCAGGGTGGCCGCCAGGTACTCCAGCGTGCCGAACCCCTCGCCCCACAGCTGCGCGCCCTCGATGGCCTCCACCACGGACGCCGGCAGCGGCTCGCCGGTGTCCACGTGACGGGCATAGCCGGCCAGCACCTCCGGCCAGAGCATCCACATCTCGTTGACCTGGCTGGGGAACTCGACGAAGTCGCGGGGCACGCTGGTGCCGGCGAACCGGGGGTAGGTCACCGCGGAGCTCAGGCCGTGCAGCGTGTGACCGAACTCGTGGAACAGGGTGGTGACCTCGTCGAGGGTGAGCAGCGTGGGCTGCCCGTCGGCTCCCCGGGCGACGTTGAGGTTGTTGACCACCACCGGCCGGGTGTCCAGCAGCCGGGACTGGGTGACGAACGAGCTCATCCAGGCACCGCCGCGCTTGCCCTCCCGGGCGAAGAAGTCGCCGAGGTAGAGGCCGATGGTCGCGCCGGCGGCGTCGGTGACCTCCCAGACGCGGACGTCGGGGTGGTAGCCGACCAGGTCCGGCCGCGCGGTGAAGCGGTAGCCGTAGAGCCGCTCGGCGGCGGCGAAGACGCCGTCGACCAGGACCCGGTCCAGCTCGAACCACGGTTTGAGCGCCGCGGTGTCGACGGAGTACCGCTCGGCGCGCACCCGCTCGCTGTAGAAGGCCCAGTCCCAGGGGGCGAGCTCGCCGACGCCGTCGCGGGCGGCCACCTCGCCGAGCGCCGCGGCCTCGGCCTGCGCGTTGGCCACCGACGGCCCCACCATCCGGGCCAGCATCGCGTCGACGGCCTGCGTGCTGCCGGCGGTCTGGTCGGCGAGCACCAGGTCGGCGTGGGTGGCGAAGCCCAGCAACCGGGCCCGCTCGGCACGGACCCGGGCGATGCGCACCGCGACCGGGCCGTTGTCGTGCGCGCCGCCGGACGCCCGGCCCACCGAGGCCTCGAACACCCGCCGCCGCAGCCGCCGGTCGCGCAGCTTGGCCAGCACCGGCTGCCCGGTGGGCAGCAGCAGCGGGAGCAGGAAGCCGTCCACGCCACGGTCGGCGGCGGCGCGGGCCGCCGCGGCGACCTCGGCCTCGGTGAGGCCGTCGAGCTCGGCGGCGTCGCCAACCAGCACGGCCGCCGCCTCGCTGGCCAGCTGCAGGTTCTGCCCGAAGGTCGTCGACAGCTCCGACAGCTCCCGGTTCAGCCCGGTGAGCCGGTCGCGGCCGTCGGCGTCCAGCCGGGCACCGGAGAGCACGAAGTCCAGGTGGTAGCGCTCCACCAGCCGGACGGCCTCCGCGTCGAGGGTCCGGCCCTCTCCGTCGACTCCGTGCCGCTGGGCGTGCACGGCGTCGATGCGGGCGAACAGCTCGGGGTCCAGGCGCAGCGCGTCGGCGTGCGCGGACTCCAGCGGGGCGAGCTCGCGCTCGATCTCCCGCAGCCGGTCGGTGGCGACGGAGGAGGCCAGGTTGTGGAACACCGCGCCGGCGCGGCGGTACAGCCGGCCCGAGCGCTCCAGTGCCACGACGGTGTTCTCGAACGTCGGCACGTCCGGTGCGGTGACGATCGCAGCGACCTCGGCCCGCTGCTCGGCCATCCCGGCCAGCACCGCCTCGCGGCAGTGCTCGAGGGTCAGGTCGGCGAACGGCGGCAGCTGCAGGGGCAGCGGGGACGGCGCGGACAGCGGGTTGTCGGCGGACAGGGCGGCGGAGGCGGGGACGGCGCTCATCGCCGCCCACTGTGTCACTGAGGTGTCGTGCCCGTCGGCGGGCCCAGGCCCCCTGCAGGGGCCCACCGTGAGCGTGCGAGCGGTGGGGGGCAGGGGGTCCTTCTGCCGGCGGGTGCGACGGTGGGGCTCAACGCGCGCCGGGGACAGGTCCTGGCCGCGGTGTCGGCCGGTAGGCCGACGATGTCATCGCGTCGTGGTCCGCTGGTAGAGGCGCACCGACAGCGGCACGAAGACGGCGAGGATGAGCGCGGTCCACAGCAGCGTGTAGAGGACCGGGTTCTGCAGCGCCCACACGTCGGGCACCGGGTAGCCGGGCGGCACGTTGCCGAACAGCTCCCGCGAGGCCAGCGTCACCGCGGACACCGGGTTCCACTCGGCGAACGTGCGCAGCACCGACGGGAAGGTCTCCAGTGGCACGAAGGTGTTGGCCACGAAGGTCAGCGGGAAGATCACGATGAAGCTGGCGTTGTTGACCACCTCCGGCGTCCGGACGAGCAGCCCGACCACCGCCATCAGCCACGAGACGGCGTAGGCGAACACCAGCAGCACCAGGAAGCCGCCGACGGCCTCGCCGAACGACGAGTTGATCCGCCACCCGACCACCAGGCCGGTCAGCGCCATGACCGCGATGGAGATGGCGTTGAGCCCCAGGTCGGCGACCGTGCGCCCCACCAGGACCGCCGAGCGGGCCATCGGCAGGGACCGGAACCGGTCGACGAGCCCCTTCTGCAGGTCCTCCGCGATGCTCGCGCCGGTCGTGGTCGACCCGAAGACGACCGTCTGGGCGAAGATGCCCGGGAGCAGGAACTCCGCGTAGGAGACGCCGGGCGGCAGGCCGCCGATGGCGCCGCCGAACACGTAGCGGAACAGCAGCACGAACATGATCGGCGACAGCGTCGCGAAGACGATCAGGTCGGGCACCCGCCGCACCTTGATCAGGTTGCGCTTGGTGATGACCGCGCTGTCGGCCAGCGTCGCCGCCAGCGAGCTCACCGGGCACCTCCCGCGGGGACCGTCTCGGTGGACGCGCCGGCGGCCGTCCCGTCGTCGTCCTCGGCGGCGTGGCCGGTGAGGGTGAGGAACACGTCGTCCAGGTCGGGGCGGCGCAACCCGACGTCGAGCACCTCGACGCCGGCCGCGGCCAGCTCCCGGAGGGCCTCGGCGAGGGCGTCGGTGCCGCCGCTGACCGGCAGGGACAGCCGCCGCGTCGACCCGTCCCAGCGCGGCTCGTCGACCCCGAGCGGGCGCAGCCGGCGCGCGGCCTCGGCCAGGTCGGCGGCGTCGCGCACGGTGAGCTCCAGCCGTTGGCCGCCCACCTGGTCCTTGAGCTCGTCGGCGGTGCCGCGGGCGATCACCCGGCCCCGGTCGATCACGACCATCCGGTCGGCCAGCCGGTCGGCCTCCTCCAGGTACTGGGTGGTGAGCAGGATCGTCGTCCCGCCGTCGGTGAGGTCGGCGATGAACTCCCACATGCCCAGCCGGCTGCGCGGGTCCAGGCCGGTGGTCGGCTCGTCGAGGAAGAGGATCCGGGGCCGGGCGATGAGTGAGGCGGCGATGTCCAGTCGCCGGCGCATGCCCCCGGAGTAGGTCCTGGCCGGCCGGTCGGCCGCCCCGGTGAGGTCGAAGCGCTCCAGGAGCTCGCCGGCCCGCGTCCGCGCCTCGCGCCGGCCCAGCCGGTAGAGCCGGCCCACCATCTCCAGGTTCTCGGACCCGGTGAGGTACTCGTCGACCGCGGCGTACTGGCCGGTCAGCCCGATGGCGGCGCGCACCGCGTCGGCGTCGGCCACCACGTCGAGGCCGGCGACCTCCGCCCGTCCCGCGTCGGCCCGCAGCAGGGTGGTGAGGATGCGCACCACCGTCGTCTTGCCGGCACCGTTGGGACCGAGCAGCCCGAGGACGGAGCCCTCCGGCACGGTCAGGTCCACCCCGTCCAGGGCCGTGGTCGCGCCGAAGCGCTTCACCAGGCCCTCGACGACCACCGCGTCTCCCATGGCCGGGAAGCTATCGCCCCGGGAGGACACTCCCCGGCCGACCGCCCGGCCCCTCTGCAGGGGCCCGCCGCGAGCATGTGAGCGGTGGGGGGCAGAGGGGTCCTCTCTCAGCCGGCGCTGACCGTGTACCCGGCCCGGTCCAGCCGGGCGAGCAGTTCCTCGGCGTGCTGCGGGCCGCGGGTCTCCAGGACGACGAACACCTCCACCTCGCCCAGGCCCAGGCGGGTGCCGGTGCGCTCGTGCTCGACCTCCAGCACGTTGGCCCCGGCCGCGGCCAGCTCGGCCAGCACCGCGGCCAGCGACCCCGGCCGGTCGGGGACCCGCAGCCGCAGCGACAGGTAGCGCCCGGCCGCGGCCATGCCGTGCTGCACGACCTTGAGCAGCAGCACGGGGTCGATGTTCCCGCCGGACACCACGGCCACCACGGGCGGCGGGAACGCGGCCGGGTCGGCGAGCACGGCGGCGACCGCGGCCACCCCGGCCGGCTCGACGACGAGCTTGGCCCGCTCCAGGCACAACAGCAGCGCCCGGGAGAGGTCCTCCTCGCTGACCGTGCGCACCTCGTCGACCAGGTCGCGGACGTGGCCGAGGGTCAGCTCCCCCGGCGCCCCCACGGCGATCCCGTCGGCCATCGTCGTCATCGCCGCCAGCGGCACGGGCCGCCCGGCGGCCAACGACCCGGGGAAGGCCGCGGCGGCGGCGGCCTGCACGGCGACCACCCGGGCGTGCGGACGGCGGGCCTTGACCGCCGCCGCGACGCCGGACACCAGGCCCCCGCCGCCGGTGCACACGACCACGGTGGCCACGTCGGGGCACTGCTCGACGACCTCCAGCCCGACCGTCCCCTGCCCGGCGATGACGTCCGGGTGGTCGAACGGGTGGATGAACACCGCGCCGGTGCGCTGCGCGTGCTCCGCGGCCGCGGCCAGGGCGTCGGTGAGCGAGTCGCCGCCGAGCAGCGCCTCGGCGCCGTAGCCGCGGGTGGCGGCCACCTTGGGCAGCGGCGCGCTCTCCGGCATGAACACCGTCGCCCGGATGCCGAGCAGCTGCGCGGCCAGGGCCACCCCCTGCGCGTGGTTGCCGGCGCTGGCCGCGACCACGCCCTGCTCCCGCTCGGCCGCCGACAGCCGCGCCAGCCGGGTGTAGGCGCCGCGGATCTTGAACGAGCCGGTGCGCTGCAGGTTCTCGCACTTGAGCCAGACCGGCCCGCCGACCCGGTCGGCCAGCGCGCGGGAGTGCTCCAGCGGCGTGCGGCGGACGACGCCGTCCAGCAGCGCCGCCGCGGCCTCGACGTCGGATCCGCCCACCAGACCGACGCCGTCCCGACGCACCTCGCCAGCCACCATGCGCCGATCCTCCCAGGAGCGGGCTCCGCGCGGCAGCGACCGACGGGTGCCCGCGCGGCCGGTGGCGTCGTACCGTGGCGGGGGTGACGGACCCCGGCGTTCCCGCCTCCGCTCCCCCCGCACCCACGACCCTGGGCGCGCTCCGCGACAGCGGGGCCACCCCCCGGCCGGTCAAGGCCGAGATCCGCGCCAACCTGCTCGCCCGCCTGGCCGCCGGCGAGCCCACCCTCCCCGGCATCGTCGGCTTCGAGGACACCGTCGTCCCGGAGGTCGAGCGCGCCCTCATCGCCGGCCACGACCTGGTGCTGCTCGGCGAGCGCGGCCAGGGCAAGACCCGGCTGATCCGCACCCTGGTCGGCCTGCTCGACGAGTGGACGCCGGTGCTGGTCGGCAGCGAGCTCAACGAGCACCCGCTGGCCCCGATCAGCGTGTGGGCGCACCGGCAGATCGCCGAGCACGGCGACGCCACCCCGGTCGGCTGGCTGCACCGCAGCGAGCGCTTCGGCGAGAAGCTGGCCACCCCGGACACCAGCGTCGGCGACCTGATCGGCGACGTCGACCCGATCAAGGTCGCCGAGGGGCGCACCCTGGGCGACCCCGAGACGGTGCACTACGGCCTGGTGCCGCGCACCAACCGCGGCATCTTCAGCGTCAACGAGCTGCCCGACCTCGCCGAGCGCATCCAGGTGGCGCTGCTGAACGTGCTCGAGGAGCGCGACATCCAGATCCGCGGCTACCGGGTGCGGCTGCCGCTGGACCTGCTGCTGGTCGCCAGCGCCAACCCCGAGGACTACACCAACCGCGGCCGGATCATCACCCCGCTCAAGGACCGCTTCGGCGCCGAGGTGCGCACCCACTACCCGATCGAGCTGGTCGACGAGGTGCGCCTGCTCGACCAGGAGGCCGACACCAGCTGGCTCGGCGACGGCATGGTGGAGCAGCCGCTGGTGCCCGAGCACCTGGTGGAGATCGTCGCCCGGTTCACCCGGCTGGTGCGCGACTCCAGCCACGTCGACCAGCGCTCCGGGGTCAGCGCCCGCTTCGCCATCGCCGGGCTGGAGACGGTGGCCGCCTCCGCCGTCCGCCGGGCCGCCGTGGCCGGGGAGACGCGTCCGGTCGCCCGGGTGGTGGACCTGCCCGGCATCGTCCCGGCCAGCCGCGGCAAGGTCGAGTTCGCCGACTCCGGCTCCGACCCCGACGACGAGCGGGAGACGGAGGTCCTGGAGCACCTGCTGCGCCAGGCGACCGCGCAGACCTTCCGCGCGCGCTGCGCCGGGCTGGACCTGACCGGCCTGCAGGAGCACTTCACCGGCGGGGAGACCGTGGAGTCCGGGGAGCTGGTGCCCGCTGCCGCACTGCTGGGCCAGCTGGGCACCATCCCCAAGCTCGCCGAGCTGCTCGGCCGCCTCGGCGTCCCGGAGGGCGAGCAGTCCGCCGAGCAGGCCGCCGCGGCGGTGGAGTTCGCCCTCGAGGGCCTCTACCTCACCCGCCGGCTGGCCAAGGACACCGACGGCGCCCGCACCGTGTACGGGGCATGACGTGGTGAGGCGGCCCGGGCGGGGCCACCGGTACGGGCGCTGGCGGGGCGGGCCGGACCCGCTCGCCCCGCCCTACGACCTGGGCAGCGCGGTCGACGAGATCGGTGACTCGGTGCTCGGCGGCAGCGGCGTGCGGGAGGCGCTGCGGGAGCTGCTGCGCCGTGGCATGGACGGCCGCCGCGGCCTGGACGAGCTGCGCCGGTCGGTGCGCGAGCGGCTGCGCCAGGCGCGCAACGCGGGGCGGATGGACGGCACGCTGGAGGAGGTCCGCGAGCTGCTGGACCGCGCCGTGGAGGCCGAGCGGCGGGAGCTGTTCCCCGACCCGGACGACATGGCCCGGCTCAAGGAGGCCGAGCTCGACGCGCTGCCGGAGGACACCGCGGGCGCCGTCCGGGCGCTGAAGGAGTACGACTGGCGCTCGGCCGAGGCGCGGGCGGCCTACGAGCAGATCCAGGACCTGCTGCGCCGCGAGGTGCTGGACAGCTCCTTCGCGTCGATGAAGCAGGCCCTGCAGAACGCCGGCGCCGGCGACATGCAGGCCGTCAAGGACATGGTGGCCGACCTGTCCGCGCTCGTGGACGCGCACAACCGCGGCGAGGACACCGACGAGCGGTTCCGCGACTTCATGGAGAAGCACGGGCAGTTCTTCCCGGACGACCCGCAGTCGGTGGAGGAGCTGATCGACTCCCTGGCCCGCCGGGCCGCCGCGCAGGAGCGGATGATGGCCGGCCTGTCGCCCGAGCAGCGCGCGGAGCTCGCCGACCTGATGGCCCAGACGATGCAGGACATGGGGCTGGCCAGCGAGATGGCCCACCTGCAGGACGCCCTGCGTCAGGCCCGGCCGGACCTCCCCTGGGGTCAGCGCGGGCAGGTGCCCGACGGCGAGCAGTCCCTGGGTCTGGGTGACGCCACCAGTGCGGTCGCCGAGCTCGCCGACCTGGAGGCGCTGTCCAACCAGCTCTCCCAGGGCTACGCCGGCGCCTCGATGGCCGACGTGGACGAGGAGCTGCTGGAGCGCGCGCTGGGCCGGCCGGCCGTCGACGACCTGGCCGCGCTGCGCCAGATGGAGCGCGAGCTGGAGCGGCAGGGCTACCTCAACCGCTCCGACGGCCGCCTCGAGCTGTCCCCCAAGGCGGTGCGGCGGCTCGGGGCGACCGCGCTGCGCCGGGTGTTCGCCCAGCTGGACGCGACCGGCCGCGGCGAGCACGACGTCGCCGACGCCGGCGCGGCCGGGGAGCTCACCGGCAGCTCGCGGGAGTGGCGGTTCGGTGACGAGCAGCCGCTGGACGTCGTCCGGACGGTGAAGAACGCCGTCCTGCGCACCGCGCACGTGCCGCGGGCGGACGACGACCACCGGGTGCGGATCGCCGTCGAGGACTTCGAGGTCGTGGAGACCGAGCGGCGCACCGGCGCGGCCGTGGCGCTGCTGGTCGACCTGTCCTACTCGATGGCGCTGCGCGGCACGTGGGGCGCGGCCAAGTCGACGGCGATGGCGCTGCACTCGCTGGTCACCACCCGCTTCCCCCAGGACGCCATCCAGATCATCGGGTTCTCCTCCACCGCCCAGGTGCTGCGCCCGGAGACCCTCGCGGAGCTCAGCGTGGACACGCTGCAGGGCACCAACCTGCAGCACGGGCTGATCCTGGCCCGCCGGTTCCTCGCCCGGCACCACGACGCCGAGCCGGTGGTGCTGGTGGTCACCGACGGCGAGCCGACCGCCCACCTGGAGGACGACGGGACGCCGTTCTTCTGCTGGCCGCCGATGCCGGAGACGATCGCCCGCACCGTCGCGGAGGTGGAGCGCGTCGCGCGCACGGGCGCGACGGTCAACGTGTTCGCCCTGGACCCCGAGCCCGGGCTGGTGCACTTCGTGCACGACATCACCCAGCGGGCCGGCGGGCGGGTGTTCCAGCCCGACGCCGACCGGCTGGGTGAGTACGTGGTGGCCGATTACCTGCGCACCCGGAGGGGGCGGCGTAGCCGTTGAGGCCTGCTCCCGGGGCCCGGCCCGAGCCTGCGAGGGCCGGGGAGGAGCAGGTCCTTCCCCTGCGCACCCGGAGGGGGCGGCGTAGCCGTTGAGGCCTGCTCCCGGGCCCCGGCCCGAGCCCGCGAGGGCCGGGGAGGAGCAGGTCCTTCCCCTGCGCACCCGGAGGGGGCGGCGGGCCCGCTGACCCGGACGGGGTCGCGGAGACTGGTCGGGTGAGCACTCCCGTCACGGTCGCGGAGGTCCCGGCCGACGTCACCCACGACCTGCGCCGCGCCGTACTGCGGCCCGGTGCTGGGGACGTCGCGTGGCCGGGGGACGACGACCCGGACACCGTGCACCTGGCCGCGCGGGCGCCCGACGGCCGGGTGCTCGGCGTCGTCCGCCTCTCCCCCGCCCCCTGCCCGTGGCGGGCGGCCCGCGCCCCGTGGCAGCTGCGCGGCATGGCGACCGACCCCGCGGCCCGGGGCACCGGGGTCGGCCGGTTGCTGCTGGACGCCTGCCTCGCGGCGGTCGCGGAGCGCGGCGGGGACCTGCTGTGGTGCCACGCCCGCACCACGGCGGCCGGCTTCTACGAGCGGTTCGGCCTCACGGTGGTCACCGCCCCCTACGACAAGCCCGGCATCGGCCCGCACGTCGGCATGGTCAGGGAGCTGCGAGAGTCACGGTCCTGACGTGCCGGACGCCGACCCGCCAGTCCCCCGGGAGGAAACCGTGAGCGAGAGACCGACCGTCCCCGGCCCCGCGGAGAGCACCCCCGCCCCCGATCCGCGCCGGGGAGGGACCGACCACCGGTCCCCGGGCGAGCAGGCGCCGGCGGACAGCCCGCGCACCCACCGGATCAGGTGGGCCGGGTTCGCCGGGGGCCTGGTCCTGGCGCTGCTCGTCTACCTGGTCATGCCGCAGGACCTCGCCCACGGCGCCCGGCTGACCGCCGCGACGGCCGTGCTCATGGGCGTGTGGTGGATGACCGAGACCATCCCGATCCCGGCCACCGCCCTGCTGCCACTGGTCGTCTTCCCCGTCCTGGGCGACGCCCCCATCGAGGACGTCGGTGCGCAGTACGGCAACGACATCATCTTCCTGTTCCTGGGCGGGTTCTTCCTGGCCCTGGCCATGCAGCGCTGGGACCTGCACCGCCGCATCGCCCTGCGCACCGTCGGGGTCATGGGGACCAGGCCGGTGCGCATGGTCGCCGGCTTCATGCTCGCCACCGGCTTCCTCAGCATGTGGGTCTCCAACACCGCGACGGCCGTGATGATGCTGCCCATCGGCGTCTCGGTGCTCCTCCTGGCGACCACCATGGGCGAGGACGCACCGCGGACGGGCGGCGGGCCGGCGGGAGGGCCGGTCCAGGACGTCGACCCGGAGAGCGCCGAGGCGAAGGACGCCGTGATCAAATCGGACTTCGGCACCTGCCTGATGCTCGGCATCGCCTACGCCGCCTCGATCGGGTCCCTGGCCACCCTGATCGGCACCCCACCCAACGCGCTGCTCGCCGGCTACCTCGAGGAGGCGCACGGGATCACCATCGGGTTCGGGCAGTGGATGCTCGTCGGCGTGCCGGTCGCCACGGTGATGATGGTGGCCGCCTGGTTCCTGCTGACGAAGGTGCTGTTCAAGCCGGAGATCGCCGAGCTCCCCGGCGGGCGGAGGCTGATCCGCGACCAGCTCGACGCGCTCGGGCCGATGTCGGCCGGCGAGAAGCGCGTCCTCGCGGTCTTCGTCCTCACCGCGGCCAGCTGGGTGTTCCTGCCCGCCCTCGTGGAGACCCCGCCGATCAGTGACGCCGGCATCGCCCTGCTCGCCGGCCTGCTGCTGTTCACGCTCCCCTCCGGCGCCGGGCGGGGGGTGCGGCTGCTGGACTGGGACTCGGCGGTGAAGCTGCCGTGGGGCGTGCTGCTCCTCTTCGGCGGAGGCCTGGCGCTGTCCTCGCAGTTCTCCGACTCGGGTCTGACGGACTGGATCGGCACCCAGGTCGAGGCCCTGGGGACCGTGCCCGTCCTGGTCCTCGTGGCGGCCGTGGCCGGCGGGGTGATCTTCCTGACCGAGCTCACGAGCAACACCGCGACAGCGGCCACCTTCCTGCCCGTCGCCGGTGGTGTCGCCCTCGGTCTCGGGCTGAGCCCCCTGCTGCTCGCCATCCCCGTGGCCCTGGCGGCCACCTGCGCGTTCATGCTCCCGGTGGCCACGCCGCCGAACGCCATCGCCTTCGGCTCCGGCTACGTGACCATCCCGCAGATGGTGAGGGGCGGGCTGTGGCTGAACCTCCTCGGCATCGTCCTGATCACCTCGGCGACCATGACGCTGGCGGTGTGGGTGTTCGGGATCGCCTACTGACGTGCCCAGGCCGGAGCGGGGGTCACCGCCGCTCCGGGTGCGAGCCGCTCGAGCTGATTCCCGGGATCGCCCCGGCGCGGAAGGCGTCCACGAAGAGGCGGAAGTCGGCCTGGGTGCGCCGGGCGTAGGAGTGCGCGAAGTCGACCATGTCGGCGAGGAACTCCTCCTGGCGGTCGCCGACCACCGCCACGACCGCCTCCTCGGTCTGGAAGGGCACCAGCGTGTGGTCGCTGTCGGCGTCCCCGACGCAGTGCACCTTCGCCGTCGCCCGCCCGAGCTGGACCATCACCGGCGCGATCTCCTCCGGCTCGGTGAGGTCCTCCCAGTCCAGGTCCACCTCGTAGGGCGACAGCTCCTGGACGACGAAACCGACCCCGTCGATCTCGGTGTGGCCGAGGAACTGCGAGGCGTTGGCCTGCAGCGCCCGCTGGGAGACCGCCGTCCGGTGCCCCTCGTGCTCGAAGGACGCCCGGATCGCCGGGTCGCGCACCACCCGGCTGGGCGCGGCCACGTTACCCTGCTTGAGGGAGAGGACGACGTCGTTCTCCAGCGCCTAGTCGTAGCCCTCGATCAGCACGGTGTAGGCGGGCAGTCCGGCGCTGCCGATGCCGAAGCCGCCGGTGGCCACCACGTCCTTGACGTCGTAGGCGACGTCGCGGCGGCGCCGGGGCGGGTGCACGGTCTCCCGCCAGCGGTCGAGGGCGGCCAGCACCCGCTCGTGCTCCTCGGCCGCCAGCCGCCGGGTGCGCCGGCCGTCGGCGAAGCGCCGCCGGTGGTCCTCGACCACGGTGATCCGGTCCAGCAGGGCCGCCCGGCTGCGGGAGCTGGTGCGCAGCACCGCGTCGTGCACCGCGCCCTCGGTGTTCTCCCGGACGAGGGCGAAGGAGCGGTCGTCGTCGAGGCGGGTGAAGGCGCGGACCTGGTCCAGGTAGCCGGTGAGGTAGCCGCGCAGCAGGTCGGCGATGACCTCGTCACCGAACGCCTTGCGCCAGGACAGCAGCGCGAAGCTGGCGCAGAACCGGCGCAGGTCCCAGCTGACGTGCCCGACGTAGGCCTCGTCGAAGTCGTTGACGTCGAAGACGATCCGCCCAGCGCCGTCCATGTAGGTGCCGAAGTTCTCCGCGTGCAGGTCACCCTGGATCCACACCCGGCTGGTCCGCTCGTCGCTCCAGCGGTCCTCCATCGCGGCGACGTCGGCGTAGAACAGGCACGCCGTGCCCCGGTAGAAGGCGAACGGGTCGGCCGCCATCTTGCGGAACTTGGTCCGGAAGGCGTCCGCGTCCGCAGTCATCAGCTCGGAGAACGCGTCGACCAGCACGTCGACGATCTGCTGGGTGCGGTCACCGTCAGTGACCCCTGCGAGGGATGAGGACACGGGAGGACGGTAAACGGCGATTAGCCTGCCAGGACAGGTCCACCCACACGACCGACGGGACGGGGCGGCGGTGACTCGAGCGACCACGACGTGGCGGCTGGCGACCGGAGCTGCGTACGGCGGCGGCGGGCTCGGCCTGGCCGGCGCGGGGGTGCTCGCCGTGCTCCGCCAGCAGGCCCGGTCGGCGCGGCGGCACGTGGAGTCGCGCACCGTCCGCGTCCCCCCGCCCGGGGGCGCCGGTGTGTACGGCCGGTGGCAGCGGGGGCGCCGGCGGCCCATCGTGCTCGCCGTCCTCGGCGACTCCACGGCCGCAGGGCTCGGCGTCGAGCGGGCCGCCCAGACCCCCGGGGTGCTGCTGGCCGCCGCGCTCTCCGAACTGGCCGAGCGCCCCGTGCGCCTGGTGCCGCTGGCGGTCTCCGGCGCCCGCTCCAGCCAGCTGGACGCCCAGGTCGAGCAGGCACTGCCCCAGCACCCGGACGTCGCGCTGGTGATGATCGGCGCGAACGACGTGGTCAGCCGCACGTCGCCGACCGTCTCGGTGCGGCACCTGCAGGACGCGGTCGCGCGGCTCACCGAGGCCGGCACGCGGGTCGTCGTGGGCACCTGCCCGGACCTCGGCACCGTGCGCCCGATCGGGCGGCCGCTGCGCTGGCTGGCCCGGCGGTGGAGCCGGCAGCTGGCCGCGGCGCAGACCATCGCCGTCGTCGAGGCCGGCGGGCGCACCGTGTCCCTCGGGTCGGTGCTCGGCCCGTCGTTCGCCGAGGACTCCGACCTGTTCAGCGCCGACGAGTTCCACCCGAGCGCGGCCGGGTACGCCGCCGCGGCCGCCGTCCTGCTGCCCTCGATCGCCGACTCGCTGGGCGTCTGGCCGGCCGCGGCCGACCGGGGGCTGCGCAACCTGCGCCGCGACACCGTCCGCCCGGTGGCCCGGGCCGCGGCCCGCGCGGCCGGCAAGCCCGGCACCGAGGTGCTGCCCACCGAGGTGCGCGGCTCGGACACCGGGCCCCGTGGCCCGTGGGCCCGGCTGCGCCGCCGCCGCCCGCCGGACCTCCCGACCCCCGAGCAGGCCGAGCACGTGGCCGCGGGACCGCCCCTCGGGTGAGCGCGGGGCCCGGACCTACCGGAGAGTAGGTTCCCCGGTGTCCCGACGTCCGGCGACAGGGTCGCCGGATCCCCTCATCGTGGAGGACCCATGCCCGAAGCCGTCATCGTCGCGACCGCACGCTCCCCCATCGGCCGCGCGTTCAAGGGCTCGCTCAAGGAACTGCGGCCCGACGACCTCACCGCCACCATCGTCCGCGCAGCCCTGGACCAGGTGCCCGCCCTGGACCCGACCGACATCGACGACCTGGTGCTCGGCTGCGGCCTGCCCGGCGGGGAGCAGGGCTTCAACATGGCCCGCGTCGTCGCCGTCCTGCTCGGCATGGACCACCTGCCGGGGACGACGATCACCCGCTACTGCTCCTCCTCGCTGCAGAGCACCCGGATGGCGATGCACGCCATCCGGGCCGGGGAGGGCGACGTGTTCGTCTCCGCCGGCGTGGAGATGGTGTCCCGCTTCGTCAAGGGCAACAGCGACTCGCTGCCGGAGACGAAGAACCCGGTCTTCGACGACGCCGAGGCCCGGGTGGCCAAGACCGCCGAGAGCGGCGCGGACTCCTGGACCGACCCGCGCGAGCACGGCGACGTCCCCGACGTCTACGTCGCCATGGGCCAGACCGCGGAGAACCTGGCGCTGCTCAAGGACGTGTCCCGCCAGGAGATGGACGAGTTCGCCGTCCGCAGCCAGAACCTCGCCGAGAAGGCGATCGCCGAGGGCTTCTGGGAGCGGGAGATCACCCCGGTCACCACCCCCGACGGCACCGTGGTCAGCGCCGACGACACCCCGCGGGCGGGCACCACGCTGGAGGCGGTCGCCGGCCTCAAGCCGGTCTTCCGCCCCGACGGCCGGGTCACCGCGGGCAACGCCTGCCCGCTGAACGACGGCGCCGCCGCGGTGGTCGTGATGAGCGACACCAAGGCCCGCGACCTCGGCCTGACGCCGCTGGCCCGCATCGTCTCCACCGCGGTCACCGGCCTGTCGCCGGAGATCATGGGCTACGGCCCGGTGGACGCCTCCAAGCTCGCGCTGCAGCGGGCCGGGATGGCCATCGGCGACATCGACCTGGTCGAGATCAACGAGGCCTTCGCCGCGCAGGTCATCCCCAGCTACCGCGACCTGGGCATCGACATCGACCGGCTCAACGTGCACGGCGGGGCGATCGCGGTCGGCCACCCGTTCGGCATGACCGGCGCCCGCATCACCGGGACCCTGATCAACGGCCTGCAGACCCGGGACCAGACGTTCGGCCTGGAGACCATGTGCGTCGGCGGCGGCATGGGCATGGCGATGGTGCTCGAGCGCCTCTCCTGAACGCACGCCGGCCGTGATCATCGGCAGGTGGTCGCTCGACACGCCGCGAGCCCCAGCGACCTGCCGATGGTCACGGCGACGGAACGGCTCCTGAACAGGCCAGTGGCCCGGCCCCCTCGCGGGGACCGGGCCACCGGTGTGTGGTGCTGTGGTGTGGCCTCGCTGTAGGGGCCCTCCGCCTGCGCGTGCGAGGCGTGGGGGGCAGCGAGGTCCTTCGTCACTCGTCCTGGAAGTAGGACAGCAGCCGCAGGATCTCCAGGTACAGCCAGACGACCGTGACGAGCAGGCCGAAGGCGACGTACCAGGCGAACTTCGCCGGGGCGCCGCGGCGGATGGCCTCGTCGGCCATGTCGAAGTCGAGCAGCAGCGAGAACGCCGCCACACCGATCACGACCAGGCTGAACACGATCGCCAGGGGGCCGCCGTCACGCAGGCCCAGGCCGCCGGGGGTGAAGAAGCTCGCCACCAGGTTGACCAGGACCAGCGCCAGGATCCCGAACATCGCGCCGACGATCCAGCGGGTCAGCTTGGGGGTGACCCGGATGGCGCCGGTCTTGTAGATGACCAGCATGCCGGCGAAGACACCGAAGGTGCCGATCAGCGCCTGCGTGACGATGCCGCTGCCGAACTGCTGGGCGAACACCTCGCTGATGGCGCCGAGCGCGACGCCGTACAGCGCGCCGTAGGACAGCGTGGCGACCGGGTTCGCGATCTGCTTGAACGCGATGACCAGGCCGAGCACGAAGGCGACGAGCACTGCGGGCAGGGCCAGCCCCAGCGCGAGCGACTGCGGGAACACCGCCCAGGTGACGGCGGCCGAGAGGACGGTGACCAGGAAGGACAGGCCCGTCTTCTGGACGACGTCGTCCATCGTCATGTAGCGGGTGGTGGCCGGCGCGTACGGCGACTGCGCGTACGGCGCGGGCGCGGCGTAGGGGTCCTGCGTCCCGTAGCCGTACTGCGGGGCCCCGTACTGCTGCGGCGCGCCGCCCCAGGGGGCGGACTGCTGGCCGGAGCCGGCGCTGGGGATCCCCCGGCCGAACACGGGGTTGTGGCTGGGCATCGTCATCTCCTCGAGGTGACCGGTCGTCGTGGGGCCCACGGTCCTGCACCCCACTCGTCTGAGTCAACGCTCCTGGTGGCCTGCGCGTTCCTGGACGCCGCCGCCACCCCCGGACGGGGGGTGTGACGACCCGCACGGGCGTGCGGACGGTGCCCCCGGTCGGGTTCGAACCGACACTGGGACCCTTTTAAGGGGCCTGCCTCTGCCAGTTGGGCCACGGGGGCGGTGGTCAGCTCGCCCGGAGCCGACCCGACTGCGCCTTGTCCTCCGCCGAGGGCGGCGGCAGCGAGCCGGTGCGGCCGGTGTTCGCCGCCTCCACGAACTCCCGGCGCGGGTCCTGCAGCTGGCCCAGCGAGATGACCTCGCGGCGGAACACCGTGGCCAGCGTCCAGTCCGCGACCACCCGCGCCTTGCGGTTGAAGGTGGGCACCCGGCTGACGTGGTAGGTGCGGTGCATGAACCAGGCCGGCCAGCCCTTGAGCTTGACGCCGTAGACCTGCGCCACCCCCTTGTGCAGGCCGAGGCTGGCCACCGACCCGGCGTAGGCGTGCCGGTAGGGCACCGGCTCCTGCCCGCGCAGGGTCAGCACGATGTTGTCGGCCAGCCGCTTGGCCTGGCGGACGGCGTGCTGGGCGTTCGGGGCGGTGGTGGCGCCGGGGGTCTCCTTGGTGAGGTCCGGGACGGCGGCCAGGTCACCGGCCGACCAGGCGTCGGGCAGCCCGCGCACCTGCAGGGTGGCCTCGCAGACGACCCGGCCGCGCTCGTCGACCGGCAGGTCGGTCTCCTTGAGCATCGGGTTGGGCTTGGTGCCCGCCGTCCACACCAGGGTGTCGCTGGCGAACTCGTCGCCGTCGGAGAGGTGCACCACGCACCCCTCGGTGACCGACTCCAGGCGGGTGTTCAGCCGCACGTCCATCCCGCGCGCGGTCAGCTCCCGGACCGTCCAGGCGGCCATGTCCAGGTCGACCTCGGGCAGGATCCGGCCCATCGCCTCGACCAGCACCCAGCGCATGTCGGACCTCGACAGCCGCGGGTAGTAGTGCGTGATCGCGTAGCGGGCCATGTCCTCCAGCTCGGCGAAGGCCTCCACGCCCGCGTACCCGCCGCCGACGAAGGTGAAGGTCAGCGCGCGGCGGCGGACCTCCGGGTCGTCGGTGGAGCTCGCCGCGTCCAGCCGGGCCAGCACGTGGTTGCGCAGGTAGATGGCCTCGCCGACGTTCTTGAACCCGATGCCGTGCTCGGCCAGCCCGGGGATCGGCAGCGTGCGGGCCACCGAGCCCGCGGCCATGACCAGCACGTCGTAGCCGAGCTCGTAGGGCTCCCCCTCGATCGGGGCGATCCGGGCCCGCCGGCTGGCGTGGTCCACGCCGGTGACCGCGCCGGTGACCACCCGGCAGCGCGGCAGCGTCCGGCGCAGCGGGACCACGACGTGCCGGGGCTCCACCGAGCCGGCCGCCGCCTCGGGCAGGAACGGCTGGTAGGTCATGTGCGGCTGCGGGTCGACGATGACGACCTCCGCCCGGCCGTGCGAGAGGCGCTTCTGCAGCCGCAGCGCGGTGTAGAGCCCGACGTAACCGCCGCCGACGATGAGGACCACGGGTCGCTCTGCCATGGGGAGAGCCTAGAGCCGGGGGCCCGGTCCCGGCACGGTCGCGGCCAGGGCGGTGGCCCGCCCGACGACGGCGTCGAGCATCGGCTCGGTCAGCCGCCCGGTGAAGGTGTTCTGCTGGCTGACGTGGTAGCTGCCCAGCAGGGTGAGCGGACCGCGCGGCCCGCTGAGGTCCACCTCGACGCCGTGCCCGAACGCCGGCCGCGGCCGGGGCAGGGCGTACCCCGCCCGGGCGAGCACGGGCAGCAGCGCCGACCAGCCGAACCCGCCGAGGACGACGGCCACCCGCAGCCGGGGCAGCAGCGCGAGCTCGCGCGCCAGCCACGGCGAGCAGGTGTCCCGCTCCGCGGGCGTCGGGGCGTTGTCCGGCGGGGCGCAGCGGACGGCGGCGCACACGCGCACGTCGGTCAGCTCCAGGCCGTCACCGACGTGCGTGGACGTCGGCTGGCTGGCCAGCCCCGCCCGCCACAGCGCGGCGAAGACCCAGTCACCGCTGCGGTCGCCGGTGAACACCCGGCCGGTGCGGTTGCCGCCGTGCGCGGCCGGGGCCAGGCCGACGACGGCGATGCGGGCGTCGGCCGGGCCGAGCCCGGGCACCGGGCGGCCCCAGTACTCCTGGTCGCGGAAGGCGGCCCGCCGCACCCGGGCCACCTCCTCCCGCCAGGCGACCAGCCGTGGGCAGGCGCGGCAGCCGGACAGCCGCGCGTCGAGCACCGCCAGGTCGCGGGCGCCCCGGGCGGAGCGCACCACCCCGGCCGGGCTCCGGGTGATCGGGAAACCAGCCGCGTCGGTCGCCACGTCTCCAGCAGACCATCCGCCGCGCGCCGCTCCACCGGGGGGCGGGATGATCCCCCGGTGGCACGGACGAAGAAGCAGAAGCCGCCGCTGACCTGGAAGCTGCTCAGCAGCGGCACGGCGATCCCCGCGGGGATCGCCGTCCGCAAGCTCAGCGACGCCGCCTGGTACGCCGTGCGCGGCACCACCCCGCCGAAGAACCCGGCCGCGCCGGGCGTGGGCTGGGGAGAGGCGCTGGCCTGGGCCGCGGTGTCGGGCGTGGCGGTGGCGGCCGGCCGACTGGTGGCCGCCCGCGGGGCCGCCGAGGCCTACCAGCGGCTCACCGGCAAGCTGCCGCCCGGCCTGAACGAGTCCTCACCCTGACCCGCGTCCACGGCTGCGCGCACCTCCCCCCTCCGGGTGTCGTCCGGGCTGCGTCGCCGACCTAGCCTCGGACCCCGGCCAGCGACCCGGGCGCCCGTGCCCCCGCGGCCGACGGGGGAGGGGTGTGCACGTGGACGTGACGACGCCACTGTCCGGAGCCGGTGCCGGCGTCCCGGTCGGCGCGGGTCGCACCGCGCCGCCCGCCTGCACCCGCGACCACGCCGGGTTCGACGCCCTGGCCGACGCCTGGGACGACCTGTGGCGCCGCTCGCCGACGGCGACCGGCTTCCTGACGCACGCCTGGACCAGCGCCTGGGCCCGCGGCTACGTCCCGGACGGGCGGCTGGCCGTCGTCACGGTGTGGGACGGCGACCGGCTGGTCGCCGCCGCGCCGCTGTACCGCCGCCGGCGCGGCCCGGTGCCGGTCCTCGCCCCACTGGGTGGCCCGCTGAGCGACCACACCGACGTCCTGCTGGACCCACGGGTGCCCGACGCCGGGCCGCGGCTGGTCGAGGCGCTCCTGCAGGTACCCGGGTGGCGGGTCCTCGACCTGCCCGAGGTGCTCCCCGGCTCCGCGGCCGCCGCGTGGACACGGACCTGGCCGGGCCGGACCCGCCGGGTCCCCTCCTCGCTGAACCTGCACCTGCCGGTGCTGCCGGTCGCCGACGTCCTGGCGCGGATCCCGGCGAAGACGGCCGGGAAGATCCGCTGGAAGCTGACCAAGATCGACCGGCTGGGCATCGAGCGCACCGAGCTGCTCCCGGTCGCCGTGCCGGCCGCCGTCCGGGAGCTGGTCCGGCTGCACGCGGCCCAGTGGGCCGGCCGGCGGGGGAACCCGGAGCACCTGACCGAGCGGTTCCGGACGTTCTTCGCCGCGGCCCTCGGGCCGATGGTCGACCGCGGGCAGGCCGCCGTCGTCGAGTACCGCCTGGACGGCCGGCTGGTGGCCAGCGAGGTGCACCTCGTCGGTCACCGGCAGCTGTCCTACTACCTCCCGGGGATCGACCCGGAGCTGCGCCAGCACATCGACACCTCGGTGCTGCTGGTCAGCCGCGGCCTGGAGCTCGCCGCCCGGCTGGGCCTCACGGAGTACTCCTTCCTCCGCGGCGGCGAGGACTACAAGCTGCACTGGCGCCCGGAGCACGTCACCGCCGAGCGGGTCCTGCTGGCCCGGCCGGGGCCGCTGGGGTCGGGCGGCTACGTCACCGCCTCGGGCGTCTCGGCCGCCGTCCTGTCCCTGGCCCGGCGGGCGCTGCGCGGACGGGCGCGGGAGGTCGCCCGCACCGTCATGCAGGGGGTCCGCACCCTGCGCGCCCGGGGCTGACCGCTCAGGGGCGCGCGAGCTGCAGGGCGATGCCGTCGAGGATGTCGTGCTCGCTGACGACCACGTCGTCCAGGGCGAACGCGTCCATGAGCACCCGCAGCACCAGCGCGCCGGCGCCGATGACGTCGACCCGCCCCGGGTGCACGACCGCGTACCCGGCCCGCCGCTGCCGGGTGGCGGTGAGCAGCCCGGCGGTCACCGACCGGACGGCGGACACCGGGATGCGCGACCCGTGGATGGCCACCGGGTCGTAGACCGGCAGCCCGAGCGCGAGCGCGGCCACCGTGGTGACCGAGCCGGCCAGGCCCACCAGTGTCGCCGCCTCCCCCACCGGGACCGCGGCGGCGACGTCGGCCAACGCGGCCCGGACGTCGGCCTCGGCGCGCTGGATCTCGTCAGCCGACGGCGGGTCGCCGTGCAGGTGCCGCTCGGTGAGCCGCACGCAGCCCACGTCGACCGAGCGGGCCGCCCGCACGCCACCGGCGTCGCCGAGCACGAACTCCGTCGACCCGCCGCCGATGTCGACGACCAGGTACGGCGGGCGCGGGGCGGGCTGCCCGTGCGCGGCGACCGCGGCGTCCAGCGAGGCGGTGGCGCCGAGGGCGGACAGCCGGGCCTCCTCGTCGCCGGCGACGACGTCCGGCAGCTGCCCCAGGGTGGTGAGCACCATCGACTCGAAGTCGGCGCGGTTGGCGGCGTCCCGGCTGGCGCTGGTGGCCACCATGCGCACCCGGGTGGCGCCCAGCTCGCGGGCCTGGGCGGCGTACTGGGCCAGCACGACGCGGGTGCGCTCGATCGCCTCCGGCGCCAGCCGGCCGGTGGCGTCCACTCCCTGGCCGAGCCGGACGACCTCCATCCGGCGCAGCAGGTCGGTGTGCGGCCCCTCCGGCGGGACGTCGGCGACCAGCAGGCGGATCGAGTTGGTGCCGCAGTCGATGGCGGCGACGCGGGTCACCGGCCCTCCTCCGGGAGCGCGCAGGGGCCGCTCGCCCACCACTCCCCCATCCCGGCCACCGCGCGGTCGCCGAGCGGGTTGACGCCCGGGCCGGCGGCCAGGGCGTGCGCGGCCAGCGCGTGCAGGCACTTGACCCGGTCGGGCATCCCGCCGGCGGTGGTGCGGTTGGGCAGCACGCCGAGGGCGTCCCGCTCGGCCAGGTATGCCTCGTGGGCGGCGCGGTACCCGGCGGCCAGCTCCGGGTCGGTGCCGAGCTCGGCCTGCCACTCGCGCATCCGGCCGGCCGACTCCAGCCGGCTGGCCGCGGCGCTGGCGCGCGGGCAGGTCAGGTACCAGGTCGTGGGGAACGGCGTGCCGTCCTCCAGCCGCGGGGAGGTCTGCACGACGTCGGGCTGGCCGCAGGGGCAGCGGTGCGCGACCGCGCGCAGCGCCCGCGGCGGCCGGCCGAGCTGGCGGGCGACGACCTCGCGGTCGGCGGGGCTCACCTCGGAGCTCACGGACCCTGGCGAGGGACTGGAACGGCCCTGCTGCAGGGGCTCGTCCCGAGCTTGGTGAGGTGCTGGAACGGCCCCTGGCGAGGGACTGGAACGGCCCCGCTGCAGGGGCCCGGGCCGAGCGTGCGAGGGCTGGGGGGCAGCGGGGTCCTTCATCCGTCGGCCACCGCCACCGACTGCAGCAGCGCCTCGTACCAGGGCAGCTCGCCGACCACCGGCTCCGGCACGGTGCCGGCGTCGCCCTCGACCGCCTCGCCGTCGACGACGACCACCAGCCGGTCGCCGGGCAGCACGTAGGCCAGCCGCTCGCGGGCCTGCCGGGCGGTGTAGGCCGGGTCGGCCTGCCGCTCCAGCTGCTGCTGCAGCTGCTCGACCCGCTGGTCGAGCGCGGTGCCCTCGGCGGCCAGCCGGGTCAGCTCCGCGCGACCGGCCAGGAACTGGCGGACCGGGCCGGCCAGCGTCAGCAGCAGGACGAGGACCAGCCCGGCGAGCAGCACCGCCCGGCCGGTGACCAGCGGCCGGCGCGGGGCCCCGCCGGGGGCCGACGGTCGCGGGGGACGGCGGACGGCGCGCCGCGGCTCGGGACGGATGCCGGCGCCCGACCGCGTCCCGGCCGGCACCGGCCGCGACGCGGCGTGCGACAACGGTCGGCCGGTCGATCGCCGCCGGCCCGAGGGTGCCGCGCCCGACCCGCCGCGGCGGCCGCGCGCCGCGCTCATCGGCGGGCGCGGCCGGTCACTCGCCGGCCGCGCTGTCCGTCGCCACGCTGTCCGTTGCCGCAGTGCCCAGCCGCGGGAAGGCGGCCGCACCGGCGTACCGGGCGGCGTCGTCCAGCTCCTCCTCGATGCGCAGCAGCTGGTTGTACTTGGCCACCCGCTCGCTGCGGGCCGGCGCGCCGGTCTTGATCTGCCCGCAGTCGGTGGCCACGGCCAGGTCGGCGATGGTGGTGTCCTCGGTCTCGCCGGAGCGGTGGCTCATCATGGCGCGGTAGCCGGAGCGGTGCGCCAGGTTGACCGCGTCCAGCGTCTCGGTGAGCGTGCCGATCTGGTTGACCTTGACCAGCAGCGCGTTGGCCGCCCCGCGGGCGATGCCGTCGGCCAGCCGGACCGGGTTGGTGACGAACAGGTCGTCGCCGACGATCTGCACCCGGTCGCCGAGTGCGGCGGTCATGGCGACCCAGCCGTCCCAGTCCTCCTCCGACAGCGGGTCCTCGATGGACACGACCGGGTAGGCGTCGACCAGGCCGCGGTAGTAGTCGACGAGGTAGTCCGCCGAGCGGCTCTGCCCCTCGAAGTCGTAGCCGCCGTCGGAGTGGAACTCGGTGGCCGCCACGTCGAGGGCGAAGGCGATGTCCGTGCCGAGGGCGTAGCCGGCCTTCTCCACGGCCTCGGCGATGAGGTCCAGCGCGTCGCGGTTGCTCGGCAGGTCCGGGGCGAAGCCGCCCTCGTCGCCCAGGCCGGTGGACAGCCCGCGGCCCTTGAGCACCGACTTGAGCGCGTGGTAGGTCTCGGTGCCCATGGCCAGCGCCTCGGCATAGGTCGGCGCGCCGATCGGGGCGATCATGAACTCCTGCACGTCGACGTTGCTGTCGGCGTGGGCGCCCCCGTTGAGGATGTTCATCATCGGCACCGGCAGCAGGTGGCTCGCCGGCCCGCCGACGTAGCGGAACAGCGGCAGCCCCGCGGACTCCGCGGCGGCCTTGGCCACCGCCAGGCTCACCCCGAGGATCGCGTTGGCGCCCAGGCGGGACTTGTCCGGCGTCCCGTCGAGGTCCAGCAGCCGCTGGTCGACCAGGCGCTGCTCGCTGGCGTCGAAGCCGACCAGCTCGGGGCCGATGACGTCCAGGACGCCGTCGACGGCCCGGGTCACCCCCTTGCCTCCGTAGCGCTCACCGCCGTCGCGCAGCTCCACCGCCTCGAAGGCACCGGTGGAGGCGCCGCTGGGCACGGCGGCCCGGGTGATCGTCCCGTCGTCGAGGGCGACCTCGACCTCCACGGTGGGGTTCCCGCGCGAGTCGAGGATCTCCCGCGCGCCTACGGCGTCGATGCTGGGCACGGGGGCAGCCTAGCCAGCCCACCCGGTCCGGCTCAGCCGGCCGCGCGGGCTTCCGCCGCGGCGTCCAGCTCGCCGGCGTAGCGGCGCACCGCCTCGCGCAGCGCGTCCTCGGCGTCCCACCCCCGCTGCTCCGCGGCGGCGACGACGGCGAGCAGCCGCTCCCCCAGCTCCTCGGGGGCGGCCGAGGCGAGCTCCGCCGGCTCGGGGGTGGGCAGCCCCGACCGCGCGGCCCGGCGGACCAGCGCCGCGCCCCACGACGCGGCGGGCTGCGACCGGGACACCCCCTCGGTCGGCGAGCGGCGCTGCTTCTCGGCCTTCTTGATCTGCTCCCAGCCGGCCTCCACCTGGGCCACGTCGCGCGGCCCGGCGTCGCCGAAGACGTGCGGGTGCCGCCGGACCAGCTTGTCGACCAGGTCGCCGGCGACGTCGTCCACGGTGAACCGGCGGTCCGGCCCGGCCTCGGCGGCCACGCGGGCGTGGAAGACGACCTGCAGCAGCACGTCGCCGAGCTCCTCGCGCATGGCGACCGGGTCGTCGTCGACGATCGCGTCGTAGGCCTCGTGCGCCTCCTCGAGCAGGTAGCCGCGCAGCGAGGCGTGCGTCTGCCCGGCGTCCCACGGGCAGCCGCCCGGCGAGCGCAGCACGTCCATCACCCGGACGACGTCCAGCAGCCGCGCGCCCGGCGGCGCGGCCGGCTCGACGACCTCGCCGGCGTCGACGTCGGTGCCGGCCGGCACGAGGGCCACCACGCTGTCCGGGCGGGCGGCGGCGGCCGCGGCGTCCGGGACGTCGTCCACCGGCCGGCCCACGGCGCGCAGTGCCTCGGCCACCGCCGCGGCCCCGGGCAGCGCGACGACCGGGCGGCGCCCGGAGACCGCCTGCCACGCGGCCGGGTCGAGCAGGCCGCCGAGGGCGGGGTGGACGACGACGGCGAGGGCGACGGGCACCCGGTCAGTCTCCGGCAGCCGCCGACGCGCTGCCGCCGGCGTCCTCCAGGAGCTCCACCACCCCGTCGTCGGCGGGGACGATCGCCCCCTCCTCCACGGTGCCGAAGCGGGGGTTGACCGTGACGTCCACGCCGGCGCGCACCTCGGCGACCAGCTCCTGCGCGGCCGTGTCGGCCTCGCCGCGGGCGGTCTCCTCCAGCTGCGGGCGGGCCTCTTCGAAGGTCGGCACGACCGGCTGGCCGACGAACACCACGAGGACGCCGGGCAGCTCGGGCGCGGTGAGGGAGGTGGCCGTGTCCGGCGCGGCGGCCGCGACCGTGTCGGCCAGCTGCGGGGGCAGGTCCGCCGGCGCCACCGGGGTCACCTCGGCGAGGGTGGCGTCTCCGGGGTACTGCGCCGCGATCGCGGGGTAGGCGGCGGGGTCGGCCTGCAGCGCGGCGACGGCGGCGTCGGCGGCGGCCTGGTCGGGCACGTTGACGTAGCCCACCCGGGCCTGCGACAGGGAGGGCAGCGCCTCGTCGTACGCGGCGCGCAGCTGCTCCTCGGTGACGCCCTCGACCAGCCCCTCGGACTCGGCCAGCCGCTGGCGCAGCAGCTGCTGGCGGATGGTCTCGAACACGTCGGCCCGGGCCACCCCCTGCGACGCGGCCTGGGCGTAGACGGCCTCGGGGTCCTCCCCTGCCAGGAGCTCGTCCAGCCGCGCCCGCACGTCGGCGTCGTCCGCGGTGACGCCGTAGCGCTGCGCGACCAGGTCGTACACCTCGGCGTTGACCAGCCGGGTCAGCACCAGGCGGGTGAACTCGTCCTCCCGGCCGGCGGCGGCCTGGGCGAGGGCCGGGTCCTCGAGGCGTGAGTCGAGGGCGGTCTGCAGCTCGCCGACGGTCACCTGCTCCTCGCCGACGTAGGCCGCGACGCCCGGGTCGCTGCGGCAGCCGGCCACCCCGGCCAGCGCGACCAGGCCCACGGCCAGGGATGCGGTCAGACGAGGCGTGTGCACGGCTGGCAGCGTGTCACACGGAGCAGCCCACCCCGCGCACCACTCGCGAGCTCGCGGTGGGCCTCCCGGCCGGGCCGGACTACGACGCAGCCGCGGCGACGGGCTGGTCCAGCAGCGCCCGCAGCAGGGAGTGCAGGTGGTCCAGCAGCGCCCCGTCGCGCAGCGGCGTGCGGCGGTCCGGGCCGACCGGCACCTTGAGCGAGACGGTGTCGGCCGCGGCCTTGTAGGTGGCCCCGTCGGCCAGCCGCGCCAGCCGCAGCTGCTTGGACTCCGGCAGCGGGACCGGGCTGATCCGGATCGCCCGGCCCTGCAGGGACACCTCGGTGATGCCCAGGCGCCGCACCGCGGCACGGAAGCGGGCCACGGCCAGCAGGTTGAGCACCGGCGCCGGCGGGGCGCCGTAGCGGTCGGTGAGCTCGTCGAGCACGGCCTGCGCCTGCTCGTCGGACTGCACCGAGGCCACCTTGCGGTAGGCCTCCATCCGCAGCCGCTCGCCGGGCACGTAGTCGTGCGGCAGGTGCGCGTCGACCGGCAGGTCCACCCGGACGTCGGCCGGCTCGGCGGGGGGCTCCTCGCCGGACAGCTGCGCCCGGTAGTCGGTGACCGCCTCGCCGACCAGCCGCACGTACAGGTCGAACCCGACCCCGGCGATGTGCCCGGACTGCTCGCCGCCGAGCAGGTTGCCCGAGCCGCGGATCTCCAGGTCCTTCATCGCCACCGCCATCCCGGCGCCCAGGTCGGTGTTGTGCGCGATGGTGGTCAACCGGTCCACCGAGGTCTCGGTCAGCGGCCGGGACGGGTCGTAGGTGAAGTAGGCGTAGGCCCGCTCCCGGCCGCGGCCGACGCGCCCGCGGATCTGGTGCAGCTGGGACAGCCCGAAGGTGTCCGCGCGGTCGACGACCAGGGTGTTGGCGTTGGGGATGTCCAGGCCGGACTCGACGATCGTGGTGGCGACCAGGACGTCGTACTCCTTCTCCCAGAAGCCCACCATGATCCGCTCGAGCTCGTGCTCCTTCATCTGGCCGTGGCCGACGGCGACGCGGGCCTCGGGCACCAGGCCGCGGATCTTGGCCGCCGCCTTGTCGATGGACTGCACCCGGTTGTGGATGACGAAGACCTGCCCGTCGCGCAGCAGCTCGCGGCGGATGGCGGCGGCCATCTGCTTGTCGTCCCACGCGCCGACGTAGGTCAACACCGGGTGCCGCTCCTCGGGCGGGGTGAGGATGGTCGACATCTCCCGGATGCCGGTCAGGCTCATCTCCAGCGTCCGCGGGATCGGGGTGGCCGACATCGACAGCACGTCGACCGCCGTCCGCATGGTCTTGAGGTACTCCTTGTGCTCGACGCCGAAGCGCTGCTCCTCGTCGACGATGACCAGGCCGAGCTCCTTGAACCGGGTGGTCGGCTGCAGCAGCCGGTGCGTGCCGACCAGGACGTCGACCTCCCCGGCGGCCAGCGCCCGCAGCGTCTCCGCGCTCTCCGCGTCGGACTGGAACCGGGACAGCACCCGCACCGTCACCGGGAACTGGGCGAACCGCTCGGAGAACGTCTTGAAGTGCTGGTTGGCCAGCAGCGTCGTCGGCACCAGGACGGCGACCTGCTTGCCGTCCTGCACCGCCTTGAACGCCGCGCGGACGGCGATCTCGGTCTTGCCGTAGCCGACGTCGCCGCAGATGATCCGGTCCATCGGCACCGGGTTCTGCATGTCGGCCTTGACCTCGTCGATCGCGGCCAGCTGGTCGGGGGTCTCGGTGAACGGGAAGGCGTCCTCCAGCTCGCGCTGCCAGACGGTGTCCGGGCCGAAGGCGTGTCCCTTCGTCGCCATCCGCGCGGAGTACAGCCGGATCAGCTCGGCGGCGATCTGCTTGACCGCCTTGCGCGCCTGCCCCTTGGTCTTCTGCCAGTCCGCGCCGCCCAGCTTGGACAGCGCCGGGGCCTCGCCGCCCACGTAGCGGGTCAGCTGGTCCAGCGCGTCGGTGGGCACGAACAGCCGGTCCGGCGGCTGGTTCCGCTTGCCGGGGGCGTACTCGACGATCAGGTAGTCCCGCTGCCCGCCGTGCACGGTGCGGCTGACCATCTCCACGTAGCGGCCGATGCCGTGGTGCTCGTGGACGACGAGGTCGCCGGGCTGCAGCTGCACCAGGTCGACGGCGTTGCGCCGCCGGGCCGGCATCTTGACCGCGTCGCGCATCGTCGTCCCGCGCGAGCCGGTGAGGTCGTGCTCGGTGAGCAGCGCCAGGCCCACGCCGGGCAGCGCGAAGCCGGCCTCCAGGTCGCCCTGGGTCACGTGGGTCAGCCGCGGCTCCGGCGCGGTCGCGACGTCGGGCACCAGCCGGGCGCCGAGGTCGGCCTCGGTGAACTGGTCGGCGGCGCGCTGCGCGGGTCCGGGGCCGGCGAAGGTGACCACCACCCGCCAGCCGTCGCGGGACCAGGCGCGCAGCTGCTCGATCGCGCGGGGGACGTCCCCGGCGAAGCGCTCGACGGTCGTCGCCGCCAGGGTGACGTGGGTGTCGTCGTCCTCGCTGCTCAGGGTGAACGCGCCGGTGGTCCACCACGGCAGGCCGCGGCCGCGGGCGGCGGCCTCGACGTCGGCGAGGTCGCGGTAGGAGGTCCCCCCGAGGTCGATGGGCGCCTCGCCGGCCTCCGCCGCGGTGGCCCACGAGGCGGCGAGGAACTCCTCGGCGGTGCGCACCAGGTCCGCCGCGCGGCTGCGCACCCGCTCGGGGTCGAGCACCAGCACGTGCGTGCCGGCCGGCACCAGGTCGGTGAGCAGCTGCAGCTCACCATCGACCAGCGCGGGGGTCAGCGACTCCATGCCCTCCACCGCGATGCCCTCGGCCAGCTTGCCGAGCACCTCGAGCAGGCCCGGGTGCGTCCCGGCCAGCTCCGCGGCGCGGGCGCGGACGGCGTCGGTGAGCAGCAGCTCGCGGCACGGCGGGGCCCACAGCCGCTCGGGCCGCTCGTCGAGCGAGCGCTGGTCGGCGGCGGAGAAGTAGCGCAGCTCGTCGACCTCGTCGCCCCAGAACTCCACCCGCACCGGGTGCGGCTCGGTGGGCGGGAAGACGTCGAGCAGGCCACCGCGGACGGCGAACTCCCCGCGCTTCTCCACCAGCTCCACGCGGGTGTAGGCGGCGTCGGCCAGCGCGCGGGCCACGTCGTCGAGCTCGGCGGTGTCCCCGGGGCGCAGCTCCACCGGCACCAGGTCGCCGAGCCCGGGCGCCAGCGGCTGCAGCACGCTGCGCACCGGCGCGACCAGGACGTCGACCGTCCCGTTGGCGCCCGGGTGGGTGAGGTCGCGCAGCACGGCCAGCCGCCGGCCGACGGTGTCCGCGCGCGGGGACAGCCGCTCGTGCGGCAGGGTCTCCCACGCCGGGAAGACCTCGGTGCGCCGGCCGGGCAGGAAGCAGCGCAGCGCCCCGGCGACCGCGTCGGCGTCGCGCTCCCCCGCCGTCACGACGAGGACCGGCACCCCTGCGCCGCCGTGCTGCGCCGCCAGGGCGGCGGCCACCAGCGGCTGGACGGACGGCGGCGCGGTGACCGCCAGCTCCGCGTTCCCGGCCGCGGCGACGACACGGGCCATGCCGGGGTCGGTGAGGACGACGTCGAGCACGCCGCGCAGGGTCACGAACCGGTCTCCTGAGGTCTGCGGCCGCACACGTCGCGCCGGGTGCGCGGGGGGCCCGCCGTCCAGGTTAGTCCGGCGGGACGGGCGCCGCCGCCGGCGTGACGGCGCAGCCGCGCCGTCGCACCACCTCCTTGGGGGGACGGCGTCCGGACGAGCACCTCCCGCGAGCCGGGCTGCTCCCTACTCTCACGAGGTGAAGCGCCGCCACCTCACCGCAGCCGCACTCCTGTCGGGCGCCGCGGTCATGGTCGGCACCGTGCTGGCCGCCGACCTCATCGGCGTCCCGGTCGGCGTGCTCACCCGTGACGCGGTCACGACAGCGGACCTGCCCCCCTACACCGGGGCGGTCAGCGCCTTCACCGCGATGGTCTGGTTCGCCGCCGGGAGCCTCTGCGCACTGGTCGCCTGGCAGCAGGGGCGGGAACGACGCCGACTCGGCCCGCTGGCCGCGCTGCTCTTCGTGCTGGCCGCCGACGACGCCCTGCTGCTGCACGACGTGGTCGGACCTCGGGTGGGCGTGCACGAGGTGGTCTTCTACGTGGTCTACGCGGTGGCCGGACTCGCTGTCGCGAGGTCGATGCGCACGGCGGAGCGGGTGGTCGCCCGCGCGTTCTGGCTCGGTGCTGCCCTGCTCGCCACCTCCGTCGCCGTCGACGTCGGGTTCGTGGGCGCCCACCTCCTCGAGGACGGCGCCAAGCTGCTCGGCGCCCTGGTCTGGGCCACCGTCCCCGTGCTGACCCAGGGCGCACGGCCCCCGGAGCCCGGCGGCCGGGTGCCGGGGACGCAGGCGGAGGTCATGCGCAGCTGAGCCCGCCGTCCCGGCCCGGCCCGGGACCGACCCGCGAGGCGCGGAGCGCGCCTCCCCACCGACCGACCTCCCCGCACCTCCGCACCGGCGGTGGGGCGGGGCCAGCAGAGGAGCCCCAGTCATGTACCACCGGATCGGCTACACCGCGGGCGTGTTCGACCTGTTCCACATCGGGCACCTGAACCTGTTGCAGCAGGCCAGGCGGGAGTGCAGTCACCTCATCGTCGGCGTGACGACCGACGAGCTCTCCCGACGGGCCAAGGGGAAGACCCCGGTCATCCCCTTCGCCGAGCGGGTGCGGGTCGTGGAGAGCATCAAGTACGTGGACGAGGTCGTGGCCCAGGACTCCATGGACAAGATGGCCGCCTGGCGCGACCTCCGGTTCGACGCGGTGTTCGTCGGGGACGACTGGCAGGGCTCCGCCTCGTGGGACCGCCTCGAGCAGGACTTCGCCACCGTCGACGTCGCCATCCGGTACTTCCCGTACACCGGGCACACGTCGAGCACGATGCTGCGGGACGTCCTGCAGCGCCTCTGACCCGAGGCGCCGTCCCCCTCCCCGCAGCGGTGCACGCCACCGCGGGGCCCGCGGCCGCGCGCGTCCGGCGACACCGTGCACGCCGGCAGGCCCGACCCCGCAGCGGTCCCGGTCCGGACATCGACGGCGCTGCGCGCACCTGCCGGACGCGACGGACGGTGCGGCCGGGCGGAGGGTCGTACCGGTGCAGCCGGGCTGGGTGGGCGGCCTCGCGTCCCGCGTCGTCGGCGTAGGGGCGGGCGGAGGCCCATGCCTCGAGCAGGGTGCGGTGGCAGCGTCCGACCTCGCCGTTGGTGGCCGCCGGTCGGGCCGGGTTCGCTCGTGCGCGGTGCCGGCCAGGGCGGCGGCGAAGACGCGGGAGCAGTGGCAGTTGCCGTTGTCGGTCAGCACCCGGGTGACGGTGGTGCCACAGCCGGCGACGTGGGCGTTCGCGCGGGTCCGGAGCGGTTCCCGGACGGCTCCACACCCCACCCGGGGGTCGTCCTCGTGTCACCAGACGCCGTCACCGACGTCCCGTGGTCGGTACAGCTAGGACGTCAGCGCCCCGCGGCGCGCGGCGTGACCGTCCAGCGCGTCCAGCGCCCGGCGCAGCTGGGTGCTGGAGGTGTGCATCGTGTACGGGAAGTAGTGCACCCGGACGCCGACGGCGCCGAGGTCGCGCTCCAGCCGGTCGCCCTTGGGGGTGCCCCGCCAGTCGTCGCCCTTGAAGATGACGTCGAAGCCGACCTGGCGCCAGGTGTCGATCTTCTCCGGCACCGTCTCGGCGTGCACCTCGTCGACGAAGCGCAGGTTGCGGACGATCTCCATCCGCTCGGCGAGCGGCACGACCGGGAGCCGTCCCTTGGTCAGCAGCAGCACCTCGTCGGAGACCACCCCGGCGATCAGCCGGTCGCAGTGCTCGGCCGCGAGCCTGAGCACGTTGAGGTGCCCGATGTGGAACAGGTCGTAGGCCCCTGGCGCGTAACCGACCACCGTCATTGCGAATCCCCCGATTCATCCGTCGAGACGACGTCCAGCCGGCCGTCCGGTGACTCAGCGCGAGGAGCGTGGCCGCCGGACGGCGCGTGGTTGGTGCGTTCTCGGCCGAAGCTAATCGAGCACCGTCACGGACGGTGACATCCGGGCCGGTCTTCACCCGTTTGTGGGGGCCCGCTGCGGCGTCCCGGCGGCGGCGTCCGGAGCGGCTGCCCCGGACGGGTGAGCAGACCCTCGGCGCGGGCCTGGAGTGCCCTCGCGCGCCCCTAGCATCGACCGGTGAGAGGGTCCCCGGCCACCGGCCGGGCCCACGCCCCACCCGCCCGGGCGTGGGCACGAGCAGGGGGAGAGCACCATGGAGCTGCGCGACTACGTGTCCGTGCTGCGCCGGCACTGGGCGGTGTGGGTCGGTTCGACCCTCCTCGGCCTGGCCGCCGCCGTCCTGCTGACCGTCCTGACGCCGCCCACGTACGAGGCCACCGCGCACGTGTTCGTCACCAGCACCGCGGAGGGGACCAGCGGCTCGCAGTTCGTCAACCAGCGGGTGCGCAGCTATCCCGACGTGGCACGCAGCGCCTCGGTGCTGCAGCCGGTCACCGAGGAGCTCGGCCTCACCCGGCCGCTGAACGAGCTGCGGGAGTCGGTGACGGCCAGCAACCCGGTGGACACCTCGCAGGTCGACATCACCGTCACCTCCGGGTCGGCGCAGGAGGCGGCGGACGTGGCCAACGCCGTCGCCGTCCGCTTCGGCGAGGTGGTGGAGGACCTGGAGTCCCCGGGCACGCAGCCCTCCCCGGTGAGCCTGACGGTGACCGATCCGGCCATCGTCCCGCCGGCACCCGTGGCACCGTCCCCGCTGCTGCTCGTCCCCCTCGGCCTGGTCGTCGGCCTGGGTCTCGGACTGGCCCTGGCCATCGCCCGCGGCCGGACGGCCGTCACCCTGGCCGGCGCGGACGACGTCCGCTCGTCCTGGCCGGCCGCGGACGGCGGTGCAGCACTGCCGGTGCTCCACTCCTCGTCCGGCCGCCGGTCGGCCGTCCAGCCGGCGACCCTGCTGGCCCGGCGCCTGGAGCTGCTCGCCGAGGACGGCCCGACGCGCGTCGCGCTCCTCACCCCGGCCGGCGGCTCGCGGCGCACGCTGCACCGGTTCGGGAGGGGCGTCGCCCAGGCCCTCCGGGCGTGGGACCTGCCGACCTCGGTCGTCGACGGCCCGGCCGAGCCCGCGCCCACCGCAGACGGCGCGCGGGTCCGCGTGCGCCTGGAGGTGTGGCCGTCCTCCGTGCCGCTCCAGCGGTGGCGGGACGCGGCCGAGAGCGGGCAGGTCGTCGTCGTCGTGGTCGAGTCGGGCAGGGTGCACGACGCCGAGCTGCAGGAGCTGGCCACCGTCCTGGCCTCGGTGGGCCTCGACCCGGTCGCGGTGGTCGTCGGCCAGCGCCGGGCGCTGACCGCCCGCGGCCGGGTCACCGGCCGCCCGGCGCCCACCCCGCCGGGGGCGCGCACCGTGGCACCGTCGCCGGACGGACCCGAGGCGTCGCGGCGGGGCCCGACCCCGCCGGGACGGGTCGAGCTCCCGACCGGGACCGTCACCACGCGCTGAGCCCGCGCCGGGTGACCCGTCGACGCCGTCACCGGAGGTCGCCCACCCGGTGCCCGGCCCGCCCCGGACGGACCGCCCGGTACCGCGCCGCCGTACCGGCGGCTCCGGCCGGCCCCACGCGCCCGACCGGGCGCCACCCGCCGCCGCACCGACGGGTCGGAGCGACCACCACCGCGGTGCCCGACCCCGGAGGTCGCCGGCACGGCCACGGCCGGGCCCGCCCGGCACCCGGCGCCGTGCGCGGTCCGGACCGGTGCCGGGAGGACCGGTCAGTGCGCGGGCGCGGGAGTCCGGGTCGGGCCGGCGACCGGCGGGACGAGGAGGCCCACCCCGTGACCGGGGATCGCCGCGGCCTCGGCGTGCACGCGCGACCGGGAACCGCCCTCGACCAGCAGGGAGACGGCGATGAAGCACAGGAAGGCGGGGGTGGCGTCGAACAGGCCGCTCTCGAGGACGCTGCGGCCGAGCAGGAAGACGACCAGCCCGGAGAACAGGACGCGGTGCTCGCGGGGGGCGCGCAGCACGCCGCGCAGCACCCACAGCGCCCAGCCGACACAGGTGCCCAGCCCGACCAGTCCCGCCTGCACGAGTGCGGACACCCAGCTGCTGTCGAGCAGCTGCTCGTTCCACCACTGGCCCTCGACCGGGATCAGCTTGACCGACAGCCCGCCGCCGAAGGCCCACTGCCAGGCGGACTCCGCCCACGACCGGGCGGCCGACCAGGCGATGAACCGCGACTCCAGCGTGCTGGTCCCCGCGCCGTCGCGGGACAGGAACCCGGCGACGGCCCCGGTGAGGACCGCGCCCAGCGACCCGAGGGCACCCACGACGAGGGCACCGACGACGAGGCCCACCCGCGCCCGGCGCAGCTGCAGGGCCATCACGGCGACCCCGGCCAGCACGGTGAGCAGCGCCGTGCGCGACTCGGTGAGCCACAGCACGCCGAGGGAGGCGCCGGCCACCAGCGCGTTGCGCCAACGGGCCTCCCCCAGCACGGTGCGCCACGCCGTCCAGAGCAGGACGATCCCGGCGAGCAGCGCCAGCTCGTTGGGGTTCAGCGGCGGCACGCCCCCGAAGAGCCGGCCACCGCTGGAGGAGGGCAGCCCGGTGACGGCCGCGACGGCCGCCACCACGGCGCAGGCCCAGACGATCGAGGCGAGGAACTGCAGGGCCGGGACGACGCGGAGCACGAGCACGACCGTCGCCGTCAGGATCACCAGCCGGACGACGATGACGCCGGTGGCCACCAGGGTGCCGTGACCGAGCGCGCCCAGCAGCGAGGCGGTCAGCAGGACGACCAGGACCCAGAGGGTCCCGGTCCCCAGCCGTCGGGACGACGAGCGCCGGGAGGCCACCATCAGCCAGGCCAGGCCCAGGGCCAGCACGCTCAGGGCGCCCTTGCTGACCACGACCGGGTCCAGGGAGCCGGAGAAGATGTCGCCGCGGCGCCACACCACGGTGGTGACCACCAGGAGCAGGCTGACCAGGCCGGTCCGGACCCTCGGCACGGTCACGCCGCCTCCTGCTCCCCCGGTCGACGGCGCGGTCGACGCCGGGTCGATCCTAGGGACGCCCGGGGGCACGGGCGGTGCTCCCGACCGGGGGCCTCGCCCGAACGGGGGAGGGACGTCGGCACGTCGCGCTGCCCGGTCAGCCGGTCGCCACGAGGGCGCGGGGCCCGGCACCGTCGGCCCGCACCACCGGCAGCAGCACACCCGCCCGCACGGCGACCGCGACCAGGACCGGCCCGAGGGTGAGCGCCAGCGGCGCCCAGCTCGCGCCGCCCTCGACCAGGAGCACCAGGACCAGGACGACGGCCAGCGAGAGGAGCTCCAGCGACCGGAGGGCCAGCACCCGGCGGTGCCGCCGGTGCACCGTCGCCAGCGCCGAGTAGGGCAGCAGCAGCGCGCCCCCGACCGCGTAGGCCGACCAGCCGACCACCGCGCCGACGGGGATGGCGTAGGCGTTCCCGGTGACCACGGGACCGACGAGCGGGAGGGCCAGGACGGTGAGCGCACCGGTGCCCGCCACGGCGAGGGCGAGACCCACAGCGGCGCGGTCGGCGGTCCGCAGCGCGGCCGCGGCCGGTTGCCGGCGCATGGCCACGAAGCGCGGCAGCAGGAAGGACCCGAGGCCGGTGACGAGCACCAGGGTCGGCGCGGTGAGCACCCGGGCGGCCTCGACCGGGCCGTAGGCGGCCGCTCCGGCCACGGCCACGACCAGGAGGCGCAGCGCGGTGAGCAGGGTCGGCCGGATGGTCTGGGCCAGGGCCCGCCAGACCCCGAAGTCGAAGACCGTCCGCCAGGCCGCGGGCCGCCACGGGCCGCGTGGCCGCTCGTCGGCGGGGAGCCGCCACCAGGCGACCAGCGCGGCTCCGGTCTGCCCGACCAGCAGCGCCACCACGAACGACCCGAGGGTGAGGCCGCCCATCGCGCCCACCGCGGCGAGGACGCCCAGGGCCAGCACCAGGCTCGTGCCGTCCACGGCCGGCAGGGACCAGAACCGGCCGGTGGCCATGAGCAGCCGCCGCAGGGTGTCCTCGACGACGAAGGCGGCGGTGGCCAGGCCCGCGAGCAGGCCGGCCCACAGCGGCAGGGCACCGGACAGGGACGCCACGGCCGCACCCAGGAGTGCGGCCGCTCCGGACACCGACGCCGTCCAGCCGAGCAGGGCGGCCCGGACCGGCGGGTCGGTGCGGTCCAGCACGGTCAGCGAGTCACCGACCATGCCGCTGCACACCGCGGTCGCGAGGACCAGCAGCCCGTAGCCCACGGCGAAGACCGCCAGGCCGGCGGCACCCAGGTACCGGGCCGCGGCGACCTGGAGGACCAGTCCCGCGAGGGCCTGGGTGCCCTGACCGAGGACCGCTCCGGCCGCGGGCGTGCGCACCGACGACAGCAGCCTCACCGGACCATCCTCCCCACGGGAACGCCCGGTCCGGCCGCAGCCGGACCGGGCGTCACCCGATCTGAGGTGCTGGAGGTCAGCGCCGGACCTGCACGCCGAACTCGCTCACCCGGAGCGCGACCGGGGAGGTCGCGCTGCCGGAGAGGTAGGCGCCGACGCCCACCCCGCCCGGTGCCTGCAGCGACGCGGTGGCGTCGGTGCGGGTCACCGTGGCCGCCGCCGGCTCCGCGGTGCCGGCGGCCCACACCGTGGCCGCCAGCTCGGTGGTGCCGCTGCCGGAGATCTGCAGCCGCACGTGCAGCGGGGCACCCGCGGTGGAGCTGACCCCCGGGACCACGACCTCCCGGCCGACGAGGACCTCGGTGGAGGACCCGCTGAGCCGGGTGACCGCCAGCCGGACGGTGCCGTCGGTGAGGTACCGCAGACGGGCCCGGTAGAGGTCCGTGGCGCTGATCCGGCGACCGGACACGTAGGCGTACACCCCACCACCGGAGACGGTCCCCTCGAGGGTCAGGGTGGTCCGCAGGTCGATGTCGGCCTGCGACACCTGGCCCAGGTGCGACGCGGTGCTGTTGGACGGCGCGTCCAGGCGCAGCGTGGCCGCCCCGGGGGTGACCGACTGCCTGCTGGCCCCGTACTGCGCCGTCCAGGGCCCGCCCACGTCCGCGGTGCCGAGGCCGCCGGTGACCGTCCGGCCGAAGGCGTCCGCGGCGACCGGCGCACCCGGGTCCACCGGGTCCACCGGGTCCACCGGGTCGGCGGGCTCGGTGACCGTGACCCCGCGGGACGAGGTCGCGGTCGCACCGCCGTCGTCGGTCACCGTGAGGGTCACCGTGTACTCACCCGCGGCGGCGTAGGTGTGCTGCGCGGTCGCCCCGGTGCCGGTCGTGCCGTCGCCGAAGTCCCAGGCGTACCCGGTCACCGTGCCGTCGGGGTCGGTGGAGCCCGACGCGTCGAAGGAGGCACCCAGGTCGGCCACCGAGGACGTGAACGACGCCGTGGGCGCCGCGTTCGGCTCCGGCTCCGGCTGCGGTGCCGGGGCTCCGTTGGGGACGGCGGTGAACGAGTCCACGCTCAGCGCCACGGCCCGCGCGCTGCCGGACAGGTAGGCGAACAGGCCCACCGCACCCGGCGCCTGCGGCGCTGCGGTGCTGTCGGAGCGGGTCACCGTCGCCGTCGCCGGCTCCGCCGTGCCCGCCGCCCACACCGTGGCCGCCAGCTCGGTCGTGCCCACCCCCTCGGCCTGCACGCGCACCTGCAGCGCGGTGCCGGCCGTGTAGGTCAGCCCGGCCACCCGCTGCTCGCCGCCGACGAGCGTGTCGGTCCCCGCACCGGTCACCCGGATGAAGGCGACCCGGACGCTGCCGTCGGCCAGGACCCGCACCCGGGCCCGGTACTCCTGGTTGGCGGCCAGCCGCCGGACCGGGACGTAGAGGTACGCGCCGCCACCGGAGGGCACCTGGGCCAGCGCCATCGTGGTCCGCACGTCCACGCTGGTCTGCGCGACCTCACCCAGGTGCGAACCGGTGTTCGTCCCCGGGGCCAGGGCCAGCACGGCGGCACCCGCCGAGACCGACTGGCGGGTCGCACCCGCCGAGGCCGTCCACGGCCCGCCCACCTCGGCGGTCCCCAGACCGCGGGTCACCGAGCGGTCGAAGGTGTCGGTCACCAGCGGCTCGCCCGTGCCGCCGCCGTCACCGGGGTCGGCCGGGTCGGTCGCCGCGACCACCCGCGAGGAGCTCGCGGTGGCACCGTCGTCGTCCGTGACCGTGAGGGTCACCGTGTACTCACCCGCGGCGGCGTAGGTGTGCTGCGCGGTCGCCCCGGTGCCGGTCGCGCCGTCACCGAAGTCCCAGGCGTACCCGGCCACCGTGCCGTCGGGGTCGGTGGACCCCGACGCGTCGAAGGAGGCCTCCAGGTCGGCCACCGACGCGGTGAACGACGCGGTGGGGACGGCGTTCGGCGGGTCGGTGACGGTCACCGTGCCGGTCTGCTGCGCGGTCGCCCCGGCGTCGTCGGTCACCGTCAGCGTCACGGTGTACGTGCCGGCGGCGGCGTAGGTGTGCTGCGCGGTCGCCCCGGTGCCGGTCGTGCCGTCACCGAAGTCCCAGGCGTACCCGGCCACCGTGCCGTCGGAGTCGGCGGACCCGGAGGCGTCGAAGGACGCGCCCAGGTCGGCCACCGAGGAGGTGAAGGCGGCCGTCGGGGCGGCGTTCACCGGCTGACCGGTCGTCCCGATGCTGAAGTGGTCGGCGACCTGGTCGGCCGACACGGCCGTGGGGTAGACCGCGACCTCGTCGACCTGGCCGGTCCAGTAGTCGGCGCCGACCCAGCCGCGGTCCCCACCGATGCGCCAGTGACCGGTGTAGCTCTGCCCGGTGGTCACGTCGGCGCGGGAGCCGGCGAGGGCCCCGTCGACGTACAGCGCCATGCCGGCCGGGCTGAGGGTGGCCACGACGTGGTGCCACTGACCGTCGTTGTAGCTGCCGGGGGCGCTGACCGACTGGCGGGTACCGGTGTACACGCCGAAGTGCAGGCTGCCGTCGACGTCCATGTAGACGTGCCGGTCGCGGTTGCGGCTGATCCCGTCCTTCGCACTGCCGAAGCCGATGATCTTGCCACCGAGCGTCGTCGTGGTCCTGACCCAGGTCTCGAGGGTGAAGGTGTTCGGCGCGGGGACCGCGGTCTGCGTCGCGAGCAGACCGGCGCTGGTGCCGTCGAACCCGTAGGCGGTGTCCGGGTCGCCGCTGACGGCGCCGGCCTCGCCGGGGGTCACGCCACCGCCCAGCGGCAGGTCGGCCGCCCCGGCGTGGTCGTAGGCCGTCCCACCGGAACGCTCACCGAGCGGCCAGTAGTGCTGCGGACGGTCGGCGCGCACGGCGTCGGAGTAGGTGCGCTGCACGACCGTGCCCTCGGCCACGTCCACCGAGACCCACGGCGAGTTGGCCCGGTTGCCGGCGGCGTCCACCGCGCTCACCCGGTAGGTGTGCGTGCCGGCCGGGACGCCGACGTCCACGAAGCCCATCGACTGGGGCCGCCACCAGAGGGAGGACTGGGTCACCTCGTGGACCGGCGTCCTGGTGTCGCCGTCCCGGAACACCTGGTAGGTGAGGTGCTCGTCGTCCCGGTCGTTGGTCGAGGTCCAGGTGACCCGGGCCATGCCGCCCTGCGGGGAGGCGGCCGCCGGGCGCAGGCCGGCCGCGTCGGGGCCGATCCGGTCGGGGGCGATCGCGGACACCGCGTAGCGCACGAGCCCCTGCTGGCCGGTGCCGTTGACCCGCGGGAACTCGCCGCCGTAGACGAGGTACTGGTCGTTGCCGGTGACGCTCCACCCGGCCTGACCCTGACCGGTGAAGCCGCCCGGGGTCATGGTGGGGAACCAGTTGAGCAGGGACGGGGCGGGCTTGCCCTGCAGCAGGGTCCCGCTGGAGGGGTACCCGGCGGTCTTGTCGTCCTTGTGCACGACGGTCCCGTCGGGCGCCACGCGGCTGTTGAACAGGGTCTCGCGGCCGACCGTGCCGGTGGCCGACAGGCTCAGCGCGGTGCCGTACCGGTGCACCCGCGGGTTGTGCTCGTGGTAGCCACCGATGTTGCTGCAGACGTGCGGGTGACCGGCCATGTACAGCGCACCGTTCATCGGGTGGCTGGAGTAGCTGTCGCCGTGGCAGTCGTTGACCCAGTTCACCGCACCGCCGTCGGCGGACACCGAGAAGGACCCCTCGATGTTGCCGGGGCCGTAGAAGTCGTAGGCGGTGCCGTAGACGTTGGTGCCGTCGGTGGTGAGGCTGAACACGCCGCTGTTGATGCCCTGGTTGGTGATCGAGCGGTTGACCTCGAACGGCCGGGTCTCCCCGGTCACCGCGTCGAGCGCACCGACGCCGGTCGCCTTCACGCCGTTGAGCGTGTCGAAGTGACCGCCGACGACGACCTGCGCACCCCCACTGGTGACCACCAGGGCACGGACGACGTCGCTCGTCGCGGTGCTGCCGTTGCGGTTGAGCAGGGGGCCGGTGCCGGGGACCGGGTTCCACGGCAGCAGCGCGCCGTTCGACGCGGACACCGCGGCCAGGCGGTGCCGGCTCTGCGAGCCGACGGAGGTGAAGGCGCCGCCGAGGTAGACGGTGCTGTCGGTGGCGGCGATGGCCCGCACCGAGCTGGTCACGTTGGGCCGGAAGTCGGCGAGGAGCTGTCCCGTCGCCGTGCTGTAGGCCGCGATCCGGTTGCGGGTCTGGCCGTCCGCCCGGGTGAAGTCACCGCCGACGTAGACCCGGGAGCCGTCCGGGGACGCGGTCACGACCAGCGCCTGGGCGTTCAGGTCGGGCGCGAACGAGGTGATCAGCGCGCCGGTCCGGATGTCGTAGGCGAGCAGGTTGTTCCGCACGGTCTCCTGGGTGCCGGCGGCCGCGCCGGCCGGACGCGCCCGGGTGAACTTGCCGGCGACGTACACCGTGTTGCCCACGACCACCTGCGACCAGACGACGCCGTCGATCTGCACGGTCGGCAGGGCGTCGGCGGTGACGGTGGCCGGCGTCGCCGGGTTGGCCGGGTCCAGCGGTGCGGCGTCGGCCTGCGCGGTCCCGACCAGCAAACCGCCGCAGGCGCCGGCGACCATCAGCGGGCTCAACAGCCCAGCCACGACCGCGCGGACGGCGGCCTTGCGTGCAACCATGTTCGTTCCCCCGTGGTGAGTGCACCGGTCCGCACGTCGGACCGGCCGCAAACACTAAGCGTGACGACGACGCCCGGGGCATCCCCTGATCCGGTGACCCACCGTAGGCAAAGTGCCCCCACGGAGTCGATCGATCACTCTGTGCAACGAGACGAGGCAACTCCGGTCACCGGAGCTGCCCCGTGGACGAGCGGTCGTGTCAGCCGCGCGCGCGACGACGCACGCGGACGTGGTGGCGGGTCAGGCGGGCCACCACGTGCGCCCACCCGTCACGGGGGGCCACGTAGCAGCGCGGCAGGGTGAAGCGGTCCCCCGGGTCGTAGTCACCGGTCACGCAGGCGTGGTCGTACCCCGCCGCGCGGACCGCGTCGGCCGCCGCGCGGTCGAAGCTGCCGTACGGGTAGCAGAAGCCGCGGACCTCCTCCTGGAGCACCTCCTCGAGGACCTGCCGGCTGTCGCGCACCTCGGTGGCGAGCACGGACGCGTCGGCGCCGGCCAGGCGGGCATGGGTCACCGTGTGGCTGCCGACCTCCTGGCCGGTGGCCGCCACGGCACGGACCTGGTCGGCGTCCAGGATGTCGAAGCGGGGCCCGGTGTCCCACTCGTTCTGGCCGCCCAGCCGACCGGCCACCACGTAGACCGTGCCGGTCATGCCGTGCCGCTGGAGCACCGGGACGGCGTGCTCGAGGAAGTCGGTGTAGCCGTCGTCGAAGGTGAGCCCGACCAGGCCGGCGTCCTGCCCCCGGTCGTGGGCGCGGACCAGCTCCCCGAGCGACACGCCCCGCAGACCCAGCCGGCGGAGCAGCTGCAGGTGCTGCGCCAACCGCCGCGGGTGCACCCGCAGCCGGTGCGGGTCGGGCACCGTCGAGGGGCTGATCGAGTGGTACATGAGGACCGGCGGGAGCAGCACCCGTGGCCGGTCGGTCTCCACGGCGGTCACCGGGCGCCCACCCCCTGCGCGACCGGTGCCCCGGTCCGGCCGCTGGCCGACGGGCCCGCGCCGAGGGTCGCCACCTCGGCCACGAGCCGGTCGCGGAACCGCTCGGGCGCGTGCCGCCGCCGGGCCTCGGCCGCGTCCTCGAGCGCGGCGCCGCGGAAGGTCGGCCAGTCCGCGCGGACCCGCTGCACCGCGTCCACCCAGTCGGCCGGTCGCCGCGGGTCGGCGACCTGGGCGCTGGAGTACCCCTCGACGGCCTCCAGCAGGCCGCTGGTCGCGCTGGCCACCACGGGCCGGGCACCGAGCACCGCCTCGACCGCGGTGTTGCCGAAGGACTCCTCGCCCACGGAGGGGACCAGCACGACGTCGGCGTCGGCCAGCAGGGGCCACACGTCGGCCTGGAAGCCCACCAGACGCACCCGGTCGTCCAGTCCGGCGGCCGTCACCTGCTCGCGCAGCTCGGCCTCGAACCACTCGTACCCGGGGAACACCGACCCGGCGACGGTCAGCCGGGCGTCCACCCCCCGGGCGACCAGCCCCGCCAGCGTGGCCACGGCGACCTGGGGCCCCTTCCGGGGCGAGAGACGGCCGACGTAGAGCAGCCGCAGCGGCCCGTGCAGCCGGGCACGGGCGGGCACGGCCTCGGCCGGGCCGCGGACGGCGTTGTGCACCACCGCGGCGCGGCGGCGCACCCGGGGTGCCACCTCGGTCAGGACCTCGAGGGTGAACCGGCTGTTGGCCACCACGCGGTCGCTGAGGGCCGGACACAGCGCCATCCCGAGGCGCAGCAGCCGGGGTGCGGACTGCTCGGCCTCGTGCACGTGGCACAGCGACCGGCGGCCGGCCACGCGCGCGAGCAGCGGCCAGGACGGGAGGGTGAGGGTGTTGACGTAGACGCCGGCCGTCGCGTGCCGGCGCAGGAGCCGCAGCGCCGGCAGCACGCCGCGCACCGCGTCACCGACCAGCCGCAGCGCCCCGCGTGGACGCAGCGCGGAGTTGCGCAGCACCGGCATCGGGCAGGACCGGACCCGGACACCGAGCCGCTCCAACTCGGTGACCAGCGGACCCGGTCCGGGGACGGCGACCGTGACGTCGTGGGACCCGGCCAGCGCCGTCACGGACTCCAGGAGCACCCGGTCGGCGCCGTAGAGCTCGGCCCCCGGGTGGACGACCAGGACGGCGGGCCGCGGTCCGGGGTGGGCGTGCCGCTCGGCCGCGCCGGCGGAGCCGCGGGGTGGGGAGACGGTCACGGCGGTCAGTCGACCGGGCCGGAGAACAGCACCCGCGGCGCGTCCGCCCGTGCGGCGAGCTCCACCGTCACCGCACCCATCGCCTCGCGCGGGACGCTGAACACGTACACGCCCTCGGCCGCCTCGCCCTCGGGCAGCTCGCCGACGAGGGGCTGCCGGGACGGGTCCTCCAACGGCGAGGCGGGGGTGAGCTCGCCCCCGTGGTAGGCGTTCACGGTGACGCCGTCCAGCGGCAGCGGCGCCGGCGAGGTGTTCTGGATCCGGACGGTCACCCGCAGGGCGGGACCGGACACGTTGCCGGGGCCCTGGCCCGTCCCCTCGATCGCCTCGATGCGGGACAGCTCGACGACCAGTCCGTCCTCGACCGTGACGGGGGCGTCCAGCGGCACCTCCGGCAACGCCGGCGGCAGGTCGGCGGAGACCGGCGTCCCCTCCCCCGGGACCGGGGCGGGCGCCGACTCGACGGCTGCCGGTGCCGGTGCCGGTGCCGCCGACGGCTCGCCGGTCGGGGTGGTGGGATCGGCCGTGCCGCCCGCGTCGGTGGCCTCCGCCGGGGTCGACGGCGCGGCCGCGGGGGCGGTGCCGCCGTCCGCGTCGTCGCCCAGCAGCAGCACCAGCGCCACGACGCCGGCGACCACGAGGCCCGCGACGGCGGCCAGCAGGGTCCGGCGGCGGGCGGTGGGGGCGCCGTCGTCGGCACCCCCGGCCGGTCGCCGGGTGTCGGTGTCGTCGGTCGTCATCGGGGCAGCCTGCCGATCTCTCGATACCACTTGATCGAGGCGATGGCGAGGAAGGCCGCCGCCGCCAGGAAGAGGACGGTGTAGGTCGGGACGAACAGCGCGGGCGCCCCGACGAGGACGAAGACGCAGGCCAGCAGGCCGTAGTCGGTGGGGAGGGTGAGCACCGAGCGCCCCACGCCGGGGGGCCGGGCGGTGGGCTGGGACCGGGTGGGGACGCCGTGCTGGGCCCGCAGCGCCTCGTTGAGCATCGTGCCGAAGTAGGTGACGGCGTCGACGAGGCAGTAGCCGATCGGCACCAGCAGCCAGGCGTCCTGGACCACGTCGAACCGGTACCAGCCGACCAGCACGGCCAGGTGCAGGCCGGAGGCCTTGGCGGCGTCCACCATGTGGTCCAGCCACTCCCCGGCCGGGGACCCGCCGCCGCGCAGCCGGGCCAGCTGCCCGTCGGCGGCGTCCAGGCCGTAGCCGAGCAGCAGGCAGCCGGCGACGGCCAGGCCCATCGGCACCGACGGCGGGACGAGGGCGAGCAGCGCGATCCCGGTGGTGGTGAACACCGCGCTGGTCGCGGTGACCGCGTTCGGGGTCAGGCCGGCGTGGAAGGCCAGCGCGGCGAACAGCCGACCCAGGGGCCGGTTGACGAACCGGGAGTACGCCGGCGCGCCGGTGGACCCCTTCTGGGCGACGGCCAGCCGGCGCAGCGTCGTCCGCAGGTCCTCCACGGGCGGGCGCTCCACGGTCGCGGTCACTGCTGGACCGCCCGGAGTCGCTCCTCCGCGGGGACCGCCGCGGGGGCGGGCACCGGGACGGCCGGTCGGGGCGCGAGCGGAGGGCCGTCGGCCGCGGTCGGCCGGCGCCGTCCCGAGGGCCGGCGGGGGGCGAAGCGGCGCCCGGCGAGCACGCGCGCGAGCTCCTCGTACCCGGCCGCAACGGCGTCCCAGTCGTAGCCGCCGGCCCGCTCCCGGGCACGCGCTCCGGCGCGGGTGACCCAGTCCGGGTCGGCCTCCACGGCGGCGACCTCGCGAGCCACGTCGGCGGGGGTGCGGAAGAACCGGCCGGCGTCGGCGACGACCTCGCGGTTGAAGTCGACGTCGAAGGCGGTGACCGCCGCGCCGGCACCGATGGCGCGCAGCAGCGAGGGGTTGGTGCCGCCCACGGAGTGCCCGTGCAGGTAGGTCGTGCAGTTGGCGTAGAGCTGGTCGAGCAGCTCCTGGTCCCAGACCCCGCCCAGGAAGCGCACCCGGTCGTCGGCCAGCGCGTGCACCCGGGCGGTGTACTCGTCGGCGTAGGGCGCCGAGCCGACGACGACCAGCGGCTGGGCGGCGGTGCTGGCCGCGTAGCCCTCGACGATCACGTCGACGTGGTTCTCCGGCTCGAAGCGGGCCACGACCAGGTGGTAGCCGCGCGGCTCCAGGCCGAGCTCCGCGAGGCGGTCGGTCCCGGGCCGGATGAGCGGGGCGCCGTAGGTGAGCAGCGTGGTCGGGGCGGCGAAGGCGTCGCGGTAGTAGTCGGCGATGCCCTGCGCGTCGGCGATGAGCACGTCGGACCAGCGCACGGCCAGCGCCTCGGCCGCGCGGTAGTAGCGCCGGCCCGTGCCGCCCCACTTGGCACGCTTCCACTCCAGCCCGTCCACGTGGGTGGCGACGGGGATGCGGGCGGCGCGCAGTGCCGGGAGCAGCGGCGCGTTGGCCGCGTTGAACACCATCGCCACGTCGGTGCGGTGGGTCAGCAGGTGCCCGAACGACAGGGCGGTGTGGCTCAGCGTCTCCAGCGACCGCCGACGGGTGGCCGGCAGGTGCACCAGCTCCATGCCCAGGTGCGTGGCCGGCGGCTCCTCGACGGTCCCCGGCACGGTGCGGCAGTAGACGACGACCCGGTGTCCGGCGTCGGCCAGCCGGCGCCCGATCTCCTCGACGGCGGTCTCGAAGCCGCCGTACCGGGCCGGCACGCCGCGCGTGCCGACCATCGCGATGCTCAAGCGGTCCATCGGGGCCTCCGTCTCGCGTCCGAACAGGCGGACGAGGTGTCCGTACCGGACGTACGTGTCTCGTCGCCCCGGGTGAGCTTCGAACGGCCGGGGCCCGACAGGGGAGGTCTGCGCGGGCGACGTCACCCGCACGGGGCACCGGCGCACTGGTGAGGTGCTGGAACGGCCCCGTCCCGGGTCCCGCGCCGAGCCCGGTGACGTGCTGGAACGGCCACCCCTCAGGAGCCCGCGCCGAGCCTGCGAGGCGTGGGGGGAGGGGTGGTCCTTGCTCAGTACGCCCCGGAGCTGGTGAGCACGGCGCGCACCGTCTTGGCGAGGATCAGCGCGTCCAGCGCGAGCGACCAGTTCTCGACGTAGCGCAGGTCTAGGCGCACGGCCTCCTCCCACGGCAGGTCGCTGCGGCCGGAGATCTGCCACAGGCCGGTCAGCCCGGGCTTGACCAGCAGCCGGCGGCTGACCGAGGTGTCGTAGCGGGCGACCTCACCGGGCAGCGGCGGGCGCGGACCGACCAGCGACATCGAGCCGCCGAGGACGTTGAGCAGCTGCGGCAGCTCGTCCAGCGACAGCCGGCGCATCACCCGGCCGACCGGGGTGACCCGCGGGTCGACCCGCATCTTGAACAGCAGCCCGTCGGCCGTGCTCTGCGCGCGCAGGGCGTCGAGCTGGCGCTCGGCGTCCATCACCATGCTGCGGAACTTGAGCATGGTGAAGGCCTGACCGTTCAGCCCGACCCGCTCCTGGCGGTAGAGCACCGGGCCGGGGCTGGTGACCTTCACGGTGACGGCGATGGCCAGCAGCGCCGGGGCGAGCACGAGCAGGGCCAGCGCGGCGACGGCGCGGTCCAGGCCGCCCTTGACGACGCGCTGCCAGCCCTCGAAGCGCGGCTGCTCCACCGACAGCAGCGGCAGCCCCTCGAACGGGCGGATGTGCAGCCGTGGGCCGGCCACCTCGACCAGACCGGGGGCCACGAGCAGCTCGATGCCGGTGCCCTCCAGCTGCCAGGACAGCGAGCGCAGGTACTGCGCCGCGGTCTCGCTGGCCGACGTCACCGCGATGGTGTCCGCGCCGAGCGTGCCGACCAGCGACAGCACGTCGTCCAGCCCGCCGACGGGGACGCCGGCCACCCGGGTCACCCGGTCGCGGTCGGCGGAGGTCACGCAGGCGGCGACGACCTCCAGCCCGGCGAACCGCTCCCGGCGCAGCCGGTCGACCAGCTCGAGGACCGCGGTCCCCCGGCCCACGACGACGACCCGCTTGGCGCAGTGGCCCTGCGCGCGCAGCCGGCGCAGCGCGCAGCGGGCGGCGAAGCGCCCCAGCAGGGTGCCCAGCGTCAGCGCCGGGACGGCGCCGACCACCAGCGCCCGGCTCAGGTCCAGCTCGGCGGCGTAGGAGACGAACCCGGCGACGGCGAGCAGCCCGAACCCGGCCCTGCCCACCGCGCGGTACTCGTCGCTGCCGGAGCCGAAGACCCGCTCGGCGTGGGCGCCGGTGGCGTGCAGCAGCACCGGCCAGACGACGACGAGGGCGACGCTGGCCCAGAACAGCGAGGTGCCCGGCGAGGCGCCGGGGTGCGTGCCCAGCACGGCCACCGCGGCCACCGTGGCGGCCGTGAGCTCGAAGCCGGTGAGCGTGCGGGAGTACCGGGCCACCCAGGGCGCCCGCCCGGCCCGCGGGCGGGGCCGGCGCTGCACGCTCGGCGTCCCCCGGAGCGCGCGGGACGCCGTCCCGAGACGGGCGGTGGAGTGGTCGAGCAGCACGGTTTCCCCCGGACGCACGTGACGACGTGTGGTCGGCACCACGCGTGCACGGGACGACTGTTCGCCTGTGAGCAGGGCGTTCGTCCGGGCACGGTGTCCGACGTCGGACGACCATCACACTGCGTCACGGGCGGGTCAACGCGCGGCGGGCCCCTTCACCCGTTGGTGACGGCGACTCACCCACCCGGGGACGCCCGTCAGGTTCGGGGGTGGACCACGTTCTGCGCGGCCTCGAGCCCGCGGGCGAGCAGCTCCTCGGCGGCGTCGGCGGCCTCGGCGACGAGCAGGTCGAGCTCCTTGCGCTCGGTGGCCGAGAAGTCCCGGAGCACGAAGTCGGCCGGGTCCTGGCGGCCCGGCGGGCGGCCGATGCCGACGCGCACCCGCAGGTAGTCCCTCGTCCCGGTGGACCGGGAGATCGACCGCAGGCCGTTGTGCCCGCCCTCCCCGCCGCCGCGCTTGAGCCGCACCGTGCCGAAGGGGACGTCGAGCTCGTCGTGCAGCACCACCAGGTCGGTGGCCGGGATGGAGTGGTAGTCCAGCAGGCCGCGGACCGGGCCGCCGGACTCGTTCATGTAGGTGGTGGGCCGGGCCAGCACGACGCGGCGGCCGGCCAGCCGGCCCTCGCCGACCTGCGTGCGGGCCCGCTTGCCCTTGCCCGGGGAGAGCCGGGTGCCGGCCCGGGCGGCGAGCTCGTCGAGCACCACCACGCCGACGTTGTGCCGGTTGCCGGCGTAGGAGGGACCGGGGTTGCCCAGCCCGACCACCAGGAAGGGCCCCTCGGACACGGCCGCGGGGGCGCCGACGTCGTCGGCGCCCCCGCGGGTCGAGCCCTGGGTCAGGACGCTCAGCCCTTCTCGGCGGAGTCCATCGACTCGCCGCTGCCCTGGTCCTGCGGCTCGGAGACGACGTCGCCCTGGCCGACGCCCTCCTCGGCGGCTGCGGACTCCTCGCGCTCGATGCCGGCCTCGGCCTCGGCCTCGGCGAGCTCGGCCTCCAGCGCCTCGGCGGTCGGGGCCCCGATGAAGCCGATGACGAGCGCCTCGGGGTCGGTGACCAGCACGGCGCCGGCCGGCAGGGTGATGTCGCCGGCGTTGATGCCCTGGCCGGCCGTGCGGCCGGTCACGTCGACCTCGATGGTCTCGGGCAGGTTCGTGGCGTCGGCCTCGATGGACAGGGTGTTCAGCTGGTGGTTCGGGATCGAGTCGATGCCCGGCTCACCGACGACGAGGACCGGGATCTCCACCGTCGTCCGCTCGCCACGGCGCACGACGAGCAGGTCGACGTGCTCGTGGGCGCGGGTCAGCGGGTCGCGCTGCACCGCCTTGGTGAGGGCGAGCTGCTCCCGGCCGTCCAGGACGACGGTGAGCAGCACGGTGCTGCCGCCGTTGCGCAGCGCCGCGGCGAACTCGCGGGCCGGCAGCGACAGGTGCACGACGTCCTGGCCGTGCCCGTAGAGGACGGCGGGGACGCGGCCGGCCCGGCGGGTGCGGCGGGCGCTGCCCTTGCCGAACTCGGTGCGGGTCTCGGCGGCGAGGCGGAAGTCGGCCACGGTGGTGTGCTCCTCAGCAGGTGGATCGGGTCGGTGGCCGGCGGACGGCGCGGCACGCCCGGCCGGGGGGGCAGACCCCCGCGAGGAGCGCAGCACGTCGATCACGGAGTACGGGCGGGCCGTCTCCCTCGCCGGGCAACTCCTCGAGGATACCCGGTGCCCGGGACGGCTCCCCCGCCGGGCCGGGGCCGTGCCCCCGGCACGCCGACGGCGTCCTACGCGGGTCCCGCGCCGGCCGGCCCCGGGGCGGCGAGGACGGCGTCGAGCACCAGGCGGGCGCACGCGTCGACGTCCCTGCCCGTCGTGTCGACGCGGACCTCGGCGTCGGTGGGGACCTCGTAGGGGTCGCTGATCCCGGTGAACGCCGGGATCTCGCCCCGCCGGGCCCGCGCGTACAGCCCCTTGCGGTCACGGGCCTCGCACTCGGCGAGCGGGGTGGCCACGTGCACCAGCACGAAGCCACCGGGCCCCGCCTGCTCCTCGGCCTCCCGGCGCACGTCGGCGCGGACGGCGGCGTAGGGGGCGATGGGTGCGCACACGGCGGTGCCGCCGTGCTTGGCGATCTGCGCGGCGACCCAGCCGATCCGGCGGACGTTGGTGTCCCGGTCGGCCCGGGAGAAGCCCAGCCCGGCGGACAGGTGGGAGCGGACCTCGTCGCCGTCGAGCAGGGTCACGCTGCGGCCGGTCTCCAGCAGCAGCTCGACGACCCGGGCGGCGATGGTCGACTTGCCGGCGCCGGACAGCCCGGTGAAGAACAGCACCCGCCCGCCGGTGCGCGCCGTCCCCGGGTCGACGCGGCTGCCGGCCAGGGTCGCGCCGTAGACGGCCGCCAGCCGCGGCCAGCCCACCTCCGGCGCGGCCGCGGTCACCGGGACGCACACCAGCTCCACCTCGCGGCCGCCGGACCGGACGCCGGCCCACGCGGCCGCGGCGGAGGAGACCACCGCCGCGTCGACGGGCGCCCCGGCCACGGGCAGGAGCACGAGGACCCGCGGCGGCAGGTCCTCGACCGCGGCCGGCGGCCACCCCACCCAGGCGGCGGGGTCGGACCACCCGCGCTCCCGCAGCCGGCGGGCCACGTCGGCCGGCGGGCGCCAGCGTGGGACCTCGACCACCCGGAGCCCCTCGGCCTCGCGCACCGCCACGAGGACCCCCTGGGCGTCCTCGAACCCCTCGGCCGGCGGGAGGTCGGGGACGGCACCCAGTCCGAACCGGTGGCGGGCCAGGGCGGCGACCTGGGCGTCGGTCAGTCGGGTGCGGGCGGCCACCCGGTCAGGAGGCCCCGTCGAACAGGCTGGTCACCGAGCCGTCCTCGAAGACCTCCTTGATCGCCCGGGCGAGCAGCGGGGCGATGGAGAGCACGGTCAGCTTGTCGAACCGGCGGGCCGGCTCGATGGGCAGCGTGTTGGTGACGATGACCTCGCTGACCCGGCTGTTCTTCAGCCGGTCGACCGCGGGGCCGGAGAGGACGGCGTGGGTGGCGCAGACGATGACGTCGGCCGCGCCGGCCTCGAACAGCGTCTCGGTGGCCTTCACGATCGTCCCGCCGGTGTCGATCATGTCGTCGACGAGGATGCAGGTCCGCCCCTCGACCTCGCCGACGACGGCGTTGGCGACGACCTCGTTGGGCCGCAGGGGGTCGCGGGTCTTGTGGATGAAGGCCAGCGGGGTGCCGCCGAGCTTGTCGGTCCACCGCTCGGCGACCCGCACCCGGCCGGAGTCCGGCGACACGACGGTGATGTCCCGGTCGCCCCACCGCTCGCAGACGTGCGCCACGAGCAGGTCGAGGGCGAAGAGGTGGTCGACCGGGCCGTCGAAGAAGCCCTGGATCTGCGCGGTGTGCAGGTCGACGGTCATCAGCCGGTTGGCGCCGGCGGTCTTGAACAGGTCGGCGACCAGGCGGGCGGAGATGGGCTCGCGGCCGCGGTGCTTCTTGTCCTGCCGGGCGTAGGGGAAGAACGGGGCGACCACGGTGATCCGCTTGGCCGACGCCCGCTTGAGCGCGTCCACCATGATCAGCTGCTCCATGAGCCAGGTGTTCAGCGGCGCGGTGTGGCTCTGCACCACGAAGGCGTCGCAGCCGCGGACGGACTCCTCGAAGCGGACGAACAGCTCGCCGTTGGCGAACTCGTAGGCCGCCGTCGGCGTCGGGGTGACCCCGAGGTGCCCGGCGATCTCGTCGGTGAGCTCCGGGAAGGCCCGGCCGGAGAACAGCATCAGGCTCTTGCTCGGTGTCTGCCGGATGGCGCTCATCGGCTGGTCAACCCCTGGTCCTCGCGTCGTCGGGCCGACTCACCGCCTACCCGGAAGCCTCCGGGCGGGTGTCGGCCGCCGACTCGGCCCCTGGATCCCCGGCCGCCTCGGCGGCCTGCGCGGCGGCCGTCCCGGGACGGCGGCGCCGCACCCAGCCTGCCACATTGCGCTGGCGGGCCCGCGCGACGGCCATCGCCCCCGGGGGGACGTCGGTGGTGATGACCGAGCCGGCCGCGGTGTAGGCGCCGTCCCCGACGGTGACCGGGGCCACCAGCATGGTGTCCGAGCCGATCCGCACGTGGTCACCGACCTCGGTGTGGTGCTTCTGGACCCCGTCGTAGTTCACGAACACCGTGGCCGCCCCGACGTTGGAGCCGCGGCCGATGGTGGCGTCGCCGACGTAGGACAGGTGCGGCACCTTGGAGTCCTCGCCGACCTGCACGTTCTTGGTCTCGACGAAGGCGCCGACCTTGGCGCCGGCGGCCAGTCGGGTGCCCGGCCGCAGGTAGCTGAACGGGCCGACGGTGGCGCGCGGGCCGACGTCGGCGCCGAGGACGTGCGAGCGCAGCACGCTGGCGCCCTCCCCCACCGCGGTGTCGACCAGGGTGGTGTCCGGGCCGACGACGGCGCCGGTGGCCACCGACGTCGTCCCCCGCAGGTGCACGCCGGGCTCGAGCAGCGCGTCGGCCGCGACGGTGACGGTCACGTCGACCCAGGTGGTGGCCGGGTCCACGACGGTGACGCCGGCGCGCATGAGGTCGTCGAGCACCCGGTCGTTGAGCGTGCGCCGGCGAGCGGCGAGCTCCCGGCGGTCGTTGCAGCCCAGGACGTCGTCGGGGTCCCCGGCCCGGACGGCGGCGACCGGCGCCCCGCCCTCGGCCAGCGGGGCGAGGGCGTCGGTCAGGTACTGCTCGCCCTGGGCGTTGTCGGTCGCCAGGCCGCCCAGCACCCGGCGCAAGGTGGCGGCGTGCGCCACGTAGACCCCGGCGTTGACCTCGCGGATCGCCCGCTGCTGGTCGGTGGCGTCCCGCTCCTCGACGATGGCGCGCACCTCGCCGCCGGCGCCGCGGACGATCCGCCCGAGCCCCGTCGGGTCCTGCACCTCGGAGGTGAGGACGGTGAACACGCTGCCCGCCTCGCGGTGGCCGTCGACGAGCGCGGCCAGCGTGCCGGCGGTCAGCAGCGGGGCGTCGCCGTTGACGACCAGCACCGGGCCGTCGAGGTCGGGGACGGCGGCCAGCGCGACCGCCGCCGCGTGCCCGGAGCCGCGCTGCTCGGCCTGCAGCACCGGCCGCGCGCCCGGGGCCTCCCGGGCCAGGTGCTCCTCGACGGCCTCCCGGCCCGCGCCGACGACCACGAGGGTGTGCCGCGCGGCCAGCGGGTCGGCCGCGGCCAGGACGTGGCCGAGCATGCTGCGCCCGCCGAGGGGGTGCAGCACCTTGGGCAGCGCGGACCTCATGCGGGTGCCCTGGCCGGCGGCGAGGACGACGACGGCGGCGACCCCGCCCTCGGGGACGGCACCGGGCTGGCGCGGTTCGGACACGGGTCTCCTCGACCTCGGCGGCAACGGCCTGCTGGGGGACAACGGCTGCTGGGGACAACGGCTGCTGGGGGACTCGGACTCGAACCGAGACTTCCCGGCTCCAAAGGCCGGCGGGCTGCCGATTACCCCATCCCCCACTGCGGGCGCCGCCGGAGGACGGCGCGGACGCCGCGCGGACGTCCCCCGGCAGCCTAGGCGCCCGCCCGGCCGGTGCCGCGGTGCCGCCCCAGGACCCGTCGGGCGGTGCCCTGCGCGGTGACGTAGCTTACGGACCCGTAGGGGTGCGGCGGTCAGACCGGACCGCACCGCGCCCCACGGAGCGCCCTGGAGGCCGCTTGTCCGCTCCCGCCCCGACGCGCCCCACGGCCCCGGCCCCCCGGCCGGCCGACCCGGACGCCGGGCTCCCGCCCACCGCCTTCGGCAAGGAGAAGGGGCTGGTCGAGCAGGTCACGCTCTACGTCTTCGTCGTCGTGCCCTTCCTGGCCCTCGCCGCCGTCGTCCCCGCCGTGTGGGGGTGGGGGCTGTCCTGGCTCGACGTCGGGCTGGCGGTCGGCCTCTACTCCCTCACGCTGCTGGGCATCACCGTCGGCTACCACCGGCACTTCACGCACGGCTCGTTCAAGGCCGCCCGCCCGCTGCGCATCGCGTTGGCCGTGGTCGGCTGCATGGCCGTCCAGGGGCCGGTGGTGCAGTGGGTGGCCGACCACCGCCGGCACCACGCGTTCTCCGACCGCGAGGGCGACCCGCACTCGCCGTGGCGCTACGGCACCGATGCCCGCGCGCTGCTCCGGGGGATGTGGCACGCGCACCTGGGCTGGTTGTTCGACCGGCGGCAGACCAACGCCGAGCGGTACGCCCCCGACCTGCTCAAGGACGCCACGCTGCGGCGCACCAGCCGGCTGTTCGTGGTCTGGGCCTTCCTCAGCCTCGCCCTTCCGGCAGTCGTGGGCGGCCTGGTGACGGGCAGCTGGGTCGGCGCCTGGACGGCGTTCTTCTGGGCCGGGCTGGTGCGGGTAGCCCTGCTGCACCACGTGACCTGGTCGATCAACTCTGTGTGCCACGTCGTGGGCGACCGGCCCTTCGTCTCCCGGGACCGCGCCACCAACTTCTGGCCGCTGGCGATCCTGAGCGCCGGGGAGTCGTGGCACAACCTGCACCACGCCGACCCGACCTGCGCCCGGCACGGCGTGCTGCGCGGGCAGGTCGACATCAGCGCCCGGGTGATCTGGGTGTTCGAGAAGCTGGGCTGGGCGCACTCGGTGAAGTGGCCGGACCCCGTGCGGCTGGCCGCCAAGCGCCGCCCACCGGCCACTGCTGTCTAGGCCCCTCGCAGGGTCCCGCCGCGAGCTTGCGAGCGGTGGGGGGCGAGGGGGTCCTCTTTCAGCCGACCAGGCGGGCGCCGGGGACCGGGCCGTGCACGGCGCGGACGGTGCGGTAGACGCCCTCCCCGGCCAGCGTCGCGGCCATCCGCACCGCCGCGTCCTCGTCCGTGGCGAGCGCGGCCACCGTCGGGCCGGAGCCGCTGACGATCGCTGCGGCGGCCCCGGCACCCCTCGCGGCCCGCAGCGCGCGGCGCAGGTCGGGCCGCAGGGACAGCGCCGGTGGCTGCAGGTCGTTGGCCAGCGCGGTGGCCAGTGCCGGCACCGGCCCGCTGCGCAGCGCCGCGATCACCGGGTCCGACGAGGCGTGCACCTCGCCGTTGGGCACCCGGCCCTCGGCCCGCAGCCGGTCCAGCTCGGCGTAGACGGCGGGGGTGGACAACCCCTCGCCGGCGATGCCGAGCACCCAGTCCCAGCGGCGGCGGGCCAGCACCGGGGACAGCTGCTCGCCGCGGCCGGAGCCCAGGGCCACCCCGCCCACCAGGCTGAACGGGACGTCGCTGCCCAGCCGGGCGGCGAGTGCGGTGAGCTCGCCCCGGGTGGCGTGGGTGCCCCACAACGCGTCGAGGGCGACCAGCGCGGCCGCGGCGTCCGCGCTGCCCCCGGCCAGCCCCGCCGCCGCGGGGATCGACTTGTCGATGGTGATGGCGGCGTCGGCGGGCACCCGGGCCCGCTCGGCCAGCAGCTCGGCGGCCTGCCACACCAGGTTGCGCCGGTCGGTCGGGACGGCGTCGGGCCCGCTGCCCGTCGTCCCCTCGCCGGTCACGGTGAGGGTCAGCCCGGTGCCCGGGCGCACCGTGACCGTGTCGAACAGCGACACGGCCAGGTAGACGGTGCGCAGCTCGTGGTACCCGTCCGGGCGCAGCGGCCCGACGGCGAGGTGCAGGTTGACCTTGGCGGGGGCCCGGGCCACGACCGCGCCGCCCCCTGCCAGCCGGCCGGGCCCGCCGGAGGAGGCCCAGCTCACGGCCGGGGCTCCGTCGCCGCCAGCCGGGCGAAGTCGGCGACCGAGAGCTGCTCGCCGCGGGTGGCCGGGTCGATGCCCGCGTCCCGCAGCCGGGCCTCCGCGGCGGCCGGGCCGCCGGCCCACCGGGCCAGCGCGGCCCGCAGCCCCTTGCGGCGGGTGGCGAAGGCGGCGTCCACGACGGCGAAGGTGGCGGCGCGGTCGCCCGGCGGCGGGGGACGGCGGTCGAGGGCGACCAGGCCGGAGTCCACGTTGGGCTCGGGCCAGAACACCCGGCGGCCGATGCTGCCGGACCGGCGGACCTCGCCGTACCAGGCGGCCTTGACCGACGGGACGCCGTAGGCCGGCGCGCCCGGGGCGGCGGCCAGCCGCTCGGCGACCTCGGCCTGCACGAGGACCAGCCCGCGGCGCAGGGTCGGCAGCAGCTCCAGCAGGTGCAGCAGGACGGGCACCGCCACGTTGTACGGCAGGTTGGCCACCAGCGCCGTGGGGGCCGGCCCGGGCAGCTCGCGCACCCGGAGCGCGTCGGCCTCGACCACGGTGAGCCGGCCGGCGAGGCCGGGCGCGCGCCCGGCCACCGTGCGGGGCAGCAGCTCGGCCAGCCGGGGGTCGATCTCGACGGCGGTGACGTGCGCGGCGACCGGGAGCAGCCCGAGGGTGAGCGAGCCGAGCCCGGGCCCCACCTCCAGGACGACGTCGTCGGGGTCCAGCTCGGCGGTGCGCACGATCCGCCGGATGGTGTTGGCGTCGTGCAGGAAGTTCTGCCCGAGGCTCTTGGTCGGGCGCAGCCCGAGCTGCCGGGCCAGGTCGCGGATGGCGGCCGGGCCCAGCAGCCCGTCGGTCTGTCCGGGTGGGGTGCTCAGGGGGCTCCGTTCAGAGGAGCTTGCCGCAGTGCGGCCACTGGCCGGCACCGGAGCGGGCGTAGAGCATCTGCGCCCGCTTGGTCTGCTCCTCGGCCGAGGCGGCGGCCGGGTCGCCGCTGCCACCGACAGCGTTCCAGGTCGACTGGGAGAACTGGTACATGCCCCGGTACTTGCCGGTGCCGCTCACCGCGTCGGGTCGGCCACCCGACTCGCACCTGGCCAGCGCGGCCCAGTCCAGCCCGTCGGCCGTGGCGGGGACGGCGCTCGAGGCGGCCGGGCGGGGCTTGGTGCCGACGGTGACCAGCTCGTCGACCGGCGCCCGGGTGACGGTGGTGGCCAGCTGCTCGCGGCCGGTCTCCACGCCGTCGGTGACGGTGACGCGGAAGGTGGTCACCTGCTCACCCACGACGCCCTCCTGGGTGACGGTGTCGTCGCCCGCGAAGGCGGTGGGGTCCCCGGTCTCGACGGTCCCGTGCTCCAGCGGCGAGGCGACGGGCACCTCGCTGACCTGCACGCGGAAGACCTGCAGCCGCATCTGCGACAGCAGCGCCTGGTCGGGGTAGAGGCTGGTGCGGTCGGCCGGGCCGAGCGCGACGCCCTGCTCGGCCAGGAGGTCACTCGCGGTGGCCGCGGTGGTGGTGACCACGCGCTGCTGCCCGTCGACGACGAGGGTGACGTCCTTGGGCGTGCTGATCGACAGCGCCATGCCGTCCAGCGGGAGGCGCTCGCTGCGGCTGGCGGAGACGACGAGGTCCTCGGCGCGGTACCCGAGCTGGGCCAGTGCCTCGTCGACCGACAGCGCGGTCACGTACACCTCGCTGCTCACGCCGTCCACGGTGAGGGTGAGCGGGCGCGCCCGGTTGAGCACCACGGTGTCGCCGTCGGCGACCGGGGCGGCGGCGTCCGGGAGGACGACGTCGTGCGACTGCGGCCGCAGACCCTCCCCCTCGAGCACCTCGCCGACGGTGTCGGCGTAGGTGCGCAGCTCGCGGGCCTGCCCGTCGACGGTCAGCGTCACGGACTTCTGCGCGACGAAGAAGGCCAGGGAGCCGCCCACGAGTCCGATCAGGACGAGGGCGAGGAGGACGGACTTCAGCGGTCGGGGCACGGCTCTTCCAGAGTGAGGAGATCCCGGGTGGAGGCGCGCGCGGGCACTCGCCGGCAGGGCGGGTACCGAGCGCGACCCGGCTCGGACGGCAGGCGACGGGGAGGCGGAGCCCCTGGTCGCGGTGCCGTCCGGGTCGGTCCCCACCCCGGCTGGTCACGACACGATAACGAGGACGGTGCGTCTGGCAACGGTGCGCGTCGAGTAGACCAGCGGGGCGACGTGTCGACCTGTGGACGCGCCGACACGGTGAGTGAGCGACGCGCCGGGCGGGACGGGTGTGACGGGTGCGCAGCGTGAGCTCGGTGGGGTGATCAAGACCACGGCCCCGCGCCCAGGCGAGCCGCCCCGCGAGGCGGTCGCGAGGAGCGGGACCGGGAGGGTCCCCGACGAGTGGCCGGGTGGGGCTCAGCGCCCGCCGGGTACGGCGCCTGGTCGCGGTGCGGTCCGGAGGACCGCGATGTCCTGGATCACACCGTCAGCGCACGGTCGTCGACCCGGACTGGCCGCAGCCAGGTGACCAGGAAGACGGCGAGGGCCAGCCCCGCGGCCAGCCCGGCGAAGCCACCGGCGACCAGGGCCACCGGCAGCAGGTCGATCCCGTCGGTGACGCGGCCGCCGAGGTCGATGCCGGCGGTCAGCAGCAGCGCTCCCAGCGGCAGCAGGGCGAGCACGCTCACCGCGGCGGCGACGAGGTGCGCCGTCCAGGTGCGCAGCGCCTCGTCGACCGGCACGTCGGCGCCCTCGGCGGGCAGCGGGCGCAGCAGCGCGCGCAGCAGCGCGGCCTCGGCGAGCACCCAGGCGAGCAGCGGGACGGCGAGGGCGACGGCGCCGACGCTGTCGGGCAGCTCGCCGCGCCGCCACATGAGGACGGCGGTGAGCAGCTCGGCGGCGACGACGGCGCGGGTGGCCCACAGCAGCCCGAGGGAGATCAGCTCCGACTGCCGGGGCCGGCGGGCCGGGGAGCTGGTGCGCCAGCGCGGCCGCGGGCGGGTCGCCTCGGCGAGCACGATCCCCAGCAGCAGCCCGATGACCAGGGCCGGCAGCCAGAGGAACACCGACGCCTCGGCGAACACCGCGATGCTGACGGCGATGGCGACCACGCCGAGCAGGAAGCCCAGCTGCCGGACGCGCCGTCCGTGCTGGGCCTGCCGGCGCAGCACGGCGAGCCCCTCGGGGGTGGGGGTGGTGAAGCCGACGGCCGCGGCGGCGACGGCGCGGCGGCCCGCGGCCAGGGCCCACGCGCGGGCGAGCAGGACACCGGGGACCAGGACGGCGATGAACAGGACGACGGCGATGAGGCGGCCCACGCGGCCAGTGTCCCCCGGAATCCCGCGCGGAGGGGCGGCCGGTCCAGCCCGTCCGCGACGATCACGCGATCCGGGGACCGACACGCCGCGGCCCGTCGGCGCGTCGCTCCCCGGACGTCATGATCGCGGAGGAGGGGGCGCGTCCCAGGGGCCGAAGACGCGCTCGGCGGTGGCGGTGAGGTGGGCGCCGAGCTCGGCGAGCGGCACGCCGGTGACCTCGGCCAGCGCACGCACCGTGTGCGGCACCAGCCGGGAGCCGTTGGGCCGGCCGCGGTGCGGGACGGGGGTGAGGAACGGCGCGTCGGTCTCCACCAGCAGCTGGTCGACCGGGGTCAGCGCGGCGGCCTCGCGCAGGTAGCCGGCGTTGGCGAAGGTGAGCGTGCCGGCGAAGGACAGCACCCAGCCCCGCTCGACGCAGGCCCGGGCGAACGCGGCGTCGCCGGAGAAGCAGTGCATCACCACGTGCTCGGGGGCGCCCTCGTCGTCGAGCACCCGGAGCACCTCGGCGTGCGCGTCGCGGTCGTGGACGACCAGCGCCACCCTGTGCTCGGCCGCGATGCGGGCGTGTGCCCGGAAGGACGCCTCCTGCGCCGCCCAGCCGTCGGGGCCGGTGCGGTAGCGGTCCAGGCCGGTCTCCCCCACCGCCCGCACCCGCGGCAGGGCGGCCAGCCGGTCGATCTCGGCCAGGGCGTCGTCCGTCGCCGCGCCGGCGCCGGCCTCGTTGGGGTGTACGGCGACGGCGGCCAGCACGCGCGGGTGCCGGGCCGCGAGCTCCGCCGACCACCGCGAGGAAGGCACGTCGACGCCCACCTGCACCAGCCGGGTCACGCCGACGGCGACGGCGGCCGCGACCTCGTCGTCCACGGCCGCGTCGTCCGGCCGGCGGTCCCCGTCGAGGGTGATGTCCAGGTGGGTGTGGCTGTCGACCGCGGGCGACGGCAGCGGCTCCGGGGACGGCGGCGGCTCCCCCCTCCGGTTGGCGCGCGAGGCGGCCGACCGGCTCACGCGCCGCCCCGTCCCGCCAATATCGCGGTATCGGCGGTCACGGGGCGCCGTCCTCGAGCCGGGCCAGCTCCTCGGCGACGATCGACTCGTCGAGCTTGCGGAACACCGGGGTGGGCGGTGCCAGCGGCGTCCCCGGCGGCAGGGGGCGGGAGGCCCACACCGCCTGCCCGTCGCCGTGGTCGCCGGTGATGATCGGGTAGGGCGAGCCGTCGTCGAGGTCGGTGACCTCCTCGATCCGCGGCGCCGGTGACCACACCCCGGTGCCGCCGAGCAGCTCGTGCACCTTCTGCGCGGAGTGCGGGAGGAACGGGGTGAGCAGCGCGTTGCAGTCGCTGACCGCCTGCAGCGCGGTGTGCAGCACGGTGTCCCGGCGGGCCGGGTCCTCCTTGAGCTTCCACGGCGCCTGGTCGGACAGGTACTTGTTCGCCTCGCCCACCACCCGCATCGCCTCCGCGGCCGCGGCCTTCTGCCGGTTGCGGGCCAGCAGCTCCCCGACGGGGGCGAACGCGCCGCCCGTCGTCCCCAGCAGCGCCCGGTCGGCGTCGGTCAGCTGCCCGGGCGTCGGGACGGCGCCGACGTTCTTGGCCGCCATCGACACCGTGCGGTTGACCAGGTTGCCCCAGCCGGCGACCAGCTCGTCGTTGTTGCGGCGCAGGAACTCCGCCCAGGTGAAGTCGGTGTCCTGGCTCTCCGGGCCGGCCGCGGCGATGAAGTAGCGCAGCGCGTCGGCGTCGTAGCGGGCCAGGAAGTCGCGCACGTAGATGACCACCTGGCGGGAGGAGGAGAACTTGCGCCCCTCCATGGTGAGGAACTCGCTCGAGACCACCTCGGTGGGCAGGTTGAGCCGGCCCAGCGACCCCGGCGTCCCCCCCTTGTCGCCCTCGCCGTCGTAGCCGAGCAGCTGGGCCGGCCAGATCTCGGCGTGGAAGACGATGTTGTCCTTGCCCATGAAGTAGTAGGCCTCGGAGTCCGGCGTCTGCCACCACTGCCGCCAGGCCTCGGGGTCGCCGCTGCGGCGGGCCCACTCGATGGACGCGGACAGGTAGCCCACGACGGCGTCGAACCACACGTAGATGCGCTTGTCGGGGCGGTCCCGCCAGCCGTCCAGCGGCACCGGCACGCCCCAGTCGATGTCGCGGGTGTAGCTGCGCGGCTTGAGGTCGGTGAGCAGGTTCCGGGCGAAGTTCAGCACGTTGGGGCGCCAGCCGTTGCGCGTGGCCAGCCAGTCGCCGAGGGCCCGGGTGAACGCCGGCAGGTCGAGGAAGTAGTGCTCCTCCTCGACGAACTTCGGGGTCTCGCCGTTGATCCGGCTCCGCGGGCCGATCAGGTCGACCGGGTCGAGCTGGTTGCCGCAGTTGTCGCACTGGTCGCCGCGGGCGCCGTCGTAGCCGCAGATCGGGCAGGTGCCCTCGATGTAGCGGTCGGGCAGCGTGCGCCCGGTCGACGGGCTGATCGCGCCGAGCGTCGTCTTCGGGAACACGTAGCCGTTCTTCAGCAGGCCCAGGAAGATCTCCTGGCTGACCGCCGCGTGGTTGGCCGTCGTGGTGCGGGTGAACAGGTCGTAGGACAGCCCGAGGGACTGCAGGTCGCCGACGATGACGCGGTTGTTGCGGTCGGCGATCTCCCGCGGGCTGACGCCCTCGGCGTCGGCGGCGACGGTGATCGGCGTCCCGTGCTCGTCGGTGCCGCTGACCATCAGCACCCGGTCGCCCACCATGCGGTGGTAGCGGCTGAAGACGTCGGAGGGGACGCCGAAGCCGGAGACGTGGCCGATGTGCCGCGGGCCGTTGGCGTAGGGCCAGGCCACGGCGGTCAGGATGTGCCGGTCAGTCACGGGCTCACCCTACGGAGCGCCGTCCAGCGGGTTCAGTGCTGGCCGGTGCCCGCCGTGGCCGGGACGTCGGGGGCCGCGCCGGGTGCCGGGACGGCCAGCGCGACGGCGACCAGGGCCAGCCCGATGACGGCGAGGGTGGCCGCGCGGGTCCACGGGCCGGCCGCGGCCGGCTGCGGACGGCGCTGCGGCGTGCGCGGCCCCTGGGCGACCCAGGCCAGGACGGACGGCGCGCCGACCAGCAGCAGCTTGCCCACGGGCAAGCCGAGCACCAGCAGCGCCAGGGCCGGCAGCGGCAGGCCGACCGGCAGCGCGTCGACCAGCGGGGAGGTCAGCGCCACCGCGAACAGTGCCCCGACGAGGGCGACCTCGGCGGTGGCCACGGCGGTGTAGAGGCGCCGTCCCGACCGGTCCAGCAGCGCGACCCCGCCACCGGCGCAGAGCACCACCCAGCCGGCGAGGAGCAGCAGCAGGCCGGCCACGACCGGGCCGGCCGGGCGCAGCGGCGACAGCAGCAGGCCGTCCAGTCCGGTCAGCCCGCCGGCCAGCAGTGCCACGGCCTGGAGGACGCCGGTGCCCGCGGCGGCCAGCACGGCGGCCGGCGGGACGCGCCGTGGCGGGGACGCCGGACGCGCGGCCACGGGGGCGTCGAGGACGGTGCTCGCCACGGTGCTGCTCTCCCTGACCGGGGACGACGGTCACCGGTCGGGTCGGCGGGGGCAGCGGGCGCCTGGAGAGGCCGCGGGTGCGGCCTCACCCCTGCGAGGGGTCAGCCGGCGGGACGGCGCTCCCCGGTGGCCATCCGGCTGTGCCGGTGGCTGTAGACGAAGTACAGGCCCACACCGAGCGCCATCCAGAGGCCGAAGCGGAGCCAGGCCTCGGTGGGCAGGTTGGCCATCAGCCACAGGCAGGCCGCCGCGGACACCCACGGCAGCACGTTGATGAACGGCACCCGGAAGGACCGCTGCAGGTCCGGACGGGTGCGCCGCAGCCACCAGACGCCGATCGACACGAGGAAGAAGGCGAACAGCGTGCCGATGTTGACCAGCACGGCCAGCTCCTCCAGCGGCACGACGGCGGCGAGGAACGCGACGAAGACGCCGGTGCCGATGGTGATCCGGTAGGGCGTGCCGTAGCGGGGGTGCACCTTGGCCAGGGCCGGGGGCAGCAGGTGGTCGCGGCTCATCGCGAACAGCACCCGGGACTGGCCGAGCATCAGGATCATCACCACCGAGGTGAGCCCGGCCAGCGCGCCGAGGGAGATGACGGTGGAGAAGAAGGTCAGCCCGTTGGCGGCGAAGGCCCCGGCCAGCGGGGCGCTCTCGCTGAGCTCGGTGTAGGGCTGCATGCCGACGACGACCAGCGAGACGGCGACGTAGAGCCCGGTGCAGATGACCAGCGAGCCGATGATGCCGCGCGGCAGGTCGCGGGCCGGGTTGCGGGTCTCCTCCGCGGCGGTGGCCACGATGTCGAAGCCGATGAAGGCGAAGAACACGACGGCGGCGCCGGCGAGGACCCCGCCCCAGCCGAAGGTGCCGGGGCTGAATCCGGTGAGCAGCGAGATCAGCGGGGTGTCCAGCCAGCCGCCCTCGCCCTCGGCCGGGGGCTCGGCCGGCGGAACGAACGGCGAGTAGTTCTCCGCGGCAACGTAGAACAGGCCGACCACGATGACGAGCGCGACGACGGCCAGCTTGATCGCCACGATGACCGCGGTGACCCGCGAGGACAGCTTGATGCCCAGAACCAGCACGGCGGTCATCGCCAGCGCGATCAGCACCGCCGGGATGTTGAACCTCGCAGTCTCCCCCGCGATGGACGTCGGCAGCGCCAAGCCGACGTCGTCCAGCAGCTGGTTGAGGTAGCCCGACCAGCCGACCGACACCGTGGCCGCGCCGAGCGCCAGCTCCAGGACGAGGTCCCAGCCGATGATCCAGGCGACGAACTCGCCGAAGGTCGCGTAGGAGAACGTGTACGCCGACCCGGCGACCGGCACGGTCGAGGCGAACTCGGCGTAGCAGAGCGCGGCCAGCCCGCAGACCACGCCGGCGACCACGAAAGACAGCGCCACCGCCGGCCCGGCCTGGTTGCGCGCCACCACGCCGGTCAGCACGAAGATCCCGGTGCCGATGATCACGCCGACGCCGAACACCGTGAGGTCCAGGCCGGACAGGTTCTTCTTGAGCCGGTGCTCCGGTTCGTCGGTGTCGCGAATGGAGTCCTCGACGGACTTCACCCGGCGGGTGTTGGCGGCCACGACGTCCTCGCTGTCGGCAGGGTCCGGACCCGGGCAGCGTGGCACGGGACCGCTCGCACCGCACGCCTACGCTGTCGCGTCGAGTCGTTCGGGAGAGGAGTGCAGATGCCCGGCACGGAGGTCCCCCGCAGGGGGTCACGCGGGCTCCCGGCGGAACTCCCGTCGACCCGCCCCCGGCCCGAGGGCCGCCCGCGCACGACGCCGTCCCGGCCCGAGGGCGTCGGGCCGATCGTGGACTGCGCCGTCTACGTCGACGGGCGCCGCGAGCCCCCGGTCGAGCCGCACGAGGCGCTGCAGGCGGCGGTGTCCCGCGGCGGCTTCGTCTGGCTCGGGCTCTACGCGCCGACCGAGGAGGAGCTGGGCACCATCGCGGGGCACTACGGGCTGCACCCGCTGGCCGTCGAGGACGCCGTCTACGCCCACCAGCGGCCCAAGCTCGAGCGCTACGGCGACGCGCTGTTCATGGTCCTGACCACCGCGCGGTACGTGAGGCACGACAGGCTCACCGCGACCAGCGAGGTCGTGGACACCGGGGAGGTCATGGTCTTCGTCGGCCCGAACTACGTGATCACCGTGCGGCACGGCGAGCACGGGGCGCTGGCCGACCTGCGGCAGGGCCTGGAGGAGCAGACGGACCTGCTGTGCCTGGGCCCGGCCGCGGTGCTCTACGCGGTGGCCGACCACGTGGTCGACGACTTCGTCGACGTCGCCGCCGCCGTCGAGGAGGACGTCGAGGAGCTGGAGGCCTCGGTGTTCAGCCCGGAGCGCACCGACGACATCGGCCGGCTCTACCAGCTCAAGCGGGAGCTGCTGTCGCTGCGGCGGGCGGTGTCCCCGCTGGAGGTGCCGCTGCAGAAGCTGGCCGAGCGGCAGATCGACCCCGTCCCGGAGGCGATGCGCTCCTACTTCCGGGACGTCGAGGACCACGCCATCCGGGTGCGCGAGCAGGTCGCCGGCCTCGACGAGCTGCTGAGCTCCATCCTGCAGGCGTCGCTGGCGCGAGCCACCCAGGCCGACAACCAGGACATGCGCAAGATCAGCGCCTACGCCGGCATCATCGCCGTCCCCACGGCCATCGCCGGGATCTACGGGATGAACTTCGAGTTCATGCCCGAGCTGACCTGGCGCTACGGCTACTTCACGGTGCTGCTGGTGATCGTGACCGTCTGCTCGCTGCTCTACCGCGGCTTCAAGCGCAACGGCTGGCTCTGAGGCCCGCCCGGTGTGCGCTGGGTGTGGTCTCCCGCCGACCGGAGACGACACTCAGCGCACACCCGCCAGGGCGGCGGCGATGCGCCTCACCAACTCGTCGGCCCGGTGCAGGTCCGCGGCCGTCACGAACACCACTCGCCACCCCGCCGCCTGCAGGCGGTTGAGCCGCTGACGGTCGCGAGCGAACTGCCCGGGCTCGGCGTGCCACGCCCCGTCGTACTCGACCGCGACCCGGAGCCCGGGCCAGGCGAAGTCCACCCGCGCCACGAAGCCACGCGGATCCCGGACGACGTGCTGGGCCACCGGCACCGGGAGGCCACCCCGCCCCATCAGCAGCCGCAGCCGCGTCTCCTGCGGCGACCCGGCGAGCCCGTCGGCCAGCCGGCAGGCCTGACGCGCCCGTGCCGCGCCGGGTCCGCACCCGGTCGTCGCCAGCGCGCGCACCGACGCCAGGTCGGTGAGGCCGGACGTGACGATCCGGTCGACCGCCACGACCGCGTCGTCCCCTGGCAGAGCAGCGGCGACCCGGACCGCTGTCGCCTCGGGCGTCGTCACGGCCACCCGGTGCCGGCGGGCCACCCACCCGTCGGGCAGCCGACTCCGGCGCACGCGCAACCCGGGGACACGCACCGGGTGGTGCCCCGGCGGCACGGTGAGCTCGACGTCGTCATCCCGGCCGGCCAGTTCCAGACCCCACAGCACCGCAGCGCTGCAGCCGGTCACCACGGCCCCCGGAACGAGGAGCGGGCCGGCCGTACGGGCGCGGAGAGCGTGCGTGACCGGGACGTCGCGGTGCACGTACAGATCCGGCCACAGCCTCCGCCACGTCGGGCCGCGCAGCTGGTTGCGGGTCAACAGGCCGCGGCTGACGACCACGGAGCCACGGAAGACGCGGCCCCGGAGCACGTCGGGCACGGAGGGCGGCACGGGCACCGGCGAACCGTGCCGCACGGGACGGCGGGGCCGCGGATCGTCGTCCACAGGGCCACCGCTGTGCACCGATGGTGCCCTCCGGCTGTCGCGAGACCACCGGACGTGCACACCGGGGCCGGGTCAGTCGCCCTTCGCGGCGACGACGGCGTCGTAGACGGTCCGGCGGGGCAGCCCGGTGCGGACGACGACGGCGCGGATGGCGTCCTTGCGGGTGGCACCCGCGGCCTCCTCGCCGGCCACGAGCGCGGCCAGCTCGGCCGGTGACAGCGCCACCGGCTCGACCGGCGCCCCGCCGACCACCAGGGTGATCTCCCCGCGCACCCCGTCGGCGGCCCAGGCGGCCAGCTCCGCGAGGCCCCCGCGCCGCACCTCCTCGTGCGTCTTGGTCAGCTCCCGGCACACCGCGGCCGGCCGGTCCTCCCCCATCGCCGCCGCCGCGTCGGTCAGCGCGTCGGCCAGCCGGTGCGGCGACTCGAAGAAGACCATCGTGCGGCGCTCGCCGGCCAGCCCGGACAGCCGGGACCGGCGCTCGCCGGGCTTGCGCGGCAGGAAGCCCTCGAAGCAGAACCGGTCGACCGGCAGGCCCGAGACCGCCAGGGCGGTGGTCACCGCCGACGGGCCGGGCACGGAGGTCACCTCGACCCCGGCGTCGATCGCCGCGCGCACCAGCGTGTACCCGGGGTCGGACACCGAGGGCATCCCGGCGTCGGTCAGCAGCAGCACGGTGCGCCCCTCGGCGAGGGCGGCCAGCAGCCCGGGCAGCCGGGCGCGCTCGACGGACTCGTGGAAGGTCACCACCTTCCCGGCCGGGCGGACCTCCAGGTCGGCGGCCAGCCGGTGCAGCCGACGGGTGTCCTCGACCGCCAGGACGTCGGCGGTCGCCATCGCCGCGCGCAGCCGCGGGCCGACGTCACCGGGCTGTCCCAGCGGCGCCCCACCCAGCACGAGCCGTCCGACCACCCCGGGAGCCTGTCACGGCGGCCGGCCCGCCACGCGCACATACCCTGGCCGCATGGCGGTGCTGGCTCCCGAGCGCACGGAGCGGGAGCCCGGGAGGCCCGGCCCCGCCCGCACCCGCCGCCTCCCGTTCCCCCGGCCGCGTCGCGACACCACCCCGCCACTGCCCGCCGACGAGCGCACCGCCTGGCTGCTCACCGCCCTGCTGGGCCTGGGCGCCTTCGCCGTGCGGGTGTGGGACCTCGGCTACCCGCCGGAGCTGCTCTTCGACGAGGCGTACTACCCGCCCGAGGCGCGCGAGCTGCTCGAGTGGGGCCACGAGTACAACCGCGGCTACACGTTCATCGTCCACCCGCCGCTGGGCAAGTGGCTGATCGCCGCCGGCATCGGGCTGTTCGGCTACGACTCCTTCGGCTGGCGCCTGCCGAGTGCGGTCGCCGGGACGATCGCCGTCGTCGTCCTCACCCGGCTGGCCCGGCGGCTGACCGGCTCCACGCTGCTCGGCCTGGTCGCCGGGCTGCTGCTGGCGCTGGACGGCCTGGCCTTCACCCTGTCGCGCATCGGGCTGCTCGACGTCTTCCTGCAGGTCTTCGTGCTGTCCGCGGTGGCCTGCCTGGTGGTCGACCGGGACCGGGTGCGCGCGCGGATCCGGGACGGGGTGACCGGGCCGCTCGGCCCGCGGGGGTGGCGGCTGGCGGCCGGGTTGCTCTTCGGCTGCGCGTGCGCGGTGAAGTGGAGCGGGGTGTGGTTCCTCGCCGCCTTCGCGCTGCTGAGCCTGTTCTGGGACCGCGCCGCCTGGCGGGACGCCGGCGCACCCCGCCCGACGCTGGTCACGGCCCGCCGCGGCCTGCCGGGGGCGGTCTGGGCGCTGGCCGCCGTCCCGGTGCTGACCTACCTGGCCAGCTTCACCGGCTGGTTCCTCGGCGAGACCTCGCAGGGCAAGGCGTGGGCGCAGCAGAACCCGGAGACGGCGTTCCCCTGGGTGCCCGACGCGCTGCGCTCGCTGTGGCACCAGCACGCCGAGTGGCTGGAGTTCCACACCGGGCTGTCCACGCCGCACCCGTGGGAGTCCGGGCCGTGGAGCTGGCTGGTCAACGGCCGGCCGATCCTGCTGTGGAACCCGCAGGGGCTCACCGACGCCGCCGGGGAGCAGGTGGTCCGCTACACCCTCATGGTGGGGACGCCGACCCTCTGGTCAGCCTTCGCGCCGGCGCTGGTGTGGCTGGCCTGGCGGGTGGCCGCCCGCCGGGACCCGGCCGCGCTGACCGTCGCCGTCGCGGTGGTCGCCGGCTGGGGCACCTGGCTGCTCAACCCCGAGCGCACGATGTTCGCCTTCTACACCGCTCCGGTGCTGCCGTTCTTCGTGCTCGCCGTCGTCCTGGTGCTCCAGGACGTGCTGGGCCCCCCGGGCGCCTCCCGGTCGCGCCGGCAGGTGGGCCTGGGCGTGGTCGCCCTCTACGTCGGGGTGGTCGCGGCGACGTTCGTGTTCTTCCTCCCCGTCCTCACCGGGCAGCCGCTGTCGCGTGCGGAGTGGCTGGACCGGATGTGGTTCCCGTCCTGGTTCTGACCCGACCCCGACCACGCGGAGGACGACGATGAGCGACCGGCCGGTGCACAGCGACCTCGACGGCGACGTGTGGCGGGTGACCCTGGCCTCGCCGGACACCGGCAACGCCGTCGACCCCGCGATGGCCACGGCGCTGGCCGAGGCACTCCGGCTCCGGCCCCCGGCCGCCCGGGCGGTGCTGCTGCTCGCCGACGGCCCGCGGTTCTGCGTCGGCGGCGACGTGCGCGGCTTCGCGGCGGCGGAGGACCCCGGCGCCGAGGTGGGCCGGCTGGCCGCCGACTGGCACGAGGTGGTGCGCGCGCTGCTGGCCGCCCCGGTGCCGGTCGTCGCCGGCGTGCACGGCGCCGTGGCCGGTGCCGGCGTCGGCCTGCTCGGGGCGGTGGACGTCGTCGTCTGCGCCCGCTCCACGAGGATCCGGCCCGCCTACGCGGCGATCGGCTTCTCCCCGGACGGCGGCACCTCCTGGACCCTGGCGCACGCCCTCGGCCCGGCCCGCGCGCTGGACCTGGTGCTGACCGACGGCACGCTGGACACCGCGGCGGCGCAGGCGTGCGGCCTGGTCGCCCGGGTGGTCGCCGACGACGAGCTGCGCGAGGCCGCGGTCGCGCTGGCGCACACGCTGGCCGCCGGGCCGGTGCGGGCGCTGGTGCGCACCCGCGCCCTGGTCCGCGGCGCCGCCGTCCGCACGCCGGAGGAGCAGCTGGACCACGAGGCGGGGCTGATCGCGGAGTCCGCCGCGGACGCCGAGGGGCGGGAGGGCGTGCGGGCGTTCGTCGAGAAGCGGCCGCCGGACTTCCGCGCGGCGCGCTGAACCGGCCCGCTACCGACGGGCGGTGAAGGCGGCCCGCCACGCCGCGGTGGCCCGCTCGTCGTGCTCGATGCGCCAGTCCACACCGTGCCGGGTGTCCAGGTGGTCGAACCACACCAGGCCGGCGATCTCCTGCCGGCGGACGACCTCCGCCGCCGTCTGCGCCAGCCACTCGCCCTTGCTGCCGCCGAGGTCGGAGCTGCCGATCTCGGTGATCCAGATGGGACGGTCGGTGAGGGCGGCCAGCTCGGCGATGCTCTCGTCGAACAGCGACCCGAAGCTGCGCCACCGCGTGGCGAACCCGTCGTGGGACCGCTCACCCCAGTTGTAGTTGCTGACGCCGACCAGGTCCACGTACTCGTCGCCCGGGTAGAGCGGCGCCAGCGGCGCGCTGCCGGGATAGACCGCGTTCGGGGCCCACAGCCACGCGACCTCGGTGGCGCCCAGCGCCGTGAACCGGTCGTGCACGTGGCGCCAGGCAGCGACGAAGTCCTCCGGGCGGTTGCCGTTCGCCGTCGCGCCCCAGGGGTACCAGTCGCCGTTCATCTCGTGCATCAGGCGGATGGTCACGGGGTGCCCGTGGTCCCGGACGGACGCGGCGAACAGGTCGATGTAGGCGTCGTGCCGGCCGTCGGCGATCGAGGCGAGCGTGTAGTCCGGTTGCCGGTCCCGCGGGCCGTCGCTGGCCCACGGCTCCCAGGTCACCGACAGCCGCGCCCCCCGCAGGGCCACCCCGTCGGCCAGCTCCCGGTCCAGGGGGCGGTCCCGTGACCACGCCTCGAAGGTGTCGAAGACCTCCGGGCGGGTGCCGGTGGCCCGGGTGAAGCGGTCGAGGTCGGCCAGCGTCGGGGCCGAGATGCCCATCACCGGGTCGCCGGCCGGCACCGCCGGAGGGACGGGGGCGGCGGACGGCGGGAGGGCGTCGACCGCCGGGGACGGCGCAGCCGCGGGCGCCGGTGGTCCGGTGGAGTCGGCCGCGAGCACGACGTAGGTGACCAGACCGGCGACGAGCAGCACCGCCACGACCGGGAGGCGCCGCCCCGAGCGCGGCCGTGGCCGGGACGGCGCGTCCGTGGGGGTGTGCACGCTGGCCCATCGGCACGTCCGCCGCTCGACTCAAGCCCACCGTCGACCGGCCGGCAGCCCCGACCCCAAGTGGTGAGACCCGGGCCCCTCGGCTCCACCACCGCCGGTGGCGGCCCGACCTCCCAGGCGTGATGGCCAACGACCGATCCACTCCGACCGCGCGGCACGGTGGGCTGCCCGAGCGGCGGCAGAGCACGCGGCTGTACGGACGCGCGGCCACCGAGGTGACCGGGGTCATGGCGGACCCCACGGAGCGGGTTCGGTACCGCGACGCGCTGAGTCGTGGGCAGCGGTGGAGCGTGCTGGCGCTGGGCTGGTCGCACGTCGCGGCCGCGCTGGCGCTGGCCGTCTTCCTGCTGCTGCCGGCCAACCTCCCGCGGATGACGCCCGAGCCGGCGGTCAACGCGCTCGCCGTCGGCGGACTCGTCGTGATGGTGCTGCTGCAACTCATCGCCGGCCTGCGCACCTGGACCGTCACCTACCACGCGGGGCAGGCCCGGGACCCGGTCGCCATGCGGGCCCAGCCCGGCCTGCGGGTCGCCGTCCTGACGACCATCGTGCCGGGCAAGGAGCCGGTCGAGCTGGTCATGGCCACCCTGCGGGCGATGAAGCGCATCCGGCACGACGGCGTGCTGGACGTGTGGTTGCTGGACGAGGGCGACGACCCGGAGGTGCGGCGGCGCTGCGCGGAGATCGGCGTGGCGCACTTCAGCCGCAAGGGGCACCCCGAGTGGAACCAGCCCCATGGTCCCTTCCGGGCGCGGACCAAGCACGGCAACCACAACAGCTGGCGAGCCGGTCACGAGCGCCACTACGACGTCGTCGCCCAGATGGACCCCGACCACGTGCCGTTCCCCAACTTCCTCGAACGGACGCTGGGCTACTTCAGCGACCCGGACGTCGCGTTCGTCGTGGCGCCCCAGGTCTACGGCAACCTGGAGGAGTCCTTCGTCGCCCGCGGCGCGGCGGAACTGGCCTACCTGTTCCACGGGATCATCCAGCGGGGCGGCAACGGCCACGAGGCCCCGCTGCTGATCGGCACCAACCACCTGTACCGACCGGCCGCCTTCGCCCAGATCGGCGGCTACCAGGACTGCATCATCGAGGACCACCTGACCGCCATGGTGGTCTACGCATCGGTCAACGAGGTGACCGGACGGCGGTGGAAGGGGGTCTACACGCCCGACGTCCTGGCCGTCGGCGAGGGACCGGCGACCTACTCGGACTTCTTCAGCCAGCAGAAGCGCTGGGCGTACGGCATCTGGGAGATCGCCCGCCGGCACTCCCCCGGGCTCTTCCCGGCGATGGGCGTGTGGCAGCGGCTGTCCTTCTTCGCCCTGCAGACCCACTACCCGACCACGGCGATGGCCTGGGTCGGCGGCGTCGTCCTGTCGGCCACCTACCTGCTGGGCGGCGTCACGGTCACCCACCTGCCGCTGACCCAGTGGGGGCTGCTCTTCGGCGCCAACCTGGGCCTGGGCCTGGTGTTCGCCTTCTGCATGCGCCGCTTCAACCTGGTGGAGCACGAGCGCCGTTCCTGGGGGATCCGGGGCCTGGTGCTGGACCTGGTCACGGCTCCGGTGTACGTCGCCGCGGCCGCCGCTCAGCTGGCCGGCCGCCCGCTGGTGTACGTGGTGACCGCCAAGGGCAGCGCCGCGACCGGCGACACGTGGCGGACCTTCCGTCCCCACCTGCTGTGGCTCGGCGTCGCCGTCGCCTGTGTCCTCGGCGGGCTGGGCCTGGGCCACGACTACCCGACGCTGTACCTCTGGGCCGGCCTCACCGCTCTGGTCTGCGCGGCACCCCTGGTGCACGTGTGGTCCAGCCGGGTCGCCGAGGTGCTACCGGTGCAGCTGGCCCGGGCGCGTTCGGTCCTGGGCAACCGCCGCGTCGGGGACGTCCTGGTGGCTCGGGGCGCGCTGAGTCCGCGCCAGCTCCAGCAGCTGCTGGACCTCCAGGCGACCCGGGAGGAGGCCTGGATGCGTCTGGGCGACCTGGCCGTCGTCGAGGGGTACGTGACCGCCGACGACCTGGCCGACGCGTTGTCCGACGCCACGTCGTCGAGTCGGCCGCGGCCTGCGATGGCCTGAGGGTCCCTCGGACGGCGACGGCCCCCCTCCGGGACCGGAGCGGGGCCGTGCGGTGTCGGAGTGGAGCTGAGGGGATTCGAACCCCTGACCCCCTCGATGCGAACGAGGTGCGCTACCGGACTGCGCCACAGCCCCTGACGGGAGACGAGCTTACCGTCCCTCCCGACGGCCTCCCTGCAGGGGCCCGCGCCGAGCCCGGTGAGGTGCTGGAACCGGCCCCTGTGCAGGGGCCCGCGACGAGCCGGTGACGTACTGGAACGGCCTCCCTGCAGGGTCCCGCGGCGAGCGGAGCGAGGCGCGGGGGGCAGGGAGGTCCTTCATCAACCGTTGGCCACCCGGCGCGGCTGGTAGACGTCGATGTCGGCGAACCCGATGTCGTCGTCGTCCAGGCCGACGACCGCACTGTCCTGCCACCCGGCCGGGGCGGCGGCGCGGGCGGCCACGACGCGGCCGGGGCGCAGCGGGTGCACCGGCGCCAGCGGCAGGCTGGGGTGCACCGGGCCGACGGTGGGGCGGTGCTCGGCGACGGCCGGCTCCGCGACCAGGGGCGCCGGGCGCGGTGCGGGGACCGGACGGGCGGCCGGCCGGCGGGCGGTGCGGGCGGCGGCGCGGGCGGCGCGGCGGGCGGCCAGCCGCTCCCGGCGGGCCACGCCGCGCAGCACCACCAGGTAGGCGACCAGGGCGACGTCGAACAGACCCTGGGCGATCCACAGCCAGGGGCTCCAGACCAGCGCGCCGACCAGCGCCACCAGCACCAGGGTCACCAGCACGGCCAGCGTGCGGCGGCGGGCGGCGTGCACGTCGACCCGCAGCTCGCCGCTGTCGCGCAGCGCGGCGCGGTCGACCGAGACCCGCTCGGTCGCGGCGTGGACCGTGGGGTCCACCGTCCGCCGACGCTGCAGCGTCCGGCCGGAGTCGGCCCCCGGGGCGCCGGTCCCCTGCGCGTCGCCGCGGGTCACCACCATGGGCACCAGCACCACGAACCACAGCACGACCAGAGCGGCCAGCAGCACACCCGAACCCATCTGAGAAACACCACCCGTCACACGAGTCACCTGACGGGGGAAGTTACGGCCTGCACCGGCCGGGTCCAGGGAGGCGCGCGGCGTGTCCTGGTCGTGGTGTGACGGGAGTGCCGGGACGGCGGCGTGTCGGCACGGCGACCCCGCCGGCGCGGTGCTCAGCGTGGTACGCGGGCCCGCCACCGGGCGAGCACGCCGCCGGGCACGTCCTCGGCCAGCAGCGCGAAGGTGTCGTGGTCGCGCCAGTCGCCGTCGATGTCCAGGTACCGGCGCGCCACGCCCTCGTGACGGAAGCCGAGCCGTTCCACCAGCCGCCGGCTGCGCGCGTTCTCCGGCCGCACGTCGGCCTGCAGCCGGTGCAGCCGACCCGGGCCGAACGCGTGGTCGCAGACCAGCGCCACGGCCAGCGAGGCCAGCCCGCGGCCGGCCACCGACCGGTCGACCCAGTAGCCGAGGTTGCCCGAGCGCAGCGCGCCGCGGACGACGTTGTCGATGGTCACCTGCCCGGCCAGCCGGCCCTCGACCCGGACGACGAAGGGCAGCGAGGCCCCCGCCGCGGCCCGGCGCAGCACCGCCCGGCGCATCGCCCGGTACGTGCTGGGGGTGTGCCGCGCGGCCCACGGGCCGGGGGCGGTGGGTTCCCAGGGCGCCAGCCACGCCTCGTTGGCGGTCCGGACCCGGCTCCACTCCTCGGCGTCCCGCCACCGCGGCGGGTGCAGCTCGACCGGGCCCCAGGTCAGGTGCGCCGGCCAGCCCGGCCGCAGCGAGGGGTCGACCACCGTGCCGCTCAGCCGCCCAGCAGCAGGGGCATGACGGTGACCAGCCCGCCGGCGGCCACCTCGGTGACGTCCTCGTCGACCACGATCAGGCAGTTGGCCCGCGCCATCCGGGCCAGCATCGCCTCGCCGCCGTCCCCGAGGGGCTCGACGACGTAGCCGCCGTCGGGGTGGCGCATGACCTGGCCGTAGAGGTACTGCCGGTAGCCCAGCGGGGACAGCAGCTGCTCGGCGGCGATCGCCTGCACGGTGCGGCGGAACAGCTGGCGCTTGCCGAGCATCACCCGGATCGCCGGGCGCACGAACACCTCGAAGGCGACCAGCGCCGCGACCGGTTCGCCGGGCACGCAGATGACCGGCACGCCGTCCCGGCCGAGCCGGCCGAAGGCCTGCACGGGCCCGGGGTGCATGGTCACCTGGGAGAACTGCGTGGGGCCGAGCTCGGCGAGCACGTCGGCCACCAGGTCGCCGTCGGTGGCCAGCGTGCCGGCGATGAGCAGCAGGTCGCTGCGCAGCAGCTGGCTCTCCAGCACCTCGGACAGCCGGCGCCGCTCGCTGGGCAGGATGCCCCAGCGGTAGGCCTCGGCCCCGGCGTCGCGCGCCGCGGCGGCCAGCGCGTAGCTGTTCACGTCGACGACCTGCCCGGGGCCGGGAACCGTGCTGATCTCCACCAGCTCGCCCCCGGCGGACAGCACGGCGACCCGCGGGCGCGGGCGCACCTGCACCCGGTCGCGGCCGACGGCGGCGAGCAGGCTGATCTGCGCGGGGCCGATGGGGGTGCCCACCTGTACCGCGGTGGTGCCCGGCGCGACGTCGTCCCCGGCGCGACGCACGTAGCTGCCCGGCTCCGGGCCGGCGTGCACTGCGACCTCGACCGTGCCGCCGTCGGTCCACACCGCGGGGACGACGACGTCCGCGCCGGCCGGCAGCATCGCGCCGGCGGCGACCTTCTGCGCCATCCCCGGGCCGATGGACGCCGGGCCGCTGAGGCCGGCCGCGGTCTCCCCCACCACCGACAGCCGGGCCGGCTCCTCGGGGGTGGCGCCCTCGACGTCGAGCGCCCGGACGGCGTAGCCGTCGAGCGCGGCCTGGTCGAAGGCCGGCAGCGCGCGCTGGCTGACCACCTCCTCGGCGCACAGCAGGCCTTGCGCGTCGAGGACGGCCAGCTCGATGGGGTCCGGCACGGGCACCGCGGAGAGGATCTCGTCGAGGTGCTGCTCCACGCCGCGCGGCGGCGCCGGCACCGCCGCGGCCGGTGGTGGGGGCACCTGGCCGCGGTCGATCGCGGTCGTCTCGTGCCCGCCCGGGCCGGGCGGGGCGCTGTCGGGGGCCGGCGAGGGCTCCGGCACGTCGCGCAGGGGGGTGCCCCGCCGCAGGTCCAGCGCCGTGGTGTCCCGCCGTCCCGGGACCGCTCCGTCCCCACCGATCCCGGTCATGCGCACCACGGGGGTCGATGCTCCCCCTGCGCGGCCGCGCTCAGGCCTGCGACGCGCCCGGGGCGGGCAGGTCGGCCACGAACTCGGCCAGCCAGGCGCGGAAGCCGGGCCCGAGGTCGTCGCGCTCGGCGGCCAGCTGGACGACGGCCTTGAGGTAGTCCAGCCGGTCGCCGGTGTCGTAGCGGCGCCCGGAGAAGACCACCCCGTGCATCGGCTCGCCCCGCTCGACGAGGGTGGCCAGCGCGTCGGTCAGCTGGATCTCCCCGCCGCGGCCCGGCACGGTGTCGCGGAGGACGTCGAAGACCTCGGGCGCCAGCACGTAGCGGCCGATGATCGCCAGGCTGCTGGGGGCCTCGTCGGCCGGCGGCTTCTCGACCAGGCCGGTGATGGCCACGACGTCCCCGCCGGCCTGCTCCACCGCGACCGCGCCGTACTTGTCGATGTTCTCCCGGCCCACGTCCAGCAGCGCCACCACCGAGCCGCCGTGCTCGGCCTGCACCTGCAGCATCTGCTCCAGCAGGTGGTCGCGGGCGTCGATGATGTCGTCGCCGAGCAGGACGGCGAACGGCTCGTCGCCGACGAAGGCGGCCGCCTGCAGCACCGCGTGGCCCAGCCCGCGGGCCTCGCCCTGGCGGACGAAGTGCACCTGCGCGACGTCGGTCGACTCGTGCACCGCCGCGAGCCGGGCGGCGTCGCCCTTCTTCTCGAGGGCCGCCTCCAGCTCGGGCTGGCGGTCGAAGAAGTCCTCGATCGCGGACTTGCCGCGCCCGGTGACCATGAGCACCTCGCCGAGGCCGGCGCGGGCGGCCTCCTCGACGATGTACTGCAGCGCCGGCCGGTCGACCACCGGCAGCAGCTCCTTGGGCACCGCCTTGGTGGCCGGCAGGAAACGGGTCCCCATCCCGGCGACGGGGATGACGGCCTTCCGCGTCGGGCGGGTGCTCGGAGTCGGCATGGGCGCGAGCCTAGGGCGTGCCCGGGAGCCCGCGCCGACGGTGGCAGGACCGGGTGGTGCACCCCGGGGAGGGACGGGAACGGGATCGGCCGGTACCCAGGGAGGCTGGCTAACCTGCGCCGGTGGACCCCGCGGACGACGTGATCGAGGCCAAGGTCGCCCTCCGCACCCGGTTCCTCGCCCAGCGCGACGCCCGCCCTGCCGGCGAGCGCGCCGCCGCCGGCGCCTCGGTCGCCGCCGCGCTGCTGCGCGGACTGGCCGGCACGCGCACCCTGGCCGCCTTCGTCCCGGACCCCACCGAGCCCGGCGCCGGCCGGCTGCCGGCGGCCTTCACCCAGCTGCGCGCCCGGGTGCTGCTGCCCGTCGTCCCCAGCGGTGGCACCGAGCTGACCTGGGCGGTCGACACCGGCCGGCTGGCCCCCGGCCGCTACGGGCTGCTGGAGCCGGTCGGGCCCCGGCTGGGGCCCACCGCGATCGGCACCGCCGAGGTGGTCGTCGTCCCCGCGGTGGCGGTGGACCGGACCGGGGTGCGGCTGGGCCGCGGTGGCGGTTGGTACGACCGCGCGCTGCGGCACGTGCGGCCCGACGCGAGGCTGGTCGCCCTGGTCTTCGACGACGAGCTGGTCGACGAGCTGCCGGTGGAGCCGCACGACCAGCGGGTGACCGACGTGGTCACCCCCGCTGGGGGATGGCAGGCGCTCCCGGCCGGTCACTGACACAGTGGTCGGGCTCCGCGTTCCCGTCCGCCGCCGCCGCCGAGAGAAGAGGCACCCCGTGTCCGGACCGCTGGACGGCATCCTCGTCGTCGACCTCACCCGCGCCCTCGCCGGCCCGCACGCCGCGATGATGCTCGGCGACCTCGGCGCCCGCGTCATCAAGGTGGAGAGCCCCGGCAGCGGCGACGACAGCCGCGGGTGGGGCCCGCCGTTCGTGCAGCCCGGTGGGGGCGGTGGGGCGGGTGGCAGCACCGCTGCGGACCGGGAGTCGACCTACTTCCTGTCGGCCAACCGCAACAAGGAGTCGGTCACCCTCGACCTCAAGGACGACGGCGACCGCGAGCTGCTGCGCGAGCTGGTGCGCCGCGCGGACGTGCTGCTGGAGAACTTCCGCCCCGGCACGCTGGCCCGCCTCGGCTTCGGCACCGAGGCGCTCGCCGAGCTCAACCCGCGGCTGGTGACCCTGTCGATCAGCGGCTTCGGCCACGACGGCCCCGAGGGCGGCCGGGCCGGCTACGACCAGATCGCCCAGGGCGAGGGTGGGCTGATGTCGCTCACCGGCTCCGGGCCGGACGACCCGCAGAAGGTCGGCGTCCCGATCAGCGACCTGCTGGCCGGCATGTACGGCGCCTACGGCGTCGTGTCGGCCCTGTACGAGCGGGAGCGCACCGGCCGCGGGACGGTCGTGCGCACCTCCCTGCTGTCGGCGGTGGTCGGGGTGCACGCCTACCAGGGCACCGCCTGGACCGTCGGCGGCCAGGTGAACCGCGCGCAGGGCAACCACCACCCCTCGATCACGCCGTACGGGCTGTTCCACTGCGCCGGGGGGACCGTGCAGCTGTCCTGCGGCAGCGAGGGGCTGTGGCGCCGGCTGTGCGCGGAGTTCGGCCTGGACCCCGAGGCGCCGGGCATGGCGACCAACGGCGAGCGGGTCGGCAACCGGGACCAGGTGATCGAGCTGCTGGAACGGTCCTTCGCCGACACCTCCCCCGAGGACCTGCTGGCCCGCCTCGCCGGCGCCGGCGTCCCGGCGGGCAAGGTGCGCTCCATCGACGAGGTCTACGGGTGGGACCAGACGGTGTCCCAGGGGCTGGTGGTCGACGTGGAGCACGAGACGCTGGGCCGGCTGTCGCTGCCCGGCCCGCCGCTGCGCTTCTTCGCCGCGGGGCCGGACGGCGAGACCGAGACCACCCGCCGGGAGCACGCCGCCCCGCCGGTGCTGGGCTCGGCGAACGAGGCGGTGCGCGCCTGGCTGGGCGCCGGCCGCTGACCACCGCCGACACCGCGGACCTCACCTCGGGGTGCCCGTCCTCACGCTGCAGCACGAGGTCGGGCGCCACGAGGTGAGGCCGGCGGGCGAGCCGTGCCAGGGTGCGGCGTGGACCGACGACCCGTCCGGCGGCTGCGCCCCGATCCCGGGGCACCCCGGCCACCGGACGACGTCTGGCCGCTGACGGTGCCGGCCGTCGCCCAGGTGCTGCGGGACGGGCTGGAGCTGCCGGCCGGCGCCACGGTGCTGGTCGGGGAGAACGGCTCGGGGAAGTCGACGGTGCTGGAGGTGCTGGCCGCGGCGGTCGGCCTCAACGCCGAGGGCGGGTCGGCGGGCGCGCGGCACTCCACCCGGCGGAGTGAACCCGGCTCGCTGGACCTGGTCGTCGAGCGCGGCCCCGGTGCGCCGCGCTGGGCCTACTTCCTCCGCGACGAGACGCTGCACGGCCTGTACAGCTACCTGGAGGAGAACGCCGGGGGGCCGGAACCGCGCTTCCACGAGATGTCCCACGGCGAGGGGTTCCTGACGCTGTTCGGGGACCGGGCCACCAGAGCCGGCCTCTACCTGCTCGACGAGCCGGACGCCGCGCTGTCGTTCACGGCGACGCTGTCGCTGGTCCTGCGGCTGACCGAGCTGGTGGCAGACGGCGCGCAGGTCCTGATCGCCACCCACTCCCCCGTGCTGGCCGCCCTGCCCGGCGCGCACCTGCTCGAGGTGGGGACGTGGGGGCTGCGGCCGGCCCGGTGGGCGGACCTGGAGCTCACCGCGAACTAGCGGCAGTTCCTCACCGACCCGGCGTCCTTCCTGCGTCACCTGGACTGAGCACGCCGTGGCGGCCGGCACGTTGGACGCACGCGGCCGCGGCGCGCATCATTGGCAGTCGCCGGGTGGGAGTGCCAGCCCGGCCCGCCTGACGAGGAGTGCCCGCACCGTGCCCACGTACCAGTACGCCTGCACCAACCCGGCCGACAAGCACCAGTTCGAGGTCGTGCAGAGCTTCACCGACGCCCCGGTGAGCGAGTGCCCCGAGTGCGGCAGCCCGGTGCGCAAGGTGTACGGCTCGGTCGGCGTGGTCTTCAAGGGGTCCGGCTTCTACCGCACCGACAGCCGCGCCAAGGCGTCCTCGAGCGAGTCCGGGTCGTCGTCGAACGGCAAGGACGGCGGGACCAAGGACGCCGGGACGAAGGACGCCGCGGCCAAGAAGGACGGCGGGACCAAGCCGGCCGCGGCCAGCACCTCCTCGACCGGCGGGACCAGCTCCTCCCCGAGCAGCAGCGCGGCCGGCAGCTGACCGCGGCGCGGTCCACAGGCGGCCGCGTCCTCCACAGCCCCGCCCGCACGGCCCCACTCCCGGTCCGGGGCGGCCAGCCTGGTTCCGTGATCCGTCTCCGCCGCCCGCGCCGGCCGCTGCACGCGGCCCGGCAGCTGCTCGCCGCGCTCCTGGCCACCGGCGCGCTGGTGCTCGCCCTGCGGCCCGCACCGGCACCGGCCGGCCCGCCGGCCACGGTGCCGGTCGTCGTCGCGGCGGCGGACCTCGCCTCCGGCGCCGTCCTCACCGCCGCCGACCTCGCGGTCGCCCGGTACCCGCCGTCCCTGCGCCCCGCCGGCGCGGCCGAGGCCCCGTCGGCGGTCGTGGGCGAGGTGCTCGCCGGGGCGGTCCGGTCCGGCGAGCCGGTCACCGACGCCGGCCTGGCCGGCACCGCTCTGACCAGCCGGCTCGCCGCCGGTCAGGTGGCCGCGCCGGTGCGCCTCGCCGACCTCGCGGTGACCGCGCTGGTGCGGCCGGGTGACCGGGTGGACGTCCTGGCCACGGCACCGGGCGCGGCACGGGCCGAGACCGTGGCCGCCGCGGCGCCGGTCCTCGCCACCCCGGGTCCGGACGGCGACGGGCTGCTGCTGCTCGCCGTCGACGCCGACACCGCCGCCCGCCTGGCCGCCGCGGCCACCACTGACACCCTGACCCTCAGCCTGCCGCCACGCCCCGCGGTCGGTGCTGGACCGCCTCCCCCGCGTGTGGGTGGATGACGCCCGTGCTCAGAGGCTTCAAGGACTTCCTGCTGCGCGGCAACGTGGTCGAGCTCGCGGTCGCCGTCGTCATCGGCACGGCGTTCACCGCCGTCGTGAACACCTTCGCCGCGGCCTTCCTGACCCCGCTGGTGGGTCTGGTGAGCGGCGGCGGCCAGCTGGGCGGGACCGTCGTGGTCGACGGGCAGGTGTTCGCCTGGGGCGCGTTCGTCAGCCAGCTCGTGACCTTCGTGATGACGGCGGCGGTCATCTACCTCCTGGTGGTGCTGCCGATGAAGGCGCTGGTCGACCGGCGGGCCCGCGGCGAGGAGCCCGGGCCCGCACAGCCGACGCAGACCGAGCTGCTGACCGAGATCCGCGACCTGCTGCGCGCCAGGTGATGCGCTGGAACGGCCACCGTCCAGGGGCCCTCCGCCTGCGCTCGCGAGGCGTGGAGAGGACGGTGGTCCTCCTTCAGTCGGTGCCCCAGTGCGGCGGGCGGTCCTCCTGGTAGCGCCGGTCGTCGGCGGAGGGCTCGTCGGGCCGCTCGCCCCAGCCGACGTCCCGGTCGTCGGGGGCGCGTCCGGTCGGGGCCTCCGATCGGGGCGGGGGCGGTTCGGCCACCGGGCGGCCCAGCCCCTCGACGACCTCCGCCCCGGGCAGCGCGGCCAGCGCGGCCCCGGGAACGGCGAGCTTGCTGCCCCGGGTCCCGGACCCGATGACCACCAGCTCGGCGGCGGCGACGGCGGGGTCCACGAGCACCGGCCAGGACGGCGGCAGGCCGAGGGGGGTGATGCCGCCGTAGGCCATGCCGCTCTCGGCGACGGCGACGTCCTGCGGGGCGAAGGAGACCTTGCGGGCACCGAGCCGGCGGCGCACCAAGCCGTTGACGTCGGCGCGCGCGGTCGCCGGGACCAGGCAGGCGGCCAGCTCGGTCTGCCCGGCCCGGCGGGCGGCGACGACCACGCAGTTGGCCGAGACCTCCAGCGGTACGCCGTAGGCCTCGGTGAAGGCGGCGGTGTCGGCGAGGTCGGCGTCGATCTCGGCCACCCAGGCGGGCCCGGTCAGCGCGCCCAGCGCCGCGGCCACCGGGGCCGCGAGCAGCTCGGGCCGTTCGGCGGCGGGGGTCCAGGTCAGCGAGCCGAGCCGGGGTGCGGTCGAGGGGTCCACACCGACGATCCTGCCCCGGTGGCCCGATCCCCGCGGACGGCGGCCGGGTGCCCGCTGGTCGGGCCCCGCCCCCGCCCGCAGGATGGGCCCATGATCGGCCAGCTGCACTCCGTCGTCATCGACGCGCCCGACGCGCACGCGCTCGCGACCTTCTACGCCGACCTGCTGGGGATGGAGGTGAGCAGGGGGGCGCCGGGCGACGACTGGGTGGTCGTCACCGGGCAGGGGTACCGGCTGGCGTTCCAGCAGGCGCCGGACCTGCAGCCCCCCGACTGGCCCGACCCCGAGCACCCCCAGCAGTTCCACCTCGACATCCGGGTGGCCGACGTCGAGGAGGCCGAGCCCCGGGCGATCGCGCTGGGCGCCCGGAAGCTGCCCGGCGGCGGTGGTGACTTCCGCGTCTACGCCGACCCGGTGGGCCACCCCTTCTGCCTGGTCCGGGACGCGGCGTGAGTGGCGACCTGCCCGGGGTGGACCTGGCGTCGGCCAGCCGGTTCGTCGCCGCGACCGGTCTGGTGGTCGGCGAGGCGAGTGGCACCCGGGTCACCGGCACGGTGGAGGTCGGGCCGGACCAGCACACCCCGTGGGGCGTCGTCCACGGCGGGCTCTACTGCGCCGTCGTGGAGTCCGCAGCCAGCATCGGGGCCAGTGTGGCGGTGGCCGACTCCGGCCAGTTCGCGGTCGGCGTCAACAACAACACCGACTTCCTCCGCTCGATGACCGAGGGCCGGTTGAAGGTCGTCGCCGAGCCGGTGCAGCAGGGCCGCACCCAGCAGCTGTGGCAGGTGCTGCTCACCCGTGCCGATGACGGGAAGCTGGTGGCGCGCGGCCAGGTCCGGCTGCAGAACATCCGGCGGCCCACCGCGTGAACCCCTCCGCCCGGGCGGCGCGGGCGCTGCTCGCCGCCCGGGCGGTCGCGGCGGCGCACGGCGTCCACGCCACCGACCCGCGGGTGCTGCACGACGGGGTCAACGTCGTCGTCCACCTGGCACCGGCACCGGTGGTGGCGCGGGTGGCCACCCTGACGCCGCTGCTGCGGCCGGCACCCCTGCGCTCCCTGGCCCGGGAGGTCGCGCTCGCCGCGGCCCTCGCGGCGGCAGGGGCCGCGGTCGTGCCACCCAGCGACGCGCTGCCGCCCGGGCCGCACCGCCACTCCGGCCTGGAGCTGACCTTCTGGCGGCACGTCACGGTGCTGCCGGTCGCGCCCACTCCGGCCCAGGCCGCCGAGGCCCTCGCCGAGTTGCACGGGCACCTGGCCGGACTCCCCGTGCGCGGAACGGCCCTGGACACGCCGCTGGAGGACCTGACCGGCTTCGTCGTGAGCGGCCGGGCCTGGAGTGCGCCGTCCGGGCAGCTCGACCGGCTCGCCGCCCGGCTGGACCAGCTGGGCCCTCGGCTGGCCGGTGAGGCCACCCGGCTGCACGGCGACGCGACCCCGGGCAACCTGCTGGCCACGCCCGACGGCTGGGCCGCCCTGGATGCGATCGGTGGGCCCTCCGACGCCGAGCTGACCCCGTGGCTGGAACTGCGCCAACTGCACGCCGCCGCGTGGACGCTGGTCGCCGCGGCCGGGCACCCGCGGCTGCGACCGGCGGCGGACGAGCGGCTCGCCGCGGCCCTCGGGACCCCCTAGATGTACTGCCCAGACAGGTTGGTCAGTCGCGTGATCGGTGGGCGGCGTCCGATCGCGGTGTGGGGCCGGTGATGGTTGTACTCGTGCAGCCAGCCGGGCAGGGCCTGGCGGCGGGCGAGTTCGCTGAGGAACATCCGGCGGAAGGCCCAGCCGTCGGCCATGGTGCGGTGGAAGCGTTCGATCTTGCCGTTGGTCTGTGGCCGGTAGGGCCGGGTCCGCTTGGGCGTGATGCCGAGCTCGAGGCAGGCGTCGCGCCAGGCGTGGGAGCGGTAGGCCGAGCCGTTGTCGCTCAGCACCCGCTCGGCGGTGACGGCGCGGGCGGCGAACCAGGCCACCGCGCGGCGCAGCACGCCGATGGCGGTGGCGGCGGTCTCGTCGTCGTGGATCTCGGCGTAGGCGACCCGGCTGTGGTCGTCGAGCACGGTGTGCACGAACGCGGTGCCCAGCAGCGGTTCGCGGCGCTTGCTGCGGGGCTTGCCCGGGGTTGCTGCCCGGTTCTTGCCGCCCTGGGCGCGGCCGACGTAGCGCCAGCCGCCGCCGTCGGGGATGTTGCCCAGCTTCTTGACGTCGACGTGCAGTAGCGAGCCGGGCCGCTCGTGCTCGTAGCGGCGGACGCGCTCGCCGGTGCGCCGGTCGATGTGGGACAGGCGGTTGAGCCGGCAGCGGCGCAACACCGCGTAGACCGTGGAGGCCGGTACCCGCAGCCGGGCGCCGATCTCCACCGGCCCGAGCCGGTGCCGCCAGCGCAGGTGCACGATCCGCCGGACCAGCGGTCGCGGCGTGCGCCGGGGGCTGCGGTGCGGGCGGGAGCTGCGGTCGGCCATGCCGGCCGGCCCGGCCTGGCGGTAGCGCTCCACCCAGCGCTTCGCCGTCGGATAGGCGACCTGGAACACCGCGGCGGCGTAGGAGACCGTCCAGTCGTCCTCCACCACCGCGCGGGCCAGGCGCAGACGCTGGCGTGGAGTCAGAGCGGCATTAGCGTGGGCCACGAGGACCTCCGGGTTTGTGTGGGTGGGTGCCTTCAGCAGCTCCACTCCACGTCCGGAGGTCCTCCCTCCACAAGATCAGTCAGTCAGATCCCGTGATCACATGCCCTCGACCAACGTCTCTGGTCAGTACACCTAGACCAGCGGCAGCGCCGGCTCGCGGTAGGTGACCCCGGCCAGCGACGGGGGGAGGACGTCGGGGTCGATGACGACGGAGAACAGCGCCCGGGGGTCCTGCAGCGTGGCCGGCGGGCGCGCCGCGGCGCGCGGGACGACGCGGTCCCAGCGGGCCGGACGGCGGTGCGGCAGCAGCTCCCGCCCCTGGAACAGGTAGTCCCCCAGCACCTCACCGAGCAGGAGCCCGGCGCCGTGCTCGATGGGCAGCGCGACCGGGTCGCCGGGGCGGATGTCGTCGAGGAAGACCGAGAGCTGGCGCAGGTCCTTGCTGGGACGCCGGCCGGAGAGCTCCTTGGCCAGCGCGCGCAGTTCGACCGGGGACAGGCCGGTGGCGTCGACGTCGACGCCGGACTGAGTGCCCACCCCCACCACACCGGCGGCCAGGCAGGCACCGAGCTCGTTGTGCGCCCGGGGCCGCACCACCCACACCCGCGTGCCCTCCGGCGGCGCCGGTGGCGGCAGGTCGTCGGGCTCGGGCCACACGTAGGGCAGGTCGTCGGGCTCGGGCCCGAAGCGGGGGCCGAACAGCGGCCGGTAGAACCCCGGGTCCTTGGCCAGCAGGTTGGACCGGTGCGACCGGTGCACCGCCTCGTCGCCCACCCAGGACGGCAGCACCCCGGCGCGGGCCAATTCCTCCTGTCCCACGCCGACCACGTCGGGGGCGAACTCCGCGATCAGGGTGTGCGTGCTGTCGGCGAAGCCGCGCTCCTGCCAGGCCCGGACGCTCGCCAGCCCGTAGGCCACCAGCGCCGGGGTCCGGCCGCGCCACATGCGGACGACGGGGTGCGACGTCCAGCCGTAGTCGGGCAGCTCCAGCGCGCGCAGCACCTGCAGCGTCTCGACCCGCTGCTTGCCCAGCCGGGGTGAGTCCAGCATCCGGGCGCTGTCGGTGAAGTCCGGGACGGGCAGGAAGGTCTGCATCGGGACCTTCCTGCCCGTGCCCGCACACGGTCAACCGCCCGCCGTGCGGCCGCCGCGGGCCCGACCTACCGTTCCCGGCACCGGCCGCCGCTGCCCGGCGGCCTGCCGACGTCCTCCCGAGGTGGTCCCGTGCGCCCGTCCCGATCCCGGTCCCGCCGCACCGCGCTGGCCGCCGCGGCCGCCCTCACCGCGACCCTCCTCGGTGCGCCCCCGGCCGGTGCCGCGGTGCCTGGGGTGTCCCCGCCGGGGGCGAACGACTGGTCCTGCCGGCCGTCGGCGGCCCACCCCGAGCCGGTCGTCCTGGTCCCGGGCACCTTCGAGTCGATGGCCAAGAACTGGTCGACCCTCTCGCCGTACCTGGCCGGCGCGGGGTACTGCGTGTTCGCCCTGGACTACGGGGAGACCAACGGAGTGCCGGCCACCGGGCCGGTCGCGGACTCCGCCGCGGAGCTCGCCGTCTTCGTCGACCGGGTGCGCACCGCCACCGGCGCCCGGGAGGTCGACGTCGTCGGGCACAGCCAGGGCGGGATGATGCCGCGGTACTACATGCACCTGCTCGGCGGCGCGGCCGAGGTGGACGACCTCGTCGGCATCGCGCCGTCCAACCACGGCACCGAGGGGCTGATCGTGCCCCCGCCGGAGGCGCTCGGCCCGACGGCACCCGGGCCGGACAACCCGCTGTGCCAGGCGTGCACGGACCAGCAGGCCGGCTCGGCGTTCCTGCAGGAGCTCGACGCCTCCGGCGACACGGTGCGCGGGCCGGACTACACGGTGATCGCGACGGTGTACGACGAGGTGGTCACCCCCTACACCAGCCAGTTCCTCGCCGGCCCGGCCCGGCAGGTCACCAACACCACGATCCAGGACCTGTGCCCGGCCGACCCGGTCGAGCACGACCAGGCCCCCAACGACCCGGTCGTGCACCAGCTGGTGCTCGACGCCCTGGAGCGGAAGGGCCCCGGCGACCCGGCGTACCGGCCCAGCTGCCTGCCGCTGCCCTGACGCGGTCGGACGCGCTCAGGCCCCGTCGTCGAGGGCGGTGAGCGCGGCCTCCCAGCGGGCGCGGCGGGCGGCGTCGTCCTGCTCCCACCAGGCCGGGCCGCGCTCCCCCAGCCCGGTCTTGGCCAGCTGCACCCGGGCGCGGGCGGCGGCCAGCGCGGCGTCGTCCCCGGACCGGCCGGCCGTGCGGACGGCGGAGCGCGCCACGCCGAGGTGGTGCAGCAGCCGGGCGCGGACGTCGTCGGGCAGCGCGGTGTCGGCGGCCCGCCAGCGCCGGCCGTCGACGACCAGCCAGCGCCCGTCGTCGGTCAGGTGGCCTCCCTGCAGGGGCCCGGCGCGAGCTCGCGAGCGCTGGGGGGCAGGGAGGTCCTTCCGCTCGCGCGTCATCCGTCGGCGACGCGGCGCACCAGGTCGGGCAGCACCGCGCCGAGCGGGGCGTCCACCCGGACGTCGACCTTCGCGTCGCCGCGGGTGGGGCCGAGGTTGACCAGCCCGACGGGGACGCCGAGCTTCTCGGCGCGCAGCACGAACCGGTAGCCGCTCATCACGGTCAGGGAGGAGCCGAGCACCAGCAGACAGCCGGCCCGCTCCACCATGGCGAAGCAGGCGTCCACCCGGTCGCGCGGCACCGTCTCGCCGAAGAAGACGACGTCGGGCTTGAGCGGCCCGCGCCCGCAGGCGGTGCAGTCGACCATGACGAACCCGTCGAGCACCTCGTCGGGCAGCTCGGCGTCGCCGTCGGGGTTGACCTCGTCGGCGTGCGGGCCGAAGTGCGGGTTGGCCGCCCGCAGCCGCTCGTGCAGCGCGCCGCGGTCGGCGACGTCCCCGCAGGCCAGGCAGATCGTGCGGTCCAGCCCGCCGTGCAGCTCGAGGACGTCGCGCGCGCCGGCAGCCTGGTGCAGCCCGTCGACGTTCTGCGTGATCAGCCCGCCCACCAGCCCGGCGCGCTGCAGGTCGGCGACCGCCGCGTGCCCCGCGTTCGGCCGGGCCTCGCGGATCTGCGGCCACCCGACGTAGCTGCGGGCCCAGTAGCGGTGCCGGCCGCGGGGGTCGCGCAGGAACGTCTGGTAGGTCATCGGCGTGTGCCGGCGCAGCGACCCGGTGGCCCCGCGGTAGTCGGGGATGCCGGAGTCGGTGGACAGCCCGGCACCGGTCAGCACGACGACGTCGCCGTCGGCCACCAGCCCGGCCAGCGCGTCCAGGGAGCCGGGATCGTCGGTGGCCGGGTGGACGGCGGTGGGGACGGCGGTCACGCCGCCATGGTCCCCCGCGACGTCCACCGGCGCCCGTGGCCTCAGCGGGTGGCGAGCTCGCGGTCCAGGCGGGTGAGCAGCTCTTCCTGGGTCCGGCGCAGCCCGCGGGGGGCGAAGGTCCGCTCGAAGAAGCCGCCGATGCCGCCGGCGCCGTTCCAGGTGGTGCGCACCCGGACGGTGGTCGCCCCGGCGTCGGCGGGGTGCAGCGTCCAGGTGGTGACCATGGAGGAGCGGGTGTCGGTCTCGACCAGGGTGTCCGGGTCGGGCTGGCTGACCTCCACGAGCTGGTCGCGCACCCGCTTGGAGGTGGCGGCGAACCGCCAGGCCACCCGGGTGCCCGCGCCCTGCCCGCCGCTCTGCACCCGGTAGGCGCTGTACTGCTCGGGCAGCACGCGGGGCCGCACCCCCTCGTAGTCGGCGAGAGCGGAACGCACCCGGTCCACGGGGGCTGCGACGACGTGCTCGGCGGTGGCGACGACCTGACCCATGCCCCCATCCTGCCGCCGTCACCAGCGCGGGCGCCGCCAGGGCACCCCAGCGCAGCACGCGTTCGACGTGGCAGAGCACGCACTCGGCCGTCCACAGGTCCGCCGTCCACCCCCTCGGTCCCGCGTCGGGGTGGCGAGCCGGCGCTGGACACCACGCCGGAGCGGCCTGGACGATCCGCAGCGCCGCCGTCCCCCGAGGAGGACCCGTGACCACACCGGCCCCGCCGACCGTCCCGCCCGACCTGACCGCGGAGGAGCGCGACCGCTTCCTCCTCGGCCTGGCCGTCGACCAGGCCCGCACCGGCTGGGAGGAGGGGGGCGTCCCGATCGGGGCGGTCCTGGTGGACGGCGACCGGGTGCTGGCCGTGGGCCGCAACCGCCGCGTGCAGATGGGCAGCGCCATCCGGCACGGGGAGACCGACTGCATCGAGCGGGCGGGTCGGCTGTCCGCGGGGGTCTACCGCCGCAGCACCCTCTACACGACCCTCTCGCCCTGCTTCATGTGCGCGGGGACGGCGCTGCTCTACGAGATCCCGCGCGTCGTCGTCGGGGAGAACCGCAGCTTCCAGGTCTCGGAGGAGCTGCTGCGGTCGCACGGCGTGCAGGTCGACGTCCTCGACGACCCGGACTGCCGGGCGCTCATGGCGCGGATGCTCACCGAACGCCCCGAGCTGTGGGCCGAGGACATCGGCGAGCAGGCGTGACCGCCGCCCGGACCGCGGCGTCCCCGGCCGACGTCGTCGACCCCGACTACCCGGTCACGCCGGTCCCGGCGCACGCGCGGAAGTCGTTCTTCTCGATCGCGGTCGTGCTCCTCGGCTTCACCGTGTTCACCCCGACCATGCTGGCCGGTGCCACGCTGGGGCCGGCGTTCGCCTTCGACGACCTCGTGCTCGTCATCCTCGCCGGGTCGCTGGTCCTCGGCGGCTACGTGGCCGTGATGGGCTGGATCGGCGCGCGCACGGGCCTCACCACCGTGGTCATGGCCCGCTACACGCTGGGCACCCGCGGGGCGAAGCTCGCCTCGATCCTGCTGGGCGGCACGCAGATCGGCTGGTACGGCGTCGTCGTCGGCACCATCGGCGACCTGACCGCGCAGGCGCTGGACTGGCGGTCCTACGGTGCCCGCGCCGCGGTCATGGTCGGCACCAGCGCGCTGATGTGCCTCACCGCCTACTGGGGCTACCGCGGCATGTACTGGGTGTCGCTGGTCTCCACCCCGCTCATCCTCGTGCTGGCGTTCTGGGTGGTCGGCCGGTCGCTGCAGGAGGTCGGCGGCCTGCAGGGGCTGACCGGGGTGCAGCCGACCGGGTCGATGGCCGTCGCCGTGGCGATCACCACCGTCGTCGGCACGTTCGTGTCCGCCGGCACCCAGGCCCCCAACTGGACCCGGTTCGCCCGGCGCGGCTCGCACGCGGTGTGGGCCTGCGTCGTCGGCTTCCTCGTCGGCAACGGGCTCATGGTGTTCTTCGGCGCGATCGGGGCGCTGACCTTCGGCGAGGGCGACTTCGTGCTCGTCCTGTACCAGCTCGGGCTGGTCGGCTGGGGTCTGGTGCTGCTGTTCGGGAACCTGTGGAAGAGCAACGCCGACACCGCCTACGCCTTCGGCGTGGCCGGGGCCGAGCTGTTCGACCGGCCGAGCAAGGGCCCCTTCGTGGTCGGCGGTGCGGTGATCGGCACCGCGCTCGCCCTGACCGGGGTGCAGAACCACCTCGTCGAGTACCTGGGACTGCTCGGGACGTTCATCCCGCCGCTCGGAGGCGTGATCATCGGCGACTTCCTCGCCCGCTGGCGGCGCCGCGGCGTGCCGGCCGGCACCGTGCCGCCGCTGGTGCGCTGGCCCAACCTGCTGGCCTACGCGGTGGCCGCGTCCCTCGCGTGGCTCAGCGCCGAGCTCGGCACCGGCATCCCGCCGGTCATCGGCATCGTGGTCGCCATCGGCCTGTCGATGGGGCTGTCCCGCGTCGGCTCCCCGGCGGGTGCGGATCGCTGACCGCGGGCCCGCCGTGACCGGACTCATGCCACACCCGGGAGGGACCCCGGGTACCGCACAGGGGTGACCGCACCGCTCTCCCTCACCCGGACCGGCATCGGGGAGCCCCTGCTGCTGCTCCACGGCATGGGCAGTTCCCGCCGTGACTTCGCCGCCGTCGTCGAGGACCTCGCGGGGACCTTCGACGTGCTGGACGTCGACCTGCCCGGCGTCGGCGGCTCACCGGCCCTGGACGGCCGGCCCACGGTGGCCGCCATCACCGACGCGGTCGAGCGGACCCTCGACGCGCAGGGCGCCGGCCGGGTGCACGTGCTCGGCGACTCCCTCGGCGCCCGGGTGGCACTGGAGTTGGCCGTGCGCAGGCGGGCGCGGTCGGTGGTCGCGATCGCGCCGTCGGGGCTGAACCTGCCGCGGGAGCGGGTGGTGCAGGGCGGGGGGATGGCGCTGGCGCGGGTCGCCCTGCGCGCCGGGAGGCCACTGGTGACCCGGCTGTCCCGCTCCCCGGCCGGGCGCACCGCGCTGCTGGCGCCGCTCAAGGCGCGCCCGTGGAGCACGTCGGCCGAGGAGGCCGCCGGGGCCCGTGAGGGCTTCGCCGACTCCCGCGCCTTCTGGCGCACCCTGCTGTGGGGGTTGCTGCTGGACGTGCCGAGGGGCCTGCGCCGCATCGACTGCCCGGTCACCCTGGTCCAGGGGGTGGCCGACTGGGTCGCCTCGGGCCAGACGGCGCGCTACCGGCCGCTGGTGCCGCGGTCCCGGTTCGTGCCGCTGGCCTGGGCCGGGCACGCCCCGCAGTCCGACCGGCCACGGACGATCACCCGGCTCGTGCGGGAGACGGTCCGTGCGGCCAACCGGCCGACGCCCGGACCCGCGCACCGGGACGAGGCGCCGGGCGTCGCGACGGCAGCGGACCTGGCGGCCGGCCGGGCCCGGCACCGGCCTCCGGAGCGGACGGCGACGGCCCGCTAACCTCGACCGGTACGCCCCGGCCGGCCCCGCGCCGGCGAGCCCCCGTAGCTCAGGGGATAGAGCATCGGTTTCCTAAACCGTGCGTCGCAGGTTCGAATCCTGCCGGGGGCACCGCAGAAGTGCTGGTCAGCGGCTGGTCCGCGCGCCGGATGCGGGCCACAGGGGCGTCAGGTCGGGGCTCGGTCAGCACCTGGTCAGCACGAGCGGCGTCCAAGCGGTCTGCGACCGCGTCGAGCTCGTCGGGGAACAGGTGGCCGTACCGGTCCAGCGTCATCTGCGCCGAGGCGTGGCCCAGCATCGACTGCACCCCCTTCACCGACGCGCCGAAGGGGACGGCGGCGACGCCGCGGTGTGACGGAGCTCGTGCGATACCAGGCCGGTAGACCGGCGGCGACTGCCGACCGGTGGAACCAGTACCGCCGGGAGTTGCCGACCCGCAGGGGGTCGCGCCACATGCCCGGTCAGCAGCCGGATCTGTGGGGCCCGATGGCTCATGGATGGACGTGGCCGTCGCTGACGTGCTCGCACTCGAGAGCCGGGTGTCCCGGGACCCCTGGTACGGCGTAGCGCCTGGGGGTGCTCCGCCTCGGACGGACCAGTCTTGGTCAGCGACCGGGTCCCAGTGTTGGTCGACGTGAAGTAACACCGCTGGAATTCACGCACAACCCAGCTCAACGTGAAAACCTGTCACACGCATGCACGTCGGCGTGACAAGTGACGGGAGGCATCCGTGCAGGTCGAGCGCTTCGCCGCGTCACCAGTCGGTCACTTGGAGAGGATCCGCGGGACCGACGGACGGACCGGTCGCGAGTACGACCACTTCGCCTTCATCCCCGATCCGCTGGACGACGAGCCGGCGCTATCTGTCCAGACATGGCGGGCCGTGAGCCGTGCCGGCCACGCGCTTGGGCGCCTCCTGCAAGCCGGACGGCAGGTGCCTCAACCGGGGCTGCTCCGGCGCCCAACGCTTCGACGTGAGGCCCAGAGCACCTCAGCACTCGAAGGGACCTTCGCACCTCTGGAGGACGTGCTTGCAGCCGATGCAGCTGATGAGATTCCCCTCTCGGTTGAGCTTGCAGAAGTCCTCAACTACGTACAGACCGCCGAGTACGGCTTTGCCGAGGTCGCAGATGGACGTCCCTTGGGGGTCGCCATGGTGGAAGACATGCAGGGCCGGCTCGCCCGCGGCACGCACGCTGACACCGAACAAGCCGGACACATCCGCACCATCCAAGTGGCCATCGGTGAGACCACCTCATCGAGCTTGGAAAGCGCACGCTATGTCCCGCCTCCGCCTGGAGAGGAGCTGCAACGGTCCCTCCGCGACCTACTTGACTGGACCAACAACTCCCGCACCGAACGCCGTGACCCGGTGGTCTCCGCGGCCATGGCCCACTATCAGTTCGAGGCCCTGCACCCCTTCAATGACGGCAACGGCCGCATCGGCCGCCTGCTCGTCGTCTTACAGCTCATCCAGGACGGTGCGCTCGAGGACCCGCTGTTGAGCATCTCTCCATGGTTCGAGCAGCGTCGCCGGAACTACCAGGACCGCCTCTTCGAGGTCAGCGCCAGCGGTGACTGGGACGGATGGGTGCGATTTTTTGCCGAGGGCATCGAGTTCTCAGCCCTCGACACCGCGGTTCGAGTCGACCGCCTGCTTCGGGTGCAGGAGGCCTATGCCCACAGGCTCCGGGACGTTGGCGCATCCGGGCTGATCCGGGACCTGGCCGAGTCCTTGATCGCCTACCCGTACATCGATGTGTCCCGGACGGCGACCCGCCTCAACAGCACGTTCCAGACAGTGAACAAAGCCGTGGCACGTCTGGTGAGACTCGGCATACTCCGCGAGAGAACTGGTCGCTCCTATGGCCGCCTCTTCGAAGCGCCCGGCGTCCTTGAGGTCCTCACCGCTCGTGAGGTGCTCCGAACAGGAGACATCACACGCTGAGCCCACACCAGAGGACCAGCTCTGGAAAGCCGTCGCATAGGAGTTCAGCCTCGGACGGCATAACCGAGTACGGGTTTGATTCCTGCTGCGACTCCCACGGCACATCGGTCCGGTCCGCTCGACATCCCCGTCAGCCGGATGCTCCGGTCGACCTCCTGCGGATGCTGCACGTGGCGATCACGTCTCGCTCGCCTCAGGCATCGTCGAGTTCACGTCGTCCAGCAGACCAGAGGCCTCTTCGGCCGCTGCCGCACGGCTCTCGACCGCATCGATCCCGTCCTGCGACGACAGCGCGGTACTGATCAGCGCCGCGTCGGCTTCCGGTAGCCCTGCGACCTCACGCATCTTGGGGGGCGCTGCAGTCCATGCCTTGAGGTGCTGGATCACTTCCGCGTAGAAGGTGTCGACCGCGTCGATGACCGAGTCGATGGCACCCCCGCGACCTCGCCCTCTCTTCGGCCCGAGTGGAGTCGTGACGGCGATGCGGAAGCTTCGCAGGTCGCGCTTCGGGTCCTGCACGAGAACCGCCGGGTCTTCGCGGACCTCCTTGAGCAGGCTCGCAGTGCTCAGCCCACGCGCATGAGCCGCGAATGCCTCGACTCTCAACGACTCAGGTGCGGTCTTCAGCTGACGCACCAGCCAGTTGATCCTCGTGGTCGGTCGTCCTTCCCTCGGCGCGTCGATCTCCACGAGGCAGGTCACGCAGCCGGATCGCAGGTCGAGCTCGATGTTGAGGGGTGCGACGGCATTCGGGATGCGGATGGCACCGGAGAGGCGCCCCTCCTTGGTGAGGCCGTCCACCAGTGCAGACGTCCGCAACGCCGGCTCGGCCACCTCCTTCCGCGTCACGGCAGGGACGACCTCCGTGCCAAGCGTGCGGCCGAGACGTAGGGACACGTAACGAAGCAGGGCGTCGAAGCGAGCAGCGACCTCGGCCGCCCCCTTGTCGGAGGCGCGAAGCGTCCCTGTCTTGACGGCATCCCGGACCGCAACCCAAGAACCTCCCATGTCCTCGAACTCGAGGGCCCCGGATCGCGGGTGCTCCAGGTAACGGATCAACTCGCCCAGGATCCACGCCTGGTCGGGATCAGCGACTCCTCGGTGCTCCTTCTGCACCACCGCCTGCGCCAAGATGTGGTTCCACGGCAGATGGTGCAGTGCGACCTTGCGCAATTTGCGCTTGTCGACCTTCGTCGGATGCTGTCCCGCTGCCGGAGGAATCTCGTTGCTGATCGTCAACAGCGCGTCAAACCCGTGATCTCGGGCGACGTCCAGGTAGTTCTCCAATTGCTCGACGCTCAGCTCGTTGTTGCCCGTCTTCACTTCGACGAGGGCGGTCCACGTCCGCTGCCCCCGCGACACCCGGATCAACCCGTCGGGGTACACGCGCTTGTCGCCCAAGGTGAACGGGACCTCGATGAACGCCTGCACGGTCCCGGCTGGCGCCCCGAGAGGTTGCGTCACAGCACGACCGAACTCTCGGACAGCGGTCAACACGGCGAGCAGCGCAGAAGTGGCGCGACGTTCTTGTTCCTCCGAGCCACTGATGCCCGATGTCGGGATCAACCGCGCCTCGTGCCAGCTCTCCTCGGTCATGCTCGCGCCCCCTCGCACCACCCGTCGTCCCGGCGACCCTAACCAGCAACCAAACGGATACGGAGAGTTCCGGGCCGTGTCGGGCAATCCCGCTGCATCAGGAGCGGCGCCGCGCTGCAACTCCGAGGCCGGACGGGTACCTGGCGGACCATGGCAGTGCGCAACGCGGCGGTCGCGGCCGCCGGGCAGTGGGTCGATCCCGAGGACGGCGTCCGCTACCCCGCCGGGGAGGTGCACGGGTGGGAGCGCGGGCGCAACGAGACCGTGTGCGGACTGTCGCTGCACAGGTCGCGGCTGACCCGCTTCCCGCACGTCTCCTGGGCCGACGTGCAGCCGGAGTCCGGCCGGCACGCCGAGGAGGTGCAGGACGTGTGCCGCCGCTGCGCCGCGGCGTTGGGCCGGCGGCGGGACGACCGCGGCTGGACCCGCACGAACCCCCGTCCGTGACCGGTCAGCGGCGCCGCGAGAACACGTAGCGGAACGGGCCGGGCAGCCGGACCGACCAGCGGCGCCCGCGGGGGCTGTAGCCCACCGGACCGGCGTGGAGGCTGTGCGAGATGCCGCGGCGGCCGAGGTGCAGGTGCAGCGGGCCGAGGCGCTTGGTGAGGCGGAAGGAGAAGGGCATGCCCGTCTCCTACCCAGCCGAGCAGGGTTCCCTCAGCGGGGCGACATCCCCCGCCGGCGGCACACTCGGGGGCTGCGAGGCGTTACCGTCTCAGCACGCAGGTCGAGCCCGGCAACGGCGCCGGGGACGAGCGGAGGGACCCAGCATGGACACGAGCGTGGTCGACGTCCCAGAACGTGGACGCTTCGAGATCCGCCTCGGCGACCGGGTCGTGGGCCTGGCCAGCTACCACGTGCAGGACGGCACCATGGCACTGCCGCACACCGAGGTCGACCCCTCCGTCGGCGGCCGCGGGTACGGCTCCCGCCTGGTGACGGGCGTGCTCACCGCCGCCCGCGAGCGGGGGCTGACCGTGCTGCCCTACTGCTCCTTCGTCCGCCACCACATCGAGCAGCACCCCGAGTTCCTCGACCTGGTGGCCGAGGCCGACCGGGCGCAGTTCGGCCTGGCGACGGCCGACCACTGACGGGCGGGGCCGCGCGGCGCTGCCTACCCTCGCGGGGGTGCCCACCGCGCTGCTCTGGTTCCGTCGCGACCTGAGGCTGGGCGACCACCCCGCCCTGCTGGAGGCGGTCGCGGCCGCCGGACGCGGCGGTGCCGTCGTCCCGGTCTTCGTCTTCGACCCCCGGCTGTGGGGTCCCGCCGGCCTGCCGCGGCGCCAGTTCCTCCTCGACTGCCTCGCCGACCTCGACGGGCAGGCCGGCGGCGCCCTGGTGCTGCGGCACGGCGACCCGGTGCGGGTGCTGCCCGACCTCGCCCGGGAGGTCGGCGCGGTGAGCGTGCACGCCTCGGCCGACACCGGCGTCTACGGCCGGGACCGCGACGCCGCCGTCGAGCGGGCCCTCGGCGACGTGCCCCTGGTGCGCACCGGCTCCCCGTACGCGGTGACACCGGGCCGGGTCACCAAGTCCGACGGGACGCCGTTCCGCGTCTTCTCCCCCTTCGCCCGCGCCTGGCAGCAGCACGGTTGGCGGGACCCGGCGCCGCGGCCGGCGTCGGTCCCGTGGGCCACCGGCGTCCCCTCCGAGGCGCCGCCGGAGGTCCCCGGCCTCGACGGCGTCGTGCTGCCCCCGGCCGGGGAGGCCGCCGCGCTCGACGCCTGGGGGCGCTTCCGCGCCGAGCGGCTGGAGGGGTACACGACCACCCGCAACACCCCGGGCACCGACGGCACCAGCCGGCTGTCGGCCTACCTGAAGTACGGCTGCGTGCACCCGCGCACGCTGCTGGCCGACCTGGCCGGCGTGGACTCCGAGTCCGCCGACCGCTTCCGCAACGAGCTGGCCTGGCGGGACTTCTACGCCGACGTCCTGTGGCACCGCCCGGAGTCCGCCCGCGAGCCGCTGGACCAGCGGATGCACGCGATGGCCTACGACACCGGCCCGGAGGCCGACGAGCGCTTCACCGCCTGGGCACAGGGCCGCACCGGCTACCCGATCGTCGACGCCGGGATGCGCCAGATGGCCGGCGAGGCCTACGTGCACAACCGGGTGCGCATGATCGTCGCCTCGTTCCTCGTCAAGGACCTGCACGTGGACTGGCGGCGCGGCGCCCGCCACTTCATGGCCCACCTCGTCGACGGCGACCTGGCCAGCAACAACCACGGTTGGCAGTGGGTCGCCGGCACCGGCACCGACGCCTCCCCCTACTACCGCGTCTTCAACCCCACCCGGCAGGGCAAGGAGTTCGACCCGGCCGGTGACTACGTGCGCCGCTGGGTGCCCGAACTGCGCGACGTCCCGGCGCGGTACCTGCACGAGCCGTGGACGGCGCCCGGCGGCGTCCCCGACGGGTACCCGCTGCCGGTCGTCGACCACGCCGAGGAGCGCCGGGTGGCGCTGGAGCGGTACGAAGAGGTCCGCGGTCGTGCCTGAGGGACACACCCTGTTCCGGCTGGCCCGGGACCAGTCGCTGGCCTTCGCCGGCCGCCCGGTGCACGTGACCAGCCCGCAGGGCCGCTTCGCCGCCGGCGCGGCGCTGCTCGACGGCCGGGTGCTCGAGGAGGTGACCTCCCACGGCAAGCACCTGTTCGCCTGCTTCGGCGCCGACACCCTGCACGTGCACCTGGGCCTCTACGGGAAGTACACCGCCGGCACCGGCCACCCCCCGCCGCCGCGCGGGGCGCTGCGGATGCGCTGGGAGGGCGCGGGTCCCGACGGCCTGGGCGTGTGGACCGACCTGCGCGGGGCCACCGCCTGCGAGGTGCTCACCGTCCCGGAGGTCGACCGCATCCTCGACCGGCTGGGCCCGGACCCGCTGCGCCCGCGCGCCGACGGCACGGTGGCCCACCGGCGGATCGCCGCCAGCCGCACCGCGGTCGGCGCGCTGCTGATGGACCAGTCGGTGCTGGCCGGGGTCGGCAACGTCTACCGCGCCGAGATCCTGTTCCGGCACGGCGTCTCGCCGTTCCGCCCGGGGCGCGACGTGGACGCCGGCACGTGGGCGGCCATGTGGGCCGACCTGGTGGTGCTCATGCGCTCCGGCGCCCGGCTGGGCCGCATCGTCACCACCCGCCCGGAGCACCGCGGCCGCCGCGGCGGCGCCGTCCGGCGGGAGGACGCGCACTACGTGTACCGCCGCACCGGCCTGCCCTGCCGGCTGTGCGGCACGCCGGTGCAGACGCAGGTGATGGTGGCCCGCAACCTCTTCTGGTGCCCGGTCTGCCAGGCCGGTTGAGTCACAGGACGCCCTTCGCGTCCTCCCCCGCCGGGAGGGGGGTGAGCACCCGCAGCTCGGCCGGCCGGGTCATCCGCCCCTCCAGCTGCCGGCCCAGCTCGGCGAAGGCGTCCCCCTCCAGGTGCTCCTGCCGCGCCGCGGCGTCCTCCCACCGCTCCACCACGACCAGCGCGTCCTCGGCCTCGTGCAGCGCGTACAGCAGGCAGCCGCGCTCGCCGTGGACGGCCGGGACGGAGGCGAGCAGCGCCTCGCGGACGGCGTCGGCGTGCTCGGACTCCGGCGCGATGGTGGCGATGACGACGACGGACACGGGCTGCCTCCTGGGGACGGGGTCGGTGAACCTGGTGCTTGCCCACCCGCGCGGGTCAGGATGCGTGGCGTGACGGCCGACGACGAGACCGGTCCCCCGCCCCCCGGCGCCCGGCTGCGGGTGGCCGTCGTGGGGGCCGGCCCGGCGGGCATCTACACCGCCGAGGCGCTGACCCGCCAGCAGGAGGTGCCGGTCGCCGTCGACCTGGTCGACCGGCTGCCCACCCCGTTCGGCCTGGTCCGGCACGGCATCGCCCCCGACCACCCGAAGATGCGCGCCATCCGCGACACCCTGCACCGGGCGCTGGACCACCCCGCGGTGCGCTTCGTCGGCAACGTCGAGATCGGCCGGGACATCTCCTGCCGCGACCTGCACGCGGCCGTCGACGCCGTCGTCTACACCTACGGCGCCGCGCTGGACCGCCGGCTCGGCGTCCCCGGCGAGGAGCTGCCCGGCAGCCTGGCCGCCACCGAGCTGGTCGCCTGGTACACCGGCCACCCCGACGCCGACCGGGCAGGCGTCGAGGCGGCGCTGGCCCGGGCCCGGTCGGTGGTCGTCGTCGGCGTCGGCAACGTCGCGCTCGACGTCGCCCGCGTGCTCGCCCGCACGCCGGAGGAGCTCGAGCCCACCGACATGCCCCAGCACGTGCTGGACGCCCTCGCCGCCGCGCCGGTCGAGGCGGTCACCGTGCTCGGCCGCCGCGGCCCGGCGCAGGCCACCTTCACCACCCAGGAGCTGCGCGAGCTGGCCGAGCTGGCCGGTGCCGACGTGCTGGTCGACCCGGCCGACCTCGAGCTGGACGCCGCCGCCGAGGAGCGGGCGGCCGCCGACCGGGTGGTGTCGCGCAATCTGGCGGTGCTGCGCGAGTGGGCCGGCCACCGGCCCCGCCCGGGCCGGACGGCGCTGACGCTGCGCTTCTTCACCCGCCCGGTGCGCCTGCTCGGCGAGGACCGGGTGACCGGCGTGGAGGTGGAGCGCACCGCGGTCGACGCCGACGGCCGCGCCTCCGGCACCGGGGAGACGGCGGTGCTGCCGGCCGACCTGGTCGTCCGCTCGGTCGGCTACCGGGGCGGGGAGCTGCCCGAGCTGCCGCTGGACCCGCACCGCGGCACGGTGCCCAACGACCTCGGCCGGGTGCTGCGCGGCGGGCAGCCCGCGCCCGGCGAGTACGTGGCCGGGTGGATCAAGCGCGGGCCCACCGGGGTCGTGGGCACCAACAAGCACGACGCCCGGGAGACGGTGACCACCCTGCTGGCCGACGTCACCGCCGGCGTGGTCCGCCCCCGCGGCAGCGCGGACGCCAGCCCGGACGACGACCTGGTGGACGCCCTGCGCGCCCGCGGCGCCGACCCGGTGCTGCTGGAGGACTGGCGGGCCATCGACGCCGCCGAGACCGCGCTCGGCGCCACCCGCGGCCGGGCCCGCACCACGCTGCACGAGTGGGACACCCTGCTGGCCGCGGTGAAGGCGGCCGCCGCCCGCACCCGCTGATCAGGCCAGCTCGCGCAGCAGTTCCCGGGCGCGTTCCTCGGTGCCGGCGGCGACGAAGCGGATCAGCGTCTCGGTGTCCGGGCTCAGCTCCAGCGGCTGCCCGTCCCGGTCGAGGGCCACCCCGCCGGCGGCAGCCAGCAGGGCCAGCCCGCCGGCGACGTCGTGCACGTGGGTGCCGCTGCGGTCCAGGTTCTGCCAGGCACCGGCGGCGCCGTCGGCGACCAGGCAGACGTCGACGGCGGTGCAGCCGGTCACCCGCACCCGGCGCGCGGTCCGCGGCACCTGGACGGCCGACCCCGACGGCGCGGTCGGGGCCACGACGGTGCCGGCGTCCCGCGGCCGGACCGGCACCCCGTCCCGGCGGGCCCCCACGCCCAGCGCCCCGGACCACCGGCGGCCCGACGACAGGTCGGCGACCAGCCCGGCGACCGCGCGGCCGCCCTGCACGAGCGCCGCGGAGAACGCCCAGGGCGCCAGCCCCGCGCGGAAGTTGCCGGTGCCGTCGAGCGGGTCGAGCACCACCCACGGCTCGTCACCGGAGACCGGACGGTCGGAGCGCTCCTCGCTGAGCACGGTCACCCCCAGCGGGCGCAGCGCGTGCGCCGCAGCCAGGTGCGCGGCCTCGTCGGCGCCCAGCGACGGGCTGCCGTCGGACTTCGTGGTGTCCCGGCCGGTGTCGCGGGCCAGCGCGACGGCCACCTCGACCCGGGTGGCCGCGAGCGCGGCCAGGTGCAGGAAGCGCTCGGCCGTCGGGGCGTCGTCCGGCGGTGCGGCGACGGGCGAGACGTCGTCGCGCAGGCCGTCGCGCACCCGCTCGCACCCCCAGCCGGCCGCGGTGGCGGTGACGGCGGGGTGCGTGGTGCGGACGTCGCGCCGCGCGACCAGCACCGCCTCGGCGTGCCCGTCGGCGGCCCACCCGCGGCGCAGCAGGGCGACGCCACCGCCGTCGCCGACGAGCAGGCGCAGCCCCGGGTCGGTGAGCGTGGTGGCCAGCGCGCCCGGCGCGACGCCGAGCGCCCGTGCCGCGGCCTGCACGTCGTCGGAACCCCGGGCCACCCGGAGGTCGTCCGGCTCCACACCCATGGGGACGAGCATCGGGTGCGGGCCCGCCCGGCGCGCGTCGGGCCGGGCGCGCCGGGACGATGCGGGGGTGCACCGACTCCGCGCCACGCCCGTGCCCGGCCTGCCGCCCGCCCGGCACGGCGAGGGCCCGACCTGGGACGCCGGGCGCGCGGAGCTGCTGTGGGTGGACATCGCCGCGGGGCAGGTCCGGCGGGCCGCGGTCGGCGCCGGCGGGGGCCTCACCGAGACGGGGGTGCACCGCGGCGGGGACACCGTCGGCGCCGTCGTCCCGGCGGCGGACGGCGGGTGGCTGCTGGCCGCGGACGGCGGCTTCACCCACCTCGCCGCCGACGGCACCGCCCGGGTGCTGGTCACCCTGGCCGGGGAGGGCGGCAGCCCGGACAGCGGCGGGACGCGGATGAACGACGCCGCCTGCGACCCCGCCGGGCGGTTCCTCGCCGGGACGATGGCCTTCGACGAGCGCCCGGGTGCCGGCACGCTGTACCGGCTGGACCTCGACGGCACCGTGACCACCGTGCTCGACGGGCTCACCGTCTCCAACGGCGTCGACTGGTCACCGGACGGGCGCACCGTCTACCTCGCCGACTCCGGCCCCGGCGTGGTGCACGCGTTCGCGTACGACCCGGACACCGGCGCGTTCAGCGGCGGCCGGGTGCTGCTGGAGTTCGCCGGGGACGACGGCGTGGCCGACGGGCTCACCGTCGACGACGAGGGCTGCCTCTGGACGGCGCTGTGGGGTGGCGGGCAGGTGCGCCGCTGGTCACCCGACGGCGAGCTGCTCGCCGTGGTGGAGGTGCCCGGGGTGACGCAGACGTCCAGCTGCGCGTTCGCCGGGCCGGGCCGCGACCTGCTGGTGGTCAGCACCTCGGCGGAGGGGCTGGACGACGCCGCCCGGGCCGCGCAGCCCGACGCCGGCCGGCTGTTCACCGCCCGCCCAGGGGTGACCGGCCCGCCGGCCCGCCCCTACCGCGGCCCACTGACGGAGATCGTCCAGCACTGAGGGATGGAACGGCCTCCCTGCAGGGCCCCACCGCGAGCCCGGTGACGTGCTGGAACGGCCCCCGTCCAGGGTCCCGCCCTGAGCGTGCGAAGGGTGGGGAGGACGGGGGTCCTTCCATCAACCGCCGAGCTCGCGCAGGGCCTCCGCGGCCAGGTCGTCGCCGTCGGCCGCGCCGAGCCGGAAGTGCTCGACCGCCCCGTCGTAGTCGCCGCGGTCGGCCAGCAGCACGGCCAGGTTGTGGTGGCAGTAGCCGTCGCCGGCGGCGATGCCGGCGCGGTAGGCCTCCTCGGCCGCCTCCTCGTCGCGCAGCTCCTCGGCGTAGAAGTTGCCCAGCGGCAGCCAGGCCTGGGCCTCACCCAGCTTGGCGCCGCGCTCGAGGGTGGCGCGGGCCTCCCCGACCCGGTCGGTGACCCGCAGCAGGGAGGCCAGCGCCACCCGGGCGCCGGGGTAGCGGTGCGCCCCGGCGCGCAGGTCGGCCTCCAGCGAGGTGTCGTGCGAGGCGGCCCACCGCCAGCAGGCGGCCACGGCGGCCGCGACGTCGTCCCCCGTCGCCGCCAGCTCCACCACCACCTCCAGGGCCTGCTCGTGCTCGCCCTGCTCGTGCAGCAGGAACGCCAGGTGCATCCGGCCCTGGCTGTCGCCGGCCGCGACGGCCCCGCGGTAGGCGCGCATCGCGCCGGCCCGGTCGCCGAGCCCCTCGAGCACCACGCCCAGGTTCAGCCAGGCGTCGTGCTCACCCCCGGCCAGGGCGCGCTCGTAGGCGTCCACCGCGTCGGCGACCCGGCCGCGTTCGGCCAGCGAGTTGCCCAGGTTGAACCAGCCCAGGGCGTCCCCCAGCTCGGCCGCCCGGCGGAAGCACCGCTCGGCGTCGCGGTGCCGGCCGGCATCGGCCAGGTCGCAGCCCAGCTCGATGACGGCGTCGGCATCCCGGCAGGCGCGCAGCCGCCGGAGGCGCCCGTCGAGGTCCTCCCGCATGCCGTGATCATCGCCGGGGTCGCGGACGCCGTCGTCCCCCGACCGGCGACTCTCACCCGTCGGAGGCGGTGCCCGCGCGGGTCACGCCCGTTCGGCGCGCAGGGCCTCGCGGATGCGGGTCCGCCCGCTGGTGCGCAGCAGCGCCCCGGAGTACACCCGCCCGCCGACGCGGAGGATCAGCACGATCGTCACGAGCATGAGGACGACGGCCACCAGCACCTGCCACGGCGCCGCCTCCCCGGCCGCCTGGCGCACCGGCATGACCAGCGGCGAGAGGCCCGGCACGTAGGAGGTGACCGTGGCCAGCGTGCCGCCGGGGTCCCCGGCCGCCTGGATGGCGACCACGAAGCCTCCGACGAGCAGCATGGACGCCGGCGTGAGCACGCTGCCGAGGTCCTCCTGCCGGCTGACCAGCGAGGCGGCGACGGCGAAGACGCAGGCGTAGAAGGCGTAGCCCAGCACGAACCAGGCGACCACGGTGGCCACCGTGCCGACCAGCTCCCCGGGGACGTCGACGAGGTCCAGCGCCAGCGCCGCGGTCACGCCCACCACGCCGATGACCACGATCTGCCCCAGGCCGAGCAGCCCGAGGCCGAGGACCTTGCCGGCCAGCAGCTGCCAGGGCCGCATGGTGGCCAGCAGCAGCTCCACCACCCGGCTGGCCTTCTCCTCGACGACGCCCTGGGCGACGAACTGGGCGAACAGGATGAGCAGGCCGTAGAGCACGACGACGCCGATGACCGCCACGACCACCTGCTGCCCGTCGTCGGCCGACCCGTCGAGCGTCGTCACCGCCACCTCGGGCAGGGCCGGCAGCTCCACCCCGGCCGCCAGCAGCCGGTCGGAGACCGCAACGGCGCTGACCGCCCCGGAGACCAGCGCCTCCAGCGTCGCGTCCCGGCCGCCGAGCAGCAGCTCCGGGGTGGGGCCGGCGCCGTCGAGCAGGGCGCCGTCGACCTCCTCGGCCGCCACCGCGGCCCGCGCCGCCGCCTCGTCGGGCAGGTCGACGAGCTCCACGTCCAGGCCGACCGAGCCGGCCTGGGCCGCCACGGCCGGCCCGAGCCGCCCGTCGTCGGCCACGACGGCCAGCCGGGCGGTCTCCGACCCGGTGTCCACCGCCACCTGGAAGGCCATGAGCCCCAGCAGCAGGACGACGATCACGACGGAGCTGACGATGAAGTTGCGGTCGCGGATGCGGCTGGACACCTCGCGCGCGGCCACCAGCCGCACCAGCGCGGCGCTGCCGGGGTCGACGGGCCGGGGGGCGGTCACGTGGCGACCTCCCGGCCCGGGGTGGCGACGGCCTCGCGGAACAGCTCGACCAGCGTCGGCTCGCGCCGGGCGAAGTGGGTGACCCGGCCGGTGCGCAGCGCCGCGGCCAACACCGCCTGGTCGTCCCCGCCGGCGCCGAGCTCGAGCAGGGTGTCACCGGCGTGCTCGGACACCACCCGGACGCCGGGCAGCCCGGCCGCCCAGCCCGCGGGCGCGTCGGGGACGACCACGCGCAGCAGCCCACCGTCCTCGCGGCGGCGCAGCTCGGCCACCGGGCCGGTGGCGACCATGGTGCCGCGGGCGAGGATGCCGACGGCGTCGCAGAGCCGCTCGACGAGGTCCAGCTGGTGGCTGGAGAAGACCACCGGGACGCCGTCGCGGACCTGCTCGAGCAGCGCCTCGGCGAGCGCGTCGACGCCCACCGGGTCCAGGCCGGAGAACGGCTCGTCGAGGATGAGCACCTCGGGCCGGCCGACGAGTGCCGCGGCCAGCTGCACCCGCTGCTGGTTGCCCAGGGAGAGCTTCTCCACCGGGTCGCGGCGGCGCTCGCCGAGCCCCAGGCGCCCGGCCCAGTGGTCAGCGGCGCGGGCGGCCGGTGCGGCGTCCAGGCCGTGCAGCCGGGCCAGGTAGGTCAGCTGCTCGGCGACGCGCATCTTCGGGTAGAGGCCGCGCTCCTCGGGCATGTAGCCGATCCGCCGGCGCAGCGCCTGGTCCAGCGGTCGCCCCCGCCAGCGGACCTCGCCGGTGTCGGCGCGGGCCAGGCCCATGGCGATCCGCATCGTGGTGGTCTTGCCGGCCCCGTTGGCGCCGCAGAAGCCGAACATCACCCCCGGTGCGACGGTGAAGGAGACGCCGTCGAGCACCCGGTCGGGCCCGTAGCTCTTGGACAGCCCGTCGAACTCCAGCACGCGCGCTCCCTCCGGACGTGGACCGGGCGCCGACGCTAGCGGGCACGGCGCCCGGCGATCCCCGCGCGCGCCGGCTGTGGTCACCACAGTCTGATCTGCGGACCGGCCGCGTCCGGTGTCTCATCAGGGTCATGAGCCAGGAGAACGTACCGGCGCAGCCGCCGACCGGGGTGGGACTGGACGGGCTGCGCACCGCCGCGGCCGGCTGCCGGGCCTGCGAGCTGTGGGAGCCGGCCACCCAGACCGTCTTCGGCGAGGGGCCGGAGACCGCCCGCGTCGTGTTCGTCGGCGAGCAACCCGGTGACCAGGAGGACCGCAAGGGCGAGCCGTTCGTCGGCCCGGCCGGCCGGCTGCTGGACCGGGCGCTCGGGGACGCCGGCATCCAGCGCGGCGACGCCTACATCACCAACGCGGTCAAGCACTTCCGGTTCACCCCGACGCCCAAGCGGCGGCTGCACCAGACGCCCGGGCCCGAGCACCTGCGCGCCTGCCGCCCGTGGCTGGAGGCGGAGTTCGCCGTCCTGCAGCCGGAGGTCGTCGTCTGCCTCGGCGCCACCGCGGCCAAGGCGCTGATCTCCCCGTCGTTCCGCATCACCAAGGAGCGCGGCCAGCTACTGCCCTGGACCCCGCCGGGCGCGGACACGCTGTTCGCCGCGGCCGACGTCGACGAGGACGCCCCGCACCAGACCTGGATGCTGGCCACCACGCACCCCTCGGCCATCCTGCGGACGCCGGACGAGACCCGACCGGCCGCCTACGACGCGCTCGTCGCCGACCTGAAGGTGGTCGCCCACGCCCTGGCCTGAGCGGTCGGACGGCGCGGACCGGGCGCACCGGGTAGGACGGTGGCATGGACCGCGTCTACACCGCCGAGGCCACCGCCAGCGGCGCCCGCACCGGCGACGTCGCCTCCTCCGACGGCCGGCTGGAGCTCCAGCTGTCCCGCCCTGAGGAGATGGGCGGGGACGGCGGCCCGGGCACCAACCCCGAGCAGCTGTTCGCCGCCGGCTACGCCGCGTGCTTCCACAGCGCCATGCGCTTCGGGCTCAAGGAGCTGGGGCTACCCCCGTCGGCGCTGGAGGGCTCGTCGGTCACCGCCGCGGTGCACTTCCTGCGGGGCGAGCCGGGCGACTTCGGGCTGGCCGTGGACCTCTCCGCCCGGCTGCCGCAGCTGGACGAGGAGCAGGCCCGGCAGCTGATGGAGAAGACGCACACCGTCTGCCCGTACTCGCGGGCCACCGCGGGCAACGTCGAGGTCGGGCTGCACGTCGTCCCGACGTCCTCGTAGAAGGACCCCGTCCCCCTCAGCCCTCGCACGCTCGGGACGAGCCTCTGGACGGGGCCGCGGGGGCCCGCTCAGCCGCGGGCAGAGGGCTGGGCGGACCGGGAGGCGCGGAAGGCCCAGAACGACGGCACGGCCAGCGCGACGACGACCATCGCGGCGACCACCAGCACGCCACCGGACACCATCGCCACGGTGACCCCGGCGGCGCTGGCCACCGCACCGGCGCGCAGGTCACCCAGCCGCGGGCCGCCGGCGACCACGACGAGGAAGACGCCCTGCATCCGGCCGCGCATCTCCTCCGGCGCGGCCAGCTGCAGCATCGAGGAGCGCAGCACCGCGCTGACCATGTCCCCGGCGCCGGCCACGGCCAGGCACAGGACGGCCAGCCACAGCGTGGGTGCCAGCCCGAACCCGACGACCGCCACACCCCACACCGCGATGGCGGCCATGACCACCGCGCCCTGGCGGTCCACCCGGGACACCCAGCCGGAGGTCAGCCCCATGAGCAGCGCGCCGATCGAGATGCCGGCGAACAGCCAGCCCAGGGCGGCGGGCGAGCCGGCGAAGCGGCCCTGGGCGAGCTCGGGGAAGACCGCCTGCGGCCAGGCGAACAGCATCGCGACCACGTCGACGACGAAGGTCATCAGCAGCACCGGCTGGGTGCGCAGGAAGGCGAAGCCCTCGCCCACGCCGCGCACCGCGGCCCCCAGCCGCAGCGGCCCGGCCGCCCGTCCCGGGGGCAGCGGCGGCAGCCCGCGCAGCAGCCAGACGGCGACCAGGAACCCCAGGGCGTCGAGGGCGTAGGTCACCGGCAGGCCGCCGAGGGCGATGAGCAGGCCGGCCAGCAGCGGGCCCGCGATGACGCCCACCTGGCGCACGGTCATGGCCAGCGCGTTGGCCGCCGGGACGCCCGCGTCACCGACGATCGCGGGGATGACCGCACTGCGGGTTGGCTGGTTGACCGCGACCAGCCCGGACATCGCCGCGGTCAGCACCCACAGCAGCGCCAGGTGCCCGCCGCCGGGCAGCAGCGCCTGGCCGGCCAACAGGACGGCGGTCACCGCCGAGCCGACCCCGGTGACCAGCAGGAGGCGCCGGCGGTCCATCGCGTCGGCGATCGCCCCGCCGAGCAGGCCGAAGACGACCAGCGGCACCAGCGCCACCACCGAGGTGACCCCGACCATGAGCGACGAGCCGGTGAGCGCGTAGACCTGGTAGGGGACGGCGACCAGCGTCATCTGCTGGCCGAGCATCGTGGCCGCCACGCCCCAGAACAGCCGGCGGAAGTGCGGGTTCCGCAGCGGCGTGGTGTCGATCGCCCAGCCGCGGCGGGGCGCGGCGGGTGGCACCGGCTGCTCGACCGGGCCGCCGCCCTCCACCGGGTCGACCGGGGAGGTCACCGGCCCACCGGGTGTGCACGCGTCGTCGTCCGGCCCGGCTCCGGGGCGCGGTGCGTGCACGCGCGCGGCGCCCTCACGGGGCGAGCCGCTGGACCGACCAGGCCCCGCCCTCCCCGTCCCCGCGGACGAACCTCAGCCGGTCGTGCAGCCGGTCGGCGCCGCCCTGCCAGAACTCCACGGCGTCCGGCACCACCCGGTAGCCGCCCCACGCCGGCGGGCGCGGCAGCTCCTCCCCCGCCGTCTCCGCGTCCAGCCGGCGCAGCCGGTCGACCAGCTCCTCGCGCGAGTCGACCGGCGTGGACTGGACCGAGGCGGCGGCGGCCAGCTTGGCACCGCGCGGCCGGGGCTCCCACAGGTCGTCGGAGGCGCGCTCACCCACCCACTCCACCCGGCCGGTCACCCGCACTTGGCGCTGCAGGGCGTGCCACGGGAAGACCAGTGCGGCGCGCGGGTTGGCCGCCAGCTGGGCGCCCTTGGCCGACGCGGAGTTGCTGACGAAGACGAAGCCCGCCTCGTCGTAGCCCTTCACCAGCACGATCCGCGCGTCCGGTGCCCCGTCCGCGTCGGCGGTGGCGACGACGACCGCGTTCGGCTCCGGCAGCTCGGCGGCGACCGCGTCGGCGAACCAGCGGTCGAACTGCTCCACCCAGGTGGGGGCGAGGTCCTCCTCGCGCAGCCCCCGGGTCGAGTAGTCCCTGCGCATGCGGGAGAGGTCGGGCACGACGGCCATGGTCCCACCCGGCGCGCACCGGACCGGCGCCGCACGCCGGGCCGCCGCCCCGGGTGACCCGGGCGCGCCGGGTGCGCCTAGGGTCGCAACCGCAGTCGCCCCGGTCCACCGCCGCGGGCGGGTCCCGCGCGCAGAGGAGCATGCGAGATGGCCGACGACTTCGTCCCCGGCCTCGAGGGCGTCATCGCCTTCGAGACCGAGATCGCCGAGCCCGACAAGGACGGCGGCTCCCTCCGCTACCGCGGCGTGGACATCGAGGACCTAGTCGGCACGGTCACCTTCGGCAACGTGTGGGCCCTGCTGGTCGACGGGAAGTTCGGGCCCGGCCTGCCGCCGGCCGAGCCGTTCCCGATCCCCGTGCACAGCGGTGACGTGCGCGTCGACGTCCAGGCCGCCCTGGCGATGCTCGCCCCGGTGTGGGGCTACCGCCCGCTGCTGGACATCTCCGCCGAGGAGGCCCGCGACCAGCTGGCCCGCGCCGCGGTGATGGCGCTGTCCTACGTGGCGCAGTCCGCCCGGGGCATCGGCGTCCCGGCCGTGCCGCAGTCCCGCGTCGACGAGGCCGCGACCATCGTCGAGCGCTTCATGGTCCGCTGGCGCGGCGAGCCCGACCCCCGCCACGTCGCCGCCGTCGACGCCTACTGGACGTCGGCCGCCGAGCACGGCATGAACGCCTCCACCTTCACCGCCCGCGTCATCGCCTCCACCGGCGCCGACGTCGCCGCCGCCATGTCCGGCGCGATCGGCGCGATGTCCGGCCCGCTGCACGGCGGCGCCCCCTCCCGGGTGCTGCACATGCTCGACGGCGTCGAGGAGAGCGGGAACGCCGAGACCTACGTCAAGGGCCTGCTCGACCGCGGCGACCGGCTGATGGGCTTCGGCCACCGCGTCTACCGCGCCGAGGACCCGCGCGCCCGCGTGCTGCGCCGCGCCGCCGAGGAGCTCGGCGCGCCGCGCTTCGAGGCGGCGCTCGCGCTGGAGCAGGCGGCGCTCGCGGAGCTGCGGGAGCGGCGTCCGGACCGGCCGATCGAGACCAACGTGGAGTTCTGGGCGGCGATCGTCCTGGACTTCGCCGAGGTACCCAGCCACATGTTCACCTCGATGTTCACCTGCGCCCGCACCGCCGGCTGGTGCGCGCACATCCTCGAGCAGAAGAACACCGGCCGCCTGGTGCGCCCGGCGGCCCGCTACACCGGCCCGGACCCGCGCCGGCCCGAGGACGTCGAGGGCTTCGACACCATCACCACCAAGGCCGTCACCGAGGTCGCACCCTAAGAGGACCACCCTTCCCCCCACGCCTCGCAGGCTCAGGCGGAGGGCCCCTGAAGGGTGGCCGGTCCCAGTACGTCACCCCGAGAGGCACTTTCCGGATGAGCATCACCGTCCCCGCCGAGATGTTGCCGGCGGACGGCCGGTTCGGCTGCGGCCCGTCGAAGGTGCGCCCCGAGGCGCTGCAGGCGCTGGCCGCCAGCGGCGCCACGCTGATGGGGACCTCGCACCGGCAGGCCCCGGTCAAGGGCCTGGTCCGCCAGGTCCGGGAGGGCCTGACCGAGCTGTTCGACCTGCCCGACGGCTACGAGGTCGTCCTGGGCAACGGCGGGACGACGGCCTTCTGGGACGCCGCCACCATCGGGCTGGTCCGCGAGCGCAGCGCCCACGGCAGCTACGGGGAGTTCTCCGCGAAGTTCGCCTCCGGCGTGGCCGAGGCGCCGTTCCTGGCCGACCCGGTGGTCGCCCGGGCCGAGCCCGGCTCGCTGGCCCTGCCCACGGCCACCGACGGCGTCGACGTCTACGCCTGGGCGCACAACGAGACCTCCACCGGCGTCATGGCCCCGGTGCAGCGGCCGGCCGGCACCGACAACGCGCTGGTGCTCGTCGACGCCACCAGCGGCGCGGGCGGCCTGCCGGTCGACGTCTCGCAGACCGACGTCTACTACTTCGCCCCGCAGAAGTGCTTCGCCTCCGACGGCGGGCTGTGGGTGGCGCTGATGTCCCGCGACGCCCTCGACCGGATCGCGGAGATCAAGTCCTCCGGCCGCTGGGTCCCCGGCTTCCTGGACCTCTCCATCGCCGTCGACAACTCCGCCAAGGACCAGACCTACAACACCCCGGCGGTCGCCACGCTGTTCCTGCTGGCCGACCAGGTGCGCTGGCTGCTGTCCCTGGGCGGGCTGTCCGGGGCGGTCGCGCGCACCCAGGAGTCCGCCGGCCGGCTCTACGGGTGGGCCGAGCAGTCCGCGTTCGCGACGCCCTTCGTCGCCGACCGCGACCACCGCTCCTACGTGGTGGGCACGATCGACTTCGACGCCTCCGTGGACGCCGCCGAGGTGGCCCGGGTGCTGCGCGCCCACGGGGTCGTCGACGTCGAGCCCTACCGCAAGCTGGGCCGCAACCAGCTGCGGGTGGGTACCTTCCCGGCCGTCGACCCCGAGGACGTCAGCGCGCTGACCGCCTGCATCGACTTCGTGGTCGAGCGGCTGTAGGCGCCGTGGGCCTGCGCCCACCCGCCTGCGTCACGCGCGGTCCCGCACGGTGCGCCGGCTGCAGCCGCCGGGCGGGCCCCGCGCCACGCCGGGCCAGCCTGACCACGCCCCCGCGGCCACGCCGATAGCCTCGGTGCACGGGCACCGGTGTCCCAGGGCCGGTCCGCGCCGCACCGACCCGTCCACGCACCAGGAGGCGCCCATGCGCACGCTGCGCCTCGTGGGCCTCTCCGACGACGGGCAGCACCTGGTCCTGGCCCTCGACGGCGCCGAGCCCGGCGAGGAGGACGAGCGCTTCGAGCTGCCGGTCGACGAGCGGGTCCGCGCCGCCGCGCGCGGCGACGCCCGCCGGCTGGGCCAGATCGACGTGGAGATCGGCGTGACCCTGCCGCCGCGGGTGATCCAGGCCCGCATCCGCGCCGGGGAGACCCCCGAGCAGGTCGCGCAGGCCTCCGGCATCCGCGTCGAGCGGATCCTGCGCTTCGCCCACCCGGTGCTGCAGGAGCGCGAGCGGGTGGCCGAGCAGGCCCGGGAGGCGCGGGTGCGGCTGTCCGACGGTGCCCCCGCCGTCCCGTTGCAGCAGTTCATGTCCGAGCGGCTGCGGCTGCTCGGCGCCGACCTCGACGCCGTCCGCTGGGACGCCCACCGGGCCGGTGACGGCATCTGGCACGTCACCGCCGCCTGGCAGGCCGGGGCGAAGAACGGCGTCAGCCGCTGGGCCTACGACCTCGCCGCGCGCACCGTGGCACCGGTCGACGCCTCCACCACCGACTTCGCCGAGGGCACCCGCCTGGTGCGGGTGGTCCCGCACGTGCCCGTCGAGCGGCCCGCGCCGGTGCGCAGCCGACCGGTCGCCGTCGTCCCCGACGACGACGCGCCCGCCCCGGCCTCCTCGCGGCTGGCGCGGACCGGGGACGACCCCGACGGCGGGCGACCGGTGCCGCCCGGGGACGGGTCCGGGACCCGGCGCGGGGACACCGGCCCCGGCCCCGCCGCGGACGACGAGGACGTCAGCGAGCACGACACCGTCGTCCTCGGCCGCCCGGGCGGGGACGACGACGAGGACCCCCGCGCCCGCATCCCGGCGTGGGAGGACATCGTGTTCGGGGTCCGCCGGCACCGCTGAGCCGGGCCGTCTTGCGCCGTCCTTGCGGGTCGCCTGCGGCTCCCTCGTGCTCCGCGCTCCCCATCGGGTGATCTCACGTCCAGTAGCTGGTCAGGCACTTCCTGCTGCCCCATGGTCGTCCCTGACCGACACCGGACGAAGGGACGACCTGCATGAACGCAGGACAACGGAGGCAGGGGGCATGGCGGCGCCCCGCCGCACGTGCCGCCGCCGTGGCGATGGCCTCGGCGACGCTGGTGGGCGTGGGGGTGACCCCGGCCGGCGCGACCGCGCCGGACGCACCCCTGGTGCCCGTGATCGTGGAGGGCGCGGCCGACGCCGCCGCAGCGGAGGTCGAGCGCCTCGGCGGGGTCGTCGACCGGCGCCTGTCGATCCTCGACGGACTGCACGCACGGGTGCCGGCCGCCGGCATCCCGGCGCTGACCCGGGTCGACGGGGTCCGGGCGGTGACCCCGGACGGTGAGCTGGTGGCCCTCGAGGACGAGTGGGGCGACGACGACACCGGGGAGGACGAGCAGGCCTCCCGGGCCACCGGCCAGTGGCAGGCCGGCCACGACCTGGGCTCGACCTACACCATCGCCAAGGCCGTCGGTGCCGAGAACGTCTGGAGCCAGAACGACCCCCGCAACGGCGACCGGAAGCTCACCGGGTACGGGATCGGCGTCGCGCTGATCGACACCGGCGTCACCCGGGTGCAGGGTCTCGACGGCGACCGCAAGGTGGTCAACGGACCGGACCTGTCGCTGGACTCCCAGGCCGCTGGCACCCGCAACCTGGACGGCTACGGGCACGGCACGCACATGGCCGGCATCATCGCCGGGCGCGACGGCTCCGGAGGCGACGAGGACGGGGAGGACGGCGAGGACGGGGAGGACGGCGCCCCGAGCCTGCACACCCCCTTCACCGGCATGGCCCCCGACGCGAAGATCGTCAACGTCAAGGCCGGCGCCGCCGACGGTGCGGTCGACGTGTCCCAGGTCATCGCCGGGATCGACTGGGTGGTCACCAACCGGGCCAGCCACAACATCCGGGTGCTCAACCTCTCCTACGGCACCGAGTCCACGCAGTCGCCACTGCTGGACCCACTGGCGCACGCGGTCGAGAGCGCCTGGCGCGCCGGCATCGTGGTCGTCGTGGCCGCGGGCAACGACGGCGAGCAGGGGCCGCAGCCGCTGGACATGCCGGCCATCGACCCGTTCGTCATCGCCGTGGGCTCCAGCGACCACCGCGGCAGCGACAACCGCGACCAGCACGTCGTGGGCGCCTGGACCAACTCCGGCACCACTGCCCGACGGCCCGACCTGCTCGCGCCGGGCAAGTCGGTGGTCAGCCTGCGGGTGCCCGGCTCGTTCGCCGACATCGGCCACCCCGAGGGTCTGGTCACCGGTGACACCTCGGGCCGGATGTTCCGCGGCTCCGGCACCTCGCAGTCCGCGGCGGTCGTCTCCGGCGCCGTGGCCCTGCTGGTGCAGGCCAACCCCCGGCTGACGCCCGACCAGGTGAAGGGTGTGCTCAGGGCCAACGCCGACCGGCTGCGGGCCGACAGCAGCCCGGTCCAGGGGGCCGGGGTCCTCGACGTCAAGGGCGCCTACGAGCAGGTGAAGAGCGGCCGGGTGCCGAGCTACACCCAGTCGTTCCCGCGCTCCACGGGCCTCGGGTCGCTGGAGCTCGCCCGCGGCGGCAGCTCGATCGCCGACCCGGCCAACGGAGTGCTGCTGACCGGCGAGCGCGACCTCTTCGGCAAGGCCTGGGACGCGCGCAGCTGGGCGGCGGCCTCCACCGCCGGCACGGCCTGGAAGTACGGCGTCTGGCGCGGCACCCAGTGGGCCGGCAAGGGGTGGGTCAGCAGCACCCAGTGGGCCGGCACCACCTGGACCGGGACCACGTGGGCCAGTGTGGCCTGGGCCGATCACGAGTGGAGCCGCATGCGGTGGCGGGCCGACGAGTGGCAGCGCATGCGCTGGCGGGACGACGACTGGTCGCGGATGCGGTGGCGCAGCGACGACTGGAGCCGGATGCGCTGGCGGACCGCCGAGCAGTGGTGAGCTGACGGCAGCAGGGCAGGGGCGGGGGTCTTCCGAGACCCCCGCCCCTGCCGCGTCTGCCCCCACCGGGTGAGGACCCGCGGCCCGCCTCAAGCCCCGGCGCGGCGCGGCCGATCTCCGGCACGAGGGACCACCTCGGAGGACGGGAGGCGACATGGCGGAGTCAGCACGGCGGCGCGGGGTCGCCGTCGCCCTGCTCACCGCGCTGCTGGCCGCCGGGGCCGTCGCGCTGGTGGCCGGGCCGCTGCACGGCGTCGGCGCGGCCGTGGGCAGCCACGAGCTGCCCTGGTGGGCGCTGGTCCCGCTGTTCGCGGCCACCGAGCTGCTCACCGTGCACCTGCTCATCCGGCGGGAGTCGATCTCGATCTCCTTCGCCGAGATCCCCCTCGTCCTCGGGCTGGCCTTCTGCGCCCCGGCCGGCTACGTCCTGGCCAGCGTGCTGGGCTCGGCGATCGGGCTGGCGCGGCACCGCCGCTTCGGTCTGGACCTGCCCTTCAACCTGGCCCTGTTCGGCCTCGAGGCCGCCCTGGCGCAGACCGTCTACCACGCGGTGCTCGCCGACGGCGACCCCACCGGCAGCCGGGGCATCGCCGCGGTCCTGCTCACCATCCTGGTCGGCCACGCGGTCAGCGCGACGGCCCTGGCCGCGGTCATCTTCCTGACCACCGGCCGGTTCGAGGGCCAGGACATGGCCCGGACCGTGGCCTCGGCCGTCATCGCCGGCGTGGCCAACAGCAGCGTCGGGCTGCTCGTCGTGGTCCTGGTCGTCACCCACCCCGGCGCCCTCCCCCTGGTGGCGGTGGTGGTCGCCACCCTCGCCGCGGCCTACCGCGCCTACTCCGTCCTCAGCCGGGGGCACGCCCGGCTGGAGTCCCTGTACCGCTTCACCGACCGCATTGGCGGCGCCGTCCGCACCGACCGGGTCGCCGAGGCCGTGCTCACCGAGGTCCGCGACGAGCTGGCCGCGGAGTCCGCCGAGCTGGTCCTGCTGCCCACGGCCGAGCAGCCGGGCACGCACCTGCGGCTGGCCGGCGGCAGCGTCGTTCCCGTCCCGTTCGACCCGACGCCGGCCTGGTGGACTCCGGCCCTGGACGGCGAGGCCGTGCTGCTGCCCCCGGGCGGGACCGCGCCCGGGGACGGCATCGCCGCGCCGCTGCGGGTGGAGGACACCGTGGTGGGGGTGCTGCTGGTGACCGACCGGCCACCGCACCTGGACCCCTTCGGGGAGGCCGACCTGCGGCTGTTCGCCTCCCTGGCCAACCACGCGAGCCTGTCGCTGCACAAGGCGCACCTGGTGGACCGGCTGGCCGCCGAGGCCGCGGCCCAGGAGCACCGCTCGCTGCACGACCCGCTCACCGGCCTGCCCAACCGCCGGCACGTGCTGCGCCTGCTCCGTGCCCGGCTGGCCGAGCAGCCCCGCACGGCGGTCGTCATGGTCGACCTCGACGGCTTCAAGGACGTCAACGACGCCTTCGGGCACGCCACCGGCGACCTGCTGCTGTCCGAGGTCGGCCGGCGGCTGGCCGACCGGTTCGGTGCCACCTCCGTGGCCCGGCTGGGCAACGACGAGTTCGCCGTCCTGGTGCCCGGCGTCGCCGACGTCGAGGACGCCCGCACCCGGGTGGTCGGGCTGGTCGGCGCCCTCTCCGTCCCGTTCGCCGTCCACGGGCTCACCGTCGACGTGCGGGTCAGCGCTGGACTGGCCGTGGCACCCGAGCACGGCGACGACGCGGCGAACCTGCTGCAGCACGCCGACACCGCGCTCTACACCGCCAAGCAGCGGCGCCGCGACGTCGAGGTGTACGACAGCGCCGCCGACCGGGCCAGCCACCGCGTGCGGATGACCGGCGACCTGCGCGACGCCATCGCCGCCGGGACGCTCACCGTGCACTACCAGCCCAAGACCGACCCGGCGTCCGGCCGGGTGAGCGGCGCCGAGGCGCTGGTGCGCTGGGAGCACCCGGAGCACGGCGCGGTCAGCCCGGAGGAGTTCATCCCGCTCGCCGAGCAGACCGGGCTCGTCCGCCCGCTGACCACGCTGGTCCTCGACACCGCCCTGGCGGCCTGCGCACGGTGGCGCCGGCAGGGCCACGCCCTCGGCGTGGCCGTCAACCTCTCCACCCGCAGCCTGACCGACACCGGGCTGCCGGCCCAGGTGGCCGAGGCGCTGCGGCGCGCGGGACTGCCGCCGGCCGCGCTGACGCTGGAGATCACCGAGACCGCCGTCATGGCCGACCTCGCGCGGTCGGTGGCGGTGCTGCAGGAACTGCACGCCCTCGGCGTCCGGCTGTCGGTCGACGACTTCGGCACCGGGCAGTCCTCCCTGGCCTACCTCAAGCTGCTGCCCGTCCACGAGATGAAGATCGACCGGGCCTTTGTGCTCGGCCTGGCCGACGACCAGGGGGACGCCGCCATCGTGCGCGCCGCGCTCAGCCTCGGGCGCGCCATGGGGCTGGAGGTCGTCGCCGAGGGCGTCGAGGACGCCGCCGCGCTCGTCCTGCTGGCCGAGTGGGGCTGCGACCTGGTGCAGGGCTACCACGTCAGCCGGCCGCTCCCCCCGGCCGCGTTCGAGGCGTGGCTGCGCGCCCGCCACGTCCGCGAGCCGGTGGGCGCCGGCCGGCGCACGCCGACCGCCTGACCGGCGGCCCCGGAGGGTGACGGCGGCCTCCCGCCGGGCAGGTGTCCTGCTGCCCAGCAGGGGTAGGACGAGGTCATGTCAGCCTCGGTGTCCATGCCCCTCGGCGGCGTGCAGGTCGGCTCCTTCGACAGCTACGAGCAGGCCCAGGCAGCCGTCGACCACCTCTCCGACCAGAAGTTCCCCGTCGAGAACGTCACGATCATCGGCTCCGACCTGCGCCAGGTCGAGCGGGTCACCGGCCGGCTCACCTGGGGCCGGGTGCTGGCGGCCGGCGCGGCCGGTGGCGCCTGGTGGGGTCTGTTCGTCGGCCTGCTGCTCGGCCTGTTCGCCGTCGACGGCGGTGCCTGGGTCAGCTCCCTGCTCACCGGCCTCCTCATCGGGCTGGTGTTCGGCGCCCTGTTCGCCGCGATCGGCTACAGCGCCACCCGCGGCCGGCGGGACTTCACCAGCACCAGCGCAGTGGTCGCCAACCGCTACGACGTGATGTGCAGCCCCGCTCGCGCCGAGGAGGCCCGGGCGATCCTGGCCCGCTTCTCGCTCCGCTTCTAGCGCAGGGCCGCGAAGGCGACGGCGGCCGCTGCGGCGACGCCGAGGGAGTCCACCCCGGCCCGCATCGGGATGCGTGCGCGCACCCGCGCGGCATGCTGGGCGGTCGGGGTCAGCCCGGGCCCCTCCGCGCCGAGCAGCACCGCGGTGCGCGGGTGTGCGCGCGGGTCGACGCCGGCCAGGTCGACGGCGTCCGCGGCCGGGGTGAGCGCGACGGTCAGGTAGCCCGCGTCGTGCAGCCGGGACAGCCCGCCCGGCCACTCGGGCAGGACGGCGAACGGCAGGGCCAGCACGTGCCCCATCGACACCCGCACCGACCGGCGGTAGAGCGGGTCGGCGCACCGCGGGTCCAGCAGGAGGCCGTCCACGCCGAGGGCCACCGCCGAGCGGGCGATCGACCCCAGGTTCTCCGCGTCGTTGAGCGCCTCGAGCACGGCCAGCCGCCGGGGCGCGGCCGGGTCCGGCCCAGCCAGCAGCGCGTCGAGGTCCGCCGGTGGGCGCCGGTCGGCCGACGCGAGCACGCCCCGGGTGAGCCGGAAGCCGACCACCTCCGAGAGCACCCACTTGTCCGCCTCGTAGGCCGCGACCCCGTCCGGCAGGCCCAGCGCCGCCACCCGGCCGGGCACGCCGAGCACCGCCCGCACCCGGTAGGGCGAGGCGAGCAGCCGCTGCACCGCCGGGACGCCCTCGACGATGACCGGGCCGGTGCCGCGTGCGGTGCCCGGCCGCCGGTCGCCGGCCACGAGGTCGCGGAAGTCGGCGACCCGCGGGTCGGCCGGGTCGGCCGGGTCGGTGATCGTCTCGGGGGCGGCGGGCACCCGCCGATCCTGCCAAGCCCCCCGGCGGGCGCCCGCGCCGTCCGGGCCGCAGGATCGACGGCGTGCCCTCCCCCCACACCGTCGTCGGCGGCGGCATCGCCGGCATGGCCTGCGCCCGCGTCCTCGCCGGGGCCGGCGTCCCCGCCCGGGTGCTCGACCGCGGCCGCCGCCCGGGCGGTCGGATGGCGTCGCGCACCCTGCACGACCGCACCGTCGACCTGGGCGCCTCCTACCTGACCGCCGAGGAGGGCTCGCCGTTCGCCGCGGTGGTGCGCGACTGGGTGGACCGCGGCGTGGCCCGCCCGTGGACCGACACCTTCGCCGTCGCCGGGCCCGACGGGCTGCGGTCGACCACCACCGGCCCGGTCCGCTACGCCGCGCCGGGCGGGACCCGCTCGCTGGTGGCCGACCTCGCCTCCGGGCTGGACGTCGAGAGCGGCCGCACGGTCACCGCCGTCGGCCCCGGCCCACAGGTGGACGGCGAGGACGTGCCCGCCGTCGTCCTGGCCATGCCCGACCCGCAGGCCCGCCGGCTGCTCGACCCGGCCACGGCCGCCCGGCTGCTCGACGACCGGCCGTGGGAGCCGTCGCTGGCCGTCGTCCTCGGCTGGTCGCGGCGGCACTGGCCGGCCGACCTGCACGGCGCCTTCGTCAACGACGACCCGGTGGTCAGCTGGGTCGCCGACGACGGCGACCGACGCGGGGACGGCGCACCGGTGCTCGTGGCGCACACCACGGCGGAGTTCGCCGCCGGGCACCTGGCCGACCCGGACGCCGCCGCCGCACCGGTGGCGGCCGCCGTCGGCCGGGCGCTGGGCGTCGACGTCCCGCCGGAGTGGACGTCGGTGCACCGCTGGACGTACTCACGTCCGGCGCAGGCGCGCTCCGAGCCGTTCGGCCTGGTCGACGGGATCGGCGCGTGCGGCGACGGGTGGGCCGCGCCGTCGCGGGTGCAGGCCGCCTGGACCTCCGGCACTGACCTCGGCCTGGCGCTCGCCGCAGCCCGCTGACCCACCCGGCCCCACCGGTGTCTTGACCCAGCGCAGTGAACTCACCTAGCGTTGAGTTCATCAGGTGTTGAGTTCTCCGGAGGTCATCATGGACGACGCCGTCACCGTCTCCTCCCTCGTCGTGCACCGGGGTTCCCGGGACGTGCTGCGCGGGCTGTCGTTCGGCGCGCCACCGGGGCAGGTCACCGGCCTGCTCGGGCCCAGCGGAAGCGGGAAGACGACGCTGGTGCGGGCGGTCGTCGGCGTGCAGCGGGTGCGCGCGGGCACGGTCACCGTGCTCGGCCTGCCGGCCGGCTCCCCCGCCCTGCGGGCCCGGGTCGGCTACGTCACCCAGGCGCCGAGCACCTACGCCGACCTCACCGTCCGGGAGAACGCGCGGCACTTCGCCGCCCTCTACGGCCGAGCCGCCCGCGCCGCCGACGCGGCGCTGGCCGACGTCGGGCTGGCCGACGCCGCCGGGCAGCTGGTGCGCGACCTCTCCGGCGGCCAGCGGGGTCGCGTCTCGCTGGCGTGCGCCCTCGTGGGCCGGCCGGAGGTGCTGGTCCTCGACGAGCCGACCGTGGGGCTGGACCCGGTGCTCCGCGTGGAGCTGTGGGCCCGCTTCCGCGCGCTCGCCGCCGAGGGCACCACCCTGCTGGTGTCCAGCCACGTCATGGACGAGGCGGCCCGCTGCGACCGGTTGCTGCTGCTCCGCGAGGGCGAGCTGCTGGCCGACTCGACCCCCGCGCGGCTGCGCGCGGAGTCCGGCACCGAGGACCTCGAGGAGGCCTTCCTGCGGCTGGTCCGGGCCCGCGAGGAGGTGGCGGCGTGACCACCGCCCTCTCACCGCGGCTGACCGCGGCCACCAGCGGCCGGGTGCTGCGCCAGTTGCGGCACGACCACCGCACGGTCGCGATGATGGTGCTGCTGCCCAGCCTGCTGCTCGGGTTGCTGTACCTGCTGTGGGCCGACCTGCCCGCCCCGCCCGGGACGCCGGGCGTCTTCGACCGGGTGGGCCTGACGATGCTGGGGGTCTTCCCATTCGTCGTCATGTTCCTGGTGACCAGCACAGCCATGCTCCGCGAGCGCACCTCCGGCACCCTGGAGCGGCTGCTGACCACCCCGCTGTCCCGGCCGGCCCTGCTGCTCGGCTACGGCGCCGCCTTCGGGCTGGCCGCGGCGGCGCAGGCCCTGGTGACGGTGACGGTCGCGACCACCCTCTACGAGCTGGACCTCGCCGGGCCGCTGTGGGCCGTGGTGCTCATCGCCGTCGTCACCGCCGTGCTGGGGGTCGCGCTGGGGCTCCTGGCCAGCGCCTTCGCCCGGAGCGAGTTCCAGGCGGTGCAGTTCATGCCGGTGGTCGTGCTGCCCCAGTTCTTCCTCTCCGGGCTGCTGGTGCCGCGGGAGCAGATGGCCGGCTGGCTGCAGGCGGTCAGCGACGTCCTGCCGCTGACCTACGCCGTGGAGGCGCTGCGGGAGGTCGGGCGGTCGCCGGAGCCGACGGGCACCATGTGGGCGTACGTCGGCATCGTCGCCGGTGCGGCCCTGCTGGCCCTCGCCCTGGCGGCGGCGACCCTGCGGAGGAGGACCGACTGAGCCAGGCACGCCGGCGACCCACGGGCCGCCGTCCCGGCAACCCCGACACCCGCGAGGCGGTGCTGGCCGCGGCCCGCACCGCCTTCGCCGACCGCGGCTACGACGGCGCCTCCATCCGGGCGATCGCGACCGCCGCGGGCGTGGACCCCGCCCTGGTGCACCACTACTTCGGCACCAAGGATCGGCTGTTCCTGGCCGCCGTGCAGGCGCCGGTCGACCCCGACGAGTTCCTGCCCGAAGTGCTCGCCGTCGCCCCCGACCAGCGGGGCGCCGCGGTCGTGGGCGTGGTGCTGCGGGTCTGGGACGGGCCCACCCGGCCGGCGGTCCTCGCCCTGGTGCGCTCGGCGGTGAACCACGAGTGGTCGGCGCGACTGCTGCGCGAGTTCGTGCTCACCCGCATCGTGCGGCGGGTGGTGGGGTCGGTCGACGTGCCCGTCGAGGAGCGGGAGGGGCGGGGCGCGCTGGTCGCCTCCCAGCTGATGGGCCTGGTCATGGCCCGGTACGTGTTCCGGATCGAGCCGCTGGCCTCGGCGTCGCCGCCGTCGGTGGTGGCGGCGGTCGGCCCCACCGTGCAGCGCTACCTCACCGGCGACGTCGAGCTGCCGCACCCGCGCTGAGGTCGGCACCGGGGGCGGACGTGGGGCCGTCGCCGTGTGATCGAGTCGGCCGACCGGCCACGGGTCGCGGTCGGGCGCCCGGGTACCGGCATGGTTCCACCACACGACAGGAGGACAGTGCTGTGATCGGATTCCTCGTCGCCGGGCTCGTCATCGGGGCCCTGGCCCGGCTGATCGTCCCCGGCAAGCAGCGCCTGGGGCTGCTCGCCACGCTGGCCCTCGGGCTGGTCGGGTCGCTCATCGGCGGCCTGATTGCCCAGTTCTTCGGCACCGGCAGCATCTGGGAGCTCAACGTCCTCGGCTTCGTGCTGGCCGTGGTCGCCGCGGTCCTGCTGATCGGCGTGGCCGAGGGCGTCGCCGGAGGCGGCCGCCGCCAGCTCCGCTGACGCAAGCGCTCCCCGCGCTCAGCGGGGGGCGCGGGCCAGCTGGCGGCTCTGGGCGACCAGCCGGCCGGTGGAGTCCCAGATCCGGTAGTCCTCGTCCAGCCAGCCGCCGGCCACCTCGCCTGCCCGGGCCTCGGCCAGGCACCAGCCCGGCGCCGGCAGGGCGCGCACCAGCACCTGCAGCTGCACCGTCGGCGCCCAGCCGTACCGGCCGGTCGCCCAGCTGGTCGGCGGCAGGGCGTCGGCGAACAGCAGCAGCGCCAGCGGGTCGGGGTCGCGGCCGTCGGCCAGCCGCAGCCACCCGCGCACGACCGGTTCGGTCCCCGGCCGGCCCGCCACCCACCCGGAGGTGAGCGGGTCCAGCCGGGTCTGCACGTGCGTGCGCAGGCCCACCTCCCCGCCGCGGTCCGGGGGGGCCACCTCGTCCGGGGCCAGGCAGTCCTCGACCGGCGTCGCGGCCGGCGGCCCGACCGCGGACCACTCCGGCGGCCCGCCGCCCAGCGTCGCCGTCGTCACCTGGGCGGTCAGCGACGGGCCGGCCGCCCCGGCCAGCACGACCGAGGCGTGGGCCAGCGTGCGCCCCGCCGGGCCGGGGGTGACCGCCAGCGAGGCCGGGCCCGGGCCGGTGGCGGCCAGGAAGCCGGCCGACAGCGCCACCGGGTGCGGGTGCGGACTGCCCTCCAGGGCCGCCCGCGCCGCCACGGCGAGCAGGTAGCCGCCGTTGAGCACGCCGCCGCCGACGTCCCACCCCGGGTCCAGGTCGGCCACCAGCCCGCCGTCCCCGGTGCGGGTCACGGCGGTGGCGGCGTCGAAGGCGGACGGCGTCGGATCGGTCTGCGACACCCCGGGGAGCCTGCCAGGCTGGGGGCCGTGGAGTACACGCACCTGGGGCGCAGCGGCCTGTCGGTCTCCCGCCTCTGCCTGGGCACGATGAACTTCGGCTGGAAGACCGAGGAGGACGACGCCCACGGGATCATGGACCGGGCCCTGGCCGAGGGCGTCAACTTCTTCGACACGGCCAACGTCTACGGCTTCGAGGCCGGCAAGGGGCGCACCGAGGAGGTCCTCGGCAGCTGGTTCGCCCGCGGTGGGGAGCGCCGGGACAAGACGGTGCTGGCCACCAAGGTCTACGGCTCGATGACCGACTGGCCGAACGACACCTTCCTGTCCGCCCGCAACCTGGTCCGCGCCTGCGAGGCCTCGCTGCGCCGGTTGGAGACCGACTGGATCGACCTCTACCAGTTCCACCACGTCGACCTCCGGACGCCGTGGGAGGAGGTCTGGCAGGCCTGCGAGACGCTGGTCGCGCAGGGCAAGGTGCTCTACGTCGGCTCCTCCAACCACGCCGCCTGGCAGATCGTCGCGGCCAACGAGGCGGCCGCCCGCCGACACTTCACCGGCCTGGTCAGCGAGCAGTCGCACTACAACCTGCTCACCCGGCACGTGGAGCTGGAGGTGCTGCCGGCCGCCCAGCAGTACGGCGTCGGCATCATCCCGTGGAGCCCGCTGGCGCAGGGGCTGCTGGCCGGCGTGCTGGGCGACCAGGCCGGTGACCGCCGCCGCCTGGAGAGCAACCGCGAGCGCATCGAGGCCCACCGCCCGGCGCTGCAGGCCTACGAGGACGCCTGCCGGGACTGGGGCCTGGCCCCGGCCGACGTCGGGCTGGCCTGGGTGCTGCACCAGCCGGCGGTGACCGCGCCGATCGTCGGCCCGCGCACGATGGAGCAGTTCGAGGGCTCGCTGCGGGCGCTGGACGTGTGCCTGGACGACGCCCAGCTGGCCCGCCTGGACGAGGTCTTCCCGGGCTACCGGCCGGCGCCGATGGAGTACGCCTGGTGACGTAGGAGGACCACCCTTCCCCCGCCCCTGGAGGGCTGCCGTTCGATCACGTCGCCACCGGCCAGGTGGCGATGGGTTCGTAGCGGGGCTCGGGACCGAGGTGGCTCTGCAGCAGCTGCACCTCGGTCACCGGCCAGGGCGGTCCGCGGTAGCCGGCGAGCCGGTCGGGGAGGTCGCCGTCCGCCGGGCGGCCCGGCCGCCAGCGGCCGACGGTGAGGTGGGCGCGGAACGGCCGGTCCTCCACCAGCAGCCCCAACTCGCGGGCGGCCCCGGCCAGCCGCCCGGCGAGTGCGGCCGGCACGGCGCCGTCCCCGGCCACTCCCACCCAGAGCACCTGCGGACGGCGGCGCGAGCCGAACCGCCCGGCGCCGGCCAGCCGCAGCCTGGCCGGTGGGGTGTCCGCCACCGCGGGCCCGGCGGCGGCGACCACCCCCGCCACCCGGTCGGCGGGCACGCCGCCGAGGAACAGCAGCGTGAGGTGCCACCGGGCCGGCGGCGTCCACCGCGGTGCGCCGGGCTCCGCGCGCAGCGGCGCCAGGGTGCGGTCGAGGTGGTCCACCGCCTCGGCCGGCGGGGTCACCGCGACGAACAGCCGTGGTCCGGCCGCGGTCAGTCCGGCACCGCCAGGCCGGCGTCGGCGAGCGCGGCCTGCACCCGCAGCCGCTCGACATCCCGGGGGCGGCCGGGTCGGACCTCGTCCAGCGCGTGCGGCACCTCCAGCAACCGCGCGGCCTCGGCGAGGACGTCGTCGTAGGCCGCCTGCAGTCCCCGGCGCCGGGCCATCGGCGCCCCGGCGGGCACGGCGGCGAGCTGGCGGCCCAGCCGCCGCAGGTCGGCGGCGACCTGCTCGAGCGGACGGCCGGCCGGGGCGGCCCGTTCCTCGCGGCGACGGGCCGGTAGCGGCAGCCGCGCCGACCCGAACACCAGCCGGGCCAGCCAGCCCATGAGCGCGACCGCCCCCACGACGCCGCCGACGATCGCCGCCAGGTGCACCAGTGCGGTCCCCATGCCACCTCCACCACGACTCGGGAGTGGTGCACGTCACGGTACGACGCGGTGGGCGGGTCAGCCGGTGCCGCGCCCCCCGGGCGCCTCGGCGGCCGTCGGGACCGGTGCCCGCGGTGCCACGTGCAGCTGCAGCCGCGGGGGGACGACGTGTGCCTCCAGCCGCACCCGGCGGCCGCGCGACAGCCACACCGCCGCGGCGGTGCCGGCCAGCACCGCGACGGCGCCGCCGGTGACGAACCCCCACGGTGCGCCGAAGCGCTCGGAGATCCAGCCGATCAGCGGCGCGCCCAGCGGGGTGCCGCCCAGGAAGCAGGTGAAGTACAGCGCCATGACCCGCCCGCGCAGCTGCGGGTCCACGCCCAGCTGCACGAAGCTGTTGTTGGCCACGGCGAACAGCAGCCCGGCGGCGCCGGTGGGCACGAGCAGCACCGCGAACGACCAGAACGTGGGCATCAGCCCGCAGGCGATGGACAACAGCCCGAAGGCGATCGCCGCCAGGACCAGGAACCGCTGCAGCGGCCGGGCGCTGCGGCGGGCGGACAGGAACGCGCCGGACAGCGAGCCGACCGCGAAGCAGGTGGTGAGCAGGCCGAAGGCCTCCGCGCCGAGCCCGTAGACCTCGCGGGCCATGAGCGCGATGGTGACCTGGGAGTTGAACGTGAAGGTGCCCAGCACCAGCGCCAGCCCCATCGCCAGGCGCAGGTCCGGGCGGGACCACACGTAGGCCAGCCCCTCGCGCAGCTGACCCCGCCCCCGGGCGACCGGCGCGGTGGCGTGCAGCTCCCCCGGCCGCATGGCGAGCAGTGCCCCGATGGTCACCGCGAAGCTGGCCGCGTTGACCAGGAAGGCCGGGGCGGTGTCCCCGGAGGCCGCGCCGATGAGCAGCCCGGCCACCGCGGGGCCGACCAGCCGGGCGCCGTTGAAGATCGTGGAGTTGAGGCTGACGGCGTTGACCAGCAGGTCCGGGCCGACCAGCTCGGCGACGAACGCCTGGCGCACCGGGGCGTCCACGGCGGAGACCGAGCCCAGCGCGCCGGCGAGGACGAAGACGTGCCACAGCTCGATGCCGTCGGAGGCGACCAGCACCCCCAGCAGGAGGGCGAGCAGGCCCATGAGCGTCTGGGTGGCCACGAGCATGCGCCGCTTGGGGTAGCGGTCGGCGAGCACCCCGCCGTAGAGGCTCAGCACCAGCGTGGGGGCGAACTGCAGGGCGGTGACCACCCCGAGGGCCACGCCGTTGTCGCCGGACAGCTGCAGCACCAGCCAGTCCTGACCGATCCGCTGCATCCAGGTGCCGGTGAGGCTGACCAGGTTGGACGCGGCGTAGAAGCGGTAGTTGCGCACCCGCAGCGACCGGAACGAGCCGGAGCGGTCCGAGGGCCGGCTCACCCACTCGCCAGCTTGTCCACGATGCCCGCCGCCTCGCGCAGGACGGCCCGCTCCGCGGCGGTCAGCTGCGCGAGCACGTCGCTCAGCCAGGCCTCCCGGGCGCGGACCTCCGCCCCCAGCAGCTCCTCCGCGGCCGGCGTCAGGTCGATGACGACCTGCCGCCCGTCGGTCGGGTGCGGACTGCGCGTGACCAGGCCCATCGCCTCCAGCGCGACGACGACCCGGGTCATCGACGGCGGCTGGACCCGCTCGTGGCCGGCCAGCTCACCGGGGCTCATCGCGCCGTGCCGCTTCAGCGTGGACAGCGCCGCCAGGTGGGTCAGCGTGACGGAGCTGTCGACCCGCTGGTACCGCAGCCGGCGGGAGAACCGCATGACGGCCAGCCGGAGGTCGTGCGCCAGCTCCGCGGTGTCCGGCGTCGTCCCGCTCACGGTTGCCGAGCCTAACGAGACGCCCCCGAGGTGGCCCCCTTGCAGGGTCCCGCTGCGAGCCTGCGAGTGGCGGGGGGCAAGGGGGTCCTTCTTCAGAACAGCTGCTGCAGCGGTTCCAGGGCGAAGTAGACGACGAAGACCGCCGCGATCAGCCACATCAGGGGGTGGATCTCGCGCCGCCGGCCGACCGCGGTCCGCAGGAGCACGTAGCTGATCACGCCGGCACCGATGCCGTTGGTGATGGAGTAGGTGAAGGGCATCAGCGCCAGCGCCAGGAACGCCGGGATGACCAGGGACAGGTCGTCCCACTCCAGGTGGCGGATCTGGCTGATCATCAGCGCGCCGACGACGACCAGCGCCGGCGCCGCCGCCTCCGACGGCACGACGAGCACCAGCGGGCTGAGGAACACCGTCCCGAGGAAGAGCACACCGGTGACGACGCTGGCCAGGCCGGTGCGCGCGCCGTCGGCCACGCCGGAGGCGCTCTCGATGTAGGTGGTGTTGGACGAGACGCTGCCCGCGCCGCCGGCCGCCGCGGCCAGCGAGTCGACCAGCAGGACCGGCTGGGACCGCGGCAGGTTGCGCCGCTCGTCGAGCAGGCCGCCCTCGGCCCCGACGGCGGTCACGGTGCCGACGGTGTCGAAGAAGTCGGCGATCATGATGGAGAAGACGATGAGCAGCGCGGCGATGACGCCGATCCGCTCGAACCCGCCGAACAGCGAGAACTCGCCCAGCAGCGACAGGTCCGGGGCGGCGACGACGTCCTCCGGGACGGCCGGGACCTGCAGCGCCCAGCCGCGCGGGTTGACCTCCTCGCCGTCGACGATCCGCGGGCCGACGTCGGCGACCGCCTCGATGACGATGGCCAGGGCCGTGGTCGCGACGATGCCGATGAGCAGGCCTCCGCGCACCCGCCGGACCACCAGCACGGCCATCAGCAGCAGGCCGACGACGAACACCAGGATGGGCCAGCCGGCCAGCTGACCGCCGACGCCGAAGCTGATCAGCGGGTTGCCCGGGCGGATGATCGCGGCGTCGGCCAGCCCGATGACGGTGAGGAAGAAGCCGATGCCGACGGCGATCGCCGTCTTCAGCTGCGGCGGGATGGCCTCGAACACGGCCTTCCGGAACCCGGTGAGCACCAGGACGGTGATCAGCAGGCCCTCGAGCACGACCAGGCCCATGATCTCCGGCCAGGACAGCTGGGTGGCCGCGAAGACCGCGACGATGGCGTTGATGCCCAGGCCGGTGGCCACCGCGAAGGGGTAGCGGCCGACGACGCCCATGAGGATCGTCATGACACCGGCGATCAGCGCGGTGGCCGCCGCGATCGCCGGGAACGGCAGGACGGCGCCGGTGACGTCGGCGCCCGGTGTGCCGTCCGTGCCCGGGATGCTGGTCAGGATGATTGGGTTGAGCAGCACGATGTAGGCCATCGTGAAGAACGTGGTCAGCCCGCCGCGCAGCTCGCGGCTCGTCGTCGAGCGGCGGGCGCTGATGCCGAAGTAGCGGTCCAGGCCGTTGCTGGGCCGCACCCGCGGGCCCTCGCTGCGGCGCGCGGGGCGGGCCGTGGCGGCGACGTCGGCCGGTGTGCCGCCGTCCGCGGGAGCGCCCGGGGACGGGCGGGACTTCTCTGCCATGGCGACTCTCCGGACGCGCGGCCGGGCGAGCGGGCGACGCGGTGCGCGCCGGCCGACCGGTGGGGACTGCGATGAGCGGCGACAGCGTGCCACACCGGTGTCCCGGACAGGTCACGGCCGCGCGGGCCCACGGGTCCTAGGGTCGGGGGGTGCCCCGACCGGCCCGGAAGGCCCCTCCCCCGCTGCAGGTGGACACCGTGCGGGTGGTGCTGGTCGGGACGGCGCTGTGGGCCGTGGCGCTGGTCGTGCTGCTGCTGCTCGGCGACCGGGTGGACCGGGTGTGGACCTGGACCTGCGTCGCGGGCATCGGGCTGGCCGGGTTCGGCCTCGGTGTCATGCGCCTGCAGGGCCACCTCGGCCGCCGCGACCCGGACGACGACCGGTAGGCCCCCGCCGGCTCAGCCGGCCTGCAGCAGGCGCACCGTGGCCACGGCCAGCACCCGGGTGACCGCGGTCAGCTCGTCGAGGTCGACGTGCTCGTCGTAGGAGTGGGCGTGCACGACGTCCCCGGGGCCGTAGTGCAGCGTCGGGACGCCCTCGGCGGCGTAGAGCCGCAGGTCGCTGCCGTAGGGCACGCCCCGCTCGCGCGGCGCGGTGCCGGTGAGGTCCTCCTCCGCGGAGGTCAGGACGCGCCGCAGCGGCGTCCCGGCCGGGGTCCGGCCCGGGGCGAACTGGCCGCCGGGCCAGGTCACCTGCACCGGGTGGGTGCGCAGGAACGGGTGCCCGGCGCAGGCCGCGGCCAGCCGGTCCTCCACCGCGGCGCGCGCCTGCGCGGGGTCCTCGTCCAGGCGGACGCCCAGGCGCCCGGTGGCGGTGAGCGAGTCGGGCACCGTGCTCGCCCAGTCCCCGGCCACGACGGTGCCGATCGACAGGGTGTGCGCGATCGGGTACTCGGCCATCAGCGGGTCGACGACGGCGTTGCGCTCGGCCTCCAGCCCGCGCAGCACGGCGTGCAGGTAGCCGAAGTGCTCCACCGCGCTGTGCCCGGCCCACCGGGCGCTGCCGTGCGCCGGCTCGCCGGGGACGACGAGCTGGAAGGTCAGCGCACCCCCGGCCGCGGTGGTGAGCGTGCCGCTGGTGGGCTCGGTGATGATGCAGGCGTCGCCCCGGTGCCCGCGGGCCAGCGTCGCGAAGGCACCCAGGCCGCCGTCCTCCTCGCCGCCGACCAGGTGCAGGGCCAGCCGCCCGGGCAGCCGCACGCCGCTGGCCAGCACCGCCTCGGCGACGGCGAGGTCGGCGGCCACGCCGGCCTTCATGTCGCAGGCGCCGCGCCCGTACACCCGCCGGCCGGCCACCCGCGGCGTCCAGGGGTCGCCGGACCACCGCCGGAGGTCACCGGGCGGGACGACGTCGACGTGCCCCTGCAGCACCACCGTGGGTCCCGCGTCCTCACCGGTCGCGGCCACCAGGCCCCAGGACTCGCGCCGCGGGACCTCCGTGCCGGGGAAGCCGGGCCGGCCGGCGAGCTCCTCGACGTCGAGCCGCCAGTGGTCGACGTCCATCCCCGCGGCGGCGGTGCGCCCGGCGAGCTCGGCGAGCAGCTCGGACTCCGCGTCGCTGCCGGTGACGCTGGGCACGCGCAGCAGGTCGGCCAGCGTGCGGTGCAGCGCCGGGACGTCGAGCGCGTCGAGCACGGCCTCCTCGTCCCGGCCGATCCCGCCCCGACGCGGCGCCCTCGTCTCGGGCGCCCACGACCCGGTCAGTGTCACGGACCCTCCTCCTGCGGTGCCCGCCACCGTGGCCGGCGCCGCAGACGCTAGAGATCACCAGGCGCCGGGACCAAGACCGATCGGGTGCGTCCTCCCTACGATCCGTTGCGTCTCGGAGTCGGCGCACGCAACGGAGGACCGGATGGACGAGCTGGACTGGGCGATCGTGCAACGACTGGTCCGCGACGCGCGCACCACGTACGGCCGGATCGGGTCGGAGGTGGCGCTGAGCGCCCCGGCCGTCAAGCGGCGGGTCGACCGCCTGGTGCGCAGCGGGGCCATCCGCGGGTTCACCGCGGTGCTCGACCCCGCCGTCCTCGCCTGGGACGTCGAGGCCTACGTCTGGGTGTACTGCGAGGGCGCCCCGGACCCCGAGGAGGTGCGCCGCCAGTTCGAGGAGGTGCCCGAGGTGGTGCAGGCGACGACGATCTCCGGCACCGCCGACGCCGTGGTGCGCCTGCAGGCCCGGGACACCGCCGAGCTCGAGCGCGCCGTCCGGCGGCTCCGGGCGCTGCCCACCGTCTCGCGGACCGAGAGCGCGGTGGTCCTCTCCCGGCTCATCGACCGGTCGCGGCTCTGACGGCCGGGGTCCCCGGGAGCGGGGGGCCGGAGGCTCCCCCGAGCGGGGACGGGCGTCTGGGGCTCAGCGCAGCAGGTGCCGGCACCTGGCCGCGGTGTCGTCCGGTAGGACGACGATGTCAGAGCACGTCGAAGGTGCCCGTGTCGTAGCGGGCCGAGCGCACGACCTCGGCCGCGTCGTCGGCGACCAGCGTCGCCTGGCTGTGCGCGCCGCAGCCGTAGTCGATGGCGACCACCCGCCCGTCGGCGGGGGCGTAGACGTTGCCGCACGCGCCGAAGGCCGCGCGCAGCGAGCCGGCCAGGGGCAGGAAGAACCCGCAGGTGCCGCACGGGCCGGGTGCCTGGCGGGCCATCGGCGACCGGGGCCCGAACTCGCCGGCGTCCCAGCGGGCGGCGGCGTCGGCCCGGCCCTCCCGGGACATGACCCGCTCCCGGCCCAGGCCGACCTCGGAGGCGACGACGGAGCCCTCGGGGTCGTCGGCGGAGTCGTCGTCGCTGGTGTAGGAGGGCACCAGCCGGGGGTCGTCCTCGGTGGAGGGCAGCACGTCGCCGACCGATAGGTCCCCGGGGCGCAGCCGCTCGTGCCAGGGCACCCAGGCCGGGGCGAGCAGTGCCTGCTCCCCGGGCAGCAGCACGACCTCGTCGACGGTCGCCTGCTCCTCGCCGGGCACGCGGACGAGGGTGACCGACCAGTACCAGCCGACGTAGCCGGGCAGCTCGCTGGCGAAACAGTGGGTGACCACCTCACCGAGGTCCCCGCCGGACGGCGTCTCGGGCACGGCGCTGAGGTGCTCGCCCACCAGGTCGGGGGACCCGGCGGTGTCGACCGCGGCAGCCCGTGCCCGCTCGACGTCGGTGCCGGGCGCGTCGCTGCCCGCGGCGGCGGGGTCGGAGAAGTCGGCCACGGGCCCCATCCTCCCTGACGCCCCGGCGGGGCCAGGGGCGCGGGGCCGCTCCCCGCGTCCTCCCAGGTCGGTGCGGCACCATGGTCGGTGTGTCGTCCTCTCCGCCCGGCGCCCGGCGCGGGCCCCTGCGCCGGCGGGCGGGGTCGCCGGGGGCGGACACCACCCCGCTGGGCGCGGCGCGGCCGGCCACCCGGCCGCTGCCCGCGCCGGGTCCGGACGCCGGGGACGGCGGGGTCACGCCGCCGACCGTCCCGCTGCCCCGGAAGCCGACCGTCACCCGGGTCGCGGCGGCCCGCACCCGGGAGCTGACCGGGGCCGCGGTCCGCCGGGTGCAGACCGCCAGCCGGGCCGACGGCGCCGGGCAGAGCGGGCTGTCCCAGCTGCTGTGGGTCAACGCCCTGCACATGGCCGGCGACGCGATGGTCGCGGTCTCGCTGGCCGGCACGCTGTTCTTCGCCGCGACCGCCGACGCCCAGCGCGGCAACGTCGCGCTCTACCTGCTGGTGACGATGGCGCCGTTCGCGGTCCTCGCCCCGGTCATCGGGCCGCTGCTGGACCGGCTGCAGCGCGGCCGGCGGTGGTCGATGGCCGTCAGCCAGCTCGGTCGGGCCGCCCTGGCGCTGGTCATGGCCGCGCACTTCGACGACTGGTGGCTCTACCCGGCGGCCCTCGGGGTGCTGGTGCTGTCCAAGGCGCACAACGTGCTGCGGGCCGCGGTGGTCCCCCGCGTGCTGCCCGGCGCCATGTCGCTGACCTCGGCCAACGCGCGGACGTCGGTGTTCGGCCTGGTCACCGCCGGCGTCCTCGGCGCGGTCGGCGCCGGGCTGGCGTGGGGGGTCGGGTTCACCTGGCTGCTGTGGGCCACCGCCGTGGTGTTCACCGCCGGCGCGGTGCTCGCGGTGCGGCTGCCCCGCCACGTCGACGTCCCCACCGGCGAGCTGCCCGCCGACGTGCTGTCGACCGCGCCCCAGCCGGTGACGACCGGGCGCGGGCGCCGGGCGGTCGGCCCGCGGGTGGTCGTGGCGCTGCGCGCCAACGCGGCGCTGCGCGGGCTCGGCGGGTTCCTCACCATCTTCTCGGCGTTCCTGGTGCAGGCCACGGTGGCGGGCGGCTGGCGGGGCACGCTCGCGCTCGGCGCGGTCGCGGGGGCCGCCGGTCTGGGCAGCGTGCTGGGCACAGCGGCCGGCTCGCGGCTGCACCGCGTCGACCCCGACCGGGTGGTGCTGTGGTCGGCCGGCACCGCGGCGGCGGTCACGGTGGCCGCCGCGGTGTTCTACAGCTTCCCGATGGCCGCGCTGGTGGCCGGTGTCGCGGCCGTGGCCAACGCGCTGGGCAAGGTCGCCCTCGACGCGATCGTGCAGCGCGAGGTGCCCGAGGCCCTGCGGGCGTCGGCGTTCGCCCGCTCGGAGACGGTGCTGCAGCTGTCCTGGGTCGTCGGGGGCGCACTGGGCATCGCGCTGCCCCCGACCGGCTGGCTCGGCTTCACCGTCGCCGCGGCGCTGCTGGTGCTCGCCGTCGCGCTGGTGCTCCTGCCCCCGCGCCGCCGGACCACCCCGCCGCCGGTCGACGCCGTGGACGCCCCGACCGACCCGCTGGGCCGGCTCGCGTGAGGCGTGCCGTCCTCCCGGTCGCCGTCCTGCTGCTCGCCGGGTGCGGGTCCGGGCCGTCCGGACCGCAGGACGTCCTCGTGGAGGTGGGGCCCCAGGAGGTGCAGGTGCCGCCCAGCCAGGAGTGCATCGACGGCGAGCTGCAGCGCTTCTCGGCCCGCCCACCGCTGGTCGAGGTCTCCCCCGACACCACGGTCCGGCTCACCGTGCCGGACTCGGTGGCCGAGCGGGGGTGGGGCGTGCAGGTCTACGACGACCAGCTGCAGGAGCAGCTGGGCACCGTCGACGTCGACGCCGGCCAGGCCGTGCTGGCGGAGATCAACACCTCCGACGTCGTCCCGGCCACCTTCTACCTGGTGGTCGTGGAGGACACCGGGGAGGCGTGCGAGGGCGTCGGCGGCGCCTGGCCGGTCGGCTTCCTCCGCGCCGGCGGCGACCTCACCGGCTGACCCAGGTGACGTGCTGGAACCGGCCCCTGTGCAGGGCCCCGCGTCGAGCGGAGCGAGGCGTGGGGGGCACAGGGGTCCTTCTTCAGTGCTCCAGGTCGGTGGCGACCGCGCGCAGCACCGAGGCGACCTTGCGGGCCACCGGGCGGTCGGGGTGCCGGCCGCGGCGCAGGCCCTCGCCGACGTCGTCCAGCAGCTTGATGAGGTCCTCGATGATCGGGACCAGCTCGTCGGGCTTCTTGCGGGTCCGCTCGGCGTGCGCCGCGGTCACCGACGGCAGGGGGTCGAGCACCCGCACCTGCAGGGCCTGGTCGCCGCGGCGGCCGGCGACGATGCCGTACTCCACCCGCTGGCCGGGCTTGAGCTCGCTGGTGCCGGTGGGGAGGGCGTCCTTGTGCACGAAGACGTCCGGGCCGTCCTCCTGCGAGAGGAAGCCGAACCCCTTCTCCGGGTTGAACCACTTGACTCTGCCGGTCGGCACGCTGATCCCTCGGTCGTCGGACGGCGGCCCGGCACCTGGCCGGGAGGGCGGCGCGGCACGGGGGCCGCTGCGCCCCAGGTTAGTCGCCGGGCCGTCGGCGCCCACCGGGATCCACCGGCGCCCGGCCCGCCCCGTCCGCGCCGGTCCCCCGCGGACCTAGCCTGTGCCGGTGCCGCCCGCCGACGAGCCGCCCGGCCACCCGGACTACCGCTTCACGCTGGCCAACGAGCGGACGCTGCTGGCCTGGCTGCGGACCGGGCTGGCGCTGGTCGCCGGCGGGGTCGCGGTCGCCGAGTTCGCCCCGGACCTCGGTGCCCGCTGGGGCAGCACCGCGGTGTCCGCGGCGCTGGTGCTCACCGGGCTGGGCGCGGCGGTGGGCGGGTACCTGCGGTGGCGCGACAACGAGTCGGCGATCGCCGCCGACCGCCCGTTGCCGCCGAGCCGGGTCGTGCCGGCGGTGGTCGCCGCGGTCGTCGGCGTCCTGCTGGTCGTGGCCGCGCTGGTCGCGGTGGAGGTGCTGCGCCGGTGAGCGGGCCGGCGGGGCGGGGGTGGCGGGAGACCCAGCCGGAGCGCACCGACCTGTCCTGGCAGCGCACCGGGCTCGGGGTGCTGGCGGTGGCCGGCCTGATGTCGCGTGCCGCGGTGCACGGCGGGGCGCCGGTGCGCCTGGCCGCGGCCGGGGTGGTCGCCCTGCTGGGGCTGCTCGTGCTGGGTGGGCTGGCGCCGCTGCGCGCCCGGGCGGTGCAGCGGGCGGTCGAGCGCGGGACGGGGGTGGCGGCGCCGCGGGTCGCGCTGCTGGCCACCGCCGTCGTCGTCGCCGTGGCCGGCGCGGCCCTCGTCTCGGTGCTCAGCCCGCGCTGACCGGCGCGGGCACGATGCCCAGCCGGTCGAGCAGCACGAGGAACACCGCGGCGAAGTCGTTGCCGGCCACCGCGTCGCGCACCCTCGCCCAGTCGACCTGCTCGCGCAGCGCGCGGGCCACCGGCAGCACCCGCGCGTAGTCGCAGTAGTGCTCGTCGAGGGCCATGAGCTTGGTGACGACGATGTCGGTCGCCTGCAGCACCGGCATGTGCACCGAGAGCACCGGCAGCTCCTCGGCCCGGTCGATGAGGTCGGACTCCACCGGGACGCCGCAGGTGCGCCACAGGACGTCGATGAACGAGGCGCCCTGCACCACCTTGGTCAGCCAGTCCTCGGGCGGGTCCAGGACCTGCAGCCCCGCCTCGGCCAGCACCTCGGCCGCCCGCTCGGCCTCCGCGGCCGGGACGAGGAAGTCCGCGTCGTGGTCGGGCTCCGGCGCCCCGCGGACGTAGGCCGCGTATCCGCCGCAGAGGGCGAAGGGCACGTCACCCTGCTTGAGCGCGACGGCGACGCGCTTGAGCAGGTCTCGGATCTCGTCGCGGTCGTCGGGCTGCACGCGGTGCCTGCTACCCGGGGGGCGCGGGCCGGAACGCGGCGGTGTGGACGGCGGGACGCGGGGCACAGCAGGCTGCGTGCGGATCGCGACCTTCAACATTCTCCACGGGCGCTCACCGGTCGACGGCCGGGTGGACGTCGAGCGCCTGGCCGCGGCGGTGAAGACCCTGGACGCCGACGTCCTCGGCCTGCAGGAGGTCGACCGCGACCAACCCCGGTCGATGAACGCCGACCTCACCGCGGTCGCCGCGGAGGCGATGGGCGCGGTGGACTCGCAGTTCGTCGCGGCGCTGGCGGGCACCCCCGGCGGCACCTGGATGGCGGCGACCGGCGACGAGCAGCCGGGCTCGGCCAGCTACGGCATCGCGCTGCTGTCCCGGTACCCGGTGGTGTCCTGGCGGGTGGTGCGGCTGCCGGCGCTGCGCAGCCGGGTGCCGGTGTGGTTCCGCGGCGCCCGGGGCCCCAAGCTGGTCGGCGACGAGCCGCGGGTGGCCGTCGCCGCCGTCCTGGAGGGGCCCTCGGGGCAGTTCACCGTCTGCAACACCCACCTGTCGTTCGTACCCGGGTGGAACGCGCTGCAGCTGTCCCGGCTGGTGCGCTCGCTGGCCGGCACCCGCGAGCCGCTGGTGCTGATGGGCGACCTCAACACCGAGACCCGGCAGGCGGTGCGGGTCAGCGGGCTGCGGTCGCTGGTGCCCGCGGCCACGCCGACCTTCCCGGTGGACGCGCCGACCCGGCAGCTGGACCACGTGCTGGCCCGCGGCCCGGTGACGAGCGCCGGGCCGGCCGAGGCGGTGCGGCTGCCGCTGTCGGACCACCGCGCCCTCGTCGTCCCGGTGACCCTCGGCCTCTGACCCGCCTTTGTCGCGATATTGGCGGCGCCGGCACAAGCCTAGGCGAGGCGCTGGGCGGCGGCCGCCTGCAGGCCGAGCTCCTCGACCGAAACCTGGCGCATCTCCACCTTGCGCACCTTGCCGGTGACGGTCATCGGGAAGGCCTCGACGACCTTCACGTAGCGGGGCACCTTGTAGTGGGCCAGCTTCCCGGCGCAGAACGCGCGCAGCGCCTCCGGGGTGAGCGGCTCGGCGCCCTCGCGCAGCCGCACCCAGGCCATCAGCTCCTCGCCGTAGCGCTCGTCGGGCACCCCGATCACCTGGGCGTCGACGACGTCGGGGTGGGTGTAGAGGAACTCCTCGACCTCCCGCGGGTACACGTTCTCCCCGCCGCGGATCACCATGTCCTTGATCCGGCCGACGATGTTGAGGTAGCCCTCGGCGTCCATCACCGCGAGGTCGCCGGTGTGCATCCAGCGGGCGGCGTCGATGACCTCGGCGGTCTTCTCCGGCTCCTCCCAGTAGCCGAGCATCACCGAGTAGCCGCGGGTGCAGAACTCCCCCGGCGTCCCGCGCGGCACGGTCAGGCCGGTGGCCGGGTCGACCACCTTGACCTCCAGGTGCGGGTGCACCCGGCCGACGGTGGCGGTGCGCCGGTCCAGGTCGTCGTCCGCCCCGGTCTGGGTGGAGACCGGGCTGGTCTCGGTCATGCCGTAGCAGATGGTCACCTCGGTCATGCCCATCTCGGCGACCACCCGCTTCATCACCTCCACCGGGCACGGCGAACCGGCCATGATCCCGGTGCGCAGGCTGGACAGGTCGTAGGAGGCGAAGTCCGGCAGGCCGAGCTCCGCGATGAACATCGTGGGGACGCCGTACAGGGAGGTGCAGCGCTCCTCCTGCACCGCCCGCAGCGTGGCCGCCGGGTCGAACCCGGGCGCCGGGATGACCATGGTCGCCCCGTGCGAGGTGGCCGCCAGGTTGCCCATGCCCATGCCGAAGCAGTGGTAGTAGGGCACCGGGATGCAGATCCGGTCGGCCTCGGTGTAGCCGCACCCCTCGCCGACGAAGAAGCCGTTGTTCAGCAGGTTGTGGTGGGTGAGCGTGGCGCCTTTGGGGAAGCCCGTCGTCCCCGAGGTGTACTGGATGTTGACCGGGTCGTCGGCCGACAGCTGCGCCGCGCGCCGGTCGAGCAGCGACCGGTCGGCGGCCCGGCCGGTGGCGACCAGCCGGTCCCACTCCGGGGAGCCGAGGAACAGCACCTCGCGCAGGTCCGGGCACTCCCCGCGCACCTCGGCGACCATCGCCCGGTAGTCGCTGGTCTTGAACTCCGGCGCACTGACCAGCACCGAGATGCCCGCCTGACGCAGCACGTAGGCCAGTTCGTGGGTCCGGTAGGCCGGGTTGATGTTGACCAGGATGGCACCGAGCTTCGCCGTCCCGTACTGCACGAACGCCCACTCGGCGCAGTTGGGCGCCCAGATGCCCACCCGGTCGCCCTGGGCGACCCCGAGGGCGTCCAGGCCGAGCGCGACCGCGTCGACCTCGGCGACGAACTGCGGGTAGGTGAAGCGGCGGCCGGTGGCGCACTCGACCAGCGCCTCGTGGTCGCCCACCCGCGCTGCCGTCCGGTCCAGGTCGGCCCCGATGGTGTTCCCGAGCAGCGGCACCGTCGACGTGCCGCTGCTGTAGGACGGCAGCGCGGGCGTGCTCACCGCTGCTCGCTCGCCGGGACGCCGGCCCGGTTGGGCTTGTCGGTCGGGTGGGCGTAGCGCAGCCGGCTGGGCGGCAGCGGGAAGTCGTGGTCCTCGCCGAACGGCGACAGCGGACCGGCCGACTCGGCGAGCAGCTCGGTCACCGGCGCACCGCCCTCGTCGTTCTGGCCCCAGGTGGGCTCGACCAGGTGCTCGTGCTTGGCGTTGCGCTTGGCCATGGTGTCCTCCGTCGTGCGGTGTCCGCGGTGCACCCCCCGGTGCCCGCGCCTGCCTGCATCTTCGCCGATGTGGTGCCCCGGACGCACGCAGGACGGTCCTGACGGGTCAGTGGCGGCGGACGGCGCGGGCGCCGTACACCGTCGGGACGCCGTCCGCGGTGAGCACCCACTCGCGCGACCCGACCGGCGCGGCCCGCACCACCGCGTCGTGCAGCTGCTGCACCGCGCGGGTCCGCCACACCGCGGTGCTGGCCAGCCGCAGCCGCACCGGGTCGGCTGTCGGGTCCAGCTCGTCGTACCCCTCGGGCTCGAAGGACAGCACCGCGGGCCCGGCCATGCGCAGCACCCCGGTCTGCCAGGGCACGGTGCGCAGCGCCCGGAACCAGCGGTGGGCCCGCAGCAGCGCGCCGGCCCCGGCGACGGCCGCGACCCCGCCCACGAAGACCAGGACGACGACGAGCAGGCCGGCCAGCGGCAGCGGCCGCCCGGCGTCGCGGGAGATGGCCACCGCGGCGCCGGCGAGCAGCACCGCGAGCACGACGGCGATCAGCCCGCCGGCCAGCCAGCGCAGCGCCCCGGCCCGGTAGCCGCTGAGCGCGGCGCGGGTGCGGGGGTCGTCGGCGGCGGGGGTCACGCCTCCATGCTGGCAGGGGCACCGGCCGGGAGGGCGTCGTAACGTGGACCGGATGTCCTCGCCCGCTCCCGCGACGCTCGCGGCCTGGTTGCGCACCCGCAGCGACGATCAGCTCGCCGCGCTGCTGGCCGCCCGGCCCGACGTGGCCCGCCCGGCCCCCTCCGACGTGGTCGCGCTGGCCAGCCGGCTGGCCGTGCCGGTGTCGGTCGACCGGGCCCTCGACGAGCTGGACGCCGCCACGCTGCAGGTCCTCGACGTGGTGCTGCTCGCCGGCACCGACGGGGTGGACGCCGCCGACCTGCCCGCGGCGCTGCCCGAGGTCCCCGACCCGGTGCTCGACAGCGCCGTCGACCGGCTGACCACCCGCGCGCTGCTGTGGGGCGACGACGTGCTGCGCGCCACGGAGCCGGTGCGCCGCGCCGTCCGCTACCCGGCGGGCCTGGGCCGCCGGGCCACCGAGCTGCGGCTCGCCCTGCCGGCCGACCTGCCCCGGGCACTGGCCGAGCTGCCGGCCGAGGAGCGGGAGGTGCTGCAGCGGCTGGCCGGCGACCGGCCGGTGGGCCACCTCCCGGACGGCGACGCCCGTACCGCCTCCCCCGCCCGCCGGCTGCTGCAGCACGGGCTGCTGGCCCGCATCGACGCGCTCACCGTCGAGCTGCCGCGGGAGGTCGCCCTGCAGGAGCGCGGGCACCGGCCGTACGGCCCGCCGCGGCTGCGCCCGGAGCCGGCCGCCGTCGAGCGCGACCCGTCGGTGGTGGACCGGCAGGCCGCCGGGGCGGCGATGGAGGCGATCGGCCGGGTCGGCGAGCTGCTGGCCCTGCTGGAGGAGGAGCCGGCCGGGGTGCTGCGCAGCGGCGGCGTCGGCGTCCGCGACCAGAAGCGGCTGGCCCGGGCCCTGCACGTCGCCGAACCGGACGCCGGCTGGCTGCTGGAGCTGGCCCACGCCGCCGGCCTGCTCGACGTCGGTGGGCCGCACCGCGACGAGTGGCTGCCCACCCGCGCCTTCGACCTGTGGCGGGAGCAGCCGCTTCCGGACCGCTGGGCCGTCCTGGCCGCCGGCTGGCTGGCCACCGTCCGGCTGCCGTCGCTCGCCGGGCAGCGCGACGTCGCGGGCAAGGCGGTCAACGCGCTGTCACCGGACCTGGTGCGGCACACCGCCCCGGCGATCCGCCGCTCGGTCCTCTGCGCGCTGGCCGAGTACCCGCCCGGCCGCGGCCTCGCCCCCGGCGACCTGGTCGCGCTGCTGCGCTGGCGCACCCCGCGGCGCGCCGACCGGCTGGCCCCGGTGCCCGACCTGCTGGCCGAGGCGGCCCGGATCGGCGTCGTCGTCGGCGGGGTGCTGTCCACCGGCGGGCGCGGCCTGCTGGCCACCGGTGAGGACGGCGCCGTCGACGGCGTACGCGGGCTGCTGCCCGACCCGGTCGACCACGTGCTGGCCCAGCCCGACCTCTCCCTGGTCGCACCCGGCCCGCTGGTCGCCGAGCTGGCCGACACCCTCGCCGTGGTGGCGGACGTCGAGTCCTCCGGCGGGGCGACGGTCTACCGGGTGACCGAGGCGACCGTGCGCCGCGCCCTGGACGCCGGCTGGTCGGCCACCGACCTGCACGGCTTCTTCGCCCGCGCCTCGCGGACGCCGGTGCCGCAGGCGCTGGACTACCTGGTGGACGACGTCGCCCGCCAGCACGGCCGGCTGCGGGTCGGTGCCATCGAGAGCTACGTGCGCTCCGACGACCACGGGCTGCTCTCCCAGGTGCAGAGCGACCGGCGCACGGCCGCCGCCGAGCTGCGCCGGCTGGCGCCGGGGGTGCTGGTCAGCGCCCTCGGTGCCGACGAGGTGCTGACCGTGCTGCGCGACGCCGGGTACGCCCCGGCCGGCGAGTCCCCCGGCGGGACCGTCCTCACCCGCCCGCCGGCCCGGCCGCGCGCCGCGGGACGGCGTCCCGGCGGGGCCCCCGTGCAGGCCCCGCGGCCGCTCACCGCCGACGAGCTGGCCGCGACCGTGCGGGAGGTCCGGGCCGGGGACGCCGCGCTGGCCGCCCGCCGCGGCGAGGCGGTGCGCCAGGTGCCCGGGGTGACCACGGCGGGCACCCTGGAGCTGCTCTCCCGGGCGGTGCGCGAGGGCGTGCCGGTGTGGCTGGGCTACGTCGACGCCCAGGGCAGCGGCAGCCAGCGGGTGGTCCGGCCGGTGTCGCTGGCCGGCGGCTTCCTGCAGGGGTACGACGAGCGCCGCGCGGAGAGCCGCACCTTCGCCGTCCACCGGATCACCTCGGTCGCGCTGGTGGAGGACGACGACCTGGCGCCGTCGTCCTGAGCCGGGACCGCGTCGTGTGCACCCACCGCTGTCCCGGACGCCCACTGACAGCGTCGTGTGCACGAACCGCGCGCCCGCGGCGCGGGAAGGACCCGCTCCCCGCTGTCGTTGTCCTGACGCCCCCCACCACCTGCCGAGAGGTCACGCGTGTCTGACGGCCCCCTGATCGTCCAGTCGGACAAGACGCTGCTGCTGGAGGTCGACCACGCCGCAGCCCGCGAGTGCCGCGCGGCGATCGCGCCGTTCGCCGAGCTGGAGCGCTCCCCCGAGCACGTGCACACCTACCGGGTGACGCCGCTGGCGCTGTGGAACGCCCGGGCCGCCGGGCACGACGCCGAGCAGGTCGTCGACGCGCTGGTGCGCTTCTCCCGCTACCCCGTGCCGCACGCGCTGCTGGTCGACGTCGCCGACACCATGGACCGCTTCGGCCGGCTCACGCTGTCCAACCACCCGGTGCACGGCCTGGTGCTCACCACGTCGGACCGCGCGGTGCTGGAGGAGGTCGTCCGCAGCAAGAAGGTGGCGCCGATGATCGGTGCGCGGATCGACCCGGACACCGTCGTCGTCCATCCCTCGGAGCGCGGCCGGCTCAAGCAGGCGCTGCTCAAGATCGGCTGGCCCGCCGAGGACCTCGCCGGCTACGTCGACGGGCAGGCCCACCCGATCGAGCTCGACCAGTCCGGCTGGCACCTGCGCGACTACCAGCAGGAGGCCGTCGAGGGCTTCTGGGCGGGCGGCTCGGGCGTCGTCGTCCTGCCGTGCGGGGCGGGCAAGACGCTGGTCGGCGCCGCGGCGATGGCGGAGGCCAAGGCGACCACGCTGATCCTGGTCACCAACACCGTCTCCGGGCGGCAGTGGAAGCGGGAGCTGATCGCGCGCACCTCGCTGACGGAGGAGGAGATCGGGGAGTACTCCGGGGAGCGCAAGGAGATCCGCCCGGTCACCATCGCCACGTACCAGGTGATCACCACCCGCCGGAAGGGCGAGTACCGGCACCTGGACCTCTTCGACGCCCAGGACTGGGGCCTGATCGTCTACGACGAGGTGCACCTGCTCCCCGCCCCGATCTTCCGGCTGACCGCCGACCTGCAGTCCCGCCGCCGGCTGGGGCTGACCGCCACCCTGGTGCGCGAGGACGGCCGGGAGGACGACGTGTTCTCCCTCATCGGCCCGAAGCGCTACGACGCGCCGTGGAAGGACATCGAGGCGCAGGGCCACATCGCGCCGGCCGAGTGCATCGAGGTGCGGGTCGCCCTGGACGACGAGGAGCGGATGACCTACGCGGTCGCCGAGCCCGAGGAGCGCTACCGGATCGCCGCGACCGCCACCTCCAAGCTGCCGGTCATCCGGCGGGTCCTCGAGCGGCACCCCGACGAGCCCTCGCTGGTGATCGGGGCCTACCTCGACCAGCTCGAGGAGCTCGGGCGGGCGCTGGACGCGCCGGTGATCCAGGGCTCGACGACCAACCGGGAGCGGGAGAAGCTGTTCGACGCCTTCCGCCGCGGGGAGGTCCGGACGCTGGTCGTGTCCAAGGTGGCCAACTTCTCCATCGACCTGCCCGAGGCCGCGGTCGCCGTCCAGGTGTCGGGCACCTTCGGCTCCCGACAGGAGGAGGCCCAGCGGCTCGGCCGGGTGCTGCGGCCCAAGGCCGACGGCCGGCAGGCGCACTTCTACACGGTGGTCAGCCGGGACACCCTGGACGCGGAGTACGCCGCGCACCGCCAGCGGTTCCTCGCCGAGCAGGGCTACGCGTACACGATCGTGGACGCCGCCGACCTGGCCGGTCCCGGTGAGGTCAACGGCCCGGACTGGGCCGACGAGCCGGCCGACTGACGGCCCGAGGTGTCGGCCCCGGTGATGCGGCGCCGACACCTCGACAGCCGAGCCTTCAAGGCACGCCCCCGAACGGCCGCGACGTGTTGCCCGAACCACAGGCTCGCTGTAGCTTCCGGGGAGAGGGGGAGCTCTGTCCACTCCCCTCCCAGCGCCGCCTGAGGGAGGTCACTGTGCATCCGCCTATATGTCGATAGTTTCCCCTTAGGTGAGCTGAGCAAATGCTGGGTCTCAGGGCGGAGCTGTGCCCGAGACTCGCTTTGACACCCCTGCGTCAGCAACGCTCGAACGCCCCACGCCATCGCGGCGCGGGGCTTTTCTCATTATTGGGGCGGTCGCTGGGACCGTTTGATACGACACATGAGAGGAGGAAACAATGACCGAAAAGGACAAGGGCCCAGCCATGGTTAAGAAGCCATGGCTGGGCCTGGCCAACTTGGCTGTTGGTCTCGCGCGCCTGATCGTTGAATGGTTCCGGCCGCATTAGACCGCCCGAGGTGGCCTGACGCGTCCACTCTTGCAGGAGTAGGCGCGCCGCAGTCACCGTAGCCTCCGCCGACACGAAGGTGGAAGCTGTTGGCCCCGGTCCCCGCCTCCTCCGAGGCAGGGGGCCGGGGCCGACGTCGCTCTACGAGCACGTGGCGGCTTAACGCCGCGCTCGCAGGTTGACACCGACGGCACCTTTCAGCAGACCGGATAGCAAGCCACATGCGACCTCCTCACAGTCGCTCGAGCGTATCCGAGCCTTATCTGCTTTGCCCCGAGGCGACGCCGGAAAATGATTAGGCGGCCATCCTGTGCATTCCGCACAGGTCGAGCCCCGCCTGAGAATCGAACCTCAGGCGCGCCGTAAGAGGTCACGCACTTCGGGCTGTCGAGTCGCTAAGGCCGCTTCATCGGGATGCTGCGGCGAAAACAGACTGACATTACCTGGCTAGCGATACGAACTTCTCTCTCAAGTCGATGCCTTGCTAAGAGGCGGATACGAGTGCAACTCGCCGCTCGGTCCGCCGCCACGCGGCGCTCGACGGAACGTCGCCAACTCCGGTCGGAGCGAAGGCCATCGAAGCGCACCCACAGTCACTTAGGGCCTGCCTGCGCTGATTGGACACTCAACGCCAGGCGGTTGATCATCCGCAGGTCAGGGCCTCGCGGCGCCATACGTCGCCGTCCGCGGCACGCGCGGGAGGCGGCCGGTTGGGCGTGTCCCCGGGGCCGCGGGCAGGATGGCCCCCGACATGGCGAGTGCAGCGCGTGCGGAGGCGGTCGCCCCGCAGAGGACCGGCCGACCGCTCCGGGCCTGGCAGCAGGCCGCCCTGGCGGAGTACGAGGAGCGGTCTCCCAAGGACTTCCTGGTCACCGCGACGCCGGGTGCGGGCAAGACGACCTTCGCGCTCACCCTGGCCGCCAGGCTGCTGCAGCGGCGCGAGGTCGCCCGCGTGGTCGTGGTCTGCCCGACCGACCACCTGCGCCTGCAGTGGGCCGACGCCGCCGACCGGATGGGCATCGTCCTGGACCCGGGGCTGACCAACGCCGTCGGCCCGGTGCGCGCCGGCACCCAGGGCTACGTGACCACCTACGCCCAGGTCGCCGGCAAGCCGATGCTGCACGCCGCCCGCTCCACCACCGTCAAGACGCTGGTCGTCCTCGACGAGGTGCACCACGCCGGTGACGGGCTGTCCTGGGGCGAGGCGGTCGAGGAGGCCTACGGCCGGGCCGCCCGCCGACTCTGCCTGACCGGGACGCCGTTCCGGACCAAGGCCGACGAGCGCATCCCCTTCGTCCGGTACGAGGAGGACGGCTTCGAGGCCGAGCAGGGCGGGTTGGTCAGCCGCGCGGACTACACCTACGGCTACGCCGACGCGCTGGCCGACAGCGTCGTCCGCCCGGTCGTGTTCGCCGCCTACACCGGCACCTCCCGCTGGCGGAACTCCGCCGGCGAGGTGGTCGCCGCCTCCCTGTCGGAGGCCGGCACCCGCTCGGTGGAGATGCAGGCCTGGCGCACCGCGCTGGACCCCAAGGGCCAGTGGGTGCCGCACGTCATCGCCGCCATGGACGACCGGATCACCCACCTGCGCACCGACGGCGGCATGCCCGACGCCGCCGGGCTGATCCTCGCCAGCGACCAGGACGACGCCCGCGCCTACGCCCGGATCGTCCGGCGGGTCACCGGGAAGGCGCCGGAGGTGATCCTGTCCGACGACCCCAAGGCGTCCAAGAAGATCGAGCGGTTCGCCACCGGGTCGGCGCGGATCGCGGTCTGCGTGCGGATGATCTCCGAGGGCGTCGACGTCCCGCGGGCCGCCGTCCTGGCCTGGATGACCTCCTACCGCACCCCGCTGTTCTTCGCCCAGGCCGTCGGCCGCGTGGTCCGCGCCCGGGCGGCGCACGAGTCCGCGACGGTGTTCCTGCCCGCCGTGCGGCCGCTGCTGACCCTCGCCGCCTCGATGGAGGAGCAGCGCAACCACGTGCTGCCCCCGCCGAAGACCGTGCAGGGCGACGAGCTGGACCTCGAGCCGCTGTCGGCGGAGGAGCGCGAGCCGGTCACGGCCCAGCAGTTCGAGGCGCTGGAGGCCGACGCCCGCTTCGCGCACGTGCTGCACAGCGGCACCGCGCACACCGGCTCGGGCGGACCGGTGGCGGCCGAGGACGAGGAGTTCCTCGGCATCCCCGGGCTGCTCACCCCCGAGCAGACCGCGTCGCTGCTGGCCCGCCGGGACGACGAGCTGCGGCTGCGCATCGCCCAGCGCGCCTCCGCCCCCGACGACACCGGCGAGCTCCCGCTGGTGCAGGACCACCCCGACGAGGAGGACGCCGGCCGCTCCTGGCGCGACGCCGCGGAGCTCCGCCGGGAGGTCAACCGGCTGGTCGCCCGGGTCGCCGCCAGGACCTCACGGCCGCACGGGGTGGTGCACACCGAGCTGCGCAAGCACGTGCCCGGTCCGCCGTCGGCGTCGGCGTCGGTCGACGTGCTGCGCGCCCGCCGGGAGCGCCTGCGCACCATGCTCTGAGCCCTGTCCGCCGTGATCATCGGCGGGTGGCTGCCCGGGGCGGCGTGTCGACCGGCCACCCGCCGATGGTCGACGCGTGTGCCGGGGGCCGGCGACAGCCCGGCGTGCCGGACAGCTGCCCGACCGGGCACTCCGGCGGGCGCCCGGGCACCCCGATGGGGGGACGTCGGGCCCCCGGAGCGGTTCACCGGACCCGGCGCGGGCGAGGCTGAACCCCCGGGCGACTCCCGTGGGCCCCGACCGGGGCTGGCACGCCCGGGACCGAGAGAGGAGTCCGCACATGCGGCTGGGAACTGGCATCGTCCTGCTCGCGCTCGGCGCGGTCCTGACGTTCGCCCTGCGCGTCGACGTGAGCGGCATCGACCTGCGGGTCGTCGGCTGGATCCTCATGGCCGCCGGCGCGCTCGGCATCGTCCTGGAGGTCGCCGTCTGGGGGCCCAAGCGGCGCCGGGTCACCCGCACCGACGCCTACGTCGACCCCGCTGCCGGCGCCCCGGTCCGCCGCAGCACCACGGAGGAGACCCGCTGACCCGCACCGGGCCGCCGTCCCCGCGGACGGCGGCCCGGCCCGGTGCTCAGCGCAGCTCGGTGCCCTTGGTCTCCTTCAGCGTGAGGATGACGGCGAAGGCGATGGCCGCACCGGCTGCGACGTACCAGAAGAACCACAGCGGCCGGCCGGCCTCCGACAGCGCGGTGATCACCAGCGGGGCGGTGCCGCCGAAGAGCGCGACCGTCAGGTTGTACCAGGCGCCGATCCCGGTGGCCCGCAGCTCCGTGGGGAACAGCTCGCTCATGATCGCCGGGGCGATCGAGGCGAAGAGGGCATAGAGGCCCAGCCCCGTGCAGAACACCACGATCAGGGAGAACAGGTTGTCCTGCACCAGGAAGGACAGCGGCACGATGAGCACCGCGATGGCCCCGGACCACACCAGCATCTGCGGCTTGCGGCCGAACCGGTCCGACAGCGCACCGAACGGGTAGCACAGCGCCACGAACAGCGCGGTGCCGATCGACAGCGCGATGAAGACGTCGGTCTTGTCGGCCCCGCGGAAGGTGATCGCGAACGGGGTCAGGGCACTGAAGAACGTGTAGTAGGAGAACGTCGAGAGCAGGGTGAAGGCGCACAGCTGCAGCACGGCCTTGGGGTGGTGCTTGATCGTCTGCAGCAGCGGGTTCTTCGTCGCCCGGGCCTTCTCCGCGTTCTCCTCGAACTGCTCGGTCTCCACCAGCGACCGGCGCAGCCACATGCCGACCAGGCCGAGCACGCCGCCGATGAAGAAGGCGATCCGCCAGCCCCACGACTCCAGCTGGTCCTGGCTCAGGATGCTGGTCAGCAGCACGCCGAGCAGGGACGCCGCCAGCAGCGCCGAGCCGGTGGAGACGTAGAAGAACGACGAGTACCGGCCCCGCCACGCCGGCGGCGCGATCTCCCCGAGGTAGGCCGAAGCGTTGGACACCTCGCCGCCGAGTGACATGCCCTGCGCGATGCGCGCGAGCAGCAGCCCGATCGGCGCCAGCCAGCCCACCTGCTCGTAGGTCGGCAGGATGGCGATCACCATCGAGCCGCCGGCCATCAGCAGGATGGTCAGCAGCATGCCGGCCTTGCGGCCGCGCAGGTCGGCGAACCGGCCCAGCAGCAGACCACCGAGCGGCCGGAAGAAGAAGGCCAGGGCGTAGGTGGAGGTGGCGCCGATCAGCGCCAGCGCGTCGTTCTCCGCCGGGAAGAACTGGCCGGCGAAGAAGACGACGAAGGTGGCGTACACCGTCCAGTCGAACCACTCGACGGCGTTGCCGATGCTGGCCGACACCAGCGTCTTGACGGGGAGCCGGTGCTGGTCCCCGGTACCGACCGCTGTGCCCTGCCCCTGCTGGACCGCGCCTGCCATGGGGACTCCTGCCGTCGCCCGGATGGTGAACGGGACGACCGTAGAGCCGACGGTGACGCGCGGCACGTCGGGGGTGTCCGGACCGGGCGACGGCCGCCTCGCGGCGAGATGCACAACGCGGCTCCAGGCCCCCGACCGGGGTCGGGGCGGTGGTCCGTGAAGGCGTAACCAAATGGCACCCGGGGGCACGATGCACCCGGCCCGGACGCTCCTGACGCTACCCCCGCTCCCGGCCGCGCACACGGGTCCGGACCGGCGAGTTGGCGTGCGAGACTCCGGCCGTGGCCGACCTGACGACCGTCGAGGCGGACGTGCTGGCGGCCGTCGACCCCACGGCGGCGGTCGCCCGGCTGCGCGAGCTGGTGGCCGTGCCCTCGGTCGGCGGCACCCCCGCCGAGGGCGAGGTCCAGCACCTCGTCGCCGACCGGCTCGACGAGCTCGGCCTCGCCGTCGACCGCTGGCCGATCGACCTGGCGGCCGCGGCCGCGGCGCCGGACGCACCGGGCCAGGAGGTCGACCGCACCGAGGCGTGGGGGGTCGTCGGCACCCTCCCGGCCGCCGAGGACGGCCTGCCGGCACTGGTGCTCTGCGGTCACACCGACGTCGTCCCGCCCGGCGACCGCGCGCTGTGGCCGGGGGACCCCTTCGACCCGCGGCTCGCCGGCGGGGCGGTGCACGGCCGCGGCGCCTGCGACATGAAGGCCGGCGTCGCCGCCGTCCTCACCGCCCTGGCCGCCGTCCGGACGGCGGGGGTGCGGCTGGCCCGGCCGGTCGCGGTGCACGCGGTCGTCGGCGAGGAGGACGGCGGCCTCGGCGCCTGGGCGACGCTGCGGCGCGGGCACCGCGGCGAGGTCTGCGTGATCCCCGAGCCGACCGCCGGCGCCGTGGTCACCGCCGCCGCCGGCGCGCTGACCTTCCGGCTGGAGGTGACCGGCCTGGCCGCGCACGCCGCGCACCGCGACCGCGGGGTCAGCGCGGTCGAGCTGTTCGCGACGGTGCACGCCGGGTTGCGCGCGTTCGAGGCCGAGCGGCAAGTAGGCGCCGACCCGCGCTTCGGCGGCGCCCCGTACCCCTACGGCATCAGCGTCGGGCGGGTGGTGGCCGGGGACTGGGCGAGCTCCGTCCCCGACCGGCTGGTCGCCGAGGGCCGCTACGGCGTGCGGCTCGGCGAGGACGTCGCCGCGGCGCGCGCGGCCCTGGCCGCCCGGCTCGCCGAGGTGTGCGCAGCCGACCCCTGGCTGGCCGACCACCCGGTGCGGCTGACCTGGACCGGCGGCGCCTTCGCCAGCGGCGCGCTGCCGCCCGGGCACCCGCTGCTGCCGGCCGTCCGGCGGGCGGTCGCCGACACGGGCGCCGGGACGCCACCCGAGGGGGCCGTGCCGGCCGGCACCGACCTGCGGCTGTACGCGGCCGCCGGGGTGCCGACGCTGCACCACGGCCCCGGCGACCTGCGGCTGGCGCACGGACCGCAGGAGCGGGTGCCGGTGGACGAGCTGGTCACCGCGGCACGGGCGTTCGCGCTGCTGACCCTGCGCACCTGCGGGGTGGCGTGACGCTCGTCGGGTTCGAGGCCTGGGCGCGGCTGGCCGGCGACTCCCCCACGTCGCGCACCGAGTGGGCCGCCGTCGTCGCGGCATGGGGCGAACCGCACCGCCGCTACCACGACCTGGCGCACCTGGCCGCCGTCCTCGGGCTGGTCGGGGAACTGGCCGACGCGGCGGCCGACCCCGCCGCGGTGCGGCTGGCCGCCTGGTACCACGACGTCGTCTACGACCCCCGCCGCGACGACAACGAGCAGGTCAGCGCGGAGCGGGCGCGCGCCGGGCTGCGCGGGCTGGTGCCCGAGCGGCGGGTCGAGGAGGTGGCCCGGCTGGTGCGGCTCACCGCCGACCACGACCCGGCGCCGGACGACGCGGACGGCGCGGTGCTCTGCGACGCCGACCTGGCCGTGCTGGCCGGCCCGCCCGAGGCCTACGCCGCCTACGCCTCCGCGGTCCGCGAGGAGTACGCGCACCTGTCCGACGCGGACTTCACCGCCGGCCGGATCGCCGTGCTGGAGCACCTGCTGGCGCTGCCGGCGCTGTACCGGCTGCCGGACCTGGCCGAGGCCTGGACGCCGCGGGCGCGGGCCAACCTCACCGCGGAGCTGGGCCTGCTGCGGGCGCGCGTCCCCTCCTGAGCCGCAGGCCGGCCGCCACCAGCCGGGCCAGCAGCTCACGGCAGCCGACCGGCTCGGCGCCGGCGGCCACGGCCACGTCGTACAGGTCGGCCGGGACGTCGTAGTGGTCGCCCTGGAACGCCCGCCGCGGGATGCCGAGTTCCGCGGCGACGAAGGCGTGCAGCTCCGCGTAGGAGACGTCGCTGACCAGGTGCGACCAGCGGCGCCCGCGCCACGGCCACACCGGGGGGTCGATGAGCACCGCCACGGACCCCAGTCTGCCGGTCGCACTACGGTGCTGCTGGTGAGCGAGGAGATCCGCTGGGGCGTCGTCGGGCCGGGCCGCATCGCCGAGAGCGTCATGCCGGACTTCGCGCACGTGCCCGGCGCCCGGCCGGTCGCGGTCGCCTCCCGCTCGGCCGACCGCGCGGCGGCGTTCGCGCAGCGGCACGGGTTGGAGCGCGCGCACGGCTGCTACGCCGACATCCTGGCCGACCCGGACGTCGACGTCCTGTACGTGGCCACGCCGCACCCGCAGCACCACGCGGTGGCCCTGGCCGCCCTCGACGCCGGGAAGGCGCTGCTGGTGGAGAAGGCGTTCACCGCCACCCCCGAGGGCGCGCGCGAGGTGGTCGGGCGGGCCCGCGACCGCGGCGTCTTCGTCATGGAGGCGATGTGGACCCGCGTCCAGCCGGCCGTCGTCCGGCTGCGCGAGCTGGTGGCCGACGGCGCGATCGGCGAGGTGCGGTCGGTGCAGGCCGACCTGGGCGTGGCCCGCGACTACGACCCGGCCGACCGGTTGTTCGCCCACGAACTCGGCGGCGGCGCGCTGCTGGACCTCGGCGTCTACGTCGTGTCCTTCGCCCAGATGCTGCTCGGCACCCCCGACACGGTCCGCGCCACCGGCTCGCTGTTCCCCACCGGTGTCGACGCCGAGGCCGCGCTGCTGCTCGGGTACGCCGACGGCCGCTCGGCCACGCTGACCACCTCGCTGCGCCACCCGACACCGGGGCAGGCACGGGTCTTCGGCACGGCGGGCTGGATCGACGTCCTCCCCCGCTTCCACCACCCGCGGACGATCGTGCTGCACCGCACCGGCGCGGAGCCCGAGGAGACCACCCTCCCGCCGACGGGCACGGGCTACTCCCACGAGTTCGCCGAGGTGACCGCCTGTCTGCGCGAGGGGCGGACGGAGAGCGCGGTCGTGCCGCTGGCGGACACCCTCGCCGTCCAGTCGGTGCTCGGCGAGGCCGCCGAGCAGCTCGGTGTGCGACACCGGGAGGACCCGGGGGCGCTCGGCTAGGCACCCCACTGCCGGGTGACCCGGCTCCAGGACGGCCGCGCACCGGCCGATGCACCGGGGACGGTCCGCACCTGCGGGCCACCGACCCCCAGGAGCACACCCGCATGGCAGTCATCGAGGGCCTGGCCGCACTCGCGGCGAAGATCGCCGGCGCGAGCACCGTCGCCCAGGCGACGGCCGGGCTCGGCATCGCCGTGGCCGGCGTGACCGGCGCCGGCGCCGCCGACGCCCTGCCGACACCGGTGCAGGACGCCGTCGCCGGGGCCGTCGAGGTCGTCTCGCCGTTCGACCTGCCCGACTCCACCGACACCGGCCCGACCGGTGCGGACCCCGGCACCGTCCCCGACGGGACGACGACCACGGGCACCACCGACACCACCACCGGGACCGACGGGTCGGTCACCGACTCCCCTGAGGCGGCCCCGGAGACCGCAGCCCCCGTCGAGGAGGCACCCGAGGACACCACCGACGGGACCGGCACGGACGGGACCGACGGCACCGAGGGCACGGAGGACGGTGACACCACCGGCGACGAGGACGGGACCGGCGGTGCCGACGCCCCGGGACGGCAGGTCAGCGAGGCCGCCCGTACGGCGGCGCAGCAGGCCCGGGAGGCCGGGGTCCAGGTCGGGCCGCAGGTCCGGGAGGCCGTCCGAGCGGCCAAGGAGCAGGCCCCCGCGGACGACCAGCCGGCCCGCGCGGCGCAGGAGGCGGCCGACGAGCAGGCCCGCGAGGCCGCCCGGGAGGCCGAGGCGCAGGCCCGGGAAGCGGCTCGGGAGGCCGAGGCGCAGGCCCGAGAGGCCGCCCGGGAGGCCGAGGCGCAGGCCCGGGAAGCGGCCCGGGAGGCCGAGGAGCAGGCCCGGGAGGCCGAGGAGGCCCGCGAGGGCGCCGGGCGCGGCCCCGGCAACGGCCAGGGCCAGGGCCAGGGCCGGGGTCAGGCCGACGGCTGACCCCCACCCTCCGGCAGGCCGGGTCCCGCTCCACCGAGCGGGGTCCCGGCCTGCGGCGTTGCCGGGGAGGTCCACGCGCGGCCGGTCGCCTGGTCGAGCGTGGGCACCCGGGTCGGCGTCCGGCCGGTCCGGCGCACCGCCTCAGCGAGGGCGACCGCGTCGGTGACCGCCGCCCCGCCCGGGTCGTTGTTGAGGTAGACCAGCACGTCGGCGTCCCCGTAGGTCGCCGACAGCCGCTCGGCCCAGGCCTGCAGCGTCTCCGGGCGGTACGCCCAGCCCTCCGCCCCGGTGTGCAGCCGCAGGTAGCCCCACTCCGCGGTGCGCCACAGCGGCGTGACCGGCTGCTCGGCCCGGTCGGCCCAGCACAGCGCGGCCCCGTGGCGCTCCAGCACCGCGCGCACCTCGTCGGTCCACCACGAGTCGTGCCGTGGTTCGACGGCGACCCGGGTGCCGGCCGGGAACTGCTGCAGGCAGTCCCGCAGCAGGCCCGGGTCGGCCCGGAGCGTCGGCGGCAGCTGCAGCAGGACGGCGGCCAGCCGGTCGCCCAGCCCGGCGACGCGGTCCACCAGCCGGGCGACCGGCTCCTCGGGGTCGCGCAGGCGCCTGACGTGGGTGAGGAACCGGCTCGCCTTGACCGCCCACCGCACGTCCGGCGGGGTGCGCGCCCGCCAGGCCGCGAAGGTGGCCCGCTCAGGCAGCCGGTAGAAGGCGTTGTTGCTCTCGACGGTGGCGAAGTGCGCGGCGTGGTGCTCCAGCCACAGCCGCTGGGGCAGCCGCGGCGGGTAGAAGCGGCCGCGCCAGTCGCGGTACTGCCACCCCGACGTCCCGATCACCACCGCCACGGCCGGCCTCTACCCGGTCACCCGACCCGGCACCGCACGCGGGCCGACGCGTGACCGGACCGTGCCCCGGGCACAGCCGGGACCGTGACCGACCTCCCTGCGACCGTGTTCGTGCTCTACGGCGCCACCGGCGACCTGGCCCGCCGGATGGTGCTGCCCGCCTTCTGGGAGCTCGCCCAGCGCGGCCTGCTGCCGCAGGACTGGCGGCTGGTCGGCAACGGCCGCGGCGACGTGTCCCACGAGGAGTTCGCCGGGCGGGTGCACGACGCGCTCACCGAGTTCGGCCCGTTCGGGGACGGCGCCGACGACGGGTGGGCGGACTTCGCCGGTCGGCTGCGCTTCGCCGGCGGCGGGTTCGACGAGTCCGACCCCGGCAGCCTGCTCGACGTCCTGGCCGAGGCGCGGGCGGAGCTCGGCGGGCGGCCCCAGCTCGTCCACTACCTGGCCACGCCCCCGGAGGCCTTCGCCAAGCTCACCCGGGGCCTGCAGCGGCACGGGCTCACCGAGGGCTCCCGGGTCGTCTACGAGAAGCCCTACGGCACCTCACCGCAGGGATTCCGGGAGCTCGACGAGCTGGTGCTCTCCGTGCTGGCGGAGGACCAGGTCTTCCGCATCGACCACTTCCTGGGCAAGGAGGGCACCCAGGACCTGCACGTCCTGCGCTTCGCCAACGGACTGTTCGGGCACGTGTGGAGCCGCGAGCACGTCGCGCAGGTGCAGATCGACGTCCCGGAGGACCTCGACGTCGCCGGGCGCGCGGAGTTCTACGACGCCACCGGTGCTGCCCTGGACATGCTGGTCACCCACCTGTTCCAGCTCGCCGCCGAGGTGGCGATGGAGCCGCCGGCCAGCTTCTCCCCCGCCGATCTGCAGGCCGCCCGCGAGGGGGTGCTGGCCGCCTTCCGGCCGCTGGACCCCGCGGAGGTGGTGCTCGGGCAGTTCGACGGCTACACCGACCTCGACGGCGTGGCCGACGACTCGCGGACCGACACCTACGTGGCCGCCCGGCTGTGGGTGGACACCGACCGCTGGCGGGGCGTGCCGTTCGTGCTGCGCACCGGCAAGCGGATGGCCGCCGGCGAGCAGCGGGTCAGCCTGCTGCTGCGCCGACCGGACGGGCCGGTGACCGACGTCCCGGGGCACGGCAACGTGCTGTCCCTGTCGCTGTCGGGGTCCGGGGCGGTGGACCTGCAGGTGGTCGCCAAGCAGCCCGGCCCGGACCTCGCCCTGGCCGCGGCGACGGCCACGCTGCAACTGGCCGACGTGCCCGGTGGGACGCCGCTGCCGCCCTACGTCTCACTGCTGCACGACGTCCTGGTCGGTGACCGGTCGCTGTTCACCAGCAGCGACGGGCTGGCCCACGCCTGGCGGGCGTTCGCCCCGCTGCAGGAGCGGCCGCCACGGGTGTACCGCTACGCGCCGGGCTCCTGGGGGCCGGTGGAGGCCGACGCGCTGGCCGAGCCGGCCGGCTGGCTGCTCGGCTCCTGACCTCGGGGACGCCCGGACACCACAGGGGCGGCCCCGCGATGCGGGACCGCCCCTGTAGGTGACGTTTTGGAACGGCCCCTCCGCAGGGTCCCAGGCCGAGCTCGCGAGGCCTGGGGGGTGGAGGGGTCCTTCGTTAGAAGTCCATGCCGCCCATGCCGCCATCGCCACCGGCCATGGCCGGGGCGTTCTTCTCCGGCTTGTCGGCGATGACGGCCTCGGTGGTGAGGAAGAGCGCCGCGATGGAGGCGGCGTTCTGCAGCGCCGAGCGGGTGACCTTGGCCGGGTCAATGATGCCGGCCCCGACCAGGTCCACGTACTCCCCGGAGGCGGCGTTGAGGCCCCAGCCGGTCTCGGAGTTGCGGACCTTCTCCGCCACGACGCCGCCCTCGAGGCCGGCGTTGACGGCGATCTGCTTCAGCGGGGCCTCGAGCGCGACGCGCACGATGTTGGCACCGGTCGCCTCGTCACCGGTCAGCTCGAGCTTGTCGAACGCGACGGCCGTGGCCTGCGCGAGGGCGACGCCACCACCGGCGACGATGCCCTCCTCGACGGCGGCCTTGGCGTTGCGCACCGCGTCCTCGATGCGGTGCTTGCGCTCCTTGAGCTCGACCTCGGTCGCGGCGCCGGCCTTGATGACGGCGACGCCACCGGCCAGCTTGGCCAGGCGCTCCTGCAGCTTCTCGCGGTCGTAGTCGGAGTCCGACTTCTCGATCTCGGCGCGGATCTGGTTGACCCGGCCGGAGATCTGGTCGGTGTCACCGGCGCCCTCGACGATCGTCGTCTCGTCCTTGGTGACGACGACCTTGCGGGCCCGACCGAGCAGCTCGACGCCGGCCGACTCCAGCTTCAGGCCGACCTCCTCGCTGATGACCTGGCCACCGGTGAGGATGGCGATGTCGGTCAGCATGGCCTTGCGGCGGTCGCCGAAGCCCGGGGCCTTGACGGCGACGGACTTGAAGGTGCCGCGGATCTTGTTCACGACCAGGGTCGCCAGGGCCTCGCCCTCGACGTCCTCGGAGATGATGGCCAGCGGCTTGCCCGACTGCATGACCTTCTCCAGCAGCGGGAGCAGGTCCTTGACCGAGCTGATCTTGCTGTTGACGACGAGCACGTACGGGTCGTCGAGGACGGCCTCCATGCGCTCGGCGTCGGTGACGAAGTAGGGCGAGATGTAGCCCTTGTCGAAGCGCATGCCCTCGGTGAGCTCGAGCTCCAGGCCGAAGGTGTTGCTCTCCTCGACGGTGATGACGCCCTCCTTGCCGACCTTGTCCATCGCCTCGGCGATGAGCTCACCGATGGCGGTGTCGGCGGCGGAGATCGACGCGGTGGCGGCGATCTGCTCCTTGGTCTCGACGTCCTTGGCGGTGGAGAGCAGGTACGCGGTGACCGACTCGACGGCCTTCTCGATGCCCTTCTTCAGGGCCATCGGGTTGGCGCCGGCGGCGACGTTGCGCAGACCCTCGCGGACGAGTGCCTGGGCGAGCACGGTGGCGGTGGTGGTGCCGTCACCCGCGACGTCGTCGGTCTTCTTCGCGACCTCCTTGACCAGCTCGGCGCCGATCTTCTCCCACGGGTCCTCGAGCTCGATCTCCTTGGCGATGCTCACACCGTCGTTGGTGATGGTGGGGGCACCCCACTTCTTCTCCAGGACGACGTTGCGGCCCTTGGGGCCCAGGGTCACCTTGACGGCGTCGGCGAGGGTGTTCATGCCCCGCTCGAGGCCGCGGCGGGCCTCTTCCTCGAAGGCGATCATCTTGGCCATGTGGTGATGTCCTCCATGCATGGATCGCTGCACGGCCGGGACCGGCGCCCGCGACGGACGACACCGGCGGGACGGGCACTCCGTCGGCCCGCACGCCAGTGCCTCACCGATCCGACCTGATTGGCACTCGGCACTGTCGAGTGCCAATCCCGAGTCTGGCACTCGCCCCTGCCGAGTGCAACAACACTGTCGTCCTCCGGACGACGACCGCGGCCAGGTGCCGTCCCCGACCTGCGTGGAGCCCACCCGGCCGCTCCTGGGGGACCCCTCCGGGGCCCCGCTCGTCCCGGCCACCGCGACCACGTGCCGTCCCCGACCTGCGCGGAGCCCACCCGGCCGCTCCTCGGGGACCCCTCCGGGGCCCCGCTCGTCCCGGCCACCGCGACCACGTGCCGTCCCCGACCTGCGCGGAGCCCACCCGGCCGCTCCTCGGGGACCCCTCCGGGGCCCCGCTCGTCCCGGCCACCGCGACCACGTGCCCGGAAGGACCTCGGTGCCCCCCACACCTCGCAGGCTCGGCGCGGGCCCCTGCACCGAGGCCGTCAGTGCTTGGAGCCCACCCGGCCGCTCCTCGGGGACCCCTCCGGGGCCCCGCTCGTCGGTCGTCCCTGCGGGAGCCCGTCGCGTCCCCGAGGTGCCATCCCCCTGACACGACGAAGGCCCGGCTCCCTCGAGGAGCCGGGCCTTCGCTGCAGGGATCAGGCGCTGCGGACGGCGTCCGCCTGCGGACCCTTGGACCCCTGGACGACCTCGAACTCGACGCGCTGGCCCTCGTCGAGGCTCTTGTACCCGTCCATCTGGATGGCCGAGTAGTGGACGAAGACGTCCTGACCGCCGTCGACGGCGATGAAGCCGAAGCCCTTCTCGGCGTTGAACCACTTCACGGTGCCCTGTGCCACGCGCGCTCCCACGTCTCGTGCGTCCGGACGACCTCCCACCGACCAGGGAGGCCGGGTCGAGCTCTTCCGCCCGTCGGACACGAACGTGGAACCGAACCGCGGGGAAACGTACAGCACAGCGGCCCGCGTTGAGACCAGGGTCACGTCCGTGACACACCGGATCGAGGGAGGCGTTCCCCCGACCGGCTACCCGATCAGACCGGCCTGCCGGGCCGAGGACAGCGACGGCGAGACGTGGTGGGTCGGTGCGACCACCGGCAGCAGCGGGTCGAGGGTCTTGAGGCCCTCGCCGGTGTTGAGGACGACCGTCTCCTGCGACGGGTCCAGCCGGCCGTCCTCGACCAGCTGCCGCAGCACCGCGACGGTCACCCCGCCCGCGGTCTCGGCGAACACGCCGGTGGTGCGGGCCAGGTCGCGGATGCCCTGCACGATCTCGGCGTCGCCGACCCGGCCCACGGCGCCGCCGGTGCGCCGGATGGCGTCCAGGGCGTACGGGCCGTCGGCGGGGTTGCCGATGTTCAGCGACTTGGCGATCCCGGTCGGCTTCACCGGCTTGACGACGTCCCAGCCGTTGTCGAAGGCGGTGGCGATCGGGTCGCAACCGGCCGACTGGGCGCCGAAGACCCGCCACTCGGTGGCCTCGACGATGCCGGCGGCGACCAGCTCGCGGAACGCCTTGTCCACCTTGGTGAGCAGCGAGCCCGACGCCATCGGGACGACGACCTGGGCCGGGATCCGCCAGCCGAGCTGCTCGGCGATCTCGTAGCCCATCGTCTTGGAGCCCTCGGCGTAGTAGGGCCGCACGTTCTGGTTGACGAAGGCGGTGTCCTCGAACTCGTCGGTCTCGGCGAGCTCGCTGGTCAGCCGGTTGACGTCGTCGTAGCTGCCGTCGACGGCGACCAGCGTCTGCCCGTAGACCGCCGACTGCACGACCTTGCCCGGCTCGAGGTCGCTGGGGATGAAGACGTACGAGGGCAGGCCGGCGCGCGCGGCGTGCGCGGCCACCGAGTTGGCCAGGTTGCCGGTCGAGGCGGCGGCGATCTTCCGGTAGCCCAGCCGGCGGGCGGCGGTGGCGGCCATGCTGACCACGCGGTCCTTGAAGGAGTGCGTGGGGTTGGCCGAGTCGTCCTTGACCCACAGGCCACCGGTCATGCCGAGCTCGGCGGCCAGCCGGTCGGCGCGCACCAGCGGGGTCAGGCCGGGGTCCAGGGTGACGCGGTCGGCGGGGTCCTGACCGACGGGGAGCAGCGCGACGTAGCGCCAGATGTTCTGCGGACCGGCCTCGATCTGCGCGCGGCTCACCGCACGCATCAGCTCGGGGTCGTAGTCGACCTCCAGCGGGCCGAAGCACTCCGCGCAGGCGTGCTCGGCGATGAGCCCGAAGGTGGCGCCGCAGTTGCGACAGACGAGGCCGCGGGCGGGGTTCGGCGGCACGGGCCCGCCGGCGGCGGAGTCGGCCTGGACAGAACCGGGAGCGGTCAGGGTCATGCGACGACTACCTCCTCATCTTCCCCGCGTCGGGCCGTCGAGCCGCGCGGGACGGAATTGGCACCTCCCGCCGAGTGCGTGCGCTCGGTGGCGGTTGCCGGGGCTTCAGCGGGCCGTGTCCCTCTGCCCCTCTGGATGAGTGGAACGCGACGGACTCTACCCAGGTGGCCGACCCCGGCGCGGTCGGGGCCAGGATGGGCCGGTGAGCACGCGCGTCGTCTACACCGACCTGGACGGCACGATGGTCGGGCCGCGCGGCTCGTTCTGGCACACCGAGGGCCGCGAGCTGACCGCCGACCCGGCGGCCACCCTGCTGGAGCTGCACCGCGCCGGCGTCGCCCTGGTGCTGGTGAGCGGGCGCACCTTCGAGCAGGTGGTGGAGGCGGCCCGGATCTTCGCCGCCGACGGCGCCATCGCCGAGCTGGGGGCCACCATCAGCTGGGACGCCGCCCGGCAGACCCACCGGCTGACCGGTGCCCTGCCCCCCGAGCACGCCGGACGCGCGCCGATGGCGGTGATGGCCGAGCTCGGGGTGGTCGACGCCCTGGTCGCCGAGCACCCCGGCCGGGTCGAGTGGCACGCGCCCTGGCACGCCACCCACGAGACCGACGCCCTGCTGCGCGGCCGCCTCGACCCGCTCGCGGTGGACGCCTGGCTGGCCGAGCGCGGGCTGGGCTGGCTCACCCTCAAGGACAACGGCGCGCTGCCGCGCACGGCCCGCACGACGCTGGCCCCCGCCGAGGCGCCGCCGCGGGTGTACCACCTGATGCCGCGCGGGATCACCAAGGGCGCGGCCATCGCCTGGGACCTGCAGCGGCGCGGGCTGACCCCGGCCGACGCGGTGGCGATCGGCGACAGCGTCAGCGACCTGGAGATGGCGCCGGCGGTCGACCGGCTGTGGATCACCGCCAACGGGGCCGGGGTGGAAGGGATGGCCGACCTGCTGGCCGCCGTCCCCAACGTGACGGTGACCGACGCCGCGATGGGCGAGGGCTGGGCCCAGGCCGTCCGCGCCAGCCTGTAGTCGGAGTCGCCCGGTGGCGGGAACCGTCACCGGGCGACTCCGACTACGACGTCACGTCGCGGCGGGCGAAGTGGCGGAAGCCAAGCGCGGTGAAGACGGCGGCGTAGACCAGCGACTGGACGACGCCGCGGAACAGGTCGCCGGAGTCGACGGGGGTCTGCAGCAGGTCGGTCCAGGCGAACTCCTCCGCGGTCGGGAAGTAGTCGCGGATCGCGCCCAGCTGCTCCACCTGGTCGAGGATGGCGAAGACGAACATGGTGAACACCGCCCCGCCGACCGCGGCCAGCGGTGCGTCGGTGATCGTGGACAGCCAGAACGCCAGAGCCCCGACGACGAGCAGGTGCACGGCGAGGTAGCCGACCATGCCGGCCAGCCGCAGCAGCGCGTCGGCCTGACCGAGGGTCACCCCCACCGGGGTCTGCACCGGGCCGAAGCCGAAGGCGATCCCGCCGGCGACCAGCGCGGTCGTGACGATGGCGAGCAGTGCACCGACCGACAGCACGAACGCGGCCAGCCACTTCTGCCGGAGCAGCCGCATCCGCGGCACCGGGGTGGCCAGGGTGTAGCGCAGCGACCCCCACTGGGCCTCGCTGGCCACCGTGTCGCCGAAGAACAGCGCGTAGACGACGACCAGGAAGAAGCTCGTCGTCGCGAACAGCACGAACAGCGTGAAGTTCAGGCCGCTGGAGGTGGCGACGTCGACCAGGTTGATCCGCGCGTTCTCCTCCGCCTCCTCCGCGCCGCCCAGCTGCAGGGCGCCGATGAGGATCAGCGGCAGCGCCACCATGAGCGCGAGCACGCCGAGGGTGCGCCGCCGCTTGAACTGCCGGCGCAGCTCGACCGACAGCCGCAGGGTGCGCCCGGGCCGGTAGCCCGCGACGGCCCCGGTCGGCTGCACGTGTCCGGTCGTCACGCTTCCTCCCCCACCAGTGCCAGGAACGCGTCCTCCAGGCGGCGGCGCGGTGTGAAGGCCTGCACCGAGACGTCGGCGGCCACCAGCGCGTGCAGCGCCCGCGCGCGGCTGGTGCCGTCCAGGTCGGCGACCAGCCCCTCGTCGGTGCGCTCCACCGCCACCCCGGGCAGCCCCTCCAGGACGGCGACCGCGCGGTCGGTGTCGGCGTCGTCGGCGAGGTCGACGAGCACCGACCCGCCGGTGCCGACGATCTCCTCGACCGTGCCCTGGGCGATCTTCTGCCCCTTGGCCATGACGACGACGTGGCTGCAGGTCTGCTCGATCTCGCTGAGCAGGTGGCTGGACACGATCACCGTGCGGCCGGTCGCGGCGTAGGAGCGCAGCACCTCGCGCATCGCGTGGATCTGCGGCGGGTCCAGCCCGTTGGTCGGCTCGTCGAGGACCAGCAGGTCGGGCAGGCCGAGCATGGCCTGGGCAATGGCCACCCGCTGGCGCATGCCCTGGCTGTAGCGGCGCACCGGCCGGTCCAGCGCCGCGCCGAGACCGGCGACGGCGATGGCCTCCTCCATGTGCGCGTCCGCGGCGGGGCGGCCGGTCGCGGCCCAGTACAGCCGCAGGTTGTCGCGGCCGGACAGGTGCGGCTGCAGGCCGGTGCCCTCGACGAAGGAGCCGAGCCGGGACAGCACCGGCGCACCGGGGCGGATCTCGTGGCCGAACACGGTGATCTGCCCGTCGGTCGGCGCGATCAGGCCCATGAGCATGCGCAGCGACGTCGTCTTGCCCGCGCCGTTGGGGCCGAGCAGGCCGAGGACCTGCCCGCGCCGCACCTCGAAGGACAGGTCCCGGACGGCGACGAAGCCGTCCTTGTAGGCCTTGGTCACGCCGGTGAAGCGCAGCGGCACGTCCTCGCCGTCGGGCTCCACCCGGGACACCCGCGCCCGGGCCCGGCGGCCCCACAGGACGGCGGCCAGCCAGCCGAGCAGGCCCAGGGCGAGGACGACGCCCAGCAGCACCCACCAGCGGGAGGTCCCGCCGGCGGACTCGCTGCGCCCGTCGACCGTCGGGACGGCGAGCGCCGCGGCGTCCCCGCCCGTGGCCAGGGCGACGGAGTAGACCCCGGCCTCGGCCGGCAGCGCATAGGCCTGGTCGGTGGAGGAGACCACCACCCGCATGGTGTGCCCGGCCTCGAACCGGTGCACGATCCCGGGCAGGGTCACCCCGACCGTGGTGGGTGAGGTCGGGTCGGCCGACAGCCCGCTCAGCGCCAGGGGGGCGACCTGGCCGGCGGGCAGGGTCGTCGACCCGTCGGGGGCGACGTCGTAGAGCTTGGCGAACAGGGTGGCCGTGCCGCCGGGCGAGGCGACGGCGAGGTCGATCGTCGAGGCGCCGACCACCTCGACGGCCTCGCCGAGCGGCTGGCTGTCGAACGCGGCGAACTGGCCGGGGATCTCGACGGCGCTGCCGGCCAGCGCGGAGGCCAGCGAGCCGAGGCCGGGGACGACGGTGATCGCGGCCGGCGTGCCCCCGGCCGGGGTGACCACCGGTTGCAGCGGCCCCTCGACGGTCACCGGGCTGCGCTGCGCGGCCCCGGTGCCGGCCAGGCCGGGGTAGGCCGGGGTGGTCACGGTGCGGCTGCCGCCCTGCACGGTGCCGACCCCCGCGGTGACGCCGGTCGGGGCGGGGAACTCGAAGCCGGTGCCCGGGTCCTCGCCCTGGCCCCGCAGGTGCCAGTCGAACCAGCCGGCGACCTGGTCGCGCAGGTCCGCGGTGGTGCCCTCGGAGGCCTGCGCGTCGTGCCCGCCGGCGTACCAGACGACCTTGACCGGGGTGCCGTCGGCGGCGATGCCGCGGGCGTTGGCGTCGGCCTGGCCGAGGCCGAACAGCGAGTCCTGGGTGCCCTGCACCAGCAGCGTGGGCGCGTCGATCCGGTCCAGGACCGTCGCCGGGCTGCTCCGGTCGAGCACGGCGGCGACCTCGGGGGTCAGCGTGCCGGTGGAGGCGGCGGACTGGTAGGCCGCGCAGACCTCGGCGGTGAAGCGGCCGCAGGTGAGCAGCTGCTCCACCGCCTGCGGGTCCACCGTCGCCGGGTCCACCGAGCCCAGCGCGGCGGGCAGGTCGGCGGCCGACGGCACGCCGCCGCCCCCGCCGCCCAGGGCACCGAGCAGACCGCCGGAGGGCGCCGAGCCGACGCCGAAGAACAGGCCGGACCACAGCCGCTTGTAGACCCCGCCCTCGTCGGCCTGCGGGGTGGCGGCCACGGTGTCCGCGGCCGGCTCCCCCACCTGGGAGGGGAACAGCGCGGCGGTCAGCGAGTGCCAGGTGATCTGCGGGGCGATGGCGTCGACCCGGTCGTCGTAGCCGGCCGCGAGCAGGGACAGCGCCCCGCCGTAGGAGGCCCCCGCGACGCCGACCCGCGGGTCGCCGTCGGCGTCGAGCACGACGTCGTCGCGCGCGGCGAGCCGGTCCAGCAGCACGGAGACGTCGGCCACCTCGGCACTCGGGTCGTTGAGCCCGATCCGCCCGGTGCTCTCCCCGAAGCCGCGCGCGGACCAGGTGAGCACGACGTAGCCGCGGCCGGCCAGGTCGCGGGCGTCGTCGGCGACCGACCGCTTGCTGCCGCCGAAGCCGTGGGCGAGCAGGACCGCCGGCGCCGGCTCGCCGGAGGCCGGCAGGTACAGGGTGGTGTCCAGCTCCGCGGCGCGGTCACCCTCGCCGACGCCGATCCGCGCGTCCTCGGTGGTGACGTCCTCGGCGGCGGCGGCGGGGGCCGCGGGGAGGGAGCCGGTGAGGACGAGGACGAGGAGCAGGAGCGAGGCGGCGGACGTCGCACGGGCGCCGGGGCGCGGGCGGGGACGCACGGGCCCGCGGACGGGACGCACGGAGCCGCCAACGGACGGCGACGCCCGTGTGTTCCGGAGGTGTCCGGGCGGGGTGTCGAGCCGGCTCAGGGCAGCCACTCGCCGGTGGTGACGACCACGAGCCCGGGATCCGGGGCGTCCGGGACGTCGAAGAACCGCACGGCGGGCCCGGTGATCTGCGGGTACTGCTGGGTGAGCTGCACCGCGGCGTCGTACTGCGTCTGGTCACCGGAGGTGTAGTAGACGGTGGTGGTGGCGACGTCGGCGCCCTGGTACTCGCTGATGACACCGGGCTCCCACCCCCCGGCGGCCAGCTCGGCGGAGACGTCGCCGGCCAGGCCGGAGACCCCGGTGGCGTTGAGCACGGTCACCGGGACGCGCACCGGCGCGACGGCCGCGGCGTCGGGGGCCGGCAGGGGGTCGACGTCCAGCGGCGGCAGCACCGAGGTCGGGACGGCGGGCGCGGGCGACGTCGGGGCCGGCGCGTCCGGGGTGCTGCCGGCGGCCCCCTGCACCTCGGGCGAGGCGAAGGAGTAGACGCCGAGCACCACGAGGGCGACGACGGCCACGGCGAGCAGGCCCACCGCGGCGCGGCGCACGCCCGGTCCGCGACCGGCCTCCTCGCGGACCGCGCGCAGCCGCTCGACCTCGGCCGCCTGGCGCTCGGCGCGGAACGAGGCGCGGCCGCCGACGACCCCGGTGGAGCTGCCGGTGTCCGGTCCGCGGCCGTCCTCCTCGTCGGGGTCGTCCGGCCCGTACGCGTCCTCCTCGGCGTACCGGTCCTCGCCGGTGTACGGGGCGTCGTCGGCGTACCGGTCGTCGTCCGTGTCCTCGCCCGTGTCCTCGTCCGTGTCGTCGTCCGTGTCGTCGTACCAGGCGGGTGTGCGGTCGGGGATCGCCTCGGTGGCCGGCGCGGCCGCGCGGGAGGCACCGGCCGGCGCGCGGTCGGGGATGGCCGTGGTGGCCGGCGCGGGGTCGGCGCGGGTCCGCCAGGGGCTGGTCCAGTCGCCGTAGCCGGGGGCCGCGCCGTGGACCGGGACCACGGCCGGCTCCGGTCCGGCGGCACGGGCCGGTTCCTCGGCCGGCACCGGTGCGGCGGGCACCGGACGGACCCGGTCCGCGGCGCGGCGGCGAGGCGTCGGGGTCGGCGCCTGTGCCGGCGGCCCGTCGCCGGGGTCGGGAGCGGGCACGGCCTGGAAGGGGGCGACGGTGGTGCGCGGGCCGGCCACGGGGGCCGGCGCCGGGGTGGCCGCGGCGGACGGCGGGACCGGGAGCCGCACGCGGGTCCGCGGCGGCTCCGCGGCGCGGGCGCCCGCCGGGGACGGGGAGGGGCGGGCCGGGACGGCGACGGGGGCCGGCGAGGGTCGGGCCGGGACCGGCGCCGGTACGGGGCGCGGTGGGGCGGGCGCCACCGCGCGCACCGCCTGGGGCGCGGGAGCGCGCACGGGCGGGGCGGGTGCCGCCGTGCGGGCGGCGGCAGCCGCCGGGGGGGCGGCGACGCGGGTGGCCCCCGCGCCGGGCCGGCCGGTCCCGCCGGCCCGGGCGCCGACGACAGCCTGGGGGGCGGCCGGCGCGGCGGGGCGCGCGGGCGCGCCGGCACGGGGTGCGGCGGCGGGCGGGGACGGCCGGCCCGGCGGGGGACGCCGGCGACCCGGGTCCTCGCCGGCCTCGAGCAGACCGTCGCGCCGGCGGTCCGCGCGGCTGGGGCCGGGGGTGGTGGGGTGGTCGCTCAGGCCGGGCGGGACCGGGCTGGGCGGCCCGTCGGTGCGACGACGACCGTGCGGGACAGGGGTGATCGCGGCGTCCGGTCCGTCACCGCCTGATGCCATGTGCCTGCCCACGGTGAGCAAATCTAGATGCCGCGGCCCCCGTTGCCCAGGATCTGCGAGGTTCGCCGCTGCCCGCGCGCGGCGCGCAGCCGCCGCAGCCGGCGCACCAGCAGGGGGTCGACCTCCAGCGCCGCCGGCCGGTCGACCAGGGCGTTGAGCGCCTGGTAATAGCGGATCGGCGCCAGGCCGAAGCGGTCGCGGATGGCCGTCTCCTTGGCGCCGGGCCGGCGCCACCACTGCCGCTCGAAGGCGAGCACCTCGTGCTCGCGGCGGGTCAGGCCACCGGGACGGATGGCCGGCTCGGGGACGGGCGCGGGCGGCGGCTCGGCGGCGGGGGGACGGGGCACCTCGCCCCCCGGCGGGGAGACCGCGGGAGCTGGTTCGGCGGACACGGGACTTCCTTCCTCGGGGACGGCACCGACGCTAGACCCGCCCACCGACATCCCCGGGCCACCCGGCCGCCGTGCGGCCCCCTCGTGGGCATGATGACCCCGTCCCCCTCACCGCTCGCACGCTCGCAGCGAGCCTCTGGACGGGGCCTGGCGCGAGCCTGCGAGTGGCGGGGGGCGAGGGGGTCCTTCAACGGGCCGGTGCGGGCGCGGTCTCCGCCGCCCGCCGACGGGCGCCGTCCCGGGCGGTCCGCAGGCCGTCGACGGTGAACACGGCCAGGGCGACCCACACGATGACGAACCCGGCCAGCCGGGCCGGCGGCATGGGCTCCTGGTTGACGAAGACCCCGATCGCCAGCTGCATGAGCGGGGTGAGGTACTGCAGCAGCCCCACCGTGGACAGCGGGACGCGCCGGGTGGCGCCGGCGAACAGCAGCAGGGGCACAGCGGTCGCCACACCGGCGCTCGCCAGCAGCAGCAGGTGGCCGGTCCCGGCGGTGCCCGCCGTCCCCTCGCCGCCGGCGTGCAGCACGGCCAGCACCACCACCGCGGGGACGACGACCAGCGCGGTCTCCACGAACAGACCCGGAGCCGCCTCGACCCGGACCAGCTTCTTCATCAGCCCGTACAGGCCGAAGGTCGCCGCCAGCGACAGGGCGATCCACGGCGGCCGGCCGTAGTCGACGGTCAGCACGGCCACCGCGACGGCGGCGATCCCGACGGCCACCCACTGCAGCCGGCGCAGCCGCTCGGCGAAGACCACCACCCCGAGCAGCACGCTCACCAGGGGGTTGATGAAGTAGCCGAGCGAGGTCTCCACCACGTGCCCGGAGTTGACCCCGTACACGAAGACCAGCCAGTTGGCCGCGATGAGCACGGCGGCGCCGAGCAGGACCAGCGCGGAGCGGCGGTCGGCGACCGTGGCGCGCACCTGCGGCCAGGCACGCAGGACGGTGAGCAGGACGGCGATGAACAACAGCGACCACACGACCCGGTGGGCCACGATCTCCAGCCCGCCGGCCGGCTCCAGCAGCGGGAAGTACAGGGGGAACAGGCCCCACAGGCCGTAGGCGCCCAGGCCGCACAGGATCCCGGTGCGCCGCTCGTCCACGCCGGCAACCTACGCCGGCACGACGCCGGCCCCCGTCACCCCGCCTGGATGTAGCCGACCAGCTGCGCGCGCTCCTCCTCCAGCTCGTCGAGCCGGGCCTTGACCACGTCGCCGATGGACACGATGCCGACCAGCACGCCGTCCTCGACCACCGGCACGTGCCGCACCCGGTGCTCGGTCATCGTCCGGGCCAGCTCCTCGACACCGGCGGCCGGCACGCAGGTGTGCACCTGCGCGGTCATGACCGTCGACACCGGCGCGTCCAGCAGGTCGGCGCCGCGGTCGTGCAGCGCCCGGACGACATCGCGCTCGGAGACGATGCCCTCGACGCCGCGGCCGTCGGCGGAGACGACCAGGGCGCCGACGCGGCGCTCGCTGAGCAGCGCCAGGGCGGTGCGGACGCTGGCCGTGGCCTCGACCGTGGCGACGTCCGTTCCCTTGCGCCGCAGCAGCTGACGGATGTGCATTGCCGGACCTCCTCGCCGTCGGGTGCGCGGCAGAGTGTGCTCCGGCTCACAGCCCGCCGGCAATGCCCCGAACGGCCTACCGTCGGAGTCGTGCGAACCCACGGTGCCGCGCACCGGCCGACGCCGCTGCAGTGGACCCGCTACGCACTCGGCGGCCGGCTGCCGCGCGACCTGTCGCCCTGGGTGCTGGCCGACACCACCGGGCCGGGGTGGGCGCGCCGGCACCTGACCCGTGCGGTGGTCCAGCTGCTGCCGGTGCTGGTGCTCTGCGTGACCGTCGTCCCCGTGCCGCTGGTCTACCGGCTGTCCGCCGCGGCCGGCGGGCTGTTCATGGGGCTGGTCTTCTCGCTGGCGTTCATGGTGGAGACGACCGAGCACCGGGTGGCCAAGGCGGGCTACCCGCCGGGCACCGCGGCCCGGGTGCGGGCCGAGCGGACCGAGCGGGCGCAGGTGGAGCGCCGCTCGGCCTACCGGCGGGACGGCGCGGGCAGCTTCGACTAGGTCTCGGTGGTCGCGATCCGGCCGCGGCGCTGCTCGCGGATGCCGGCGAGCACCACGAGCAGCAACGCGACGCCGACGGCGCTCACGCTGACCACCGGCAGGACCTCGTCGAGGACACCGATGGCCACGACCACCGGGATCGCGACGGTGGGCCAGGGCCACGCCGCCCGCCACGAGCCGGCCGTGCCGGCGACGAGGGCCGCGGTGCCGGTCAGGAACAGCGCCGTCCCGGCACACAGTGCCCACCGTCCCCCGGTCGAGAGCTCACCGACCGGGTGGACGACGTACTGCTCGATGCCGACCCCGACGGCGGCCAGCCCCAGCGTGAGCGGGAGGTGGCCGTACACGTAGCGGTCCGCGGTGCCGCTCTCCTGCCCGCCGCCGTCCTCGACCAGGTGCTGCTTGCCGGCCGCGCCGCCGAGGTCGAAGTAGCTCCACCACAGCGCGGCGGTGACGACGAACCCGACGGCCGCCACGACGACCGACGCCGTCTGCCACTGCGTCTCGTACATGCCCTTGACCACCGAGGCGACGGACTCGCCGAGCACCAGGATGACGAAGAGGCCGAACCGCTCGGGCAGGTGCTCCAGGTGCAGGGGGACGTCGCGGCCGTACCGCGTGGCGACCAGCGGGCCGGCCGCCTCCAGCAGGATGCCCGCGGCCCACAGCCAGTACCGCGCCGGCGTGGGAACGGCCAGCGACACCACCCACAGCGCGGCGCCGACACCGGTGGCCGTCAGGTAGACCGCGATGGTGCCGCGGGCCTCGGTGACGTGCCGCCACGCGCGGGCGTAGAGCAGGAGCAGCAGGGCCCGGGTGGCCAGGTAGCCGAGGGCGAAGACGCCGGACTGCGGGCCGACCGCCTCGGTGGCGCTGGCGGCCATCACCGCCACCCCGAACATCATCGCCAGCTTCGCGACGCGGTAGAGCACGTCGTTGGTGTCGAACCGGTTGGCGTAGAGGGTGATCGTCACCCACGACCACCAGGTGACCGTGAACAGCCCGGCGAACACCGCCGCGCCGTGCCAGGTCAGGTCCTCGGCCAGCGCGGAGGCCAGCTGGGCCACGACGAGCACGTAGACCAGGTCGAGGAACAGCTCCAGGCGCGAGGCGGTGCGGTCCTCGTCGGTGCGCAGCCGGGGCGGGCTGACCAGCGGAGCCGGATGGTCGGTGTCGGTGTCCGTGGCCACGGGGTTCCTCGTCGTCGGACGTGCACGGGGGTACGGGCGGCGACCGGGGCTCGCCTCGTCCGCCGCGGCGGACTACCCCGTCCCCGCGCCGCTACGCCCGGCGACGGGGCCAGGAGGGGAGCCGAAGGGGGGACTCGAACCCCCAACCGCCCGATTGTCGGGTTGCATGTAGCTGTGGGGTGGCCGCAGGTGTCCCTCACCAGCCGCTTAGCTGTACATCCGTGCCACTAACGGACCGCAGCGCCCTGCTGCAGCCTCTTGATCGCCATGGTCTTCGGTGAGTGGGATCAGGGCTGGGGTGCAGCTGTGGGACGTCTTTCGCTGGCGCTGGCTCCTCCTGCGGGTCCAACGGACGGAGCCAATCAGCGGCCGGGCCGGTGACCGGCACCGCATCGGGCTTCGCCTAGAGGATTGATTTCAAGGGTCAGTGGTCGTAGGCGATCAGTGATCGTGGGGTCGGCGCGCCGATGTGGTCGTTGTGCCAGATGGCGGCGGTGAGGGCCAGGACACGTCGCAGGACGCGAACCCAGACGCCGAGCGGGGTGTGTCCGCCGTCGTGTTCGAGGTCGAGCTGTCCCTTGAAGGTGTCGTTGATCGACTCGATCACTTGCCGCAGCGGCTTGAACAGGGCCGCTCGGGGCCGCGGTGTCTCGCCGGCGCGGGCAGGGCGCAACAACGTGATGCCGTGGCCGTGCAGCGTGGCTTCGAACTGGCGGCCGTAGTAGTGCCGGTCGGCGATCACCGCCTGTCCCGTTCGGCCGCAGGTCAGCGTCGGGTCGGCTTCCAGCGGACCGAGCAGCACCTCACGCTCGTCGGCCTTGGCGCCGGAGACGGCGAAGCCGACGGGCAGTCCGTGCAGGGTGCGGAACAGGTGTAGTCGCAGTCCCCAGAAGTAGCGGGAGTGGCTGGCGCAGTAGCCGTACTCGGCCCAGCCGGCCAGCTCCGAGCTGTGTGCTGCCTCTCGGGAGCGGGCGCATTCCACCGGGGTGGAGTCGACCACCCACACGTCGTCAAACCACAGATGCGTGTCGCGGGCCAGCACGGCGATCAGCCAGCGGAGCGTGTCGGCCAGCCGGCGCAGCCGCTTGTTGTAGCCCGGCTGTTGGGGCAGATACGGGAATAGGTGCCGCAGCTAGGCGTGGGCGAACCGCAGCCAGCTGGCCTCGCTGGTGCGGCCCAGTAGGGCCTGCATCACCGCGAGGGTGACCAGCTCGGCGTCAGTGATCCGCGGTGCGATCCCCCAACCGCCGGGCGGGCCGGGGCGCGGTCGGGCGAAGCCTTCAGCAGATCATCGGTGCGTACATAGAGTGCCGTGGCGAGGGTGTCCAGATCGGCGTCCACGAGGACCTCCGAGGTTCGACGTTGGATCAGCAACGCCGAGCCTGGGCACCCTCGCCCATCAGGCGATCAAGGCACGCCGAAGCACCGCCCGAGACGTTCCCGCGGGAACGCGGTGAAGGACGGCGGCTTGACGACCCTCCGCGGGAACGTCACCACCCCTTGGAATCGATCATCTAGTCGGTTTCGCGCACCGGGATGGGCATCGAGATCCACCTCCGAAGAACTTGCCGGTGTCCCGCCGTCGTGATCATCACGGCAGTGACCGTCGCTCTGTGGAGACACGCCCGAACACCGCTCCCGTTGCTGACCACCGGGCTGACTTCGACGATTTTGCCGAGTCCCTAGGCGCGGCTTCCGGCTGCTCAATTGGTACGGGAGGCCGAAATGCCGCGGAAGGCTTGTCTAGGCAATAGCCGGGCTAGTGCCCCCCGCCATGCCAAGCCGCAAGTCGGTAGTTCCGACACCGCCTGCCGTCCAAAGGCTTCCGGTGTTCGCTTGGAAGGCCAACGAGTAGCTGGAGCCTCCGGCTATGCTCGGGCTGGTACGGGCCATCATGCCCAATTGCAAGTCGGCAGTCCCAGCCGCACCAGTCGTCCACAAATTCCCCGTGTTCGATTGAAAGGCAATGCCGAAACCGCCGGCGCCCGCGGCGATACTAGGGCTGGTTCCGCGCATCATGCCCAGGCCACGGTCAGCGGTCCCGCCGGCGCCGGTCGTCCACAGGTTGCCCGTGTTGGCTTGAAAGGCGATGCCGTAGCCAGCGGAGTTTGCGGCGATAGCAGGGCTCGTGCCAGCCATCATGCCTAATCCGCGGTCGGCCGTCCCGGCGGCGCCAGCCGTCCACAAGTTGCCGGTGTTAGCTTGGAAGGCGATGCCATACCCGCCGTTATGGGAGGCGATCGCCGGGCTTGTGCCCCGCATCATGCCAAGGTGGAAGTCGCCTGTTCCCTGGGTCCCCGCAACCCAGAGGTTGCCAGTGTTAGCTTGGAAGGCGATTTGGTAACCGCCGGGCACGGCAGCTATTGCCGGGCTCGTCCCGGCCATCATGCCGAGGCCAAAGTCTCGAGTCCCGAGCGGGCCCGTAGTCCACAAATTACCAGTATTCGCTTGAAAAGCGACCTGGTACCCGCCGGACACGGCCGCGATGGCCGGGCTGGTGCCGGGCATCATGCCCAGGCCTCGATCAGCAGTGCCAGCGCCCCCCGCCGTCCACAGGTGGCTAGTGTTGGCCTCAAACGCAATGCCGGCGGTCGGAGTGGTAACACTTCCACCGGGGGCGCCAGCGCCTACGTCGTGGATGTGCAGAAAGCCGGTGGGCGCGTTGACTGATATCCACCCTGCGTCGGTGTATCCGCCCGCGCCGCTAGGGACATAATTGTCCGCACGCACATACACTTGGGCTCCGTCAGCGCTCACTTGCTCGACGTAGGCGACGTGATTCCCGCTTTTCCACCAAGCCACCGAGCCAACGGCTGGTCGACGGTCAGAGGAAAATACGTTGCCCCACTCGGAGGCATTCCCCCACGCGCGCTTAGGGTCGACCATTCCCGCTTGCTGAAGGCGCCAGGCAACGTAGAGGGTGCAGTTGTGCGGCCCGGAAGGCGTTCCGATGCCGCCAGCGCCCTGCTCGCCGTAGTACCGCCAGGCCCAACTGTTGCCGGTGCTTGCAGCCGTCGCTGCGTATCCGCCAGTTACGCAAGCATAGCCGCGGTCGTGACAATAGCTACCGATAAATCCCGTCGTCCCCTGTGCGATAGGTGCGAGGATCACGCCAATTAGGACGACCGCGAGCGCGGCCAATGATACGACCAACTGACGAAGCAGCCCCACACGCCGGAGCAGAGTACCGGCGCGTGCCGACGAGGAACGGCATGGAACAGCGTTGCGCATGCTTTCGACCTCTCAAGGGACGGCAAGCGCCAGGCCTCTTGAGCCGTCAAATCGACGCTCTCGCCCCCCGCGCTGGCCTGCTTCATAGCGGGTAGTGCGGCGTTCCTGCAACGAGGGCCGGCACGACTCCATCGCTCGCCGTGACTCGGGGTGCGTGGCGGCAGGTGGGCGTGGCAGGTCGGTCACTGTGAGTCAGGTCTCAGCCATGGCGGCAGTGACTGTTACCGTGCGTCATCCACGGTGACGGTCACTGAGCCTCCCTGTAGTGGATCCGTCTGCCTGTTGATCACGTGGTGCGGTCGTGCATGTGGTGGAGCAGGACGAGGGCGGCGGTGATGATGCCGATGCGCCAGGGGCACAGGCTGACCCGGCGCAGCGCCCTAAAGCTGGTCTTCAGCAAGGAGTTGCCGCGCTGTACGGGCCACGCCCCTCAGGATGAGCTGCTGACCATCGGTCAAGCCGGGGGGTAACTCGGGACCGGCGAGCGATGCATCCGCCGGCTCGTCGCCCAGCGCCGCATCCCCTACATCAAGCTCGGCAAGTACGTGCGCCTGCAGCAGTCCTCTCTCGACGCCTTCATCGAGGCGGTCCGCGTCCCCAGCGAGTGAGCTGGCGCTCCACGAGGTGTCCCGTGAGGGTCTGCCCGTCGAGGAGAGGCGGGCGAGCGTCTGCAACCGACGGCGCATTTCGAGCCTCAGCCAAAATGGGGGTTAAGTAGGGCTCAGTCACACAACCCGCGCCCTCTGGGCACCACGACTCCGCACTGAGCTGGAGCTTGAGCCGACGGGGGGACTCGAACCCCCAACCGCCCGATTACAAGTCGGGTGCGCTACCAGTTGCGCCACGCCGGCGGACCACGGGGACGAGTCTAGGGACCCCGCCTGGGTGCCGGTCCGGCGGCGGCGTCCGCGGGCGCCGTCACAGCCGCGGGTCGACCGGCTCGGACTCCAGGGCCAGAACGGCGAACACGCACTCGTGCACCCGCCACAGCGGCTCGCCCCGGGCCAGCCGCTCCAGCCCCTCCACGCCGAGCGCGTACTCCCGCAGGGCCAGCCCCCGCTTGCGGCCCAGCGAGCGCTCGCGCAGCCGGTCGAGGTGCTGCGGCTCGGTGTGGTCCGGGCCGTAGACCAGCCGCAGGTACTCCCGGCCGCGGACCTTGAGCCCCGGCTGCACGTACCCGCGCCGCCCGCGGCTGAGGTTGGCCGCGGGCTTGACCACCACCCCCTCTCCCCCAGCGGCGGTCAGCTCCTCCCACCACCGGGTCGCCGCGGCCTCGCCGTCCGGGTCGGTCAGGTCGACGGCCTGCGCCCGGGTGCCGCGGACCAGCTCCGGGTCGGCCTGCGCCAGCCGGTCGGCGACGGACAGGTGCCAGGCGTGCGGCCGGTCGGCGTACGTCGTCCCCGCCGTGGCGAGCAGCTGGAAGGGCGCCAGGGAGATGCCGGTCAGCCCGTCGGTGGGCCAGCAGTACCTGCGGTAGGCCCGCGTGAAGGCCTCGGCGTCGGCCACCCGCCGGCGCTGGCGGTCCAGCAGGTCGGTGACCTCCAGACCCCGGCCCGCGGCCCGTTCCAGCGCCGCGACGGCCGGGGGCAGGGCCGTGCGCGCGGCCGCGCCGACCGCGGCGTACTGGTTGCGGATCAGGTCTGCGGCCTTGGCCGACCACGGCAGCAGCTCGGCGTCCAGGAGCAGCCAGTCGGTGCCCAGCTCGCCGAACAGCCCGGCGCGCTCGGTGGCCGCGGCGAGGCGGGCCAGCAGCGCGGCGGTGGGGTCGGCGGCGAGGAGGGACCGGCCGGTGCGGGTGTGCAGCACGCCGCCGCCGTTCCGGCGCACCAGCGCGACCGCCCGCGAGCCCATGTGCTTCTCCTGGCAGACGACGTCGGTCACGCCCTCGCCGCGGTAGTACGCGAACGCCTCCGCCGGGTGCTCGAGCAGCCCCGGCCGGGTGGAGCTGGCCGAGGGGCTCATCGTCGGCGGCAGGTACAGCAGCTGCTCGGGTGCGACCGCGAACCGGCTCACCACCTCGATCGCCGCGGCGGCGTTCTCCTCCCGCACCGTCACCCGCCCGGCCAGGCGGGTCTCCACGACCCGCTTGCCGAGCACGTCGGTGACGTCCAGGACGCCGTCCGGGCGGGTCGCGGGTGCAACGGCCGGAGCGGCCGGCGGGAACGGCCGGACCGGCTCGTGGTGGACCCGCTCGGCCGGGACGGCGACCAGCTCGCGCTCGGGCCAGCGCAGCGCGGTGAGCCGCCCGCCGAACACGCAGCCGGTGTCCAGACACAGGGTGCCGTTGACCCACTCCGGCTCCGGCACGGGCGTGTGCCCGTAGAGGACCGTCGCCCGGCCGCGGTACTCCTGCGCCCACGGGTAGCGCACCGGCAGGCCGAACTCGTCGGTCTCGCCGGTGGTGTCGCCGTAGAGCGCGAAGCTGCGCACCCGCCCGCTGGACCGGCCCTGCAGCACCTCCGGGAGCCCGGCGTGCGCGACCACCAGCGCCCCGCCGTCGAGCACGTAGTGGCTGACCAGGCCGTCGCAGAACGCCTCGACCCGGCGCCGGAAGTCGTCGTCCTCGGCCTCCAGCTGGGCCAGCGTGCGGTCCAGGCCGTGGGTGACCTGCACGTCCCTCCCCCGCAGGGCGCGCACCAGCTTGGCCTCGTGGTTGCCCGGCACGCACAGCGCGTGCCCGGCGGCGACCATGCCCATCACCAGCCGCAGCACGCCGGGTGAGTCCGGGCCGCGGTCGACCAGGTCGCCGACGAAGACCGCCCGGCGCCCGGCCGGGTGCGCGGCGTCCACGGGGCGGCCCCGCTCGTCGCGGCGCAGCGTGTAGCCGAGCTCCCCGAGCAGTGTCTCGAGCTCGGCGCGGCAGCCGTGCACGTCGCCGACCACGTCGAACGGGCCGGTGTCCTCGCGCCGGTCGTTGTACTGCTTCTCGTAGGTGACGACGGCGCGCTCGACGTCCTCCGGGGACAGCACGTGCACCTTGCGGAAGCCCTCCCGGCCCAGCCCGCGCAGCCCGCGGCGCAGGTCGGCCTGCTGGCGGTGGACGACGCCGGGCGGGAGGTCGCGGTCGGGCCGGGCGGCGTTGCGGGCCAGGCACTCGCGCTCGGGCACGTCGAGCACGACCGCGACGGGCAGCACGTCGTGCTCGCGGGCCAGCCGCACGAGGGAGGCCCGGTCCTCGCGCTTGACGTTGGTCGCGTCCACCACCGTCAGCCGACCGGCGCGCAGCCGGACGCCGGCGATGTGGTGCAGCAGCGCGAAGGCGGCCGGCGTCGCCGACTGGTCGTCCTCGTCGTCGGCCACCAGGCCGCGGCAGGCGTCGCTGGAGAGCACCTGGGTGGACCGGAAGTGCCGGCGCGCGAAGGTGCTCTTGCCCGAGCCGCTCGCCCCGACCAGCACGACCAGGGACAGGTCGGGGACGACGACCTCGCGCGGTGCGCCGCTCACGCCGCGGCCCCGGCGGCCCCGTGGGTGAACACGGCCAGCTGCGTCGGGGGCCCGACCTCCGGGTCCTCCTCGCCCACCCCGGCGAGGCGGACGCCGTACCCGTGCCGCTGCCCCACCGCGGCCGCCCAGCCGGCGAACTCCGCCCGGGTCCACTCGAAGCGGTGGTCGCGGTGCCGGAACGCGCCGGCCGGCAGGCCCGGGAAGCGGACGTTGTACTCGACGTTGGGCGTGGTGACCACCACGGTGCCCGGTGCGGCGGCGGCGAAGACCGCGTGCTCCAGGGCGGGCAGCCGGTCGGGGTCGAGGTGCTCGACGACCTCCACCAGCACCGCCGCGTCGAAGCCGCGCAGCCTCGCGTCGGTGTAGGTCAGGCCGCTCTGCAGCAGCCGGACCCGCGCTCGCTGCCGCTCCGGCAGCCGGTCCAGGCCCAGGCGCCGGGCGGCGACCTCCAGCGCCCGGGCGCTGACGTCGACGCCGACGACCTCGGTGAACGCCGGGTCGGCCAGCAGCGCCCGGAGCAGCGCCCCGTCACCGCAGCCGAGGTCCACCACCCGGCCCGCCCCGGCCGCGCGCAGCTCGGCCAGCACCGCCGCGTGCCGCTGCCGCGCGAGGGGCAGCGGGTGGTCGTCGGTGTCGCCGTGCGCATCGCCGTGCGCATCGCCGTGCGCATCGCCGTGCGCATCGCCGTCCGGGGACGGCGGCCCCCCGGCGGCGGCGACCGGCGGCGCGGTGGCGTCGTCCACCGCCTCGACCTCGGCGTCGTCGACCTCGGCCAGCCGCTCGATGGCGCGGCGGGCCAGCACCGTGCGGTGGCGCAGCCACCGGCGGGTGATCAGCTCCCGCTCCGGGTGGGCGGCCAGCCAGCCGCTGCCGGCGCGCAGCAGCTTGTCCACCTCGTCCTCCCCGACCCAGTGGTGGCGGGCGTCGTCGAGCACGGGCAGCGCGACGTAGAGGTGGTTGAGCGCGTCGGCCAGCCGCAGCTGCCCGGTCAGCCGCAGGTCCACGTACCGGGAGTCGCCCCACTCGGGGAACGCCTCGTCCAGCGGCATCATGCCTGCCTCGACCCACCAGCCGAGCGGGGCGAAGAAGCGGCGCGCCACCTCCGCGCCGCCGCGGCAGGACAGCGCGGGTACGTGCACCTCCAGCGGCAGCGCGCGGTCGACCAGCTCGGGCCGCTCCCGGCTGACCCCGCGGCGGGCGCTGGCGAAGGCCCGCCCCAGCGCGACGGCCAGCAGGCTGGACGCGGCGTACGGGCGGTCGTTGACGTACTGCGCCAGGGGTCCCTCCGCGCCACCGGCGCGCGCGGTCCGCACCAGGCCGACCGGGTCCACCTCGAGCAGCAGCGCGACGGTGCAGCGGTCCTCGCCGGCCTCCGGGTAGAACACGTGCGCGGTGCCGGTGGAGACCTCGACCCGCTGCGCCCGCGCCGGGTTCTTGTGCAGCAGGAAGCCGAGGTCGGTGGCGGGCACGTGCGTGGTGGACAGGGTGACGAGCACGCCGCAGTGTGCCCGCCCGGCCGCGCCCGGTCGACCGGTTTGGCGGGCCCGGCTACGGGGCCGGGTCGCCGTGCCGCAGCTCGCCGCCGGGGTCGCTGCTGGCCAGCGGCAGGGCGGCGATCCACCGCGCGAAGCCCTCCGGGTCGCGCCGCTCGAGCTCGTCGAGGGTCGCCTCGCGGCGGGCGACGATCGCCGCGCGGGTGGCCGCGTCCAGCCGGCCGGTCAGCGCCGCCGTCGTGCGCGTCCACTCCCGGCCCAACTCGGCGGTGGCCAGCGCGGACACCGGCCGCGGGGACGACGGCCGGCCGGCCGCGGCGGGCGCGGACGTCGCCGGCGCCCGGCGCGCGCGGACCAGCCAGGTGACGGTGCCGGCCAGCACGGCGGTGCCGGCCAGCAGGAGGGTGAGCACTGCCCCACCGAGGACGACGGCACCGGAGAGGGCCAGCAGCGCCACGACCGCCGCCGTCCCGGCCTTCCAGGCCACGTCGAGGACCTCCGCCGGCCCGGGCAGGGAGTCGCGGGAGACGCCGGCGACCAGCGAGGCGGCCACCACCCCGGCCATCCCCACCGCGACCAGGCCGGGCGGGCGCAGCGCCAGGCCGCCGGCGACGACGAACACGCCGACGGTGACGGCACCGAGGCCGAGCAGGAGGCGGTGGAGCAGACCGCGGGTGGACACGAGGGCACCCTCCAGGGGCGGGGGCGGACACGAGGGACCGGGCGCCACCGGCGAGCGGGGGCCGGTTCCACCCCTACCCAACCCGCCACGCCGTTGCACCCTCCGTGGCCGGACGGCTTCACAGCGGCGGCCCGGGCGAGGACCCTCGACGGCGACCACGGGGGACGACCGTCATCCGGAGGTGCCCGTGTCCACGACGACCCCCACCCCAGTCGGGACGACCCCCGTGCCGCGCCCGCCCGGCGACGGCCCGCCCGCGGCGCCGGTCGTGGTCGGCGCCGACGGCAGCGAGTGCGGGCTGCGCGCCGTCCGGTGGGCGGCCGAGGACGCCGCCCGCCGCGGTGCCCCGCTGCGGGTCGTGCACGCCACGCCCCACCTCGGGCACCGCGGCGTCGCCGGCTCCCCCGCCGCCGGGCTGCCGCGCGCCCGCGGCGCCACGGCCCAGGCGTACACGGCCGCCGTCCACACCGCCCCGTCGGTCCCGGTCTCCACCGAGGTGGTGCCCGGTGACCCGGTGGCCGCGCTGCTGCGCGCCGCCGAGGAGGCGCAGCTCGTGGTGCTGGGGATCACCACGACCGGCGCGGCCGACGAGCTGGTGCTCGCCTCGGTCGCCCAGCGGGTCGCGGCCCGCTCCCCCCGCCCGGTGGTCGTCGTCCCCCGGTCGCGGCCCGGCGGCACCGGCTCCCGCCCGGACGTGGCGGTGCTCGGCCTCGGCGAGCGGGAGGACGACGAGCCGGTGGCCGTGTTCGCCGCCGACGCCGCGCTGCGCAGCCGCACCCCCCTGCTCGTGCTGCACGCCCGGCCCGACGACGGAGGCGCCTGGGCCGCGGACTCCCCGCGGTGGGCCGAGCGCTGGCCCGGCCTGCAGGTGACGCACGCGCCGGTGCCCTCCCCGACCGGTGGCCGGGTGCTGGCCGCCGCGTGCCCGACGCCGCTGCTGGTGATGACCGCCGGGCACGGCGGTCTGCTGCACCGGCCGCTGGACGGTCTGCACCGCTGGCTGCTGCGGCACTGCACCTCACCGATGGCCTTCGTGCCCCCGGTGCACCGGCGGACCGGGACCGAGCCACGGGAGGAGATCGTCGCCCTCGGGTGAAGGACCGCCCTCCTCCCCACGGGCCCCTGGAGGGCGGCCGTTCCAGCACGTCACGACGGGCCGGGTCCCGGCAGAGGGGCCGTTCGGAGGACGGCACCGGGGCGGGGGATGATCGCCGCCCGTGGGTACCTCCGCCGTCGACCTCGGGCCCCGGCTGGCCGTGGCACTGGCCGCGCTGACCGTGCTCGCCGCCGCGGCCGGCCGGCTGTCCGGCCTCGGCCAGGACCGCCCGGTCGCGGTGGCCGCCGTGCGGGCCACCGTCCAACTGGCCGCGGTCTCGGCCGTCCTGCTCGTCGTGGTGCGCTCGCTGGTCCTCTCGGCGCTGTTCGTGCTGCTCATGGTCGGTGTGGCCGCCGTGACCGCGGCCGGGCGGGCCACCGGGCTGGCGCTGCGCAGCGCCGGCGCGGCCCGTCGCGTGGGCACCGCCGCGGTGCCCGTGCTGGTCGGGGCCGTCCCGGTGGTGGGCCTGGTGCTGGCCGGCGGCACGGTGCCGCTGCGCGGGGAGGCGGTGGTCCCGGTCGCCGGGATCCTCGTCGGCGGGGCGATGACCGCGACCTCGCTGGCCGGCCGCCGCCTGCGGGAGGAGCTGGCCGTCCGGCGCGGCGAGGTGGAGGCCGCCCTCGCGCTCGGGCTGGTGCGCCGCGACGCCGTCCACGAGGTGCTGCGGCCGGCCGCGGCCACCGCGCTGGTGCCGCCGCTGGACCAGACCCGCACCGTCGGCCTGGTCACGCTCCCCGGCGCCTTCGTCGGGGTGCTGCTGGGCGGCGGGACGCCGGTGCAGGCCGGCGCGACCCAGCTGCTGGTGCTGCTCGGCCTGCTGGCGGCGCAGGTGACGGCCGTGTGGACGACGGTGGAGCTGGCGGCGCGCGGCCGGCTGCTCCCCGACGTCCCCCGCTGATGCGTCCAGGGACCTCACAGGGGACCGTCAGGGTCAGGCAAGTCGCACGGACGACAGTGGGGACCCGAGGGCGGTGCAGGGCCGCCCACGAGGAGGACGAGGACACGTGGACCCCTACGGCACCCCCACCCCGGCACCGGGCACCTGGGCGCAGCCGGGTTGGCCGCACCAGCCGGCCGCCGGGCCCGCGACGGGTGCGGCCGCGCCCGGGCACCCCGCCCCCGGCCAGCCGCCCTACGACCAGCCGCCGTACGACCAGCCGCGGCAGCCGGCCCGCCGGGCCGACCGGCTGCGGATCGGCGTGGCCGGCCTGCTCGCCGGCGCCCTGATCGGCGGCGGCGCCGGCGCCGGCGTCGTCCTGCTCACCGACCGCGGGGACGGGGCCGGCAGCGTCGCCGGCCCGGCCGCGGCCCAGAACGTCACGATCACCGACCCCGAGACGGCCACCGCCGTCACCGCGGCCGCGGCCAAGGCCGCGCCGAGCGCGGTCACCGTCTACGTCGCCAGCGGCGCCGGATCGGGCAGCGGGTCCGGCGTGGTCCTCAGCGAGGACGGCTACGTGCTGACCAACGACCACGTGGTGAGCCTGCCCGGTGGCGGCGAGCCGATCGTGTCGGTGCGCACCTCCGACGGCACCCTCTACGACGCGACCGTCGTCGGCACCCAGCCGGTCTACGACCTGGCGGTGCTGCGGCTGGAGGGCGCCTCCGGTCTCACCCCCGCCACGTTCGGCGACTCCGACGCGGTGCAGGTCGGCGACCTGGCCGTGGCCATCGGTGCCCCGCTCGGTCTGGCCGACACCGTCACCGACGGCATCATCAGCGCGCGCGGGCGGGCGGTGGCCACCGGGTCGGCCGAGGGCGACGCCACCGTCATCGACGCGCTGCAGACCGACGCCGCCATCAACCCGGGCAACTCCGGCGGCGCGCTGGTCGACGCCGCCGGCGAGGTGATCGGCATCAACACCGCGATCGCCACGGTGGCCTCGGGTGCGCCCGGCCAGGAGGCGCAGAGCGGCAGCATCGGCGTCGGGTTCGCCATCCCGGGCAACACCGCGGAGCGGATCGCCCAGGAGATCGTGGCCGACGGCTCGGCCGACATCACCTACCTCGGCGTCAGCGCCCTGACCGCCCCGGACGACACGAACCCCCGGATCGGCACCGGCGCGCAGCTGGAGCAGGTGCAGCCCGGCACCCCGGCGTCGGACGCGGGGCTGCAGGCCGGCGACGTGGTCACCGCGGTCGGCGACCGGCTGGTGACGACCTCGACGGAGCTGACCGCCGCCGTCCGCAGCGCCTCCCCCGGCGACCAGGTCACCCTCACCGTGCGGCGCGGGCAGGGCAGCGAGCAGGTCGAGGTCACCCTCGGCGCCACGGAGGGCTGAGCGGCCCCCGTCCGGGCCCGCGGCGAGCCTCGCGACCAGGCCGCTCTCATAAGGTGGGCGGGGTGTCGTCCAGCCCGCCGCCCGCTCCGCTGGCCGCCTCCCTGGACGACCCGGAGCGGGCCCGCGACCTGGCCCGGATGAAGCGGCTGGCCACCGGGCTGTTCCTGCTCGCCGCCGCCGTCTTCCTCGGCTGCGTGCTGCTCGGCGAGGAGACCGGCGCCTGGGTCGGATACGTGCGGGCCACCGCGGAGGCCTCCATGGTCGGGGCGCTGGCCGACTGGTTCGCCGTCACCGCGATCTTCCGGCACCCCCTGCGGATACCGATCCCGCACACCGCGATCATCCCGCGCAAGAAGGACCAGATCGGCGCCAGCCTGGGCACCTTCGTGCAGCAGAACTTCCTGACCCGCAGCGTGGTCGAGGAGAAGCTGGCCACCATCGACGTCCCCGGCCGGCTGGGTGTCTTCCTCGCCGCGCCGGGCCGGGCCGAGCGCCTGGCCGGGGACGCCGGGGCGCTGCTGCACTCGGTCGCCGGGCTGCTCAAGGACGACGACCTGCGCCCCGCCGTCGCCGACCTCGTGGACCGCAGGCTGCACGCCACCCCGGCCGCCCCGGTGGTGGCACGCACGCTGGAGCTGGTCGTCGACGGCGACCGGCACCAGGAGGTGCTGTCCGCCGCGCTGCGCGGGCTGGCCCGCTTCCTCGAGGACAACCGGGTGGTCTTCCGCGCCCAGCTGGGCGACGCCTCCCCCGCGTGGGTACCCGACTGGGTCGACGACCGGGTGTTCGACCGCGTCTTCTCCGGGGTGCAGGTCTTCCTCGCGGAGGTCGGCGACGACCCCCGCCACGAGCTGCGCCGGGTGTACGACGCCCGGCTGCGCCGCTACGTGCACGCGCTGCGCACCGACCCGGCCACCGCGGCCCGCGTCGAGGACCTCAAGGCCGAGCTGCTCGACCACCCCGCCGTCCGGACCTGGTCGGGGTCGCTGTGGACGACGCTCAAGGACGCCGCGCTGGCCGCCGCCGCCGACCCCGGGTCGGCGCTGCGGGCCCGGCTGGCCGGGATGGTCCGCGAGGGCGCCGAGCTGCTGCAGACCGACCCGCGGGTGCGGGAGCTGGTGCAGCGGCAGGCGCACGGGGCCGCCGGCTACCTGGTGGAGCGGTTCTCCGGCGACCTCGCCGACCTGGTGGGCAGCACCGTGGCCCGCTGGGACACCGAGGAGACCAGCCGCCGCATCGAGTTGCAGGTCGGCCGGGACCTGCAGTTCATCCGGATCAACGGCACCGTGGTCGGCGGCCTGGCCGGCCTGGTGATCTACACCGTCGCCCAGCTGCTGGGCTGAGCGGCCTCCGGCAGGGTCCTGCCGCCGGCGCGCCCCGTCAGCGGCCGGCGCGCCGGTCGAGGACGGCGGCCGCCAGCGCGAGTGCGCCCCAGGTCGCCGCCGAGGCGGCCACGGCAGCCGCCCGCGCCGGGCCCGGCACCGCCAGCGGGAAGACCGCCGCGTCGGTGACGTCGCACAGGACCCGCGCGGCGGCGGCCAGCTCCCGCGGCCGCCCGCGGGGCGCCACGGCCACCGCCGCACCGAGCACGGCGTCCCGGGCGCCGAGGGCGCGCACCAGTGTGCGCGTGGCGGCGGTGTCGGGCAGCCCGCTGGGCCGGACGAGCAGCCCGGGGGCGACGACGAGGGCCAGGGCGTAGGCAGCGGTGGCGGCACCGTGCAGCGAGGTCAGCGAGCGCACCGGACCATCCGAGCAGCGCCGTCCCGGCCCCGCCACCGGCCGCCGGGCCGTCGCCGCCCGCCCCCGACCGTCGCCGGGCGGGTCAGCGGCGTGCGGCCGCCGCGGCGTGGAGGGCGATGCCGGCGGCGACGCTGACGTTGAGCGACTCGGTGTCCCGGGCGATGGGGATCCGGACGACGAGGTCGCAGCGCTCGCGCACCAGCCGGGACAGCCCCGTCCCCTCGGCGCCCACCACCAGGGCGACCGGGTCGGCGAAGCCGTCGAAGTCGTGCACGTCGACGTCGCCGTCGCCGGCCAACCCGACGGTCACCAGCCCGGCGTCGGCGTAGGAGCCCAGCGCACGGGCCAGGTTGACCGCGCGGGCCACCGGCAGCCGCGCGGCGGCGCCGGCGCTGGTGCGCCAGGCCGACGCGGTCATGCCGACCGACCGGCGCTGGGGCACCACGACGCCGTGCGCGTCGAAGGCGGCGGCCGAGCGGACGACGGCGCCGAGGTTGCGCGGGTCGGTGACGCCGTCCATGGCGACCACCAGGGGCGGGCGGCCGGAGTCGCGGGCGAGGTCGAGGAGGTCGTCGGGGTGCGCGTACTGGTAGGGCGGGACCTGCAGGCCGATGCCCTGGTGCAGTGCGCCGTTGGACATCCGGTCGAACTCGGCCCGGCCCACCTCGAGCAGCGGCAGACCCCGGTCGTTGGCCAGGTGCAGCGCCTCGGTGATCCGCTCGTCGGTCTGGGCCCGCGAGTCCCCGGTGACCACGTACAGCGCGGTCGCCGGGATCCGTGCCCGCAGCGCCTCCACCACCGGGTTGCGGCCCAGCAGCAGCTCGGGGGCCTCCTCGGCGCGCTGGCGGCTGCGGTCGCGCTCGGTCCGCCGCCGGACGTCGGCGGCGGCGCGGCGCTGGGCGGGGTGCCCCGGGCGCATCTCGGCCGGCGGGGTGGCACCCCGCCCGGCCAGCGAGCGCCGGTTCTTGCCGCCGGTGCCCGCGGTCGCGGTCTTCTTGCCCGCGCCGCCGGAGCGGCCCCGGCGCTGGCTGTTGCCGGCCATCAGCGGCTCAGCTCCCATCGCGGTCCGGAGGGGGTGTCCTCGACCTGGACACCGAGGGCGGCCAGGGAGTCGCGGACGGCGTCGGCGGCGGCGTAGTCCCGGCGCGCGCGGGCGGCCTGCCGCTGCTCCAGCGCCAGCGCCACGAGCCCGTCGGCCACCGCCGACAGCCGGTCGTCGCTGCGCCCGCCGGCCCAGTGCGGGTCCAGCGGGTCCAGGCCCAGGACGCCGAGCATCGCGCGCACCGAGCCCAGCGCGCCGGCGACCGCCTTCTCGTCGCCCTCGGCCAGCGCGGTGTTGCCCTGCCGGACCGTCTCGTGGACGGCGGCGACCGCGGCCGGGGTGGCCAGGTCGTCGTCCAGGGCGGCGCTGAAGTCCGCGCAGAGCACCGGGCTCCCCGCGTCCGCCCCCACCCGCTCGGCAGCGCGGGTCACGAACGACTCGATGCGCCGGTAGGCGGCCCCGGCCTCGGCCAGCGCGGCGTCGGTGAATTCGATCGTCGAGCGGTAGTGCGGGGCGACCAGGTAGTAGCGCAGCTCGACCGGCCGGGCCCGCTGCACGACCTCGTCGACCAGGGCGGTGTTGCCCAGCGACTTGCTCATCTTCTCCCCGCCGAGGGTCACCCAGCCGTTGTGCAGCCAGTACTGGGCGAACCCGTCACCGGCGGCGCGCGACTGCGCCTGCTCGTTCTCGTGGTGCGGGAAGCGCAGGTCCAGCCCGCCCCCGTGGACGTCGAACTCCGCCCCGAGGTAGCGCCTGGCCATGGCCGAGCACTCCAGGTGCCAGCCCGGCCGGCCGCGGCCCCAGGGGGTGGGCCAGGACGCGGTGTCCGGCTCGCCGGGCTTGTGCGCCTTCCACAGCGCGAAGTCGCGGGGGTCGCGCTTGCGCTCGTCGGTGTCGGTGTCGGCGGCGGGCTCCAGGTCCTCCACCGGCTGGCGGGTGAGCGTGCCGTAGTCGGGGAAGGAGCGGACGTCGAAGTAGACGTCGCCGTCGACGGCGTAGGCGTGGCCGCGCTCGACCAGCCGCCCGATCAGCTCGACCATGTCCGGGACGTGCCCGGTGGCGCGCGGCTCGTAGGTCGGCGGCAGCACGCCCAGGGCGTCGTAGGCGCGGGTGCAGGCCAGCTCGTTGGTGTACGCCCAGGCCCACCACGGCACGCCCCGCTCGGCGGCCCGGGCGAGGATCTTGTCGTCGATGTCGGTGACGTTGCGGACGTAGGTGACCTCGAGGCCGGACGCGGCCAGCCAGCGGCGCAGCACGTCGAAGGACAGCGCGGCGCGGACGTGCCCGACGTGCGGCTTCCCCTGCACGGTGAGCCCACAGACGTAGACGGAGGCCTGCCCGGCACGCAGGGGCGTGAAGTCGCGGACCGCACGGGCGGCCGTGTCGTACAGGCGGAGGCTCACTGCGCGGAGTCTACGGAGCGCAGCATCAGCCCGGCGCAGAGTCCACGGCCGCCGTCCGGACCACCAGCGCCGTCGCCACCGCCGCCCGGCCCTCACCGCGGCCGGTGAGCCCCAGGCCGTCGGTGGTGGTGGCGGTGACGCTCACCGGGGCGCCCAGCGCCTCGCCGAGCACCCGCTCGGCCTCCGCGCGGCGGGCGCCCACCCGGGGGGTGGTGCCGACCAGCTGGACGGCGGCGTTGCCGACCCGCCACCCGGCCGTCTCCAGGACCTCGCGGACGTGACCGAGGACGGCGGCCCCGCGCGCGCCGGCCCACCGGGGGTCGTCGGTGCCGAGCAGGCCGCCGATGTCGCCCAGCCCGGCGGCGGACAGGACGGCGTCGGTGAGGGCGTGCGCCACGACGTCGCCGTCGGAGTGCCCGGCACAGCCGTCGGCACCGGGCCACTCCAGGCCGGCCAGCCAGCAGGGGCGGCCGGCCTCGACCGGGTGCACGTCGACGCCGATCCCGACCCGGGGCAGCTCGCTCACCGGGTCGCCGGTGCCCACGGTTCGACTCCGGGCTCGGTCGGCTCCCCGGCTCGTGACACGGGTCGCTCACGCGGCCGCTCCGCCTCTCGCTCGCTGGCGCTCGCTGCGATGCCCACGGCCTGTCCGCTCCCGGCATCTCCGTGCGGTGCTCGCTCGCCCGTCGCACCCACGGTCAGCTCGGCCAGCGCGAGGTCGTGCGCCACCGTCACCTTGGCCGAGCGCTCGTCGCCGGGCACCGTCGTCACCGCGACCCCGGCGGCGCGCACGACCGCCGCGTCGTCGGTCAGCTCCACGCCGGGGGACAGCCGGCCGTAGGCGTCGGTGAGGACGGCGCGCGCGAAGCCCTGCGGGGTCTGCACGCGGCGCAGCGTCTCCCGCGGCAGGGTGCCGGTGACCACGCCGTCGCCGGCCACGCTCACCGTGGTGTCGACCACCGGCAGCACCGGGACGACGGCCGGGGCACCGCCGGCCAGCGCGGCGAGCACGCGGGCCACCACCTCCGGCGGGGTCAGCGGGCGGGCCGCGTCGTGCACCAGGACCGCCTCGGCGTGCTCCCTGACCGCGGCGAGGGCGGCGCGGACCGACGCCGTCCGGCTGCTGCCGCCGGCGACCAGCCGGACCCGGTCCGGCAGGACGGCGGCGAAGGCGGCGAGCTCGTCGGGCGGCACGGCCACGACGACCTCGGCCACCCCGCCGTCCAGCAGGGCCTGCACCGACCAGTGGACCAGCGGCCGGCCGCCGAGCGGGACCAGCGCCTTCGGTGTCGCCCGCCCACCCACGACGGCCCCCAGACGCGAACCACTCCCGGCCGCTGCGACGATGCCGGCAGCGTGCACGGGAGTGGTCCGGGGGTGCGGGAGAGGCTCGGTGGCCGAGCTCAGCTGGCGAGGACCTCGTCGAGGAGGACCTCGGCCTTGTCCTCGTTGGTGCCCTCGGCGAGCGCGAGCTCGCTCACCAGGATCTGGCGCGCCTTGGACAGCATGCGCTTCTCACCGGCGGACAGCCCGCGGTCCTTGTCGCGGCGCCAGAGGTCGCGCACGACCTCGGCGACCTTGTTCACGTCGCCGGAGGCGAGCTTCTCGAGGTTGGCCTTGTAGCGGCGCGACCAGTTGGTCGGCTCCTCGGTGTGCGGGGCACGCAGCACCTCGAAGACCCGGTTGAGTCCGTCCTGACCGACGACGTCCCGGACACCGACGATCTCTGCGTTGTCGGCCGGCACGCGCACGGTCAGGTCGCCCTGGGCGACCTTCAGCACGAGGTAGGCCCTCTCCCCACCCTTGACCGTCCGCGTCTCGATCGCCTCGATGAGAGCGGCTCCGTGGTGCGGGTAGACAACGGTCTCGCCGACAGTGAAGCCCATGTGTGTGTGACCCCTTTCGCTGTCCACAGGCTACCACGGCAGCCCGGCGGACGGGACCCCGCAGATCCGTAAACCCGCAGGTCAGCGGCCCGACGGAGTGTCCACGAGGGGTTGACAGGAGCCCGGTCGGTGTGCGTCCGGGCCCACGCGGCGCCGCTGCCGGGGGGCGGGGTCAGGGCCCCGGTCAGCGGCATCCACGCAGGTCAGCCGCCCGGTGGGGACGCGCCGGGCGACGGGCCGGGGACGGTGGGGTGGTGGCGCACCGGGGCCCGCGCCGGAGTGTCCCGGCGCGGGCCCGGTGCCTCGGCTCAGAGCTGGTTGAGCCCGATGGCGAGGTCGGTGACCGGCACCTGGAAGGCACCGCGCTCGGCCGCCTGGCCGGTCGCCAGGTTGATCGAGTACAGCCGGCTCTGGCCGCCCACGGTGAGGGTCGCGAAGCCCTGCACGGCGACCGAGCGGCCGTCGCGCACGGTGCTGTAGATGTCGAAGCCGGCGTCCGGTCCGGCGTCGACGCCCAGCTTGCCGACTGCGGCCAGCGTGCCGGCGTTGGCCGGCGACTGGATGTCGAGCTGGTCCAGGGCCGTGTCGATGTCGTGCAGCACCGTGCTGGTGTCGGCGTTCAGGTCGTTGTTGGTGTAGGCCGCCGCGCTGACCCCGGTGGCCGGCGTGGGCATGCCGCCGGCCGTGGTCGCCGGGTAGGCCAGGTCGCCGTCGACGACGGTCGCGCCGTTGGGTGCGTCCGGGTTGGTCGCACCGGCGAAGGGCTGCCGCAGGTTCTGGCCGGTGTTGCTGACGACCCGCAGGGCGTTGGCCGCGGGGTTGAAGTCCACGCCGAAGAACTGCCCCTCCAGGGCCACGCTGAGCTGGCCGACCTTGGTCGCGCCGGCCTTGGCGGCGTCGAGGACGTAGATGCCGCCCTTGTCGCCGACCCCGTAGAGCTTGCCGTTCTGCACCCGGTAGTCGATGCCGACCAGGCGGGTGTCGCCCTGCAGGCTGACCTTGCCGAGCTGCTGGGCGTCGCGGGCCCCGGAGGTGCGGAAGGCGACGAGCGTCCGTCCGTCCTGGGCCAGGCCGACCGCGCGGAGGCCGTCGCCGCTCCCGCCGCGGCCGTCGGAGTGGCTGCTGTCGCCGCCGCGGTACCCGCCGGTCGCGCCGGCGGTCGCCGGGGCGGCCACCGCGCCGGTCAGCAGCGCGGCTGCCACGACGAGCGTCGTCCTGCGAAGGGTGGTGCGCATGGTTCCTCCAGGTGCTGGGCGGCCGCGGTGCCCGGCCGGGCTGCGGCGGTAGGGCATACGTCGGGCACGCCGGCCGCGTTCACCGGATCGGGTGAACAGATGCCGCGGCGACCCGGCCGCCCTCGGTCCCCCTAGGTTCGTCGCGTGGTGCACGCCCCGGGCCGACGGACGGCGCCCCCGTTGCGCGCGCTGGTGGTGGCCACGCACGCCGGGCCGACCGTCGCGGTCACCACCACGGCCACCCTGCTGGCGCTGACCGCGGGCCTGCCGCCGGGCCGGGTGGTGCTGCTCGCGCTGGCCGTCATCGCCGGTCAGGTGTCCATCGGCTGGAGCAACGACTGGCTGGACGCCGACCGCGACCGCGCGGTGGCCCGCGGCGACAAGCCGGTCGCGCAGGGCGCGGTCACCCCCGCCCTGCTGCGCACGCTGGCCACCGCGTCCGCCGCCGCGGCCGTCGTCCTGTCCCTGCTGCTCGGGGCCGTCCCGGGCCTGCTGCTGCTCGTCCTCGTCGCCAGCGGCTGGGCCTACAACGCGGGGCTCAAGCGCACGGCGGTCTCGGTGCTGCCCTACGCGACCGGCTTCGGCGCGCTGCCGGCCGGGGTGGTCGCCGCGGCGCCGGGGACGCCGGCCGCGCCGTGGTGGCTGGTCGCGGCCGGGGCCGCGCTCGGCGCCGCGGCGCACCTGGCCAACGCCGCCCCGGACCTGGAGGACGACCTGGCCACCGGCGTCCGCGGGCTGCCGCACCGGCTCGGCGCCGGCGGCTCGGCCGTCGGCTGCGCGGCGCTGCTCGGCGCGGCGTCCCTGCTCCTGGTCGCCGGTCCCGCCGGGAGGCCGTCGGCCACCGGCTGGGCGGTGCTCGCGCTGGCCGTGCCGGCCGTCGCCGTCGCTGCCGTGGCGGGGACCGTGCGCTTCCGCCGGGCGGCATTCCCCGCCGTGATGCTGCTGACCGTCCTCGACGTGGCGTTGCTCCTGGCCGGTGGGGCGGCGGTCACCTGAGCGGGGACCGGGCGGCCCCTGCCGGGGTCCGGCAGGGGCCGCCGCGGATCACCTCCCGTTCCGGCCGTTGCCGTTGCCGTTGCCCGGCTGCCCGGCCGGCTCGACCGCCGCCGGCTCCTCGGCCGCCGGCTGCTCGGCGACCGGCTCCTCGGCGACCGGCTGCTCGGCGACCGGCTCGTCGGCGACCGGCGCAGGCACGGCGACGCGCCCGGCCTTCCGGGCCTCATTGCGCTCGTGGGCCTCGCGGCTGACGGTGCCGCCGTCGACCCAGCCCTGCCGGGCGCCCTCGCTGACCCAGCTGCCGTGGGACTGGCCCTCGGCCGGCCCCTCCGCCCACTGCTCCTCGGTGACCTGCGGGGCCCCGCCCGCCTCGGGGGCCGTCCCCGTCCCCGCCGGCAGCGGCTCGGCAGCCGGCTCCTGGACGGGCTCGGCGCCGTCCTGCTCGGCGTCGTCCTGCTCGGGCTCGGGCTCGGTCCCGTCCCCGGCCGGGGTCGGCTCGTCGGTCGCGGGCTCGTCCGTGGTGGTGGCGTCCCCGGTCGTGGTCTGCACGACGGGGGCCGGCTCCTCCGGGGTGGTCAGGGCGACGGTGGTCGCCGTACCGGTCAGCGCCACGACGACCGCGCCGGTGCCGGCGGCCGCCTTGGCGACGGCGCCGGCGGCGGCGAACTTGGCGACGAGGGTGGAGATCAGCATGCGGGGCCTCTTCCGTGAGCTCCGGGCGGGTCGCCCGGCCGTCCGTGCGGACGGTTCCTGGGTGGGGACGAGCAGACCGGTCACCAGCAGCTCGGCCAGCGCCGCGTTCGGCCGCCCGGGCGCCGTCGCGCTCGCCCGGACCGCGTCGGTGAACGCGGCCAGGCCGGCGGCGCCGGGCACGGGGCGGCCGGCGAGGCAGGCCGCGAGGGCCCGCTCGTCGGCGGTGGCGTCGGCTGGTGTGGTCATCTCGTCCCCGTCATCGCCGGAGGGCCGCAGAAGGGTGCGCGCCGGCCGTCACCCCTGCGGGTGAGGCGGCGTCGAGGGCGGTCCGCAGGCTGGCCAGCCCCCGCCGCTGCAGCGCCTTGACCGAGCCGACCGACCGGCCCATCACCTGCGCGACCTGCTCCACGGTCAGGTCGGCGAGCACCCGCAGCAGCAGCACCGCCCGCTGGTCGGCCGGCAGCGTCGCGCACAGCCGGTGCACGTCGTCGGTGCCGACCCGCACCAGGACGTCGTCCTCCACGTCGCCCCCGCAGCGTGCGTCGAACGACGCGTCGTCGTCGGCGACCTGCGGACGGCGACCGCGGCGGCGCCAGTCGTCGACCAGCCGTCGGTGGGCGATGGTGAACACCCACGCACGCAGCGCCTCCTCGTCGCCCCGGAAACGGGCCAGGCCGGTCAGCACGCTGATGAAGGTCTCGCTGGCCAGGTCGTCGGGCTCGGCCGCGCCGTGCAGCCGCAGGTAACCGGTGACGGCCGGCGACAGCTCCCGGTAGAGCACCTCGAACGCCCAGGCGGCCCCGGCCTGCGCCCCGGCCAGGACGTCGTCGAAGGCCACCCCCGTCCGCACCTGCACCTCCCGCCGCCGATCCCGTCGTCCCTGGGATCGGCAGGTGCGGGGGCGGACCGGACCACGGTCACCCGGTCGGGCGGGGTCAGATCGGGCCGGTGCCGCGCAGACGCTCCTGCTCGACGACCTCCTCCAGGCCCTTGAGCCGGTCCAGGCCCTGCAGCGCCCGGCGCATCCGCAGGTTGGGCGCCAGCCGCTCTCGGTTGCGCTCCAGGAAGGCCCAGTAGCCGGCGGTGAACGGGCAGGCGTCCTCCCCCAGCCGCTTGCGCGGGTCGTAGCGGCAGCCGCGGCAGTAGTCGCTCATCCGGTCGATGTAGGCCCCGCCGGAGGCGTAGGGCCTGGTGGCCACCCGCCCGCCGTCGGCGTGCTGGCTCATGCCGACGACGTTGGCGACCATCACCCAGTCGTAGCCGTCGACGAAGCTGCGGTGGAACCAGTCGGTCATCGCCAGCGGGTCGATGCCGCGCTGCAGCGCGTAGTTGCCCAGCACCATCAACCGGGGGATGTGGTGCACCCAGCCGTCGCGGCGCAGGTCGCCGAGGACGTCGGACATGCAGGCCGCGTCGACCGCGCCGTCGTCGAGGTCGGCCAGCCAGTCGGGCACGGCCTCGTGCGCTGCCAGGGCGTTGCCGTGCCGGAAGTCGCGGCCGAGGTGCCAGTAGGTGTGCCAGATGTAGTCCCGCCAGCCCATCACCTGGCGGATGAACCCCTCGACGCTGTTCAGCGGCAGCGGGTCGCCCTCGGCCACCGAGTCCCGGTAGCGCTGCTCGGCTGCCTGCACCACCTCGACCGGGTCGAGCAGGCCGAGGTTCAGCGCCGGGGACAGCAGCGAGTGCGCCATCCACCGCTCACCGGCCAGCATCGCGTCCTCGTGCGGGCCGAACGCGCCCAGCCGCGTGTCCAGGAAGTCGCGCAGCCGGTGCAGCGCCTCGGCCCGGGTCGCGGGGAACAGCCGCGGGCCGTCGTCCCCCACGAAGGCCACCTCGCCGTCGGCCGCCCAGCGGTCCAGGTCGGCGCGCACCTGGGCGTCGATGTCGTCCTCCTCCGGCCACCACGGCTCGGGGACGCCGATCCGCCCGTCCCGGGGCGGGGGCTCGCGGTTGTCGTGGTCGAGGTTCCAGCGCCCGCCGACCGGCTCGGCGCCGTCCATCAGCACGTCGTGCCGGCGGCGGTTGTGCCGGTAGAAGTCCTCCATGAGCAGCCGGCCCCGGCCCCTGCCCCCGGCCCAGGCCGCGAACTCCTCCTGCGTGGCGACGAACCCCCGGGCGGCGAGGACGGTGAGGCCGGGACGGCGCAGCACGTGGTCGCGGCTGCTCCAGGTGGTGGGTGCGCACACGCTCACCGGCTCGCGCACCCGGTCCAGCGCCTCGGCGTAGCCCTGCACGCGGTGCAGCTGCGCCTGCTCGCCCAGCTCGGCGGCGCGGTGCCGCAGCGCCGACAGCACCAGGTGGGCCTTCTGGCGGTGGAAGCGGCGGCGGGCGAACACCGCCTTGGACTCGACGAGCAGCACCGGCTGGTCCGGGGCGTCGAGGAAGTGCGGCCCCAGCTGGTCGGCGAAGCACCAGCGCCGGGTGTCCGGCGCGCGGGCCGGGAAGGCGGCCAGCGCGGGGTCCTCCCCCGGCCGCCGCGGCGTGCGCGGCTCCTGCGGCACGGCCTCACCTCCAGGCGCCCATCCTGGAGCGCGAGTTAGGCTCGGCGCGAGCCGGGCCATCGACCTGCGGTGGCCGGCACGCTCCCCTGGAGGTCGACGGCCGTGAACCGCGCACTGCGCGCCGCCACGATGGGCGCCCTGCTGCTCAGCCCGATCGCGCTCACCGCCTGCAGCGCCGGTCAGGTCGCCCAGACGGCCACCCAGAACCGGGACAAGGTCGGCCCGCAGGCCGCGGTCGGCGACGTCGAGCTGCGCGCGATCACCCTCGCCTACCCCCCGGACGGCCTGTACGAGGAGGGCGAGGACGCCGAGCTGGAGATGGCGGTCGTCAACACCGACAACGAGCCCGACCGGCTCGTGTCCATCGAGGGCGAGGCGTTCGAGGGCGTCCTGGTGTCCGGACAGGCCACGCCGGTCCCCGCCGTCCCGGGCTCGCCGTCGGCCGAGCCGGTGGCCGCCTCCCCCAGCGCGCCGGAACCGGCGCCCACGGACCCCGCGGCGACGCCGTCCCCCGGTGCGCTCCCGTCGTCGAGCGCCCCGGCCACGCCGACGGCGAGCTCCACCGTCGACATCCCCCTCCCTGCGCAGTCCACGGTCTTCCTCGGGGGCGACAGCGGGGCGACGGTCCAGCTGGTCGGCCTGACCGAGGAGCTGACCGCCGGCCAGAGCATCGAGGCCACCCTGACCTTCGAGCGCGCCGGTGAGATCACCGTGCAGGCGCTGGTCGGCACGCCCACCCGGGTGGTCCCGCGCGAGGAGCCCTTCGACTTCCACCACGAGGAGGGCGAGGAGAGCGGCACCGACGGCGCCGAGGACGTCGCCCGCGAGCGCGAGGCCGAGGCCGGCGGCGGGGACGGCGACTGAAGGAGGACCCCCGTCCCCCCTGCCCTTCGCGAGCTCAGGGCGGGCCCCTGGACGGGGGCCGTTCCAGCACGTCGCCTCAGGAACGTCACCCCCCGCGGTTAGCGTCGGGGAGTGCCACCTGCCGGAGTGAGGTCCACCCGTCCCGCCCACCGCTGCACCGAGTGCGGCCACGCCTCGGCCAAGTGGGTCGGCCGGTGCCCCGAGTGCCAGGCCTGGGGCACGCTGCAGGAGGTCGGCGCCCCCGCCTCACCACTGCGCGCCGTGGCCGCCGGCCCGGTGACCGCACCGGCGGTGCCGATCGCCCAGGTGGAACTGGCCGCCGCCCGTGCGGTGCCCACCGGCATCGACGAGTTCGACCGCGTCCTCGGCGGCGGGCTGGTCCCCGGCGCGGTCCTGCTGGTCGCCGGCGAGCCCGGGGTCGGCAAGTCCACGCTGCTGCTCGAGGTCGCCCACCGGGTGGCCGCCACGAACGGCCCGGCCCTCGTCGTCTCCGGGGAGGAGTCCGCGGCCCAGGTGCGGCTGCGCGCCGAGCGGATCGGCGCGCTGCACGACCGGCTCTACCTCGCCGCGGAGACCGAGCTGTCCGCCGTCCTCGCCCACGTCGAGGACGTCGCACCCTCCCTGCTCGTGCTCGACAGCGTGCAGACGGTGCGCTCCCCCGCGGTGGAGGGCACCGACGGCGGGGCCACCCAGGTGCGGGCGGTGGCCAGCGCGCTCACCGCCGTCGCCAAGAGCCGCGGGATGACCACCATCCTGGTCGGCCACGTCACCAAGGACGGCGCCATCGCCGGGCCGCGCACCCTGGAGCACCTCGTCGACGTGGTGGTCTCCTTCGACGGGGAGCGGCACTCCACGCTGCGGCTGGTGCGGGCGATGAAGAACCGCTTCGGCCCGGCCGACGAGATCGGCTGCTTCGAGATCGGCGACACCGGCGTCGTCGGCGTCCCCGACCCGTCGTCGCTGTTCGTGTCCCGGCGCAGCGCACCGGTCCCCGGCAGCTGCGTCACCGTCACGCTGGAGGGCAGCCGGCCGCTGCTGGCCGAGGTGCAGGCCCTCGTCGCCGGCACCGGCGGCGGCGGCTCGCCCCGCCGGGCGGTCAGCGGCCTGGACTCCCAACGCGTCGCGATGGTCAACGCCGTGGTGGAGCGGCGCGGGCGGGTCAAGCTGGCCGACGCCGACGTGTTCGCCGCCTCCGTGGGCGGGGTGCGCATCGCCGAGCCCGCGGCCGACCTGGCCCTGGCCCTGGCCATCGCCTCGGCGGCCAAGGACGTCCCCCTCCCTCGCGGCCTGGTCGCGGTGGGCGAGGTGGGCCTGTCCGGGGAGATCCGCCGCGTCGGCGGCACCGGCCGGCGGCTGGCCGAGGCGGCCCGGCAGGGCTACAAGGTCGCGTTCGTCCCCGAGGACGCCGGCAGCGCGCCCCGGGGCATGCGGCTGGTCGAGGTGCCCGACCTCGGAGCCGCCTTCACCCGGCTGTTCTGAGGCGCTACCGTTTCGTTTCCGGGGGTTCACCGGCGACCGCCGGGACGCCCCGCGCCACGTAGACTCAGCCGCCACCACCTCGAACGTCAGGAGCGCTCGTGCCCCCCGCTGTGGACTCCGAGGTCGCGCTCCGCGAACTGCTCGGCCGCATCGCACCGGGCACGGCGCTGCGGGACGGTCTGGAGCGCATCCTGGCCGGGCGCACCGGCGCGTTGATCGTGCTGGGGTACGACCGGGTGGTCGAGTCCATCTGCACCGGTGGCTTCGCCCTCGACGTCGCGCTGTCGGCCACCCGGCTGCGGGAGCTGGCCAAGATGGACGGCGCGGTGATCGTCTCCTACGACGGCACCCGCATCGTGCGGGCCGGCGTGCACCTGATGCCCGACCCCACCGTGCCCACCGAGGAGTCCGGCACCCGGCACCGCACCGCCGAGCGGGTCGCCATCCAGAGCGGCTTCCCGGTGATCTCGGTCAGCCAGTCGATGCTCATCATCAGCGTCTACGTCGCCGGACGGCGCTACACGCTGGAGCACCCGACCACCATCCTGGCCCGCGCCAACCAGGCCCTGGCCGCCCTCGAGCGGTACAAGCTGCGCCTGGACGAGGTGGCCAGCACGCTGTCGGCGCTGGAGATCGAGGACCTCGTCACCGTCCGCGACGCCATGAGCGTGAGCCAGCGGCTGGAGATGGTCCGCCGGATCGCCGACGAGATTGAGGGCTTCGTCGTCGAGCTGGGCACCGACGGGCGGCTGCTCGCGCTGCAGCTGGACGAGATGCTCGCCGGCGTCGAGGAGGACCGCGCGCTGCTCGTGCGCGACTACCTGCCCTCGGGGCTGCGCCGGCCGCGGGGCATCGAGGAGGTCCTCGCCGACCTGCGCGCGCTGTCGGCCACCGAGCTGCTCGACCTGTCCGCGGTGGCCCGCTGCTACGGGCTGCCGACGTCCGCCGACGCGCTGGACTCCCCGGTCAGCCCGCGGGGCTACCGCCTGCTGGCCCGCGTCCCGCGGCTGCCCGCGAGCATCATCGACCGCCTGGTCGACCACTTCGGCGGCCTGCAGAAGCTGCTCGCCGCCACCATCGAGGACCTGCTGGCCGTCGAGGGCGTCGGGGAGGCCCGGGCCCGCGGCATCCGCGAGGGCCTCTCCCGGCTGGCCGAGACCTCGATCCTCGACCGCTACAGCTAGAGGAGGACCCTCCTGCCCCCCACCGCTCGCAAGCTCGCGGCGGGACCCTGCAGGAGGGCCGGCTCAGGAGACGGTGAAGGGCACGTCGGGGCTGACCTCGGTGTCCAGCCGGCCGCGCAGCACGTACTCCCCCGGCGCCGGCGTCGTCCGCGGGGCGGTGCAGGACGGCTCGCTGGTCAGCCCGCCCCACACCAGGGAGGCGGTCACCGACTCCCCCGGCGCCAGGGTGCGGGTCTGGGTGCCGTCCCCGGGGAAGCAGTCGTTGCTGCCCCACACCCGGTTGCCGGCTTCGTCCAGCAGCAGCACCTCCTGCAGGCGCTCGTCGAGGACCCGCACGCACGGCACCGGCGAGACGTTGGTGACCACCAGCTCGAACGTCGGCTTGCTGCCGGCCGGTGCGCTGCCCGGGCTGCGCACCACGAGCTCGACCGCGTCGTCCCCGCAGGGGCCCCCGGGGGCCTGGGTCGCCGCGGGCGGCTCGGCGGACGGCTCCGGCTCGGCGGGTGGCTCGGGCGCCGGGGTGGGCGTCCGGACGCCGGTCACCGGGGGCAGCACCCGCTCCAGAGCGGGCGGCTCGGTGGCCGCGGCCGCGGAGGTCGCCGCGGCCGTGGCCGTCGACGTCCGCCCGGGAGCACCGCCGAGGGCGGCCACGAGCAGCCACCCCCCGCCGCCCAGGACCGCCACGACCAGCAGCAGGACCAGCAGCCGCCGCCGCCAGTAGACCGCCGTGGGCAGGGGGCCGACCGGGTGCAGCACCCCGAGAACGGTAGTGCGCGCCCGGAGGCGTGCCCACGGCGGCACGCCGTCCCCTGGGGGCGGCACACTGGGACCCCGTGGACAGCCCGGCCCGCGCCTTCCCGCCGTCGCCCGACGCCGTCGGCGACACCCTCGTCGACTGGTTCGCCTCCGCCGCCCGCGACCTGCCGTGGCGCCGCCCGGACACCGACCCGTGGGCGGTGCTGGTCAGCGAGGTGATGCTGCAGCAGACGCCGGTGGCCCGCGTCGAGCCGGTGTGGCGGGAGTGGGTGGCGCGCTGGCCCACCCCGGCAGCGCTGGCCGCCGCGTCCCCGGCCGAGGTGATCCGCGCCTGGGGCAAGCTCGGCTACCCGCGGCGGGCGCTGCGGCTGCGGGAGACCGCGGTCGCCCTGACCGAGCGGCACGGCGGCGTCGTGCCGTCCGACGTGGCCGCCCTCGAGGCGCTGCCCGGTGTCGGGACCTACACCGCCCGTGCCGTCGCCTGCTTCGGCCACGGGCAGCCGCAGCCGGTGGTCGACACGAACGTGCGTCGGGTGGTGGCCCGGCTGGTGCACGGCCGGGCCGACGCCGCGCCCGCGCGGGCGGCCGACCTCACCGACGTCGCGGCGCTGGCCCCCGCAGACCCGGAGCGGGCGGTGCGGTTCTCCGTGGCGGTCATGGAGCTCGGCGCGCTGGTGTGCGTGGCCCGCACGCCGCGCTGCGCGGTGTGCCCGGTGCGGACGGCCTGCGCGTGGCGGCTGGCCGGGTCCCCGGCGGCCGAGGGACCGCCGCGCAGGGTGCAGCGGTTCGCCGGCACGGACCGGCAGGTCCGCGGGCGGCTGCTGGACGTCCTGCGGGCCGCTGAGGGGCCGGTGGCCGCACCGGCGCTGGAGCCGGCCTGGGCGGAGGCCGTGCAGCGCTCGCGCTGCCTGGACTCCCTCCTCGCCGACGGGCTGGTCGAGCAGACCGCCGACGGTCGGTTCCGGCTGCCCGCCTGACCCACCCGCCGCGCCAGTCAGGCCGCGATCATCGGCGGGTGGCTGCCCGACACGCCGGGATGCGGCGACCACCCGCCGATGATCACGGCGGGCCCAGCGGGGGCGGGTCGGGGCCCCCCAGGCGAAGGAGGGGCCGCCTCCCTCGCGGGAGACGGCCCCTCCGGGTCGTGCGCTCAGCTCACTCGGCCTGGGCCGGGGGCTCCTCGTCGCCACCGGACAGCGCGACCGGCGGGGTGTCGGGGAGGTCGATCGGCTTGGCCTCGCCGCGGAAGGTGAACTTCGCGTCGGTGCCCTCGCCCTCGACGTCCACCACGATGATCTGACCGGCGGTCAGCTCGCCGTAGAGGATCTTCTCGCTGAGGGCGTCCTCGATCTCGCGCTGGATGGTCCGGCGCAGCGGCCGGGCACCGAGCACCGGGTCGAACCCGCGGTGGGCGAGCAGCTTCTTCGCCGCCGGGGTGATCTCCAGGGCCATGTCCTTGTTGGCCAGCTGGGTCTCCACCCGGGCCGCCATGAGGTCGACGATCTCGATGATCTCGTCCTCGGTCAGCTGGTGGAACACCACGATGTCGTCGATGCGGTTGAGGAACTCCGGCCGGAAGTGCTGCTTGAGCTCCTCGTTGACCTTGAGCTTCATCCGCTCGTAGTTCGACTGGGTGTCGTTGCCGACCTGGAAGCCCAGACCCACGGCCTTGGAGATGTCCCGGGTACCGAGGTTGGTCGTGAGGATCAGGATCGTGTTCTTGAAGTCCACGATCCGGCCCTGACCGTCGGTGAGCCGACCGTCCTCCAGCACCTGCAGGAGCGTGTTGAACACGTCCGCGTGCGCCTTCTCGATCTCGTCGAAGAGGACCACCGAGAACGGCTTGCGCCGCACCTTCTCGGTCAGCTGGCCACCCTCGTCGTAACCGACGTAGCCGGGAGGGGCACCGACCAGCCGCGACACGGTGAACCGGTCGTGGAACTCGCCCATGTCGATCTGGATGAGCGCGTCGTCCTCACCGAAGAGGAACTGGGCCAGCGCCTTGGCCAGCTCCGTCTTACCCACACCGGAGGGGCCGGCGAAGATGAACGAGCCACCGGGACGGCGCGGGTCCTTGAGGCCCGCCCGCGTCCGCCGGATCGCCTGGGAGACGCTCTTGATGGCCTCTTCCTGGCCGATGATCCGCTTGTGGAGCTCGTCCTCCATGCGGAGCAGACGCGTGGTCTCCTCCTCGGTCAGCTTGAAGACGGGGATGCCGGTCCAGTTGGCCAGCACCTCGGCGATCTGCTCGTCGTCGACCTCGGCGACGACGTCCATGTCGCCGGCCTTCCACTGCTTCTCGCGCTCGGCCTTCTCGCCCAGGAGGGTCTTCTCCTTGTCGCGCAGCGACGCGGCCTTCTCGAAGTCCTGCGCGTCGATGGCGGACTCCTTCTCGCGGCGGATGGCCGCGATCCGGTCGTCGAACTCGCGCAGGTCCGGCGGGGCGGTCATCCGCTTGATCCGCATCCGGGCACCGGCCTCGTCGATCAGGTCGATCGCCTTGTCCGGGAGGAAGCGGTCGGAGATGTACCGGTCGGCCAGCGTCGCGGCGGCGACGAGGGCGCCGTCGGTGATGCTGATCCGGTGGTGCGCCTCGTACCGGTCGCGCAGGCCCTTGAGGATCTCGATGGTGTGCTGCAGCGTCGGCTCGCCGACCTGGATGGGCTGGAAGCGGCGCTCCAGCGCCGCGTCCTTCTCCAGGTGCTTGCGGTACTCGTCCAGCGTGGTGGCGCCGATGGTCTGCAGCTCACCGCGGGCCAGCATCGGCTTGAGGATGCTGGCGGCGTCGATCGCGCCCTCCGCGGCACCGGCCCCGACGAGGGTGTGGATCTCGTCGATGAACAGGATGATGTCGCCGCGGGTGCGGATCTCCTTGAGGACCTTCTTCAGCCGCTCCTCGAAGTCACCGCGGTAGCGGCTGCCCGCGACGAGGGCCCCCAGGTCCAGGGTGTAGAGCTGCTTGTCCTTGAGCGTCTCGGGCACCTCGCCCTTGACGATCGCCTGGGCCAGGCCCTCGACGACGGCGGTCTTGCCGACGCCGGGCTCGCCGATGAGGACGGGGTTGTTCTTGGTCCGCCGCGACAGGACCTGCATGACCCGCTCGATCTCCTTGGCCCGCCCGATGACCGGGTCGAGCTTGGAGTCGCGCGCGGCCTGGGTCAGGTTGCGGCCGAACTGGTCGAGCACCAGCGAGGTGGACGGCGTGCCCTCGGCCGGGCCGCCGGCGGCGGCGGGCTCCTTGCCCTGGTAGCCGGACAGCAGCTGGATGACCTGCTGGCGGACGCGGTTGAGGTCCGCGCCCAGCTTCACCAGCACCTGGGCGGCGACGCCCTCGCCCTCGCGGATCAGGCCGAGCAGGATGTGCTCGGTGCCGATGTAGTTGTGGCCGAGCTGCAGCGCCTCGCGCAGCGACAGCTCCAGCACCTTCTTGGCGCGCGGCGTGAAGGGGATGTGGCCGGAGGGGGCCTGCTGGCCCTGGCCGATGATCTCCTCCACCTGCTGGCGGACGCCCTCCAGCGAGATGCCGAGGGACTCGAGCGCCTTGGCGGCGACACCCTCACCCTCGTGGATCAGGCCCAGGAGGATGTGCTCGGTGCCGATGTAGTTGTGGTTGAGCATCCGGGCCTCTTCCTGGGCCAGGACGACCACGCGGCGGGCTCGGTCGGTGAACCGTTCGAACATCTGCTGCTTCTCCTCTGACCGGCTGGTCCGGCGCTGCCCTCCCCTGGTGGGGAGGAGCACCCGACGTCCGTCGGCGCGCGGGGCACCGGTCTTTCCACTGTAGTCGCGGTCTCCGTCCCCCCGTCGGCACGCGGCCGGTGCGGAGGAGGGGAGCTGTTCGGTCCAACCGATGGTCGCCGACCGGTGTTCCGCGCCGGTTACGCCCAGAGCAGACGCGGCGTCAGCGGGTCAGGGCCAGGCACACCCAGCACAGCGGCCCGTCGTCGTCGGCGTCCTCCGGCCAGGCCCAGACGGCCGGGTCGAGCAGGGTCACCGGGGCCAGGCACAGCGCCCGCCCGGCGACGAGCCCCTCGTCCCCGACCGCGTGCAGCCGGCTGGGCGCCGTCCCGCCCCACGGCGAGCGGGGCGCCGCGGCGTCCACGCCGGCGGTCCAGTGGTCCCGCCCGGAGGCGGCCACCCGGCGCCGTCCGGCCGCTCGCCACGGCCCCTGCACCGCGGCCGGCGTGCGGGGCCGTGGTGCGGCGACGCCCGCGGCGGGCGCCGGGTCGTGACGGGTGGTCGTCTCGGCCGCGTCCTGGCTCATGCCCAGACCGTCGCCGGACCGTCCGGGGACTCCCCAGGGTCGAAGGTCCCTGCCCGGCCGCCGGTGACCTCTTGTGACGGGACGACGACGGCCCGGCACCTCACCGAGGTGCCGGGCCGTGGCGACGTGCTGGAACGGCCCCGCTGCAGGGTCCCGCCGCGAGCCTGCGAGTGGCGGGGGGCGAGGGGGTCCTTCGTCTAGTGGGCGGCCTCGTAGGCCTCGACGACGCTGCTCGGGATGCGTCCGCGGTCGCTGACCGCGTGGCCGTTCTTGCGCGCCCAGTCACGGATGGCGCCGGCCTGCTCACGGTCCATGCGCCCGCCGCCGCCGGTGGCCCGGGAGCGACCGCCACCGGAGGCCCGGCCGCCGCCGCGACCGACCTTGCGGGCGGCCTGCACGTAACGGGAGAACGTGTCCCGCAGTTCCTGCGCGTTCTTCTCCGAGAGGTCGATCTCGTAGCTGGTGCCGTCGAGCGAGAAACTCACCGTCTCGTCCGCGGGCACGTTCTCGTCGAGGTCGTCACTGAGGATGACCTGCACCTTGCGTGCCATTCGTCTGATCCGCTCCCACACTGCTCGCGCGATCCGGGCCCGAATCGGACCGAACCGGGTTGAACTCACTGTCGAGAACGACCATAGACCATTCGCGGAAAGGATGGACGCATCACGCACAATTGAGTGAGAAAGGGCACCGCGGCGTTCAGCTGGACAGCGGCCGCACCAGTGGGAACAAGATGGTCTCGCGGATGCCCGACCCGGTGAGCGTCATCATCAGCCGGTCCATGCCCATCCCCACGCCACCGGTGGGCGGCATGCCGTACTCCAGTGCCTCGAGGAAGTCCTCGTCGAAGGCCATCGCCTCCGGGTCGCCCTGGGCGGCCAGGCGGGACTGCGCGACCAGGCGCTCGCGCTGCGCCACCGGGTCGACCAGCTCGGAGTAGGCCGTGGCCCGCTCCACCCCGGCGATGTAGAGGTCCCACTTCTCGGCCAGCCCGGGCTGCGACCGGTGCGCCCGGGTCAGCGGGGAGGTGTCCAGGGGGTAGTCGACGACGAAGGTCGGCTCCTGCAGCGTGTCCTGCACCAGCGCCTCGAACAGCTCCTCGACCACCTTGCCCGGCAGCCAGGCCGGGTCCACGCCCACGTCGTGCCGCTCGGCGAGCGCCCGCAGGTCGGCCACCGGCGTCTGCGGGGTGACCTCCTCGCCGACGGCGTCGGAGACCGCGGCGTACAGCGGCACCTGCCGCCACTCCCCCGACAGGTCGATCTCGGTGCCGTCGTTGTGCCGCGCCACGTGGTCGCCGAACACCGCGGCGCAGCACTCCTGTGTCAGCTCCCGGGTGAGGGTGGCCATCACCTGGTAGTCGGCGTGGGCCTGGTAGGCCTCCAGCATCGCGAACTCCGGTGAGTGCGTGCTGTCGGCTCCCTCGTTGCGGAAGTTCCGGTTGATCTCGAAGACCCGTTCCAGGCCGCCGACGATGCAGCGCTTCAGGAACAGCTCCGGCGCGATGCGCAGGTACAGGTCGAGGTCGAACGCGTTCATGTGCGTGCGGAACGGCCGCGCCGCGGCACCGCCGTGCACCGTCTGCAACATCGGTGTCTCGACCTCGAGGAAACCGCGCGCGGCCATCGAGGACCGCAGCGTGGACACGACGGTCGCGCGCTGGCGCACGGTGCGCCGGGCCTCGTCGCGCACGATGAGGTCGACGTAGCGGCGCCGCACCCGCAGTTCCTCGCTCATCGGCTTGTGCGCCACGGGCAGGGGCCGCAGCGCCTTGGCGGCCATCTGCCAGGAGTCGGCGAAGACCGACAGCTCCCCGCGGCGGGACGTCCCGACCTCGCCCTCGACGAAGACGTGGTCGCCGAGGTCGACGTCGGACTTCCACGCGCCGAGGGCGTCGGCGCCGACGCGGTCGAGGGAGAGCATGACCTGCAGCTCGGCGTCGCCCTCCCGCAGCGTCGCGAAGCACAGCTTGCCGGTGTTGCGCACGAAGATGACCCGGCCGGTGACGCCGGCCCGCTCACCGGTCGTGGTGTCCGGCTCCAGGTCGGGGTGCCGTTCTCGCACCGCGGCCAGCGTGGTCGTGCGCGGCACGGCGACCGGGTAGGGGTCGATGCCGGCCTCGCGCATCCGGTCCAGCTTCGCCCGGCGCACCCGCAGCTGTTCGGGGAGTTCGTCGTCGGGCGGACCCGGGGGTTGCTCACTCACGGGCAGCGAGCCTACGGGGAGGCGGTCAGCGTCCCTGGTGCCGTTCGAAGGCCAGCCGCAGCCCGTGCACGGTGAGGTCGGGCTCCCGCGCGCCGATCGACCGGCAGCTGTCGGCGACGAGCGGGGCCAGGCCCCCGGTGGCCACGACCACCGGGGTGGTGCCGAACTGCCCGGCCAGCTCGGCGGCGATCCGGGCGACCAGCCCGTCGACCAGCCCGGCGAAGCCGAGCACCAGGCCGGACTGCAGGGCCGCGACGGTGTTCTTCCCGATGGCCTGCGGCGGCACGGTGAGCTCCACCGAGCGCAGCTGCGCCGCCCGGGTGGCCAGCGCCTCCAGGCTCACCTCCACCCCGGGTGCCAGCGCCCCGCCGAGGAACTGCCCGTCGGGGCCGACCGCGTCCACGTTGGTCGACGTGCCGAAGTCGACCACCACGACCGGTCGCCCGCGGCCGTCGGGGGCGCGGCCGAACAGCTCGTGCGCGGCCAGGGCGGTGACCACCCGGTCGGCGCCGACCTCGCGCGGGTTGTCCACGTGCAGCGGGACGCCGGTCCGGACGCCGGGGCCGATGAGGACGACCGGCACCTCCAGGGAGTCCAGCAGCGCGCGCAGCGCCGGCAGCAGCGCGGGCACCGTGGAGCAGGCCGCCACCCCGGTGACCTCGGTGCCGCGCAGCAGCCCGCGCCAGACCATCCGCAGCTCGTCGGAGGTGGCGCGGGCCGCCGTCGTCACCCGCCAGCTGCCCACCCGCCGCGCGCCGTCGAAGGTGGCCAGCACGGTCTGGCTGTTGCCGACGTCGACGGTGAGCAGCACGGCTACACCACCTCCTCGCTGGCGCTCGTCGACGGCTTCGCCGCGCCCCTGCGCCCATGGTGAGCTCGCAAGCTCGCTCACTCCGCCCGCAGGTCGAGGGCGAGGTCGAGGATCGGCGCGGAGTGCGTGAGCCCCCCGACCGACAGGTAGTCCACGCCGGTCTCGGCCACCGCGCGGGCCACCTCGAGGGTCAGCCCACCGGTCGCCTCCAGCTCCGCGCGGCCGGCGACCAGGGCCACCACCTCGCGCAGGACGTCGGGCGGCATGTTGTCGCAGAGCAGGAAGTCCGCGCCGGCCTCGACGGCCTCGACCGCCTGCTCGGGCAGGTCCACCTCGACCTGCACCGTCACCCGCGGCGCCCGCTCGCGCACCGCGGCGACGGCCGCGGCCACCGAGCCGGCGGCGGCCACGTGGTTGTCCTTGACCATGGCGACGTCGTAGAGGCCCATGCGCTTGTTGGACCCGCCGCCGCACCGGACGGCGTACTTCTCCAGCGGACGCAGGCCCGGGGTGGTCTTGCGGGTGTCCAGGACGACCGCGCCGGTACCGGCGACCGCGTCGACCCACCGGCGGGTGAGCGTGGCGATGCCGCTGGCCCGGCTGGCGACGTTCAGCGCGCTGCGCTCGGCGGCCAGCAGCGCCCGCACCGGCCCGCGCACGGTGAGCAGCACGTCGCCGCGGGTGACCCGGTCGCCGTCGGCGGCCCCGGCGGTCAGGGCGGCTCCGGGGGCCAACCGGGTGATCACCCGGGCGGCCACCGGGAGGCCCGCGAGCACGCCGTCCGCGCGGGCGACGAGGTCGGCGGTGCCCAGCTGCCCGGGCGGCACGGTGGCCGCGCTGGTGACGTCGTGGGCGACGGCGAGGTCGGGGGCGCCGGGCAGCGGGGCTCCGCCGGTCAGGTCCTCGGCCAGGGTCCGCTCGACCAGCTCGGTCACCCACGCCTCGTCCAGCCCGGTGCCCTCCAGCGAGCGCGGGTCGCTCACCACGGCGGCACCACCGGCGTCCCGACCGGGCGGCGGGTCACCCGCACGGCGCCGTCGGCGTCCAGCCGCAGGTCCAGGTGCACCCGCCAGTCCTCCGCGGGTCCGGGGTGGTCCTCGCGCCAGTGGCAGCCGCGGGTCTCCTCGCGGGCCGCGGCCGCGGTGGTCAGGGCGCTCGCGACGGTGAGCAGGTCGGTGGCCTCCCAGCCGGCGACGCCGGGTGCGGTGTGTCCGTCCAGCCCGGCCGCCAGCGCGGCCAGCCGCCCGGTCGCCTCGGCCAGCCCGCTGCCGGTGCGCAGCGCACCCACCCGGGCGGACATGGTCTCGGTGACCTCCCGGCGGCCGGCGGGATCGAGCAGCCCGGCCGGCGCGGCCCCCGGGGCCACCGCGGGCGCGGACGGCGGGAGGTGGGCGGCGAGCTCCGCGCCGATGCGGGCGGCGAACACCAGCCCCTCCAGCAGCGAGTTCGACGCCAGCCGGTTGGCCCCGTGCACGCCGGTGCACGCCACCTCGCCGCAGGCGTAGAGCCCGCGCACCGTCGTCCGCCCCACCAGGTCGGTGGCCAGCCCACCGGAGGCGTAGTGCGCGGCCGGGGTGACCGGCACCAGGTCGGCGACCGGGTCGACGCCGGCCGCCCGGCAGCTGGCCACGATGGTCGGGAAGCGCGCCGCCAGGCCGGGCACCGCGCGCGCGTCGAGCCAGACGTGGTCGACGCCGTCGCGCAGCTGCACGCGGGTGATGGCCTTGGCGACGACGTCGCGGGGGGCGAGCTCGGCCAGCGGGTGCGCCCCGGCCATGAACCGCTGCCCCGCCCCGTCGCGCAGCACCGCGCCCTCGCCGCGCAGCGCCTCGCTGACCAGCGGCTGCTGGCCGCGCGCGCCCGGACCCAGGTACAGCGCGGTGGGGTGGAACTGGACGAACTCCAGGTCGGTGGCCACCGCGCCGGCGCGCAGGCCCAGCGCCACGCCGTCGCCGGTGGAGACCGGCGGGTTGGTGGTGGCGGCGTAGACCTGCCCCATGCCCCCGGTGGCGAGCACGACCGCGCGGGCGCGCACCGCCCCCACGCCGTCCGCGCTGCCCTCGCCCAGCACGTGCAGGGTGACCCCGGCGGCGCGGCCGGCGGCGTCGGTGAGCAGGTCGAGGACCATCGCGTGCTCGACGAGGGTGACGCCGGGGTCGGCGCGGACGGCGTCGGTGAGGGCGCGCTGCACCTCCGAGCCGGTGGCGTCGCCGCCGGCGTGCACGATCCGCCGCGCGGAGTGCCCGCCCTCGCGGGTGAGCAGCAGCGTCCCGGCGCGGTCGCGGTCGAAGGCGGCGCCCCAGTCGATGAGCTGACGCAGCCGCCCGGGGCCCTCGTGCACGAGCACCGAGACGGCGTCGGGCTCGCACAGCCCGACGCCGGCCACCTCGGTGTCCCGCGCGTGCGCCCCGGGGGTGTCGGCCGGGTCGAGGACGGCGGCGATGCCGCCCTGCGCCCAGCGGGTCGACCCGTCGTCCACCCGGACCTTGGTGACGACGGCGACCGACAGCCCGGCCGCCCGGGCGTGCAGGGCCACGCACAGCCCGGCGATGCCGGAGCCGACGACGCAGACGTCGGCGGACAGCTCCCAGCCGGGTGCCGGCGCGGCCAGCCGCCGCGGGAGCCCGGTGACCGTCCCGGCCGTGACCGCCGTCACCGGACCGGCACGCCGAGCGGGCTCCGGGCCTGCCCGGCCGCGCCGGGGACCGGGGCGGAGGGGTCCCCGCCGAGCTCGACGACCCGGTTGGCGGCGTCGACGTGCACGACCCGCGGGAGGTGGGCCTTCGCCTCGGTCTCGTCCATGACGCCGTAGCTGATCAGGATGACCAGGTCGCCGGGGTGCACGAGGTGGGCGGCGGCGCCGTTGATGCCGATGACGCCACTGCCGCGCTCCCCGGGGATGACGTAGGTCTCCAGCCGGGCGCCGTTGGTCACGTCGACGATCGCCACCTGCTCGCCGGGGATGAGGTCCGCGGCGTCCAGGAGGTCCTCGTCGACGGTCACCGAGCCGACGTAGTGCAGGTCGGCCTGGGTGACCGTCGCCCGGTGGATCTTGGACTTGAGCATCGTGCGCATCATCGCGGGTCTCCCAGCTGGATCTCGGTGTTGTCGATGAGTCGGGTGCTGCCGGCGCGGGCGGCCAGCAGCAGGCGGGCCGGGCCGGCGGCCGGCGGCGGGCCGAGGCCGGGCCCGGTGAGCTCGAGGTAGTCGAGGGTCAGCCCGGGGGCGGTGGCCAGCTCCGCGCGTGCCGCGGCGAGCACGGCGTCGGCACCCCGCGGGCCGGCGTCCGCGCCGGCGCGCAGCGCGCGGGACAGGGTGGCCGCGGTGGCCCGCTGCTCCGGGGAGAGGTAGCGGTTGCGGGAGGACAGCGCCATGCCGTCGTCCTCCCGGACCGTCGGCACGCCGACGACCGCCACGCCGAGGGCCAGCTCGCGGGCCATGGCCCGGATGAGCGTGAGCTGCTGGTAGTCCTTCTCGCCGAACAGCGCGACGTCCGGGCGGACCAGGCCGAACAGCGTCGCGACGACGGTCAGCACGCCGGCGAAGTGCCCGGGGCGGACGGCGCCCTCCAGCACGTCGCCCAGCGGGCCGGGGTGCACGGTCACGCCGGCCGCGCCCGGCGGGTAGACCTCCTCGACCGCCGGGTGGAAGACCACCTCGACGCCCTCGGTGGCCAGCGCGGCCAGGTCGGCGTCCCAGGTGCGCGGGTAGCGGTCGAAGTCCTCGCCGGGGCCGAACTGCGTCGGGTTGACGAACACCGACACGACGACGCTGCCGGCCCGCTCCCGCGCGGCGCGGACCAGCGCGCGGTGCCCCGCGTGCAGGGCGCCCATCGTGGGCACCAGCGCGACCGGGCCGGGCAGCTCCGCGACCAGCTCGCGCAGCCCGGCGGCGGTCTCGGCGACCACCGGCCGGCTGCTCACCGGGAGCCGGCCGGGTCACCGGCCGCCGCGAGCAGGTCGACCAGGGGCGCGCCCTCGTGCCGCTTGAGCCGGCCGCTGGCCAGCGCCCGCTCGGTGGTCCGCCGGGCCAGCGCCACGTAGGCGGCGACGGCGTCCGGCGCCCGGTCGGCGAGGGTGTCCAGGTGGTGGCGCACGGTGCCCACGTCGCCGCGGCTGACCGGGCCGGTGAGCGCCCGGTCGCCGCGGCGCAGCCCGTTGTCCAGGGCCGCGGTGAGCAGCGGGGCGAGCACCCGGCCGGGGTCGGCGACGCCCGCGGTGCGCAGCAGGTCCGCGGCCTCGGCGACCAGCGTGACCAGGTGGTTGGCGCCGGTCACCAGCGCGGCGTGGTAGAGCCCGCGGTCGGCCTCGGCGACGGAGAACGGCTCGCCGCCCATCTCCAGGACCAGGGTCTCGGCCACCGGCCGGTGCTCCGGTGCGCTGGTGACGCCGAAGGGCGCGCCGGCGAGCCGGTCGGCGTCCTCGGGCGCGCCGGTGAAGCTCATCGCCGGGTGCAGGGCCAGGGGCAGGACGCCGGCCCGTGCGGCCGGGTCCAGGACGGCCAGGCCGTGCGCCCCGGAGGTGTGGAAGGCCAGCTGACCGGCCCGCCACACGCCGGTCTCCGCCAGGCCGGAGACCAGGCCGGGCAGGCTGTCGTCAGGGACGGCGAGGACGACCAGGTCCGCGGCGGCGACGACCTGGTCGGTGGGCAGCAGCGGGACGCCGGGCAGCAGCCGGGCGGCGCGCAGGGAGGAGGCGGCGGACAGGCCGGCGGCGGCGACCACGTCGTGGCCGGCGGCGGCGAGGGCGGCGCCGAGGACGGCGCCGACGCGCCCGGCACCGACGATGCCGACGCGGAGGCGGGCGGGGGCGGCCGCAGCGGGGGGCAACCCGGCCGCGCGGGGCGTCCTGCGGGCAGCAGGCATCGGTACACCTCTCGTTCCAGTCCCTCACGGGTACCGGACTCGCGGTCGCGGGCTCCGCCGTTGGAGCCCGTCGGGTGGTGCGGTGCTGCGGTGGTGCGGTGGTGCCGGCGCGCGCCCCGCTGCGACCGGAGGTGTCACGCGGGTGGCGCGCCGAAGGCGAGTGTGTGTCCGGTTCGGGACGCGTGCAACGCCTCCCCCTGTGGGCTGGCTCACCCTGCCCGGACCTACGGTGGCCGGCGGCAGCGACACGGACGGCGGGAGGACACCGGTGGGCGGTTTCGAGGGACGGACGGCGCTGGTCACCGGCGCGAGCCGGGGCATCGGCCTGGCCATCGCGCACGGCCTGGTGGCGCGCGGCGCCCGCGTCGTCGTCACCGGCCGCAGGCCCGACGCGCTAGCCGAGGCGGTGACCGCGCTCGGCGGACCGGGGGTGGCCGTGGGGGTCGCCGGCAACGCGGGGGACGCCGCGCACCGCGCGGAGGCGGTGCGCACCGCCGTGGACTCCTTCGGCAGCCTGGACGTGCTCGTCGGCAACGTCGGCATCAACCCGGTGCACGGTCCGCTGGTCGACCTGGACCTCGGTGCCTTCCGCAAGATCCTCGACACCAACGTCGTCGGCACGCTGGGCCTGGTGCAGGAGGCCTGGCGCGCCTGGATGGCCGAGCACGGCGGATCGGTGCTGCTCGTCGCCTCGGTGGCCGCACTCAAGGCCTCGCCGATGATCGGCGGCTACGGGGTGAGCAAGGCTGCCCTGGTCAACCTGGTCACCCAGTTGGCCGTGGAGCTGGCGCCGCGGGTGCGGGTCAACGCGGTCGCCCCGGCCGTGGTGCGGACCCGCTTCGCCGGGGCGCTGTACGAGGGCCGGGAGGCCGAGGCCGCGGCGCAGTACCCGGTGGGCCGGCTCGGCGAGCCCGAGGACGTCGGCGAGGCCGCGGCCTACCTGCTCGGCGACGGCGCGGGCTGGGTCACCGGCCAGACGCTGGTGCTCGACGGGGGTGCGCTCTCCCGCGGCCCCGCCTGAGGGCCCGTGCTCAGTCCCGGCCGAGCACCCGGGCGAGGACGTCGTCGCTCTCGCCGTCCTCCCGGTAGCGCCGCCGCCGGCGGGCACCGGACGACGGGGTCGGGCCGCGGTCACCGGGCGCCGCCGCCGGCACGGCCGCGGCCGGTGCGGGGACCGGCGGTCGCAGCCGCGGGGCGAGCGGGCGCTGCGCGGCCGGCACGGGGACGGCGGGGAGGGGCGGACGGCGAGGGGGCCGGGCCTCGACCGGGGGCAGCACCGGCTGCGGACGCCGGGGCGGTGGCGGAGCCGGCGGACGTGCCCCGACGGCCACCTCGGCGGCCGGTCCCGGGTGGGGGGACGGCGTGCCCGGCGCCACCGGCTCGACCGCCGGCCCGGCGGACAGCCGGCCGACGTCGGCGCGCAGCTCGGCGAGGTCCTCCCGCAGGCCGGCGAACTCCGCGAGGTCCCGCCGCGAGCCGGCGAGCTCGGCGAGGTCCTGCCGCAGGCCGGCGAGCTCGGCGAGGTGTCCGCGCAGGCCGGCGACCTCGGCCACCTCGCCGCGCAGCTCGACCAGCCGGGCGACCTCCCGCCGCAGCTCCGCGACGTGGGCCAGCTCGCCCCCCAGCGCGGACAGCTGGGCGCGCAGCGCCGCGACCTCGGCCCGCAGCGGCTCCTCCGCGGGCCGCCGCACGTCGTCCGCCTGCCGGGCCGCGACCTCGTGCCGGAGCTGCTCGGTCACCGCGGCCTCCCGCTCGGCGGCCGCCCGCTGGAGCTCCGCGAGCCGCGTGAGCTCGGTGGCGCCCGGCCCGTCGGGCGCGGCCCGGCGGGCGGCGAGCAGTGCCGCGACCACGAACGCCCAGGCCGCGGCGAGGACGGCCAGCCGGAGCAGCTGCGGGTCGTCGGTGAGCAGGACGCCCGCCGTGGCACCGGCGGTCAGGACGCACCCGGCGGCCAGGCCCACGACCCGCAGCGCCGGGGACACCGGTCCGCCGTCGTCCCCGTCGCCACGCACGGTGCCCATGCTGGCGCCCCGCAGGCCCCTGACCGGGGAGGAGCGCCGACGGTGACCGGGGAGAGACCTGCTCCTACTGCGCGAGGGCCCCGTCGGAGCTGAAGACCAGGCCGATCGACACCTCGCCCTGCTGCAGCGCGGCCTTGGTCAGCGGGCCGCCGCTGTCCAGCTCGCGGAACTCGGCGAACTGCAGGCCGTAGGTCTCCTCCAGGCCGGGCTGGCAGAACGGTCGGGTCGGGCACTCGGTCGGACCGCCGAGGACGAGCGAGCCGTCCCCGCAGGCGTCGGCGAGCTCGGACAGGGTGGACACACCGAGCCCGTCGGCGAAGGCGCGGGTGACGGCGAAGGCGTTCTGGTCGGCGGCCTCGGACGGCTGGCCGAACACCAGCCCGACCTGCTCGGCCAGCGGCCGCAGCGCGGTCAGCGTCTCCTGCACGTCGCCACTGGCGACCGGCTCGGCATCGGGACCGTTGGCCTGCCGGTTGAGCGTCTCGGTCACGGTGGCCAGGTACTCGGGGAAGACCTGGATGTCCGCGCCGGAGATGAGCGCCGGCAGGTACAGCTCCCGGTTGCCCACCTCCCGGACCGAGGCGTCGAAGCCGGCCGCGTCCAGGACGTTGGCGTACACGTTGGCCAGGATGGTCGACTCGGTGAAGTTGGCCCCGCCGACGACGACCGGGCCACTGCCCTGCTGCAGCGTGGCGGTGTCGACGTTCTCCTCGACCCAGGCCGCGGCGACGTCCTCGGCACCCTGCCGCTGGAGGTCGACGGCGCCGTTGAGCTCGATCAGCTCCTGGGTGGTCATGGCCGCCGACACCGCGTCGAGCGCGGGCAGCAGCGCCGGGTTGGCCTGCGCGGTGGCCGCGTTGACCGCCGGGACGATGTTGTCGGCGTTCTGCAGCTGCTGGTCGTCCTCCAGCACGACGAGCTGGTCACCGGCGACCGGGGCGCAGGCGTCACCGGCGGCGGCGCCACCGCTGGCGGCGGACCCGCCGCTGCCGGAGGACCCGGACTCACCGCAGGCGGTGAGGAGCAGCCCGGTGAGGGCCAGGGGGAGGAGTGTGCGTGCACGGCTGCGCATGTGGCCCGCCTTCTGTGTCCCGCGCGGCCGGAGGCCGCGGCGCGTGTCTGGCGGGAGATCCCGCGTGGCCATGGAACCGCGCACCGCCCCGCCCGACCACGGACACGGCCCAGGTGTTGCCCGGTTGTTACGAAGCGGACCCCTCTGCAGAGGGGTCCGGACTACAGGGAGACGCCGGACGCGGCGGGCTCCGGCCGGTCCGCCCGGGCGGCGGGCCGACGGCCCAGCGGCCACCGGCGCGGGCCCGGGGTCAGCACGGCGGAGACGACGACCAGCAGCAGCTCGGTGAGCAGCGCGAGGGCGGCCACGAGGACGGCGCCGGCGAGGATCTGGCCGTAGTCCTGCTGGCCGAAGCCGAGGTTGATGATCCGCCCGAGCCCTCCCCCGCCGACCAGCGCGGCCAGGGTGGCGGTCGCGACGACCTGCACCGCCGCCGTCCGCAGGCCGGTCATGACCAGCGGCAGGGCCAGCGGGAGCTCCACCCGGGTGAGCAGCTGGCCGCGGCTCATCCCCATCGCCCGGGCCGCCTCGCGCACGTCCCGGTCCACCTCGCGGAACCCGACGAAGGTGTTGGTCAGCACCGGGGGGACGGCGAAGACGGCCAGCGCCAGCACGGTGCCGGTCTCGCTGAACCCCAGCGGGGTCACCGCCAGCACGGTGAGCAGGGCGAGGGTGGGCACCGCCCGGCTCACGTTGGACAGCACGACGACGGCCCCGGCCCCGCGGCCGCTGCGGCCCAGCAGCACCCCGGCCGGGAGGGCCAGGACGGCGGCGAGCAGCACGGCCAGGGCCGAGATGCGCAGGTGCTGCACCAGCAGGTCGAGGACACCGCCGGTCCGGGTCCAGACCAGCGGGTCGTTGAGGTAGGCGAAGGCGTCACCGAACGCGCTCATGCGACGGCCCGCGTCCAGGGGGTCAGCACCCGCTCCACCCCGGCCAGCAGCACGTCGGCGACCAGCGCGAGCAGCACGCAGCCGACCGCGCCGGTGACGATCTCGGCGCGGTAGAAGTTGGCGTTGAAGCCGCCGACGATCAGCTGCCCCAGCCCGCCGTTGCCGGTGATCACTCCGACGGTCACCAGGGCGACCGTCGAGACGGTGGCGATGCGCAGGCCGGCCATGAACGCCGGCAGCGCCAGCGGGAGGTCGACCTGCCAGAACAGCCGCGCGGAGCCGTAGCCCATGCCGCGGGCCGCCTCGCGCACGTCGTCGGGCACGCCCTGCAGCCCGGCCAGGAAGTTCCGCACCAGGACCACCAGCGTGTACAGCGTCAGCCCGACCAGCACCGTGGTCGCCGACAGCGGCCCGGTGAACGGGGCGAGGAAGGCGAACATCGCCAGCGACGGGATCGTGTAGACGACCGAGCTGAGGCCCAGCACCGGGCCGGCCAGCGGCCGCACCCGCCGGGCGAGCAGCGCCAGTGGCAGCGCGATCAGGGCCCCGAGCAGCACCGCCGCGACCGTCAGCGTGACGTGCTGGCGCAGGTGCACCACGATGGTGTCCCAGTTGCCGGTCACGTACGACGCGTCGAACCACGGGTTCGGCGCCCCGTCCGCCGCGAGCACCCCTCCACCGGGGTCGCTCCGAGCGCCCAGCAGGGGGCGCACACCCAGGGAGGCCACCCCGTGGACGCTACTGCTGCCGCCGCGTCGCTGCGCGTACCCGACCCCGGCGGGAGTGCCCCGGAGATCCGGCTGGAGGGCGTCAGCAAGGTCTACCCCGACGGCACCGTGGGCGTGGCCGAGCTGGACCTGGCCTTCGCCGCCGGGGAGCTGTCGGTGCTGGTCGGCCCGTCCGGCTGCGGCAAGACGACGACCATGAAGATGGTCAACCGGGTCATCGAGCCGACCACCGGACGCATCCTGCTCGACGGCGAGGACGTCACCCGGGTCGACGCCGACCGGCTGCGGCGGCGGATCGGCTACGTCATCCAGAGCGTGGGCCTGTTCCCGCACCAGACGGTGCGGACCAACGTGGCCACCGTGCCCCGGCTGCTGGGCTGGGACCGCCGGCGCACCCGCGACCGGGTCGAGGAGCTGCTCACCCTGGTGGGCCTGGACCCCGCCGTCCACGGGGACCGCTACCCCGCCCAGCTCTCCGGCGGGCAGCGGCAGCGCGCCGGCGTGGCCCGGGCGCTGGCCGCGGACCCCGGCGTGCTGCTGATGGACGAGCCGTTCTCCGCCGTCGACCCGGTGGTGCGCGAGCGGCTGCAGGCGGAATTCCTCCGGCTGCAGGAGACGGTGCGCAAGACGATCGTCTTCGTCACCCACGACATCGAGGAGGCGGTGCGGCTCGGCGACCGCATCGCGGTGATGAGCGACGGCGGGCACGTCGAGCAGTTCGCCCCGCCCGCCGAGCTGCTCGGCCGGCCGGCCAACGCGACCGTGGCCGACTTCGTCGGCGCCGACCGCGGGCTCAAGCGGCTGGCCGTCACCCCGGTCGACCCGGCCGGCCTGGAGCACCCGCCGGTGGTCGGCCTGGACGACGGGCTGGCCGAGGCCGGCGCGGTGCTCGACCGCGCCGGCGCCCGCGGGGCCGTGGTGCTCGACCGCGCCGGCCGCCCGGCCGGGTGGCTGCCCGCCGGCCGGGCCAGCGGGGCGGGGACGGTCGCGGCGGCGGCGGTCCGGGACGACGCCGCCGTGCCGCTGCAGGCCTCGCTGCGGGCGGCGCTGGCCGCGATCCTGCAGTCCGACGCCGGGTGGGTGCCGGTGCTCGACAGCGGCCACTACCTCGGCGTGCTCACCCCGGCCGCCGTGCACGCCGCGCTGCGCCGGTCGGTCGCCGGGGCCGGGTGACCGCCGTGGTCATCGGCGGGTGGCTGCTCCCGTCGGCGCGCCGGACCACCACCCGGCGGTGGTCAACCCCGGACGGCCCCGGGCGGGGTCTCGTCGTCCGAGGACGGCGGGACGCGGCACACCGACTCCAGCCACAGCGCGGCCGCGACCAGCGCCGCGGAGCAGGCCACGCCGACCACCGCGGTGACGGTGTCGGAGCCGGCGGCCTGCAGGCGGGACACCGCCGGCCCGACGTAGAGCAGCAGCCCGACCCAGACGCCGAGCAGGGCCGCGCCGACGTAGGCGCTGGCCTGGGCCAGGACCGCGAGCCGCGCGACGAGCATCGGCTCGACCGGCCGGACCGGTGCCGGGCCGCGCTGGGCCATCGGGCGGCGGTCCCGCTGGGCGGCCAGCCGCGCCTGCAGCGTGCGGGCACCCAGGGCCTCGGCGACGGCGAGGACGCCGAGCGGCACGCCCAGCCACCAGTGCAGCTCGGGCAGGGAGCCGTAGGCGGCCCCCACCACCAGCCACGTCGCGACCGCCAGCCCCCCGGCGAGCACTCCCAGGTCGCGCCGCTGCACCGGCTTCACGAGACCTCCTCGCCGGCGCTCGTCGGCCACGTCCCGCGGCCTGCTGCACCCGTCGTCGGGCTCGGCCCGCTCACCCCAGGTGCTCCCAGCGGACGACGGCCGCGACGTCCTCCGCGGGCAGCGCGGCGAGCAGGTCCCGGACCCGGCCGCGCCCCGGCAGCACCGCGGTCGGGTCGAGAGCCGCCCACGGCACGAGGACGAAGGCCCGCTCGTGCGCGCGGGGGTGCGGGAGGGTGAGGGCGGGGTCGTCGGAGAGCACCGGCCGGCCGTCGTCCCCGGTGACGGTGACGACGTCGACGTCGAGGGTCCGTGGCCCCCACCGCACGTCGCGGGTGCGCCCGGCCGCCTGCTCGAGCTCGTGCGCGCGGGTGAGCCAGCCGGCGGCGTCACGGTCGCCGCGGACGACGACCACCGCGTTGAGGTAGGGCGGCTGCTCGACCGGCCCCCACGGCGGCGTCTCGTACAGCGTCGAGCGGGCCACCAGCACGCCGTCGTCGGCCAGCGCGGTGACCGCGGCCCGCAGCGCGGCGGCGCGGTCCCCCAGGTTGGCGCCCAGCGACAGGACCGCGCGGCTCACCGGCGGGTTCTCCGGATGGTGACCGTGACGTCGTCGAAGGGGACGCCGAGGTCGGCCTGCGGCTTGTGCACGGTGATCTCCACGGCGTCGACCAGCGGGTCGGCGAGGCAGACGTCGGCCAGCCGCTGCGCGAGGGTCTCCAGCAAGTCGACCGGCTCACCGGTCAGGACGCCGTGCAGCGCCCGGGCCAGCTCGGCGTAGTCGACGGTGCGCGCGAGGTCGTCCCCGGCGGCGGCCGGGGCGGTGTCCAGCTCGAGCACGGCGTCGGCGCGGAAGGTCTGACCCAGCCGCCGCTCGGCCTCGTACACGCCGTGGAAGGCGTGCCCGACCAGCCCGCGCAGGGCGATGCGGTCAGGCACCGCGGGCGCCCTCGCGCCGGGCCGCCCGGACGGCGGCGACGGTGCGGACGGCGTCGGCCGAGGCCGCGGCGTCGTGCACCCGGACCCCCCAGGCGCCGGCCTCCGCGGCCAGCACGGTGGTGGCCAGGCTCGCCGCGTCGCGCTGCTCGGCCGGGCGCAGGGCGCCGTCGGCACCGGCCAGCAGGCGGCCGAGGAAGGACTTGCGGGAGGCGCCGACGAGCACCGGCAGGCCCAGGCCGACCAGCCGGTCCAGGCCGGCGAGCAGCCTCCAGTTGTGCTCGGCCCGCTTGGCGAAGCCCAGCCCGGGGTCCAGGACCAGCTGCTCCGGCGCGACGCCGGCGGCGACGACGTCCTCCGCCCGGGCGGTGAGCTCGGCGCACACCTCGGTCACCACGTCGCCGTACTGCGCGGCGGCGTACATCTCCCGGCTGTGCCCGCGCCAGTGCATGAGCACCCAGGGCACGCCGGCCGCGGCCACCAGCTCGGCCATGCCCTCGTCGGCCAGGCCACCGCTCACGTCGTTGACCAGCACGGCGCCGGCCCCCAGCGCCGCCTCGGCGACCTCGGCGCGGGTGGTGTCGACGCTGGTGCGCACGCCGGCGGCGGCCAGTTCGCGGACCACCGGCAGCACCCGGCGGCACTCCTCGGCGGCGTCCACCCGGTCGGCGCCTGGACGGGTGGACTCACCGCCGACGTCGACGTAGTCGGCACCGGCGGCGTGCATCGCCAGGCCGTGCGCGACGGCCGAGCCGGTGTCGGCGAAGCAGCCGCCGTCGGAGAACGAGTCGGGCGTGACGTTGAGGACGCCCATGACCACGCAGTGGCCGGGCCGCGGCAGCGGGGTGGGGCTCACCGGCCCAGGATGAGGCTCATGGCCTCGTTGCGGGACGCGATGCTGTCCTTGAACACCCCGCGCACCGCCGAGGTGACCGTGCTGGTGCCGGGCTTGCGGATGCCGCGCATCGCCATGCACAGGTGCTCGGCCTCGATGACGACCAGCACGCCGCTGGGCTTGAGGACGTCGGTCAGCGCGTTGGCGATCTGGCTGGTCATCCGCTCCTGCACCTGCGGACGCCGGGCGTACACCTCGACCAGCCGGGCGAGCTTGGACAGCCCGGTGACCTTGCCGTCCGGGCCCGGGACGTAGCCGATGTGGGCGACCCCGTGGAAGGGCACCAGGTGGTGCTCGCACGTGGAGTACAGGGGGATGTCCTTGACCAGGACCAGCTCGTCGTGGTCCTCGTCGAAGGTGGTCGCCAGGACCTCGGCCGGGTCCTGCCAGAGCCCGGCGAAGGTCTCCGCGTAGGCCCGCGCCACCCGGTCGGGGGTGGCCTGCAGGCCCGGCCGGTCCGGGTCCTCGCCGACGGCGAGCAGCAGCTCGCGGACGGCGGCCACGGCGCGGGCGTGGTCCACCCCGGTCCCCGGCCGGCCGGGGGGTGCCGCCGGGCCGGCGTCCTCCTGCCCCCCGAGGCGACCGGTCACCGCTGGACGGGGGCTCCGACGTCCCCGACGGGGTCGCTCTCCTGGGGGAGGCGGCCGTTGCCGTTGCGGGCGGCGTGCTCCGCGGGGGTCAGCACCGGCGGCTGGTCCGACGGGGTGCGCTTGCCGAAGCCGTTGTAGGGCGCCAGCGAGGGCCGCTTGGTCACCGGCGCGCAGATGCGCGCCATGTCCTCCTTGGACAGCGTCTCCTTGGCCATCAGCTCGAGCACGAGCTGGTCCAGGACGCCCCGGTGCTCGACCAGGATCTCCCACGCCTCGTCGTGCGCGGCCTCGATCAGGGCGCGGATCTCGGCGTCGATGTCGGCGGCCACGGCCTCGGAGTAGTCCGGCCGGGAGCCCATGTCGCGGCCGAGGAAGGGCTCGGCGTCGGTGCTGCCGTACTTGACCGCCCCGAGCTTGGCGCTCATGCCGTACTGGGTGACCATCGCCCGGGCCATCGCGGTGGCCTTCTCGATGTCGTTGCCGGCGCCGGTGGTCGGCTCGTGGAAGACGAGCTCCTCGGCCGCCCGGCCACCGAGGGCGTAGGCGAGCGTGTCGATCATCTCCGACCGGGTCTGGGTGTACTTGTCCTCGGTCGGCAGCACCAGCGTGTGCCCGAGGGAGCGGCCGCGCGGCAGGATCGTCACCTTGTGCACCGGGTCCAGGTTGGGCAGCGCGTGCGCCACCAGGGCGTGCCCGCCCTCGTGGTAGGCGGTGACCTTCTTCTCCTTCTCGCTCATCGCCCGCGTCTTGCGCTCGGGGCCGGCGATGACCCGGTCGATGGCCTCCTCGAGGACCTCGTCGGTGACGACCGTGCCGTTGTTGCGCGCGGTGAGCAGCGCGCCCTCGTTGAGCACGTTGGCCAGGTCGGCACCGGTGAAGCCCGGCGTCCGGCGGGCCACGGTCTCCAGGTCGACGTCCGGTGCCAGCGGCTTGCCCTTGGCGTGCACCTCGAGGATCCGCTTGCGGCCCTCCAGGTCGGGACGGTCGACGGCGATCTGCCGGTCGAAGCGGCCGGGGCGCAGCAGTGCGGGGTCCAGGATGTCCGGCCGGTTGGTGGCGGCGATCATGATGACGCCGCCCTTGACGTCGAAGCCGTCCATCTCGACGAGCATCTGGTTGAGCGTCTGCTCGCGCTCGTCGTGCCCGCCGCCCATGCCCGCGCCGCGGTGCCGGCCCACGGCGTCGATCTCGTCGACGAAGATGATCGCCGGCGCGTTCTCCTTGGCCTGGGTGAACAGGTCCCGGACGCGGCTGGCGCCGACACCGACGAACATCTCGACGAAGTCCGAGCCGGAGATGGAGAAGAACGGCACCCCGGCCTCGCCGGCGACGGCGCGGGCCAGCAGGGTCTTGCCGGTGCCGGGCGGGCCGAACAGCAGCACGCCCTTGGGGATCTTCGCGCCCACGGCCTGGAACTTCACCGGGTTGGCGAGGAAGTCCTTGATCTCGTGCAGCTCCTCGATCGCCTCGTCGGCGCCGGCGACGTCGGCGAACGTCGTCTTGGGCGTGTCCTTGGTGACCTGCTTGGCCTTGGACTTGCCGAAGGCCATGACCCCGCGGCCGCCGCCCTGCATGGAGTTGAACAGCCAGAACAGCAGGAGCAGGAGGATCACGAACGGCAGGAAGCTGATCAGCAGGCTGACCAGGACGCTGTCCTGCGAGACGTTCGTGTCGAACTCGGCGTCACCGCCCAGGCCCCGGGCCAGGTCGAAGACCTCGTCCTCGGCACCGATCGGGTAGGAGGCGGTGATCTCCTCGTTCCCGTCGACCGGGTCGGTGAGGATCAGGTCGACGGTCTGCTCACGGTCGTTGATCGTGAGGCTCTCGACGTTGCCGCTCTCGATCTGCTGGAGCGCGGTCGCCGTGCTGACCTCCTGGAGGTTCCCGTTCCCACGGAACAGGGAGGAGAAGGCCAGCGCCAGGATGACGACGAGGACGACCCAGAACCACACGGAGCGGAAGAGCTTCTTACGTTCCATACACCGATGCCGGGCGGCCGGGGGTCCAGCCGGTCCCGTCCACCCTCCTGATCGTCCGGGAGACGCTCCCTGCGGCGCGGGTGGGCACCCAGGCGCTCGGTGCAGCGTCGTTGGATCGACGGTACACCGGGGAGTCTGCGCGACAGCTGTGCAGCGACCGGGTGCCGGCTGACAACCCCCTGGCGGGTGGGGCCGTGCGGGTACACCGCGGTCCTACCGGACCGCACCGCGACCAGGTGCCGTCCCCCTGCTGCGTGGAGCCCCGCCCGTCCCTCCTCGCGGGACCCTCCGGGCCCCACTCGTCAGGACGCCTCGCAGGGCGGCTCACCTCAGGAGGTGATCAGGTGTACACCTCGGGCTTGAGGGTGGCGATGTAGGGCAGGTCGCGGTAGCGCTCGGCGTAGTCCAGGCCGTAGCCGACGACGAACTCGTTCGGGATGTCGAACCCGACGTAGCGCACCGGCACGTCGACCTGGACCGCGTCGGGCTTGCGCAGCAGCGCGCACACCTCCAGGGACGCCGGACGCCGGCCGCCGAGGTTCTTCAGCAGCCAGGACAGCGTCAGCCCGGAGTCGATGATGTCCTCGATGACCAGGACGTGGCGGTCGCTGATGTCCCGGTCGAGGTCCTTGAGGATGCGCACGACGCCGGAGGAGCTGGTGGCCGAGCCGTAGGAGGAGACGGCCATGAACTCCATCTGGGTGGGCAGCCGAAGGGCGCGGGCGAAGTCGCTCATGAACAGCACCGCACCCTTGAGGACGCCGACCAGCAGCACCTCGCGCCCGGCGTAGTCGCGGGCCACCTGGCCGGCCAGCTCGGTGATCTTCTCGGTGATCTGCGCCTCGGTGAGCAGGACGTGGTCGATGTCGGGGCCGTAGCCGTGGTCGTTGCCGAGCTCTGCGGGAGCGCTGGCGGACTCGCTCACGGGCGGGACTCCTCGCGGGTCTGGGGTGCGTCCTGGGGCAGGGCGCCCCGCGCTGCGGGGGGCGACAGCACCAGCCTGCCAGACGTGCGGGTGGTCCCCGCACCGCCGGGGAGGTCCACCCGGCCCTGCCCGCGCCACCGTGTGACCAGCGCCTCGACCGCCAGGAGGTGCACCGCCTGCAGGTCCGGGACGCCGCCGTCGCGCAGCCACCGGCGCAGCACCCGGCGGCGCAGCGCCGCGGGCAGCTCCGCCAGCTCGCGGGCGGGCAGGTCCCCGGCGCCGGCCAGCCGGGCCAGCTCGGCGGCGGCGAGCGCGTCGAGCGCGTCGAGGTCCTCCCGGAGCAGCTCGGCGGTCCGGGCCAGCGCGGGGGCGACCCCCCCGCCGAGGACCTCCTCCACCAGCGGCAGCACCTCACCGCGCAGGCGGGCGCGGGTGTGCGCCGGGTCGACGTTCCACGGGTCGTCCCACACCGGGAGCCCCTGGTCCAGGCAGGCCTGGCGGGTGGTGGCCCGCCGGACGGCGAGCAGCGGGCGCCACCAGGTCACGCCGTCCGCCGTCCGCTCGGGCACCATGCCGGCGACCGAGCGCGGACCCGAGCCGCGACCCAGGCCCAGCAGCACGGTCTCGGCCTGGTCGTCGAGGGTGTGCCCGAGCGCGACGCGCGCGCCGAGCTCACCGGCCGCGGCGGCCAGCGCGCGGTGGCGGGCGGTGCGGGCGGCCCCCTCGGGCCCGCCGTCGGCACCGACCGTCACCCGGCGGACGAGGACCGGGTCCAGGCCCAGCCCGCGCAGCAGCTGCGCGGTCCGCTCCGCGCGGTCCGCGGAGCCCGGCTGCAGGCCGTGATCGACGGTGACGCCCCCGACGGGGACGCCGGCGGACCGCGCCTCGAAGGCCAGCGCCGCCGCCAGGGCGACCGAGTCCGCTCCCCCGCTGACCGCCGCGAGGACCGGCCGCTCCCCCGCCCGCAGCCCGGGCCGGACGGCGGTCCGCAGCAGGGCGACGGCCCGCGGGGGGCCGACCACCTAGGCGGGGACGGCGGGCCGGCCGTGCACGCGCTCGACCCAGCGGGCCGGGTCGGTGAGCTCCTCGACGTGCGGCAGGTTCTCCGGCCCCTCCCACACGCGGTTGAACCCGGCCATGCCGACCTGCTCGACGACGCCGCCGACGAACACCCGGCCCTCGGCGTACTGCCGCATCTTCTGCTCCAGGCCGAGCAGCCGCCGCAGCACGCGGTCGACCGGGCTGCGGCCCTTGCGCCGCTGGGCGAACCGCTTGCGCAGCGTGCGCACCGACGGGACGACGTCCGGGCCGACGCCGTCCATCACGAACTCGGCGTGCCCCTCGACCAGGCTCATGACGGCGGTGACCCGGTCGAGGACGGCGCGCTGCGCGGGGTCCTGCACCAGCGCCATCAGGCCGGCGTCGTCGCCGCCATCGGCGCCGCGGGCGGCGTCGGTGATGCTGCGCAGGACGTCGCGCAGCCGGTCGCGGAGCACGTCGGGGTCCAGGTCGGTGACCTCGACGAACTCGGCCATCTGGGCCTCGAGGTGGTCCTTGAGCCAGGGGAAGGCGGTGAACTGCAGCTGGTGGGTGACCTCGTGCAGGCACACCCAGAGCCGGAAGTCGCTCGGGTCGACGCCCAGCTTGCGCTCGGCGTCGACGATGTTCGGCGCGACCAGCAGCAGCCGCCCGCCGGTGCCGAAGACCTCGTACTGGCCGAGCACGCGGGAGGAGAGGAAGGCCAGCACGCCGCCGGCCTGCGCGCCGGTGACCCGGGAGCCGACGGCGGTGGCCAGCGGGCCGGGGCGCTTGTCCTGCTTGGCGGCGAGGGTGTCGACCAGAGGGTCGAGCAGCGCGGACATGCCGCGGGTGTTGGCGTCGACCCAGCCGGGCCGGTCGACGACGGCGACCTCCGGCACGGGCCCGCCGGGGACCGGGCGCAGCCCGGTGAGGCCCTCGACGTGCGCGACGGCGGCGGCGGCGGCCTCGTGCAGCTCCCGGACGACGGCCGCGGCCTCCTCGCGGGTGGTCTGCGGGCCGGGCCCGGCCAGGCGTCGGGCGGTGCGTCCGGCGAGGTCCCAGTCGACCATCCGTGCAGGGCTGCTCACCAGCTCACGGTAGGCCCTCCTGCAGGGGCCCGCCGCTGGCCCCGTCCAGAGGCTCGGCGCGAGCTCGCGAGTGGTGAGGAGGACGGGGTCCTTCCACGGTGGGGGGCAGGAGGTTCCTTCTTCAGCGGCAGCCGCAGGCGGCCAGCGCCGCGGCGACGTCGTCCAGGGCGGCCTCCGCAGCCGTGCGGTCGGCGGGCGCAGAGTCGGCCACCACGGCGAAGGCGAGCAAGCGGCCGTCGGCGGTGACCACGGTGCCGGCCAGGCCGTGCACGCCGAGCAGCGTGCCGGTCTTGGCCCGGACGGCGCCCGGCGCGGTGGCCGGGTCCTCGTCCCCGCGGTCGAACAGGGTGCCGTCGTAGCCGGCGACGGGCAGTCCGGAGAGCAGCGCGGAGGCCCCGGGCAGCGTGCCGTCGGCGGCGCCGGCGAGCAGTCCGGTGAGCACCGCGACCGGCACCCGGTCACCGGCGGACAGCCCGCTGGCGTCGGACAGGGTCACACCGGTGACGTCGAGACCCGCGCCGGCCAGGACACCGGTGACCGCCGCGCCGGCGCCGTCGAAGGTGGCCGGCAGGTCGCGGGCCAGCGCCACGTGGCGGGCCAGCGACTCCGTCAGCAGGTTGTCCGACTGGGACAGCGCCTGCTCGACCAGGCGGGAGACCGGCGCCGAGCGCACCGTGCCCAGGGTCTGCGCACCCGGCGGCGCCTCGCCCAGCGCCACGGTGGCGTCCGGGACGCCGAGGGCGACGGCCAGCGCGGTGCCGGCGTCGGTGCCGGGCCGGCCGCTGCGGGGCGCCTCGCCGGGACGCACCCGCGCACCGTCGACGGCGGCGGCGGTGACCGGGGCGGCGTAGGTGGACGGCGCGTCGCCGGGCCCCCAGCCGGTGGCGGTGAGCGGGCCCTCGAACAGCGAGCCGTCGACGACGACGCGGCTGACCTCCGTGCCGGCGGGGAGGGCGGCGCGCACCTGGGCGGCGAGATCGGCGACGGTCGGGGCGCCGGGGTAGGTCAGCGAGGGCGCGGTGCGCGACAGGGTGGGGTCGCCGCCGCCGACGAGCACCACCTCGCCGGGTGCGGCCCCGGTGACGACGGTGGTCGCCAGGGTGGTGTCGGGGCCGAGGGCGGTCAGCGCGGCGAACGCGGTGAGCAGCTTGGTGGTGGACGCCGGCGTGGAGGGGGTCTGCGAGCCCTGGTCGAACAGGACCTCCCCGGAGACGACGTCGACGACCCGGGCCTCGACGCCGGCGCCGAGGGCCCGGTCGGCCAGCAGCGGCCCGAGCTCACCGGCGAGGACGGCGGCGTCGGGTGCGGGTGCCTGCGCCGACAGGGCCGCGAGCACCGGCCCGGCCGGCGCCACGTCGGGCAGCCGGGCCTCGGCCGCGGCGACCTCGCTGGCCGACTCCGCGCCGTCCGGGGCGAGCACGTACCAGGCGCCGGCGGCCACCACGAGCAGCAGCGCCAGGACGGCGAGCAGGAGGCGTCGGCGGAGCCGGGAGTACCTGGGCGTGACGGTCGCCGACCCGCTGGACGCGATGGTGCCCACCCCCTGGAACGACCTCCGGCGGTCCTCCGGGGTCCGATCCGCCACACTACGTCCGTGCAGTTCGACGTGACGATCGAGATCCCGAAGGGCCAGCGGAACAAGTACGAGCTGGACCACGCCACCGGACGCATCCGCTTGGACCGGATGCTCTTCACCTCCACCCGCTACCCGGCCGACTACGGGTACATCGAGAACACCCTCGGCATGGACAGCGACCCGCTGGACGCCCTCGTCCTCCTCGAGGAGCCGACCTTCCCCGGGTGCCTGATCACCTGCCGTGCGATCGGGATGTTCCGGATGACCGACGAGGCCGGGGGGGACGACAAGGTCCTCTGCGTCCCGGCGACGGACCCCCGCATGGCCCACCTGGTCGACATCACCGACGTGTCGGAGTTCGACCGGCTGGAGATCCAGCACTTCTTCGAGACCTACAAGGACCTGGAGCCGGGCAAGTCGGTCGAGGGGGCGGAGTGGGTCGGCCGCGAGGAGGCCGAGGCCGAGATCCACGCCTCGCTGGCGCGGGCCGAGGAGGCCGGACCCCACCACTGAGGAAGGACCACCCTCTCCCCCACGCCTCGCCAGCTCGGCGCGGGACCCTGGAGGGTGGCCGTTCCAGCACGTCACCGGGCGCGACCGGACCCGGACGGCGGCGCACCCGCACGGGTGTGCCGCCGTCGGCGTGCTCAGCGCACGTCGTGCAGGACGGCGGTGAGGAAGCCCAGCTGTCCGCGGTACCCGGCCAGCCACTGGGAGCGGTGCGTGCGGGCCAGCTCCAGGGCGGCGGCGCGGTCGTCGGCCGGGGCCTCGGTCAGCGCCCACTCGGTGAACGCACCGGTCCAGCACCACTCGTACTCGTCCCACTCGGCGGCGGTGCTCAGGTGGCCGTAGCCGGGTTCGAAGCCGGCCTCGTCCACCTCGGCCAGCAGCCCGGCCAGGTCCGGCAGCTCCCCCGGGACGGCGCCGAGGGCGGCCAGCGCCGCCGGGCCGGGGCCGTGCTCCCAGAAGGCGTCGCCGAGGAGCACCCGCCCGCCGGGACGCAGGTGGCGGCGGACGGCGGTCAGCGTGCCGGCGAACCCACCGAACGCGTGGGTGGCGCCCACGCAGAGCACGACGTCGACGGGCTCCCCGGTGTGGGCGGCCGCGTCGCCGTGGACGAACGCCACCCGGTCGGTGAGCCCACGCCGGCGGGCCTCGGCACGGGCGGCGTCCAGCGCGGGCGCCGACGTGTCGACCCCGACGCCGGTGCAGCCGGTGGCCGCCTCCAGCAGCCGGAGCAGCCACGCTCCGGAGCCGCAGCCGAGGTCGAGCGCCTCGCGCGCGCCGGGCGGCACCAGCCGGGTGAGCAGCCGGCGCAGCGAGTCGTCGGAGACGGGGGCGGCGACGGGGTGCCAGCGGTGCGCCACGGCGCTGATCAGTGACCGGTCCACGCGCGCACCCTGGCGCGCCGGGCGGGCTCCGGTCACCCTCTTTTCCACCGTCCGGAGACGACGACGGACCCGTCCGCGTGGACGGACCGAGGGGAGCACGAGCCGCCTGTCGGGATCGAACCGGCGAACTCCTCATCAGGAACCGCAGGGGGCTGGCCAGACACCGTCACCCACCACCGCGCGGCGTCGTTGCTCCAGCTCAGCTGCGATCGGGAGCGCCGGCCCGGGGTGGCCGTCGGTGTCGCAGACGAGTGCGCAGCACGTCCACCTGCGCCGCCGACCACATCCGCGAGCGCGACCCCCGGCTGGCCCGCGTCTGACCACCTGCAGATGGTCGAACGCGGCGCCGAGAGGACGGTGTCGCTCTCGGCACCTCTCGGGTCGGCGCCCCGCTCCCGCGTGGCACGCTGCGGCCGGGCCCCTGTTCCGCGACCGTTCACGCTCGCTTCGCGACGCGCAGGACGTGCCTGCCTAGCGTCGGGCCGTCCCCGCGGTCGGCTCGTCGAAGGAGAACGTCCATGCCCAGAAAGCACTCACCGGCCGGTATGGGAGCGGGCGTCTGCCTGGTGATCCTCAGCCCGCTGGTCCTCCCCTCGTCGGCGAACGCCGGAGACGCACCGCAGTACACCGACACCGCCACGGGCATCGTCTACGAGGACCTGGACCAGGACGACGAGCACGACGAGGGCGAGCCCGGCGTGTCGGGCGTGTCGGTCTCCAACGGCCGCGAGGTGGTCCGGACCGACGACGACGGGCGCTACAGCCTGGGCGTGACCGACGAGACCATCCTGTTCGTCACCAAGCCCGCCGGCTACATGGTGCCGGTCAACGACGTCCAGCTGCCTCAGTTCTACTACCTCCACTACCCCAACGGGACGCCGGTCGAGCTCGAGTACGGCGGCATCGAGCCGACCGGGCCGCTGCCGGACTCGGTGGACTTCGCCCTGCACGAGCAGGAGGAGTCCGACGAGTTCGAGGCACTGGTCTTCGCGGACCCCCAGACGCGCAACCTCGGCGAGCTGGAGGACTTCCGCACCGACGTCGTGCAGGAGCTGAAGGGATCGGACGCGGAGTTCGGCATGACGGTGGGCGACCTCGTCAACGACCCGCTGGACCTCTTCCCGAGGCACAACGAGATCGTCGCGGAGATCGGCGTGCCGTGGTGGAACATGCCCGGCAACCACGACATGAACTACGACGCCGCGGACGACCGGTACGCCACGGAGACCTACAAGCGGGTGTACGGGCCGACCACCTACTCCGCCGACTACGGCCAGGTCCACTTCGTCAACATGGACAACGTCGACTACTTCGGCCAGACCCCCGACGGCGAGAACGGCCGGTACCGGGGCTACCTGAACCCCGAGCAGCTCGAGTGGCTGCGCAACGACCTGGCGCACGTGCCCGCGGACAAGCTGATCATGATCTCCACGCACATCCCGCTGCGCACCGACGCCATCGGCGGCGACAACGTCAACACGGTGAACCTGGAGGAGCTCTTCGAGGTGCTCGAGGGGCGCGAGCACCTGTACAGCGTCTCCGGGCACGACACCAGCAACAGCTGGCAGAAGTACATCGGGGCCGAGGGCGGCTGAACCGGCGACGAGCCGTTCCTCAACCAGACCCTCGCCGAGGTGCGGGGAAGCGGCTGGACGACGGGCCCGCTGGACGAGCGGGGAGTGCAGGCGGCCGACATGTCCGACGGCAACCCGAACGGCTACTACACCGTCGCCTTCGACGGCAACGAGGCCCGGCCCCGGTTCAAGGCGGCGAGCCTGCCGGCCGACTTCCAGATGCGCCTGACCTTCGAGGGCGGGCGGCCCGGTCAGCTCTTCCTCCCCTCGGGTCCCAGCGGATCGGAGGGCATCACCCCCGCGCCGCGGTTCCACCCGCGGGACTGGGCCGGGGACGACGTCCCGACCGCCACGGTCAACGTCTTCGACGGCGGTGAGCGACACACGGTGGAGGCCCGCGTCGACGACGGCGAGTTCGCCGCGATGAACTACGACCCGCCGTTCAAGGGCGAGACCGACGGAGACCCCAACGCCAACCTGGACCCGTACATCGCGGCACTCTTCGAGCAGCTCCAGGGGACGCCGGAAGCCCCGGCCGAGCCCCAGCCCTCGTCCCACCTGTGGACCGTGGAGCTGCCGGGTGGTCTGCGGCCGGGGTGGCACACCTTGACGGTGCGCAGCACCGACCCCTACGGCCAGGTGTCGGAGACGTCCCAGGAGTTCAAGGTCGTCGCCGGTCGCCCCGACTCCCCGAGAGGCTGACCCGCCGGATCGGCCGCCGTCCCCTGTACCCGATGCCCTCCTGCGGCCCCGGGGCAGGGGGCGGCGGCCTGGCGCGACGACGAGCGCTCGTCACCGCTCTCGCGGTGCTGACGCTCTGCCTGGTAGCGCAACCGGCCTGGGCGCACGGCGTCTCGCTCGGCCAGTCCAAGATCAGCCAGGACGGCCACACGGTCCGGTACCAGCTGGCGGTCGAGCACGCCGAGCTGGTCAAGCGGCTCAGCGGGCCTCCGCCCGACCCGGCCCGTCCTGAGCCGACCCCCGACCAGCGAACGGCGGAGCTGGTCGAGCTGCGGAGTGCACTGGCCGCCTACCTGGACGGCGTGCTGCGGGTGTCCCTCGGCGGCGAGCCGTGCGCGGCGACTCTGGACGAGATCGCGGTGGAGCCATTCCGAGGTGAGGTCTACGCGATCCTGTCGAGCAGCTACCGGTGCCCCGTGGGCACCGGCCCCCTCACGGTGGAGTACGGCTTGTTCTTCGACGCCATCGCCGCCGCGGAGAGGCTCTCGCACACCAACGTCGCCGACTACGACGCAGGAGGGGAGACCGGGCGGTTCCTGTTCGAGCCCGGCGCGCGAACGCTGACCGTCGGCGAGGACGACGTCCTCGCCGCGGGCCGGTTCGTCGTACTGGGGTTCAGCCACATCCTGGCCGGGCTGGACCACGTGCTCTTCGTCCTCGCCCTGCTGCTGGGCGCACGGAGCGTGCGGAAGATCCTGATGGTCGTCACGGCGTTCACCGCAGCGCACAGTCTCACCCTGGTGCTGGCGTCGCTGGGGTGGCTCGCGGTGCCGGCAGGCATCGTCGAGCCGGCGATCGCGCTGAGCATCGCCGGTGTGGCGGTGCAGAACATCGTGCAGCGGGAGCCCCGCCACCGGGTGGTCGTGGTGTTCGGCTTCGGGCTGCTGCACGGCCTCGGCTTCGCCGGGAGCCTCAGCTTCGGCGACGAGGCCGGCTGGCAGCTGCTCACGTCGGTGCTCGCCTTCAACGTCGGGATCGAAGCCGGTCAGGCAGCGATCATCCTGGCCTGCGCTCCGCTCCTGGCGCTGATCTGGAGACGGAGCTGGGCCTGGCCGGTCCAGTCGGCGGCGAGCGGGCTCATCGCACTGTGCGGCCTGGTCTGGTTCATCAGCCGGGTACTCCTCTCCTGAGCCGCGCGGTTCTCCTGAGTGGCGATCCGGCGAGGGGACGAGCCGGCCGGTCACCTGTGTCCCACCGGGACTCCGCTGCTGGGACCACGCATGACGTGGCGCACAACGCCGCACTCCCAGCAACCCGTGGGGGATGACCAGTCCCGGCGCTGGCGGGCGCGGGTGCCCGGACGGCGGCGTCCTCGCTGCCTGGACTTCGAGCCGCCTGTCGGAATCGAACCGACGACCTTCTCATTACGAGTGAGATGCTCTACCGACTGAGCTAAGGCGGCGGACGTGCCCGGTCAGCGTACGGGACGCCCGCACGTACCGGTCGCAGGCCCTGGCGTCTCACGCCGGCAGGCGCAGCGCCACGGTGAGCGCCTCGACGGCGACCTGGGGCTTCACGTTCTGCTCGAGCGCCCGGCGGCAGGCGAGGACGGCGTCGATGCGCCGCAGGGCCCCCTCCGGGCCGATCAGTCGGCCCAGCTCCGCGGCGTCGGCGCGCCGGTCGGGGTGGTTGAGCGGCAGCGGCTCCGACGGTGCGGCGTGCAGGACCAGCGCGTCCCGGTACAGCCCGGCGAGGTCGACCAGCGCCCGGTCCAGGGAGTCCCGGCCGATGCGGGTCGCCCGGGACTTCTGCCGCTTCTCCAGCTCCTTGAGCTGCCCCGCCCCCCGGCTGGCGGCGGCGACGCCCGGTCCGCGGGCGCCGACCCCCAGGCTGGCCTTGAGGGCCTCGGTCTCCACGCCGTTGAGCGCCCCGGTCGCCGCGTCGGTCTCCTCCTGCGCGGTGCCCACCAGGTCGTCGGCGGCGTCCAGGCAGGCGGCGAGGGACACCAGGGACAGCGGCACGTCGAGGACGGCCTTGCGGGCCATCCGCGCGTCCTCGTCGCGGGCCAGCCGCCGCGCGCGCCCGACGTGGCCTCCCGAGGCGCCGGCGGACCAGGCCGCCAGGCCGGGGTCCACGCCGTCCCGCCGGACCAGCACCTCGGCGACGGCGTCGACCGCGGGGGTGGGCAGGCCCACCACCCGGCACCGGGACCGGATGGTCACCGGGACGTCGTCGGGGTGCAGGCTCGGCGCGCACAGCGCGACGACGGTCCGCGGCGGCGGCTCCTCGATCATCTTGAGCACCGCGTTGGCCGCCGACTCGCTCATCCGGTCGGCGTCCTCGACGACGATCACCTGCCAGCGGCCCTGGCTGGGCGCCCGGCCGGCGACGCGCACCAGCTCCCGGGCCTCCACGACGCCGATCGACAGCCCGTCCGGGACGATGACGGTGACGTCGGCGTGGGTGCCGGCGAGCACGGTGCGGCAGGCGTGGCAGGTGCCGTCGCCGCCGTCCGGGCACTGCAGCGCCGCGGCGAACGCGCGGGCGGCGACCGATCGTCCGGAGCCGGGTGGGCCGGTGAACAGCCAGGCGTGGGTCATCGCCGCCGGGTCGGCGACCGCGGCCTGCAGCTCGGCGACCACCGCCGGCTGGCCGACCACCTGGTCCCACACCCCGCTCACGTCGGCACCCCCAGCAGCGCGCCCACCCGGGTCCGGACGTCGGCGGCCAGGTCCTCGACGGGACGGGTGGCGTCCAGGACCAGGTAGCGGCCGGGCTCGGCGGCGGCCAGCGCCCGGAAGGTGTCGCGGACCCGCCGGTGGAACCCCAGCGACTCCGACTCCAGCCGGTCGGCGGCCGCGCGGCCCCGGGCGCGGGCCAGGCCGGTCTCCGGGGCGAGGTCGAGCAGCACGGTGAGGTCGGGGCGCAGGTCCCGGGTGGCCCAGCGGGAGAGGGCCGCGACCTCGTCGAGGCCGAGGGTGCGCCCGGCGCCCTGGTAGGCCAGCGAGCTGTCGACGTAGCGGTCGGTGACGACGACCTCGCCGGCCGCCAGGGCCGGGTGCAGGACGGCGTGCGCGTGCTGGGCGCGGTCGGCGGCGTAGAGCAGCGCCTCCGCGCGCGGGGCGAGACCGGTGTGCGCGCGGTCGAGCACGATCGCGCGGACCGCGGCGCCGGCCGGGGTGCCGCCGGGCTCGAAGGTGCTCCGCGCCGGACGGCCGGAGGCGGCCAGCCACTCGCAGAGCAGCCGGACCTGGGTGGACTTGCCGGCGCCCTCGCCGCCCTCGAAGGCGACGAACAGCCCGCGCGGCGGGTGGGGTGGGCCGTCGGCGGACACGGGGATCGCTGGGCTCCCGGGCTGGTGGGTGGCGTGCGCGGCCACGGTACCGGCCGCCGCCGACGGTCCCGGGCACGCGGACCTAGGGTCGGGCCCGTGACCTCCACCGCCGCCTGGGACCCGGCCGGCTACCTGCGGTTCGGCGACGAGCGGGCGCGGCCGTTCACCGACCTGCTGGCCCGCGTGGGCGCGCGCGACCCGCGCAGCGTCGTGGACCTCGGCTGCGGCGAGGGCGCCCTGACCGCGTCGCTGGCGCAGCGCTGGCCCGGGGCGCAGGTGACCGGGATCGACAACTCGGCGGAGATGCTGGCCGCGGCGGCCGCCCACGCCGTCCCCGGGCGGGTGCGGTTCGCGGCCGGCGACGTGCAGGGGTGGGCGCCGGACGGGCCGGTCGACGTGCTGGTCACCAACGCCGTCCTGCACTGGGTGCCCGGGCACGACGCGCTGCTGCGCCGGTGGGCCGGGCAGCTGGCGCCCGGGGGGTGGCTGGCGCTGCAGGTCCCCGGCAACTGGCGGGCGCCGACGCACGCGCTGCTCGCCGGGCTGTGCCGCTCGCCGCGCTGGGCCGGGGCGGTGGGCGACGCGGCGCCGGCCGAGGACGCCGTGCTGGACCCGGCGGGTTACCTCGAGGTGCTCGCCGGGGCGGGGCTGGCCGTCGACGCGTGGGAGACGACGTACCTGCACGTGCTGCGCGGGGCGGACCCGGTGCTCGGCTGGGTCCGCAGCACCGTGCTGCGCCCGGTGCTGGCCCGGCTCGGGGAGGACGACGCCGCCGAGCTGACCGCCGAGTACGCCGCGGCACTGCGGGCGGCCTACCCGCCCCGGGCGGACGGGACCACGCTGCTGCCCTTCCGGCGGGTGTTCGCCGTCGGTCAGCGCGGGGTGAGCCGGTAGGCGTCCGTGCGGTACGGGAGGTCGACGACGTCCTTGCCGCAGGTGTCCGGGTGGGTGTCCAGGAGCGCCCGCACCGCGCCCAGGAACGCCCCCCGGCCGGCGTCGTCCATCGTCGCGGCGTAGCTGCGGGTGGCGATGCCGGCGACCACCTGCTCCGGGGTCACCCGCTGCACCGTGCCGGAGCGGTGGTGCCCGACCCGGGCGTCCAGTGCCCGGGCGAAGGCGTCGACCACCGCGCGGTCGGCGGTGTGGGCCCGCGCGACACCGGCCAGCACCGCCTCGAGCGCGGCCACCCAGGGCACCTGGTCGTCGCGGGTGTTCCAGACCAGCCCGACCACGCCGCCGGGGCGCAGCACCCGCCGCACCTCGGCAGCCGCCGGCTCCGGGTCGAACCAGTGCGCGGCCTGGCCGGCGACGACGGCGTCCACGCTGCCGTCGGGCAGCGGGACCGCCTCCGCCTCCCCGACGTGCGTCACCACCTGGGGGTACCGGGCGCGCAACTCGGCGAGCATCGGGCCGGCCGGGTCGACGGCGACCACCTCGTGCCCGGCAGCCAGCAGGACACCGGTGAGCAGGCCGGTGCCCGCGCCCAGGTCGAGGACGCGCCGCCGCCCGCCCAGGAGGAAGGCCACCGCGTCGGCCGGGTAGGTCGGCCGGTGTGCCGCGTACCCGGTGGCGACGGTGCCGAAGGACGCCCGCTGCTCCTGCCAGGCGTCCCGGCCGGTCCGGCTCCTCGTCACGGGGGGGGCTCAGCCCGCGGGGACCGCGTCGCTGCCCGCGGCGGACGTCTTCGCGGTGGTCGCCTTCTTCGCGGTGGCCTTCTTCGCCGTCGCCTTCTTCGCGGGGGTCTTCTTGGCGGTGGTCTTCTTCGCCGTCGCCTTCTTCCGCGTGCCCGGGTTGGCGCGCCGGTCGGCCAGCAGCTCGGCGGCCCGCTCGAGGGTGATGCTCTCCACGTCGTCGCCCTTGCGCAGGCTGGCGTTGGTCTCGCCGTCGGTCACGTAGGGGCCGAAGCGGCCCTCGCGGACGGTGACCGTGCCCTGGGTGACCGGGTCGGCGCCCAGCTCCTTGAGCGGGGCCTTGGCGGCCGCCCGGCCGCGCTGCTTCGGCTGGGCGAAGACCGCCAGCGCCTCGTCGAGGGTGATGCTGAACAGCCGGTCCTCGGACTCCAGCGACCGGGAGTCGCTGCCCTTCTTCAGGTAGGGCCCGTACCGGCCGTTGAGAGCCTGGATCTCCTCGCCGTCGGGCGCGGTGCCGACCGTGCGCGGCAGGGTCAGCAGCTGCAGCGCCTGCTCCAGGGTCACCGTCTCCGGGGACATCGAGGAGAACAGGCTCGCCGTCCGCGGGCCCTCCTTGCTGCCCTCGGGCACGACCGTGGTGACGTAGGGGCCGTAGCGACCGGCCTTGACCACGACCGGCAGGCCCGACGCCGGGTCGGTGCCGAGCTCGCGGTCACCGGAGGGCGCGGCGAGCAGCTCCGCGACCCGCTCCTGGGTCAGCTCGTCGGGCGCGAGGTCCTCCGGGAGGCTGACCCGCGGGCCGTCCTCCCCCCCGACCTGCAGGTAGGGGCCGTAGCGCCCGACGCGGACGACGACCGGCGCCCCGTCCGGCCCGGTGGCCCGCAGCGGGATGGAGTTCACCCCGCGGGCGTCGATCTCCTCCAGCTGCTGGCCGATGACCTGCTTGAGCCCGCCGGACGCGGCGATGCCGCCGGCGTGCCGGCCCTCGCCGCCGAAGTAGAACTCGGTCAGCCAGTCGACCCGGCCCAGTTCGCCGCTGGCGATCTCGTCGAGCTCGCTCTCCAGCGAGGCCGTGAAGTCGTAGTCGACCAGCGCGGCGAAGTGCTGCTCGAGCAGGTTCACCACGGCGAAGGCGGTGAAGGAGGGCACCAGCGCGGAGCCCTTCTTCCAGACGTACCCGCGGTCCTGGATGGTCTGCATGATCGACGCGTAGGTCGACGGCCGCCCGATGTTGAGGTCCTGCAGACGGGCCACCAGGCTGGGCTCGGTGTAGCGGGCCGGCGGGCTCGTGGTGTGCCCCTTGGGCTCCAGCTCGCGGGTGTCCAGCTGCTGCCCGCGCTCGACGCGGGGCAGCCGGCGCTCGGCGTCGTCGCTGCCGTGCTCGTCATCGCCGCCGGAGGAGCCCTCGTCGCGGGACTCGACGTAGGCGCGCAGGAAGCCGGGGAAGGTGATGGTGCGCCCCGAGGCGGTGAACTCCACGGCCTCGTCGGTGGCGCTGCGACCGGCCAGCCGGATGCTCACGGTCTGCCCGACGGCGTCGGCCATCTGCGAGGCGACGGTGCGCTGCCAGATCAGCTCGTAGAGGCGGAACTCGTCGCGGGCGAGCTGGCCGGAGAGCTGCCCGGGGGTGCGGAAGACGTCGCCGGCGGGACGGATCGCCTCGTGCGCCTCCTGCGCGCCCTTGACCTTCTTGCTGTAGCGACGGGCCTCGGCGGGCACGTAGGCGTCGCCGTAGAGCTCGCGGGCCTGGGTGCGGGCGGCGTTGACCGCCTCCTCGGAGAGGTTGGTCGAGTCCGTGCGCATGTAGGTGATGTGGCCGTTCTCGTACAGCCGCTGGGCCACCCGCATGACCTGCGACGAGGACCAGCCGAGCTTGCGGCCGGCCTCCATCTGCAGCGTCGAGGTGATGAACGGCGCGTACGGACGCCGCCGGTAGGGCTTCTCGTCGACCCGGCTGACCGTCACCTGCCGGCCCTCGAGCCGCGCAGCCAGCCCACGGGCGCCGGCCTCGTCGAGGTGGACGACGTCACCGGTGACCCGGCCGGTCGACGGGTCGAAGTCGCGGCCGGTGGCGACCCGGCTGTCGTCGACGCTGACCAGCCGGGCGCGCAGCGTCGTCGGCTCGCCCTCGTCGCTGCCGGTGGCGCGCCCGACGGCGAACGTGCCCTCCAGCGACCAGTAGTCGGCGGCGTGGAACGCCATGCGCTCCCGCTCCCGCTCCACGACGATGCGGGTGGCGACCGACTGCACCCGGCCGGCCGACAGCTTGGGCAGCACCTTCTTCCACAGCACGGGGCTGACCTCGTAGCCGTAGAGCCGGTCGAGGATGCGGCGGGTCTCCTGCGCGTCGACCAGTGCGGTGTCCAGCTCGCGGGGGTTGGCCACCGCGCGGGCGATGGCCTCGGGGGTGATCTCGTGGAAGACCATCCGGCGCACCGGCACCCGGGGCTTGAGCGTGTCCACCAGGTGCCAGGCGATGGCCTCGCCCTCGCGGTCCTCGTCGGTGGCCAGGTAGACCTCGCTGGCGTCCTTGACCAGCTGCCTGAGCCGGCTGACCTGCTGCTTGCGGTCCGGGCTGACCACGTACAGGGGCTCGAAGGAGTTGTCGACGTCGACGCCCAGGCGCGCCCACGACTCGCCCTTGTGCTCGGCCGGCACGTCGGCGGCGTTGCGCGGCAGGTCGCGGATGTGTCCGACGCTGGCCTCGACGACGTAGCCGTTGCCCAGGTAGCCGGCGATCTTCCCCGCCTTGGTCGGGGACTCCACGATGACCAGCGGCCGCCCCCCGCCCGTCGCGGCGGGCCGGCGGCGGGCAGGCGTGCTCGTGCCGCCGGCGGCCGCCGCGGCGGTGCCGGTGGTCGTGGTCTTCGTGGGTGCCACGGTGCTCCTGTCGGTGCTGCTCGGTGCGGGCGCCGGCGGTACGGCGCCGGGCGGCGCGGTCGCTGCGCGCCGCCCTCGGCGGGGTCACGGTAGGCCACCGACCCCGGCAGGAGCCCGGTGGCGACCCACCGTGGGCGCGCCGTCACCCGCTCCAATGGTCGACGACGGCCCCGTGTTCCCGGACGCGTTCGTGGGTTCCGGTCATCGCACCCCGGCCACCACCTCACCGACGGCGGTCAGCGTGGGACGGTCGGGATCCAGGTACTCGGAGTGCCCGGTGTCCCAGTCGACCGGTAGTTCCACTGCGCCGAAGCCGTCGACGTAGGTGGGGATCCCGTGCCAGTCGGAGAGCACGACCGGATCGGTCAACGAGGAGGCCTCGTAGACCTGATCAGCTTCCAGCTCGGCCGCGGCCGCCGGCATGCCGGGACTGCCGATCACGACGACGTTGTCGACCGGCAGGTCACCAGGCTGCTGAGCTGCCCAGTGGGTGGCGACGGTTCCGTAGCTGTGCGCGACCACGGTGGTGCGTGCTGGGGCGCCGCTCCGCGAGGCTGCGATCCCGTTCACGGTGCGGTCCAATGCCCGCCCACCCTTCTCGGCGGCGTCCGTGCGAAGTGCACCGACGTCGGCGTTGGGTGGCCGGTAGGACAGCCAGGCGAGGGCCGCGACGCTCTGGTGCGGATCCACGGAGAGCGCAGCGTCACCGATGGCGGTGACGTCCTCGACGAGGTCGTCGAGGTCACCGACCGCATCGGTGCCCACACCCGGCACCAGGAGGGCGATGGAGTCGGCGGTGTCCAGGTCGCCGACGGCGAGGGCCACCAGACCCTCGCGCACGTCCAACTCGAGCAGCTGCACCGTCTCACCTGCCGTCTCGCGGTCGTGGATCTCGTGCGCGATCGCCGTGGCGGTGTCCGCATCGGCGCCCGTCCCCCCGGCGACGGCCTGGGCGAGCAGCACGCGGTTGGCCCGGTCCCGCGCCCACGCCGGGACGCCGGCGAGTGCACCCACCGCCGCAGGGTCCCGGGCGATCGCGGCGAGCTGCTGCGCCGGCGACATCACCGACCACCACGCCGCCGTGTCCTCCGGCACCGCTCCGGTCGGCATCCTGGGCGGCTCGACCAGGTGCCGCCCCGGCAGTCCGCTCGTCCAGCCGCGCCAGCTCGTCGGCGCCAGATCGGCCACCGCGTCGAGCCGGGGGACGGTCTCGTGGGCGACAGCGGCCGCCGCCGAGGCATCGGCGGCGTGCTGCCGGGCGCGGTCCTGGAGGGCCTCGAGCTGCGCGCTCAGGGCGGCCAGGTCGAGGCCATCGGCGCCCGTGGCACCGAGCGTCACCGCCGCCTTGCCGTGCCTCAGGCGCTCCGCGACCTCGGCGGCCCGGCAGGCGACCTCCTGCGCCTCGGCGGCTGCGGAGACCGCGCGGCGGAGCCAGCCGAGCGAGTCCTCCAGCGCCCCGGCGGCCGAGTGCGCGACCGCGGACATCCGGGACAGCGAACCGGCCGCCGCGAGCCCTGTCGGACCGCTCCACACCGCGCCCGACCAGACCGTCCGGGTGACCTCGTCGAACCGGTGGTGGGCAGCGGGCAGCCGGTCCAGCACGGCGTCGAGCACTGTCACGGCGGCACGCAGCTGCCCGACGTCCCAGGTCGTCATCGCCGCGACGTCGCGGTCGATCACCGGGGACCGGCCGCCTCGGCGGCCGGCGAGCTCCCGATGTGCTGCGCGAGGGCGGCGTCCGCGGCCCGGTACTCGGCGGCCACCGTGTACAGCGCGGAGGAGAAGGTGGCGTTGCCCTGCGCCAGGCAGCCGATCACCTGCGACCACGCTCGGCCGGCCGTCGCCGTGGCGGCGGCGAGATCGCCCACGGCGGCCGACCGGAGGAGCCCGACGGCCCGGTCGCACTCGTCGGCCTCGGTGGACAGACCGGCCGCCAGCCCGAGGAGCTCCGCGGCCAACCCGTCGACGGCATCGGGTTCGACGGACATGACGGACACGAGGACCTCCCGGCGACTGACCGGGCCCACGGCGGGTCCGGTGCGCCGGGACGCTAGGGCGGCCGCACGTCACCCCGGGGCCGGCCGTCCACAGGTCCGGTCGTCGTCCACAGACCGGTGCCGGACCTCCCGCGCGACCGGCGCGAGCCCCAGGGTCGGGCGCGTGTGGTCAGGGGACGCTGGTGGTCAGCGACGAGGAGCTGTCGGCCGATGCGCCACCGACGACGACCGAGCGGCGCTTGGAGACCACGACGGCGGCCACGATCACCAGCACCGCGCCGAGCGCGATGGCGATGCGCAGGCCCGTCTGGGCGTCCTCGCCGACCGACAGCGCGACGACGGCGGGGGCGATGATCAGCGCGACCAGGTTCATCACCTTGATCAGCGGGTTGATCGCCGGCCCGGCGGTGTCCTTGAACGGGTCGCCGACGGTGTCGCCGATGACGGTCGCGGCGTGCGCCTCGCTGCCCTTGCCGCCGTAGGCGCCGTCCTCGACCATCTTCTTCGCGTTGTCCCAGGCACCACCGGAGTTGGCCAGGAAGACCGCCATCAGCGTCCCGGCCGCGATGGCGCCGACGAGGTAGGCCGCCAACGGGCCGATGCCCAGACCGAAGCCCACCGCGACCGGGGCGAGGACGGCCAGCAGGCCGGGGGTCGCCAGCTCGCGCAGCGAGTCCTTGGTGCAGATGTCGACCACGGCGCTGTAGTCGGGCCGCTCGGTGCGGTCCATGATCCCCGGCCGGGTGCGGAACTGCTCCCGCACCTCGAAGACCACCCGGCCGGCCGCCCGGGACACGGCGCTGATGGCCAGACCGGAGAAGAAGAAGACCACTGCGGCGCCGAGCACCGCGCCGACGACGTTGTTCGGGTTGACCAGGCTGAAGGAGTCCCCCAGGGTCTCGCCGGCCTCCTCGAGCGCCACCCCGACCTGGGCGTTGTAGGACCCGAAGAGCGCGGTGGCGGCCAGCACCGCGGTGGCGATCGCGATGCCCTTGGTGATGGCCTTGGTGGTGTTGCCGACGGCGTCGAGGTCGGTGAGCACCCGGGCGCCCTCCTCGTCGATGTCGCCGGACATCTCGGCGATGCCCTGCGCGTTGTCGCTCACCGGGCCGAAGGTGTCCATCGCGACGATGACGCCGGCCGTGGTGAGCAGGCCGCACCCGGCGAGCGCGACGGCGTAGAGGGCGGCGCCACCGCCGACCAGGAAGGCGCCGTAGACGGCGCCGCCGATCAGCAGCGCCGCGTACACGGCGGACTCCAGCCCGAGGGAGATGCCGGAGAGGATGACGGTGGCCGGGCCGGTCAGCGAGCTGCGGCCGATGTCCTTCACCGGCTTGCGGCTGGTCTCGGTGAAGTAGCCGGTGAGCTGCTGGATGGTCGCGGCCAGGACGACGCCGACGAGGACGGACACGAAGCCGAGCACCTGCGGGCTGACCGACAGGTCGGCCACGTCGGAGACGCCGGGCAGGTAGAGGAAGGACGCCGCGGCGACGAGGACCAGGGAGACCACGGCGGAGGCGAAGAAACCGCGGTTGATCGGGACCATCCCGGTGGCGTCGTTCGTCCCCGGCCTGCTCGCGAGCACCCCGACGACCGAGGCGATCACGCCGATGGCCGCGACCAGCAGGGGGAACACCATGCCCACGTTGCCGAAGAAGACCTGACCGAGGATGAGCGCGGCGACCAGGGTCACCGCGTAGGACTCGAAGAGGTCCGCGGCCATGCCGGCGCAGTCCCCGACGTTGTCGCCCACGTTGTCGGCGATGGTGGCGGCGTTGCGCGGGTCGTCCTCGGGGATGCCGGCCTCCACCTTGCCGACCAGGTCCGCGCCGACGTCGGCGGCCTTGGTGAAGATGCCGCCGCCGACGCGCATGAACATCGCCAGCAGGGCGCCGCCGAAGCCGAACCCCTCGAGGACGATCGGGGCGGTGTCCCGGAACAGCAGCAGCGCCAGAGCCGACCCGAACAGGCCCAGCCCGATGGTGATCATCCCGACCACGCCCCCGGTGCGGTAGGCGATGCGGAAGGCGGGCTGGTAGCCACCGCTGCGGGCCGCCTCGGCGACCCGGACGTTGCCGCGGGTCGCCAGCGTCATGCCGATGAAGCCGACCGCCGCCGAGAACACGGCCCCGACCAGGAAGAACAGCGCGCGGCCGAGGCGGGTCCCCAATCCGCCGTCGGCCACCGGGAGGAGCAGCAGGAGCAGGAAGACGACGACGGCGAAGACGCCGAGGGTGCGGAACTGTCTGCGCAGGAACGCCGCGGCACCCTCCTGCACCGCCACGGCGATCTCGCGCATGGTCGCCGTCCCCTGCTCCGCCGCCAGGACGGCGCGGACGAGGTAGGCGGCGAAGGCGAGGGCGGCGAGGGAGATGGCGAGCACGACCGTCACCAGGACGACGTCCCCGCCGGAGAGCGCACTGTCCGGCATGTGTTTCCTCCAGCAGTCAGCGGCCGCCGAGGCCCACCCGCTCCGGTCGGCGGAGGTGTGCGTCCAGCGCGCACGGGACCGTGTGGCTGGTGCCGCCGGAGTGTAAGCGGAATCACACCCTGTGCCGCTAGCCCCGCGGCTCGTCGAGTTGCCGTCGTCCCCCCAGCGGCGTGGCCCACGGGCAGCGGCAGGTCGCCCGGAGGTGTGACAGTGAGGAGGTGACCTCGCTCCACGTGGTCCGGTCGGCTCCCCCTCCCGGCCGGGACCCTCTTCCCCAGGGTGGGTCGCCCTCCCCCGCCGGTGCCCCGCTGCCCGGGGCGGACCTGCTGGCCGCCGTCCTGTCCGGCACTCCGGAGGAGGAGCAGCCGGTCACCCACGTGCACCGGCTGCCGGTGCGGGACGGCCGGACCCTGCCCTGGCCGGCCTGGGTGGGCCCGGAGCTGCGCGCCCGGCTGGAGGCCCAGGGCGTCCGCGTGCCCTGGCGGCACCAGGTGCAGGCCGCACAGCTGGCCCGGGACGGCGCACACGTCGTCGTCGCCACCGGGACGGCGTCGGGCAAGTCGCTGGCCTACCAGGTGCCGGCGCTCACCCGGCTGGCCGAGGACCCCCGTGCCTGCGTGCTCTACCTCGCGCCGACCAAGGCGCTGGCGCGCGACCAGCTGGGGTCGGTGGCCGCGCTGGCCGACCCGTCGGTGCGGCCGGCCGCCTACGACGGCGACACGCCCATGGAGGAGCGGGAGTGGGTCCGGCGGCACTCGCGCTGGATCGTCACCAACCCCGACATGCTGCACCGTGGGGTGCTGCCGGCCCACCAGCGGTGGTCCAGCACGCTGCGCCGGCTGGCCTACGTGGTGGTCGACGAGTGCCACGCCTACCGCGGGGTCTTCGGCTCCCACGTCGGCCACGTGCTGCGCCGGCTGCGGCGGATCTGCCGCCGCTACGGCGCGGAGCCGGTGTTCCTGCTCGCGTCGGCCACGGTGGCCGAGCCGGCTGCGGCGGCGACCCGCCTGGTCGGCGCGCCGGTCGTGGCGGTGACCGAGGACGGCTCGCCGCGGCCCGGGGCGACGTTCGCGCTGTGGGAGCCCCCGCTGACCGAGCGCACCGGGGAGCACGGCGCCCCCCTGCGCCGCTCGGCGGCGGCCGACGCCGCCACGCTGCTGGCCGACCTGGTCGAGCGCGGGGCCCGCACGCTGGCGTTCGTGCGCTCGCGACGCAGCGCGGAGTCGGTGGCCGAGCAGGCCCGCTCCGTCCTGCGGGACCGCGGCCGCGGCGACCTGGCCCGCCGGGTGGACTCCTACCGCGGCGGCTACCTGCCCGAGGAGCGCCGCGAGCTGGAACGGGCGCTGTCGTCGGGCGACCTGTTCGGCGTGGCCACGACCAACGCCCTGGAGCTCGGCATCGACATCGCCGGCCTGGACGCCGTCGTGCTGGCCGGCTACCCCGGCACGCTGGCCTCGCTGTGGCAGCAGGCCGGCCGCGCGGGCCGAGCGCAGCGGGAGTCACTGGTCGTCTTCGTCGCCCGCGACGACCCGCTGGACCACTACCTGGCCCACCACCCGCGCGCGGTCTTCGGCCGCCCGGTGGAGGCCACGGTCACCGACCCGACCAATCCCTACGTGCTCGGCCCGCAGCTGTGCTGCGCCGCCGCGGAGCTCCCCCTGGTCCCGGAGGACCTGGCCGACTTCGGCGGCCCGGCGGCGCAGGCCCGGGTGGCGGAGCTGGTGGCCGAGGGGGTGCTGCGCCGCCGTCCCACCGGCTGGTACTGGGCCGGGCGGGGGCGCCCGGACGTCGACATCCGCGGCAGCGGGCTGGCGCCGGTTACGATCATCGAGGGCGACACCGGGCGGCTGCTCGGCACGGTGGACGGCGACGCCGCGCACGCCACGGTGCACACCGGCGCGGTCTACGTGCACCGCGGTGAGTCCTACGTGGTGGACGAGCTGTGCGTCGACGACGCCGTCGCGGTGGTGCACGCGGAGAGCCCGGAGTGGACGACGGTGGCCCGGGACGTCACCGACCTCGCGATCGCCGCCACCGACCGCTCGCGCTCCCTCGGCACGGTCACCGCGCACACCGGGGTGGTCGACGTGACCAACCAGGTGGTCGCCTACCAGCGCCGCCGGCTGGGCAGCGGTGAGGTGCTCGCCGAGTTCCCGCTGGACCTGCCGGCCCGCCAGCTGCGCACCCGCGCGGTGTGGCTGACCCTCGACGAGCGGGCCGTCGGGCGGGCCGAGGTGGGCGACGCGGAGCTGCCCGGGTCGCTGCACGCCGCCGAGCACGCCGCCATCGGCATCCTCCCGCTGCTGGCCACCTGCGACCGGTGGGACCTCGGCGGGGTGTCCACCGCCCTGCACCCCGACACCGGCGCGGCCACCATCGTGGTCTACGACGGGCACCCGGGGGGCGCCGGGTTCGCCGAGCGCGGCTTCGCGGTGCTGCGGAGCTGGCTGCAGGCGACCCGGGCGACGGTGGCCAGCTGCGAGTGCGACAGCGGCTGCCCGTCCTGCGTGCAGTCGCCCAAGTGCGGCAACGGCAATGAGCCGCTGGACAAGGCCGGCGCGGTGCGGGTGCTCGACGTCGTCCTCGACGAGCTGGCCGCCGCCGAGGAGGCGGGCCCGCCCGCGGCGGACGACGGTCCGGTCACCGGCGGGCCGGGCGACGGTCCGGCGCCCGCTCCGGACGGCACCGGCTCCTGCGGCGGCGACGCCGACGACCTGGTCTTCTAGGCCGCCGAGAGGACCGGGCCGGCCCGGGCGCGGGCGCCGGCGGCGGGCACGCCCAGCGGGCCGAGCCGGACGGGCACCTCGACGGCGACCTCGACGACCGCGCCGCCACCGAGGGTGCAGGCGGTCAGCCGGGCGCCGTTGGCGGCGGCCACCTCACCGGCCGTGGTGCACGCCCCGGGGTCGCCGCGGACGGCGCGCTCGGCCGCGGCGAGGGCCGCCAGGTCGGCCGCGGCGGCCGCCCGGTGCCGCCCGACCACCGCCGTCCCGACGAGCACCGCCGCCACCCCGATCGCGGCGAGGACGCCGGACAGCGCCACCACCCACACCGTGGCCGACCCCCGCTCCCCGGCGAGGCGGCCCGGCCGGGTCACCCGGCCCCCTCGGCGGCCCCGGGCTCCCGCCAGGTGACCGCGGAGGCCGCCACCGGGACCCGCAGCGGCACCGGGCCGAGCGGCGCCACGTCGGCGACGACCGTGACGGTGACCGTGGTCGCGTCCCCGGCCACGGTGGTCCGGGCGCCGGCCGGGGCGGCCCGGCCGGTCAGGGCGGTCACCAGCGCGGTGTCCTCGCCCCGGGCGGCGGCCCGGGCCCCCTCGCGAGCGGCGTCGACACAGCGCAGTTGCGCGCCGACGACGGTGACGGCGGCCACCGCGCCGGCCAGGACGAGCAGCAGCACCGGCAGCACGACCGCCGTCTCGGCGGTCACCATGCCGGCCTCACCGGACCCCCGGCCGGCGCGGCGCCGCCGGGCCATCAGGACAGGGTGGCCAGCGCGTCGGCGACGAGGGCGCTGAGCCCCTCGACCACCGAGCCCCCGGTGACCACCCGGTAGAGGACGGCGGCGAACGCGCAAGCCGCCACGGTGCCGACGGCGTACTCGGCGGTGCTCATCCCCGCCTCGCCGGCGGCCCGGAGCCGGGCCCAGCGGGCCCGCAGCCGCCCCGGGACCCCCTCGTCGGCCGGTGTGGCCTGGTCGTCGGGCAGCTGCCCGCCGTCGGGGCGGGTGGTGCAGGGTCTGGTCACGGGACCTCCTCGGTGTCGGGCCCGCGTCCCGGGCCGGTGCCCCGACCCTCGTGCGGCAGCGGGGCCGGGCACAGCCGCCGGCGCGATCTGTGGACGCCGCCCCGGGCTGTGGACGCCGGGCGGCTCAGCCGAAGACGTCGGCGGCGATCCCCAGGACCAGCGGCACGACGCCCAGGCACAGGAAGGCCGGCAGGAAGCAGGCGCCCAGCGGTGCGAGCACCCAGACGCCGGCCCGGCGGACGGCGGCGTCGGCGCGGCTGCGCTGGCCGGCGCGCGCGTCGGCGGCCAGCGACCGCAGCGCGGGGACGACGGCCGACCCCGACTCACCACCGCGCACCAGGGCCCGGCCGAGCACGGCCAGCCCGGCCGGGGCGTCCGCCCACGCCCGCCGGGGTGCGGCACCCAGCCGGTACAGCCCGGCGACCGTGGCCAGCTCCGGGCCGATCCGGCCGGGCAGCGCGGCGGCGACCGCGGCGAGCGCGCCGCCCACCGGCAGGCCGGCCTCCAGGCAGACCGCGAGCAGGTCGCAGGCGACCGGCAGGTCCTCCTCCGGCGGCGGGCCGGCACCGGCGTCCACCCGGCTGCCACGGCGCAGCAGCCGCTCCCCGCCGACCACCGCCAGCCCGGCCACGACCACGCCGGTCCCCCCGCCGACCAGCAGTCCGGCGGCCAGGCCGGCCGCTCCGGCGAGCACCCACCGCCGGCGTGCACCGCCGACCCCGGCCGTCGTCGCGGGGCGGGGGCCGTCCCGGTCGGCCAGCCAGCGGGCCCGGACGGCGGCCGGCGACCGCGCCGGCCAGCAGAGCAGCGCGGCCGCCAGCAGCAGCGCCACCGCAGGGGCGGTCACCGCACGGCCCGGCGGACCAGCCGTGCCGACCACGCCAGCCCGGCGACCTCCAACCCGACGCCCGCGACGAGCAGCACCTGACCGGTCGCCGTGGTGGTCAGCACCCGCCACGGGTCGGCACCGACGCCTCCCCCCATGAGCAGCCCCAGGACGGGCAGCGCGGCGAGCAGCGCGGCGCTGGCCTGCGCCCCGGCGGTCGCCGAGTGCAGTTCCAGCCGCTGGCGGGACCGGGCACGCAGGTCGTCCTCCACGGCGCCGACGACCGCGGCCAGCGAACAGCCGGTGCGGGTGCTCAGCCGCGCGGCCGCGGCCACCCTGGCCAGGGCCCGCCCGAGCTCGCCGGCCTCCCGCGCCGGGCCGGCGTCGTCCTCCGGCGCCCGCACCGCCCGCGCCAGCGCCCGGCCGCTGTCGCCGTCCGCGCAGGCGGCGACGGCGGCGCGGGTGGCCTCGTCCAGCGAGCGGCCGCTGCGCAGCTCCGCGCCGAGGGCGGACAGCGCCTCGACCAGGGCGGCCAGGCCCGCCTCCTGCCGCGCGCCGGCCCGGCGGCGCAGCACGGCGCGGGCGGCCAGGGCCGCACAGCCCCCGGCGAGGACGGCGACCAACGGCGTGCTGACCAGCCCACCGAGCGCGGTGGCCGCCGCGGCCGCCAGCACCGGCAGCGGGACGGCGGCCCGCAGGCGGGCACCGGCGTCCGCCCACGGGGTCACCGCGCGGCGCTCCCGCCACAGCGCCGCCGGCCCCGGCCACGCGAGCAGGGCGGCGGCGAGCAGCAGCAGCCCCCCGCTCACCGGTGCCCCGTCGACACCAGCCCAGCCAGCCGCGCGGCCGCCGGGCAGGGACCGCCGTCGGCGCGCCAGCCGGCCTCCACGACGACGACGTCGCCGCCCCGGCGCACCACACCCACCTCCTCGACCCGCCGTCCCGACGGCGTCCGGCGCAGGTGGACCACCACCGCCAGGGCCGCGGCCGCCTGGCTGTGCACCGCGAGCCGGTCCAGGCCCGCGGCCACGCCGAGCGCCTCCAGCCGCGCCGGGACCTCCGCCGGCCGGTTGGCGTGCAGCGTGCCGCAGCCCCCGTCGTGGCCCGTGTTCAACGCGGCGAGCAGGTCGGTCACCTCCGGGCCGCGCACCTCGCCGACCGCGAGCCGGTCCGGGCGCATCCGCAGCGCCTGGCGGACCAGGTCGCGCAACCGCACCTCACCGACGCCCTCCACGTTGGCCGGCCGGGTGAGCAGCCGGACGACGTGCGGGTGCGCCGGGACCAGCTCCGGGGCGTCCTCGCAGAGGACCAGCCGCTCGCCGGGGGGCACCAGCCCGAGCAGGGCGGACAGCAGCGTGGTCTTGCCCGAGCCGGTGCCGCCGGTGACCAGGAAGGCCAGCCGGGCGGCGACCAGGGCCCGCAGCAGCTCGTCGGACCCACCCGGCAGGGCGCCACGCGCGGCCAGGTCGGCGAAGGAGAGCGAGGCCCGCCGCAGCACCCGCAGGGACAGGCAGGTCCCGCCGCCGGACACCGGTGGCAGCACGGCGTGCAGCCGGGTGCCGTCGGGCAGGCCGGCGTCCACCCACGGCGCGGCGTCGTCCAGCCGCCGGCCGGCCGCGGCGGCGAGGCGCACGGCCAGGCGGCGCACCGCGTCCTCGTCCGGGAAGCGCACCGGCGTGCGCTCCAACCCCGTCCCACGGTCGACCCACACCTGGTCGGGCCCGTTGACCAGCACGTCGCTGACTCCCGGCTCGCGCAGCAGGGCCTCCAGCGGCCCGGCGCCGGCCAGCTCGTCGACGGCGTCGCGGACCGCCCGCAGGACGTCGTCGTCACTGAGCAGGCCCCCGGACTCCTCCCGCACCAGGGCGGCGACGACGGCCCGCGTCGGGACGCCGGGCTCCAGCACCAGCCGGGCACGGACCCGGTCGACCAGCGCCCCGGTCACGCCGCCACCCCCTCGGCCCGGTCGAGCTCGGCGAGCAGCCGCCGGGCCACCGCGCCCAGCGGCGAGCGGACGCCGACCTGGGGCGGGCGGCCCTGCTCGCCGCGCGCCACGGCGGTGCGGTCGTGGCCGAGCTCGGCGAGCACCGGCCGGCCGACCACATCGGCGACGTCCTCGGCCGACAGCCCGCCGGGCACCCGGCGCACCACCAGCCGCGCCGGGGACCACGGCGCCGGGCCGCCGTCGGGGCGGGGTTCGAGGAGCAGGCGGGCGGCCGACGCCGCGCGCAGCCGGGCCGGGACGACCAGCACCGGGAGGTCGGCCTCGGCGAGCACCGCGCCGGCCACCTGCGGCGTCGCCGTCCGGGGCAGGTCGACCACCACCGGCCAGCCGCCCGCGCGGACCGCCTCCACCACCGCGGTCAGCGCCTCCACCGGGACCTCCGCGGCGGTGGCCCGCGAGGCGGCGAGCACCGACACCCCGTCGACCTGCGGCAGCGCGGCCACCAGCGCGTCGCCGGCGACCCGGCCGCGCAGCCCGGCGAGATCGGGCCAGCGCAGCCCCTCGTCCCGCTCGGCACCGAGCAGCAGGTCCAGCCCGCCGCCCCAGCCGTCGGTGTCGACCAGCAGGACGCCGTCCCCACCCCGTGCGGCGGCCAGCGCCAACGCCGCCGCCAGGGTGCTCACCCCCGCGCCGCCACAGCTGCCGCCCACCACGGCCAGCCGGCCCCGGTCGACCGGACGGCGCAGCGCCGACGCCACCCGGGAGACCAGCCAGCCCTCGTCGGCGGGCAGCACCGCCACCCGCTCGGCCCCGCGCTCCACCGCAGCCGCCCACACCGGCGCGGGTGGCTCCCCCGGCGCGACGACCACCACGCCGGGGCGGCGGGGCAGGGCCTGGACCGCCGCGGTGGCCAGGAGGTCGGCGCCGAGCAGGACCAGCGGCGCCTCGCGGTGGGCGCGGCGCAGCGCCGGGCCGCCGGTGGCGACCTCGGGTTCGGCACCGGCCGCGGCGAGCAGCCGGAGGAGGTCGTCGAGCAGGTCCTCGTCGGCACTGGCCACGAGCGGGCGGGCGGACGGCGGGTGGTGTGCGGACACGCCCGCCAGCCCAGCGCGGGAGGCCCGCGTGCCGCGAGGGGCGGCCGGGATCTGTGGACGACCCAAACGGGTGTGGACGGCGCCGTGACACCCGTCACCGTCACCTGGCAGACCTACAGTCGTGAACCGTGACCCGCGCAGCGGCGTTCTTCGACCTGGACAAGACGGTCATCGCGAAGTCCAGCGCCCTGGCCTTCGGCCGCCCGTTCTTCCACGGCGGGCTGATCAACCGGCGTGCGGTGCTCACCGGCGCCTACGCGCAGTTCGTGTTCTCCCTGGCCGGTGCCGACGCCCAGCAGATGGAACGCCTCCGGGCACAGCTCACCCGGATGTGCACCGGCTGGGACGTCGCCACGGTGCACGACATCGTGCGCGAGACGCTGCACGACATCGTGGAACCGATGGTGTACGCCGAGGCGGCCGACCTCATCGAGGAACACCGGGCGGCCGGCCGGGAGATCGTCATCGTGTCCAGCAGCGGCGCGGAGATGGTCGAGCCGATCGGCGAGATGCTCGGCGTCGACCGCGTCGTGGCCACCCGCATGGTGACCGTCGACGGCCGCTACACCGGGGAGATCGCCTTCTACGCCTACGGGGAGAACAAGGCCGCCGCGGTGCGCGAGGTGGCCGCGGAGAACGGCTACGACCTGGCCGACTGCCACGCCTACAGCGACTCGGTCACCGACCTGCCGATGCTCGAGGCGGTGGGGCACCCCACCGCCGTCAACCCCGACCGGGCGCTGCGCCGGGTCGCGGCCGAGCTCGGCTGGCCGGTGCTGCACTTCACCTGGCCGGTGGCGCTGGGCTCGCGCTTCCCGACCCCGTCCGCGCCGGTGGTCACCGGCGCGGCCGTCAGCGTGGGCGCCGCCGTCGCGGGCCTGGCCTGGTACGCCCGCCGGCGCGCCCTGCGGGTGGTCACCGCGGTCCCGCCGGCACCGGTCGCCGCACCCGGGCGTCGGCGTCGCCGCGGCGCCTGAGGGCACCACGCCGCACGGGGTGGGCGGCCCGTCCCTCACAGTCGCAGGAGGGCCTGGGCGGTGAGACCGGCACCGATCACCACGACCAGCCCGGCGGTGAGCAGCGGCAGCGCGCGGGCGGCGGCCAGCGCGCCACCAGTGCGCCGGCCGGCGCGGCTGCGCACCGTGGACCAGCGCTCGACCCAGTCGCGGGCCCGCACCAGCGCCAGCCCGGTGCCGACCAGGGCCAGCGCCATCCCGACCCCGTAGGCCACGACGAGCAGCACGCCGAACCACGCCCGGCCCAGCGCGATGCCGCCCAGGAGGACGACCAGCGCCGACGGGCTGGGCACCAGACCCCCGGCGAAGCCCATGGCCAGCAGCCCGCCGTTCCCCCCGCGCGGGGCGGGGACGGCGGCCGGCCCGCCCGGTGCGGCCTGCGCCGTCCGCGTGGCGCCGCGGACGGCGGCGGCGACCCCGCCGCGGTGGGCGTGCGCGCCCGGGCCCCCGTGCGGGTGGCCGTGCCCGTGCGGGTGGCCGTGCCCGTGCGGGTGGCCGTGCCCGTGCGGGTGGCCGTGCCCGTGCGGGTGGCCGTGCCCGTGCGGGTGGCCGTGCCCGTGCGGGTGGCCGTGCCCGTGCGGGTGCGGGTGGTCGTGGCCGTGTCGCCGCTGCCAGGCCGCGCGCAGCAACCCCAGGCCGATCCCGACCAGCAGCAGGCCGCTGGCCAGGCTCAGCCACGGGTACACCGCCTGGGGAGCCGTCAGCACGGCGACCGAGAGCAGCACGCCGAGCACCAGCACGCCGGCGGTGTGCGTCAGCGTGACCGAGACCCCGATCACCGCCGCCTGGCGCCACGAGCCCTCCCGGCCCACCAGGTAGGCCCCCATCAGCGTCTTGCCGTGACCGGGCGCGAAGGCGTGCAGCGACCCGAGCAGGACGGCGAGGGCGACGGCGACCACGCCGGAGCCGATGCCCAGCCGGGTGGCGGAGAGCAGGTCGGTGAAGGCCGCCGTCAGGGGGTCCAGTCCCTGGGGCGGGCCGGCCGCGGGGTCGTCGACACCGGTTCCCGCCCCGGTGACCACGCCGCTGCCGGCCACGACCCGCAGCGTGGCCCCGCGCTGGTCCAGCGGCTGGTCGAGCTCCTCCTCCGGGTAGGCGCGCAGCACGTCGGTGGGGCTGCGCTCCGGGACGTCGCTGGCCGCCAGCCGCACCCCGTCGCCGACGGCGGTGACCTCACGCCAGCCGATGGGCTGCACCGCCATCCGGTCGGTCACCACCAGCTCCCGGCCCACCGTGTCCAGGTCCCCGGTGCTGCGCAGGCCGCACTCCAGCCGGGCGGTGGCCAGGCCGCCGTTGCCGGGGAGGAACTCCAGCGAGGAGCCGACGGAGGCCATCGGCACCGCGGCCCCGTCCAGCCGGGCCTCCACGGCACCGCGCAGCGCGGGGCACAGCCGGTCCTGGTAGGCCCGCCGGTCGGCCTCGGGCACGTCCTCGCCCGGGGTCCCCGACGCCGCGTCGGGGAAGGCCCGCAGGGTCGGCACCTCCGCGACGTCCACGACGACGTCCAACGCCACCGCCGCCGGCTCTACCCGGATGCCGACGTGGGTGTTCACCGTGAAGTCGCCCAGCGGGTGCGCCGAGGCGGGCGGCACGGCGAGGACCGGTCCGAGCAGGAGGGCCAGGGCGAGCACCCCGCCCAGCCGGTGGGTGACCCGCGCAGGGGACGACCGTCGCCACATCGGCCCATCCCAGCCTGAGGGGGCCGTCGGGCGGTCGACCGCGCCGCCAACAACCGGTTACCGGCAGCCGTCCATCCCGCACCGGCGACACCGGCCCCCGGGCGTGCGCGTGCCTACGCCGGATGCTCGCCCGCCGTACACCCGCCGGTCCCCGTCGGCGCGGAAGCCTGACCGCGCCCGGGACCGGCTCCGGCACCGGGCTGTCCCCTCTCCCTGGAGGTCCATGGTGTTGCCACGACAAGAACGACGGCCCGGACGGCGCAGGCGTGCGCTGCAGGCCGGCAGCCTCACGGTGGTGGGTGCGACGCTGCTGGTCGGGTCGATGAACGGCGCCACGGCGGAGGAGGGTCCGGACGCGGAGGCGACCGGCTCCTACGTCGGGCAGGTCGAGGTCGTGCGCGACGCGGCGGGCGGGGCCGGCAGCGACGCGGACACCATCGAGGGCACCGTCTTCGAGGACGCCGACCGCGACAGCCGGCAGGACCGGCGGGAGGACGGCGTCGCAGGCGTCTCGGTCTCCAACGGGCGTGAGGTCGTCGTGACCGACGAGGACGGCGCCTACGCGCTGCCGGTGTACGACGGGATGACCGTGTTCGTCACCAAGCCGGCCGGCTGGGAGGTCCCCCTCGACGAGCAGAACTTCCCGCAGTTCTCCTACCACCACCTGCCGGAGGGCTCACCGCCGCTGCGCTTCGACGGGCTGCCGCCCACCGGGCCCCTGCCCCAGGCGATCAACTTCCCGATGGTCCAGACCGGCGGCTCGACCGGTGAGGAGCCGGTCGACTGCGCCGTCATCGGCGACACCCAGACCTACAGCAACCAGGAGCTCGGCTTCCTGCGCGACGGCGTCGTCAACGACCTGGAGCGGCGCGACGACCTGGCCGAGTGCGGCGCCTTCATCGTGGGCGACGTCGCCGGGGACGACCTCGGCCTCTACCCCCGGATCAAGGAGGTCATGAGCCTGGCCGACGTGCCGGTGCGCGCGGTGCCCGGCAACCACGACATCGACTTCGACGCCACCGACGACGCGCACTCCTTCGACACCTACAAGCGGGAGATCGGCCCGGCGTACTACTCCTACGACGTCGGCAACGCGCACTTCGTCGGCCTGGACAACGTCCGCTACCCGTGCACGAGCGAGGACAACACCGACGGCGACCACGAGTTCTGCACCGACCCGGCCAACCACCCCACCTACACCGGGGTGATCGGCGAGGAGCAGCTGACCTGGCTGGCCAACGACCTCGAGCACGTGTCGAAGGACAAGCTCGTCGTCATCGGCACGCACATCCCCCTGGTCTCCTTCCTCGACCAGGACTTCGTCAAGCACCAGACCGACGACGTGCAGCGGCTCTACGAGCTGCTCGAGGGCCGCGAGGCGGTGTCGGTCTCCGGGCACACCCAGGTCGTGGAGAACCTCACCCCCGGGGACAGCTACGCCGGGTGGCAGGAGTACCTCGGCGTGGACACCGTGCCGTTCCGCCACCTCACCGTCGGGGCCGCGTCCGGGTCCTGGTACACCGGCAACCTGAGCACGGCCGGGAGCGACAGCGGCATCATCCCCGAGACGCTGCAGCGCGAGGGCGGCCCTGCGGGCTACGTGAACCTCGAGCTCGGCACCGAGACCGCCGGGGACAGCTACCGGGTGACCTACCGGGCGACCGGGCGCTCGGAGGAGGAGCAGATGACCCTGTCGGTCAACTCGCCGTTCTTCCGCGAGTGGTACGACACGCTGGCCACCTGGTCCGAGGCGCAGGAGGAGCTGGAGGAGCCCGACCCGCGCGCCGTGCCGCCGGTCAACCTCAACGACCTCGGCGATCCCAACCTGCTGACCAGGCAGGACCTGGCGGGCGGCAGCCACCTGACCGCCAACGTCTGGAACGGGGAGACGGCCACCGAGGTGACCGTGCAGGTCGACGACCGCGCGCCGGTCGCCGCCACCCGCACCCAGCAGGCCGACGGCGAGGGCATCCTCGAGGGAGCGGAGTTCGGCGACCCCTACGCCCTGATGTGGCAGATGCAGGTTACGCGCAACTCCCTGGAGAGCACCTCGGGCAACGAGCGCGCCCAGGGCTGGGAGGCCTTCCGCGGCGACGACTTCGGCCCCGGCCCGACCCAGCCGCTGGACTCCGGGCTGTGGGCCGACCAGTCCAGCCACCTGTGGCAGCTCCCACTGCCGGCGGGCCTGGGGACCGGCGGGCACACCGCGACGGTCAGGGTGGTCGACCCGGCCGGCCGGGAGTTCGTGGAGACGCTGAACTTCGAGGTGGTCGACGAGCGTCCCCAGCCGTTCTTCCGCACCGAGCTGTTCCCCGCGGAGGACTGACCCAGACGGCGTCCCCGGCCGGGCACCCGCCCGGCCGGGGGCGTCGCCGTCCACACCCCGGCGGGTCTCAGCCGCGCCCCGCGCCGACCCGTTCCTGCACCCGCTCCACCAGCGTGCGCACCGCGGACACCGGCCGGAAGGTCCGGGCGGCCGCGGTGAGCGCCGCCTGCTCGTCCGGGCGCAGGTCGACGTCCGCGGCGGCGGCGTTGGCCTCGACCTGCGCCACGCTGGAGGCCCCGGGGATGGCCACCACCCGGGGCAGGGACACCAGCCAGGCCAGCGCGATCTGGGCTGGGGTGACGGCGTGGGCCTCGGCGACCTCGCGCAGGACGTCGAGCAGTGGCTGGGCCCGGCGCAGGTTCTCCGTGCCGAACAGCGGGTTGAGCGCGCGGACGCCGCCGGGCCGGTGGTCGACGCCGTAGCGCCCGCCGAGCAGCCCCTGGGCCAGCGGGCTGTAGGCCATCACCATCCGGCCCTCCCGCTCGGCGAAGGGCACGAGGTCGTCGAGGGCCGACGGCGCCGCCAGGGAGAACTGCACCTGGTTGCTCACCACGGGCCGGCCGAGGGCCTCGTCGGCCGCCTGCCACCGGGCCAGGGAGTAGTTGGAGACGCCCACGGCACCGATGCGGCCCGCGTCGAGCGACTGCCGCAGGCCGGGCATGGTCACCGAGTCGGGCACCAGCGGGTTGGGCCAGTGCACCTGGTAGAGCGGCACGCGGTCCAGGCCGAGGCGGCGGGCGCTGCCGGCCAGCCGGCTGGAGACCACCACCGGGAACGGAGCGACCGGGAAGACCTTGCTGGCCACGACGACGTCGGCGCGCTCGTCGCCCAGCGCCGCGCCGAGGATCCGCTCGCTGCGACCGTTGCCGTAGACCTCGGCGGTGTCGAACAGGGTGATCCCCAGCTCCCGCGCCTGCCGGACGATCGCCGCCGCCTCGCGCGCGGCGTAGGCGTCGCCGTAACCCCACTCGCGCGACCCGAACTGCCAGGTGCCCAGGCCGATCCGGCTGACCGGGCCGAGCCCGTCGACGTCGAGGAACCGCACGCCCCCAGTGTGCCCGCGGCTCAGCCCCGGAGCAGCGCCTCGGCGACGGCCAGGCCCTCCAGCGCCCCGTGCTCGGTGGCGAGGGCGCAGTGCACCAGCCAGCCGGCCACGCCGTCGGGCTGCCCGGAGCGGTAGCCGGCCAGCGCGCGGGCGTACTCCTCCCGGCCGAGCTCGGCGAAGCCGACCTCGGGCACCGACACGGCCTTGGGGTCCAGCCCGCGGGTGATGCCGGTGAGCCTCGCCGCCGCGCGGGCGACGACGCCGTCCGCGGTGCCGAAGGGCGCCACGGCGGCCAGCTCGCCGTGCACCAGCGCGGCCAGGACGACGGCGGGCACGGTGGTGTCCCCGGTGACGAGCGGGAACAGCGCACCCAGGCGGGGGCCGGCGTGGGCCCCGGGCCGGCCGAGGGCGGCGCGGTCGGTCAGGTCGGCCGCGGCCAGCACGTGCAGCCGGGCCAGGACCTGCCCCGGCGCCCGCGACCAGGTGTCCTGCATGGAGCCGAGCGCGGCCGACGTCCGCAGGGCGCCCTGCACGACGGGGTCCTCGACCCGACCGGCCCGCAGCTCCGCCAGCGGGACGTCGACCCCCTCGAGAGCGGCCGACGCCCGCGCGCCGCGCAACGCGGACTCGGTGCTGACCTCCGCCGAGCGGTTGCGCATCAGCCGGTGCCGCAGCAGCCGGTCGATGCCGGCGCGGGCGCCCTCCGCCGCGTCCCGCACGCCGGGCAGGTCCAGCAGCGGGGCCAGCGGGTCGTCCGCGACCGGGCGGGACACCGGCCGGCCGGCGCCGGGACGTGCGGGGATCGTCACGCTCCCGACGGTACGAGGCGGCCTCCCGGCGACCGGCGACACGCCGTCCGGTGCGCTGGTTAGGCTGCCTGGCACCATGCCCCGGCCCCTGACCCTGCTGCTCGTGCGCCACGGGCAGAGCGAGTGGAACGCCGCGGGCCTCATGCAGGGCCAGACGGCGCACGTGCCGCTGACCGACCTCGGCCACGCGCAGGCCGCCGACGTCGCACGGGAGCTGGCCGCCCTGCGGCCCGGCGCGCTGGTCTCCAGCGACCTGCGCCGCGCGGTGCAGACCGCCGAGCACTGCGCGCGGGCCACCGGCCTGCCGGTCACCACGACACCGGCCCTGCGCGAGCAGGGCTACGGCGTGCTGGAGGGCCGGCCGTCCCGGGAGCTGTGGGACGTCGTCGACTGGACCGACCCGCACTGGGCCGCCCAGGGTGGTGAGAGCCTGGCCGAGCTGCACTCCCGGGTGGCCGCCTACCTGGAGCAGCTGTCCGCCGAGCCCCCGGCCGACGTGGTCGCCCTGGTCACCCACGGCGACACGATCCGCGCCGCGCAGGCGGTCGCGGCCGGGCTCGGGCCGGACGCCATGCCGGTGGTGACCCCGCACAACGGCACGGTGACGGCGCTCGAGCTGGTCCTGTGAGTGCCGCGAAGGTGACGGGCGAGCGAGCATCGCCGCGTGCTGGGGGCACCTCCCGCTTGCGGGGGACGGCGACCGAGGAGCGGAACGAGTCCGGAGACGAGCCATGAGCAGGGTGCTGGTGCTCGGCGGGTCGCGGTCGGGCAAGTCCGCGCACGCGGAGGCACTGGTGGCCGGCGCCGGCGAGGTCACCTACCTGGCCACCTCTGCCCCGATCCCGGAGGACGCCGAGTGGGCGCAGCGGGTGGCCGCCCACCGGGCCCGCCGTCCCGCGGGCTGGGCGACGGTGGAGACGACCGCGCCCGGCGACCTGCTGCGCCCCGGCACCCTGCTGGTCGACAGCGTCACCACCTGGGTGGCCGCGCTGATGGACCAGGCCGGCGTCTGGACCGACGAGCCCGGGGCCCGCGACCGGCTGGCCCGCCGGTGCGACGACCTCGTCGAGGCGTGGACGACGACGCCCGCGCACGTGGTGGCGGTGTCGGACGAGGTGGGGCTGGGCGTGGTCCCGGAGACCCGCTCCGGGCGGCTGTTCCGCGACACCCTCGGGTCGGTCAACCAGCGGCTGGCGTCCGGCGCCGACGAGGTGTGGTTCGTGGTGGCCGGGCTGCCCCTGCGGCTCCGGTGAGCCGACGCGTGGGTGAGCATCGCAGCGAGCGCCAGCGAGCGAGGAGCGGAGCGAGTGCGGAGGCTCACCAGAGGGCCTGGCGATGAGGTGGACCGGCCCGCTGGAGTCCGCCGCGCTGCTCACCGTCCTGCGCGTCCCGGCGGGGGCGGCGGCGTCCACCCGCGGCGTGCTGCCGTGGGCGCCGCTGGTCGGACTGGTGCTCGGGGCGCTCGCGGCCGGCGTCGCCGCGGCTGGGGCGCAGCTCGTCTCGCCGCTGACCGGGGCGGTCCTGGCGGTCGCGCTCCTGGCCGGCCTGACCCGCGGCCTGCACCTGGACGGCCTGGCCGACACCGCCGACGGGCTCGGCCCGCTGCGCGGGCGCGACCGGGCGCTGCAGGTGATGCGGCAGGGCGACGTCGGCCCGTTCGGCGTGGTCACGCTGCTGCTGACCGTGCTCCTGCAGGTCGCCGCCGCCGCGGCACTGCTGGAGACCGACCGGGGCTGGACGGCGGTGTGGGCGGCGCCGCTGGTGGCTCGGGTGGCCATGGCGCGGACCGGGCTGTCCGGCGTCCCGGTGGCCGAGGGGTCGGCACTGGGCCGGTCGGTGGCCGGCACGGTGTCCACCCGCTGGCTGGCCGGCTGGGTGTTCGTCTCCGCCGCGCTGCTCACCGTCGCCCACCCCGCCCTGGTGGCCGGTGCCGCGGCGGGTCTGGGCGCGGCCGAGTTGCTCATGCGCCGGGCCCGCACCCGCCTGGGCGGGGTCACCGGCGACGTCATGGGTGCCCTGGGCGAGACGGCGGCGACGGTCACCCTGCTGGTGGCCGCCGCCGTCATCCGCTAGCGACGGCGCAGCAGCCCGCCGATCAGCCCTCCGAGGCCGGAGGCGGCGGGGGTCGCCGGCCGTCCGCGGCCCATCCGGCCGGAGGTGGCGCGGCCGTAGCCGCGGCCGGTGGACATGCCGCCGCGGGGTGCCATCCCGCGGCCCCGCCCGCCGCGGGCCGCCGTGCGCGCAGTGTTCTCTGCCGTGCCCATCAGTCGTCCGAGGATGCTCATGACGGTGACGTACCCCACCGCGGCGGGGAGATGCACGGAGATCAGGACCGCGAGGACGCCGGTGTCTCCCCGCCCTCGAGGTCGCCCTCGGTGTCCAGGTAGGCCTGCTGCAGCTCGGCCAGCAGCGCCGGGTCCGGCTCGGCCCACATCCTCCGGTCGACGGCCTCCAGCAGCCGCTCGGCGATGCCGTGCAGCGCCCACGGGTTGGCCTGCTCCAGGAACGCCCGGTTCTCCGGGTCCAGCACGTAGGTCTGGGCCAGCTTCTCGTACATCCAGTCGGCGACGACGCCGGTCGTGGCGTCGTACCCGAACAGGTAGTCCACCGTCGCGGCCATCTCGAACGCGCCCTTGTAGCCGTGCCGGCGCATCGCGGCCAGCCACTTGGGGTTGACCACCCGCGCCCGGAACACCCGCGAGGTCTCCTCGACCAGCGAGCGGGTGCGCACGTGCTCGGGGCGGGTGGAGTCGCCGATGTAGGCCCGCGGCGACGAGCCGGTCAGCGCGCGGACCGTGGCGACCATGCCGCCGTGGTACTGGAAGTAGTCGTCGGAGTCGGCGATGTCGTGCTCGCGGGTGTCGATGTTCTTCGCCGCCACCGCGATCCGCCGGTAGGAGGTCTCCATGTCCGCCCGGGCCGCGACGCCGTCCAGGTCGCGGCCGTAGGCGTAGCCGCCCCACACCGCGTAGACCTCGGCCAGGTCGGCGTCGGTGCGCCAGTCCCGGCTGTCGATCAGTGACAGCAGCCCGGCCCCGTAGGCACCGGGCTTGGAGCCGAACACCCGGGTGGTGGCGCGCCTGCGGTCCCCGTGCCCGGCGACGTCGGCGTCCACGTGGGCGCGGACGAAGTTCTGCTCCGGCTCCTCGTCCAGTCCCGCGGCCAGGGTGACGGCGTCGTCCAGCATGGTCACCACGTGCGGGAAGGCGTCCCGGAAGAACCCCGAGATGCGCACCGTGACGTCGATCCTCGGCCGGCCGAGCTCCGCCAGCGGGATCGGCTCCAGTGTCGTCACCCGGCGGGACGCCTCGTCCCAGACCGGCCGGACACCGAGCAGCGCGAGCACCTGGGCGACGTCGTCGCCGGAGGTGCGCATCGCGGAGGTGCCCCACACCGACAGACCCACCGACGCCGGGAACGAACCGGTCTCGGCGACGTACCGCTCGACCAGCGACTCGGCCAGCCCCTGCCCGGTCTCCCAGGCCAGCCGGGAGGGCACCGCGCGCGGGTCGACGGAGTAGAAGTTGCGCCCGGTCGGCAGCACGTTGACCAGCCCGCGCAGCGGCGAGCCCGACGGCCCGGCCGGCACGTACCCGCCGTCGAGGGCGTGCAGGGCCATGTCGATCTCGTCGGTGGTCCGGGCCAGCCGCGGCACGACCTCCGCGACGGCGAAGTGCAGCACCCGGGCGACGTCCGCGTGCGGCCCGCCCAGCACCTCGGCGACGGTGGGCTCGACGGCGTCGGCGGTCCAGCCGGCCGCCTCCATCGCGGTGACCAGGGCCAGCGCCCGGGCCTCGACCTCGTCGGTCTCGTGCAACCCGGCCGAACCGTCCTCCACCAGGCCGAGCGCTTCGCGCAGACCCGGCATCGCGACCGAGCCGCCCCAGATCTGCCGGGCCCGCAGGATCGCCAGCACCAGCCCGACCCGGGCGTCGCCCTCCGGCGGCGAGCCGAACACGTGCAGTCCGTCGCGGATCTGGCTGTCCTTGATCGCGCACAGCCAGCCGTCGACGTGCAGGATCATCTCGTCGAACTCGGCGTCGTGCGGCCGGTCGTCCAGGCCCAGGTCGTGGTCGAGCTTGGCAGCCTGGATCAGCGTCCAGATCTGCTGCCGGACGGCGGGTAGCTTGGGCGGGTCCATCGCGGCGATGTTGGCGTGCTCGTCGAGGAGCTGCTCCAGCCGGGCGATGTCGCCGTAGGTGTCCGCGCGGGCCATCGGCGGCACCATGTGGTCGACCAGCACCGCGTGGGCCCGGCGCTTGGCCTGCGACCCCTCGCCCGGGTCGTTCACCAGGAACGGGTAGACCATCGGCAGGTCGCCCAGCGCGGCGTCCGGGGCGCAGGACGCCGAGAGCCCGACGGTCTTGCCGGGCATCCACTCCAGGTTCCCGTGCTTGCCCACGTGCACGACCGCGTGCGCGCCGAAGCCTCCGTCGCCAGGTGCGCTGCGCAGCCAGTGGTAGGCGGCCAGGTAGTGGTGCGACGGCGGCAGGTCCGGGTCGTGGTAGATCGCGATCGGGTTCTCCCCGAAGCCGCGCGGCGGCTGGACCATCACCACGACGTTGCCGGCGCGCAGCGCGGCGAACACGATGCAGTCGTCGGTCGGGTCCACGAACAGCTGGCCGGGCGGCGGGCCCCAGTGCTCCACCATCCGGTCGGTCAGCTCGGCGGGGAGGGTGTCGAAGAACCGGCGGTACTCCGCGGCGGGGATCCGCACCGGGTTGCCGGACAGCTGCTCGGCGGTCAGCCAGTCCGGGTCCTGGCCGCCGGCCTCGATCAACGCGTGCACCAGCCGGTCGCCGTCCAGGTCCGCGACGCCGGGCAGCGAGCCCTCGCCGTCGAACGGGCCGGTGTCGTAGCCCTGCCCGGCCATCGCGGCCAGCAGCCGGACCACCGAGGCGGGGGTGTCCAGGCCGACCGCGTTGCCGATCCGCGAGTGCTTCGTCGGGTACGCCGACAGCATCACCACGATCTTGCGGTCGGCAGGGGCGGTGTGCCGCAGCCGGGCGTGCGCGACGGCGGTGCCGGCCACCCGGGCGGCCCGCTCCGGGTCGGGCACGTAGGAGGTCAGGCCCTCGTCGTCGACCTCCTTGAAGGAGAACGGCACGCTGATGATCCGGCCGTCGAACTCGGGGATCGCGACCTGGTTGCCCACGTCGAGCGGGGAGAGCCCGTCGTCGTTGGCCGCCCAGGTCTCCCGGGGGGTGCCGAGCACCAGCCCCTGGATCACCGGGACGTCCAGGCGGGCCAGCTCGCCGACGTCCCAGGCGCCGTCGTCCCCACCGGCGGAGGCGGTGGCCGGCTTCGAGCCGCCGGCCGCCAGCACGGTGACGACCATGGCGTCGACCGTGCGCAGCACGTCGAGCATCTCCGGGGCCACCGAGCGCAGCGACGCGGTGTAGACCGGCACCGGCACCCCGCCGGCGGCCTCGATCGCCTCGCACAGCACGTGCACGAACGCCGTGTTCCCGGCCAGGTGGTGCGCCCGGTAGTACAAGACGGCGACCCGCGGTCCCGTCGCGCTGGTCGGGCGGTCCAGCAGGCCCCAGTCCGGTGCGACGGCCGGGGCCTCGAAGCCCTCGCCGTCCAGCAGCACCGTGTCGGCCAGGAAGCGGTGCAGCTGGGCGGTGTTGTCCGGGCCGCCCTGCGCCAGGTAGGCGTGCGCCTCGGTGGCCACGCCCATCGGGACGGTGGACAGCTCCATCAGCTCGGCGTCGGGCAGCTGCTCACCACCCAGCACCACCACCGGGACGCCCAGGCCCAGCAGGGGCGCGACCATGTCCTCGTACTTCCGGCGGGACCCCAGGATGCGGACCACGACCAGGTCGGTCCCGGCGGCGAACTCGGCCAGGTCGCCGGCGCGATAGGGGTTGCCCAACCGCCAGCCGGCGCCGCTGGCGCGGGCGGAGAGCAGGTCGGTGTCGCTGGTGGACAGCAAGGTGAACACGCGCTGGTGGCTCATCGGACGCCGACGCTACCCGCCGCCGGGCTCCCGGCCCACGGTCCGCGCGCGCCGGGAGGACGTGCCGCGGTGTCACGCCAAGTGGTGAAAAGCCGCCCGGTCGCGGCTGCGCACCGTGCCGGTGACGGACACTCCGGCGGGGCGTCACCGATCGGCGTCCCCCACGCGGGGGTCGGCACGGGAGTCGGGATGTGCGTCGCGCAGCTGGGCCGGGCGGGGGGTGTCGCCGCCGGGGACGGTGGCGACCCGTCGCCGGGCACCTTCGCCGTCCTGGCCGACTCCGCGGCCTGCGTGCACCGGGTACGGGACCTGCTCACCGGCCACGGCCTGGTGCCGAGCGGACCCCGCGGCGGGTCACGGGTCGAGGCACGGGTCGTGGCCGTCGTCGCCGACGAGACCGCCCAGGCGCTGGCGCTGCTGGCCCGGTCGGTGCGCGAGCAGCCCGAGTCCCGCCACCTCGTGCTCACCCACGGACCGGTCGACGACGGTTTCCTGCTGCCCGTGGTGCGCGCCGGCGCCGACGGCTGCCTGCCGCTGGACCTGCCGGCCGAGGCCATGCGCGCCAGCCTGTCCGGCCTGCTGCGCGGGGAGGCGGTGCTCCCGCGGGCGGCGGTGGGGGCGCTGCTCGACGAGCTGCGGCTGCGTCCCCGGCGCGGCGTCCGGCGCGACGACGGGCGGACGGTGCAGCTGACCGAGCGAGAGTGGCAGGTCCTCGAGCTGCTCTCCCTGGGTTGCCGGACCCGTGAGGTCGCCGCCCGGATGCACGTGAGCGAGGCGACCGTGCGCGGCTACCTGCGCACCGCGGTGGTGCGGCTGCGCGCCGAGGACCGGGCCGACGCGCTGCGGGTCTTCGCGGGCGCCGGCGCTCCCGGACCGGCGGCACCCCACGGCGTCCGCCCGGTGTCCCGACCGGCCCCGGCCGACCCGTCCGCGCGTGGGGAGATCCCCACGCCGCGCGTCCCGACGGGTGGTTTCGCCGGCGTCCGCAGCCCCGGACGGTGAGCCCGCGGCACACGCGTGCCGTCGGTCTCCCGGAGGTACTGCGTGTCCCGTACGACCCCGCACCTGCCCTCTGCCGCGGTGCTGCGCCGCCGCGCCGCGGCCCGCACCCGCCGGGCCCTCGCCGCGGCCCTCGGCGCGGCGCTGGTCACCGGGCTGGTGGTCGTCACCCCCGCGCTGGCCGCGACCTCGGTCGAGCCGGCGCTGCGCCACGCCTTCACCTTCGACGGCGCCGACACCGCGGCCGTCGCCGGCCTGCAGCCGCTCGCCGACGCCGCCGGGACCCCGCTCGGGTTCACCGTCGTCCAGCCGCACGGCCCGCGGCCGGCCGGTGAGGCGCCCCCGGCGGCCGGCCCCGACCAGCCGGCGCTGCGCTCGGTCGCCGACGGCCGGCTCACCCTGACCACCACGCCGGGCATCCAGTTCCGCAGCGTGGCCACCGGCGGCACCGGCGGCTACAACCTGCTCGACAACGCCCTCGGCGTCCCCGTCGCGGGCGACGACGAGACCGTGGTGCTCGAGACCACCCTGGTCGACCCGCTGGTCGACGCCGCCAACGGCAGCAAGCAGGCCGGGCTGTGGCTGGGCCGCGGCCAGGACGACCTGGTCAAGCTGGTGCTCGTCGACGGTGCGGGCGCCAACGTCCGCAACGCCGCGGTGCAGCTGCAGGTCGAGGTCGACGGCTCGGTGACCACCACCGCCGGGGTGGACCAGATCGAGCTGCCGCTGGGCGCGTTGCCCACCGGCGCCCGGGTCGGCCTGCGGCTGACCGTCGACGCCGCCGCGGGCCGGGTCGCCGGCCAGTACCGGGTGGGCGACGGCGCCTGGACCGCGGTCACCGCCGGCGCTGCGACGTCGCTGCCGGTGGAAACCGGCGCCGTCCTGGACGACCCGGCCACCACCGCCGCGGTCGAGGCCGCCGCCGGCGTCTTCGCCACCCGCCGCGGCGACGCCACCGCCGGCAAGGTCGTGGCCTACTCCTTCGAGGACTTCTCGCTGCGCGCCGGTGACACCACCCCGCCGGCGGCCCCAACCGGCCTGCAGGCCGTCGCCGGCACCGCGTCGGTGGAGCTGACCTGGAACGGCCCGGCCGACGCCGCCGGCTACCGGGTGCTGCGCGCCGAGGGCGACGGCGACGCCACCCAGATCGCCACGACCACCACCGGGAGCCACACCGACAGCGCCGTCACCGCCGCCAGCACCTACCGCTACAGCGTCGTCGCGCTGGACGCGGCCGGGAACGCCAGTGACGCCGGCGCGGCCGTGACCGTCACCGTCGCCGCCACCCCGGTGGACCCCGAGGAGCCGGCCGCGGCGTGCGCCCCGTGGAGCACGCTGCCGTGCGCCGACCTGCCGGTCGAGCTGCCCGCCGCACTGACCTTCGACGGCACGGAGGGCGGCCTGGGCAGCGGCGCGGGGGGCACCGGCGCCGGCACCGGCTTCACGATGGTCCAGCCCTCCGACGCCGACCCCGCCTACGACCCCGCCGCGCTGCAGGTCGCCGACGGCGAGCTGCGCATCACCGCCGGCCCCGGCATCGCCTTCAGCGGCAGCACCACGGGCGCGGTCAACAAGCAGGTGAACACCCTGGGCGTCGGCCTCACCCCGACCGCCCCGTTCACCCTGCAGACCACCGTGGTCGACCCGTACACCGACGGCAGCCCCAACTCCGAGCAGGCCGGGCTGTGGCTCGGCCTGGGCCAGGACGACTACGCGAAGCTCGTCGTGGTCAACAACGGCGCCGGCCGCATCAAGGTGCAGCTGCTGCGCGAGATCGGGAAGACGTACGCCAGCGCGACCGACGAGGTGAACTCGACCGACGTCGCCATCCCGGCCACCGGCCCGGTCCGGCTGCAGCTTGCCGTCGACCCGGCCACCGGCGTGCTCACCGGCTCCTACGCGGCCGGCGACGGCCCGCTGACCGCCCTGCCCGCGACCCTGACGGTGCCCACCTGGCTGCTCGACGACACCCAGCGGCCCGCCGCCCTCACCAGGTACACCCCCGTCGAGGGCGCCGGCACCTGGGCCGGCGTGTTCGCCAGCAAGCGCAACGCGCCCGAGGGCACCCCGGTGGTCGCCCGCTTCGCCGACTTCGGCATCGCCGCCTCCGCGACCGGCGGCGGCCCCACCGACCCGACCGACCCGCCGGCCGGGCCGTGCGCCCCGTGGAGCCCCCTGCCGTGCGCCGACCTGCCGGTCGAGCTGCCCGCCGCACTGACCTTCGACGGCACCGAGGGCGGCCTGGGCACCGGCGCCGGCGGTGCCGGCCCCGGCACCGGGTTCACCATGGTCCAGCCCTCCGACGCCGACCCCGCCTACGACCCCGCCGCGCTGCAGGTCGCCGACGGCGAGCTGCGCATCACCGCCGGCCCCGGCATCGCCTTCAGCGGCAGCACCACGGGCGCGGTCAACAAGCAGGTGAACACCCTGGGCGTCGGCCTCACCCCGACCGCCCCGTTCACCCTGCAGACCACCGTGGTCGACCCGTACACCGACGGCAGCCCCAACTCCGAGCAGGCCGGGCTGTGGCTCGGCCTGGGCCAGGACGACTACGCGAAGCTCGTCGTGGTCAACAACGGCGCCGGCCGCATCAAGGTGCAGCTGCTGCGCGAGATCGGGAAGACGTACGCCAGCGCGACCGACGAGGTCAACTCGACCGACCTCGCCATCCCGGCCACCGGCCCGGTCCGGCTGCAGCTGGCCGTCGACCCGGCCACCGGCGTGCTCACCGGCTCCTACGCGGCCGGCGACGGCCCGCTGACCGCCCTGCCCGCGACCCTGACGGTGCCCACCTGGCTGCTCGACGACACCCAGCGGCCCGCCGCCCTCACCAGGTACACCCCCGTCGAGGGCGCCGGCACCTGGGCCGGCGTGTTCGCCAGCAAGCGCTTCGAGACCGCCGCTCCCGTGGTCGCCCGGTTCGCCGACTTCGGCATCGCCGCCGCCGGGACCGGTGGCGGCCCGACGGACCCGACCGACCCGCCGGCCGGGCCGGTCGACGTCCGCGTGGTCTTCTCCGACGCGGCCAAGGTGCCCCCGGCGGGCCACCTCCGCGACTTCGGCGAGGCGTACTCGGCCCGCACCGGCGCGTTCCAGGGCAGCGGGCTCACCTTCGGGTGGGTCACCCCGGGCACCGGCACCCCGCAGTCGATGGTCGGCAACGGCCGCGACCGCACCACCGGGCCGAACGCCGTCACCCCCGCGGACCCGCGGCTGGGCTCGCTGCTGCACATGCAGCTGCCCTCGACCGTGACCGGCGGCGTCAAGGCCCCCGGCGCGTGGGAGGTCGCCGTCCCCGAGGGCGTCTACGAGGTCACCGTCTCCGTCGGCGACCCCGGCACCGCGGTCGACAGCGAGCACTGGCTCAACGTCGAGGACCAGAACGCCGTCGCGCTGTTCGTGCCGACGGCGGGCACCCGGCACGCCACCGCCACCCGCACGGTCGCCGTCGACGACGGCCGGCTGACCCTCACGCCCACCGGCGGCACCAACACGAAGATCAACCACGTGACCGTGCGGACCGCGCCGGACTTCGACGCGGACACCACCCCGCGGGTGCTCAACGCCACCCCGGTCAACGGGGCCACCGGCGTGCCCACCCTGGGCGGCGCGGTGGCGAGCATCGCCGGCCCGGCCGGCGGCATCAGCGGGGACTCGCTGACCGCGGAGACGGTGCGCCTGGAGCGGCTTCCCGACGGCGCCGACGTCCCGGTCACCCGGTTCACCTCGGCCGGCGGCGACGTCGTGTCGGTGGCGCCGACCAGCAGCACCGGGCTGCAGCCGAACACCTCCTACCGGTTCACCGTCGACGGCGTCACCGACGACGCCGGCACCCGCGCCCAGCCGTGGAGCTCGGTGTTCACCACCGGCGCCGCCAGCACCACCCCGGGCGGGGGCGGCACCGGCTCGCTGGCCGACGTCGCGTTCACCAAGCAGGCCCTGCCGGGCACCGAGGGCGGCGCCTGGATCTCGGTGGCCTTCGGCCCCGACGGCAAGCTGTACGCCTCCTCGGTGTTCGGCGACATCGCCCGCTGGACGGTCGGTGCCGACGGCACGCTGGGCGCGCGGGAGGACATCACCTCGATCCGCGACTTCCACGCCGGCGACGGCATGGGCAACGGGCGCAGCGGCGACATGCGCACCGTCATCGGCCTGGCTTTCGGACCGCGGCCGGGTGCGGCCCCGGGCGAGGAGCAGGTGCTCTGGGTCTCGGACAACATCACCTTCCTCGGCGAGCGCAACGTGCCCGAGTGGGACGTGCCGGCCCGGGAGACCTCCGGCATCGGCTACCTGACGGTGCCCGCGGACCCGGCTCAGTCGGTGTTCCGCCGCGTCGTGGAGAACCTGCCGCGGTCCAAGGGCGACCACATGACCAACTCCCCGGTCTGGCACGACGGCAAGCTGTACTTCCCGGTCGGCGCCAACACCTCCACCGGCGCCCCGGACTCCAACTGGGGCCGGCGCTCGGAGAAGCTCCTGTCGGCCGCGGTGCTCGAGCTCGACGTGACGAAGCTCGGTGCCGACCAGGTGCTCGACGCCAAGACCGTCGAGGGCGGCGGCTCCTACGACCCGTACGCCCCGGGCGCGCCGCTGCGCGTGTACGCCACCGGCAACCGCAACACCTTCGACCTGGTGTCGCACACCAACGGCGCGCTGTACGCGCCCACCAACGGGTCGGCCGCCAACGGCAACGTGCCGGGCAGCACCTGGCGGGACACCCGCTCCTCGACCAACAGCCGGGAGCGCGACGCCTACTACCCGCAGGTCGAGCACTGCGTCGTCGGCGGGCCCTACACCGGCCCCGAGGTGCCGCTGAAGGTGCAGCTGCCCGACGAGACCGACCACCTGTTCACGCTCAAGGAGGGTGCGTACTACGGGCACCCGAACCCGACGCGGTGCGAGTTCGTCTTCAACGGCGCCAACCCGACCGCCGGCGCGGACCCCTTCGAGTACACCGGCTACCCGGTGGGCACCCGGCCCGACCCGCGCTACGACCTGGCGGGCACCTTCGACGCCGGCATGCACGCCAGCGCCAACGGTGCCGTCGAGTACCGCTCGACCGCCTTCGGCGGCGCGCTGCGCGGCAAGCTCGTCTACACCCGGTTCAGCCAGACCGGTGACCTGGTCGTCGTCTCGCCGGACCCGGCGACCACGAACATCACCGGTCCGCGGGCCATCGGCCTGCCCGGCCTGACCGGCTACACCGGGCCGCTGGACATCACCGAGGACACCCGCGGCGACACCGGTGCGGGCACCGGCAACGGCAACCTGTACGTGGCCTCGATGTCGCAGAACGACCCGTCCAACTCGCGGATCACGCTGCTGCGCCCGCAGGGCGGCGCAGCGCCGAACATCGCCTCGGCGACCCTCGAGGCGGCCGACGACGTGGTCGGCGGCGCGGCGGCTCCCCTGCCGGTCACCATCCGCAACACCGGCAACGCGCCCCTGACCATCCCGGCCGGGGGCCTGTCGCTGGCCGGCGCGGGCGCCGCGCGGTTCTCCGCCGCCGGCGTCGACCTGCCTGCGGTCCTCGCCCCGGGGGCGTCGGTGCGGCTGCCGCTGACCTTCGCCGCCTCCGCGGTCGGCGTGGTCCAGGCGACCCTGCAGGTGTCCTCGGACGACCCGGACACCCCGGTGCTGTCGGTGCCGCTGCGCGGCCTGGGCACCGCCGGGCTGGGCGGGGCCAACGAGCCGTCGCTGCAGCGGGTCCTCGACGTCCTCGGCTACCCGGTCGACGTCGGCGACCCCGACCCGGCCACCAACCCGCTGGGCACCGCGGCGCGCTACGGCGCCGAGGTCGACCTGCAGCGGATGGTCGCCGCCGTCGACGCCCCCGTCACGGTCACCCCGCTGGCGGTGTTCGGGCCCACCTCGGTGAGCCCCGCCGTGCGGGTGGGCTGGCACGTGGACGGCTCGGCCGGGACCTCGGCGAGCGACCCCGACCGCCGCGAGCTGTTCACCGTCCGCGGCGACCAGGCCCAGGACGTGCGGATCACGCCGACCGGGACGACGTCGTTCGACCCCGGCACCGACGTGTTCGGCCTGTACAGCTCCTGGCCGTTCTTCTACGGCCAGCACGGCCAGGACTACGCGGTCAGCACCCAGGACCGGCTCAACACCTGGGACGCCGCCAACGCCCACCACGTGCGGGCCTACCCGGTGCCCGGCCAGCCGGACACCTACGTGGTCGGCATGGAGGAGCACACCTCGGGCGCGGACTACCAGGACGTCGTCCTGCTGGTCACCAACGTGCGGCCCGCGCCGGCGCCGGCCAACGCGGCGGTGCTGTCGGTCAGCAACCTGGACGGCGTCACCAACGCCGCCACCGGCGTGCCCGCCGCCCAGCGGACGCCGATCCCCTCGGCCGACCGGGTCGTGCTGTCCCGGCTGGGCGGGCTGGACGGCGAGTTCGCCACCACCCAGCGGGTGCACGACCGGGCCCAGGTGCGCATCGCCAACACCGGCACCGAGCCGATGCAGGTGACCGGGGTGTCGACCACGGCCGGCTTCACCGCCGCCCTGCCGGCCGGGACGCCGCTGCCGCTGACGCTGGCCCCCGGCGCCTCGGTCGAGGCGACGGTCACCTTCAACCACGACCGCACCGACAACCGGCGCAACGAGCTGGTGGAGGGCACCCTCACCGTGACCAGCACCGCCGGCACCGGCAGCACCGCCACGGTGGCGCTGGCCGGCATGTACCAGCGGCAGTCGGAGAACGGCGACGAGCCGGACTTCCAGCAGGTGCTGGACACCTTCGGCTGGACGACGTCGGCGCCCGCGGACGAGCTCAACGAGGGCGTGGGCGGCTACGAGGCCGTCGGCGACGAGGTGCTCTCGCCGTACTGGCGGCGGGCCGACGCCGGCGCGCCGGTGCGGTTCACGCAGATCGCCGCGCTGCACGGCTGCTGCAGCACCGGCGGCGGGGACACCCTGTCCACCCACGTGAAGGGCTCGAACAGCACGACCGCGCGGGTGCAGCACGGCGGGCTGTGGGGCCAGTCCCTGCTGCCGGCCGGCACCGGCAACACGACGCTGGCCCAGGGCACGTACTCCCCCGCCCTCGACCAGTCGTTCGGCATCAAGATCGGTCCGGAGTGGTCCGACCCGGCGAAGAACAACGGTGCGCTGGACAAGACGAACGGGTGCACCGCGGCGGTCTGCGGCCACCACGTCCGGTTCTTCCCGGTGCGGGACGCCACCGGCGCCGTCGTCCCGAACACCTACGTCTTCGGGATGGACTTCTCCGGGATCAACTACGACTTCCAGGACAACATGTACCTGGTCGAGAACGTGCGCCCGGAGGCCGGCAGCGCCCCGCAGGGGCTCACCGCGGTCGCCGGCGACCGGCAGGTGTCGCTCAGCTGGGCACCCAACGGTGAGGACGGCGTCACCGCCTACCAGGTGTTCCGCTCCACCTCGCTGCCGGTGCCCACGACCGGGACGCCGCTGGCGACGGTGACCGGGCTGTCCGCGCCGTCCTTCGTGGACCGCTCGGTGGCCAACGGCACCGCGTACTCCTACGCGGTCCGGGCGGTCTACGGCGCGTCGGTCGGCGGCGGCACCTCGCCGGCGTCCGACCCGGCGACGGCCACCCCGCTGCCGCCGGAGTCATTCGCCGTCAAGGTGGACTTCGGCAGCCCGGCCACGCCACTGGTCGACGGCTACCTGGCCGACTTCGGGCAGGCCTACGGCCCCCGCTCCTCGCGGGGCCAGGGCAGCGGCCAGGTCTACGGCTGGGTGCGCCCGGGCACGGCCACCCCGCTGGACCTCTCCGTCGGCGGCTCCACGCCGGGCAACGGGCGCGACCGGGGGCTGGTGGACGACGTCCGCCTGGACTCCCTCGTGCACGTGCAGGCCAACCTGGCCACGCCGGTGCCGTTCAACGGGACGCCGGAGGAGGGTGCGTGGGAGATCGCCGTCCCCGCCGGGACCTACGCGGTGACCGTGGCCGCGGGTGACCCGCTGCTGGTGCAGAGCCCCGACCGGCACACGATCGCCGTGGAGGGGGTCCGGCTGATCGACGGCTTCACCCCGACCGGCGCCTCCGGCGCGTCCACCCGGTGGACGACGGCCAGCGGCCAGGTGACCGTCAGCGACGGCCGGCTGACCGTGACCGCCGGCGACGGCAGCAACACCAAGATTCAGTACATCGACGTCACGGCCACGGCCGCGCCGGTCGACACCACGCCGCCGCCGGCGGTGACCGACCTGGCCGCTACGGTGACCGAGGCGGCGGTGACGCTGAACTGGGCGGACTCGCCGGCGACCGACCTGCTCGGCTACACCGTCGAGCGCGCGCCCTCGGCCGAGGGCCCGTGGACGGTGCTCGCCGGGAGCGCCGGCGACCCGCTGCTGGTCTCGGCCCTGGTCGACGCAGGAGCACCGGTCGGCAGCGCGGTCTCCTACCGGGTGGTCGCCGTCGACACGTCGGACAACGCCTCCGCGCCGTCGGTGGTGGGCGCCACCCGGCCCGCACCGGCGCCGCCGGCCGCGGTCACCGGGCTCGTCGCCACCGGCACCACCGGCGGCATCGCGCTGGACTGGGCGGACAGCCCCGCCGACGGGCTGGCCGGCTACCGGGTGGAACGCGCACCCGCGGCCACCGGACCGTGGACGGTGCTCACCCCAGCACCGCTGACCGCGTCGGCCTACACCGACACCACCGTGGCCGCCGGCGCGACCGCCTCCTACCGGGTCACCGCGCTGGGCACCAACGGCACCGTCTCGGCGCCGACCACCGCCAGCGCCACGCGGCCGGCACCGGTCCCGCCGGCCGCGGTCACCGGGCTGGTCGCCACCGGCTCGACCACCGGCATCGCGCTGGACTGGGCGGACGGCCCCGCCCAGGGGCTGGCCGGCTACCGGGTGGAACGCGCACCCGCGGCCACCGGCCCGTGGACGGCGCTGACCACCGCGGCGCTGACCGCGTCGGCCTACACCGACACGACCGTGGCCGCCGGCGCCACCGCCCACTACCGGGTCACCGCGCTGGGCACCAACGGCACCGTCTCGGCGCCGGCCACCGCCAGCGCCACCCGGCCGGCTCTCCCGCCGACGCCTGGTGGGTCGACGGTGCGGATCAACGCCGGCGGTCCGACCCAGAAGGTCGGGTCCACCACGTGGACCGGGTGCGCCTCGGTGTCGGCCTGCAACGGCTGGGTCTCCGGCGGGTTCGCCTACTCGGAGAAGGACACCAACACCGGCATCCCGGCCGGGATGAACAACACGGTGTTCCAGTCCGAGTGGACCGGCGGCTTCACCGACCGGCGGGTGCCGGTCGGTGGGCGGGCGTTCCGCTTCGACGTGCCGGTCACCAACGGCCAGTACACCGTGCGGCTGCACTTCGCCGAACTGAACAAGTTCCGTGCCGGCACCCGGGTCTTCTCCGTCGACGTCGAGGGCCAGCGCAAGCTGACCGACTTCGACATCTGGAAGGCCGCCGGCGGCAACAACAAGGCGATCAGCCGGTCGTTCACCACGACGGTCACCGACGGCAAGGTCACCGTCGACTTCCTGCGCGGGGTGGAGAACGCCAAGGTCTCGGCCATCGAGATCCTGCCCGCCGGCCAGGTCCAGCCCCCGCCGGAGCCCACGCCGGGCGGGTCGACGGTGCGGATCAACGCCGGCGGTCCGACCCAGAAGGTCGGGTCCACCACGTGGACCGGGTGCGCCTCGGTCTCGGCGTGCAACGGCTGGGTCTCCGGCGGGTTCGCCTACTCGGAGAAGGACACCAACACCGGCATCCCGGCCGGGATGAACAACACGGTGTTCCAGTCCGAGTGGACCGGCGGCTTCACCGACCGGCGGGTGCCGGTCGGTGGGCGGGCGTTCCGCTTCGACGTGCCGGTCACCAACGGCCAGTACACCGTGCGGCTGCACTTCGCCGAGCTGAACAAGTTCCGTGCCGGCACCCGGGTCTTCTCCGTCGACGTCGAGGGCCAGCGCAAGCTGACCGACTTCGACATCTGGAAGGCCGCCGGCGGCAACAACAAGGCGATCAGCCGGTCGTTCACCACGACGGTCACCGACGGCAAGGTCACCGTCGACTTCCTGCGCGGGGTGGAGAACGCCAAGGTCTCGGCCATCGAGATCCTGCCCGCCGGCTGACCACATCCCGCGCCGCCGCCGGACCCCGGTCGGCGGCGCGGGGACCCGCCGCAGAGGACAGGCCGACGCCGCCGGAGCACCCCGTGCTCCGGCGGCGTCGGCCTGTGCCGTCAGCCCTGCGGGGGCCCCTCAGGCGGCGCCGAGGGCGTCGGCGACCCGGTGGTGGGCCACCGCCTCGCCGGCCCGGCTCTGCCGCTCCAGGGTGCGGGCCAGCGCCCGGCGGGCCCAGCCGTCGGCGGGGGCCATCGCCACCAGCCGGGTCAGCGCCTCCTCGGCGCGCGCCAGCTGCGCGGAGCCGAAGTAGGCGCGGGCCAGCAGCTCCAGCGCCGCCCCGTTGGCCGGCTCGGCGGCCACGACCGGCTCCAGCAGGCGCGCCGCCTCGATCGGCTGACCGACGGCGAGGTACAGGTCCGCGCTCAGGAAGTCCGAGTGGAGGTCGCGCTGCGTCATGCTGGGGACAACCGGGGCAGCTGTCCCCGGCTTCCCGGTCCGGCTCGCGGGAGACACCGTTCCAGAGGCATCGTTGTAGTGCATCCAGCGACAGCCGCCCCGTCGAAGAGCGGGTGTCACCGACCACCTCCGAGGGAGCACCCATGAAGCTGCGTCCCCAGTCCCGACAGCGGACGGCGACCGACCCGGGCCAGCCGCCGTCGCTCGGCGCCCGCGTCCCCGTGGTCCAGCGCATCGGCGCCATCGTCGTCGGCCTGGTGATCCTGGTCTTCGGCCTGCTCGGCTTCGCCAACCAGCTGGCCTTCTTCTCCACCGAGGGCGAGGACGTCCTCGGCCTGTCCTCCAACGGTCTGCTGTCGACCATCTCCGTGGTCACCGCCGTGGTGCTCTTCGTCGCCGCGGCCCGCGGCCCGCGGATCGCCTCGAACGTGATGATCGTGGTGGGGGCGCTGTTCCTGCTGTCGGCGCTGCTCAACCTGGCCGTGCTGCGCACCAGCTTCAACATCCTCGCCTTCGAGTTCCCCAACGTCGTCTTCTCCGTCGTCGCCGGCCTGCTGCTGCTCGTCCTCGGCGCCTACGGCCGGTTCAGCGCCAACCTGCCGCCGGACAGCCCCTACGCCCGGCCCGGCACCGGCGAGGAGGAGATCGACCTGACCAGCGACCTCCCGTCCACCCCGGAGGAGGTCGCCGCGGAGAAGGCCATGCGCGACGCGGAGGTGGCCGTCGTCCAGCACGTCGCCACCAACGACCAGCGCCGCCGGGTGGCCGCGATGGCCCAGGTGCACAGCCGCGCCGAGCGCCGCCGGGTGTGGATGTCCTTCGACGAGGCCGGGCGCGAGTTGCGCTGAGCCACCCGCGGGCGTCGGTCCGGCCACCGACGCCGGCGGGACGGCGCGTCAGTACCCTCGCCTGCGCCATGACCGCCACCCCCGCCGCCGCCCGCGCCGGCGCCGACGCCTGCCCGGGTGCGCTGCAGACGCACCCGGCCGCGGACGGCGCCCTGGCGCGGGTGCGGGTGCCCGGCGGCCTGCTCACCGCTGCCAAGCTGCGCGCCCTGGCCGCCGCGGCCCGGGCCCTCGGCGACGGGGCGCTGGAGCTGACCAGCCGGGGCAACGTGCAGCTGCGCGGGCTGGCCCCCGAGGCGGAGGCCGACCTCGGCGACCGGCTCGCCGCCACGGGCCTGCTGCCCAGTGCCACCCACGAGCGGGTGCGCAACGTGCTGGCCAGCGCGCTCACCGGGCGGACCGGCGGGCACCTCGACGCCCGCCCGTGGGTGCGAGGGCTGGACGCCGCGCTGTGCGGCGACCCGGCCCTGGCCGCGCTGCCCGGCCGGTACCTGGCCACGCTGGACGACGGCCGCGGCGACGTCACCGGTCTCGGCGGGGACGTCGGGCTGCTCGCCCTGTCCCCCGAGACGGTCGCGCTCACCCTGGCCGGCGCCGACAGCGGGCTGCGGGCCACCCCTGACCGGGCCGTGGCGCTCGCGCTGGCCGCCACCCGCGCCTTCCTGGACGAGCGCGGGGCGCAGGGCGGCACCGCCTGGCGGCTGGCCGAGCTCAACGAGGGCCCGACCCGTGTCGCCGCCCGGCTGGACCTGACCGCTGCGGGCGGCCTCCGGCGCGCGGAGGTCCCCGCGGACGGCCTCCCGCGCGCGGGGGTCCCCGGGCCGGTCGGGTCGGCGGTGCAGGACGACGGGCGGGTGGCCCTCGTCGGCGTCGTCCCGCTGGGGCGGCTGTCCGCGGACCAGGCCGACCTGCTGGCCCGCGTCACCGCGGAGGTCCAGCTGACGCCGTGGCGCAGCGTCGTCGTCCCCGACCTGGCCGAGGACGCCGTCGACGACGTCGCGGTCGCGCTGCACCGCACCGGCGTGGTGTTCGACGCGGAGAGCCCGTGGACGCGGGTGACCGCCTGCGCGGGGCGGCCCGGGTGCGCCAAGTCGCTGGCCGACGTCCGCGCCGACGCGGCCCGCGCCGTGGCGACCGGCGCGCTGCCGGCCGGCGGAGCCCGTCAGCACTGGGCCGGGTGCGCGCGCCGCTGCGGCCGGCCGCGGGGAGAGGTCGTCGACGTGGTCGCGACCGGGACCGGCTACCTCATCGGAGAGGCCTGATGCACGCGTACGAGTACGAGTACGAGAGGGACGGCGCGGAGATCTACCGACGCTCCTTCGCCACCATCCGCGCCGAGAGCGACCTGGCCGGACTGCCCGAGGACGTCGCCCGTGTGGCGGTCCGGATGGTGCACGCCTGCGGCCAGGTCGACCTGGTGCAGGACATCGCCTACTCCCCCGGCGTGGTCGCGCGGGCCCGGGCGGCCCTGGACGCCGGCGCCCCGGTGCTCTGCGACGCGACGATGGTCGCCTCCGGGGTCACCCGCCGGCGGCTGCCGCAGGACAACGACGTGGTCTGCACGCTGAACGACCCGCGCACCCCGGCGCTGGCCGCCGAGCTGGGCACCACCCGCACCGCCGCGGCGCTCGAGCTGTGGCGCGACCGGCTGGACGGCGCCGTGGTGGCCATCGGCAACGCGCCGACCGCCCTGTTCCACCTGCTGGAGATGGTCGCCGCCGGAGCACCCCGCCCCGCCGCGGTGCTCGGCATCCCGGTCGGCTTCATCGGCGCGGTGGAGTCCAAGGACGCACTGGCCGCCAGCGACCTGGAGCACCTGGTGGTCCGCGGCCGGCGCGGCGGCAGCGCGATCGTGGCGGCCGCGGTCAACGCGATCGCGAGCGACGTCGAATGAGCCCGACCGACCGCGGAAATCGCGATGTTGGCGGGGCCGGCGGACGCACCGGTCGCCTCTACGGAGTCGGGCTGGGCCCCGGCGACCCGGAGCTGGTCACCGTCAAGGCCGCCCGGCTGATCGCCGCGGCCGACGTCGTCGCCTTCCACGCCGCCCAGCACGGCCGGTCGGTGGCCCGGTCGGTGGCCGCGCCCTACCTGCGCGCCGGCCAGGTCGAGGAGCTGCTGGTCTACCCGGTCACCACCGAGACCACCGACCACCCCGGCGGCTACCAGGGTGCGATCGACGAGTTCTACGAGGCGGCCGCGGCCCGGCTGGCCGCGCACCTGGACGTCGGCCGCGACGTCGTCGTGCTCGCCGAGGGCGACCCGTTCTTCTACGGCTCCTACATGCACATGCACAAGCGGCTGGCGCACCGCTACCCGACCGAGGTGGTGCCCGGGGTGACCAGCGTGAGCGGCGCCGCGGCGGCGGTCGGCCGGCCGCTGGTGGAGCGCGACGAGGTGCTCACCGTGCTGCCCGGCACCCTGCCGCCCGAGGAGCTGGCCGAGTGGCTGGCCACCACCGACTCGGCCGCCGTGATGAAGCTGGGGCGCACCTTCGGCAACGTGCGGGCCGCCTTCGACGCCGCCGGGGTGCTCGACCGCGCCCTCTACGTCGAGCGGGCCAGCACCGACCGCCAGCGCACGGCACCGCTGGCCGACGTCGACCCGGACACCGTCCCCTACTTCTCCCTCGCCCTGCTGCCCAGCCGGCTCACCGAGCCCGCGCCGGTGCCCGCGGAGGCGTGCGCCGCACCGCACCCGGGCGAGGTGGTGGTGGTCGGCCTGGGCCCCGGCGCCCGCTGCTGGACCACGCCCGAGGCCGCCGAGGCGCTGGCCGCGGCCGACGACCTGGTCGGCTACGGCCCCTACCTGGACCGGGTGCCGGCCAACCCGCGGCAGACCCGCCACGCCAGCGACAACCGGGTGGAGGCCGAGCGCGCCGCCCACGCCCTGGAGCTGGCCCGGTCCGGACGCCGGGTCGCCGTGGTCTCCAGCGGTGACCCCGGCGTCTTCGCCATGGCCGCCGCGGTGCTGGAGGTCGCCGAGCGGCCCGAGCACGCCGGCGTCCCGGTGCGGGTGCTGCCCGGGCTCACCGCGGCGCAGGCGGTCGCGGCCCGGGTCGGTGCGCCGCTGGGTCACGACTTCGCGGTGGTCAGCCTCTCCGACGTCCGCAAGCCGTGGGACGTCGTCGTCGAACGGCTGCGGCACACGTCGGCCGCCGACCTGGTGCTCGCGCTCTACAACCCGCGGTCGCGGGCCCGGCCGCACCAGCTGGCGCACGCGCAGGCGGTGCTGCTGGAGGGCCGCAAGCCCGACACGGTGGTCGTCGTCGGGCGCGACGTCGGCGGCCCGGAGGAGAGCATCCGGGTGACCACCCTCGGCGAGCTGGACCCGGAGACCGTCGACATGCGCTGCTGCGTGCTGGTCGGGTCCTCCCAGACGCGGGTGAGCCGCGCCGGCGCCGTCTACAGCCCCCGCACCCACCCGGGCAGCTGACACTCAGTGCCACGGCTGGCACGATGACCGTCGAGTGGCGTACGTCACGCCGACCCGACCGCGGGAGGACCCCATGGCGAGCACCCGGGACTGGTTCGAGACCGTCGAGGAGGCCCGGCACCGGGCGCAGAAGCGGCTGCCGCGGTCGGTGTACCTGGCGCTGGTCGCCGGCACCGAGAAGGGGCTGACGGCCGGTGACAACGTGGCCGCCTTCGACGAGATCGCCTGGCGCCCGCACGTCGCCGACCTGCCGGCCAAGCGAGAGACGGCCACCACGGTGATGGGCCAGGACGTCTCCATGCCGGTGCTGGTCTCCCCCACCGGCGTGCAGGCCGTGCACCCCGAGGGCGAGGTGGCGGTGGCCCGCGCGGCCGCGGCCGAGGACGTCGCGATGGGCCTGTCCTCCTTCGCCAGCAAGCCGGTGGAGGAGGTCGGCGCGGCCTGCCCCAAGCTGCTCTTCCAGATGTACTGGGTGGGGTCCCGGGAGACGATCCTCGCCCGGGCCGAGCGCGCCCGCGCCGCCGGCGCCAAGGGCCTGATCATGACCCTGGACTGGTCGTTCGCCTCCCGCCGCGACTGGGGCAGCCCGCCGATCCCGGAGAAGATCGACCTGCGCAACGCCGTCAAGTTCGCCCCCGAGGTGCTGCGCAGGCCGCGCTGGCTGGCCACCTACCTGCGCTCGGGCGGCATCCCGGAGCTCAGCGTGCCGAACCTGGCGCTGGACGGCGAGGAGCCGCCGAACTTCTTCAGCGCCTACGGCCAGTGGATGGGCACCCCGCTGCCCACCTGGGAGGACGTCGCCTGGCTGCGGGAGCAGTGGGGCGGGCCGTTCATGCTCAAGGGGATCACCCGCCCGGACGACGCCCGCCGCGCCGTCGACGCCGGCGTCACCGCGATCTCGGTGTCCACCCACGGCGGCAACAACCTGGACAGCACGCCGGGGGCGATCCGCTCGCTGCCCGGGGTGGTCGACGCGGTGGGCGGCCAGGTCGAGGTGCTCATGGACGGCGGGGTGCGCCGCGGCGGCGACGTGGTCAAGGCGATGGCCCTCGGCGCCCGGGCGGTGATGGTCGGCCGGGCCTACCTGTGGGGCATGGGCGCGAACGGCGAGCGGGGCGTGCAGAACGTGCTGTCGATCCTGCGCCAGGGGATCGACGAGGCGCTGCTCGGGCTGGGCAAGGACTCCGTGCACGACCTGGACCGCTCCGACGTCGTCCTGCCGCCGCACTTCACCCGGACCTGAGGCGCCCGGTCAGCGGGTGCCGGGGCGGTGCAGGTAGCGGCCGACGGGCTCGCCGGTGAGCACACCCCGTCGCAGCACCTGGTGGCCCCGCACCCAGGTGTCGGTCACCCGGGCGCCGAGCTCGAACCCCTCGAACGGCGTGTACTCCTGGGTGGACTCCGAGGCGTCGGCGTGCACCGTCCAGGTGGCCGAGGGGTCGACGAGGCAGAAGTCGGCGTCGTACCCCACCCCGATCGTCCCCTTCGCGGGCAGCCCGTAGCGCCGGGCGGGGTTCCACGAGGTGAGCTCCGCGATCCGCCGGTAGGACAGGCCGCGGCGCCGGCCCTCGCTGACCAGGCCGGGCAGCAGGTACTCCGCGCCGCCGAAACCGGACTTGGCCGCGAAGACGTCGTCCCGGGGGTCCCCGAACTTCTGCTCGTCCTTGCAGCAGGCGTGGTCGCTGACCACCCAGTCGAGGTCGCCGGCGAGCAGGTGCTCCCAGAGCGCCTCGACGTCCTCCCGGGGCCGCAGCGGCGGGTTGACCTTGCCGCCCAGTCCGGACGCGGTGTCGATGTCGGCGAGCAGGTGGCCGATGGTGACCTCGCGCCGGAAGTCGACGTGCGGGAAGACGGCGGCCATCCGCATGGCCGCGGTGAGGGCCTTGCGGGAGGACAGGTGCAGCAGGTTGATGTTCGGCAGCCCGGTCTCGTCGGCCAGGAAGGAGGCGATCGTGACCGCCAGGCCCTCCGAGTGCGGCGGCCGCGAGGCGCTGTAGGCGGCCAGGCCCGAGAGCGACCCCTGCTCCTGCACCAGCTTCGTGTAGGCGGTCATGATCTCGGCGGTCTCGCAGTGCAGCGACAGCGAGATGTGCGGCGCGAGCTCGGTCAGCTTCTCGCGCGCCTCCTGCACGCCGCGCATGACGAACTCGAAGTGGGCGAGGTCGTAGCGCTCGTCGGGCGGGATCATGAGGAAGGAGCTCTGGTCCGACGACGCCCCGTGCAGCCCGTGCCCGCCGTAGAACATGAAGATCTTGAACGACGTCACCCCGAACTCCTCGATGATCGAGGGGATCTCGGCGATGTGCTCCCTCGACATGGGCGCCAGGTGGAAGGCGTAGTCGATGTAGGAGCGTCCCTCCGAGGCAGCCAGCACCCGGGGGAAGAACTCCCGGTAGGGCCCGCCGGCGTTCAGGTAGTACTGCCCGGTGCGCATGTAGGTCAGGCCGGTCGTGACGCCGCCCTGCGCGCTGGCCCGGCTCTCGGTCGCGGTGTCCTCCTCCAGCGGGTTGTAGATGCCCCAGTGCTGGTGGGCGTCGACGACGCCCGGGAAGGCCAGCAGGCCCCGGCCGTCCACCACGACCTCGGCGTCCTCCGCGGGGATGGCCCGCTCCACCCGGACGAACCGGCCGTCGGTGATGCCCAGGTCCAGCTGCTCGCCGTCCTCGGCGCCCGGGACGTCGGGGCGGACGACGGTGACGTTCGTGACCAGGGTCTGCAGGCGGCTCATGCGGGTCCTTCCTCGGTGGCGAGGTCCGTGGCGGCGGCTGTGGTGGTGGCGGATGTGGTGCTGGCGGCTGTGGTGCTGGCGGCGGGCCCGCCGGCGGCGGGTGTGCGGGCGCCCGCGACGTGCTGGGCGGCCAGGTAGGCCAGCCCCAGAGCGGGCAGCAGGCCGTTGCCGGCCAGGTAGCCGGCCGCGCCGTGACCGGAGATCCCGGCCGCGGCCCCGCCGGAGGCGTACAGGCCCTCGATGACCGTGCCGTCGTCCCGGGTGACCCGCGCGTGCTCGTCCACCACCAGGCCCCCCTGGGTGTGGAACAGCGCCGGCACCACCCGGACCGCCGCGTACGGCGGCACGAGCTCGGCCTCGAAGGACGTCCGCCCGAACCGGTCCGCCCCCTCGCCGCGGGCCAGCGCCGCGGCGGTGGCGAGCTCCTCGGCCAGCGCCTCCGCGGGGAGGCCGGTGACCGCGGCGAGGGCGGGGACGTCGTCGGCCCACACCAGCGCGCCGCCCTCGACGGTCTGGCGGAAGTCGGTGAACGACTGGCAGGCGTCGTGGATGCGCCGGTCCAGGACGATCCAGGCGCTGGCCCCCGGCTGGGCGGCGATCACCGCGGCGTACTCGGAGTAGCCGCTGGTCTCGTTGCCGAACCGGCGCCCGTCCTGCCCGACCAGCACCGCGCCGTGCATGACGGTGGCCCAGCCGACCAGGGTGGCCGAGCGGGCCGCCAGCGCGCCGTGCCCCTGGTAGGCGTCCAGGTAGGCGGTGGCCGCGCCCAGCCGCTCACCGATGCGCAGCGCGTCGCCGCGGGAGGCCTCGCTGCCGTGGTAGACCGCCCCGGCGATCTCGGGCAGGTGGCGGGCCACCAGGTCGCGGTCGGCACCGTAGCCGTTGGTGGCCAGGAGCACCGCCCGGGTCGGGATCTCCTCGCTGGTGCCGTCGGGCTGCTCGATCACCGCGGCGGCCACCCGACCGTCGTCGTCCACGCGGACGTCGACCAGGCGCGCGGGCACGAGCAGGTCGATCCGCCCGTCCTGCTTGACCCGCCCGAGCAGGTGGTCCAGCAGCAGGGTGCCGTGCCGGCCCTCGATGGTGTGACAGCGGTCGACGCTGTGCCCCGGGTAGTGGAAGTCGGTCACCACCGCCAGGGGCAGCCCCACGTCGTCGGCGAGCCACTCGACCAGGGGCGCGCTCACCTCGGCGAGCACGCGGGCCAGCCGCTGGTCGGCCTGCCCGCCGGTCTTGCGCAGCACGTCCTCGACGAACAGCTCCGGGGAGTCCTCGATGCCCGCCTCGCGCTGGAACCGCGACCCGGCGCCGGGCACCATCGCCGTGGACATCGAGGTGTTGTTGCCACGGCGGAAGTGCTCGCTGACCTCGACGACCAGCACGTCCAGGCCCAGTTGCGCCGCCCGCAGCGCCCCGGCGAGCCCGCCACCGGCACCGGCGACGACCAGGTCCACGCCGTCGTCACTCACCGCACCTCACCCGCCGCGACCAGTCGCAGGGTCAGGGCCGTCGGGTCGACCACCCGCACCGGCCAGCCGGCCGCCTCCGCCGGCAGGTCGACGGCACTGCAGCCGTTGACCAGGTCACCCGCCCCCGCCCGGCCCATCCGGCCGACCACCGCCTGCAGGGACGCCGCCCACCGGTCGGCCTGGTGGATCGCGTCGACGTCGAGGTCCAGGGTCTCCACCCCGGTGAACCCGGCGGCGAGGCCGTAGCCGTGCACCTGGCGCAGCAGCTCGGCCGCGATCGCCTCGTTCCGCGTCACGGCACCGACCCGCCTGCCGGCCAGCGCGCTCCAGGTGAGGCTGGTGCGCAGCAGGCCGAACACCGGGCGGTCCAGCCGCTCGGCGAGCGCCGCCACGCCCGGGTCGAGCACGCAGTCGGGCATCAGCGCGTCGGCCTCGTCGGGCGCCTGCTCGAGGGCGGCGGCGACCAGCCCCTCGCTGTCCCGCACCTGCTGCTCGGTGTCCAGTGCCCGCGGTGCGTCCGGGCCGACGTCCCGGAGCCGGACGTGGACACCGGCCGGCGACAGGGCGTCGTACCGCGCCTGGCGGCGGGCGAGCTCCTCGGGGGGGACGTGGATGGGGGTGACGGCGAAGACGTGCACGGGACTCCTCGGGGACGGTGCCGGCGCGGGCGCGCTCATCGCGCGAGCCGGCGGAGCAGGGGGCCGACGTCGGGGGCGGCGGGCAGCTCGGTGGCGACCTCCCGGACCACGGCGACGGTGTCGTCGTCGGCCAGCCAGCCGGTCAGCAGCGCGACCACCTCCGCCTCGCCGAGGGGGTGGTGGTCGGCGTCACCGACGGGGTTGGGGACCTCCAGCACGTGCTCGCGTCCTGCGCTGCGCAGGGTGACCCGCGCGGCCCGCTCGTCGGGCAGCCGGGCGTCGAGGTCGGCCGCGGCCACCACCCGCACCCGGGCCGCGAGGGCACGCACCCGGGCGTCGTCCCGGGCCGCCGCCACGGACGCCGTCGGACCGACGTGCCCGTGCACGAGCGCGGCGGCGACCACGAACGGGGTGCTGAACAGGGCACCCAGGCGGGAGTCCCAGGTGGTGCGGTCCAGGCCGGCCCCCAGGGAGTGCGTCTCGACGAGCACCTCGTCCACGTCAGCGGACAGGGCGGGGCGCAGCGCGAGCACGGCGTCGGCCACGGGGTGGGTGAACGAGCACGAGGCGTGGCGCTTGAAGTAGCCGTGCCGGACGTCCCAGCGCTCGCCGAGACCGTCGGCGAGCCGGTCGGGGTCGAAGGTGCCGAGCAGCCCGCCGAGGGAGGACGCGGCCGTCCCGGTGTTCCGGGCCAGACCGGCGGCGGCCATGCGCGCGGCGGCCAGCCCGGAGGCGTTGGACGCCGACACCCAGGCGTCGCGCACCGGGTTGCCGTCCAGCGCCGAGGAGAAGTGCCCGGCGACCGGCAGGCCGGCACCGGTGTCGACCGCGGCGGCCACCGCGTCGGCGGGGAGCCCGAGCAGCCGGGCGCACCCGGCCGCGGCGCCCGCGGTGCCCCAGCTGCCGTGCGGGTGGGCCCCGGGGGCCAGGCTCGTCGCCCGGCCGAACCGGGCGGCCACCTCGTAGGCGGCGACCAGGGCCGCGGCGGTGTCCGCTCCGCTGGACCCGAGGTCGGCGGCGAGCGCGAGGACGGCGTGGAGGGCGTGCGCCCCGGGGTGGCCCTTGGCGTACTTGTGCCCCTCGTCGAGCTCCAGGCGCACCAGCGCGGAGGCGTTCAGCCAGGCGGCCGCCTCCACCGTCGTCGACCGGCCACCGCCGACCAGCGGTGCCGGGCCGTCCGCCGGCCGCCAGGCCTCGACCAGCGCGCGCTGCTCGGGCTGGCGTGCGCCGAGGACGGTGACGCCGAGGGAGTCCAGCAGGACCAGGGTGGCGCGCTCCTGGGCGTCGGCGGGGACGTCGTCCCAGCGCAGGGTGGCCGCCCAGGCGCCCAGCGCGGCGGTCGCCGCGCGCGTCCGGTCCTGCCGCCCGGGGGTCGCCCTCGTCGCCGCGCCGGTCATCCCCGCGGCCTCACAGGCCGAGGTACGCCGCGCGCACCCGGTCGTCCTCGGCCAGCTCCGACCCGGGGCCGGACAGCACGCAGCTCCCGCTCTCCAGCACGTACGCGCGGTCGGCCAGCTGCAGCGCCTGGGTGGCGTTCTGCTCGACCAGCAGCACCGCCACCCCGCGGTCGCGGATGGCGCGCACCGCGTCGAGCACCGCCCAGGTGAGCTTCGGCGACAGGCCGGTCGAGGGCTCGTCGAGCATGAGCAGCGACGGCCCGGCCATGAGCGCCCGGCCGATGGCCAGCATCTGCTGCTGCCCGCCGCTGAGCGTCTCGGCCGCCTGGCGACGACGCTCGGCGAGGATCGGGAAGAGCTCGAACACCTCCGTCAGGCCGGACGCCACCTCCTCGCCCCGGCGGGTCCACGCGCCCATGCGCAGGTTCTCCTCCACGGTGAGCGGCCCGAACAGCGCCCGCTCCTCGGGGACCTGCACCAGCCCGCGCCGGACGAGCTCGGCGGTCCGGGCGCCGTCGGCGCGCTGGTCGCGGAAGGTGATGGTGCCCGCGCTGGGCCGCACCACCCCGCTGATGGCCCGCAGCGTCGTCGTCTTGCCGGCGCCGTTGCCGCCGACGAGCGCCACGATCTCGCCCGCGTCGACCCGCAGGTCGATGGAGTGCAGGATCTGCAGGCCGTGGTACCCGGCGCACAGGCCGTCAAGGACCAGCATCGGTCGGCTCCTCCCCGAGGTAGGCCTCGATCACCCGGGGGTCGCGGGTGACCTCCTGCGGGGAGCCGGCCGTCAGCACCCGTCCCTGGTCCAGCACGAGGACGGAGTCCGACAGCCGCATGACCGCGGCCATGATGTGCTCGACGAAGACGAGGGTGACGCCGTCGTCCCGGCGCAACGCCTCCAGCAGCTCCATGACCGGCGTGCGCTCGGCGGGCACCAGGCCGGCCAGCACCTCGTCGAGGAGGAGCACCCGCGGCCGGGAGGCCAGCGCCCGCGCCAGCTCCAGGCGCTTGAGGCCGGCGGTCGGCAGGCCGTCGCTGCGGGCGTCGCGCCAGCGGGACAGCCCGACCCGCTCGACGACGTCCGCGGCGCGGTCGGTGGCCGCCCGCCGCGACTGGCCGGAGGCCATGGACGCCACGGCGACGTTCTCCAGCACGCTCATGCTGGCGAAGGGCTTCATCAGCTGGAAGGTCCGCGCCATGCCGGCCCGCGACACCCGGTGCGGCGGGGCCCCGGTGATGTCCGCGCCGCCGAGACGCACCGTGCCGGTGTCCGGCGCCAGGGCACCGGCGACGCAGTTGAACAGCGTCGTCTTGCCCGCGCCGTTGGGCCCGATGATGCCGAGGATCGAGCCCTCCTCGACGGCGAAGGAGACCCCGTCCACGGCGCGCAGGCCGCGGAAGGACTTGCTCACGTCGTCGACCTGCAGCAGCGTCATCGCCTCTGGAACCTCTCCCGCAGCGACCCGTAGACCCCCTGCGGCAGCACCAGGACGATGAGGATGAGCAGCACCGCGTAGACCATGACGTCCAGCCCGGCCCGGCCCTGCAGGAACTCCAGGCCCGCCGGCGGGTTGCGCAGCAGCGTCGCGGTGACGTCGTTGAGCGGGCCGAGGATCGCCGCCCCGACGACCGGGCCCCAGATGGTGGCCACGCCCCCGATCACGGCCGGCAGGATGGCCTGGATGCTGACGCTGGAACCGAAGGCGACGTCCGGGTCGACGAAGAAGTAGTACTGGACGTAGAAGGTGCCGGCGACCGAGGTGATCGCCGCCGACAGCGCGATGGTGACCAGCTTGGTGCGCATCACCGGGATGCCCAGGGCGGCGGCGGCGTCCTCGTCGTCCCGGACGGCGACGGTGAAGCGGCCGGTGCGGGACCGCAGGAACACGATCGTGGTCACGAGCGCCAGCACGGTGAGCGCCAGGGCGATCCAGAAGTAGCTCGCCGCACCGGGCTCGAACTGCATGTAGGCCAGCGAGCTCTCGCTGCGCAGCGGCACGTTGTACCCCACGGCCCGGTTCACCAGGTCGCTGTTGGTGGCGTAGAGCCGCAGCATCTCGGCGAAGGCGAACGTCGAGAGGGCGAAGTACGCGCCCTTCAGCCGGTAGCGCAGCGCGAGGAAGCCGATGAGGACGGCGAAGGCGGCGGCCACCGCCATCCCGGCGAGCATGCCGATCCACGGGGAGATCCCCTGCTCGACGAGCAACCAGACGCTCACGTAGGCGCCCAGGCCGAAGTACGCGGCGTGGCCGAAGCTGAACATCCCGCCGAAGCCGCTCATGATGTTCCAGCCCAGCGCCAGGATCGCGAAGACGAGCACCCGCACGGCGACCGACTGCTGCGCCGGCGGGAGGACGAGGGGCAGGAAGGCCAGGACGACGGCGAGCACCCCCACCGCGACCAGGTGCCGGCCCCAGGCCGGCTCGGGGACGGCCTGCGGCTCCTGCGCGGTGTCGACGGCGGCGCTCACGCGCTCCTCCCGAACAGCCCCTGCGGGCGCAGGAACAGCACCAGCACGAAGACGATGAAGACCGACAGCAGCGGGCTCTGCCCCGGCAGGTAGAGCGCACCGAGCTGCTCGGTCAGCCCGATGAGCAGCCCGCCGACCAGTGCGCCGACCACGTTGCCCATCCCCCCGAGGACGACGACGACGAACGCGATGATGTTGAACAGCTCGCCGGTCGTCGGTTCGATGGTCACCAGGGGTGCGACCAGCACGCCGGCCGCCCCGGCGCACGCGGTGCCGAGCGCGAACGTGACCGTGTAGATCCGCCGGGTGTCGATGCCGACCATCTGGGCGCCCGTGTCGTTGGCCGCCACCGCCCGGATCGCCGTGCCCAGCCGGGTGCGCTGCAGCAGCAGGTACAGCAGCGCGGCCAGCACGAGGGCGACGGCGAAGGCCAGCAGCCGGGACACCGTGACGACGGCCCCGAGGACCTGGACGCCGCTGTCACCGGGCAGCCGCACCGACCGGGGGTTGGGCCCGAAGAACAGCAGCAGCCCGTTGTCGATGAGCAGCGCGATGCCCAGCGTGATCAGCAGCTGGTTCTCCAGCGGCCGGCCGATGGCCCCGGCCAGGACGAAGCGCTGGACCGCGGCACCCAGCAGGAACATCAGCGGCACGCTGACCAGCAGCGCCAGGTAGGGGTGGACGTCGAAGCGGCCGACCATCTCCACGGTGGTGTAGAGGGCGATGGCCAGGAACGCGCCGTGGGCGAAGTTGACGATGTCCAGCACGCCGAAGATCAGCGTCAGGCCCATGGCGACCAGGCCGTACACCCCGCCGATCATGAGGCCGGTGAGCACCGCCTGGGTGACGACCACCTCGTTGCCGGCGCGCCAGTAGGCGAGGCCGAGCGCGAGTACCGCGACCGCGAGGACGATCGCGACCCGGCGCCAGGCGGCGGCCCGGGAGCGACGTGGCGGGCCGGCGGCGACCGGTGTGTCGTCGGCCGGCTCCCCGGCGGAACCGGCGCCCCTGCTCGTGGCCGGGGCGCCGGACGCCGTCGTCCCGCCCGTCACAGGCCCGGCGTGGCCGGGTAGACGGGCTCGGTCTCGGCGTACTCCTCCGGGTAGACCTGCCGCACGGCGCCCTCGAGCACCTGCATGAGGATCGGGGCCGCGTTCGCGTTCTCGCCGTTCTCGTCGAAGCTGATCGGCCCCTCCTGGGCGATGAGGGACTCGAGCTCGGTCTCGGCGATGGCGTCGCGCACCGCCTGCGGGCTCGCGTCGCCGGCCCGCTCCAGCGCGTCGGCGATGACCCGGACCGCGTCGTAGGACAGCACCGCCGCCGTGCGGATCTCGTCGCCGTAGGTCTGCTGGTAGAGCTCGGCGAGCGCCTGGGTCTCGGGGTTGGTCGTGTCCAGCCGGTAGTTAGCGTCGAAGAAGCCCTCGCCTGCCTCGCCCACCTCCCCGGGGAACTGCGGGGTGTCGAACGCGCCGTTGGCGACGCCCCACACCGCGTCCAGCCCCGGCTGGACGGTGTCGACCGCGTTGGCCACGAGCACGCCGTCCCGGTAGTAGCCGGCGACCATGAGGACGTCGGCGCCGGCCTCCCGGATGGTGGTGATCTGCGTGGTGAAGTCCGAGACGCTGGCCGGGTCGTAGCTGATGACCGGCCCGACCTCCATGCCGGCGCTCTGGGCCTCCTCGGTGAAGCTGGCGGTGATCGCCGTGCCGAACGGCCCCTGCTCGTGCAGGACCGCCACCCGCTGCGCCGGCTGTCCGGCGTTCTCGGAGACCTCGGCGAGGTACTGGGCGCCGCGCTGGCCGAGCACCGCGGCGCTGGGCTGCAGGCGGAAGGTGAACCGGTAGCCCTGCTGGAGGATCTGGTCGGCGCTGGACACGTCGATGACGAACGGCACCGAGTTGCGCTCGGCCACCGCGGCGACGTTCTGGCTGACCGCGCTCTGGTAGGTGCCGACCAGCGCGACGGCGCCCTCCTGGATGAGTCGCTGGGCCTCGCTCTGCCCGACCTCCGGGGCGCCCTGGGTGTCGGCGCTGGCGAGCTCGAGCTGGGCACCGCCGAGGGACTCGATGCCCCCGGCCTCGTTGATGGCGTCGACGGCCAACTGGGCACCGTTGTCCATCTGCTGGCCGTCGGCCGCGGCCGCTCCACTGAGCGGGTGCAGGGAACCGATCGTGATCGTCTCGCCCGCGCCGCCGCCGCCACCACCCTGGCCGGTGCCCTCCGTGCCGGGCGGGGCCGATCCGCCGCACGCCGTGAGCGCCAGTGGCAGCGCCACCGCCATGATCCAGGGCTTCCTCATGATCGTTCTCCCGACTCGACGGCGCGGGCGTTCCTCCACACGGAACGGCTGTGGCGATCAACTGTGTCATCGGTGCCGCTCCGGTGCAACAGACATCACAATCTCCGATGTTGCGATCCGGTTTCGGCTGACTGACGGCCCGCGACGTGGTGCAATGGACCCGGTGCTGTACGTTCCGTCGAGCGGAACGCTCCTGGTGATCACCATCGCCGGACGGTGCCGTGACCCCGGGTGCGGCTCGCACCCGGGGCCGACGACTCGCGGGAGGAGGGACGTGGCCGACACCGCGGGCACCGAGGGCGCCGGTCGCGTGGCCGACGTCCTGCTGGCCTTCCTGGACGGGCCCGACTCGCTGGGCGTCTCGGCGCTGGCCCGGGACCTCGGGCTGTCCAAGGCCGTCGTGCACCGGATCCTGCAGACCCTGGTGCAGCGCGGCCTGCTCGAACCGGACCCCGGTCCGCGGGGGTACCGCCTCGGGCCGTCGGCGGCCGCGCTCGGCGCCCGCGCCCTGCGCGGGCTGGACCTGCGCCTCACCGCCCTGCCGGTCCTGCGCGAGCTGCAGGAGCGCACGGGCGAGACCACGACCATCTCCGCGTGCGTGCCGGGCGGCCGGGTGTACCTCGACCAGGTCGAGAGCACCGAGGAGATCAAGATGACCGTGGAGCTCGGCCGCCGCTTCCCGCTGCACGCCGGCAGCTCGAGCACCTGCATCCTCGCCTTCCTGCCGGCCGACGAGGTCGAGGCCGTGCTGACCGGTCCGCTGGACCGGATGACCGAGCGCACCGTCGTGGACACCGCCGAGCTGCGCCGGCGGATCCGCGAGGTGCGGGCCTGCGGGTACGCCTGGTCCGACGGCGAGCGGCAGGAGGGCGCCGGATCGGTGGCCGCGCCCGTCTTCGGCGTCGACGGGACGGTCGTGGGCTCCATCTCGGTGTGTGGCCCCGCTGCCCGCGTCGACGCCACGTCCTGCGACCGGTTCGTCCCCCTCCTCACCTCCGCCGCCGACCGCATCTCCCGGGACCTGGGCTGGCGTGGCGGACTGCCCCCCATGGAAGGACGGGCCATCGCATGAGCGCAGCCCTCGCCGGTCTCCGCGTCCTGGACGTCTCCACCCTGTTCGCCGGCCCGCTCGCCGCCACGATGCTCGGCGACTTCGGTGCCGACGTGGTCAAGGTCGAGCACCCGAGGGGGGACCCGGTCCGCCACCACGGCGCGAGCAAGGACGGCGTCGGGCTGTGGGGCAAGGTCGTCGGCCGCAACAAGCGCGGCATCACCCTCTACCTCGGCTCCCCCGCGGGCCAGGACGTCTTCCGGCGGCTGGTGGCGACGGCCGACGTCGTCATCGAGAACTTCCGCCCCGGCACGCTGGAGCGCTGGGGCCTGGGCTACGACGAGCTGTCCCGGATCAACCCGGGACTCGTGCTGGTCCGGGTGACCGGCTTCGGCCAGTTCGGCCCGTACGCCGGGCGGCCGGGGTTCGGCACGCTGGCCGAGGCCATGAGCGGCTTCGCCGCGATCACCGGGGAACCCGACGGCCCGCCCACGCTGCCGCCCTTCGGCCTGGCCGACGGCATCTCGGCACTCGCTGCGGCGTTCGCGACGATGACCGCCCTGCGTGCCCGCGACGCCAGCGGCCGGGGACAGGTCGTCGACCTGGCCATCATCGAGCCGATCCTGACCCTGCTGGGCCCCCAGCCGACGGTGTACGACGCCCTGGGTGAGGTCCAGCCCCGGACGGGCAACCGCTCGGCCAACAACGCCCCCCGCAACACCTACCGGACGAGGGACGGTCGCTGGGTCGCCGTCTCCACCAGCGCCCAGAGCATCGCCGAGCGGGTGGTGCGCCTGGTCGGCCGCCCGGACTTCGTCGACGAGCCGTGGTTCGCCTCCGGCGCCGAGCGCGCCGAGCACGCCGACGAGCTCGACGAGGCCGTCGGCCGGTGGATCGCCGACCGGGACCGGGACGAGGTGGTGCGCGCGTTCGAGGACGCCCAGGCCGCGGTGGCCCCCGTCTACGACGTCCGCGACGTGCTGGCCGACCCGCAGTTCGCCGCCCTGGGCAGCCTGGTCCGCGTCCCGGACCCCGAACTGGGCTCGGTGCTCATGCAGAACGTGCTCTTCCGGCTGTCCGACACCCCCGGGACGATCCGGACCGCGGGCCCGGTCCTCGGCCAGCACACCGAGGAGGTCCTCGGCGAGCTGGGGCTGGACGCCGACGCGGTCGCCGAGCTGCGCCGCCAGGGGGCCGTGTGAGCGAGCTCGCGCACGAGCACGGCAGCGCCGCGAACGCGACCGACGAGCGCCAGCGGGGAGGACACGTGAGCGAGCTCGCGAGCTCACGCACGAGCACGGCAGCGCCGCGAACGCGACCGACGAGCGCCAGCGAGGAGGACACGTGAGCGAGCTCGCGAGCTCACGCACGAGCACGGCAGCGCCGCGAACGCGACCGACGAGCGCCAGCGAGGAGGACGCGTGAGCACGGTCCCGCGGTCCTGGCTCTACGTCCCCGGCCACCGGGGCGAGCGCGTCGCGAAGGCGCTGGCCGCCGGCGCCGACGCCGTGGTCATCGACCTCGAGGACGCCGTCCCCGCGGCGCAGAAGGACGCCGCCCGGGCCCACGCGGTCGCCGTGCTCGACGACCGGCCGGCCGACGACCCGCGGCAGGTCTGGGTGCGGGTCAACCCGCCGGGCACCGACGCCGGGAGCCGGGACGTGGCCGCACTCGCCGGGCGCCGGGTGGACGGCCTGCGGGTCCCGCGGGCCGACGACCCCGAGGAGGTCCGTGAGCTCGCCGAGCGCACCGGGGCGCGGCTGCAGCTGCTGCTGGAGACCGCGCGTGGGCTGTGGCGGGCCCACGAGCTGGCCGGGGCCCACGAGCTCGTCGCCGGCATCGGCCTCGGCGAGGCCGACCTCGCCGCCGACCTGCTCGTCGACCGCGACGAGGGGCTGACCTGGGCCCGCGGCCTCGTGGTGGCCGCCGCACGGGCGGCCGGGCTGCCCTCACCGGTGCAGAGCGTCTGGACCGACGTCGGCGACCCCGACGGCCTGCGGGCCACCAGCCGGCAGGGCCGGGCCACCGGGTTCTTCGGCCGCTCGATCGTCCACCCCCGCCAGATCGACCCGGTCCACGAGGTCTACACCCCCTCGCCCGAGGAGGTCGCCGCCGCGGAGGGCGTCCTCGCCACCGCGGCCGCGGCGGCCGCCCGCGGGGAGACCGCCGCGCTCGACGCCCAGGGCCGGTTCGTCGACCCCGCCGTCGTCGCCCGCGCCCGCACCGTCCTGGACCGGGCCCGCCCGCCCGCCCGGCCCTCCCCCACCGGACCCGACCCCCGTGCAGGAGACGCCCCATGACGACCTCGGAGACCTCCACGACCGACGCCCTGCTCGCGGCGGTGGGCAACGGGGTGCGGATCGTCGAACTGGGCCATCCCTTCTTCACCGGCATGCCGTGCTCGCCGAACCACCCGGGCTTCCGGATGAGCCTGATCCGGCGGCACGGGGACCTCGTCCGCCCGGACGGCGGCTCGGCCGCGAACGAGATCATCGTGACCGGGGGCCACGTCGGCACCCACGTGGACGCGCTCTCCCACGTCAGCCACGACGGGGTGCTGCACGGCGGGGTCGACGCCGCCGCGTCCCAGACCGGCGGCCGGTTCCAGCAGCTCGGTGCCGAGCACACCCCCGCGCTGCTGACCCGCGGGGTCCTGCTCGACGTCGCCGCCACCCGGGGCGTGGAGGTGCTGCCCGCCGGCTACGGCGTGACGGCGCGCGACCTCGCGGACGCCGCGGACGCCGCGGGCGTGCAGGTCCGGCGCGGGGACGTCGCCCTCATCCGCACCGGGTGGGCCCGGCACTTCGCCGACCCCACCACCTACCTCGGCCAGTCCGACGGCGTGCCCGGGGCCGCACCGGACGCCGGGCAGTGGCTCGCCGACGCGGGCGTGGTCGCCGCCGGGGCCGACACCACCGCCTTCGAGCAGATCCGGCCGGGCGCCGGGCACAGCGTGCTGCCGGTGCACGGGATCCTGCTCGTCGAGGCCGGCATCCACATCCTCGAGCACCTCGACCTGGAGGCGGCCTCCGCGCAGGGCCTCACCGAGTTCGTCTTCGTCATGGCGCCGCTGCGCATCGTCGGCGGCACCGGCTCGCCCATCCGCCCGTTCGCCGCGGTCCCGGCATGACCGCCCCGACGGTCGTCGCGCGCCTGGCCGGGCTGGCCGCCGACACCCGGGCCGCGGGCTTGCCGCCCGGTCTGCGCGAGGACGTCGCCCGCCGGGTGCTGGACTTCGTCGGCAACAGCCTCGCCGCCCACGAGGAGGTCTCCGCCGCGGCCGTGACGGCCGTCGTCCGGGGGTGGGGCGGCCCGGCCGACGCGACGGCCATCGGCACCGGCACGCGCGTGCCGGCACCGGCGGCCGCCCTGGTCAACGGCACGCTGGCGCACTCCCTCGACTTCGACGACACCCACCTGCCCTCGGTGCTGCACCCCTCCGCGTCGGTCGTGGCCGCCGCGCTGGCGGTCGCGGAGGCGACCGGCGCGAGCGGCCCGGCGCTGCTGGACGCCGCCGGGGTCGGCATCGAGGTGGCGGTGCGCCTGGGGATGGGCGGCTACGACCGGGAGCGGGGCAACTCGGAGTTCTTCGAGCGGGGGCTGCACGCCACCTCCATCTGCGGCGCGGTCGGTGCGGCGGTCGCCGCGGCCACGGTGGGTGGGCTCGACGCGGACGGGATCGGGCACGCGGCGGGCATCGCGGCGTCCATGGGCTCGGGCCTCATCGAGGCCAACCGCACCGGCGGGACGGTCAAGCGGGTGCACTGCGGCTGGGCCGCGCACGCCGGCGTGGTGGCCGCCGACCTCGCGAGGCACGGACTGACCGGGCCCCCGACGGTGGTCGAGGGCCGGTTCGGCTTCCTGCACGCCCACTGCGGCGAGCGTGCCGACGTCGACGCCGTGGTCGACCGGCTCGGCGGGCACTGGGAGCTGCCCGGCGTCTTCTTCAAGCCCTATCCGTGCAACCACTTCACCCACGCCGGGATCGACGCGGCCCTGGAGATCCGCCGCCGCGGGGTGCGGCCCGAGGACGTCGTGGAGGTCGAGCTGGGCGCGCCGTCGGCGGTGCTGCGGACGATCGGCGAGCCCGCGGCCGAGAAAGCCCGGCCGCGGTCGGGCTACCACGCGGCCTTCAGCGGGCCGTACACCGTGGCCGCGGCCCTCACCGGCGGGGGCGGGCTCGGGGTGTTCCACGAGGACTTCACCGACACCGCGGCCGCCGACCCGGTCCGGCTGGCCCTGGCCGCCCGGGTGCGGTGCGTGCCCGACGCCCGCTGCGACGAGGTCTTCCCCCACCAGTTCCCGGCGGTCCTGCGGGTGCTGACCACCGACGGGACCCGGCACGAGGTGCGCGTCGAGGCCAACCGCGGCGGACCGGCCAACCCGCTGTCCTCCGCCGAGCTGGCCGAGAAGTTCCGGCTCAACGCCGTCCGCGTCCTGGACGACGACACGGCCGCCACCGTCGCCGCGGCGGCGCTGGACCTGCCGCAGGCGGACGACGTCCGCGCGCTGATGGCCGGCGTGCGGGGGTGACACCGCTCCGGTCCCGGCCCGGCGCGCCGGTCGAGGGGCTGGCCGCGGCGGTGAGCACGACGTCGTGGGCGGCCTGCCCGGGCGCCGTCCGGGACCGGGTGGTCGACCTCGTCGCCGACTGCGTGGCGGTGACCGCGCTGGGCTCGCGCCGGCCGGAGCTGTCCCGCGTGGTGGCCGGGTACGCCGCACACACCCCGGACGGGCCGGCGACCGTGGTCGGCCGGTCGCGCGGGTGGCCCGCGGCGACGGCCGCCTTCCTCAACGGCTGCGCGGTCGCGGCCGACCAGCTGCAGGACGGCCACCGGCCCGCCCGCGGCCACCCCGCCGCGCACGTCGTCCCGGCGGTGCTCGCCCTCGGCGAGGAGGTCGACGCCACCGGCGGCGAGGTGCTGTCCGCCGTCCTGGCCGGCTACGAGGCGGGCGTGCGGCTGGGCCGCGCGATGGGCGGCACGCCCCCCGGGGTCCACGACATCGGCACCTGGGGTCAGGTCGCCGCCTCCGCCGCGGCGGCGCGCCTGCTGGCCCCGGGGGACGCCGCGGCCGCCCGGCGGGCGCTCGAGCTGTCCGCCGCCGCGGTGCTGCTCACCGACGCCGGCACGGTGTTCGGCGGAGCCCCCGGCGGGCACGCCTTCCTCGGGGCGTCCGTGCAGCTCGGGACCACGCTGGGGGCCGCGGCCGTCGCCGGGCTCGCGGCCCGGCCCGGCGCGCTGGACCGGCACCTCGCCGCCGTCGCCGCGCAGGACTGGGACCCCGTCCACCTCGGGGTCGCCCCCGACGGGGGGTGGGACCGGCACGAGGTCCTCGCCGGCTACGTGAAGGCCCACCCGACGTGCGCGCACCTGCACGGGGTCAACGACGCGGTGGCCGACCTGCTCGACGACGGCGTGCGGGGGGCGGACGTCGCCTCGGTGGAGGTCCGGACGTGGGCCGGAGCCGCCGGTCTCGACTCCCCGGCCGAGGACGAGCTGTCGGCGCGGTTCAGCATCCCGACGTCCGTGGCCGTCGCGCTGGTGCACGGCCGGCTGGACGAGACCACGATGACCTCCGCCGTCGTCACCTCACCGGCCGTGCGCGACCTCGCCGCCCGCGTCCGGGTCGTCCACGACGCCACCCTGGACGCCGGCTACCCGGCCGGGCGGCCCGCGTCCGTCCGCCTCACCCTCGCCGACGGCGGCACGCGCACCGCCGCGGCCGCCCGGCCCCGCGGCGACGCCGACCGCGCCTTCTCCCGCGCCGAGCTGGCCGCCAAGGCCGAGCGGCTGCTGGTCGCCCGGTTCGGCACGGCCGGGCGGAGCGTCCTCGCGGCGGTGCACGCCCTCGCCGACGGCGGCGACGCCCGTACCGTCGGCGCGGCCCTCCGCCGGGCCGCCGTCCGCGGGGAGCCCGGCCCGTGGTGAGCGACCCGCAGCTGGACGCGGCCCGGGCCGCCGCCCTCCGGTTCGTCGCCGAGGAGGCGGGGTTCGCCCAGGTCACCACGATCGACCGGTACGGGTTCCCCGTCGCACGGACGATGACGGCGTTCCTCAACGAGGACTGGTCGGTCGACCTGGTGCAGCGGCGCACCCACGCCCGCCTGGCCCAGCTGCGCCGCGACCCCCGGACCCTGGTCGCCTGGATCGGTGGTCCGGCGCCGGGGGCCGCCAACGAGCACCCCCACGTGTTCGACATCGGCCGGCTGCCGCCCCGGGGGGTCTTCGTGCGCGGCACCGCGGTGTTCACCAGCGCGGCGGAGACGGTCGCCTGCTACTCCCGGCACGTCTCGGCACAGCGCGCGCAGGGCTTCACCCGCGCGCCGCTCCGCGACGCCGACCAGGTCGTGGCCGACCTCGTGGGTGTGCACCTCGAGCCCCGCCGGGTCCGGCTGGAGGGCTTCGGTGAGGGCGCCCGGTCCTTCGACTGGACCCTGCCCGCCCACGACCTCCGGTTCCCACCCGAGCACCGACCCCAGGGAGAGACATGACCGTCAAGACCATCCTCGGCTACGACATCGCGCCCGGCGTCAGCCTGGAGGAGTACGAGGCGTGGCTGTTCGACGTGCACGCGCCGGACCTGCTGGCCAACCCCCACCTGGACCGGATCGTCTTCAACAAGGTGCTGCGCCCGGTCCGGCAGGCCTCCGGCGGGTCCGCGGACGTGCCGCCCGGCGCCACGTTCTACCGGATCGCGGAGATGCACTACGCCGACGAGCAGGCCTACGCCGACTACCTCGCCTGGTTCGCCGAGCACCCGATCCCGGCCGAGCGCGGACCGGCCGGCAGGACGGACTTCAAGTTCTACCTCGTCACGGAGAGCACGGAGGTCACCCGCTGACCGGGGAGCTCGCCGCGGCACTCCGACGGCTGGCCGACCACGCGTCCACCGCCGTCCCCGAGGGGCTGCTCGCCTGGGCGGAGCGGAGCGCGAGCCCCTCGGGCCGGGTGCCGCTGCTGGGCACGCGGCTGGCTGCCGAGCCGTGGCCGGCGCTGCTGTGGAACGGCGCCCGGCTGCACCGGGCGGGCGCCGCCGAGGCCGACGGGCTCGCGCTGGTCGCGCTGGCGGCGAGTCCACCGGAGGGCAGCGGGGACGACGTCGAGCGCGCGCTGCGGACCGGGCTCGCGGTCTCCGCGGCGCTCACGGACGTGGTGGGCACCGGCGCGGTCACCGGCCGGCCGACCACGGGCGTGGTCGCGGCCGCGGCCTGTGCCGCCGTCGCGGGCGGGACCGACCCTCCCGACCTGGACCCGGTGCTCGACGTCGCGGCCGCGCTCATGGTCGTACGACCACCCGGCGACGGCTCCGGGACGGCGGTGGACGCCGTGGCCGCGGGACACTGCCTCGCGGCCGGCTGGCTGGCTCCGCAGGTGCTGCGCGCCGGCCTCGTCGGCACCCCGGGGACCCTCCAGGACACGGTGTCGACGGTGACCGGCCGGCCGGCCGGCCACCTGCGCACGGCGCCCGTCACCGACGGCCCCGGAGCACCGGTCGGCCCGGCCGGCGCGCTCCTGGCGGGGCTGAGGTGACCGCCGTCCTGCTGAACGCGGCCCGCCCCTGGGCAGCCGCCGACGCGGTCCACGCCGCCGTGCGCGGCTGCGCCGCCGGCCTGGACGGGGTCGGGCTCGTGGACAGCCCGCGGCTGTTCCCCGACCCGTTCCTCGAGACCGAGCGCGTGCTGTCCGCCACGGACGCGGTCCTGGCCGGCCCGTGCGTGGCCAGCCTGGGCCTCCGCCACCCGGTCACCGTCGCCGGCGCGGTCCGCACGCTGGAACGACACCACCCCGGGCGGGTCCTCACGGTCGTGGGCCGCGGGGAGAGCTCGGTGCGCAACGAGGGCCTGCCCGCACCGCCGATGGCCGCCTACACCGCGGCGCTCGCGGCGCTGCGCGAGCGGCTGACCACCGCGGACGGACCGGTGGCCGCGGGACGGGTGCTGGGCGCCGCGTCCGGCCCGAGGACCGTCGCGGCGACCGCCACCGCGCTGGGCGGGGTGCTCGTGGACGTCGGGGTCGACGCCGGCGTGGTGGCCCGCGCCGTGCGGCTGGCGAGGGAGCACGACCCCGGGGTCGCCGTCTGGCTGTTCCTGCGCGCGACGCTGACCTCGTCCGCGGCGGAGTCCGCGGCCGCTGCCGAGCCGGTCCTCGGCTCCTGCGCCATGCGGCTGGCGGCCGCTCCGGACTGGTACGGCATCCCGGCTGCCGACGTCGCCGCCGTCCGCGCCGCCGCCCGGTCGCACGACTACGCACGGCACGGCACGGCCGACGCCCGTGGCGGTGCGACCACGGCCGCCGACTCCCTCGTCCGGGAGCGGTTCGTCCTGACCGGGGACCCGGGCGCGATCACCGCCCGGCTGCGGCCGCTGGCCGGCCTGGGCGTCGCCGGGGTGGTGCTCGCGGGCGGGGTCGCGGGGGTGGAGGACCGGCTCGCCGAGCTGGTCCCCGCGCTGCGGGCGGGGCTGCGCACCCCGGAGGACGACCGGTGAGCGCCCTGGACCGCGCGAACGTGGCGGCGATCGGCGACTTCGCCTCGGCCACCCGGCTCGCCGACGTCCCGGCCGGGGTGGTCGCCTTCGCCCGGCTCCTGCTGCTGGACACCCTCGGCGCGCTGCTCGGCGGGCTGCGCCACCCACCGGTCCGGGAGCTGGCCCGCGGCCTGGCGGCGTCCGGGCCGTCCGGGGCGCTGCTCGTCCTCGGCACGGCCGCGACCTGGCTGGACGCAGACTCCGGCGGCTCCTTCCACCCCCAGGGCCACCGGCTCCCGCCGGTGCCGACGGCCCACCCCGCGCCGCACTGCCTGCCGGTGCTGCTGCTGGCCGCCGCGTCGGGAGAGGTGACCGACCGGCGGCTGCTGGAGGTCTTCCTGGTCGCCACCGAGGTGGGGCTGCGCAGCGGGACGGCGTCCTCCCTGCGGCCGGGGCTGCACCCCCACGGCGTGCACGGGCCGTCGGCGGCGGCGCTGGCCGCCACGCTGCTGCGCGGCGGCTCCCCGGAGGAGCTCGGGCGGGCGTTCCTGCTCGGCTCGGCGCTGCCGGTGGCCGCGACGCTCGCCGTGCCGGTGCACGGCGGCACGGTGCGCAACGTGTGGACCGGGCTGGGCGCCTGCCACGGGGCCCTGGCCGCCGACCTCGCCCGGGACCCGGCGGTGGACGAGGGCGACGCGATCGGCGTGCACACCGCGCTGTTCGACTCCGCCGTCTGCACCGACCTCTCCGTCGAGGAGCTCGTCGGGGGCCTGGGGCGGCGGTGGCGGCTGCTGGACAGCTACCTCAAGCCGTACGCCTGCGCCCGCTGGATCCACCCGACCCTCGACGCGGTGCAGCTGGCGACGGCGGGCAGCGGGACGGCGGCCGAGGACGTGCTGGCGGTCGAGGTCGACACCTTCGCCTTCGCCGCCGGGCTGACCGGCCTCGACATCCGCTCCGACATGCAGGCGCGGTTCTCGCTCCCCTACTGCGTGGCCACCCTGCTCGTGGACGGCACCCTGGACGCCGGCTCCTTCCTGCCCGGGCAGCTGGCGCGCCGGTCGGTGGCCGAGCTGGCGGCCCGGGTCCGCGTCCGCGCGGACGACGCCTCCTCCGCGGCCCTGCCCGTGGAGCGCCCGGCCCGCGTGGCGGTCCGGTTGCGCGACGGCCGCACGCTCCGGGCCGAGGTGCGCAACGCCCGCGGCAACCCCGCCTCGCCCCTCTCCGGTGCCGAGGTCGAGGCCAAGGCCCGGAGCAACGTGGCCGACCTCGTCGACCCGACGCTCCTGGACGCCGTCGTCCGCGACGTGCTGCACCCCCGCGGCGGGGACACCTGGAGCACCGGCCTGCTGGCCCGGACGGTGCTGGGCGAGCTCGTGCCCGCCTCCGGAGGCGCTCAGCTGTAGGGACTCGCCTTGAGCAGGCGGGCCAGGTGCGCGGCGTTGGCCGCCAGCGTGGTGGTGGTGGAGGCGACCGCCTCGGGGGTCTGCTCGAGGTCCTGGTAGTCGCGACCGCCCATCGCCTCGTCGTTCCAGTAGGTGCCGCCCTGGGACGGGATGGTGAAGCCGATGTCGTCCAGGCCCTGCATCAGGTCGGCGGTGATCTTGTGCGCGCCGTCCTCGTTGCCGACGACGGCGGTGACGGCGACCTTGCCGGCGACCAGCGGCCGGCCGGAGTCGTCGGTCTCGGACAGCTCGCCGTCCAGCCGCTCGAGCACCCGCTGCGCGACGCTGCTCATGTGGCCGACCCAGGTGGGGGTGGAGACCACCAGGATGTCGGCGGCCATCATCTGCTCGCGGATCGCCGGCCAGGCGTCCCCCTCCCCCATGTCGACCTGCACGCCGGGCTTGACGTCGTGGTCGACGACGCGGACGACGTCGCCGGTCACGCCGTGCTCGGCGAGGGCGTCGAGCACCTGGCGGGCCATCAGCTCGCTGCTGGACGGTGCGGGCGAGGGCGTGAGGGTGCACACGAGGGCGAGGGCGCGGAGGGGCACGGTCTCGGTCATGCAGTCCGCCGTTCCCGACCCGGTCGCCCGTCACACCACGAGGACCCCGACGGGTGGCGCCCCTGGTGCCGGCCGCGGTGAGCTGCTTCGCTCGGCACACCCCGCCCGCCGCCGTCCGCACGGAGGACCTGCATGACCCGGACCCCCGACACCGCCGTGGCCCCCTCGACCGTCCGGGCGGTGCAGGCCGCTGCCGTGCTGACGCTGCTCGTGCTCGGCTGGCAGTTCGTCACCGCCGGCCGGATCTCGGTCGGGGAGGACGCACTCGGCGGCCACGCCGCCGGGGCGATCGCCCTGCACGTGACCTCCGCACTGCTGCTGCTGGCCACCGCGCTGCACGGGCGCCGCACACGGGTGTGGTGGCCGGCGGCGCTGGCCGGGGTGGTCCTCGTGCTCGGCTTCGTGCAGGCGGCGCTGGGCAGCTCCGGCTCCATCGAGGCGCACGTGCCGCTGGCGCTGCTGCTCGTCGTGGGCACCGCCTGGCTGGCGGCCTGGGCGTTCCGCTCCCCGGCCTAGCCGAAGGCGGCCCGCCCGGCCTCGGCCACCTGGTGGTCCTCGTCGACGGTCCCGGCGCTGACGCCGACCCCGCCGGCGACCCGGCCGTCCGCGCCGCGCAGCAGCACCCCGCCGCCGAAGACGACCAGCCGTCCGCCGCTGGTCGCCTCGATGCCGTAGAGGGGCTGCCCGGGCTGCACCAGCGGGGCGAGGTCGCGGGTGTCCATCTGGAAGTACACGGCCGTGAGGGCCTTCTTCTGCGAGATGTCCTCGCCGATGAGCTTGGTGTCGTCCATGGCGGCGAACGCGACGAGGTTGCCCCCGCTGTCCACGACCGCGATGTTCATCGGCTGGCCGACGGTCTGGGCCTCCCGCTTGCACGCCGTGACGATCGTCTCGGCTTGCTCCAGCGTGATGCTGCGGTTCACGGCGACTCCTCGGGTCGGGCGGACGGCGGTGGCGCTCCGCCCGCGGAGTATCGGGTGAGTCCGGTCACATCCGCTCCGGGGCGGGCGGGTGCGCGGCCACGTCGTCGCCCTGGGTGCGCGTCCCTGACGCTGCGCGACGGGGCCCCTCCGGCAACGCCGCGGTGCCCTCCCGGGCCAGCCAGGCCAGCGCCTCCTCGACGGTCGTGACCACCGGCACGCCCGGCGGCAGCGGCGGCCGGCGGACCAGCACCACGGGGACGCCGAGCTCCCGCGCGGCGGTCAGCTTGGCGGCGGTCATGGGCCCACCGCTGTCCTTGGTGACGACGACGTCCACCCCGTGCGCCACCATCAGCGCCCGCTCGCCGGCCACGGTGAACGGCCCCCGGTCGAGCACCACGGTGGCCCGCGGCGGCAGCGGCGGCGCGGGCGGGTCCACCGAGCGGACCAGGCAGGGCGCGGTCAGCCGAGCGAAGGCCGCCAGCCCCTGCCGGCCGGTGGTCACGAACGGGCAGCGGTACCCGGCCACCGCGGCCGCCGCCTGCTCCAGGGTGTCCACCCACCGCCAGTCGTCACCGGGCCCGGCCGTCCAGCCGGGGCGGTGCAGCCGCAGCAGCGGGGTGCCGGTGGCCGCGGCCGCCGCCGCGGCGTGCGCGGTCATGGTGGCGGCGAAGGGGTGGGTGGCGTCGACCACAACAGCGACGGGGCGGGGACCTCCGGCCAGCGCGGCGGTCAGGCCGGCCACGCCGCCGAACCCGCCGACGCGGACCTCCCCGGGTGGGAGCAGGGGGTCGGCGACCCGGCCGGCCAGCGAGCTCAGCACGTCGGCGCCGGCGGCGACCAGCCGCCCGGCGAGCTGCCGGGCCTCCGCCGTCCCGCCCAGCACGAGCACCCGGCCGCTCACGCCCGGAGCCGGTGCATGCTGGTCCGGTGACCGGGGCGGGACGTGAGGGCGGCACGGGGCTGCGCTCCGGCTGGACCACCGGCGCGTGCGCGACCGCGGCGACCACCGCCGCCTACACCGCCCTGCTGACCGGCGGGTTCCCCGACCCGGTGCGGATCGACCTGCCGCACGACCGGCACCCGGCCTTCGCCCTGGCCTGCGAGTCGCTCGCCGACGGGTCGGCCACCGCCGGGGTCGTCAAGGACGCCGGCGACGACCCCGACGTCACCCACGGCGCGCTGGTGTCCGCGCGGGTCAGCCACGGCGAGCCGGGGTCGGGTGTGGCCTTCCGCGCCGGCGAGGGCGTGGGCACGGTGACCAAGCCCGGGCTGCCGCTGGCGGTGGGCGAGCCGGCGATCAACCCGGTGCCGCGGCTGCTGATGCGCGAGCACGTCGCCGCGGTCGCCGCGCGGCACGGCGGCACCGGCGACGTCGTCGTCGAGGTCTCCGTCGAGGGCGGCGCGGAGCTGGCGCTGAAGACGTGGAACCCGCGGCTGGGCATCCTCGGCGGGCTGTCCATCCTCGGCACGACCGGCGTCGTCGTCCCGTACTCGTGCGCGTCGTGGATCGACTCGATCCGCCGCGGCATCGACGTCGCCCGCGCGGCCGGGCACCAGCACGTCGCGGGGTGCACCGGGTCCACCAGCGAGCGGACGGTCACCGAGCTGTACGGGCTGCCCGAGGACGCGCTGCTGGACATGGGCGACTTCGCCGGCGCGGTGCTCAAGTACCTGCGCCGCCACCCGGTGCCGCGGCTGACCGTCGCCGGCGGCATCGGCAAGCTGGCCAAGCTCGCCGACGGCCACCTCGACCTGCACTCGGCCCGCTCCCAGGTCTCCCCCGACGCGCTGGCCGCGCTGGTGCGCGGGGCCGGCGGATCGCCCCGGCTGGTCGCCGGGGTGCTCGGGGCCAACACCGCCCTCGACGCCCTGCAGCAGTGCCAGGCCGCCGGGCTCCCCCTGGGCGACCTGGTCGCCGCCGGCGCGCGGCGCACCGCGCTCGGCGTGCTGGACGGCGCCCCGGTCGAGGTCGACGTGGTGGTGGTCGACCGGGGCGGCACCGTGGTGGGTCGCGCCTAGGAGCGGCATCGGTCGGCGGAGTACAGGTGGCTGTCGGGGAACTCCGCCGCGGAGAGCACCGGACCGACGACGACCACCGCCGTCCGCCGCACCCCGGCGGCCTCGACCTGCGCGGCGATGTCGCCCAGCGTGCCGCGCAGCACCAGCTCGTCGTCCCGGCTGGCGCGGGCGACCACCGCGACCGGGCCGTCGTCCCCGTAGTGCGCGGCCAGCTCGGGGGCCAGCTCGGCGATCCGCTGGACGGCGAGGTGCAGCACCAGCGTGGCGCCGGTGGCGGCGTAGGCGGCCAGCTGCTCGCCCGGCGGCATCGGCGTCGAACGGGCGCTGGTCCGGGTGAGGACGACGGTCTGCCCCACGCCGGGCACGGTGAGCTCCCGCTTGAGCGCCGCGGCCGCCGCCGCGAACGCCGGGACGCCGGGGACCACCTCGTAGGGCACCCCGGCGGCGTCCAGCCGGCGCACCTGCTCGGCCATCGCGCTCCAGATCGACGGGTCCCCGGAGTGCAGCCGGGCCACGTCCAGCCCGGCCTCGTGCGCGGCGACCAGCTCCGCGGTGATCGCGTCGAGGTCGAGGTCGGCGGTGTCGACCAGCCGGGCGCCCGCCGGAGCCGTGTCCAGCAGCTCGCGGGGCACGAGGGCGCCGGCGTACAGGCACACCGGTGCGGCGGCGATGACCCGCGCCGCGCGCAGCGTGACGAGGTCGGCCGCCCCGGGTCCGGCCCCGACGAAGTACACGGTCACGGGACCGCCTTTATCCCGATATTGGCGGTCACCGGGTGACGCTCCAGATCGTCACGGGCATGGCGGGCCTCCAGCCGCTGAAGCCGCCGACCGGCACCGCGTGCGCGACCGAGAGCCGGGTCAGCTCGCCGCCGACCCGGGCCCGCCAGGCGGCCAGCACCGCCTCGCCCTCCACCGTCACCGCGTTGGCCACCAGCCGCCCGCCGGGGCGCAGCGCGGCCCAGCAGACCTCGAGCAGCCCGTCGCTGGTCAACCCGCCGCCGACGAACACCGCGTCCGGGGCGGGCAGCCCCTCCAGCGCCGCCGGCGCGCGCCCCTCGACCACCTGCAGCCCGGGGACGCCGAGCCGCGCGGCGTTCTGCCCCACCCGGCGGGCCCGGACGGCGTCGGACTCCACCGCCACGGCCCGGCAGGACGGGTGCACCCGCATCCACTCCACGCCGATCGAGCCCGCGCCGGCACCGACGTCCCACAGCAGCTGCCCGGGCAGCGGCGCGAGCCGGGCGAGGGTGACCGCGCGGACGTCGCGCTTGGTCAGCTGCCCGTCGGAGGCGTAGGCGTCGTCGGGCAGACCGGGCACGGTCGGCAGCGGCACGGTGCCGGGGTCGGCGGCCACCTCGACGGCGGTGATGACGAGCGGGTCGGTGTCGGCGTGCGGCCAGCCGGCCGCGGTGCCGGTGACCTGCCGCTCGGCCGGGCCGCCGAGCTGGGCCAGCGCGGTCAGCCGGCTGGCGCCCAGGCCGCGGTCGGCCAGCAGCCGGGCCACCTCCGCGGGGGTGCCGCCGTCCGAGCCGAGCACGAGCAGCCGGCGGCCCGGGGTGGCGTGCGGCGCGACGAGCTCCACCGGGCGGCCGACCACGGTGACCACCGGGGTCTCCTCCACCGCCCAGCCCAGCCGGGCGCAGGCCAGCGTCACCGACGACGGGTGCGGCAGCACCTCGACCGCGCCGGCGCCGTGCAGCCGCACCAGCGAGGTGCCGACGCCGGACAGCATCGGGTCCCCGCTGGCCAGCACGACCACCCGGCGGCCCGGGTGCGCGTCGGGCAGGCCGGCCAGGGCGGGGGCCATCGGCGAGGGCCAGGGCACCCGCTCGGCCGCGACGTCGGCGGGCACGAGCGCCAGCTGCCGGGCGCTGCCGCGCAGCACGTCGGCGTCCTCGACGGCACGCCGGGCCCGCGGCGACAGGCCGTCCCAGCCGTCGGCCCCGATGCCGACCACCACCACCGGCGTGCTCACGGGCCGGCCGCCTCGGCCAGCAGGCGCTCGCGCAGCTCCTCGGTGAGCCGGTCGACGTAGACGGTGCCGTCGAGGTGGTCGACCTCGTGCTGCAGGCAGCGGGCGGCCATCCCGGTCGCCTCGATGGACACCGGCTCGCCGTCGACGTCCACGCCGTCCACCCGGGCACGGAAGGCCCGCGGCAGCTCGGCGAACGGGCCGGGCACCGACAGGCAGCCCTCCTCGGTGACCTCCTCGGCCGGCTCCCCGCCGGCCGGGTCGAGGACCGTGAGCTCGGGGTTGACGACGTAGCCGACGACGTCCTCGCCGTCGGCGTCGGGGCAGTCCATGACGAACACGCGCGCGTCGACGCCGATCTGGTTGGCGGCCAGGCCCACGCCGTCGGCGGCCTCCATGGAGGCGAACATGTCGAGCACCAGCCGGCGCAGGTCGCGGTCGAAGACGGTCACCGGCGCGCACGGCCGGTGCAGGACGGGGTTGCTGCCGTAGGTGACGATCGGCCGGGCGACGCCGCTGTAACGGCCGGGCAGGCGCATGGCCGCCCATCCTAGGGACGGCCGCGGTTGACACCATCGCCTCGTGCACCCACCCACCCGCGTGCTGCCCCCGCGCGACCTCCCGACCGCGGCCGGGCTGGCCCTGGGCGCCGCCGCCGACCTGCTGCTGGCCGACCCGCCGCGGTGGCACCCGGTGGCCGGGTTCGGCCGGGCCGCCGCGGCCCTGGAGCGCGCGGTCTGGCGGGACTCGCGCGCCGCCGGGGCCGGGTACGCCGCGCTGCTCACCGGCGGGGCCGCCGGCCTGGGCGTCGTCCTGGACCGGGCCACCCGCGGCCGACCGGTGCCCCGCACCCTGGTCACCGCCGCCGCGACCTGGGCGGTGCTGGGCGGCACGTCCCTGGCCCGCGCGGGGACGGCGATGGCGCGCACCCTGGAGGCCGGCGACCTGCCCGCCGCCCGCGCCCTGCTGCCCACCCTCGCCGGCCGGGACCCCTCCCGGCTGGACGCCCCCGAGCTGGCCCGGGCCACCGTGGAGTCGGTCGCGGAGAACACCTCCGACGCCGCCGTCGCCCCGCTGCTCTGGGGTGCCCTGGCCGGGCTGCCGGGGCTGCTCGGCTACCGCGCGGTCAACACGCTGGACGCCATGGTGGGCCACCGGTCGCCACGCCACCTGCGCTTCGGCTGGGCGGCCGCGCGCACCGACGACGTCGCCAACTGGCTGCCCGCCCGGCTCACCGCCGCGCTCACCGTGGCCACCGCCCCGGCGGCCGGCGGCTCGGCGCGCGGCGCCTGGACCGCCTGGCAGCGCGACGGCGCCGCGCACCCCTCACCCAACGCCGGCCGCTGCGAGGCCGCACTGGCCGGCGCCCTGGACCTGCGGCTGGGCGGGCGCAACGTCTACGGCAGCCGGGTGGAGGACCGCCCGTCCCTCGGCAACGGCCGGTCGCCGGTCGCCGCCGACGTCCCGCGCGCCGTCCGGCTCTCCGGCGCGGTGTGGACCGCGGCTGCCGTCCTCGCCGCGGCGGCGCGGACGCTGCCCCACCGCTGACCCACCGGTACGGGCCGACCGCGCTGCGCGACGGCACTGGAGTGACTCCACCGACACGCGGTTGCGACACCGGACGGGCACGGATGACGCGTGCACGACCCCGGGGAACGTCGTACGGTCCAGGTGACGGAGCGGTCGGCGGCCTGCGGGTCGCCGTCGTCCCGGGGAGGTCGAACCCACGGCCACCGGCGCCCCCGGCCGGACGCTCCGGCCGAACACCCGTGGAGTCGACGTGACCCCGACCCCCTCACCCACCCTGCACCGCAGCAGCGCGTCGCACGCCCGACCGGTGCCGCCACCGGTGCGCAGCACCGCCGCCCGGCGGCTGGCCGGCCGGTTCCGCTACGACCGGCGCACCGGCACCTGGTCCTGGTCCCCCGAGATGGCCGCGCTGCTCACCCTGGCCCGCAGCGGGGCGCAGCCGTGCACCGAGCTGCTGGTCCGCTCGCTGCACCCGGAGGACCGGCCGCGGACCCTCGACGCCATCTCCGACGCCTGCACCGCCGGCGTCCCCTTCGCCCTGCGGGTGCGGCTGGGCGGCCGCAGCGGCGACGACCGCCGCGCCGTCCTCGTCGGCGAGCCCCTCCTGGACGTCACCGGGGCCGTCGACGCCCTGGAGGGCGTGCTGGTGGAGGTGCCGCCGGAGCCGGCCCCGTCCGCGGACGCGCCCGGCGCCGACGGGGACGGGGACGGCCGGCTGCACGCCCTGGAGACCGAGGTCGCGCAGCTGCGCACCGCGATGAGCAGCCGGGCGGCGATCGAGCAGGCCAAGGGCATCCTCATGCTGCTCACCGGCTGCGGCGACCAGGTCGCCTTCGACCTGCTGGCGCACCTGTCCAGCAACTCCCACCGCAAGGTGCGGGACGTCGCCGTGGCCCTCGTGGGGTCGGCGGCCGGCCACACGCCACTGCCCGAGGACATCCAGGCGCTCATGCGCGACGTCTGCCCGCCCCGCCCCCAGCCGTAGGCCCGCGGGAGCGGGCGTGTCCCCCCGCCCCGGGAGCCGCCGGCCCCCGGGGCGCGGGAGAGGATGCCGCTGTCGCCGGTGGTCGCCGGTGGTCCCCGAGTCGAGGAGGGGCACGCGGCGTGCTCTACCTGGTCGCGCGGTTCGTGCTGCGCCCGTTGTTCCACCTGGCACTGCGGATGCGCGTGTCGGGGCGGGAGAACGTGCCGGCCACCGGCGCGTTCATCCTGGCCAGCAACCACCTGTCCTTCATCGACAGCATGGTGATCCCGCTGTCGGCCCCCCGCCGCGTGTACTACCTGGCCAAGGCCGAGTACTTCACCACGCCGGGGGTGGGCGGCTGGCTGACCCGGACGCTGTTCACCGCGCTCGGCGCGATGCCGGTGCAGCGGCAGACCTCGCGCGCCGCGCAGGAGGCGCTGGACACCGCGCTGGCCGTGCTGCGCCGCGGCGAGGGGTTCGGCATCTACCCGGAGGGCACCCGCTCCCGCGACGGGCGGCTGGCCCGCGGCAAGACCGGCGTCGCCTGGCTGGCGCTGACCGCCGACTGCCCCGTCGTCCCGGTGGCCGTCGCCGGCACCGACCGGGTGCAGCCGGTCGACTCCCGCTGGCCGCGCCCGCACCGGGTGACGGTCACCTTCGGCGAGCCGCTGACCTTCCCCGAGCAGCACGGCATGGCCGGCAACGGCCGGGCCCGGCGGGTGGTCACCGACCGGATCATGGAGGCGATCGCGGAGCTGTCCGGGCAGGAGAGGGCCGGCTGGTGAGCGGCGCCATCCCCCGGCGCCCGGCCTCCGGCGGCGCGCTGCTCGTCGCCGGGACGACGTCGGACGCCGGCAAGTCGGTGGTGACCGCCGGCATCTGCCGCTGGCTGGTGCGGCAGGGGGTCTCGGTGGCCCCGTTCAAGGCGCAGAACATGAGCAACAACTCCGTGGTGACCGCGGACGGCGCGGAGATCGGCCGGGCGCAGGTGATGCAGGCTGCCGCCGCCCGCGTGGAGCCCGAGGCGGCGATGAACCCGGTGCTGCTCAAGCCCGGCGGCGAGGACTCCAGCCAGGTCGTCGTCCTCGGCCGGCCGGTCGCGGACGTGACGGCGCTGTCCTACCGGCCGATGAAGGCCGCGCTGCTGGAGCAGGTGCTCAGCTGCCTGGCCGACCTGCGCGCCCGCTTCGACGTGGTGGTCTGCGAGGGCGCCGGCTCCCCCACCGAGATCAACCTGCGCGGCGACGACATCGCCAACATGGGCCTGGCCACCGCCGCGGGGCTGCCGGTGGTCGTCGTCGGCGACATCGACCGCGGTGGGGTGTTCCCGGCCCTGTACGGCACGGTGGCGCTCATGCCACCGGCCGACCAGCGGCTGGTCGCGGGTTTCCTGGTCAACAAGTTCCGCGGCGACGTCCGGTTGCTGCGCCCGGGGCTGGACACCCTCGCCGAGCTCACCGGGCGGCCGACCCTCGGCGTGCTGCCCTGGCTGCCCGGCGCGGCCCTGGACGTCGAGGACTCCCTCGGCATCCCCACCGGGGTCTCCTCGGCCGGGCCGCCGCGCGGTGAGGACGTGCTGCGGGTCGCCGTCGCCCGGCTGCCCCGGCTGTCCAACTCCACCGACCTCGACGCGCTGGCCACCGAGCCCGGCGTCCTGGTCCGCTTCGTCACCCGGCCCGAGGAGCTCGCCGACGCCGACCTGGTCGTGCTGCCCGGCACCCGCGCGACGGTGGGCGACCTGGGCTGGCTGCGGGAGACCGGGCTGGCCGGCGCCGTCGCCCGGCACGCCGGCGCCGGGCGGGCGGTGCTCGGCGTGTGCGGCGGGCACCAGATGCTGGCCCGCACGATCACCGACCACGTCGAGTCGCAGGCCGGCACCGTCCCCGGGCTCGGGCTGCTGCCCGCCGACGTCCGCTTCGCGCCGGACAAGACGCTGGGCCGGCCGGCCGGGACGGCGCTGGGCGAGCCGGTGCGCGGCTACGAGATCCACCACGGCGTGGTGACCTACGGGGACGGGGCGGAGCCCTTCCTGGACGGCGGCCGGGTCGGGGCGGTGTTCGGCACGACGTGGCACGGGGCGCTGGAGAACGACGGGTTCCGGCGGGCGTTCCTCGCCGAGGTCGCGCGGGTGGCCGGGCGGCGGTTCGTGGCCGCGCCTGACACCTCCTTCGCCGCCGTCCGCGAGGAGCGCCTGGACGCCCTGGGCGACCTGGTGGCCGAGCACGCCGACACCGGCGCGCTGTGGCGGCTGGTGGAGGACGGCGTCCCGGACGGCCTGCCCCTGCTGCCGCCCGGTGCCGCGCTCAGCCCGCGGTGACGCGGGCCCGCACGTCGTCGGGCCAGGGCGCCGGGCCCCCGTCGGTCAGCCAGACGTAGGTGGTGCGGACGACGCAGCAGACCCGCTCCCCCACCCGGACGGTGCAGCCCACCGTCAGGCTGGTGCGGCCCACGCCCTGTGCGTCGGCGTCCACGGTGACCGTGTCGCCCCAGCGGGCCGGGGAGCTCCACTCCAGCGCGCTGGCCTTGACCACCGGCTCACCGCCGCGGGTGACGAGGGATTCCCAGGGCAGGCCGACCGACGCCCACCAGGCCGTCGCGGCCTCGTCGGCCCAGGTCAGGTAGTGGGCGTTGAAGACCACGCCCTGCTGGTCGCACTCGACGTACCGGACCGGCGAGCTCCACTGTGCGGGCACGGGGGGCCACGGTAGCGGCGGGCTACCGTGCCGGTCATGGACACTGCCGCGGACCCTGCCGCCGTGTTGGCCTCCTACCGCGAGCCCTCGCAGCTGGTCCGCGACAAGGTCGTGGACACCCTCGACCGGCACTGCCGGGCGTTCATCGCGCTCGCGCCGTTCGCCACGCTGTCCACCGCCGGCCCGGACGGCTGGCCCGACGTCTCCCCGCGGGGCGGGGACCCGGGTTTCGTCCGGGTCCTCGACGAGCGCACCCTGGCGCTGCCCGACCGGCAGGGCAACAACCGGGTCGACGGCCTGCGCAACACCGTCGGCAACCCCCGTGCGGCGCTGCTGTTCCTCGTCCCCGGCATCGAGGAGACGCTCAAGGTCTTCGGGACGACGGCGCTGGTCGGCCCCGACGCCCTCGGCCTGGACCTCACCGAGTTCGGCCGCCCGCCGCGCTCGGTCCTGGTGCTGACCGTGCAGCGGGCCTACTTCCAGTGCGGCAAGGCGGTCATGCGCTCGGGCCTGTGGGACGCCGACCGGCAGGTGCCGCGCTCGGCGTTCCCCTCCCTCGGTGAGGTGCTGCGCGACCACTGCCGGCTCACCACGCCCCTGCCCGGGCAGGCCGAGATGCGCGCGGAGCTGGCCACCGAGCTCTGAGCCCCGGACCGTCGGTGGGCTGCCCTACCGTGCGCCGGCATGGCACACGACGTCCAGGTCGCCGTCGACTGCGCGGGTCCGCACGAGCTCGCCGACTTCTGGGCCGACGCCCTCGGCTGGGAGGTGGAGCCGCAGGACGAGGCGTTCATCCGCCGGATGGTCGAGGCCGGCCACGCCGACGAGTCCCACACCACCCGCCACCGGGGCGCCCTGGTCTGGCGGTCGGCCACGGCCATCCGCTCCCCGGACCCCGGTCGGCCGCGCATCCTGTTCCAGGCGGTGCCGGAGGGGAAGGCGGGCAAGAACCGGCTGCACCTGGACGTGCGCGTCGCGGCCGAGCTGCGCGACCGGGAGGTCGCCCGGCTCGTCGGCCTGGGCGCCCGGGAGCTGTGGCGGGCCGCCCAGGGTCCCCACGAGTGGGTCACCCTGGCCGACCCGGAGGGCAACGAGTTCTGCGTCGGCTAGAAGAGGGCCGCCTCCTCCTCGCTCGCCGGCCCACAGCGGGCCCGTGGGGCGTCGTCCGCGGGGAAGATGCGCACGGCCCCGTACCGGCCGTCGTATCCCGGGTCCACGGTCACCTCGCCGGCGCGCACCCGGGCGACCCCCTCGGCCACCCGCGCCCCGGAGCGGGCGGCGAGGTCGTCGAGGGGGACCCCGGTGAGCACCGACAGCTCGTCACCGAAGGCCTGCAGCAGCCGGGCGCGGGCCGCGGCCACCCGCTTGGCGGCCGGCCGCACGCCCAGCGCCGCGGCCAGCACCTCGTCCAGCGGGACGAGCGACCGGGCCGCGGGCGCCCCCTCCGGTCGCGCGCCCACCGGCCGGTCGGCGAGCTCCTCGACCCGGGACAGGACCCCGACGGTGACCGGCTCCCCGCAGACGGGGCACCGCCCGCCGGCTGCCGCCCGTTCCGCCGGGGTCATCCGGACGTCGTGCGCGCGGTGGCCGTCGAGGTGGTACTTGCCCTCGGCCGGGTGGAACTCGATCGTCCCGGCCAGCCGGGTCACCGCGGCCGGGCGCTCACCGGCCCGGGCGGGGGCGCCCGTGCGCAGCGCCTCCCGGATGCCGGGGTAGGACAGCTCGCCCTCCAGGCAGGTGAGCTCGCGGCCCAGCGTGCGCGGCCCGTGGGCGTCGGAGCCGGAGAGCAGCGCCACGGCGTCCAGGGAGCTCACCCGCCAGCACATGGCCGGGTCCGCGGACAGGCCGGTCTCCGCGGCGAGCACGTGCGGGGTCAGGTCCTCGAAGCACCCGGCGAGGGAGTCGAAGCCCGACCTGGACCCCAGCGCCCCGAACCACGGCGTCCACACGTGGGCGGGCACGACCAGCGCGGTCGGGTCCGCCTGCAGGGCCAGCTCGGTGACGGCCCGGGCACCCATCCGCAGGGTGGGCCGTCCGTCGGTCTCGAGGTCGGCCCCGCGCTGCGCCAGGACGCCGTTGAGGACCGACACGGCCTGCAGGCTCGGCAGCAGCACCAGGACGTGGACCCGCCGTGCCCGGCCGCCCTGGCGGGAGACGCAGGAGACCTCGACGCTCGGGAGGAACCGGGTGGCGGCGTCCCCGGCGGCGTCGCGCCGGACGTACAGGCCCTCCTCCGGAGCGGGGACGAGCTGGCTGCGGAGCTCCTCGAACCACACCGGGTGGGTGCAGTCGCCGGTGCCCAGGACCCGCACGCCCTTCTCCCGGGCGGTCGCGTCGAGCACCGGCAGCGTCAGGTCGCGCGACGTGGCGTACGCGAAGCGGGAGTGCACGTGCAGGTCTGCGGAGTACGTCGCGGCGGTCACCCCACCCACCTACCCGCGCGGCCGCCTCGGTCGCGTGGAACGGCCGCCTCCAGGGCCCCTCCGCCTGCGCATGCGAGGCGTGGGGGGAAGGGTGGTCCTCTCTCAGCCGACGCGCAGGTCCCGCGCGAGCCTCCGGTAGGCGACGGTGCGTTCGGCGAGGGCCCGCCGGCGCCCCCGCCGGCTGCGCGGGCCGGCGCCCAGGTAGCGCGCGTCCTCCACGAGCTGGAAGGCGGCGAGCACGCTCGCCTTGACCTCCCGCCCCCGCGGCGAAGCAGGGGGAAGCGGCTCGGCCGAGGTCATGAGGACCCCCCTCTCTCCCGGGGAGACCACGTCCGCCCCGTGGGGACATGGTGCCCCCGTGTCGGCAGGGCGAACCGCAGGCGTGACGAATTGGTGCCCGTGTGTCACGAGTGACAAACGGCGGCGCGGGACGGGCCGGTCTGGCCTGCGGCCCGTGGCCGGATCACCGCTGTCCCGGGTGCTCGGGCGTCTGCTGCGCACGGTCTGGCGACCGCCGGCCGACCGCCCGGCGGCGACCGCACCCGGCGGCGTCCAGGACCTCCCGCACGGGCTGGCCGGCGTCGAGCTGGTGCACCGCCCGGAGGACGACGGCGAGCCCGACCCCGGCGAGGTCGTGTGGGCCTGGGTGCCCTACGACGAGGGCGACGGCCGCGGCAAGGACCGCCCGGTGCTCGTCGTCGGCCGCCGCGGCACCGACCTGGTCGGCCTGCTGCTGTCCAGCCGGGACCACGACCGGGACGCCGATGACGAGGCCCGGTACGGCCGCCGCTGGATGGACGTCGGCCGCGGCGGCTGGGACCCGCGCGGGCGGCCCAGCGAGGTGCGCCTGGACCGGCTGCTGCTCGTCCCGCCCGGCGCGGTCCGCCGGGAGGGCGCGGTGCTCGGGCGGGCCGTGTTCGACGACGTGGTGGCGGCGCTGCGCACCCTCCACCGCGGCTGAGAGACCGGCTGCGGGTTCAGGCCAGGAGCGTCCGGTGGTGCAGCCGGCGTTTGGCGAGCGCGATCGGCACCTGCCCGACGAGGGCGGGCACGGCCCACCAGACCGGGTCGCCGGTGCTCGCGACGAGCAGGCCGGTCACCAGGGCGACGTAGGACCCGCCCAGCAGGTGGGGCTGCAGGGTGCGCCAGCGCGGCCAGTCCCGCCGGCGGGCCAGCGCGCCGCCCACGGCGAGCAGCGCGGTCAGCACGGCCACCGGCACGAGCCAGCCCAGACCGGGTTCCGCGACGGCCAGCAGACCACCGGTCACGGCGACCGCTGCGACGGCGACCTGGTAGCCGGCCGCGAGGCTCCGACCCGCCGCCCCGCGCACCCGGGCGGCGAGCCACAGCGGGCCGAGGAGGAGCCCCGCCGTCCCGGCCGTGACGTGCAGTGCCGTCAGCGTCGCACCCATCGCAAGCCCCGCTCCGTCGTCCTGCTCCGTCGTCCTGTTCCAGGACCGTGGCAGCCCTCGGAGGGCAGGGGCAGTGCCATCCGTCAGCGGACGGCGGTGACGGGTGGGACCGTGGCAGCGCCAAGCCCTGCAGGGCCCCGCCGGCATCCTGCGAGCGATGGGGGGCAGGGGGCCGTCGGTCAGTCGGCGACGGACCTGTCGCGGACCACCTGCTGCGGCCGGAGGTGGTAGACGCCGACCCCGGGCCCCAGCGGGGTCAGGTCGTAGCGGTGCACGACCTTGGGGCCGCCGTGCAGGTGCACGTGGGTGACGGTGGGCAGGGGCTCGCCGTGGCGCGCCTCGCGGATCTCCACCCGCCCGTCCAGCGGACCACCGACGAACAGCAGCACCGCGTCCTGCGTGCCGGCGTCCACGCCGGTCGGGTCCTCGGCCAGCTCCCTCACCTCCCTCGGCACCCGGTCGAGGGTAGGCGCGACCGGTCCGCACGGCACCGCAGCCACCGCGTCGGTCACCCGCCGGTGATGCGGCGCAGCTCGGCGACGTGCGCGTCGAACGCCGCCCGGCCCTGCTTGGTCAGGGCCAGGCTGGTGCGCAGCCGGGCGGCGCGGGTGGCCTTGTGCACCCGCACGTAACCGGCCTCCTCCAGCTGCTTGACGTGCTTGGACAGCACCGAGTCGCTGACGCCGACCGTGTCGCGGACGGTGGCGAAGTCCATCGTGTCGACGGCGGCGAGCAGCCCGCAGACCTGTAGCCGCGGCGGCGGGTGGATGACCGCGTCGAAGCGCGGCGCGACCGCCGTCACGGGGCCTCGCGCAGCTCGGCGACGTAGATCCGCGTCCACCACCGGTTCACCAGGTAGAGGACGACGGCCACCACGGCGCCGCCCACGACCATGGCCCCCAGCAGGTCCAGCCGGTACTCGGCGACCGCCGCGGCGGCCGGTCACTCTCCATGTCGGAAAGCACGCCGCTTGACTTTCCAGACCGTCAAGTGACTGGGCCGGGGTGTCACCCGCGGGGGCCGGCGTGGTCTGATGGCGCCACCACAGCGACGGCAGTGGAGGAAGCCCGGTGCGACTCCGGCGCGGTCCCGCCACTGTGACCCGGCACCCGCCGGGGAGTCAGGAACTCCCGCCGTCGCCTCCTGCCACCTCCGGGCGTGGACACCCGGGGAGAGGAACCCCTGGGTGACCTACCCGTTCGGCGCGGTCGTCGGCATGGACGACATGCGCCTGGCCCTGCTGCTCAACGCCGTCTCCCCGGCCGTCGGCGGCGTGCTGGTGCGCGGCGAGAAGGGGACGGCGAAGTCGACGGCGGTGCGCGCGCTGGCCGCCGTCCTCCCGCCGGTGGACGTCGTCCCCGGCTGCCGGTTCGCCTGCGACCCCGCCACCCCCGACCCCGGCTGCCCCGACGGCCCGCACGACACCGGCGTCCCGGGGCAGACGCGGCCGGCCCGGCTGGTGGAGCTCCCGGTCGGCGCCTCGGAGGACCGCGTCGTCGGCTCGCTGGACCTGGAGCGGGCGCTCACCGAGGGCGTCAAGGCCTTCGAACCCGGGCTGCTGGCCGCCGCGCACCGCGGTGTCCTCTACGTGGACGAGGTCAACCTGCTGCACGACCACCTGGTCGACCTGCTGCTGGACGCCGCCGCGCTGGGCACCGCCTACGTCGAGCGCGAGGGCGTCTCGGTGCGGCACGCGGCCCGGTTCCTGCTGGTCGGCACGATGAACCCGGAGGAGGGCGAGCTCCGCCCGCAGCTGCTCGACCGGTTCGGGCTCACCGTGGAGGTCGCCGCGCCCCGCGACCCGGCCGAGCGCGCCGAGGTGGTGCGCCGCCGGTTCGCGTACGACGCCGACCCGGCCGGGTTCACCGCGACCTGGGCGTCCGACGAGTCGGCGCTGGCCCAGCGGATCGCCGAGGCCCGCACCCGGCTGCCGCACGTCGTCCTGTCCGACGCCGCGCTGGGCCAGGTGACCTCGGTCTGCGCCGCCTTCGACGTCGACGGGCTGCGTGCCGACCTGGTCACCGCCCGTGCCGCGATCGCGCACGCCGCCTGGTGCGGCCGCGAGGAGGTCACCGAGGACGACGTCCGGGTGGCCGCCCGGCTGGCGCTGCCGCACCGCCGCCGGCGCAACCCCTTCGACGCGCCCGGCCTGGACGACGACACCCTCGAGCAGGCGCTGGACGACGCCCGCCCCGAGGACGACCCGCCCGAGGGCGGCGGCCCGGACCACGACGGCGGCGGCTCCCCTCCCCCGCCGCCCGACGGCGGACCGGCCCCGGACGACGGCCCTCCGCGCGCGGAAGGCCGTGCCGAGGCGCCCGACGACCGCCAATACCGCGACAAAGGCGGTGCGGAGCCGGGAGACGGTGGGAGCGCGCCCGAGCGGGGCGCGGTCGCGCCGGCCGACCCGTTCCGCACCCGCCGCCTGGAGGTCCCGGGCATCGGCGCGGGCGTCGCCGGGCGGCGCTCGCGGGCCCGCGGCGACCGCGGCCGCGTCGTCGGCGCGACCCGGCCCACCGGCACGGTCACCCGGCTGCACCTGACCGGCACGGTGCTCGCCGCCGCGCCGCACCAGGTCGCCCGCGGCCGCACCGGCCCGGGCCTGCGGATCGCCCGGGAGGACCTGCGCCAGGCCACGCTGGAGGGCCGCGAGGGCAACCTGGTGCTGTTCGTCGTCGACGCCAGCGGCTCGATGGGCTCCCGGTCGCGGATGGCCGCGGTGAAGGGCGCCGTCCTGTCGCTGCTGCTGGACGCCTACCAGCGCCGGGACAAGGTCGGCCTGGTCACCTTCCGCGGCGTGGGCGCGGAGCTGGCGCTGCCGCCGACCTGGTCGGTCGAGGCGGCCGCGGCCCGGCTGCGCGAGCTGCCCACCGGCGGGCGCACCCCGCTGGCCGCCGGGCTGCTGCGCGCGCACGACGCGCTGCGGGTGGAGCGGGTCCGCGACCCGCAGCGCCGTCCGCTGCTCGTCGTCGTCACCGACGGCCGGGCCACCGGCGCGCGCGGCGGGGACCACCTCGGCGACGCCCGTCGCGCGGCGTCCCTGCTGGCGCACGGCGACGTGGCGAGCGTGGTGGTCGACTGCGAGTCCGGGCCGGTGCGCCTCGGCCTGGCCGGGGTCCTCGGGACGGCGCTCGGCGCGCGGACGCTGCGGCTGGAGGAGCTGGCCGCCGAGTCGCTGGCCGCCACCGTCCGCTCCGTGCGCGAGGCCGCCTGATGCCCCAGGGCCAGGTGACCGCCGTCCCGGTCGACGGACTGACCACCCGCCAGCGGCGCAACCGGCCGCTGCTGGCCGTGCACACCGGCGAGATGAAGGGCAAGTCCACCGCCGCGTTCGGCATGGCGATGCGCGCGTGGAACCAGGGCTGGTCGATCGCGGTCTACCAGTTCGTCAAGAGCGCCAAGTGGCGCGTCGGCGAGGAGAACGCGCTGACCGCGCTGGGCCGGGTGCACGCCCAGACCGGCGAGGGCGGGCCGGTGGTGTGGCACAAGATGGGCTCGGGCTGGAGCTGGTCGCGCCGGCAGGGCAGCGAGGTCGACCACGCCGCCGACGCCGCCGAGGGCTGGGCGCAGATCAAGCGCGACCTGGCCGCGGAGGCGCACCGGTTCTACGTGCTCGACGAGTTCACCTACCCGCTGACGTGGGGCTGGGTGGACGTCGACGACGTGGTGCAGACGCTGACGAACCGGCCCGGCACCCAGCACGTCGTCGTCACCGGCCGGGACGCCCCGCCGGCGCTGGTCGCGGCGGCCGACCTGGTGGTCGAGATGACCAAGGTCAAGCACCCGATGGACGCCGGCCAGAAGGGCCAGCGGGGGATCGAGTGGTGACCGCCGTCCCGCGGGTGGTCATCGCCGCGCCGACCAGCAACGCGGGCAAGACGTCGGTCGCCACCGGGCTGGTCGCCGCGCTGGCCGCCCGCGGGATGGCCGTGTCCCCGCACAAGGTCGGCCCGGACTACATCGACCCGGGCTACACCGGCCTGGCCGCCGGACGCCCCGGGCGCAACCTGGACCCGGTGCTGGTCGGCGAGGAGCGAGTCGTCCCGCTGTTCCTGCACGGGGCCCGCGGCGCCGACGTCGCCGTCGTCGAGGGCGTGATGGGTCTGTTCGACGGGGCGTCCCGGGCCGGCCTGGAGCCCGGTTTCGCCTCGACCGCGCACGTGGCCCGGCTGCTGCGCGCCCCGGTGGTGCTCGTCGTCGACGCGAGCTCCCAGGCGCAGAGCGTGGCGGCGCTGGTGCACGGCTTCGCCACGTACGACCCGACCGTCCGGCTGGGCGGGGTGGTGCTCAACCGGGTCGGCAGCGACCGGCACGAGCAGATCCTCCGCGACGCACTCGGCGGCTCGGGCGTGCCGGTGCTGGGGGCGGTGCGGCGGCTGGCCGAGCTCGGCACGCCGTCGCGGCACCTCGGGCTGGTCCCCGCCGCCGAGCGGTCCGCCGAGGCGCTGGCCACCGTCGGCCGGCTCGGCGAGGTGGTGGCCGCCTCGGTGGACCTGGACGCCGTGCTGCGGCTGGCCCGCACCGCCCCGGCCCTGGACGCCGTCCCCTGGGACCCCGCCGCCGAGGTGCGCCGCACGCCCACCCGGCCGCGGATCGCGGTCGCCGGCGGCGCCGCCTTCACCTTCGGCTACGCGGAGAACACCGAGCTCCTGACGGCCGCCGGCGCCGAGGTGGTCGTCGTCGACCCGCTGCGCGAGGAGACGCTGCCGGAGGGCACCGCGGGGCTGGTGGTCGGCGGCGGCTTCCCCGAGGTGCACGCCGCGGACCTGTCGGCCAACGAGACGCTGCGCGCCGACATCGCCGCGCTGGCCGCCCGGGGTGCCCCGGTCGCCGCCGAGTGCGCCGGCCTGCTCTACCTGGCCCGCACCCTGGACGGCGTCCCGATGTGCGGGGTGCTGCCCACGGACGCGGTCATGTCGCCGCGGCTGACGCTGGGCTACCGGGAGGCGGTCGCGCTCAGCGACTCCGTGCTCGCACCGGCCGGCACCCGGGTGCGCGGCCACGAGTTCCACCGCACGGTGGCAACCCCCCGCGCGGGCGCGGCACCGGCCTGGCGGTGGCCGGACGGCGACCCGGAGGGCTTCGTCGCCGCAAACGTGCACGCCTCCTACCTGCACCTCAACTGGGCTGGCGCCCCGGCCCTGGCCGAGCGGTTCGTGGCGGCCTGCGCGGCCGTCCGGCAGGAGGTGGCGCGTGCACATCGCTGAGGGCTTCCTGCCGGTGACCCACGCGGTCGGCTGGACGCTGGCCGCCGCCCCGTTCGTCGTCCACGGCGCGCGGCAGGTCGTCACCGAGGTGCGCGAGCGCCCGGAGAACACCCTGCTGCTGGGAGCGGCCGGCGCGTTCACCTTCGTGCTCAGCGCGATCAAGCTGCCCTCGTTCACCGGGAGCTCCAGCCACCCGACCGGTACCGGCGCCGGCGCGGTGCTGTTCCGCCCGCCGGTCATGGCGCTGCTCGGCACGATCGTGCTGCTCTTCCAGGCACTCCTGCTCGCCCACGGCGGGCTGACCACGCTGGGCGCCAACGCGTTCGCCTTCGCCGTCGTCGGCCCGTGGGCCGGCTACGGCGCCTACCGGCTCACCCGGGCCCTGGGCGGCGGCCTGCTGCCAGGGGTGTTCGCCGCGATGGCCGTCGCCGACCTGGCCACCTACGTCACCACCGCCGGACAGCTGGCGCTGGCCCTGCCCGATGCCGAGACCGGGGTGCCCGGCGCGCTGGTCAAGTTCCTGTCGGTGTTCGCGCTCACCCAGGTGCCGCTGGCGGTCGGCGAGGGCCTGCTCGGCGTGCTGCTGTTCCGGGCGCTGACCACCAACGCCCGTCCGGAGCTGGAGCGGCTCGGCCTGCTGCGCCCGGAGCCGGCCCGGTGACCCGCTCCCGGCTGGTCACCGCGCTGCTGGTGCTCGGCGTGGTGGCACTCGTCGCGCTCCCCCTCGTGCTGGACGGCGGGACGGCGGAGTTCGCCGGCACCGACGCCGCGGCGACCGCACTGGCCGAGGAGCAGGGCGCGCAGCCGTGGTTCGCGTCGGTGTTCGCCCCGTCGTCGGCCGAGGTGGAGTCCGGGCTGTTCGCGCTGCAGGCCGCGCTCGGCGGCGGGGTGCTCGGCTACGTGCTCGGCCGGCTGCGCGGGCGCCGGCTGGCCGAGCGGGCGGCGGACCGCGCCCGGGGGGACGGCGGCCGGTGACCGGGCTCGCCGTGGACGACGCGGCCTGGGCCAGCGCCTGGCGCCGCCGCTCGCCGGCCGACAAGCTGCTGCTCTGCGGCGGGCTGGTGCTGTGCGCGCTGGTCCTCCCCGCGTGGCCGGGCAGCGTGCTCGTCGGGCTGACCGCGGTCGTCCTCGCCCTCGGCCCGGCCCGGGTGCCGGCCCGCACGTTCGGGCGGGCGGTGCGCTGGCCGCTGGCCTTCATCACCGTCGGCGCGCTCACCTCGGTCGTCACCGTGGGCACCGGCGGCCTCGGCTGGGCGCCGGACGCCGCCGCCCGCGCCGGCTCGCTGACCGCCCACGCGCTGGCCGGCAGCGCCGCCGTCCTGCTGCTGGCCTGCACCACGCCGGTGTCGGACCTGCTGCCCGCGCTGCGCGCCCTGCGGGTGCCGGCCGCCGTCGTCGAGGTGGCCGGCGTGACCTACCGGGTGCTGTTCGTCCTGCTGGCCAGCCTGCACGCCGTCCGGGAGGCGCAGACCGCCCGGATGGGGCACTCGACCTGGCGCCGCTCCTACCGCTCGTCGGGCGTGCTGGCCGCCGCGGTGCTCACCCGCTCCTGGGACCGCGCCCGCCGGATGCAGGAGGGGCTGGCCGGCCGCGGCATGGAGACCGGGCTGCAGGTGCTGCCGGAGGTGCTGCCGTCGTCCCGGGCGTTCCTCGCCGCCTCCGCCGCCGGGCTGGTGGCGATCGTGGCCGTCGGGGTGGCGGCGTGAGCCACCGCGCGCTCACCGCGGAGGGCCTGGTCGTCGGCTACGAGCGCGGCCGCCGGGTGCTCGACGGCGCCTCGCTGACCGTCCCGCCCGGGCGCCGGCTCGCGCTGCTGGGCGCCAACGGCTCGGGCAAGACCACGCTGCTGCGCTGCCTGTCCGGGGCGCTGGAACCGGTCGACGGCACGGTCGCCGTCGACGGGGCGCGGCTCCGGCACACCCGCGCCGGCCTGCGCGCGCACCGGCAGGAGGTGCAGCTGGTCCTGCAGGACCCCGACGACCAGCTGTTCAGCGCCTCGGTCGCGCAGGACGTGTCCTTCGGCCCACTGAACCTGGGGCTGCCCGAGGACGCCGTCCGGGAGCGGGTCGCCGAGGCCCTCGCGCTGCTCGGCGTGGCGCACCTGGCCGGGCGGCCCACCCACCAGCTGTCCTACGGCGAGCGCAAGCGGGTGGCGATCGCCGGCGCGGTGGCGATGCGCCCGTGCGTGCTGCTGCTCGACGAGCCGACGGCGGGGCTGGACCCCTCCGCGGTCGCGGAGGCCCTCGCGGCGCTGGAGCGGCTGCGGGCGTCCGGGTCGACCGTGGTGATGAGCACCCACGACGTCGACCTGGCGCTGCGCTGGGCCGACGACGTCGCCGTCGTCGTCGACCGCGCGGTGGTGCAGGGCGCCCCCGCCGAGGTGCTGTCCGACGACGGCCTGCTCGCCCGCGCCCGCCTGGGCCGCCCCTGGGCGCTGACCGTCGGCGCCCGGCTGCGGGCGCTGGGTCTGCTGCCCGACGGCGCACTGCCCCGCGACGCCGGTGCGCTGCTCGCCGCGCTGCCCGAGGGAGTCTCCCCGTGACCGTCGTGGGGGTCGGCGCCCGGCCGGGGGTGGCCGTCGCGGAGGTGCTGGCCGCCGTGGACGCCGTCCTCCCGGCACCGGCCGGCGAGGTCTCGCTGGCCACCCTGGACGTGCGCGCCGCCGAGCCCGGCCTGGTCGGCGCCGCCGCCGCGCGCGGCTGGCCACTCACCGGGCACCCGGCCGCCGCGCTGGCCGCCGTCCCGGTGCCCTCGCCGTCGGCGCGGGTGGCCGCCGCGGTCGGGACGCCGTCGGTCGCGGAGGCCGCCGCGCTGCTCGGCGGCGGCATGCTGCTGGTCGGCCGGACGGTGGTCGGCCGGGTCACCGTGGCGGTGGCCGGCTGATGGACCTCTCCCACCACGGGGACGCCGAGCTCGCGCCGGGCCTGGTCGACCTCGCCGTCAACGTGCGCGCCGGGACCCCGCCGGCGTGGCTGCGCGCCGTCCTGCACGCCGCCCTGGACGACGCCGCGGCCTACCCCGACGCCGGTCCGGCGCGGGCCGCGGTCGCCGCCGCGCACGGCCGCCCGGCCGGGGAGGTGCTGCTCACCGCCGGTGCGGCAGAGGCGTTCACCCTGGTGGCGCGGGCGCTGGCGCCCCGCCGCGCGGTCGTGGTGCACCCGTCGTTCACCGAGCCGGAGGCCGCCCTGCGCGCCGCCGGGCACCCGGTGGCGCGGCTGCTGCTCGAACCCCCGGGGTACCTGCTGCGGGACGTGCCGGAGGACGCCGACCTGGTGGTGCTCGGCAACCCGACCAACCCGACGTCGGTACTGCACCCGGCCGACGCCGTGGCCGCGCTGGCCCGGCCGGGACGGGTGCTGCTGGTCGACGAGGCGTTCGCCGACACGGTGCCGGGCGAGCCGGCGTCCCTGGCGGGCCGGCGCGACCTGCCGGGGCTGCTCGTGGTGCGCAGCCTGACCAAGACCTGGGGCCTGGCGGGGGTGCGGGTCGGCTACGCCCTCGGCCCGCCGGACCTGGTCGCGGCCCTCGCCGCACAGCAGCCGCAGTGGCCGGTGTCCACGCCGGCGCTGGCCGCGCTGGCCGCGTGCAGCACCGCGGCCGCCCGCGCCGAGGGCGAGGCGGCGGCCCGCGAGCTGGCCGTCCACCGGGCCGCGCTGGTGGCCGCGCTGCCGCCGGGTGTGCAGGTGGTGGGAACACCGCGGTCGTCGTTCGTGCTGCTCCGGGTGCCCGACGGCGCGCGGCTGCGGGCGGCGCTGCGGGAGCGTGGCTGGGCGGTGCGCCGCGGGGACACCTTCCCCGGCCTGTCGCCCGACCACCTGCGCGTCGCCGTCCGGGACCCCGGCACCTCGGCAGCCTTCGCCGCCGACCTCGCTGCCATCCTGGAGCCCGGGACACCGGCGTCCCGGGACCTGCCCCGCATCCCCGAGGAGATCCGCTGAGCCGCCCTCCCGCCCCGTCCGACGCCCTCTTCGCCGGCACCCTGCTGGGCGCGACGATCGGCGCGGTGACCCCTCGGGACGCCGGTGCGGAGCGCGCCGCCCGCGACCGGCTGGACCGGTTGACCAAGCCGCCGGGCTCGCTCGGCGTCCTGGAGGACGTCGCGGCCCGGCTCGCCGGCACCGCGGGCAGCTGCCCGCCGCCGCTGCCGACGCCGGCCGCGGTGGCCGTCTTCGCCGGGGACCACGGGGTGCACGCCCAGGACGTCACCCCCTGGCCGCAGGAGGTCACCGCGCAGATGGTGGCCAACCTGGTCCGCGGCGGTGCGGTGGTCAACGCCTTCGCCGCGCAGCTGGGCGCCGACGTCGTCGTCGTGGACGTCGGGGTGGCCACCCCCTACGCCGTCGAGCCGGGCCCGGCGCTGCTGGCCCGCACGGTGCGGCCGGGCACCGCCGACCTCGCCGTCGGCCCGGCGATGACCCTGGAGGAGGCCCGGCGGGCGGTCGAGGTCGGCATCGAGGTGGCCAGCGCGCTGGCCGCCGACCACGGCTGCCTGGTCACCGGCGACATGGGCATCGCCAACACGACCCCGTCGGCCGCGCTGGTCTGCGCGTTCACCGGGGCGGAGCCCGCGGCGGCCACCGGCCGCGGCACCGGCGTGGACGACCCGACGCTGGCCCGCAAGGTCGCCGTCGTCGCCCGCGCGGCCGCCCGGGTGCCCGAGCGGCCCGCGACGCCGCAGGCGGCCCTGGCGGCGGTGGCCGAGGTGGGCGGGCTGGAGCACGCCGCGCTGGCCGGCTTCGTGCTGGGCGCGGCCGCGGCCCGGGTGCCGGTGCTGCTGGACGGCGTGATCGCCGGGTCGGCGGCGCTGGTGGCCGCCGCGCTGTGCCCCGCGGCGCTGGAGCACGCGCTGGCCGGGCACACCTCCGCCGAGCCGGGGCACGCCCTGGCGCTGCGGGCGCTGGGCCTGCGCCCGCTGCTGGGCCTGGACCTGCGCCTGGGCGAGGGCACCGGCGCGCTGCTGGCGCTGCCCCTGGTGGCGAGTGCCGCCCGGGCGCTGCGCGAGGTGGCGACGTTCGACTCCGCCGGTGTGACCGGGAAGGCCGGATGAAGCCGACACCCGTCGACCCCGGGAGCGGGGTCGTCTACCCGGTCGGGCTGCGGCTGCTGGACCGGCACGTCGTCGTCGTGGGCGGCGGCCAGGTCGCGCACCGCCGCGTGGCCGGGCTGCTGGAGGCGCGCGCCCGCGTCACCGTGGTCAGCCCGGTCGTCACCCCGGCGCTGGAGGCCCTGGTCGGCCCGGGCGAGGTCGCCTGGGTACGGCGCCCCTACCGGCCCGGGGACCTGGACGGCGCCTGGTACGCCGTGGCCGCCACCGACGACCCCGAGGTCAACGCGACCGTGGCCGAGGAGGCCGAGCGGTCGCGGGTGTTCTGCGCCCGCGCCGACGACCGGTCGGCCTCCAGCGTGTGGACCCCCGCCGTCGGCCGCCAGGGCGACCTGGTGGTGGGCGTGCACGGCGGCGGGGACCCGCAGCGCGCGGTCGGCGTCCGGGACGCCGTGCTGGCCGGGCTGTCCGACGGCAGCATCCGCGACGACGCCGGGCGGGAGGTCGCCGGCGGCCGGCCCGGCTCGGTGGTCCTGGTCGGCGGCGGGCCGGGGGACCCCGGGCTGATCACCGTGCGCGGGCAGCAGGCGGTCGCCCAGGCCGACGTCGTGCTGGCCGACCACCTGGCGCCGCAGTCGCTGCTGGCCTCGCTGCCGGCCGAGGTGGAGGTCATCGACGCCTCGAAGCTGCCGCGCGGGCGGTACATGGCGCAGGAGCAGATCAACGCGCTGCTGGTCGAGCACGCCCGGGCCGGGAAGCGGGTGGTGCGGCTCAAGGGCGGGGACCCGTTCGTGTTCGGCCGCGGCATGGAGGAGCTCGAGGCGTGCGTGGCCGCCGGCGTCCCGGTGGAGGTGGTGCCCGGGGTGACCAGCGCCATCGGCGTCCCGGGGCTGGCCGGCATCCCGGTCACCCACCGGGGGCTGACCCACGAGTTCGTCGTCGTCTCCGGGCACGTGCCGCCCGGGCACCCGCAGTCGCTGGTCGACTGGGCGGCGCTGGCCCGGCTCCGCGGGACCGTCGTCGTGCTCATGGGCGTGGACACCGCACCGGCCATCGCCGCGGCGCTGGTCGAGCACGGCCGGGCGCCGGAGACGCCGGTCGCCGTCGTCGCCGACGGCTCGACGCCCACGCAGCACACCGTGCGCACCACGCTGGCCGACCTGGCCAAGACCCTGGCCGACGAGGGCATCCGGCCGCCGGCGGTGTGGGTCGTCGGCGAGGTGGTCCGGCTGACCGCGCCGGTCGTCCCGCCGCACTGACGTCCCCGCGGTCCAGAACGCCTCAGCCGGCGGTGGACACGGCACGGTCGCGCAGCAGGCGGACGGCGGCGCGCGGGTCGTCCACCCAGAACGCCACCCGCGCCACCGGCGCCGCCTGCCCGGGTACGGGCACCGGCGGGTCGAGGCGCACCTCCACGTTGGTGTCGCCCATGACCGAGACGACCAGCCGGTCGCCGTCGCGCAGGACGGTCCGCGCGTGCTCGGACCCCACGCTGCGCCGCACGCCCACCAGGCCGGTCAGCGGGACGGCGATCGCGTGCAGGTGCCCGGAGCGCAGCACCAGCTCGTCACCGCGGAGCAGGTGCGGGTGCTGGAACAGCGAGGCGCCCGTGCCGAGCACCCAGAGCAGCGCGTAGACCGACACGGCCAGCAGCACCCACCGGGCGGTCTCCCAGGGCAGCAGCACGTGCACGACGGCGGTCTCCAGCACGCCCAGGGCGCCCACCGCACCGAGGACGACGCCGAAGCGGCCGGCGTAGGGCAACGCCACGTCCGCGGGGCCGACCGCCCTGCGGCGGCGGGCGGCCCACCACAGCGCCCGCAGGACCCCGGCCTCGGCGCGCGCCAGCCGGAGGACCACCGGTGGCCAGACCGCCGCCAGACCCGAGACGACGGCTGCCCGCCGGGTGGCCCCGGACCGCCGGGCACGGCGGTACGCCACGCGGGACGCGGCGGCCTCGACGACCAGGACGACGGCGAGCACCGCTTCCAGCACCAGCGCCAGCACGATGCCGGCGCGCAGCGAGAGCACCCCGGACACGACCAGCGCGAGATCGAGGAGCGGGACCAGCAGCGCCAGCCAGCGAGCTCCCGACAGCAGCACCGTCCGCGTCCCCATCCGGCCCCCTCGTGAGCAGTTGTGCTGCAGATGTAGTACACCTACTATCACCGCACCGACAAGAGGGTGGGGTGGCGATGAGCGGACCCGTCGTCCGGGTGCGTGACCTGCGGATGAGCTACGGCACGCACGAGGTGCTCGCCGGCGTCGACCTCGACGTCCACCCCGGCGAGGTGGTGTGCCTGCTCGGGCCCAACGGCGCGGGCAAGACCACCACCCTCGAGGTGCTGGAGGGCTCCCGGCTGCCCTCCGCCGGGGACGTCGAGGTGCTGGGCACCGACCCGGCCCGGGCCGACGACGCGTGGCGGGCGCGGGTCGGCGTGGTCCTGCAGTCCTGGCGCGACCACCCCCGCTGGACGCCGCGCCGCCTGCTGACCCACCTCGGCGAGTTCTACCGGCCGTACTCGACGCCGCAGCGCCCCCGCCCGTCCGACGTCGACCGGCTGCTGGACACCGTGGGGCTGACCGACGACGCCGACCGCAGGATCGCCACCCTGTCCGGGGGGCGGCGGCGGCGGCTGGACGTCGCGGTCGGCATCGTCGGCCGGCCCGAGCTGCTCTTCCTCGACGAGCCCACCGCCGGCTTCGACCCCGAGGCCCGCCGGGGCTTCCACGACCTGGTGCACCGGCTGTCGGACCTGGAGGGCACGACCATCCTGCTGACCACGCACGACCTGGCCGAGGCCGAGCGGCTGGCCGACCGGATCCTCGTCCTCGCCGGCGGCCGGATCGTGGCCGACGGCAGCGCCGAGGCGCTCAACCGGCAGGTGGCGACCACCAGCGAGGTGCGCTGGACCCGGTACGGGGAGCGGTTCGTGCACGCCACCGACGACCCGACCTCCTTCGTGCGACGGCTGTTCGAGCAGTACGGCGACGAGGTGGCCGACCTCGAGGTCCGGCGCGCCAGCCTGGAGGACACCTACTTCGCGATGGTCGCCCGGCACCAGGCCGGCGTCCGGCCGCAGCTGGTGGAGGTGACCCGGTGAGCGCCGGTGCGGCGTACGCCGTCCGGCTCGGTCTGCGCCGCGGCTGGACGGAGTTCCGGCAGGGCCTGGCCAGCCCGCAGGACCAGGCCGGGTACCTGGTCATGGCCGTGGGCACGCTGGCCTACCTGTGGATCAACCGGGACGACCAGGTCGCGGGGACCTCGCTGTCCTACCCCGCCGTGGCCCTCCCGGGCATCCTCGCCGCTCTGGTGGCGTTCACCGCCGTCTTCAACTGCGCCTTCGCCCTGGCCATGGAGCGGGAGGACGGCACGCTGCTGCGGCACCGGCTGGTCCCGCACGGCCTGCGGGGCTACGTCACCGGTCAGGTGACCCACCACTCCCTCAACCTGCTGCCGACGCTGCTGGTGGTGCTGGTGCCCAGCGCCCTGCTGTTCGAGGGCGTGGTGCCGGCCGGCGCCGGCGGCTGGCTCACCGTCGCCTGGGTGCTGGCGCTCGGCCTGCTGGCCACCCTGCCTGCGGGACTGGTCCTGGGGTCGCTCGTGCCCGACGTGCAGAAGGTGGGGACGTGGGGGCTGCTGCCGGTCCTCGTGACGACGGCGATCTCCGGCGTCTTCTTCCCGGTCCAGCTCCTGTGGGGCTGGCTGCAGGGTGTGGCCCAGGTCTTCCCGACGTACTGGATCGGCCTCGGGCTGCGCTCGGGCTCCCTGCCCGGGTCCGCCGCGGCGCTGGAGCTCGGCGGCTCGTGGCGGACCCCCCAGGTGGTGCTCGTGCTGACCGCGTGGGCGGTGGCCGGGCTGCTGGTCGCCCCGGTCGTGCTGCGGCGGATGGCGCGCCGCCAGTCCGGCTCGCAGGTCGCCGCGGCCCGCGACACGGCCGGACAGTGGGTGCGGTGAGCGGCGAGCGACCCGGCGCGGACGCCGTCTACAACCGGATCGCGCTGCTGCGCGCCGAGGGCGGCGTGACGCGGCGCGAGCTGGCCGACGCGCTGGGCGTGCACTACCAGACGGTCGGCTACCTGGAGCGCGGCGAGTACAACCCCAGCCTGCACCTGGCACTGCGCATCGCGGAGTTCTTCGGTCTGCCGGTGGAGGTGGTCTTCTCCACCCGCCCCTTCCCGCGGATCAGCGACGCCCACGCCCCGGAGCCACCCGCCGCCGCCGGCTGACCCGGCACCCCTCCGCCGTCACCCGATCGGGTCGGCCCCCCGTTCCCCGCCGGTGGCCGGACCCCGGCTGCCGCACACTCCCGGCGATGGCCACCGACGAGCGGGAGGACGAGGCCCGCCTGCTCCGCGCGCGGCTGCGCGTGCTCGCCGCGCGGTCCGGTCTGCCCCTGCCGGCCCTCGACGTCGTCGAGGACCCGAGGGGCCGGCTGCTGCCCGCGACCGTGCAGGGCGGCGCCGACGGAGAAGACCACGTGGTCGTGTCCTCGACCCTGCTGCGGGAGACCCCCGACGCGCAGACCTGGCACCTGGCCACCGCCCTCGGTCACTGGGCCTCGCCGGTCCCGCGTCGCCGCCGGCGGCAGGGGTGGGTGGTCGGCGGCCTGCTGGCCACGCTGTGGGTCGGCTCCGGGCTGGCGGAGCTGGCCGGCGTCGTGGACCTGCCCGGTGCCGCGACGCTCGCCGTCACCACCACCGTCGGCCTGCTGTCCCCGGTCGCCGCCGCAGCCCTGTCCCGCCGGACCCGGGCCGCCTGCGACGCGGCGGGCCGGGAGGTGCTCAGGCGGGCGGGCCACGACCCCGGCACGCTCACCCGGCAGGTGTTCGGGGGCCGGCCCGACCCGTCGAGGTGGGCCCGGCTGCACGCGCGGGAGCCCACCCCGAGTGCGCGGGTGGCCGCCGCGCAGCGGGAGGGCGGTCCGGGCGTCGCCCCGCCGCTGTACTGATCAGGCCATCCGCGCCGCGGTGTCCTCGAGCAGCACCTGCCGCTCGGCGGCCGGCCGGCGGGGGCAGGAGGTGCACAGCGGCTCGGGCGGCAGCCGGTACAGCAGGCAGCACGACACCCGCCGGGTGAACCGGACGCCGGTGACGTCGACGTAGCGGGGCGCCGGCAGGGGCGGCCCGAGCGCGGCGGCCAGCGGCGCGGCCAGGGCGGTGAGCCGGTCCTCCTCGCCGAGCGCCCGGCCCAGCGCGAGCAGCCGGTTGGCCAGCGAGTCGGCCGCGACCGCCCACAGCGGCCGCGGGCGCACGCCTCCCACCGCGGCCACGGTGTCGACGACGGCGGCCAGCGTCTCCCGCAGCTCGGCGGCGGTGTCCCCGCCCGGGGCGGACGACGTCGCGGCGATCGGCGTCCCCCCGCCGAGCAGGGCCACGGACGTGTCCGCCAGCCGGGCCGACAGCGGCAGCCCGGTGGCCAGCCCGGCCAGCGCGGGGGTGAGCAGCACCGAGGACGCGGAGTACCACCACACCGTGGCCAGCACCCGCCGGTCTCCGGGGGCCCGGTGGTCGACGGCGTAGCGCGCCCCGAGCGCGGCCAGCCGGGCGGCAGTCCAGTCCCGGTCGGCGAGCAGCACGGCGGGGACGGCGTCCGTCGACGGGGGCACGACCAGGCCGAGCGCCGCCGCCCCGGGCACCCGTGCGGCCACCGCCGCCTGCAGCCCTGACGTCACCGGGACAGTCTGACCGGCCGGCGCGCCGGACCCGGTGCCGCACCCGTCCGCCCCCTCGTCGCACCCGGGCAGACGCGGAGCCCGCGGGGCCATACGGTGTGGCGGGGAGCACGCTGCGTCGCGTGGGCCGGGTGCCGGTCGCGACCCCGGACAGGACGACGGCGTCGACGACGACGCCGCGGAACAGGAGGAGTCGCATGAGCGAGTCGACCGAAGTGGCGGGCCGCCGGTTCCCGGTGCTGGACCAGGTGGCGGCACAGGCCAACGTGGGTCCCGACGCCCACGAGCGGGCCGCGCAGGACCGGCTGGGCTTCTGGGCCGAGGCGGCCGACCGGCTGAGCTGGGCGCAGCGGTGGGACGAGGTGCTGGACTGGACCAACCCGCCGTTCGCCAAGTGGTTCGTGGGCGGGAAGCTCAACGTCGCCTACAACTGCGTGGACCGCCACGTCGAGGCCGGGCACGGCGAGCAGGTCGCCTACCACTGGGAGGGCGAGCCCGGCGACACCCGCACGATCACCTACGCCCAGCTCAAGGACGAGGTCTCCCGCGCCGCCAACGCCCTCGTCGAGCTCGGCGTGCAGGCCGGTGACCGGGTCGCCATCTACCTGCCGATGATCCCCGAGGCGGTCATCTCGATGCTCGCCTGCGCGCGCATCGGCGCCGTCCACATGGTGGTGTTCGGCGGGTTCTCCGCCGACGCGCTGGCCAGCCGGCTCGACGACTCCGGCGCCGTCCTGGTGATCACCTCCGACGGCGGGTACCGCCGCGGCGCGCCGTCGGCGCTCAAGCCGGCCGTGGACGACGCGGTGTCCCGCAGCCCCGGCGTCCGCACCGTGGTCGTCGTCAAGCGCACCGAGCAGGACGTCGAGTGGACCGAGGGCCGCGACCTGTGGTGGCACGACGTCGTGGCCCGGCAGTCGGCCGAGCACACGCCCGAGGCCTTCGACGCCGAGCACCCGCTCTACATCATGTACACGTCGGGGACGACGGCGAAGCCCAAGGGCATCCTGCACACCTCCGGCGGCTACCTGACCCAGGTCGCCTACACGCACTGGGCGACCTTCGACCTCAAGCCCGACAGCGACGTCTACTGGACCGCCGCCGACGTCGGCTGGGTCACCGGCCACAGCTACATCGTCTACGGGCCGCTGGCCAACCGGGCCACCAGCGTCATGTACGAGGGAACGCCGGAGACCCCGCACCGCGGCCGCTGGTTCGAGCTGATCCAGAAGTACGGCGTGACGATCCTCTACACCGCACCCACGGTGATCCGGACGTTCATGAAGTGGGGCGAGGACGTCCCGGCCGGCTTCGACCTGTCCACGCTGCGGCTGCTCGGCTCGGTCGGTGAGCCGATCAACCCCGAGGCGTGGCTGTGGTACCACGAGCACATCGGCGGCGGCCGCTGCCCGATCATGGACACCTGGTGGCAGACCGAGACCGGTGCGCACATGATCACCCCGCTGCCCGGCGTGACCAGCCTCAAGCCCGGCTCCGCGCAGACCCCCTTCCCGGGCATCTCGGCCAAGGTGGTCGACGACGAGGGCAAGGAGCTCGGCGACGACGCCACCGGGCTGCTGGTGCTCACCGAGCCGTGGCCGTCGATGCTGCGCACCATCTGGGGCGACGACGACCGCTACGTCGACACCTACTGGTCGCGGTTCGGCACGCAGGTCTACTTCGCCGGGGACGGCGCCAAGAAGGACGCCGACGGCGACATCTGGCTGCTCGGCCGGGTGGACGACGTCATGAACGTGTCCGGGCACCGGATCTCCACCACCGAGGTGGAGTCCTCGCTGGTGGCCCACCCGACGGTGGCCGAGGCCGCGGTCGTGGGCGCCAGCGACCCGACCACCGGGCAGGGCATCGTGGCCTTCGTCATCCTGCGCGGCAGCGCCCAGGACTCCGGCGACGACCTGGTGCAGACCCTGCGCAGCCACGTGGCCAAGGACATCGGCCCGATCGCCAAGCCCCGCCAGATCATGGTGGTGCAGGAGCTGCCCAAGACCCGGTCGGGCAAGATCATGCGCCGGCTGCTGCGCGACGTCGCGGAGAACCGGGAGCTCGGTGACGTCACCACGCTGACCGACGACTCGGTGATGAACCTGATCAAGGACAAGCTCCCGGCCAACGCGTCCTCCGAGGACTGAACCGGAGTCGCTGGGTGACGGTCCCCGTCACCCAGCGACTCCGCTGCCCGGGAGGCCGGGGCGCGCGGCCGGTGATCATGGGGCACGATCTCCTGGTGGGTCCGTCGTCCGGACGGCCCGACAGCCGTCCGTCCGACCCCAGGAGGTGCCCCTCGTGGCCCACACCGCACCGTCGAGCCCGTCCGGGGCCCGCAGCACCCGCGCGGACGAGCCCTCGGTCGGCACCCTCGTGCAGAGCGCCATGGCCGACGTCTCGACGCTGATCCGCAGCGAGATCGAGCTGGCCAAGGCCGAGATCGGCTCGTCGGCGAAGAAGGCCGGCATCGGCGCCGGGGCCCTCGCCGCCGCCGGTGTCCTGCTGGCCTTCTCCGGCGTCTTCCTCTTCATCGCGATCGCGGAGTTCCTCACCTGGCTGGGCCTGGAGCGCTGGATCTCCTACGTCATCGTGTGGTTCCTCCTGGTGCTGCTCGCGGCGGTCGCCGCCCTGGTCGGCCGCAGCTCGCTGAAGAAGATCGAGAAGCCCGAGCGCACCATCGAGACGCTGCGCGACCTGCCCGAGGTCGTGCACCGCGAGGCCCCCGGCCAGCGCCGCCGCGAGGTGCCCACCGTCAGCAACGGCCGGGTGCAGCTGCCCGGCCGCGAGGACTACACCGTCTGACCGGGCCCGCCCGGCCCCGGTGACCCCCGCCGACGAGGAGCCGCCGGACGCCACCAGCGTCCTGCTGCCCGGCCCCTGGACGCACCGCGACCTGTCGGCCAACGGCGTCCGGCTGCACGTCGCCGAGGCCGGCGAGGGGCCGCTGGTGCTGCTGCTGCACGGGTTCCCCGAGTTCTGGTGGGCCTGGCGGGCGCAGCTGCCGGCACTGGCCGCGGCCGGCTTCCGCGCCGTGGCCCCGGACCTGCGCGGCTACGGCGGCAGCGACAAGCCGCCGCGCGGCTACGACCTGCCGACGGCCGCCGCGGACGTCGCCGCGCTGGTCCGCGCCCTCGGTGAGCAGGACGCCGTCGTGGTCGGGCACGACTGGGGTGGGCTGGTGGCCTGGACGATGGCCGCGCTGCACCCGCGCAGCGTCCGCCGGCTGTCCGTGCTGTCGATGGCCCACCCCCGGCAGCTGCGCGCCGCGCTGCGCGACCGGGCCCAGCGCCGGGCACTGCGGCACGTGCTGGGCTTCCAGCTCCCGCGGCTGCCCGAGCGGCGGCTGACCCGCACCGACGACGACCCGGTCGCCGAGCTGCTGCGCCGCTGGGCCGGCCCGGGGTGGACGTCGACCGCGGACTTCGCGCTGGCCGTCGCCCGCTACCGGTCGGCCGCCCGCATCCCGCAGGCCGCCTACGGCTCGATGGAGTACTTCCGCTGGGCCGGCCGCTCCCAGATCCGCCCCGACGGGTGGCGCTACGCCCGCCGGATGGCCGCCCCGGTGACCGCCCCGACGCTGCAGCTGCACGGCGCGCTGGACACCTGCGTGCTGCCGGCGTCCGCCCGCGGCTCGGGCCGGTACGTGGCCGGCGCCTACGCGTGGCGGGAGCTGCCCGACGTCGGCCACTTCCCCCACGAGGAGGTCCCCGACGAGGTCAACGCCGCCCTCCTCGACTGGCTTCGCTGAGGGACTGGAACGGCCCCCGCGCAGGGGCCCGCCGCGAGCCTGGCGACGTGCTGGAACGGCCTCCTTGCAGGGGCCCGCCGCGAGCCTGCGAGCGGTGGGGGGCAAGGAGGTCCTCTTACTCGCAGGCGCCGGTCGCCACCGGGGCCGACGAGGCGGTGCCGATCGCGGCGGCGTCCTGCACCTCCTCGTAGGTGAGCGCATAACCGGTCAGCGGGTCGTCGATCGCCGAGGCGAACACGACGCCGAGCACCTGGCCCTCCGGGTCGAACAGCGGCCCGCCGGAGTTGCCGGCGCGCACCTCACCGCGCAGCGCGTACACGTCGCGCACCACGGTCTGCTCGTTGCGGAAGTCCGGGCCGCTGATGTCGGTCCGCTGGCGCACCCGCGCCGGCCCGACGAACAGACCGCCGCCGCCGGGGTAGCCCATGATGATCGCGTCGTCCCCGGACCCGGCCGGCTCGTCGGCGAAGGTCAGCGGCACCTGCGGCAACCCCGGCACGGCCAGCACCGCGACGTCGGCCGCCTCGTCGACGTACACCGGGACGGCGTCGTAGTCCTCGCCCTCCGCGGTGACCACCGGGTCGGCGACGCCGGCGAGCACGTGCGCGTTGGTCATCACCCGCTCCGTGGCGTAGACGAACCCGGAGCCGTCGATCTGCCGGGAGCACGACGGCGCCACCCCGCTGATCTGCACCACCGACCCGGCCACCGACCGCACCACCGGGCTGCCCATGAGCGCCGGGTCCGGCGCGGGGACGTCGGGCACCTGGGTGGGGGTCAGCGGGTCCAGCACGTCGGGCAGCCCGTTGCGGTCGATCGCCTCCCGCAGCGAGTCGTAGACCACCCGGACACCGTCGGGGACGGCGCGGTCCACCGCCTGCACCAGCGCCGACTGCTTGACCTGCGTGGAGACCCCCGGGAAGGGCGCGTTCGCCAGCGGCGTGGCGACCATCCAGGCGACCAGCAGGACGGCCACCGCCGACAGCAGCGCCCCGGCGACGGAGTCCACGACCTCGGCCGGCTGCCAGGTCACCCGGCGGCGCACCGCCCGCCCGACCGCGCCGGCGACCACCTGGCCCAGCAGCGCGACGGCCAGGACGACGACCAGCGCGACGAACACCCGGGAGGTCGCCGTCCCGTCGAACCGGTCGGCGACCGGCCCGGACAGCTGGGCGCCCAGGACCGCGCCGCCGAAGAAGCCGAAGAAGGACGTGGCCGAGACGATCACACCCTGGCGGAACCCGGACAGGGCGAACGCCAGCGCCAGCCCGATGAGGACGAGGTCGACGACCGACATGCCGGACCTAGCCGCTGACCGTCATCGTGCCGTACTGCTGCAGCTGTGTGTGGAAGCTGCACTCGAAGCCGTACTCGCCCGGCGTGGTGACGGTGAACTCGATGGTGCGGCTCTCCCCCACCGTCAGCAGCGGGATCTCCGGGTCGATCGGCTCGGGCCCGGCGTCGGGGGTGAAGCGGAAGTTGTGCGTCAGCTGCTCGGCGGCGTTGACCACCGTCAGCCGCACCGGGCCGGGCGCCACGGTGAACGCGTCCGGGGTGAACACGTAGTCGTCCTGCGTCTGCAGGGTGACCTCCTGGACGCCGTCCGGCGCGGTGGTCACCGTGCCCAGGGCCGGCCCCGACGAGGACGGCGCCGCGTCCGGCCCGGCCGTCCCGCCGCCACCGCCGCAGCCGGCCAGCAGGGCCACCGCGAGAGCGAGCACCGCGGCCTTCCGGCAGGGACCCCTTCTGGCGTTCATCGCGGGGGAACCGTACGCGCAGACGGGCCGTCGGGTGCGGGGTCGGCGACCGTCGGCGCGGCGGCGTCCTCCTCGTCCACCGGGTCGAGGGTGCCGGGCAGCTGGGGACGGCGGACGCCGAGCGCCGGCAGGGGCCGCACGTCGGAGGTGTCCCAGGGCCGGGTCAGCCCCGCGGCCTCGAGGACGGCGTCCAGCAGCCCCCCGGTGAAGCCCCAGACCACCATGCCGGCGACGCCGAACGCCGGGCCGACGTAGCCCGACGGGTGGCGGGCGCGGAAGCGGTTGGCCGGGTCGACGAGGTCGGCCAGCGGGACCCGCGCCACCCGGGCCACCTCGCGCGGGTCGCCCACGGTGACGTCGCGCGGGTCGTCCCACCACGCCACGACCGGGACGACCAGGTTGTCCGAGGGGCCGAGGAACAGCTCGGGCAGGGTCGCCAGCACCCGGACCCCGTCGGGGTCGATGCCGGCCTCCTCCTCCGCCTCGCGCAGCGCGGTGCCGACCGGGTAGTCGTCCCCGGGGTCGGCGCCGCCGCCGGGGAACGCCGGCTGCCCGGCGTGGGTGCGCAGGTGGGCGGACTTCTCGATGAGCAGGACGTCGGCGCCGCGCGGTCCCTCGCCGAAGAGGATGAGGACCGCCGAGCGGCGGGCGGTCGCCGTCGGCCGGGGCATCCGGTGCCGCAGCGGGAGGTCGTCGCCGGCCGCGAGCAGCCGGTGCAGGTAGGTGGGCAGGTCCGCGGGCAGGTCGGCCGTGGTCACGGTGTCACCCCGAGGTGCTCGGCGACCAGCGCCTCCAGCTCCCCCACCGAGGTGACCGGCCGCATCTGCAGGTGGGCGACCGAGCCGTCGGCACGGAGGAGGTAGGTGTACGGCAGGGCGGGCAGCTGCTGGGCGTCGACGAGCAGGCCCTCGGCGTCCACCCCGGTGGGCATCGTGATGCCGGCGTCCGCGGCGAAGGAGGCGCCGTTGCCGGCCGTGTCCTTGGTGACCAGCCCGACCACCTTGAGCCGGTCACCGGCGCGGTCGGCGAGCTCCTGCACCAGGGGCAGCTCCTCCCGGCAGGGCCCGCACCAGGTGGCCCACAGGTTCACCACCGTGGGCACGCCCTGCGCCTGGCCGAGGTGCAGCCGGCCGCCGCCCAGGCAGTCCACGGTCACGTCGGCGAGCACCGCGTCGCCGGTGGCCGCCTCCCCGGGCTGCTCGGGGCAGGCGGCCGTGGTGTTCCCGACGGGTGGGGTGGACGGCGCGGCGTCCGGCTGGTCCGCGGCCGCGGTGCACCCGGCCAGCGCGAGCCCGAGCGCCAGCGCGCCGGCCGCCGTCCTGCTGCGCGCGCTCATTCGGTGTCGGAGGCGGCCGGGGTCTTGACCAGCGTGGCCGCGACCTCCGGGTCGGTCGGCCCGATCCCGTACGACGGGCACCACTGCGCGAGGCCGCAGGCGCCGCAGGCCGCCTTCCTGGCGTGGCAGACCCGCCGGCCGTGGAAGATCACCCGGTGGCTGAACATCGTCCAGTCGCGCTTGGGCACCAGCTCGGCGACCTGGGTCTCGACCTTCACCGGGTCCTCCTCCGCCGTCCAGCCGAACCGGCGCACCAGCCGGCCGAAGTGGGTGTCGACGGTGAGCCCGGGGACGCCGAAGGCGTTGCCGAGGACGACGTTGGCGGTCTTGCGGCCCACGCCGGGCAGGGTGATCAGGTCGGCCATCCGGCCGGGCACCTCGCCGTCGAAGCGCTCGACGAGTGCCTGCGCCAGACCCAGCACCGAGGCGGCCTTGGCCCGGAAGAAGCCGGTGGGCTTGAGGATGGTCTCCAGCTCGGCGCGGTCGGCCCCGGCGAGCGCCTGGGCGTCGGGGAAGCGGGCGAACAGCGCGGGGGTGACCTTGTTGACGGTCTTGTCGGTGGTCTGCGCGGAGAGCACGGTGGCCACCAGCAGCTCGAAGGCGTTGGTGAAGTCCAGCTCGCAGTGCGCGTCGGGGTGGATCAGTGCCAGCTCGCGGGCCATCCGCCGGGCCCGCCGGGTGCGCGCCAGTGGCGTCTCCGCCGGGTCGAACGGGGAGCCACCCCGGGCGGCTGCTCGACGGGCGCGCGGCGGGACGGGCCGGGCGTAGGCGGGCCGGGCGGCAGGCGTCGACACGCGGTCGAGGGTAGGCGGACCGGACGACCGTCCCGGGCGCGTGCTGTTCCCCGCGACCCCGCCGGGGTGTCCGTGCGGCGCGCCGGGGTAGACAGGTGTGCGGCGCGTGCCGATCGGCCGCGTCCCCGGCGACGGAGAGGAGCAGCGGGTGGTCGCCCTCAGCGTCATCCTGTTCCCGCCCCTGGTCATCGCCTTCCTGCTGGTGATGGAGCGCGTCGAGGAGCCGCTGCGCCGGCCTGCCGGCCCCCGCGAGGTGGCCGAGTTCCTCTCCACGGCCACCCCGGGTGAGGTGGACACGCTCGCCAACTCCGGCATCCGCCGCGCCCTCTCGCGCTGGCGCCGCCGGCGGGCGTCCCGGGTGCGCCGCGGGGCCGAGCCGCCCGTCGTGTGAGCGAGGACCCTCCTGCCCCCTCGGGGTCAGGGCGGTCCCACTGATCGGGTGATGATCGGCACAGCCCCCTAGACTCTCGTGGACGGCGTCGCGAGGGAGCGGCTGCTGACCTGGGCCGGCCGCGTGCCGGTCCTCCTGTGCGGTGTGTGCGAGAGGACGCGTAGTGGACGAGGTGCTGGCCCAGTCGGGGCTCTTCCAGGGACTGCCGGCGGAATCGGTGGACCCGGTCGCGAGCCGCCTGGAGACCGTGACGCTCCCCCGCGGCCGCGTCGTCTTCAACGAGGGCGAGCCGGGCGACAGCCTCTACATCGTCATCTCCGGCAAGATCAAGCTGTCCCGCCGGGCACCGGACGGCCGGGAGAACGTGCTGGCCGTAATGGGCCCGTCGGACCAGTTCGGCGAGCTGTCGGTGTTCGACCCCGGCCCGCGGACGGCGACGGCCACCGCCGTCACCGACGTCAAGCTGGCCCGCATGCCGCAGTCGGTGCTGCGCCCGTGGATCGAGGCGCACCCCGAGGTCGGCGAGCGGCTGCTGCACGTGCTGGCCCGCCGGCTGCGCCGCACCAACGACTCGGTCGCGGACCTCATCTTCACCGACGTCCCCGGGCGGGTGGCCAAGGCGCTGCTGCAGATGGCCGACCGGTTCGGCAGCCGCGAGGGCGAGGGCCTGCGCGTCAAGCACGACCTCACCCAGGAGGAGCTGGCCCAGCTGGTCGGCGCCTCGCGGGAGACGGTGAACAAGGCGCTGGCCGACTTCGTGCACCGCGGCTGGATCCAGCTGCAGGGCAAGTCGGTGGTCGTCCTCGACGAGGAGCGCCTGCGCCGCCGCGCGCGATGACACGGCGGTCCTACCGGACCGCACCGCGGCCAGGAGCCGTACCCCCGTCGCGTCGAGCCGCTGCACCGCGCCTGCGCGGACCCCTCCGGGGCCCACTCGGCGCGATCGGCAGTGGTCGCCCACCGATCGAACGTCAGAGGCCCGGAACCAGTCTGGTTCCGGGCCTCTCACGTCCACCCCCTCAGGACGGGAGCGGCACGACCAAGCGGATGCGGGTGCCGTCGGGCAGCACGGCCCAGCGGCCGTCGGGCTCGTCGGTGAACGACGGGGTGATCGGGTGCAGCGGCTCCGGCGGTGACCCGGCGAGCGCCGTCGCCACGTCGGCGAAGGGCTCCAGCTGCCCGAGGGTGTGGATCGTCGGCGGCAGCATGGGTCGGGTACCGGCCGACATCTCGGCCAGCGCGGCGGACGGCGTCAGCCAGCTCACCTCGTCGGCCTCGCCGGTGACGTGCCGCGCCTCCTGGCCGACCGGCAGCGCGGCGGCGAAGAACTTGGTGTCGTAGCGCCGCGGCTCGGCCGGCGGGGTGATCCAGTGCGCGAAGGGCCGCAGCAGGTCCGACCGCAGCGCCAGGCCGCGGCCGGCGAGCAGCTCGGCGAGGGACAGCTCGCGGACCAGCAGGGCCTGCCGCTGGGCCTCCCACTCCTCGCCGGAGACGTCCGGCACGACGTCCCCGCCGTCGGGCGCCCCGGCGAGCAGCACCCCGGCCTCCTCGAACGTCTCGCGGACCGCGGCGCAGACCAGCTCGCGGGCCAGCCGCTCGTCGCACCCGAAGGCGTGCGCCCACTCCGCCGGCGGCGGGCCGGCCCAGGCCGTCTCGACGTCGCCGTCACGCGGGTCCACGCTGCCACCGGGGTAGGCGGTCATGCCGCCGGCGAACGGCATGCCACGGGTGCGCCGCAGCAGGTAGACCTCCAGGCCGGGGACGCCGTCGCGGAGCAGCACCACGGTCGCCGCCTGCTTCGGCTCCGCGGGGGCGGTGGGGCGCGTCATCCGAGGTGAGCCGCGGTCGCGGTGGACCGGTCGCGGAGGCCGGAGGCCTCCCGTCCGGGACACGGGGGCGCGCTCAACGCAGCCGGGGGACGGCACCTGGCCGCGGTGTCGCCCGGTAGGGCGACCATCAACGCAGCTCGACCGTCAGCTCGACCTCGACGGGGGCGCCCAGCGGGAGCTCGGCCACACCGACGGCGCTGCGGGCGTGCCGGCCGGCCTCGCCGAAGATCCGCCCGAGCAGCTCGCTGGCGCCGTTGACCACCCGCGGCTGGCCGGTGAAGCCCTCGGCGCTGGCCACGTAGCCGACGACGCGGACGACGCGGGCCACCTGGTCCAGGCCTACCAGGTCGTCGACCGCGGCCAGCGCGTTGAGGGCGCACAGCTTGGCGTCGTGCGCGGCGTCCTCGGGGTCGACCGAGCCGCCGACCTTGCCGGTGCGGCGCAGCCCGCCGTCGACGAAGGGCAGCTGGCCGGAGGTGTGCACCAGCTGGCCGCTGCGCACCGCCGGGACGTAGGCGGCGACCGGGGTGGCGACCGGAGGCAGCCGGATGCCCAGCTCGGCCAGCCGGGCGTGCCAGGACGGGGGCTGGGGGCCGCTCACAGCGCGCTCAGCCGGCGGGGCGCTTGAGGTAGGCCACGGGCTGGTCGGCGCCTCCGGGCCCCGGCAGCACGGTGACCAGCTCCCAGCCGTCGACGCCCCAGGAGTCCAGGATCGCCTTGGTGTTGTGGATCAGCAGCGGGATGGTGGCGTACTCCCACCGCACGCGGGCCGGTTCGCTCATGGGCGCGACGCTAGCGCAGGTGGAGGGCCTCCCTGCCCCCCCACCGCGAGCGAGCCCGCGGTGGGGGGCAGGGAGGGCCGCCGCTCACCACCGCGGGGAGGCCCGGCTGGCGGGCGACTCCTACGCTCGTCCCGTGGACCCCGCCCCGTCACCCGTGCGATGCCACGTCGTCACCGGGAAGGGCGGGACCGGCAAGACCACCGTCGCCGCGGCCCTCGCCCTGGCCCTGGCCGCCGACGGCAGGCAGGTGCTGCTGGTGGAGACCGAGGGCCGCCAGGGCATCGCGCAGCTGTTCGACACCCCGCCCCTGCCCTACGAGGAGCGGCGGGTCGCCGTCACCCGCGGCGGCGGCGAGGTCAAGGCGCTGGCGATCGACGTCGAGGAGGCCCTCCTCGAGTACCTGGAGATGTTCTACAACCTGCGCCGCGCCGGCCGGGCCCTGCGCCGGGTGGGGGCGGTCGACTTCGCCACGACGATCGCCCCGGGTCTGCGCGACGTGCTGCTGACCGGCAAGGTCAAGGAGGCGGTCACCCGGCGCCGCCCCGACGGCCGCCCGGTGCACGACGCGGTGGTCGTCGACGCCCCGCCCACCGGCCGGATCACCCGGTTCCTCAACGTCACCGGGGAGATGGCCGGGCTGACCCGCTCGGGTCCGATCAAGACGCAGAGCGACGGGGTCATGGCCGTGCTCAAGTCGCCGCAGACGGCGGTGCACCTCGTGACGCTGCTGGAGGACATGCCGGTGCAGGAGACCGCCGACGCCATCGCCGACCTGACCGCGGTCGGGCTGCCGCTGGGGTCGGTCGTGGTGAACATGGCCACCGAGCCAGCCCTCCCCGAGCCGGAGCTGGTCCGCGCCGCCACCGACGGGCTCACCGGCGAGGACCTGGCGCCGGCCCTGACCGCCGCCGGCCTGCAGGACGTGCCCGGGCTGGCCGACGCGCTGGCCGCCGAGGCCACCGAGCACGCCCGCCGCTGGGCCGCCCAGGACGCGCTGCGCGACGAGGTGGAGGCGATGGGGCGCCCGACGCTGGAGCTGCCCCTGCTGCCCGGCCCGATCGACCTCGGTGCCCTGTTCGAGCTCGCCGGCCGGCTGGAGGCGCACCTGCGCGCGGAGGTCGCGGCGTGACGCAGACGACCGCGCGCACCCGCCGGCAGCCGCGCCCGCCGGCACCGCCCGCGCCCGAGGCGCTGCCCCTGGAGCTGGCCGAGCTGGTCACCGACCCCGGGACCCGCATCGTGGTCTGCTGCGGCGCCGGCGGCGTGGGCAAGACGACGACGTCGGCGGCCCTGGCGATGGCCGCGGCCCAGGCCGGCCGCACCGTCGTCGTCCTCACCATCGACCCGGCCCGCCGGCTGGCGCAGTCCCTGGGGCTGGTGGAGCTGGACAACGAGCCCCGGCGGGTGGCCGTCCCCGGGGCGCCCGGTGAGCTGCACGCGATGATGCTGGACATGAAGCGCACGTTCGACGACATCGTCGTGGCGCACTCCACGCCCGAACGTGCCCAGCAGATCCTGGACAACCCCTTCTACCAGACGCTCTCGTCCTCCTTCGCGGGCACGCAGGAGTACATGGCGATGGAGAAGCTGGGTCAGCTGCGGGCCGGTGACCGGTGGGACCTGATCATCGTCGACACCCCGCCGTCGCGGTCGGCGCTGGACTTCCTCGACGCCCCGAACCGGATGAGCCGCTTCCTGGACGGCACGATGATCCGGCTGCTCACCGCGCCCAGCCGGACCGGGTTCCGGATCGCCAGCGCCGGCTTCCTGTTCTTCAGCCGGATCATCTCCAAGATCCTCGGCGGCCAGCTGCTGCGGGACATCTCCGCCTTCGTCTCCGCGCTGGACACCATGTTCGGCGGCTTCCGCGAGCGGGCCACCGCCACCTACGAGCTGCTGCGCCGGCCGGGCACGTGGTTCGTCGTGGTCGCCACCCCAGAGCCCGACGCGCTGCGGGAGGCCTCCTACTTCGTCGACCGGCTGTCCACCGAGCAGATGCCGCTGGCCGGGCTGGTGCTCAACCGCACCCACCCGCCCACGACGACGGCGCTGTCGGCGACCCGGGCCGACGGCGCGGCCGAGGAGGTGCTGGAGGCCGGCGGAGCGGGTGCCGAGCTGGCCGCCGGGGCGCTGCGGGTGCACGCCGAGCGGATGACGCTGGCCACCCGGGAGCAGCAGCTGACCGACCGGTTCACCAGCGCCCACCCGGAGGTCGCCGTCCGCACCGTGCCGGCGGCCGCGGGCGACGTGCACGACCTCGACGGGCTGCGCGCCATGGCCGAGGCCCTCACGGGCCCGGACGGCGACACGCCCACCGGCGTGCCCCGCCGGCGCATCCTCCCCGCGCGCCGCCGCTGACCAGGCCGCCGGGTGCCCGCGGCCACGTACATTGGCCCGCGATGTCTCCCGTCGCCACCCCCCGCGCCCGGGTCCTCGCCAAGCTCGCGGGGACGATCGTCCTCGCCGGAGCCCTGGTCGCCGGACTGATGCTGCCCTTCGTCGGCGGCACGGGCGTGGTCGCCCGCAACTCCGCGTCGCTGCTCGACGCCCTGCCGGTCGAGCTCACCGACGAGACGCCGGCCGGCAACACCCGCGTGCTCGCCGCCGACGGGTCGCTGCTCACCATGTTCTACCGGGACGACCGGACGCCGGTGCCGTCGGACCGGATCGCGCCGGTGATGAAGGACGCGCTGGTGGCCATCGAGGACTCGCGCTTCACCGAGCACAACGGCCTGGACGTGCAGGGCACCGCCCGGGCGCTGGCGACCAACCTGGCGGCCGGCTCGGTGCAGGAGGGCGGCTCGACGCTCACCCAGCAGCTGGTCAAGCAGACCCTCGCGCAGACCGCGGACACCGCCGAGGAGCGGCTGGCCGCCACCGAGGAGAGCGTGGGGCGCAAGCTTCGCGAAGCGCGGCTGGCCCTCGCCCTGGAGGAGCAGTACTCCAAGGACGAGATCCTCACCCGTTACCTCAACCTCGTGTACTTCGGCCAGGGCGCCTACGGCGTGCAGGCCGCCGCGCAGCGCTACTTCAGCGTGGACGCCGCCGCCCTGACCCTGCCGCAGGCGGCCATGCTCGCCGGCCTGGTGCAGAGCCCGTCGGTCGACGACCCGGTCACCAACCCGCAGAACGGGCAGGACCGGCGCAACCAGGTGCTGCAGCGGATGCTGGACCTCGGCATGATCACGCAGGCCGAGTTCGCCGAGACCTCCGCGCAGCCGGTGCAGGTGGTGCCCGGCCCGAGCGCACCCAACGGCTGCATCGACGCGGCGATCAGCGGCTTCTTCTGCGCCTACGTGCAGCAGTACCTCACCCAGACGCTGGGCCTGAGCCAGGAGCTGCTGGACAACGGCGGCCTGACCGTCCAGACGACGCTGCGGCCGGACCTGCAGGCCTCCGCCGACCAGGCGGTGCTCGGCACGCTGGCCAGCGAGGACCCGCTGGTCGGGGTCTTCACCGCGGTCGAGCCGGGCACCGGCCACGTGCTGGCCATGGCGAGCAACCGCCGTTTCGGGTGCGAGGGCCCCGGGTGCGAGTCGGTCAACTTCAACGTCGTCCCCAGCAAGGGCGCCGGCTCCATCTACAAGGTGTTCACCGCCGCGGCCGCGCTGGAGGCCGGGTTCGGCCCGGGCCACACGATCACCACGCCGCAGCCCTACCTGTCCCGGGTGTTCCGCGACTGGGACCCGGAGCAGGGCCGGCCGAAGCCGTACTCGGTGAACAACGTCGGCAACGGCTACCCCAGCACGCTGAACCTCGAGCAGGCCCTCTACTGGTCCTCCAACACCTACTTCCTGGCCCTGGAGGACCAACTGGGCTCCGTCGAGGGCCCGGTGCGGATGGCGCAGCGGCTCGGGATGCACTTCGACGCGCCCAACCAGTTCCCGGCGGACACGATCATCTCGGAGAACCGCGGGTCGTTCACCTTCGGTCCCGACGCCACCAGCCCGCTGGACCTGGCGACCTCCGTCGGCACGCTGGCCGCGAGCGGCACCCGCTGCGACCCCAGCCCGGTCACCGCGGTCCTGGACCGCTCCGGGCAGCCGCTCACCGGCGAGGACGGCCGGCCGCTGGGCAGCGAGGACCGCTGCACGGAGGCCGCCGTGCCCCCCGCGGTGGCCGACACCATGAACCAGATGCTGCGCAAGGACGTCGAGCCGGGCTTCAGCGGCCAGACCGGCGCACGGGCCTACGTCCCCGGACACCAGATCGCCGGCAAGACCGGCACCAACCAGGACCGGGACTCGGTGGGCTTCGTCGGCTACACCCCGCAGTACGCGGCCAGCGTGATGGTGTTCAGCCCGCTGCAGAACCAGGACGTCGGCGGCTACGGCGGCGCGCTGGGTGCCGGCATCTGGGGGGACGCGATGACCCCGATCCTCACCGCGCAGCAGCCGGTGCCCTTCGCCCCGGCGCCGCCGCCGCCGGCCGGCTGAGCTCAGCCGAGCTGGCGGCGGACCTCCGCGGCCACCCGGCCGCCCTCCGCGCGGCCCGCGACCTCACCGCTCACCGCACCCATGACCCGGCCCATGTCCCGCATGCCGCTGGCCCCGGTGCGGGTGATGACGTCGGCGACCAGGGCGGCCAGGTCGGCGTCCTCCAGCTGGGCCGGCAGGTAGGCGGCGACCACGTCGCCCTCGGCGCGCTCCCGGGCGGCCTGCTCGGTGCGACCGGCCGAGGCGAAGGCCTCCGCGGCCTCGCGGCGCTTCTTGGCCTCCCGGCGGAGCACCGCCTGCACCTCGTCGTCGGCGAGCTCGCGGGCCTCCTTGCCGGCCACCTCCTCGGCGCTGACCGCCGCCAGCACCATCCGCAGCGTGGCGGTGCGCAGCTCGTCGCGGGACTTCATCGCGGTGGTCAGGTCGACGCGCAGGGTCTCCTTCAGGGTGGACACGGGCCCCAGCCTCGCACGGCGTGATCCGGGGGCGCGCCCGTACGCTCGGCTGCCGTGCGCGCGACCACCGCCCCCCCGGCCGCCGTCCTCGCGTCTGCGACCGCGGGGATCGCCATCGCCGGAGCTGCCTACGCCTCCCTCTACGAGCGCACCCGCTGGACGCTGCGCCGCTTCGAGGTCCCGGTCCTCGCGCCGGGCTCGGCGCCGCTGCGGGTGCTGCACCTGTCCGACCTGCACATGACCGCCGGGCAGCGGTCCAAGCAGGAGTGGGTGGCCTCGCTGGCCGCCCTGGAGCCCGACCTGGTCGTCGACACCGGCGACAACCTGGCCGGCCACGACGCCGTCCCCGGGACGCTGCGCGCCCTGGAGCCGCTGCTGGACCGCCCCGGGGTCTTCGTGCTGGCCAGCAACGACTACCACGCGCCGCGACCGAAGAACCCGCTCAAGTACTTCCGGCCCGACCACGTGCGGGTGCACGGCGACGAGCTGCCCTGGCGGGAGCTGCGCGACGGGCTCACCGCCCGCGGCTGGCTGGACCTCACCAACGCCCGCGGCGAGCTCGTCGTCGCCGGACGGCGGATCGTGTTCGCCGGCGTCGACGACTCGCACCTGGGCCGCGACCGCTACGACGACGTCGCCGGGCGGGCCGACCCGGCCGCGGACCTGCGGATCGGGCTGGCCCACTCCCCCGAGCCCCGGGTGCTCGACCGGTTCGCCGCCGACGGTCACGACCTGCTGCTGTGCGGGCACACCCACGGGGGGCAGCTGCGGGTGCCCTTCTACGGGGCGCTGGTCACCAACTGCGGCATCGACCGGGCCCGGGCCCGCTGGCTGCACCGCTGGGCCGAGCCCTCGGTGGACCACCCGCACGGCACCTGGCTGCACGTCTCCGCCGGCCTGGGCACCAGCCCGTACGCCCCGGCCCGGTTCGCCTGCCCGCCGGAGGCGACGCTGCTCACCCTCACCGCCCGTCGGGGCTGAGCCGGGCGTCGGCTAGACTCGTCGGCGTACCTCGGGGTGTGGCGCAGCTTGGTAGCGCGCGTCGTTCGGGACGACGAGGTCGCAGGTTCAAATCCTGTCACCCCGACGCTGTCCAGGGGCCGCCGCGAGGCGGCCCCTGGTGCGTTCCGGTGCCGGGGACAATGGACGGGTGACCGCCCAGCCCACCGTCCCCGCCCTGCCTCCCGAGGTCACCGCCCGCTGGCAGGCCCGCTTCCGCGCCCCCCGGGTGAGCCTGCCCGACTGGGCGCTGCAGGCCCCGCACCGCAGCCTGTACTCCTCCGACGTCAGCGGCGTCGTCGAGCAGTACGCCTGGGACCGCGGCACCGACGTCCACCGGCAGGCCACCGACCGGCCCAACGGCACGCTGATCGGCACGCTCAGCCCGGACGGCGAGACGATCTGGTGGTTCGCCGACACCGACGGCGACGAGTTCGGCGTCTGGATGACCCAGCCCTTCGCCGGCGGGGAGGACCGGGTCGCCGTCCCCGAGGTGGGTCCGGCCTACCCGGCGGGGCTGGAGGTCGGGTCGTCGGTGGTGGTGGTCGGCCGGTCCACCGACGACGGCTCCGAGCTGTGGCTGGCCCCGGCCGGCGGCACGCCGCGGGTGGTGTACCGACACGCGGACCCGGCCTCGGTCGACGCGCTCACCCACGACGAGGACCTGCTGGTCGTCTCGCACTCCGAGCACGGCGACCCGCGCTACCCGGCGCTGCGGGTGCTGCGGACCGCCACCACGACCGAGGACGCCCCCGACGTCGTCGCGGAGAAGTGGGACGGCGAGGGCCGCGGGCTGCACGCACTGGAGTTCGCCCCGCTCCCCGGCGACCGGCGGCTGCTGGTCGGTCACGAGCGCCGCGGCCGCGAGGAGCTGCTGGTCTGGGACGTCGGCACCGACACCGAGACCGAGGTCGTCCTGGACCTGCCCGGTGACGTGACCGCCGGCTGGTACCCCGACGGCTCGGCGCTGCTGGTCGGCCACGACCACGCCGCGCGCAGCGAGCTGTACCGCTACGACCTGACCACCGGCGCGCTGGAGCAGCTGGACACCCCGCGCGGCGTCGTCCGCGGGGCCACCGCCCGCCCGGACGGCACCGTGGAGCTGGCCTGGTCCAACGCCGAGCGGCCCCCGGTGGTCCGCCGCGCCGACGGGCCGGTGGTGCTCGCCGCGCCCGGTGCGGAGCCGCCGGCGGCCTACCCGGTCGAGGACCGCTGGGTGCCCGGCCCGGGCGGCGACGTGCACGCCCTGGTGGTGCGCCCGGCCGGGGAGCCGCCGTACGCCACGGCCTTCCTGGTGCACGGCGGGCCGGAGGCCGCCGACGACGACTCCTACCGCGCCCGCCGGGCGGCCTACGTGGACGCCGGGTACGCGGTCGTGCACGTGAACTACCGCGGGTCGACCGGCTACGGGTCCGCGTGGCGGGACGCGCTCACCGGCCGGCCCGGGCTCACCGAGCTCGAGGACGTCGCGGCGGTGTACGACGCGCTGGTGGAGGAGGGCTTCCTCGACCCGGCGCGGGCGCTCATCTCGGGCGGGTCGTGGGGCGGCTTCCTCACCCTGCTGGGCCTGGGCACCCAGCCCGGGCGCTGGGCCGCCGGCATCGCCGAGGTGCCGGTGGCGGACTACCTGGCCGCCTACGAGGACGAGATGGAGGGCTTGCGCGCCTACGACCGGGCGCTGTTCGGCGGCTCACCCGACGAGGTGCGCGACGTCTACCTGCGCTCCTCGCCGATCACCTACGTCGAGCAGGTGCGCGCGCCGGTACTGGTGGTGGCCGGCGCCAACGACCCGCGCTGCCCGATCCGGCAGATCGACAACTACCTGGCCCGGCTGACCGAGCTGGACCGGCCGCACGAGGTGTACCGCTTCGACGCCGGCCACGGCTCGCTGGTCATCGAGGAGACCATCCGCCAGGTGGAGGTCGCCCTCGCCTTCGCGCTCCGCCACGTGACGCCCTGACCGGAGTGTGGGAGTGCAGGTTTCCTGCACTCCCACACTCCGGTCAGCGGGACGCGGCGATGAGCTCGGCGATCTGCACGGTGTTGAGCGCCGCGCCCTTGCGCAGGTTGTCGTTGCTGACGAACAGCGCCAGCCCGCGCCCGCCGTCGACACCCGGGTCGGTCCGGATGCGGCCGACGTAGCTGGGGTCGCGCCCGGCGGCCTGCAGCGGCGTCGGGACGTCGGACAGCTCCACCCCCGGCGCGGACGAGAGCAGCTCGGTCGCCCGCTCGACGGTGAGCTCGCGCGCGAACTCCACGTTCAGCGACAGCGAGTGCCCGGTGAAGACCGGCACCCGCACGCAGGTGCCCGACACCCGCAGGTCGGGGATGCCCAGGATCTTGCGGCTCTCGTTGCGGAGCTTCTGCTCCTCGTCGGTCTCGGCCGACCCGTCGTCGACCAGCGAGCCGGCCATCGGCAGCACGTTGAACGCGATCGGGCGGACGTACTTCACCGACTCCGGGAAGGCGACGGCCGCGCCGTCGTGGGTCAGCTCGGCGGCCTTGTCGACGACCGCCCTGACCTGGCCGTCGAGCTCCTCGACACCGGCCAGCCCGCTGCCGGAGACCGCCTGGTAGGTGCTGGCCACGATGCGCACCAGCTGCGCCTCGTCGTGCAGCGGCTTGAGCACCGGCATCGCGGCCATCGTGGTGCAGTTCGGGTTGGCGACGATGCCCGTGCGCACCTCGGCCAGGGCGTGCGGGTTGACCTCGGCGACGACCAGCGGGACGTCGGGGTCGCGGCGGAACGCCGAGCTGTTGTCGATCACGGTGACACCGGCCGCGGCGAACCGCGGCGCCTGCACCCGCGAGGTCGCTGCGCCCGCGGAGAACAGGGCGACGTCCAGGCCGGCCGGGTCGGCGGTGGCGGCGTCCTCCACCACGATCTCGCCGTCGCCCCAGGGCAGGGTGCTGCCGGCGGACCGGGCGGAGGCGAAGAAGCGCAGCTCGCTCATCGGGAAGCGGCGCTCGGCGAGGACCTGCCGCATGACCGCGCCCACCTGACCGGTGGCGCCCACGATGCCGACCCGCAGCCCGTCGCTGGAGCCCTGCCCGCTCGACAGCGTGCTCATCGTCCCGTCCCTCCGTAGACGACCGCCTCGGCCTCCTCGGTGCCGAGGTCGAAGGCGTCGTGCACCGCGCGGACGGCGACGTCCACGTCGGTGTCCCGGCACACCACGGAGATGCGGATCTCCGAGGTGCTGATCAGCTCCAGGTTGACCCCCGCGTCGGCCAGCGCGCCGAAGAAGCGCGCCGACACGCCGGGGTGCGAGCGCATGCCCGCACCGACCAGCGACACCTTGCCGATGTGCTGGTCGAAGGTGACGTCGGTGTAGCCGACGGTGTGCTTGACCTGCTCCAGCGCCGCGAGGGCGGCCGGGCCGTCGCTCTTGGGCAGCGTGAAGGAGATGTCGGCGAGCTTGCTGGCCGCCGCCGACACGTTCTGCACGATCATGTCGATGTTGACCTCGGCCTCGGCCAGCACGCGGAAGAGCTGGGCGGCCTCACCTGGCCGGTCGGGCACCCCGAAGACGGTGATCTTGCCCTCGGAGCGGTCGTGCGCGACGCCGGTGATGATGGCCTGTTCCACCGTGAGGTCCTCCATCGAGCCGGTCACCGTGGTGCCGGGGAGCTGGGAGTAGGAGCTGCGGACGTGCACCGGGATGCCGTAGCGGCGGGCGTACTCGACGCAGCGCAGCACGAGCACCTTGGCCCCGGAGGCGGCGAGCTCGAGCATCTCCTCGTAGGTCACCGTCTCCAGCCGCCGGGCGTTGGGCACGATCCGCGGGTCGGCGGTGAACACCCCGTCGACGTCGGTGTAGATCTCGCACACGTCGGCCCGCAGCGCCGCGGCGACGGCGACGGCGGTCGTGTCCGACCCGCCGCGGCCCAGCGTGGTGACGTCCTTGGTGTCCTGGCTGACGCCCTGGAAGCCGGCGACGATGACGATCGCGCCGTCGTCGAGGGCCTCCCGCAGCCGCCCGGGCGTGACGTCGATGATCCGCGCCCGGCCGTGGCTGGAGGTGGTGATCACCCCGGCCTGCGATCCGGTGAAGGACCGGGCCTCGTACCCGTGGGTGTTGATGGCGATGGCCAGCAGGGCCATGGAGATGCGCTCGCCCGCGGTGAGCAGCATGTCTAGCTCGCGGCCGGGCGGCTCGTCGGTGATCTGCGCGGCCTGGTCCAGCAGCTCGTCGGTGGTGTCACCCATCGCCGAGACCACGACCACGACGTCGTCGCCGGCCTCCTTCGCCGCCACGATCCGCTCGGCGACGCGTTTCACGTGCGCGGCGGAGGCGACGGACGAGCCGCCGTACTTCTGGACGACGAGGGCCACGGGGCACGAGGTTACCGACGTCCCCCGGGGCGGCCGTGGTTGCGTCCCCGGGGGCAGGACGTTGTGATCACCCGGTGGACGACGCGGAGCGCTGGCTGCTGACGGCCGAGGAGCGCGGCAACCCGGCGTCCGACCTGCCCGCGTACACCGAGGGCAACCACGCCGAACCGCTCGTGCACGGCGTGACCTACTTCGACCGGCTGGTGGAGTGCGTGCAGGTCCTCGACGAGGGCGACCACCTGTTCTTCACCGACTGGCGCGGCGACCCCGACGAGGAGCTGCGCCCGGGCGGGCCGACGGTCGCCCAGCTGTTCACCGAGGCGGTGCGCCGCGGGGTCACCGTGCGCGGTCTGGTGTGGCGGTCGCACACCGACTGGATGTCGTTCAGCAAGGAGGCCAACCGCGCCCTCGACGCCGAGGTCGAGGACGGCGGCGGGATGGTCATCCTCGACCAGCGGGTGCGCCGCGGCGGCAGCCACCACCAGAAGCTGGTCGTGCTCCGCCACGACCAGGACGCCACCCGGGACGTCGCCTTCGTCGGCGGCATCGACCTGTGCCACAGCCGCCGCGACGACGCCGACCACGGGGGCGACCCGCAGGCGGTGCCGATGGCCGCGGAGTACGGGCCGACCCCGCCCTGGCACGACGTGCAGCTGGAGATCCGCGGACCGGCCGTCGGCGTCCTGGACACCGTCTTCCGCGAGCGGTGGGACGACCCCACCAGTCCCGACTCGCACAACCCGCTGGCCTGGGTGCGCGACCGCATCCGCGGGGCCGACCTCGTCGCCGAGCCCCTGCCGCCGCAGCTGCCCGCTCCCCCGCCGGCCGGGCCGCACCTGGTGCAGTCGCTGCGGACCTACCCCGCCCTCCGGCCCGGGTACGACTTTGCCCCGCGCGGGGAGCGCTCGGTGGCCCGCGGCTACTCCAAGGCGATCACCCGGGCGCGCCGGCTGGTCTACCTGGAGGACCAGTACATGTGGTCCGGCGAGGTGGCCCGGCTCTTCGCCGAGGCGCTGCGGGACAACCCGGACCTGCACCTGGTCGTCGTGGTGCCCCGGGTGCCCGACCAGGAGGGCACCTTCGCGGTGACGCCGCAGTACGTCGGGCGGTGGCAGGCCATCGAGATGTGCCGCCGGGCCGGGACCGACCGCGTGCACGTCTTCGACGTGGAGAACCACCGGGGGACGCCGGTATACGTGCACGCCAAGGTGTGCGTGGTGGACGACGTGTGGGCCAGCGTCGGCAGCGACAACTTCAACCGGCGCTCCTGGACGCACGACAGCGAGTTGTCCTCCGCGGTGCTGGACAGCACGCGGGACCCGCGCGAGCCCCGGGACCCGACCGGCGCCGGGGACGGGGCCCGGGTCTTCGCCCGCGACCTGCGGCTGCGACTGGCCCGCGAGCACCTGGACCGGGCCGCCGACGGCAGCGAGGACGACGACCTGCTCGACCCGGGGGCGTTCGTGGCCGCGCTGGACGCGAGCGCAGCGGCCCTGGACGCCTGGCACGACGGTGGCCGCCGCGGCCCCCGGCCACCCGGGCGGCTGCGCCCGCACACCCCCGAGCGGCTGTCCCGCCGGGACCGGGTCTGGGCCACGCCGGTCTACCGGCTGCTGGTCGACCCCGACGGCCGCTCGCTGGGCATGCGGCTGCGCGGCGACTTCTGACCCGCCCGGGCCCGACCGGCACCACCGCTGACGCCCCGGGAGCCGCGGGCCGCCCCGGGAGCCGCGGACCCACCCACCCGGTGTCCCCTCCCGGGAGCTCGTGCTCTGCCCAGCACCGTGGGCAGAGCACGAAGGGCGGCCGGCCATCTACCACCTCCGGCAGCTCGTGCTCTGCCCAGCACTGTGGGCAGAGCACGAGCTTCCCCAGGTGGACACGCCGACCCCCGCGCGCCGCCACCGGCCCGGATGCTCGGGCGGTGACCGACGACCAGCTCAGCGGCCTGGTGCGCCGCATCCGCCGGGTCGCCGACCTCTCCCAGCGGGAGCTCGCGGCCCGGGTCGGCGTGTCGAAGTCCGCCGTCGCGGCAGTCGAGAGCGGCCGCTCGGGGATGGACGCGCGGGTCCTGGCACGGGCCGCGGAGCTGGCCGGGCTGCGGCTGGCGCTGCTGGACGCCGAGGGCCGGGAGGCGGCCGGCATGGACGCCGACGCGGTCCGCGACGAGGGCGGCCGGTTCTACCCCGCCCACCTCGACACCCGCCACGGCGACGACCGGTGGTGGTACGCGCTCGGGCAGCACGGCCGCGACCCCCAGGACCCCTGGTACACCTTCGACCGCCGCCGCGACCTGCGCGACGCCGTCCGGCGGGTGCAGGGCACACCGGAGGACCACCAGCGGCCGCAGCCCGGCGACTCCCCCCGGGAACGGGCCGAGGCCCGGCTGGACGCGCGCTGGCTGGCCGTCGCCCGGGAGCGGCGGCGGCGGTTCCTGGCCGGGGAGTCCCGGGACGTCGAGGACGGCTAGACCTGCGCCTGTCCCGGGGCGTGCGACGAGGTCGACGACGGCTCGGGTCCGCCACGGCACGCCGCCGGCTGCCCGTGTGGCTGCGACCTCGGCTGACGCGCTGCTACGGTGACCGTGTGCGCGGCAGCCTCCTGCTTACCCGCCGCGGCGAGGCCCTCTCCTAGGTCGGCCCCCTCGCCGCGGGATCCCGCCGTGACCGAGAGCGTCCCCGGCGCCTGCTGACCGCCCCCACCGGAGCTGCGTCCAGCCCGCGCCCAGAGGAGCCCGAACCCGTGAGCAGGAACCCCGAGCACCCGCACGCCCGCCACCCGCAGCAGCCCTCGCGGATGCCCGTGCACCGCTACGCGCCCGTCACCCCCGTCGACCTGCCCGACCGCACCTGGCCGGACGTCGTCACCACGGCCGCGCCGCGCTGGTGCGCCGTGGACCTGCGCGACGGCAACCAGGCGCTGATCGACCCGATGACGCCCGACCGCAAGCGGCGGATGTTCGAGCTGCTGGTCCGCATGGGCTACAAGGAGATCGAGGTCGGCTTCCCGGCGGCCAGCCAGACCGACTTCGACTTCGTCCGCCAGCTCGTCGAGGACGACCTGGTCCCCGACGACGTCACCATCCAGGTGCTCACCCAGGCCCGCGACGAGCTGATCGAGCGCACCTTCGAGTCCCTGCGCGGCGCTCGGCAGGCGATCGTGCACCTCTACAACTCCACCTCCACGCTGCAGCGGCGGGTGGTGTTCGGCTCCGACCGGGCCGGCATCGTCGACATCGCCGTCCACGGCGCACAGGTGGTGCACAAGCTCACCGAGCAGATGGGCGACACCGAGATCCGCTACGAGTACAGCCCGGAGTCCTTCACCGGCACCGAGCTGGACTTCGCCGTCGAGGTCTGCAACGCGGTCACCGACGTCTGGGAGCCCACGCCGGACCGGCCGACGATCATCAACCTGCCCGCCACCGTCGAGATGGCGGAGCCGACGGTGTACGCCGACCAGATCGAGTGGATGCACCGCAACCTGGGCCGCCGGGACTCCCTGGTGCTGTCCCTGCACCCGCACAACGACCGCGGCACCGCCGTCGCCGCCGCCGAGCTGGGTCACCGCGCCGGCGCCGACCGCATCGAGGGCTGCCTGTTCGGCAACGGCGAGCGCACCGGCAACGTCGACCTGGTCACCCTGGGCCTGAACCTGTTCAGCCAGGGCATCGACCCGCAGATCGACTTCTCCGACATCGACGAGATCCGCCGCACCGTCGAGTACTGCAACCAGCTGGGCGTGCACGAGCGGCACCCCTACGGCGGCGACCTGGTCTACACCGCGTTCTCCGGCTCCCACCAGGACGCGATCAACAAGGGCTTCACGGCGCTGGCGGCCGACGCGCGGGCCGCGGGTGAGCCGGTCGCCGAGGTGCCCTGGGCGGTGCCCTACCTGCCCATCGACCCCAAGGACGTCGGCCGCAGCTACGAGGCGGTCATCCGGGTCAACAGCCAGTCGGGCAAGGGCGGCGTCGCCTACGTCATGAAGACCGAGAACCACCTCGACCTGCCGCGCCGGCTGCAGATCGAGTTCTCCGCCGTCGTGCAGCGGCACACCGACGACGAGGGCGGCGAGGTCACCGCCGCGCAGATGTGGGCGGCGTTCAGCAACGAGTACCTGCCCGACCCCGACGCCCCGTGGGGCCGGTTCTCCCTGGCCGGCCACCGGCACCGCACCGGGGACAAGGCCCACGGCGACTCCCTCGACGAGATGGTGGTCGAACTGGTCGACGGCGGCGTCCCGATGACCGTGCAGGGCCGCGGCAACGGCCCGATCGCCGCGTTCGTCGACGCACTGCGCTCGGTGGACGTGGACGTGCGCGTGCTCGACTACGCCGAGCACGCCATGTCCGCCGGTGGGGACGCCCGCGCCGCGGCCTACGTCGAGTGCGCCGTCGGCGACCGCGTGCTGTGGGGCGTGGGCATCGACCCGAACATCGTCACCGCGTCGCTGCGCGCCGTCGTCTCGGCGGTCAACCGCGCCCAGCGCTAGCCGCACCGGGTGGGGCGTCGCCGGGCTCGTCCCCGCGGTGGTGCTCGTCCTGGTGGCCCGTGCCGCCGAACTCGTCGACCAGCAGCAGGTCGCGGCGGACGTGCCGGCGGCGGTAGGCCACCCGGCTGACCAGGTGCGCGCTGACCGGCGCGGTCAGCAGCTGGAAGGCCGCCACGAGCAGCAGCATCCACGCGTTGGCCCAGCCCTCCAGCCGGATGGCGGCCCCGACCATGATCAGCAGCACGCCGAGCACCTGGGGCTTGGTGCCGGCGTGCATCCGCGTCAGCACGTCGGGGAAGCGCACCAGGCCCAGCCCGGCGGTCAGGCAGAAGAACGCACCGGCCAGCAGGCAGGCGAGGGCGACGACGTCGGCGAACCCGTTCACGACCGGCCCTGCCCCTCCTCGGCCGCCACCGGCCGGCCGACGTCCCGGCCGTCGCCGGTGCCCGAGCGCAGCATCATCCCGCCGACGTAGCGGGCGACCGACACCGACCCGACGAAGGCCAGCAGCGAGACCACGACCAGCACCGGCACCAGCGTCGGGTCCCGCACCAGCGCGGCGTGCACCGCCAGGCCGGCCGCGATGATGACCAGCAGGGTGTCGGTGGCGACCACCCGGTCCAGCAGCGAGGGCCCGCGCGCCAGCCGGACCAGCGCCAGCAGCGCTCCCCCGCCGATCAGCGCGTACAGCGCGACCTCCACCACGATCACGGCGCCTGCACCCGATCCTCCCGCCGCTCGATGGCTGCCAGGTCGTCGGCCGAGCCGAACGCCCGGACCAGCCGCTCCTCGACGACCAGCACGTGCGCCTTCTTCCGCCGGACGTCGTCCAGGTCGCGCGCGGGCAGCACGTGCAGGGTCATCACCCGCTGCTCCCGGTCCAGGTCGAGCACCAGCGACCCGGGTACCAGCGAGATCGCCTCGGCGACCATGGTCAGCAGCAGGTCGGAGTCCACGCGCAGCTGGACCCGCAGGATGGCCGTGCTGGACACCCCGCCGGGCCGCAGCGCCTGCCAGGCCACCTGCGCGCCGGAGACGACCAGCTCGACCAGGAAGTGACCGAGGAAGACCAGCAGCGGCAGCGGGCGCACGCGGGCACCGCCGACCACCGGCGGCAGTGGCAGCACCGTCAGCACGACGAGCGCCACCAGCACGCCGGAGAGCAGGTTCGCCCAGGACGGCGTGCCCCACAGCAGCATCCACACCACGACCAGCCAGACGACCAGCGGGAGCTGGTGGCGCAGCCGGGTGGCGGCCGGTTCGACGGTCACGGGATCGGCTCCGTCCCGAACACCGAGGTGACGTAGGGCGAGCGGTCCAGGAGGTCGCCCGAGGCCCGGTCGGCCAGCCCGTACAGCGGCCCGGCCAGCCCGGTGAGGGCCACGGTGAGGGAGACCAGGGCCACGGTGGCACCCACCATCGTCCGGGGCAGCGGGCGCAGCGCCCGGGTCGCCGCCGCGGCCGGCGGCAGGTCCGGCCGGCTGGCCGTGGCCACCGCCGTGTGCCGGCGCCACGCGTCCTGCAGGGGGGTGCGCGGCCCGTCGGAGGGTGTCGCGCCGTCGCCGGACGGCCGCCGTCGGGACGTCGCGTCGGCGACCGCGGCCGCGGCGGTGTCCTCGGCCGGGGGCTGGCTGGGGGACCGCCAGAAGGCGCGGATCCAGACGCGGGCGACCGCCAGCAGCGTGAGCAGGCTGGTCAGCACCCCGCCGGCCACCAGGGTGAACGCCCCCGGGCTGCCGTCGGCGACGCCGGCCTGCAGCAGTCCCAGCTTGCCGATGAAGCCCGACATCGGGGGGATGCCGGCGAGGTTCAGCGCGGGCACCAGGAACAGCACCGCCAGCAGCGGGGAGCGCCGGGCCAGGCCGCCGAGGCGGTCCACCGACGTCGTCCCGCCCTGGCGCTCCACCAGCCCGGCGACGAGGAACAGCGTGGTCTGGATGGCGATGTGGTGGGTGACGTAGAAGACCGCGCCGGCCAGCCCGGCCGCCGTCCCCAGGGCGATGCCGAACACCATGTAGCCGATGTGGCTGACCAGGGTGAACGACAGCATCCGGCGCAGGTCGCTCTGCGCCACCGCCCCGAGGATGCCGATGAGCATGGTCGCCAGCGCCGCCCACAGCAGCAGGTCGTCCAGCGCGCCGTCCGGGAACAGCAGCGTCTGCGTCCGGATGATCGCGTACACGCCGACCTTGGTGAGCAGGCCGGCGAACACGGCGGTGACCGGCGCGGGGGCGGTCGGGTAGCTGTCGGGCAGCCAGGCCGACAGCGGGAAGACCGCGGCCTTGATGCCGAAGGCGATGAGCAGCATCGACTGCAGCAGCACCTGCAGGCCGTCGGGCAGCTCGCCCAGCCGCACCGCCAGCTGGGCCATGTTCACCGTGCCCGTGGCGGCGTAGACCAGGCCGATCGCGGCGAGGAACACCAGGGAGCTGGTCAGGCTCACGACGATGTAGGTGACGCCGCCGCGGATGCGCGCCGCGGTGCCGCCGAGGGTGAGCAGCACGTAGGAGGCCATCAGCAGGATCTCGAAGCCGACGTAGAGGTTGAACAGGTCGCCGGCGAGGAAGGCGTTGCCCACGCCCGCGATCAGCACCAGGAACGTCGGGTGGAAGATAGACACCGGGGTGCCCTCGTCCCCGTCGGCGGAGCCCTGCCCGACGGCGAAGACCAGGACGCCGAGCGCCACGGTCGAGGCGACCACCAGCATCAGCGCCGACAGCCGGTCGACGACCAGCACGATGCCCAGCGGCACCGGCCAGCCGCCGACCGACACCGAGGCGGCACCCTCGGCGTCGGCGACGAACAGCAGGGCCACCGAGACGGCGAGCACCGCGACGAGCACGGTCGTGCTCAGGGCGCGCTGTACCCCCGGGTGCCCGGAGACCAGCAGCGCCCCGGCCGCCCCCAGCAGCGGGAGCAGCACCGGCAGCGGCGCGAGGACGTCGATCACCGGGCACCCGCGGGCAGGTCGACGTCGTCGGCCGGCACCCCGCCGTCGGCGGCCAGGGTGTCGACGTGCATGGCCGCGCGGTCCTCCGGGGACAGGTCGTCGGGGTCGACCTCGTCGGCGTCGGTGGCCCGGCCGGCGGCGACCCGGCGGTCCTCCTCGTCCAGCCCCACGGCCTCGTTGCGGGCCAGCCGCCAGGAGCGGTGGATGATCGCCAGCAGGAACGCCGAGACGCCGAAGGTGATCACGATCGCGGTGAGGACCAGGGCCTGCGGCAGCGGGTCGTTGATCTGCTCGGGGTCGGAGTAGCCGAGGATCGGCGCCAGGCCCGCCGGCCCGCCGCTGGAGAGCAGCAGCAGGTTGGTGGCGTTGCCCAGCAGCACGAAGCCGAGCAGGACCCGGGTCAGGCTGCGGTCCAGCAGCAGGTAGACCCCCGCTGCGTAGAGCCCGCCGATCATCAGCGGCAGCACGATCGTCGGGGTCATCGCAGCACCGTCTCCCCGGGGGTCAGCTCGATCGGGTCCTCCTGGTCCTCCTGGCGGTCCAGCTCCGCACCCAGGCTGCGCAGCACGTCCAGCACCAGCCCCACGACGATCAGGTAGACGCCGACGTCGAAGAACAGCGAGGTCACCAGCTTGACGTCGCCGAGCACCGGCAGGGTGGTCTGCACGATCGCCGTCTGCAGCACCGCGGCCCCCGCCAGCAGGCCGGCGACGCCGGTGCCGCCGGCGAACAGCAGCCCGCCGCCCAGCAGCAGGCCCGGCGCGACCGGGGCGGCCTCACCCAGCTCGTAGCGCCCGCCGGCCAGGTACCGCAGCACCAGCGCGAGACCGGCGACCAGCCCACCGGCGAACCCGCCGCCGGGCTCGTTGTGGCCGGAGAAGAGCAGGTAGAGGGAGAACACCATGATGGTGTGGAACAGCAGCCGGGTGACCACCTCGAGCACGACCGAGCGCCGGCCGGGCTCCAGCGTGACCGTGGCGGCCAGCCAGCGGTTGCGGGGCGCGCGCCGGCCGGGCTGCGGCTCGTCCAGGGCGGAGCGCGGGACGCGGTCCACGCCGCCGGTGCGCCGCCGGAGGAAGACCAGGCTGGCCACGCCGGTCGCGGCGACGACCAGCAGGGCGATCTCCCCGAGGGTGTCCCAGGCGCGGATGTCGACCAGGGTCACGTTGACGATGTTCTTGCCGCCGCCGACCTCGTACGCCGGCCCGGGCCAGGCCTCCGACACCGGCGTCGCGGTGCGCGCCGAGAGCGCCACGGCCCCGGCGGCGGCCATGAACACCCCGGTGGCGACCGCGATCGCCCCGCGGACGGCACGCTCGCGCGGCCGGTGCCGCTCGGAGATGTCCTTGGGCAGCTTGCGCAGCACCAGGACGAACACGACCAGGGTGAGGGTCTCCACCAGGAACTGGGTGAGCGCGAGGTCGGGGGCGCCCTGCAGCGCGAACACCACGGCGCTGCCGTAGCCGGTCACCCCGACGACCAGCACCGCGGACAGCCGCTGGCGGATGCGCAGCGCCAGCACCGCGGCGGTGACCACGACCAGGCCGACGATCGCCTGCACCGGGGTGTCCCAGGCCCGCCACTGGTCCGGCCAGGGCGCGCGGGTGATGAGCAGCGTCCCGGACAGCGCCAGCAGGGTGACCAGGATGGTGCCCAGGTAGGCCGGCAGGGAGCCGCGCTGGGTGGTGCCGGTGACCAGCACGGAGAGCCGGTCGACACCCTGCAGGACGTTCCAGTAGCCCTCGTCGGCGGAGGCCCCGACGGCCACCCGCCGCTGCAGGACCTGCACCCGCCCGCGGACGGCGAACAGCGCGGCCCCGCCGAGGAGCGTCAGCGCGGACAGCAGCAGCGCCGGCTGCCAACCGTGCCACAGCGCCAGGTGCTCCGCCTCCGGGGCCAGCAGCGGCAGCGTCTCGGCGTAGGCGGCGACCACCGGGTCCAGCAGCGGGCTGGCCGGCCCGAGGAGCAACCCGGTCAGCGCGAGGACGACCGGGGCGGTGAGCAACAGCGGCCCCGGCGGGTGCTCGGGCTCGGTGTCCTCGACGCCGGGCTTGCGGGCGAAGGCGCCCCAGACGAAGCGGGCCGTGTAGGCGGCGGTGAGCACCGAGCCCGCGACCAGGCCGGTGAGGACGACGACGGCCGCGGTCCGGTCGGGCAGCCCGCCGTCCAGCAGGGCGGTGAACGCCGCCTCCTTGCCCACGAAGCCCAGCAGCGGCGGCAGTCCGGCCATGGACGCCGCGGCGGCGGTGCCGGTGGCCGCGAGGACCGGCAGCCGGCGGCCGAGGCCGGACAGCCGGCGCAGGTCGCGGGTGCCCGTGGCGTGGTCGATGACGCCGACGGTGAGGAACAGCGTGGACTTGAACAGCGCGTGGGCCACCGTCATGGCCAGCGCGGCCGACGCCAGCTCGTAGCTGCCCGCGCCGGCGAGCGTCACCAGGAAGCCCAGCTGGCTGACCGTGCCGAAGGCCAGCAGCAGCTTGAGGTCCCGCTGGCGCAGCGCGCGGTACCCGCCGACGAGCATGGTGGCCACGCCCAGCCCGAGCACGGCGGGCCGCCAGCCGGGGACGTCGGCCAGCCCCGGTGCCAGGCGGGCGACCAGGTAGACGCCGGCCTTCACCATCGCCGCGGCGTGCAGGTAGGCGCTGACCGGGGTCGGGGCCTCCATGGCCGCGGGCAGCCAGAAGTGGAACGGGACCAGCGCGGACTTGGTCACCGCCCCGACCAGCACCAGCGCGGCACCCCACACCATGGCGGTGCCGCTGCCCGGGTCGGCGACGACCTCCGACAGCAGGAACGAGCCGCTGGCCTGGCCGACGAGGATGAGCCCGACCAGCATGGCCAGCCCGCCGGCGGTGGTGAGGACGAGCGCCTGCGCGGCCGCCCGCCGCGCGGCCAGCCGCCGCCCCGACCCGCCGATGAGCAGGAAGGAGAAGACGGTGGTGAGCTCCCAGAACACGTAGAGCAGCAGCAGGTCGTCGGCGAGGACGAGCCCGAGCATGGAGCCGGCGAAGGCGGTCAGGCAGCCGGCGAACCGGCCGGTGTCCTCGTCGCCGCAGTCGAGGTAGCGGGCGCAGTAGACGAACACCAGCGCGCCCACCCCGGTGACCAGGGCGGCGAAGGTGAGCGACAGCGCGTCCAGGCGCAGCGCGACGTCCAGCTGCAGCGCCGGCACCCACGGCACCGTCTCTCGCGGCTCCTGGCCGCCGAGCACCGCGCCCACCCGGGACAGCACCCAGGCGAAGGCGGCGGCGGGGACCAGCGCGAGGACCAGCAGGGCCTGCCGCCCCCACCACCGCACGAGCACGGGCGCCAGCAGCGCGGCGAGCACGTGGAGGGACAGCAGAGCGAGCACGTGTCTCCGGGAGTCGCAGGGCGCGGGGACACCGGACGTCGGTCGGGCGACGGCCGGCGCGGTGATCAGTCTACCCGGCAGGCCCGGTGGGCCCGGCCTCGTCGCTGGGGCCCGCCCCTCACCGGCCGGGCCGGACCAGCCCGGACTCGTAGGCGAAGGCCACCGCCTGCACGCGGTCGCGCAGGCCCAGCTTGAGCAGCACCCGGCTGACGTGGGTCTTCACCGTCGCCTCGCCGAGGAACAGCCGGGCGGCGATCTCGGCGTTGGACAGCCCGGCGGCCACCAGCGCGAGCACGTCGGTCTCCCGCTCGGTCAGCCGGGCCAGCGCCCCGACCCGCTCCGGGTCCGGCGCCGGCGCCGCGGCGACGGTCTCGATGACCCGCAGGGTGACCGCCGGGTCGAGCAGGCCGTGCCCGGCGGCGACGGTGCGGACGGCGGCGACCAGGTCCTCCGGCGGGGCCACCTTGAGCAGGAAGCCGCTGACCCCGGCCCGCAGGGCAGCGGCCAGGTACTCGTCCTCGTCGAAGGTGGTCAGCACGACGACCCGGGTCGGCAGGTCCGCGGCGGCGATCCGCCGGGCCGCCTCGAGCCCGTCCACGCCCGGCATGCGGACGTCGAGCAGCACGACGTCCGGCCGCTGCTCGGTCACCACCCGGACGCCGGCGGCCCCGTCGGCGGCCTCGCCGACCACCTCGATGTCGGGCTCGGCGGCCAGCACCATGCGCAACCCGGTGCGCACCATCGCCTGGTCGTCGACGAGCACCACCCGGATGGTCACGCCACCGCCCCCGCCGGGGTGCTCGGGACGGCCACCGGGAAGGTGGCGCGGACCCGGTAGCCGCCCCCGCGCACCGGCCCGACCTCCAGCCGCCCACCGGCGACGGCGACCCGCTCGCGCATGTGCAGCTGCCCGTGCCCGCCGGCGCCGGTCGGCGGCGGCGCCGGGACGCGGGGGCGGCCGTCGTCGGTCACCGTGACCGTCACCGCCCCCGGCTCGTACCGGACCTCCACCCGCGTCGCGGCGGCACCGGCGTGCCGGACCACGTTGGACAGCGCCTCCTGCACCACCCGGACGGCGGAGACGTCGACCAGCTGCGGCAGCTCGACCGGCTCCCCCGTGACGGTCAGCTCCACCGGCATGCCCGCCGTCCGCAGCTCGTCGAGGACGGCGTCGAGCCGGGACAGCGACGGCCGGGGAGCCGGCGCCCCGTCGCGCTGCTCCCTCAGGATTCCGACGACCCGGCGCATCTCGTCGACGGAGTCCCGGCCCAGCCGCTCCAGGCCGAGCAGCACCTCCTGCGCCTCGGGGTGGTCGGGCAGCAGCCGGCGCAGGCCGCCCATCTGCAGCACCATCACGCTCACCGCGTGCGCCACGGAGTCGTGCACCTCGCGGGCGATCCGGGCCCGCTCGGCGGTCGTGGCCGCGGCGGCGACCGCCTCCTGCTGCTCGGCGAGCCGGGCGGCGAGCAGCTGCATCCGCGCGGCGCGCTGCCGCGACTGCGCCACCAGCGCCCCGACGGCGGCGGAGGCACCGACCACGAGCAGGTAGAACACCGCCTCCCACGGGTTGGGCGCGAAGGCGGCGCCCAGCACGGCGGCCAGCGCTCCGGAGACACCGGCCGAGACGACGCCGCGGCGCGGGGGCAGCACGGCGAGGGCGTGGCCGACCAGCAGGCCCATGCCGACCAGCTGGGCGCCGCCAGGGCCGGGGGCGCCCCCCGCGAGGTTGACCAGGACGGTGAGGATGCCCAGGACGGGTGCGGTGGCCGACAGCCAGCGGCACAGTGCGACGAGTGCGGCCACCAGCAGTCCGGGGACCAGCAGCGGCCAGTCGCGGCCGGTGAAGTCGTCGACGGACCACTCGAAGACCGAGAGAGCCCCCATGAGGGCGCCCACGGCCGGCCAGAACAGGCGGCGCGCGCTCGGGGAGGCGGTCCAGCGGGGCACGACGCGCACGCTAGGCGCCGCGCGGGGCGCCGGGCATCCCCCGCGCGGCCGAACGGCCGCCCGTGTCGTTCCGCCGCAGGACGGAGCCAGGTCGGTGCGGCACGACGGACGCCCAGGTCGAGGGCGGGTTCCTAGCGTTCCGGCCATGACGACCGAACTCCAGACCCCGTCCACCACGACTCCGGCGCCGGGCCGCCGCTCCGCCGGCTCGCTGCTGCTCCCGATCGCCGGGGGCGCCCTGGTCCTCGGCTCGGTGCTCTTCGTCGCCGGCATGGTGACCTCACCGCCGCAGGACTCGATGGCCGACGCCGACTACATCGCCTCCCTCGCCCGCGACGAGGCGCGGACCACCCTGTCGGCGTTGCTGCTGCACTACGGCACGATGCTGACCGGCCTGGCCTGGCTGGCGGCGCCCGCGCTGGTGCGCGGCCGTCGCGGCGCGGGCCTGGCCGTCGCGGGGGCGCTGATGGCCGCGCTGGGCATGGTCACCGTCGCCGGGAACGTGCTCTTCGACTTCTGGACCGGCGCCGTCGGGCGGCTGCTCGAGGCGAGCACCGCGGAGGCGGTGTTCGCCGACGTCCACGGTTCCGCGGCGATGGCCGTGGTCGGCACCGTGACGCTGCTCGGCCTGGTCGGTCCGCTGGTCGGTTACGCCGGCCTGGCCCGGGCGGGCGTGATCAGCTGGTGGCTGCTGGCCCCCGCGGTCGTCTCGCTCGTGCTGGCGACTGTGCTGACCTTCTCCCCGCTGCTGTACGGCGGGCTCATGCTGCTGGGCGCCGTCCCGGCGGTCGTGGTCGGCCTGCGGCTGCTCCAGCGCAACCGCGCGGAGGCCGCCGTCGCCGCGTGACCCCCGGCGACCCTCCCCCGCGCGACGCTCGTGCTCTGCCCACCACGGTGGGCAGAGCACGAGCGTCCGCGGGGAGAGGTGGCCTCCAGGGAGGGCCGGCCGCGACCCGGGCGGGGCCCGCTCAGCCCTCGGCGACCTCGGCGGCTTCGAGCCAGTCGCTCTCCACCTGCTCCTTCTCGGCCAGCACCGTGCGCAGCCGCGCGTCCAGCTCGCCGACCCGGACGTGGTCGGTCGCCGCCGCGGCCAGCTCGCCGTGCAGCCGCTCCTCGTCGGCGGTGAGCTTCTCCAGCCGCCGCTCCAGCCGCGCGGCCTCCTTGCGGGCTGCCCGCACGTCCCCGGACGAACGCGCGGGGGCCGAGGGGGCGGCAGCAGGTGCCGCCGTGGACGTCACCGAGGGCAGCGCCGCCTCCCCCGCGGCGCGGCGGGTCAGGTACTCCTCGACCCCGCCGGGCAGGGCCGCCAGCGAGCCGTCGCCCATGAGCGCGACCACGGAGTCGCACACCCGGTCGACGAAGTACCGGTCGTGGCTGACCACCAGCACGGTGCCGGGGAAGCCGTCGAGCAGGTCCTCCAGCGCGGTCAGCGTGTCGATGTCCAGGTCGTTCGTCGGCTCGTCGAGCAGCAGCACGTTCGGCTCGCTCATCAGCAGCCGCAGCAGCTGCAGCCGCCGCCGCTCGCCGCCGGAGAGGTCGCCCACCGGCGTCCACTGCCGCGACGCCGGGAAGCCGAACCGCTCGGCCAGGGACGACGCGGAGATCTCCTGGTTCCCGATGCGGGCGATCCGGGCGACCTCCTGCACCGCCTCCAGCACCCGCAGCCGGCCCGGCAGCTCGGTGACGTGCTGGGAGAGGTAGGCCGGCGCCACGGTCTGCCCGCGCACCACCCGGCCGCGGTCGGGCTCGCTCTCGCCGACCAGCAGCCGCAGGAGCGAGGTCTTGCCCGCCCCGTTGACGCCGACGACGCCGATCCGGTCACCCGGGCCGGCGTGCCAGCTCAGGTCCCGGAACAGGGTGCGGGGGCCGTCGTCCGTGGGCACCGCGTAGGTGACGTCCTCCACGTCGTAGACGGTCCTGCCGAGGCGGCGGGCGGCGAAGCCGGCCAGCGCCATCTGGTCCCGCGCGGGGGGTTCGTCGGCGATGAGCGCCTGGGCGGCCTCGATCCGGAACCTCGGCTTGCTGGTGCGCGCGGGCGGGCCGCGGCGCAGCCAGGCCAGTTCCTTGCGGACCAGGTTGAGGCGGCGCTCCTCGCCGGCCGCCGCGATCCGGGCGCGCTCGGCGCGGGCCAGCGTGTAGGCGGCGTAGCCCCCCTCGTAGGCGTGCACCCGGCCGTCGGCGACCTCCCACGTCTGCGTGCACACCTCGTCGAGGAACCACCGGTCGTGGGTCACGACCACCAGCGCGCCGACCCGCTCCCGCACGTAGCCGGCCAGCCAGGCCACGCCCTCGACGTCGAGGTGGTTGGTCGGCTCGTCGAGCACCAGCAGGTCCAGCGGCCGGACGAGCTGCGCGGCCAGCGCGACCCGGCGCCGCTCGCCGCCGGACATCGGCGCGACCGGGCTGTCCAGGCCCAGCCGGTCCAGTTCCAGGCCGGTGAGCACGCTGCGCACGGCCGGGTCGGCGGCCCACTCGTGCTCGGCGGCGAACAGGCTGGCGGGCAGGACGACGTCCCGCACCGTCGCACCGGGCGGCAGGGTGCCGGACTGGTCGAGGACGCCGACGGCCAGGTCGCCGCGCCGGGTGACCCGGCCGGAGTCGGGCTCCTCACCGCCGGTCAGGACGCCGAGCAGCGTGGACTTCCCGCTGCCGTTGCGCCCCACCACGCCGATGCGCTCGCCTGCGGCGATGCCGAGGGAGACGTCGTCGAGCAGGACGGTGGTGCCGTGTGCCTTGTGCACCCGCTCGAGGTTGACCAGGTTGACGGGTGCGCTCATCAGCTCCGAGTATCCGCCCGGCGCGTCCGGCCGCGGCAGGCGCCCGCGACCGGTGCCGGGGTGTGTCCCGCGCGCTCCGCGCGGTCAGGGGCGCGCCGGACGGGTGGAGTGCCTACAGCCCCGACCTGCGGCTTCGGGCAGCGCCGCATACCGTCGGGCCGGTGCGTCTCCCCTCCGTCCCGTGGTCGGAGGTCGAGCGTCGCGCCCGCACCGTGCCCGGCGGCCCGGTCACCCGCGTCGGGGGCACCGACGACCTGACGGTGCGCGGCCTGGTGACGGACTCCCGGCTCGTCGTCCCCGGCGCGCTGTTCGCCTGCGTCCGCGGCTCGGCCAGCGACGGTCACCGCCACGCTCCCGCGGCCGCGGCCGCCGGTGCGGTCGCACTGCTCGTCGACCGGCCGGTGGACAGCGACCTGCCGCAGCTGCGCGTGCCCTCGGTGCGTGCCCAGCTCGGCCCGCTCGGCGCGCTGCTGGCCGGTGACCCGGCCGCGGCGCTGCGGTTGGTCGGGGTCACCGGCAGCAACGGCAAGACCACCACCAGCGCCCTGCTCCGCGGCGTCCTGGACGCCGGGGGCGACTGCACGGGCGTGGTGGGCACGCTGGGCGCCGAGGTCGGCAGGCACGCGCGGACGACCGCCCTGACCACGCCCGAGGCCCCCGAGCTGCACCAGCTGCTGGGCTGGATGCTCGAGGCCGGCGCGCACAGCGCGGTCGTGGAGGCCTCCTCCATCGCGCTGGACATGGGGCGCATGGACGGTCTGGGGTTCCAGGTGTCGGTCTTCACCGGCTTCGAGGAGGACCACCTCGACCACCACGGCACCCTGGAGCAGTACTGGGCCAGCAAGGCCCGGCTGTTCGAGGCCGGGCGGACCGCCGCCGCCGTGGTCGTCACCGAGGAGCCCTGGGGACGGCGGCTGGCCGACCAGGCGCAGGTGCCGGTGACCCGGGTCGGCTCGGGGACCGACACCGACGTGCGGGTGCTGGGGTGGCGGACCGGGAGCGGCGGCACCGAACTGCTCATCGGCGACGACCTCGGCGGGCACCGGGTGCGCAGCCCGCTGGTGGGGCGGGTGCACGTCACCAACCTGGCCGCCGCCTGGGCCACCGGCCGGGTGCTCGGCGTCCCGCCGGACCGGATCGCCGCCGGGCTGGCCGCGGTCGCCCCGCCCCGCGGGCGCAACACCGTCCTCGGCGGGTCGGGCCGGCCGCGGGTCGTCGTCGACTACGCGCACACGCCCCGCGCGCTGGCCGCCGCCCTCGTCACGGCCCGCGACCTCACCCACCCCAGCGGCCGGGTGCACCTGGTGCTCGGCGCCCGCGGCCGGCGCGACCGCTACAAGCGCCAGGGGCTGGGCGAGGCCGCGCGGGCCGCGGACTGCGTGTGGCTGACCAACGAGGGCAGCCACGGCGAGGACCCGGCCGCGATCCGCGCCGAGCTGCGCGTGGGCCTGCTGGGCTCCGCGGCCGGCGTGCGCACGGTGCCCGACCGGCGGACGGCGATCACCGCCGCGGTGCGGGCCGCCGGGCCGGCCGACGTCGTCCTGGTGGTGGGCCGGGGCCACGAGACGCGGATGCTGGACACCACCGACCCGCGCGACGCCGTCCACCTGGACGACGCCGAGGTCGCCGTGGAGGCGCTGGACGAGGCGCACCCGCAGCCCGGGGACCGGCTGCGCGAGCGCGCCTCCTGACGCGGGGGGAATGACGGGGGCCGGCGCGCCGTTACGACCTCCGTCAGTTGAGAGTTCAACCGAGGAGGCCGGCATGCCCGCCGTCACCGTCGAGGACACCACCACGCTCCCGCGCGTCCCGCTGCCGGTCCCGGGGACGGTCCGCCGCCGGGTGCGCTCGGTGACCACCGCGCCGTCGGGCTTCGAGGGCGAGGGCTTCCCGGTCCGCCGCGCGTTCGCCGGCGCGGACCTGCGCGAGCTCGACCCCTTCATCCACATGGACCAGATGGGCGAGGTGGAGTACGCCCCGGGTGAGCCGCGGGGCACCTCCTGGCACCCGCACCGGGGCTTCGAGACCGTCACCTACCTCATCGACGGCACCTTCGAGCACGCCGACTCCCACGGCGGCGGGGGCTCGATCACCGACGGCGACACCCAGTGGATGACCGCCGGCGGTGGCGTGTTGCACATCGAGCGTCCCCCGGAGCACCTGGTCGTGAGCGGCGGTCTGTTCCACGGCCTGCAGCTGTGGGTGAACCTGCCCATGGCGCGCAAGTGGGCGGAGCCGCGCTACCAGGACCTGCGGGCCCGCGAGTCGGTGCTGTTGGCCAGCCCGGACGCCGGCGCCCTGCTGCGGGTGATCGCCGGTGACGTCGCCGGGCACACCGGCCCGGGCTCCACCTACACGCCGATGGCCATGGTGCACGCCACGGTCGCCCCCGGCGCGACCCTGGACCTGCCGTGGCAGCCGGACTTCAACGCGCTGGTCTACGTGCTGTCCGGCGCCGGCTCGGTGGGCCCCGAGGGGCACCCGGTGCGCACCGGCCAGCTCGCCGTCCTCGGCGCGGGCGACACGATCACGGTCAGCGGGGCGCGGCGCCAGGAGTCCCGCACGCCGGCGCTGGACGTCGTCGTCCTCGGCGGCCGTCCCATCCGCGAGCCGATCGCCGTGTACGGGCCGTTCGTGATGAACACCCGGCAGGAGGTCGTCGAGGCCTTCGAGGACTTCCGGGCCGGCCGGCTCGGCAGCATCCCGGCCCAGCACTCCAGCGCCCCCACCCGCCCCGCCGTCCCGCACGCCGCCGTCCGCGGCGAGACCGGCCAGTCCGGCGCACAGTAGGTCCAGGCTCCCCGCGCACAGGAGGACCCGATGAGCAACCTGGAGCGCCGCCCGCCGGCCCGCGAGCTCGGCGGGCTGGAGGGCACCGCCGCCGGCCCGGTGCTGGAGCTGCTGCCGGGCAAGGAGGTGCTGCTCGGCGAGAGCACGCGCGTGCGGCGGCTGCTGCCCACCCTGGGCCGGCGGCTGGTCGGCGCGTGGGCGTTCGTCGACCACTACGGCCCCGACGACGTCACCGCGTCGGCCGGCATGCAGGTGCCGCCGCACCCGCACACCGGTCTGCAGACGGTGTCCTGGCTGCTGGAGGGCGAGATCCACCACCGTGACTCCCTCGGCAGCGACGCCCGCGTCCGGCCCGGCGAGCTCGCGCTGATGACGGCCGGCCACGGCATCGCGCACTCCGAGCAGTCCCCGGCGAGCCACCCCCGGTACCTGCACGGCGCCCAGCTGTGGGTGGCGCTGCCCGACGCCGCCCGCGACACCGCGCCGGCGTTCGCCCACCACACCGGCCTGCCCGGCTTCACCTCCGACGGGCTCACCGCCACCGTGCTCTTGGGCTCCCTCGGCGGGGCCACCTCCCCCGGCACGGCGCACACCCCGCTGGTCGGCGCCGACCTGGCCCTGTCCGCCGGTGCCGACGTCGAGCTGCCGCTGGAGCCGGACTTCGAGTACGCCGTGCTGGCCTCGTCCGGGTCGGCGCAGGTGGAGGACGCGCCGCTGGAGGTCGGCGCGATGCTGTACCTCGGCACTGGCCGCCGCACGGTGCGGATCCGCGCCGGGCAGGACGCGCGGCTGCTGCTGCTCGGCGGCGAGCCGTTCGAGGAGCGGATCGTCATGTGGTGGAACTTCGTCGGCCGCTCGGGTGAGGAGATCGCCGAGTACGCCGAGCGGTGGAACGCCGAGGACGAGCGCTTCGGCACCGTCGTCGGCTACGACGGCGACCGGCTGGCCGCCCCGCCGCTGCCGCCGGTGCCGCTCAGGGCCCGCGGCCGGGTGCGCTGACCGCCCTCAGGGCACCGGCGGGACGACCCGGTCGGCGGCGAGCCGGTCGAACAGCTCCAGGAAGCGGTCCTCGGTGTCCAGGCAGTCGGCGAACCCGGCCTGCCGGAGCTTGACGGTGGAGCTGACGTTGTCGAAGCCCGACCGGAAGATGAACTCGCCGAAGTCCCAGCTCACCAGGTCCTCGTAGGGCGTCGGCACCAAGTCGTGCCGGGCGGCCAGCCGCTCCCACACGTCCCGGCGGTCAGCCATCGCCTCGGCAAGGGGTATCGGCTGCGGCTCGGCGTGGTCCATGCCGAGGTGGCGGGCGAGGACCGGGAACAGGTGCCGCCACCGCAGCTGGTCGCCGTTGGTGACGTTGTAGACCTCCCCGTCGGCGTGGGGCGCACCGCCGGCCCACACCGTGGCGCGGGCGAGCAGCTCGGCGTCGGTGACCTGGTAGAGCGCGTCGTAGGCGGCCAGGGTGCCAGGGAACCGCAGCGGCTGGCCCAGCTCCCGGCTGATCGCTGCGTAGACCGCGATCACCATCAGCAGGTTCATCGGGTTGCCGACGGCGTAGCCGACCACGCCCTCCGGCCGCAGCACGGTGCACCGGAAGCCGCGCTCGGCGGCGAGCGACCGCAGCAGGTCCTCCTGGTCGTAGTAGAAGTTGGGCTGGACGATCCGTGGGTCGCGCTCCTTGGCGGGGGTGTTGAAGAACCCCATGTGCGCGCCGTAGGCCTTGCCGCCCTGGTAGAGGGTCACGTGCTCCAGCGGGGCGCCGGCGGCGGCCAGGGCGTCGAGGGTGTTGCGCAGCAGCGCGACGTTGACCTCCGACAGCTCCCGGGTGGTCGGGCGCTCGGCGTAGGCGCCGGCCACCAGGTGGGTGACGTCGCCGAGGCCGGCCATCCCCTCCGTGGCGGACGCGGCGTCCGCCAGGTCCACCGCCAGGTGCTCCCAGGTCGCCTGCCCCGGGGTGCGGCGGCTGACCCCGCGGACCCGCCACCCCGGTCGCCGGGCGTACTCGGCCGCCGCGTGCGACCCGATGACGCCCCCGGCCCCGGTCACCACGACACTGCCCGCCTGCTGCTCACCCATGTCCGTCCGGTCCCCCGGCGGCCGGCGTCCCACACCCGCGGGCTCGGGGGGAGCACCTCGGGCGCACCCCGACGGCGTTCCCGCGGGAACGCCTCGACGGCGGCCGGCGTGGGTGTCGCGGCAGCGGCGGCCGCGGACCGTGGTGGCCGCGGTCAGCCGGTCAGGGTGAGCCACAGTGGCAGGGTCAGCACCGCGGCGACGGTGGTGAGGGACAGCTGGGCGGCCACGAACGGCCCGTCTCCGCCCATGCGGGCCGTGAGCACGTAGGCGGCGGTCGCCGGCGGCACGGCGGCGAAGGCCATGAGCACCGCCCGCTGCTCGCCGACGACGCCCAGGGCGGTCGCCAGGCCGAGCGCGGCGGCGGGCACCGCGACCAGCTTGACCAGTGCCAGGTACGCCGACACCAGTCGCCGGCCGCGCTGGAACCAGCCCCCGCGCAGCGCCGCCCCCACGGTGAGCAGCCCGAGCGGTACCGCGGCCGCGGCCAGCCGGGAGGCGGTGGCGTCCACCGGTCCCGGCAGCGTGACCCCGGCCAGGTTGCCGGCGAGCCCGGCGGCGGTGGCGAGGATGAGTGGGTTGCGGACGACCGCGCCCAGCAGCCGGACGGCTGCGCTCGTTCGCCGGTCGCCGTCCGCCGGTGAGGGGGCGCCGTGGGCGAGGGCGCTGACGGCGAGCACGTTGACCACCGGGACGCTGACGCCGAGCAGTACCCCCATCAGCGCCAGGGCCGCCGGGCCCTGGTCGTCGACGAGGGCGAGGGCCAGGTAGGAGTTGAACCGGAACGCCGTCTGCCAGCCGGAGGCGGCGGTCGACCGGTCGGTGCCGGGCAGCAGCCACACGGCCGCGGCCAGGAGCGCGCCGGCACCGGTGGCCCCCAGGGCGGCCAGCAGGACGGTGCCGGCGCCGGCCGCGCCGAGGTCGGCGGCCAGGGTGGTGCGCACCAGCAGGACCGGGAACAGCACCAGGTAGACCAGGCGCTCCAGGTCCACCCAGAACTGCGGCGAGCGCCAGGCCCAGCGCCGCAGCAGGGCGCCCAGGACGAGGAGGGCGAACTCCGGCAGGACGAGTCCGACGTCGATCACCGGCCGCGGCCCGGGCTGCCCTGTCCCACCACGCCTCGAGCGGGTTCCCCGGTCACGACTGCACACCCAAGCAGGTCGCCGCCCGCGCCCCGGTGAGGCCGGGCACACCGGACCGGCGGACGGCGTTGTCGCCGGCATGACCGTCGACCCACGCATGCTCGAGTTCGTCGCCCGCAACCGGTGGGGCGTGCTCGCGACCGTCAAGCGCGACGGCCGCCCGCAGCTGTCCAACGTCGGCTACGCCTGGGACCCGGAGGCGCAGCTCGTGCGGGTGTCGGTCACCGCCGACCGGGCGAAGACCCGCAACGTGCAGCGCGACCCACGGGTCACGCTGCACGTCTCCTCGCAGGACTTCTGGAGCTGGGTCGCGGTCGAGGGCAGCGCCGACCTGACGCCCGTGGCCGCCGACCCGCACGACGCCACGGTCGAGGAGCTGGTCACCTACTACCGCGGCATCTCCGGTGAGCACGACGACTGGGACGCCTACCGCGCGGCCATGGTCGCCGACCGGCGGCTGGTCCTCCGGCTGCGCCCCGAGCACGCGTACGGCCAGCTCCGCGCCTGACGGCGGACCCCCTCGCCCCCGGCCCCGTCGCAGGGGCCGGGCACCTCAGCTGCCGGGCACCGGCATGCCCTCGGGCACCTGCATGACCGAGAAGGCGGCGCCCCAGGGGTCGTCGACCACGGCGAGGCGACCGAACTCGGTGTCCATCGGCGCCATGGTCACCTTCCCGCCGGCGGCCTCCACGGCGGCGACGACGTCGTCGGTGGAGGTGACCGCGAAGCACACCGTCCAGCCCTTCGGCGCTCCCGGCTGGGAGCCGCCCAGCCCGCCGAGCGGGTGGCCACCGAGCGCGAAGGTCTGGTACCCCTCGACGCCGTCGACGTCGTCGTAGGTGAAGCCGAACACCGCCGAGTAGAACTCCCGGGCCGCGGCCGGGTCGTCGACGGCCACCTCGTTCCACACCAGGGAGCCGGGCTCGTTGACCACCCGGCAGCCGGTGTGCAGCCCGGACTGCCACAGCCCGAAGGCGTTGCCCTGCGGGTCGGTGGCGACGACCATCGTGCCCAGCGGCCCGACCTCCATCGGCTCCACGACCACGGTGCCGCCGGCCTCGCGGATGCGCTCGCAGGTGGCCGCGGCGTCGTCGGTCGCGAAGTACGTCGTCCAGCCCGGGGAGTCACCCGGGCTCGTCAGCGGGCCGAGGCCCGCGGCCGGCTCGCCGTTGCGCGTGGCGTTGAGGTACCCGCCGTACTCCGCCTCCCCGCCGGTGTACTCCCAGCCGAGCAGGCGGCCGTAGAGCTCCCGGGCGGCGTCGACGTCAGCAGCGCCGTAGTGGATCCAGCACGGGGTGCCGGCCGGCCACGGGGTGTTCCGAGTGGGCATGACTCCTCCTCGTCGGGTGGGGAGGCCACCCTGGCACCGGGCAGGGACAGTTCCCAGGGCCCGGCGCCCGTTCGCGTGGTGTTCACCGGACCGCGTGTGCACGGGTGCCCGGTCGGTCAGAAGCGCCCGCCACCGGAGCGGCCGCGACCGCGGCTGCGCGAGCCGCCGAAGCTGCCCGGCCGTCGCCCGCCGCTGCCACCGCCGAACCCACCGCCGTAACCGCCGGCCCGGCCGCCCCCGCCGGAGAGGATCCCGCCGAGCACCAGGCTGCCGAGGTCCACCCCGCCGCGCGGGCCGCCGTACCCGCCGCCTCCGTAGCCGCCCGCGAAACCGCCGGGGATGCCGGGGCCGTAGCCACCGCCGCCCCACCCGGCGACGTCGGACTGCGCCTGCTGCAGCGCCCGCTGGGCCAGCGCGTCGGCCGTCTGTGCCTCGCGCAGCGCGCCGACCGGGTCGGTGCGGCCCTGGGCGACCGCGAGGTCCAGGTGCCGCTGCGCCTCGGCCAGCCGGGTGCGGGCCTCCGGACCGACGGCACCGCGGCGGGTGCCGATGAAGTCGCCGGCGGCGGCGATGCCCGACCGGGCGGTGAGCAGCGCCTGGTCCAGCGACGCCGCGGCCCGCCGGGCCCGCTGCTCGGCGTCCCGTGCGACGGTCAGGGCCTGCTCCAGGGCGATGTCGGCCTCCTCCAGCTGCCGCAGCGCGGCCAGCGGGTCGGGCCGGCCGCCGTCCGCGGGGTGCAGCGCGGCGTCGGCCGCGGTCAGCGCCGCCTCGGCGCGGGCCACCTGCGGGCGCAGCCCGCGGCCCGTGCCGCCGGCCACCAGGGCGCGGGCCTCGGCGAGGTCCGCCTCGGTCTCCGCCCGTACCGACGCCACCCGGGCCTCCGCGGCCTGCAGGTCGTTGCCCAGCCGCGCGACGGCGTCCAGCAGCGTGCCGGTCTGCGCGAGGGCGTCCTCGGCGACCCGGATGTCACCGACGGCGGCGCCCGCCTGCCCGGCCGCGAGCTCCTCGCGTGCCTCGGCGACCGCCTGCTCGGCGGCGTCCAGCCGGGCCCGCGCCTGGGCCGGGTTGTCGGCGACCGGAGCCAGCGCCGCCGCGGAGTAGCGACGCTGCAGCGCGGCGAACCGCTCCTCGTCGGCGGGCAGCCGGCCGCGCAGCGCGGTGATCCGCGAGGTCAGCGCGTCGAGGGCCTGCGGGGCGGTGCGCTCCAGGTCGCGCAGCCGGTCGAACGCCTCGGCCTGCTCGTCCAGGCGGGCGTCGGCCGCGGTGGTCAGCTGCAGCATCTCGGTCAGCATCCGCCGCTGCGTGGGCTCGTCCTCCGGGTGCTCGTCGTCCAGCAGCTGGCGCAGCGTGAAGGCCCGGGAGAGGTCCTGCTCGGAGGCAGCCAGGGCCTCGGTGAAGCCGGCGACCGCGTCGGCGCCGTACTGCAGCCGGGCGTAGTCCAGGTCCAGCCGGGAGGTCTTCACCGCCTCGTCCAGCTCCAGCAGCGCGGTGCTGGCCCGCGCGTTGAGCTCCTCGGTCGGGACGCCGGCGTGCGGGTCCGGCCGCTCGATCCGCCGGGTCGGCGGCGGAGCCTCCGCCCGGCGGCGGCGGGCGCGCGTGACGAGGTAGGCGCCGCCGGCGACCGCCGCGATACCGAGGGCGACGGCGGCCGTGCCCAGCCCCCCACTGCCGTCTCCGCCGTCGCGCAGGACCTCCGCAAAGGCGACCGCCGCCCCGTCGAAGTCGCCGGCGCGGAGCTCGGGCTCGACGTCGGAGGCGACCAACCGGTCGAGCTCCTGGTCCGACAGAACGAAGTCCGTGGGCGGGTTGAACGCGTAGCGCCCGTCGTCGACCGCGACGGCGAACAGCACGTCGTTGCCGCCGAGCCCGGACAGCTCTGCGGTCCGGTTGGCCCAGGCCCGCGGAGCCACACCGTCGAAGGTGTCGACGTAGACCACGAACAGCTGCACCTGGTCCTCGGTCTGCAACTGGACGAGGACGTCCCCGACCTGCGCCTCCTGCGCCGGGCCGAGCACGTCGGCGCGGTCGGTCACCTGCTCCGGGACGTCGAACGGCTCCTCGGCCAGCGCGGGGCCACCGCCGAGGAGGACCGCGGCGGCCAGCGGGACGAGGACGGCGGTCAGCCGGCGCACGGGGGACCTCCGGGGATCGGGTGCGCCGGACCCTACCCGCGCCCGGCCGTCTGACCCGCCGCCGTCCGGGGTAGGGGCACGTCCCCGACTCCTGGAGGCACCGTGCCCGACCCCGACCGCATCCCCGCCGCCGACCTGCCGCCGGGAGCGGTCCGCCGCGTCGGGAAGTGGGCCGTCGGCAACCGGGACGGCGAGTACTTCGCCGTCTCCCGCCGCTGCCGGCACCAGCTCGCCGACATGTCGAAGGGGTCCATCGACAGGAACGGGTGCCTGGTCTGCCCGTGGCACGGAGCCCGCTACGACGTGCGCACCGGCGAGATGGTCGAGGGCCCGCGCGGCATCCTCGGCTACCACGGACCGACGCCCGGCTACACGCAGTTCGTGCGGGCCTACGCCCGCCGGTTGCGGCTGCGGGTCCGTCGCGCCGTCCGCCGCGGGGACGACGTCGTCCTGGAGTGAGGGCCCTGCGCACCGAGCGCTCTGTGCCCGACGACCGACTCCCGCGCGGTTCCTGCTGCTCCTACGCCGGTGCACCCGCGCGAGAGCAGCAGGAACACCGCGAGAGTGACGGGTGACCCCGTCCTGCGCCGGCCCGCCCGGGGCTCGCCGCGAGCCTGCGAGTGGCGAGGGCAGCGGGGTGCTTCAGCGGCGCTCGACCGGCTCGTCGACGCCCTGCACCAGCGCGTCGGTCTCGTAGCCGTCCGCGCCGGTGCCACGCACCGACACCCCCTGGGTGGCGGCGACCTCCTCCGGTGACCGCGGTGCCAGCAGGCCGTCCCGGATGGGCTCGGCCCAGTGGCAGCTCACCAGGTGGCCGGGCGCCAGCTCGCGCAGCACCGGCACCTCGTCGTCGCAGCGGGTCTCCTGCCGCCACGGGCAGCGGGTGTGGAAGCGGCAGCCGCTGGGTGGGTCCGCCGGTGAGGGCAGGTCGCCGGCCAGCAGGATCCGCTCCCGCCGCTCCTCGACGACCGGGTCGGGCACCGGGACGGCGCTCATCAGCGCCCGGGTGTAGGGGTGCAGCGGGGTGTCGTAGAGCTCACCGGAGGGGGCCTGCTCGACCAGCGAGCCCAGGTACATGACGCCGACGACGTCGCTGATGTGCCGCACCACCGCCAGGTCGTGGGCGATGACGAGGTAGGTCAGGCCGAGCCGCTGCTGCAGCTCCTCGAGCAGGTTGACCACCTGGGCCTGCACGCTGACGTCCAGCGCGGACACCGGCTCGTCGGCGATGAGCAGGTCCGGCTCCAGCGACACCGCGCGGGCGATGCCGATGCGCTGCCGCTGCCCGCCGGAGAACTCGTGCGGGTAGCGGCGCAGTGCCGCCGACGGCAGCCCGACGGCGTCCAGCAGCTCGCGGATGCGCGCGGCGATGCCGGCCTTGCCCCCGCCCAGGCCGTGTGCGCGCAGCGGCTCGGACAGCAGCGACTCGACGTCCTGCCGCGGGTCCAGGCTGCCCAGCGGGTCCTGGAAGACCATCTGCATCCGCCGGCGCATGGTGCGCAGCGCCTCGCCCTGCAGCGAGGCGACGTCGGTGCCGTCGAACAGCACCTGCCCGGCGGTGGGCTCGACCAGCCGCAGGACGGCGCGGCCGAGGGTGGACTTGCCGCACCCGGACTCCCCCACCAGGCCGTAGGTGGTGCCCCGGTCGATGGCCAGGTCGACGCCGTCGACGGCGCGGACGTGACCCACCGTGCGGTCGACGAACACCCCGCGCTTGATGGGGAAGTGCACCTGCAGGCCGCGGACCTGCAGCAGTGGCTCCGGCCCGGCGGTCACCGCCCGGCTCCGGAGGCGGTGCTGCCAGACGCGGTGCTGCCGGACGCGGTGCTGCCGGACGACGGGGCCCCGGCCGGGACCGGTGGGTGCTCCAGCGGGTGCCGGCAGCGCAGCTCGCGTCCGGGCCCGTCGTACTCCAGCGGCACGGTGCTGCCGGAGACCTCGGTGAGGCAGTCGTCCTGGGCGTGGTCGCAGCGCGGGGCGAACGCGCAGCCCTCGGCCCACGGGATGGCGTCGCGCGCCGACCCGCGGATCGGGGTCAGCGGGGTGCCGCGGCCGGCGTCCAGCCGCGGCACCGAGGCGAGCAGCCCGCCGGTGTAGGGCTGGCGCGGGCGGGCGAACAGCTCGTGCCGGTCGGCGGTCTCGATGACCTTCCCGGCGTACATGACGTGCACCCGGTCGCAGAGGCCGGCGACGACGCCGAGGTCGTGGGTGATCATCACCAGCGCCGTCCCGGTGTCGACGACCAGCTCGCGCAGCAGCTCCAGGATCTGCGCCTGGATGGTCACGTCGAGGGCCGTCGTCGGCTCGTCGGCGATGAGCAGCCGGGGCGAGCAGGCCAGCGCCATCGCGATCAGCGCCCGCTGCCGCATCCCGCCGGAGAGCTGGTGCGGGTACTCCTTGAGCCGGCGGGTGGGGTCGGGGATGCCGACCCGGTCCAGCAGGGCGGCCGCCTCGGCGACGGACTCCCTGCGGCCCATGTCGCGGTGCTCGACGAGCACCTCGGTGACCTGGGTGCCGATGGGCACGGTCGGGTTCAGCGAGGACAGCGGGTCCTGGAAGACCATCGCCATGTCCGCGCCGCGCAGCTCGCGCAGCGTGCGGTCCGGCGCGCCGAGCAGCTCGGCGCCGTTCAGCCGCACCGACCCGCCGACCTGCACCCCGCGGCGGGGCAGCAGGCCCATGACCGCCAGCGAGGTCACGGACTTGCCGCAGCCGGACTCGCCGACCAGCCCGACGGTCTCCCCGGCCGCGACCGAGAAGCTCACGCCGTCGACGGCCCGGGTCGGCCGCTCGCCGCGACGGGCGAAGGTGACGGTGAGCTCCTCGACCTCCAGCACCGGGACGGCGGACCGGTCCGGAGCCGCGGGCGACAGCGCCTCGACGCTCATGGGGTCACCTCCGGAACTTCGGGTCGAGCGCCTCGCGCAGCCGCTCCCCGAGCAGCGTGAAGCCCAGCGCGACGACGATGATGCACAGCGCGGGCCAGATGGCGAGGGCCGGGCGGATGGACAGGAAGTCCTGCGCGTTGGCCAGCATCGCGCCCCACTCCGGACGGGCGATGTCGGGGTCGCCCAGGCCCAGGAAGGACAGCGCGGCCGCCTCGATGATCGCCGTCGCCAGCGACAGCGTCGCCTGCACGATCACCGGCGACAGCGAGTTGGGCAGCACGTGACCGAACACGATGCGTCCCCGCTTCACCCCCAGCGCCCGTGCCGCCAGGGCGTAGTCGCTGCCGCGCTGGGCCAGCATCGACCCGCGCAGCAGCCGGGCGAAGACGGGCACCTGGACGACGGCGATGGCGATCATCAGCGCGTACTGGTTCTGCCCGAGCAGCACCGAGACGGTGATCGCCATGAGCAGCCCGGGGATGGACAGCAGGATGTCGACGAACCGCATGACCACGGTGTCCACCCAGCCGCCGAGCCCACCGGCCAGCACGCCCAGCGCCATCCCGACCACGACCCCCAGGACCGTGGACACGAACCCGATGAGCAGCGACTGCCGGGAGCCGTAGACTAGCCGGGACAGCAGGTCGCGGCCGAGGTTGTCCACGCCCAGCGGGAAGCCCTCGCGCGGGCCGGGGATGGAGCCGGGCCGGATCTCGCTGAGCAGGTACTGCGCGACCGGGTCGCGCGGGGCCAGCAGCGGCGCGAAGGCGGCCACCAGCAGGAACACCACCACGATGACCGCGCCGGCGATGGCCACCGGGTCGCGGCGCAGCCGGCGGACGGCGCTGCGGGTGAGCGAGACCCCGCCCTCGCCCTCGGGCACCTGGCCGGCCCGGGCGGCCAGCTCGTCGATCCGGCGGCGCCGGACGTCGCCCACCGCGGTCACCGCTCCACCTGCCGGTTCGATTCCGCGAGCTTCATCGGACTCTCACCCTCGGGTCCAGGACCCCGTAGGAGATGTCCACCAGCAGGTTGACCAGCACGTACACCACCGCCAGCAGCAGGATGAAGCCCTGCAGGACGGCGAAGTCCCGGTAGGTGATCGCGTCGCGCAGGGCCAGGCCCACCCCGCCGAAGGCGAACACCGTCTCGGTCAGCACGGCGCCGGACAGCAGCAGGCCGGTCTGCAGGCCGATCGTCGTGGACACCGGCAGCAGCGCGTTGCGGACGACGTGCCGACGGCGCACCGTGGCCGCGGCCAGCCCCTTGGCGTTCGCCGTCCGCACGTAGTCCTCGTTGACCACGTCCAGGACCGAGGCCCGGGTGATCCGCACGATGATCGCCAGCGGGATGGTGCCCAGCGCGAGCGCCGGCAGCACCAGGTGCGTCAGCGCGTCCCAGGCGGCGTCCCACTCGCGGGTCAGCAGGCCGTCGAGCACGTAGAAGTTGGTGATCCGGGTGGCGTCGATGCGCACGTCCTGCCTTCCCGAGCCGGGCAGCCAGCCGAGCTCGACGGCGAACAGCAGCCGCAGCAGGTAGGCGAGGAAGAACACCGGGATGGCCACGCCGAGCAGCGAGCCGACGACCGAGGCGGAGTCCAGGGGGCTGCCGTAGCGGCGGGCCGCGACGTAGCCCAGCGGGATGCCCACGCCGATGGCGAAGACCATCGCGGTGAGGGTCAGCTCCATGGTGCCCGGGAACCGTTCGAGGAAGACGTCGGTGACCGGCCGCCCGTACTGGGTGGAGTTGCCGAAGTCCAGGGTGACCGCGCGCTGCAGGAAACGGAGGTACTGGATCCAGATCGGCTGGTCCAGGCCGAACAGCCGGTTGTACTGCTCGATGTCCTCGGGGGTGGCCCGCTCCCCCAACGCAGCCTGCGCCGGCCCGCCGGGCAGCGCGCGCAGCCAGGCGAAGAGCAGCACCGACAACCCCAGCAGGATGGGGACCAGCTGCAGCAGCCGGCGGACGGTGAAGCGGAGCACGGCGTGCTGGTCAGCCTTCCCTGGGTGCGGCGTCGGTCACGACACCGTCCCCGCCGGCGACCCGGAGGCCGACGGCGGGGACGGGCGCGGAGGTCACTCGGTGATGGAGACCGTGGCGAACTCCTCGGCGGTCAGCGGGCTGGGCTCCAGACCCGACACGTTGTCCGCCACCACCAGCGCCGGCGGCGAGTGGGAGATCGGCACACCCGGCAGGTAGTCCATGATCAGCCGGTTCGCCTCCTGGTAGAGCGCGGCGCGGGCGTCCGGGTCCGGCTCGGCGTCACCCCGGGCCAGCGCCTGGAAGATCTCCGGGGCGTTGAACGCGCCGAACTCCGCCTTCGCCAGGCCGTCGGCCTTGGCGGCGAAGAAGGTACCGATGAAGTTGTAGGCGTCGTTGTAGTCACCGGTCCACCCGAGCAGGTGGACGTCCGCGCCACCGGCCTGCACCACGTTGAGGTAGTCGGGGTTCCAGGGCAGCGCGGTGGCCTCGATGGTGAAGCCGGCGTCGGTCAGGTTCTGGCTGAGCACCTGGAACATCGCCGCCGGGTCGGGCAGGTAGGGCCGCGTGACGTCGGTCGGGTAGAAGAACCGCAGCGTGGTGCCCTCCGCGCCGGCCTCCTGCAGCAGCTGACGCGCCCGCTCGGGGTCGTAGGGGTAGGTGGTGACGTCCTCGGCCCAGCCGTCGACGGTCGGGGGCATGAACTGCGTCGCCGCCTCCGCGCCCTCCGGCAGCAAGGAGTTGACGATCGTGTCGCGGTCGATGGCGTGCGCGATGGCCTGACGCACCCGCGGGTCCTGCAGGGCGGGGTTGGCGCCCGAGCCGGGCACGCCACCGCCGTTGATGCCCAGGTACAGGACGTTGAACGGGTCACGCACCAGGACCTGGAAGCCCTCGTCCTGCAGCGTCTGGTAGTCCCCCGGCGCGGCGAAGTCGTAGCCGTCGATCGCCCCGGCCTGCAGCTCCTGGCGGCGGGTGTTCCCGTCCGGGATGGTGCGGAAGACGATCTCGTCGAGCAGCGCCGGCTCGCCCCAGTACTCGTCGTTGCGGACGATGGTGACCTCGCCGTTGCCGCGGTCCCAGCCCTGGAACCGGAAGGGCCCGGTGCCGGTCGGGTGCTCCAGGGCGTACTCGGTGTAGGTCAGCGCGTCCTCGCTGCCGGAGAGGTCGTCGGCGTCGTACTCCTGCAGGGCCGTCGGGCTCTGGATGGAGAAGGCCGGCAGCGCCAGGGCCGCGGGGAACTTCGAGGTGACCTGGGTGAGCCGGATGACCGCCGTGCTCGCGTCGGTGGCCTCGCAGCTCTCGTAGATGTTCGGGGTGTCCGGTGTGCTGGCGAAGCCGCCGAAGACGTCCTGGTAGTACGGCGTGGCACTGGGGCTCTGCGCCAGGCCCTCGAAGTTGTACCAGCGGTCGAAGTTGAAGCAGACCGCCTCGGCGTTGAACTCCGTGCCGTCGTGGAAGGTCACGCCCTCGCGGAGCGCGAAGGTGTACTCCAGCCCGTCCTCGCTGACCTCGTAGCTCTCGGCCAGCTCGGGCTCGGGGTCGGTGCCGCCGAGCTCGTTGCCGAGCAGCCCCTCGTGGATCTGGCGCGCCACGCGGAAGGTCTCGCCGTCGCTGGCGAACGCCGGGTCGAACATCTTCGGGTCGCCGGCGGCGCCGAAGACCAGGGTGCCGCCGGACTGCGCCTCACCGCCCTCGCCGCCGCCGGCGCCGGTGTCCCGGTCGCTGGAGGCGCACGCGGAGAGCGTGACGGCGGTGAGCGCGGCCGCCGAGGCGGCGAGCACGCGGGAGGGACGACGCTGCATCGCGGACGACCTGCCTTCTCGGCCGCTGTGGGCCGGGTGAGTTCTGCGACTTCGCGGCCGGAGGGCGCATGCCGTCTCGGACGTGGGTCGGACCCTAGGCGGGGCGCGCGCGCGATCGTGAGCCGCGGCCCGGCATCGACACCATCCTGTGATGAAGACGCGCAGGCCCGTGGGTGGCCCCGCTGCAGGGTCCCGCCGCGAGCGCGCGAGGGGCGGGGGGCAGCGGGGTCCTGCTTCAGGCGTCGATGCGGCGGCGGCCCTCGAAGGCCCGGCCCAGCGTGACCTCGTCGGCGTACTCCAGGTCGCCGCCCACCGGCAGGCCGCTGGCCAGCCGGGAGACCGCCAGCCCCAGCGGGGCGACCAGCCGGGCCAGGTAGGCGGCGGTCGCCTCGCCCTCGAGGTTCGGGTCGGTGGCGATGATCAGCTCGGTGACCGCGCCGTCCATCAGCCGGGTCATCAGCTCCCTGACCCGCAGGTCGTCGGGGCCGACGCCCTCGATCGGGCTGATCGCGCCACCGAGCACGTGGTAGCGGCCGCGGAACTCCCGGGTGCGCTCGATGGCCACGACGTCCTTGGGCTCCTCGACCACGCAGATGACGTCGTCGACCCGCCGCGGGTCACGGCAGATGCGGCACTGCTCGCCCTCGGCGACGTTGTGGCAGGTGCTGCAGAACCGGACCTCGGCCTGCACCCGCTGCAGCGCGGCGACCAGCCGGCTCACGTCGGCGGACTCCGCGGCCAGCAGGTGGAAGGCGATGCGCTGGGCGCTCTTCGGCCCGACGCCGGGTAACCGGCCGAGCTCGTCGATGAGGTCCTGGACGGCCCCCTCGTACACGGTGTCCCTCTCGTCGGGCGGGTCGGCGCCGGCTCAGAGGCCGGGCAGCCCCATGCCGCCGCCGAGGCCGCCGGCGAGCGGCCCCATGCGGTCGGCGGTGAGCTCGTTGACGGCGCGGGAGGCGTCGCGGAAGGCCGCGACCACGAGGTCCTGCAGGGTCTCCAGGTCGTCGGGGTCGACGGCGGCCGGCGCGATGGTCACCGCGGTCACCTCGCCCTGCCCGGTCATGGTCACCCTGACCAGGTCACCGCCGGCGGTGCCGGTGACCTCCTCCTGCGCCAGCTGCTCCTGCGCGGCAGCCAGCTGCTGCTGCATCTGCTGCGCCTGCTTCAGCAACTCCGACATGTCGGGCTGGCCTCCGGGGAACATGCGCCGAGCCTAGGCCGCTCGGCCGACATCCGCGGGGACGCCGATCGTGCTGACCTCCACCGACGGGACGAGCCGGACGGCGTCGCGCCGGCACGGACGTCGGCACGGACGTCGGCGTCCGCGACGGCCACGCGGAGCCGGACGAGCCCGCGGCGCGCGGTCGACGCTCAGCCGTCCACGGGCCGGGCGCCGAGGTGGGTGCGCAGCAGCGACAGCGCCGCCTGCTCGGGGTCGACGGCCGGCTCGGGCTCCCGGTCGCCACCAGGCCCCTCCGCGGCCCGCTCGGCCATGAGCTCGCGCGCCTCCGCGGCCTCGGCCGCCCGCGCGGCCTCCCGGGCCGCCTCGGGTGCGACCGGCGCCCCACCGCCGCGGGCGGCCGCACCCTCCACGACCACCTGCACCTTCCAGCGCACGCCGAGCAGCTCCTGCAGCGACTGGCGGACGACGTCCCGGTTGAGGTCCTCACCGAGCATCTTGGCCAGGGCCGGTGACGTCGCCGTCAGCGTGAGCACGCCGCCGGCCAGGTCGTGCACCTGGGCGCTGCGCAGCAGGGCCTCGGTCGTGCGCTTGTGACCGCGGGCGACCTTGAGCAGCTCCGGCCAGACCCGGCGGACGTCGCTGGTGGTGAGCTCCCCGTCGGCGGCCTGCTCCGGCGGGTTGGCCGTCACGACCGGCGTCGGCTCGGCACCGCGCGGCGCCGGCGAGGACTCGGCCGCGGCCCGGGGGGAGGACGTGGCAGCGGGACGGGGCTGGTCGAGCCGGGCGGCCGCCGCGTCGACGGCGTCCGGCTGGGCGGGGTGCGGCCAGTCCTCGTCGTCGGTCGGCTCGGGCGGCAGCGGGACGTCCGGCTCGCCGGCGGCGACGCGGACACGGCGCGGCTCCCCGGACCCGGCCGGGCCGGCCGGCGCGGCGGGGGACACCGCGGGGCGGGGCCCGGCGCCGGACCCGGGCGGGGTCGTCTCCGGCCACCCGTCGTCGGCGGGCGGACGCGCCGCGGCCGGGCCGGCGGCGGGCTGGGACGCCGCGGGCGGCGTCGGCCGCCGCGAGGCCGGCTGCGACGGTGCCGACGGGCCGGCCTGCGACCGCCGCACGAACTCCCGCGCCAGGCGGGCCGGCTGCTCGGGCACCGAGGGGGGCACGGCCGCGGGCACCGGCCGGTCCTGCGGCGGCGGGGCGGCGGTGTCCGGGGCGGCTGCACTCGGGGCGGCGGTGCCCGGGGCGGCGGTGCCCGGGGCGGCGGGGACGCGAGCGGCCGGGGCGGCCGGCTCGGACGGGGCCCGGCCGGCGTGCTCACCCGCGATCGACATCCGGCGCTCGAGACGCTCCAGCCGCTGCAGGGTGGCCGCCGCGGATCCGTCGGTGGCGGGCAGCAGCATCCGGGCGCAGACCAGCTCGAGCAGCAGCCGGGGCGCGGTCGTCCCGCGCATCTCGGTCAGGCCGGCGTGCACGGTGTCGGCCATCCGCGACAGCGTGGCCGAGCCCAGCGCCCGGGCCTGGGAGCTCATCAGGTCCAGCCGGTCGGGCGGGCAGTCCAGCAGGCCGTTGCCCCCGGCCTCGGGCACGGCGTCGAGCACGATCAGGTCGCGCAGCCGGTCGAGCAGGTCGGTGGCGAACCGGCGCGGGTCGTGCCCGGCCTCCACCACCCGGTCGACGGCGCGGAAGACCCCGGCCGGGTCGGCCGCGGCGAGGGCGTCGATCGTCTCGTCCAGCAGCGCGTCGTCGGTGACGCCGAGCAGGCCGACGGCGCTGCGGTAGGTGACCCCCTCGTCGCCGGCGCCGGCCAGCAGCTGGTCGAGGATGGACAGCGAGTCGCGGACCGAGCCCCCGCCGGCGCGCACGACCAGCGGGAAGACGGTCGGCTCGACGGTGACGCCCTCGGCCTGGCAGGTCCGCTCCAGCAGACCGCGCAGCGTGGTCGGCGGGACCAGCCGGAACGGGTAGTGGTGCGTCCGCGAGCGGATCGTGGACAGCACCTTGTCCGGCTCGGTGGTCGCGAAGACGAAGACGAGGAACTCCGGCGGCTCCTCGACCAGCTTGAGCAGGGCGTTGAAGCCCTGCGTGGTGACCATGTGCGCCTCGTCGACGATGTAGACCTTGAAACGGCTGTTCACAGGGGCGAAGAAGGCGCGCTCGCGCAGGTCGCGGGCGTCGTCCACGCCGCCGTGGCTGGCCGCGTCGATCTCGATGACGTCCAGCGAGCCGGGGCCGTCGGGCGCCAGCGCCACGCAGGACCCGCAGACGCCGCAGGGGGTCGAGGTCGGCCCCTGCTCGCAGTTCAGCGACCGGGCGAGGATGCGCGCCGAGGAGGTCTTGCCGCACCCGCGCGGGCCGCTGAACAGGTAGGCGTGGTTGATCCGCCCGCCGTCGACGGCGTTGACCAGCGGGGCGGTGACGTGCTCCTGCCCGACCACCTCGGCGAAGGTCGCCGGGCGGTACTTGCGGTAGAGCGCCAGTGCCACGGCTGCTGAGGTTAACCGCCGGTGCCGACGCTCCGGGCACCTCGTGCGCCCGCGTGGACGGGGCCTCGGGCGTCAGCGCACGAGGCGCAGCAGGAACTCCACCGAGCCCTCGTCCTCGACGCGGACGAACCCCAGGTCCGGCGCCTCGATGCCGTGGTCGGCGAAGGTCACCGGGACCGACCCGGAGACGTCGACGCCGTCCGCGGTCCGGACGACGGACAGGTCCGCCGCCACCGGCCGGGTCGTGCCGGCCAGCGTCAGCTCCCCGGAGACCGGCACGGTGACCGGGGTGCCGCCGAGCTCGGGCAGGTCGACCGGCCCGGTGACGGCGAAGGTCGCGGTCGGGTGGGTGGCGACGTCCATGACCTGCTCGCGGAAGTAGTCGTCCCGCCGGTCGCTGTCGGTGGTGGTGCTCGCGACGTCCACGGTGACCTCGGCCGCGGTGAGGTCACCACCGTCGACCACCAGGGTGCCGTCGACCTCGTCGGTCGTGCCGGCCACGGTGACGTCGGCCCCGTTGAGGACCTCCTCGACCCGGTACCCGGCGGTCGACCCCGTGCCGACGGTCCAGGTGCCGTCGGTGTCCGGCGCGAGGGCGACGTCGGAGGGCTGGGCCTGCACGGTGGCGGCCGGCGCGGCGTCCTCCTGCAGGGCGGCGTAGGCCAGCGGCCCCCCGACGGCGCCGAGCGCCGCCACCCCGGCGACGGCTCCGGCGATCCCCCACCCGTGACGTGACACGTGCACTCCCCCCGCTCGACGACGGGTCCAGCGAACACCGCGGAGCTGGCAGGGAGCTGTGCGCTGCCCGGGGAAGCGAGGGACCCCCCGCGCACCCGCCAGAGCCCGCTTATCCTTGCTGCCTTCCGGCCCTGGGGAGGTTCACGGGGTGACGCCGCACGAGGGGTCTGCGCCCACTGTAGAGGAGAGGTCGCCGCGGTCGGCCGCTGCCCTGGCTACGCTCGCGGCCATGACGCCCCGGTGCGCCCGAGTGCTCCCCCCGCCCCGCTCCTGACCCGGAGCCCCGCGGATCGACCTCCCCCGGCGTGCGACGCCGGGACGCTGCGCCGTGCTCCGGACCGCCCCGTCCCGATCCGGAACCGTCCCAGGAGCGTCGTGTCCCCCTCTCCCGCCGCCGCGCGCGGCTTCCCGCTGGTCGTCCTGGCCGCCCTGTGCTGGGGCACCTCCGGCGTCAGCGCGCGCATCGTCACCGACCGCACCGACCTCGGCCCGCTGGACGTCGCCTGGCACCGCATGGCCGTCGGGGCCGCCGTCCTGCTCGCCGCCCACCTGCTCACCCGGCGCCGCCGGACGGTGCCCGCCGTCCCCCTGGACCGGCCGCTCGCCGTCCGGCTGGGCCTGGTCGCTGCCGGCCTGGCCGCCTACCAGCTCGCCTTCTTCGCCGCCGTCGACCTGGCCGGGGTCAGCGTCTCGACGCTGGTGGCGCTGGGCCTGGCGCCGCTGCTGATCGCCCTCGGGGCGGCAGCACTGGGCCACGGCCGCCCGGACCGGGCCACCCTGCTCGCCCTCGCCGTGGCCCTGGTCGGGCTGGTCCTGCTCGTCGGGCTGACCGCCGGGGCGTCGGCGGGGACGGCGGTGCTGCTCGGCGCGCTGCTGGCCTGCGGCTCGGCCCTCGGCTACGCGCTGGTCACGCTGGCCGGCGGGGGCCTGCCGGCCGGGGTCCCGGTCACACTGGCCGGGTTCACCGGCGGCGCGCTGCTGCTGACGCCGGTGGTCCTGACCGCCGGCCTGCGCCTGACCGCCGAGCCGGTCGCCCTGGCGACACTGCTCTACCTGGGGGCGGTGCCCAGCGCCGCGGCCTACGCGCTGTTCTTCCGCGGGCTGCAGACGTTGCCCGGGGCGGTGGCCGGCATCGTCACGCTGCTGGAACCGGTGACCGCGACGGTGCTGGCGACCGCCTTCCTCGGCGAGCGGCTGCCGCTCGGGGCGCTGGCTGGCGGGCTGCTCGTACTGGCCGCCGTGGCCGGGCTCTACCTGCGCCGGCCGGCCGGTGCCCCGCGGGAGGCCGTGGCGGGCCCGGGCTGACTCGGGGACGACGGAGGCCGGGCCCCGAGGGGCCCGGCCTCAGCGGGCGGAGGATGGGAGATTCGAACTCCCGAGGGGTTGCCCCCAACCCGCTTTCCAAGCGAGCGCCATAGGCCACTAGGCGAATCCTCCAACGGGGCCCGACGATACCGGGCCGGTCGGGCCGGCCGGCCGCGGCACCCCGCGCGGTGTCCCCCGGACGGCGGCGCCGGGTGGTCAGGCCCGCGCCGTCTAGGGCACCCTGGCCCCGTGCGTCGAGAACACGGCGCGCGCCGAGGACAGGAGAGCAGCCCCCGTGAGCGAGACCGACCGGCTCCGGCCCGACGTCGTGGAGGCCATCGTCGCGGTGCTCAAGGGCGCCGACGAAGCCGACCTGCCGGCCTCGGCCACCAAGGAGGAGAAGGACGCCGCGAAGGACAGGTACCTGTCGGAGTTCGTCGCCGAGCGCAGCAAGCGCGACCGGCAGAACCGCGCGTGGGAGCTGCTGCTGACCCGCAGCTACGACGAGCCGCCGACCTGGCAGCGGCTGTTCGACGACCTGTCCTCCGACGCCACCCGTGAGCTCGGCGAGCTCTACGACGTGCTCCCCGCGGGCGCGCAGGAGGAGTACGCCCGCCGCCACGGCGTCCCGACCGGCGTCTGAGCGGCACCACGGGCAGGGGGTGCGCGGCGTGACCGGGCCCGGCCGCGTGGTCGCCGGGCGCTACCGGCTGCTCGAGCGCATCGGCGGCGGCGGCATGGGCGCCGTCTGGCTGGCGGCCGACGAGCTGCTGGGGCGCCAGGTGGCCGTCAAGCAGGTGCTGCCCCCGCCCGGCGCCGACGCGACGGTCACCGACCAGCAGCGCCAGCGGGCGCTGCGCGAGGGCCGGATCGCCGCCCGGCTCTCCCACCCGCACGCCATCAGCGTCTACGACGTCGCCGTGGAGGACGGCACGCCCTGGCTGGTGATGGAGTACCTGCCCTCCCGCAGCCTCGCCGAGGTGCTCAAGGAGGACGGCCTGCTGACCGTGGACCAGGTCGCCCAGATCGGCGCCCAGGTGGCCGACGCGCTGGCCGCCACCCACGCCGCCGGCATCGTGCACCGCGACGTCAAGCCGGCCAACGTGCTCATCGGCCGGGGGCCGCGGGTCGACGGGCTGGTCAAGATCACCGACTTCGGCATCTCGCACGCCCGGGACGACGTGACGCTCACCCAGACCGGGCAGATCACCGGCACCCCCGCGTTCCTCGCCCCCGAGGTCGCGCAGGGCAGCGAGGTGACGCAGGAGAGCGACGTCTTCTCCCTCGGCGCGACGCTCTACACCTGCCTGGAGGGCCGGCCGCCGTTCGGCATGGACGACAACGCGCTGCGGCTGCTGCACCGGGTCGCCGCCGGCGAGCTGGACCCGCCGCGCCGGGCCGGGTCGATGACCGGCACGCTCACCCGGATGCTCGCCGTCGACCCGGCGCAGCGGCCGACGACGGTCGAGGTGCGCGACGAGCTGGCCCGGCTGGCGGCCGGCCGGGACGGCGACCCGACCACCGTGCTGCTGGCCCGCACGGCGCTGCGCTCCTCGACCAACCGGGAGCGGACGGCGGAGCTGCGGACCGGGGTGCTGCCGGCCGCGGGTGCGGGCGGGGTCGCCGCGGGCGGGGTCGCCGCCGCCGGCGCCGCGGCCGCCGCTGCCCCGGGTGCGACGTCCCCCGCGACCACGTCCACCGGGACGGCGGCCGGCACCGCGTCCACGAGGACCTCGGCCGGCACCGCAGCCGAGCGGGACCACGGCCCGGCCGCCGCGGCCGGCGCGCCACCCGCCCCGCCCCCCGCCCGCCGACGCCGGCGGGGGCTGCTGGTCGCGCTGGCACTGCTCGCCGTGCTGGTCGCCGGCGGGGCCGTCTGGCTGGCCACCGAGCGGGACGGCGGGACCACCGCCGAGGCGCCCGCCTCCTCCCCTCCTGCGCAGACACCGACCCCGACCCCCTCGGAGGACGGCGCCGCACCGGAGACCACCGCGCCGGAGAGCACCGCGCCGGAGACCACGACATCCGAGCCGGCGCCGTCCACCAGTGAGGCCGCGCCGAGCGAGCCGCCGGCCGACGACCCGGCCGCGGTCGTGCAGCAGACGCTGGGCCGCTACTACGACCTGCTCCCCGACGACCCCGACGGGGCCTACGCGATGACCGGGCCCTACCTGCGGTCGCGGGCCAGCGCGGGCTACTACCGCGACTTCTGGGAGCCCTGGGCGGAGGTGGAACTGCGCGAGGTGCGCGGCGCGGAGCTGTCCGGGGACGGCGTCATCACCGCCACCACCGAGGTTGCCTTCACCGGCGACGACGGGAGCAGCCTGGTCGAGGTGCACGAGCTGCGCCTGGTGCGGGGCGACGGCGGCGAGTGGCTGGTCGACCTGGACCTGGTCACCTGATCCCGGTCACCTGATCCCGGTCACCTGGTCCCGGTCGTTGGGTCCCCGGACGACGACGGCGGCGCCCGGCGGGGCGGAGGCCCCTGCGCGGACGCCGCCGTGACGGTCCCGATGGCGGTGGCGGTGGGATTTGAACCCACGGAGGCTTGCACCTCACACGCTTTCGAGGCGTGCTCCTTCGGCCGCTCGGACACGCCACCGTCGACCAGACTACAGGCCCCGCTGACGGCGGAAGAACGCGCGCAGCAGCGTGGCGGACTCCTCGGCCCGGACGCCGCCGGTGACCTGCGGGCGGTGGTTGAGCCGGCGGTCGCGGACGACGTCCCACAGCGACCCGGCCGCGCCCGCCTTCGGGTCGTCGGCGCCGTAGACGACGGAGCCGACCCGGGCCAGCACGGCCGCTCCGGCGCACATGGTGCAGGGCTCGAGGGTGACGACGAGCGTCGTCCCGGTCAGCCGCCAGCCGTCGCCGTGCACCGGGGCGGCCGCGCGCAGGGCCAGCACCTCGGCGTGCGCGGTCGGGTCGCCGCGCCGCTCCCGCTCGTTGGCCGCCTCGGCGAGCACGGCGCCGTCCGGTCCGAGGACGACCGCGCCGATCGGCGTGTCTCCCCAGCCGACCGCGGTGGCGGCCAGCTCCAACGCGCGGCCCATCGCGGCGTCGACGTCCGGGGTCACCAGGTGACCCCGGCGGTGCTCGTGCTATGCCCACCACCGTGGGCGGAGCACGAGGGGACCGCCACCGACCTGGTCCCGGGGAGCTCGTGCTCTGCCCACCACCGTGGGCAGAGCACGAGCTCCCACCGGGAGAGGTGGGCCGGAGACCGGGTCACGGGACTGCGCCGCCGGTGAGGTCGCTCCCGACCAGCGCGGAGAGCTCGGCCAGCGCGGCGGTGGGGTCGGTCACCTTGATCGTGTGCATCCCCATGGCACGGGCGGGCTTGAGGTTGATGCCCAGGTCGTCGAGGTAGGCGCAGTCGGCGGCCTCGATCGGCCGGCCCACCGCGTCGGAGAGCCGGGTCAGCGCGCGGCGGTAGATCTCCGGCTCGGGCTTGCGCACGCCCTCCACCGAGGACTCGACCACCACGTCGAAGAGGTCCAGCAGCTCGCCGAGCCGGCCGGTGCGCTCCATGGGCGCCACGTTGTTCGACAGCAGCGCCAGGGGCAGCCCGGCCGCGCGCAGCCGCCGCACCGCCTCGACCATCGCCGGGCGCACCTCGCCGGCCAGCGCGGCCAGCACCCGCCGGGCGTCCAGCCGGTGCCCGGCGGCCAGCGCCTCGGCCTCGAAGGCGTCGGTGAACCCGGCGGCGTCCAGCTCGTTGCGCTCGTAGCGCGCCCAGGCGTTGGTGTCCGGGTCGGTGCTGTTCAGCCGCACGATGAGCCCCGCGGGCAGCCCGGCCTCGGCCTCGTAGGCGGTGAAGGCGGTCATCGGGCTCTCGGTGATGACGCCGCCGAGGTCGAAGACGACGGCGGTCGCCACGGCGCTCACGGCCGCACCGCCGCGGCCAGCTCGTCGGCGAAGCCCAGCCGGGCGGCGATCGCGGCGACCATCTCGTCGGCCCACAGGTCGTCGGCGGTGACGATCGGCCGCAGCTGCTCGGCGGGCAGCCCGTCGTCGGCGAGGACGTCCAGGTCGCCGCCGGGCCAGCCGGTCTCGTCGTCGTCGTCGTCGAAGGCGCTCCCCCCGTCGACCCCGATGCCGTAGCGCTCCACGACCTCGGCGGCCAGCAGCCACTCCTGCATGGTGGCGTCGGAGATCAGCGCGCGCACCAGCCCGCCGGGCCCGTGCCGCAGGACGACGAAGTACAGCCGCGAGTCGACGACCACCACGAACGGGCCGGGCCACTCCCCCGCCCCGGGGTCGCCGAGGGCCCGCTCCAGCGCCGGCAGCTCGACGTCGGCGTCCGCCGCGAGCCGCTGCACCCGCCACGCGCCGTCGACCCGCGCCACCCGCACCGTCCAGCTGCCCGGCGTGTCCGGGGTGCTCACCGGCGCCGCAGCAGGGTCAGGCCGTCGGACAGCGGCAGCAGCACCGTCTCCCAGCGCGGGTCGGCGGCCAGCGCGGCGTTGAGCTCGGCGAGCGCGCGGTCGTCGTCGCCCTGCGGGTCGAGCACCCGGCCGCCGCGCAGGGTGTTGTCCAGCAGCACGACGCCGTTGCCGGTCATCCGCGGGTGCAGCTGCTCGACGTAGTCGGCGTAGCCGGTCTTGTCCGCGTCGACGAAGGCCAGGTCGAACGTCTCCGCCGCGGGCAGCGCGCGCAGCGAGTCGTGCGCGTCACCGAGGCGCACCTCGATGCGGTCGGCCAGCCCCGCGCGCGCCCAGTACCGCCGGGCCACCGCCGTCCACTCCGCGCTGCTGTCCAGGCACAGCAGCGAGCCGTCCGCCGGCAGCCCGCGGGCCACGCACAGTGCCGAGTAGCCGGTGAACGTGCCGATCTCGACCGCGTGGCGGACGCCGAGGGCGCGGGTCAGCAGCTGCATGAACGTGCCCTGCTCCGGCGCGATCTGGTAGGTCGGCGAGGCCTCGCCGCGGTCGGCGAGGGCAGCGGTCTCGGCCAGCAGGTCGGCGACGACGTCGTCCGGCGGCTCGGAGCTGGCGCGGACGTAGTCGCCGAGCTCCGGGGTGAGGAGGAACGACCGGGGGGTCATGGCGCGCGGGGTGGGAGGAGCGCGGGGGTCCCGGCGCCCGGGGGCCGGAGGAGGGCGTGGGTCATAGGGTCCGATCATGGCGGACCCGCAGGACGACGTCCCGGCCGAGCTGTTCGCGCGGCTGGCCGCCGACCCGCTGGCCGGCCTGCTGGGGATCGTGCTGGAGCAGGTCCGGCCCGGGTACGCGCGAGCGGCGATGACGGTCGGCCCGCAGCTGCTGAACGCGGCCGGGGCGGCGCACGGCGGGGCGACGATGGCCCTGCTCGACGTCGTGCACGCGGCGGTCAGCAACAGCCACGGCACCCTGGCGGTGGCCCAGGACGTGCACACCGAGTTCCTCAGCCCCGGCCGGCCCGGTGACGTCCTCACCGCCGAGGGCACCGAGCTGCACCGCAGCCGGCGCACCGCGGTCTACCGGATCGAGGCGCGCGCCCAGGACGGCCGGCTGGTGGCCACCGCGCTGGCGCGGGTGTTCCGCACCGACCGCGAGTGGGAGGGGGTGTGAGCCGCCTCCCCGTGCCGACGCTGCCCGCTCCCCCGGTCGGCGTCGTCGGGCTGGGCCAGCTCGGCGGGTCGCTGGCCGCCGCGCTGGTGGCGGCCGGGCGGGAGGTGACCGGCTGGGACGTCGACCCGGCCGCGCGGGAGGCCGCCGCGGCCCGCGGCGTGCGGATCGGCCGGGACCTCGGCGGTGTCGTCATGCTCGCCGTCCCGCTGCCGGCGATGGCCCAGGCGCTGGCCGGCCTCGACGTCGACCCGGCCGCCACCGTGACCGACCTGGGCTCGGTGAAGACCCCGGTGCTGGCCGAGCTGGGGCCGGCGCTGGGCAGCCGCTACGTCGGCGGGCACCCGATGTGCGGCACCGAGCGCTCCGGGCACGCCGCCACCGACCCCGGCCTGTTCACCGGCGCACGGTGGGCGGTCTGCCTGGAGCCGGGGACCGAGCTGCCGCGCTGGCTGCGGGTCGCCGAGGTCGCGCTGGACGCGGGTGCGGAGGTGGTGCCGGTGACCGCCGCCGAGCACGACGACGCGGTCGCCGCGGTCAGCCACGTCCCGCACCTGCTGGCCGCGGCCCTGGCCGCCGCCGCCGCCGACGCCGGCCCGCTGGCCTTGGCCCTGGCGGCGGGCAGCTTCCGGGACGGCACCCGGGTCACCGGCAGCGACCCCGCGTTCGTCCTGGCGATGGTGCAGGGCAACGCCGGCCCGACGACGGCCGCGCTGGCCCGGGTGCTGGACCAGCTGACCCGCCCGTGGCCGGAGCTGGTCGCCGCTGGGCACGCGGTGCGCGCGACCGCCCCCGCCGGACGGCGCCCGGTGCGGGTGCCGCTGGAACGCGCCGCCCTGCTGGCGCTCGGCCGGGCCGGCGGCACGGTCACCCGCCGGCTGGCCGCGTTCGTCGAGGGCCACGTCCCCGGCGGTTGACCCGGGGGCGGTTGACGGCCGCGGCGTCCGGGCAGGGAGACGGCATGGACGACAGCGAGATCCGCGGCCGCATCGAGGAGCTGGTGGCCGAGGAGCACCGCCTGCGCGACGGCGGCCAGCACACCGACGAGGACCGGGCCCGGCTCCGGGAGATCGAGGAGGAGCGCGACCAGCTCTGGGACCTGGTGCGCCAGCGGGACGCCAAGCGGCAGTACGGCGAGGACCCCGACGAGGCCCGGCCCCGCTCGGAGCAGCAGGTCGAGGGCTACCTGCAGTGAGCTGAGCCGGCAGGTCCGCTCAGACGGGGTGGCGGGCCGGGCGTCGCGCGGCCTGACCCAGCAGGGCGAGCTGCCACATCAGCCGGGCGCGCGGGTCGGTCACCTCGTGCCCGGTCAGGGCCTCGATCCGCCGCAGCCGGTGCATGACCGTGTTGCGGTGGCAGTACAGCCCGTCGGCCGCGCGGGTGGGGGACCCGTCGGCGGCCAGGAACGCCGCCAGCGTGTCCAGGAGCACCTCCCGCTCGTCGGGGGGCAGCTCGAGCACCTGGCCCAGTGACCGGTCGACCAGCCGGGAGCTGATCTCCGGGGAGTTGGTCAGCAGCGCCTCGGGCAGCCGGTCGTCGATGGTCACGACCCGGCAGTCCCCCGAGGGCAGGGTGCGCGCCGCGGTCTCGGCCAGCCGGTAGGCCCCGGCCGCGGCCGACGCTCCCTCGACGACGTCGGACACCCCGACCGGGCCGGTCGCCAGCGCGGCGAGCCAGTCGAGCACCTCCGCCCTCGGCCGGGCGCCGGTCAGGATCACGCCCACCTGCGCCCCCGAGCGGGAGCCCCACACCGAGCGCACCCCGCGGCGGGCCAGCGCGGGGCCCGGCTGGGGCAGCGTGGGCTCCCCATTCCGGTCCGGCGGCGCGACCGCCGCGAGCAGCGGGCCGGCCAGCGGAACGCCGAGCAGCTCGGAGGCGTCCCGGACGAACGCCGGGTCACCGCCGCGGCCGTCGAGCAGCCCGTCGAGCACGCGCTGCCGGGCCGCCCCGTCGGCCGCCGCCAGCCGGCGCTGCTCGTCGCGGTAGCCGTCGGCCACCGCGGCGCACTCGGCGTCGTTGGTGCGCCAGACCGACCCGGCGACCTCCAGCAGCCAGGTGTCGTGACCGGCGGCGCGGTCCCGGGCGACCGACAGCAGCGTCTCCCACAGGACCTGGCCACCGAGCCGGTAGGCGCGCAGCACCACCTCGAGCGGGACGCCGCACCGGGCCCGGCGGGCGCCGACGTCGCGCGCCCGGGCCCGCAGCATCCCGGGACGGGCCGAGGAGGCCCCGGTCAGGCTGTGCACGCCGCGTGCCAGGCCGGCCCGCGCCGAGCGGCCCAGCTCGGCGGCGTCGGCGGCGGTCAGCTCCCGGTAGGCGGGCTCGGTGCGCAGCAGCACCTCGAGCACCCGGTCGGCCATGGCGTCGACCCGGCCGAGCAGGTGCGGGGCGAACTCGCCCAGGCGGGCGGCGACCTCCGGCGAGAAACGCTGCACTGGGCCTCCTCCCGCACGTCGCACCGCGCTCAGCACACCACGGGGCACCGATCGCTGTGCGCAGCGCCCATTGTGACCGTCCCCACCGGGCCGCAGGCTCCGGGGAGACGCATCCGCACCCCGATCGTCGCCCCCGCCGGGCGGCCTCCCCGACCCCCGAGGAGACGTGGCCCCGTGGCGCAGCCGCCGACGACCGCCGGCCGCAGCACCCCGCACCACGACCGGCCGCCCACCGCACGGCTGGAGATGACCGGGATCAGCGTCGCGTTCGGTGGCGTCTCCGCGCTCAGCGACGTCTCCCTCACCGTCGAGCCCGGGCAGGTGCACGGGCTCATCGGCCCGAACGGGGCGGGCAAGACGACGCTGTTCAACGTCGCCTGCGGGCTGGTCCGGCCCGACGCGGGCCGGATCGTGTGGAACGGCGCCGAGCTGCGCCGGCTGCGGCCCAGCCGGCTCGCCCGCCTGGGCATCGCGCGCACCCTGCAGGGCGTCGGGCTGTTCCGCGGGCTGACCGTGCTGGAGAACGTCATGGTCGGCGCGCACCGGCACGCGCGGGCGGGGTTCCTGTCGGCGCTGTTCGCCGTCCCGACGTCGGACCGCGACGAGGCCCGGCTGCGCGCGCGGGCCGAGGCGGCACTCGACGAGCTGGACGCCGGCGCCTACGCCGGCCGCCCCCCCGACGCGCTGCCCTACCCGGTGCAGAAGCGCGTGGCCCTGGCCCGCGCCCTGGTCTCCGACCCCGACCTGCTGCTGCTCGACGAGCCGGCCAGCGGCCTGTCGGAGGAGGAGATGCGCGAGCTCGGCGACCTCATCCGCGCGCTGTCGGCGCGGATGAGCGTGCTGCTGGTCGAGCACCACATGGACCTGGTCATGCGGGTCTGCGACCAGATCACCGTCCTGGACTCCGGCCGGCAGATCGCCGCGGGCACCCCGGCGCAGGTGCAGGCCGACCCGGCCGTCACCGAGGCCTACCTGGGCGACGAGGTCGACGTCGCCGCCGACGCCGCGGCCCTGTCGACCAGCGGCACGGCCGCGGCCGACGGGCGGGAGGGCTGAGGTGGCCGGCGCGACGAGGGCGGCCGGGGCCGCCGGCGGGACGACGGCGACCGTCCCGGTGCTGGAGGTGTCCGGCCTCTCGGCCTCCTACGGCCCGGTCCGGGCGCTGGACGGGGTCTCGCTGCGCGCGGAGGCCGGCCGGGTGACCGCCGTCCTCGGGGCCAACGGGGCGGGCAAGACGACGCTGCTGCGCACGATCAGCGGCCTGGTGCGCAGCACCGCCGGGACGGTGCTGCTCGACGGCACCGACATCACCCGCGCACCGGTGGAGGCGATGGTCGGCAGGGGCATGGCGCACGTGCCCGAGGGCCGCGGCGTCATCGCCGAGCTGACCGTGGACGAGAACCTGCGCGTCGGCGCGCTGTTCCGGGGCAGGGTCGGCCGGGAGGAGTTCGACCGGGTGTACGACCTGTTCCCCCGGATCGCCGAGCGCCGCGACAACCCGGCGCACACGCTGTCCGGCGGCGAGCGGCAGATGCTGGTCATCGGTCGCGCGCTGCTGGCCCGGCCGAGGGTCCTGCTGCTCGACGAGCCCTCCCTCGGGCTCGCCCCGCGGATCGTCGCGCAGATCTTCGGCCTGGTGCGCCGGCTGGTCGACGAGGAGGGGCTGTCGGTCCTGCTGGTCGAGCAGAACGCCCGCAGCGCCCTGTCGGTCGCCGACGTCGGCGTCGTGCTCAACCTCGGCCGGGTGGTGGTGACCGACCAGGCCTCCCGGCTGATGGCCGACGAGGACCTGCGGCACGCCTACCTCGGCTTCTAGCGCCCGAGCCCGCCCGACCAGCCAGGAAGGCGCCCCTCCGTGCAGCAGTTCGTCAACGTCACCCTCACCGGGCTGATCTCGGGGTCGGTCTACGCCGCCTTCGCCCTCGCCCTGGTGCTGATCTGGCGGTCCACCCGGATCGTCAACTTCGCCCAGGGCTCGATGGCCGCGGCGACCAGCTTCATCGCCCTCGCCCTCATCCAGGCCGGGCAGTCCTACTGGCTGGCCCTGGTCGTGGCGCTGGCCGCGGGCTTCGTGCTCGGCGCGGTGGTGGAGCGGGTGGTCATCCGGCCGGTGGAGGGCGGGCCCGAGCTCAACGCGGTCATCGTCACCCTCGGGCTGTTCATCGCCATCCAGGCCCTGATCGCCATCGTCTTCGGGTCCTCCTTCGACTCCTTCCCCGCGCCGTTCGGGCTGCGCGGGTTCGAGGTCGGGGGGACGACGATCGCGCTGACCCCCAACAGCGTCTACGTGCTGGTCGCGGTGCTCGTGACGATGGTCGCCCTGGTCGCCCTGTTCCGGTTCACCCGCGTCGGGCTGGCCATGCGCGCGTCGGCCTTCGGCCAGGAGGTCGCCCGGCTGCTCGGCGTCCGGGTGGGCCGGATGCTCACCCTCGGCTGGGGGCTGGCCGCCGTCGTCGGCTCGCTGTCCGGGCTGCTCATCGCCGGCGGCGGGCTGGTGTGGCCGGCCTACATGGACGCCCTGATCGTGTTCGGCTTCGTCGCCGCCGTCCTCGGCGGGCTGGACTCCCCCGTCGGCGCCGTCGTCGGCGGGCTCACCATCGGCCTGGCGCTGGCCTACGTCAGCGCCTACGCCGACCCGGCCCTGGTCAACCTGGCCGCGCTGGCGATCCTCATGGTGGTGCTCCTGGTCCGACCCGGCGGCCTGTTCGCCAGCAGCACGGCACGGAGGGCGTGACCCGATGACCCGACCCCAGGACACCGCCGCCACCCGCGGTGACGAACTGAGCTCCGACTCCCCCACCGAGGCCACGGTCGGGGCTGACGCACCGTCGTCCGGCGCCGGCCCGGGCCGCTCCCTGCTGCCGCGGAACACCCTGCTGCGCCACCTGCTGGTGCTGCTGCTGTGCACGGTCGGCACCGTGGTGCTGCTGGAGGCCACCGACCCGTTCCGCAACTCCCAGCTCGCCCAGCTGTCCTACTACGCCATCGCCGCCGGCGGCCTGACCGTGCTGACCGGGCTCAACGGCCAGATCTCCCTCGGCCACGGCGCGCTCATGGCCGTCGGCGCCTACACGACCGCGCTGCTGCTCGGAGGAGACGGCGAGCCGCTGCCCCTCCCGGTCGTCCTGCTGGCCTCGGTGGTGACCGCCACGCTCGTCGGCGCGCTGGTCGGGGTCGCCGCGGCCCGGCTGCACGGCCCCTACCTGGCCGGCGCGACCCTGGCGCTGGCCGTGGGCCTGCCCGGTCTCGCCCTGTACTTCCGGGAGACCCTCGGCGGCGAGCAGGGCCTGCCGGTCCAGGCCCCGCGGGCACCGGAGTGGTTCGAGGCCTTCATCGGTGCGGTGTCGGGCAACTCGGCCACCACCACCAAGTGGCTGGCCTACGTGGGCGCCATGTGCCTGCTGCTCACCTTCTTCCTGCTGGCCAATCTGGTGCGCAGCCGGATCGGCCGCACCTGGCGGGCGGTGCGCGACCAGGAGGTGGCCGCGGAGCTGGCCGGCATCGACCTGGGCCTGTGGCGGGTGCTCGCCTTCGTGGTGAGCGCCGCGTGTGCCGGGCTCGGCGGTGCGGTGCTGGCCCTCGTCGTCCGGCTGGCCGCACCCAGCGGCTTCACCCTCGTGCTCTCCCTGGCCCTGCTCACCGCCATCGTCATCGGCGGGCTGGGCAGCCTGCTCGGCGTGCTGCTCGGCTCGGCCCTGCTGGTCTTCCTGCCGCCGTTCATCACCAACCTCGGCGTCGACCTCGGCCTGGACAACACCGAGGCCGCCCAGCTGGCACCGCTGGTCTACGGCGTCGTCCTGGTCCTGGCGATGGTCTTCGCCCCCGCCGGCTTCGTCGGCACGGTCCGCCAGCGCTGGCTCGCCGCGCGCGCCCGGCGCTGACCCACCGGCCCCGCCCCACCGACCCCCGGCGGTCCCGCCGTCCGGGAACGCGAGAAGGAGCACCGTTGACCAGATCCTCCCGACGCCTGACCCGGCTCATCGCCACGGCCACGGCCGTCTCCGCGCTCGCCGCCTGCGGCGGCAGCGACGGTGGCGGCGCAGGCGGAGGCGGAGGCGAGAACGAGGCCTCCGACACCGGCATCACCGCGGACGCCATCAAGATCGGCGCGCACTACCCGCTCACCGGTGTGGCCGCCCCGGGCTACAGCGAGATCCCCACCGGAGTGGACTGCTACTTCGACTTCGTCAACGCCGCCGGCGGCGTCAACGGCCGGCAGATCGACTACGTCTACCGCGACGACGCCTACAATCCCACCAACACCAGCGCCGTGGTCAACGAGCTCGTCCTCCAGGACGAGGTGTTCATGCTGATGGGCGGCCTGGGCACCCCGACGCACAGCGCCGTCCTGGACTTCCTCAACGGCGAGGGCGTGCCCGACCTGTTCGTCGCCTCGGGCTCGCTTCTCTGGGACAACCCGGAGGAGAACCCCTACACGTTCGGCTGGCAACCGGACTACGAGATCGAGGGCAAGGTCATCGGCCAGTACATCGCCGAGAACTTCCCCGAGGCGCGAGTGGGCCTCTTCCTGCAGGACGACGACTTCGGCGAGGACGGCGAGGCCGGCGTCCGGCAGTTCATCGACGACCAGATCGTGGCCGCGGAGCGGTACGTGCCGGGCAACACCGACGTCGGCCCGCAGCTGGCCGCGCTGCAGGCGGCCGGCGCGGACTTCGTCGTCGGCTTCAACGTGCCCAGCTACACGGCGCTGTCCCAGCTGACCGCGCTGCGCCTGGGCTACGACCCGCAGTGGTTCTACTCCAACGTCGGCTCGGACCCGGCGCTGGTCGGCTCGCTGCTGGCCAACTTCTCCCAGGGCCAGGTCAGCGACGCCAGCCTGCTCGACGGCGCGCTGACCACGGAGTACCTCGCCGGCGTCGACACCCCCGACGACCCGTGGGTGCAGCTGTGGCAGCGGGTGTGGGACGAGTGCGAGTCGGCTGAGGGGGAGCTGACGAACTACCGGGTCTACGGCATGGCCCAGGCCTACACGACGATCCAGGCACTGCAGGCCGCCGGCCAGAACCCGACCCGGGACGGGCTGGTGGAGGCCGTCGAGCAGGCCGGTGCCGAGTTCGAGGGCCCGGCGCTGGCGCCCTACCGCTACTCCGCCGAGCGGCACGCCGGTGTCGGGGGCGTGAAGATCGCGCGGATCACCGGCACCTCGGCCGAGGACCTCACCCCGGTGCTGGTCACCGACAACGGCGACGCGGCGATCGAGGAGTCCGACGCCGAGCCGACGACCCCGCCGGAGAGCGGCATCCCCGACGTCCAGCCGGTCGGGTGACCTGAGCCTCCGCCGGGTCCTGCCGTCCACCCGCGGCCGGACCCGGCGGGGGCCCCGACCTCACGACCGGCCGGTGGACACTTCACCGGTTGAGTGTGTGCCGCGGTGATCACCGGGTAGGAGGCGCGGCGGCGCGCACGGCCGCGTGCCCGGTACGGATGGGAGCAGGCATGGTGCGCGCGGCACGGACGATCCGGCGGGCGGTGGTGACCGGGGGGGCCGGGTTCCTCGGCTCGCACCTCTGCGAGCAGCTGCTCGCCCGGGACGTCGAGGTCGTCTGCCTGGACAACTTCCTCACCGGGTCCCCGCAGAACGTCGTCCACCTCCTGGAGCACCCCGGTTTCCGGCTGGTGCGCTGCGACGTCACCGACTACGTGCACGTGCCCGGCGAGGTCGACCTGGTGCTGCACTTCGCCTCGCCGGCCAGCCCGCTGGACTACCTGAAGATGCCCATCGAGACGCTCAAGGTCGGCAGCCTGGGCACCCTGCACACCCTCGGGCTGGCCCACGAGAAGGGCGCCCGGTACGTGCTCGCCTCCACCTCGGAGGTCTACGGCGACCCGCTGGTGCACCCGCAGGACGAGGAGTACTGGGGCAACGTCAACCCGGTCGGCCCGCGCGGGGTCTACGACGAGGCCAAGCGGTTCAGCGAGGCCATGACCACGGCCTACCGGACGTCGAAGGGCACCGACACCGGCATCGTCCGGATCTTCAACACCTACGGCCCGCGGATGCGCCCGGACGACGGCCGCGCCATCCCCGCCTTCGTGGGGCAGGCGCTGTCCGGCCGCCCGCTGACCGTCGCCGGCGACGGCTCGCAGACCCGGTCCATCTGCTACGTCGACGACACCGTGCGCGGCATCCTCGCGATGGCCTTCTCCGGGGAGGCCGGGCCGGTCAACATCGGCAACCCCGACGAGCTGTCCATGCTGCGGCTGGCCGAGTGGATCGTCGAGCTCACCGGTTCCTCCTCGCCGATCTCCTTCATCGACCTGCCGGTGGACGACCCGAGGGTCCGCCGCCCGGACACCACCCGGGCCGAGCGGCTGCTCGGCTGGCGGCCGACGGTGCCGTCGGAGGAGGGTCTGCGGCGCACGGTGGCGTGGTTCGCCGAGCACCTGCGGGCCGCTGCCTGATCCACGGAGGGTCAGCACCCGCACCTACCCTGGAGCGGGCGGTCGCCGGGGTCGCCGGAGCGCCTGACCACTCCGACGGGGGAACTGCTCGATGGGCCGCCACGCCGCCACCGCTGCCGGCCGCCGGCCGGTGCAGCTGACGCCGCAGCTCCTCATCGCCCTCGCGGTGGCCACGGTCGTCCTGCTCGCCGCCGGACTCACCGTGTGGGCCGTCGACGCCGCGGGCGGCGGGTGCGAGCGGACCACGGTCGTGCGGGTCACCGTCGCCCCCGAGCTCGCCCCCGTCGCCGAGCGGGTGCTCACCGACGCCGAGGGCCTGCGTCCCGCGGACTGCGCCGCCGCCGAGGTCACCGCCCAGGAGCCGGTGCAGACGGTGGGCGACCTCGGCGCGCTGGACGCCGCGTCCCTGCCGCACGTGTGGGTGCCGGACTCCTCGCTGTGGACCGCGCGCGCCGAGGGGGCGGACCTGCAGACCGTGGGTCAGGTCGCCTCCTCCCCCGTGGTGCTGGCCACCAGCGCGGCGGCGGTCGACGAGCTCGGCTGGCGCGACGGGGCACCGGGGTGGGCCGAGGCCATGGGCGGCCCGCAGGCGATCGCCGTCCCCGACCTCGCCGCCAGCGCTGAGGCGATCGCCGCGCTGGGCGCGGTGCGGACCGCCCTGGGCGGGGACGAGGACGCGGACAACGCCGTGGTGCAGACGGTGCTCGCCGCCGAGCGCGGGCCGTCGGTCTCCCCCGCCGAGGCGCTGGCCGCCGGCAGCGCGGGCGACGCGGACGCGCCGCTGGTGCCGGTCAGCGAGCAGCAGGTGTGGGCGGCCGGCGCCGGCGGTGAGGACGCGCAGCTGGTCGCCGTCCACCCGGCGGAGGGGTCGCCGGTGCTGGACCACCCGCTGGTGCGGGTCGGCTCCGCGCCGGCCCCGGACGCCGCGGCGGTCGACGCCGTGGTCCGGGCGCTGACCTCCGACGCGGCGCGGTCCGCCGTCGTCGAGGCCGGCTTCCGCGACCCCGGCGGCGCCGCGCCGGCCGGCGTCGCCGAGCAGAGCCCCGGGACGCTGCAGCTGGACCCCGCCGAGGTGCAGGCGCTGCTCGCCCAGCTGGCCGAGCTGGCCGCGCCGTCCCGGATCCTCACCGTCTTCGACGTCTCGCTGTCCATGGAGGCACCGGCCGGCGACGGCACCCGCGCCACCCTCGCCCGCGACGCCGCGCGCAGCACGCTCACCCTGGTGCCGGACGGGTTCGCGCTGGGGCTGTGGTTCTTCGCCGCCGAGCTCGACGGCGAGCGGGACTGGACCGAGGTGGTGCCCACCCGCGAGCTCGCCGCGGAGGCCGAGGGCAGCGTGCAGCGCGACCTGCTCGACGAGCAGCTCGCCGCGATCCCCGACCGGCTGGACCCCGGCGGCACCGGCCTCTACGACACCACGCTGGACGCCGTGCGGGCGGCCCGCGCGGACTTCGACCCGACCGCGGTCAACAGCGTGCTCCTGGTCACCGACGGCGCCAACGAGGACAGCCGGGGCATCGGGCTCGAGGAGCTGCTGTCCACGCTGCGCGACGAGGCGGACCCCGACCGGCCGGTCAAGGTCATCGGGGTCGCCCTCGGCCCGGACGCCGACCTCTCCGTGCTGGAGCAGGTCGCCGAGGTGACCGGCGGCGAGGCCTACTCCGCGGTCGACCCGACCGACCTGCAGACCGTGCTGTTCGACGCCCTCCGCCAGCGCTGAGCCAGCGGTGAGCCGTTGCCCACATCACGATCGTTCCGGTCCCCGCGATCGGTCCACCTCGGCCGGGTGGCGTCCCGGCCGGCCTGTTCCGCCCTGGGAGAGTCGTGCTCTGCCCACGGTGGTGGGCAGAGCACGAGCGTGCTCAGAGCAACCCGTCCAGCACGGCGGTCACCTCCGCGACGGTGACCCGGGCCAGCGCGGGGTCCAGCGCGGTGCCCCAGGGGTCGCCGGTGCCGTCCCCGTGCCAGAGGACGACGTGCAGTGGTCCGTGCCGCGAGGCCCTCGGCGGGGGCCCCCACAGCGCCGGTGACACCGGTCCGAACAGCACCACCGACGGGCGGCGGTAGGCGGTCGCCAGGTGGGCCAGGCCGGTGTCGCCGCTGACCACGACGCGGGCGCCGGCGACGACGGCGGCCAGCTCGAGGGTCGTCGTCCGCCCGGCCAGGACGGCGTCCTCCCCCAGCCCGGCGCCGTCTGCCACCGAGCGGGCGAGCGGCACCTCGGCCGGGCTCCCGGTGACGCGCACGTCCAGACCGCGGTCGGCGAGGTGCCGGGCGACGGCGGCGAACCGGTCGGCCGGCCAGCGCCGGGAGGAGAACGCCGCCCCCGGGTGCACCAGGGCCACGCCCGCCGGCGCCGGCGGGCCCACGTCGGGCACGGCGAGGTCGAGTGCGTCCGGGTCGGCGTCGACCCCCAGCCCCTCGGCCACCAGCCGGCACCAGCGCTGCACCTCGTGCTCGTCGGGGTGCCACTCCGGTCCCGGCCAGCCGGGGCTGGCGAAGGTGAGCAGCCGCTCGGGGTGCAGGTCGGCGACGACGACGTGCGAGGCCGGGCCCCTGCCGTGCAGGTCGACGGCGAGCTCCGGGGGCGGGCCGGGCCAGTCCAGCGGCTCGAGCTCCCGGGCGGGCAGCACCTCGTCGACGGCGTCGACCAGCCCGGCCAGCGGCGCCAGGGCCGCGGTGGTGGCCAGCACCAGCCGGTGGCCGGGCACCGCGGCCCGCACCGCCCGGATCGCCGGGACGCCGGTCAGCAGGTCGCCCAGCCCCAACGGCCGCAGCACCACCGCGACGGGGCGCCCCTCCCGGGCGCCAATATCGCGACAAGGGCGGTCCGGGGGCGGCTTCACACGCGGGAGCGCTGGACCAGGGCGGTCGTGGAGTGCCCGTCCAGGTAGGGCAGCACGACGGCCTGGCCGCCCCAGCGCCGCAGCACCGCGGCCTCGGGCAGGTCCGCGCCGGCGTAGTCGCCGCCCTTGGCCCACACGTCCGGGCGCAGCCGGCCGAGCACCTCCGCCGGGGTGTCCTCGTCGAAGACGACGACGGCGTCGACGAACTCCAGCGCCTCCAGCACCCGGGCCCGGTCGGCCGCCGTCACCAGTGGCCGCGAGGGCCCCTTCAGCCGGCGCACCGACTCGTCGGAGTTGATGCACACCACCAGGCAGTCGCCCAGCCCGCGGGCGGCCCGCAGCGTGGCGACGTGACCGGGGTGCAGCAGGTCGAAACAGCCGCCGGTGGCCACGACGGTGCCGCCGCCGGCACGGACCCGGGCGATCACCTGGTCCGCCCCCGGCTCGGCGACGACGTCCGGGCCGGCCGGGGCCTGCGCGTCCCACGCCGACGCCCCGCCGCGGGCGACGAAGTCCCCGGCGAACGCCACCGCGGCGGCCACCGCCTCGCCGGTCACCGCGCCGTCGGCCAGCGCGAGGGCAGCGGCGGCGGCGAAGGAGTCACCGGCCCCGCAGGGGTCCCCGCCGGTCACCGGCGCCGCGGGCACGACCATCGGCGCGCCCTCGCCGTAGGACAGCAGCGCGCCCCGGGCGCCGAGGGTCACCGCGACCGCGCCGACACCCCAGTGCCGGATGAGCGCCTCGGCACGGGCACCGACCGCCGCCAGGCCGTCGCCGGCGGCCGTCACCCCGGCGGCCGCGGCCACCCGGGTCGCCTCGGCACCATTGGGGGTCACCAGCCGGGCGGTGGGCACCGGGTCCGCGCCGCGGGGGTGCGGGTCCCAGACCACCGGCCCGCCGGCCGCGGCCAGCGCAGTGCGGACGGCGGGGTCGGCCGTCGTCCCCCGGCCGTAGTCGGCCACCAGCACGGCCGCCGCCGACCGGATCACCTCGGCCGCGGCGGCGGGCAGCGCGCCGAGGCCGGCCACCGGGGCGCCGCTGTCGATGCGGACCACCGAGTGGTCGCCCACGCGGACCCGGCGCTTGACCGCCGTCCCCCCGGTCGCCGGGACCTCCACCAGCCGCACCCGGCCGGCCAGCAGCGCGCGCAGCCGGCCCGCGTCCGCGTCGTCGGTCATCGGGGTGACCAGCACGACCTCGCGCCGGGTGGCCCGGGCGGCGACGACGGCGGCCAGGGCGGCGCCGCCGGGCCGCTCGCGGGTCTCGACGTCCTCGACCACCGGCACGGGGGCGTCGGGGGTCAGCCGGGACGCCGTCCCGACCAGGTCGACGTCGAGCAGCGCGTCACCGACGACGACCAGCGGACCGGTGCCGCTCACGGGGCGACCCCGAGCCGGCTCTGCGGTACCCGGGCGGGCTCGGCGAGCACGGCGGCGTCGAAGGCCGCGCAGAGCAGGTGCAGCGCGACCAGGTGGCACTCCTGCACCGTCGCCGTCCACGGGGAGTCGATGCACACCGCGTCGTCGCACGCCGCGGCCAGCGGGTTGGGCGCCGGGCCGGTCATCGCCAGCACGGTGATGCCGCAGTCGCGGGCCCGCCGGGCGGCGGCGACGGCGTTGGGGCTGCGCCCGGAGGTGGACAGCAGCACCAGCACGTCCCCGGCCCGCCCGTGCGCCTCGACCTGGCGGGCGAACAGCTCGTCGGCCGGGTAGTCGTTGGCGATCGCGGTCAGCGAGGAGGTCTCCGCGGTCAGGCAGATCGCGGAGAACGGCGGCCGGTCGGCCCGGTAGCGGCCGACCAGCTCCGCGGTCAGGTGCTGCGCCTGCGCCGCGCTGCCGCCGTTGCCGGCAGCCAGGAGCCGGCCCCGCTCCGGGGCGCACAGCACGTCGGCGACCTGCCGGCCCCACCGGTCCAGGACGTCGAGCTGGCCGTCCAGCGAGCGCAGCGCGGCGGTCAGCGAGGCGACGTGGTCGGCGCCGGTCAGGTGGGTGCAGGTCTCGGGCGACACGGACTCGAGACTCATCGGGCGACCTCCACGGGGGTGCGGCGGGCCAGGACCTGCCGGTAGACGGACTCGGTGTCGGCGACCACGCGGGCCCACCGGTAGCGGGCGCGGGCGCGCCGGACGCCGGCCGCGCCGTACACGGCGCGGCGGGCGTCGTCGGCGAGCAGCGCCGAGAGCACCGCGCCCAGCCGGACGGGGTCCCGCGGCGGCACCAGCTCGCCGGTGACGCCGTCGGCGACGGAGTCCTGCAGCCCGCCGACCGCGGTGGCGACCACGGGGCGGCCGCAGGCCATCGCCTCCAGCGGGGTGATGCCGAACGGCTCGTACCAGGGCACGGCGAGCACCACGTCGGCCGAGCGGATCCAGGCCGGGACGTCGGCCCGGGCCACGGCGCCGGTGAACACGAGCCGGTCGGCGACACCGAGGGAGGCGGCGACCGCGCGCAGCCGGCGCACCTCCGGGTCGTCGTCCAGCCGGCCGGCCGGCGGGCCGCCGACGACGACCAGCTCCGCACCGGGGACGGCGGCCAGCGCGCGGACGGCGTCCTCCTGGCCCTTGCGCTCGACCAGCCGGCCGAGGACCAGCAGCCGCGCCCGCTCCCCGCGGGGGGCCACCGGGCCGCGCGGGGTGAACACCGCGGTGTCCACGCCGCAGGGCACGATCGAGGCGCGGTCGCTGTCCAGGCCCAGCCGGCGCAGCTCGAAGACCTCGTCGGAGCAGGTGGCCACCACGTGTGCGACGGTGCGGCACAGCGACCGCTCCAGCTCGACGCGGTTCGGCGGGGAGGTGTCGGCGACGCCCTGGTGGCGGCGCTTGACCGAGCCCAGCGCGTGGAAGGTCTGCAGGACCGGCACCGGCCCCGCGGCGGCGACCGCGGCCAGCCCGCTCATCCAGAAGTGCGCGTGCACCAAGTCCGGGGGCCGCCGCGCCCACTCCCGGCGCAGCACGGAGGCGAACTCCGGCATGTGCCGCAGGAGCGCGTCCTTCTGCAGCACCCGCTCGGGGCCCGCGGCGACGTGTGCGACGTCGTAGCCGTCGGCGGTGGTCACCCGGTCGGGGGCGTCCGGGTCCTCCCGGCGGGTGTGCACGGTCACCGTGTGCCCGCGGCGGGCCAGGCCCGCGGCCAGGGCGGCGACGTGCACGTTCTGCCCGCCGGCGTCCACCCCGCCGATGGCGGCGAGCGGGCTGGCGTGCTCGCTGACCAGGTCCACGATCACCGGACCACCTCCTCCAGCAGCGCGTCCCAGTCGGCGAGGAACCGCAGCAGCCCGTACCGCTCCAGCGCGGCAGCGCGGGCCGCCTCGCCTGCTGATCGGGCGGCGTCCTCGTCGTGCAGCCAGGTGCGGACGGCGTCCCACAGGACGGCCGGCCGGGTGGAGACGACACCAGCCTCGGCCGGCACCGCCTCGACCACCTCGGTGGTGGCCAGCGCGGCCACCGGCATGCCCAGCTGCATCGCCTCGATCAGCGAGAGCCCCAGCGAGGTCCACCGGACCGGGTGCACGTAGACCCGGCGGCGGGCCAGCTCGGCGTGCATGGCCGCCTGCGGCGGGTCGTCGTGCAGCACGACCCGGTGGGGGTCCAGGCCGTGGCGCTCGTGCAGCCCGGCCAGCCCCATGCCGAAGACGTCGACCGGCGCGACCGCGGCCAGGCCGGGCAGCAGGTCGGCGCCCACGGTGCGGCCCCGGCGGACCGGGTCGTTGGTGACGACGGCGGCGCGGGCCAGCTCACCGGTCCAGCGCTCGCCGGGGTCAACGACGCCGTGCTCGACCACCGTCGTGGGGGCGCGGCCGTTGTCGTAGAACAGCTCGTTGAAGTGCGTGACGTGGACGATCGGGATGCGGTCCTGGTCGGCCAGCGGGTGGCGGGTGTGCGGCACCGGCCCGTCGTCGGGCTCCAGCCCCGGCGCGTTGTGCTCCAGGAAGACCGCGGGCAGGTCGCGGCCGGGCTCGCGGCCCAGCCACTGCCGCACCAACTGCAGGTCGCGGGTCCGCTGCAGGACGACCACGTCGACGTGCTCGTCGCGCAGCTGCTCCGGCGTCACCTCGCGGGCGGACGCCGGCCAGTCCCAGGTGCGCGCCCGGCCGAGCCCGTCGGGGCCCCGGCCGGGGACGACGGGCAGCAGGTACTCGTGCCGGCCCTGGACGAACGCCGTCGTCCACGAGCCGTGCACGTGCCAGAGCAGGACCCTCACGCGGCGACCACCTTCTCGACTGCGGCCACGACGTCGGCCGCGGTCACCGACGTCAGGCACGGGTGGCCGGCCACCGGGCACGCGCGGGCCCGGGTCAGCCGGCAGGGGGCGTCCTGGTCGCCGAGCAGCACCGTGGGCACGCCGTACGGGGCCCACCGCGCGGCCGGGACGACCGGGGAGAACAGCGAGACGACCGGCGTCCCGACGGCGGCGGCCAGGTGCGCCGGGCCGGTGTTGCCGACGACGACCGCGGCGGCACCGTCGAGCACGGCGGCCAGCCCGGCGAGGTCCAGGGCACCGCCGAGGTCGACGCCCCGGGTGCCGGCGACGGCCGCGCTGAGCGCCCGCTCCCCCGGCCCGCCGGTGACCAGCACCCGGTGGCCGGCGTCGGCCAGCGCCTCGACCGCCTCCGCGCAGCGGTGCGCCGGCCAGGCCCGGGCCGGGACGCTGGCCCCCGGGTGCAGGACGACGTAGCCCGGCTCCTGCGGCACCGGCGGCAGGGGCCGGCGGACGGCGAGCCGGCCGTCGTCGCCGGCCGGCAGGTCGAAGCCGGCGGCGCGGGCCAGGGACAGCGCCCGCTCGGGCTCCGGGACGTCGTCGTCGACCCGGTGGCGGACGTCGAGCAGCGCGCCGGGGTAGTCGACGCTGGTCGCCGAGATGCGCGGCACCCCGGCGGCGCGCAGCAGCAGCGCGAGCGGCAGCGGCGACTGGTGGAACGACGTGCTGATGACCGCCGCGTCGGGCGCCAACGCCCGCACCCGCCCGGTCAGCGCGGCCAGGTCGTCGGCGTCGACCGTCGGGGGGTCGCCGAGGATCCACGGGCAGGCCCACGTCCACACCTCGTCGACCCCGGGCAGCAGGCGGGCCGCCTCGGCCCCGGCCGGGCCGGCCAGGAAGACGACCCGGTCGGCGCCGTGCGCGACCGCGCGCACCAGGGGGCCCTGGACCAGCACGTCGCCGACGGAGTCCAGCCGGGCGACCAGGACGGTGCCGGTCACCACTCCCCCGCCAGGACGAGGTCCACGGCCTCGGCGAGCGAGCGCACCGCGAGCGGGGCGGCGGCGATCTCCGCCGTCCTGGTGACCGGGGTCGGGACGAGGACACCGACCGCCCCGGCCGCGGCGGCCGCCTCGACGTCCGCGCCGATGTCGCCGACGACCACGGTGCGCGCCGGGTCGACGTCCAGCTCGGCGCAGGCGGCCTTGACCATGCCGGGGGCGGGCTTGCGGCACGAGCAGCCGTCGTCCGGGCCGTGCGGGCAGACCTGGATCGTCTCGAACGGGCCGAGCAGCTCCTCGAGCCGGGCCATGCAGGCGTCCACCTGCGCGCGGGTGATGAGCCCCCGGGCCACGCCGGACTGGTTGCTCACCACGCCGAGCCGCACGCCGCGGGCGCGCAGCGCGTCGACGGCCTCCCGCGCGCCGGGCACCGGCCGCACGAACTCCGGGTCGCCGTTGTACGGGTAGTCGCGGACCAGGGTGCCGTCGCGGTCGAACAGCACCAGGTCGGGCAGCCCCCGCCAGGGGCGCACGCCGACGTGCCGGACGACGCCGCGCAGCCAGTGCCCGGTGGCCAGCGGCGGGATGAGCGCGCTGGTGGCCAGCATGGTGGTCACCTCGGCGCGGTCCCGCGGGCCGGGGGCGATCCGGGCCCAGGCGAACTCGGCGGTGCCGGCGGCCCAGGCGAGCGCGGCCAGCGCGGCGGCGCGCGGCCGGCGGGCCACGGCGAGCCCGACCGCGGCCAGCGCGGCCGCGGTCACCGCCAGGTGCTGGGGGCGGCGGCCCAGCGGGGCGTCGGCGCGCTCCCGCCAGTCGCGGCCGTGCAGCCGGCGCATGAGGACGTCGTCGGCGTTGCCCGCCTGCACGCGCAGGCTCACCCAGCGGTCGACCGGGCGGACCGGGTGGGTGATCCACCGCTGCCCGCGGACCAGCCGGGCGCCGGTGTCCATGACCCGCAGCGCCAGGTCGGAGTCCTCGCGGAAGGCGCGGGGGAAGCGCTCGTCGAAGCCGCCGACCGCGGCCAGCGCGCTGCGCCGGTAGGCGAGGTCGGCGGTGATCCAGGAGCTGGTGGCCAGCCCGGCGGTGCCGCGCTCCCAGTCGGTGGGGCGGCGGTCGGCCGGCAGGGGCACCCGCACCCGGCCCTGGCTGCCGGCCACGTCCGGAGCGAGGGCCGTGAGGTCAGCGGCCAGCCGCTGGTACCAGTCGGGGTCGGGGACCACGTCGTCGTCGAGGAAGGCCACCCAGGCGGTGCGCACGCTCCGCCAGCCGAGGTTGCGGGCGCGGGCCGGACCGCCGCCGCCGGTGCGCAGCACCCGCACCGGCGGCAGCCCGGGGCGCTCCGGGCTCAGCGGCCCACCGGCGGGCCGGTCGTCGACCAGCACCAGCTCGGCCGGGCGCGGACCCGGGGCCCGGGCGAGGGCGTCGAGCAGCACGTCGAGCGACGGCCGGCCGACCGTCGGCACGACCACCGAGCACTGCGCGAGCCCTCCCTGCATGATCGCGTCCTGCCCGCCCCGGGTGTAGCGGAAACACTACGGGCTTGAAGTGACCGCCACCCGTCTGCAGGTGGCCCCCCTGCAGGGCCCCGCCGCGAGCGTGCGAGTGGTGGGGGGCAGGGGGGTCCTTCGTCAGCGGCGGGTGCGGGCGGCGGCGGACACCCGGGCGAGGGCGTCGGTGACCACGGCGGCGTCGTCCCCCAGCAGGGTGAGCAGGTGGGCCACCAGGCCGTCGTGGGTCAGCCGGGCGTCCTCGACCTTGGCCCGGCCGGCGGGGGTGAGCCGGGCGTGCAGCAGCCGCCGGTCGCCGGAGGACCGCTCACGGACGACGTAGCCCCCGGCCACCAGGCGGGTCACCGTGCTGGTCACCCCGGCCCGCGAGATGCCGAGCGCCTCGGCCACCTCGCCCATGGAGGCCCGCTCGCCGGGCGCCTCGGCGATCCGCCGCAGTGCCTCGTACCCGGTGAGGGAGAGGTCGTGCCGCCGGTGCAGCGCGGAGTCGACGCGGCGGGTGATCCGGTCGTGCACCTGCACGATGCGCAGCCACGTCTCGGCCGGGGTCGGCGCCACGCCGGGGACGTCGGCCACGTCCCCGGGGACCGGCCCGGCGGTCACGTCGAGCGCCGGGACGTCGTCGGGGCGGGCCACCGGTCCATCGTCGCCGACGGCGCGCTCAGGCGCTCCCGAGGGGCGGCGACGACCGCGGGCGGCCACCCGGCCGGCGGCTCCCGGAGACGACCGCGGCCCCGGCACCCGCGGCGAGCAGCACCCCGCCGGCGGCGAGCAGCGGCCAGCGGCTCTCGCCGTCCTCCCCGGCAGAGACCTGCTGGGTGGCGACGGTGACGACCGGCGACCCCGCGGGATCCCCGCCCGACGGCCCCTCCAGCGCGGGCACCACCGCGGCACCGGAGATGGCGGCGCACTCCCCGGCCGCCGGGCGGGTGAAGTCGAAGCCGGTCAGGTCGTCGACGTGGCCGGGGCCCGAACCGTCCAGCGGGACGTACTCCAGGTACGGGTCGACGGTCTCCCCCCAGTCGACCGGCCCCGTGCGCAGCACGACCACGGCACCCGGGGCGAGCTCGGCGGCGTCCTCCCCTGCGGGACGGCGCACGGTCGCCAGCGTGACCGCGTAGCCGGCGGTGCCGGCGGTCACCTCGACGACCACCCCGCCCGGCCGGCAGCTGGGGCCGTGGGTGACGCGGGCGTCGGGGAGCGCCGCGTGGTCGACGGCGGCCGCGGGGCCGGCCAGGGCGACACCGGCGCAGAACAGCGCGGCGGACAGGACACCGAGCACCGCCACGGGTGCCGGCCTGGTGGCCACCTGCACGTGCACGTCCCCCTGCTGCCGCGCCGAGGTGCCGACGGCGCCCCGGTGCCGACCATGATGCAGGTGACCGGGCCCGAGGTGGTCCGATCCCACGCCGGTGGCGCGTGTCGCCCCGGCGTGTCGGCGGAGAGTCGGGGCCGCCCCGCGCGACGGGCTGTGATCCCGCGCTCACTACGGTGCCCCCGTGGACTCAGCAGCGGGCACCGGTCGCCGCCGGCAGGACGAGGTCTACCGCGCGGGGGTGTACGGGCGCCGGCCGCTCGTGCCCACCGCCGCGCGGGCGCTGCAGCGCCGCGCCCGCGCGCGGCTGGGGGCCCGGGCGTACGCCTACGTCGCGGGTGGGGCCGGCGAGGAGGCCACCCAGCGGGCCAACCGCGCCGCCTTCGACCGCTGGGTCCTCGTCCCCCGGGTGCTGCGCGACGTCAGCGCCCGGGACACCTCGGTGGAGCTCCTCGGCCGGCGGCTGCCCGCCCCGCTGCTGCTCGGCCCGGTCGGGGCGCTGGAGCTGGTGCACCCGGCCGCCGACCTCGCGGTCGCCCGCGCCGCGGCGTCCCTCGGGGTGCCGATGGTCTTCTCCAACCAGGCCTCGGTGCCCATGGAGGAGTGCGCCGCGGCGATGGACCAGGCCCCCCACCCCGCCCCGCGGTGGTCCCAGCTGTACTGGTCGACGTCCGACGAGCTGGTGGAGAGCCTGGTCGGGCGGGCGGAGGCCAGCGGCTGCGACGCGCTGGTGGTCACCCTGGACACCACGATGCTCGGCTGGCGCCCCCGCGACCTGGACCTGGGCCACCTGCCCTTCGCGCTGGGGAAGGGCATCGCGCAGTACACCTCCGACCCGGTGTTCCGGCGGCTGGTCCGGGAGCGCGCCGCCGCCCCCGCACCCACCGAGCCGGGCGCCGCGGCGCGGCGGGACCGCCAGCCCCGGCCGACGCTGTCCGCCGTCCGGGCGCTGGTCGGCATGGCGCGGGCCTGGCCGGGCCCGCTGCTGGACAACCTGCGCTCCCCGCTGCCCCGGGCCGCCGTCGAGACCTTCCTGTCCATCTACTCCCGGCCCTCGATCACCTGGGCCGACCTGGCGTGGCTTCGGGCCCGCACCCGGCTGCCGATCGTGCTCAAGGGGGTGCTGCACCCCGACGACGCGCGGCGGGCGGTGGACGAGGGCGTGGACGGCGTGGTGGTCAGCACCCACGGCGGCCGGCAGGTGGACCGCTCGATCGCCGCGCTGGACGCCCTGCCCGAGGTGGTGGCCGCGGTCGGCGACCGCGCACCGGTGCTGCTGGACAGCGGGGTGCGCAGCGGCGCCGACGTGCTCACCGCGGTGGCCCTCGGCGCCCGGGCGGTGCTGCTCGGCCGGCCGTACGCGTGGGGGCTGGCCCTGGCCGGCGAGGAGGGCGTGCGCCAGGTGGTGTCCGACGTGCTGGGCGAGTTCGACCTGACGCTGGGGCTCACCGGGCACACCGCCGTCGGCCAGCTCACCCCGGACGTGCTGCGGCGGGTCGGCTGAGCCGACACGCCGGGGCCGGTCTTGACCGGCGGGAGTGACCGGGGTCACAGTGGTCACGGGCGGGGGCAGCCGGCAACGAGTGGCCACCCAACGCTGGGTGGATCGACCAACGCGGCCAGACCGCCAGGACCGGCCCCCCGCCCCCACACCACCCCGCGCGGACGGCGGCGCCGTCCATGCCGGGTCGGGACGGCGGCCAGCACCCCTGCTCGTGGACACTCGTGCTCTGCCCACCACCGTGGGCAGAGCACGAGCACCCGCGCCACCACGACCGGCCCCCGGCGTCTCGCCGGCGAGCGCGCGGCCTCACCCGGCGAGGTGGCCCCACTCGTTGACCAGGTCCGACCACCGCCCGGTGGCCGCGACCCGCCCCTCGTCGAGGACGACGACCCGGTCCGCGCGCGCCAGCGCCGACCGCTTCGAGCTCGCCCCGACCACGGTGACCCCGCGCCGGCGCAGCGCCTCCCACAGCTCGGTCTCGGTGCGGGCGTCCAGCGCGGAGGAGACGTCGTCGGCCACCAGCAGCTCGGCGTCCGTGGCCAGCGCCCGGGCCAGCGCCAGGCGCTGCACCTGCCCGCCGGACAGCCGCACCCCGCGGTGCCCGACGAGCGCGCCGTGCCCGCCGGCGTCGGCGACGTCGGGGCCCAGCCGGGCGTCGTCGACCGCGGAGTCGACGGTCCGGGCGTGGTCGAGGGTGATGTTGTCGGTGAACGAGCCGGACAGCACCCGCGGCAGCTGGCCGACGTAGCCGACCTGCCCGGGGCGCAGGAACAGCTGCGGGTCGTCGACCTCGTGCCCGTTCCACCGGATGGCGCCCTCGTGGTCGACCAGCCCGGCCAGGCTGGACAGCAGGCTGGACTTGCCCGAGCCGACCCGCCCGGTGAGCAGCACCAGCTCCCCCGCCTCGACGGTCAGGTGCACGCCCGCGACGCCGACGGTGCCGTCGTCGTGCACGGCGCTGACGTCCTCCAGCCGCAGCCGGCGCAGCGGCACGCGGTCGGCCGGGACCGGCGCCGGCGCCCGGCCGGTGACCAGGTCGACCCCGGACGGCGGGGTGACCAGGTCCGCGGTCCCGGCGAGCAGCGCGGCGGCCTCCAGCCACCGAGCGGCGACCGGCGCCTCGGTGACCGCCTTGGCGGCGACCGTGCCGAACCACGCCGAGCCGGTGACGGCGGTGCTGACCAGCAGCGCCGTGGCCAGGTCCCACCTGCCCGAGAGGTACACCGCCCAGGTCAGCACGACGCCGCCGTGGACCAGCAGCCACGGCACCCCCTCGAGCAGCGAGCGCACCCGGTGCTCGCGGACGGAGGCCGCGACCCGCCGCCGGTCGACCCGCCGCAGGTGGTCCTCGACGGCGGCCGTCGCCGCGGCCAGCTTCACGGTGCGGGCGGCGTCGAGCACCGACACCAGCGACCGGCCGAAGCGGGCCCGCTCGTCGCCGGCCACCTCCGCCGACGAGCCGGCGAGCGGGGCACCGGCGGCGGAGACCAGCGCGGACAGCACCAGCACGCCGGCGACGAGGGCGCCCGCCAGCAGGCTCTGCCCGGCCACCGCGGTGCCCGCGACGACCACGCCGGCGACCGCGATGTCCACCCAGCGGTCGGCATACCAGACCACCCGGTCGGTGTCGAGGGCGCGGGCGGTCACCTCGCCGGGCGGCGTGCGGGCCAGCCGGCGCTGCGACGTCTGCCCGAGCAGCACCGCCAGCCGCAGCTGCAGGGTCACCGCCGTCCACCACAGCGGGTACACCCGGAAGGCGACCGCCAGGGCGACCGGCGTGGCCAGCACCGCGACGGCGAGCGCCGCGGCGGTCCCCCACGGTGCGGCGCCGGCGTCCAGCGCCGCGACCAGCCGGCCCCACAGCCAGCCGGTGACCGCGCCGTACGCGCCGAGGAGGGACCCGACCAGGAAGCCGACCCCGCCGACCACCCCCCACCGCGGGTGCGCGCGGAGCATCCGCCACACCGTGCGGGTGAGGCTGGGCCGCGGCGCGGGTGCCGCCGGCCGCGGCGGCCGGCGTGCGGCGCGGCCCAGCGGCCGGGTCGCCGTCGGGGGTTCCGCCGCGTCGCCGGCCGCGGCGAGCAGCTCCCGGAACGGCCCGGGCTCGGCGGCCAGGCGGGCGCGGGGGCCGTGCTGGACGACCCGGCCGGCGTCGAGCACGGCGACCGCGTCGCAGTGCCGTGTGGTCGACAGCCGGTGGGCGATCACCACGCCGGTGCGCCCGGCGAGCAGCCGGTCGGCGGCGCGGGTGACCAGCCCCTCGGTCTGCGGGTCCATCCGGGCCGTGGCCTCGTCGAGGACGACGACGGCGACGTCGCGGACGAGCAGGCGGGCGAAGGCCACCAGCTGCTCCTCGCCGGCCGACAGGGTGGTCCCGCCGGTGCCCAGCCGGGTGTCCAGGCCGTCGGGCAGCGCGGCGACCCAGGCCTGCAGGCCGAGCGCGTCGACCGCCTGCCGCACGCGGTCGCGGGGCACGTCCGCGAAGAGGGTGACGTTGTCGGCCAGCGACGCGGCGAGCAGCTCGGTGCGCTGGGTGACCACGCCCACGGCCCGGCGCAGGTCCTCCACCGCGGTCACGGTGACGTCCTGGCCGCCGACGAACACGCTGCCCGCCGGGGGTTCCACCGCCCGGGACAGCAGGGCGGCCAGCGTGGACTTGCCCGCCCCGGTCCGGCCGACCAGGGCGCAGGTGGTCCCGGCGGGGACGCAGAGGTCCACCGAGCGCAGGGTGAAGCCCCCCGGGTAGCCGGCGGTGAGCGCGCGCACCTCGACGTCCACCGGCCCGGACGGGACCGACGCGCCGCCCCCCGGCTCCTGCGCGGCGTGCAGCAGCGCGCGGATGCGGGTCAGCGCACCCACCCCGGCCTGCACCTCGGGCATCTGGTGGCTGACCTGGCTGAGCTGCCCGACGAAGGCGGTGACCAGCAACCAGAGGGTGACCAGCCCGGCCACGTCCAGCCCGCCTCCGGCGACCAGCGCCACGCCGGCCAGCGCCAGGCCGCCGAGCACGGCGTGCAGCACCAGGCCGGTGCGCAGCAGCACCTGCGCGGACACGACGCTGGTGGACCGGACGCGGTCGAGCACGTCCCGCGCCCGGAGCGCGTACCGGCGGACGACGTGCGGCTGGCCCAGGCTGGACCGGACGTCGTCCCGCCCGGTGACGGCCTCCTCCAGCTGCGCCGAGTGGTCGGACCAGGCGACCTCCTCCCGCACCTTCCGCTCGGCGATCACCGGGGTGAGCCGCCGGGACACGACGACGACCAGCGCGGCGACGACGGGGAAGACCAGCCACGCCGGCCACCAGGTCAGCCCGGCCACTCCCCAGGCGAGCACCGACCGCAGCACCGACCGGGTCATCTCCCAGCCGGTGCGCCGCAGCAGCACGCCGACCTGGCGCGGGTCGTCGTCGACCCGGTCCACGACCTCGCCGACGGCCTGCTCCTGCAGCGCCGACAGCGGCTGGCGCAGCGCGGCGGCCAGCAGGTCCGCGCGCAGTCGCCCCTCGGCGCGCCCGACCACGCCGGAGAACACCGTGCGGCCGGCGGTGTCGAGCACCGTCGCCCCGAGCAGCAGCGCGGCGAGGGCGGCGACGAGGCCGGCCGTGGGGCCCTGGGCGAGCCGGCCCGCGACGACGGCGGCCAGCGTCTCCGCTGCCGCCCCGACGACGGCCACGGTCGCGGCGGCCGTCGTGGCCGGGCCGGCCAGCCGGCGCCAGGTGAGCGACACCGGGGGGACGGCGACGGGCCGCGGCCCGGCCGCCTCGCGCAGCACGGTGCTCGTCACGCCTCCATGCTCACCCGGACGCCGGACGGGCCGCCTCCGCATTTCCCCGGCCGTGGACACACCACGGCCCCGCCCTCGACGAGGAGGGCGGGGCCGCTGTGCTGTCTCAACCAGACGTGCACCCGAAGGGATTCGAACCCCTAACCTTCTGATCCGTAGTCAGATGCTCTATCCGTTGAGCTACGGGTGCCTGCTGTTCAGTTGTCCTGCGCGGAGGCTCCGGGATTTGAACCCGGGATGGGGATTAACCCAAACCGCATTAGCAGTGCGGCGCCATAGACCGGACTAGGCGAAGCCTCCCGAGGCCCGAGTCCCCCCGGAACCACCGAGAGAGAAGACTACCAGCGCGGGGGGCGGCGGTCCGCCGGGGGGCGGCCGACCCCCCGGCGGAGCGGCTCAGGCCGCGACCGGCTCCGGAGCCCGCCCGCGGGTCGGGCGCCGGCCGGGCACGAGGGTCACCAGCACCGCGACCGCGGCGCCGGCGACGGCGAGCAGCAGGCTGCCGGTGACGCCGGCCGGGCCCTCGATCAGCGCCCCGCCGAGCGCCGCCCCGACCGCGGACGCGCCGGTGGCCATCGTCGACAGCCAGGTGAACGCCTCCGTGGTCGCGTGCGCCGGGGCGATCGAGCCGACCAGCGAGTTCTGCACGGTCAGCGTCGGTGCGATGGCCGTGCCGCCCAGGAAGAGCAGCGCGCCGAGCACCCACGGGCTGGACGCCGCGGTGAGCGGCGCCAGGCCGATGGTCACGCCCAGCAGCAGCCAGCGGTACTGCCGGGGCAGCGAGACGCTGACCACCCGGGCGCCGAACCACAACCCGCCGGCCACCGAGCCGAGCGCCCACAGGGCCAGCAGCAGGCCGGACGCCCCCGGCGCGCCGGCGGCCTCGGCGAACGCGGGAACGGCCACCTCCAGCGCGCCGAACCCCAGCATCAGCGCGGCACCGCTGAGCAGCACCCGCGGCAGGCCCGGGGTGAGCACCGTGGCGAACGGCGAGGTCCGCGGCCCGTCCGGCACCGGGACCCACCGGCGCATCGCGGCCGACGTCGCGACACCGAGGGCGCCGGCCACCGCCAGCACCCCGGACACGCCGAGCGCCCAGGCCGGGCCGGCGAGCACCGTGAGCGCGGCGACCAGGGTCGGGCCGGCGACGAAGACCAGCTCGGTGGCGGTGGCGTCCAGGGCGAACGCGGTGCCGCGCACCTCCGGGTCGACCCGGGACCACAGCGCGCGGACCACACCGGACACCAGCGGCGTCGCGGCGCCCGCCGCGGCCGACGCCGCGAGGACCACCGCCGTCGGCGCGCCCCCGAGGACGGCGGCCACGAGCAGGGCCAGCAGCAGCGGGTACCCGGCGGCCTGGGCGAGCAGCACCGGACGCGGGGTGCGGCGGTCGGCCAGCCGGCCGAGGACCGGCGCCATCCCGGCCATGGCCAACCCGTAGGTGGCAGCGGCGAGGCCGGCGACGGCGTAGGAGCCGGTCCGCTGCTGCACCATGAGCAGCAGCGCCAGCGGGACCATGGCCGACGGGAGGCGGCCGGCGAAACCGGCGACCAGCAGCACCGGGGCGGACGGCAGGCGCCAGACGGACAGGTAGGAACGCACGACGAACTCACTCAGAACGAGGGGTGGACGGGAAGAGTAGGCGGTCAAACGCCGTTGACTGCCTACACGGTACGGAGGAGTGCGTAGGCGGTCAAGCCGCCGTAGCCCCCTACGGCGTGTCGGTGCACACCAGCGGCAGGAGACGGGCATGGACTACGACACCTACGGGTCCACGGCGGTCGAGCTGGCCATCGACCTGGCCAACGCCGACCGGGCCGCCGGGCCGGACTGGGCCGCGGCGTTCCTGCGCACCCACGCCGAGTGGCTCGAGCCGGGCACCGCTCCGGAGCTGTCCCCGGACGAGGTCGGGCGGGCCGCCGAGACCGCGGACCTGGTGCGGGCGGTCGCCGTCGCCCGCACCCAGCCGGAGGTGCTCGAGCGGCTCAACGCCCTGCTCGCCCTGGCCCACCCGCAGCCCTACGCCACCGACCACGACGGCGAGCTGCACCTGCACCACGCCCGCCGCGAGGCCCCGGCGCTGGAGCAGCTGACGACCACGGTGGCGATGGGTCTCGCCCAGGTCGTCGCCCAGCACGGGTGGCAGCGCCTGGGCGTCTGCTCGGCCGAGGGGTGCGACGACGTCTACGTCGACACCTCGCGCAACGCCAGCCGCCGCTACTGCTCCAACACCTGCGCCAGCCGCTCCACGGTCGCCGCCTACCGGGCCCGCCGGCGTTCCTGAGCCCAGGTCACCGAGACGCTAGCGTCCGGGTCATGCGGGGGGCCCGGCACTGGGACGCGCGCCTGCACTCCGCCGTCGGCGGGCTGCCGGCCACCGCGGCCGACCCGTGGCTGCGCCGGCTGAGCACCGCCGCCGACCACGGCCGGCTCTGGGTGGTCACCGGCGCGCTGCTGGGACTGCGCGGTGGGTCGCTGCGCCGGGGCGCCGTCCGGGGGCTGGGCTCGATGGCGGTCTCCAGCGGGCTGGTCAACGCCGCGCTCAAGCCGGTGTTCGGCCGCCGCCGCCCCGACCTGGCCGCCCACCCGGTGCACCGCCTCCTGCACCGGGCGCCGGACACGCACTCCTTCCCCAGCGGGCACGCCTCCTCGGCCGGTGCCTTCGTGACCGGCGTGGCGCTGGAGTGCCCGGCGGCCGGCCTGGCACTGGCGCCCCTCGCGGTGGCCGTCGGCTACTCCCGCGTGCACGTGGGCGTGCACTACCCCGGGGACGTCGTCGCTGGCCTCGCGGTCGGCGCGGCGGTGGCCCTCGCCGGGTGGCACCGGTGGCCGGCGCGGACGGCGCCGACCCCGGGTCACCGACCACCCCGTGGAGGGACGGGCACCCGGGCGTCGGCACCCTGACGACCCGTCCGCTCACGGGTGGTCAGCACGGGCGGTGCGCCGGGCGGGTCCTGGGCCGCAGGGGTTGCCCGTTCGGTGCGCCGGCCCAATCGTGCTGTTACGGACCGGCCGGTTCGCCTGCGGACGGGCCACCACACGTCCCGAGTGGGAGGGGCTGGGCCTGGTGGGTGGGCTGTGCGCGTGGGCGCACCGTCCGGCCCTGCCCGCCGCCGGCCCGCGCGGCGGGTACCGCCGGCCGGTCGGGCTGGTGCTGCTCACGGCCCTGGCGTGGCTGCTGCTGGTGCTGCTCGCCGACCGGGCCTCCGCCGCGGACGGCCCGTCCGACGCGCGGCGGTCCGCGGACGCGGGGTCCGCGGCGGGACCGGCTGCACCGGACGCCGGGGACCCCGCCGGCGGGGTGGGCACCGGTGGCGCCCCGGCGGACCCCGTCCCGCCTGCGGACGGCGGGCCGGCGCCCGAGGTGCCCCCGGACACCGGTGGGCCCGTCGGCGACGACGCCCCGCACCGCGGTGACCCGCCACCGGCCGGCGACGGGACGCCCTCGGCCGACGCCGAGGACGGCGGCACGCCCCCGGCCGACGCCGACGACGTCCGGGACCCGGCCGCACCGTCCCCGGCCGACCCTCCCCGCCCGGACTCCACGGCCCCCGCCGTGCCACCCCCGCCCGTCGTCCCGTCGGCTGGCACCCCGTCCCCACGGGAGGACGACGCCGCTCGGGAGGACGACGCCGCTCGGGAGGACGACGCCGCACCGGATGACGACGCCGCACCCCCGGCGTGGACCGGGCGACCGGCGCCCGCGGTGCCCGGGGACACCAGCGGTCCGGTCGCGGACGGCGTCCTCCCCCTGGACGAGCCGGACCCGAGGGCAGACGACGTCCCCCCTGCCGAGGACGCCCCACCCGTCGGCGGCCCGCCGTCCGGCGGCGCACCGGCGGCCGGGAGCGGCGGGACGCCGGGCACCGGTACCGGAGCGGACACCGACCCCACCGCGGTCCCCACGCCGGACCCCACCGTCGACCCCGCCACGGACCCTGCACCGGAGGTCGCCGGCCCGGCACCCGTCGTGTCCGACCCCGCCGGCTCCGCGCCCGTCCCGGCGCCCGCCCTCACGCCGGAGGCCGGTGACGTCGCGACCGCGGGCGCCCAGCCGCCCCTGCCCGTCCCGGCTGACCCGGCCGACCCGGCCGCGAGCGACCCCGCGACGGCGGTCCCCGCGGCCGCAGCCACCCCCGAGGCCGGACCGCTGCTGCCGCAGGACCCGGCCGTGGCACCCCTGACGGCCGCCGGCGCACCGGTCCCGCCCTGCGGCGAGCCCACGGCCGGCGCGCCGGTCCTGCGGGCCACGGAGAGCAGCCCCGACCGCGGCGCACGGACCGCGCCGACCGCGGGCGGGTCGCCGTCCGAGGTCACCGCACCGACCGGCGGGCCCGACCCGCTGCCGCCGCTCGCCCCGGCCGAGCCCCCCGTGCCGGCCACCCCACCCGCGCCCGGCTGGTCCCCGGCCGGTGCGGGCGGCACGACGGCGGGCGGCGCGCACGGCGCCGACCCCGGCGGCCCCCTGCTGGTCGCGGTCGTCGACCCCACCGCCACGACGGCGCTGACCCCCGCCCGGTCACGGGCCGCGGTCGAGCGCGCCGCCCGCGCCGTCCCCGGCGCCGACCGGCCCGGAGCCCGGCCCGACTGAGTCCGGCCGCGTCCCGCTCCCCGCGCTGGGTCGGGACGCACCCGAGGCCCGGCACCGCCGGGCCTGCGCCGTCGACGGGGTCCCACGCCCGCCCGCCACCACGCGGGCCGGCCCGCCCCGTCGCCGTCCCGGCGTCGCGCCGTCCTCCGTCGCACTCGACGCCGGGTCCTGCACCCCACGCCACCGGGCAGTCACGGGGCCGCCCGGTGGCGTGGGGGCAGACCTCGCGGCCGACGGCGCGGGGGTTGACCCAGCGGAGTCACGGGGACCTCACTACGGTCCCGGTCAGGGGTCCCCCGGCTTCCACCGGGGCACCCAGCGCACCGAGTCCACCCACGGAGAGAGGTCCCCCATGTTGGTCCGCCGGATCGCCCGGCCGCTGCTCGCCTCGTCGTTCGTCTACGGCGGCATCGACACCCTGCGCAACCCGCAGAGCCGGGTGCCGGGTGCCAAGCCCGTCGTCGACCAGATCACGGCCAAGGCCGACGAGCAGCTGCCGGTGCAGCTGCCGCGCGACGTCGAGCAGTACGTGAAGGTCAACGCCGGCGCCCAGGTCGCGGCCGGCTCGCTGCTGGCCCTGGGCCGGCTGCCCCGGCTCTCGGCGCTGGTCCTCTCGGCGAGCCTGGTGCCGACGACGCTGGCCGGGCACCGGTTCTGGGAGCACGAGGACCCCCAGGAGCGGTTCGGGCAGACCGCCCACTTCGCCAAGAACCTGAGCATGCTCGGCGGGCTGCTCATCGCCGCCGTCGACACCGAGGGCCGGCCGTCGGTGGGCTACCGCGCCCGCCGCGCCGCCTCGCGCGCCGGGCAGGCGACCGAGAAGAGCCTGGACCGCGCACAGAAGCGGGCCGCCAAGGCCCAGCGCAAGTCGGAGAAGAGGCTGCGGAAGGCGTCGCGCTGAGCGACCCGCTCCCGCCGGCGGGCGCGCTCCGGAGGATCGCCTTCCTCCTGGAGCGCGCCCGCGAGCCCACGCACCGCGTCGCGGCCTTCCGCACCGCCGCCGCCGTCGTCGACTCGCTGGGACCCGATGAGCTCGACCGGCGGATCCGCACCCGGACGCTCACCGACCTGCGCGGCATCGGCCCCAAGACGGGCGCGGCGATCGTGCAGGCGCACGCCGGCGAGGTGCCGGAGTACCTCGCCCGCCTGGAGGAGACCCACGGCGAGCTGGTGCCGCTGGCCGACGACGTCGCCGCCTTCCGCGCCCTGCTGCGCGGGGACCTGCACGTGCACTCCGACTGGTCCGACGGCGGCAGCCCGATCCGGGAGATGGCCGAGGCGGCGATCGGGCTGGGCCACGAGTACATCGCGCTGACCGACCACTCGCCGCGACTGACCGTCGCCAACGGGCTGTCCGCCGAGCGGCTCGAGCGGCAGCTGGACGTGGTCGCCGCGCTGAACGAGGAGCTCGCGCCCTTCCGGGTCCTCACCGGCATCGAGTGCGACATCAACGCCGACGGCAGCCTGGACCAGACCGAGGAGCTGCTCGGCCGGCTCGACGTCGTCGTGGCCAGCGTGCACTCGGACCTGCGTGCGGAGTCCGCCGCGATGACCGCGCGGATGCTCACCGCGGTCGCCAACCCGCACACCGACGTCCTCGGGCACTGCACCGGCCGGCTGCTCGTCCCCCGCGAGCAGCGCGAGGGACGCCGGCAGCGGCCCCGCCCGGAGAGCACCTTCGACGCCGAGGCGGTGTTCACCGCGTGCGTCGAGCACGGCACCGCCGTGGAGGTCAACTCCCGCCCGGAGCGGCTGGACCCGCCGCTGCGGCTGCTCGCCCTGGCCGTCGAGCTGGGCTGCGAGTTCTCGATCGACACCGACGCGCACGCCCCCGGGCAGCTGGACTGGCAGGGCAACGGGTGCGAGCGGGCCGTCGAGGTCGGCGTCCCGGCGGAGCGCGTGGTCAACACGCGCCCGGCCGAGGAGCTGCTGGCCTGGACGGCGGGGTAGCCGGCCGGTCAGCCGGGCTGCCGCCGCCCGGGCACCACCGCCTCCTCCCGCTCGCGGCCGGCCACCACGTTGCCGCGCAGCAGGTAGGGGCCGGGCCGTGGCCGCGGGGCCACGGGTGCGGGGCCGCCCGGGCCGGCGACGGCGGGCGGCACCGGGACGGTGGCCTGCTCCGGGACGGTGGCCTGCTCCGGGACGACGGCGGGCGCAACGGCGCCGGCCGCGGCGACGGCCCTCCCCGGGCGGCGCCGGCGCAGCAGGAGCCCCGGCCGGCGACCGGCCCCGAGGTCCTCCAGCCAGCCCAGCGCCACGACCGCGCCGAGCAGCAGCACCCAGGTCGCGGCGTGCTCCAGCAGGACCCCGCGGGGCGTGGCGGTGTGGAACGGCGCCAGCGGGGTGAGCGCCAGCGCCGGCGGGGTCAGCACGACCAGGGGGTCGACCCACAGGAAGGCGGTCAACGTGCGGCCGTGGACCAGCGAGAGCACCGGGCGCACACCCCGCACGCGGTCCAGCCCGCGCAGCCACGGGTCCAGCCGCAGCAGCACCAGGACGCCGCCCAGGGAGAACAGCATCGCCGCGGCCGGGTTGGCCTCCAGGCCGTAGGTGCCGTGCAGCTCCTGCTGCGCCAGCGCCAGGCCGATCCCGGCCGCGGTCAGCACGGCCCCGCCGCCCAGCGCGACGCCCGCGGGCACCGTCCGCAGCCGGCCGTCGTGGTGCGCGGCACCCAGCAGCCAGCACCCCGCGTAGGCGCACAGACCCAGCAGGATGTCGGCCGTCGTGCCGAGCGGGTTGGCGATGCCCACGGTGACCAGCCCCATGCAGACCAGCGGCACCGCCATCAGCCGCAGCGGCCACCGCCGGGCGAGCCACACCAGCGGCGGGGTGAGCAGCGCCAGCCACAGGAAGACCCGCACGAACCACAGCGGACCGACCAGCCCGAGCCCGTCGGTGGACACCGGCGGGTCGGCGAGCGGGAACAGCCACAGCCACCCGGTGCGCCAGTCCAGCGGTGCGGAGCCCGCCACGGGGTCGGACTCCCAGCCGCCGAGCGCCATGACGGTGACCACCGCGGCGCCGAACGCCCAGAACGGCAGGAGCAGCGCCGGGGCGGCCCGCCGCAGGTAGGCCCGCGCCGAGCCGGCCGCGTCCAGCCGGGCCGCCGCGGCCGCCCCGCCCGCGGCGAACAGCACGCCGGCTGCGGGGAAGACCATGGCCGACCACGGCCGGGGGTGCGCGCTGGCGGTGAGGACGGCGGCCAGTGCCAGCAGCACCAGCGACTTGACGTAGGTGCTCTCCCGGCGGTTCACGACGGTGTCCCCCCTCGGGTGGCGCTGCTGACGGACGTCCAGACCTGCGGGTCCTCCCCGCCGAGCTGCCAGATCGCGATCCCGCGCAGCCCGGCCGCCACGGCCAGCTGCTGCTTGCGCGCCAGCGAGCGGGCGTCCTCGAACCAGACGGTGTGCTCCCGGCCGCCCTCGGCGTAGCCGAAGGTCCACGCGGCGGCCGCGTCGTCCCACCGCGGCCTCGCCCCCACCCGGTCGGCCAGCGCGAGGGCGTCGACGGCCTGCACGGTGCTGCCGCGGTCGCCCACCCAGTCGTAGCCGTAGGTGGCCAGGCCGAGCATCAGCTTGTGGCGGGGCACGTGCTGCACCGCGTAGGCGACGACGTCCTCCACCCAGCTGGCCGGGGCGACCGGGCCGGCGGGGCTGCCGCTCCAGGCGTGGTCGTAGGTCATCAGCCGCACCTGGTCGGCGATCTGCCCGATCAGCCGGTAGCTGTAGGCCAGCGCGTACGGCGTCTCCTCCGCGTCGCGGGCGGGGACGGCCACGGTGAGCTGCAGGCCGTGGGCGTGCAGGTCGTCCCGCAGCGCGCGCAGGAACTGCGTGAACACCGGCCCGGCCAGCGGCGGCAGGCTCTCGTAGTCGACGTCCACGCCGTCCCAGCCGGAGGTCAGCGCCAGGTCGACCAGGGCCCGCCGGTGGGCCTCGGCGGCGGCCGGGTCGGCGAGCAGCCGGGCGACCGCGTCGCCCTGCCACGCCCCGTCGGCGTAGTTCTGCACCGCCGGGATCACCTGGACGCCGTCCGCGGCGGCCAGCCGCTCCCGCACCTCCGGCGGCGGCGGGGTCACCGCCAGCGAGCCGTCCGGCCGCACCGTCGCCCACGTCGGGCTCACCTCGGTGAGACCGCCCTCGTCGAGCGCGGCCGCCAGGGACGCCGGGGCGCGCTCGTCCCAGACCGGCAGCCAGGCCGCGGCCACCAGCCGGTCCGGCGGGTCGGGGGTCCACGGCCGCAGGACGGCGGTCAGCGCCGCCGCGACCAGCACCGCGACGGCCAGGACGCCGAGCACCACCCGCCGCGTCACGGCCGCACCGCCCCGGGGCGGGCCACCGGCGCCACGAGGGGCTCGTCCACGTTGGCCGTGCGGGCCAGCTTGTCCCAGCCCAGCCGCACCCCGCGCAGCGCCGTCCCCAGGGAGGCGTACAGCAGGTAGGCCCGCAGCGGCTCGTAGACCAGCCGGTACACCGGCACCATCAACAGGTGCGCCGGCCGCTCGCGCAGCAGGTGGACGGCGACCACGGCCAGCACGCCGTAGACGAGGGAGAACGCGCCGAGGTAGCCGAGCACCGGCAGCGGGCCCTGCTCGGCGAGCATCTGCAGGAGCACCACCGCGACGAACGGCGTGAACACCATGGGCATGAGCACGGTGAGCACCGTCATCGGCATGGTGAGCAGGCCCAGCCACCCGTAGCGGGGTCGCAGCAGCATGTCCCGGTGCCGCCAGACGGCCTGCAGGGTGCCGTAGACCCACCGCACCCGCTGGCGCAGCAGCGCGTCGACGGTCTCCGGGGCCTCGGTGAGGGCGATCGCGTCGTCGGCCTGCTCCACCCGCCAGCCGTGCCGGTGCAGCATCAGGGTGAGGTCGCAGTCCTCGGCCAGGGTGGCGTCGCTGTACCCGCCGGCCTCCCGGACGGCGTCGGTGCGCCAGGCGGCGCAGGCGCCGGGGACGACCATGACCGCGTTCAGCAGCGCCGCCGCGGCCCGGTCGACGCCGATCTGGGTGACGTACTCCAGCGCCTGCCACCGGGTGACCAGGTTGCGGGCGTGGTTGCCGACCTTGACCACCCCGGCCACCGCCCCGACGTCCGGGCGGTGGAACCGCGCCATCAGCGCGCCCACCGCCGTCGGGGCCAGCAGCGTGTCCGCGTCGATGGTCACGACGAAGGGCTGGGCGATGCCCGCCATGCCCCGGTTGAGCGCCGCCCACTTGCCGCCGTTGGGCTGCCGCACCAGCCGGACCCGCGGGTCCCCGGCGGCCACCTCGAGGACCCGGTCGGCCGTGGCGTCGCTGCTGCCGTCGTCCACCACGACGACCTGCTCGATCGGGTACCGGGAGGCGAGGACCGTCTGCAGGGTCCGGGCGATGACCAGCTCCTCGTTGTAGGCGGCGATCAGCACGGCCACCGGTGGCCGCGCCGTCGTCGTCCGGCGGCCGGCCGTGCGGGCGCGCAGCAGGGCCAGCACGGTGTTGAGCAGGCCGAAGCCGAGCATCGTGGCGACGGCGACCACGAACAGCACGCGCAGCAGCGAGTCCGGCCAGACGAACACCGCGGTGGCCAGCCACGCGGCCGCGTGGTCCCAGGCCGTCGGCCGGACCTCCCCGGTGCGGGCCCGCAGGTCCGCGGACACCTGCGGCATGGAGGTGAAGGTGTAGCCGGCCGCCCGGGCCTCGCCGACCAGCCGCTCCACGTAGGCGAGGGTCATCGAGCGGTCGCTGCCGCCAGCGTCGTGCAGCAGGACGGTGATGTCGTCCTGTCGGCCCAGCGGCGGCAGCGGGATCTCGCCGGTGCGCTCACCGGAGGCGTAGGCCCAGTCGTGCGGGTCGAAGTCGTGCGAGACGACGGTGTACCCCAGCTGCTGGGCGCGCAGGATGCCCGGGGCGTCGTCCCGCATCGACTCCTCGTCGTCCCCCTCGTACGGGAGACGGAAGTAGGACGCGTAGCGGCCGGTCCCGGCGCGCATGATCCGGTCGGTCAGCGTGATCTCGGCCCGCTCGCGGAACGCCGTGGAGGTGTTGACGTCGATGTGCGTCAGCGAGTGGTTCCCGAGCGCGTGCCCCTCCCGCACGATCCGCCGCATGATCTCCGGGTGGCGGACCATCTGGTCGCCGGTCACGAAGAACGTCGCCGGGACGCCGTGCTCGCTGAGCAGGTCGAGCAGGCGCGGTGTGTACACCGGGTGCGGCCCGTCGTCGAAGGTCAGCGAGACCGTGCGCTGGGCGGTCTCGTCGTAGCCGTGCCGCTGCAGGGCGTACTCCGAGCGGGCGGTCTCCGCGGCGTCCGGCGCGGACAGCGCGGTCACGACCTGGCCGTCGAACGGGTCCTGGCCGTAGGTGACCCCGCCGACCCGGAGCAGCCGGACGACGCGGACCAGCGGCCCCTCCCCGACGACGGGCGGCGCCCCGACCTCGAGCACCGTCGGGCCGTCCGGGACGGGCTCACCGGCCAGGGCGGGGACGGACAGGACGTTCGTCAGCACCACCGCCGCCGCCGCGACGAGGGTGACCAGCGAGGTCAGCAGGACGGCGCGCAGGCGGCGCCAGCGTCTGCCGGAGGGGTTGGCGAAGACGGGCGCCGCGCCGGGTCCGGAGACGGGCGGGCGCCGGGCGGGCGTGGGTCGGCCCATGGGTGGGTTCTTCCTCGGGTGCGGCGAGCAGGGGGACGGGGCGGGCACGGGTGTCCCGTGCGGGGCCGGCCGAGGGCGCGCGGACGGGGCGCGGTGGGTCGGCCGGACGGACGCGCGTCAGCCGGGACGGCAGCCCGGGTCGTCGGCCGCGCCGGCGAGGGCGTCCGCGGAGGTGGTCTCCGGCCGCCCGGCGTACCCGGAGGCCGGCGGCACCGCGGTCGAGGGGAGGACCGCGGCGACCGGGCCGGCGGAGCCGTGCCCGGCCGAGCCGGTGGAGGAGCAGCCCGGCCCGCCGGTCAGCGCACCGCCGGGGGCCACCGGGGCGGTGGGGCCCGGTGGCAGCGGCGGGACGGGCGGCGCGGGCTCCGACGGCGCGACGGGCGCCTCGATGCCGGCGACCGCGGACGGCCCCGGCCCGGTGTCGGTCGCGGTCGCGGACCGGGCAGCGGCGCCCCGGGGTGCGGGCGCGGCCCGGTCCCCCGTACCGGCGGGCTCCCCGTCGGTCGCGCCCGGGGGGCCGAGCTCGGTGGGTGCCGGCCCGGCGGGGACCGGTGCACCGGCGGGGTCGACCGGTGCCGGCAGGTCCCCGGCCGGTGCGGTGGGGTCGGTGACGGTGGGGGCGGTGACGGTGGGCTTCACGTCCGTGGGCCCGGTGACGGTGGGGTCGACGTCCGTGGGCCCGGTGACGGTGGGCACGGCCGGGTCCCCCACGCCCGGGTCCCCCACGGCCGGGGCCTCCACGTCCTGCGCCGGCGCGGCCGGGTCCGACGGGAGCGGGTCGGCGGTGGCCGGGTCCTCCGGCGCGGCGTCGCCGCCGGTCGTGTCCCCGGTCTGCGCCGGGTCGTCCGGCTCCTCAGGAGCGACGGGACCGGGAGTCGTCGTGGGAGCGGGAGTCGTCGTGGGACCGGGAGCCGTGGCGGGCTCCTCCGCCGGGTCGACGTCCCCGTCGCCGACCGGCCCGCCGGTCGACCCGGAGGTCGTCGTGGGTGCGGTGGTCGGCGGGTGGACGGTCGGCGGGTCGGCGGCCGGCGGGTCCGCGGGGACCGGTCCGGCCGGCGCCGGCGTCCCGGCCGGACCGGGGGCGACCGCGGTGCCGGGCCCGCCGGCGTCCGGTGCCGTCGACCCGCTCGGGACGTCGGCGGGCGCCGGCTCGGCGGTCGGCTCGGCCTCCGCCACCGGGGGCGCAGCGGCGGTCCCGGTGGCGCCGGCTGTGTCGGTGACCGGCGACCCGGCACCCCGGTCCCCGGCCCGGCCGCCGTCGTGCGCCGACGCCCGGTCCGCGGCGGCGACCGCCACCAGGAGCCACGCGGCGAGCAGCAGCAGCCCGGCGAGCAGCACCCGCCGGAGCGACGTCCGCCGGGACGACGCCCCGAGGGCGTGCAGCGCGGCGTGGCCGGCCGGCCGCGGCGACGCGGCGGAGCCGCTCCCCCGCGCACCCTCGCCACCCACCACGTCTGCCCTCCCCCGGAGCACGCCGCAGGGTCGAGACCGTGCGCCGCACCGGCTGCAGGCCCGCCCTGATCCGGGGTGCAACCTGCCGCCACGGTCGACACAAGATCAACCGTCCGGCGCGCGGGCGGCCGCGACACCGGGCGTGTCTCACGCAGAGTCAGCGACCTCGGTACTCTCCGCAACCACAACCGGGCCGCTGGGTGGTCGTCCGGTTGCTCTCCGGCAGCACGGGACGCCCGGGGGGAGGACCCGGTCAGCCGGTGGGGCGACGGTCGCGGCTCGTCCACCCCGCCCAGGCCGAGGCCACCATCTCCACCAAGTCGTACCGGCTGCGCCACCCGAGGGCGGCGCGGATGGTGTCGGCCGAGGCCACCACGCGCGCCGGGTCACCGGGCCGGGCCGGGCCGACCACCGGCCGGGACCACGCGTCGTCGGCGGTGCCGGTGACCGACCGGATGGTCTCGACCACCTCGCGGACCGAGGTGCCCTCCCCGCGGCCGACGTTGGCCGTCACCGCCGTCACCCGCCCGTCGGCGAGGGCCCGCGCGGCGGCGACGTGGGCCGAGGCGACGTCGGCCACGTGCACGAAGTCCCGCACGCACGTGCCGTCGGGGGTGGGGTGGTCCCCGCCGAAGAGGACCGGTGGCAGCCCCTGCTCGATCCGCTGGAAGACCATGGGCACGAGGTTGGAGACCCCGCGGTCGGTGAGTGCGGGGGCCGCCGTCCCGGCCACGTTGAAGTAGCGCAGGGTCGCGTGGCGCAGACCCGTCGCGGCCGCGACCTCGGCGACCATCCGCTCCCCGGCGAGCTTCGTCGTCCCGTACGGGTTGACCGGTCGGCAGTCGGTGTCCTCCCGGACGAGGTCGACGTCCGGCGTGCCGTAGACCGCGGCGCTGGAGGAGAAGACGAGGTCGGCGACCCCCGCGGCCACCGCCTCCTCGAGCAGGACCCGCAGCCCCTCGACGTTGTGCCGGTAGTAGAACAGCGGACGGCGGATCGACTCCTCGACCTGCTTCTTCGCGGCCACGTGCACGATTCCGCTGACCCGGTGCTCCTGCAGCGTGCGGCCCACCAGCGGCCCGTCCAGGACGCTGCCCACGACCAGGGGCACGCCCGGCACCCGCCCGGCGTCACCGGTCGAGAGGTCGTCGAGCACGACGACCTGTTCCCCTGCCTCCCGCATCGCGGCGACGACGTGGGCGCCGATGTAACCGGCGCCGCCGGTGACGAGCCAGGTCACCGGGCGGAGGGTAGTCGTCGCCGGGTCAGTGGGCGGAGCCCGCGGTGTCCAGGGCGGCCGGGAGGGCGGCCAGGAAGGCGTCGACCTGGGCGTCGGTGACCACCAGGGACGGCGCCAGCCGCAGCACGCCCGGGGCGACGGCGTTGGTCAGGAAGCCGGCCTCCCGCAGCGCGGCCTCCAGCGCCGGCGCCACGTCGGCGGTGAGCACCACCCCCAGCAGCGCCCCCCGCCCGCGCACCCCGGCCACCCCCGGGTGACCCAGCGCCTCGATGCCGGCGGTGAACCGGTGCTCGAGCTCCTTGGCCCGCTCCAGCAGACCCTCCTCGGCGATGGTGTCCAGCACCGCCAGTGCTGCGGCCGCCGCGATCGGGTTGCCCCCGAACGTCGACCCGTGCGCGCCGGCCGTCATCAGCTCGGCCGCCTCACCGAAGGCCAGCACCGCACCCAGCGGCAACCCGCCACCGACCGACTTGGCCAGCGTCACCACGTCCGGGGCCAACCCGTCGGCCTGGTGGGCGAACCACGACCCGGTCCGACCGATCCCGGTCTGCACCTCGTCCAGCGCGAACAACGCCCCCGCGTCCCGCGCGGCGGCCTGCGCGGCGGCCAGGTAGCCCGGCGGCGCCGGCAGCACCCCGCCCTCCCCCAGCACCGGCTCCAGCAACACCATCGCCGTGTCCTCCGACACCACCGCGGCCAGCGCGCCGGCGTCCCCGTAGGGCACGTGGGTGACCCCGCCGGGCAGCGGCGCGAACGCCGCGGCCTTGCCCGGCTGCCCGGTCAACGCCAGCGCCCCCATCGTCCGCCCGTGGAAGGACCCCTCCGCGGTCACCACCTGCGTGCGCCCGGTCAGCCGGGACAGCTTGAACGCGGCCTCGTTGGCCTCCGCCCCGGAGTTGCAGAAGAACACCCGCCCCGACCGGCCGGCCAGCTCCACCAACCGCTCCGCCAGCGCCACCCCCGGCTCGTGCACCGCCAGGTTCGACACGTGCCCCAACGTCTGCGCCTGCCGGGTGATCGCCGCCACCACCCGCGGGTGCGCGTGCCCGAGGATCGTCGTCGCGATCCCACCCAGCAGGTCGGTGTAGGCCCGCCCGTCCACGTCCCAGACGGTGGCGCCCTCCCCGCGGGCCAGCGCCACCGGCGGCGTCCGGTAGTTGCCCATCATCACCGCCGACCAGCGGGCGGCCAGCGCCTCGGTGCGCTCCCCGCCGGGCGCGGTCACGGCGTGGGCTCCTCGTTCCTGGCCGGCGCCGGTGCGGCCGCGTCGACCGCGGGCAGCACCATCGTGCCGGTGCCCTCGGTGGTGAAGGTCTCCAGCAGGAGCGCGTGCGGCAGCCGCCCGTCGATGACGGTGGCGCGGGAGACGCCGCCCTCCACCGCCCGCAGGCACGCGGCCATCTTGGGGATCATCCCGGAGTGCAGCGTCGGGAGGATCTCGGCGAGCTCGCGGGTGTCGATCTTCTGGACGAGGGACCCGCGGTCCGGCCAGTCGGCGTAGAGGCCGTCGACGTCGGTGAGGACGACGAGCTTGACCGCGCCCAGGGCGACCGCCAGGGCGGCCGCGGCGGTGTCGGCGTTGAGGTTGTGCACCTCCCCGTTCGGGTCGGGCGCGACCGTGGACACCACGGGGATCCGGCCGGCCTCGATCAGGGCCTCGACCGTCGTGGGGTCCACGTCGGCGACGTCGCCGACCAGGCCGACGTCGACCTCCTCGCCGTCCACCACGGCGGTGGTGCGCTGGGCGGTGAACAGGCCGCCGTCCTCCCCGGACAGGCCCACGGCGAAGTGGCCGTGCTGGTTGATCAGGTTGACCACCTCGGGGCCGACCTGGCCGGTGAGCACCATGCGGACCACCTCGATGCTCTCCTCGGTGGTCACCCGCAGGCCCCCGCGGAACTCGCTCTCGATCCCGAGGCGGCGCAGCATGCTGGTCACCTGCGGGCCGCCGCCGTGGACGACGACGGGCAGGATGCCGCAGGTCCGCAGGAACACCATGTCCTCGGCGAACGCCCGCCGGCACTCCTCGTCGACCATCGCGTGGCCGCCGTACTTCACCACGATGACCCGGCCGTGGAACTCCTTGAGCCAGGGCAGCGCCCCGGTGAGCACCTCGGCCCGGAAGCGGTCGCCCTCGGGGTCGTGCCTGCGCATGACCCGGCTGCTGCCGACCCGCCGCCGAGCCGGGCGCGGCGGCGCCTGGTCGCGGAGGTCGAGCGTGACCTCCTCGACGCGGTCGGCGGGTGCCCGGTCGCCGGACCGGACGTCCGCGGGCGCGGGGTCCTGGGCGGCTGCGGTCGGTGCGGGGATGGAGTCGATGCTCATGAGGAGGGGACCAGGTTCTCGTGCACGGAGGTCAGGGACAGGTCGTCGGTCCGGACGGTGGCGGACCGGTCACCGGCGCCGCGGGCGACACCGATCGCGGCCGGAGGACCGCTGCGGGCTCGGCGGCGGCCACGCCGGTCACCCGGGGAGTCCCCGGGCGCGGTGGTGACCGCCACCTCCTGGTGTTCGTCTGCTCCCGGCCGTCCGGATGGGTCGACCGGACGGCTCACGGGGCGACCCCGACCAGGGGCAGGCCGGTGGTCTCGGGCAGGCCCAGGGCCAGGTTGGCGCACTGCACCGCCGCCCCGCCGGTGCCCTTGGTCAGGTTGTCCACCGCCGCGACGACCACGAGCCGGCCGGCGTCGGGGTCCACCGCCACCTGCAGCACGACGGTGTTGGCCCCCAGCACCTGCCCCGTCGTGGGCCACTGACCCTCCGGCAGCAGGTGCACGAACGGCTCGTCGCCGTAGGCCTTCCCGTAGACGGCGCGCGCGGCCTCGCCGTCGACACCGGGCCGCAGCGGCGCCGAGCAGGTCGCCAGGATCCCCCGGCTCATCGGCACCAGCACCGGGGTGAAACTCACCCCGACCGGCCCGCCGGCGGCCTGGGACAGGGTCTGCACCATCTCCGGGGTGTGCCGGTGCACCCCGCCCACCCCGTAGGCGCTCACCGACCCCATCACCTCACTGCCCAACAGGTGCGGCTTCACCGCCTTGCCCGCCCCTGACGTGCCGGTGGCCGCGACCACCACCACCTCCGGCTGCACCAACCCGGCCGCCAACGCCGGCGCCATCGCCAGGGTCACCGACGTCGGATAACACCCCGGCACCGCGATCCGCCGCGCCCCGACCAGCCGCTCCCGCTGACCAGGCAGCTCCGGCAACCCGTACGGCCAGGTCCCAGGGTGCGGCGTGCCGGCGGGCCCGCCGCCGTACCACCGCGCCCACGCCGCCGGGTCGTTCAACCGGTGATCCGCGCCGCAGTCGACCACCAGCGTGTCCTCCGGGAGCTGCGCGGCGATCCCCGCGGACTCCCCGTGCGGCAACGCCAGCACCACCACGTCGTAGCCGGCCAGGTCCCCCGCCCCGCTGGGACGCACCTCCATGTCCGCGAACGGCAACAGGTGCGGGGCCACCTCCCCCAGCCGCCGCCCGGCACTGCTGTTGGCGTGCACCCCGGCCAGCCGCAGGGCCGGGTGCCCGGCCAGCAACCGGCACACCTCACCCCCGGCGTACCCGGTGGCGCCGGTGACCCCGACCGTCCACGTCCGCCCCGTACTCACGCTGAGTGACAGTACCCGGGGTGGCGTCCCGCGTGTCGTCGTCCGGAGACGTGACCCCCGGGCGGACCCGGGCCCTCACCTCCCGGCGGACGAGGCCGGAAAACCGGGCCTGAGCACGGCCGGGACACCCGCGGGACACGGCGGGTTCACCCAGTCGAGGCACCCCGTGCACGTGCCACCACCATCGGGCGACACGCCGTGCCGACTACTCCGGGTGATCTGGTACCTGCCCGGTGTCGTGAGGTGGGGTTGCGCGGCGGCGGCCCGGGGGCGCCGCGGTCAGGACAGCGCACCGACCTCACGGAGGACCTCCAGGACCTCCGGCAGGTCGGCGAAGGACTCCTCGACGTCCTCGGGGACGACGACGGAGTGCGCGTTGGTCGCCACGTACTCGGCCAGGGCGGCGTCGAAGGCCTCCGCGCCGACCCGCTCGCGGGCCTCGACCAGCGCGGCGCCGCCGAGGGTGTAGACGGTGTCGTAGTAGACGTCGCTGGGCCGCCGGAACCCCTCGGCGAAGTAGCTCATCGACCCACCCACCGGTGGGGCGTCCCCGTCCGCCAGCTCCGCGTAGGACGGCCCGTCGCCGTCGGCCACCGACTGGGCGAACGTCGCGAACGACTCGTCCAGCCACGGGTGCTCGCCCTGGTCGTTGCCCACCCAGCCGTAGAACCACATGTGCGCCAGTTCGTGCGTCACCAGACCGCGGCGCTGCCCGGGGTCGACGTCACCGAACTGCAACGCCCCCGGGAACTCGATGCCGCTGCTCTGGCTGGAGAGCACCACGACCCACAGGTCCTGGTAGGGCAGCGGACCGAGCAGGTCGACCAGGCCACCGGTGGACTCCTCGATCTGGTCCAGCCAGTCCTGCGGGCCGGCCTGCTCGACCTCCCGGTCCAGGCCCACGTGCACCCGCGTCCCCCCGACGGTCCGCTCGGCCACGTCGAGGTCGCCGACGGCGACGGCGACGTCCCGCACCGCCGGGGCGGTGAACGAGTGGGTGGTGGTCCCGTCCGGCCCCTCCTCGGTGCCGTCGGCGGCGCCGGTGCCGAGGACGTCGTAGCCCGAGGGCGCCACGACCTCCAGCGACCGCAGCGCGAAGTCCTCGCTGACGGCCGTCTCGCCGATTACCGGGACCGCCGGACCACGTTCCCACCCGCGCCCGCGCTCCCACGCCAGCAGCGGGAACGCCGTGGCGAACCAGGCCACCTCCGCGCCGGCGGAGCTCCCCACCCGCTCGTTGACCTGCTCGCCGAGCACCAGGTCGAAGGCCAGCTCGGCGGTGACGGTCTCCCCCGCCGCGAGGCACTCCGGCAGCGGCACCTCGACGAGGGTGCCCGGCGCACCCTCCGGCGCACCGGCGGGCACGTCCGTGGAGGCGACGTCACGGCCGTCCACGCGGACGCCGGTCACGGCGAGCGCGCTGCCCGCGAGCGCGGTGGCCGGCTTGTTCACCCAGGACCGGAAGACCAGCTCGCAGGTGTCCAGGTCCGGGGTGAACTCGACGACCTCGCGGCCGGACGCCGAGGCGAGATCGGGGGCCATCTCGAAGCGGAGGTCCACCACCGGCCGGTCGGGCCACGGCTCGGCCACCTCGGCAGCGCTACTTTCCGGCGCCGACCGGTCGCGGGGCTCGTCCGGGACACCCGACGTGCACGCGCCGGTCACCAGGACCGAGGACGCCAGGCCAGCCGCGAACCACCGTCGACCTCCGCGCATCCCCGTCCTCGTGGGTCCCTCGACCGGACACCTGCCGGCCGCACCACCCGTGTTGACGCGCCGGGGGACCAGGACGTTCCCCCACGGGGGGTGGCGACCGTGACCCTCCCCCATCGGCAGCCGGGTCGGTGTCCCCGGGACGGGTGGGGCCGATGGGACAGCTGTGACTGACCGTTATCTGGCGGATGCGCAGCGCATGTGTAAACCTCGATCCGTCACTGAGCAATCACAGTCCGTCGCCACAGTTCGGCGGACGTCCGGAGGACCACTCGTGCGCAGCTCCCTCTCCACCGTCGGCCGGCGAGCCGGTGTGCTCACCGCCGCCGTCCTCGTCACCCTGTGCACCGCCGCGTGCGACCCCGCCGCGGTCCGGCTCGACGCCGCGGGTGCGACCGACGCGGGCGAGGTGAGCAGTCAGGCCGTGACCGAGCAGCCGGCCCCGGACGGGCCGGCCGGCGCCACCGTCCCGGTCCCCGTGCCGTCCGGGACGCCGGCCGGGACCCAGCCGCACACCCAGCCGCAGGTGCAGCCGCAGGTGCCGGAGGACCTGCCGGAGCAGCCGGGCGTGCCGGAGAGCCCCGCCGGCGGGTCCACCGGGGCCGCGGCCGCCGGCCGGTCCGCGTCCGCGCCGGTACCGGTCCCCGTCCAGGCCGCACCCACGGTGCCCGAGCGTCCGGCGGTGGAGGACCGGGGACACCGCAAGCGCGACCGCTCGGCCCCGGCGGCAGGCTCGGCTGCGGCGGCCGGGCCCGGCGCCCGGTCGTCCGGCTCTCCGGCGTCCGGCTCCGAGGCGTCCGGCTCCGTGGCGTCCGGCTCCGGGGCGGGCACGGCCGCGACCCAGGACGGCACCTCCTCCTCGGGCGCGGGGGGGACCTACACCAACCAGGGGCGCCGGACCCACAGCGCCGCCGGGCACACGGGGGCCTACCTCCGCTACGCCGCGGGCGTCGACCCGGCCCGACCGGTCGGGCTGGTCGTCTACGTCGACGGCACCGGCGAGTTCGGCATCGACAACCCCGACTCCGCCTACGCGCTGGGCGGCTCGTCGGGGCTGGTCGCCACCAGCCGGGCGCGGAACATGGTCACGCTGGCCGTGGCGAGCCCCAACCGGAGCTGCAAGTGCTGGCACGAGGGTGACACCGCCGGCTACGCCGACTTCCTGGCCGCCCTGGTCGAGGAGCACCTCGCCGCGTACCCCGTCAGCGAGGTGTGGCTGGCCGGCTTCTCCTCCGGCGCGCAGGAGATCACCCGGTTCCTGGTGCCGCGCCACCCGGAGCTGATGCGCCTGGGCGGCGGCTGGGTGGTGTTCGGCGGCGGCGGCCCGCCGGCCGGCAGCGCCTCGGCCGTGACCGCCGCCAGCATGGCCGGGGTCCGCGGCCACTGGTTCACCGGCACCGCCGACACCGCCGTCCCGCTGACCGCCACCTACGGCGCGCAGGCCGGGGAGCGGTGGTACGCCGCCCGCGGCGTGGCCACCTCGCGCGACTTCCCGCAGGGTGTCGGGCACGCGCTGGACGGCCGGCTGGGCAGCACCGTCGGGCGGCTGATCGACGCCTCCTGACACCGGCCCACCGGGCGAGGGCCGGTGTCCGTCACGGACGGGCGGCCTGCAGCACCCGGTCGACGAGGTCCTGGGTGAGGTCGGCGGCGGCGTCGACACGGACGTCGGCCGGCACCGGCAGCCCGCTGTCGGTGTACCAGTCCGGGGTGGCCTCCGGGTGCGGGCCGACAACGCCGACCGCGCCGCGGCCGAACGGCGCGACCACCGCGGCCGGGAGCCCGTTGTCGTACGTGGCCAGCACCTCCGCCGGCCCGCGGGCCGGGTCCAGGTCGAACCACGGGCCGTCCTGGAAGAAGACCTGGCGGCGGCGCCCGGCCCAGGTCACCGTGACCAGGCTGTCTCCGTCGTGGTCGGGGCGGGCGCCGGGTGAGGAGATGAACCGGTCGGTGTCCCCGGGGAGCAGCCCGAACCCGGGCGTCTCCCCCGCCAGGTAGCCGCCCAGACAGAAGCCGAGGTAGCCCCCGCCGGACCGGACGAACTCCCGGACGGCGTCGGCCGACCGCTTCACCTTCCGGTGCGCCCGCCGCAGCTCGCCGCCGCCGGGCTGGGCGTAGAGCCGGGCGGTGGCGAGCACGGAGGGCTCCACCGGCAGCTCCTCGCGCGGGCCGACGAACCGGACCTCCAGGCCCCGGCGGCCGCGGCGCAGTGCGTCGGCCACCGCCTCCGGGCACCCCGGTGTGGACGCCGGCCCGCGGTAGACCAGCGCCAGGTCAGCGCCGGCGCGCACCGGCCCCCTCCGTCAGCGACTGCACCCGGCGGCGCACGACCCCCGTCGTCCGGGCGACGACCTCCTCCAGGGGGCCTCGCGCGTGGTACCGGCTCCAGAGCAGCGCGAAGGAGACGACCAGCGCGATGTGCACGAGCAGACCCGTGACCCCACCGGGGAGCACCGCCAGCCCCAGCACGTGCAGGGAGTAGAGGGTCAGCGTCATGCTCCCGGCGGCGGCCAGCGGGCGCAGCAGCGCGGTGGTCGTCCGGCCGAGGAGGATGCAGACGCCGAGGACGACCAAGCCCAGCCCGATGGTGGACGCGAGGTCCAGCGGCGTGGTGGAGTGCGGCGCCAGGGTCGCCAGCCACCACGCGGTGTCCGTCGGCGTCGTCCCGCTCCAGCCGACCGCCAGGGCCTCGCCCAGCTGGGCCGAGGTCATCCCCGACGCGGTCGAGGCCGCCGCCAGGTCCGCGCGGCCCCCGAGGACGTCGAGCAGCAGCCACGACGTCAGCTGCGCGGCCGCGACCAGCCCGGCCCCGGTCAGGGTGAGCAGCGCCACCGTGCGCCGTGAGGTCAGCAGCGCGCGCCCGACCGCCAGCCCGGCGCAGAGGTAGGCCATCCAGGGCAGGGCCGGGTACACGCCGGTCAGCGCCAGCTCGCGCAGCGTCTGACCGGGGTCGCCGAGCAGGGCGCCGAACGTCAGGTTGGGCACGGTGTCCCGCACCGGTGTGCCCGACCGCGACCAGTGGCTGAGCAGCGGCACCGCCACGGCGATCGTCGCGGCGAGGGCGACCAGCGCGCGGCTGGACAGGCCGATCAGCGGGATCGCGAGGACGAACAGCAGCGCGTAGTAGGGCAGGATCACCGCGGCGTAGTCGGCGGGGACCACCGAGCCGAGCAGCAGACCGACCGCGCCGATGAGCAGCGCCCGGACCAGCAGCGCGGCCGCGTACCCCGGCCAGGTCCGCGTGGTCGGCCGCACGCGGCGGCCGGTGGCGAACGCGACGCCGACGCCGGCCAGCAGGGCGAACAGGGCCGCCGACTTCCCCGCCGACAGCGTCCAGGCCAGGGAGACGTCGCCGTCGGCGTCGACGGAGTCGATGGTGTGCACGGCCATCATGCCGAACAGCGCGATCCCGCGGGCCGCGTCGATGCCGATCAGGCGGGCGTTCGACCGCTGCGCCGGCGCCGTGCTCGACGGGGTGCCCGCGACGTCACCCGGCTGAGCCGGGTCGCAGGCGTGGGCGAGGTCCGCGGCCCCGGCCGGGGTGCCCCCCGGCGCGGTCGGCACGCCGGCGGTCATCGCCGGCCCGCCGCGGTCGCACCGGCCGGGACCGCGCGCCGGCCGCGGGCCGGCGCGGCCGTCGGCGCCCGGCCGACCTTCTGCGCCGGGATGCCGCACCAGGTGGTCTCCCGGGGCAGCACCTCGCCCTTCATCGCCAGCGACAGGGCGGCCAGCGTGGCGTCCTCCTCCACGACCGACCCGTAGATGACGACCGCCTTGTCGCCGACGGTGGCGCGGTCGCGCAGGGTGACCTGGTCCATCTTCATCACACGGTCCTCGAACAGGTGGGTCTGCAGCGAGGCGTTCGCCCCCACGGAGACGTCGTCGCCGATGTCGACCAGGTCGAACTCGGTGACGTAGGTGGTGTCGATCAGCGTCCGCCGGCCGACCCGGGCCCCGAACAGCCGCAGCGCCGGGCCCAGCAGCGGCGTGCCGGTGAGGAAGGTGAGCAGGGCCGGCACCGCGGCGGCCTCGTAGACGCCGGTGACGAACTCGGTGCGGCGGACGAAGCCGCTCCACAGCGGGCGCACCTGGGGCCGGTAGCGGCCGACGACGGCCCACTTGAGGGCGGCCACCAGGAACACCACCAGCACGCTGGAGGCCAGCGCCACCAGCGGGGAGAGCAGCACGGTGGCCGCCGTGTTCCAGGACAGCGCGATGGAGGACAGCGCGTACAGGGTCGCGAAGGTCGCCACCGCGAGCAGCGAGCTCGGCAGCACGATGCGCAGGGCCTCGATGGCGTACCGGTTGCGGACCTGCCGCCGCGACGGCGTGTACAGCTCGGCCTCGGTGAACTCCTCGAACACCTCGCGGCGGGGCAGGAAGAACGACGGCGAGCCCAGCCAGGAGGTGCCCGGCTCGGTGCCGCCCGTGGGCGGGACGCTGCGGACGCCGACCAGCGACCCGTCGCCCACGTGCGTGCCCGACGGGACGAAGGCGGCGTTGCCGACGAAGGCCCGGGAGCCGATCTCGGTGCGCCGGAAGGCGACGTGGCCGTTGGCGTAGGTCGCGCTGCCGACGCTGGCCATGTCCGCGACGAAGGCGCCGTCGCCCAGGGTGAGCAGGTCCGGGTCGATGTTGGCGATGGTGGAGACCTCGGCGTCCTTGCCGATCTTGGTGCCCATCGCCCGCAGCCACATCGGCGTGTACAGCGTGGCGTACATGGTGTTGTTGAACAGCAGGCTCATCTCGAGCAGCTTGTCGCCCAGCCACTTCTCCAGGCCCAGCTGCGAGCGCAGGTGGTGCACGCCCTCCGGGGTCGCCGGCAGCACGAGGCGGCGGGCACCCAGGACGAGGGCGCAGGAGGCGAGCACGAAGACCGGGCCGGACAGCGCGGTGGCCACCAGGGCGGCCGCCGTCCCGTAGCCGAGCAGCACCCACCACACCAGCGCCACCACCGGCAGCAGGACGAGGAAGGGCAGCAGCTCGAGCAGGGCGACGCCGCCGGCGAAGCCGGCCAGCAGGGTGCTCGACCAGCGGCGCGGGGCGCTGGAGCAGCCGGCCATGAGCTCGACGACCGGGTCGACCGCCTCGGGGGCCGACCGCGCCGGGGAGCCGGCCCACGACTCGCCCGCCGGGACGACCTGGCCGGAGGTGAGCAGCGAGGTGTCGCCGAGGATGGCGCGCTCGCCGACCTCGGAGCCGCACTCCAGCACGCTCTCGGAGCCGACGACCGCACCGGCGCCGATGGTGACCGGCGCGATGGTCAGCACGCCCTCGGCGACCCGGTGGGCGTGCAGCTGGGTGCCGTAGCCGACCGTCGCGCCGCGGCCCACCCGTAGCAGCGAGGGCAGCGAGACGTCCGCCGACCCGACGTGGGCCTCGTCGTCGACCTGCGCGCCGGCCAGGCGGAGGTACGTGACCGCCCAGGGCGAGCCGCTGAGCACGGTGAGCGGCGAGATGGACACCAGCTTCTGGATGGTCCAGACCCGCAGGTGCATGCCGCCCCAGAGCGGGTGGTCACCGGTGCGCAGGCCCCTGGCCAGCAGCCGGGCGCCGGCGACCGGGGCGACCCAGCGGCCGAGCAGGTAGACCGCCGGGAGCGCCACGGCCAGCTGCAGCAGCAGGCCCGTCGAGGGCTGGCCGTCGTTGAGCCCGTACAGGACACCGACGGGCAGCAGGAACAGCAGGATGATCGCGTACAGGACCGACACCTGCGCCGTCCCGAACCCGACGACCCGCCGGTCGGACGGCGGCTGCGGACGGGGCTCGCGCGGCTCGAGGACCAAGGTCTCCTCGGCCCTGGTGCTCACGCCGTCCTCGAGGAAGGTCGCCAGCTCGCGGACCGTGGGGTGCTTGTAGAAGTCCAGGATGGACAGGCCCGAGCCGAGCTCGCTCTCCCGCATCGCGGAGACGACGGTGGCCGCGACCAGGGAGTGACCGCCGAGGGCCGCGAAGAAGTCGGCCTCCACGGACACCGCGCCGGCGGGCAGTCGCAGCGTCTCCTCCCAGAGGCCGGCGATCCAGGCCTCCGCCGGGGTCGCCGGCGGCTCGAAGTCCCGGGTGCCGCGGATCAGCCGGGGCCGGGTGGGCGCCGGCAGGCGGCCGCGGTCGGCCTTGCCGCTGGGCAGCATCGGGATGGAGGTGACCACGTCGAGGTAGGACGGGACCATGTACGGCGGCAGCTGGGCCACCAGCTGCTCGTGCAGCTCGGCGACCAGCGCGTCGGTGGCACCGGCGGCGAGGGTCTCCGGGCGCAGCTCGCCGGTGGCGCAGTCGCCCCGGACGATGACGTAGCCGGCGAGGTCGCCGCCGGTGTCCGGCGAGGACAGCAGCGTGACGACGGCCCCGGTCACCTGCGGGTGCTCGAGCAGCACGCTCTCGATCTCCTGCAGGTCCACGCGGTGACCGCGGACCTTGACCTCGCTGTCGGCGCGGCCCAGGTACTCCAGCTCCCCGTCGGGCAGGAAGCGGCCGAGGTCGCCGGTGCGGTAGATGCGCTCGCCGGGGATGCCGCGCGGGTCGGCGATGAAGCGGTCGGCGGTGAGGTCGGGGCGGTTGACGTAGCCGCGGGCGACGCCCGGTCCGCCGACACAGATCTCCCCGGTGCCCCCGGGCGGGACCGGGCGGCGGTCCTCGTCGAGCAGGGTGACCCGGTAGGTGGGCAGCGGCCGGCCGATGGTGACCGGCTTGCCGGGCCGCAGCTCGGCCATCGTGCAGGTGACGGTGGTCTCGGTCGGGCCGTAGGTGTTGAGGATCCGGCGCCCCGGTGCCGCCCAGCGGTCGACCAGCTCGCGCGGGCAGGCCTCACCGCCGACGTTGACCGTGCGGACCAGCGGGAGGACGCGGTCGAGGGTGGCCAGCACCGTCGGGACGCAGTAGACCATCGTGATCCGCTCGTCCTCGAGGAAGTCAGCCAGACCCGACCCGACCCGGCGGCCGTCCGTGGGACCGGCGACGAGCGTCGCCCCGACGGCCCAGGTCGGCCAGATCTCCTCGATGGAGAAGTCGAAGGCGATCGTCATGCCCTGGTACACGCGGTCGGTGGACTCGACCCCGTACAGCGACGGCACGATCCCGACGAAGTTGCAGATGCTCGACTGGTTGACCTCGACGCCCTTGGGGCGGCCGCTGGAGCCCGAGGTGTAGATGACGTAGCAGACCGGGTCGCCGTCGAACTGGATCCCCGGGCGGGCGCTGGACTGCACGGCGAGCTCGCCGCCGAGCTCGTCGAGGTACAGGCTCTCGCACGGCAGGGCCGCGCAGGACGCGGCGAAGGAGGTGGTGGTGACCAGCAGGCGCAGCGCGGAGTCCTCGGCGATGTAGAGCAGCCGGTCGGCGGGCGCCTCGGGGTCGATCGGGACGAACGTGGCCTCGGTCTTGGTCACGGCCAGCAGGGCGACGTAGGTGTCCACCGAGCGGTGCAGCAGGATGCCCACGCGGACACCGGCGCGCGCACCGCGGCTCATGAGCAGGTTGGCCAGGCGGTTGGCCCGCTGGTCGAGGTCGGCGTAGGAGACCCGCTCGCCGGCGCACTCCAGCGCGGTCGCCGACGGGCGCTCGTCGCAGGTGCGCTCGAAGAAGCGGCTCAGCCGGGTGACCGGCGAGCGCTGGCCGGACAGCTCGGCGACGAAGTTGTCGTGCAGGCGGTAGGAGGTGGCGGTGTCGTCCCGCAGCTCGTACCCGGGCGTGGTGGTCCGCGACCGGGGCTCCCGCTCGGCATCTCCCGCGAATGTCGAGAAGAAATCCCAGTCGTCGCTATGTGTCGTCATATATTCACTCTCTGCCGCACCTCCCGAACACCAACTCGCCCACATTAGGGGGGCGGTTCCCGGGCGTGCAAAGTGCTGCCCGGGCACCGGTGCGCGCCCGTCCGGGGAGCCGGAGCGGGCCACGACACCGGATTCCTCACCCTCGATGACGACACGGAGGCGGAAAGTGAGAAAGGCGGCGAGCGACCCGAGAATGGTCGACGGAACGCTGCCGGGTGTTGACCGAGTGCAGGCGGCGGCCGTCACTTCTGGTGATGGGTTCAACCCGCACAGTGGCGCCCAGGAGGTGGTCGGTGCAACGCAGATCACCTGAGGACGCCCCCCTGGTGCTGCTCGCCCGGCCCGCGGACGTGCTGCGCGCCGGTGGCCGGCACCTCCTGACCTCCGCGGAGCGCCGGCGTGCCGAGGCGCTGCGCTCCCCGGCCGACCGGGACGCCCACGTCGCCGCGCACCTGCTGGTCCGCCACTGCGCCGCGGTGCGCGCCGGCCTGCCGGTGGCGGCGCTGGAGCTGGTGCAGCGGTGCGCGGAGTGCGGGTCGCCCGAGCACGGCCGGCCCTCGATCGCCGGCCTGCCCGACCTGCACGTCAGCCTCGCGCACACCCGGGGCGCCGTGGTGGCCGGCGCGGACAGCCGTCCGGTCGGCGTGGACGTCGAGGAGGCGCGCCCCGGGCCCCCGGACCCCGCCCTCCTGGCCGCCGCGCTCACCGCTGCCGAGGCCGCGGAGGTCCGGGCGGCGGCCGACCCGTCGGCGGCCCTCCTCCGCTCCTGGGTGCGCAAGGAGTGCCTGGTGAAGGTCGGCGCGCTCACCCTGGACGGCCTGTCCCAGGTGGCGCTGGACCCTGCCGCGGACCGGGCGGCGGAGGACGGCCGCCGGCGCGGCCGGTTCGGCCCCCTGCACCTGGTCGACTGGTCCGACCCCGCCCTGGGCGCCGCCGTGGCCGCCGCCGGGCACGCGCCGCCGGTGGTCGCCGCCCCGCACACCTGGGCCCGCACGCCCTGACGGGACCCCGGTGAACCGGGCGGGCCGCCCCGGCCGAACACCGGTGTGGGGTCGCCCGATGGGGTCGAGCACCCCCTCCGCCGGCCCGTCCGTGCGTACAGTCCCCGGACCCGGGGCGAGCCCGTCCCCGTTCCGTCGGAGGTGTGTCGTGCGCAGGTCCGTCATCGTCCTCGGCGCCCTGGCCCTCGTGCTGTCGAGTGCCGGGACGGCGTCCGCCGAGCCCCCCGTGGAGGTGGGCGAGCAGCTGGACGACCGGGCCGGTGCCCTGGGCGTGGGCACGTCGGCGGCCGCCGAGCGCGCCGTGGCGGACCTGGCCGCGGAGGACGGCCTGGTGCTGTCCGCGGTCTTCGTGTCCTCCTTCGACAACGCCGACCCCGGCGCGTGGGCCCGGGACTCCGCCCGGCTGTCCGGGATGGACGGCGACGACCTGCTGCTGGCCGTGGCCGTGGGCGACGCCACGTTCGAGTACGGCTACTGGGTCGACGAGGACTTCCCCCTGTCGGAGGTCGACCTGGAACGGGTCGTGACCGCCGAGGTCGAGCCCCGGCTGGCGGCCGGTGACCGGTCCGGCGCGGTGGTCGCCCTGGCCGAGCGGCTCGGGGAGCTGGTGGCCGCGCAGGACGAGGCGGCCGCCGAGGCGGGGCCGTGGTCGGCGCGCACCACTATCCTGGTCGTCGTCGGGGTCGCCCTGGTGCTCCTCGTCGCCCACCTGCTCTCCCGCCGGAGGTCCTCGGCCCGGTCCTGACGGCCGGGACGGCGGCCACCGGCGCACACCGGCGTCCGTGGCCCCGGGGCACAGGAGCCCCACAGCCCGGTCACCGGGAGGTCGCAGGCGTCCGGTCCACGCTCCCCGACACGACCTCCCCGACGGTGATCCCCCGTGAGTCGACGCCCGTCACGGCAGCCGGACTGCCCTCACCCGTGAGTCTCGCCGCCCCGCACGACCCGGCCGACTGCGCCGGGCGGGGGTGTTCCCGCCACCACCCGAGCGACCACCACATGCGGACCTGGCCGCGCGTCTGGCGCGCGTACTACGGCTACTCCGACCGGCTGTGCCCGCACGGCGTCGGGCACCCCGACCCGGACGACGTCGTCCACCTCCAGGCGCTCGGCGGCGCGTGCACCACCCACGCGTGCGACGGGTGCTGCGCCGCGCCCCTGCGCGGCGGCGGCTGAGGGCCGGCGACCCGAGGGGGCTCAGACGGTCCGGCGGACGGCGGCGACCTCCGCGGCCTGCCGGTCCTCCTCGCGGCGGAGCACCCAGGAGGCGGGCAGCACCAGACGCGGGGCGACACCGACCAGGACGGCCATGAGGACCGCGACGCCGGCCAGCGCCTCCCCCGACTCCTCGAGGTAGGTCGCCGTGGCCACCCACGGCGCGGACACCGCGGCCGAGACCGCCGACAGGCCCACCGAGGCCACGGCGTAGCCGGCCAGGCAGGAGAGCACCCGCCGGCGGTCGCGGCGCTCGTCCCGCGTGACGTAGCCGAGCACGGCGAGCACGGCGGCGGCCAGCGCGACGCTCACGGCGAGCGCACCCCCGCGGCCCAGCCCGGCGGACAGCGCCGCCCCGGCCTCGACGTGCAGGGTCCCGCCGGCCTTGACGACGGCGACACCCGCACAGACCAGCCCGACGGCGAGCCACCAGCCGCGGCGGCCGGGGGTGCGCGCCGCGCCGGCGACCGCGGCCACGGCGGCCACGGCGAACAGCGCGGCGACGAAGGTCCGGGGTGCCGACCAGGGGGCGTCCATGGACAGCGTCCGGGACAGCGGGCCGCTGGTGCCGGTGAGCCGGACGACGTAGCCGGTGGTCTCGAGCAGGACGGCGGTCGCCGCCAGGGCGATGCCGACCGGCGGGAGCGGGACGCGGCGACGCGGCGCGCGCAGCCGCACGGCCGGGACCGCGGGGACGGCGTCGGTCAGCGGACCGACCGCGCGCAGGTCGGCGATCCGGATGCCGCGGCCGACGACGACGGCCACGGTGAAGGCGAGCAGCACCCAGAGGACCAGTCCCCCGACGACCCAGATCCACACGTGCCCGTCATCGGCAGGTCCACCGCCGGACCTGACCCGGGAGCCGCCCTCCTCCCCCGGACGGGTCAGCTGGCGCCGGCACACCGGGGAGAACGGCGGGGACCGCGGGCCCCGGCCCGTCGCCGGACCGGGACCCGCGGGGGCCGTCAGACCGCGAAGCCCTCGAACTGCTTCTCGTCGTCGCCGCCGACGGTGTTGCCGCCGCCGACGGGCGCCGGGTCGTTGTCCTGGCCGGTGAGGTTCACCCGGATGGTGTTCGCGCTGACCTCGACCCCGCCGGTGTTCTCCGAGGCGTCCAGGCTGTTGCCGATCGTGTTGCCGGTGATCGACACCGCGCCGTCGCTCTTGGTCACCTGCACGTCCGCGCCGACCGTGGAGTCGGTCAGCGTGAAGGAGCCACCCTCCTGGAACTGCACGAGGCTGCGGACCGCCGAGCCGGCGATGTCGACCGACGATGCGCGCTGGGCCTGCACGCTGGCGCGCACGTCGATGCCCTGGGCGTCCAGGTCGGCGTCCTCCAGCACCCGCACGTCACCCAGGACCCGGGTGCCCGCCAGGGTGCAGCTGGCGTCCTCGGGCACCAGGACGCTCTTGACCTCGATGGCGCCGATCGTGCCGGTGCACCGCACGTCGTCGGCGGCCAGGGCCGGGCTCGCCGCCAGGCCGGTGAGCACGAACGCGCCGGTGCTGGCGAGCGCGAACAGGGACTTCCGCATGCTGACCTCCACTGTCGTCCGGATCCCCGGGTGGTCCCGGGTCACCAGAGACGTGCAGGCCGAGCGGGCGGGTGATACCGGACTCAGCTGACCGGCCGGCCCGGTCGGAAGGCGTAGACCGCGGCCAGCCGCAGCCGGGTGGCCGCCTCGTGCACGGCCAGCCGGTCGAGCACCCGGCGGTCGGGGCGGTAGCCGTCCAGGACGGCGGCGCGCAGCGGCCCCGCGTCGGCCAGCAGGCCCTGGCGGCGGCGCAGCTCCAGGTGGGCCAGCAGGTTGGCCAGGTCCAGCGCCGGCTCCCCGAGTGCGAGCAGGTCGAAGTCCAGCAGGCCCAGCGACCCGTCGGCGGCCACGAGCGCCTGCCGGTCGTGCAGGTCCCGGTGCACGGCCACGAGCGGCCCGGCCGGTCCGCCGGTCAGCTCCGCGAGGACGCCGGCCAGCTCGTCCCCACCGCCGGCCCCGGTCCAGGTGCGGGCCAGCCCGGTCCAGCGCCGCAGCACCGCGGCCTCGGCGGCGCCGTCGTGCACCGGGAGGCCGGCGGGGGGCGGTGCGGCGTGCACCGCGGCCAGCGCGGCCCCCAGCTCCCGGCAGGCGCCCACCGCGGCGCCGGTGCCGAGCAGGTCGTGCAGCGGCCGGCCGGGCAGCGCGGCCGTGCGCAGCAGGCCGCCCGGCGGATCGGCGGACAGCAGCGGCGCGGTCCGGACGGGGAGCCGCGCGGCCGCCCGGGCGGCCGCGAGCACCGCGGGCAGCCGGTCCGGCCGCACGACCTTGACGTAGCTGCCGTCCCCGCAGCGGAGGACGGCCCGCCGCTCGGGCCGGTGCGCGACCAGCGTGGCGCCCGGTGCGGTGAGCAGCTGCCGCAGGCCCGGCAGCCGCCGGTCGGCGCCACCGGGCTGCAGCAGCAGCCGGCCGTGCCGACGGCTGCCCGGCGTGCCCGCCCCGACCGCGCGGGCCCGGCCGCGGTCGGCCCACCACTGCCCGGCCACCGCGCCGGCGTCGGTGCCGACCTCGACCAGCAGGTGGTCGGTGCCGCGCGGCCAGGCCACGAGCAGCCGGCCGCCGGCCGCGGCGACGTCGTCCTCGACGGCGGCCAGGGCGGCGGCCGACCGGGTGTCCGCGCCGGTCACCGGAGCTCCCGCTCCGCCGCGTCCAGCACCGCGACGACCCGGGCGGCCCAGTCCGGCTCGGCCAGCCGGAAGGGCTCGGCGGCCCGGCGCAGCAGCGCGGCCGCCGTGGCCGCGGCCAGCCGGCGGGGGTCGGGCAGCGGACGCAGGGTGCGGTAGCCGTCGAGGAAGGACCAGGCGTCCGCGGGGCCCAGCCGGCGCTCGGCGGTCGCGGCGGCGAGGAACCCGGCGAGGTCGACGGCGGGGTCGTCGCAGCCCACCTCGTCCAGGTCCACCAGGGCCACACCGTGCGGCCCCAGCACCACCTGGTCGGCGGAGAAGTCGCCGTGGCACACCCGCCCGGGCACCTCCGGGCGCAACCGGTCGGTGGCGGCCCGGGCCAGCGCGGCGGCGCGCTCGGCCTCGTGCGGCAGCAGGTGGGCGACCAGCCCGGCGGCGGCCCGGACGGCCGAGCCGGTCTCGTGCGGTCCGCGCCGCGGCAGGCCCGGCGCCGCGTGCTGGTGCAGCGTGGCCAGCGCCCCGCCGGTGCGGCGCAGCGCCGCCGGGTGGTCCGCCGGCGGCAGGTCGGCCAGCGTCCGGCCGGGCAGCCACTCGGTGACCACCAGGCCGAGCACCGGGTCCTCGGCCACCAGCGCGGGCGTGCGCACCCGGGCGGTGCCGAACGCCCGCAGCCGGGCCGCCGCGGCCGCGGCGACCGCGGGGGCGTGCGCGCGCAGCAGCAGCGGGTCGGCGTCCGGCCGGCCGAGCAGGGCCACCCAGCGGCGGGCCGGCTTGTAGCGCAGCACCCGCACGGTGGCCGCGCCGAGGTCCTCGCCCGGGAGCAGCCCGGCGAGTGCGGCCCCCGGCCGGTCGCCGGACAGCGCGGCGACGGCGGGCAGCACGCGGTCGGCGGCGGGGGTGGTGAGCAACAACCGGGCGTCGTCGTCGGCGGCCAGGACCGACCCCGGCGGCGCCTCCTGCCGGGTGCGGGCGAGCTTGCCGGCGCCGTCGGCGGCGCGGGTGGCGAGCACGGCGGGCACCGTCGTCCCCCCGCGCTCCGGGTCCCCGACCTCCAGGTCCAGCCGCAGCAGGCAGCTGGTGCCCGGCTTGTAGCGCAGGTAGCGCCGGCGGGCGCGGCCCAGGCCGTGGCCGGCCAGCCACTCGCCCAGCAGGGCGTCGTCGAGCAGCACCGGCAGGGCGGGCAGCGCGGGGTCGCGCGCGGCGAGGTCGCGGTCAGCGGTGCGCACCGGCGGCCACCCCCTCCCGCGGGGAGGGGAGCACCTCGTCGGGGTGTCCGGCGCGCTGCACCCGCCCGTCGGCCAGCCAGACCACCTGGTCGGCGTCGCGGGCGGCGGCCAGGTCGTGGGTGACGACGAACGTGGTGCGGCCCGCGGTGAGCCGGGCCAGGGCGGCGGCCACCTCGCCCTCGGTCTCCGGGTCCAGGCCGGTCATCGCCTCGTCGAGCACGACGATCGGCGCCCGCCGGATGGCCGCCCGGGCGATGGCGATGCGCTGCCGCTGGCCGCCGGACAGGGTCGAGCCCCGCTCCCCGACGACGGTGTCGTAGCCGTCGGGCAGCCGGGTGACGAACTCGTGCGCGCCGGCTGTGCGGGCGGCGGCCTCGACCTCGTCGTCGGTGACCGGACCGTCGACGCCGAGGGCGATGTTGTCCCGGATCGAGGTGGCGAACAGCGTGCTCTCCTGCAGCACCACCGCGACCTGGGCGCGCACCGAGGCCACGGTCAGCTCGCCCACCGGGTGCCCGTCGAGGCGCACCGTCCCGGAGTCCGGGTCGCGCAGCCGGCACAGCAGCGAGACCAGGGTGGACTTGCCCGACCCGGACGGGCCGACCACGGCGACCCGCCGGCCGGCCGGCACCCGCAGCGACAGGCCGCGCAGCACCGGGTGCCCCGGCACGTAGGACAGGTGCACGTCGTCGAACTCCACCTCGCCGCGCAGCCGGGGGGCCGGCCGCGCGCCGGGGGCGTCGCGCAGCTCCGGTTCCACCTCCAGGACGTCGACGATCCGCTCCCCGGAGGCGGCCGCGCGGGAGATCCGCCCGGCGTACTTGGCGATGTCGCGCAGCGGCCGGAACGCGCTCCTGAGGTAGGTCAGGAACACGGTCAGCTCGCCGGGCGTGAGGTCGCCGGCCACCACCTGGCGGGCGCCCACGTAGAGGACGACCCCGGTGGCCAGGCCGATGAGGACGTCGGTGCTGCGCTCCAGACCGGCCGCCAGCCGCCGCGCGCGGACGCCCTCGCGCAGGCTGGTCTCGTTGCTGCCGCCGAAGCGCCGCTGCACGCGCTCCTCCAGCGAGTAGCTCTGCACCACGGCCATCGCGCCGAGGGACTCCGTGGCCAGCGAGGCCAGCGCACCCTCCGAGGCGCGCTGGCGGCGCGAGACGCCGTGGATGCGGCGGGTCAGCCGGACGCCCAGGAGGGCGGACAGCGGGAAGACCAGCAGCACGACGAGGGCCAGCTCGGCGTTGAGGACGGCGACCACCACCAGCATGCCGAGCAGGGTGACCAGGTTGCCGAACAGCGGCAGGGCGGCGGTGACCGTGGCCTCCTGCAGCCGGCCGACGTCGCCGGTCACCCGGGTGACCAGGTCACCGGTGCGGCTGCCGTCGTGGAAGGTCATGGGCAGCCGGGTCAGGTGCGCGTACAGCTCGGCGCGCACCCGGGTGAGCACCCGGTTGCCGGCGAGGGAGAAGCAGACGGTCATCGCGTAGGCGGCCAGCGCGCGCAGCGCCACGGCGGCGACGAGGGCGGCCGAGGCGAGCAGCAGCACGGTGCCGACGTCCCCGGTCCACGCCCGGTCGACGTCTCCGCCCGCGGCCGCCACCAGCGAGTCGAGCACCCAGGCCAGCGGCCACGGCTCCAGCAGCCGCATCGCCACCTCGAGGAAGAGGGCGAGCAGGCCGAGCAGCAGCAGCCGGCGCTGGCTGCGCAGGTGGGGGGCGAAGCGGCGCAGCGTGCGGCGCAGCCCGCGGACGGCGTCCCGCGCCCCGGGGCGGCGGGAGCGCTCCGGCAGCGGCGCGCTCACCGCGGTCCCCCGGCCGGTTGCAGCCGGCGGTCCGGCGCGGCGCCCAGCGCGTGTGCCAGTGACCGCCGCACGACGCCGCGCCAGGTGTGCCGCTGCTCGGCGGCCCGGCGCCCGGCGCGGCCCAGCCGCTCCCGTCGCGCGACGTCGGCGCGCAGCGCGGCCAGCGCCCCGGCCAGTGCCGGCACGTCCCCGGGCGGGACCAGCACGCCCAGCGGCTCGCCGCCGGGCCGGTCCGGGGCCAGCAGCGCGGGCAGCTGACCGACCCGGCTGGCCACCACCGGCAGCCCGGCGGCCAGGTACTCGAAGACCTTGAGCGGGGAGAAGTAGCAGGGTTCCGCGGGCGGGTAGGGCGCGGCGGCGACGTCCATCCGGTGCAGCTGGGCGGGCACCTCCGCCGGCGGCAGCGCCCCGGTCGCCTCCACCGCCGACGACACGCCGAGCGCGGCGGCGCGGTCCAGCAGCGGCCCGGCCATCGGCCCGTCGCCGACCAGCAGCAGTCGCCAGCCGGGGTCGGTGGCCGCCAGGGCCGCGACCGCGTCGACGAGGGTCTCCACGCCGTGCCAGGGCTTGAGCGACCCGACGAAGCCGACGGTGAAGGAGGTGCCGGCCGCCGGGGTCACCGGGCGGCCGGCCGGCCGCACGCGGTCGACGTCCACGCCGTTGGGCTCGACGTGCACCCGGTCGGGCCGGGCGGACACCGCGCGCGCCCAGTCGGCGACCGCGTCGCTCACGCAGACCACCGCGCTCGCCGCGGACAGCGCCGCCGCGGCGACCGCGTCGGCGGCGGCGGGGTCGGTGAGCGAGCGGTGCAGCCGCTGCTCCTCGGGCAGCGGCGCGTTGACCTCCAGCAGGGCGGGCACCCCCGCGGCCCGCGCCCAGGCCGTGCCGGTGCGCCCCCACAGCGAGTACCGCTCGTAGACCAGCTCCGGGCGCACCCGGTCGAGCACCGCGGCCACCGCGGCGTCGCTGGCCCGGGCGGACCGCTCCCGCTCACCGCCCCGGCCGGTGACCGCCGGCAGCCGGTGCAGGTGCACGCCGGGCAGCGGGACGCCGTCCCGCCGCGGGCTGACCACGTGCACCTCGTGGCCGTCGGCGACCAGCTCGCGCAGCACCGCCTGCAGGTGCACCGAGGCGCCCTTGCTCCCGAACACCGGGATGCCCGGGTCGGTGCAGACCACCGCGACGCGCATCAGCCCGCCACCTCCAGCACCGCCGGGCGGGGCCGGGTCGCCGGGGCGAAGCCCTCGGCCACCCGGGCGGCCTGCACCGCGGCGTCGAAGTCGGTCTCCACGCGGGCCCGCGCGGCGGTGGCCAGCCGGGTGCGCAGCGCGGCGTCGTCCAGCAGCCGGGCCAGCGCGCCGGCCAGGGCCGCGGGGTCGCGCTCGGGCACCAGCAGCCCGGTGCGGCCGTGCTCGACCACCTCGGGGATGCCGGTGACCGGGGTGGCCACGACCGGCGTGCCCAGCGCCATCGCCTCCAGGACGACGGTGGGCAGCCCGTCCCGGTTGCCGTCGGCGCCGACGACGCAGGGGGCGGCCAGCACCGCGGCGCCCCCCACCACCCGCCGCACCTCGTCCTGCGTCAGCGCCCCTGGCATCGTGACCGCGCCCTCCAGCCCCAGCCGGCGCACCAGCGCGGCCAGCTCCCCGGCCAGCTGCCCGGTGCCGACCAGGACGACGGAGAGGTCCCGGCCGGTGTCCTGGAGCCGGGCGACGGCGTGCAGCAGGTCGGCGAAGCCCTTCTTCTCCACCAGCCGGCCGACCGCGGCGACCACCGGCGGCCGGTCGGTGGGCGGGGTCCAGGGGAAGGCGGGGAGGTCCAGGCCGTTGTAGACCCGCCGCACGCGGGCCGCGGCCGGGCCGAACCGGCGGCGCAGGTGCGCGACGTTGAAGTCGCTCACGGTGACGACGTCGGCGGCGTCGGCCAGCTTGGCGCGCAGCTCGGCGTCCACCACCTCCTCGTGGAAGACGTCCTTGGCGTGCGCGGTGAACGAGTAGGTCACCCCGGCCAGTCGCGCGGCCAGCCGGGCCACCGTCGTGGCGACCGAGGCGAAGTGCGCGTGCAGGTGGGTGATCCCGGAGGCGCGCACGGCCAGGGCCAGCTCGACGGCCTGCGCGGCGTCGCGGTGGTCGACGTCCAGCAGCTCGCCGGCGTGCGCGGCCAGGCCCGGCAGCCGGTCGCGGGCCGCGCGCAGCGCGTCCCAGAACTCCTCGGTGCGCGACCAGGAGCTGGTCAGGTAGGTGACCGGGGTGCGCAGCCGGGCCAGCGCCTCGTGGAAGCGGCCCTCGCAGGGGGCGCGCAGGGAGAACACGTGCACGTGCAGGCCGCGGACCTGGTGGGCGAGCAGCTCGGTGAGCACGAAGGTCTCCGAGAACCGGGGGTGGACCTTGAGTACGTAACCCACCCGCGGCGCCGTCTCAGGCGACACGGCGGGCTCCCCCGAGGGCGGCCGCGGGGGCGGCGAGCAGCGCGTCGGCCAGCCGCGGGACCCGCCGCAGGCCGTCGAGGTCGACCGGCTCGGCCGGGGGTGCCGGGGTGCTGACCGCGGTGGCCATCCAGTCGGTCAGGGACGCCGGGCTGAGCCGGTCGGGGTGCAGGCAGTCCAGCAGCCCGCGCCCGGCCAGCCGCTCGGCGCGGACCAGCTGCTCCTCCCGGGGGCGCACCCGCGGGACCAGCAGCGTGCGGGCGCGGGCGGCGAGCAGCTCGCAGACGCTGTTGTAGCCGGCCATGGACACCACCGCAGCCGCCCCCGCGACGAAGGCGTCGGCGTCCGGGACGAAGTCCACGATCCGCAGCCGGTCGTTGCCGGCGGCGGCCGCGGCGACCGCGCGGCGGGCCGCCGGTGCCATGAACGGCCCGGTCAGCAGCACACCGCGGTGTCCCTCGGGCAGCCGGGCGGCGGCGAACGCCTCGGCGAGGGCCTGCCCGTCCTGGCCGCCGCCGACGGTGCACAGCACGTACGGGCCGGCCGGCGGGCGGGACCGGCGCCCGGGGCGGGTGCGGGGCCGGACGCCGTCGGTGCGGGCGTGGCCGAGGTACCCGGTGTACCGGACGAGCGCGGCGACCTCCGGGGGCAGGCCGTACTCGGCGACCGGGTCGTAGACGGCCGGGTCGCCGTAGACCCAGACCTCGTCGTAGTGCTCGGCGAGGACCTCGGTGGTGCCGGCGTCCCGCCACTCCCGGACGGCGACCTCGGGCCGGTCGAGCACCTCGCGCAGGCCCAGCACGACCCGGGTGCCGCCCAGGGCGCGCAGCGTCCGCAGCGCCGGGAGCAGCTCGCCGTGCACGCCGCCGGGCACCTTGTCGACGACCAGCAGGTCCGGGGCGAAGGAGCCCAGGGCCGCCTCCAGGATGCGGGCCCGCAGGTCGAGCACCACCTCCAGCGGGGTGCCGAGCACCCGCGGCGCGTAGCTGCCGGTGGGCGTCTTGCCGACGGTGGGCAGGGTGAGCACGTCGGTGCGCGGAGGCAGCGGCAGGACGGCGGCCTCGGGGTTGCCGGTGAGCAGCAGCACGTCGGTGTCCGGCCGGGCGGCGACCAGCGCCGCGGCCAGCACGATGTTGCGCCGGGTGTGCCCCAGGCCCTGGGTGTCGTGGGAGTAGAAGGCCACCCGCCGCGCGGGGCCGGCGTCCGGACCGGCCGGCGGGGGCACCAGCGTCAGCGGGGTGGTGGGCCGCTCCCGCCCCGGGGCGGCCGGCAGGACGGCGGTCACCGGGTACCGCCGCGGGTCGCGGAGGGGACGGGCGCGAGGCGTGCGGGTCGCTGCACGGGGGGCCTCCTGGGGACGGTGGGCCGGGGGTGGCCGGGACGTGAACGGCGGGTGGACACCCGCTGACCTACACGTGGTGCCGGCGTGCCGTCCTGATACCGCCGGTCCGGGACGTCTCCCGGAGAGACGACGCACCGCCCGTGGCCACGGGGGCCACGGGCGGTGCGCCGGGGGAGCTGGGGTCAGGCGGCCGGCAGCAGGCCGGCCAGACCCCGGCCGTTGACGTTCTGGATCTGCAGGCCCGGGCGGGCGTTCACCTCCAGGACCAGTGGGCCGGCGTCCCGGTCGACGACCACGTCCGCGCCGACGTAGTGCAGCCCGGTCGCCGGGCCGCACCGGGTGGCGGCGTCCAGGACGCCGTCCCAGCAGGGGACGACGGCGCCCACGAGGTCGACGCCGGTGTCCGGGTGCCGGTCCAGCGGACGCCGCCCCACCCACGCCCCGGTGATGACGCCGGTGCCGAGCTCGACGGCGGCACCGATCGCCCCCTGGTGCAGGTTGGCGCGTCCGCCGCTGGCCGAGGTGGGCAGCCGCACCATCGCCATCACCGGCTCGTCGGACAGGCACAGCACCCGGACGTCGGGCAGGCCGCGGTGGGAGAGCGCCGCCATGTCGGGGTGCGCCCGGATGAGCGGCTCGACCAGGACGGCGTCCCGCGGCCGGCCGGAGAACTCCCCGTCCAGCACGAACCGGGCGTGGTCGAGGACCGCGGCCCGGCTGATCCGCCGGCCGGACGCCGACAGCCAGCCCTCACCGGCCGGCAGGTCGGGGTCGGGGGCCGTGGCGAGGACGATGCCCGAGCCGCCGAGGCCCTGGTTGGGCTTGAGGGCCCAGGAGCCGCCCAGCGCCGCCCAGTCCACCGCGGCCAGGTCGCGCCGGGACTCCACGAACGCCAGCGTCGGGGCGGTCGGCGCGCCGGCGGCGGCCAGTGCGGTCTTGGTGGCGTGCTTGTCGTCGACCAGCTTGATGGCCCGGGTGGGGTTGTCGCGGGCGATGCGCTCGTTGCGGGCGTTGATGCCGAGCACGCCGTCCAGGCGGCGCACCCGGGAGAGGTCCGGGCGGCGCGGCCAGTACCTGGTCAGGGGGTGCGTCACGCGGGTGGTGGTCATCGGAGGGCCTCCGTGCGGCGGGTCAGCGGGGAGAAGCGGATCAGTTCCACCAGGCGCAGCCCGCGGTAGGTGCCGGCCAGGCCGGCGGCGACCACGCAGGCGGCGCTGAAGGCCAGGGGGGCGCTCTCGGTCAGCAGCCGGGTGACCGGCGCGAGAATGAGCAGGGTGACCAGGACGGCCACCACCAGGGTGTTCAGGCAGTCGACCAGCGCGGGGCGGGGGCCGTCGAGGTCCCAGGTCTCCCAGAGCCGCTCGATGATCGCCGCGGTCACCACGACGGGCAGCGCCGCACCCCAGGAGTCGGCGACCCCGGTGAGCCCGAGTGCGGTCTGCACGCCCACCAGCAGCATCGCCACCAGGCCGATCAGGACCGACAGCCGCGCCACCCGGGGCAGCCGGAAGCGGCGCAGCAGCGGCTGTGCGGCGAAGCCGAGGGTCAGCATGAGGCCGGTGAGCAGCAGGCCGGTCGTCAGCCCGGCCTGGGTGTAGCCGAAGGCCAGCAGCACCGGCGAGAAGGTGCCGAGGGTGGACAGCCCGACCACCACCCGCAGCAGCACGATGACCAGGGCGGCCATCGGCAGCACCGCCAGCAGGGACTGCGGGCCGAGGGCCGGCCCCTCCGACAGCAGCGCGCGCAGCGCGGTCGGCGCGGTGTCGTCGCCCGGGGTGGTCAGCATCCGCTGGCCGACGGCGACCTGCAGCCCGCGCAGGTCGGCGCGGCCGATGAGCACCGGGGTGGTGCGCTCGGAGCGGTCGGTGACGGTGAAGCGGGCCGCCGCGGCGTCGCCGGCCAGCTGCAGCCCGCCGACCACGACCGGGCGCTCCTCCTCACCGAGGGAGGACGCGACGGTGACGGTCTCGGCGTCGTCGAGGTCGTAGCCGAGGTCCTCGGCGATGTCGTCGTCGATCGAGGAGCTGCTGGCGCCGGTGTCGATGCGGGCCATCGCCTCGACCGACTCGCCGTTCGGGCCGGTGATGCGCACCAGCTCCTGGGTGCCGATCACCGCCTCCGGGCTGCGGGCCACGTCGGTGCGCGGGGAGAGGGCGACCGCCCCGATCAGCAGGGCCAGCGCGGCCACCGCCAGCAGCACCCGGCCCACCGCCGGGATGCGGGGGGCGGGGTGGGCACCGCCGGGCCGTGCGGTGGCCCCGGGCCGGGACGGCGGCAGGTCGTCCCCGAGGGCGGGCTCGGTGTGGGGAGGGGTGCTCATGCCCCACACGTGCGCCCGGGTCAGGCCGCTGATACAGCCGCGCCCCCCGGACCGCGGCGGGTCCGGGGGGCGCCGGTGCCGTGGGGTCAGTCCGAGCCGGTGGCGCTGCCCGCCGCCGCGGTGCTGGCCGCGAGGTCCACCCGGCCGGCACCCAGCAGCGGGTCACCGGCGACCGCGGTGGAGGTGATCAGGCCGGGGACCGCCCCGGCCGGGTCCTCGCCGAGCAGCGGCACCAGCAGCGCCGCCTGACCGGCCACGAACGGAGTCGCCATCGACGTGCCCGCCCAGGTCGCGAAGCCGCCGCCGGGGAACGTGCTGACGACGTCCTCGCCGGGGGCGGCGACGTCGACCCACCCGCGGTTGCTGAACTCCGACAGGGCGTCCTGCGGGCCCACGGAGGCGACGGACACCACCCCGCCGGTGGCGGCCGGGTACTGCAGGGCCTGGGTGCCGCTGTTGCCCGCGGAGGCCACGACGACGGCGTCCTCGTCGGCCTCCTCGAGCACCTCGGCCAGCAGCTGGGACTCCGCCGCGGTGCCCAGGCTCATGTTGAGCACGTCGGCGCCGGCGTCCAGCGCGGCGCGCACGCCCTCGGCCAGGCCGAAGGCCGTGCCGATGCCGTCGCTGTCGAGCACCCGCACCGGCAGCACCTGCGCGTCGGGGGCGACGGCCAGGACGATGCCGGCGACGTGGGTGCCGTGCCCGGTGGCCTCGTCCACCCGCCCGTCGCCGTCGTCGTCGACGCCGTTGCCCACGTCGTCGGGGGTGGTGTCGCCGTCGACCAGGTCGGGGCCCGACGCGGCGACGTCCCCGGCCAGCGACGGGTGACCGGCCGCGACGCCGGTGTCCAGCACCGCCACGGTGACGCCGGCACCGGTGCTGGCCGCCTGTGCCGCGGCGGCGCCGACCTGGGTGAGGGCCTGCTGGCCGGTCCAGGCGGCCGGGTCCGAGCCGGCGGGCACCGGGCTCCCGTCGCCGCCGCGCCACCGGTAGGTGGGGTTGGCCTCGGGGGCGCCCAGGTTGAAGTTGGGCTCGGCGAAGCGGGTGCGCGGGTCCGCGGCCAGCTCGGCGGCCAGGGCGGTCACGTCGGTGCCCGGCGGGGCCTGCAGCAGGTGGGTGTCCGGCGAGCCGGCCAGCTGGTCGACGACGGTGAGGCCGTACTCGGCGGCCAGGGCGGCCACGTCGGTCCCGGGTTGGACGGCGACCACGATCTGGTCGACGCCGTCGACCGGGTCCTCCGACGGGTCGGCGGTGATGCCGTCGTCGGGGGTGCCCCCACCGGCACCCCCGTCCCCGGCGTCCTCGTCCTCCTCCTCGGACTCCTCGGACTCCTCCTCGTCGGCCTCCTCCTCGGCCTCGGGTTCCTCGGCCACGGTCGCGGTCTCGGCCTCCTCGGTCTCCGCCGCGGCGGGCGTCACCCCGCCGAGCGCGAGGACCAGGGAGCCGGTGAGGACGGCCAGCGTCCGCACCGCGTGCCGGCGGGGAAGGGATGAGCGGGTCATGCGGGTCACCTCCAGGGGTGTGGGGAGCAGTCACGGGCCGGGGGGTCCGGCCCGGGGGTCATGGCGAGCCGACGAGCACGAACGGTGCCCAGTAGTAGGGGTGGTCGCCGCGCAGTGCCGCCTCGCACTGCGCGCGGTGCAGCGCCTCAGCCGGGGGTGCGCCGTGGCTGTGCAGTTCGTAGACGCGGGCCATGAGCTCGGCGGCCGCCGCGTCGTTGACCAGCCAGAGGCTCACGATCACCGCCGCGGCGCCGGCGCCGAGCGCGGCGCGGGCCAGGCCGACCACCTCGTCACCGGCGCCCTCGGCGCGGGTGCGGCCGGTCTCGCAGGCCGACAGGGTCACCAGCGACCCGGTGAGGTCGACCTCGAGCAGCTGCGCCGCGGTGAGCCAGCCGTCGGCCAGCCGGAGCGCGGAGAACACCGGGTTCTCCGGACGGAACAGCCCGTGGCAGGCGACGTGCACCACCGCGCTGCCGGGTGCCTCGCCGCAGAGGGTGCCGACGCCGGCCTGCTCGCCCACCCGCAGCCGGGCGCCGGGCAGCGCCCGGGCGACCCGCTCGGCCTCGGCGGTCACCTGGGTGGCCGCGGCGTCGGGCACGGCCAGCACCAGGGCCGGCCCGTGCGCGCGCGGCAGGTCCAGGGTGGCGAGCAGCACGGTGAGGCTGGGGGCCACGGTGACGGCGTGGCGCTCCAGCAGCCAGCCGTCGCCGTCGTGCAGGGCGTGGAAGGGCACCTCGTGCAGGGGGCCGTGCGCCACGACGACGAGCCGGGCGACGTCGGGCAGCTCGCCGAGCGGGGCGACCAGCTCCTCGTACAGGTCGGCGAGCACCCGGCGCGCGCCGGCGGCCAGCCGCGCGGTGTGCCGGCTGCCGAACGCGCCGCCGATGCGGGTGCGCTGCCACTGGGCGTCGAGCTGGCGCAGCAGCGGGCGGACCCGGTCGAGGTCGGTGACGTCCTCGGTCGCCGTGACGCCGTCGCGGGTGACCACGAAGGCCGCGACCCGGCCCGCGTCGAGCACGTGGTAGCAGACCACCGCCAGGTCCGCGGGCAGCCGGGCGGCCAGCTGCCGGGGGTCGGCGGTCGCGCCGACCGGGTCGGCCTCGGTGACCGGTGCGCGCAGCCGCTCGGCGCGCAGCGCCGCCTCGGTCTGCGTGGCCCGCGTGCGCAGCGCGGCACGGCGCCGGGCGCGGGCGTCCGGCGCCAGCTCGGGGTCCTCGTGCAGCAGCTCGGTGTAGGTGGCCATCAGCTCCTCGTGCAGCGCCGAGACCCGGTCGAGGTGGTCACCGGCGTCGCCGCGGCGGTGCGCACGGGCCAGCAGGTCGACCAGCGCGCGGGACTTGGAGCGCTCGGCGGCCGCCAGCGCCGCCACCGGGTCACCCGCCGCCATCTCCAGGGCGACCAGGTCGGCGTAGGGCGCGGCGGCGTCGCGCAGGAACGACACCCGCATCGCCTCCGTCGGCAGCGTGGCGCGCAGGTCCTCGACGACCCGGGTCGCCGCGCGCAGCGCGGCCCGCGCCCCGAGCACGTCGCCCCGCAACCGCAGCAGCCGGCCCAGCCCGGCGTCGACCTGGTACTGCAGCGGTGGCAGGGCCAGCGGCTCGGCCAGCCGCGCGGCGGCCAGCAGGTGGCGCCGCGCCCGCACGAGGTCGTGCGGGGCGGTCATGGCCAGGTCGGCACCGCGCAGGTGGGCACCGACCAGCTGGCTGGTCCACTCCTGCCCGCTGAGCAACCGGACCGCCTCGTCGACCAGTGCGGTGGCCCGCTCCCGGTCGCCGCGGCGGGCGTGCACGCCGGCGGTCTCCACCAGCACCTCGGCCAGCAGCGGCACGTTGCCCCGGCCGCGGTGCAGCGCGGCCGCCTCGGCGAGGGCCTCCTCCGCGTCGGAGAGCCGGCCGTCGCGGGCCAGTGCGACACCGACGCCGGTGAGCACCCGCGCGAGGTAGGGGGTCTGCCCCGAGCGGCGCAGGGACGCCTCGGCCTCCCGGTAGGCGACCAGCGCCTCGCTGTCCAGGCCCAGGCCCAGCCAGGTCTCCGCCGAGCTGAGCAGCAGCTGGTCGAGGTCGGCGCGCACGTCCAGCCGCTCCAGCAGCCGGCGGGCGCCGTCGAAGGCCTCGAGCGCCTCCCGCCAGCGGCCGACCCGGGCGCTGGCGCGGGCGGTGTCGACCAGGCAGCGGGCCTCGAGGAGGACCTGACCGGTCTCCCGGAAGTCCTGCGCCGCCTCCCGCAGGACGTCGATGGCCTCGTGCACCCGGCCGAGGTCGAGCAGCTGCTCCCCGCTGTTCTGCCGGACGGCGGCCAGCTCCTCGGGCATGCCGGCCCGCCGGAAGGCCGTCTCGGCCGCCCGGCTCTGCTCGAGGGCCTGCAGGTGCCGGCCGGCGAAGGTGTGGCAGATGGAGATGTTGTCGTGCACGCTGCCGCGCAGGCCCCAGGCCTGCTCGGGCGTCCCGGCCACCTCGGGGTGCAGGTCCAGGACCTCCAGCACGGCCACGCCGCGGGCGATCGCGTCGTCGTGCCGGCCCTGCTCGTTGAGCACGTGCATCATGCCCAGCTCGGTGCGCAACGCGTCGAGGTCCGCGCCGGCGAGCCGGTAGGTGTCCCGCGCGCGCGCCACCAGGTGCAGCGCGGTCTGCAGGTCGCCCTCGATGGCGTGCACCTGGGCGGTGAGGTAGTCGGCCCGGGCCAGCAGCGCCGCCGAGGAGGTGCGACCGGACGCGTCGAGGGCGAGCGCCCGCGCCGCCGCGGGGTCCTGGTGCACCAGGGCCTCGGCCTCCTCGAGCAAGCCCGTCACCTCCTCGTCATCCACGCACCGTCACCTCCCCGTCCGGCGCGGTCACGTCACGAGGGAGACGTCGACCTCGATCGCCGTCCCGGCCACCTCGGCGACCAGCAGCGCGGCACCGGCGGGCACGGGGGGCAGCGCGAACCGGCCGGTGTCGTCGGCGTCGGCGGCGGCCAGCTCGGCGCCGTCGCGGAGCAGGCGCACGGTGCCGCGGGCGGGTGCCTCCGGGTCGGCCGGCAGCAGCTGGCCCTCGACGCGCACGTCCCGGTCCTCCGGGTAGAGGTCCAGCGCGACGTCGACGGTCGCGGACTCGACCACCACGTGCCGGCCGACCCCGGTGTCGGCGGCGCGGACCCCGAGGGCGAGCTGGGCGGTGGCGCTGTCGAAGGAGATCACCGCGCGCACGCGCTCCAGGAAGCCGGGTGCCGGCGGGTGCAGCGCGGCGAAGCGGTGCAGCAGCGCGTCGTGCACCTGCTGCGGGGGGCTCTCCAGGGTCATCCGCGCCGAGGCCGCCCGGAAGCTGCGGTACCAGGCGGCCGCCGCCTGCAGCTCCGGGTCGGCCGCCACCGCGGCCGCGACGCGCGCGGCCCGCTGGTCGTCCAGCCCGCCGTCGACCCAGTCCACGACGTCGCGGAACCCCATCGCCACCTGGCACCTCCCCGCTCGCTCGCCACCCGTCGACAGGTACGTGCGGCCTGCGCGCCCTCCTGATACGTCTGGTCACCGGCGGTCCACCCGGAGTTCCCCGGTCAGTCCCCCAGGGCGGCACGCAGCCGCTGCAGGCAGCGGGCGCGGGTGGGCCCGATGCTGCCGATGGGCCGGCCCAGCCGGCGGGCCACGTCGGCGTAGGCTGGGGACTCCGTGCTCAGGTACAGCGCGGTGATCAGCTCCCGGCACCGCTCGTCCAGGGAGAGCAGGCCGTCGTAGAGCCACTCGTCGCGGGTCCAGGTCTCCGCGGGGTCGGGCTCGGCCACCTCCGGGAGCTCCTCCACCGCGGTCTCCCGGCGCCGCCGCTCCAGCAGCCGCCAGCTCTGCCGGCGGGCGACGGTGGCCAGCCAGCCGACCAGCCGCTCGTCGTCGCGCAGCGCGTCGAGGCCCTGCAGCAGCTCGGTGAAGGTCAGCTGCACGACGTCGGCGGCGTCCTCCCGGGAGAGCCCGTGGCGCAGCGGGATGGAGAACACCAGCCGCTCGTAGTCGGCGAGCAGGTCCGCCCACGCCCGGGAGTCGCCGCGCCGGCACCCCTCCAGCAGGCGCCGGTCCCGCTCGGCGCGGGCCTGCTGCGCCCGCGTGCGCTCCTCGGTGGGGTGGACGACGGCCATGGGACTCCTCGTGACCGGCGACGGCGTCGCCTCCGGTCCAGTGGTGGGGCGGCGTGCCGTGCAGGCGGCGGGACGGTCGGCGAGGACGGCGGTGGTCCCGCCCCTGCGCTCACTGGTCGTCGTCATCGTCGTCGTCCCGGTCCTGTCGTGGTCCTGGTCGGCGTGATCGGCACCGGTGGCCGGACGGGCAGGTGACACCTCTTGCGCCGTCCTCGTACCCGACTGTGCCCTCCGGTGATGAGCGGCGCATGAGGGACGGATGAGAGGACTCTCACGAAGCGCGGGTCAGCGGCCGGCGGCGGCGCCGTCCTCCGGTGCGCCGGCGCGCAGCCGGTAGCCCAGGCCCCGCACCGTCTCGATGCGGTCGGCGCCGATCTTGCGGCGCAGGTAGCGGACGTAGACCTCCACCACGTTGGAGTCCGGGTCCAGGTCCAGGCCCCACACCGACGACAGCAGCTGCCCCTTGGACAGCACCTGGTCGGGGTGGCGCCAGAAGGTCTGGGCCAGGGCGAACTCGCGGGCGCTGAGGGCGATCTCCCGGCCGTCCAGGGTGACCCGGCGGGTGCCCAGGTCCAGGACGGCGTCGCCCACCTGCAGCACGCTCGGCTCGAGCGGCTGGTCGGGGCGGTCCGGGCGCAGCCGCAGGTGCACCCGGGCGAGCAGCTCCTCGAAGGCGAAGGGCTTGCCGAGGTAGTCGTCGGCGCCGCCGCGCAGGCCCGCGACCCGGTCGGTGACGCTGTCGCGGGCGGTCAGCACGATCACCGGGAGGCCGACCTGGGCCTCGCGCAGCCGCCGCAGCACGGTCAGGCCGTCGACGTCGGGCAGCCCGATGTCGAGGACCATCAGGTCGTACCGGCCGGTGCGGGCCTGGGCGTGGGCCTCGGTGCCGGTGTGCACCACCCGGGTGGCGAAGCCGGAGCTGCGCAGCCCGTGGTCGACGAAGGACGCGATGCGCACCTCGTCCTCGGCGATCAGGATGCAGCTCACCCCGGCCCACCCGGCGGCGACCCGACCGCGGCCGGGCGCGGCAGCAGGATGGCGCCGTCGACCTCGGTGAGGTCCTCGGGGTCCTCGGCCCCGCACCGCCGCAGCAGGGACAGCGGCAGGTGCAGCACGAACAGCGCCCCGCCGCTGGGGGCGGAGCCCACCGTCACCTCCCCGCCGTGGGCGCGGGCGATGGAGCGCACGATGGCCAGGCCCAGGCCGGCGCCCTCGCGGCGGACGCCCCGGTCGGCCCGCACGAAGCGCTCGAAGATCCGCGCGCGGTCCTCCGGCGGGACCCCGGGCCCGGTGTCGGCGACCCACAGCCGGACGGCGTCGGCGTCGACCCGCGAGCCGACGCCGATCCGGTCGCCGTCGGTGGTGTGCTCCACCGCGTTGGAGATCAGCTGCACCAGCGCCTGGGTGAGCCGCTGGCCGTCGGCCTCCACGACGGCGTCGGCCACCGAGTCCACGGCCCACCGCCGCACGCCCAGCGGCCGGGCCTTCTCCAGCACGTCGATGGTGAGGTCGGCGAGGTCCACCGGGGCGGGGATGAGGAAGTCGGGCGTCTCGGTCTTGGCGAGGACGAGCAGGTCGTCGACGATCCGCTGCATCCGCCGCACCTCGTCGAGCAGCAGCGCGCGGGTGTGCGCCTGGCGGGCCGGGTCGTCGTCGGGGACCTCCAGGTGGCCGCGGAGCACCGTCAGCGGGGTGCGCAGCTCGTGACCGGCGTCGTCCAGGAAGCGGCGCTGGGCGGCGAAGGAGTGCTCCAGCCGGTCCAGCATCCGGTTGAAGGTGGCGGCGAGGGCGGCGACGTCGTCGCGGCCGGACACCCGGATGCGCTGGCGCAGGTCGCCGGCGGTGATGGTCTCCGCCGTCCGCCGGACCAGCCGGATGGGCGCCAGCACCCGCCCGGCCACCAGCCAGCTGGCCAGGGCGGCGAGGACCAGCGCGACGCCGGAGACGAGGGCGAAGACCTGCACCGCCCGGTCGAAGGGGGCGTTGATGGCGTCCCGGAAGGCCACGAGGACGAGCTGCGCGGGGCGCGGGTCGCCGTCCACGCGCACCGGGACGACGGCGTAGTGGACCTCGCCGGCGGCACTCCCGGTCGACCCGACGACCGTGCCGTCGGTGACCTCGCGGACGCGGGCGGCGAAGGCGGGGTCCTCGTCCAGCCGGACCGGTGCGCCCAGGTTGCGCTCGTCGAAGCGGCCGTCGACGACGCTGAAGTAGGCCTCGTAGCCGTTGGGCAGCGTGTCGTCGAGGTAGCGGTCGAGCAACCGGTCGACCTGGGTGTAGTCCCCGGCGACGTCGGAGGAGGTGAAGGCGGCGAACTTGGCGACCTCGTGCTCGACCTCCTGCTGGGCGACCCGGTCGGCTCGGACACCGAGGGCCTCCCAGGCGACGAGCACCGAGCCGAGCAGGGCCAGCCCGAGCAGGCCGAGCATCCAGCCCACGATGCGCCCGCGCGCGGAGAAGGGCGGCCGGCCGGGCCGGCCGCCGTCCTGGAGCACCGTCGCGGCCATGGACGTCCCCCTGGTCGTGCGTCCTCGTCGTCTCCCGCCGGTCCGGCGGGGACCCTCCTCCCCCTCTCGACGACTGTGCCACCCGGACGCCGGGCGCGGGGGACGGACAGGGCGCGTCCGGTCCCGGTCCCCTCGTGGGGCAGCCGGGACCGGTGCGACGCCGGGGACGGTCGGGGTGTCGTCCGGCGTCCACGGGTCAGGGTCGGCGCGACGGCTGCCGATGTCGCACGCATGGTGGCGTGGATGGTCGGTGGGCTGGTCCTGTGGCTGGTCGTGGCCTTCGGGCTCGCCGTCCTCCTGGGACGGGGCGTCCACCTCGCCGACGCCCGCGCCGGGCACGTCCTGCCCGCCGAGCGCACCCCCGACCTCGCCGCCGCCCGGCGCTGACCGGCCCGTCCGGCGGGTCGGCCGGGGTCAGCCGGCGCGGCGGCCGAGGGCCCGGTAGGTCCAGCCGGCGGCGGTCCAGGCCTCGCGGTCCAGGGCGTTGCGGCCGTCGAGCACCCGCTTCTGGGACACGACGCGGCCGAAGGCGACCGGGTCCAGGTCGCGGTACTGGCGCCACTCGGTGAGCACCAGCACGGCGTCGGCCCGGTCGGCGGCCTGCTCGGGGGTGTCGGCGTAGTCCAGCTGCGGCCACTGCCGCCGCGAGTTGTCGACCGCGGCGGGGTCGGTCACGCAGACCACGGCGCCCTGCAGCTGCAGCTGGGCGGCCACGTTGAGCGCCGGGGAGTCCCGGATGTCGTCGGAGTCGGGCTTGAACGCCGCCCCCAGCACCGCGATGCGCTTGCCGAGCAGGGAGCCGTCGCACACCTCGCGGGCCAGCTCCACCATGCGGATCCGGCGGCGCATGTTGATGTTGTCCACCTCGCGCAGGAACGTCAGCGCCTGGTCGGCCCCCAGCTCCCCGGCGCGGGCCATGAACGCGCGGATGTCCTTGGGCAGGCACCCGCCGCCGAAGCCCAGCCCGGCGTTGAGGAACTTGCGGCCGATCCGGTCGTCGAAGCCGATCGCGTCGGCCAGCTGCTTGACGTCGGCGCCGGTGGCCTCGCACAGCTCGGCCATGGCGTTGATGAAGGAGATCTTGGTGGCCAGGAAGCTGTTGGCCGCGGTCTTCACCATCTCCGCGGTGGCGTAGTCGGTGACCACCTGCGGGGTGCCGCGGGCGACGATGTCGGCGTACACCTCGTCCAGCACCCGCTGCGCGGTCTCCCCGTCGGGGCCGGCGGGCAGGCCGTAGACCAGCCGGTCGGGGTGCAGGGTGTCGGCGACGGCGAAGCCCTCGCGCAGGAACTCCGGGTTCCACACCAGCAGCGCGCCGGGCACCTTGTCGGCGACCAGCTCGGCCAGGCGGGCCGCCGTCCCGACCGGCACGGTGGACTTGCCGACCACCAGCTCCCCCGGGGACAGCACGCCGAGCAGGGACTCCACCGCGGCCTGCACGTAGCGCAGGTCGGCGGCGTACTCGCCGCGCTTCTGCGGGGTGCCCACGCACACGAAGTGCACCTGGGCGCCGGCCGCGTCCGCGACGTCGGTGGAGAACCGCAGCCGCCCGGTGGCCAGGGTGCGGGCCAGCAGTTCCTCGAAACCGGGCTCGTAGAACGGCGCACGGGCGCGGGCGAGCGTGGCGACCTTGGGCTCGTCGACGTCGATGCCGACGACCTCGTGGCCCAGCTCGGCCATCGACGCCGCGTGCACCGCGCCGAGGTAGCCACAGCCGATGACCGAGATGCGCATGGTGGTGTCCTCCCTCAGCAGGTGCTGGGAGAGTGCAGCACGGAGCGCCGTCTGATGCCCAGCAGGGTCACGTCACGGAGCGGGGCGGACCTGCCCGCAGCGGCAGGCGTAGAGGCTCGACCCGCTGAACGGGTCGTCGCGGGCCCACCGGAACCGGTGCAGGTGCAGGCGGGCCGGGACCCGTCCGTCACCCGAACGGGGCCGAACTGACTCCGGGAGAGTGAACACGGCTCCGCAGTCTGCCCGACAGACTCACCGGGCGACAGGAGCCGGCACCCGCCGCCCGTCTGCGACGGGCCCCCGGTCCCCGGGCTCCAATCGCGTCGCTACCGCGTTGGACTCCGTACAGGAGGTGCCCGCTGGCGAGGAGGCGTGCATGGACTGGGTGTGGACCGCCGTGGCGGTCTGGTGCGTGCTCGCCGTCCCGGCCGCCGTCCTGCTGGGGCGCGCGATCCGGCGTGCCGACCGTGAGGAGCTCCGTTCCCCGGCCGACATCCCCTTCCCGCGCCCGCCCACCGAGCCGCTCACCCCGCCGGGTGAGCGGCGCCTGACGCCGCTGGCGCGGGTCCGTAGCGTCGCGTGCCGGGCGAGGGGACGGGGGCCGCGTGAGCGAGGCGATCAGGACGGCGGAGGGCCCGGGCGCGGGCTCGGATGAGCCGGGACCGTCGCGCCGGCGGGCGCTGCGGCGGGTGCTGGTCGGCCTCGGCGTGCTGGGGCTGGTGCTGGCGCTGGTCGTCGGTGGCGCGCTGTGGTTCCTCACCGACCGCTACGCCGGCAACGTCGACCGGGTCGCGGGCGTGTTCACCGAGCTGGACGACGAGGCCCGGCCCGCGCCGGCGACCCCGGCACAGCAGGCCGCCGAACAACCGGTGACCTTCCTGCTGGTCGGCTCGGACACCCGCGGCACCGCGGAGCAGGGCATCGCCGCCGGTGGCCGCTCCGACGCCATCATGATCGCCCGACTGTCGGGCGACCGGCAGCACGCGCAGCTGATCTCCCTGCCGCGGGACTCCTGGGTCGACGTCCCCGGGTACGGCCGGAACAAGATCAACGCGGCGTATGCCTACGGCGGGCCGCCGCTGCTCATCCGGACCGTGGAGCAGCTCACCGGCGTCCGGATCGACCACTACGTCGCGATCGACTTCGCCGGGCTGATCCAGGTCACCGACGACCTGGGCGGGGTGGACGTCGTCGTCGCCGAGACCACCTCGTGGGGCCCCTACACCTTCCCCGCCGGCGTCAACCACCTCGACGGCGATCGGGCGCGCTGGTACCTCGGGCAGCGCTACGGCCTGCCCGGCGGGGACTTCGACCGGGTGCGCCGCCAGCAGCAGTACCTGCAGTCCGTGTTCACCCAGCTGTTCAGCTCCGACACCTTCACCGACCCGGGCCGCCTGGACGCCGCACTGCTCGCCGTGACCAGCGCCGTGGCCGTGGACGAGCAGCTGGGCAACGCCGAGATGCTGTCGCTGGCCTACTCCCTGCGCGGGCTGCGACCCGAGGCCGTGGACTTCTTCACCGCCCCGACGCTGGGCACCGGCACCGAGGGCGCGGCCAGCGTCGTGTACCTGGACGGCGTCTCCGCCGACCGGATGTGGGCCTACCTGGGCAGTGACTCGCTGTCCCAGCACGCCGAGGAGTTCGGCCGCCAGGCGCTGCCCGCCGTCCCCCGCTGACCCGCCGGGTCGCCTCTGGCCGCCGGTCGCCCGCCTGGGTGAACCCGGCGGACCGGCCGGCTGGCCCGCCGGGTCGGTGGGCAGGGCTGCCGGGTCGCCGCGTCCCGAGGGAGGCCCCGCCATGACCGGTCCCGCACCGTCCCCGCCCGGCCCGGGCCCCTCCTGGGTCGCTGCACCACCACCACCGCCACCGCCGCGCCCGCGCCGCTCCCGCTGGCTGACTGTCGGTCTGCCGATCGTGGGGAGTCTGCTGGTGCTCGGCGGGTGCGGCGCGCTGGCCGTCCGCTTCCTCGACACGGTCGGCAGCGAGGTCGGGCCGGTCCGGGACGCCGCGGAGTCCTACGCGCAGGCGCTCGTCGACGGCCGGTGGGACGACGCGCACGCCGGCCTCTGCGCCGACGTGCGGGGGGAAGTGACCGCCGACGAGCTGGCCGCGCACCACACCGACCCGGACGTGACGGGGTACGACGTCCGCGGCTTCGACGTCCGGTCGTCCGGCGGCAGGACGACCGCAGAGGTCACGGTGACGCTGGAGTACGCCGACGGGTGGCGGGACAACCTCGTCCTGCCGCTGGCCGACGAGCAGGGCACCTGGCGCGTCTGCCCCTGACCTGCTGCCGCCTACGACGCTCTGGCCACAGCCGCCCCGTGTCGTCCTCGGACGTCCACGGTCGGGCCGGGACCGGCCACCACGATCACCGTGTGGAGTTCCTGCTCGGTGCCGTGTGGCTCGCCGTCGACATCTGGGCCGTCGAGCACGGCGCCTTTCTCGTGAGCGCGGCCGCGTGCACGGTTCAACTGCGCGCCGGGCACCTGTGTGATGGCACCGGCCTCTAACGCCGGTCGGGCGGAAACCACCCGCGGCCCGTGTGACTCAGTGCCTGTGAGACTGCGCTCGCTGGAACGATCAGCATCGTGCCCAAGCGGTGTTGGCAGGCTCCGTCATCACCGTGGCCCGCAGGGGGCGGAGCCTTCGTCACCCGGGACTTCCGAGACCTCGCGATCCTGTCTGTAGCGCTTCCTGGAGCATCGCCACTCGCGCTGGCGACACGGGCCAGCTCGTCCCCGCTTGCGCCATCCCGCGGCGCCGTCCACCTGGCGGGGCGCGGGAACGTCTGGATCAGCTCGGTGAAGGTGGGGCCGAGTCAGTACGCGCCCGAGCCCCGACGTACGGCACCCAAGGTCTTCCACAAGATCATGAAGTCGAAAGCCAGCGACCAGTTCTCCACGTAGCGGACGTCGATGCGCACCGAGTCGTCCCAGGAGAGGTCGGAGCGCCCGCTGACCTGCCACAGACCGGTCAGCCCCGGCTTGACCAGGAAGCGGCGGCGCATGTCGTGCCCGTACTGGTCGACCTCGCGCTGCAGCGGCGGGCGCGGGCCGACGAGCGACATCTCACCCCGGACCACGTTGATCAGCTGCGGGAACTCGTCCAGGGAGTAGCGGCGCAGCACCCTGCCGACGCGGGTGACGCGTGGGTCGTCCTTCTTCTTGAAGAGGACGCCGTTGCCGTCGCTCCCGCCGATCAGGCCGTCGACCAAGCGGTCCGCGCCCACGACCATGCTGCGGAACTTGAGCATCCGGAAGGTCCGGCCGTCACGGCCGATCCGTTCCTGACGGAAGAACACCGGCCCGCGGCTGGTGACCTTGATCAGGATCGCGATGCCCACGAGCGCCGGCGCCAGGACGAGGAGGCCCGACAGGGCGCCGGTGAGGTCGAACGCGTGCTTGGCGAGCCGGCGGGACCCGGTCAACTCGGGTCGCTCCACGTGCAGCAGCGGGAGCCCCGACACCGGCCGGATGCTGACCCGGGGCCCGACGACCTCGGTGACGGCGGGGGCCAGGAGGAGTTCGGCCTCCGTGCCCTCCAGCCCCCAGCCGAGCCGCCGCAGAGCGGCTCCGTCCAACTCGGGGCAGGGCAGGACGGCGACGGTGTCCACCTCGTACTGCCGCACGACGGCGGCCACGTCGTCCAGGGCACCGAGGACCGGCAGGCCTTGGAAGGCGTCGGCGGCGGAGTCGTTGCCGGCGGGGAGGCAGCAGCCGATGACCCGGAGCCCGTGGAAGGCCTCCCGGTCGATCTGCTCGTCGAGCGCGGCCACGGCGCCACGGTGGCCGACGAGGAGCGTGGTCTGCAGGTGCCGCCCGGCACTGCGCAGCCGGTGCAGGTACTGGCGCTGCAGGTACCGCTGCCCGAGCGTGAGCACGGTGGCCAGCGGTAGGGCGATCACCACGAACCCTCGGGCGACCTCGAGCTTGAAGGCCCAGGAGACGGTGCCGACCGTCGCGAGCATCATCATGGCTGCGGCGAAGACCCGGCGGAACTCCTCCGGACCGACCCACAGGAAGCGCGGCTCGTAGCTGCGGGCGACGTACATGGCCCCCACCCATGCCACGGGGAGGGCTGCCATCACCCACAGCGAGGTGTTGGTCGCCACGACGTCGGCCGGGGTGAAGCGGAGGACGTAAGCGACCACGGCAGCCAGGGCGGCGACGGCCGCATCCCCGAGGACAGCTCGCCGGACGTAGGCGGCACGCCACGCACGCCGCGCAGCCGTCCCCTCACCGCGGAGCCGGCCAGCAAATCGTGACCATCCGCCGTCAGGGGCAGCAGAGCGACGGAGCTGCTGCTTAGAAGCCAGGGACATGACGGTACTGCACCCCCGCGCGGCCAAGTCCGACGTTGCCGAGCCTGCCAGAGCGAAGGAGCTGACCGCAGGCGTCGATTCGCCGAGGACCATACGGGTCGTTATCGATCTGCAACAGAGCCTTACAGGACACCCTTGCCGAGAGCCGTGCCACACGAGGCAGTGCAAGCCGCGCTGGGCCCACGGTCGCGGCTGGCTCGACGGAACGAGTCAGCGGGCCCGCGGCCTGCTCCGCTCCGGCGGAGCGAGCAGGGACCGTGTGGCATCTGGCAGGCAGCAGGAGTCGGTGACGGGCTCGTGTTCTTAGTCCCCGATGAGCGCGTCGAGACCACCCGGGGCAGAAGGCGTCGCAGTGGAGCCCGCGACGTCGGCGCCCCCTCACGCTCCCTACTCGGCCGATCCAGGCACAGGTGCCCTGGATGGTGCGCCAGTCGAGAGCTGGTGAGTCGGCAGCGGCGGTGTGCTCCGCATGGGCACCGCGGAGCCGGAGGACCACGGCGGGAACTACCGGCCCAAGTGAACGCGACGTCGTCGACCGCCATGCATCGGTGTCGCCGCTGGCTCTGGCGAAGGTGGTGCCGCTAGCCGGCGCGCGTGCGTTTCCGCGGACTTCCTGCTCAGGCTGTCGAATACGACGTGCCGAGGGGCTCACCCGGTAAGGCCGCCGGGCCGGACCGGCTGACACGGTGCCTATGGCACCGACCAGCCCTCGGCGGGAGTCCGAGATGATCGACTACACCTCTGCGCGAAGCGTCGGTGGCGCACGCAGGTCAGAAACTCAGTGACGTATCTCGTTCTCCCTGTGGTGTCCACCGCACAGCCGTATGCGTCGCGGCGGCCTCCGGCGACCCCTCAGGCGGAGATGGACACGGCCTCAGAGACCACCCGCCGGTTGACCAGCGTTGTGCCAGAGGTGCCGACGGAGAACCGGTGCGCGAGTGGCTGCTCGCCCGAGCGGTCCTCACGCCAGGCGGCGACCTCGGCGTCCATCCCTGCGCCGATCGAGCTGCCCTCGCTCCTGGTGATGCCTGCCTCCGGTCAGGGGTGGCGACCTGGTCCTCGACCTCGGGGGTCACGACGCCCGGGAAGTTGGGCTTGTATGACGACCGCATGCAGCGCCACGTGGATCGCCGCCGGCATGACAGCAACACGAATCAGGACGACCCGGCGCGCACCTCGGGGATCATCACCATCAAGTCGCGACAGTGGTCATGGCGTGCGCGGAGGACTCGCAGGACGTCGTCGCGGATCCCGTGACACTGAGGCTGCCCGTGGCGGTGCGCTCACGGGGGTGCCGCGCCGGTCCGCGCAGTCACTTCGGCGATTGTCACTGCCTACGACATCGTGTGCGACGACCAGCGCGACAGGTCGGTGGGGTCGGAACTGCATGGCGACGTGCGCACCTCGGGCAGGTCGCATTGGTCGAGGGTGGCGCGTGGATTCCTCCCGCGAGCCCCTTGGGGGCTTTCGCAACGCCTCACGCGGCGCCTTCGGTGTTCGATCGACCTCACGGCCGCCAAGGTCGAGGACCCGCATCGACCGCAGAGGGGAGCCTTCCGCTGAGCCAACGATCCAAGGAGGTATCCGAGCGGTCGATGACTGCCCGTGACTGACGGCTTGCCCTTCGGGGCTTGAGTAGAGAGCGGTGGGGCAAGCTGTCCCTGACGCCTATCATGCCCCACGGTCGCGCTCGGCAGCCGACCAGCGCGAGGTCGACACGAGTTCAGCGCCACGTCGACCCGTTCAGATCATCGATCGACAGAAGGAAACGGGCCCATGGACCTGCTCGACATCGCGCGCATACTAATGAGACGTTGGTACATCGCACTGCCGCTCTGTATCGCGACAGTCGCCGTCGCCTTGGCTGTCCGTGCTGGTGTCTCTCCTGGCTACACCGTCACCTCGAATGTTCTCGTGCTTCCTCCCAGCGCTACCCGCGTCCAAACCGACAACGGTTTCGAGGTCGTCCCTTCCAATCCGCTGCTCGGCTTCAGTGGGTCGACTCTCACAGCGGCCCAAGCGCTGGCGCTCCTCGGCTCAGCACCCGATTTCCAGGAGAGAGCCACCGAAGGATCGGATGTGGCAGCGTACTCCGTGGTGGCTTCTGAGCGCCAGCCGATCATCACGATCTCAGTCGAGTCTCAGGACCGCCAGGACGCTCTGGACACAGGACAGCGCGTCATCGATGAACTCGACAGCGAATTGGCGCAACAGCAGCCCACCGCTCAGCAGGAACAGCGCCTCGCCCTGTACACACTCACGAGCCCAGCGGTCACCGCAGCAGACAGCGCCCCGCTACGCGCGCTGGTGATCTCGCTGGCGGTCGGGCTGCTCTTGACGCTGGCGGTCTCCGTCCTCGTCGACGGGATCTTGACCAGGTACCGGCGACCAAATCGCCGCGGCACGACGCCGATCAGCCGACCCTCCTCGTCGCCCGGCAGTGGAGACACGACCAACCACACGGTTCACGAGGCCGGGACCACAGTCCGGAACCCCGGACTGACTGAGCCGACGCGGCAGTGACTCGCGGACGCCATGCCGCCAGCCTTCGGGTCACCGGCACAGCGGTCACGATGCTCATGCTCTATGTCGGACTGCTCTTCATACTCCCAGCAAGACTCGTACTACCGGGTATGGGAGGTGCGGGTAGGCCTACTGTCGCATTGGGTCTGGGTCTCCTCCTCTGGTGGCTCCTGACCCGTCTCCATCCTCACTTGGCGACACCGGGGTGGCAGCCCGTCCGACTGGTGCTCTGCCTGCTCACCATCACGATCCTGATCTCCTACGCCGCAGGTCTGGACCGCGGACTGCTGCCACTCGAGGCTCGTAGCGCCGATCGGTACCTCTTGATCTTCGGAGCATGGCTGGGCGTCGCACTGACTGCAGCAGATGGTCTGAGGAGCCGTGTCCACGTAGACCGACTGCTCACCGCACTGATCTGCGCAGGCACCTTCACCGCTCTACTAGGGGCTCTACAGTTCTACAACATAGACCTGACCCCATACCTTCGCTTTCCGGGTCTCGTCTACAACCAGGATCTGGTCGGCGTCGGAGTCAGGGGCGGACCCGACTTCAATCGCGTGTACGGGACACAGCAGCACTACATCGAGTTCGGCGTAGTCCTGGCCATGCTGTTGCCCATCGCGATCTATCGCGCCTTCACGGCGATTACCCGCACAAACGCAACACTGCGCTGGACTCAGGTAGCGATCATAGCCGCCTCTGTCCCCTTTTCCATCTCGCGGGCCGGCGTACTCGGCGTCGCTGTGGGGTCGTTGGTCCTCAGCGCGGCATGGGACTGGCGCCGACGATTGAAGGCCGCACTCATCGCGGGACTTGCACTCGTCGCTTTCCGAGCCGCTGTGCCAGGTGTTCTCGGTACGCTGAAATCCGCCTTCCTCAACGTCGAGGCGGATCCGAGCATCCAAGGTCGTAGAGCCGACTATGCCGCTACGTGGTCATACATAGTTGACCGGCCATGGTTCGGGCGTGGCGTAGGCACCTACGTTCCCGAGATTTATCGACTCCTGGACAACCAGTACCTGGGAGCGCTGCTCGAAACAGGGATCGCCGGAACGCTTGCCATGTCAGTTGCATTCCTCAGCGCCTACTGGCTCGGACGGACCCTGAGAAGAAGGGGTGGCGATCGAGACGACACCCACCTGGGCCAGGCGCTTGCAGCGACTGCATCCGTCGCGATAGTCACGTCCTTCACATTCGACTCGCTTGCCTTCCCCACCTTCGCGGGGGTCTTCTTCCTCTGCCTAGGCGTCGCCGGAGCCATGTGGCGCCTGGTGAGGGATCGAACGCCCTCCGATCCTCACCGGCAGCTCGACCAAGCGTTGAGCGCGTCCGCACCACTGAGATGAGGCATCGCCGGCTCAGGACACTGGGCGCAGCCAACAGGGTGGGAGGCACGCAGCAGCAGGTGCTGGTGGTCGACAACTGGACGATGCTGTGGCTACGGCGACCATTGCCATAGCGGACGACGGCTGCAGACCATGTCATTGGCAACCGCAAGCAGGTGGACGGGTCGACGCTGATCACTGCGCCGGCGGCTGCATGACCGAGCCCGACTGAATGCGCCCGCCCGGTCGATCCCCGCCCGCTGTTCACCGCGTCCCACCGGACGGAGCTACAGGCGAACGCCATGCCCACGGAGCTGCGGACAGCTGCCGCCGACTGTGCCGAACACCCGATCAGCGTCGGCCAAGTGGGCGTCCATCGCTCGCAAGTCATCGGCGCCGTCCGTGTCGCAGAAGCAGCCTCGTTGCACCCCGTCATCAGGTTGGCGCCAGGCGGCTGACCGGTGGGAGTCCGCCGAGTGCGCTGTGGCGGCGGGCAGTGTTGTAGCCCAACTCAGGAGCAAGGGCGGCGGCGCGCTGGCGTTGCTGGTGAAGACTTGCCGGTAGGCCACTCGGTGGCAAGGGTGCGGTTGACCCGTTCGACCTCGCCCTTCTACCGGTGGCAGTGCGGGCGGATGGACTTCCGCCGGGCGCCGAGCGGGGCGCACACACCCTTGATCGAGTGCTTGGAGGCGTTGGCGTGGTCGGTCATCACCGGCTCGATACGGTCGATGCCGTGGGCGGTGAAGTAGTCTGCCGCCCGCGCCAGGACCGCCGCGCAGGTCGTGCCCTTCTCATCGGGCAACACCTCGGAGTCGACCAGCCGGGAGTGGTCATGTACCACCGAGTGCACGGGGGTCGTGACCTGTGGGCACCGACTTGCGCCGAGATCGACGGTGGCCGCTCGGCCGTGCGTGCGCCAGCCGCCGCAGTCGACGATGCGGCGAACTCCTCCACGTTCATGTGGGTCAGCTCGCCGGGCTGATAGCGGTCGTAGCGGACCGCGGTCTGCCGGGAGACGCGGTTCACCTCCCCGGTGTTCGGATCCAGCGTGCACAGCCGGGACTGTCCGCTGCGCGTCAGCACCCGGGAGACCGCGCGGGCCGGCACATCCAGCTGCGCGCCGAGCCAGTCCGGACCGTGGGGCTCCTGCCCAGACCGCTCGACGATGCGGTCCTCGACTTCGACCCCGTCCGGCTCGGGTTGCAGTGCGGCGGCGATGAGCGGTCGGCCAGACCGGCCTCGCCCTACGTGGCACAGCGAACGAGTCAGGTGCGCACGCACTTGCGGACGAAGCCCGTGGCTGCGGCGATGTGCGTCTGGAGCAAGTCGGGGGGTGCCGGTCGACGATCAGCTCGCGGCCATGGACGGTGGTGCGAGCATCACCGTGGGACACGAGAACCTCAGGGCGGATGTGGGCCCTTCGACAAGCCACACCCCACTTGCAGGTTCCCCTGCATTGGAAGCAGCCCCGCCGTCAGCAACGTGCCGGCTTGGTACACCTCGACGTCCATGGTGCGCCCGTCCGGACCACACCCATCCCACCAGGACCACCGGCCGTCGCCACCTCCGGGTCATGCTCGAAAGTGAGCTCAGACCAAGACCTCGACCAGGAACCGCGAGCACCTGGCGGCTCGTGCGACCTCCCACAACAAGAGAGGCTCACTGTTTCCGCATGGTTCAGGGTTTCACGTGAGGCATCCGGCTTCCGCTACTCGACGCGCGAGGAGGACTTCGGTACCGCTTTGACGGCCTCCCTCATACGAGACAGGAGGAAGGTGCGCCAGAAGATGGCATAGCCACCTACGGTTGCTGCACCCCCAGACGCTCCGGCGGCGAGGAGCTCGAGGAGTGGCGTGACCGAATGTTGCGCCGCCCAAGTATGCGCCGTCAATCCCGCGATGATGGCGGCCGATGCGATGAGCCCACCTGGCACAATCGCACCGAGATATGCAAGTGTGCGCACACCGAGCGTCCTACGCAGGACCCAGACGGACAGTGGTGCCGTTAAGGCAGCGACTACGACGAGTCGAGCGGACGCGATCATGGCGAGCTGGATCTCCAGCGCTCGGTCAGCAGCAACGATTCCGACGACGCCGACCAGAGCGACTGTCCCCGCCAAGGAGGCACCGTTGACCCAAGCCAACGACCCAGGTCGACCTTCCGCTTGGACGGCTGGGGCTATCGTCGCGAGACCGGTTTCAACGACGGCTGCAAGACTGAGGAGCAGAAGTGGGTAAGCAGCCGGCTCCCATTCTTCACCAAGGATGCTCGGGAATGAGAAGGCAACACCTGCTAGAACACCGAAGAGCGGCATACCTGCCAATGCGATGACTCGCTGGATCTCGAGGATCCTTGCCTCAGCGGACCCGTGAGCCTCGGTGCGCCGTCGAGCGAAGTCGGGCAGTAATGACATCTGTCCGCTTCGGATCGCGACCTCGGTCACGGTCGCGACGATCCTGCCGGACATCCGGTACATACCGACGACACGGGGCGAGAAGAAGACTCCGGCCAGGACGCTGTCCACCTGACCCGACAAGAACTGAGCAGTACCCGCCAGGCCTGCCCGCCCCGAGTAATGCAGGAGCTGTCTCGATACAGACATCCGCGACCAAGGCCACGGTGATCTAAGTCGTGGCTTCCAGGAACTGCGCACGAGGAGTAGCGCCGTAGACACCACAGCAGTCGAGACCTGCTGCAGCACCAGTGACCAGATTTCCAGACCCATGAAGGCTGCCACGACACCGACCACGCCGCCCACCAACGCAGAGACATTGGTCTTGAACGCGAGGAACTTGAAGTCGGAGACTCTTCGTGCCATTGCGTCGGGCACGAGGTCCAGCGCGAAGAGGGGTAGCAACGCCGTCAATGCTCGGATGGCATCAGGAAGGTCCGGATCGTCGAAGACCTCACCCAAGCCGTCGCTGACCAGCCAGCTGGCCGCCGCCAGCGTCACGGCAATCAACAACGAAAGCCTGAACGCGACCTGGAGCGTCTCGTCATCAACGACTCGCCGCGATATGAGGGCCGGCGTGAGGCCTTGTTGGAACGCCACCTGGAGCGCCAGGACGTAGATCGTGGCTATGGCGATCGTTCCGAACGTTGAAGGTCCGAGTATGGCTGCCAGAACTAGAAGCACCGCAGCGTTAGTGATGACGCGGCCAGCCGTAAGGACGACGGACCAGGCCGCCGCCTCGCGCAGACTGGCGCTTCCGCGAGGCAAACCCGAGTCAGCCATGCCATACTCGTGCAGGCGCGAGTCGGGTCGCTTTGGTCCACTTCGCGTTTAAGATGCCGCGCGAGTAAGGGGTGATGGAGTGAACCGATCGCTGCACCGTTTTGAGGCGATCCGTAAGGCACTCATGCTGGCGCGGTGGCTTCTCCACACGAGATTTTGGGGAATGCACGTCGATCGAACGGCCATCGTCTCCCTCAAGGCCCACTTGGACAAGACGCATCCCACCGGCGTTCATGTTGGCCCGCACAGCTATGTCGCCTTTGGAGCCGTCGTTCTGGCGCATGACAGGACCCGAGGGTTATATCTCGACACGGTGATCGGCAGAAACTGCTTCATCGGGGCACGCAGCATGATTCTCCCTGGAGTGCGCGTAGGAGATAATTGCATAGTAGGCGCAGGTTCGGTAGTGACGAAAGACGTGCCGCCGCGCACGGTTGTCGCAGGCAACCCGGCCAGTGTCCTTCACGAAGGGATCGACGTGATCGAATATGGTCGCTTTCGGCATGCAGACATGGCCACGATAGCGTTGAAGGCCTCTGGAAAGATTATTCCCTGAATGCAGCTGTCACTCGACCACGGCCGCTCGTTGCCCACCGAACCCATCCCTCCTACATGGCCATCTGCGATGACCATGCGTATCTCTCGACAGTTGCGGAGGCTATTCTGGTCTCACGAGCCGTCATCTCGGAAGCGCTGCATGAATGGGCACTTGCGTGAGGCTGACTGCCGCCCAGGTGACCTCACATCACGTGGACGGCCATCCCGCGCGCCACTCATCACGCCGCTTCCAGGCTTGGAGCCAAGCACTGCCAGGCAAGCGGCCTGGCCGATCAGGGAAGAGCCCCATCCTCTGCGCCGCCGCTCGCAATCCAACTCCTGCTACGAGCAGCTCGACGCCTATCGTGGCCTTTGACGTCGGCCACAGCTTTCTCATGAACGTCACCTTCCCGCGGTTGAGGAGCACCAGCTTCTGATCGGGAGAGGATGAGCCGCCTACTTCGTGCTCGACGAGCGCTCCTGCCACGAACATCGGCCTGAAACCGGCGCGCCAAGCCCGCGTACACAGATCAATGTCCTCGGCATACATGAAGTAGCGCGTGTCGAACCCCCCGAGGTGCGCCCAAGCATCCCGCCTCACCATGAGTGCCCCCCCGCTCAGTGCGGGCACCGTGCGTGAGGACCTTCTATCCCATCCTGGAAGACTCTCGGGATCCGTCCAGCGGCGACCGGGGAACATCGTGGACAGCCCCGTCGCGAAACAGGCGAGCGAGCGGATCGTCATCGTCCCCTGAGCGCTGCCCCCGACGGCGTCCCCTCTTGAAGTGACCGTCCGTGCGCCATACAGACCAGCGGCAGGATGCCGCTCAGCTGCCTCGAGAAGTTGCTGAGCAGCTTGCGGGTCCACCGTTGTGTCCGGGTTGAGGAACCACAGGTACCTGCCGCGGCTGATTCGGGCGAGCGAATTGCATGCCGCCGCGAACCCGATGTTGATTGGACTCTCCTGCGTCTGGATCTGTGTATGCGATCTGAGATACGTCGCCGTATCGTCCGTGGACGCATTGTCGTGTACCAGGATCTCGGCATCCAGACCGCGGAGGGCGAGCGACAGAGAGGCGAGACAGCTCGGGAGATGCGGCGCACTGTTGTAAGCCACAATGAGAACTGACAGGTCGGGGGTCATTCCGGCCTCCGCTCCGCTCGCTCCCAGTGCACGGTGGGTAGATCGCGCATCCTGCGAGCGCGCGCCCGTATCAACAATGTCACCAGCAGGTACAGTGGTGCAAAGACCAAGGACGTGGGTTCCTTAGCCAGGCTCAGCACTTGCGCTGAGAGCGGGGGACGGTGCTTCTTAAGTGGCGTCACCCGTGTGGTCGTGTTGCCTAATCTCACGCGCGTGCGGACTCTCACGAGTTCGGCCATATCCTTCGGAGGCCACACCTTGACCGCCGGCTCGGTGAGGAGTCGCTCGCTTCTGTCGAAGTGATCATGCACGAAACGGTCATCACCGATGCAATCAGGGAAATGATCGAAACGGCGGCGACCGGCCTCGTTCACGGCGTAGACGCCAGTTCCTATGGTTTCGCCACGTGCACGTTGAAGCGCCTCCCAGGTCTTGAGGTACAAACGTACGGGTAGAGTGACGCCGCGGAGTTGCAGGGCTCGCCGGGGCGTCGCGATGAGCGCGTGGGGACCAGTGAGGACTGCGATCACACTGCGAACCGCTTCTATCGTGAGCTCGACATCGGCGTCCATGTAAAGCCGAGGAAAGGTCTGCAGGACCTCGTCTCCAGCATTGAGAGCGGCGGGTTTCGAACCTTCGACCAATTCCAGCATCTGGACCCTCGGGGCGTAACCGCGGACTATCTCGACCGTTGCGTCCCGGCATCCATTGGCCACGACAACGACCTCGAGCTCGCCCGTGTGCGCGCCAGCCAGAAGCGAGTCGAGGCAACGCCCGATGACTGCGGCCTCCTCGTGCGCTGGGATCACGATGGAAGCACGTGGTCGACCTGGGGTTGACACGGGCACATCAGACCACGTCAGCGAGTCAGCAGGGCAAGGACGGACACGATGAGTGATCCGTCGTGGTGCTGGCTGGCTGCGGGGGCTCGAGCTCCGGACGACGCGTCACGACTGTTGATCTCTCGCGCGTACCGATGCAGGATCGGACACCGGCGTATCCAGAGACGGCGGTCCACCGCCGCGTCCTCCGACACGGATGCAGGAATGAAGCCAGGGCGACGCCGCGGTGGATGGGGAGGGTTCTCCTGGCGGTGTTGGAGGTTCGAGGCACTGATCGCGGGAGCGTCACCTTCGCGAGTTGTGGCGTAGGAGCTGGAGAGGTCGAGCGATGGATCCGCCGACGCAGAAGATCGCCGGTGCCGACGGTGAGCCGCATTGTTCGAGCCGCTCGACGCGCCAGGACCGTGGTTGACGACGACGCCGGTCGGGCATCGCTCGACATGCCTGACCAGTTCGCCAGGCCAGGGTTCATCGCGACGATCGGTGCCGTGCCGACACTGGTTGCTCGACCTGCGGCTAGACATCGTGCACGGACTCCCTTGGTGGGTCATGGTCGCTTTCGCCACAGTCTGCGCCCCGGAGACACCGACCTCCGGCCTGAGGGGATCTCACCGTCCTCAGTCGGGAGTCCGAGTGGCTGCACCTAGGACCGCGGGCCCTCCCCCGCAGCCCAACCACACCGCTGCTGCACTAGCCGCTGACGCGCCCTTCACCGCACTGGCACCGTAGGGCTCCGACTGCCATCGCCCGATCGTCCGGTCGACGGGCTGGCGCCGGCCGACCTTCCGTTCTCTTCCCTGTCACGGCAGCAACGCTCGGGGCCTGGACCAAGAGGCCGCTCCGAGCGGCCTCAGCCGATAGGTGTCATCAATGCGATCTACCGGCTCTCACGGAACCAGCCCCCGACGACCATCGGGTGGTCTCGACCGTGAAGGACCCACGCCATCTCGGCCGGACCACACTGCCCGACAACAGGACTGAAGGTACTGCCAGCGATCCGCCATGGCGCGGTGCGTCGGTGCCTGCGCGACCGACTGACAGGCTGCCATCCGGTAGCGCCTGGCCGACGACCGTGCGGACGAATCACCGTGGCATGATCCGAACGTGTGGATCGCGAACGCCAGGCGTCGACGGAGGATTCTGCTCTCAATCGTGTCGCTACTGGTCGTCGGCCTTTCGGGCTTGGTTGCTGTCCGAGCGCTGCACTCACCGCCAGACGGCAGCGCGGCCGACCTGCCCGATGCCCAGCCGACTACCGCTCTACCGGACACGTCCTCAGCGCCGAGCGCCTCGAGGTCGTCGCCCCATGGCGATATAACCCCACGACAGTCGACAGCCAGCACGTTGGCACGTAGTGCGCCGCCCCCAATCGTCGACATGCCAGAACCAAGTATCGATGTTGATGACTTCCCGACAGAAGAGTCGACAGGAGTACCAACTGCAACGCAACTCCGGCGGCACGCGGGAGACATTGTCGTTGACGAGGATGGCACACTCATCGAAGCCCTGGACATCGATGGATGCGTCATCATTCGTGCTCACGACGTCACGATCAGGGCAAGTCGCATCAGTTGCGCGGGATCGGAGGCCAGTCCGTTTCCCATACGTATGATGGATGGCTATTCGAATCTCAAGATCGTGGACTCCGAGATCGATGGACTAGGCAAGGCGCCCGTGGCATTGTATGGCAACAACTGGACCGCGGACAGAATCGACGTGCACAATTCGGCGGACGGAGTTCGTCTTGGCGACAACACGACACTTCGCGAGTCGTACGTGCACGATCTAGCCCCTCAGCCTGGCCTGCACAGTGACGCTGTCCAGGTGTTGCATGGCCGCAACGTAACGGTACAAGGTAATACTCTGATGGCATACAACCCCACCTTGGATGACCCACTCAACGGAGCGATACAGACCGGGCAGCTCATGGGACCTCTTGATGACGTCCTCATCGAGGGCAACTACATGGACGGCGGGAGCTACACGGTCCGTGGAGGAGCCGTACCGAGGGATCGTCACCACATCGGCGTGTACGTCTTTCGCGACAACGTCATAGGACCCAACTGCGGTTATGGACCCGTGGATGGCGTCGGAGCACCTGTTCGCTGGGACTCGAGCAATGTGTGGCTGGACACTGCGCAGGTCATCCCGGCCGACGGCCGGTCCGTTGATAGTCGTTGCACCAAGGAGCACCGCAGCCGGGCCCTTGCCGAATAGCTGCAAGCCAGCGCCAACTCACGTCCACCGATCACTTGAAAGTAGACCTGAGATGGCGTGACATTCAGCCGACGATGAGTGCACGCTCACGACGGACGGGCCAGGGGAAACATGAGCCATGACGGGAGTTGCGTTCGGCGCATCGGCTCCGCCACCCGGTTGCACGCGCGCCGCTACATCCGATCACTGTGGCGGGACATCTGGATCAACCGCATAGCTGCTTCCTCACTGATCCCAAATCACTTGAGATTCATACTCCTCCAGCTCATGGGTATACAGGCATCCCCGTGCGTCGTGGCCCCTCGCGTCTGGCTAGGTGGCAGGTCGATCAGCATCGGACGAGGAGCATATGTAAATATGGGTTGCGTCTTTGACAGCAGCGCCCCCATCACCATCGGAGATCGCGTCCACGTCGGCATGCAGGTCATGTTCGTGACCAGCTCCCATGAGATCGCAGGTCCTCTGCAGCGAGCAGGCTCACTGACGTCAGCACCGATAGTGGTTGAAGCAGGTGCATGGATCGGTACTCGCGCTACGCTCATGCCAGGTGTACGCGTGGGCGAGGGGGCCATCGTCGGCGCAGGTGCTCTGGTCGACCGAGATGTTCCACCCAGGTGCCTGGTGGCCGGTGTGCCGGCGCGCGTCCTCAAGCGTCTTGCTGATGGGCGACTCTAGAAGAGCGGCGACAACTGCATCCCACGCCGGCCGAGCTGTAGCCAGCCTTGGCCTAGCTGAACAGTGCAGATCCTGCTCCTGTCCGCATCGCCTGGGAGGGCCACAGCCTCCCCTTCGCAGCACAGCCTGACTGGCGGACAGCTTCCGTCGAAGTTCCGACGGAACGTCGATGCCGTCGATCGCATGGGCTGGCCCCAGGGCGTACTCAGGCGGCTTGGCGGCCCCTCGTATCCGTCCCCTGTCTCACCAGTCCATCAGGCTCTCGGCGAAGAGGTGCGGAGCTCCGCTTCCTACAAGTCGGCCTGAGAGTCCGCCACCACCACGGAGCGTCTTTCAAGTGTGGCACATGGCGCTCATCTGTACATCACCAACAGCGGATCAGGCTGTTCAACGGGCAGTCGCGCTCCCGTCGCGACGGGTGACCCCGTTGCCGCCGGGTCAGCGCGACTGGCGTGACGGGGTATTGACGCACATTCCGAAGATGAACGCTCCGAGGGCTACGCCGGCCGAGTTTAGAGCTACGTCCACAATCGACGGGTGACGGCCTGGTAATAATAGTTGCGCACCTTCGATGACCAACGACACGGCGCAACAAGATATCACGATCCTCAACTGGCGACTGCCTGGAAAAGAAGCGCAGACCAAGAAACCGAAGGGTATGAACAGCACGAGGTTGGCGGGCCGTTTGACGGCTGACATCGCAAGCGTGTCAACACCGAGAGCTTCCTGCAGATTTGCGTGTACCCACCGGAGCAGAGCCCGAGGCAGAGGGCCTAGCGTCAGTGCCGCCATCGTGATTACGTATGAGACCAGTGCTAACCGCGCCGCTTTGTGGTGATCGCTCTTCGACCCTCGGGTGATCATTTCTCAGCGCCACCCATCAGAGATGACATCTTGCTATCGACGAGGTGAGGCACGATCGCTGACGACCGACAGCACCGATTGGACAACACGGATCGAGTACGAGTTGCCTTGTCTGCCGTCATGTCACATCGTTTGTATCCGCCGTCGAACAGCGGACTCGACATCCGCCCAAGTGAGGTCCTCGACCTCTCGATGAAGTGCTAGATCACGCCCATCGAGCTCTCGGGCTATCTGCAGCTGATGGTCATCGACGTGTTCACCGCGATGTGATCGACGAGGCACGAGAACTGGCCGGTGTCCGGCATTCAGGGCTGCTAGTGCGCTACCAATCCCAGCATGCGCGATGATTGCGTCAGACTCGGCCACGGCAGCGTGGAGTTCATGGTGGGGCAAGGTCTTGACACCAAGCACAGGCAGGCCCTTGACATCCGTGTTGCCTACTTGCCACAAGACTTCGAGATCCGGAGGTATTATTGCGACGAGCCGTTCAACCAGGCTGCGGAAGTGATAACCCTCAATGGTCCCAAGGGTGACGACCAGCTTCTTGATCTTCGGTTGATCCTGGGGCCTCGGCACGGCGACGAAGTCGTCGAATACCGACACCGTGTACTCCCAGGGAGGACGCGCCCACGATCTGTACTGTGATGAGAGTTTGACGCCGGGGACTTTCTCGAGCATCCGTCCCGTGGTCGACGGTCCATCACTTCGAGCTGCACTCTCGATGTAGTGGGCTGCCAGGCCCATCAGCCTGGCTATGGGCAAGAAGGAGAGTGCTATTGCCGAGCCGGTGCTTATCACGGTGTCAATGTGGTGCCGACGCATGACGCCGACGGCTCTCGGCGTGTTGCGGACGACTTGACGGAAATCGCGTGGAGCTGTGTAGTCCACGTACTCCACCATCTCGCCAGCAAGCATCGATTCACTCTGTGGCGTCCGAAAGGTTGCCCACACGACGTCTTTCTCGGCGTCGACTAAGCGCGGCCTCAACTGATGGAGTTGCGCGAGATGTCCGCCAGTTGCGGCTACCAGCAGGGTGACCATGGAGCTCCTAGCGCGATGACGGCTCTCTTCGCGGCATCCTAGATGCCTGCAAGCCAGGAGGCTCGGCGACGTCGACGGACTTCAGCGGAGGCGTTCCGGCAGCATTCGACACACGTCTGGCCCTCCCTTCGCTGCGTCAGGATTCGTTCGCATCGCGTCATCATGACCGCTGTTGGGAAGAGCGGACCGACCCGGTGATGCCAGCCAGGCATCCGTACACCGCTGGGTCGACGATACTTATCGTCCAACGCCGACTCCGTGAGCCTGGCAATGCTGGCGTGGCCGGCCAAGCTTCGAGTAGCAGGCAGTCGACCTTCATTCGCCCAATCAAGCATGCCGTGATCCGGCAACGGCGCTGGATTCGGGTCGCCCGGGGCATGATGGACTCTGCGCCCCGAGGCCGGACAGTGGAACGTCCTGCCGGACATGAATGGTGCGTTGACCCGAATTCCCATCGAACCACGGTCCGAGTGGTGCATCGCCAGTCGGACAAGCGCTCAATAGGAGCGGGAATACGCCGCTCGCGGGCTGCGCGACACCTCCGGCTGCCGTTACAAGCGGATCAAGAATGCAGTTCCCCAGGAATACAGTGGACCCCGACCACCGTGACATTGTCTCGCGCGTCGAGCCTTGATGCTTCCGCCGTCAAGCGGATGGTCACGTCCGCCATGGTCGTGTCCGTACCAAGCAGTGCAGCGATCTGCTCGTCCGCCAGCTCCCCGGTGAGGCCGTCGGTACATGCGAGGAAATCTTCCCCTGGCACGACGGGCAGCAGGACGATGTCGGCCTCGGGTCGGGGTCCGACGCCCAGCGCGCGGGTGATGATGTGCCGCTGCGGGTGGGTGGATGCACTTTCGTCAGAGATGTATCCGGCGTCGACGAGTTCCTGCACAACCGAGTGGTCCTTGGTCAGCTGCTCGAGCTGGCCCTCGTGCCACCGATAGACGCGTGAGTCACCCACGTGGAAGACGGCCCACTGCGGTCCGTCCCCCTCGTCGACCAACGCCACACCGGCGACCGTCGTCCCGGCGCCGGCCCTGTCCGGACCGCGGAAGTCGCGGATCTTTGCGTCCGCCCTCCGCAGTGCCAGCCGGATGTCGTCCACGGTCGTCATCTCGCGACCGGCCAGGGCGCCCAGCGCCTCGACGACCGCCTCCGCGGCGGCCGCGCCACCGACGTGGCCCCCCATGCCGTCGGCGACCGCGAAGACGGGCGGAGTGGCCAGGAATCTGTCCTGGTTGTCCTCCCGCTGACCCAACGCGGTCGCCGCTCCCCACGTCAACTCGACTGGCGGCATCCACGCTCCACATCACGCATCGACGACAGGACACCCCGCGGGGAAGACAGGGTGGGCGAAGCCTACGAGGTCAGGCCCACGTCGGCAGGTCGTCCACGGTCTGACCCGCCGTCCGCACGCCCACGGCGGCCCTCGCCCCCAGCGCCGGTCGAACAGCACCCACGGTGGCGCGGTGCTCTGCCGGCTGATCGCATGCCTCGTGCCGACCGGCGGGGAGGGCCGCACCTGCACCGGAGCACGTCACCGACACAAGCCACACCACCCCTCCGGGTGGAAATGACTCCAGCCGGACGCCCTCCGCGCCGATGAAAGAGCATGCCCCCCGCCCACAATCCCCTGTCGGTGTCGCTGCCCGTCTCGTTCCTCCTCCCGCCAGAGGACGACGTCACCAGCCTGCTGCCAGGTCCGAACTCCGTCTCCGCCCACGTCGCCGAGCGCCTGGCCGCAACCCCTGAGGTGCCGGCAGCCATGATCGTGATCGGTGTGCTGCGGTCCGACGACGCCCGCGCATCCGCTCCCGAGGCGCTCGCCGCAGCCACATCGATCGTCGCCCGCTCGCTGCGCGGAGACGACTGGCTCGGCCGCTCAGGCCGCAACGAGTTCGCCGTCCTGCTGCGCGGTGACGTCCGGGACGCCGAGATCGCCGCCACCCGCCTCACTGCCGCCATCGCCGACCTCGACATCCCCGGTCTGGGCGCCTGCGCCGGGGTCACCGCGCTCGAGCCGGGCAGCAGCGCCGCCCAGACGCTGCGTGAGGTGACCGAGGCCCTGCAGGTCGCGCGCTCCGAGGGCGCCGGCCGGGTCGTTCGCTCCGCCACCCGCTGAGCCTGCGGGACGTCCGCAACGGCGCGGATGCCCCGCCTCAGCGCCTCCTGCGCCGCCGTCGGACCAGCAGCACCCAGCAGAGCCACGTCGTCGCGATCAACAGCGTGAACCCGGTCAGCCACCCGACGATCTCGGGGTTGCCCCCGAGCCCGGTCGCCTCCCACACCGTGTAGCCGACCGCGTAGCCGAGGACGACGACCAGCAGCGCCGGCACCAGCAGGACGAGGACACCCACGGCCCCTCCCTCAGCGCTCGATGACGCACACGTACGCGCCTGCGGCCAAACTCCCTCAGTGAACTCAGGTCGGCCCTCGGCTGCAGGTCGTGTCGCGACCGGACGCCAGCCGCCTGGTACGACGCCACGAGCACTCCTGTGGCCCCAGCCGTCACGGGTGGGGAGTGACACAGTGCTCGCGCATGCCGCAACGCGGACCACGCCGCACACGACGGATCGAGGCGGACCGCTCCGGGCGGTAGGTCTGGGTGGACGTCCTCAGCGGGTGATCGTCGAGGCGTGCCCGTTCTGCGCGACCTTGTCGCCGGCCGCGCGCGCGGCCAGCCGCTCGCGCTGGGGGATGACCGTGTACTTCGGGTCCCGGGCGCTGGCCATGCCGGCCTCGAACACGCCGAAGCGGGTGAGTAACGACCCCGCACCCAGCAGGCTGCCCGCGACGACCGCGCCGGCACGCCGCCGTCCGGCCACCACGGTGAGCGCCGCACCGGCCGCGGTGCAGGCCCGGGCCGCCCGCATGAACCGCCCGGCCTTGCCCAGGTGGTAGGGCTCGCTGACGATGCCCATGCCGTTCTCCACCCGGTGCAGGGTGGCCAGCTCGATCACCGCACCGGTGACCGCCATCTTCCGGCAGGGCCCGGCCTGCGCGACCGGGGTCAGCGCCATGGTGATCCCGCCACCGGCGGCCATCCCGGAGGCACCGAACACGAACGGCAGCTCCTTGTACGCCTCGTGCCACGCCGGGACGGCGGTGTCGGCGAACAGCACCCCCGTGTAGGTGGCCAGCGGAGCGCCGAACAGCGCCGCGACCACCCCACCGAACCGCTTCAGCCGCGGGAACCAGCCCAGCAGCTCCACCGCCGCCGTCGCGCTGGCCGCGGCGCTGAACGGCGCCAGGATGTAGGAGCCCACCGACAGCGGGGACGTCGGCTTGAACACCCGCAGCATGTGCAGGAACCGCTCGGGCCGGCCCAGGTCGTGCACCAGGGCGACCACCGACGCCAGCGCCGCACCACCGGAGAGGTAGCGGGCGTTGCGGGTCAGCGCGGGCCGGTCGGTCACGTCGGCCAGCGCGCCCAGCACGGACGCCGACCCGGCGGCGCCACCGAGGAACAGGTACAGCGGCACGTCCGGCGTCTTCCACACCGGCGGCTTGATGATCGGCCGGCCGTAGTAGGAGGTGAACTCGGCCTCCTCGACCATCGCCACCTCGCCGCCGGGGCGTCCCCCGCCCCGCCGGCGGCGGCGCTTCTCCCGCTTCGCCGCCGGTGGCCCGTCCGCCCGCCGCCAGCCGGCCCCCGGCGTCGCGATGCCCTCCGTCACGTCAGCTCCTCCGCGAGCCGAGGATGGCGGAGACCGCCACCCCGACGATCATCACCGCGGCCGCCCCGGCGGACTTCCACATGGCCGGCAGGTCGCGCGTGGTCACCACCGGGTCCGGCGGCAGCCCGTAGACCTCCGGCTCGTCGAGCAGCAGGAAGAACGCCCCGGCACCGCCGACGCCGTCGTCCTCGTCCCGGCCGTAGAGCCGGGCGGTCTCCACCCCCTGCGACTTCAGCGTGGCCAGGCGCGCGTCGGCGCGGGCCTGCAGCTCGTCGAGGTTGCCGAACTGGATCGACTGGGTCGGGCAGGCGGTCGCGCACGCCGGCTGCAGCCCGTCGGTCAGCCGGTCGTAGCACAGCGTGCACTTGAAGACCCGGCCGTCGCCCTTGCGCTGCTCGATGACCCCGTACGGGCAGGACGGCACGCAGTAGCCGCAGCCGTTGCAGATGTCCTGCTGGACGACGACGGTGCCGAACTCGGTGCGGAACAGCGCCCCGGTCGGGCAGACGTCCAGGCACCCGGCGTGCGTGCAGTGCTTGCACACGTCCGAGCTCATCAGCCAGCGGATCTCCCGGTCACCGGAGTGCCCGGTCTGCGGGTCGAACTGGGACAGCGACTCGGCGTTGAGCACGCTGGTCATCGCGCTCGTCACGCTGTCGCCCACCGCCGTGTCGTCCGGGGCGTCTCCTGCGTCCTGGCGGGAGGTGGCGTCCGGCGCCGGCGGGAAGGACGGCATCGGCAGGTCCACGCTGCGGCTCTGCTCGATGAAGGCCACGTGCCGCCAGCTGTTGGCACCCAGCTGGCCGGTGTTGTCGTAGGACATGCCGGACAGCCCGATGACGTCGCGCGTGCCGTGCGCGTCGTCCATCGGCAGCAGGTTCCACTCCTTGCACGCCACCTCGCAGGCCTTGCAGCCGATGCACACCGAGGTGTCGGTGAAGAAGCCGACCCGTGCCGGGTGGTCGGCGTCGTAGCCGGCCTCCTCCTGCACGTCCGGCAGCGGCCCGAAGAGCCGGTTCTTGGAGCGCCCGTCCCCGGACAGCCCGGGACTGGCCGAGCTGACCGTGGTCACTCGCGTTCCTCTCTCGTGCGTGCGCTCATCCCTCGACCGTCCCGCGGGCACCCACCGGCACCAGCCCCGACTCGAGGCCGGCGCGCTGCCGGTACTCCTCGAGGAAGGTCACCAGTCCGGGCCCCCGCGGCCGGCGGCCGGGGCGGATGTCGCAGGTCGCGGCCTTGCTCTCCTGGATGTGGGTGTTCGGGTCCATGACCACCGGCAGCAGGTCGTTGGCCGAGTCGCCGGTGGAGATGCCCCGCTCACCCCAGTGGTACGGGACGCCGATCTGGTGCACCACGCCGCTGGCGGTGCGGATGGGCCGCATCCGCTCGGTGACCAGCACCCGCGCCTCGATCGCCGACCGCGCGGTGACCAGCGTCGCCCACCCGGCGTTGACCAGCCCGCGCTCCTCGGCCAGCTGCGGGCTGACCTCGACGAAGAACTCCGGCTGCAGCTCCGACAGGTAGGGCAGCGTGCGGCTCATCCCACCGGCGGTGTGGTGCTCGGTCAGCCGGTAGGTGGTGAACACGTACGGGAAGACGTCGGACGTCGGCCCGTGCTCCCGGTTCCACGGCCCCTTGACGTGCTCCGTGGTCGGGTTGGACTGCACGCCGTCGTACAGCGCGTTCTTCACCGGGGACTCGGCCGGCTCGTAGTGCGTCGGCAGCGGACCGTCGGTGACGCCCTTGGGCGCGAACAGCCACGCCTTGCCGTCGCCCTGCATGACGAACGGGTCCCGGCCGGACAACGCGTCCTGCGCCTTGGCGCCCGGCGGCGGCTCGTAGCTCGGCGGCTTGGTGGCCTCGAAGTCGGGGTTGTCCCCGGTGGAGACCCACCGGCCGGCGTCGGCGTCCCACCACACGTACTTCTTGCGCTCGCTCCACGGCTTGCCGTCCGGGTCGGCCGAGGCGCGGTTGTAGAGGATCCGCCGGTTGTACGGCCACGCCCAGCCCCACTCCGCAGCGACCGGACCCTGCTCGCGACCGGGCTTGCGCCGGGCGGCCTGGTTGACCTCGTCGGCGTAGACGCCGGAGTAGATCCAGCAGCCCGAGGACGTCGAGCCGTCGTCCTTGAGCTCCAGGTAGCCGGAGACCGCGCGACCGTCCGGGCCGACGCCGTTGATCTCCCGCAGCACCGCCGCGGCACTCGGGTCCTGCGTCTCGCCCTCGAGCGGGTAGTCCCAGGTGAGGTCGAGCAGCGGGCGGTCCCGCGGGTCGGTGGAGTCCTTGAGCCGGTCGCGCAGGATGCGGCCCAGGTGGTAGTAGAACCACAGGTCGCTGCGGGCGTCGGCCGGCGGCTCGACCGCCTTGTGCCGCCACTGCAGCAGCCGCTGGGTCTGGGTGAAGGTGCCGTCCTTCTCCGCGTGGCTGGCGGCCGGCATGAAGAAGACCTCGGTGGCGATCTGGTCGGTGACCATCTCACCGGTCTCGATCTCCGGGCCCTCCTTCCAGAAGGTCGCCGACTCGATCATCTGCAGGTCGCGGACGACGAGCCACTCCAGGTTGGCCAGGCCGAAGCGCTGCATCCGCCCGTTGGCGTGCCCCACGGTGGGGTTCTCCCCCACCAGGAAGTAGCCGCCGACCTTGCCCTGGATCATGTCCGCGACCGTGCGGTACGAGCTGTGGTCGCCGTTGATCTTGGGCATGTAGTCGAAGGCGAAGTCGTTCTCCGGCGTCGCGGCGTCGCCCCACCAGGCCTTGAGCAGGCTGACCATGTAGGCCCGCTTGTTGCCCCAGAACCCCACGGTGCCGGCCGCGTCGGCGCAGTAGTCGTCCAGCGACCCGTGCTGCGCGGCGTGCGGCATGGCCAGGTAGCCCGGGAGCAGGTTGAACAGCGTCGGGATGTCGGTGCTGCCCTGGATGGAGGCGTGCCCGCGCAGCGCGAGGATCCCGCCGCCGGGGCGGCCCATGTTGCCCAGCAGCGCCTGCAGGATCGCCGCGGTGCGGATGTACTGCGCGCCGACGGTGTGCTGCGTCCAGCCGACCGAGTACACCCACGCCGTCGTCCGGTCGCGGCCGCTGTTGGCGGTGACCCACTCGGCGACCTTGAGGAACACCTCCGGCTCGATGCCGCAGACCTCGGAGACCTTCTCCGGGGTGTACCGGGCGAAGTGCCGCTTGAGGATCTGGAAGACGCTGCGCGGGTGCTGCAGCGTCTCGTCGCGCTTGGGCTTGCCGTGCAGCGGTGGCCCGCCGGAGCCGGAGGTCTGCGCCTGGTCGGCCTGCTTGACCGAGTGGGCCTGGGAGAGCTCCTCCTGCCGGTCGGCCCCGGCCGGGTCGTCCTCCGCGACGCCGTCCCGGGGGCCCTCCGCCAGCTCGTACTGCCAGCTGGCCTGGTCGTAGGTGTTCGACTCCGGGTCGAAGCCGGAGAACAGGCCGTCGAGGTCCTCGGCGTCGCGGAAGCGCTCCTGCACCAGCGCGGCCGCGTTGGTGTAGGCGACGACGTAGTCGCGGAAGTACAGCTCGTTGCCCAGGACGAAGTTGATCAACCCGCCGAGGAAGGCGATGTCGCTGCCCGCGCGCAGCGGCACGTGCAGGTCGGCGATCGCGCTGGTCCGGGTGAACCGCGGGTCGATGTGCACGACCTTCGCGCCGCGGGCCTTGGCCTCGGTCACCCACTGGAAGGCGACCGGGTGACACTCGGCCATGTTGGAACCCTCGATGACGATGCAGTCGGAGTTCACCAGGTCTTGCTGGGAGTTCGTGGCACCGCCACGACCGAACGTGGCGCCCAGACCGGGCACCGTGGCGGAGTGCTATATGCGCGCCTGGTTCTCGATCTGGATCGCGCCCATGGCGCTGTAGAGCTTCTTCATGAGGTAGTTCTCCTCGTTGTCGAGGGCTGCCCCTCCGAGGCTCGCTATCCCCATGGTGCGGTTGACCCGCTTGCCGCCGTCCTCGTCCTGCCAGTACTTCCGGCGGGCGTCCAGGACGCGGTCGGCGATCATCTCCATCGCCGTGTCCAGGTCCAGGTCCTCCCACTCCGTCCCGTACGGACGGCGGTACTTGACCGTGGTGACCCGGGTCGGGCTGGTGACCAGCTGCTTGCTGGCGCTGCCCTTGGGGCACAGCCGGCCGCGGCTGACCGGCGAGTCCGGGTCGCCCTCGATCTGGATGATCTGCTCGTCCTTGACGTAGATCCGCTGGCCGCAGCCCACCGAGCAGAACGGGCAGACGCTCTGCACCACCCGGTCGGCGGTGGCCGTGCGGCTCACCACGTTCTCCGTCCCCCTGCTGCGCGCGGCGTGGCCACGACCCAGGGGGTCGGGGCCGGTCAGCTGCCGGAACACCGGCCAGGCTTCGAGCCAGGTCTTCACGGCGCCAACTGTGCCACTCCCCCGCCGCGTCGGCTCCCCGGGACCCGCCGCCACCTGGGGCAACCGGCCGTTCCCGTGTCCGATCCGTGACCCGCGGGGCCCTGATCTCACCCCTGCGGCGGGTCGTCGAGGTGCTCGAGGAGCTCGTCGACCAGTTCCGCCCGGTGTCGCAGCGCGACGGGTGCGAGCACCGCCACGGCGGTCAGGCACGCACCGGCCGCCCAGAGCTCCACCCCGCCCTGGGCCGCGGCCAGCCAGAACATCCCGAGTGCGCACACCGGCGCGGTGGCCAGCACCCACCGGCGGGCCAGCACGGCACCCCGGCGCTGCTCGACGAGCGCCCGGCGCAGGACGGCCGGGTCGCCGTCCCTCGGCACGCGCCGTCGCTGCAGGGCCAGCTGCGCGGAGCGCCGGGCCGCCTCTCCGCCACTGCGGCGGGCACTCGCCGCTGGGAAGTACGTGGCGACGGACCCGACCACGAACTGCTGGACCGCCAACCCGACCCAGTCGGGATCACGGGGCCACCCGGTGAGCAGGTGGAGCAGCAGCAGCGCGGGCAGGGTGACCAGGCTCGTCGCCGCTCCCCCGGCGACCACGACACCGAGGAGCGGCAGGTCCCGGAGGCGCCGCCACCGGGACGCCCGCCCCTCCTGCACGGCAGGAGCATGGCGGGCGCAGGGGCCCGCGGTCGGTCCCCGGGCCGTCGACCACCGGACCGGGTGACGCACGCCGGTGGCGCGGGACGTCCTCGGGGGGCGGAGACCCGGGGGGAGGACATCGCCCCGTCGTGTCACCGGGCGGGCCGATACTGGCAGCGTGGGCGGTCCGCACCTGCACTTCCTCGGCCACTCGACCGTGCGCGTCGCGCTCGCCGGGCACACCGTGCTGACCGACCCGCTGCTCACCGGCCGGGTCGGGCCGCTGCGCCGCGTGGTGCCCGTGCCCGCACCGGAGGACTCCGCCGGCGTGGACCTGGTGCTGATCAGCCACCTGCACGGCGACCACCTGCACCTGCCCTCGCTGCGGCGGGTCGGGCGCGGCGTGCGGGTCGTCGTCCCCCGGGGTGCCGGGGCGTGGCTGCGGGCCCGCGGCTTCCGGCACGTCACCGAGCTGGCGCCCGGCGAGACCGTGCGCCACGGCGGGCTGCGGGTCACCGGGGTCCCGGCCGCGCACTCCGGGCACCGCTGGGGGCCCCGGCTCACCTCCGGCCCGGACTGCCGCGCGGTCGGCCACCTGGTCGAGGGCGACGGCTGCCGCGTGTACGCCGCCGGCGACACCGCCCTCACCGACGCGATGGGCCGGCTGGGGGACGTCGACGTCGCGCTGCTGCCGGTGTGGGGGTGGGGCCTCACGCTCGGCCCGGGGCACCTCGACCCGGCCGGTGCGGCCGAGGCGGTGGCCCGGGTGCGTCCGCGGGTCGCCGTCCCGGTGCACTGGGGCACCCTCGCGCTGCCGGGCACCGCCCGGACGCCGCGGATGCGCCGGCTGCTCACCGAGCCGCCGCGCGCCTTCGCCGCCGCCGTCGCCGCCCGCGGCCTGGACACCGCGGTGGTGGTCGCCGAGCCGGGACGGCCGGTCCCCCTGCAGGTGGGGACGACGACGTGAGCGTGCTCGCCGACGGGACCTCGATCGGCTACCCGCTGCTGTTCGCCGGGGTGCTGCTCGGCTCGGTGGTGCCGGTCGTCCCCACCGGCGCGGTGGTCGGCGCGGGTGCGGCGTTCGCGGTCACCGCGCACGAGCTGGACCTGGTCCTGGTCGTGCTGGTGGCGACGCTGGGCGCCTGGGCCGGCGACCTGCTCACCTTCGCGGTCTGCCGCTCCGGCGGGCCCGCGGCGGTGCGCTGGGTGGCCCGCGGGCAGCACGCCGACCGCATCGAGGAGGTGCGCGAGCAGTTCCGGCGGCACGGCTGGCAGATCGTCGTCGCCGGCCGGCTGCTGCCGGCGGGCCGCATCCCGGTGCTGCTGGCCGCCGGCGCGCTGGCCTACCCGTGGCGGCGGCTGCTGCCGGCGTCGCTGCTGGCCGCCGCCCTCTGGGCGGTCGCCTACGCCTCCCTGGGCGTGCTCAGCGGCGGCGTCTTCGACCAACCGCTGGTCGCCGTCCTGCTGGCCACGGTGCTGGTGCTGGTCGTCGGGGCGGTCCTCAACCTCGTCTCCGCGCACCGCCGGAACGCCGCCGCGCCGGAGCGCGACACCCCGGTCCGGCCGTGACCGCGGCGGTCGGGCGGGTCCTGCAGCGGGGCCGGACGCCGGCCCGCGTCCTGCTCACCTGGGCGGCCAGCACTGCCGCCCTCGTCGTCCTCGACCGCTGGCTCGGTGGGTTCGCGATGCCGTCGGGCTGGCAGCCGCCGCTGACCGCCCTGCTGCTGGGACTGCTCACCGGGGTGGTGTGGCCGCTGGTCCTGCGGGTCGCGCTGCCGCTGGCCGTCGTCACCCTGGGCCTGGGCAGCTTCCTGCTGCTGGGCGCCGCGGTGCTCGGCCTGTCCTTCCTGGTGCCCGGCGTGGTCGTCGCCGACCTGCGCACCGCCGTCGTCGTCGCCGTCACCATGGCCGGCGTCTCCGGGGTGGTCAGCAGCGTGCTGGCCATCGACGAGGACGAGCTGTTCTTCCGCCGCGCCCGCCGCCGGGCGAGGGGGACGGCGGGGGCCGGGCCGCGCCCGACCGGCGTGCTGTTCCTGCAGGTCGACGGGCTGTCCCACGACACCGCCCGGCGGGCCGTCCGCGACGGCACGATGCCGCACCTGGCCAACTGGCTGCGCTCCGGCAGCCACGTGCTGACCTCCTGGCACACCGACTGGAGCTCGCAGACCGGCGCCTCGGTCTGCGGCATCCTGCACGGCTCGAACGCCGACGTCCCCGGGTTCCGCTGGTACGACAAGGAGCGCGACCGCGTCGTCCGGGTCTCCTCGCCGGCCGACGCCGCCGCCATCGAGCGGGCGCACTCCGACGGCCGCGGGCTGCTGGCCGGCGGCGGGGCCGGCCACGGCAACCTGTTCACCGGGGACGCCGAGCACGTCAGCCTGACGATGAGCGCGCTGGCGCACCTGGTACCCGGAGGCGGCCGGCGCGCCCGCCGCCGGCGCGCGCGGGCCGGTGCGGGCTACTACGCCTACTTCGCCGACCCGGTGAACGCGCTGCGCACCGTCGCGGTCTCCGTCGTCGACGTGTACCGGGAACTGGTCGCGGCGGCCCGGGAGCGCCGCGACGACGTCCGCCCGCGGGTGTCGCGCGGCGGGCTCTACCCGCTGGTCCGCCCGGCGACGACGGTGGTCTCCCGTGACGTCGTCGTCTTCGCGCTGCTGGAGGACGTGCTGGCCGGGCGGCCGGTCGCCTACGCGGACTTCCTCGGCTACGACGAGGCGGCCCACCACGGCGGGCTGGAGCGGGCCGACAGCCTCGCCGTGCTGCGCAGCATCGACCAGCAGGTCGGCCGGCTGCACCGCGCCGCCCGACTAGCCCCGCGGGAGTACCACCTGGTGTGCTTGTCCGACCACGGGCAGACCCAGGGCGAGCCCTTCGCCAGCCGGTTCGGGGAGACCGTCGAGCAGCTGGTCGGCCGCCTCTGCGGCGCCGGCGGGGGCGACCTGCCCGACCGCGCCCTGACCGGCCCGCGGGACAGCCGCCGGCTCACCGAGGGCTGGCAGGTCGGGGCCGCGCTGGCCGAGGGCGGCGGGCCGGTCGCCCGCCGGCTGCGCGAGCGGGTGGAGCGGGCGGAGCAGGTGCCGCACGCCCACGAGCTGCCCGCCGGCCGCGCGGGCCGGGTGCCGCGGGCCGCCCCCGGCGTGGTCGTCACCGTCTCCGGCCACACCGCGATGGTCTCCTTCCCGGACGTCCCCGGGCGGGTGTCGCTGGAGGAGGTCGAGCGGCACTGGCCGGCGCTGCTGCCCGGCCTGGTCGACCACGACGGCGTCGGCTTCGTCCTCGTGCACTCCGCGGAGCACGGCCCGGTGGTGCTCGGCCGCGACGGGGTGCACCGGCTGGCCACCGGCGAGGTCCTCGGCGAGGACCCGCTGGGCCCCTACGGGCCGCACGCCGCGCGGCTGGTGGCCCGCGGGTCGACGTTCGGCAACTGCGCCGACGTGGTGGTCAACAGCCGCTACGACCCGGACACCGACGAGGCCTCGGCCTTCGAGCCGCACGTCGGCTCGCACGGCGGGCTGGGCGGGCCACAGCAGCACGGCTTCCTGCTGCACCCCCGGGCGTTCCGCCCGCCGGGAGAGGTGGTCGGCGCGGAGGCACTGCACCGGGTGCTGCGCGGCTGGCTCAGCGACCTGGGCCACCCGGAGCCGACCGGTGATGGGGCCCGCGTGGGCGAGCTCAGCGCGACGGCCCGTCGTGTCTCTCGCGTGGGGGTGTGACCTCCGGCCGCACGGGCGGTGACGGGCAGGTGAACTCCCGCGTCCCCCGTGGCGCGCCGGTGATCGGCTCGCCGAGAGTGTGCCGATGCGACCCGACGCCCGCGCCTGGTTCGAGCTGCGCACCACCGTGGCCCGCACGGTGGGCGCCCTCGACCTCGACGCCCTGCTCGCCGCCAAGCGCCGCGGGCAGCACCGGGTCAGCGTCGTGCTGCCCGCCCGGGACGAGGAGGCCACGGTCGGCGGCCTGGTCGCCGACCTGCACGAGTCCTGGGTGACCGGCACCCCGCTGGTCGACGAGCTGCTCGTCGTGGACTCCGACTCCACCGACGGGACCGCCGCGGCCGCCCGTGCGGCAGGAGCCGACGTCGTCGCCGCCGCCGACGTGCTGCCCGGCCACGGCAGCCGCCCGGGCAAGGGCGAGGCGCTGTGGAAGTCGCTGGCCGCCACCACCGGTGACCTCGTCGTCTTCCTGGACGCCGACCTGCTCGGCGACGTCCGGCACTTCGTGCCCGGCCTGCTCGCGCCGCTGCTCACCGACCCGCAGGTCGACTACGTCAAGGGCTGCTACACCCGGCCGCTGGAGGTGGACGGCGCCTGGGTCCCGGCCGGCGGCGGGCGGGTGACCGAGCTGACCGCCCGTCCGCTGCTCAACGCGCTGTGGCCCGAGCTGGCCGGGTTCGTGCAGCCGCTGGGCGGCGAGTACGCCGGACGGCGGTCCGCGCTGGAGCAGGTGCCGTTCGTGTCCGGCTACGGCGTGGAGGTCGGGCTGCTGGTCGACCTGCTGCGGCTGTCCGGGCTGGCCGGCCTGGCGCAGGTCGACCTGGGCGTGCGCCGGCACACCTCGCAGGGCCAGGAGGCACTCGGCCGGATGGCGGGCCAGGTGGTGTCCACGGTGCTCGCCCGGGCCGGCACCGGGTCCGAGGCCGGCGGGCTGCTGACCCAGTTCCGGCACGACGGCGGCGGCTTCGTGCCGGTCAGCGCGCCGGTGGCGGTCGACGAGCGGCCGCCGATGGTGACCGTGCCGGAGTACCGGGCGCTGCTGGCCGAGGAGGTCGTCGGGTGACGCCCGCGGGAGCACCGCAGTGAGCGCCAGCGAGCGAGGAGCGGACCGGGGGCGGAACCCGACCCGTGTGCACCGTCGGGTGACGCCCGCGGGACCGGCAGCACCCGTCCTCCCGCTCGCTCGTGCTCTGCCCACCCGGGTGGGCAGAGCACGAGCGGGCCGGACCCCTCCGGCGCCGCCCGCGCCACGACGGCCCGTCGTCGTGCATCCTGACGCGCGACGGGGACCACGTGCCGACGCCCGCGCCGGCACCCGGCCTGGGGGGTCACGTGCGCCCTGACGTCCGACGCTGGCTCGACCGCCGCACTTTCACCGCCGACACGTGGCAGGCCGCCGACCTGGTCGCCGCCAAGCGCGCCCGCGGCTCCACCGTCAGCGTGGTGCTGCCGGCCCTCGACGAGGAGCGCACCGTGGGCGCCATCGTGGCCGCGATCCGCGCGGCCCTGGTGGAGCGCTGCCCGCTGGTCGACGAGGTGGTCGTCGTCGACAGCGGCTCCAGCGACCGGACGGCGGAGGTGGCGGCGGCCGCGGGCGCCTGCGTCGTCTCCGTCGACACGGTGCTCCCCCGGCACGGCGCCCGGCCCGGCAAGGGCGAGGCGCTGTGGAAGTCGCTGCACGCCACCCACGGTGACCTGCTGGTGTTCGTCGACGCCGACCTCATCGCCTTCGACCCGGGGTTCGTCGTCGGGCTGCTCGGCCCGCTGCTCACCGACCCCGGCATCGGCTACGTCAAGGCCCTCTACGACCGGCCGCTGACCACCACCGACGGCATCGTCCCCTCCGGTGGGGGCCGGGTCACCGAGCTGCTCGCCCGCCCGCTGCTCAACGCGTTCTGGCCGGAGCTGGCGGGGTTCGTGCAGCCGCTGTCCGGTGAGTACGCCGGCCGCCGGGAGCTGCTCGAGCAGGTGCCGTTCGTCTCCGGCTACGGCGTGGAGCTCGGCCTGCTGGTCGACCTGGTGGCCCTCGCCGGCCTGGACGCCCTGGCGCAGGTCGACCTGGGCACCCGCCAGCACAGCCACCAGGCCGACGCCGCGCTGGGCCGCATGGCCGGGCAGATCCTGCAGACCGCGCTGGCCCGCCGGCCCGGCGGGGAGCGGCCGCACAGCGAACTGCTGCAGTTCCTGCGCACCGCCGACGGCCTGGAGGGCGTCAGCTGGGACGTCGGGGTGGTGGAGCGCCCGCCGATGCGGTCGGTCCGGGACGCCGAGCGCCGGCCGGGGAGGCGGGCGTGAAGGTGCTCATGGACGCCGGCCCGTGGCTGCCGGTGCCCCCGCCGGGCTACGGCGGCCTGGAGAACGTCGTCGCCACGCTGACCACCGAGCTGCGGGCCCGCGGGCACACCGTCGTCCTGGCCTCGGTCGGGAACGCCACGCTGCCGGTCGACGGCCTGGTCAGCGCCTTCCCCACCGGCCGCTTCGAGCAGTTGGGCGGCCCGTACCCGCAGGTGGTGGGCACCGCGCACGCGCACGAGCAGGTGGTGCTGTCGACCATCGCCGAGCACGCCCTGGCCGGTGAGCCGTTCGACCTGGTGCACAGCCACGTCGAGGTCGTCGGCCCCGCGCTGCTCGCCGGCCTCGGGGACGCCGCTCCGCCCACGCTGGCCACGCTGCACTGGGACACCCGCCGCAACGCCGACTTCTGGGCCACCTTCGACGGCCGGGGCCGGGTCTGGTTCGCCGGCGTCTCGGCCACCCAGGTGGCGCAGGCGCCGGCCCGGCTGCGCGCCCAGGTGGCCGGCGTCGTCCCGCTGGCGGTGCCGGTCGACGACGTCCCACCGGTGCCGCGGACGGACCGGTCCGGCTCGGTGCTGGTGCTGGCCCGGCTGTGCGAGCCCAAGGGCATCGACACGGCGCTGCGCGCCTGCCGGGCCGCCGGGGTGCCGCTGGTTCTGGCCGGCCCGGTCGGCGGGCTGCCCGACCGGCCGGCGCTGGAGCGCGCGCTGGCCACCCCGGGGCACCCGGCCCGCTCGCACCCCGACGTCGCCTGGTTCACCGAGCACGTCGACCCGCACCTGGACGGCGTGCACGCGCGCTGGGTCGGCAGCGTCGGCGGCGCGGCCAAGGACGAGCTGCTGCGCACGTCCCGCGCGGTGCTGTTCCCGATCCGCTGGGAGGAGCCCGGCGGCACCGCGGTGTGCGAGGCGCTGGCCGCCGGGACGCCGGTGGTCGCCATGGCCCGCGGCTGCCTGCCCTCGCTGGTCGACGACGGGCGCACGGGTTTCCTGGCCGCCGACGAGGCGGGCTTCACCGCGGCGCTGGGGCGGCTGGACGAGATCGACCCGGAGACCTGCGCGGCCGAGGCGCGCCGCCGCTTCGCCCCCGCCGTCATGGCCGACGGGTACGAGCGGCTCTACGCCGAGACGGTGGCCCGTGCACGGGGCCGCAGCGCCCTCCCGCGGCGGCTCCCCGTCGGGTGAGCGGAGTGCCGGAGTGCAGGAATCCTGCACTCCGGCACTCCGCTCACGGGCGGACGGCGTCCCCCGACCGGGCCGACTCGGCGATCGCGACGGCCACCCGGTGGGTGCGCAGCGCCTCGGCGTAGTCGACCAGCCCCTCGGCCGGCGCGCCTCCGGCCAGCACGTCGAGGAAGGCCCGGTCGACCGCGGTCCGCGCGTCCACCCGCGGCTCGCTGCGGGTGGCGCCCTCGGCGGTGGTCACGGTGAGGGAGGTCTCGGTCAGCTCGACCGCCGCGCCGTCGCACACCACGTCCAGGCCGGCGCGCAGCTTGCCCGGCAGCGAGCAGGCCGCGGTGACCGTGCCCACGGCGCCGGAGTCGAAGGCGAGCAGTGCCGCGGTCGCGTCGTCCACGTCGCGGCCCTCGGCGCCGGACGGTGCGGCGGTGGCGCGCACCTCGACCACCTCGCCGGCCAGCAGGCGGGCCAGGTCGAGCACGTGGGTGAGCTGTTCGACCACCTGCCCACCGGAGCGCTCCCGCCGCGACCACCACGCCGGCGGCGGCACCCTGTCCAGCCAGGTGGCGTCGACCAGCCGGGGCCGGTGCGCGGCGCACACCGCGCGGGCGGCGGCCACGGTGTCCAGGTGCCGCCAGTGGTAGCCGGTGGCGGTGGGCAGGCCGGCGGCCGCCACCGCCCGCGCCACCTGCTCGGCGACCGCGACGCCGGTGGCCAGCGGCTTCTCGACGAGGAAGGGCACCCCGGCGCGGACGGCGGCCAGCTCCAGCTCGCCGTGGGCGAAGGGGGGCACGCACAACCAGATGCCGTCGAGGTCGTGGGCCAGCAGCTCGTCGGCGTCCCGGGCGACCGGCACGCCCAGCTCGGCGGCGAGTGCGTCGGCGGCCCCCGGGACGGCGTCGGCGAGACCCACCAGCTCGACGTCGGGGAAGCCGGCGAGGGTCCGCGCGTGGCGGGCCCCGACACCCCCGGCCCCGACCAGCCCGACGCGGATGCGGTCCCTCGGGGAGTCGTGGCCCATGCCGACGTCCTGCCCCGGCCGCCGACGGTGCAACCGCAGGTCACCGCCGGGCCGGTGCTGCCGCGGACCGCCCACGCGGGTGGTCCGCGCCGTCCCACCGTGGCCGGATGGCGGGTCGGGGCGCACAATGGCCAGACGGGACGTGAGCACACGTCCGCCCTACGGAGTGGAGCCAACCCAGTATCGTGAGTGAGGCAATCGACCGGCGCGCTCGGAAGAAGGCGCAGACCCGGACGTCCATCCGCGAGACCGCGCAGGCACTGTTCGCCGAGCGCGGCTTCGAGGCGGTGACGATTGCCGACATCGCCACGGCCGCCGACGTCGCGGTCCAGACGGTGTTCAACCACTTCCCGACGAAGGAGGACCTCTTCTTCGACGGGCACACCCCGTGGGTCGAGGGCGCCGCGGAGGCGGTCCGCCACCGGGACGCGGGCGTGGCACCCCTGGAGGCGCTGCACGCCCACCTGGTCGACCGGGTCGCCGCGCACGTGCGCCAGCTGGGCACGCGGGAGGGCCGCTCCTTCGACTCGACGCTGGAGGCCTCCCCGGCACTGCGCTCCCGGGAGCGCGAGCTGCACCACGAGGCGGTCAACCGGGTGACCGACGCCCTGGTGGAGGCGTGGGAGGCCGAGGGCGGCGCACCGCTGGTCCCGACCGACGCGCGCACCGCCGCATCGGTCACCGCCGCGGTCTGGCTGGCCGCCGTCCGGACGCTCATCGTGCAGAACCGCCGGGTGCTCTCCGGTCAGGCCGGTGCGCCGGCGGACACCGAGGAGGGCGAGGCCGTGGCGCGCATGGTCGCCGACCAGGTCTTCACCGGCCTGGGCTCGGCGCTGGCCACACCGGCCGCCGGCGGGCTCCAGCGCATCGGCTGACTCAGACCGGGGTGCGCTCCCCGTCCGGGGCGACCACCGGCAGCAGCACCTCGTCGAGCACCCGCTGCACGTCCTCGCGGCTCATCGGCCCGCGGTCGGCGGTGTAGCGCTGCCACCAGAAGGCCTCGACGACCGAGCCGAGCAGGGCCAGCCGGGCCGGCGGCACCTCCTGTCCCCGCGCGGCCGCCCGGGCGCCGATCGTCTCGACGGCCTCGGCGAGCGGGTGGACCAGGGCGGTGTCCAGCGCGGCGCGGAGGTCCTCCTCGTGCCGGGCCGCACCGACCAGGCTGGCCGCGGCCCGCTCCTCCCGGTCCAGCGGCCGGCACCACCGCTCGACCAGCGCGGCGAGGTCGTCCCGCAGGGAGCCGTGGTCGGCCGGGACCTCCACCAGGGTGAACCGCGCGGCCGCCGAGCGGGCCATGGCCGCCATCGTCGGCCAGCGCCGGTAGATGCCCGCCTTGCCGGCCCGGGCACGCGTGGCCACGCGGTCGCTGTTGAGCTTGCCCCAGCCCTCCTGGGCCAGGATGTCGACGGCGACGGTGAGCAGCTGCTCGGACAGCTCGGGACTCAGCGGCCGGCCGGGTGTCCCGCTCATGCGGAGACCAGGGAGGAGGTGTGCATCACGCGCACATCGTGACCTGTCGGTGGAGTCACCACAACGAGGACGTCGCCGGACGGTGCGCCCGCCGCGGCCGACGAGCGCCGCCACCGCGCCGCGACCGCCGGCCCGGACCCGCTGGTCAGGCGCCCGCAGCGCTCTCCACCGGGACCCGCACGGTCGCCCCGTCGTCGGTCAGCCGGCCCTCCCCACCCGCCTGCTCGACCATGCCGTCGAAGCGCTGCGACCAGTCCTCGCCGGTCGCCTGCGGCTCGGCGGCCGACCGCAGCGCGGCGACGTCCAGCAGGCCGGTGTCGGCGTCCTGCAGCCGGCCCAGGCCCGCCTCGCGCAGCGCCCGGTCGGCCTCCTCGTCGGTGACCGCCCCCAGCGCCAGCTGCAGCCGGGCCAGGTCATCGACGTCGACCACCTGCACCCCGGGCCGCTCGTCGGCACCACCCACCACCTCGACGATCACGTGCAGACCTCCGGGTCCTCGTCAGACGTGCCAGGGGAACCGGCTGAAGTCCGGGTCCCGCTTCTCCAGGAAGGCGTCGCGGCCCTCGACGGCCTCCTCGGCCGTGTAGGCCAGCCGGGTCGTCTCCCCCGCGAACAGCTGCTGACCGACCAGCCCGTCGTCTATCAGGTTGAACGAGTACTTGAGCATCCGCTGCGCGGTGGGGCTCTTGGCCACGATGCGCCGTCCCCAGTCCAGCGCGACGCGCTCGAGGTCGGCGTGGGGGACGACGCGGTTGACCATGCCCATCCGGTGCGCGTCCTCGGCGGAGTACTCCTCGCCGAGGAAGAAGACCTCCCGCGCGTACTTCTGGCCGACCTGCCGGGCGAGGTACGCCGAGCCGAAGCCGCCGTCGAAGCTGCCCACGTCGGCGTCGGTCTGCTTGAAGCGGGCGTGCTCGGCGCTGGCCAGGGTCAGGTCGGACACCACGTGCAGGCTGTGCCCGCCGCCGGCCGCCCAGCCGGGGACGACGCAGACGACGACCTTGGGCATGAAGCGGATCAGCCGCTGGGCCTCCAGCACGTGCAGCCGCCCGGAGCTGCCCTGCGCGTGCTCGTAGCCGTACCGCCCGCGGACGCGCTGGTCGCCGCCGGAGCAGAACGCCCAGCCGCCGTCCCGCGGGCTGGGGCCGTTGCCGGTGAGCAGCACGCACCCGACGTCGGTGGACAGCCGGGCGTGGTCGAGGACGGCGATCAGCTCGTCGACGGTCTGCGGGCGGAAGGCGTTGCGCACCTCGGGCCGGTCGAAGGCGATGCGGACGACGCCGGCGTCGACGGCGCGGTGGTAGGTGAGGTCGGTGAGGTCGAAGCCCTCGACCGGCCGCCACGCTGCGCTGTCGAAGATCTCCGAGACGTCCTCGCGCGCGGTCATGGGCCCGAACCTATCCCCGCCCCGGGCCGCTCACGGGACGAGGCCGCCGGTCAGGTCGCCGGCAGCCTCCGTCGTCCCGCCCACGACGTCGTCGACGTCCTCGGTGAGGCCGTTCACGGTGCTGCAGAGGCAGGGGGCCGGCGGGGGCGGCGGGGGCGGTGGGGGCGGCACCGCCGGTGCCGCCGGGGCGGGAGCGGCCGGCAACGGAGGTGGCGGCGGGGGTGGCGGCGCGGGCGGCTCGGGGACGTCCGGCGCGGGCGCGGGCGCCTCGGGGACGACCGGCGCGGCCACCTTCGGGACGACCGGCGCGGATGGGGGTGCCTTCGGGGCCACCGGCGGGGGTGCCGGCTGCACCACGGGGGCCGGCGCGGGTGGCACCACCGGAGCGGGAGCCGGTGCGGGCCGCACGACCGGAGCCGGTGCGGGCGCCGGAGCCGGTCGCACGACCGGGGCGGGCTGCCCGGCCGACGTCGAGGGCGGCGGCGGCGGCACGACGCTCCCAGCTGTCACGCCTGCGGCCGGTGCACTCGCGGGCCCGGCACCCCCGACCACGGCAGCACCGGCCGGCTGCCCACCGACACCCGCACCGGTCGACCCCGCGGCCTCGTCACCGGCGGGCGGCTCGACGGGCTGCGGGACGCCGCCGGGCGCCGCCCACTCCGCCGGGTCCGCGGTCGCGGCCGGCTCCGGGTCGGCGGCGTCAGCCACCGGGCCCCCGGCCGCGGCGGGCACCGGCTCCGACGGCGTCCGCCGGGTCGGGGCCCCGATGCCCTGCCCGGGGTCGTCACCGGCCCGACCGGGCGCCGCGCCCGGCACTCCCGCCGGACCGCCGTCGCCCGCGGGCCCCGGTGACAGGGAGAGCATCGCCAGCGACGCGGCGCACAGCAGCCCGGCGAGCAGCAGCAGCGCCCGGTGCACCCGGACGCGCACCGGTGCCGGTGCAGCGGCCGCACCCCGCCGCGGGCGGTCGCCGTCGGCCGTGGGGTGGCGCGGGCGGGAGGACACGGCCGGCTCCTTCGGACGACGGGGCGGGTCCACGGTAGGGGGTCCGGCGCTCCCGGGCAGGTCGGGTGCCGGACGCCGGCCGCGGGGGCGCCGACCGGCGCGTAGCGTCGCCGGGGTGCCCGGAGGACCCGCCGTGCGAGTCGGCACCCTGAACATCGCCTCGGGTCGCAGCCCGGCCGGCCCCGTCCTCGACGCGCACGGCCTCGGGCGGGCGGTCGCCGACCTGGACGTCGACGTGCTCGCCGTCCAGGAGGTCGACGCCGGGCAGCCCCGCTCGCACCGGGTCGACCAGGCCGCCGCCCTGGCCACCGGGCTCGGTGCGGAGGACTGGCGGACCGCGGCGACGGTGGACGGCACGCCGTCCCCGTTCCGCACCTGGACGCCGGCCGACCCGGCGCTGCGCGGGCCGGGCTCGAGCACCGAGGGCCCGGCCTACGGCATCGCGCTGGTCAGCCGGCTGCCGGTGCTCGAGTGGTCGGTGCTGGGGCTGGGGGCCGGCCGGGCGCGGCTGCCGCTGCAGGGTCCGGACCCGCGCACCGGCCGGCTGCGCTGGTGGTGGATCCCCGACGAGCCGCGGGTCGCCGTCGCCGCGCGGTTCGCGCACCTCACCGTGGTGGCCACCCACCTGTCCTTCGCCCCGCACACCTCGGTGCGCCAGCTGCTCCGGCTGCGCCGCTGGATGGGCGCCATGGCGGGGCCCGTGGTGCTGGCCGGCGACCTCAACCTGCCCGGCGGGGTGCCCGCTCGGCTGCTCGGCGCCACCGCGCTGGTGCGCGCGCCGAGCTTCCCGGCGTCCGGCCCGCGGGTGCAGCTGGACCACCTGCTGGCCGTCGGCGGCGGCCTGCACGGCCAGGACGCGGCCACGGCGTCCCTGGCCGTCGGCGACCACCGCGCCCTCACCGTGACCGTCACCCCGGCCTGACCGACCGCCGCGCGTCAGCCGACCAGGAGGTCGTGCAGGCGGTACAGCGAGGCCTCGAACCCCGGGTGCAGCGGCACGGACACCAGGTCGCCGAGGGCGATCCAGGCGACGCCGGTGCTCTCGCCGTCCAGCCGCAGGTCGGCGGCCTCGATCCGGCGCACCGGGCGGGCCAGCACCGTCGTGTAGCGCCAGCCGCCGTGGTCGTCGACGGAGACGGGGCCGAGCTCGAGGTCCTGCGGGAGCAGCCCGAGCTCCTCGTGCACCTCGCGCAGCGCGCCGTGCTCCGCGGACTCCCCGGCGTGCAGCGCGCCCCCCGGCGTCCCCCAGGTGCCGCCGTGGTGGGACCACACCGCCCGGTGCTGCAGCAGCAGCTCCGGGCCGTCGTCGCCGGCGCGGTGCACGAGCAACCCGGCGGCGCCGGCCCGCCCCCAGTGCCGGTGGCCGAGGGCGCAGGTGGTCCAGCCGTCGGTGGAGGCGAGCACGGCTCCCAGTGAACCGCGCCCGCGCCCCCGGCGCCCGTCCCGGTTGCCGCCGGCCCGACCGGGTAGAGCGGCCCCACCGACGACGACGAGGAGGCGGCATGGCCAGCGGAGTGGCGAACGTGTGGGTCCCGGTGGACGACATGGACCGGGCCCTGGCGTTCTACCGGGACACCCTGGGTCTGCAGGAGAAGATGTCGACCCCCGAGTGGAGCGAGCTCGACGCCGGCGGCCTGAACATCGGGCTCAATGCGCGGGAGGGGACGGCCCGGCACGCCGACGGCGGCGCGGTCATCTCCTTCCAGCCCGACGGCGACCTGGACGCCGAGGTGCAGGCGCTGCGCGACAAGGGCGTGGAGTTCACCGGCGACATCTCCGAGTACGAGTGGGGCCGGCTGGCGCCCTTCAAGGACTCCGAGGGCAACGACCTGCAGCTGTACGCCCCGCCGCGCTCCTGACCGGGGCACCGGACGGGCCGGGCGTCGTGCGCGTCGCCGTCTTCACCGGGTCCCAGAGCGGGCCGCCGTCGCACCGGGCGGCGGCGGCCCGGCTCGCCGGGGACCTCGCCCGCGCCGGCGTGGGTCTGGTCTACGGCGGTGGGCGCGCCGGGCTGATGGGCGTGGTGGCCGACGCCGCCCTGGCCGCCGGCGGGGACGTCGTCGGCGTCATCCCCCAGCACCTGGTGGACGACGAGCTGGCCCACCCCGGGCTGCCGCGGCTCGAGGTGGTGGCGACGATGCACGAGCGCAAGGCGCGGATGACCGAGCTGGCCGACGCGTTCGTCGCCCTGCCCGGCGCCGCGGGCACCCTCGACGAGCTGTTCGAGGCCTGGACCTGGGGGATGCTCGGCCTGCACGCCAAGCCGGTCGTCCTGGTCGACGTCGACGGGTTCTGGCAGCCGCTGCTGGCCCAGCTGCACCGCATGGTGGACGACGGCTACCTCGACGCGGCCCGGTTGGACGCGCTGGGCGTGGTCACCGGGGCGGCGGAGCTGGTCGCGTTCGTGGAGCGCTACGAGCACCCGGCGCGCAAGTGGAGCGGCGTCCGCCCCTGACCCCGACGGCAGCCAATATCGCGATAAGGGCGGTCTAGGGGACTTTCGCGCGCGGAAGGCCGGTCGGAAGGCCGCTCGGGCGCGGGAGGCCGGGCCGGGCGGCAGCGCCTAGCGTCGGGCGGGTGCAGCGCTGGGACGTCGTCGTGGTCGGGGGCGGGCCCGCCGGGTCCACGGCCGCGCTGGCCGCCCGGCGCGCCGGGGCGAGCGTGCTGGTGCTCGACCGGGCGGAGTTCCCCCGCGACAAGGTGTGCGGCGACGGGATCGCCCCGGAGGCGCTCGACGTCGTCGCCGGGCTCGGGGTGGACGCCGGCGCGCTGGTCGCCGGGTACCCGCCGGTGCCGCGGCTGTCGCTGCGCTCGCCCGGTGGGGCGGTGGTGGAACGGGACACCCACCGGCCGTCGTCCGTCGTCCCCCGGGAGGTGTTCGACGCCCGGCTGCTGGACGCCGCCCGGACGGCCGGGGCGGAGGTCCGGCGGCACACCGTGCGCTCCGTGGCGGTCGACGCGGACGGCGTGACCGTCGACGGCGACCTGCGGGCGGGGGTGCTGGTCGGTGCCGACGGCGCGGAGTCCGCCGTCCGGCGGGCCCTGGGACTGACGAGCAACCGGCCCGACCGGCTGGCGGTGGCCATCCGCGGCTACGCGCCCGCGCTGCCCGGACAGGGCGCCACGCAGGTGCTGGTGACCACCGAGCAGCGCTGGCCGGCCTACGCGTGGTCCTTCCCGTTGGGCGACGGGCGGGCCAACGTCGGCTACGGCGAGCTGGTGTCCGGCGGGGCGACCCGCGCGGCGCTGGTCGAGGGGCTGCACCGGTTGCTGCCGGGCGTGGCGCCGGAGGGGCTGCGCGCGCACCGGCTGCCGCTGTCCACCGGCCGGCCGCGGCTGCCCGACGGCCGGGTGCTGCTGACCGGCGACGCCGCGTCATTGGTCAACCCGCTCACCGGGGAGGGCATCTTCTACGCCGTGCTGTCCGGCGCGCTGGCCGGCGGGGCGTGGTCGGCCGGGGCCGGCGCGGGCGCGCGGTATCGGGCGGCGCTGCGCGGCCGGCTCGGTGCGCACCTGCGCTCCACCCGGGCGGCCTCCGAGCTGTCCCGGTGGCCGCGGCTGATGGACGCCACCGTCCGCGCGGCCGCCGCCGACCAGCGGGTCTTCGACGACGTGGTCGCCCTCGGGCTGGCCGAGGGGCGGCTGGGCGGGCGCACCCTGGCCGCCGCGATCCGCCGGCTGCCCGCCCGGCGGTGACGGTGCCAGTGGGCCTGCGCAGTAGCCTTACTCGGCTCAGACGGCGAGTTCTGATCGGAGTGCTGCCTCCCAGAGCGCGCGCATTCGACCGGGGTGGAGTCGACCACCCACACGTCGTCGGCGAGCAGGTCAGTTTCGTAGGCCAGCACGATGATCAGCCACCGGAGCGTGTGGGCCAGGGCGCGGGCAGCCGGTCGTTGTAGCCCGACTGGTGCGGCAGGTAGGGGAACAGGTGCTATAAGTCTATGCCCAATTCGTGTCGGGCCGCGGCCAAAAATGCTGTCCGCGTTCCGTGGAAGTGGCGGTAGTCGCCCGGATCGTTCGGATCAACGGTGCCCGTCGCTGCGACATCCGGTAAGCCATTGCACTCGGCATACTTGCGGTCGTATCTGCAAGCATTCGCCATATCTACGAATTCGAGGCCGCTGCGAAGGGTCGCCCAAAGATTCCTCACAGAATCCCTGAGAGCATAGCCGTTGTCGTTGTCAGCACTGACCAGCACTATATGGGATTGCAGGTCGAGCAGGTGATCCACATCCCCATTCAGCTCCGCACGCGTGTCGGATGACATTGGCTGAGGTGTGAGAATTCCCCTATAGGAAGTGGGGTCGACAGCGAGGGACGATTCCATCCTCTGCCAAGCACCGTCTGCCGCTGTCAGATACTGCGTATACGCCACGATCCGCTCACTTCGAAGGAACTCCTCTTTCGACCTGTCATCCGCTGCCGTAGCTCCATACCAAGATCCACCGACCCCCCCTACCATTCCACCAACCACAGCGCCGAGCACCGTTGCCACAGCCGTAGTACGCGTGCTGAGCAAATGAGTTCGCCGGTCAACAGGCTTCTCCTCGTCAGCGACCACCGTTTCGAGCGGCTCGGTTGCCCGCCCCAATGATTTCCCTGCTCTCAAGTGCGTACAGGGTCGCTTCAGTCCTGCGGGTCTGCTTCTCCGCTTACCCGAAGGCGTCATGCGTCGCAGCGTATCGGGGACCAGCCAGAGCTGGGGTGGCCCGAATACATCGGATCCAGTCCGGTGCCGCACGTCGGCGCTGGCCGTAGACTAGTCCGAGCGGCAGATCGAGGTTTTGAACAAGCGGCCACCGCCCACGCGGAGCAGATCCGTGCGGACCTGCTCGGTCGCTGGGACAGCGAACGGGACACGGCCCGCGCCGCCGCCCGATCGTGCTAGACGGCCCCGGCCTGCTCCGGCTGCGCCGAGCCGCCGTCACCCCGACCAGCGAACAGCCTCGCGGCGTAGAGCGGGGCGACCCTGGCCGAGGTCATGCGAGGTGCCGGCCACTCGTCGTCCCGCGCGGCGATGACCCACCAGCACCCGGCCGAGCGGCGCGACGCCGAGGTCGCGGCCCGCCTGGGGCACCTCGCAGCGGGCACGACCGCGAACCGTCCGGGCACGTAGCGGGCACGCGAGTGGGTGGCGACGCCGGGCGGCCCTCGCCGGGGTTTCCCCGGGGACGCAAACCGCTGGTCAGACGCGGAGGGCGTGGGATTCGAACCCACGATGGGTGTGACCCCATAGCGGTTTTCAAGACCGCCGCCATCGGCCGCTAGGCGAGCCCTCCTGACGGGGCCAGGCTATCCCGCGGGACGGATCACCCGCCGGGCCCCGGCCGCCCACCCTGCTGCGCCTCCTGGTCCCGGCGGAAGCGCAGCGACTCGACCAGCACGTAGCCGAACAGCACGCACCAGGCGACGTCCAGGAACGCCGACCCCCACTGCGCGTCGACGAGGTGCCCCACCAGCTGCACCAGGCTGTACACGAGCGCGGCACCCGCCAGCACCTGCACGCCCCGGTTGCCGAACCAGGGCGGACGGAAGGGGGCGACCACGACTGCCACGCTAGCCCGGGGCGGCGGGCTACGCGGCCGCCTCGGCCTCCCGGACGACGCAGGCCCCGCCGAGCGGGTCGACCGCGAAGCCGCGCCCGGCGAGCACCTCGGTCAGTGCCCGGTTCATCACCTGCTGCACCAGCGCGTCGGCGGCGGCGCCGTGCACGCGGTCCCGGCTCATCCGGTCGTGCTGTCGCCAGCTGACCACCACGCCGTCCAGGGCCTCCTCCGGGGTCAGGCACACCCCGCCGAGCTCGCCCTCGGCGCCGGCCGGGTCGTAGAGGAACAGGCCCGCCTCGGCCAGCACCCCGAGCACCTCCAGGACGAGGCCGGGCAACGGGTGGTCGTCGTCCAGGTCGGCGTCCCAGCCCTCGGGCAGCCGGTCGGCCTGCTCGCCCAGGAAGGACCACCAGGAGCGGTCCTGCGGGGACGCGCGGCGGCGCAGCAGCCCGTCGGCCCGCCGGACGCCGTAGACGGCCTGCACGCCGACCGGCCCGTCCTCGATGTCGTCGGAGGCCCACGCGGCCTCGTCGCGGTCGCCGAAGGGACCGTCGACGACCAGGCCGGGTCCGTCCTCGTCCTCGACCACGAGCCACCAGCCCTGACGGACGACGCCGCCCAGGACCACCTCGTCGAACCGGGTGCCCACGGTGATCACCGGCCACCTCCTCCCCCGACAACGGGACCGCCACCGGGGAAGGGCGACGGTTCCCGTGTGCCGCCGGCGGACCGGCGGCGGTGACGGAACTCTATGTGGTGGAACCGGCTACACCCGGTTGCTCGCGACGTGGCCCGGCGTCCCGTGGCCCGAATCGTTGCCATCCGTCCCAACGACCACGGCGACCCGCCCCAGCGGGCACCCACAAGTCGACGGGTCCGAGCGTGGGAGCGCCCGTGGACCGGTCGGTCACCCCGGCGGACACCGGACACGCCGGCGTGTCAGACCGCGACCGCGGTGACGAACGTGCAGATGCCCTCGCCGCGCTGCGTCCGCCGTCGCAGCCCGAGCAGCGCCAGCGCGGCCATCTCGACGCGGTAGGCCAGACGGGTGGCGCCGGTGTAGAAGACGTCCCCGCCCCGGGTGACCTCGATCGACCCGAAGCCGGCCAGCCGGACGTGCTCGGTGAGCATCCAGTCCGGGAGGATCGTGATGTGCCCGGGCTCGTGGTAGTGCCGCGGGCCGAAGATGAACGGCGCGCCGCGCAGGAACATCTTCAGCCGCGAGTGCGGGTGGGTGACGTTCGGCGTGCTGACCAGCAGCCGGTCGCCAGGGCGCAGCAGCGAGCGGATCGAGCGCAGCACCTGCCGCGGGTTCTCCACGTGCTCCAGCGTCTCGACGCACACGACCATGTCGAACGGGCCGCGGGTCTGCTCGGTCCACTCCGGGGCGTCCAGGTCCAGCCGGTGGACCCAGTCGTGCGGTGGGTCCAGGTCGGTGGGGACGACGTCCAGGCCGGCGTCGCGCATCCGCAGCGCCAGCGCACCGCAGCCGGCACCGACCTCCAGCACCCGACCCCCGTCGGGCAGGGCGGCCCGCACCAGCTCCACCGCGTACTCGTGCACCCCGGGCGCGGCGTGCACGCTGTGCCCGCGGTAGTACCCGTGGGCCGCCGTGCGCCCGCCGCGCTTGTGCTCGACCCCGCCCACCGGGCCAGCCTGGCACACAGGGCCGTCGGCCCGTATCGGCCCGGATGCTCAGCCGGCGGCGACCGCGCCGTCCCGCCCGACCGGACGGCCGACGACGCCGTGCAGGTGGCAGGCGGCCAGCTGCCCCGGCGCGCCGGCCGGCTGCAGCGCGGGGTCGACGTCCGGGCAGGGCTCGAAGACCGACGGGCACCGGGTGCGGAAGCGGCAGCCATCAGGCACGTCCGTCGGCGAGGGCACGTCGCCGCGCAGCACGACCCGCTGCCGCGCGCGCTCCAGGGCCGGGTGCGGCACCGGGACGGCGGACAGCAGGGCCTGCGTGTAGGGCATCTGCGGGTCCGACCCGACCGCTGACGCCGGGCCCACCTCGACGATCCGCCCCAGGTACATGACCGCGATGCGGTCCGAGACGTGCCGGACGGCGGAGAGGTCGTGCGAGATGAACAGCAGGGTGAGCCCGAGCCGGCGCTGCAGCCGGCGCAGCAGGTTGAGCACCTGGGCCTGCACGCTGACGTCGAGCGACGCGATGGCCTCGTCGCAGACCAGGAAGTCCGGTTCCCCGGCCAGCGCCCGGGCGATGCCGACCCGCTGCCGCTGACCCCCGGAGAACTCGTGGGGGTAGCGGTCGGCGACCGCGGGGTCCAGGCCGACCAGCTCCAGCAGCTCGGCGACCCGCCCGGCGCGCTCCCGCCGTCCCGACCGCAGGCCGTGCACCTCCAGCGGCTCGGACACCGTCTGGCGCACCGTCCGGCGCGGGTCGAGCGAGGCGAAGGGGTCCTGGAAGACCATCCCGGCCCGCCGGCGCAGTGCCCGCAGCTCGCGGCGGCCCAGGGCGGTGACGTCGGTGCCGTCGAAGGTCACCGTCCCGCCGGTCGGCTCGACCAGCCGCAGCAGGGCGTTGCCCAGCGTCGACTTCCCGCAGCCGAACTCGCCGACCAGCCCGAGCGTCTCGCCGCGCCGGATGTCGAGGTCCACGCCGTCGACCGCGCGCAGCACGCCCGCCGTCCGCCGCAGCGCACCGCCGGAGCGGACCGGGAAGTGCACCTCCAGGCCGCGCGCGCGGACCAGCACGTCGTCGCTCACGACTCGCACCAGGTCGCCGCCCGGTGCACCGGCTCCGAACGGCCTTCCGCGCGCGAAAGGCCGGACACGGGCAGCAGCGGGGGCTGCTCGGTCTGGCACCGCGGGTCCGAGCGGACCGGGCAGCGCGGCCAGAAGACGCAGCCCGGCGGCAGGTCGGTGGGGGCGGGCGGCACCCCGGGCACGGTGGCGAGCTCGCCGTCCTCGGTCGAGGCCAGGTCGGGCAGCGCGCCGAGCAGGCCCCGGGTGTAGGGGTGCGCGGGCCGCTCCAGGACGTCGTCCACGGTGCCGTCCTCCACGCACCGCCCGCCGTACATGACCAGCACCCGGTCGGCGATGCCGGCGACGACGCCCAGGTCGTGGGTGATCCAGATGACCCCGGTCCCGTGCTCGCTCTGCAGGCCGGCCACCAGGTCGAGGATCTGCGCCTGCACGGTGACGTCGAGGGCGGTGGTGGCCTCGTCGGCGATGAGCAGCGCGGGGTCGTGGGCGAGCGCGATCGCGATGACCACCCGCTGCCGCATGCCGCCGGAGAGTTCGTGCGGGAAGCGGTCGACGGCGCCGGCCGGGTCGGGCAGCCCCACCTCGGCCAGCAGGTCCACCGCCCGCGCCCGGGCGGCGGCCTTGGACACCTCGCCGTGCGCGCGGATCCCCTCCACCAGTTGTCGGCCGACGGTGAGCACCGGGTTGAGCGAGGTCATCGGGTCCTGGAAGACCATCCCGACGCCGGGGCCGCGCACCTGGCGCAGCCGCTCGGACGACATGGTCAGCAGGTCCTCGCCGTCCAGCCGCGCGGTCCCGGTCACCGTGGCCACCCCGGCAGGGAGCAGCCCGAGCAGGGCCAGGACCGAGACGCTCTTGCCGCTGCCGGACTCGCCGACGACGGCGACGGTCTCTCCCCGCCCGACGGTGTAACTCAGCCCGTTGACGACCTGGGCCGGGCCGCGCGGCGTGCGCAGCCGCACCCGGAAGTCCTCGACCTCCAGCAGCGGGGCGCTCGACCGCACCGGTCGGCTCCCCCGGGACGGCTCGCTCACCGCCCGCTCCCGGCCATCAGGGTGCGCTGGCGCGGGTCGAGCACGTCCCGCAGCCCGTCGCCGAGCAGGTTGAAGCACAGCACGGTCAGGAAGATCGCCATCCCGGGGAAGAACGCCAGCCACCAGGCGAGGTCGATGAAACCGCGCCCCTCGGCCAGCATCAGCCCCCAGGAGGGGTCGGGCGGCTGCGTGCCCAGCCCGAGGAAGGACAGCGCCGCCTCGGCCAGGACGGCGAAGGCCAGGCTGATCGAGGTCTGCACGATGATCGGCGGCGCGGCGTTGGGCAACACGTGCCGGGTCAGCAGCCGCCAGTCCGAGGCCCCCACCGACCGGGAGGCGCGCACGTACACCTCCTCCCGGACGCCGAGCACGCTGGCCCGGGTGACCCGGGCGAAGATCGGCACGTAGACGACGCCGATGGCCAGGGCCGTGTTGCCGGCCCCGGGGCCGCGGACGGCGAGGATCGCGATCGCCAGCAGCACCGCCGGGAAGGCGAACAGCACGTCCATGACCCGCATCAGGACGTCGTCCACCCAGCGGCCGTAGAAGCCGGCCAGCAGCCCGATGAGGCTGCCGACGACCAGGGCGATGCCCACCGCGAGGAAGCCGACCCGCAGCGACACGCTCGCTCCCAGCACGACCCGGCTGAGGATGTCCCGGCCGAGGTCGTCGGTGCCGAACGGGTGCTGCAGGCTGGGCGGCTGCAGCCGGTCCTCGACCGAGATGTCGTTGGCGCCGGCCGGGGCGACGGCTTCGTCGAAGACCGCGACGAGGACGACGAGCAGCAGGAGCGCCGCCGCGGTCGCCGCGGTCGGGTTGCGGACCAGCAGGCCGAGTGTCTCCCGCCACCGGGGCCGCGGCGGGCGCGCCGTGGAGGGCACGCCGGCGTCGGTGGCCGTCGGCGAGGGCGCCGGCTCGGGGAGGGGGGCGCCGGTCATCGCGGCATGCCCAGGCCGGGTGTCATCGCCGGATCCGAGGGTCGATGGCGGTGTAGAGCAGGTCGACGACCAGGTTGATGACCAGGAAGACCACGGCGAACAGCAGGATCGCCCCCTGGAGCAGCGGGTAGTCGCGGGCCTGGACCGACTGCAGGGCCAGCTGGCCGAGCCCCGGCCAGGCGAAGACGATCTCCACGACGACCACGCCGGAGAGCAGGTAGGCCAGTTGCACGCCGGTCACGGTGACCAGCGGCAGCAGCGCGTTGCGCAGCACGTGCCAGGTGAACACCTCCCGCCGGCGCAGCCCCTTGGCCTGCGCCGTCCGGACGTGGTCGGCCCCCAGGGCCTCCAGCACGCTGGACCGGACGAACCGGGTGATGACCGACCCGGACACCGTCCCGGTCACCACCGCCGGGAGGACCAGCCGCTGCAGCCAGCCCGCCGGGTCCTCGCTCAGCGGCACGTAGCCGCCCGAGGGCAACCAGCCCAGGGTCCCGGCGAAGACCAGGATGAGCACGATCGCCATCCAGAAGTCCGGCACCGAGATGCCGAACTGGCTGACCACGGTCGCCATCCGGTCGACGACGGACCGGGGCCGCAGCGCGGAGACGGTGCCCAGCGGGACGGCGATGACGAGGGCGACGAGGATCGAGGCCAGCGCCAGCGTCAGGGTCGCCGGCAGCCGCTCGGCGATCAGCGACGTCACCGTCTCCCCGCTGCGGAAGCTGACGCCCAGGTCTCCGGTGAGGGCCCGGCCGGCCCAGCTGAGGTACTGCTGCACCAGGGGCTGGTCCAGGCCGGACCGGGCGAGCAGCGCGTCGTAGGTCTCCTGGTCGAACCGGGTGCCGAGGGCCAGCCGGATCGGGTCGCCGGGGACCAGCTGGACCAGGGCGAAGACGAGGACGCTCACCCCCGCCAGGACGACGAGTGCCTGGCCGACCCGGCGGAGGAGGTACCCGGTCAGGGCAGCTCCACGGTCTCGAAGTTGATCGCCTTGTCCGCCCGGATCTGGTAGCCCGACAGGCCGGGCGCCCACGCCTGCACGACGTCGGGGTTGTAGAGGTACAGGTAGGAGACGTCGTCCACGATGAGCTGCGCGGCCTGGTCGTAGATCTGCTTGCGGGCCGCCTGGTCGGTCTCGGTCGACCCGGCCTGCAGCAGCTGGTCGACCTGTGGGTTGCTGTAGCCCTGGTAGTTGTTCGGCCCGTCGGTCTGGTGCTGCTCCTGGTAGTAGGCCGCCGGGTCGAGGTTGCCCAGCCAGCCGAGGTAGAAGGCGTCGAAGTCCCCCTGACCCTGGCGGTCCAGCCAGGTGGCGAAGTCCAGCGTCTCGATCTGCACCTCGATGCCGACCTCACCGAGCTGGCTGGCGATCACCTGGGCGGCGGTGACCGTCTCCGGGAACTCGTCGGTGACCATCAGCCCCATCGTCAGCGGCGTCTGCACGCCGGCCTGCTGCAGGAGCTGGCGGGCCTGCTCCGGGTCGCGCTGGAACGGGGCGTAGTCGTAGTGGAAGAAGCTGTCCTCGGGGATCGCCGTCTGGTTGGCCTGCGCCGCGCCGAACCAGGCCGCCTCGGCCACCGCCTCGCGGTCGATGGCGAAGGAGATCGCCCGCCGCACGTCCCGGTCGTCGAAGGGCGGCCGCGCGTAGTTCATCGACATGTACCAGTAGTCCACGCTGGGCGTCGTCTGCAGCTCGACGGTGTCGTCGCCGGCCAGCGGCTCGATCTGCTGCGGCGGGACGTTGTCGGTCCACTGCACCTCACCGTTCTGCAGCGCGGTCAACGCCGCGGCCGGCTCGGTGATGTAGCGGAACTCGACGCCGCCGACGCTCGGCGCGCCACCCCAGTGGTCGGCGTAGGCGGTCAGCACGGTGCTGCTGGCGTCGGAGCTCTCCAGCCGGAAGGGGCCGGTGCCGTTGGCCTCGGTGGTGAGGTCGAGGTCCTCCGCTGCGTTCTCCGGCAGGATCGCCATCCCCTTGAAGGCGCCGATCCGCTCCAGCAGGTTCGGCGTCGGCTGGCTCAGCCGGATCACCACGGTCTGCGGGTCGGGCGCCTCCACCGCGGCGACGTTGGCGAACCGGAAGGAGTTGGAGAGCTCCTCGTCGATGATCCGGTTGTACGAGTAGACGACGTCCGCGGAGTCGAACTCGCTGCCGTCGTGGAAGGTCACCCCGTCGCGGAGGGTGAACGTCCAGGTCAGGCCGTCCTCGCTGGTCTCCCAGCTCTCCGCGAGGCTCGCCTCCATCGTGAGGTCCTCGGCGTTCGGGACGACCAGGGTGTCGTAGACGTTCTCCAGCACCTGGAAGCTCGGGTAGGCCGTCGTCACGTGCGGGTCGAACTGGTCGGGCTGGGCGGCCACCGCGGCGACGAGGGTGCCGCCCTCGCCTCCCCCGCCCCCGCCGGCCCCGGTGTCGACGGCCTCGCCCCCGCCACCGCACGCGCCGAGTGCCAGCACTCCGGCGGCGACGAGGGGTAGGGCTCGCTTGCTGCTGCGCACGGGGACCTCCGGGCAATCGGCGGTTGCGTCCACCCCTGAGCGTGGCCCGGGGCACCCCGGTGCGCAGGTCGGGGCGCCGATCGTTGCCTGCCCGTGATCACCGGTCGGCGCAGCTCAGCGAGGCGGGCGGCTCAGCCCTCGCCGAGGGTGGCCCGGCGCAGCGCGTCGAGGTCGGCCTTGGGCTCCCGGTCCGCGGTGAGCAGGCCGTTGACCTCCTGGTGGGTGTCGGTGAGCTGTGTCCAGCAGGCGCCGGCCAGCGCGCTGCTGTCGTGCACCGCGGCCCACTGCGCGCGGTAGCGGGCCAGCAGGTCCTCCGGCGACGTGGCGTCGGCGTAGCCCCAGCCCTCGTCGGCCGGGCCGCGCAGCGCCACCCCGCCGAACTCCGAGAGGACGACGGCCCGCCCGGCCACCCCCGCCCGGTCCAGGTCGGCCAGCCGCCCGTCGGGACGACGGCCCCGCGCCACCCGCTCGAGGCTCTCGGCGGAGGCGTAGCGCGCGCCGAGCACCGCCGGGTCCTGCTCGTAGTCGTGCACGCCGAGGACGTCGCCGCCGAGGGTCTCCCAGCCGTCGTTGGCCGAGACCGGCCGGGTGCCGTCCAGGGCGTCGGCGGTGGCGGCCATCGCCCGCACCAGCCCGCGCTGCCGGCCGTCGACCACCGCCTCCTGCACGCCCCAGGACTCGTTGAGCGGCACCCAGGTCACCACGCTCGGGTGGCCCCGGTGCGCGACGACCACCTCGGTCCACTCCCGCAGCAGCCGCGCGCTCGCCGTGGGGCCAGGCCGGTACGCCGACGGCATCTCCGCCCACACCAGCAGGCCCATCCGGTCGGCGAGGGCCAGGTAGCGCGGGTCCTCGGTCTTCTGGTGCTTGCGGGCCCCGGTGAAGCCCAGCGCCCGGGTCAGCTCCAGGTCCCGCCGCAGCGCCGCGACGTCCGGCGGGGTGGCGCCGGTGCCGGGCCAGTAGCCCTGGTCGAGCACCAGCCGCAGCGGCACCGGCCGGTCGTTGACCAGCAGCCGCCCGTCACCGACCGCCACCGAGCGCAGCGCCGTGTAGCTCGCCACCTCGTCGAGCACCTCGCCGTCGTCGGCGACCAGGGCCAGCTCGGCGTCCAGCAGCACCGGGTCCGGACCCGGGTGCCACAGCAGCCCCTCCCGGTCGTCGACGCCGCCGTCGCCCACCTGCACGGTCCGCTCGACCACGGCGCCGTCCACCCGCACCACGTCGTCGACCAGCAGCCGGTCCCCGGCCCGCAGCCGCAGGTGCAGCCGGGCCCCGGAGACCGGCACGGCCAGCTCGACCCGGACGTCGACCCTCAGCGTGTGCGGGTCGCCGCGCCACTGCACGTCGGCGATCCGCCGCGCGGCCACCTGCTCCAGCCAGGCCGTGCGCCAGATGCCGGTGGTCCGCGGGTACCAGATGGCGTGCGGCTCGTCGCGCCAGTCCTGCTTGCCGCGCGGGGCGGCCAGGTCCCGCGGGTCGTCGTCGGCGCGGACCACCAGGTCGGCGCCGTCGTCCCCGAGGGCGTCGGTCACGTCGACGGCGAACGGCGTGTACCCGCCCTCGTGGTGCGCGACGTGCGCGCCGCCGACCCACACGTCGCAGACCCGGTCGACCGCGCCCAGGTGCAGCACGGTGCGCCGGTCACCGGCCCGGCCGGGCAGCCGGCGGCGGTACCAGGCGCGGTGCAGCGGGCCGGTCCAGTGCACGCCGCTGGCCGGGGTCTCCGGTGCGTAGGGCACCTCGATGGTGCGGTCGAAGGACACCGCGCCGACGGTGCCGGCGAGGTCGGGGTCGGCGGCGAAGCCCCACGGGCCGTCGAGCGAGGTCCAGGGCCGGCGCAGCAGCGGACGGGGGTGCCCGGTCGGGTCCGTGTGCTCCACGCACCCACCCCACCGGAGACCGCGGCGGCCCGCAGCCCGGGCTCCCTCCCCCCGAGTGGTCAGGCCGCCGCGCCGATCACGCACGGCACCCTGAGTACCGCGTACCGTCGGTACCGTGCACACCCGGACGCTGCCCCGTGACCGTCGTGACTCGCGGTGGGACGAGCACCGCCGGGCCCGCCGCGAGCAGCTGGTCGAGGCCACGATCGCCGCGGTGGGCCGGCACGGCGCCGGGGTCGGCATGGAGGAGATCGCCGCCTCCGCCGCCACCAGCAAGACCGTCGTCTACCGGCACTTCGCCGACCGCGGCGAGCTGCACACCGCCGTCTGCGCCCGGGTCGCCACCGACCTGACCGCGCGGCTGCGCGCGGCGACCGCGGACACCGCCGACCCACGCCGGGTGCTGACCGCCGCCATCGAGACCTACCTGGCCTTCATCGAGGCCGACCCCGAGCTCTACCGCTTCGTCGTCCGGACGCCCACCACCGACGGCGACCCGATCACCACCCTCTCCACGCTCGTCGGCGAGCAGGCGGCCGCGCTGGTCGCCGTCGCCCTGGAGCGCTCCGGCCGCGACCCGGGCGCCGCACTGCCCTGGGGCCACGGCCTGGTCGGCCTGGTCCGCTCCGCCGCCGACTGGTGGCTGCGGTCCGGCCGCCCCGTCCCCCGGGCGGCACTGGCCGCCCAGCTGACCGAGCTGACCTGGTCCGGGCTGTCCGCGATCGGGACCCACGAGGAGGACGCGTGACCAGGAGCCTGCCGCCGGCCGTGGACCCGGCCCGGCTGACCGAGGTGCTCGACGGCCGCTGGGCGCACGTGCGCCGCCACGCCCGCGAGCACCTGCACGACCCCGACCTGCTGCCCGCCCCCGGCGAGGGGATGGCCGAGGCCCGCGCACGGGTGACCCGCATGGTGGCCAAGCTGGCCGCCACCGGCCAGGTCACCCTCGGCTTCCCCAAGGAGCACGGCGGCGAGGACGACGCCGGCGGCTCGGTCACCGCGATCGAGATGCTGGCGTCGGCCGACCTGTCGGTCATGGTCAAGGCCGGCGTCCAGTGGGGGCTGTTCGGCGGGGCCGTGCACGCCCTGGGCACCGAGCGGCACCACGCGGCGTACCTGCGCGACATCGCGTCCTCCGCGCTGCCCGGCTGCTTCGCGATGACCGAGACCGGGCACGGCTCGGACGTCCAGGCGCTGCGCACCACCTGCACCTACGACCCGGCCACGCAGACGTTCGACCTGCACACCCCGCACGAGGCCGCGCGCAAGGACTACATCGGCAACGCCGCGCAGGACGGCCGGATGGCGGTCGTGTTCGCCCAGCTGGTCACCCGCGGCGAGCGGCACGGCGTGCACGCCTGGCTGGTGCCGATCCGCGACGCCCACGGCCGCCCGCTGCCCGGCGTCACCATCGGCGACGACGGCGCCAAGGCCGGCCTGCTCGGTGTGGACAACGGCCGGCTGTCCTTCGACCACGTGACCGTGCCGCGGGAGATGCTGCTGGACCGCTACGGCTCGGTCGCCCCCGACGGCACCTACACCAGCCCGATCGCCAACGCCACCCGCCGCTTCTTCACCATGCTCGGCACGCTGGTGCGCGGCCGGGTCAGCGTCGGCGGGGCGGCGTCGGCCGCGTCCCGGGTGGCCCTCGACATCGCCGTCCGCTACGGCGACACCCGCCGGCAGTTCACCACGCCCGGCGCCGACCGCGAGGTGCTGCTCAACGACCACCGCGCGCACCAGCGGAAGCTGCTGCCGGCCCTGGCCGCCACCTACGCGTACGCCTTCGCGCAGGAGGAGCTGGTCGGGGCGGTGCACGACGTCCTGGGCGCGGACGTCGTCGACGAGGACGCGCAGCGCGAGCTGGAGTCCCGCGCCGCCGGGCTCAAGGCCGCCCAGACCTGGCACGCCACGCGCACCATCCAGGCGTGCCGGGAGGCCTGCGGCGGCGCGGGCTACCTGCAGGAGAACCGGCTGCCGCAGCTGCGGGCCGACAGCGACGTGTTCACCACCTTCGAGGGCGACAACACCGTGCTGCTGCAGCTGGTCGCCAAGGGCCTGCTCACCGGCTACCGCGAGGAGTTCGGCTCGCTGGAGGGCTGGGGCCGGGTCGGCTTCGTCGCCGACCTGGTGCGCGAGGCGGTGCTGGAGCGGACGGCGGCCCGCGGGCTGATCGCCCGGCTGGTGGACGCCGTCCCCGGCCGGGACGACGACGTGCCGCTGCGCTCCCGCGGCTGGCAGCTGCGCGCGCTGGAGGACCGCGAGCGGCACCTGCTCGAGGGCGCCGTCCGCCGGCTGCGCCGCAACGCGGCCACCCCCGGGATGGCGCCGTTCGACGTCTTCGACGACGTGCAGGACCACGTGCTGGCGGTCGCCCGGGCGCACGTGGACCGCGTCGTCCTGGAGGCCTTCGTCGCCGGCATCGCGCGGACCACCGACCCCGGGGCGCGGGCCCTGCTCGAGCGGGTCTGCGACCTGTTCGCGCTCAGCACCATCGAGGCCGACCGGGCCTGGTTCCTGGAGCACGGCCGGCTCACCCCGGCCCGCTCCAAGGCCCTCACCGCGGCGGTGAACACGCTGCTGGGGGAGCTGCGCCCGCACGTGCTGACGCTGGTCGACGCCTTCGCCGTCCCGGCGGACTGGCGCGGCGCGGCCGTCCTGCGCGAGGAGCCGGGCCGCCAAGAGGCCATGCACGCCCACGACCGGCGGCGGCAGCCCCAGCCCCAGCCGTGACCATCGGCGGGTGCTGCCCGACACGCCGTCGGGGACGACCACCCGCCGATGATCACGGCGAGGAGGGGCGGGGTGGACCGGGATCAGCGGGCCGGGGTCAGCGGGCCGGGGGGCGCGGGAAGCCGCCGACCAGCTGCTCGTAGGCGTGCGCCACCCGCAGCGGGGTGGTGTCCTCGAAGCGGCGGCCGACCAGCATCATCCCCACCGGCAGTCCCTCCGACAGGCCGGCCGGGACGCTGGTCGCCGGGTGCCCGCTGACGTCGAACGGCGCGCAGTTGACGATCATCTCCAGCGCGCGGGCCACCCGGGTCTCGACCGGGTCGTCCGGCGCGGGGATCGCCCGGGCCACCATCGGGACGGTCGGCATGAGCAGCAGGTCGACGTCGGCCAGCGCGGCGTCGTACTGCCGGCGCACCTCGCGAGCCAGCTCCTGGGCCATCGCGTAGTGCCGGCCCTGCTCGCGGTCCAGCGACCAGCGGCCGGCCAGCGCGACCGCCGTGACCGTCGGGGACCACCGGTCCACCGTCTCCCGCCGCTGCCGGCCGTAGTGGGCGACCAGCTCGGGGTCGTAGCGGCCCTCCCAGTTGTGGCCGTAGCCGTTGCCGTCGACCATCTGCACGGTCGCGCCGTCGGTGGCGATGACGTTCCAGACGTGCAGCGCGTGCCGGTGCCAGGGCAGGTCGACGTCGACGACCTCGACGCCCAGCTCGCGGAGCCGGTCGGCGGCCGCCCGCACGGTGTCGTCCACGCCCGGCTCGGACAGCTCCGCCCAGCCGAAGCCCTGCGCCACCACGCCGACGCTCAGGCCCGCGACGTCCCCGGTGAGCGCGGCGGCATAGCGCTCGGGCGCCAGGTCGGCGGGCTGGCGGGGGTCCTCGCCGTCCCGGCCGGCCAGGACGTCCAGCACCGCGGCGGCGTCGGCGACCGTGCGGGTCATCGGCCCCAGGTGGTCCAGCGTCTGCTCGATCGGGAACGCCCCGGTGTAGGGCACCAGGCCGTGGGTGGGCTTGTGGCCGACGATCCCGCAGAACGCCGCGGGCATCCGGATCGAGCCGCCCTGGTCACCGCCCAGTGCCAGGTCGACCTCGCCGGCGGCCACCAGCGCGCCGCTGCCGCTGGAGCTGCCGCCCGTCGTCCGGGAGGGGTCCCAGGGGTTGCGCACCGGGCCGGTGACGGAGGTGTGGCTGCCGCCGGAGAAGCAGAGGTCCTCGCAGACGGACTTGCCGGTGACCGTCGCACCGGCCTCGAGCAACCGGGTGACCACGGTGGCGTCCTGCCGCGGGACGAAGCCCTCGACGGTGTGCGACCCGTTCATCATCGGGACCCCGGCGACCGCGACGTTGTCCTTGACCGCCACGGTCCGCCCGGCCAGCGGGCCGTCGGCGGCCCCGCGGATCTCCGTGGTCACGTACCAGGCGCCCAGCGGGTTGTCCGCGTCGGCGGGCCGGGCGCTCGGCCGGTCGCCGGGGGCCTGCGGGGCGACGTCCGCGTACAGCTCCTCCACCGCGTCGTACGAGCTGAGGAACGCGGCCACCAGCGGCGTGTAGGCCGCAACCTCCTCGGGGCTGGGCTTCATGCCGTAGCCGGCGGCCAGCGCGGCCACCTCGTTCTCGTCCGGCGGGCGTACGGGCACGGTGGCCTCCTGGGGGACGGCGGGCTGGTGTGCGGTCAGCCAACCGCGTCCCGGCCGTCCTGTCACCCGGCCGCGGGACCCGCCGCCGCCGGGCGCCGCGGCGGGCGGGCCTCCGGGGAGGATGGGCGGCCGTGGAGACCCTCGCCGCGACCGCCGGGACGCTGCCCGTGCCGGCGGCCGTCGACCTCGCCGCGGTCGTCGTCGGTGCCCTGACCGGTGGGCTGCTGGCCGCCCGCGAGGGGTTCGCCGTCTCCGGCGTGCTGCTGCTGGCCGTCAGCGGCGGCCTCGGCGGCGGGCTGATCCGCGACGTGCTGCTCGGCGACCTGCCGCCGGTCGCGCTGACCAGCACCGCCTACCTGCCCACCGTGGCCGTGACCGCCGCGGTGACGTTCTACTTCTCCGGCTGGCTGTCCCGGCTGACCCGGCTGCTGGTGGTGCTGGACGCCGCGACCCTCGGCCTGTTCACCGTGATCGGCGCGCAGAAGGCCCAGCTGCTCGGGCTGCCCAGCGCCTCGGTGGTCTTCATCGGCACGCTCACCGCCGTCGGCGGGGCGGTGATCCGCGACGTGCTGCTCGCCCAGCGGGCCGACATCGTGCAGCCCGGGCCCTACAACGCGGTCGCGGCGCTGCTCGGGGCGATCGCGCTGACCGTGCTCGCCGGGCCGGCCGGCCTGGACCCGGTCCCGGTGGCGCTGCTGGTCATCGCGCTGGTGGCCGGGCTGCGGGTGCTGTCGGTGTGGCGCGGCTGGGCGGCGCCGGTCGCCGTCGACCTGCCCGGCCGGGCCCGCAGCCGGCTGCTGCGGGTGCGCGCGGCACGCCGTCCGGGGGCCGCCGGGCGCCCGGCCCGCTGGCGCCGCCGCACGTGACGGAGGACCCCCTCGCCGCGGCCACCGTGGTCATCGGCGGGTGGTCACCCGACACGCGGACGGGCACCACCACTCGCCGGTGATCACGGCGAGAGGCGCACGGCGAGCAGGGCGACGTCGTCCGCGGCGTCGGGCAGGAACAGCCGGGAGAGCACCCGGTCGCACAGCTCGTCCAGCGGGAGCCCCGCGGACGCGCCCAGGACGGCCACCAGCGCGGCGGTGCCCTCGTCCAGACCGCGGTCGCGGCGCTCCACCAGCCCGTCGGTGTACAGCAGGACCGTGCTGCCCGGGGGCAGGACGGCGACGCGGTCCTCGCGGGACACCGACGGGTCGACGCCGAGCAGCAGGTCGGCTGGCTCGCCGTCGAGCACCGTCACCCGCCCGTCCGGGCCCAGCAGCACCGGCGGCGGGTGCCCGGCGCTGGACCAGCGGAGCACCGTCCCACCGGCCTCCGCCCGTTCCAGCCGGGCGACCAGCGCGGTGGCCATCGTGTCCAGGCCCAGCCCGCCGACGGCGGCGTCGACCCGGGTGAGCACCTGCGCCGGCGTGGCGCCGCTGGAGTAGCTGATCCCGCGCAGCAGGCCGCGCACCTGGCCCATCGCGGCGGCTGCCTGGCTGTCGTGCCCGACGACGTCGCCGATGACCAGCACGGTGGCCCCGCCGGGCTCGAGGAACGCGTCGTACCAGTCGCCGCCGATCTCCGCCCCGGCCGCCGCTGGCACGTAGCGGACCACGATCTGACCGAGGTCGGTCTCCGGCGGGGCGGTGAGCATGCTGTGCTGCAGCGCGTCGGCCAGCTCCCGCTGCGCGGCGTAGAGCCGGGCCTGGTCCAGCGCGGCGCCTGCCCGCCGGCCGACCTCGACCGCGGTGTCGACCTCCTCGGGGCGCAGCGGCGGTCGCTCCCGACCGCGGAGCAGGCACAGGACACCGAGCGTCCGCCCCCGGGCGGTCAACGGGACGGCGGCGACCGACGCCGGGGCCAGCGCGAGCAGCGCCTGCCGCGCTGCCGGATCGGGCAGCGACCGCGCGATCCGCTCCGGCTGCAGGTCCGGGATGACCAGCGGCCTGCCGGTGCGGGCCACGATGCTCGGCGCACCCTCCTCGGAGACCGTGGACACCATCAGCCGCACGTAGATCTGCGCCTCGTGCAGCCGGGAGGGGTCGCGGTGGGCCACCGCCACCTCGTGCATGCGGCCGTGCTCGTCCGTGGCCACGATCCAGCACCAGTCGCCCAGCGGCGGGACGACCAGCCGGGCCAGCCGCTCCAGCTGCTGGGCGATGTCGTGCGTGCCGGTCATCGTGCGGCCCGCCTCGGCCAGCAGCTGCAGCCGCGCGTTGGCCTCGGCCATGGCGGTGACCGCGGCGGCCCGCTCGGCGTCGGCCTGCAGCCGGGACACGCTGAGCGCGATCTGCGCGGCCAGGCCCTCGAGCAGCTCGACGTCGCTGTCGGCGAAGTCGTAGTCGGTCGTCCAGGTGGCGGTGGAGCTGCCAACCAGCCGACCCTCGACGCGCAGCGGCAGCGCGGCCACGGCACGCACGCCGTACCGCTGCCGCACCTCGGCCATCCGGGGGAACCGGGCGGCGGCCGCCTCCGCGGTGTCGAGCAGCACGGGCTGCCCGTGGCGGGCCGCGTACTGGGTGGGCAGCGCGTCGTCCAGCGGCAGCGGCACCCCCTCGGGCGGGAGCTCGACGTCGGTGTTCTCGCGCACGGCGTCGGACAACCTCCGGCCCAGGTGCAGCCGCAGCCCGTCGCCGTCGAGGACCGCGATCCCGCCGGACTCCGCACCCAGCACCTGCGCGCCGCGCAGCGCGATGTCGGCCAGCTGGTCGATCCGGGAGGCGCCGGCCATCTCGGCGGCCACCTCCGCCATGGCCGCCGCGCGCTGCACCGCCGCCAACCGCCGCTGGGTGTCCTCGCGCGCGCCGGACACGTCGACGACCGTGCCGAGGATGCGCTGCGGCTCGCCGTCCGGACCGGTCAGCACCCGGCCGCGGCTCACCGTCCAGCGCACCGTGCCGTCGGTGCGGAGCACGCGCAGCTCGACGGTGTACTGGGCGCGTGCGTCGATGGCCGCCTGCATCTCGCGCGCCGCGCGCTCCCGGTCGTCGGGGTGCACGTGCTCGGCGAACATCCGGTCCATGCCGAGGCGGACGGTGGAGTCGTAGCCGAACAGGGCCGCGCAGCGGGTGTCCCAGTCGATGGTCTGCTGCTGCAGGTCGACCTCCCAGACGCCGACCGAGCCGGCCTCCAGCGCCAGCTCCAGGCGCACCAGGGAGGTGCCCGCGGCCGACCGGGCGGCCGACAGCTCCAGCTCGGCGACCACCGAGGCGGCGAGGTCCTCCAGCGAGGTCACCACGTCCGCCGGCCAGGCCCGCGGCACCGGGTCGAACACCGCGAGGACGCCGGCCACGTGCCCGGACCGGGTGCGCAGCGGGACGCCGAGGTAGGCGACGAGCGTCCCGTCGACGGCCGCCGGCAGGTGCGCCGTCCGCTCGTCGTGCGCCGCGTGCGGGACGACGAGCGGCACCCCGGCGGCCACGGTCACCGCGCACGGGGACCCCTCGACCGGCAGCGTCGCCCCCACGACCGACGCGGGCAGGCAGCAGGCCCCGACGGGCACCTCGACGTCGGTGACCAGGCAGACCAGTGCCGTCGGCGCCGACGCCAGCCGGGCGGCGAGCCCGGCGAGCCGGTCGTAGGCGCCCGGGGACGCCTCGGCGAGCAGCCGCCGCGCGGCGACGACACGGTCCTCGTCGGCGAGGACGCCGGGCGGGGGTGTCGGCGCCATGCCCGCTCCCTCGTCCACCGTGGCGCGCCCCTCCGTGGCCGCGTCGACGGTCCCATCCTGACACGCCGGCACGCTGCGCAACCGGACCGTCGCTGTGCCGTGTCACCCGGGGTTGTCCCCCCGACCGGGGGAGTCGGGGCCCGGGCCGGTCAAGACCGGCGGCGTGCGGGCCGATGGGGGTGCATGACGGTGACCCGCGCGAGCAGTCTGCTCGACTGCCGCCCGCTGCTCGCCGACCCGGACGACCTGACGATGGTGTTCCAGCCGATCGTCGACCTCGCCGCGGCCACCGTCGTCGGCTACGAGGCCCTCGCCCGCTTCCCGGGCACCGCCGGGCCCGAGGTGTGGTTCGCCGCCGCCGCCGAGGGCGGGCTGGCCGCCCAGTTGGAGGCGCTGGCGCTGGTCAAGGCGCTGGCCGCCGTCCCGTCGCTGCCTCCGGACACCTTCCTGTCCGTCAACGTCAGCCCCCACCTGCTCGGCAGCGGCCCCGTCCAGGAGGCGCTGGCCACCCGGCCGGACCTGCGGCGCGTCGTCGTCGAGCTCACCGAGCACACCCGCATCGACGACCTCGACGAGCTGCGCCGGCAGACGGCGGTCCTGCGGGGCCGCGGCGCCCTCGTGGCCCTGGACGACACCGGTTCGGGGTACTCGGGGCTGCAGGCGATGGCCGGCGTGCGCCCGCAGCTGGTCAAGCTCGACCGCTCCCTGGTGAGCGGGCTGGACACCGACCCGGTGCGCACCGCCCTCACCGAGATGGTCGGCGAGTTCGCCGGCCGCATCGACGCCTGGCTGCTGGCCGAGGGCGTCGAGACCCCCGGGGAGCTGGCCGCCCTGGCCCGCATCGGGGTGCCGCTGGCCCAGGGCTGGCTGCTGGGCCGCCCCGCGCCGGACTTCGCGCCCCTGCCCGCCGACGTCGCCGCGCTGGTGCGCACGCACGTCACCCGCGCCCGGCGCACCGACAGCGTGGCCGGCCTGCTGCGGCCGGTGCGCCAGTCCGACTTCGGCGAGCCGCTGCCCGGGGTCCCGCCGGTGGTGCTGGTCACCGAGGACGGTGCGCCCGTGGGCCTGTGGCTGACCGACCCGCGGACGGCGGAGCCGCACACCGCGCCGGTCTCGCTGCGCGTGCACGCCTCCGACGGCGTCACCGACGTCCTGCACCGGGCGCTGGCCCGCGCGCCGGGCCACCGGTTCGACCCGGTGGTCTGCACCGACCCCACCGGCGCCGTCGTCGGCCTGCTGCGGGTCGAGGACCTCGCCACCGCGGCCGCCCGCCGCTGACCCCCCGACCCCCGGCTCGAGCCCGCTGGCCGGCAGTCCGAACCCCAGGAGACACCTGTGAAGAGCTTTGCCTGCGGCGACATCATCCCGGGCTGCGGTGCCACGTTCACCGCCGCCGACGAGCAGGGCGTCCTCGTGCAGACCCGCCGGCACGCCGTCGAGTCGCACGGCGCGACCGCGCCGGGCACCGAGTCCGACGTCCGCGTCCGCCCGCACATCAGGACCGTCTAGGCGGAGGCGGCGTCCAGGGCCTGCGTCTGCTCGTCGGTGAGCACGAGGTCCTGCATCGGCAGCAGGTCGGCCAGCTGCTCCACCGAGCGGGCGCTGGCGATCGGCGCGACGACGGTCGGCCGGTCGGCCAGCCAGCGCAGCGCCACCGCCGCCACCGGCACCCCGTGCTCCTCGGCGACCGCACCCAGCGCGGTCAGCACCCGGTCGCCGCGCTCCCCCACGTAGGCCGAGGCACCCTCGGCCCGCGGCGAGTCGACCTGCTCCCCGGCCCGGTACTTGCCGGTCAGGAAGCCCTTGGCCAGCGCGAAGTAGGGCAGCACGCCCAGCTCGTGCCCGGCCACGACGTCACGCAGCCCGTCCTCGTAGACCGCCCGCTCCACGAGGTTGTAGTGCGGCTGCAGTGCCACGTAGCGGGCCAGCCCCAGCCGCTCGGAGGTGTCCAGCGCCTCGGTGAGCCGCTCCGGGGAGTAGTTCGACGCCGCGACGTGGCGGACCTTGCCCGCCTGCACCAGCTCGTCGAAGGCGCGCAGCGTCTCCTCCAGCGGCGTGGAGGTGTCGTCGTAGTGCGCGTAGTACAGGTCGATCCGGTCGGTCCGCAGGTTGCGCAGCGACCGCTCGGCGGCCGCCCGGATCTCCGGGGCGGACAGCGGGTGCTCCTTGCGCCCCGGCGAGGCCTTGGTGGCCACCACCACGCGGTCGCGCACCCCCCGCTCGGCCATCCAGGCGCCGAGGATCTGCTCGGAGCGGCCCTCGCCGTACATCTCCGCGGTGTCGACGAAGGGCGCCCGGGTGCTCGGCGTCGCGTCCAGGTAGCGGTCCAGCACGGCGGCGGACGTCGGCTCGTCCGCCGTCCAGCCGAACACGTTGGCGCCCAGGCACAGGTCACTGACGGTCAGGTCGGTCCCGGGGATCTGCGGCATGCCTCCCACCGTAATAACAGGACGCCGTCCTCCTCCCCGCTCGCAAGCTCGCGGCGAGCCTCTGGACGGGGCCGGGCCGGGGCCCTGCGGGAGGGCCGGGCGGCGGGGCACCTGGGGCGGGAGGGACCCGGCCGACCCCCCGCGGTGGCGGGCTGTCGGAGGGGCATGGCACCGTGCCCCCGGTCCGTCCCCGCTCCGGCGCGGTCGGACGTCGCCACATCTCCCGACACGGAAGGACACCTGTGAACAAGGCCGAACTCGTCTCCGCCATCGCCAAGCGGGCCGACGTACCCGCATCCACCGTCGACTCGGTGCTCACCGGGCTCCAGGACGAGCTCGTCGACGCCATCACCCGCGGCGAGAAGGTCGCCGTCTCCGGCCTGCTGACCGTCGAGCGCACCCAGCGCTCCGCGCGCACCGGCCGCAACCCGCAGACCGGTGAGTCGATCGACATCCCCGCCGCCAACTCCGTCAAGGTGACCGCGGGCTCGAACCTGAAGAAGGCCGCGAGCAGCGTCCCGGTGTGAACAAGGACCCCCTTGCCCCCCACCGCTCGCGGCGGGGCCTGGCGAGGGGGCCGTCCTCCGCCGCCGGGACGGCGGCTGCCCCTGTGAGCCGGCCCACGAGTGCGTGGGTCAGGATGCCGGAGGCAGCCGCCGTCCGACCGCGGGCGGCGCGAGGGACGGAGGACCCGTGACCGCACTCCAGGTGGACACCGACCCCGCCGAGGTCGGCTTCGACCCGGGCCGCCTGGCCCGGCTGGACCGGCGGCTGGCCCGCTGGGTGGACGACGGCCAGCTGCCCGGCTTCCTGGTCACCGTGGCCCGGCACGGGCACCTGGTGCACGTCGGCTCGGCGGGGCACCGGGACGTCGAGGCGGGCCTGCCGGTCGAGCCGGACACCCGCTGGCGGATCTACTCGATGACCAAGCCGATCACCTCGGTCGCGGCGATGATGCTGTACGAGGAAGGCGCCTTCCAGCTCTCCGACCCGGTCTCCCACTGGCTGCCGGAGTTCGCCGACACGCGCGTCTACGTGGCCGGCTCCGCGCTGCGGCCGGTCACGGCACCCCAGGTCGAGCCGATCCGGGTGTGGCACCTGCTCACCCACACCTCCGGGCTGACCTACGGCTTCCACCACGCCCACCCGGTCGACGCGATGTACCGGGCGGCCGGTCACGAGTGGGGCACGCCGCCCGGCGCGGACTCCGCGGAGGTCTGCCGGCAGTGGGCGGCGGTCCCGCTGGTGTTCCAGCCGGGGTCGGAGTGGAACTACGGCGTGTCCACCGACGTGCTGGGCCGGCTGGTCGAGGTCGTCTCCGGCCAGCCGCTCGACGAGTTCTTCGAGGCCCGCGTGTTCCGCCCGCTCGGCATGACCGACACCTCCTTCGGGCTGCGCGAGGGCGACGACGTCGACTCGCTGGCCCGGCTCTACGCCGCCGTCCCGGGGGAGCCGGGCGGGGCACCCACCGGGATCGCCCCGTACGACACGATGGGGGCGGTCGCGCACGCCAAGCCGGCGTTCCTGTCCGGCGGCGGCGGGCTGGTCTCCACGGCCGGGGACTACCTGCGCTTCGTCGAGCTGCTGCGCCGCGGCGGCTCCTACGACGGTGGCCGGCTGCTGAGCCCGCGCACCATCGCGCTGATGACCCGCAACCACCTGCCGGGCAACGCCGACCTGGAGACCTTCGGCCGGCCACTGTTCGCCGAGACGCCGCTGCGCGGGGTGGGCTTCGGGCTGGGGTTCTCGATGGTCCTCGACCCGGTCCGCTACGGCGTGCTGTCCAACGCCGGCGACTACAGCTGGGGCGGGGCGGCGTCCACCGCCTTCTACGTCGACCCGGTCGAGGACGTGACCGTCGGCTTCTACACCCAGCTGCTGCCCTCAAGCACGCTGCCGATCCGCAACCACCTGCGCACCCTGGTCAACCAGGCCCTCGTCGACTGAGGGCGGAGCGGAGTCGCCCGGTGACGGGGACCGTCACCGGGCGACTCCGCTCGCGGCGGGCTCAGAGGTAGCGGCGGTAGACGACGGTGGCCACCAGGGCCGGCTTGGTGCCGCCCTCGACCTCGATCGTCACGTCCACGTTCATCGAGATGCCGCCGTCGAAGGGCGTGGCCGAGGCGAGCGTGGCCCCGGCCCGCACCCGGCTGCCCACCGGCACCGGCGCGGGGAAGCGCACCTTCTCGGTGCCGTAGTTGACGCCCATCCGGAAGCCCTCGACATCCAGGATCTCCCCGAGCAGCCAGGGGATCAGCGACAGGGTCAGGTACCCGTGCGCGATCGGGCCGCCGAAGGGGCTCTCCCGCCGGGCGCGCTCGGGGTCGACGTGGATCCACTGGTGGTCACCGGTGGCCTCGGCGAACTGGTCGACCCGCTGCTGGGTGATCTCCACCCAGTCGCTGTGGCCCATGTGCTGCCCGACCAGGCCCTGCACGCCCTCGACGCCCTGCGCCGTCGTCACTGCCATCGCCCCGTCTCCTTCTGTCCCGCGGTCTGGTTGGCTGACTCCACCACACCGGCGGCAGAGGGGGCAGGGCGGCGTGCTGCGACTCGGGGCCCTGGACGTGCCGCCCGGCCGGCTGGTGGTCATGGCGATCGTGAACCGCACACCCGACTCCTTCTACGACCGCGGCGCCACCTACGAGCTGGCCGCCGCCGTCGAGCGGGTGGACCGGGTGGTCGCCGAGGGGGCCGACCTGGTCGACGTCGGCGGGGTCAAGGCCGCCCCCGGGGAGGAGGTCTCCCCCGCCGAGGAGGTCCGCCGCACGGTCGACCTGGTCGCGGCGATCCGCGCGGCCCACCCGGCGCTGCCGATCTCCATCGACACCTGGCGGGCGGAGGTGGCCCGGGAGGCGCTGGCCGCCGGGGCCGACGTGGTCAACGACGCCTGGGGCGGGGTGGAGCCCGAGCTCGCGCAGGTGGCCGCCGCGGCCGGGGCCGGGATCGTCTGCACGCACGCCGGCGGGCTGCCCCCGCGGACCCGCCCGCACCGGGTCGAGTACGCCGACGTGGTGGCCGACGTCGTCACCCGGACGACGGCCCTCGCCGAGGCTGCGGTCGCCGCCGGCGTGGACCGCGAGCGGGTGCTCCTCGATCCCGGGCACGACTTCGGGAAGAACACCCGGCACTCCCTGGAGGCCACCCGGCGGCTCGGGGAGCTGGTGGACACCGGCTGGCCCGTGCTGGTGGCGCTGTCGAACAAGGACTTCGTGGGCGAGACCCTCGACGTCCCGCTCGACGAGCGGCTGACCGGCACCCTGGCGGCGACCGCGGTGAGCGCCTGGCTGGGCGCCACGGTGTTCCGCGCGCACGACGTCGCGGCGACCCGCCAGACGCTGGACATGGTCGCCGCCATCCGCGGCGACCGCCCGCCGGCGCGCACCACCCGCGGCCTGGCCTGATGAGCACCGCGTGAGCACCGCCTGATGGACGTCGTCCCGACGCTGGAGCCGCACGCCGGCGCGGTGCACGGCTGGTTCGACCGCGACCTGCCCCCGGCGCTGACCGTCGACCCCGGGACCACGGTGCGCTTCCGGACCCTGGACTCCGGCTGGTTCCTCGAGCCGGACACCGGTGGTGACGTGGCGGGCCGCCGCCGCGCGGCCGGGTACACCCCGGACGCCGGCCACGCGCTGACCGGTCCGGTCGAGGTGCGCGGGGCCCGCGCCGGGCAGGTGCTGGCGGTGCGCGTGGACGAGGTCGTCCCGTCGTCGTGGGGCACCACCTATGCCGGGCTGCGCAGCACCGCCTGGAGCGCCCGGCTGGGCATCGCCGCGCCGGCCGTGCACCGCTGGGACATCGACGTCGCCACCGGCACCGCGCGCAACCACCTGGGTCACACGGTCGCGCTGCGGCCGTTCCTCGGCGTCATCGGGATGCCGCCGGCCCAGCCCGGCCGGCACTCCACCGTCCCGCCCCGGTGGCACGGCGGGAACCTCGACTGCCGCGAGCTGGTGGCCGGCAGCACGCTCTACCTGCCGATCCCCGTGGACGGCGCACTGCTCAGCGTCGGCGACGCGCACGCCGCCCAGGGGGACGGCGAGGTGAGCGGGACCGCCATCGAGTGCGGCACCGAGCGCGCCGACCTCACCCTCGACGTGCGCGAGGACCTGTTCGGCCGGCCGCTGGCCACGCCGGTCGCGTCGACCCCGGCCGGCTGGGTGTGCCTGGGCCTGGGCGAGGACCTGGACGAGGCCGCGGCCGAGGCGATGGACGCGGTGCTGGACCTGCTGGGCGCGCTGCACGGGGTGGCGCGGTCGGACGCACTGGCGCTGGCCAGCGTGGTCGTCGACCTGCGGGTGACGCAGGTGGCCAACCAGGTGTTCGGCGTGCACGCCGTCCTGCCGCCCGGTGCCGTCCGCTGAGGCGGAGCGCCTGCCCCGCGGGGCCGCCTCACTAGGTTGGCCGCATGGCCGCCACCGGGTTCCACACCGCCGACGAGCTCAACGCCCTGCTGCCGGGCACCCTCCCGGGGCTGCTCGGGCTCACCGTCACCGCGCACGAGCCCGGCCGGCTGGCCGCCGCGCTCGACGTCCGCCCCGAGCTGCTGGCACCCAACGGCTACCTGCACGCCGCCACCGTCATCGGGCTGGCCGACACCGCCTGCGGACTGGCCACGCGGGCGCTGCTGCCCGAGGGGGCGGCCGGCTTCACCACCATCGAGCTCAAGAGCAACTTCCTGGGTACCGCGCGGGAGGGCCGGCTGACCACCGTGGCCACCAACGCCCATGCCGGTCGGACGACCCAGGTGTGGGACGCCGTGGTGACCGCGGCGGACTCCGGGCGGACCGTCGCGCTGTTCCGCTGCACCCAGTCGGTGCTCTGGCCGCGCTGACGAAGGACCACCCTGCCTCCGTCCGGCGGCAGGTGTGAGACTGGCGCCACACCCGTCGAGTGAGGAGCTGCACCCGTGGCGCTGGCCAGCCCGTTCCCCGACGTCGAGATCCCCGACGTCTCCGTCCCCGAGTTCGTCCTCGCCGCAGGCCGGGACCGGCCCCAGGCCCCGGCGCTCATCGACGGCCTCTCCGGCGACGTCATCACCCACGGTCAGCTCGCCGCCTACGTCGACCGGGTGGCCGCGGCGCTGCACGTCCGCGGCCTGCGCAAGGGCGACGTCGTCGCGGTGTTCTGCCCGAACACGCCGTGGTTCCCCGTGGTCTTCCACGGCATCGCCGCCGCCGGCTGCGTGATGAGCCCGATCAACTCCCTCTACACGCCCGACGAGATCGCCTTCCAGCTGCGGGACTCCGGCGCGAAGGTGCTGGTCACCGTCTCGCCGTTCCTGGACCGCGCCCGAGCCGCGGTCCAGCAGTCGCCGGTCGACGAGATCGTCGTCCTGGACGGCGCCGAGGGGCACGCCTCGATGCGCGACCTGCTGACCACCGACGCGCCGTCGGTGCAGGTCGACATCGACCCGGCCGAGGACCTCGTCACCCTGCCCTACTCCAGCGGCACGACCGGGCTGCCCAAGGGCGTCATGCTCACCCACCGCAACCTGGTGGCCAACGTGGCGCAGTGCCGCCCGCTGATCCAGCTCGGTGCCGACGAGCGGATCATCGCGGTCCTGCCGTTCTTCCACATCTACGGCCTGACCGTGCTGATGAACCAGGGGCTGGCGTGGGGCGGGGCGGTGGTGACGCTGCCGCGCTTCGACCTGGAGGACTTCCTGCGCACCATCCAGGACCACCGGGTCACCCGGGCGTTCGTGGCCCCGCCGATCGTGCTGGCGCTGGCCAAGCACCCGCTGGTCGACGCCTACGACCTGTCCTCGCTGACCTCGGTCACCTCCGGGGCCGCGCCGCTGGACGAGCAGCTGGCGATGGCGTGCGAGGCGCGGCTGCGCCGGGGCGCCGACAGCGGCGTCCGGGTGGCGCAGGGGTACGGGATGACCGAGCTGTCGCCGGTCTCGCACACCACGCCCGACATCGGCGCCGAGCCGCCGGGGGTGGCACCCGGCTCGGTGCCGAAGGGCTCGGTCGGCTTCGCCGTCCCGAACAGCGAGTGCCGGCTGGTCGACCCGGCCACCGGGCAGGACGCCGGTCCGGGCGAGCGCGGCGAGCTGTGGGTCCGCGGGCCGAACGTGATGACGGGCTACCTCAACAACCCGGAGGCGACGGCGGCCACCATCGACGCCGAGGGGTGGCTGCACACCGGCGACGTCGCGGTCGTCGACGACATCGGCTGCTACACCGTCGTGGACCGGGTCAAGGAGCTGATCAAGTACAAGGGCTACCAGGTGGCCCCGGCCGAGCTCGAGGCCGTGCTGATCGGTCACCCGGAGATCGCCGACGCCGCGGTCATCGGCGTCCCGGACCGGGACAGCGGCGAGGAGCTGCCCAAGGCCTTCGTCGTCCGGGCCCCCGGCTCCGCGCTGACCGCCGAGGCGGTCGTGGAGTACATGGCCGAGAAGGTCGCCCCGCACAAGAAGATCCGCATCGTGGAGTTCATCGAGCAGGTGCCGAAGTCCGCGGCCGGCAAGATCCTGCGCAAGGACCTCCGCGCCGCCGGCTGAAGAAGGACCCCTCTGCCCCCCACCAGGAAGGACCTTCCTGCCCCCCACCGCTCGCGAGCTCGCGGCGGGCCCCTGCAGGAGGGCCGTAGGGCTCGTGGCGGGCCCCTGCAGAGGGGCCGCCCCGGGCGGCCGCCGGCTCAGGCCGAGGCGGCGACCGCCCGGGGCGTGCGCCGCCAGTGGGCGACGACCAGCCGGCCGGCCGCGTCCGGCGGCTGGGCGCGGCCGAGCGCGTAGCCCTGGCCGACGTCGCAGCCCAGCGCCAGCAGGGCGGCCTCCTGGGCGGGGGTCTCCACGCCCTCGGCGACGACCTCGAGCTCCATCGAGCGGGCCAGGTCGGTGATCGCACGGACGATGGCCTCGTCCCGCCCGTCGGAGGCCAGGTCCGCCACGAAGACCTTGTCGATCTTCAGGCAGGTCACCGGGAGCCGGCGGAGCCGGCCGAGGGCGGAGTACTCCGTGCCGAAGTCGTCGATCGCCAGGCGCACCCCCCGGCGGCTCAGCTGCTGCAGCAGGACGACGCCGACGTCGTCGTCCTCCGCCAGCGCGCTCTCCGTCACCTCCAGGCACAGCTGGTCGGCCGGGTAGCCGGTGCCGGACAGCACCGCGTCGACCTCGTCGAGCAGCTCCGGGCGCAGCTGGCGGGCGGAGAGGTTGACGTGCAGCACGAAGTCCGCGGGCATGTCGCCGTGCGCGGCCCACCGCTGCACCGTCCGGCAGGCCTCGCCCAGCACCCACCGGCCCAGCGGGACGACCAGCCCGGTGTCCTCGGCGAGGTGCAGGAACTCCGCGGGCGCCAGCAGGCCCCGCTCCGGGTGCCGCCAGCGGACCAGGGCCTCCACGCCGGCGACCGCGCCGCCGTCCAGGCGCACGATCGGCTGGTAGTGCACCTCCAGCTCCGACCCCCCGTCGAGGGCGGCCCGCAGGTCGGTCTCCAGGCCCAGCCGCTCCCGGGACCGCGCGCGCTGCTCGGGACCGGCCAGCCGGTAGCAGTCCCCGCCGGCGGTCCTGGCCTCGCCCACCGCCACGTCCGCGTCGTGCAGCAGGTCGTCCGGTGAGACCTCCCCCGCCCCGGTGCTGCACGCGATGCCCACGCTGGCCGAGGCGACGACGTCCTGGCCGGCCAGCACAAGCGGACGGCGGACCGCCTCCAGGACGAGCTCGGCGACGTGCACGGCCTCCGCGGTGTCGCGGACGTCCTCCAGCAGCACGGTGTACTCGTCGCCGCCGAACCGGGCGACGGTGTCCCGGCGGCGCAGGCAGGACTCGATCCGCCGCGCCATCACGACCAGCAGCTCGTCACCGGCCCGGTGGCCGAGCACGTCGTTGACGAACTTGAACCGGTCGATGTCGACGAAAAGCACGCAGCGCAGCGGGCCCTCGGTCGGCTCGGCCAGGGCGGCGTGCAGCCGCTGCAGGAAGCGGTCGCGGTTGGCCAGGCCGGTCAGCGGGTCGGAGTGGGCGAGCTCCTCCAGCTCCCGGCGGGAGCGCCGCGCCTCGGTGACGTCGACGACCTGCAGCAGGCAGTGGGTGGGCTGGTCGCCGCGCCCCAGGACGACCGCCGCGCCGACCTCGGCGACGACGACCCGCCCGTCCCGGTGCAGGTAGCGCACGTCCCGGTGGCGCACCGCCGCGGTGGGTCCCTGCTGCACCGCGGCGCCGAGGACGCCGCGCACCAGCTCGCCCTCGACGTGGCGGTCCTCCGGGTGGGTGACCTGCTCGGGACCCAGCGCGAGCAGCTCGGCCGGGGTGGTCCCGAGCACCGCGCCCAGCGCGGCGTTGACCTCCAACCAGCGCCCGTCGAGGGACACGATGGCCATGCCCACGCGGGCGTGGGCGAACGCGCTGCGGAAGCGGGGCTCGTCCTCCCCGGGCGCGTCGAGCGCCGCCGGCCGCCGGGTGCCGCCGCGGGTGACCAGCCGGCGCAGCGGCGCCAGGACGCGGCGGCCCCGCCGTGTCCCGACCAGCTGACCCACCGCGGCGGTCACCAGGACCACCAGCACCGGCGCCACGACCCAGGGGAGGTGGGTGCGCCGGGCCTCGGCCGCGCGTTCCCCGGCGCGCCGCAGCGCCTGGTCCATGAGGTCGTCCACCGCCTGACGGGCGGCGCGGAACTCCTCGACCGCCCCCCGCGCGACCTGCCGCGCGACCTCCCCCTGCCCCGCCGCCGTGCGCACCGGGAGGACGTCGCCGCGGACCCGTTGCACGTAGCCGGCCAGGTGTCGCTCGAACGCCGCGGCGAGCCGCTCCTCCTCCGGGGACAGCCCGGTCCGCCGGTAGTCCGCGAGGCGGTCCCGGGCGCGGCGCTCCTGCTCGCTCGCCTCGCCGGCCAGCCGGGCCCCCGAGCCGTCCGACCCGGCCAGGAGGTGCTCGAGGGCACTCGCGCGGATGCGGTACAGCGCCGACTCGACGTCGTCGAGCGCCTCGAGCGCCACCACGTCCTGGGTGGACGTCCGGTGCACCGCGCCGGTGACCCGGCCCAGGGCGTACAGCCCGGCGCCGGCACCCACGGCGGACAGCAGGACCAGGGTGGTCAGCCCCACGGCCAGCCGGCGGCGCAGTGTCATGGTCGTGTCCTCGACTGGTCACCGACGCGACCCGACGCAGCTGCTCAGCGTCGATGTCGGCCGAACGGGCACCCGGGACGGCGATCAACCGTCCCCGAGCCCCCGCTCGTTGTAGTGACTCTAACCCTGTATGGCTATCAGTTGTCCACCTCGCGCACACCCATCCGTCGTCGGCAACGGCTCCCTGCCGGGCCCCACCGCGAGCTCGCGAGGAGCGGGTGGTGCTCCTCCTAGGGTCAGCCCATGCGTGCTGTGACCCTCGACCGACCCGGTGGCCCCGACGAGCTCGGCTGGGGTGAGGTGCCCGACCCGGTGCTGCGGCCCGGTGAGGTGATCGTCGACGTCGTCGCCACCGCGGTCAACCGCGCCGACCTGCTGCAGCGGGCCGGCCACTACCCCCCGCCGCCCGGTGCCAGCGAGGTCCTCGGCCTGGAGTGCAGCGGGGTGGTCAGCGAGGTCGGCGAGGGCGTGACCGGCTGGTCGGTGGGCGACGAGGTCTGCGCGCTGCTGTCCGGTGGCGGCTACGCCGAGCGGGTCGCCGTCCCGGCCGGCCAGCTGCTCCCCCGCCCGGCCGGGGTGGAGCTGGCCACGGCCGCGGCGCTGCCCGAGGTCGTGTGCACCGTGTGGTCCAACGTCTTCATGCTGGCCGGGCTGCGCCGCGGCGAGACGTTCCTGGTGCACGGCGGCGCCAGTGGGATCGGCACGATGGCCATCCAGCTGGCCGCCCGGGCCGGCGCCCGGGTGCTCACCACCGCGGGCAGCGCGGCCAAGCTCGCCGTCTGCCGGGAGCTCGGCGCCGACGTGGGCATCGACTACCGGCAGGAGGACTTCGTCGCGCGGGTGCGGGAGGAGACCGGCGGCGCCGGGGTGGACGTCGTCCTGGACAACATGGGCGCGGCGTACCTGGCCCGCAACGTCGACGCGCTGGCCACCGGCGGCCGGCTGGTGTGCATCGGGATGCAGGGCGGCACGAGGGCCGAGCTGGACCTGGGCAGGCTGATGCGCAAGCGGGCCGCGGTGCACGCCACCACGCTGCGGGCCCGCCCCGCGACCGGTCCCGGCGGCAAGGCCGAGATCGTCGCCGCCGTGCGGCACGACGTGTGGCCCGACGTCGAGCGCGGCGTCGTCCGCCCCATCGTCGACCGCCGGCTGCCGATGTCGCGGGCCGCCGAGGCGCACCGCGTGGTCGACGCCAGCGAGCACGTCGGCAAGGTGCTGCTGGTCAACGAACCGTGAGTCATCGCGGGCGCAGCGCGGCGACCGCGTCGACGAGGTAGCCGACCTCCTCGGCGGTGTTGTAGTGCATCAGCCCCAGCTGCACCGCCCCGCCCTCCTCGTTGGCGCCGAGGGCGTCGAACAGCTCGCGGGCGTAGAGGTCGCCGTCCCACGCGCAGATGCCGCGCCGGGACAGCTCGTGGGCCACCTGGCGCGGGCGCATCCCCTCGACGGTGAACGACAGCGTCGGCGTGGTGCGCGGGGCCGAGCCGATCACCTGCACGTGCCGCATGGCCCGCAGCGCCTGGTCCAGCCAGCCGAACAACCCGTGCTCGTAGGCGGCCACGGCGGCCATCGAGGCGCGCAGCCGCTCCCGGCGGGTGCCGGTGGCGACGTCGTCCAGCGCGGCCAGGTGCTCCACGGCCGCCGCGACGCCGGCCAGCAGCTCGAAGGCGTACCCGCCGCTCTCGAACCGGTCGGGCACCCGGTCGGGCACCGGCGCGAGCCGGTCGGGCTCCAGCTCGGCCAGCAGGCCGGGGTCGGCCACCACGGCGGCGACGTGCGGGCCGCACCACATGTCGGCGGCGACGGCGAGGAAGTCCGCACCGAGGGTGGGCAGGTCCAGCAGGTCGTGGGCGGCGGCGTGCGTCCCGTCGACGTACACGAGGGCACCGGCCGCGTGCGCGCGGCGGGCGATCGCCGCGACGTCCGGGCGGGTGCCGATCGCGGAGCTGGCCGCGGTGACCGCGACCAGTCGGGTGCGGGGGCCCAGCAGCTGGTCGTACTGCCAGTCCGGCAGCTCGCCGGTCTCGATGTCGACCTCCGCCCAGTGCACCACCACCCCGGTGCCGGCGGCCAGCTCCACCCACGGGCGGACGTTGGCGTCGTGGTCCAGCCGGCTGACCACCACCTCGTCGCCGGGCCGCCAGGTGCGCGCCAGCGCGCGGGCCAGGGTCCAGGTCAGCCGCGAGCTGTCCGGCCCGAGGACGACGCCGGAGGACACCCCGCCGACCAGGTCGGCGACGGCGGTGCGGGCGCTGGCGAGCAGCCCCTCGGCGCGGGCGGACGCCGGGAACACCCCGCCGCGGCCGGCCACCGGCACCCGCATCGCCTGGGCGACGGCGTGCACGACGGCCTCCGGCAGCAGCGCGCCGGCGGGCCCCTCGGCGTGCACCAGACCGTCGGAGAGACCGGGGAACAGGCCCCGGACGCGGGCGACGTCCAGCCGCCCCTCCCCCGGTCCCATGGACCTCGACACTAGCCGTCACGGCTGAGCCCCCGGCCTCCCCGGCGGGGTGCCGCGACGGCGGGGAGGATGGGGGCATGACCGCACCTGGAATCGGCAGTGGACGCGCCCAGCAGGTCCTCGTCGTCGGACCCGACGGCCAGCCGGTGGGCACGATGCCCGCACCCGACGGCGGCCCACCGAGCGGCGACGGCGGCCCGGCCATCGGCGAGATGGTCGAGCAGCCGGCGAAGGTCATGCGGATCGGCACGATGATCAAGCAGCTGCTCGAGGAGGTGCGCGCCGCGCCCCTGGACGACGCCAGCCGCAACCGGCTGCGCGACATCCACGCCTCGTCCATCCGCGAGCTCGAGCAGGGGCTGGCGCCGGAGCTGCGCGAGGAGCTGGAGCGGATCACGCTGCCGTTCAGCGAGGGCGAGACGCCGTCGGACGCCGAGCTGCGCATCGCCCAGGCCCAGCTGGTCGGCTGGCTGGAGGGCGTCTTCCACGGCATCCAGACCGCGCTGTTCGCCCAGCAGATGGCCGCCCGGGCCCAGCTGGAGGAGATGCGCCGGCGGGCGCTACCCGGCGGTCAGGCCCCGCAGCCGGACCTGCGCCCCGGTGGCGGCCAGTACCTCTGACCTCCTCGTCACGGCCGGCCTGCCGGTCTCGGCCGGCCTCCTGGTCACGGCCGGGTGACCGCTGGCGGCGGTGACGTCGCCCGACCCGGTGAACCCGCTCGCCGGGCCGTTTGTCCTCCCTCCGCGGTGCCCACCCGACCCGGTCGACGGCCGGAGGTCCCGGCCGCCGAGGAACCCGTGGAGGAGCCATGAGCAGCGAGCAGACGGGCACCGCGCCGGTGCGGCGCACCGGTGGGTCCAGCGGCCTGGCGACCGGCGCACTCGTGACCGGCGTGGTCGGCGTCCTGCTGTCCCTGCTGATCCCGATCGTCGGCCTGGTGCTGGGGGTCGTGGCCATCGGCCTGGGCATCGCAGCGCGGCGCGGCGGCGTCCGGAACGGTCAGGTCACCACCGGGCTCGTCACCGGCGTCCTGGCCGTCGTCATCGCCGTCGTCGGCAGCGTGATCGCCTACAACGTGCTGACCTGAGCCGGTCCGCCCGGGCCGCCTCGACGCCGTGACCATCGGCAGGTGGTCGCCCGACACGCCCGCAGGGCCAGCCACCCGCCGATGATCACGGGGGAGCAGCCGGTGCCCCCTGCCGTTCAGCCGAGCGGGAGGCGCTTGACCACCCGGGCGGCGACCCGGCCGATGCGGCGCCACTCCGTCGGCCCCGCACCGGCCGGGGCCGTGGTCACCGGCCGGTCCCCGGGCAGGGTGCGGTGCTGCACGGCCGCGGCGCCGTCGGCGGCCAGGCCGATGCCCACGCCGAGCGGGGAGTCCGCGGCGGCCGCGGCGGCCAGGGCGGTCGCACCGGCCGGCCCGGGGACGTCGACGACGTCGCTGGGCACCCCCTCCTCCTCCACCCCGGCGCGCACCTGGCGCAGCACGGGCGCCGGGGCCGCCGGGTGCCGGTGCACCCGCACCGCCGGCCGCGGTCCCGGGTCGCTCACCCGGCCGGGCACTCGACCAGGTGGGCGGCGTGCGCGCGGACCAGGCCCGCCGCGACCGCCGTCCGCGGCCCCTCGGTGCCCAGCACGTTGCCGGTCCCGCAGACCACCCCGTAGGGGGCGAGGGCGTCGGCGACCAGGTCGGGGATCTCGAAGTCCAGTGCCGACCCGCCCAGCAGGACGACGAAGTCCAGCGCGCGCAGGTTGCCCCCCGGTGCCACCTGGCGCAGCGCCCGCAGCGCGTTGACCACGAACACCCGCCGCTTGGCATCCCGGCGCACCCGCCGCACGTGGTGCAGGGCGTGCCGGGTGGGCACGGGGGCGGGACCCTCGGCGGTCAGCACCACGACGCGGGCGAAGACGTGCGGCGGCAGCGGCTGGTCGACGAACTGCACGGTGCCGTCCTCGTGGCGCAGGTGGAAGAAGCTCTCCACCGTGGCCAGCGGGAAGCGCTTGACGCCCTCGGCGACCTCGCGGTCCTCCAGGGCCAGCTCGGAGCCGATCAGCTTGGTGACCAGCTCCCCGGCGCCGGCGACGTGCACGGCGGTGCACTCGCCGTCCCGGGTGAGCAGGGCGGCGTCGGTCGAGCCGCCGCCGAGGTCCAGGACGGCGACCGGCCGGTCGACGCCGGGGGTGGTGAGCGCGCCGCCCACGGCCATCTCGCCCTCGACGCCGCCGATCCGCGCCGCCGCGCCCAGCTGCTCGGAGACCCGGTCGGCGACCAGTTGCATGCGACTGCGGCTGGTGCGCACCATCGCCGCCAGCGCGACCGCGTTCTCCAGCGCCACCTCGCCGGCCAGCCCGCCGCGCACCTCGGCCGGCACGAACGTGTCGACGGCGAGCACGTCGCGGATGGCGATCTCCGACACCGGCACCCCCGGCTGGCCGGCGACGTCCATGACGTCGGCCATCGTGTCGCGGACCTGGGCGAGCATGCCGCCGACGTGCGTGCCGGGCTCGCCGTCGGCGTCGTCCAGGGGCTGCACGCGGGCGACGGCGTCCATGATCGCCTCGGCGCCGGCGTCGACGTCCACCCGCAGCGTCCTGCCCGCCCCGTGCAGCACCAGCTCCCCCACCGGGATGCGCCGGTCGGTGACGTCCCCGGTCGGGGTGCGCACGACGACGGCCGACCGGTTGCCGGTCAGCGCCCGCGCCACCGGGGACACCTGGCGGGTCTGCGCCGGGTCCAGGCCGAAGACGGTGGCCAGGCCGTAGGAGTTGGACAGCGTCCGGATGGTCCGCCCGGGCGCGGCCACCTCGACGGCGGCCAGCATCCCCAGCGGCACCCGCTCCACGGCGGCGACCTCGTCGACCACCGGGACCGGCCGGTGCAGCCGGTTGGTCACCAGCACCGCATCGTCCCCGGCCAGGACGGCGGCCACCACGTCCACGCCGGCCGCGACGGCGGCGTTGACCGCGGCCGCGACGTCCTCGAAGTCCGCGCCGGGTGGGACGACGCACACCACCGGCGCGCCGGGCGGCTGGCCGGGCAGCGCGCCGATCGGCACGGTGGTGCCGACGCCGAGGCCCTCGCCGCCGGGGGTCGCCGGGTTGTGCCCGATCATCGTGGACTCGGTGATGATCGTCTCGGTGATGGTCTCCATGGCCAGCCCGCTGATCACCGGGGTGGCCTCGTTGAGCAGCACGGCCTCCACCTCGCCGGCGTCCCGCCCGGACCGGGCCAGCGCCCCGCGGACGGCGGTGAGCGCGCCCGCGGTGTTGTCCGGGGTGCCCTTGACGCCGGTCGTCCGGGTCAGGTCGGTGGCCAGGTAGGCGACCGTGCCGTCGGGGGCGACCGCGGCCAGGCACGCCTCGGTCGTGGAGTTGCCGATGTCCACGCCGACGACCAGCCGGCCCGGCGGCCGGCCGGGGTCGGGCGCGCCCACCTCAGCCGGCGCGGCCGAAGACCGGTTCCACCTCGACCGGGGGCTGCCCGGCCCGGATGCACTCGAACTCCTTGAGGTGCAGCAGCGCCGCCTTGGCCTGCCAGCGCGGGCGGGCCATCTGGTCGTTGCGGGTGGGCACCGGCTGCGGCGACTCGCCCTTGGCGTACTGCGCGGCGTTCGAGCCGATCTGCCGGAACACCGGGGCGTCCAGCAGCGGGGACTGCGGGAACAGCTCCAGGTTCGACAGCCGGGGCAGGTCCCGCTGGTGGATCATCGTCGTCCCCCGGGACAGCATCCCGACCGCGATGCCCGAGCCGGACAGCTTCGCGCCGGTGTGCGAGATGGCCGCCAGGTCCGCGGTGTCCCACACCCGGACCACCCGCGCGGTGACCCCCTGCTCCTCGATGCCGGCCAGCAGCTGGCGCAGCACCTCGGCGTGCGGGACGTCGACGATGGTCTTGGTGAAGGAGCCGGCGAAGGCCGGCGAGACCACGACCACCACCTCGTCCGGGCGGGTGCCGCGGGTGGCCGGGCCGGTCTCGCGGAGGGTCAGCGTGCGCCCGGGCGCTGCCGTCGTCACGGGGTCAGCCCACCTCTCGCTCGGGGTCCTCGGCGGAGGTGACGTGGCGGAGCTTCTTCAGCTCCTCCCAGCGCTCCCCCGAGAGCCGGTAGCCGGTGCCCGGCCCGGCGTAGTCGTTGGCGTCGTTGATCGCCGACAGCGGGGTGAAGTCGGCGGTGAGCACCGCGGAGGTCTGCAGCAGGTCACCGGACACCCGCTGGCGCAGCACCTGCAGCAGGTTCTGCGCGACGTCGGAGAAGCCGGTCGTCTCCAGGCCCCGGACGAGGTCCAGGCCGGTGACGCCGCGGTCCATCACCGCCTGGGCGCCCTTGAGGTCGGCGAGCACGTCGCGCGGCGGGTAGTCCGCCGAGGAGTTGGCGTAGGTGGCCGCCTCGACCTCCGCGTCGGTGACCGGCGGCAGGTCCAGGTGGGCGAACAGCGCCTGCAGCGCCCGCGCCGCCCGGTCGCGGGCCTGCAGGATCTCCGGCTCGCGGACGTGCCGCAGGCCGCCGTCGACCTGCAGGTCGCGCTGGATGGTGTTCCAGTCGTCGTAGTCCTCGGTGTCGAAGTTCGACCCGGCGAACATGTTGTCCGCGTTGGGCACCGCGGAGAACCCGGAGCAGACGAAGTCGGTGCCCGGCAGCAGCTGGGGCATCAGCCGGGCGGTGCGGCGCATCGCCGAGTGCGAGAAGGACTGGTCGTTCCCGGAGGCACACTCCAGGTCCACCATGCTGGCGACCAGGTTCTCCGCGGCGACCGCGCGGATCCCGCCCGGCACCGCGCCGGGGACGCCGATGCAGCTGATCGACCCGTTCTGCAGCCCCTGCACCCCGGCGCCCTTGGCCATGAGGATGCAGCGGATCTCCAGGTACAGCATCGAGCGGCCCTCGGCGTTGCCCATCTGCACCTCCGACCCGGTGCCCGAGGTGAAGCGCATCTTGATGCCGCGCGAGGCGTAGGCCGAGGCGAGGAACGCCTTGGACCACGGGGTGTCGTCGCCGTCGACGAACACCGACTCGGTGCCGTAGACGGAGATCGTCTCGGCGTAGGCGGTGATGCCGCGCATGCCGAGCTCCAGCTCGGTGGCCTCCTCCAGCGCGCACTGGGTGAGCACGCCGCCGCGGCCGACCTGGCCGCCGACCTGCAGCGCGATGGCCACCAGCGGCGCGTAGCGGACGACGCCGAGGGTGGTCTCCAGCTCGGCGAACCCGCGCAGGGCGCCCTCGGCGGCGTCGGCGGCGACCTGCACCGGGTTGTCGCGGGCGCTGGTGGAGTGCGCCTGGTTGGCCGGCGTCCGCCGGGCCCGCATCTTCTGCATCGCCTGCATGATCTCGACGACGTTCATCAGCTTGACGACGTCCAGGATCTTGGCCGGGGTGAGCCCCCGGGTCACCGCGAGCACCTCGCCCCGGGAGACACCGGGGTCGACGAGCATCCGCGCGATCTGCGCCGACGGGATCGCCGTGGACTCCTCGGCCGAGGCCACGTCGATCGCGTGGTCGGCGATGAAGGTGTCCATGAAGTCGAAGTCCGCGCGCGCCCGGCCGTCGAGCTCGACGACCCGGCCGCCCTCCACGCGGATGCCCGGCGCCGGGTCGAAGTCGCTCTCCATCGCGACCAGGCCCTTCTCGGGCCACTCCTCGACGAAGCCGTCGAGGTTGACCGGGCGGCCCTCCAGGACCCCGGTGCGGACGGACTGCTGGGGCTCGACGGCGGTCATGCCGGCTGCACCTCCTCCTGCTCGGCGCCCTGCTGTTCGGCCCGGGCGGCGGCGGCGGTGCCGGCGGTGGTGACCGGGCTGGCCTCGGGGCTGCCGGCGAGGGCGCCCGGGTCGGCGTCGGCGCCGGTCTCGGGCCGGGCCAGCAGGCCGCGGCGGGCGTAGACCTCGGCGGCCTCGCGGACCAGCGCGGCGCAGACGGGTGCGGCGTAGTCGCCCTCGAGCCGGTCGGCCAGCGCGGCCAGCTGCTCGCCGGTCGACGCGCGCGGCCGCAGCGCGTTGTACATGGCGAGCACCTCGGCGTCCGGGATGGCCGTCATCTCCGCGGCCCGCCGCAGGTTCGCGGCCAGCTGCGGGCGGCCGCTGGCGTCGGCCAGCTGGGCCTGCAGCTGCAGCGTCTCCGGGGCGATCCGCAGGTCCTCGGCGGTCAGCTCACCGGACACCACCGCGTCCATGGTGAGCGCGGTGATCGGCTTGCCGGTGGGGGTGCGCAGCAGCTCGGGCCGGTTGATCGACAGGGGGTAGTCCGCCGTGGTCAGCGGGGGAGCGCTCGTCACAGGCCAGCTCCTCGGTCGTGCCGTCGTCGTCCGGTCACTGTGGCACGCGCCACGTTGCACCGACGTTGCCTCGGCACCGGCCGCCGTCCCCGGGGCTGGCTTGCTGGCCCGCACGGGGATGGGCGATGATCCGCGGCGGGCGGGCGCGGACCCGTCCGGCGCGCCTTCCCCGGGGGTCCCATGTCCCGCACCGGCCGGCACCCCCGCCCCCGCGGTGCCCCCGGTGTCCCGGGCGTCGACGCCGTCGCGCACGCCCGGCAGCTGGCCGAGACCTTCGACGACGTCCTCGGGGGCGGACCGCTGCGCCGCTCGCCCCGGCCGGTCGTCTCGGCGTCCTGGGCCCGCAGCCTGGCCGCGCACGTCGACCCCGACCGCCGCACGCCCCCGGTGGTGTACGCACCCGACGAGCTGGCCGACGTCCGGTCGGCGCACCCGCTGGCCGAGGTGGTGCCGCTGCTGCGCGGGACCCTGGCCACCGCGGCCGACGAGGCGGTGCACCTGCTGCTGGTCACCGACGCCGCGGGGCGCGTGCTGTGGCGCGAGGGCTCGCCCGGGCTGCTCGGCCGGGCCGACCGGGTCGGGCTGTTCCCGGGCACCGACTGGAGCGAGGCGGCCATCGGGACCAACGCGATGGGCACCACGCTGGCCGTGGACGCGCCGGTGCAGATCCACTCCGCCGAGCACCTGGTCCGCACGTACCACGCGTGGACCTGCGTGGCCGCCCCCGTGCACGACCCCGACACCGGCGCCGTCCTCGGTGCGGTGGACCTCAGCGGCCCGCTGCAGACCGTGCACCCGGCGATGGCGCAGCTGGTGGCGACGACCGCCCGGCTGGCCGAGGCGCACCTGCGGGCCCGGGTGGCCGAGGCCGACCAGCGGTTCCTGCTGCGCCACGCGGCGCACCTGGCCGGCCTGCGCGGTGCCGCCGGCGCGCTGGTCACCCCCACCGGCCGGGTGCTCGCCGCGGACCCCGACGGCCGGTGGCCCGCGCGGGTGGACCTGGCCGGCTCCACCGGGCACGCGCTGCTGCCCGACGGGCGGGAGGTGCGGGTGGAGCCCCTGGCCGAGGGGCACCTGCTGGTCTGCCCCCGGCCGGCCCACCGCACCCCGGTGCTCTCGCTGCGGCTCACCGGCACCAGCCCGGGCGCGGTGCTCGACGGGCGCGCCGTCCCGCTGACGCTGCGGGCGGCGGAGGTCCTCACCGCGCTCGTCCTGCACCCCGAGGGCCTCACCGCCGACCAGCTGGGCTGCCTGCTCTACGGCGACGACGGCAACCAGACCACCGTGCGCGTGCAGGTCCGCCGGCTGCGGTCGCTGCTGGGCGCCGACGTGCTGGGCACCCGCCCCTACCGGCTCACCGCGACGGTGGACAGCGACGTCGGCCAGGTGCGGCGGGCGCTGCGGGAGGGCCGGCCGGCCGCCGCGCTGCGCGGGTGCGCCGGGCCGCTGCTGCCGCGGTCGGAGGTGGCCGAGGTCCGGCAGCTGCGCGAGGAGCTGGCCGCCGGGCTGCGCCGCGCCGTGCTGGGCAGCTCCGACGTCGACCTGCTGCACGCCTTCGTGACCCACCCGCTCGGGGAGGAGGACCTGGCCGCGCACGACCGGCTGCTCGCGCTGCTGCCGGACGGCGACCCGCGGACTGCCCCGGTCGCCCTGCGCGCGGCCCGCCTCCGCGCGGAGTAGCAGGGACACCCGGGCGGCGAGCGTCAGAGGGAGGCCAGGAAGGCCGCGACGCCGTCGTCCTCGTTGGTGCCGGTGACGTCGGTGGCCGCGGCCAGCAGGTCGGGGTGGGCGTGGGCCATGGCCACCGCCCGGCCGCCGGCCTCGCGCACCCAGTCGAAGGCGGCGATGTCGTTGGGCATGTCGCCGAACACGACGACGTCCTCCGGGCCGACGCCGTGCTCGGCGGCGACCTTGGCGATGCCGGTGGCCTTGGTGACGCCGAGCGCGGAGATCTCGGCGAGGGCGTCGGAGGAGGAGTTGGTGACCGTCGCGCGGCCGTCGACCACCTGCTCGACCAGCGCGACGAACTCGTCCCGCGGCAGGGACTCGTGCCGGGCCAGCAGCTTGGCGACCGGCGCGGCCACCATCTCCTCCAGCGTCGCCACCGCCACGCCGGGCGCGTCGACGTCCCAGCGCGGCTGGTAGACCGGCTCGTGGCGGAACTCGAGGCCGTACTCGACGGCGAACCAGGTGTCCGGCTGGTGGCGGCGCAGCTCGGCGGTGACCTCCTGCAGCACGTCGGGGGCCAGCGCGTCCTCGTCGAGGACCTCGAAACCGGCCAGGTCCAGCAGGACGGCGCCGTTGCAGCACACCGCCGTGCCGTACCGCAGCACCTCGCGGATGCGCACCATCCACCGCGGCGGCCGCCCGGTGGCCAGCACGACCGGCACCCCGGCGGCGCGCCAGCGCTCCAGCTCGGCCACCGTCGCGCGGCTCACGGTGTCGTCGCCGCGCAGCAGCGTGCCGTCCATGTCGCTGGCGATCAGCCGCGGGCTCCAGTCAGACATCGCGCAACCGGTCAGACACCGAGCACCGCCTCCAGGTAGCGGGCCACGCCGTCGGCGTCGTGGCCGCTGGTGAGCAGGGGGGTCGCCGACCGGACGGCGGGGTGGGCGTTGGCCACCGCGACCGCGCGGCCGCCGGCGTCGCGGACCGCCTCGATCATCGGCAGGTCGTTGGGCATGTCGCCGAAGACGAGCACGTCGCCGTACTCCACGCCGTGTCGGTCCAGGGCGATGGCCAGGCCGGTGGCCTTGGTGATGCCCGGCGGCAGCACCTCGATGAAGCCCAGGCCGGCGTGGGTGAGCTCGGCGTCGGCCGGGTCGACCACGCGGCGGGCGCGGGCCAGCAGCTCGTCCTGGCCGAGGGTCGCCGAGCGCAGGAACACCTTGAGCACCGCGCCGGTGGGCAGCACCTCGTTGCGGGGCAGCAGGTGCGCGGGCTCGGGGTAGGGCCAGTCGAACCCGTGCTGCACCCGCAGCGGGGAGTGCACCTCGCCCTGATCCGCGGCGTCCTCGACGGCCACGACCAGCTCCCCGGCGACCTCCTCGATCCGCTCGATGACGCCCGTGGCCTGCGACCGGGGCAGCCCGACGGTGCGCAGCACCTCGTCGCGCTCCAGGTCGACGACGAAGCCGCCCTGGGCCAGGACGGCGATGCCGCGCCCGTCGAGCGCGGCGCGCACGCTGTCCAGCAGCCGGGGGCCGCGGCCGGTGACGCCGACGACCGGGATGCCGGCGTCCCAGCACGCCTCCAGCGCCGTCCGGGTGCGCGGGCTCACCTCGCCGGTGGAGGCCAGCAGCGTGCCGTCGAGGTCGGTGGCCACCAGCTTCGGCCGCCAGGTGCCGAGGTCGCCGAGGTCCACCACCCGGTCGGCGACCGGCGAGGGCACGTGGCCGGACAGCACGGCCCGGGGTGCGGTCTCGCTCATGCGGCCGGCGGCGTGGGCGCGGCCAGCACCATGCCCGGGGTGAGCGCCTCGACGCCGCCCAGCCAGGGGCGCAGCGCGGCCGGCACGTGCACCGACCCGTCGGCGCGCTGGTGCACCTCCAGCAGGCAGGCGATGGTGCGGGCGATGGCGCACAGGGTGCCGTTGAGCGTGGCGGCGACCTGGTTGCGCCCGTCGGCGTCCTTGTAGCGGGTGTTCAGCCGCCGCGCCTGGAAGGTGGTGCAGTCCGAGGTGCTGGTGAGCTCGCGGTAGGCGCCCTGGGAGGGGAACCACGCCTCGATGTCGTACTTGCGCGCGGCACTGGTGCCCAGGTCGCCGGCGGCGATGTCGACCACCCGGTAGGGCAGCTCGAGGGCCTGCAGGAACTCCTCCTCCCAGGCGAGCAGCCGCAGGTGCTCGGCGGCGGCGTCCTCCGGCCGGCAGAAGACGAACATCTCGACCTTGTCGAACCAGTGCACCCGGATGATGCCGCGGGTGTCCCGGCCGTAGGAGCCGGCCTCCCGGCGGAAGCAGGACGACCAGCCGGCGTAGCGCAGCGGCCCGGCGGACAGGTCGAGCACCTCGTTGCCGCGCATCGCGGCCAGCGCGACCTCCGAGGTGCCGACGAGGTAGAGGTCGTCGCGCTCGATGCGGTAGACCTCCTCGTCGTGCTCGCCGAGGAACCCGGTGCCCTCCATCGCCTCCGGCCGCACCAGCGCGGGGGCGACGACGGGGGTGAAGCCGGCGGCCACCGCGCGGCCGATCGCCAGCTGGGCCAGGGCGAACTCCAGCAGCGCGCCCGGGCCGGTGAGGAAGTAGAAGCGGGCGCCGGAGACCTTGGCGCCGCGCTCGGTGTCGATCGCGCCGAGGGCCTCGCCGATCTCCAGGTGGTCGCGCACCGGGAAGTCGTGGGTGGGCACCTCGCCGACGGTGCGCAGCGTCACCGCGTCGTCCTCGCCACCCGGCGGGACGCCGTCGTGCACCACGTTCGGGATGCGCAGGTGCGCCGCGCGCAGCGCCGCGTCGGCGGCCCGCAGCGCCTCCTCGGCCTCCCGCACCTGCGCGGCGAGCGCCTGCGCCCGCTCCAGGACGGCGGGGCGCTCGTCCGGGGTGGCCCTCTTCACCGCCTGCGAGGCCGCCTTCTGCTCCGCGCGCAGGTCGTCGGCGCGCTTGACCGCCTCGCGGCGGGCGGCGTCGGCCACCAGCAGCGCGTCGACCCGGGACTCGTCGGCGCCGCGGGCACGCTGGCTGGCGGTGACGAGGTCGGGGCGCTCGCGCACCAGGCGCAGGTCGATCACGCCCCGATCGTACGGACGCTCCCGGGCCCACCCCCGGGGCTGCATCCGGACCGGACGGCGGCGCGAAGTCGGGGTAGGTGACGAGGACAGGGGTGACGGAGATGACCATGGCCCGCGCGCGGCTGCACGACCGACTGCTGGCCGGCGGACGGCGGGGGCGGTGGCTGCTGCTGGGCACCGCGCTGGCGCAGCTGGCCAGCCCGGCGTTCGTGCCCTTCGACCTGACCGGCGACGACACCGTGCTGGTCCCGCCGGGGCCGTTCTTCGCCATCTGGGGCCCGATCACGGTGGGCTGCCTGGCCGCCGCCGTCCGCGGCCTCCCGCTGCACCGGGCCACCAGCGCCCCGTGGCGCGAGGTGCAGCTCCCGCTGTCGGTGGCCCAGGTGGGCTACGTCGCCTGGCTGGTCGCCGCCGCCGCGGCACCGCGGCTCACCCTGCCGGTGTTCCTCGGCATGCTGGCCGCCCTCGCCCCGGCGCTGGCCGCCGTCGTCCGCACCCCCGGCGACCCCCTGACCCGGCTGCTGCTCGGCGGCAGCGTGGGGCTCTACGCCGGCTGGACGTCGGCGGCGGTGTGGCTGAACGCCGGCGTGCTGGTGCCGGACGCCGGGCCGCTGCTGCTCGCCGCGCTGCTCGTGGGTGCGGCCGCCACGGGCCTGGCCGGGGCCCGGCTGTCCCGCGGGCAGGCCGGCTACGTGCTGGCCGTCGGGTGGGCACTGCTCGGCGTGCTGCTCTCGACGGCGAGGGCCGGGGAGCCCGCGCTGGCCGGGCTGGCCGCCACGGGGCTGGCCGCGCTGGCGGCCGTGGCCGCGACCGCCCGGCAGCGGCCGCACGCGGTCGCGGCCGGCTGACCCGCGCGGCCCCGGCGCCGGGGGGTGGTGCGGGACAATCGGCGCATGCGGTTCCTCAACGGCCAGCGCCCGGCGACCGACCTGACCTACGCCGACGTGTTCATGGTGCCCGACCACTCCACCGTGGGCTCCCGGCTCGAGGTCGACCTGACCACGCCGGACGGGGTCGGCACGACGATCCCGGTGGTCGTGGCGAACATGACCGCGATCTCCGGACGGCGGATGGCCGAGACGGTGGCCCGCCGCGGCGGGCTGGCGGTGCTGCCGCAGGACATCCCGGTCGACGTCGTCGCCGAGGTGGTCGCCTGGACCAAGGCCCGCCACCCGGTCTACGACACCCCGATCACCCTGGCGCCCACCTCGACGGTGGCCGACGCGCTGGCGCTGCTGACCAAGCGGGCGCACGGCATCGTCGTGGTGGTGGACGGAGGCGTCCCCGTGGGCGTGGTCACCGACGGCCAGTGCCACGGCGTGGACCGGTTCTCCCAGCTCTCCCAGGTCATGACCGAGGACCCGCTCACCGTCCCCGCGGGCACCGACCTGCCGAAGGTCTTCGACGTCCTCTCCGGGGAGCGGGTCAGCGCGGCGCCGGTGGTCGAGGGCGACCGGCTGGTCGGCGTGATCACCCGCAAGGGCGCGCTGCGCTCGGCGCTGTACACCCCGGCCGTCGACGCGCAGGGCCGGCTGCTCACCTCCGCGGCCGTCGGCATCAACGGCGACGTCGCGGCCAAGGCCGCCGCGCTGCTGGCCGCCGGGGTCGACGTGCTCGTCGTCGACACCGCGCACGGCCACCAGGAGAAGGCGGCCGACGCGGTGCGGGCGGCCCGCTCGGTGGCCGGCTCCGTGCCGCTGGTCGCGGGCAACGTGGTCACCGCCGCGGGCACCTGCGACCTCGTCGAGGCCGGGGCGGACGTCGTCAAGGTCGGCGTGGGCCCGGGCGCCATGTGCACCACGCGGATGATGACCGGCGTCGGCCGGCCGCAGTTCTCCGCGGTCGAGGAGTGCGCCGCGGCGGCCCGCGCATCGGGGAAGCACGTGTGGGCCGACGGCGGCGTGCGCCACCCGCGCGACATCGCCCTGGCCCTGGCCGCCGGCGCGGCCAGCGTGATGGTCGGCTCCTGGTTCGCCGGCACCTACGAGAGCGCCGGCGACGTCCACGACGACGGCTCCGGCCGGCTGTACAAGGAGTCCTTCGGCATGGCCTCGGCGCGCGCGGTCAAGGCCCGGACGTCGACGCAGAGCGGCTTCGAGCGCGCCCGCGCCGGGCTGTTCGAGGAGGGCATCTCCTCCTCGCGGATGTACCTGGACCCGGCCCGCCCCGGCGTGGAGGACCTCGTCGACCAGATCGTCGCCGGGGTGCGCTCCTCGTTCACCTACGCCGGTGCCCGCACCGTCGACGAGTTCCACGAGCGCGCCGTGGTGGGGGTGCAGAGCGCGGCCGGCTACGAGGAGGGCCGGCCGCTGCCCACCTCCTGGTGAGGCCGCTCCCCCTCCCGGTCTTCGAGGGCCTGGTCGCCGACGCCCTGGACCAGGTCCCGCCGGAGCTGATGGCGCTGATGGACAACGTCGTCGTCCTGGTGGAGGACCGCAACGCCGACGAGCCGGACCTGCTCGGCCTCTACGAGGGGTACGCGCTGACCGAGCGCGGCTGGGAGTACGGCGGCGCGCTGCCGGACCGGATCATGGTCTACCGCGAGGCCATCTGCGACATCTGCTCGACCGCCGAGGAGGTCGTCGAGGAGGTGACGGTCACCGTCGTGCACGAGATCGCGCACCACTTCGGCATCGACGACGACCGGCTGCACGAGCTCGGCTGGTCCTGACCGCCCATATCGCGATAAAGGCGGTCACGCCGGTCCGCGTAACGTGCGCAATCGTGGCTGAGGGCAAGGGCAGCGGGCTGCCGATCAAGATGCTGCACGACCGCGTCCTGGTCGCGCTGCGGCGGGAGGACGGCGAGCGGCGGTCCACCGGCGGCATCCTCATCCCGGCGACGGCGCAGGTGGCCAAGCGGCTGGCCTGGGGCGAGGCGCGCGGCGTCGGTGCCGGCGTCCGCCAGGTGAAGGTCGGCGACCAGGTGCTGTTCAGCCCCGAGGACCAGCACGAGGTCGAGGTGCACGGCGAGGAGCTGATCATCCTGCGCGAGCGGGACGTGCACGCCGTGGCGGCCGAGCGGATCGAGGAGTCCACCGGCCTCTACCTCTGAGGTCAGCCGCCACCGTGGGCGTGGCGGGAGATGACGTCGGACATCTCCGTCAGGAACCGGTGCACGACGGCCAGCTCCTCGTCCGGGTGGGCCGCCATCGCGGCCAGCAGGTCGCGGTTGAGCCCGCCGAAGAACTCCACGCCGGCGGCCATCGCGCTCGGTGAGATCTCCAGGGTGACCCGGCGCCGGTCGTCGGCGTCGCGCACCCGGCGCACGTGCCCGACCCGCTCCAGCCGGTCGACCAGCGCGGTCACCGACGCCGAGCTGAGGTCGACGGTGCGGCCGAGCGCACCGGCGGTCAGCGCCTCCCCCCGACGGGCGGCGTCCATGATCGCCACCAGTGCCCGGCAGTCGGTGCGCCCGAGCCCGTGCAGTGCGGCGAACCGCTGTCCGACGGCGTCCAGGTCCAGGCTCAGCCGGCGCAGCAGGAGCGCGACGTCCTGCCGCTGGTCGTCGTCCACCCGACACCTCCCGCGCTTGCGCCATCGAGACCCCCGGGCCTAACCTCTCGATCGCCGAGATTATCGATCGTCGAGGGAAACCACCATGGGTCGCTGGCGCTGGATCCTCCCCGCACTCGTCCTGCTGGTCTGGTTCGCCGGTGCCGGCCCCCTCGGCGCGCTCAGCGGGCAGCTGACCGGGCTGCAGGAGAACGACACCGCCGCGTTCCTCCCCGACAGCGCGGAGTCCACGCAGGTGGCCGACCTGCAGCAGGGCTTCTCGCCGGTGCAGGCCATCCCCGCCGTCCTGCTCTGGGAGGGCGACGGGCAGCTGGACCCCGCCGTGCTGCAGGCCGTCGGCGAGCGGACGCAGGAGGCCGCCCGCATCGCCGAGGACGCCGGCTACCTCGCCGGCCAGCCCAGCCCGCCGGTCCCGTCGCAGGACGGCGAGGCGGTGCAGGTCCTCCTCCCGCTGGTCCCCGACCTCGGCGACGAGCTCGGCCCGCTGGTCGACGAGATCCGCGCGGCCATCGCCGTCGAGGGCACCGACGCCTACGTCACCGGGCCGGCCGGCATCTTCGCCGACTTCGGCAAGGCCTTCGAGGGCATCGACGGGCTGCTGCTCCTGGCCGCGTTCGGCGTCGTGCTGGTCATCCTGCTGGTCGTCTACCGCAGCCCGATCCTGCCGTTCCTGGTCATCGGCACCGCGGGCCTGGCGCTCACCGCGGGTAACGCCGTCGCCTTCCTGCTGGCCGACAACGGGGTGATCACCGTCAACGGCCAGAGCCAGGGCATCGCCTCGATCCTGGTCGTGGGCGCGGCCACCGACTACGGCCTGCTGCTGGTCGCCCGCTTCCGCGAGGAGCTGCGCCACGAGGAGTCGAAGTACACCGCGATGCGGACGGCGCTGCGCCGGTCCTGGGAGCCGATCGTGGCCTCCGGCGCGACCGTCGTCCTCGGCGTGCTGTGCCTGCTGCTGTCCGACCTGGCCGGCAACCGGGGGCTCGGGCCGATCTCGGCGGTGAGCGTGACCCTGTCCATCGTCGCCGCCCTGACGTTCCTGCCCGCCGCGCTCACCCTGCTCGGCCGGGCGGCGTTCTGGCCGTTCCGCCCGCAGTACGGCGTCGAGCCGCCGCAGGGCCGGGGGTGGCAGCGGGTGGCCGCCCTGGTCGGCCGCCGTCCCCGCCGGGTGCTCGCCCTGAGTGTGCTGGGGCTGCTGGCCGCCGCCGTCTTCGCCCCGACCTACGACGCGGCCGGGACGACGTTCTCCGAGGTCATCCAGGGCGAGTCCAACGGCGTCGACGGCCAGGAGGCGCTCGCCCGCCACTTCGACGCCGGCTCCGGCAGCCCCACCGTGGTCGTCACCCCGGAGGCGACGGCGCCGGCGGTGGCCGAGGCGGCCGCGGCCACCGAGGGCGTGGCGACCGTCGTCCCGTTCACCGGCGCGCAGGGCCCGCCGCAGCCGGGGGCAGCGCCGGTGGTGGTGGACGGGCTCGTCCGGCTGGACGTGGTGCTCGCCGTCCCGGCGGACAGCACCGAGGCGGTGGAGGTGGTGCAGCGGCTGCGCAGCACGCTGGACGCCGCCGACCCCGCCGCCCTGGTCGGCGGCGACACCGCCACCAACCTCGACACCCGGGAGACCGCGGCGCGCGACCTGCGGGTGATCGTGCCCAGCGTGCTGGCGGTGGTCACCGTCGTGCTGGCGCTGCTGCTGCGCTCGCTGCTGGCGCCGCTGCTGCTGGTCGCCACGGTCGTGCTCAGCGTCGGGGCGACGGTGGGCGTGGCCGCGCTGCTGTTCGACGGCGTCTTCGGGTTCCCCGGCAGCGACCCGACCATCCTCCTGATCGCCTTCGTCTTCCTCGTCGCGCTGGGGATCGACTACAACATCTTCCTGATGACCCGCGCCCGGGAGGAGTCGCTCGCGCACGGCACCCGCGAGGGCGTGCTGCGGGCGCTGGCGGTCACCGGCGGGGTGATCACCTCCGCGGGGCTGGTGCTGGCCGCGACGTTCGGCGCGCTGTCGGTGCTGCCGCTGCTGTTCCTCGTGCAGCTGGCGTTCCTGGTCGGCTTCGGCGTCCTGCTGGACACCTTCGTGGTCCGCTCGCTGGTCGTGCCGGCGGCGGTGGCGCTGATCGGCGACCGCACCTGGTGGCCCAGCCGGCTGGCCCGCCGCCGGAGGGAGCCGGAGCGCGAGCGGGAGCTCGAGCCCGCCTCCTCGCGGTGATCACACCCGGCCGGCGCGCACCTGCTGCAGCCAGTCGCCGGCCTCGCCGAAGGCCGCGTCGGTCGACACCGCGGTGACCGGCCTGTTCTCCCGGCCGTCGGCACGCGGGTAGGAGCCGAGGAAGCGCAGCTCGTCGCACACCCGGTGCAGCGCCGACAGGGCCTCCCCCACCCGCGCGTCGGCCACGTGGCCCTCGCAGTCGAGGGAGAAGGAGTAGACGCCCAGCCGCTCGCGGGTCGGCCGCGACTCGATGCGGGTCAGGCTGATGCCGCGGACGGCGAACTCCGTCAGCAGGTCCAGCAGCGCGCCGGTGCGGTCCCCGACGACGGCGACCAGCGAGGTCTTGTCGTTGCCCGTCGGCGCGGGGAGCGGGCCGGGCGGGGCGACCAGCACGAAGCGGGTGACCGCGCCGGGGTGGTCGGCGACGTCGTCGGCCAGCACGGTCAGCCCGTAGCGCTCCGCGGCGATCGGCGCGCAGACCGCGGCGTCGTGCTCGCCGGCGGCGACCTGCCGGGCGGCCTCCGCGGTGGAGGTGGCCGGCAGCGGGACCACGCCGGGCAGCAGCCGGGCGAGCGTGCCGGCGGTCTGCGCCAGCGCGTGCGGGTGACTGGCCACCGAGCGGACGGCGGGCAGCGTCGTCCCGGGGCGTCCGGCCAGGACGAAGGAGACGGTCAGGAACACCTCGCGGGTGACCAGCAGCGGGGCACCGTCGGCCAGGCCGTCCATGGTCGCGGGCACCGAGCCCTCGACGGAGTTCTCCAGCGGGACGAGCGCGGCGTCGGCGTCCCCGGAGCGGACGGCGGCCAGCGCGGCCGGCACCCCGGCGGTGGGCCGGCGGACCCCCTCGGCGGGCCCGACGGCGCTGATCAGGGCGGACTCGGTGAAGGTACCCTCGGGCCCCAGGTAGGCGTACCGCGTCGTCCCGGTCACCCGGTGAGGGTAGAGCGGGTCGGGTGGGCCCGTGCTCGCACACCGTCGTGGAGGGGATGCGTGACACCCGGCCCGGAGCACCTCACCGACGGTGACCTCGAGGGTGCGCTGTGGCGTCTGCTCGCCGCCGGTGACCGGGACGACCCGGCCGCGTTCACCGCCGAGCACGACCGGGCGACGGCGGCGCTGGACGCCGTGGCCGACCCGCGCTGGACGGCCTGGCGGCACGCGCTGGCCGCCCGGCGCGGCCTGGTCGACGGCGAGCGTGCGGCGGTGGCGGCCGGGGTCGCCGCCGCCCGGGACGCCCTGGACGGCTGCCCGCCGGATGCGTGGACCGCGCTGGCCCTGGCCCACCTGGCCTCGGTCGAGGTGTCCGCCGACCACGTCGACGCGGCGATGCTGCTGGCCGTCGACGCGGGGCTGCTGGCCGAGGCGGCCGCGGCCGACGGCCCGTCCCGCGCCCTGCACCAGGCCCACCTGTGGCTGTCGCTGACGCTGGCCGCCCTGGACCTGGAGGAGCTCGCGGTCGCGCAGGCGGTGGCGGGCTCCCGGGTCGCCGACGAGCTGCCCGGTGTCGCGGACCGGTGGCGGCTGCTGCAGCTGTGCGCCCAGCAGCACGCCGAGCTGGCCCACACGCTGCACCGGCGCGACCGGACCGCGGACGCCCGGGCGCTGGCCGCCACCGCGGTGGAGTGCGCGGAGCGCGCCCGCGCCCTCGACCGGGAGCCGAGGCCCGGTGAGCAGGAGCTGCTCGACGTCGTCCAGGCGTGGGCGATGGCCGGTGGCGGCGACGTCGAGGAGGCGCTGGGCCCTCTGCGCCGGGTGCACCGCCGGGTGCACCGGGACGGCGGGACCTGGCTGCGCGGCTACACCGACCTGGTGCTGGCCCGCGTGCTGACCCGGCTGGCCCGGGCACGGGCCGGCGGCGGGCACGACGCGGAGGCCACCGACCTGCTGGTCGACGCCGCCGGGGCCTTCGCCGCCAGCGGCGACCGCCGCCGCTACCGCCAGTGCCTGCTGGAGCTGGGCCAGGGCACCGCGGCGCTGGGCCGACCGGCCGAGGCGCTGCACTGGCTGGAGGCCTACCGCGCCGACACCGGCCGCGCGCACGCGCGGGGCCGGGAGCTGTGGGCGGAGCTGTTCGTGCGGCGCAGCCGGCTGCGCGAGGCCGAGCGGCACACCGCGCACCTGCGCCGGGCGGCCCTCGAGGACCCGCTCACCGGGCTGGGCAACCGGCGCAGCGCCGAGCGCCGGCTGGGTGCCCTGCGCGGCGGGGTCGGGCCGGTGTCCCTGGCCGTGGTCGACGTCGACCGGTTCAAGGAGGTCAACGACGACACCTCCCACTCGCACGGCGACGCGGTGCTGCGCCGGGTGGCCGAGCTGCTGCGCGAGCACAGCCGCACCGGCGACGAGGTGTACCGGTGGGCCGGGGACGAGTTCCTCGTCGTGCTGCCGACGGCGACCGAGACCCAGGCGCTGGTCGCCGTGGACCGGCTGCGCGCCGCCGTGGCCGAGGCGGACTGGGGCGAGCTCGCGCTGCCCGAGCCGGTGACCGTGAGCATCGGCGTGGCCACCGCGCACGCCGGGGACGGCGAGCCGCTGGGCTGGCGCTCGCTGTTCGACGCCGCGGACCTGCACCTGTTCACCGCCAAGCGCGGGGGCCGCAACCGGGTGCGCGCCCCGGGCTCCCGGGCCGGCGGGGAGGGCGGGCCGTGACGGTGCAGCGCCGGTGGGACGGCTGTGACGCACGGGCACCGGGCCCCCGGCGTGCCCCCCGGACGGTCCTCGACTCCGCCGGGACCGGGGGGCACAGTGCGCTGGTGCCCCCGGGAGCCCTGTACCACCGGGTGACCGCCGCCCTGACCAACGGGCAGCTCGACGACGCCGAGCAGCTGCTGGCCGGCGTCGGCACCGACTCCTCCCCCTACGTGGCGGCGTCCCCGGGCGACGGCGCCGACCGGCCGGCCGACCTGGACCGGGCGTGGGCGGACACGCTGCGCGCCGAGCTGCTCGTGCGCCGGCTGCGGCAGGCCGGCTTCACGCTGGTCGGCGACCCGGTGCAGCCCGCGGCCGGGCCGGACCCCGCAGTCGCCCTGGACCTGCACGCGGGCGTCGCCGCGCTCATCGACGGCCTGCCGGCCGGCACGGGGGACGGCGACCCGCAGGACGGGTCCGCGTCGCACGCCGCGCTGGCCATCGCCCTGGTCCGCTCCGCGAAGGCCTCCTTCGACGCCACCGAGGACGGGCTGCAGCGGGCCGCGGGGCTGGCCCGGCACGCCCGCATCGAGCTGCTGTCCCGCCGCGTCGACGCCGCCATGGACGAGGCGGTGGAGGCCGCCAGCCTGCTGGAGCCGGCGCTGCCGCCGTCGGCGCTGCTGGTGCAGACCCTGTCCACCCTGGCCGGCGTGCTCGCCGACCTGGAGCTGATGCCGCTGGCCCTGGACTACCAGCGGCGGGCGCACGAGACCGCGGTGGCCGCCGCCGCCGTCCCCGGCGCGCTGCGCCCCGAGGAGGGCGACGCCGACGTGCTCGTCGCCCGTGCCGCCGGCTCCCTGGGCGAGTTGTGCGCCGAGCTCGGGGAGGCGCTGCTCGACGACGGGGACCCCGCGGCGGCCACGCCGCACTTCGCCGAGGCCCGGGCGCTGGCCGAGCAGGCGCTGGCACTGCTGCCGCCGGAGGCCGCCGAGGCGGTGGTGGCCGCCCAGGTCGTGCACGGCTGGGCCCTGGCCGGCTCCGGCGAGCACGCCTCGGCGGTGGGCCCGCTGCGCGCCGCCGTCCGCGTCGCCGGCGGGTACGACCGGGCGCTGGAGGCCACGGCGCTGCTCGCGCTCGGCCGCGCGCTGCGTCGGCAGGGCGACGGCGGCGGCGCCGACGAGCACCTGACCCGGGCGCTCGCGGCGGCCACCGAGCACGGCCTCCCGCGGGTGCGCCGCGCCGCGCTGCGCGAGCTGTGCACCCTGCACGCCGAACGCGACGACGCCGGCCGCGCCCTGCCCTACCTGCAGGCCTACCTGACCGACGAGCTGGACCGGGTCGACGAGCGGCGCACCCGCTGGGTGGAGCTGTTCGGCCGCCGCAAGAGCCTGCTGGAGACCGAGCGGGCCGCCGGGCAGCTGCGCCGGCAGGTCTACGAGGACCCGCTCACCCACCTGCCCAACCGGCGCTACGCCGAGGCCCGGCTCGACGGGCTGCTGGCCGACGGCACGGCGATCGCGCTGGCCGTGGTGGACGTCGACCGGTTCAAGGAGGTCAACGACGCCGTGGGCCACGCCGGCGGCGACGAGGTGCTGCGCCGGGTCGCCGAGGTGCTGGTGGCCGGGTGCCGCGACACCGACGAGGTGTGCCGCTGGGCCGGCGACGAGTTCGTCGTGCTGCTGCCCGACACCACCGCCGAGCAGGCCGAGCACGCCCTGGAACGCTGCCGCCGCGCCGTGACCGGCACCGACTGGTCCGCGCTCGGCCTGCCGGTCCCGGTCACGATCAGCGCCGGCATCGCCTCGGCCACCCTGGGCGACGACCGGCGCACCCTGTTCGCCGCCGCCGACGGGGTGCTCTACGACGCCAAGCGCAGCGGCCGGGACCGCGTCGTCCGGCTGCCGGCAGCGACCCAGACCCGCGCCGCGGTCGGTGCGCCGGTGGCCCAGACGCCCGTGACGGACGGGTCCGCCCCGGACGACCCCGCCGGTGCGACCGGCGGTTTCGCGCCGCTCCTCGTGGAGCCCGCCGACCCGCCGCTGGGCCTGGGCAGCCCCGCGGAACCCACCCTGGCCCCGCTGCCGCCGCCCGCCGCAGCGCCCGCCACGCCGCCCGCGCCGGCGCGGGCGGTGCCGGGCGCGCCCGACGTCGTCCGGGGCACCGGCCGCAGCACCGAGCAGGTGCTGGCCCTGGTCCGCACCGCGCGCCGGCAGTTCCCCGACCGACCGGCCGTCGTCGTCGGGGCCGCGCCCGAGACGCTGGTCGCGCTGGCCGGCGAGCACCACGCCTGCACGACGGTCGACGCCGCCTCGATGTCCGCGGCGGTCGGGCCGCTGCCCGAGCCGGCCGGCCGGATCGGCGTGCTGTGCGGGACCGGCGGCGACCGCACGGTGGCCGCGGAGGCCGCCTTCGCCGCCCGCGTCGCCGGCACCGCGGTGGTCCGGGTGGACGACGTGGGCGCCGGCCCGTCCCGCACCGGTCCCCCCGCCGGGGTGCTGCCCGACGACGTCGACTGCCTGGTCGTCGTCGCGGGCCAGGACGCCGCGCTGGCCGGCCTGCTCGGCGCGCTGACCGACGTGCCGGTCGTGGCCGTCCCGACCTCCGCCGGGCGGCCCGGCTCGTTCGGCGGGCTCGGCGCGCTGCTGGCGGTGCTGACCTCGTCGGCACCGGGCGTCGTGGTGAGCAACGTCGACGACGGCCACGCCGCCGGTGTCGTCGCCGCGCGCATCGCCCGCCGGGCGCGGCAACAGCTCCCCGCTCCCCGCCCCCGCCCTCTCAGCTGAGCCGCTGCTGCAGCCGCACGGCGACCTGCTCACCGGCGTCGGCCTTGCCGATGGCCCGGCACAGGGCGGCCCGCAGCGGCAGCCAGTGCGGGCCCGTGCCGGAGGGCATCAGGGTGGCCTGGAAGGGGTGGCCGTCCAGGGTCCCGGTGACCTTGACGGCCCGCCGGGTGCCCAGCAGCTCCGCGGAGCCCGGCAGCTCCAGGTAGGTGGGGAACGCGCCGTCCCTGCGGATCGGGGCGGTGAAGGTGGCGTCCAGCGGCCGAGCGGTCGCGGGTGCTGCGGTCATCGGGTCCTCCTGCGGGGTGGTCGGTGGCGATCGGTCACCGTGCTGACCGTCCCGGAGCCCCGGACTCATCGGTCGCGTCTTCCCGGCGGGGTCGCGTACGGCCAGGAGATCGTCAGCCGGAGCGGCTCGGGGTCGTCCGGGCCGTTGTGCCAGGTCTCCCGGGGCGGTCCGACCGGGGTGTGCCCGCCCTCGGTGATCCAGCTGTGCACCTCGTCGTACAGGGCGAGGATCTCCGGGAACCAGGTCTCGGGGCCCTCGGCGTACCGCCGGGCGACCAGTCCGCCCGGCAGGCGGTGGCTGCGCAGGTCACCCCGCACGTCGGCCAGCCCGTCGACCGGCAGGGCGACCTCCAGCGGCCCGTCGGAGTCCGCGGTGACCGGCGCGTGGAAGACCCCGAACGGGTCGCCGGTCGCCGTCAGGCCCGCGTCGGCCGCGGCCGCCCGGATGCGGGCGAGCTCCCGCGGGACGGCGGTCGCCATCTCCTCCGGGGCCATCCGGCGCAGCGTGCTGATGACGGGGCGGTCGACGTCGAGGGCCGCGACGACCCGGGAGGCGTCGGGTTCCCCGCGCAGGTGCAGCCGCGCCCGCTGCAGCACCGCCTGTGCCGCCGCGGTCCGGTGCTGCAGGGTCGCGGCCAGCCGCTCGAGGTGGGCGAGCCCGGTCGCGGGGTCGGTGGTGACGACCTGGCCCACCTCCTCCAGTGACAGGCCCGCTGACCGCAGCAGGCCGATCAGCCAGCCGGTCCGCACCTGGCTCGGCGCGTAGTACCGGTAGCCGGTGCGCGCGTCCACCCGGGACGGCGACAGCAGGCCCCGGTCGGCGTAGATCCGCAGGGCCTTCGCCGAGAGCAACGTCAGGGAGCCGAACCGGCCGGCGGTCATCAGGTCGTCTGCGGTCATGCCGCCACCCTGCGACACGCCTCAGGGGCGAGGTCCAGCCTCCCGCGGGACGTCGTCCCACCGGGGGCCGCTCAGGGGCTCAGGGCCAGGCGGGCACCGAAGCCGAGGAAGACCGCGGCGCACACCCCGTCCAGGCCCCGTGCGACGCGGGGGCGGCGCAGCCACGCGCCGGCGCGGTGCGCCAGCAGCGAGATCCCGCCGAGGAAGACCGCACCCTGGACGGCGTGCACTGACGCCAGCAGCAGCCCGGCCGGCAGCGCGGCGGCGTCGGCGGGGACGAACTGCGGGAACAGGCTGAGGTAGAAGACGCCGATCTTGGGGTTGAGCAGGTTGGTGAGCAGGCCCTGCAGGTAGGCGCGCCGCCGCGACAGCACGGCCGGGACCGGGTCGGCCGGTGACGGGGTCGGCGTCCTCAGCAGGGAGCGCAGCGCCCGGAGGCCCAGCCAGAACAGGTAGGCCGCCCCGGCGATGCGCAGCGCGGTGTAGGCGCCGGTGCTGGCGGTCAGCACCGCGCTGGCGCCGGTGGCCGCCGCCAGGCCCCAGCAGTACAGGCCGCTGATGGTGCCCAGCGACGTCAGGAGCCCGTGGCGGGCGCCGTGCCGGGTGGCGGTGGAGAGCACCAGCACGGTGTCCACGCCGGGGGTGAGCGTCACCACGGCCGCCACGAGGGCGAACGCCCCGACGGCGTCGAGGCCCATCGGCTCCTCCTCTCGGTCCACCGGACGGCGACGTGCTCGCCGCCCCTGACGATCGTGCCCGCACGGTGACACCGTGCGGGCGGGCGGCCCCCCGGGCGGGACCGGGCGGCAGACTGCGGTGGTGGCCACCTGGGCCGACGTGCGGCGACTGGTCGCCGCGCTGCCGGACACCGACGAGCACGCCTCCTACGGCGGACTGCCCTCCTGGCGGGTGCGCGGGAAGCTGTTCGTGTGGGAGCGGCCCTTGCGCGGGCCGGACCGCGCGGCCCTGGGTCCCGCAGCGCCGGACCCGGCCGAGCCGCTCCTGAGCGTGCGGGTGGCCGACGAGGGCGTCAAGGCGGCGCTGGTCGCCGACGACCCCGCCGTGTTCCTCACCGTCCCGCACCTCGACGGCTACCCGGCGGTGGTCGTGCGGTTGGACCGGGTCCCGCTGGAGGAGCTCGCCGAGCTGGTCGAGGACGCGTGGCGGGCCCGCGCACCGAGACGCCTGGTCGCCGAGTTCGACGCCCCGCCCGCGCGGGACCGATGACTCCGCACCTTCGAGGGAGTCCAACCGGCATGACGACGAGGAGCACGACCGTGGCCGGCCCGACACCGCTGGACATCACCTTCACCGCCCGCCTGGGCAGGGCACGGCCCGGGGACACCTGGACCTGCGTCCAGTGGCCCGACTCGGCCGAGGTCTTCGGCACCCGGGGCCTGGTCAAGGTCGCCGGCACGGTCGACGGCCACCAGTTCACCGGCGCCTTCATGGCCCTGGGCGACGGCACCCACAAGCTCCCGGTGGCCGCCGCCGTCCGCCGGGCGATCGGCAAGGGCGACGGCGACGTCGTCGACGTCCGCCTGACCCATCGGCTGAGCTGACCCGACCTGCCGTTGCCCTGAGGACGCGGAGGGCCGCGGCTACCGGGAGGGCAGGCGGTGGTCCTCGAAGAAGTCCCACACGACCTCGGCCGCCTCGATCTCCTGGGTGACCGTGCCGTTGGACGTGGGGTACTCCGTGCCCGGCCAGGTGTGGCCACCGTCGGAGACCCGGTACAGCTGCACCTCGCTGCCGCCGTCGCACTGGGTGTAGCCCAGCCTGGTCACGTGCGGGCTGACCGTGACCGCGTCCGGCCCGACCCGGCACCCGTCGAGGCGGGCCCAGGTCTGCACCGCGAGCGGCACGTCGTAGCCCCAGCGGAGATCGGGGCTGCCGTCGTAGGGGTTCACCGCGTCCTGCTGGCCGTGGAAGGTGACCACCGGCACCGGCCGGTCCGGCCGGCAGTCCTCGACCTCGGGGACGGAGGTGTCGTCCGGGTCCGGTCGGCCGGCGCGCAGCCCGGCCACCGGGGCGATGGCGGCGACGCGCTCCGGGGTACGGCAGGCCAAGGTCGAGGCCATCCGGCCGCCGCCGGAGTACCCGGTGGCGTAGGTGCGGGCGTCGTCGGTGCACAGCCGGTCGGAGACCACGTCGGCGACCCGGCCCAAGAAGGCCACGTCGTCGCGGGCGTCCGCCGGCGGGAGGGCGTTCTCCGTGGTCGGGACGCCCGGCACGTTCCAGGCCCAGCTGCCGGCCGGGTCGGGCGGCGTCCGCGGGGTCAGCGGGATCGCCCCGCTGGGCGCCGCGACGACGAAGCCCTCCCGGTCGGCCACGGGTCGCAGCTCGCTGACGTCCATCTGCTGGGGGCCGTTGCCGGTGCTGCCGTGCAGGTTGAGGACCAGCGGCAGCACCCGGTCGGCCGGGAGGCCGCCCGGCACGTACACGGCGACCGGGTACGTCACGCCCTCGTGGGTGACGTCGAGGGTCAGGTCGCCGGCGACGTCGGCCCGCCGGCAGCCGCCGCCACCCGCCTCGCCGCCGTCCCGGTGCTGCCCGGCCGCGGCCCGCTGGCCGCCGTCCGCGGGCCGGTCCCCGCCGGCCGTGGCCGTGGTGACGCCGCTGCCCACCACCACCGCCGCGGCGAGGACGACCAGGGTGCGCCGGCGGGTGCTCAGGTGCGTCATCGGGACCTCCGCGGGGTACCCGGCGTCCGCTCCGCTGCGGGAGCCCGGGGCCGCCCCGACCGTAGGCGCCCGGCCCGGTGGCGGCGACCCGTGGTCCCGGCCCGTGGACGCTGCGTCAGACCACCGCCAGCTCACGCGGCTCGCCGGCGGGCGGCCGGGCGCCGGTGGCCGCGGCGTCCGCGCGGGCGAGCAGGGCGACGCCGCGGCGCAGCACCTCCGGCGGCTGGGTGTAGGGCAGCCGCAACCGGTCGTCGAGGGCGTGCCCGGTGCCGAACAGCGGCCCGGCGGCCAGCCGCAGCCCCAGCTGCTCGGCGGCTGCCACCACCGCCCGGGAGCGCGGCGTCGGCAGCCCGCACCACAGCACCAGGCCGCCGGCCGGCTCGGGCACCCGCCAGGAGGGCAGCCGGGCGCGCAGCTCCCCCGCCAGGACGGCGCGCCGCTCGCGCAGCCGCTTCCGCAGCGCCGGCAGCTCGGCGTCCAGCCCGTCGAGCAGCACGCACGCGGCCAGCTGCTCGACGACCGGCCCGGACATCGACGTCGCGACGGCGACCGTGGTCAGCCGGCGGACGACGTCGGCCTCGGCGCGCACCCACCCGACCCGCAGGCCGCCCCACGCCACCTTGCTCAGCGTGCCGACCGAGACGTGGCCGGCGCCGAACGCGGCCAGCGGCGGCGGCGCGGGCACGTCCAGGCCCAGCTCGGCGAACGTCTCGTCGACGACGGCCGGCACGCCGGTGCGGCGCAGCGCCGCCGCCAGCCGCTCCCGGCCCGGGACGTCGAGCAGCACGCCGGTCGGGTTCTGGAAGTCCGGCATCAGGTAGGCCGCGGCCGGCCGGACGGCGGACAGCGCCCGCTCCGCGGCGTCGAGGAAGGCGGCCGGCTCGTCGGCGTCCAGCCCGACGGGGACGACGCGGGCGCCCAGCGCGCGGGCGGACTGCAGGGCGTTGGGGTAGCTCGGCTGCTCCACCAGCACCCGGCGGCCGCGGCCGAGCAGGGCGGCGAAGGCGACCGACACCCCGTGCAGGGCCCCGTTGGTGACGAGCACCTGCTCCGGTGTCGTGGGCAGGCCGCGCGCGGTGTAGCGCCCGGCGACCCGCGCGCGCAGGTCGGGCAGGCCGGCCGGGTGGTAGCCGTGGGAGGACAGCAGCCGGGGCAGCTCCTCCAGGGCCGCGGCCAGGGCGGCGGGCACGGCGGCGGGCGCGGCGGGCGCGGCGTGGGCCAGGTCAATGGCGCCGTCGTCCACCGGGCCGGGCACCCAGGCGCCCCGGTGCGGGCCGGCCGGCAGCGCGGCGAAGGTGCCCGCCCCCTGCCGCGCGGTGGCCCAGCCGTCCTCGCGCAGCCGGGTGTAGGCGGCGGTCACCGTGGCGCGGCTGACCGCCAGCGCCGCCGCCAGCTCCCGCTCGGCCGGCAGCCGGGTGCCCAGCGGCACCCGGCCGTCGGCGACCAGCCGCCGGACCCGCCCGGCCAGCGCCGCGTACCGCGGCGGCCGGTCGGTGGCGAGGTCGCCGACGAGCGCGGCGAGCGCGCGGGCCGACGTCGACTCCATGCCACCTCTCCCGGATTGGCCTGTGGTGTGCGGGCCAATCCTGGCGCAGGATCGAGGGGTGCACCAGCCCGTCCGCCGCCTCGTCCAGCTCTACGCGGGCCTGCTGCTGTACGCGTTCTCGATGGCGCTCCTGGTGCGCTCGGGCCTGGGCGTGATGCCCTGGGACGTGCTGCACCAGGGCCTGGCGCGGCAGCTCGACTGGTCCCTCGGGGTGGTGACCATCGTCGTCGGCGCCCTGGTGCTGCTGGCCTGGTTCCCGCTGCGCGAGCGGCCCGGGCTGGGCACGGTGAGCAACGTCGTGGTCATCGGGGTGGCGCTGGACGCCGTCCTGGCCGTGCTGCCCGAGCCGTCCTCCCTCGGCGTCCGCGTGGCGCTGGTGCCCCTCGGCGTGGGCCTCAACGCCGTCGCGACGGCCGCCTACGTCGGCGTGCACCTCGGACCCGGCCCCCGCGACGGGCTGATGACCGGCCTGGTCCGCCGCACCGGACGCTCGGTGCGGCTGGTGCGCACGACGATCGAGGTCGTGGTGGTCGCGGCGGGCTGGCTGCTCGGCGGCACGCTCGGCATGGCCACCGTGCTGTACGCGCTGGCCATCGGGCCGCTCGTGCACGTGCTGCTGCCCCGGCTGTCGGTGCGGCCGCCGGCGCCGGTCAGCTGACCGGCCGGCGCAGCCCGGCGGCGACCACCGGGACGACGGCCAGCACGAGCACCGCCACCGCCAGCACCCCACCCGCCGCCCACGCGGCGAAGACCAGCAGCCCGGCGAGCTCGACGCCGAGGCCGGCGACGGAGGTGACCGTCGCCCGGCGGGTGCTCTCGATGCGCTCCTGCAGCCGTGCCTCGGCCACCACCAGCACGGCGAGGTAGAGCCCGTAGGAGACCGCGACGACGACCAGGGCCGCCGGCCCGGGCAGCACGGCGACCGCCGCGAGCAGCAGGCCGGCCAGCGCCAGCAGGGCGGGCAGCACCCGGTCGGGCAGCCGCTCCACCCGGCCACCGAGCGCCGCGCCGAGCGCCCCGGCCAGCGCGACGCCCAGCACCACGGCCGGGACGGCGACCGTCGGCACCCCGCGGTCGGCGGCCAGCACCGGGAAGTACTCCTCCACCGCGTCCAGCCCACCGACCAGGGCCACCGCGACCGCGGTCAGCCGCAGCGCCGGGACCCGCACGACGTCGGCCACGCCGCGGCGCAGGGTGCCCAGCAGCGACCCGCCGTCCGTCTCACGCGGCGGCTCGGGGAAGCGCAGCGCCAGGCCCGCCCAGGCCAGGCAGACCGCCGCGCTGGCCCAGCCGACCAGCGGATAGCCGCCGACGGCGTACAGCGCGCTCGCCGCGGCCGCCGTCGGGACCTGGACGAGCAACTCGGCGGCGGTCATCCAGCCGTGCACCCGGGCGAACGCCGACCCGGCACCGACGTCGGCCAGGCCGTCGTGGACCAGCGCCTCCACCGTCCCGGAGACCAGCGCGCCGGCCAGCCCCCAGACGGCGAAACCGGCGGCGAACCCCGCGGACGAGGGGGCGAGCGTCCACACGGCGAAGGCGACCGCCTGCAGGACCCCACCCGTGGCGATGGCCCCGCGGCGGGACCACCGGTCGGCCAGCGCACCGGCCGGCACCTCGGCGAGCACCGCGGTGACCGACCAGACGGCGAACAGCAGGGACAGGTCGGCGGCGGACAGCCCGGTGTCGAAGAACAGCAGGGCGTAGAGCGGGTAGAGCGGCACCAGCTCCGACAGCGCGGCCCAGCCGACGGCCAGCCGGGCCAGCGGCCGGGCGGCGGGTGGCAGCGCGGACGGCTCGGTGCGTCAACGGAACGGCATCCCGGGACCGTAGCGCCGGGTCCGCGGCCGCGCACCGGCTTTCCCGACCCCCGCGACTAGGCTCGCCCGGGCCCGGCGGTCGAGCGGAGGGGAGCACCGTGCTGTCCCTGACCGTCGTGGCGACCGCGTTCGTCCTCGTCCTGCCGGTGGAGCTGCCGGACAAGACGCTGTTCGCCAGCCTGGTCCTGGCCACCCGCTTCCCGCCGCTGCCGGTCTTCGTCGGGGTCGGGACGGCGTTCGGCCTGCAGGTGGCGATCGCGGTCACCGCGGGCAGCCTGCTCTCGCTGCTGCCCGAGGCGCTGGTCAGCGGTGTGGTCGCGGTGCTGTTCCTGGTCGGTGCGGTGCTGCTGTGGCGCAGCGCGGCCGACGGCCCGGAGGACGCCGGCGAGGTGGCGGCCGGCCGGGAGGGGACGTCGTCCCTGCGCGCGGCCGCCATCTCCTTCGGCGTGCTGTTCGCCGCCGAGTGGGGCGACCTGTCCCAGCTGGCGACCGCGGGGCTGGCCGCCCGCCTGGACGACCCGGTGTCGGTCTTCGCGGGGGCGTGGGCCGCGCTGCTCACCGTCTCGGGCCTGGCCGTGTTCCTCGGCGGCCGGCTCGCCGACCGGCTGCCCGTGGCGCTGATCCGCCGGGTCGCCGCGGTGCTGTTCCTCGTCTTCGCGGTCGTCGCGGCGGTCGAGACGGTGCGCACACTCACCGGCTGACGGCGTCCCCCGTCGGAGGTGGGTGGTAACCCTGGAGCTCGACGCAGCCCCGGTGGCTGCCGTTGGGACGCAGCGGGCCTCCCGGCCCGGTCACTCCAGCAGCGGGGGACGAAGGACGATGGGTCGCAGCACCGACATCGGGGCACCGGACGCGCTCGGCGCCCGGCAGGCGGAGCTCCTGGAGAGCGCGGGCCTGCTCGACGGCGTGCCCGACGCCGACCTGGACGCCATCGTGCGGCTGGCCGCGGCGGTCACCGGGCTGCCGATGGCGGCGGTGCACCTGTTCGACGCGGACACCCAGCACCAGGTCGCCACGCACGGCTTCCCCGCCGCGTCGATGCCGCGCCCGGACACGCTGTGCGCCGTGGTCCCGCGGCCGGCCGGCGCGGTGCTGGTGGTCGACGACCTCGCCGCGGACCCACGCTTCCGCGACCACCCGCTCGTGGACGGCCGGCTGGGCCGGGTGCGCGCCTACGCCAGCGCCCCGCTGGAGATCGACGGGACGCCGGTGGGCAGCCTGTGCGTCTTCGACGACCAGCCGCACCGGTTCCGCGCGAGCGACGGCGACCGGCTGGCCGACCTGGCCGCGCTCGTCGTCGGCACCTTCCACCGCCGGCGCCAGGCGCTGCAGCTGGCCGTGCTGGCCGCGGAGAGCCAGGCCGCCCAGGCGCAGGCCGAGGCGGCGCACGCCGGGCTGGTCCGCACCGAGGCGTTCAGCCGGGCGCTGCTGGACGCGCTGCCGGTCGGCGTGGCCGCCACCGACCCGGCGGGCCGGCTCACCACCGTCAACCGGGCGCTGCGCGGCTGGCTGGGCCTGGATGAGCGGCCGGTCGACCTGGCCGGCCTCGAGCCGGCCGACCTGCCCGCGGCGCTGTCGCTGGTGGACGGCTCCGGGCGGCCCCTGGCGCCGGAGGACCTCGCGCTGCGCCGGGTGCTCGACGAGGGCGGCGTGCGCGACCGGGACGCCGGCATCGCCCTGCCCGGCCAGCCGGTGCGGCTGCTGTCGGTCGCCGGCACGCAGGTCCGCGGCGAGGACGGGCGGCTGCTGGGCGCCGTCCTGACCATGGCCGACGTCACCGCGCAGCGCTCGCTGGAGGCCGCGCTGCGCACGGCGGCCCTGCACGACCCGCTGACCGGCCTGGCCAACCGCACGCTGCTGGTCGACCGGTTGGAGCAGGCGCTGCGGACCGGTCGGCGCACCGGCACCCCGCTCACGCTGCTGTACTGCGACCTGGACGGCTTCAAGGCGGTCAACGACACCCTCGGGCACGCGACCGGTGACGAGGTGCTCGTCGAGGCCGGCCGCCGGCTGGCCGCCGCGGTGCGGCCCGGGGACACCGTGGCCCGGATGGGCGGCGACGAGTTCGTCGTCCTGTGCCCGGACCTCGGCTCGCCGACCGCCGCCCGGGACGTCGCCGCGCGGGTGGCCGCGGCCTTCGCCGCACCGGTGCGCACCTCGACCGGCGCGCAGCACGCGATCGGGGTGAGCGTCGGCGTGGCGCTGTGCTCCGCCGAGGACACCGCGGAGTCAGCGCTGGGCACCGCCGACGCGGCCATGTACCGGGTCAAGCAGGCCCGCCGGTCCCTCGCCGCCGGGGCGTGTCCCGGCCGCAGCGCCGGGTAGCCGTCGGTCGGTGGGAGCATGGCCGTGGTGGACGCGGGTGGAGCAGGAGGACCGGGCGACGCCGCCGTCGAGGTGGGCGACCTGGTCAAGCGCTACCCCGGCCGGCCGGCCAACGCCGTCGACGGCATCTCCTTCACCGTGCACCGCGGGGAGGTCTTCGGCCTGCTCGGCCCCAACGGCGCGGGGAAGACGACGACCCTCGGCGTCCTGACCACGCGGGTGCTGCCGACCTCGGGCACCGTCACCGTCGCCGGGGTGGACGTCGCCGCCGACCCGGTGACCGCGCGCAGCCGGCTGTCGGTGGTGCCGCAGCGGTCCAACCTGGACCGTGCGCTCACCGCCCGGCAGAACCTGGTCTTCCACGCCGCCTACCACGGCGTCGGCCGGGCCGAGCGCAACCGCCGGGCCGATGCGCTGCTCGAGCAGCTGGGCCTGGGCGGCCGGGGCGGGGACAAGGTCGACGAGTACTCCGGCGGCATGGCGCAGCGGCTGCTCATCGCCCGGGCGCTGATGCACGCCCCGCAGGTGGTGTTCCTCGACGAGCCGAGCACCGGGCTGGACCCGCAGGCCCGGCTGTTCGTGTGGGACCGAGTGCGGGAGCTGCGCGACGGCGGGGTCACCGTGGTCATCACCACGCACGACATGGACGAGGCGGCGACGCTGTCCGACCGGGTCGGGATCATGGACTCCGGGCGGCTGCTGGCCTTGGACACCCCGGCCGCGCTCACCCGCGCGCTGCCGGGCAGCGCCACGCTGGACATCGACGTCGCGCGCGCCGAGGACGACACCGACGAGGCGGTGCTGGCCGCGCTCGCCCCGCTGGCCGAGCGGGTCGAGCAGGTCGCCGACGCCTCGGGGCTGCGCGCCCGCCTGTACCTGTCCGGGGACGCCGCGGCCCTGGTCGGCCCGGTGTCGGAGGTCCTCGGCGCCCGGCGGGCCCGGCTGACCGGGGTGCGGATCGGGGAGCCCAGCCTGGAGGACGTCTTCCTCAACCTGACCGGACGGGAGCTGCGATGACCACGGGGGCGACGAGCACGGGGACGACGAGCACGGGGACGACGGACACCGGCACAGCCGCACCGGGCTCCGGCGGGGGCCTGACCGCCCGGGTCGGCGTGCCCGCGCCGCGCCCGCCGGCCGTGGGCCGGGCCTTCCGGGCGCTGCTGTGGCGTGACGTGTTCGTCACCGGCCGCGAGCTGGTGCCCTTCCTGCTGCAGGTGGTGCTGCAGCCGGTGTTCCTGCTGTTCGTCTTCGGCAAGGTGCTCGTCGAGCTGGGCTTCGCCACTGCTCAGTACTCCGACGTGCTGCTGCCCGGCGTGATCGCGCTGACCGCATTCCTCACCGCGCTGCAGAACACCGCCTTCCCGCTGGTCATCGACTTCTCGTTCACCAAGGAGATCGAGGACCGGCTGCTCGCCCCGCTGCCCACCTCGCTGGTTGCCGTGGAGAAGGTGGTGTTCTCGGTGCTGCGGGCGCTCATCGCCGCGGCGGTGATGTTCCCGATCAGCTGGTGGGTGCTCGGCGCGCTGCCCGTGCAGTGGGCCGACCTGCCGGTGATCACCGCCTTCCTCGTGCTCGGCTCGATGGTCGGCGCGGTCATGGGCATGACGCTCGGGACGTCGGTGAAGCCCAACCGGATCAACGTGGTGTTCGCCGTCGTGCTCACGCCGCTGCTGTTCACCGGCTCCACGCAGTTCCCGTGGCAGTCGCTGGACTCCCTGCGCTGGTTCCAGGTCGTGTGTGCGCTCAACCCGCTGACCTACGTCAGCGAGGCGCTGCGGGCGCAGATGGCCCCGGAGGTGCCGCACCTGCCGCTGTGGCTGTGCGCGCTGGCCCTGACCGGCTTCCTCGTCGTCTTCGGCGCCACCAGCCTGGTGGGTTTCCGCCGCCGCGCACTGGACTGAGGACGCCGCCCGGCGCCGTCGGCCGGCCTCAACCGACAGCGTCGCGGAGCCGGCGCAGCACGCGGCGGGCGTGCTCCGGCTCGACCGTCCAGCAGGTGGCCACCTCCCACGCGAGGGCGGCGTCGCGGACGACACCGGGCACGTCCGTGCCGGCAGCCGGGGGTAGGGCAGCCAGGTCGAGAGCCGGGACGTCGACGCGCGCCTCGTCCCAGTCGAGGACGGCTACCTCGCCCTCGTCGTCGATGAGCAGGTTGCCCGCGTGGAGGTCGCCGTGCACCACGCAGCGGCCCTCGGCCCCCGCTGCGCCGTCGGTCAGGGCCAGACGCCAGGTACGGCGTACCAACGCGGCCACGTCGGGGGGCATGGCCTCGAGGTCGACGTCGGCACCCCGACCCGCTCGCAGCAACCCGCGCAGGTCGGCCGAGCCCGGGCGCTGCCGCCAGCCGCGGGTGACCTCGTGCACCGCGACCACGGCACCGGCCACCCGACGCCAGTCCTCGGCCGCTCGCGGCGGGTGGCCCCGCAGCCTGGTCTGCACGACCACCCCACCGTGCGACCGCCGGCCGTCCTCCGTCTGCACGGGGACCGGGACACGGAGTCCCGCCGCGCCCAGGACCTCGAGCAGCTCGAGCTCCCAGGCGAGGGACGCCAGAGGGCGAGACGACCTGCGCACCACCAGCGGGAGGCGGCCGCGGTACGCGGCGAACACCGTGGAACGCGCGCCTGCGGCCAGCACGCCCGTCATCTCCACCCCCGGCCACCGGGTGAGGTCCGACGGGAGAGGTGGGGGCACCTGACCTCCCTGCGTCACACGATCAGGCCCGTGCCGGCCGCACCCGTTCCCGCGGAGACGCCGGCGCCCGTGGGCGGGCAGGGCGAACCGCGGACGGGGTCATGGTCCGCTGCCGACCGCCGCTCCGGCAGCCCCGGCCTCGGCGGCGAGGCGGCGGACGAAGTCGCGGTGGCCCATGAGGACTCCGACGGCGTAGCGCAGGTCCATCCGTTCGCCGTTGACGGGCATGGCGTCGGGGAGGTCCGGTTCGCCGGCCGGGAACAGTGTGTGGCTGATCGTGGCGTTGGTTCCCTGGACATCGGCCCGTCCCCGGCCAACGGTGTGCTCGGCGGGTCGGGGCAGGCGACCCACGGCGCCAGGCGGTGCGGGGTGACCCGTCGGTCGTGCGCCGGGTCGTCGCCCTGGCCGGCGGCAGGCCACCCGTCTCGGGTGGTGTGCCCCGGCGCGCTCGGTGGCGGCGGCGGCGTTGCGGGCCCGTGGCGTGGGGCGCCGGCCGACCGTGCTGTCGATGGGATGGACGCCGGTCCAAGAGTCGGCGGTGGTCGGTCGGTCCGTGTCGCGGTCGGCGCTGCCCGAGGCTGCGGGCTCGGTGGTGGCGTCGGTGGTGTCCCCGACACCTCCCCGGCTGACGGGTCGCTCCTCCACACCGTCCAGACCGGTGGTGAACGCGGCATCGGCGGTGCCCCAGACGTGCCGGCCGTCGGGGGTGGTGACCGCCAGCCGTCCGCCGGGGCGGGCGATGGTCAGGTCCTGGTCGTGGACCAAGCCGTGGTCGACGTCGCAGAGCAGGACCAGGTTATCGACGCGTCGCGCGTCTGCCCCCTGTGACAACCGTGAAGGCAGCAGCCGTCTACGCCCGGATCAGCAGCGACACCGAGGGCCGGGCCCTGGGCGTAGCCCGCCAGGTGGAGGACTGCCGCCGCCTGGCCGAGCAACTGGGCTGGCCTGTGGCGCAGGAGTACATGGACAACGACGTGTCGGCCTACTCCAGCAAGGCCCGCCGGCGTACCAGCAGCTGCTGGCCGACCTGCGGGACGGGCGGCGGGATGCGGTGATCTGCTATCACGTGGACCGGCTGACCCGCCGCCCGGTGGAGCTGGAGAGCTTCGTGGCCACGGTGGACGCCGCCGGAGTGCGTCAGGTCAGGTTCGTGGCCGGGGACATGGACCTGGGCACCGGGGACGGCCTGCTAATCGGGAGGGTCATGGCGGCGGTGGCGGCGAATGAGTCAGCGGCCAAGAGCCGGCGGGTGCGCCGCAAGCTCGACCAGCTGGCCACCGAGGGCCGGCCACACGGCGGCGCGCAGCGCCCGTTCGGCTACGAGCCCGACAAGGTGACCGTGCGGCCAGACGAGGCTGAGGTCATCCGAGCCCTGGTCGCTCGGTACGTGGCCGGGGAGAGCTTGCGGTCGCTGTGCACGTGGCTGGACGCCGAGGGCATCCGCACCGTCGGCGGCGGGGAGTGGCGCAGCCCCACGCTGCGGGGCCTGCTGCGCTCAGGGCGGATCCCCGGGCTGCGCGAGCATCGCGGCGAGGTGATCGGCCCGGCCGCGTGGGAGCGATCATCACCCCGGCCGAGCGGGACAGAGTGCTGGCCCGGATGGCCGAGCAGACCATCAGCGGACGGCGCACCCCGCGCCGCTATGTGCTGTCCGGGCTGCTGCGCTGCGGGCGCTGCGGCGGCAAGCTGTTCGCCTCGCCCCGCGAGAACAGCCGCCGCTACGTGTGCCTGTCCGGCCCCGACCACGGGGGCTGCGGACGGCTGACCGTGGTCGCCGAGCCGCTCGAGCACCTGCTGACTGAGGCGGTTCTGCAGCGGCTGGACGGCCCCGAGCTGAGCCAGCTGCTCACCGGCGACACTCAGGCAGCCGAGCTCAGCGAGGGCCTGGCCGCCGACTCCGAGCAGCTCGACCAGCTGGCGGTGATGTTCGGCAAGCGTGAGATCAGCGCCCGGGAGTGGCGAGCCGCGCGGGAGCCGATGAACGGCGCATGCGCGATCGGGAACGGCAGCTGCGCGTCTCCACCCAGACTGAGGCCCTGCTTGGCCTGCCCGGGCAGGCAGGAGAGCTGCGCCAGCAGTGGCCTGTGCTGAACCTGACCCGGCAGGCGGCGATCGTCTCAGCGGTGCTCGACCACGCCGTCATCGCGCCCGGGCGGCCCGGTGCGCGATCCCTGGACCCGAGCCGAGTGCAGGCGGTTTGGCGGTTGTGACCCCGCCCGGGGCAGTCCCCTCCCGCGCTCCGCGCGGGTGCGGGGCCTGCCACCGGGTGGGGTCAGCAGCGCGGCCACCTTCGCCAGCACCGTCGGATCGGTGACCACCAACGGCACGCCCTGTTCGGCGCAAGACGCGGCCAGCCAGGCGGCCACCTGCTCGCGAGTCAGCTGGCCTATGCGAACCACACCGCCGGAGGGCCCTGCCAGCCGTCCTGGTCGGCCGAGGACCAGGACCGCTCAGGCTGGGAGCCCATGATGTCTACGGCCTGGGCCAGCAGCTCCCTGGCACTGACCCCGGCCAGACGCAGACGCTGCGGTTGGAAGCCCTGGGCGACCTCATCGCGGTGCAGTCCGCCCCAGTCCTCATCGAAGGTCTTAGACACGTACTTGGCCAGATAGCCCGCCGCCGCGCGCGTCTCATGCCAGGACGTGGCGCCGGCCGGCAGATCGCCCAGCTGTTTGATGCTTACGAACCCGCGCCCCCACGCCGCCTCGATCAGCGAACGGCGGATGTAGCGGCCCACGGCGAAGTGCACGTGCATCCCGTGGTCGGTCTTGTGCCACTCCGGCACCCACACGTAGGGCAGCGGGCGTCCGCCCAGCGACGCCCGCAGCGCCTTGAAGAACGACGCCACATGCAGCCGCAGCTCGCCCGGGTCGTGACAGCCCTGCCCGCGGTAGGTCAGCGTGCCTAGCCGGTTGAGCCGATTGGACGCGCAGTAGCGGCGCAGCTTGCTCCGCGCCCGACGCCCCGCTTCGACCCGAGCCCGCTCCGGATCGGAGGCTGCCCCGCGGATGCCGGAGTAGTGCCGCCGACCGCTGGCGGTGAAGCTGCCGCCGCCCTCTCCGGCTTGCGGATACAGCGACAGCGACCAGCCAGCATCCGGGCGAGCCAGGCGACGCAACGACGGGCAGGGGATGTGCGGTGGTGCGGCACTCACAAGGAACTCCGATGCGCGATCCAACAGGGATCGCCGGAGCCCGCTACCGCTAGCGGTCACCAGTGCGCGTTCAAGGTTGAGACAGCGACAACGAGGCTCCGACTTCTCGGCACGCACCGAGCTGGGCATCGGGTCGTCGAGGAAGAGCCATTGGGCGTAGGTCGCCTGCCTAGCGTCGCCCGGCCCCTCCCAGGGGAGCCCCTACCAAGTAAGAAGATCGCGGCCGGCCCTGGGATGGTCTCGTGCCGGACTGCTGCGCTTGCCCCATGTTTTAGCAGAGGGGGTGAGCGCGCCGCGCGCACCACGCCGAGGTGCCCGCCTCGCCGCCGTGCTGTCCCCCACCCGCGCAGTGCTGCCGCGCGACCGTTCGTCCTCGGCCCCGGGGGGCCTGCGGGCGCTGCGTCGCTTTGCCACCGAACCCTGGAGACAAGCGCCCAGACCCCGCCCCTGCCCACTGCAAGTTATGTTGCTTCTTCAAGTCAAGGCGACGGCTCCGCCGTCGCGCCGTGACCGTCTTCTCATCCCCATCGGGGTCTACCTTGGGTCCACGGGACTATGGCGGAACAAGTTGCTGTCGCGGAACAAGTTGAGAGCTGCCAGAGACAACCTCGGGTAAGCGCCTTCCCCTGAGGTCTTGTCCGTCAGTGAAATAAGCACTGCGGCTCCGATGGCTCGTGGCCGATCACCGGTCGACGTTTCTTTAAGTGATGTGGACTCCAACCGGTTGAGCTCGGCGGCGATCACCTCATCATGGCTAGCGGCACTTATAAGTGCATTACCGATGATCTCTGAAGCCCGCGGATCCTCCGCATAGCTTTCGAATAGGCGTGTCGCCATCTGTTCAGCAAATCGTTGTCCAGCCACGCTGTCGTAAAAGGACCGGGGTCGGTTTGGGAGTAGGAACGGTGGCAGATCCATGTCAAGGGCTCCAAGGACTTGCACAAGTAGCGCCCGACAGCGCGGGGTTACCGCCGCACAGAGCTCGTACGCCTCCCTCTGCAGCGGCTCCAAGTCCTCAATGTCGCCGAAGGCGCCTCCCAGTATCAGCGTGATCGGGACCATCCCGTCCTCGCTGTCCGCGACCCCTTCTCCCTCCTCATCGATGAGGTGGCGCACCGTGATTGCCGCCTGCCCGCATAAATTTCGCCACTCCCAGCATGTCTGCAGCATTTCCTTGTCTCGTGTCCTGAGACAGACAATCGCGAGTCGATCTGCCATGCTGGCGAGTTCCTCAAGGGCACCCAGAGCTTCGCTGTTTCGAGAAAGGACGGTCGCCGTCAATCCTAGGCTTTTTCTATGACTGGAATACAAGATCTGCAACATCTCCGCGAGAGCCGACTCTCTCTCTGTCTGCCGTCTAATCTGTCTCTCAACATCGGGTCCTATGACCCACGTAGCGACTGCTGTGACCACGGCCCCGACGATCACGCCGGCGAAGATGGATAGGGCGGGATTGTTGTCGCCTGTGATTGCCGCAACCCAAGCCGCCAATGGCACCACCGTCGAGACGAAAATCAACGCGACATGTTCGCGCGCCCACCTCACCGTTTGCCGCCACCCCGCGCGCAAATGAGCCAACCAAAGTATTCGCAAAAGTCACCCTAGGTGCGTGCCGCAGTCGCTTATCGACGCGTCTGGACTCCGGAGTTTAGGCGCGGGGCCCGCCGCACCATGCGGCCACAGGGGGCTGCTTAGCAACTTGTGAGGTTGTCCAGGTCGGTGCGCCCGCCGAACAGCCAGTGCCGCAGGTGGTGGGCGTGCAACCGTTCGGGTCGGGTCTCGGGGCAGCCGGGGCGGGCGCAGCCGCCGTCACGGGCCAGCAGCGCCCGGCGCTGGCCGGCGCTGGCGCGGCGCCGCCGGCGGCCCAGGGCCAGCGGTTCGCGGCCGGTGTGCAGCAGGGTGACGGCGGTGGCGTCGCAGGCGATCCGGCGGGCCTGCGCCGGGGTGAGCGCCGGCCCGCCGGCCAGGTGGGCGACGCCGGCGGCGGCGTCGTCGGCCAGTACCGCGGCGTCGACGTGCAGCACCACCTCCCGCCGCGGCGGGCCGCCGGGGCGGTGGTCGACGTGCACACCGGTGCGGGCCAGTGCGGCCACGGCGGCCAGCCGGCGGGCGGTGACGCGTTCGGCGGCCAGCCCGGGTGGTGCGTCGTCCTCGGCGCACCGGCGGCTCAGCTCCTGCCGTTCCCGCCAGTCAGCACCGGAGACGGCACCGGCGGCGGCCCCCTCACGGGCGCGGGTGTTCTGGGCGCGTTCGCGGCGAGCGTCGCGTTCGGCCACCGACTCCACGGCGGCCAACCAGTCCGCGCCGTCCTCCGGGCGCATCCGCAACCGCACGTTGAGCATGCCGTCGTCGTCCCACCAGGACTCGAAGCGCTCCTCGGGCTCCGGGAGCGGGCCCTCGCGCTCGCTGTCCCAGTCGTCGGTGGCCGCGAGATCGGCCCGGTCGGTGCGCCGCCAGGTGCGGGTGAAGCGTTCCAGCTGGGCGGCGGTGGTCTCCACCGCCAGGTCCAGCAGCGCGGCCTCGGTGTCGGGTTCGGCGATGCGGGTCAGCGCGCGCACCTTGGAGTAGGAAAGCTGCCCAGCGGCGAACGCGGCCTCGGTGCGCGGCAGGACCCGCAGCGCGCGGGCCACCCGGACGTGCTCCCGGGCCGGGCCGAGGGACAGGCCGCACTGCCAGGACAGCCAACTCGCGCAGGAGCGGATGCCGACGCCGTGCCAGCCGCCGCGGTCGTCGAACTCCGCGACCAGCCGCAGCCAGGCGGCGGTCGCTGCGGCCAGCCGGACCGCGCCGGCGGTGATCGCCGCGGCCAGCTCGGGCAGCGGGCTGCCGGACGGGTGCGTGCCACCGGGGTCGGACACGTCGCCTCCTTCGCTCAGGTGTCCGGAGGCTACGACCGGCCACCGACAGAACCTCAGGTCAGCGCGGCGCAGAAGAAGGAAGGCGTCTCCGCGGAGACGCGACAGCCAGTGGCGGGCGCGGGCCTCCCACGTTCCCGCGGAGACGCGTTCAGCCCGCGGTCACCAGGCTCCCTCAACGGTGGGCGGCGTCCTCCAGCCAACGCTGCAGCGCCGCTGCCCGCTCCTCCAGCCGCCGCTGTGGCCGGCTCTGCGGCGTCTGCGTGGCGACCACGGGCAGGGTCGACCCGTCGGTGAGCAGCAGCTCCAGCTGCCACGCCGACCCGGGACCGCGCCGGCGAGCCACCGTCACGCGGTCGACGTCGGCGCGCTGCAGCCGGCGCGTCGACAGCCGGTTGCGCACCACCAGCGAACCGTCGGCGTACGCGCGGGCCCGGCTCAGCACCGTCGCGGTGTTGAAGGCGAGGACGCCGACGTAGAGGGGCAGGACCACGGCGGCCACCGTCGGCGAGAAGTCGTCGAGGACGATCGGCACCACGACGACGGCCGGCAGCACCGAGAGCACGTACAGCACGACGGCCGGACCCGGCGGGCGCAGGTCGAGGACGACGTCCGCTGGGGTCACGGCGGTGGTCCTGGCCAGGCGTGGCCCGGGGCTTCCACCCAGCGGCGCAGCTCCGCGACCTGCTCCTCCAGGCGCCGCCGAGGCCCGGGCAGCGGCAGCGTCTCGGTGCCGACGAGGGGCAGGGTGGACCCGTCGGTGAGCAGCAGCTCGACTTGCGCGAGCGATCCGAAGCCGCCCTGTCGCCCCAGGACCACCCGGTCGATGTCGGCACGGTCCAGCCGGCGCGTCGACAGCCGGTTGCGCACCACCAACGAGCCGTCGGCGTAGGCGCGGGCCCGGCTGAGGTGCGTGGCCGTGTTGTACGCGCCGATGCCCAGGGCGAACACCACGAAGACGACGGTGAACAGCGGCGGGCCCTCGGTGCTCAGTGCGATCACCACCATGACGGGGAGCACCGCGAGCGAGGCGTAGTACAGGACGGAGACGAGGGCCGGTGGACGGAGCTCGAGGACGACGTCCGGGGAGGTCACGGCGGTGATCTTCGACAGCGGCGGCCGCGGGGGCCACCGGCCGCCACGATCAGGTGACGCCCCGGCTCAGGTGCGGGCCAGCTCCAGCGCCGTCGCCGTCACCCCCCGCAGGTGACCGGCCAGCCAGGGTGCTCCGTGCCGCGCCGCCCACAGCACCTCCCGCACCACCGACGGGCCGCCCGCGGGCAGCGACGGCACCGGCGGCAGCGCCAGGCCGAGGCCGGCGCGCTGCAGCACCTCCGCCGCGGTGCGGGCGATCCGCCCGTGCAGCTCGGCCGCGGGGTGCACCCGATCGACGTCCCACGAGCGGCGCTCCTGCACGCCGGGCACGGCCGCCAGGTCCAGGACGTGCACCCCGGGGAGGACAGCGAGGAGGTCCACCGCGCCGTTGACCTCCGCCACCCGGCGCAGCACCGCGGAGCGCACGGGTGCCGGCAGCGGCAGCAGCCGGCACGGGTCGTGCAGGCGGCCGAGCAGCACGGTGGCGCCCACGCCGCGCAGCGCCTGCACGACCGCGGTCAGGTCACGGGCGAAGGACCGGCCGCAGAAGCCGCCCCGCGCGATGTCGTTGAGCCCCACCAGCAGCGTGGCCAGGTGCGGCGCGGCCGCCACCGCGGGGGCCAGCTGGCCGGCGCGCAGCTCCCGCAGCCGGGCCCCGGGCACCGCCAGACAGGTCAGCTCGGCGTCCGGGACGCCGCGGGCCAGCAGCACCGGCCAGGTCCGCTCGGCCGGCACCCGGACGCCGACGCCCTCGCCGCAGCTGGTGCTGTCCCCCAGGGACACCACGCGCACCGTCACGCGGCCACCTCCCGGCCGGCCGCCCCGTGCAGGGCGAGGAACCCGCGGACGGTGCGGTCCCACGGGAACTGCTCGGCGCGCAGGCGGGCCCGGTCGCGGCGGGTGGCTTCCCCCTCGGCGAGGAGTGACTCGACCGCGTCGGCCATCTGCGCCGCGGTCCCGCCGGCGGCGACACCGGCCGCGCCGACCACCGAGGGCAGCGCGGAGTCGCGGTGCACCACGACCGGCGTCCCGCAGGCCAGCGCCTCCAGGGCGGCCAGGCCGAAGGTCTCCACCGGCCCGGGCGCGAGCACGACGTCCGCGGCGCCGAGCAGGCCGGCCAGCGCCGGACGGTCCCGGACGTGCCCGAGGAGGCGCACCGGCAGGCCGGCCGACCGGCGCTGCAGCGCGCCGCGCGCGGGACCGTCGCCGGCCACCACGAGCTCCGCGGGCACCCCCCGCCGGCGCAGCTCGGCCAGCGCGGCCACCGCGAGGTGGGGACGCTTCTCCCGCGACAGCCGGGTGGCCGTCGCCAGCAGCACCGCCCCGTCCCCGGCGTACCGGAGCCGGGCGGACCGGTCCGGCACGAACGCGCCGGCGTCCACCCCGAGCGGCACCGTGGACACCGGGACGCCGAGGCGGGTGAACTCCTCCGCGGCCCACGCCGTGGTGCAGACGACCGTGCCGAACGCGGCGGCCAGCGCGGCGTTGGACCGGTCGGCCAGCGCGTCGCCCCACCGGTGCACGGCCGGCCGCGAGGGCAGCCACTGCCGCAGCCAGCGGTCGAGCCGCTCGTGGCTGACCACCAGCGCCGGCACACCGGACCGCCCGGCCCAGCGACCCAGGCCGCGCAGCGTCGTCCGGTCGTGCACCTCCAGTCGGTCGGGGGTGAGGTCCTCCAGCGCCCGGACGACGCGTCGTGGCGAGGCGTGCACCCGGTAGCCGGTGCCCGGGACGGCGGGGCCGGGCAGCTCGACCCGCCGTCCCCCCGCCGTGTCGACCACGGCCGCCCGCTCCCCCGGGACGACCTGGACGACCTCGTGGCCGGCCGCCGCGTACCCGGCGGCGAGGTGGCCGAGCGCCGTCCGCAGCCCGCCGGAGGTGGGCGTGACGAAGTTGGCCACCTGCACGATGCGCATCAGGCTGCCCGCACGGCGGCGGGGCCCGGCCGACCGAGGGCGTCGGCGTAGTGGCCGACCAGCTCGGCGCCGACGGCCTCCCAGGTGCGGCCGCGCACCGCCCACCGCGCCGCCCGGGACATGCGGTTGCGCCGGTCGGGGTCGGTGGTCAGCTGCTCGACCCGGCGGCGCAGGTCCGCGGCCGAGCCGGGCTCGAACAGCAGGCCGGTGTGCCCGTCGGCGACCACGTCGAGCAGGCCGCCGGCGGCCGGGGCGACCACCGGGACGGCGCTGGCCAGTGCCTCCTGCGCCGCCTGGCAGTAGGTCTCCGACGACCCGGTGTGCACGAACACGTCGAGGGAGGCCACCGTGCGGCTGAGCTCCGCCCCGCCGAGGAACCCCGGGAAGGCGGCGCCGGGGAGCAACTGCTCCAGGGCGGCCCGCTGCGGGCCGTCACCGACCACCACGAGCCGGACGTCGGGCAGCCCCTGCAGGGCGGCGAGCAGGTGGACCTCCTTCTCGCGGGCCAGCCGGCCGACGTAGCCCACCAGCAGCTCGCCGCGCGGGGCCAGCCGGCGGCGCAGCCCCAGGTCGCGGTGCGCAGGGGAGAACGCCCGGGTGTCCACGCCGCGGGCCCACCGGCGCACCCGCGGCACGCCGCGCGCCTGCAGCTCCTCCACCGTGGCGCGGCTGGGGGCAAGCGTGCAGGCCGCCGAGCCGTAGACGCGGCGCAACCGGGCCCACACCGCCCGGTCCACCCCGGTCGTGACGCCGTAGGAGGCGGTGAAGCGGACCAGGTCGGTCTGGTGCACCGCGACCACGGGCACGCCCAGCCGGCGGGCGGTCCGGGCCGCCTGCGCGCCCAGCCAGGCCGGGCTGGCCAGGTGGACGACGTCCGGGCGGAAGTCTCGCAGCGTCGTCGTCATCCCGGGCCAGGGGCGGCCCACCCGGAAGCCGGCGTAACCGGGCAGCCGGACCGACGGCGTCCGGGCCACGCGGGCCCCGGCGTACTCCGTCGGGCCCTGCCCCGGCGCGACGACGAGCACCTCGGCGCCGCGCCCCTGCAGCTGCTCGCAGACGCGCAGCACGCTGTTGGTGACGCCGTTGACCTGCGGCAGGAAGGACTCGGTGACCACGACGACGCGCATGCCGCCCAGGGTCGGCCGCGGTCCCCACCGGCAGGGCGACGGCGCGACCGTGATCAGGTGAACGGCGCGCGAAGCCTCGTCCGCGGCCCCCGGGGGTCTAGCGCAGCGTCGGGATCCACTCGGCCAGCGCCCGGCCGATCTCGTGCGGTGAGTCCTCGGGGACGAAGTGCGACCCGGGCACGGTCACCTCGGTCAGCGCGGCCCACTTCCGCACGAACGCCCGCTGGCGGCCGACCAGGATGGAACCCGGCTCGGCGTTGAGGAACAGCTTCGGGACGGCGCTGCGCTTCATCGACTGGCCGTAGCGGGACACCACGTCGCGCACCAGCGGGGGCACGTTCTCGATCGGCAGCTGCCGCGGCCACTCCAGCGTCGGCCAGCGGTGCGCCGGGTCGGCGAACGGCTGCCGGTAGCGGTCGTGCGCCTCGGGGGTCAGGCCGCGCAGCACCGACGCCGGCAGGATCCGCTCGACGAAGACGTTCTTGTCCAGCACCGCCTCCTCCCCGCCGTTCCCGCGCATCCGGTGGAACACGCCGCGCGCGGCCGCCGGCCAGTCGGCCCAGGTCAGCGGCGTGACCAGCGCCTCGGTGAAGGCGATGCCGCGCACCGCGCCGGGATGGCGGTGCGCCCAGTCGAAGCCGAGCGCCGAGCCCCAGTCGTGCAGCACGAAGGTGACCCGCTCGGTGGCGCCGACCTGCTCGAGGAACCGCTCGACGAAGCCGGCGTGGGTGGCGAAGGAGTAGCTGCCCGGGCCCGGGTCGGGCAGCCGGTCGGACTCGCCCATGCCGATGAGGTCCGGCGCCAGGCAGCGGCCCAGGTGCTGCACGTGCGGGATGACGTTGCGCCACAGGTAGGACGACGTGGGGTTGCCGTGCAGGAAGACGATCGGGTCACCCTCGCCGACGTCGACGTGGGCCATCTCCAGCGTGCCGTCGGCCCGGCGGTCGACCCGGACGCGCCGGCGGGGGAACGGGTCGACGGGCGAGACGTCGTCGGCAGACATGCCGGAGATCCTCACCCATCCCCCGCTGCGGCACCCGTCGAAGCGGACCCGCCCGCCCGGCGCGCCGCGGCCTCGATGCGGGCGCGGAACACCGCCCACTCCCCGGGGGTGCGCTCGGGCACGTTGGGGTTGCCGGGGCTCATCCCGGCGCGCCCGTCGATGAGCTCGCGAACGACGTCGGCGTGGCCGGCGTGCCGGGCGACCTCGACGCACAGGTGGACGAGCACCGTGTGCAGGGTGGGGTGGCGCCGCTCCGGCGGCCACCAGGGCACCTCCCCCACAGCGTCCAGCGGGAGCGCCCCGACCGTCGCGTCCGCGTGCGCGGCCGAGAACCGGTACAGCTCGACGATCTCGTCCCGGCTCTCGTCCGGCGCCGCCCACAGGTCGGCGTCGGGCTCACTCCCGTCGTCCCACGGGTAGGACCGGCCACTCGGCCGCCCGAACACCTCACCCAGGTAGCCCAGCTGCACGTACGCGACGTGCTTGACCAGCCCGAGCAGGCTCGTGCCGGTCGGCGTCATCGGCCGCCGGGCGTCGTACTCCCCGAGGCCGTCGAGCTTCGCCACCAGGTCGGTCCGGCGGGTGCGCAGGTACCCGAGCAGCTCACGCTTCTCGTCCACCCGGCCAGCGTGCCCGAGGTCGTCAGGCGGGGGCGACCAGGCCCTCGTTGACCAGCCAGTCCAGCGCGACGTCGGCCGGGTCCTCGCCGTCGACGTCGATGCGGGCGTTGAGCCGCTGCAGCACGTCGTCGGTGAGCAGCGGCGTGATCTCGGCGAACACGTCGGCGATCCCCGGGTGCTGCTCGAGGGTCTCGGTCAGCACCACCGGGGCGACGTTGTAGGCGGGGAAGAAGGCCCGGTCGTCGGCCAGCACGGTGAGGTCCAGCGCCGGGATCCGACCGTCGGTGGTGAACACCTCGCCGAAGTTGCACAACCCGTTGTCGGTGGCGGTGTAGACCGCACCGGTGTCCAGGATGCTGACGTTCTCCCGGGGCACGCCCTGCGGGTCGCCGAGCGGGATGCCGTAGGCCTCGAGCATCGGCTCGAACCCGTCGCTGCGGGTGGCGAACTCCGACTCGACGCAGAAGGTGCGCTCCTCCACCGGCAGGGCGGCGATGTCGGACAGGGCGTCGATGCCGCCCAGCTCGCCCACCGCCTCGCTGCGGACGGCGAAGGCGTAGGTGTTGTTCGCCGGCGCGGGGGGCAGCCAGGTCAGCCCGTTGGCCAGGTCGGCGTCGCGGACCGCCTCGTACTGCTCCTGCCGGTCGGGGATGCCCTGCGGCATCGCCAGGTAGTTCAGCCACCCGGTGCCGGTGTACTCCCACTGCACCTCGACCTCGCCGTCGAGCATCGCCGCCCGCGCCGGGGCGGCACCGGGGATGCCGCTGCGGTCGGTGACGTCGAAGCCGGCGGCCTGCAGGGCGATCACCGCGACCTTGCCCAGCAGCAGGGCCTCGGTGAAGTTCTTGGTGCCCACCACCACCTCGGCGCCGTCCGCGCCGGTCACCGGCTGGATGCCGGCCGGTGCCGCCTGCGGGGCGGAGGTGTTGGCGCTCTCCAGGCCGCAGCCGGAGAGGACGAGCGTGACCCCCAGGGCCACGGCGGGCAGGCGTGCGCGCACGTCACAGTCCCTTCGGACGGGCGACGTGCTCGACGACGCGGCCCAACCAGTCGACGGCCAGCGCCAGCAGCGCCACCAGCACCGCCCCGCTGACCAGCAGCGAGTCCAGCGACAGCGTGATGCCGGTGTTGATGAGCACGCCCAGCCCGCCGCCGTTGATGAAGGTGGCCAGGGTCGCGGTGCCCACCAGGAGCACCAGGGCGGTGCGCACCCCGGACAGCACCACCGGCACGGCCAGCGGCAGCTCCACCCGGAACAGGACGGCGGCGGCGCTCATGCCCATCCCCCGCCCGGCCTCCACCAACCGGGCGTCGACGCCCTGCAGGCCGACCATCGTGTTGCGCAGCACGGGCAGCGCCGCGTAGAGGACCAGCGCGACCACCGTCGTCCCGAAGCCGAAGCCCAGCCAGGTGGCCAGCAGCACGAACAGGCCGATCGCGGGGGCGGCCTGCCCGGTGTTGGCCACGCCGATGACCAGCGGGCTCAGCCGGCGCAGCGGGGGACGGGTGAGCGCGATGCCCAGCGGCACGGCGATCACCAGCACGATCGCCGCGGCGGTCACGGTGAGCAACAGGTGCTCCTGGGTGCTGCGCCACAGCGCCGCCCAGCCCAGCTGCCGGGCCTCGGTCTCGGTCAGGGTGGCGTTGACCCGCCACACCACGAAGGCGAGCAGCCCCGCGAGGACCAGCAGCGGCTGGGTGGCCAGCGCCCGCCAGCCCGCGCGGTCGGCACCGTCCGACGCCGTGTCGGCGCGCCGGGTCGCCGACTCCGGCGCGCCGCGCTGCGGGCTCTCGGTGGACAGGGTCACCCGGCCACCTCCGCCCGGGAACGGCGGATCGCGGCCATCACGGCCTCCACCTTGAGCACGCCGGCCAGCGCCTCCCGGCGGCCGGTGACGACCACCCCGCCCTGGCTGGCGGCCAGCATGGTGTCCAGCGCGTCGTTGAGCGTGGAGCGCACCCCCACGACGGGCAGCCGCGGGTCCACGGTGGCCGGCACGGTCGTCGCCCGGCTCAGCTCGGCCAGCGTGGGCCAGCTGATCGGCCGCCCCCGCTCGTCCAGGACGACGACGAAGTCCTGCCCCGCCGCGCGTGCCGCCGCCACGGCCGCGCCCGCGTCGGTGCCGACGGCCGCCGTGGTGACCTGCTCCAGCTCGACGTCGCCCACCCGGGTCAGCGTGAGCTGCTTGAGCGTGGCGCCGGCGCCGACGAAGTCGGCCACGTACTCCTCGGCGGGGCTGGCCAGGATCGCGTCGGGGGTGTCGTACTGCACCACCCGGGCGCCGACGTCGAACACGACGATCCGGTCGCCGAGCTTCACCGCCTCGTCGAAGTCGTGGGTGACGAACACGATCGTCTTGCCCAGCTCCTCCTGGATGCGCAGCAGCTCGTCCTGCAGCCGCAGCCGGGTGACCGGGTCGACGGCGCCGAACGGCTCGTCCATCAGCAGCACCGGGGGGTCGGCGGCCAGCGCCCGGGCCACGCCCACCCGCTGCTGCTGCCCGCCGGACAGCTCGCGGGGGTAGCGGTCGCGGTAGACGGCCGGGTCCAGGCCGACCAGGTCCAGCAGCTCCTCCACCCGCGCGGCGGTGCGCGGCTTGTCCCAGCCGAGCATCCGCGGGACCAGGCCGATGTTGGTGGCCACGGTCATGTGCGGGAACAGCCCGCCGGCCTGGATGACGTAGCCGATCCGGCGGCGCAGCTGGTCGGCGTCCTGGTCGGTGACGTCCTCGCCGTCCAGGTGGATGCGCCCGCCGCTGGGCTCGATCAGCCGGTTGAGCATCTTGAGCAGGGTGGTCTTCCCGCAGCCGGAGGGGCCGACGAACATGACCGTCTCCCCCGCCGGGATCACCATGCTCCGTCGTCCACGGCCGGGCGGTCCTGCCCGGGGTAGCGCTTGGTCACGCCGTCGAGGCGGATGGCGACGCCGCTGACCCGGCGCTGCGGGACGGCGGCGTCGGGCGCCGGCGTCTCGGGGGTGGAGGTCTCAGACACGGATCCCCCTGGGGGTGGTGAGGCGACCGGCCAGCACGAGCAGCAGGTCGAGGACGAGGGCCAGCAGGACGATCGCGATCGTCCCGACCAGCGCGGAGTTGAGGGCGTTGGCGCCGCCCAGGCGGGACAGGCCGGAGAAGATCAGGCCGCCCAGCCCCGGCCCGAGCACGTACGCGGCGATGGCCGCGATGCCCATGACCATCTGGGTGGAGATGCGGATGCCGGCGAGGACGACCGGCCAGGCCAGCGGCAGCTCCACGCGGAACAGCACCGCCGCCCGGCTCATGCCGATGCCACGGGCGGACTCGACCAGCGAGCGGTCCACCCCGGCCAGGCCGACGACGGCGTTGCGCAGCACGGGCAGGGCAGCGTAGAAGGTGACGGCGATGACCGCCGGGGTGATGCCGAACCCGAAGGGGGCCAGCAGGATGCCCAGCAGCGCGAACGCCGGGATGGTGAGACCCACCGCCGACACGCCGTTGGCCAGCGCCGTGGCGGCCGGGCTGCGGTAGACCAGCACCGCCAGCGCGAGCGCGAGCGCCGTCCCGAGCAGCACGCACTGCACCACGAGGCTCACGTGCTGGAACGCCTGGAAGGCGATCAGCTCACGCCGCTCGAGCACGTAGTCCCACACGCCGGTCGCACCCCTCTCGTGCCCCACCTCTGACGGCGGGGCCCTCGTCGCTCGTCGTGCGTCCGCTGCGGCCGGAGGTCACAGGTCGGCCGGGACGACACCGTCGGGCCCTGTGGCGGGGGCGTCCTCACGGACACTTCCTGCACGGAGCCGTCTCCGCACCGGAGACCGACGGTGCCACACGGTTGCGCGTGCGGCGACCCGTGCCACGGCCCGTGCCCCCTCCGTCACCGCTGGTCAGGGACGAGGATCACCCGATCGGGTGGACGCCGGGGGATCCGTCGCTTGACCCTGACGCAGCGTCAGGCTGTGCACTCCCGGTGTCAGGAGGGAGGGACCCGTGAACGTGGGCGAGGTCGCAGCGCTGGCCGGCGTGACGGTCCGGACGCTGCACCACTACGACCGGATCGGACTGCTGTCGCCGTCCGGCCGGACGGCGGCGGGCTACCGCCGGTACGCGCCGGGGGACCTGGACCGGCTGCACCGCGTGCTGGTCTACCGCGAGCTCGGGTTCCCCCTCGAGGAGGTCGCGACCCTGCTCGACGACCCGGACGCCGACCCGGCCGAGCACCTGCGCCGCCAGCACCGGCTGCTGCTCGACCGGATCGAGCGGACGCGGGCGGTGGTCGAGGCCGTCGAGAAGGAGATGGAGGCGAGACAGATGGGGATCGCACTGACCCCGGAGGAGCGGTTCGAGGTCTTCGGCGAGCACGACCCGGCGCGCTACGAGGCCGAGGCCGAGGAGCGCTGGGGCGACACCGAGGCGTGGGCGCAGTCCCGGCGGCGGACCCGCGCGTACGGCAAGGAGGACTGGGTCCGCATCAAGGGCGAGATGGACGACGTCCACGCGCGGCTGGCCGAGGCGATGCGGGCCGGCGTCCCGGCAGACGCGGAGCCGGCGATGGACTTGGCCGAGGAGCACCGGCAGCAACATCGCCCGCTGGTTCTACGACTGCCCGCCGGAGGTGCACGCCGGCCTGGGCCGGCTGTACGTCGAGGACGAGCGGTTCACCGCCACCTACGAGGCGATCGCGCCGGGCCTGGCCCGGTACGTGAGCACCGCCGTGCAGGCCAACGCCGCCCGCCAGGACGGCTGAGGGAGGACCCTCCTGCCCGCCACCGCGCCGCTGCCCGGATCAGGGCGGCGGTGCGGTGGCCGCCGCGGCGAAGCGGGTCATCAGGTCGGCCAGGGCGGCGACGTCGTCCTCCGGCCAGCCGGCCAGCAGCACGGCAAGCCGGCCGGTGCGGAAGGCCCGCGACGCGGCCACCAGCCGGCGCCCGGCCGGGGTGGGGGTGAGCGCCGCGCGGCGCGGGTCGGTGGGGGAGGTGGCCCGCTCGACCATGCCCACCCCGGCGGCCCGGCCGACCAGCCGGCTGGCGGTGGAGTGGGTGACGCCGAGTGCCGCGGCGACCTCGACGACCCCCACCTCGGGGACGCCCTCGTCCAGGGCCTCCTCGACGGCCAGGCAGACCAGCAGCGTGGAGCCCTCGACGAGCGCGCCCTCGTGGGGGATGCCGGCCGGCGCGTCGCACATCCGGCGCAGCCGCAGCAGCGCCCGGTCCACGCGGGCGAGGTCGTCCTGGCTCACCGCCGCCTCCTTGTCCATGTACCGTACACACGTGACCGTCCTCGTCACCGGGTCCACCGGCACCATCGGCCGGCGGGTCGCCGAGAGTCTCGACGCCGCCGGCGCCGAGGTCCGTCGTGCGGTCCGCCCGGGACACCGGTACCTGCCCGAGGGCGCGGTCGCCTTCGACCTCACCGACCCCGGCACCTGGCCGGCGGCCTTCGCCGGCGTCGACACGCTGTTCCTCGTCCGCCCGCCGGACATGGGCGACGTGCGCCGCGGCCTGCTCCCGGCCGTGGCCGCGGCACGGGACGCCGGGGTCCGCTCCGTGGTGTTCCTGTCCGTGCAGGGCGTCGAGCGGCTGCGCGTGGTGCCGCACGCCACCGTGGAGCGCTGGCTGCGCGGCTCCGGGCTCGGCTGGACCTTCGTCCGGCCGTCCTTCTTCACGCAGAACCTGGTGACCGTGCACACCCCCGACATCCGCGACCGGGACAGCATCGTCCTGCCCGCCGGGTCCGGGCGCACCGCCTTCGTCGACGCCCGGGACGTCGCCGCCGTCGCGGCCGCCGCGCTGCTGGACCCCGTGGCGCACCGCGGCCGGGCGTGGACGGTGACCGGCCCCGAGGCGCTCACCTACGCCGAGGTCGCCGACGTGCTCGGCGACGTCCTGGGCCGGCCGATCACCTACCGCGACCCCGGGGTGGTCGGCTGGCTGCGGCACGCCCGCCGGACGCTGGGGCTGCCTGCCCGGATGGCGCTGCTGACCGCCGGCATCTACACGACGGCCCGGCTGGGCCTCGCCGCCGGCGTCACCGACGACGTCCGGTCCGTCACCGGGCGGGCACCGGCGACGGTCCGGGAGACCGCCGTCCGCGAGCAGGCGGCGTGGCGCCGCGAACCGGACCCGTCCCGAGGAGGAACACCGTGAGAGTCGCCGTCCTGGGTGCCACCGGCCGCACCGGCCGGCCACTGGTCGCCGAGCTGCTGCGCCGCGGGCACGACGTGTCCGTGCTGGTGCGCGACCCCGAGAAGCTGGGCGACCTCGCCGCGTCGGTCCGGGTGGTCACCGGCTCCAGCCGGGACGCCGCGGCCCTGACCGAGCTCGTCACCGGCGCGGACGCCGTCGTCTCCGCGCTGGGCCCCAGTGGGAAGGACACGACGCTGCACCGGGAGACCGCCGCGGTGCTGGTGCCGGTGATGCAGCGGGCCGGCGTCGAGCGCTTCGTCGGCGTCAGCGGCGCGGGCATCGACGTGCCGGGCGACCGCAAGTCCCCGAGCGGGCGGGTGATCTCCTTCCTCATCCAGCGGCTGGGCGGGGCAGCGGTCGCCGACAAGCGGGCCGAGCACGAGGTGTGGGCCGCCAGCGACCGCGACTGGACGCTGGTCCGCCCGCCCCGGCTCACCGAAGGCCGGGGCTCCGGCGCCGTCGAGCACCACGCCTCCACGTCGGCCCGCTCGACCTCGCTGGACCGCGCCGACCTGGCCGCCTTCCTCGCCGACTGCGTCGAGCAGCACCTCTACCCGCGCCAGGCCCCGCTGGTGGCCGCGGGCCGCCCCTGACCCCGGCGGCACGGCCTCACCGGCGGTCGCCGGGCCGGAGGCCGGCGAGGCGGTCGCAGCCGGCGAGCAGGGCGTCCTGCAGCCCGGGGTCCCGCAGCGGCGCGGGCACCGCGGTGGGCCGGCGGGCCCGCCAGTAGGGCGCCGCCCGCAGGTTGGCCGCGGTGGCGCACCAGGCCAGGTCGTCGCCGGCGCGCTGCACCTGCCCGGGCGCGCCGGCACTGGCCAGCTTCGTCGGCACCCAGCCGGGGTCCACCGCCGCCGAGGCCAGGTGCGGCAACCGCCGTCCCCAGCCGGCGGCCAGCGCGACGTCGGCGGCCTTGGACTGCGCGTACGCCTTCTTGGGGTCCTCCTCGGCGCCCAGCCGGGCGGGGTCCAGCCGGCCGGAGCGGGCCATGCCCGAGCCCAGCCACAGCAGCCGGCCGGTCACCGCCTCGGCGAGCAGGGCGGTGAGCAGGTGGGCGGCGAGCACGTTCACCGCGAACGTCGTCTCCAGGCCGTCGCGGCTGCGCCGGGGGACGGCGCCGCGCACCCAGACGCCGGCGTTGTGGACCAGCGCGTCGAGCGGGGCGTGCGTGCGCAGCCGGTCGGCCAGCGCCCGCACCTCGTCCAGCGCGGCGAGGTCCCCGGTGACCAGGACGACGTCGCCGTCGAGCGCGTCGACCACCGGCCGGCCGCGCTCCTCGCTGCGCGCGTGCACCAGCACCCGGTGGCCGCCGGCGAGCAGGGTGCGCGCCGCGGCCAGCCCGATGCCGTCGGTCGAGCCGGTCACGGCGACGGTGGCCACGACGCCTCCGGCTCAGCGGCGGTGGGTGTCGTCCGGGCCGGCCGAGCCGTCCATGGCGTCGGGGCGGCCGGCGGCGGCCGCACCCGGGTCGTCGGGCAGCGGCCGGTCGTTGAGGTGCCCGGCCAGCCCGGCCGGCCCGGCCGCCTCGTCGGTCGGGGCCTCGGCGCGGCGGCCGAGGCGGGTGCCCAGCCGCAGCCGGCGGCGGGGCAGCCCGCCGTCCTGCGCAGCGGTGAGCAGCTCGGTCAGGTGCAGCACGCGCACCCGCGACCGGCGCCGCCGCAGGCCGCCGACCAGCTGCCGCTGGCAGCCGGGGTTCACCACGACGACGTAGTCGACGTCGGCCGCCGCGATCTGGTCGAGCTTGGGGTCCAGCACCGCACGGCTGTCCCGCGGACGCAGCAGCGAGTACGACCCGGCCGAGCCGCAGCACTGTGCGGCGCCGGGCAGCTCGACGTAGTCGGCGACGGCGGCGATCAGCTCGCGGGGCTCGCGCCAGACGTCCATGCCGTTGCGCAGGTGGCAGGAGTCCTGCAGCGCGACCCGCGCCCGCCGCCCGTCGACCCGCAGCTCACCGACCGCGGTGGCCGGGTCGGCCGCCACGTACTCGGAGAACTCCTTGACCCGGTCGCGGCCGAGCACGCTGGTCAGGTGCGCCGCGCAGCCGCCGGCGGTGGTGACGATCGTGCCGGGCAGCTGCTCGCCGAGCCGGCGGCCCAGCTCCCGGCCCAGCTCCAGGTCGCCGTTGTGCGCGTGCAGCGCCCCGCAGCAGCCCTGGTCGCCGGGGGCGTCCAGCTCCGGGCGCAGCCGCCGCGCGGCCCGGCTCACCCCGGGGAACAGCGCCCGCTCGAAGCAGCCGAGCATCAGGTGCGGGCCCTGCGGGGCGGCGGTCGCCGTGCGCGCGTGCCGGGAGAACAGGCCGAGGCGGCGGACCAGCCAGTTGCGGACGACGACGTTGGTCAGCACCCGGGCCAGCGGCGGCCGGCGCCGGCCCTGCCACTGGTGGGAGCGCCAGTGCTCGAGCAGCTCGCCGTACTGCACCCCGGCCGGGCAGACCGGCTCGCAGGCCCGGCAGCCCAGGCAGTAGGACGCCTGCTCGCGCAGCGTCGCGTCGTCGTCGTCCAGGACACCGGTCTCCAGGGCGCGCATCAGGGTGATCCGGCCGCGCGGGGAGGACGCCTCGTCCTTGCTCAGCGCGTAGGTGGGACAGGCCGGCAGGCAGAAGCCGCAGGAGATGCACCGGTCGAGCAGCTCGGCCGGGAAGATGCCGCGGGTCTGCCCGGCGGCGGCCAGGGCGTCGGTGCCCGGCGACACCTCGGCGCTCACGCGACCTCCTCGCTTCGCTCGTCGGCACGTTCGCGCTGCGCTGCTCTGTCCATCCATGAGCTCGCACGCTCGCTCATGAGCCCACCTTGCCGGGGTTGAGGATGCCGGCCGGGTCGAAGGCGGTCTTGATCCGCCTCGTCAGCGCCATCTGGTCGTCGCCCAGCCGCTGGCGCAGGTAGGGCAGCTTGGCCGCGCCGACGCCGTGCTCGCCGGTGATGGTGCCGTCCATGTCGATCGCGGCGGTGAAGATCTCCGCGAAGGCGGCGTGGGTGCGCCCGGCGGCCTCGGTGTCGCGGACGTCGACCACCGCGGTCGGGTGCAGGTTGCCGTCGCCGGCGTGCCCGAACGTGCCGATCACCAGGTCGTGCCGGGCGGCGACGTCGTCGATCCGGTCGACCATCTCGGCCAGCCGCGGGCGGGGCACGGTGACGTCCTCCAGCACGGTGAGCGTGTCCAGCCGGGACAGCGCCGGCAGCGCGCAGCGGCGGGCGGCCAGCAGCGCCTCGGACTGGGCCACCTCCTTGGCCACCGTGACCTCCAGCGCACCCTCGTCGGCGCACAGCTCGCCCATCCGGGTCAGGTTGCGCTCGACGGCGTCGGCCTCGCCGTCGTCCCCGAACAGCAGCAGCGCGCCGGCGTCGGCGCGCAGCCCCAGCTTCGCGTAGTCCTCCACCGCGCCGATGCACGTGCGGTCCAGGAACTCCAGGGTGGCCGGCACCACGCCGTGGCCGAGGATCGCGGTGACCGCGCGGCCGGCGTCGGCCAGCGAGGAGAAGTAGGCCACCCCGGTGCTGGCGGTGGCGGGCATCGGCAGCAGCGCCAGGGTCACCTCGGTGATGACCCCCAGCGTGCCCTCCGAGCCGGTCATCAGCCGGGTCAGGTCGTAGCCGGCGACGTCCTTCCACAGCCGGCCACCGGTGCGGATCACCTCGCCGGTGGGCAGCACCACCTCCAGGCCGAGCACGTAGTTGCGGGTGACGCCGTACTTGAGGCCGCGCAGCCCGCCGGCGCAGGTGGCCACGTTGCCGCCGACGGTGGAGACGGTGCGGCTGCCGGGGTCCGGGGCGAACAGCAGCCCCTTCGCCGAGGCGGCGTCGGCGACCGTGGCGGTGGTGGCGCCGGGCTCGGCGCGGACCAGCAGCTCGTCGGTGCTGATCTCCAGGACGCGGTCCATCCGGGTGAGCACCAGCAGGATGCCGCCCTGCAGCGGCACGGTGGCCGCGCACAGGTTCGAGCCGGCGCCGCGGGGCACCACCGGGACGCGGTGGGCGGTGGCCAGCCGCAGCACGGCGGCGACCTCCGCGGTGCGCGCCGGGAAGACCACCGCGTCGGGTGGGGAGGAGAACAGCGGGGTGGCGTCGCGGGCGTAGGGGGCGACCTCACCCGCCCCGGACCGCACGTGCTCGCGGCCGACGATCGACTCCAGTTCGGCCAGCACACCGGGATCCAGCGCCATGACGACCAGCGTAGTGACCTGCGCCGCACCCGGCCGGGGACGGGTCGTGCGGGCGTTCGGGTCATCCTGGCTGTCGTGGGAGCGCTGTGGGTGCAGCTGCACCGTCCGTCCGTGCAGCGCGGGGTCCGGGCGGCGCTGGCGGCCGGGGTGGCCTGGCAGGTCGCCGTCCTGCTGCCGCCGTGGTTCAGCGAGTACGCCTACTACGCGCCGCTGGGCGCGGTGATCGCGGTGCACCCCACGATCGCGGACTCGGTGAGCGCCGCGTGGCGCAGCGTGCTGGCCATCCTCACCGGCTTCGCGCTCGCCGTGGCGCTCTACGAGCTCACCCGGGCGGTGCCGAACGCGCTGACCATCGCGCTGATCGTCGCGGTGGCCATCGCCGTCGAGCAGGGGCGGCTGTGGCGCGAGCAGGCGAGCTGGGTCAGCTTCGCCGCCGTCCTGATGATCACCGTCGGCCTGGACGACCCCGGGGCCTACGTGCTGCGCTACGCCGGCCTGACCCTGCTCGGCGCGGTGATCGGCGTGCTGGTCACCACGGTGCTGTTCCCGCCGATGCAGCTCACCCGCGCCGTCGAGGCCATCGCCGCCGCCCGCTCGCTGCTCGCCGCGCACCTCGAGGGGATCGCCGCGACGCTGCGCGACGGCCGGGTGCCCGAGCCCGACGAGTGGGCCGGCCGGTCGCGGGCGCTGGACGGCGCGCTGGAGCGGGTGCGCGCCGCCGAGGCCGCCGTCGAGCGGGCCCGCCGGGCCAACCCGCGCGCCCGCCGCTGGCAGGGCCGGGCCGCCGGCATCCGGGAGGAGTCCCGCGCGGTGGACCGGGTCGCCGTCCTCGTCGACGACCTCACCTCGCTGGTCGTGGAGTTCCAGCCGCACCGGCGCGGGGTCGACCGGGTCGAGGCCGGTACCGGCTGGGTGCTCGCCGACGCGCTGGACGGGCTGGCCGGCGTCGTGCGCACCCCGCACCACAGCACCGACGGGACGGTGCCGGACCGCCGCGACGAGCGGATCGCCGACGCGGAGGCGGCGCTGGACCGGCTGGTCGGCCTGCTGCGCACCACCCGGCCGGCGGACGAGGACGGTTTCCTCGCGCTGGGCGCGGTGGCCGTCGGCGTGCGCCGGGGGCTCACCGCCCTCGGCGCCCACCGCCGGCAGCCCCTGCGCGCGTGACCGCCCACGGCTCCTGCAGCGGGTCAGCAGCGGACGAGCAGCTCACCGTGCAGCATCCCGAGCCAGCCGTCGTCGGAGGCCGCCCAGCGCCGCCAGGCCGCCGCGACCTCCTGCAGCTCGACGGGCGTGGCCAGCTCGGCGGCGAGCGCCTGCTCGGCGAAGGCCGACGCCGTCGCCCGGCCGGCCCAGGACCTCCCCCACCAGTCCCGTTCGGCCGGCGAGGCGTAGCACCAGGCGCCGGCGGAGGCGGTGACGGCACGCAGCCCGGCCGCGTGCGCCCAGGCCAGCAGCCGTCGTCCGGCGTCGGGTTCGGCGCCGTTGTGCCGGGCCACCCGGTGGTAGAGGTCCAGCCAGCGGTCCAGGCCGGCGTCGGCGGGGAACCAGGTGACCGTCGCGTAGTCGACGTCCCGGACGGCGAGCAGCCCGCCGGGCCGGCACACGCGGGCCATCTCCCGCAGCGCCGCCACCGGGTCGGTGAGGTGCTGCAGCACCTGGTGGGCGTGGACCACGTCGAACGCGTCGTCCGCCGCGTCCAGGGCGTAGGCGTCACCGACGGCGAACTCGACCGGCACGCCCCGCGCGGCGGCCAGTGCCCGGGCCTCGCCGAGCGGTTCCGGCGAGGTGTCGACCGCGCGCACGTAGCCGGGCGCCACGCGCTCGGCCAGGTCGACGGTGATCGTGCCGGGCCCGCACCCGACGTCCAGCAGGTCCAGACCGGGTCGCAGGTGCGGGAGCAGGTACGCCGCGGAGTTCTCCGCCGTCCGCCACCGGTGGGACTGCAGGACCGGCTCCGCGTGCCCGTGCGTGTAGGTGTCCACGGTGGCAGCCTGCACCGCACTCCCACGTCGTGGGAACGCCCGTCCCATGGGGTGAGAAGGGCCGATACTCAGAGCGTGGTGGCGCGGCCGCCGTCGACGGGGATGACCGCGCCGGTGACGTAGGCACCGGCGCGGCTGGCCAGGTAGACCGCGACGCCGGCCATGTCGTCGGGTCGGCCGATGCGCCCCAGCGGCGACGACGCGGCGATCTCCGCGCCGCGGGCGGCCAGCGTGGCGGCCATCATCCTGGACTCGAACGGCCCCGGGGCGACGGCGTTGACGGTGACGTGCCGCGGGCCGAGCTCCTTGGCCAGCACGCGGGTCAGGTGGTGTACGCCGGCCTTGCTGGCCGAGTAGGAGAACGTGGGCAGGGACGGCGCGTGCAGCCCGTCGATGCTGCCGACGTTGATGACGCGCGCCGGGTCGTCGTCGGTGCCGGCGGCCTCCAGCAGCGGCAGGCAGGCCCGGGTGAGGAAGAACGGCGCCTTGAGGTTGAGGTCGAGCACCTTGTCCCAGGCCGCGGCGGGGAACTCGGTGAACGGCGCGCCCCAGGTGGCCCCGGCGTTGTTGACCAGCACGTGCAGCCGCTCCTCGCGGCCGCCCAGCTCCGCGGCCAGCCGCAGGCACTCCTCCTCCGAGGAGACGTCCGCGGGGAGCGACGCGACCCGGCCGTACGGCGACAGCTCCGCGACGGCGGCCTCCCCGGCGTCGGGCTTGCGGGAGCTGACGTACACCGCGGCCCCGGCCTGCAGCAGGCCGCGGGCCATCATCAGGCCGATGCCGCGGGTGCCCCCGGTGACCAGGGCGACCTTCCCGGTCAGGTCGAACAGGTCCACGCGGGCACCCTAGCCGCGGCCCGGGACCCACCTGTGCCAGCCTCGCCCCCATGAGCGCCCCCACCGCCGAGCCCGCCGTCCTGGGCGCGACCAGCGAGGTCGGCCCGCTGCGGACCGTGCTGCTGCACCGCCCCGGCGCCGAGCTGCGCCGGCTCACCCCGCGCAACAACGACCAGCTGCTCTTCGACGGCGTGCCCTGGGTGCGCCGGGCGCAGGAGGAGCACGACGCGTTCGCCGCCGAGCTGACCGCGCGCGGGATCGAGGTGCTCCACCTGGACCGGCTGCTCGCCGAGGTGCTCGACTCCCCCGCCGCCCGGGCCGAGCTGGTCGTCGCCGCGGTCGACGACCCCCGGCTGGGCGCCACCCTGCGGCGCACCGCCGCCGCGCACCTGGCCGACCTCGCCCCGGCCGACCTCGCCCGCGCGCTGGTCGGCGGGGTCGCGCACGACGAGCTGCCCGGCGCCCGCGGGCTGTCCTGGGAGCTGATGGACCGCACGGACTTCGTCGTCCGCCCGCTGCCCAACCTGCTGTTCACCCGCGACTCGTCGGTGTGGGTGGGCGAGGAGGTGGCGGTGACGTCGCTGGCGATGCCCGCGCGGCACCGGGAGAGCACCATCACCGCGGCCGTCTACGCCCACCACCCGCGCTTCGCCGGCGCCGAGCAGCTCTACGACGCCTCCCTGGAGCACCTGGAGGGTGGCGACGTGCTGCTGCTGGCGCCGGGCGTGGTGGCCGTCGGGGTGGGCGAGCGGACGACGCCCGGCGGCGCGGAGCGGCTGGCCCGGCGGGTGTTCGCCCGCGGTCTGGCGCACACGGTGCTCGTCGTCCCGATCGCCCAGCAGCGGGCGACCATGCACCTGGACACCATCGCCACGATGGTGGACGTCGACGCGATGGTCATGTACCCGGCGGTGGCCGACTCGCTGGTGGCCTGGACGGTCACCGCCGACGAGCTGCCGGACGACGAGGACACCACCGACCTGGTCGTCCGCGGGCCCGCCCCGTTCGTGACGGCCGCGGCCGCGGCGATGGGGATCGACCGGCTGCGGGTGATCGACACCGGCCTGGACCCGGTCACCGCCGAGCGCGAGCAGTGGGACGACGGCAACAACACCCTCGCGCTGGCGCCGCGGCTGGCGGTGGCCTACGAGCGCAACACCGTCACCAACGCCGCGCTGGAGGCCGCCGGCATCGAGGTGGTGCGCATCGCCGGCTCCGAGCTGGGCAGCGGCCGCGGCGGACCGCGGTGCATGTCCTGCCCGATCTCCCGCGCCCCCCTCCAGGCGCCATCATCGCGATGAAGGCGGTCAGAGGCGCTGGGCGAGGCGGTGGTAGGCGGCGCTCCAGCGCAGCTCCTGGGCCAGCGAGCGGCGGGTGGTGGCGCCGTCGATGAGCACCAGCTCGGTCGAGAACACCTCGGCCAGGTCGGTGAGCTCGTCGGCGCCGATCGCGGTGGACAGCACCGTGTGGTGCGGGCCGCCGGCGGTCAGCCAGCCCTCGGTCGCCGTCGCGAAGTCCGGCCGCGGCTGCCACACCGCGCGGGCCACCGGCAGGTTCGGCAGCGGCTCGTCGGGGGCCACCACGTCCACCTCGTTCGCCACCCAGCGGAACCGGTCGCCCAGGTCGCACCAGCCGACGACGACGCCCTCGCCCGGCGCCGCGGTGAACACCAGCCGGGCCGGGTCCTCGCGGCCGCCGATCGACAGCGGGTGCACCTCGACCCGCGGCCGGTCGCCGGCGACGGTCGGGCAGACCTCCAGCATGTGCGCGCCCAGGATCCGCGGGGTGCCGGTGAGGTCGTAGGTGTAGTCCTCCATGAACGAGGTGCCGCCGGGCAGCCCGGCCGCGGCCACCTTCAACACCCGCAGCAGCGCCGCGGTCTTCCAGTCGCCCTCGCCGCCGAAGCCGTAGCCGTCGGCCATCAGCCGCTGGACGGCGAGGCCCGGCAGCTGGCGCAGCCCGCCGAGGTCCTCGAAGTTCGTGGTGAACGCGGTGGCGCCGAGGTCCTCCAGGAAGGTCCGCAGCGCGGCCTCGACGCGCGCCTGGTAGCGCACCGCCTCGTGCCGCGGGGCGCCCGGCCGGCAGTCGTCGGCCCAGTCGTAGAGGTCGCCGTACTCCTCGACGAGGACGTCGACGGCCTCCTCCCCCACCGCGTCGACCGCGGCGACCAGGTCGTTGACGCCCCAGGTGTTCACCGACACCCCGAAGCGGATCTCGGCCTCCACCTTGTCGCCCTCGGTCACCGCGACCTCGCGCATGTTGTCGCCGAAGCGGGCCAGCCGCATCGACCGCGCCGCGCCCGCCGCCACCGCCGCGCGGGCCCAGGACCCGACCCGGGAACGGACCCGCGGGTCGGACACGTGGCCGGCGACCGTCGTCCGCGGCACGCGCAGCCGGGTGAGCAGGAAGCCGTACTCGCGGTCGCCGTGGGCGGCCTGGTTCAGGTTCATGAAGTCCATGTCGATGCTCGCCCACGGCAGGGCGGCGTCGGCCTGGGTGTGCAGGTGCAGCAGCGGCAGCTGCAGCGCGCCGAGGCCGGCGATCCACATCTTCGCCGGGGAGAAGGTGTGCATCCAGGTGACGACGCCGGCGCAGGCCGGGTCCTCGTTGGCCTCCCCGATCGCCCGGCGGATGGCGGCGGCGTCGGTGAGCACCGGCTTCCACACCACCCGCAGCGGCACCTCGGCGGCCCCGTCGAGGGCCGCGGCGACCCGCTGCGACTGCTCGGCGACCTGCCGGAGGGTCTCCTCGCCGTACAGCCCCTGGCTGCCGGTCAGGAACCACACCTCCTGCCCGGCGAACGGGTCCGTGCGCATCGTCGCGGTCCTCACTGTCCGTAGACGTTCTGGTAGCGGGCGTAGAGGGAGTCGACATCGGCCTGCGCGATGGGCAGCGGCTCGCCGAGCTGGCGGGACAGGTGCACGGTGCGGGCGACGTCCTCGGTCATCACCGCGGCCTTGACCGCCGCCGTCGCCGACGGGCCGATGGTGAAGACGCCGTGGTTCTGCATGAGCACCGCCGGCGAGCGGCTACCGCGCAGCGTGGCCACGATGCCGCGACCGATGGAGTCGTCACCGATGAGGGCGAACGGGCCGACCGGGATGGGGCCGCCGAACTCGTCGGCCATCGCGGTGAGCACGCACGGGACCGGCTCGGCCCGCGCCGCCCAGGCGGTGGCGTAGGGGCTGTGCGTGTGCACCTGGCCGTTCACCTCGGGCAGGTGCCGGTAGACGTAGGCGTGCGCGTCGGTGTCGCTGGAGGGCCGCTTCACCCCGTCGACGGCGGTGCCGTCGAGGTCGCAGACGGTGATGCCCTCCCAGGTGAGCTCGTCGTAGCGGACGCCGCTGCCCTTGATGACGAACAGGTCCTCGCCGGGCACCCGCTCGGAGACGTTGCCGGCGGTCCAGGTGACCAGGCCGCCCCGGGTGAGCTCGGCGTGCAGGGCGGCGACGTGCTCGCGCTGCGCCCGGTGGGTGCCCCGCTCGGTGCGCGGCTCGGTGGTGGTCATCGCGGCTCCTCGGTCGGGACGGCTGGTGCCAGGTGCGCCACGGCGGCCCGCTCGACCGGGAGCCCGGCGACGTAGCGCTGCAGGAACGCGTCGAAGCCGGCGACGTCGGCCGGGTCGGGCTCGGCGGTCCGCACGCCGGCGCCGGCGAAGACCGTGGTGTCCAGGTAGTCGGCCAGGGGCTGTCCCGGTGCGCGCCGGGTGGCGAAGGCGGCCAGGACGGCCATGCCCCAGGCGCCACCCTCGGCGGCGACGTCCCCGACCGACACCGGGGTGTCGATCGCGGCGGCCAGGAAGCGCTGGGCCACCCCCTCGGTCCGGAACAGGCCGCCGTGCGCGAACACCCGGTCGATCGGCACGCCCTCGGCCCGCAGGACGTCCACGCCGATCCGCAGCGTGGCGAGGGAGGAGAACAGCTGCGTCCGCACGAAGGTGGCGAGGTCGAGCCGGCTGTCCGGGGACCGCACGAACAGCGGCCGCCCCTCCTCCAGCTCGGTGATCGGCTCCCCGGAGAGGTAGTTGTAGGCCAGCATCCCGCCGCAGTCGCTCGCGCCGTCCAGGGCAGCGGCGAACAGCGTCTCGAAGACCTCCGACGGGGTGGCCGGGGACCCCAGCGCCCGCGCGAACTCGGTGAACAGCCCGGCCCAGGCGTCCAGCTCACTGGCCCCGTTGTTGCAGTGCACCATGGCCACCGGGTCGCCGGCCGGTGTGGTCACGAGGTCGAGCTCGCGGTGCGCGCGGGACAGCTCGCGCTCGAGCACGACCATGGCGAAGACGCTCGTCCCGGCGGAGACGTTGCCGGTGCGCGGGGCGACGGAGTTGGTCGCGACCATCCCGGTGCCCGCGTCCCCCTCGGGTGGGCACAGCGGGGTGCCGGGGCGCAGCCGCCCGGCCGGGTCGAGCAGCACCGCGCCGGCCTCGGTGAGCTCGCCGGCCGGCTGGCCGGCGGAGGCGATCCGGGGCAGCAGGTCGGCCAGCGTCAGCTCGACCCCGGCCTCCGCGGCCAGCCGGTCGAACCGCTCCAGCAGGGTGGGGTGGTAACCGCCGTCCCGGATGGGGAACACCCCGCTGGCGTCGCCGACACCCAGCACGGACTCGCCGGTGAGCTGCCGGTGCACATAGCCGGCCAGCGTGGTCAGGGAGTGGAGCCGGGCGACGTGCTCCTCGCCGTCCAGGATCGCCTGGTAGAGGTGCGCGACGCTCCACCGGTGCGGGATGTTGACGCCGAACTCGGCGCTGAGCCGCTCCACCGCCCGGCCCGTGTCGGTGTTGCGCCAGGTGCGGAAGGGCGTGAGCAGCCCACCGTCGGCGTCGAACGCCAGGTAGCCGTGCATCATCGCCGACACGCCGAGCGCGCCGACCCCCGCGAGGTCGGCCCCGTGGCGTCGCCGCACGTCCTCGGCCAGGGCGGCGACGGCCTGCTGCACCCCGGCCCAGACGGCCTCCAGCGGGTACGTCCACCGCCGCTCGACGAACTGGTTCTGCCAGTCGGAGCTGCCGACGGCGAGCGGGGCGTGGTCCGGGCCGACGAGCACCGCCTTGATGCGGGTCGACCCCAGCTCGATCCCCAGGGCGGTACGACCCCCGGTGACCGCCTCCCCGGCGTCCGTCGTCATCTGGTCCGACCCTCTCGTCGTCGGGTGCTGGGCCCGGCGATGTTAGCGCTAACAAGGACCGGCGTCACACCGTGGTGTGCGTCCTCCCGGCCGGCACGGGACCGCTGCTCGCGCGGACCAGCAGCACCGGCGGCACCGGGTCCAGGGACAGCTCCCGCCCCTCGAGGCGGGCGAGCACCAACTGCACCGCCCGACGGCCGAGCTCGGCGAAGTCCTGCCGGACCGTGGTCAGCGGCGGGGTCAGGTACGGCGCCTCGGGGAGGTCGTCGAAGCCGGCCACGCTGACGTCCCCCGGCACCTCCAGCCCCTCCTCGTGCAGGGCGGCGAGCAGGCCCAGGGCCATCTGGTCGTTGGCCAGGAAGACCGCGGTGATGTCCTCCCCCCGGCGCCGCCGCTCGGCCAGCCGCAGGCCGGCCTGGTGGCCCGAGGACGGCGTCCAGTTGCCGTGCAGGCACGCCGGGACGGGCGCGCCGGCCGACGCCAGCTCCGCCTGCCAGCCGCGGATGCGATCCCGCGACTCCTGGGAGTCGGCCGGCCCGGTGACGTGGTGGACGGTGCGGTGGCCCAGGTCGAGCAGGTGCCGGGTGACCAGCCGCGCGCCGGCGACCTGGTCGACACCGACCGCCGGCTCCTCCACCGCCCCGCCACTCTGCACGGTCACCAGCGGCAGCGGGGCGTGCACCTGGTGCAGCGCCTCCGCCGCGTCGTCGTAGGTGGCCAGCGCCAGCACCGCGTCCACCGACTGGGCCACGAAGCGGTCGACGGCCTCGCGCATCGCCTCCGCCGTGGCCTCGTCCAGCACGGTGACGGCGAGGGAGTACCCGGCCGCCCGCGCCGCCTGCTCCAGGCCGACCAGGGTCTGCGCCGGGCCGTACTGGTTGATGGTCACCGTGACGAACCCGAGGGTCCGGGTGGACCCGGTGACCAGGGCCCGCGCGGCGGTGTTGGGCCGGTAGCCGAGCTCGCGGATGGCCTGCTCGACGCGCTCGCGGGTCTGCGGGGCCACGTTGGGGTGCCCGTTGACGACCCGGGAGACCGTCTGGTGGGAGACGCCGGCGCGGGCCGCGACGTCGGACATGACTAGTGCTCGGCCGGCCCCCTCGGGCTCCACCGTCACCCCTCCTGCGTCGAGGAGCCGGCCCGTGGCCGCCTCTCACCGGGTACCCGCCGGGCGGCCCCGCGGGTGCTCCGCGGGGCCGCCGGCGACGTCAGCGCGACGCGCCGGCGCGCCGCTTGTTGTAGACGTCGAAGGCGACGGCCAGCAGCAGCACCAGCCCCTTGATCACCGACTGGATCTGGCCCTCCACGCCCATGAGCTGCATGCCGTTGCTCATGACGGCCATGATCAGGCCACCGACCATGGCGCCGACCACCGTGCCGACACCGCCGGTGACCGCCGCGCCGCCGATGAACGCCGCGGCGATGGCGTCGAGCTCGAACATGTTCCCGGCGCTGGGCTGGGCACCGTTGGACCGGGAGGAGAAGACGATCCCGGCGATCGCGGCCAGGAAGCCCATGTTGACGAAGATCCAGAAGTTGACCGCCCGGACCTTCACCCCCGACAGCGTGGCCGCGGCCAGGTTGCCGCCGATGGCGTAGACCTGCCGGCCGAAGACGCTGCGCTTGGTGACGACGCCGTAGGTGAGGATCAGCACGGCCAGGATGATCAGCACGATCGGCAGGCCGCGGGAGTGCGCGAGCTGCCAGGCGAAGGCCATGACGACCGCCGCGACGAGGACGATCTTGGTGACGAAGAACGGGAAGGACTCGACCGGCTGGGAGTACCGGATGCGCGCGATGCGGCTGCGGTACTGGCTGACCGCGTAGCCGGCGACGGCGATCGCGCCGATCAGCAGGGTGAAGGCGTCGTACCCGTTGCCGCCGATCAGCCCGTTGAGGAAGCCGTTGGCGATCCGGCCGTACTCCTGCGGGAACGGCGAGAGCGAGATGTTGCCGAGCACCTGCTGGGCCAGCCCGCGGAACAGCAGCATGCCGGCGAGGGTGACGATGAACGCCGGGATGCCGACGTAGGCGACCCAGAAGCCGTGCCAGGCGCCGATCACGATGCCGGTGGCCAGGGCGGCCACCACGCCGATCCACCACGGCTGGCCCTGCTGGATGACCAGCACCGCGGCGACGGCCCCGGTGAGCGCCACGACCGACCCGACGGACAGGTCGATGTGCCCGGCGATGATCACGATGACCATGCCGATGGCCAGGATCAGGATGTAGCTGTACTGCAGGACGATGTTCGTGACGTTGTTCGGGGACAGCAGCGTCCCGTCGGTGAGCACCGTGAACAGCGCGATGATGGCGACGAAGGCGATGTAGATGCCGCTGGTGCGCAGGTTGCTGGTCAGCAGCGTGCGGACGTCGCTGGTGCCGGTGTGCAGCGCGGCGGCGGGTGCGACGTCCTTGGGGGCGGTCGCCGTCTGGGCCTCCGGCTCCGACGACGGGGGCACGGTCCTGGTCATGCCGCCAGCTCCTTCTCCTTGGTCATGAGCTCCATGAGGTTCTCCTGGGTCGCCTGGCCGACGGGCACCTCACCGGTGATCCGGCCTGCCGAGAGGGTGTAGATGCGGTCGCAGGTCCCCAGCAGCTCGGGCAGCTCCGAGGAGATGACCAGCACCGCCTTACCGGCCGCGACCAGCCGGTTGATGATCGTGTAGATCTCGTACTTCGCACCCACGTCGATGCCGCGGGTGGGCTCGTCCAGGATGAGCACCTCGGGGTCGGTGTACAGCCACTTGGACAGCACGACCTTCTGCTGGTTGCCGCCGGAGAGCTTGCCGACGATCGACGTCACGCTCGGGGCCTTGACGTTCATGCTCGTGCGGTAGCCCTCGGCGACCTTGATCTCCTCGTTGCCGTCGACCAGGCCACGGCGGGCGAGCTTGTGCAGGGCGGCGGCGGAGACGTTGCGCCGGATGTCCTCGATGAGGTTCAGGCCGTAGTGCTTGCGGTCCTCGGTGGCGTAGGCGATGCCGGCGTCGATGGCCTCGGCGACGGTGCGCGGCTGCACCTCCTTGCCGTGCAGGAACAGCCGGCCGGTGGTGTTGCGGCCGTAGGCGCGTCCGAAGACGCTCATCGCCAGCTCCGTGCGCCCGGCGCCCATGAGCCCGGCGATCCCGACGACCTCCCCGGCCCGGACGGTGAAGCTCGCCCCGTCGACGACCTTGCGGTCCTGGGTGGGGTGCCAGACCGTCCAGTCCTCGACGCGCAGCACCTCCTCGCCGGGGTGCGACTCGCGCTCGGGGTAGTAGCTCTCCAGGTCCCGGCCGACCATGCCGCGGATGATCCGCTCCTGGGTGACCTCGCCGGCGTGCAGGCTCAGCGTCTCCACCGTCCGCCCGTCGCGGATCACCGTGACGTTGTCCGAGACGGCGGTGATCTCGCCCAGCTTGTGCGAGATCATGATGCAGGTGATGCCCCGCTCACGGAGGCGGCGCAGCAGGTCCAGCAGGTGCGCGGAGTCGGTGTCGTTCAGCGCCGCGGTGGGCTCGTCGAGGATGAGCAGGCGCACGTCCTTCGACAGCGCCTTGGCGATCTCCACCAGCTGCTGCTTGCCGACGCCGAGCTGGCCGACCGGGGTCACCGGGTTCTCGTCCAGGCCCACGGAGCGCAGCAGCTCACCGGCGTCGGCGTTGGCCTTGTTCCAGTCGATGAGCCCGAACCGGCCGCGCCGCTCGCTGCCCAGGAAGATGTTCTCCGCGATGGACAGGTAGGGCACCAGCGCGAGCTCCTGGTGGATGATCACGATGCCCACGTGCTCGCTGTCGCGGATGCCGGAGAAGCGCACCGGCTGGCCGTCGTAGACGATCTCGCCGTCGTAGCTGCCGGCCGGGTAGACGCCGGACAGGACCTTCATCAGCGTCGACTTGCCCGCGCCGTTCTCGCCGCAGATCGCGTGGATCTCGCCGCGGCGGACCGCGAGGTTGACGTCGCTGAGGGCCTTGACGCCCGGGAAGGTCTTGGTGATGCCCCGCATCTCCAGGATGTTCGGCATCTCCGGGGTGGAGTCGTCCATGGGACCTCGTCGTCCGTGTCGGAGTCGTCGGTGGGGCCGGCGCCGGACGCGGCGCCCGCGTGTGGTGGGTGGAGTGTGCGCCCCACCGGTCGGGTCGGCCAGGGGCGTGGGAGGCAGCGCCCCGGCGGTGGTGCCGGCCGGGCCCGACAGCCTGTGCTGCCGGACCCGGCCGGGTCCTGGGGGTGGTGGTGTCAGTCGGCCTGGCCGCTGGCGACCTCGTCGGCCGTCCAGTAGCCGGAGTCGATGAGCACCGACTGGATGTCGTCGGCGAAGACCGTCTCGACGTCGAGCAGGTAGGACGGGACGACCTTGACGCCGTTGTCGTAGGTCTCGGTGTCGTTGGCCTCCGGCTCGCTGCCCTCGGCGAACGCCGACGCGGCGGCGACGGCCTGCTCGGCCAGCTGCCGGGTGTCCTTGAAGATCGTGGAGCTCTGGACGCCGTCCTGGATGAGCTTGACCGAGGCGATCTCGGCGTCCTGGCCGGTCACGACCGCCATCGGGTTGGCCGCGTCCAGCTGCGGGCCGTAGCCGGCGTTGGTCAGCGCGGTGATGATGCCGCGGGACAGGCCGTCGTAGGGCGACAGGACGCCGTCGACCCGGGAGCCGTCGTTGTAGGTGGAGGTCAGCAGGTCCTCCATGCGCCGCTGGGCGGTCTCCTGCTGCCAGCGCAGGGTGGCGGCCTGCTCGATGCTGGTCTGACCGGACTTGACGACCAGCGTGCCGTCGTCGATCAGCGGCTGCAGCACCGACATCGCGCCGTCGAAGAAGAAGAAGGCGTTGTTGTCGTCCAGCGAGCCGGCGAACAGCTCGATGTTGAACGGCCCGGTCTCCGTGCCCGGCGAGCCGTCCTCGTTCTGCAGACCGAGCCCGCGCAGCAGGGCGTTGCCCTGGGCGACGCCGACCTGGAAGTTGTCGAAGGTGACGTAGAAGTCGACGTTCTCGCTGTCGCGGATGAGCCGGTCGTAGGAGACGACCGGGATGTTCTGGCTGGCCGCGGTCTCCAGCTGGCCGGCCAGCGCGGTGCCGTCGATCGCGGCGATGACCAGGATGTCGGCACCCTCGGTGATCATCGAGTCGATCTGCTGCAGCTGGGTGGGGATGTCGTCGTTGGCGTACTGCAGGTCGACGGTGTAGCCCTCGGCCTCCAGCTGCTCCTGCACGTTCGCGCCGTCGGCGATCCACCGCTCGGAGGTCTGGGTCGGCATCGAGACGCCGATGGTCAGGTCCTCCGGGGCGGCACTGGCACCGGCACCCGCACCGCCGCCGCCACCTCCGGCGCCCTCGCCGCCACAGGCCGCCAGGGTCAGCGCCATGCCGGCGCCGAGGGCGGTGAAGCCGAGCCTCTTGCTCACGTGATCTCCTCCTCGAGACTGCTGCGCGCTCGACCCGGCGCAGGCCCGCCCCTGGCGAGCGGTACGAGTGTGAGCGCTAACAACCCCTGGCCGTCAACCCCTCTGCGCCATCTCGGCGTCACGGTCTCGTAACGCCCGGCCCGGGCCTGCGCCGACCGGAGGGCCGGCGGACCGGGCTGCTACCGGAGCGTGACCTGGCGCGACAGCAGGCCGGCGCGGGCCCGGCGCTCGTCGGCGGTCAGCGGCGTGGTCGCGCCGAGCGCCCGCTCCAGCCGGGCCTGGAACGCCGTGGCCGCGTCGGTCCAGTCGGCGGCCGGGACGCCCGCGGGCAGGTCCCAGACCGGGACGAGCAGGCCGTGCGCACGGAAGGCCCCGGCGTAGCGGGTGCCCTCGCCCAGCAGGACGTCCCCGGAGGCGCGCAGCCGGGCCAGGGCGTCGAGCAGCCGCTCCTCCGGCTCGGGCCGGACCCACCGCAGGTGCGCCCGCTCGCCACTGGGCCGCACCCAGTAGGCGGCGCCGAGGCCGGGCAGCACCTCGGTGGGCAGGATGGCCGCGTTCGCCTGCTCCAGCCCGGCCCGTGCGGTGGCCCCGGCGTCGACGCCCTCCAGCCAGAAGCCGAAGTCCGCGTGCACGGTGACCTCCAGCGGCGCGGTGAGGTCGAGCAGCTCCTGCAGCCGCGGGCCGGCCGAGCCGGCGCCACCCACCGGGCCGGGGTCGACCGGCGCGCCGGCGGGGGCCTCCAGGGCGGCGGCCAGCGCCGTCCCGAGGTCGCGGCTGACGTCGTCGGAGGAGCCCTGCAGCTGGACGCCCAGCAGGATCTCGCCGGAGGCGCGGACCAGGGCGGGCGCGCCGCCGGGCAGCACGCTGGCCAGGGTGACCTCGCGCCCGTCCGCCGTCCGCAGGGGCGCGGTGGCCGCCGGGACCAGCTCGCGCAGCGCCACCCAGTGCTCCTCCCCGGGCAGCCCCTCGAACGGCCGGGTGACCGGCGGCGCGTAGCCCGAGCCGTGGCAGTGCCGGTAGCGACGACCCGAGCCGCACGGGCAGGGTGCCTTCGGGTTGACGCCGGGGCGGGCGGGGGAGGACGCGCCGGACGGGGCGGCGGGACGCTTGCGGGTGGCGGAGCGGGCCATGGGCCGAGCCTAGGTGGCGGCGGTGCGCCCGCCGCGCCCCCGTGGACAGCTCCCCGGACGCGCGGCCCTCCTGCCTCGGCCTGCAGGTCACGCTGCACGAGGCCAGCGCGCTGCTGGAGGCGCTGCTGTCCGACTGGCCCGGCTGGGTCCCGACGGCGAGCCGGGTGTGGTGTGGGCCGACGAGGACGTCGGTGGGCGCACCGTGCGGACCGTCGCGCGGATCGACGCCCCGCGCGTGCGCACCGCGCCCGGCCCGCCAGCGGGCTGACCGCCGCCGGCGCGCCCCGCCGCCCGCGGAGCCGCCCCTACGCTCCCGGCGTGCACCCGCTGGACCTCGCCGACCCCGCCGTGGTCGCCGACCCCTACCCGGCCTTCGCCCGCGCCCGGGCGGTCGCGCCGGTGCAGTGGCACGCGGGGCTGGGGATGTGGGTGGCGTTCACCCGCGCGGAGTGCGACGCCGTCCTGCGCGACCGGCGGCTGGGCCGGATCTGGCGGGACCGGGAGCCGGCCGATCGGTTCGCCGCCTTCAACCTGGTGCACCGCAACGCGCTGCTGGAGATGGAGCCGCCGGACCACACCCGGCTGCGCCGCCTGGTCAGCGCGGCCTTCGCCCGCGGGCACGTCGAGCGGCTGCGGCCCTGGGTGCAGGCCCTGGCCGCCGGGCTGGTGGACGGCCTGGTCGAGCGGTCCGGCGGCAGCCGGTCGGTCGACGTCGTCGGCGGTCTGGCCGAGCAGCTGCCGGTCGCGGTCATCGCCGAGCTGCTCGGCGTCCCGGCCGCGGACCGGCCGCTGCTGCGGCCGTGGTCGCACGCGATCGTGCGGATGTACGAGTACGACCGGACCGCGGCCGTCGAGGACGCCGCCGAGCGTGCGGCGGAGGAGTTCGTCACGTACCTGCGCGGGCTGGCCGCCGAGCGCCGCCGCGCACCGCGCGAGGACCTGCTCTCCCACCTGGTCGCGGTGCGGGACTCCGACGGCGGTCGGTTGACCGAGGACGAGCTGGTCACCACCTGCGTGCTGCTGCTCAACGCCGGGCACGAGGCGACGGTCGACGTGGTCGGCAACGGCCTGCTGGCGCTGCTGGAGCACCCCGGCCAGCTCGCCCGGCTGCGGACGCACCCGGGCCTGCTGCCGACTGCGGTGGAGGAGCTGCTGCGCTTCGACTCCCCGCTGCAGCTCTTCGAGCGGACGGCGACCGCCGACGTGGAGCTGGGCGGGGTGACCGTGCGGGAGGGGCAGAAGGTGGCCGCCCTGCTGGGCGCCGCCAACCGGGACCCGGCGGCCTTCGCCGACCCCGACACCCTGGACGTCGGCCGCGGCGAGAACCCCCACGTCTCCTTCGGCGCCGGCGTGCACTTCTGCCTCGGCGCCCCCTTGGCCCGCGTCGAGCTGCAGGCGGCCTTCGGGGCCCTGCTGGGGCGCACCTCGCGGCTGGAGCTCGCCGGTCCCGCGCGCCGCCGTCCGGAGTTCGTCCTCCGCGGCCTGGCCGAGCTGCCCGTGGTGCTGGGCCCGGCGACCTGACCGCGGCCTGCTGCCGTCAGGGGGTGAGCTGCCAGACCACCCACCGGTGGTCCCCGTCAGCGGTGTCGACGACCGCTTCCTGCTCGTAGCCGAACGAGGCGATCTCCTGCTGCAGCTGCCGGCCGATGGTGGTCTCGCCGTCGAGGACGACCACCCCGAAGTACCCGTCCGACAGCGCCGCGCGGAACGCGGGGAGGTCGGCCTGGCCCTCGTACTCGAAGGCCCCGTCGTAGGTCCCGATCCACTGCCACGGCTCGGTCCGGTCGCCCAGCGCGTACTGCAGGGGCTCGGGGTTCTCGCCCGCGATGCGGAACCCGGGCGAGTCGACGACCAGGGGCCCGACCGCGTCGGCCAGTCGTGCGGTGTCCGGCCAGCTGGTGAAGATCGAGGCCGACACCGACTGGCCGTACAGCACGGCCCAGATCAGCCCGACCACGGCGAGCGGGGCGCCCCACCACCGGCGGATCAGCAGCGAGCACAGGTACCCGCCGAGGACCGCGCCGAAGACGAGCCCGAGGACGGTCGACTTGTACAGCGAGACCGACTCCCCGGTGTGCACCTGGTACAGCGGGGCCGCGACGCTCGCGACGAGCAGCACGGCGCCGAGCACGGGACGGCGGCGCAGCAGCACCAGTCCGCCCACCAGGCCGACGGCGATCATCGGACCGGCCTCGGCGGCGATCCGCGCGAGCAGCTCGGTGGCGGGCAGCGGCATCAGGCTCTGCCGTTCGATGGTGCTGGCGACCACGCCCGACACCAGCGACCGCGCCCAGGTGCCCGCGCTCACGGCGAGCAGGGCCAGGGCGGTGAGCCCAGCGACGACGCTCACCGCCAGCCCGCGCAGCCGCCGCGCCGGCTCGTGCAGGGTGGAGGCGGCGACGGCGAGCAGGACGAAGGGCGCGTCGATGGCCGAGGCGTACTTGAGCGCGACGGCCAGGGCGAGCAACCCCCCGACCAGGACCGCCCACCACCGCTCCCGCCCGTCGTCGCGACGGGCTGCCCAGCACCCCACGGCGAGCGCCCAGGCGACGGCCGCGATCGACGGGGCGTCGAAGGTGGCGAAGCGGGTGAGGACGAGGACCGGACCGCTCGCGGCGAACACGAGGGCGGCGAACGCGCCGACGCCCAGGTGCCCCGGCCCGCGGAACAGGGTGGTGGCCGTCCAGTAGACCGCGGCGGTCGCGCTCAGCATGCACAGGGCTGAGAACAGCCGGACCAGCGTCAGCCCGCCGATGCCGTCCAGCAGGGCGGCGAACACGGGGTACAGCTGGGGTGCGCCGGTGAACCACTGCTCGGGGTCGCCGTCCATCGGGACGCCGTCGACCCACGAGTCGATCATCCACTGACCGTAGGAGAGGTACAGCGCCTCGTCCTGGAAGGGCGAGTTCTGCAGCCGGGCGGCCGACACGGCCTGGACGAGCAGGAGGAGCGCCAGGGGGAGGTACGGCAGCGCCCGTGAGCCGTAGGACGGCGGCGTGGTGACCGCGGTGGTCCTCGTGTCGGACCTGCCGGCACCCTCGATCGGCCTGGCAACGGCCATGGCGGTGTCCCCCGAACCCCGTCGACTGGTACCTGCGGACGCCACGGAGGAGCCCCTGGCCCCTCGCCCCGGCCCACCGTCGCCCGGACCGTCGGTGACGGACGGGTGCGCAGGCATCCCCAGCGTCCTCCCCGGGCGCGCACCGGGCAAGGGCCGCACGGGCGTCCGGGGTCGGTGAGAGCAAGGACACGGAACGCCTCGTGCCCGCCCCGTCGCCGGTCGTCACCACGGCCAGGTGGACGGCGACGACCGGGGTCCCGGGCCCACCCGCCCGGCATGGAACGTGAGCGGCGTCACTGGCACGATGCTGACCATGCGCGGGCTCATGCAGGACACCCCCCTGACCATCGACGCGATGTTCCGGCACGTGGAGCAGCACTACGGCGACGGGACGATCGTCACCGCGGGCCCCGGAGGGGTCACCCGCAGCACCTACGCCGAGTGGGCCGAGCGCACCCGGCGGGTGGCCGGCGTGCTCGACACGCTCGACATCGGCGCCGACGGCCGGGTGGGCACCTTCGGCTGGAACAGCCAGCGGCACCTGGAGCTGTACTTCGGCGCCCCGAGCAGCGGCCGGGTGCTGCACACCCTCAACGTGCGGCTGTTCCCGGAGCAGCTGACCTACATCACCAACCACGCCGAGGACGAGGTCGTCTTCGTCGACCGCACCGTGCTGCCCCTGCTGTGGCCGCTGGTCGACACGATGAAGACCGTCCGGCACGTGGTGGTCATGGACGACGGCGGGGACAACGAGATCCCGGACGACCCGCGGGTGCTCGACTACGAGACGCTGCTCGCCGACGCCCGGCCGGTCGACTTCGGTGTCACCGACGAGTACTCGGCGGCCTACATGTGCTACACGAGCGGCACCACGGGCAACCCCAAGGGCGTCGTGTACTCCCACCGGTCGACCTGGCTGCACACCATGGGCGTGATGGCGCCCAACGCCTTCGGCCTGGGCATCCGGGACGTCGCGATGCCGGTCGTGCCGATGTTCCACGCCAACGCCTGGGGCATCGCGCAGGCCGCGCCGGCCGCCGGCGCGTCGCTGGTCATGCCCGGCTCGATGATGCAGCCGAAGGCACTGGCCGACCTGATCGTCGACGAGGGGGTCACCTTCACCGCCGGCGTCCCGACGATCTGGCAGGGCGTGCTGCCCCACCTGGCCGGCCGGCCGCACCGGCTGCGCGACATCGGCTGTGGCGGCTCGGCGGTGCCCAAGGCGCTGTCCGAGGCCTACCGGGAGCAGGTCGGCCTGCCGATCCTGCAGGCCTGGGGCATGACCGAGACGCACCCGGTGGCCTCCTCGGGGATCCTGCCGACCCGCTTCGACGAGCTGGACCACGAGGGCAAGGCCGCCCAGCGCGCCCGTGCCGGCATCCCGTTCCTGGGCGTGGAGGCCCGGATCGTCGACGCCGAGACCCTCGAGCCGCAGCCGTGGGACGACCAGGCCACCGGCGAGCTGCAGGTCCGTGGGCCGTGGTGCGCGCAGGACTACTACAACCCGGACGCCGGCGTGGAGCTCACGACGCCCGACGGCTGGATGCGCACCGGTGACGTCGCGGCGATGGACGCCTTCGGCTCCATCCGGATCGCCGACCGCACCAAGGACCTGATCAAGTCCGGCGGCGAGTGGATCAGCTCGGTCGACCTGGAGAACGCGATCATGAGCCACCCGAAGGTGAAGGAGGCCGCGGTCGTCGGCGTCCCGCACCCGAAGTGGGACGAGCGTCCGCTGGCCTGCGTCGTCCTCCGTGAGGGCGAGACCGCGACCGAGGAGGACATCCTCGAGCACGTCAGGCCGCTGGTGGCCAAGTGGTGGGTGCCCGACGCGGTGGAGTTCATCGACGAGGTGCCCAAGACCAGCGTCGGCAAGTTCTCCAAGAAGGACCTGCGCGCCCGTTTCACGGAGTTCCCGGTGCGTGGCTGACCCCCCGTCGGGTGAGGAGGGGCCACCCGTCGGGGTCGACTTCGCTCACCCTTCGGAGGAGATCAAATACTCTGTGTAGCCACAGGTAGTGACTTCTCGAATTCGGTCAACTACTTTGTGCTCATGGTGCTTGCCCCGCCCGCCCCCCCGTCCCATCGCGCGGCCGACACGTCGCGGGCTGCCCGCAGGCACCGGGCCGGACGAGGTCGCCGGCTGCTGTGGACGTCCGGCCTGGCCGCGGCGCTGCTCTGCGCCGGCGTGGTCACCCCGACGCTGGTGGCGCCCGAGGCCCCCGCCACCCAGCAGCCGGCCCTGGAGCAGGCCCGCAAGGCCCGCACGTGGTCCTCCGCAGCACCGCGCGTGCGGTCGGTGCCGCCGCGGACGGCGACCGCGACCACGGCTACTCCGGTCACCTCGACACCGGCGCCGACGGCCGGCGCCACCGCACCCGAGCAGACCACGACCGCCCTGCCACCGGACACGCCGGCCACCACCGCGACCGGTGGGTCCACGCCCACCTCGCCCGGCACCACCGCACTGACGGCGCCCGGGACGGCCGGGACGCCCGGGACGCCCGGGACGACGGTGGCCGCGGTCCCGGCCCCGACCGCCGTCACCGAGGCGGCGACGGGCAACCCGTTGGCCGGCATGACGTTCCACGGCCCGAACGCCGGTGCGGCGCAGGCCGCGGCCCAGCCGGGCCGCAGCGCCGAGGACACCGCCGCGCTCACCGAGCTGGCCCGCACGCCCACGGCGACCTGGTTGGGGGCGTGGAGCGGTGACGTGACCGCGGCGGTGCGCCAGTCGGTGGCCGCCGCCCGTGCCGCCGGAGCGGTCCCCGTCCTCGTCACCTACAACATCCCCGGCCGGGACTGCGGCGGGTACTCCGCCGGCGGCGTCGGCTCCTCCGCCGCGTACCTGCAGTGGGTCCAGGCGGTGGCCGCCGGCATCGGCACGGCGCAGGCCGTCGTGGTCGTCGAACCCGACGCCCTGGCCCAGCTGTGCGGCGACCCGGCGGAGCGACTGTCCGTGCTGCGGTCGGCCGTGGACCTGCTCGAGGCCAACCCGGGCACCGTCACCTACCTCGACGCCGGGCACTCCAGCTGGGTCGCCGCCTCGACCATGGCCGAACGGCTGCGGGCGGCCGGCGGGACCGCCGCGGACGGCTTCGCGCTCAACGTGTCCAACTTCCAGACCACGGCGGCCAACGTGGCCTACGGCCGGCAGGTCTCGGCGCTCCTGGGCGGTGCGCACTTCGTGGTCGACACCAGCCGCAACGGCAACGGCCCGGGCAGCGACTGGTGCAACCCGCCGGGCCGCGCGGTCGGCGAACGCCCGACCGCGGCGACCGGGCAGGCCCAGGTGGACGCCTACCTGTGGATCAAGCGTCCTGGTGAGTCCGACGGCACCTGCAACGGCGGCCCCACTGCCGGCACGTTCTGGGACAGCTACGCGATCGGGCTGGTGCGCGCCGCAGCGTAGGGACGGCCCCCCCGCAGGGGCCCGCGCCGGGCAGGTGACGTGCTGGAACGGCCCCCTCGCAGGGGCCCGCGCCGAGCGGAGCGAGGCGTGGGGGGCGAGGGGGTCCTCCTTCAGTCCGGTACGCCGTCGAGCTGACCGGCCGGGGGCAGCTCGCTGTAGCCGACGCGGTAGACCAGCAGGCGCAGCCCCGGGGACAGCTCCTGGGAGCTGATCCGCTCGAAGCGGCCCTCGAAGTGCTGGAACACCTGTTCCTCGTAGCCCTGGTCGTAGCTCAGCACCAGGTGGAGGTACTGGTGCCCGGCGATGAGGGAGTCGACCTGGCCCGGCAGCGCCGCCGCGTCGAACGCCGGTGTGGCCTCCTGCCGGTCCCAGACGGGGAGGGTGGAGACCCGCGCCGCGCCGTCGTAGTAGTACTCGAACGGGTAGACGGTGAACGGCGAGCTCAGCACCACCACGTCCTGCGGCGTGGCGTCGTCCTCGACCAGCCGGGCCGCCGCCCGGTAGTCCTCGTCGACCGGCGTGTCGGGGTTGGCGGCCTGCACCACCGTGCCGAGCACCGTGACCACGAGCAGGGTCGCGGCCAGCGCGCGGGCCACCGGCCGGGTGAGGCCGCTGAGGAACCGCAGCACGACCAGCAGCAGCGCCGGCAGTGCGGCGACCATGTAGCGGCTCAAGAAGAACGGCGTCACCAGGTGGCTGACGGCGAAGGCCAGCAGCACCGGCACGAACGCGGCGGCCAGCAGGTAGGCCGTCGCCTTCTCCAGCCGCACGCCGACGCGGACGCTGGCCAGCGCGGCCAGCACCAGCAGCGGCCAGGAGGAGAGCAGGATTGCGTTGATCGCGTCGCTCTGGAAGCCGAACAGGAACTGCGAGTAGACGTTGGCCAGGTCGATCGACGAGGGCTCGGGCAGGGACGGGCGGGTCTCCGAAGCCGAGCCGTTGGCCCGGAAGAACAGGAACCACGGCACGTAGGCCGCCCCCACCAGCGCGGCCACACCGGCCATCGCCGGGACGGCGGTCCGCGGCAGCCGCCGCCACAGGAACAGCACGAAGAGGCCCTGCGTCACCAGCACGAAGACGAAGAAGTAGTGCACGTACACGCCGACGACGGCCGCTGCCGCGTAGCCGACCCACGCCGTCCAGCGACCGGTCTGCACGACACCCAGGAAGGCGAGCTGGCTGACCAGGGTGACGAGGACCAGCAGCGAGTACATGCGCGCCTCACCCCCGTACCACTGGAGGAACGGCGAGCAGCTGAAGACGACGAGGGCGAACAGCGCCCACGGACGGCTGAGCACCTTGCGGGCGACCAGGTAGAACACCGGGACGGAGGCCAGCAGGAACAGCAGCGACAGCAGCCGGGCGGTCTCCACGTCGGGGCCCAGGACCAGCCGCCACGTGCGCAGCAGCACGTGGTAGAGCGGGACGTGCACGTCCTGGGCGATGACCCGGAGCATGTCCTCGTAGGTGCGGTTGGTCTGCCAGAGGCTCTGCGCCTCGTCCAGGCGGATGGAGTTCCGCAGGTACTCCACCCGCGCCCCCAGGACGACCAGGCCGAGGCAGAGCAGGTGCACGAAGGCCACCACGAGGGGGTCCCCGCCCCTGCGGGGCACCACGAGGGGCGACTCGTGGTTCCCGCGGGCACGGGGGCCGCCCGGTCGGGACGGTCGGGCCGACCGCAGGTCGGTGGACACGGTGCTCACGGCGATCCTGCGCTCCTCGCGGCGACGAAGTCGTGGGCCGGCTGCAGGACCGGCTCGACCGACGGCGTGGGACGCGGCGTCGGCCGGCCCACGGCGGCCGGCGTCCTGGGCGACGGCGCCGGGGCGGTGACGGGCACTGCGCCGCGGGGCGCACGGGACGGCGAGGCGGCGACGATGAACGGCACCGCGATCGCGAGGTGCACGGCGAGCCAGGTGACGTTGGCCGTCAGCGAGGCGCTGGCGCCCTCACGGGCCACCCCGACGACCAGGGCGGTGACCGCGAGGCCCGCGTAGGCGAACTGCGGGACCACCAGCCGGAGGAAGTTCGGCCGGCCACCGTCGGAGACCGTCTTGCTGGTGACCGCGAACGACGTCTTGCGGTTGGCCAGCACCGCCGCCATCGCGGTGATCTGCAGCCACCAGGCGCTCAGCGAGAAGGAGATGGCCTGGTAGCTGTAGGTGAAGTTGCTCGTCCGCTGCAGCACGTACAGGTTGATCCACATGTACGGCACGAAGGCCAGCGCCAGGGTCATCGTCGAGGTGACGATCGGGGTCTCCCCGGTGAGCAGGAAGACGATCGGGATGAGCGCGTCGACCAGGATCACCGAGCCGGAGAGGTAGTAGCTGGCCGAGAGCAGGTACTGCAGCTTCTGGGCGGTGCTCAGGCCCTCCCGGGTCAGCGGGTTGTACTTGAAGATCACCTCGAGGCTGCCGCGGGTCCAGCGGAACTGCTGCTTGTAGTAGTTGAGGAAGTCGTCGGGGGCCAGGCCCTGGGCCAGGACCTTCGGCACGTAGACGCTCTTCCAGCCCCGCTCGTGCATGAACAGCGAGGTGAGGAAGTCCTCGGCGATGTTGAACTCGCACATGCCACCGGCGTCGGCGATGGCGCTGCGCCGCACGGCCATGTTGGTGCCGCACATGAACGCCGAGTCCAACCGGCTCTTGCCGGCCATGATCGGCCCGAAGAACAGCGTCTGCTGGTCCCAGGCCACCCGGGTGATCCGGTTGTGGTCCTGGTTGGCGTAGAACTGCGGCGTCTGGACGAAGCCCATGTCGTCGGCCACGAAGTACCCCATGACCTCCGTCAGGAAGTCCGCGTCAGGGACGTGGTCGGCGTCGAACACGACGAAGTAGGAGCTGTCGGTGCAGGAGAGGGCGTGGTTGATGTTGCCCGCCTTGGCCCCGCCCGGCGTGGTCCGGGTGATGCACCGGATGCCCAGCTCGTGGGCGAGGTCCTCGACGTCGCGCCAGTCGTCCTTGCCGGCGACCAGCCCGTCGTTGAGCAGGTACACCGTGAACGGCGTCGGGTAGGTCATGTCCCGGGCGGCGCGTGCCGTCTCGCGGACGATGTCGACCGGCTCACCACACACGGTGATGAAGACGTCGACCCGGTCGGCGAAGGCCGGGTCGAACGGCCGGTCCGTGTCGCGCCCCCAGACCGTCCAGCAGTAGCCGATGATCTGCACCAGGTGGAACAGCTCGGTGGCGATCAGGAGCGACAGCAGCAACGTGTTGCCGTGCTCGAAGGCCAGGCTGATGACCAGGGTGTAGGCGACGGCGAGCGCCACGTTCGCCACGAGGAAGCCGCGGTTGGGCTCGTACCGGAGGAACGTCCGGGTGTCGGGTCGGGCGGCCGCGGTGCGACCAGGGGGTGGTGACACGTGCGCCTACTCCTCGGTGACGTTCAGGTCGGGCAACTCGTCCAGGTGCAGGGCCATCCCGAACCACACCCAGGTGGCGTCGTGGTGGTCCAGCTGCACGGTCAGGTCGCCGGTGTCGGTGTCGTAGAGCGGCAGGAGTTCCGTGGCGTACACGTCGTCGGCCAGCTCGGGGGCGACGGTGGTGAAGTACCCCATGGCCCCGCCGTACAGCGCCGGGGACTCCTCGCCGGGGACCGGGCTGCCGTCGCGGTCGTAGGCGGCCGGCAGCCGTCCGCGCTCGGTCCAGCTGTCGGCGAGCACGTCCTGGCGCTGCAGGAGCCGCAGCGCCCGTGGCTCCTGGTTCCAGGCGTGGTCCAGTGCCAGTCGCCACGGCGACCGCAGCGCCTCGGTCCCGAACCCGGTGCCCAGCTCCTCGCCGGCCGCGCGGTACTCCCCGGTGCGGCGGTCCAGCTCGACCCAGTCCGGCGGCAGCCCGCTCGGGCGGGCGGCGTCGAGCGGCTGCTCGGCCAGCTCCTCGAGCAGGGTGTAGGAGCTGTCCACGAGGGACGCCCAGTCGTGGTCCGGGTCGACCTCGGCGAAGACGCGGTAGGCGTAGGGAGCCACGTGCGAGGGGTTGACCAGCACGTCACCGCCGTCCGCCCGCTCGCGGTCGGTGGCCGCGAGCACCGGCTCGCCGTCCACGACGACGACGGACCGCGCCCAGACGGCCTCGATGACGGGGACGGCGTCGTAGAGGTGGTCGTCCTCCTGCCAGCGCGAGTAGGCCATCAGCAGGGCGAACGCGACGTCGACGTCGGCCCCGGTCACGGAGTCCTCACCGCCGAGCTCGTCCTGGACGCCGAAGCTCCCGTCGGGGCGCTCCCCGAACCGCGAGGCCAGCAGGGAGTCCTCCCGCTGCAGGTTGTCCTTGGTCCACTGCCAGCTGTCCGCGAACGTCTGCTGGTCGTCCATCCACACCGCGCGCAGCATGGTGTCGGCCTGGCCCTGAGAGGTGCTGACCCCGTCCGCGGTGGTCATCGTGCGGTTGGTGTCCGCCTGGACGTGGTTCTCCCGGTAGGCCCGCCACAGGTCGGCCAGCATCGTCTTCTCCGAGGCGACCATCGGGCGGTCCGCCGCGACCACGGCGACGGCCCGCTGGACGTCGTCCGCCGCGCGGACACCGACGGTGACCACCGCGGCCGCGGCCACCACGGCCGCGACGACCGTGCGGCGCCGGCGGCGGCGCTGACGGGTCCGGCGTCTGTCCTGCGAGCGCAGCAGCGCGTGGTCGCCCGGGCGAGGGCCCGAGGCGACGGGGGTGTCAGGCCGCATGCCCGCCACCACGCGCGTCCTGTCGTGCCACGGCCACGGGGTGCCGGTCGTCCAGCAGGTCGGCGTGCCGGGCCACCAGCACGCTCACCGACGGGTCGTCGCGGTGGATGCCCAGGCGGACGAGGATCCCCTCGACGTCGCCCTCGTCGGCCCCGGTGAGCAGGGCGCGCACGGTGTCGCCGTCGGAGACCCACACGTCACCGCTGCGCCGGGAGGACTCCCACCCCTCGGGCAGGGCGGACTGCTGGACGCTGAGCACGACCACGAGGTCGTTGCCCGATCGACGCTCCCGGTCGCCGGACCGCCGCCGCTCCAGACGCGCACGCTCGGTGTCCAGCGCCTGCAGCACGCCGTCGGCCGTCCGCGCCCAGGTGAACCGCGCGGCCCACGCCCGTGCCCGCTGCCCGAACGTCCGGGCGACGGCGGGGTCGGTGAGGGTGACGAGCGCCCGGGTGATGGCCTCGGCCAGGACGGACGGCTCACCGTCGACGAGCCACCCGGTCTGGCCGTGGCGGACGGTGTCGCGCAGACCGCTGACCCGCCGCGCGAGCACGGGGACGCCGGCCGCGTTGGCCTCGACCAGCGACACGGCCCAGTCCCCGCCGTCCGAGGCACTGACCGCCAGCCACGCGGTGCTGAGCAGCGTGTCGCGCCGGGCGTCGGAGAGCCGGCCGTGGAAGACCACCCGCGCACCGGTCTCCCGAGCCCGCGCCACCAGCTCCCGGCGCGCCGGGCCGTCACCGATGAGGTGCAGCTCGGCGTCGGGCAGCCGTGCCTGCACGTCGACCATGGCGTCGACGAGGGAGTCCAACCGCTTGTACGGCGTCAGACGCCCGACCACGACGATGCGCGGGGCGGCCGAGCGCTCCCCCCGGACCCCCAGCGTGTCGGCTCCGCAGGGCACGACCCGGACCGGTCCGTCGAAGCGCAGGCGCCGGCGCACCTGCGTGCGCCCCGAGGGCGAGAGCACGACCACGGGCCGTCGCCGGTACACCCGCCGGCTCGCGGGCCCCTCGAGCCACCGGGCCAGCCGGGCCGCGAGGGGGCGCAGCGCCCGGGTGAAGAGGTCCTGGTGCACGTGGTGCACCAGGAGGACGACGGGCGTGTGGCGGCGGGTGACCAGCGGGCTGAAGAAGGGGATGCCGTTCTGCGAGTCGACGACCGCGCCGACCGACGACCGGTGCCGGAGCAGCCACAGCAGCGCCAGTGGGTAGACGCTCCACCAGCGGCCGAGTCGTCGGATGGTGTACCCGTCGACGACCTCCCGTGCCGGGGTGTCGGCCGGGCGGCTGGTCACCAGCACGACGGAGGCACCGCGGGCGGCCAGCTCGCGGGCCAGACGCTCGCAGTACAGCTCCGCGCCGCCGGCCGAGCGGTGCCGCCGGTCGCGCCAGTTGAGGACGACCAGGGTCGAGCCGGGTGTCGAGCGCCTCACGACATCCTCGCCAGGGACGCGCGGACGGCGGCCACCTCGGACAGCACCCGCCTGCCGTGGCTCCACACGTGGAAGGACGAACCGGCCTGGTCGGTCCAGCGGACCGGCACCTCCACGACCGGCAGGCCGAGCCGGTGGGCCACCGCCAGGACCTCGACGTCGAAGGCGAAGCCGTTCACGGTGACCCGGCGGAACACCTGTTCGGCCGCCTCGGCGGAGAAGAACTTGAAGCCGCACTGGGTGTCGGCGACCTGGCCCACCAGCGGCCGGGTCAGCATCCGGAAGGTCGACGAGCCGAACCGACGCACGAGTGGCTGGGGCACCACGTAACTCGCACCCGGGGCCCGCCGGGAGCCGATGACGACCGGGGCACCCCGCTCCAGGTGGGCGACGACGTCGGTGAGCACCTGTGGGGGCGTGGACAGGTCGGCGTCGCAGAAGCCGCGCCACCGGGCGGTGCCGGCCAGGATGCCCCGGCGTACCGCGGCGCCCTTGCCCTGACGGGCGCACCCGATGAGACGCAGCGCGACGTTGTCCGGACTGAGCTCGGCGACCTCGTCGACGACCTCGGCCGACCGGTCCACCGAGCCGTTGTCGACCACCGTGACCCGCGCGTCCACCGGGAGGGTGGCCAGGTGGTCCGCCAGGGCCCGCAGGGTGGCCCCGAGCCGGGCCTCCTCGTTGTAGGCGGGGACGACGACGTCGAGATCTGGCGTGCGCTGGCTCACCGGCGGGCACCTTCCACGAGGAGCGGGGACGAGGGGGTGGTCGACGGAGCGGTCACCCGCGGTCAGCGAGTGGCGTGGGGATCGGACCGGCCAGGTCCGGGACCGGATCGAGGACGTCCACGGCGGTGGGGACGGTGGGTCGTCGCGCGAACACCAGGCGCGAGCTGAGGACGAAGGTGGCGGCCGCGCTGGCCACCGTCGCTGCCACGGCGCTGTGCAGGGGAGGCAGACCGACGACACGCAGGGCCGTGGAGAAGCCCGCGGCGTTGACGCCGAACCCGAAGGCGGCCGAGCCGTTGAACAACGCCGCCCGCCGGGCGAGGGAGCCGACCGTCTGCCGGCCGACGGGGCGCCGGTCGGACCAGGTCCAGTAGTAGCTGAGGAAGAAGTTGACCTGCGTGGCGACGAGGAAGGCGACGACGTTGGCGACCTCGGGTACCGACCACGGCAGCACGGTCTGGAAGACCGCCAGGTGCAGAGCCGTCACGGCCAGCCCGGCGGCGATGAACCGGGTGGTCGCAGCCCGCCACAGCACGTGCAACATCAGACTTCTCCCTCACCGGCGAGGTCACCGGACGTCTCGGGAGCAGCCCCATGATCGACACCCCCCGTGGTATCCGGACCGAAGCTACAAGCGGGGGGAAGTGGGCCGGTCCCGCAGCTCAGCGGCCTCTCACGGGTGGCAGCACCCGGGTCACACACGGTCAGAGACGCGCACGGCGACGGATGACCCCCGCCACAGGTGAACGCTCCCGAGGAGCGTTCCAGATCACATGACGGGCGTCACAGCGGTACCAATGCGCTGATCACGGCCGAGTGGGTCTCTCGCGAGGACGCCTCGGTGAGGGGAGGTGCGTGACTTCCGTAACAGTTCCATAACGAATGTCCGCGATCGGCCCTGTAGCTTGCCCGGCGTGCCTGTCGAGACCACCCCGGGTGTCGGGCGCGGCCCCGGAGCACCGTCCGGCCCGGCCGGAGGTGCGGACAGCGTGTCACCACCCGTCACCCGCGTCGGGTCGGGGCCCTGGTGACGGCCCGCCGGGTCACGGTGGCCACTGTCACCGTCATCGCGCTGCTGGCCGTCCTGGCGGTCGCCCTGTCCACCGTGCGCGGTCGGGGTGACACGGACGCAGCACCGGCCCCGACCACCGGCGTCGTGCCCGTGCCCGCCCAGGAGCTGCGCCCCTACACGGCTGTCGAGGCCGGACGGGCGTTCCTCGGCGGGTACGTGAGCGAGGACGGCCGGGTGGTGCGCACCGACCAGGGCGGGGACACGGTCAGCGAGGGCCAGGCCTACGCCATGCTCGTGGCGGTCGGCCTCGACGACGCCGACGCCTTCGCCCGCAGCTGGAGCTGGACACGGGACAACCTGCAGCGCCCCGACGGGCTGCTCAGCTGGCGGTGGGCCGACGGCCGGGTCGCGGACGAGTCGTCGGCCTCGGACGCCGACCTCGACGCCGCCCGGGCCCTCGTCCTCGCCGGCGAACGCTTCGACCGCTCCGACTACACCGACGCGGGACTGGCGCTCGGACGGGCCGTGCTCGACCTGGAGACCGTGCAGACCCCGGCCGGCCGGATCCTCGTCGCCGGTCAGTGGGCGACCACCCTCCCGCACGCCTACAACCCGAGCTACGCCTCCCCCGCGGCCACCGCCGTCCTGGCGGCCGCCTCCGGTGACCCCCGCTGGGCGGAGCTGGACCAGGGCAGCCGCGCGGTCACCGCTGCGCTGCTGGCCGCCGCGCCGCTGCCCCCGGACTGGGCACAGGTGCGTCGCGACGGCACGGTCGAGGCCATGCCGGGAGCGCAGGGTCGGGGGCAGAGCGTCCGCTACGGCTACGACGCAGCCCGGACCGCGATCCGGTTCGCCGAGTCCTGCGATGCCGCGGACCGTGCCCTGGCAGCGGCCATGGCCGGGCCGCTGGACCGCGGAGGTGACGTCGCCGAGCTCGACCTCGGCGGGTCCCCGCTGACGGAGGGTGAGTCGGTGGTCGCCGCGGTCGCCCAGGCGGCAGCGGTGGCGGCCGCCGGGGACGCCGACCGTGCCGCCCGGGAACTCGTGGACGCCGACCACCTGGCCCAGTCGGTACCCAGCTACTACGGCGCGGCGTGGGCCGCCCTGGGACGCCTCGTCCTCACCGACGACGTGCTGGGGGGGTGCCCGCCGGCACCGGTGGCGCCCTAGGGACTCAGCGCACGAAGGGCTGCTGGCCGGTCTCGCTCACCATGGGCCGGCCGGCGGCCTCCCACTCACCCATGCCACCGCCGACGTTGACGGCGTCGTAGCCGTTGGCGTTCAGCCAGGCGGCGACCCGCGCCGAGCGGCCGCCGCCGCGGCAGGTGACGTAGACCGGGTCGCCCTCGGGCAGGTCGTCCAGCCGGGCCGGTACCTCGCCCATCGGGATGTGGGTGGCCCCGTCGATGTGGCCGGCGACCCACTCGTCGTCCTCGCGGACGTCGAGGACGACGGCGTCCTCGGGCAGCTCGCTGGCGGGCACGGTCGGGACCTGCTGCGGCATCACGGCACCCATCCTGCCAGCGCCCGGACGCAGCCACCCGGGAGCCGGGTGGTGCGGTCGTCAGCCGTGGTAGCGCTGCACCTGCCCCTGCAGCCGGCCGGCCATGAGGGACAGCTCCTGCGCCGCCGCGGAGGTCTGCGCGGCGCCCGACGTGACACTGCGGACGGCGGTGGCCACCGCGTCGACGTTCTGGGCGATGTCACCCGCTCCCGCGGCGGCCTCCGCGACGTTGCGCGCCATCTCGTTGGTGGTCGCGGTCTGCTCCTCGACGGCCGAGGCGATCGTCGTCTGGGCGTCGCTCATCCGCTCGATGATCGCCGAGATCTCGCCGATGGCCTCGACAGCCGCCGTCGTCCCGCTCTGGATGCCCTCGATCCGGCGGGCGATGTCCTCGGTCGCCTTCGCCGTCTCCTGCGCCAGCTCCTTGACCTCGTTGGCGACGACGGCGAAGCCCTTGCCCGCCTCGCCGGCGCGCGCCGCCTCGATGGTGGCGTTCAGCGCCAGCAGGTTCGTCTGCTCGGCGATCGAGGTGATCACCCGGACCACCTCGCCGATCTCCGTGGAGGACCTGCCCAGCTCGGTGACCGTCCGGGACGTGGTGGCCGCCACGGTGACGGCCTGCTGGGCCACGGCCGTGGCGCTGGTGGCGTTCTGCGCGATCTCGCGGATGGAGGCGCTCATCTGCTCGGTGCCGGCGGCCACCGTCTGGATGCCCCCGGAGACCTGCTCCGCCGCTCCGGACACCACCGCCGCCTGGGACGACGACTCCGCGGCCGAGGCCTGCATCGACGCCGACGTCACGGACAGCTCCTCCGACGCGGTGGACAGGGTCTGCACGCCCTCTCCCATGCGCGCCACCACGTCGGCGAGGGTGTCGAGCGCCCCGTCGAGGGCGCGGGCCATGTCGGCCACCTCGTCGCGACCGGAGACCTGCGCGCGGCGGCCCAGGTCGCCCTCGGCGAACGCCGCCGCGACGTCCCCCACGGCCCGCAGCGGCCGGGTCACCGACGAGGCGATCAGCCAGGCCAGGGCCGCGGCGAGGACGACCGCCAGCGCGGTCGAGACCCCGAGCAGGACCTGGGCGGAGTCGGCACGCTCCTCGGCCTGGGCCGCTGCGGCCTCGCTGCGCTGCCGCACGGAGTCGACGACGGCCCCGATCGCGTCGGCCATGGTCACGAAGTGCACCAGCGCCTCGCCGGAGGCGAGCTCCCCGGCGCGCACGGCGCCGCCCGGCTCGGGACTGCGGAACGCCGTGATGATCAGGTGGTCGACCTGGAGGTACTGGGTGAACGCGGCGCGGGCGACCTCCAGCTGGGCTCGTTCGTCCTCGACCAGCGGCAGCGCGGCCAACCGGTCCAGGTCCTCGGTGAAGGCCAGGGTGGAGGCGAGGAACTCCGCGCGCTGGCCGACGTCGTCGGAGGTGGCACCGGGGATGCCCCGGATGGTGTCGAAGGCGTAGCCGGTCTGCCAGCCCGCGAAGTCGGCGGTGCGGAACTTGGCCTGCCCGGCGGCCTCGGTCACGGCCCGCGCGGCGGCCAGGTCGCGGCCGGAGTCGTGCAGCGAGTCCATGCCCGTGAGACCCACCCCGGCGATGACGCCGGTCAGTGCGGTCACCAGGCCGAACCCGACGCCGAGCCGGGTCGCCAACCGGACACCGCGCAGTGACCACCTGCGATCCGTCACGTCCGACTCCTGCCCTCTCGATCGCCCACCAGGGACATCGGCCGATCGCCGCGGTTGTCGAGTCCAACGCCGGGGTCCGGCGGCGGACGCTGACAGGATGGGGGTGATGACCGCCGACGCCGCCGGGCCCGACGCCGGGACGCCCGTCCGCGACCCCGCCTGGCCGCTGTCCCGCTCCGCGATCGGCCTGTGGGTCGTCGAGGGCGTCATCGGCACCCTGTTCTGGGTCGTGGTGGTGGTCGCCGTCCTGGCCTTCCTGCCCGACGGCGGGCCGGCACCGGTGCTGGGCTGGCTGCTGCCCTCGCTGCTCGCCCTGGACGCCGTCGTCACGATCGGCATCCGCCCGTGGGTGCGCTACCGGGTGCACCGGTGGGAGGTCACCGGCGAGGCCGTCTACACCCTCACCGGCTGGCTGACCCGCACCTGGACGCTGGTGCCGATCTCGCGCATCCAGACCGTCGACGTCACCCGTGGCGTGCTGCAGCAGCTGTTCGGCCTGGCCACGGTGGCGGTGCTGACGGCGTCGTCCCAGGGCACGGTCCGGGTGCTGCACCTGGAGGCCGACGTGGCGCAGCGGGTCGCCGACGACCTCGCCCGGCGGGCCGAGCTGGTCCGCGACGAGGTGACGTGAGCCGACCCGAGCACCCCGCCGGGGAACGGGCCTGGCCGGACGCGGCTGCCGGCGACGCACTCGTGCCCGGAGAGCGACCCCGCCGGACCTCGCCGCTGGTGGTGCTGGTGCACACCGCCACCTTCCGGCAGGCTCGCCAGGCGGTGCCGGCGCTCATCCCGGTCGCCGCGGTGGTCGGCCTGGGCGACGGGTTGACCACGGTCGTCGTCCTCGCGGTGGCCGTCACGCTGCTGTCGCTGGCGACCGCCGCACTGAGCTGGTGGCGGTTCAGCTACGCCGACCGGGCGACGGCGGTCGTCGTCACCCGCGGGCTGCTGGCCCGCTCGGTGCGCACGGTGCCCAACGACCGCATCCGCGGCGTGGAGGTGGAGGCCCCGCCGCTGCACCGGCTGCTCGGGCTGGTGCGGGTGCGCATCGACGCCGCCGCGGGCTCGGTCGGGACCAACGAGGAGGAACTGGTCGTCGACGGCGTGCCGCGCGCCGAGGGCGACCGGCTGCGCGCCCGGCTGCTGAGCCGCCGCCCGGCCGCGGCGGACGGGCCCGGCCCGGACGGCCCGGGGCAGCCGGCCGAGGAGGAGATCGCCCGCCTGTCCCCCCGCTGGCTGCTCTACGCGCCGCTGGTCGGCAGCTACCTGGTCGTCCCGGTGGCCGCGGTCGGCACCCTGGTCCGCCTGCTCCAGGAACTCCCGGACGCCGTCGTCCCGGACCTCGCCGGGCCGGAGCCCTCCGCGGGGCTGGTCGTGGCCGTACTGGTCGCCGCCGTGCCGCTCCTGGCGCTGACCGCGGTCGTCGGCGCGGCCGTCGTCAACTGGCGCTACCGGCTGGTGCGCCGCGGCGGCTCCCTGGTGGCTGTCCGCGGGCTGCTCACCCGCCGGCACACCGAGCTGGAGGTCGACCGGATCCGCGGCGGCACGCTCAGCGAGGGGCTGGGCATGCGCTGGGTGCGCGCGGCACGGGTGAACGCCCTGGTCACCGGCCTCGGGCAAGCCAACCGGCGGGGCCAGCTGTTGCCGCTGGGCCCGCGCACCGAGGCGCTGCGGCTGCTGGGCCGGCTGGTCGAGGACCCCGGCCCGCTGACCGGCCACCCGCCGGCGGCACTGCGCCGGCGGCTGGCCCGCGCGCTGACCGCCGGCCTGCTGGTCACCGCCGGCGGGGTCTGGACGACCGCGGCCGCCGGGGGGTGGCCGGTGCTGGTCGCCGGCGTCGTCCTCACGCTGCTGGGCGTGCCGATGGGGATCGGCCGCTTCCGGGCGCTGGGGCACCGGGCGGGGCCGCGGTCGTTCAGCGTCCGCAGTGGCTGGCTGGTGCGCGAGCAGGCGGTCCTGCAGCGGCGCGCCGTCGTCGGCTGGCAGGTGCGGCAGAGCCCCCTGCAGCGGCGGGCCGGGCTGGCCACGGTCCTGGCCTGCGTGGGCGCCGGCAGCGGGGGCTACGCGGCGGTGGACATGGCCGCCGCGGACGTCCCCGGCTTCACCACCGCGGCGTCGTCGGGCTCCTGGGCGGAGACCCTCGCCCCCCGCTGAGCCGTTCACCTCACGGCCGCCCGCGGCGGCGCGTGTCGATCACCGTGCCGGGTAGATGGGCGGCGATGACGTGCGAGACGGCAGCGGCGCGGAACTCACTCCCGCCTGCCGTCACCACGCAGGTGCACCCGGCCGGCGAGCGCGGCGGCCTCCATGCGGGTGGCCACGCCCAGGGTGCGCAGCAGGGCGGCCACCAGCCGCTTCGCCGTCCGCTCGGACACGTGCAGCGTGGTGGCGATCTCCACGGTGCTCGTGCCGTCGGCCACCAGCCGCCACAGCCGGCGCTCGTCGGCGGTGAGCCGCTCGGCCAGCCCCTGCTCCCCGGAGGGCGCGGACTCCTCGAGCAACCGGCGCAGCAGGTCCTCGGGCAGCACCGACCAGCCGTCGAGCACGGCGAGCAGCGGCCGGACCAGCGCCTCGGGGTCGGTGGTCTTGGGCAGGAACCCGGCCGCCCCGGCGCGCAGCGCCTCCAGGACGGCGTCCTCCTCCGCCTGACCGGACAGCGCCACGACCCGCACCGTCGGGTCCGCCCGGCGGATGGCCGCGATCGCCCGCGTGCCGCCCGGCGGCGGCATGTGCAGGTCGACGATGGCCACGTCGGCGTGGTGGCGGCGCACCATCGCGGCGGCCGCCGACGCGTCGTCGGTCGTGGCCACGACGCGCACCCGCCCCTCGCTCACCCCCGGCAGCAGCAGGGCCAGGCCCCGGCTGAACAACGGGTGGTCGTCGACGAGCACGACGTCGACCTCGGGACGGCGCCCAGCACCGGCGTCGGTCGGATCCATCGCTCCCCAGACGGACGGCAGCGCCGGCGCTGCTGACCGGACGCACTCCGGAGGTGCCCATGACCCTCGCCGCCAACCCCTCCACCCCCGCCGAGACCGGTGGCGTGCTGCGCCGCCTGCTGCGCCGCCGAACCCACGACCGGGCCGGCACCCCGGACGCCCCGGCCCCCGACCAGGCACTCGTGCGGGCCCTCTGCCACGACATGCGCTCGCCGCTGGCCTCGCTGGAGGCGCTGCTGGGGGCCCTCGGACCCGCCGGCCCGTCGGCCGGGCCGGCACCGGACCCCCGCGAGGTGCTGGAGCTGGCCCGCGCGCAGACCGCCCACCTGTCCTCGATGCTGCGGACGGCCGCCGCCACGGGCGGTGCGGCCCCGCTGGGCCGCGGGCCGCGCCGGCTGGGTGACGTCGTCCGCGCCTCGGTGGCCGCCGCCGGGCTGCCCGCCGTGCAGCTGACCGTGCGGTTCTGCCCGCACGCCGGGGAGGTCGCCGTCGCCGACGCGCGGGTGCAGCGCATCCTCACCAACCTGCTGGAGAACGCCCACCGGCACGGGGACGGCGCCACCGTCCTGCTCGCCCTCCGGTGCCGTCCCGGCTGGGTCGACCTGGCGCTCACCCAGGCCGTCTCGCGGCCGGAGCGGCTGCTCGGTCACCTGTCCACCGACGCCCCGCCGCCGGACCTCACCGGCCTCGGCCTGTGGTCGGTGCGGCGGCAGACCGCCGAGCTGGGCGGCCGGATCGTGTGGGCCGAGGACGGCACGGCGCTCACGCTGACCGTGCAGCTGCCGGACCGGTGAAGGACCCTCCTGCCCCCCACCGCTCGCACGCTCGCGGCGGGCCCCTGCAGGAGGGCCACGGTCCACTGGCACGAGGGGCCGCACCCGACCGCGGTGTTGTTGGCACCGGGGGGCCAGCGGTCGGCACGGGGGGGCCAGCTGGGGCGGGCAGATCCCGGGTGTCACCGCACCGGCGGTGGCGCGACGACGCCAGGGAGAACCGCATGTTCACGCACACCCACGCCCTGCAGTACGAGGCCAAGCCCGACGGCCCCGACCCGGACTTCGCCCGGAAGATGCAGGAGATCCTCGGCGGCCAGTGGGGCGAGATGACGGTCGCCACGCAGTACCTGCTGCAGGGCTGGAACTGCCGGCTGCCCGGCAAGTACAAGGACATGCTCCTGGCCATCGGCACCGAGGAGCTGGCGCACGTCGAGATGATCATCACGATGATCGACCGGCTGCTCGACCACGCGCCGCTCAAGCCCGACGCCGCCGACCGCACCAAGGAGGCGGCCGCCGGCTACGGGCAGCACAACCCGCAGCACCTGATCGCCAACGGTCAGGGCGCGTCCTACATGGACAGCATGGGCAACCCGTGGACCGGCGCCTACGTCACCGCCAGCGGCAACCTCATGGCCGACTTCATGTACAACGCCACGGCCGAGATGCAGGGCCGCCTGCAGGTCTCCCGCATCTACAACATGACCGACGACCCCGGCGTCAAGGACATGCTGCGGTTCCTCATCACCCGCGACCACATGCACCAGATGCAGTGGCTGGCGGCGGTGGAGCAGCTCAAGGAGGACGGCATCGAGAACATCCCGGTGCCGGAGGCCTTCCCGCTGGAGGAGGAGATCGCCGACCTCGGCTACACCTTCATCGACGCCTCCGACGGCCCCGAGGCCTCGGCCGGCCGCTGGGCGTCCGGGCCGGCCCCCGACGGCCGGGGTGAGTTCCGTGCCCGCCCGATCGAGGCGATGGCCGACGCGCCGATCCTGCCGCCGGGTGACCCGCGGCTGTTCTCCTCGCCCCAGCTGCCGGGGCAGTCGCTGCTGCAGAAGGCCAAGGACCTGCTCACCTGAGCCGATCCGTCCCCTGCGCCGTCGCCGCGCCGGCGGCCGGGTCCCCGCGACCCGGCTGCCGGCCGGCGGGACGCCTCCCCTGGAGGAGAGCACCGTGCACCTGCCCGTCCCCGCCGTCCTGCTGACGGTGGTCTACGCCGCGGCCCTCGCCGTCGCGGTCACCGCACCCGGCCAGCACCTGGCTGCCGGCCTCGTCGTCCTCACCGGCCTGCTCACCCGCTGGGCCGTCCGGCACCGCCGTGCGCACACCGTCCTGGCACCCGATCCCGCACCGGCCCGGGCCGCCGCCTGAGGAGTGTCCTGAACGCGCGAGACGCGCGCCCCCGAGGTGGGGACGCGCGCCACGCAACCGACTGGAACGGCCCGGCTCCCGGGACCCGCCACGAGCGGAGCGAGTGGTGGGGAGGAGCCGGGTCCTTCTTTAGTGCTGGACGGCCTTCTCCGCCCCGATCCCGGTGAACGCCCGGACCTCCAGCTCGGCCCACTTGGGCTCGTCCGGCTTCTCCTTGGACAGCACGGTGCCCAGCCAGCCGAGGAAGAACGACAGCGGGATCGACACCAGGCCCGGGTTGTTCAGCGGGAACCAGGAGAAGTCCACGTCCTGGACCAGCGAGGGGCTGACCCCGGTCGTCGGGTTGACCGGCGCGCCGGACACCACCGGCGAGAAGATGATCAGCGTGATGCACGTGATCAGCCCGCCGTACATCGACCACAGCGCGCCCTGGGTGGTGAACCGGCTCCAGAACAGCGTGTAGAGGATGGTCGGCAGGTTCGCCGAGGCGGCCACCGCGAACGCCAGCGCCACGAGGAAGGCGATGTTCAGCCCGGCCTGCAGCGCCAGGATGCCCAGGCCGATCGAGATGGCCCCGATGACGATCGCGGTGATGCGGGCGACCTTCACCTCGCCGTTCGGCGACACGTCGCCCTTCTTGATGACCGACGCGTAGACGTCGTGGGCGAAGGACGCCGAGGCGGTGATCGTCAGGCCGGCGACCACGGCGAGGATGGTCGCGAACGCGACGCCGGCGATGATGCCCAGCAGCACCGTGCCGCCGAGCTCGAAGGCCAGCAGCGGTGCGGCCGCGTTGACGGCACCGGGGGCGGAGAGGATCCGCTCCGGGCCCACGAGCGCGCCGGCGCCGTAGCCGATGACCAGGCTGAACAGGTAGAAGATCCCGATCAGCCAGATCGCCCAGACCACCGAGCGCCGGGCGTCCTTGGCCGTCGGCACGGTGTAGAAGCGCATCAGCACGTGCGGCAGGCCGGCCGTCCCCAGCACCAGGGCCAGGGCCAGGGAGATGAAGTCCAGCCGGGTGAGGCTGCTCGCGCCGTACTGCGCGCCCGGTGCGAAGACGTCACGGCCCTGCACGGCGTTGGCCGCGGAGTCACCGAGCACCGCGGAGAGGTTGAAGCCGTACAGCGCCAGCACCCACACCGTCATCACCAGCGCGCCGGCGATCAGCAGCGTGGCCTTGATGATCTGCACGTAGGTGGTACCGCGCATGCCGCCGACCAGCACGTAGACGATCATCAGGGCGCCCACGAGGACGACGACCAGCGCCTGGGCCGCCTCGCCGGTGACCCCGAGCAGCAGGGTGACCAGGCCGCCGGCGCCGGCCATCTGGGCGAGCAGGTAGAACAGCGACACCGCCAGCGTGGAGATGGCCGCGGCGGTGCGCACCGGGCCCTGGCGCATCCGGAACGCCAGGACGTCGGCCATGGTGTACCGCGCGGTGTTGCGCATCAGCTCGGCGACGAGCAGCAGCGCCACCAGCCAGGCGACGAGGAAGCCGATCGAGTAGAGGAACCCGTCGTAGCCGTAGACGGCGATGGCGCCGGCGATGCCCAGGAACGACGCCGCGGAGAGGTAGTCGCCGGCGATGGCCAGGCCGTTCTGGGTACCGCTGATGTTGCGGCCGGCGGCGTAGTAGTCCGCGGCGCTGGTGTTGTTGCGGCTGGCCCGGAACGTGATGACCAGCGTGATCAGCACGAAGGCGCCGAAGATGGAGATGTTGACCGCCGGGCTGCCGATCGTGGCGCTCTCGGCCGCGAGCACGTCAGGCACGCGAGGCACCCCCGGTCACCGACGTGCCGCCGTCGCGGGTGCCCCGGGCGTACTCGTGGTGCTCGAGCCGCTCGCGCATCTCGTCGGAGATCGGGTCGGTCCGCTTGTCCGCGTGCGCGACGTAGACGTGGGTGATGACGAAGGTGGACACGAACTGGCCGAGGCCCAGCAGGATGCCGAGGTTGACGTTGCCGAAGACCGGCGTGGCCATGAAGTCCGGGGCGTAGGTGGAGAGCAGGACGTAGAGCAGGTACCAGGCCAGGAAGGCCACGGTCATCGGGAACGCGAAACGACGGAAGCGCCGCTTGAGCTCGACGAACTCCGGGGAGGCCTGCGCCTGGGCGTACTCCTCCGGCGTGAGCAGCCTGCGTTCTTCGGGTGGTGTCACGGTGCGGTCTCCCTGCTCGTGCTCGTCACCTGGTCTGGGTGATCGCGGTCACTCTAGATTCCCGGGCTCCGGAACGGGACCACCGGATGTCGATTCGTTGTGGGCGACCGGACCCGCCCGGGTGGTCCTGCGCCGGCCGCACCGCGGGGCGCGGGCGCCGTCGGGGCGGCCGTCCCGGCCGGGCCACGCCCTCCCGACGGGTGGTGCCACCCTCCTGGAGGACGCCGCCGTCCCGGCCGCGGCTGGGATGCTGGCGGGCGTGCCGTCCACCGCCGTCCGCCGCACCGCGCTCGCCGTCGTCACCCTCGCCGGGCCCGCGACGTGGCTGGCCCGCGCCGCCTGGGGGCTGCCCGTGGCCCTGGGCGCCAGCCAGCGGCGGGTCCGGCCGTACGCCGCCGGGTCGCCGCAGTTCTCCCAGGGTCGCTTCCACAACCGGATCAGCACCCCGGCGCGGCCCCCGGCCAGCGCCCAGCGCGGCCTGCTGCGCCAGGTCCACGAGGAGCGCGACACCGGCCTGCCGGCCCGTCCGGTGCCACTGCGCCGCCCGCAGCTGCCGGCGGAGGCCGCCGAGCTGGCGGTGACCTGGTTCGGCCACTCCAGCGCGCTGCTGGAGGTCGACGGCCGCCGCGTGCTGGTGGACCCGGTGTGGGGCGAGCGGGTCTCGCCGTCGCCGACCATCGGGCCCACCCGGCTGCACCCGGTGCCCCTGCCGGTCGACGAGCTGCCGCAGGTCGACGCGGTGCTGGTGTCCCACGACCACTACGACCACCTCGACCTGCCCACGGTGCGCGCGCTGCTGCGCACCCAGCGGGCACCGTTCGTCGTCCCGCTGGGGCTGGGGGCTCACCTGCGCCGGTGGGGCGTGCCGGAGGAGCGGGTCCTCGAACTGGACTGGGAGGGCGCGGTGCGGGTCGCCGGGCTGACCCTCACCTGCACCGAGGCGCGGCACTTCTCCGGCCGGTTCTTCACCCGCGACACCACGCTGTGGGCCTCCTGGGTGGTCGCCGGGCCGCGGCACCGGGTCTTCTTCGGCGGCGACACCGGGTACACGCCGGCCTTCGCCCAGATCGGCGCCCAGCTGGGGCCCTTCGACCTCACGCTGCTGCCGATCGGCGCCTACAACGACGCGTGGGCGCTCATCCACATGACGCCGGAGGAGGCCGTCCGGGCGCACGGCGACCTCGGCGGCGGCCTGCTGGTGCCGGTGCACTGGGCGACGTTCAACCTGGCCTTCCACCGGTGGGCCGAGCCCGTGCAGCGGCTGGTCGCCGCGGCGGAGCGCTCCCAGGTGCGGGTGGCGGTGCCGCAGCCGGGCCAGCGGGTCGACGTCGCCGGCCCGCCGCCGCTGGTCGACTGGTGGTCCGAGGTCGGTTCACCGGCCGGGGCGCCGGCCCGCGAGGGCGACGGCGGGGCGAGCAGCTCGGTGGTGGCCCGGGCGGCGTCCTGGCTGACCGCCCGCCGCCCGGCCGACTAGAGGAGGACCCCCGTGCCCCCCGCCAAGAAGGACCTTCCTGCCCCCCACCGCTCGCGAGCTCGCGGCGGGCCCCTGCAGGAAGGCCGTAGGGCTCGCGGCGGGCCCCTGCACGGGGGCCGGGACCGAGGTCAGGGCAGCAGGCGGGCGACCTCGGACAGGTCGGCGGCCTCCACCTGCGGCGTGCCGCCCTGCGGGTCCAGTCGGTGGCCGGGGCGGCGCAGCCGGACGACGTCGATCCCCGCGGCCAGCGCACCCCGGACGTCGCGGGCCGAGGTGGCCACGTGCAGCAGCCGGCCACCGGCCCGCTCCCGCGCCCGCAGGTACAGCTCCGGCGCCGGCTTGTAGGCGCCCAGCCGCTCGGAGGTGAGCACGTTGGCGTCCTCGACCAGCGGGGCCACCCGGGTGCGGGCGAAGACCGCGTCGTCCACGTTGGACAGCACCCCGACCTGCGCCCGCGCGGCGAGCAGCGGGATCCCGTCGGCGACGTCGGGCCACAGCGGCCAGTCGGCCACCGAGTCCAGCAGCGCGACGACGTCCGCGTCGGCGTCCCGGGCGACCCCCAGCTCGGCGTAGGCGGCGGCGAGTGCCCGCCGGCAGTGCTCGGCGAAGGGCACCCAGGCCGGCTCGTCGCGCTGGGAGGCCTTGTTGGCCGCGTCCCACACGTCGTACAGCCGCTCGCCGGGGGCGCCGGTGATCCGGGCCAGCGCGGCCGAGCCACCGGTGCGCGAGTCGATCAGCGCGCTGAACAGGTCCAGGGTGACGAGCACGGCCCGCATCATGCCCGTCCCCGGCCCCGCTGCAGGGCCCCGCCGCGAGCCTGCGAGCGGGTGGGGGGCAGCGGGGTCCTTCCGGGGGTCCTCTCTCAGCGGAGCAGCTTGGACATCCGCCGGTCGGCCAGCGGCTTGCCGCCGGTCTGGCAGGTCGGGCAGTACTGCAGCGAGGTGTCGGCGAAGCTGACCTCGCGCACGGTGTCCCCGCACACCGGGCAGGGCAGCCCGGTGCGGGCGTGCACCTGCAGCCCCGAGCGCTTCTCGCCCTTCAGGGTCGCCGCACGCTGCCCCACCTGGCGGGCCAGCGCCCCGGTGAGGACCTCCCGCACCGCGTCGTACAGGCGCAGGGCCTCCTCGTCGGTGAGCTTGTCGGCCATCTTGAACGGCGACAGCCGCGCGGCGTGCAGGATCTCGTCGGAGTAGGCGTTGCCGATGCCGGCGAGCAGCGTCTGGTCGGTGAGCGCCCCCTTGAGCTGGCCGCTGCGCCCGGCCATGAGCGCCACGAAGGTGTCGCGGTCGACGGCCAGCGCGTCGGGGCCGAGCCGGGCGATGCCGGGCACCTCGGCCGGCGAGCGGACGACGTACACCGCCAGGCCCTTGCGGGTGCCCTGCTCGGTGAGGTCGAAGCCGTCGCCACCCTCCAGGTGCACCCGCAGCGCGAGCGGGCCCTTGCCGGGCCGGGGCGGGGCGGGCGGCAGGCCGGTGCGCCAGTGCAGCCAGCCGGCCCGCGCCAGGTGGACGACGAGGTGCAGGCCGGAGACGTCCAGGTCGAGGAACTTGCCGTGCCGGGCGACCCCGGTGAGCTCCAGGCCGCCGAGCGCGGACAGCGGCGGGTCGAAGGTCTTGATCGCCTGGACGGCGGCCAGGTCGACGCGGGTCACCACCGAGCCCACGGCGGACTCCTGCAGGAACGCGGTCAGCGCCTGCACCTCGGGCAACTCGGGCACCCGGCCAGTGTCCCGCGCGGGGCGGCACCGCGTCGTCCTGCGATCGTGTGTACTGACCAGCGGGGGCCGCCGGCTCCCGCTCGAGGGGAGGCCCGGGGATGACCGAGAGCGAGCAGGGCCGGCCGCCGGTGGACGAGACCCGTCCGTCCGCGCCGGACCAGGACACCGACGGCGCACCCTCCGTCCCGACCGACAGCGGTGTCGGCATGGGCCTCGGGGAGGCCGACACCTTCGAGCCGGAGGAGTCCGACCCGGCCGAGGAGGACGGGGGCAGCTGACCCCGCGCCCGGTCAGGAGTCCGTCGGCGGGGCGACGTCGCCCGGGGGCTCTGGCGGGAGCACCTTGCCGCCGGTGCCCTCGACCTGCTGCTTGATCGACTGCAGGGCCGCGCCGAGCCCCTCGTGCACCGGGTCGCGGTCGCCGGACTGCGCCTGGATCTGCTCCTCCGGCCCGCCCGGACCGAAGTCCAGGTGCACCGTGAGCCGGGTACCGCCACCGTCGTCGGCGACGTCCAGCCGGCCGCTGTAGGTGCGCTCGGTCTGCGCGCCCCAGCGCAGGGTGCGGGCGTCCGCGTCGGCGAGGAACCAGCCGTCGTTCTCGAACCGGTGGCCCTTGACCTCCCCCACCAGGTGCACGCCGGTCGCGTCCTGCACGTCCGGGTCGGTCTCGGTGCCCTCGGCCAGCGGCCGCTCGGCGGCCTCCTGGATGGGTGGCAGGTAGTGGGGCAGGTGTGCCACGTCGCTGACGTAGGCGAACACCTCCTGCGGGCTCGCGTCGATCGTCGTGCTGTCCTCGTACGTGCCTGCCACGTCGCCGCCTCCTCGTTGGGTGGAGCGGCTCTACCCGCGGCCCGGGGTGGCACGCGCACGGCAGGCGGCCGGCCCCCCGACACGCGGGGGGCCGGCCGGCCCGGACGGCGGTGCGCGACCGGGACCAGGTCGCGCCGTCTCAGCCGGTGACGTCCTCGGCGGAGCCCACCGGGGCGGTCGCACCGGGCTCCTGGCGCGCCTGGTCGGCCACCGCCGCGGCGACGGCCGGCGTGACGGCCGGGTCGAAGACGCTCGGGATGATGTAGTTGGCGTTGAGCTGGTCGTCGGTCACCACACCGGCGATCGCCTCCGCGGCGGCCAGCAGCATGCCGTCGCTGATCTCCCGCGCCCGCGCGTCCAGCAGCCCCCGGAAGACGCCGGGGAAGGCCAGCACGTTGTTGATCTGGTTGGGCAGGTCCGAGCGGCCGGAGGCGACGACGGCGGCGTGCTGCCGGGCGCCCACCGGGTCGACGTCCGGGGTCGGGTTGGCCATCGGGAAGACGACGGCCCGCTCGTTCATGCCGGCCAGCGCCGCGACCGGCAGCACGTTGGCGGCGCTGACGCCCACGAACACGTCGGCACCGACCAGGGCGTCGGGCAGCTCGCCGCGGCGGCCGTCGGGGTTGGTGCGCTGCGCCAGGTCCCGCTTGGCCGGGCTCAGCCGCTCGTCGTCCGGGGACAGGATGCCCTCGCGGTCCCACACCAGCACGTGCCGGGCGCCGGCCTGCAGCATGAGGTGCACGATCGCGGTGCCGGCCGCGCCACCGCCCGCCACGACGATGCGGACGTCCTCCAGCCGCTTGTCGACGACGCGCAGCGCGTTGCGCAGGGCGGCCAGCACGACGATCGCCGTCCCGTGCTGGTCGTCGTGGAACACCGGGATGTCCAGCTTCTCGCGCAGCCGGGCCTCGATCTCGAAGCAGCGCGGCGCGGCGATGTCCTCGAGGTTGATGCCGCCGAAGCCGGGGGCGATCAGCTCGACGGTGCGGACGATCTCGTCGACGTCCTGGGTGTCCAGGGCGATCGGCCAGGCGTCGATGTCGGCGAACCGCTTGAACAGCGCGGCCTTGCCCTCCATGACCGGCATCGAGGCGCCCGGGCCGATGTCACCCAGGCCGAGCACCGCGGACCCGTCGGTGACCACGGCGACGGTGTTGCCCTTGATGGTCAGCCGGCGGACGTCGTCGGGGTTGTCGGCCAGCGCCAGGCAGACCCGCGCCACACCGGGGGTGTAGGCCATCGACAGGTCGTCGCGGGTCTTCAGCGGCACCCGCGAGGCGACCTCGAGCTTGCCGCCCAGGTGCAGCAGGAAGGTGCGGTCGCTGACCTTGCGCACCGTGACGCCCTCGACGGCGCGCAGTGCGGTGACGACCTCCTCGGAGTGCGCGGCGTCCGCGGCCGAGCAGGTGACGTCGACGGTGAGCCCGTCGGAGCGGGAGTCGACGACGTCGATCGCGGTCACCGCCCCGCCGGCCGACCCGACCGCGGTGGCGATCCGCCCGATGGAGGCCGGGTCGCCGTCGGCGGTCAGCCGGACGGTGATCGAGTACGACGCCGACGTGACCAGCCCGCGGGCCGGTGGCGGGGTCGCCGGCTCGCCGAGGGAGGTGTCGTCGGTGCTGGGCGCGGCTGCTGCGGTCTCAGTGCTCATGGCGTCGCCCATGGTCGCACCACGACCGTCCGGGCAGTAGTTCCGGTCACAGCGGTCACGCCCGGCCGCTCAGGTGGTGGGGCGGGAGGTGCGCCCCTCGGCGCGGGCCCTGAGCCCGGAGCAGAAGTGCCGGAACGAGGGGTTGAGGTCGGGGGTGGAGCGCCCGAGCAGCCCGGCCAGCGGGCCGGTGTGGTCCTCCCGGACGGTGAGCAGCGTGCCGCCGCCGTCCTGGCCGGCGAGGGAGTACGTGCGCTCGATGACCGCCAGCCCGGCCGGCAGGCCGCCGCGCCAGCGCATGAGCTCGCGCGGGCGCAGCTCGGTCACCGTCACCCGGAACGGGCGGCTGCGGATCATGGTGGCGTAGAGCGTCAGCCGCTCCCCCAGCGCCACGCGGCCCTCCACGCGGTCGACGCCGGAGTCCCAGTCCCGCCAGCTGCCGACGTCGACCAGCAGCGCCCAGACCTGCTCGGGGCCCGCGTCGATCCGCGTCGCCGCCTCGAAGCTCCTCACGTCGCCCTCCTCACCCGGCCGCCGGGCCGTCGTCGGGCCGGTGTCGGGTACCACCTTGCCCGGCCCGCAGCCGGGGCGCGAGGGCCGCGGGATCGCCGTCCCCGGGCGGCGCGGCGGCCAGCCGGCGGCCCCAGGCGACCAGGCCGGCCACGTCGACCCGGTGCGGCGGGTCGGCCGCGTACCCCTCGACGTTGCCCGCGCCGCGCTCCAGCAGCCGGGCGCCGCCCCGGGCGTTGCCGCGCGCCACGTGGGTGAGCCCGACCGCGAGCTGGGCCAGCCCCCGCCACAGCTGCCGCTCGCGCTCCGGAGCGGACTTCCAGGCGTCCTCCAGCACCTCGTGGGCGTGGAACGGGCGGCCCGCGTCCAGCAGCCGCTGCGCCTCCGCGAGCGCCTCCCCCGGCGTCCGGGGCACGCCCTCCGGCGCCCGCTCCTCCCCCGCGGCGCCGCGGGGCAGCGGCCGCCCCAGGGCGTCGCGCGGCCGGTCGTTGCGCGCCCGACCTGCGGGGTCCCTGTCCCGGTCGCCGTCCACGGACCGATCCTCGCGCGGCCACCGCATCGGGTGCCCGGGGGTGGGCAGCCGAGCGGGTGACGTGCAGGATGGGCACCGAGGACGGCTGCCACGGCGGGCCGCCCCCGCACCGACCCGCGGTCGACGTCGACCGGTCCGGACCTGGAGGGGGTGGGGCCCGTGGCCCCGATCACCGAGGAGCACACGGCCGTCCTGGACCTGGACGCCGCCGTCGCGCACGTCACCGCCGCGGCCCTGCGGGACGGTCCGCTCGGCACCGTCGGCCTGGAGCTGGAGGCCCACCTGGTCGACCTGGACGCGCCGGCCACCCGGGTTCCCTGGGCCCGGGTCAGCACACTGGTCGAGGCGCTGCCCGCCCTGCCGGGTGGCAGCCGGGTCACCCTGGAACCCGGCGGCCAGGTGGAGCTGTCCGCGCCGCCGTACCCGGACGCCGGAGCCGCGGTGGCCGCGCTGCGCGCCGACCGCAGCGTCCTCGCCGCGGCCCTGGCCGCCGAGCGCCTGGCGCTCGCCCCGGTGGGCGCCGACCCGCTGCGCCCCCCGGCGCGGGTCTGCCCGGCCGCCCGCTACGCCGCGATGGAGGCGCACTTCGCCGCCGTCGGCTGCGCCCGGGCCGGGACGGCGATGATGGCCGGCACCGCCGCGCTGCAGGTGAACCTGGACGCCGGTCCGCGGGCGGGCTGGGGCGAGCGGGTCGCGCTGGCCCACCGGCTGGGCCCCACGCTGGTCGCCGTCGCGGCGTGCTCACCGCTGGCCGGCGGGCGGCCGACCGGCTGGGTGTCGCAGCGCCAGCGGGTGTGGAGCGACCTGGACCAGGCCCGCTGCGGCCCGCTGCTCGGCGGCGCCGACCCGGCGGGCGAGTGGGCGGGGTACGCGCTCAGCGCACCGGTGATGCTGGTCCGGCACGGCGCCGGGGCGGTGCCGGTGCGCACGCGCGTCCGGTTCGCCGACTGGCTCAGCGGCGCCGTCCCCCTGGGCGGCCGGCGGCCGACCACCGCGGACCTCGACTACCACCTGACCACGCTGTTCCCGCCGGTGCGGCCGCGCGGCTACCTGGAGGTCCGCTACCTCGACGCCGCCCCCGAGCCGTGGTGGCCGGCGCTCGCGGCGGTGACCGCGGCGCTGCTCGACGACCCGGTCGCCGCCGGGCACGCCGCCGAGGCCACCGCCCCGGTCGCCGGCGCCTGGGACCGGGCCGCCCGCGCCGGCCTGGCCGACCCGGCGCTGCACACCGCCGCCCGCGCCTGCCTGGCCGCCGCGGCCGACGCCGTCCCCGCCGCCCTGCGGCCGGAGGTGGCCGCCCTCGTCGACCTGGTCGACCGGGGCCGCTGCCCCGGCGACGACCTGCTGGACACCGCCCGGGCCGGCGACGCCACCGCCGCCCTCCTCTCAGCGACGGGAGACCCCCGATGACCGACCCGACCGAGACCCTCGCCCGCGACCTGGAGACCGCCCGGGCCCGCACCCTGCGGCTCACCGACCACGACGAGCCCGAGTTGCTGCGCCAGCACACCCCGCTGCTGTCCCCGCTGGTCTGGGACCTCGCGCACATCGGCCAGCAGGAGGACCTCTGGCTGCTGCGCCACGGCGACCCCCGCCGCGCCGGGCTGCTGCCGGCCGACGTCGAGGCGCTCTACGACGCGTTCACCCACCCGCGGGCGGTGCGCGCCCGGCTGCCGCTGCTGCCCCCGGTGGAGGCGCGCTCCTACTGCGGCGAGGTGCGCGGCCGGGTGCTGGACCGGCTCGGTCGCCTGGGCCGGGACGACGACGGCGACCCGTTCGACTTCGCCATGGTGGTCAGCCACGAGCAGCAGCACGACGAGACCATGCTGCAGGCGCTGGCCGTGCGCACCGGCCCGCCGCTGCTGGGCGCCGGGACACCGCTGCCGCCCGGCCGCCCCGGCGTGGCCGGCACCTCGGTGCTGGTGCCCGGCGGGGAGTTCGTGCTGGGCGTGGACGCCGCCGAGGAGCCGTTCTCGCTGGACAACGAGCGCCCCGCCCACGTCGTCGACGTGCCGGCCTTCCGCATCGGCCGGGTGCCGGTGACCAACGCGGAGTACGCCGCGTTCGTCGCCGACGGCGGCTACACCGACCGGCGCTGGTGGTCCGCGCGGGGCTGGGCGCACCGGGTCGAGGCCGGCCTGGAGCGCCCGCAGTACTGGGGCCCCGACGGCACCCGCACCCGGTTCGGCGTGGTGGAGACCGTGCCGCCCGACGAGCCGGTGCAGCACGTCACGTGGTTCGAGGCCGAGGCGTACGCGGCGTGGGCCGCGGGCACGGGGACCGCGGCGGCCGGGGCCCGGCTGCCCACCGAGACCGAGTGGGAGAAGGCCGCCGTCTGGGACCCCGCCCTGCGCCGGCGCCGCCGCTTCCCGTGGGGCTCGGCGGAGCCGACGTCCGCGCTGGCCAACCTGGGCGGTGACGCGCTGCGGCCGGCACCGGTGGGCGCCTACCCCGCCGGCGCGTCGGCGTACGGGGTCGAGCAGCTGATGGGCGACGTCTGGGAGTGGACCTCCTCGGACTTCACGGCCTGGCCCGGGTTCCGCCCGATGCTCTACGCCGACTACTCCGCCCCCTTCTTCGGCGGCGACTACAAGGTGCTGCGCGGCGGGTCGTGGGCGGTGGGGGCCTCGATCCTGCGGCCGAGCTTCCGCAACTGGGACCACCCGGTCCGCCGGCAGGTGTTCAGCGGGTTCCGGCTGGCCTGGTCGGTGGACGGGACGGACGCCTGAGTGTGCCGCCACCTGGCCTGGCTGGGCCGGCCGCGCACGCTGGCCGAGCTGGTGCTGGAGCCGCCGTCCTCGCTGCTCGTGCAGTCCTGGGCGCCGCGGCGGCAGCGCCACGGCACGGTGAACGCCGATGGCTGGGGCGTCGGCTTCTTCAGCCCCGGCCGGGCCCGGCCGGCGCGCTGGCGCTCGGCGCGGCCGCTGTGGGGCGATGCGTCGTTCGCCTCGGTCGCCCCGGTGGTCTCCTCCGGCTGCGTGCTGGCCGCCGTCCGCTCGGCCACCGCCGGCATGCCCCTGGAGGAGAGCGCGGCGGCGCCGTTCACCGACGGGCGGTGGCTGCTGTCGCACAACGGCCGGGTCGACCGGGCGGTGCTGCCCGCCGTGCGCGACGCGGAGTCCACGGTCGACAGCGCCCTGCTGGCCGCCCTGGTGTTCACCCGGGGCCTGGACGCCCTCGGCGCCACGGTGCGCGAGGTGGCCGCCGCCGACCCGGCCGCCCGGCTCAACCTGCTGGCCGCCGACAACACCCGCCTGCTGGCCACCGCCTGGGGCGACACGCTGTCCGCCCTGGTGACCCCCGACGGCACCGCGCTGGCCAGCGAGCCGTGGGACGACGACCCGCGCTGGACCGACGTCCCCGACCGGTCCCTGGTCGAGGTCACCCCCGACGGCCTGACCACCACACCGCTGACCTGACGAGCTCTGGAGACCCGTGTCGATCCCGCTCACCAACCACCTCGCCGACGAGGACGCCGCCCGGGCGCTGCGCACCGACGCGCGCGCCGGGCTGACCGCCACGCCCAAGTCGCTGCCGCCCCGGTGGTTCTACGACGAGCGCGGCAGCGCCCTGTTCGACGAGATCACCCGGCTGCCGGAGTACTACCCGACCCGCGCCGAGCGGGCCGTGCTGGCCGCGCACGCACCCGAGGTCGCCGCCGCGTCCGGCGCCGACGTCCTGGTCGAGCTGGGCAGCGGCACGTCGGAGAAGACCCGGCTGCTGCTGGACGCGCTGCGCGACGCCGGGACGCTGCGCCGGTTCGTGCCCTGCGACGTCGACCCCACCGTGCTGCGGGCCGCCGGCGAGGCCATCACCGCCGAGTACCCCGGGGTGGCGGTCGAGGCGGTGGTCGGCGACTTCACCAGGCACCTCGGTGAGCTGCCCCGGTCCGGACGTCGGCTGGTGGCCTTCCTCGGCTCCACCATCGGCAACCTCGAGCCCGGCGAGCGGGCGGCCTTCCTCGCCGCGCTGGCCGCCACCCTGCAGCCGGGGGACTCCTTCCTGCTCGGCACCGACCTGGTCAAGGACCCCGCCCGCCTGGTGCGCGCCTACGACGACGCCGCCGGCGTCACCGCGGAGTTCAACCGCAACGTGCTGCGCGTGCTGGACCGGGAGCTGGGCGCCGACGTCGACCCCGACGCCTTCGAGCACGTCGCGGTGTGGGACGCCGAGCACGAGTGGATCGAGATGCGGCTGCGCTCGACGGTCGAGCAGGTGGTGCACGTACCCGCCCTCGGCCTAGACGTCCGGTTCGCCGCCGGGGAGGAGATGCGCACCGAGGTGTCGGCGAAGTTCCGCCGCGAGCGGGTGGCGGCCGAGCTCGCGGCGGCCGGGCTGCGGATGACGCACTGGTGGACCGACCCCGCCGGAGACTTCGGGGTCTCCCTGTCCGTCCCGGCGGAGCGGGATCACCCGGTCGGGTGACGGGGGGCTGCATCCGGGGTGGCGGGGGTCGCGGAAGGAGGGGTGTCAGGCACACCGCACCCGCCGTGGAGGAACACCGATGTCCCGCACCGCCTTCGCCCTCGCCGCCGGCGCGACCGGCACCCTCGTCGTCCTCAGCGCCTCCCCCGCGCTCGCCGACAGCCACACCGCGACGGTCTCCGTCCTGCACGCCATCCCGGACACCCCGGTCGACGTGTACGCCAACGGCGAGCGGCTGATCGACGACTTCCAGCCCGGCACCCTGACCGACCCGCTGGAGCTCCCGGCCGGCGACTACGACCTCGCCGTCTTCCCGGCCGACGCGGCCGACGACTCCGGCAGCCCGCTGCTGTCCGCCGACGGGGTCGCCGTCCCCGCCGGGGCCAACGCCACCGTGGCCGCCCACCTGACCGCGGAGGGCCAGCCCGCGCTGACCCCGTTCGTCAACGACACCTCCGAGGTCGCCGCCGGCCAGGCCCGGGTGACCGTCCGGCACACCGCCGCCGCGCCCGCGGTCGACGTGCGCGCCGGCGGCCAGGTCGTCATCGACGGGCTGACCAACCCGAACGAGGAGTCCCTGACCGTGCCCGCCGGCACCGTGAGCGCCGACGTGGTCCTCGCCGGCACCGACACCGTCGCGATCGGCCCGGCCGACCTGGCGCTCGAGGAGGGCACCACCACGATCGTCTACGCGTGGGGCTCGCAGGACGCCGGCTACGAGCTGGCCGTCCAGACGATCGCGTCGCACTCCGCGCCGTCCGGCGTCCCCGGCGGCTCGGCCGGCCTGGTCGACGACGGCGGCCTGCCGCTGCCGGTGGTCGCGGTGTCGCTGGCCGGCCTGGTGGCCGCCGGTGTCGGCGTCCGCCGGCTCGCCGGCTCGCGGGCCTGACCGCACCGGCACCGAGGAAGGGGTGATGCGTCCCGCCGCCGCCGTCGCGGCCCTGGGGGTGGCCGTCGCGGTCGGCGTGCCGACCGGCTGGCAGCTGACCCGGGAGCCGGCGGCGGCGGGCGCACCGCTCGAGCAGGTGCTCGCCGAGCCGGGCCCGCCGGTGTCGTCCGGATCGACGACGGCACCGGCGGGCCCGGGCTCCCTGCCCCCGGTGACCGTCCGGGACGCGGCACCCACCGTGGCCGCCGCCGCGCCGGCCCCGGTGCGGCTGCGGGTGCCCGATCTGGGCATCGACGCGCCGGTGGACCCGGTCGGCGTCCGGGACGACGGTCAGATGGCCATCCCCGACGACGTGGAGCGGGTGGGCTGGTACCGGTTCGGCCCGGTGCCGGGAGAGGCCGGCTCGGCGGTGCTCGCCGGGCACGTCGACGACCGCGAGCAGGGGCTGGGCGAGCTCGCGCCGCTGCGCACCGCCGAGGTCGGCACCGAGGTCGAGGTGACCGACGCCGCGGGAACCGCCACCCGCTGGCGGGTGGTGTCCCGCGAGGAGATCGTCAAGCAGGCCCTGCCGCTGGACCGGCTCTTCGCTCGCGAGGGGCCGCCGCGGCTGGTGCTCATCACCTGCGGCGGGGAGTTCCTCCCCGAGTACGGCAGCTACGAGTCCAACGTGGTCGCCATCGCGGAGCCGGTGCCATGGTGAAGGACCTCGCTGCCCCCCGCCGCTCGCACGCTCGCGGCGGGACCCTGCAACGAGGCCGACGGCGACGCGTCCCGGCTAGGGTCGGATCCGTGAGCACCGACGCCGATCCGACGCCGGGGTACCCCCCCGAGCCGGACGACGCCGAGGTGGGCCGCCGGTTCGCGGCCGGGGACGAGCAGGCGCTGGCCTGGGCCTACGAGCGCTTCGCCGGGCAGGTGCACGGCATGGCGGTGCGCGCCTTCGGCCCGGGCCCGGACGCCGAGGACGTCACCCAGCAGGTGTTCGTCTCCGCCTGGACCGGCCGCGCCGGCTACCGCCCCGAGCAGGGCCCGCTGCCGGCCTGGCTGGTCGGCGTGTGCCGCCACAAGATCGCCGACACCTGGGCCCGCCGCGACCGGCAGCGCCGCGCCGCCGAGGCCGCCATGAGCCAGGCCCGCACGGCACCGGAGACCAGCGGCCCGCAGGTGGACACCACGGTCGCCGACCGCGTGCTGCTGCTGACCGAGCTGGAGCAGCTCGGCCAGCCGCAGCGGGGCATCATCGAGCTGGCGTTCTTCGAGGACCTCACGCACACCCAGATCGCCGCCCGCACCGGCCTCCCCCTGGGCACGGTCAAATCCCACATCCGGCGCACGCTCGAACGCCTGAGGACACGCCTGGAGGTGGACGGTGCAGCACTGCACGCCTGAGCAGCTCTCCCTCGCGGCCCTGCGCGAGCCGCTGCCGGACGCCGACGCGGCACACCTGGACGCCTGCGCGCGCTGCCGCGACGAGCTGGCCGAACTGCGCCGCGGCGTCGACGCACTCGCCGTGCCGGAGCTCGCCGCGCCGCGGGCCGCCGTGCCGCCGCCACCGGCGGTGTGGGCGGCGATCGCCGCCGCCACCGGGGTGCGCACCGCGCCGCGGCCCGAGGTGCTGGCCGCCGCGGCGACGGCCCCCGCGCCGCTGGCCGCCGTCCCCCCGCCGGCCGCCCCCGCCCCCGAGCCGGCCCCGGCACCGGCGGGAGCTGCGGCGGCGGTCGTGCCGCTGCGGACCGGCCGCTCCCGGCTGCTGCTGGCCGCCGCGGCGTCCCTGGTCGTCGGTGTCGGCATCGGCGCCGGCGCGGTGGCCCTGGGCACCGGGGAGGACCGGGGTGTCTCGGTGGCCGCCGCCGCGCTGGCCCCGCTCGCGGACAGCGGCGCCACCGGCGAGGCCCGCGTGGTCGAGCGCCCCGACGGCACCCTCGCGCTGGAGGTCGACCTCGCCGCGGCCGACCCGCAGGGCGGCTTCTACGAGGTCTGGCTGCTCGACGAGGCCGTCGAGGACCTGGTGTCGCTGGGGGTCGTGCGCGGCGGGCGCGAGGTCGCACTCACCCTCCCGCCCGGCGTGGACCTCGGGGAGTACCCGATCGTCGACGTCTCCGTCGAGCCGCTGGACGGCGACCCCGGGCACTCCGGTCAGTCGATCGCCCGCGGCGAGCTGGAGCGCTGACGGAGGCCCTCCGGTCACCCGACGGCTCGCGACGGGCCCCACCGGTCCGGCTCAGGTGAGGGCCAGGCCGGCCGGGGCGGTGGAACCGGCCAGCCACGGCAGCACCGCGGCGGCCTCCATCGGCCGGGCGATGAGGTGACCCTGGGCCTCGTCGCAGCCCAGCTCGACCAGCCGGCGGCGGACCTCCGCGGTCTCCACGCCCTCGGCGACGACGACCAGGCCGAGGTCGTGGCCCAGCTGCACCACCGACCGGGTCACCGCCTCGTCGGCGGGACTGTCCAGCAGGTGGGTCACGAACCCGCGGTCGATCTTGAGCCGGTCCACCGGCAGCGTCTTGAGCAGCCACAGCGAGGTGTACCCGGCCCCGAAGTCGTCGACGGCGACGCAGATGCCCATCGCCCGCAGCGCCCGCAGGGTGGCCGCGGCGCGCTCGGGGTCCACCGTCATGGCGGTCTCGGTCACCTCGACCTCCAGTGCCGAACCGGGCAGGCCCTCCGCGGCGAGCAGCTCGCCCAGCCGGGCGGCGAGGTCGGTCTCCAGCAGCGTGCCGGGGGTGACGTTGACGGCCACGCCGACGTCCGCCCCGGCCGCCCGCCAGCCCGCGCACCGGCGCAGCGCCTCGCGCAGCACCCAGTCGGTCAGCGGGGGCATGAGCGCGGTCCGCTCGGCCTGCGGCAGGAACGCCGCGGGCAGCAGCAGACCGCGCTCGGGGTGCTGCCAGCGGACCAGCGCCTCCAGGCGCACCGGGCGCCCGGTGCGCAGCGCCACGACCGGCTGGAAGTGCAGCCGCAGCTGGTCGGTGTCGATCGCCGTGCGCAGCTGGGCGAGCAGGTCGAGCTGGTCCTGGTCGTGCGGGTCGGTGACCGGGTCGTAGCGGCGGACGCCGCCGCCGTCCCGCTTGGCCTGGTACATCGCGACGTCGGCCCGGCGCAGCAGGTCCACCAGGGTGGTCCCGTGGTCGGGGCTGAGCGCGAGGCCGACGCTGACCCCGACCTCGAGGGTCACCTCGCCGACGGTGAACGGCCGGTGCAGGGCCCGGGCGACCTGCCCGGCCACCCGCTCGGCGGCCGCGTCCGAGCCCAGGTCGCGCAGCAGGACGGCGAACTCGTCCCCGCCCAGCCGGGTGACCACGTCGGTCGGCCGCACCGCCGCACGCAGCGCGCCGGCCACCTCGACCAGCAGCAGGTCGCCGACGGCGTGCCCGAGGGTGTCGTTGACGGTCTTGAAGCCGTCCAGGTCCAGCAGCAGCAGGGCGGTGAGCGGTCCGCTCGCCGCCCGGGCCCGGCGCGGCGGGTCCAGGACGGTCAGGGCCTCCTGCCGCAGCAGCGTGCGGTTGCCCAGGCCGGTGAGCGGGTCGTGCCGCGCCTCGTGCTCGCGGCGCAGCAGCCGCTGTCGGGTGACCACGCCGACGGCCACGACGACCACCAGCAGCGTCACCCCCCCGACGTGCACGTTCCGGGTGGCGGAGTCCAGGCGGGCGACCAGGTCGTCCTGCGGGAGCAGCACCTCCGCGACCACGCCGCTGGGCCGTCCCTCGGCGTCGCGCGGCTGCACCAGCACGGTCGCGGTCGGGGTGCCCCGGTCCTCGTCCAGTTCGAAGGTCACCTGGGGGGACCCGGCCAGCACCGGCACCAGGCGGGCCAGGTCGTCGCCGGAGAGCGGGTCGGCCAGCGCCGCGTCGCTGTAGAGCAGCTGGCCCTTGGGGGTCCACAGCTGCAGCCCGGTGAGCCGGCTGCTGCGGACGAGGGACCGGACGCCGCGGTCGATGCGCTGCGTGCTCGGCGGGGAGAGGGCCGGGCGGGCGGAGCCGCGGGTGAGCTCGGCCTCGACCAGCAGCTCGGTGATGACCTCGGCGCGGTCGACGACCTGCTGGAGGGCGGTGTCGGACTGGCGACGCTCCAGGACCGTCGCGGTCCCGGCGAGGCCGGCGACGGCGACCACCAGCAGCAGGGCCAGCCCGCGCCAGGACGTCAGGACCCGCACCACGCCGGCCACCCCCTCCGTGGCCCCTCTGTTCGAGGCCGTCCCGTCCTCATCGGCCGTCGGGGTCGCCGGGTCGAGGACGCTCACCCCATCGGGTCGGGCCCCGCCGCCGGCCCGCCTAGCGTGGGGGCGTGACCGCGCCCGGACCCGCTCTCGTCCACGAGGACCTCGGCGCCGCCTGGCGCGCGGCCCGGCCCCGCCCGGCCGGCCGGCACCTGGACAGCGCCGCGTGCAGCCGGCAGAGCTCCCGCGTGCTCGAGGCCGTCGCCCACCACGCCCGGAACGAGGCCGAGCTGGGCGGGTACGTGGCCGAGGCGACCGTCGGGGAGCTGCTGCAGCAGGGCCGGTCGGTGCTCGGCGGGCTGGTCGGGATGGCCGCGGCGGACGTGGTCTTCGTCGAGTCCGCGCAGGCCGCGCTGAACGCGCTGCTCGCCGCCTGGCGGCTGCCGGCCGGGTCGCGGGTGGCCTGCCTGCCCGGCGAGTACGCGCCCAACGCCGCCCACCTGCAGGCGGCCGGCCTGGCCGTCGAGCGGCTCCCGGTCGACGGCCTGGGACGGGCCGACCTGGACGGCGTGGCGCGGCTGCTGGCCGGCGACCCGCCGTCGCTGGTGCACCTGACGCACGTCGCCAGCCACCGCGGCGTCGTCCAGCCGGCCGGCGCGGTCGCGCAGCTGTGCCGCGCGGCGGGGGTGCCGCTGGTGCTCGACGCGGCCCAGTCGCTGGGTCACGTGGACACCGACGTGGGCGCCGACGTCGTCTACTCGACCTCCCGGAAGTGGCTGGCCGGGCCGCGCGGGGTCGGGGTGCTGTGCGTGCGCCCGTCCGTGGCTGCGGCACTCACGCCGCTGCTGGCCCCGCCGGACGGCGTCCCCCCGCTGCGGGCGCTGGAGTCCGGGGAGGCGCACGTGGCCGGCCGGGTGGGCCTGGTGCTGGCCGTCGGCGAGCACCTCGCTGCCGGGCCGGAGCCGGTCCGGGAGCGGCTGGCCGCGCTCGGCCGGGCCACCCGCGAGGTGCTCGACGGCGCGGGGGGCTGGCGGGTGGTGGAACCGCGCGAGGAGCCGACCGCCACCACGACGCTGCGCCCGCCCGACGGCGCCGACGTCGTCGCCACCCGGGCCCGGCTGCTCGGCGAGCACGGCGTCGTCACCACCGCGATCGGCCCGCAGCGCGCACCGGGTGAGATGACCGGGCCGGTGCTGCGGGTCTCCCCGCACCTGGACGCGACCGCCGACGACCTGGAGGCCCTCGCCGCCGCCCTGTGACGGCCTTCCGCGCGCGAATGGCCGCCGTCGAGGGCCTTCCGCGCGCGAACGGTCGCTACAAGGCGGCCTGGATGCGGGCCGACACCCGCCGGTGGACGGCGAGCCGCTCGTCGAGGGCCGGGTGCACGGGGACGCCGTCCTCGACGACGAACCGCCCGGCGACGACGGTGTGCCGCGCCGCGACCGGGCCGCACCGCAACCAGGCCTCCACGGGGTCGGACAGCGCGCCGGCGAACGCCGGACCCTCCAGCGACCACACGGCGAGGTCCCCGCACGCGCCGACCGACAGCTCGCCGACCTCCCCGGTGCGCCCCAGGCACGCCGCTCCCCCGCGGGTGGCCATCTCCAGCGCGTCGCGGGCCGACATGGCGGCCGCGCCGTGCCGCAGCTTGCCCTGCAGCATCGCCGTCCGGGCCTCCAGCCACAGCGACGCGGAGTCCGCCGACGACGACCCGTCCACGCCCAGCCCGACCGGCGCCCCCGCGGCCCGCAGCTCCGCGACCGGCGCCAGACCGCTGCCGAGCACCATGTTCGACGACGGGCAGTGCGCCGCGCCGACCCGCGCCGCGCCCAGCCGCGCCACCTCGCCGGCGTCGGGCCACACCACGTGCGCCAGCCACACCCGGTCGGTCAGCCAGCCGACGTCGGCCAGGTGGTCGACCGGGCGGCGACCGAAGGTGGCCAGGCAGAAGGCGTCCTCGTCCCGCGTCTCGGCCAGGTGGGTGTGCAGCCGGACGTCGAGGTCCTCGGCGAGCTCGGCGGTGCGGCGCATCAGCGCGAGCGAGACGCTGAACGGCGAGCACGGGGCGAGGGCGATGCGGGTCATCGCGTGCGGCGAGCGGTCGTGGTGGGCGGCCACCAGGCGCTCCGAGTCGGCCAGGATCTCGTCGTCGTCCTGGACGACGGACACCGGGGGCAGGCCGCCGTCCTCCACCGACAGCGACATCGAGCCGCGGGTGGGGGAGAAGCGCACGCCGAGCTCGCGGGCGGCGGCGACCTCCGCGCCGATCAGGTCGCCGCCGCCGCGCGGGTGCACGTACAGGTGGTCGGTCGAGGTGGTGCAGCCGGACAGCGCCAGCTCGGTGAGCCCCACCCAGGCGCTGACGAAGGCGGCCTCCTCGTCCAGCCGGGCCCACAGCGGGTACAGGGTGACCAGCCACTCGAACAGGCCGCCGGTCAGCGCCGGGGCGTAGGCGCGGGTGAGGTTCTGGTACAGGTGGTGGTGGGTGTTCACCAGCCCAGGGGTGACCAGGCAGCCGCGGGCGTCCACCAGCCGCGCCGCCACCGGGGCGGGATCGCCGGGCCCGCCGACGCCGGTCACCACCCCGCCGGTGACCGCCACCCAGCCGCCGGCGATCTCGCGGCGGGCGTCGTCGACGGTGGCCAGCAGCTCGGCGTCGTGCACCAGCAGGTCAGCAGTCGTCTCCACGGGCGGCATCCTGCCTGCACCGGACACCGGCTCAGTCGACCCGCTCGACGTCGAAGTCCGCGACCCCGTCGGCGACCGCGGTGACCACGACCCGCCACGCCGTCCGCTCACCGGTGGCGGGGTCGACGGCGGTGCACTCGGTGCTCGCGTCGACCTCGGCGTCGAGGTCGCCGGGACAGGACACCGCGGGCGCGACGCCGGACCGGGCCTGCAGCGCGCCGGCCACCCGGGCCTCCAGCTCCGCCTGGGCAACCGAGGCGCCGCACGCGGTGAGGCCCAGGGCCAGGACAGGTGCAGCGAGGAGGTGGCGCGGCACAACGGCGACCCTAGCGACGGCGGTCTGCGCCCGTCGGCGTCACGCCCCGGCCCGCCGGGACACCGCACGAGCTGCGAGCACCGCCTCCGCCGCCCGCACCACGCGAGGCAGCTCGCTGCCCCACACGGTGGCCACCCCGCCGCCCTCCAGCCGGACGCGGCGTACGGCCGGTATGCCGGCGTCCGTGGTGGTGGCAGACGCCCTGGACGCACGTAGGGCCCTCACCGGGTGGTGAGGGCCCTAGGCGAACGGTTTGTCCGGCGGCGTCCTACTCTCCCACCCCGTCTCCGGGGCAGTACCATCGGCGCTGAGAGGCTTAGCTTCCGGGTTCGGAATGGGTCCGGGCGTTTCCCTCTCGCCATGGCCGCCGTAACACGGTGAACGGTGGAACCAGCCAATCTGGTTCGTGCGTTCAGAACCGCACAGTGGACGCGAAACACCTGCAAGTGACTCGACCGTGTCCCCGCACCCCCGCCAGGGGGTGTGTGTGGTCAAGCCCTCGGCCTGTTAGTACCGGTCAGCTCCACACCTCACGGTGCTCCCACTTCCGGCCTATCAACCCGCTGGTCTGAGCGGGGGCCTTACCCCATTGACTGGGTGAGAGACCTCATCTCGAAGCGAGCTTCCCGCTTAGATGCTTTCAGCGGTTATCCCTGCCGAACGTAGCCAACCAGCCGTGCACCTGGCGGTACAACTGGCACACCAGAGGTTCGTCCGTCCCGGTCCTCTCGTACTAGGGACAGCTCTTCTCAAGTCTCTTACGCGCGCGGCGGATAGGGACCGAACTGTCTCACGACGTTCTAAACCCAGCTCGCGTACCGCTTTAATGGGCGAACAGCCCAACCCTTGGGACCTACTCCAGCCCCAGGATGCGACGAGCCGACATCGAGGTGCCAAACCATCCCGTCGATATGGACTCTTGGGGAAGATCAGCCTGTTATCCCCGGGGTACCTTTTATCCGTTGAGCGACACCGCTTCCACCTGCCGGTGCCGGGTCACTAGTCCCAGCTTTCGCTCCTGCTCGACCCGTCGGTCTCACAGTCAAGCCCCCTTGTGCACTTGCACTCGACACCTGATTGCCAACCAGGCTGAGGGGACCTTTGGGCGCCTCCGTTACCCTTTGGGAGGCAACCGCCCCAGTTAAACTACCCACCTGACACTGTTCCTGATCCGGATCACGGACCCAGGTTAGACATCCAATTCGACCCAGAGTGGTATTTCAACGGCGACTCCACCGACACTGGCGTGCCGGCTTCCCAGTCTCCCACCTATCCTACACAAACCGAACCGAACACCAATATCAAGCTGTAGTGAAGGTCCCGGGGTCTTTCCGTCCTGCCGCGCGTAACGAGCATCTTTACTCGTAGTGCAATTTCGCCGAGCCTGTGGTTGAGACAGCTGAGAAGTCGTTACGCCATTCGTGCAGGTCGGAACTTACCCGACAAGGAATTTCGCTACCTTAGGATGGTTATAGTTACCACCGCCGTTTACTGGCGCTTGAGTTCTGAGCTTCGCACACTTACGTGCACTGACCCGTCCCCTTAACGTTCCAGCACCGGGCAGGCGTCAGTCCGTATACATCGTCTTACGACTTCGCACGGACCTGTGTTTTTAGTAAACAGTCGCTTCTCACTGGTCTCTGCGGCCGCCCACCGCTGCCCACCGCTTGGGTGTTCACAGCAGACGGCCCCCCTTCTCCCGAAGTTACGGGGGCATTTTGCCGAGTTCCTTAACCACAGTTCGCTCGATCGCCTCGGTATTCTCTACCTGACCACCTGAGTTGGTTTGGGGTACGGGCCGCTCGGAACTCGCTAGAGGCTTTTCTCGGCAGCATAGGATCATCGAATTCACCGCAATCGGCTATGCGTCAGGCCTCACCCTGCATGAGGGGCGGATTTGCCTACCCCCCGGGCCACACCCTTGCACCGGTACCACCACTCACCGGCTACGACTACCTTCCTGCGTCACCCCATCGCTTACCTACTACCACTCCGGGCCTCACGCTCCCCACCGGCGCTCCAAAGAACACCAGCAGTTCGGGTGGTTAGCATCGGTGGCCTCAGCATGGGCGTTCCTTCGCGGGTACGGGAATATCAACCCGTTGTCCATCGACTACGCCTGTCGGCCTCGCCTTAGGTCCCGACTCACCCTGGGCGGATTAGCCTGGCCCAGGAACCCTTGGTCTTCCGGCGGGGGAGGTTCTCACTCCCCTCTCGCTACTCATGCCTGCATTCTCACTCGCGTGGCGTCCACGGCTGGATCACTCCGCCGCTTCCCCCGCCACACGACGCTCCCCTACCCACCCCACCACCTGGCCGCCACCCCGCAGGGCAACGACAGGCTGACGGTGGAGTGCCACGGCTTCGGCGGTGTGCTTGAGCCCCGCTACATTGTCGGCGCGGAACCACTTGACCAGTGAGCTATTACGCACTCTTTCAAGGGTGGCTGCTTCTAAGCCAACCTCCTGGTTGTCTCTGCGATCCCACATCCTTTTCCACTTAGCACACGCTTAGGGGCCTTAGCCGATGATCTGGGCTGTTTCCCTCTCGACTACGAACCTTATCGCCCGCAGTCTCACTGCCACGCTCTCACTTACCGGCATTCGGAGTTTGGTTGACGTCAGTAACCTTGTGGGGCCCATCGGCCATCCAGTGCTCTACCTCCGGTAAGAAACACGCGACGCTGCACCTAAATGCATTTCGGGGAGAACCAGCTATCACCGAGTTTGATTGGCCTTTCACCCCTACCCACAGCTCATCCCCCAGGTTTTCAACCCTGGTGGGTTCGGTCCTCCACGCGGTCTTACCCGCGCTTCAACCTGGCCATGGGTAGATCACTCGGCTTCGGGTCTAGGACACGCGACTATTCGTCCATACGGACACGCCCTGTTCGGACTCGCTTTCGCTACGGCTACCCCCCACGGGTTAACCTCGCCACGCACCACTAACTCGCAGGCTCATTCTTCAAAAGGCACGCAATCACCGCCGCACCGAAGTGCGATTCACGGCTCTCACGGCTTGTAGGCACACGGTTTCAGGTACTGTTTCACTCCCCTCCCGGGGTACTTTTCACCTTTCCCTCACGGTACTCGTCCGCTATCGGTCACCAGGGAGTATTCAGGCTTAGCGGGTGGTCCCGCCAGATTCACACCGAATTCCACGGGCTCGGTGCTACTCGGGAACACGTCACAAGGAGGACCAGTGCTTTCGCCTACGGGGCTCTCACCCTCTCCGGCGACCCCTTCCAGAGGCCTTCGGCTAACACGCAGTCTTTCTCACTCCTCCACGTACCGGCAGATACGCACGGACGGTCCCACGACCCCGCTCCCACAACCCCTGCCGGGTATCACATGGAAACGGTTTAGCCTCATCCGCTTTCGCTCGCCACTACTCACGGAATCACGGTTGTTTTCTCTTCCTGTGGGTACTGAGATGTTTCACTTCCCCACGTTCCCTCCACACGCCCTATACATTCAGGCGCAGGTCACACCACATGACTGGTGCGGGGTTCCCCCATTCGGACATCCTCGGATCAACGCTCGGTTGGCAGCTCCCCGAGGCTTATCGCAGCCTCCTACGTCCTTCATCGGCTCCTGGTGCCCAGGCATCCACCGTGTGCCCTCAACAACTTGGCCACACACAAACACCGCACACCGCGCCCGGAAGGACACCAGTGTGCGGGCCTACAAGAACTCTGCAATCAGAGTCAAAAGATGCTCGCGTCCACTGTGCAGTTCTCAACGTACGACCAGACACCGGCCACCCGACCCCACCAGACCCGCCCACCCCCCAAGGGGCACGCGGCGGTATGAGATGCAGACCGGCCCTGCGCAGACGAAACGGTCACCCGCTCCCTCAGGACCCAACAGCGTGCCTACGAACCGACCACCCACCCCACCCCGTTCCCCACGCCGCACCCCCCGAGGAGGACACGACGCCGTACTAGGAGCAGCACCGAGCTGCCGGCCGAACTGGTCAGCGTTCCACCCTCGAGCACCACCCCAGGAACACCCCACCCCCCACAGGCGGGGGGCCGTCGCGTCCTGGGCGCGGCTCTGCACCCACCCACCCATCCGGGCGAGCAGGCGAGATGCTCCTTAGAAAGGAGGTGATCCAGCCGCACCTTCCGGTACGGCTACCTTGTTACGACTTCGTCCCAATCGCCGATCCCGCCTTCGACGGCTCCCTCCACGAGGGTTGGGCCACCGGCTTCGGGCGTTACCGACTTTCGTGACGTGACGGGCGGTGTGTACAAGGCCCGGGAACGTATTCACCGCAGCGTTGCTGATCTGCGATTACTAGCGACTCCAACTTCATGGGGTCGAGTTGCAGACCCCAATCCGAACTGAGACCGGCTTTTGGGATTCGCTCCACCTCACGGTATCGCAGCCCTTTGTACCGGCCATTGTAGCATGTTTGCAGCCCTAGACATAAGGGGCATGATGATTTGACGTCATCCCCACCTTCCTCCGAGTTGACCCCGGCAGTCTCCCATGAGTCCCCACCATCACGTGCTGGCAACATGGAACGAGGGTTGCGCTCGTTGCGGGACTTAACCCAACATCTCACGACACGAGCTGACGACAACCATGCACCACCTGTGCACGGCCCTTACGGACCCCGCATCTCTGCGAGATTTCCGTGCATGTCAAGCCTAGGTAAGGTTCTTCGCGTTGCATCGAATTAAGCAACATGCTCCGCCGCTTGTGCGGGCCCCCGTCAATTCCTTTGAGTTTTAGCCTTGCGGCCGTACTCCCCAGGCGGGGCGCTTAATGCGTTAGCTGCGGCACGGAGACCGTGGAATGGCCCCCACACCTAGCGCCCAACGTTTACGGCGTGGACTACCAGGGTATCTAATCCTGTTCGCTCCCCACGCTTTCGCTCCTCAGCGTCAGTTGTTGCCCAGAGACCCGCCTTCGCCACCGGTGTTCCTCCTGATATCTGCGCATTTCACCGCTACACCAGGAATTCCAGTCTCCCCTGCAACACTCGAGTCTGCCCGTATCGACTGCAGGCCCGGAGTTGAGCTCCGGGTTTTCACAGCCGACGCGACAGACCGCCTACGAGCTCTTTACGCCCAATAATTCCGGACAACGCTTGCACCCTACGTATTACCGCGGCTGCTGGCACGTAGTTGGCCGGTGCTTCTTCTGCAGGTACCGTCACTTCCGCTTCGTCCCTGCTGAAAGAGGTTTACAACCCGAAGGCCGTCATCCCCCACGCGGCGTCGCTGCGTCAGGCTTCCGCCCATTGCGCAATATTCCCCACTGCTGCCTCCCGTAGGAGTCTGGGCCGTGTCTCAGTCCCAGTGTGGCCGGTCACCCTCTCAGGCCGGCTACCCGTCGTCGCCTTGGTAGGCCACTACCCCACCAACAAGCTGATAGGCCGCGGGCCCATCCCCAGCCGGACGAATCCTTTCCACCACCAGACCATGCGGCCAGCGGTCACATCCGGTATTAGCCCCAATTTCTTGGAGTTATCCCAGAGCCAGGGGCAGGTTACCCACGTGTTACTCACCCGTTCGCCACTGATCACCCACCGAAGCAGGATCACCGTTCGACTTGCATGTGTTAAGCACGCCGCCAGCGTTCGTCCTGAGCCAGGATCAAACTCTCCGTAGATGTTCGAACCCCGGCCGAGAACCGAGAACTGGACGCTCTCGATCAATCAACCAAAGGAACCCACAAAGGGGTTAGTTACTTGGCACTGACTTTCGGCACGCTGTTGAGTTCTCAAAGAGCGGACGCGACCGTACTCGGGCCTTTCGGCCTTCATCCGGGGCGGTGTTCTCAATGTACACCACGCTCCGCAGCAGTCGAACCTCAGGTGGTTCGTCCGGCGGTTGACCGGGCTGGTGACCCAGCCCGTTCTCGTGCGGTGCAGAGAGGACAGTACACCCGTCGCGGGGCGCTCTGCAGGGGGTCCCCGACCCCGGTGCAGGGCCCGCCGCGAGCGCGTCAGCGGTGGGCGGCAGGAGGGTGCTCCATCAGGCCACGCCGCGGGGCCGGAACTGCACGCTGACCCGGGGGCCCACGGGGCGGGCCGTCTTCGGCACGCAGTGCTCCCACGTGCGCTGGCAGGAACCGCCCATGACCACGAGGTCCCCGTGTCCCAGGGAGAAGCGCAGGCTCTCCCCGCCACCGACCGGGCGCAGCAGCAGGGGCCGCGGGGACCCGAAGGACACGATGGCCACCATCGTGTCCTGGGTGCGGCTGCGCCCCAGCCGGTCACCGTGCCAGGCGACGCTGTCCCGGCCGTCGCGGTACAGGCACATCCCGGCGGTCACGAACGGCTCCCCGAGTTCCGGGCCGTAGTGCGCGTCGAGGTCCTCGCGCGCCCGGGTCAGCAACGGGTGCGGCAACGGCTCACCCCCGCCGTACCACCGCAACAGCCGCGGGACGGCGACCTCACGCTCGTACACCTGCCGCCGGTCGGCGCGCCAGCCGATGTCCCCGAGCAGCACCTCGAGCACCTCGTCGGAGCCGGAGACCCAGCCGGGCAGGTGGTCGACCCAGGCCCCGCGGCCGAGGTGGTGCCTGGTGACCGCCAGCGGGCCGAGTGCGGCCTCCTCGGCGAGGTCCCACATCGACGGCTGGCGGGCGAGCGACATGCGGGGAGGCTACGCCGATTCGAACGCGTGTACGAGACGCTAGGCCGTGAGGGCGAGTGCGAAGGGCAGCACCCGCGAGGCGCCGGCCAGCCGCAGCTCGCGACCGGCGACGGTCATCGTCCAGCGGGAGTCGGCCAGGTCGTCCACGAGCAGCACCGGCACCGGGCCGAGCTCCCCCAGCCGGGCCCGCAGCTCCGGGCCGACCACGATCCGCTGCCACACCCCCGCGAGCCGGAAGGCACTGTTGCCGCCCGGCCCCCCGGTCGGGCCGCCGTGCGCCAGGGACAGCTCACCCAGGTACGGCAGCCGGCCCAGCCCGGCCAGCCCCTGCGCCAGCCCGGTGACCAGCCGCGGCCGGCGCCGGGAGGGGACGGCGACCACCGCGGCCGGCCGCTCGGCCCAGTCCCAGGCGCCGAGCACGCGCGCGCAGGCCCGCAGCAGCTCCTCGTCCGGCGGCACGTCGCGGCCCCGCTGCAGGGGCCCGCGCTGAGCCCGCGAAGCGTGGGGGGCAGCGGGGTCCTTCCTGTCGAAGGCGGCGTCCGGGTCCTCCTCCAGCCCGGGGGCCTCCAGCTCCACCACGCCGCCCACGCCGTCGTCCCCGAGCAGGGTGCGCAGCCGCTGGCCCCAGCCGAGGTCGGTGAGCCGGGCGACGGCCCGGCCCGGGTCGAGCTGCTCGCCGGCGGCGATCTTGCCCTTGACCCCGACGCCGAGCCGGTCGGCGCCGGTCGGCCACTGGGCCCGCGGGGCGAGCTCCACACCCGGGCGGTCCAGCGCCGCCGACGCCGCGGCGGCCGCGCCCTCGGGGACCTCGGTGGCGTACCAAGGGCCGGCGCAGACGTCGCAGCGGCCGCAGGCCGCCGCGGTCGGGTCGTCGAGCGCCTCCTGGAGGAAGGCCATCCGGCAGCGGGCCGCCTCGACCGGCCGTGCGTAGGCGATCATCGCCCGCTGCTCGGCCTCGCGGGTCTGCGTCACCCGGGCGTACCGGTCGGCGTCGTAGACCCACGGCCGGCCGGTGGACCGCCAGCCCCCCTGCACCCGCTCGACCGCGCCGTCGACGGCGAGCACCTTGAGCAGCAGCTCCAGCCGGGAGCGGCGGACGTCGGCCACCGTCTCCAGCCGGGCCACCGACCACGCCCTCCCGTCGGCCATGGCCGCGAGCACCGCGGCGGCGTGGTCCTCCCGGGGCATGGAGGAGGTGGCGAACCACTGCCAGATGGCGAGGTCCTCCGGGCCGGGGAGCAGCAGCACGTCGGCGTGCTCGACCGCGCGACCGGCGCGCCCGACCTGCTGGTAGTAGCTGACCGGCGAGGACGGCGCCCCGAGGTGGACGACGAAGCCCAGGTCGGGCTTGTCGAAGCCCATGCCCAGCGCCGAGGTGGCGACCAGCGCCTTGACCCGGTTGGCCCGCAGCGCCTCCTCGGCGTCCTTGCGGTCGGCGTCGTCCAGCCGGCCGGTGTAGGCGCGCACCTCGTGGCCGGCGTCCCGCAGCAGGGACGCGGTCTCCTCGGCGGCGGCGACGGTGAGCGTGTAGACGATGCCGCTGCCGGGCAGGTCGCCGAGGTGGGCGGCGAGCCAGGCCAGCCGGGCCCGGTCGGTGGGCAGCCGCAGCACGCCCAGGCGCAGCGAGTCGCGGGCCAGCGGCCCACGCACCGTCGTCACCCCCACGCCGCCGACGCCGAGCTGCTCGGCGACGTCGGCCACCACCCGCTCGTTGGCAGTCGCGGTGGTGGCCAGCACCGGCGTGCCGGGCGGCAGGGTGCCCAGCAGGTCGCGGATGCGCCGGTAGTCGGGCCGGAAGTCGTGGCCCCAGTCGGAGACGCAGTGCGCCTCGTCGACGACCACCAGGCCGCACCGGGCCACCAGTCCGGGCAGCTGCTCCTCGCGGAAGCGCGGGTTGGTCAGCCGCTCCGGGGAGACCAGCAGGACGTCGACCTCGTCGGCGGCCAGCGCCGCGGCGACGTCGTCCCACTCGGTCGCGTTGGCACTGGAGATCTCCACCGCCCGGATGCCGGCGCGGGCGGCGGCGGCGACCTGGTCGCGCATCAGCGCGAGCAGCGGGCTCACCAGCAGCGTGGGGCCGGCACCGCGGCGGCGCAGCAGCGCGGTGGAGACGAAGTAGACCGCCGACTTGCCCCACCCGGTGCGCTGCACGACCAGGGCCCGCTCGGAGCGCTCGACCAGCGCGGCGACGGCGGCGTCCTGGCCCTCCCGGAACACCGCGTCGGGCCGGCCGGTCAGCTCGCGGAGGACGCCGAGGGCCTCGACGGCGACGTCGGCGGACGGGGCTGCGGTCGTCATGGCCCCGACACTAGGCAGCCCGGGAGACAGGACCGGCCAGCGCGCGCATGCTGGGGACGATGCGAGAGGATCCACAGGCGATGCGACCACCGGACAACCACGTGCACACCAGGTGGTCCTGGGACACCTCGAGCTCCTCGACGATGGCCCGGGCGTGCGAGCGGGCGGTGGCCCGGGGCCTGCCCGCCGTCGCCTTCACCGAGCACCTGGACTTCACGACCTGGCTGCCCGCGGACCGGGCGACCGCGGACGGACTGGTCGACCGGCACGCCTCCCGCCACGCGCCGATCGACGTCGAGGGCTACGCCGCCGAGCTCGAGGAGTGCCGCGCACGCTTCCCGGAGCTGCGGATCTGGTCCGGCGTCGAGACCGGCGAGCCGCACCTGTTCAGCGCCAGCGTCGCCGCCCACCTGCGCGACGCCCCCGTGGACCGGGTGCTCGGGTCGCTGCACTCCCTGCCCCAGGACGGCCGGCTCTACGGCGTGGGCCGGCTGCTCTACCCGGACCCCGACACGACGATGCGCCGCTACCTGGCCGAGGTCGTCGACATGGTCGAGGGCAGCGACGTCTTCGAGGTGCTCGCGCACGTCGACTTCCCGCGCCGCTACTGGCCCGGCGGCAGCGACCGGTACGCCGAGAAGGACTACGAGGAGGAGTACCGGGCGGTGTTCCGTGCGCTGGCCGGCACCGGCCGGGCGCTGGAGGTGAACACGACCAGCCCGCTGGCCTCGGTGGACCAGGTGCGCTGGTTCCACGAGGAGGGCGGTGCCGCGGTCAGCTTCGGCAGCGACGCGCACGCCCCGGCCGTCGTCGGCCAGCACTTCGACCTGGCGGTGGACGTCGTCGAGGCCGCCGGCTTCCGGCCCGGTCGGGACGCCTTCGACTTCTGGCGCCGCTGAGCTGGTCCAGGGCCGGGGTGCTCCAGCGCTGACGTGCTCCAGAGCCGGGGTGCTTCAGCGCTGAGAGATCTCCGGCTACGGTCGGCCCGGTGAGCCCCGGCCGCGTCGTGATCGCCCTCGGGGGCAACGCGATGACCGGCCCGGACGGCTCGGCCACGCCCGCCGCCCAGCGGGACGCGATCGCCGTGGCCTGCCGGCACGTCGCGGCCGTCGTGGCGACCGGGGCCGAGGTCGTGCTCACCCACGGCAACGGGCCCCAGGTGGGCAACCTTCTGGTGAAGAACGAGCTGGCCGCCCACGAGGTCCCGCCGGTGCCGCTGGACTGGTGCGTGGCCCAGACCCAGGCGACGATCGGCTTCACGCTGGCCGACGAGCTCGACGCCGCCCTGGCCGACCGGGGCCTGCCGCAGCGCACCGCCGTCCTGGTCACCCGCACGCTGGTGGACGCCGACGACCCGCACTTCGCCGAGCCGTCCAAGCCGATCGGCCGCCACCTCCCGCGCGAGCATGCCGAGCGGTCCATGGCCCACGGCCAGGTGTGGGAGGACCGCGGCCCGCGCGGCTGGCGGCGGGTCGTCGCCTCACCGGAGCCGCGCGGCGTGGTCGACGGGCCGGCGGTCCGGGTGCTGCTGGCGGCCGGGTTCGTCGTCGTCTGCGCCGGCGGTGGCGGTGTCCCCGTCGTGGACGACCACGTCGACGGGCACGCCCTGCGCGGCGTGGAGGCCGTCGTCGACAAGGACCTCACCGCCGCGCTGCTGGCCCGGGACCTGGGCGCCGGCACGCTGGTGATCGCCACCGACGTCCCGCACGTGGTGGTCGGCTTCAGAACGCCGACCGCCCGGCCGCTGGGCCGGGTGACCCCCGCGGAGCTGCGCGCGCACGCCGCGGCCGGGGAGTTCGCCCGCGGCTCGATGGCCCCCAAGGTCGAGGCCGGGCTGCGCTTCGTCGCCGGTGGCGGCAGCCGCGCGGTCATCACCTCCCTCGAGCACATCGCCGACGCCGTCGAGCGCGACGACGTCGGCACCGTCGTCACCCCCTAGGAAAGAGGAAGCCGTGCCCGCACCCATCGAGGTCCGCAAGATCCCGCTGCACAACGTCAGCGACGCCTCCGAGCTGACCAGGCTCATCGAGGAGGGCGTCGTGGACGCCGACCGCGTCGTCGCCGTGATCGGCAAGACCGAGGGCAACGGCGGGGTCAACGACTACACGCGGATCATCGCCGACCGGGCCTTCCGCGAGGTGCTGCTCGAGAGGGGCACGCGGAGCAAGGAGGAGGTCGGGGAGATCCCGATCGTGTGGTCCGGCGGCACCGACGGCGTCATCAGCCCGCACGCCACCGTCTTCGCCACCCTGCCCGAGGACGCCGTCGAGAAGACCGACGAGCCCCGGCTGACCGTCGGCTACGCGATGAGCGACGTCCTCCTGCCCGAGGACATCGGCCGGATCGCCATGGTGGAGAAGGTCGCCGAGGGCGTGCGCCGGGCGATGCAGGCTGCCGGCATCACCGACCCCGCCGACGTCCACTACGTGCAGACCAAGACGCCGCTGCTGACCATCGACACCATCCGCGACGCCCGCGAGCGCGGGGAGACGACGTCCCTGCAGGAGCCGCACGGCTCGATGGACCTGTCCAACGGCACGACGGCCCTCGGTGTCGCCGTGGCGCTGGGCGAGATCGAGATGCCGAGGCAGGAGCAGGTCATGCGCGACCTCTCGCTCTACTCCTCGGTCGCCTCGTGCTCCTCGGGCGTGGAGCTCGACCGGGCCCAGATCGTCGTCGTCGGCAACGCCCGCGGGCACGGCGGCAGCTACCGGGTCGGCCACTCGGTCATGACCGACGCGCTGGACTCCGACGGCATCTGGAACGCGATCCGCGACGCCGGCCTCGAGCTGCCGGAGCGCCCGCACCCCAGCGACCTCGGCGACCGGCTGGTCAACGTGTTCCTCAAGTGCGAGGCCGACCCGACCGGCTACGTCCGCGGCCGGCGCAACGCGATGCTCGACGACTCCGACGTCTCCTGGCACCGGCAGATCAAGGCGACGGTCGGCGGGGTGGCGGCGTCGGTGACCGGCGACCCGGCGGTGTTCGTGTCGGTCGCCGCGGTGCACCAGGGCCCCTCCGGCGGCGGCCCCGTGGCGGCGATCGTCCGCGCCTGAGGGAGGACCCCGCAGGTGGGAGCGCCGTCTGCGCCGGAGCAGTGACCCTGCGTGCGGCGCGCCTCACGCCCGGTCGCCACCGGCGTCCTATCGTCAGCCGCGCCGGTCGGCGTCGATCCGGTACCCGTGGGGTGCGTCGGCCAGTGGCGTGGAGGAGTCGAGTGGTGCGCAGGTCGTCGGCACAGGGGACCGTCCTGCCCGACCCCGTCGTCCAGGAGCCGCCGGCGCGGGCGGCTCCCGGCCGGGCCCGCCGGCGGCTGGAGCGCGAGGGCGGGGCCGAGGCGGCCGCCCGGCGGGCCGGCGAGCTGACCCGCGCCAGCTGCGAGGTCTCCACCACCTCGCGGGAGGCCGCGGAGTCCCTCGCCGAGCTGCGCGGTGCGATCGGCGACATCGCCCAGTGCACGACCCAGGCGTCGTCGATCACCGGGGACGCGGTCCGCGACGCGCAGGCCGTGGACGAGCGGATCGCCGCGCTGCAGGGGGCCACCGACGCGATCAGCGAGATCGTCCGGCTGCTGGCCGCGATCAGCCAGCAGAGCCGGTTCCTGGCGCTCAACGCCTACGTCGAGGCCGCCCGCGCCGGCGAGGTGGGCCGCGGCTTCGCCGTCGTCGCCGACGAGGTCAAGCAGCTCGCCGAGCGCACCGCCCGCGCCGCCGGCGACATCGGCGCCCAGGTGGAGGCGGTGCACCGGGAGACCCGCTCGGCCGTCGACGTCGTCTCGCGGATCACCACGACGCTGGGGTCCATCGCCGCGGCGCAGGACACCGTGGCGGCGGCGGTCGAGCAGCAGCGGGCGGCCACCGACCGCGTCGTCGACAGCGTGGAGCGGGCCGCCGGCGGGTCGGCGCGGATCACCGAGGCCGTCGCGGCCCTCGCCCAGGAGCAGCGCGAGACCTACGTCCGCCGGGCGCTGGCCATCGCCGAGGACCTGCTGGAGGAGGCCGGTGGGGTGTCCCTCGGCGAGGGCCGCCGCCGGGTGAGCGTGCGCGACCAGGTCACCGGCGCGGTGCGCGAGGTCGACCTGCCCGACCTGCTGCTCGGCGGCGTCCCGCTGACCCGGGACGACGACCCGCGGCGTCCCGCGCCGCTGGTCGACGAGGTGGTCGCTCTGGTCGGGGGCAGCTGCACGCTGTTCCAGCGGCTGGACGGCGACGGCGGCATGGTGCGCGCGACCACCACCGTCCGGACCGCGCAGGGACGGCGCAACGTGGGGACCGCCATCCCCCCGCGCGACGCCGACGGCAGCCCCCACCCGGTGCTGGCCGCCGTCCTGGCCGGGCGGACCTACACCGGAGAGGCGACCGTCGCCGACCGCCCCTTCTTCACCGCCTACGAGGGACTGCACTCCACCGACGGCGAGCTGGTCGGCATGCTCTACGTCGGGCTGCCGCTGGACGCGCTGCCCGGCTGAGCCTCACACCGGGACTGCACCCGGGCGATCTCCTCGCGCGCCGGGTCTGCCAGCTCCCGCCGGATGCGGTCGTGCTCGGCCTCGGCGTCGGAGGCGCGGTGGGCCTCGGCGTCGACGGGCCCGGGCGCACCCGGCCGACGACGACGTTGCGGATCACCGGGACAGTCTGCTGCTCCGCAGCCCGACCCGTCCCCGGTGACCGGCCGTTCCCGGCACCCGGCGTTGCGGCACGGTGACACACCGTGTGGCCGGACTCACGCCGCCGTGGAGTCGCGGGTCGCGGACCGGGCTGGGGACGATGGGACGTCCCGGCCGACGGCCACCCGCCGACCACGGAGCGCGCCCTGATCACCTCGCGGGTCCCCCGTCCGAGCCACGCCTGGCGGGCCATCGCCGTCCCGTTCACGGTCCTGCTGCTGTGGGACGTGCTGGTCACCGTCCTGTACCACGCCGGGGCGCGCGGCTTCACCGGCATCGACATCCAGTTCACCCTGTTCGGGACGGCGATCGCGCTGTTCACCGGTTTCATGGTCAACGCCGCCTACCAGCGCTGGTGGGAGGCGCGGACGCTGTGGGGGCAGGTGGTCAACTCCTCGCGGAGCCTGGCCCGGGAGGCGCTGGTGCTCCTCGACGAGCGCGGCGAGGGCGCCCGGCCCGGGCTGGGGCCGCAGGTGGTCCGGGCCCAGGTGGCCTACGTGCACCTGCTGCGGACGGCGCTGCGCGGCCAGCCGGTCCCGGACGAGGCGCGGGCCCACCTCGACGACGCCGTCCGCGAGGGGGTCGAGCGCTCCACCAACCGGCCCAACGCCGTGCTCACCCACGTCGGCCGGCTGCTGGCCGAGGCCGCGCACCGCGGGGTGCTCAGCGACTACCGCCGGGTGCAGATGGAGGCCACGCTGGTCGTCCTCACCGACGCCCAGGGCGGGCTGGAGCGGATCAAGAACACCCCGCTGCCGGTGCAGTACCGCTTCCTGCCGCGGTTCTTCGCGCAGGTCTTCGGCGCCATCCTGCCCTTCGCCGTGGTCAACGACCTGGGCTGGGCCACCCCGATCGGCTCGGGGCTGGTCGGGCTGATGTTCCTGCTGGCGGTGCAGATCGGCGACGAGCTGGCCGAGCCGTTCGCCGACGCCGTCTACGACGTCCCGATGACCGCGCTGACGCGCACCATCGAGATCGACCTGGTGGAGATGATCGGCGCCGAGCCGCCCAGCGCGCTGCGGCCGGTCGACCGGGTGCTCTGGTAGCCCGCGGTCGGTCAGCGCCGGGCGAACCAGCTGTCTGCCGGCAGGTCCGGCGGGGGCAGCGGCTCGTGGTCGCCGTACTCCGGAGGGGGCTCCCACGGCCAGAGGGTGACCACCCGCGCGGCGGCCCGGCCGATCGCGGTCCCGTCCAGCTCGGTCACCGTCTCGGCGATGCCCAGCTCGTCGCAGCGGACGACGAACCGCAGCGGCCCGTCGGGCGGCAGCGGGGACAGCCACCACGACTGCTCGATCGTCGCCGCTCCCCCCGATCCGCCGCCCGGGTGGAAGACGACGTCCACGCCGTCCGCCCCCGGGAGGCTGCTGGCCCTCCGGCCGTCGGCGAACTCCACCCCGAGCAGGAAGCGGCCGCCGTCGGGGCCGTGCCGCCAGACCAGCTCGTCCAGGGTGTGCGCGAAACGCCCGCGCGCCGACGGGCGCATCCGCACGGTCAGCTCCAGGGACAGCCCGGTCGTGTGGACCTGCAGGCCGACCAGCGCGACCGCCACGTCGTCGGTGCGCGCGAGCAGCAGGTTCTGCGGCAGGGCGACGGGCACCTCGTTCTCGGGCGCCTGCATCCGCCGCTGCGCGTCGTCGTCGGGCTCGCTGTGCAGCTGGCTGCTGGTCCACATGCGCGGAGCCTGGCGGTCGGCGTCCGCCGGGGCAAGCGACGTCAGGCGGCCGCCCGGGCCTCCCGCGCGAGCGCGGCCAGCGCGGCGTCGAAGCACTCCCGCGGCGGCTGGACCAGACCGGCGCCCACCTGGCCGGTCCCGGCGACCCGCCCGGCCATGCCGGTGTTGATCTGCGGCAGCCAGCCGGTGCGGGCGACGGCCAGGACGTCGATGCCGGTCGGTGCGCCGCGGAAGCCGAGGACGGGCACCTGCATCGCCGGGTTCTCGGCGAGGGTGAGCTGGTACATCCGCTCGGTGGTGGCCAGCGCGTCGGGCACGGAGCCGCCGACGAAGCGGACGATCGCGGGTGCCGCCGCCATGCAGAAGCCGCCGACGCCGTAGGTCTCCATGATCGCGGAGTCGCCGATGTCGGGGTTGGCGTCGTCCGGGCCGAAGTCGCCGAGGTACAGCCCGACCGGGGTGTTGGCCGGGCCGGTGAACCAGCGGTCGCCGGTGCCGGCGGTGCGGATGCCGAACTCCGTCCCGTTGCGGGACATCACGGTGACCATCGTCGAGCCGGGCACGTGCCCGACGGCGTCCATCGCCAGCTTGGCCGTCGGCATGCCGAGGTTGAGGAAGAAGTGCTCGTTGCCGCCGATGAACCGCAGCACCGCCGCGACGTCCGAGGACGGCGCGTCCACCGCCACGACCGCCGGGGACAGCTCGCGCAGCGTCATCAGCGAGCCGGCGCGGTTGCGGTTGTGCCCCTCGTCGCCCATCTGCAGCATCTGCGCGAGCACGGCCCGGACGTCCAGCGGCTCGGGCATCGACCGCACGGCGGCCTGCAGCACCGGCCCCAGGACGTCGCGCATCCAGCGCAGCCGGTCGAGCACCTCCTCCCCGAAGGCACCCATCCGCAGCACCTTGCCCAGGCCCTCGTTGAGGTTGCAGTGGGCCCGCCCGCCACCGACCGGGTCCTGCAGGCACCACAGCCACATCGACGGGCTCGTCACGCCGGCCATGGGCCCCACCGCGGAGTGGTGGTGGCACGGGTCGAGGGCGACCCCGCCCGAGGCCAGCAGCCGCTCGGCCTCCTCGGCGGTCGACGCCCAGCCCTCGAACAGGCAGGCGCCGACCAGCGCGCCGCGCAGCGGGCCGGACGCGTCGGCCCACCCGATCGGCGGGCCGGCGTGCAGCAGGGTGCGGTCGGGCAGCCCGAGGACGTCGCGCGCCGGGCGGACGTCGACCAGGTGCGACCCGGCGGCCATCACCCGCTCGACGGCGGTGCGGTTGGCCGCGGCCCGGCGCCGGTCGAGGGCCAGCGCGGCGAGGTCGGCGGGGTCCGCCGACGGCGGCGGGCGCCAGTCGACGTCGTGCACGTCGGCGCCCTGGGCGCGCAGCGCGGCGGAGAAGACGTCGACACCGGCGGCGACGACCGCCGGGGGGCTGTCCAGGAGGGTCACCGCGCGGCTCCCAGCAGGTCGAGCGCGTGCCGGGTGGCCCGCGCGTTGGAGGCGTGCACCGCGGCGCCGGCCGCGGCCAGGGCGTCGGCCTGGCGCGACCAGCCCTGCGGGTCGGCCTCGGTGCCGACCAGCGCGACGACGGCCGGGAGGCCGGCCGCCTCGATCGCCGGCACCAGGGTGGCCGCCGGGTCGGGGTCGGCGCCGTGGCCCAGGACGACGTCCAGCAGCAGCACCGCGGGCTCCCCGGACGTCGCGATCCGGGTCAGCGCCTCCAGCCGCAGCGTGGGGTCGATCATCGGGTGCGGCCGGCCCACGGTGAGCGCGTCGTCGCCGAGGTCGACCACCAGGTGACCCGGGGCGGACAGGTCCGTGCCGAGGTGCAGCTCCGGGCGCAGCGGGGTGTTGGACCGGATGTCGCCGAGCCGCGGGGCGGCCAGCAGCATCGCCTCGTCGGCCAGCGTGCCGCCGGCGTAGAGGCCCTTGAGGACGGCGCCGCGCGCGGCCGGACGGGTGGCGCCCCGGGACGGCCACTCCGGCACCGCGACGCCCAGGTCGGCGAGCAGCGCCTCGACGGCGGCGGTGAGGTCGGGGCTGTCCGGGGACAGCGCCGCGGACCGGACGGGCACCGACAGCCGGCCGGCGGCCTCCGCCACCCGGGCCGCGACCGACGGCGCCGGTGGCTTGGACACCAGCAGCACCCGCTCGGTGGCCGGGTCGGCGTCCAGCAGGACCAGCGCGTCCAGGGTGGCCAGCCCGCCGACGGCCTCGGACAGGTCGCGCCCGCCGACGCCGATCAGGTGCGAGACGCCCACGCCGGCCGCGTCGAGCAGGCAGGACACCTGCTGGGCGCCGGTGCCGGACGCCGCCACGATCCCGACCGGGCCGCGCCGCACCACGTTGGCGAAGCCGAGCGCGAGGCCGGAGACGATCGCCGTCCCGCAGTCCGGGCCCATGACCAGCACGCCGGCGTCGTGGGCGGCCCGCTTGAGCGCCACCTCGTGCTCCACCGGCACGCCGTCGGAGAACACCAGCACGCTCGCGCCCGCGGCGATCGCGTCGGTGGCCTCGGCGACCGCGTACGGCCCGGGGACGCTGATCACGGCCAGCGCCGGGCCGTCGCCGTCGAGGGCGTCCAGGCCGGCGCCGACCGTGCGCAGCGGCACCGTCTGCGCAGGCCCGGTAGCGCGCTCGCGGGCGGCCAGCGCGGCGTCGACGGCGGCCACCGCGCCGGCCAGCGCACCGTCGTCCGCGGCGGCGACCGCGACCAGCAGCTGGTCGGGCGACGCGCCGCCGTCCGGGGCCAGGCCCATGCCCGCGGCCAGCTCCAGGTTGAGCGGCGTGGCCATGGCGACGAGCACCGCGGTGACGCCGTCCCGCGCGCCGACGTCCCGGCTGACCTGCATCAACCGGACCGAGTCGGCGTACACGCCACTGCGCAGGGAGACGTGCCGGACGCCGGTCGTGGTCACCCCGCGCACCGTACCGGCGCCGGCCCGGCCCGGTGCCGGGCGCTCACCGGGCCAGCTGGAAGCGGGCCACCAGGGCGCCGAGCTGGTCGGCGGTGCCGGTGAGGTCGTCGGCGGCGGCGCGCAGTCGCTGGGCCGACCCGCTGGTGGACTCCACCGCGGTGGTGATGCCGTCGATGGTGACGGTCATGCCCGAGGAGCTGCCGGCCGCCTCCACCACGGAGCGGTTCATCTCCGCGGTGGTCGCCGTCTGCTCCTCCACCGCCGAGGCGATGGTGGTCTGGAAGTCGTCGATCTGCCCGATGATCGACGAGATCTGCCCGATGGCCTCCACCGCCTGGGTGGAGTCGGCCTGGATGGCGGTGATCCGCCCGGAGATCTCCGTGGTGGCCCGGGCCGTCTCCTGGGCCAGCTCCTTGACCTCGTTGGCGACGACGGCGAAGCCCTTGCCCGCCTCACCGGCGCGGGCGGCCTCGATGGTGGCGTTGAGCGCCAGCAGGTTGGTCTGCTCGGCGATCGCGGTGATGGTCCGGACCACGCTGGCGATCTGCACCGAGGACTCCCCCAGCTTCGCGACGGTCGCGTTGGTCGAGCCGGCGACGTCCACGGCCTGCCCGGCCACCCGGGCGGCCTGGGCGGCGTTCTGGCTGATCTCCCGGACCGAGGCGCCCATCTGCTCCCCGCCGGCGGCCACCGTCTGCACGCAGCCGGCCACCTGACCGGCCACCGCCGACACCTGCCGGGTGGCGGCCGAGCCGGTGGCCGCGTCGGCGGCGACCCGGTCGGCCAGCGCCAGCAGCCCGGCGGAGGAGGCGGACAGGCCGGCGGCGGTGTCCCGCGTGGCGGCGAGCACCCGGGTCAGGTCGTCGAGGCTGACGTTCAGCGCCGCGGACAGCTGACCCACCTCGTCGCCGGAGGTGACCGGCAGCCGTCCGGTGAGGTCGCCCTGCGAGACCCGCTCCAGGACGGCGGCCGCCCGGCGCAGCGGCCGGGCGATCGCCCCGGCGATCCGCACGGTGGCCAGGCCGACGGCCACCGCGGCCAGCCCGGCGACGGCGAGGATGGCCGACAGCAGCGAGGCGGCCGGCGCCGCCGCCTCGCCGGCGTCCTGGCGCATCAGGACCCCCCAGCCGTAGCCGGCGAAGCCCAGCGCGCCGGTGGACGCGGCGTAGCCGTGCACCTGGTCGGTGCCGCCGGCATCGGGATAGGGGGCCTGGCCCGACCCGGACTCACCCCGGGCCAGCGCGACGGCGGCGGGGAGGCCGGCGGCGGCGAGGTCCGCGCCGTCGGCGCCGTCGGCGCCGGGCCCCTCGAGCACCACGCCGTCGCCGCGCAGCACCTGGCCGGCCACGGTGGCCAGGCCGCGCTCCTGCAGCTTGCCGACCTGCTCGTCGAGGACCTGGCCGACCACCCGGTCCCAGGACGTGAGGTTGACCCACACCCGCACCGGCCGGCCCGTCTCGTCGAACACCGGGGCGGCAAAGGCCAGGGACAGCACGTCCCGCCCGGTCGCCGCGGTCACCAGCGGCTCCACCGCGGCGTCGCCGTAGTACGTCGCCCCCCGCTGCAGCGCGAGCGCCCCGGTGAACCAGTCGGCGCCGGCGACGCTGGTCCCGACCAGCCCCTCGGTGCGCACCTGCCCGCCGTCGCCGGTCAGCGTGTTGGTCGCCACCACCGTGCCGTCGAGGTCCGCGACGAGCAGCACGTCGTAGATGCCGTAGGCCTTGCTGTAGAAGTCCGCCGCCGCCTGCACGGTGGCGGCGTCGCCCCGCGCGGCCGGGTTGAAGGCGAAGGCCTGCACGTCGCCGTACCGCTCGAACAGGTTCCGGTCGATCTTGTCGATCGTGGACACCGCCTCGCTCTGCAGCAGGTCGCCGGCCGCCGCCCGCCAGTCCCCGCTGGCCTTGCGGTGGGCGACCACGCCGAGGACCGCGACGGGCACCAGGACCAGGACGACGACCAGCACGGTGAGCCGGGTGCGCAGGGAGGCACTCCGCGGACGGCGGGGGAGGGGCACGGCGCCTCGTCTCGGGGGTCAGCGGGAGAGCCGTGGTGCCGGCCCCGGCGCTGCTGCGGTGGAGTGACTCCATCCTCGGCGGGCCCGAGGCCGTTCCTGACCCACCCCGGCGTCCGGCCTCAACACACGCCGACGCAACGACGATTTAGCACTGAGGTACTTCCGCCCCCCGGTCGGGCGTGTCACATTGGCCCGCCTGGGGCCGGGCACGTCCCCGGGGCAGGTCGAGGAGGCGGGCATGGCGTTCGGCTGGAAGCTCTACGGGGACGGCAAGACCCCGCCGCTGGGCGAGGCGGTGGCCCCCGACGAGCGGCTGTCCTGGCCGCGGACCGCCGGCATCGGCGCGCAGCACGTGGTCGCCATGTTCGGCGCCACCTTCGTCTTCCCGATCATCATGGGGCTGGACGCCAACCTCGCGATCATGATGAGCGGCGTCGCGACGATCATCTTCCTGCTCGTCGTGAAGAACCGGGTGCCCAGCTACCTGGGCACCAGCGCGGCGTTCGTCGGTGGCGTGGCGGCGATCCGGGCCAACGGCGGCGACTCCGGCGACGTGGTCGGGGCCCTGCTGGTCGCCGGCGTGGTGCTGGCGCTGGTCGGCGTGCTCATCCACGTCGCCGGCCTGGGCGTCATCAACCGGGTGTTGCCCCCAGCGGTCACCGGCGCGGTGGTCATGCTCATCGGCTTCAACCTGGCCCCGGTGGCCGCCAGCACGTACTGGCCGCAGGACCAGTGGGTGGCCCTGGCCACGATGACCTTCGTCATCGTCGCCTCGCTGGCGCTGCGCGGCTTCCTCGCCCGCATCTCGATCCTGCTCGGGCTGGTCTTCGGCTACCTGCTGTCGGTCCTGCTCGACGTGACCGCCGGGCCGATCACCTCACCGGGGCCGACGGGCGAGGTGTCCACCCGCGACCGGATCAGCTTCGACTCCGTGGCCGCCGCGGACTGGTTCGGCCTGCCCGACCTCACCGCCCCCTCCTTCTCGCTGAACTACAGCCTGCTGGTCGTCCCCGCCGTCATCGCCCTGGTCGCGGAGAACGTCGGCCACGTCAAGGCGGTCGCGGAGATGACCCGGCGCGACCTGGACCCGATGATGGGCCGGGCCGTCATGGCCGACGGCGTGGCCACCGTCGTCGCCACCTCGGTCGGTGGCTCCCCCACGACCACCTACGCCGAGAACATCGGCGTCATGGCCGCCACCCGCGTCTACTCGACCGCGGCCTACTACGTGGCGGCGGTCGTGGCGATCCTGCTCGGGCTCATCCCGAAGTTCGGCGCGCTGATCAACATCGTCCCCGGCGGGGTGCTTGGCGGGATCACCGTCGTCCTCTACGGGATGATCGGCCTGCTCGGCGCCAAGATCTGGAAGGAGAACCGGGTCGACTTCGCCAACCCGATCAACCTGGTGCCGCTGGCCGCCGGGATCATCATCGGGATCGGCAACGTCACCCTGGTCTTCAGCGACGAGTACGTGCTCAACGGCATCGCGCTGGGCTCCATCGTCGCCGTCCTGGCCTGGCACCTGGCCCGGGCGCTGGCCCCGGCGGACATGAGGGCCGCGCTGCAGCGCGAGGGCACGCACCCCGCGGCGGGCACCACCTTCGGCCACGCCCACGGGGCCGACCCGTCGTCGGTCGACGAGGGGGGCCGCCCGGGTGTCCCCGGCACGCGGACGCCGGGAGAGGGCACCCTGGAGCGGTGAAGCCCGCCCCCTTCCGGTACGCCGACCCCGGCTCGGTCGCCGAGGCGCTCGAGGTGCTCGCCGCCGAGGAGGGTGCCAAGGTGCTCGCCGGCGGCCAGTCGCTGCTGCCGCTGCTGTCGATGCGGCTCGCCGCGCCCGCGGTGCTGGTCGACCTGAACCGGGTGCCCGGCCTGGACGCCGTCGAGGCAACCGCGGACGGCGTGCGGGTCGGGGCGCTGGTCCGGCACGCGGGGCTGCTGGCCCACGCCGGGGCCGCAGAGGTGCAGCCCCTGCTGACCCGGGCGACGGCCAACGTCGCCCACCCGGCGATCCGCAACCGGGGCACCACGGTCGGCTCCATCGCGCACGCCGACCCCTCCGGGGAGATGACCGCGGTGCTCGCGCTGACCGGCGGCTCGGTCACCGTGGCCGAGCCGTCCGGGGAGCGCACCGTCGGCTGGCGGGACCTGTTCGTCGGCCCGCTGGAGACCTCGCTGTCGGCCGCCGCCGTGGTCACCTCCGCCTGGTTCCCCGCGCTGCCGCCGCGGTCGGGCACCGCCTTCGCCGAGGTGTCCCGCCGCCGGGGCGACTACGCGGTGTGCGGCGGGGGTGTCGTCGTCACCCTGGACGCCGACCGCCGCGTCGCCGCCGTCCGCGCCGCCTACGTCTCCGTGGGCCTGGTCCCCGAGGTGCACGACCTCACCGAGGCGGTGGCCGGGTCGCCGGTGGAGGACGCCGACTGGGCGGCCGCCGGCGCGCTGGCCCGCACGCTGGTCGACCCGGACGGCGACCTGCACGCCAGCGCGGACTACCGCCGGCTGCTGGTCGGCGTGCTGACCGAGCGGACGCTGGCCACCGCCGGTGCCGAGGCCGCCGCCAGGGCCGCCGCGTGAGCACTGCTCCCGACGCCGAGCGCACCGTCCGGCTGACCGTGAACGGCGTCCCGCGGGAGGCCACCGTGCCGGTGCGCCGGGTGCTGGCCGACGCGCTGCGCGACGACCTCGGCCTGACCGGCACGCACGTCGGCTGCGCGCACGGGGTGTGCGGCTCGTGCACCGTGCTGGTCGACGGCGACCCGGTGCGCTCCTGCCTGGTGCTCGCCGTGCAGGTCCACGGCGCCGCGGTCACCACGGTGGAGGGGCTGGCCCGCGACGACGGGCGGGGCGGGCAGGTGCTGCACCCGGTGCAGGAGGCGTTCCGCGAGTGCCACGCGCTGCAGTGCGGCTTCTGCACCCCTGGCTTCCTGGTCACCATCGCCGCCGGGTTGGAGGCCCGCGACCGGTCGGCGGAGATCACCGACGAGGACGTCGAGGACCTCGTGGGCGGCAACCTCTGCCGGTGCACCGGCTACGCGAACATCAAGAAGGCCGTGCGGCACGCGGCGGCGACGATGCGGGAGGGGGAACGGCCGTGACGACCAAGCTGTTCGGTGAGCCGGTCCGCCGGCGGGAGGACGCGCGGCTGGTCACCGGCCGCGGCCGCTACCTCGACGACATCGGCGCGGGCGCGCTCGCCGCCGCGTTCGTGCGCAGCCCGCACGCGCACGCCCGCGTGCTCGACGTCGACGTGGACGCCGCCCTCGACGTCGAGGGCCTGGTCGCGGTCTACACCTACGAGGACCTCACCGGCCCGCTGGCCGAGCCGCTGCCGGTGCTCATACCGCACCCGCAGCTGCACGCGCCGCGGACCGGCTACCCGCTGGCCAACGGCGAGGTCAACCACGTCGGTGAGCCGGTGGTCATGGTGGTCGCCACCGACCGGTACGTCGCCGAGGACGCCGCCGAGCGGATCGTAGTCACCTACGAGGAGCTGCCCGCGGTCGTCGGGGTGGACGCCGCCCGCGCGGCGCGGGCCTGCGTGCACGAGGAGATCCCGGACAACGTCGCCGCCGTCCACCACCAGGAGACCGGGGACGTCGAGGGGGCACTGCGCCGCTCAGGCCGGACGCTGTCGTTCACCCAGTACGTCGAGCGCAGCGCGTGCATGCCGCTGGAGGGCAAGGGCGTGCACGCCCGCTGGGACGCCGACGACTCCTCGCTGCGGGTGCACACCAGCACCCAGGCCTCCACCTCGGTGCGGGCGGCGATCGCGGCGAAGCTGCAGCTCCCGCTGGACCAGGTGGAGGTGGTCGCCCCGGACGTCGGCGGCGGCTTCGGCGTGAAGATCGTGCACCCGTGGCCGGAGGAGCTGCTGGTGCCGATGGCCGCGATCGCGCTCGGCCGCGAGGTGAAGTGGGCCGAGGACCGCCGCGAGCACTTCATCTCCAGCGCCCACGAGCGCCAGCAGCGGCAGGAGGTCCGCGTCGGGTTCGACGACGACGGCCGGCTCACCGCGCTGGACGTGCACATCTGGCACGACAACGGCGCGTACACGCCCTACGGGATCATCGTGCCGATCGTGACCGCCACCCAGCTGGTCGGCCCGTACGTGGTCCCGACGTACCGGGTGCGGGTGGAGAGCGTCTACACGAACACGGTCATCGTCACCCCCTACCGCGGGGCCGGTCGGCCGCAGGGCTGCTTCGCGATGGAGCGGACGATGGACCGCATCGCCGACGTCCTCGGCCTGGACCGCGCCGAGGTCCGCCGGCGCAACCTGATCACCCCGGACCAGTTCCCCTACGACCACCACCTCACGTTCCAGGACGGCCGGCCGGTGGTCTACGACTCCGGCGACTACCCAGGGCTCCTCGGGAAGCTCGAGGCGCTGGTCGGCTGGTCCACGGTCGAGGAGCTGCGGGCCGACGCCGCGGCACGCGGGAAGCTGCTCGGCGCCGGGATGGCGCTGTACGTCGAGGGCACCGGGCCCGGCCCGTACGAGGGCGGCCACGTGCAGGTGCTGGGCAGCGGCAAGGTGCTGGTGTCGACCGGCCTGACCAGCCAAGGCCAGGGGCACGAGACGGTGTTCGCCCAGATCGTGGCCTCCGAGCTCGGGGTGCCGATCGAGGACGTCGAGGTGACCACCGGCGACACCCGCCGCTTCGGCTACGCGGTGGGCACCTTCGCCTCCCGCGCGGCGGTGATGAGCGGCAACGCGGTGGCGCTGGCCGCCCGCGGGGTGCGGGCCAAGGCACTGCGGATCGCCGCGGAGGTGCTGGAGGCCGAGCCGGACGACCTGGAGATCGACGAGGGCGTGGTGCAGGTGCGCGGCACGCCGGGGGCGTCGATCCCGCTGCGCACGGTTGCGGTGCTGTCCAACCCGCTGCGCTACGCCTTCGACGAGGCGGCGAAGCAGGCCACCCAGTTCGCCACGCACGACGACTCGAGGCCGCCGGTGGCCCCCGGGGACGCGCCGGGCCTGGAGCACCGCGACTACTTCTCCCCGCTGCGCTCGACGTTCGCCTCCGGCGCGCACGCGGCGGTCGTGGAGGTCGACCCGCAGACGTGGGAGATCGACGTCGTCACCTACGCGGTGGTGCACGACTGCGGCAACGTGGTGAACCCGATGATCGTCGAGGGGCAGGTGCACGGCGGCGTGGCGCAGGGCGTGGGCGGGGCGCTGTACGAGCGGATGGCCTACGACGCCGACGGGCAGCTGCAGAACGCCTCGTTCATGGACTTCCTGATGCCCTACGCCTCCGAGGTGCCCGACGTTGTGATCGACCACCAGCAGACGCCCTCGCCGCTCAACCCGCTGGGCATCAAGGGCGCCGGCGAGGCCGGGGTCATCCCGGGGTCGGCGGCGCTGGCGTCGGCCATCGAGGACGCGGTGGGCCGGCGGATCACCTCGATGCCGATCTCCCCCACCGAGCTGTACGACCTGGTGCGCTCGGAGACCGCGGAGCGGACGGCGGCGTCGCTGCGCCGGGCGGGGGCCCCGGCGTGAAGCTGGACGGCTCCGCGGTGCTGCACGCCGACCCCGAGCGGGTGTGGGCGGTGCTCACCGACCCGGAGGTGCTGGCGCGCACCATCCCGGGGTGCCAGACGCTCGAGGCGGTGGGTGAGGACTCCTACCGGCTGGACGTGTCGGCCGGCGTGGGCGCGATCCGCGGGACCTACGCCGGGGAGGTGCACCTGACCGACCAGCAGCCGCCGACGTCCTACGTGATGCACGCGTCCGGCGCCGGGGCCCCGGGGCAGGTGCGGGCCACGGTGCGCATCGAGCTGGCGCCGGCCGAGGACTCCTCGACCGTGCTGACCTGGTCGGCCGACGCGGTGGTGGGCGGCCCGGTGGCCGGGGTGGGGCAGCGGATGATCAGCGGCGTGGCCAAGCGGACGGCCGCGCAGTTCTTCACCGCGGTGGACGCCGAGCTGACCGGCACCGTCGTGCCGATCGCGTCGGCCCCGTCGGCGGCCGCGGCGGCCCGGACGGACGCCGGGGCGCCCGAACCGCGGGTGTTCACCGGACGCGCCGGCGTCCCCGCGGGAACGCCCGGCGACCTGCGCACCCTGGCGCTGGGCGCCGTCGGCGGCAGTCTGCTCACTCTGGTCGGCGTCGCTGTCGGCTGGCTGCTGGGTCGCCGCGCCTGATGCCCCGCCTGCGCCCCGGGTCGCTCAGGTGGACCCCGTCCGTCGCGACGGGTAGGCCGGTCCCCGTGGTCACGGATCCGCTCGGACACCGGGTCCCGTCCGTAGCCTGCGGGCGTGCACGTCGAGGAGTTCTGGGCGCTGATCGATGCCGCGCGCGCCGGCCTCGACACCACTGACCCCCCGTCGGCTGTCGAGGAGCAGGTCGACGCCCTACGCGTCCTGCTCGACGACCTCACCGACGCCCGCTTGCTGGCCTTCCAGCAGCGGGTCTCCGAGCAGACCGCCCGGGCGGACGACTGGCGGCTGTGGGCGGCCGGCTACCTGGCTGCGGGCGGGATGAGCGACGACGCGTTCGACGACTTCCGGCTCTGGCTGGTCCTCCAGGGCCGGGAGACGTTCGAACGCCTGCTCACCCGTCCCGATCTCCTGGCCGACGTGCCCTGGGACGACGGGGGCGGAGCCTTCTCCGCGGCTGAGGAGCTCGGCCACCTGGTCGAGGAGATCCTGAGGGGCCGCGGCACCGATGCCGGCGACGCCCTGGTCCCGGCCGCCCCGGCCAGCCGACCGTGCCGGGATCCCTTCGACGAACAGGACGACGAGTGGTCCAGCCGGGTGTTCCCCCGGTTGTCGGCCCGTCTGGCTGTGGCGGCCGACGCGCTGGGCCACCACCCCGACCCGTCCCCGACCGCAGGTGACGTCCCGGACCTGCCCACGACACCGCGGGACGCGGGGTTCCCGCAGGCCGTCGAACCAGTGGAGCCCCTGCTGGCGGCCGCCCTGTACGAGCGCGGACACCTGCACCCGCACGACCGTCCCATGCTGGCGGCCCACTGGCTGGCGGAGGACCGCGGCGGCGAGGCCGTCCTGGAACTGGCCTCGATGCGCGGCCACGAACCCGACACCGCGGCGGCCGCGCACGGCGCCGACCCCCCGGAGGAGCGCGGCGCGGTGATCGGCTGGTCGTAGCTGCGGTCGTCGACGGACAGCGGACGTCGACGACCGCAGCTGTGGCGGTGGTCGAGGACCGACACACAGTCGTCCGACTCTGGGCCGGCGCGGCCTCCACAAGGGTTCGCCGACCGGCGGGTCATCCTCCGACGCCTGGTCGGCCGTGGGGTCGGCCGCACGCGCCCACGCGCACCCGACCGACCTGTGAGGGGGACCGCCGCCCGCGGCACCACCGGCCGGGCCAACGGGTCGCCGTCCTCGCTCTCCGCCGCTCCTGCGGTGTCCCGCCCGGCCCGCGACCTCCCGCACCGCCTGCGGCGCTTCCTCGGCTGCACGCGGGCAATCGCGACGGATGGATCTTGACGGCCCGTTATGAGCTGTGCCACAGTCCACATCAGTCGAAATACTCGAAAGAAGTTCGAGAAACTCGAATGCACAACACCGGGGTATCGCAGAGCGTCGAGCGGGCCTTCGAGCTGCTGGAGCACGTCGCAGCCGCCGGCCCGGCGGGCATCTCCTTGGCTGACCTCGCGGCGACGGTGCCGACCGCCAAGAGCACCACCCACCGTTACGCCGCGACGCTGCTCCAGATCGGGGTCCTGGAGCGCGCACCGATGGGCCGCCTGCGCCTGGGACTGGGCCTGGTGACCCTCGCCAGCTCCTATCTCGCCGACCACGACGTGCGCGCAGCGGCTGAACCGGCTCTGCGCCAGTTGGTCGAGCTGACGAACGAGACGGTGCACCTGGGCGTCCCGTCGGGGTCCGACATCGTCTACATCGCCAAGGTCGAGAGCCCGCAGTCCGTCCGCCTGGTCTCGCGGGTGGGTGCCCGCGTCGCCATGCACTGCAGCGCCATGGGCAAGACCGTGCTGGCCCACCTCTCCCCCCAGCGTCGGGCCGAGCTCCTGACCGAGCCGCTGCCCCTCCGCACCGAACGGACGCTGGTCGGCGACGCCCTGCTGGAGGAGCTGCAGCGTGTGCGAGCGCAGGGGTTCGCCATCGACGACGAGGAGAACGAGCTGGGCGTGCGGTGCCTCGGGGTGCCGATCCTCGACGCTGACGGCGAACCGGTCGCCGCAGTCAGCATCTCGGCGCCCGCGTCACGGATGAGTCACGAGAAGTACTGCGCCATCGCCGCGCAGGTCCGCTCGATCGTGGCCGGCATCCCGCTCACCGGGGGGCTCGCGCCCACCCCGGTCCACCACCTGGCCGATCGACCGGTGGGCGCACGTCTGCGTCCCGCCGCCGCTGTGAGCACCGCTGCCGCGGTCACCGACGAGGAGTAGAGCCATGACGATGCTCAGCGAGGGCGCTGCGATCGACGACGTCAGCCCCCTGGAGATCACGAACCCCGCGAACGGCGCCGTCCTGGGCGAGATGCCGGTCGCCACCCCCGAGCAGCGACAGGCGGCCGTCGACGGCGCGCAGCACGGTCGCCGCGCCATGGCGGCCATGGCGCCGCACGAGCGGGCCGGGTTGCTGCTGCGCATCGCGCAGGCCGTCGAGGAGCGCGGCGAGGAACTCAGCACGCTGCTGGCCGCGGAGAACGGCAAGCCGATCCGGCAGACCCGCGAGGAGGTGAAGGCGGCGGTGCGGATCTTCCGCGGCTTCGCCGCCGAGGCCACCCGCGTCTTCGGCCGCCAGATCCCGCTCGGCGCCGTGCCGGGATTGGAGCGCCACCTGGCCGTCACCGTCCGCGGGCCCGTGGGCGTGGTGGCCGCGGTGGTGCCCTTCAACTACCCCGTCGAGCTGTACGCGCACAAGGCCGCCGCCGCCCTCGCCGGCGGCAACGCGGTGCTGGTCAAGCCACCGGAGAAGTGCCCGCTCGCTCTGCTGGAGATCGCCCGCATCGTCGAGGAGGCGGGCGCCCCGCCCGGAGCGCACCAGGTGGTCACCGGTGGCGCCGACGCGGCGCGCTTCCTGGCCAGCAGCCCGGGCATCCAGCTGGTGAGCCTCACCGGGAGCACCGACGCCGGGCGGGCACTGGCGGCCCTGGCCGCCGACACGCTCAAGAAGCTGCACCTGGAGCTGGGCGGCAACGACGCGATGATCGTCTGCGCCGACGCCGACCTCGAGAAGGCCGCCGAGGCCGTCGTCCTCGGTCGGCTGGCACGCGGCAACGGGCAGATCTGCTGCGCGGTGAAGCGCGTGTACGTCGACCGCCGCGTGCACGACGACTTCGCCGACGCCCTGCGCGCCCGGGCGACCGGGCTCGTCGTCGCGGACCAGTTGGACGAGGGCACCGACGTCGGTCCGCTGATCACCCGGGACGCCGCCGTCACGGTCGAGCTGGCGGTGAGCCAGGCGCTGAATCGAGGTGCCCGCCGCCTGGTCGGCGGCGACCGGGACGGTGCCTTCTTCCACCCCACCGTGCTGGTCGACGTCACCCCCGACGAGGAGAGCGTCGCCGAGGAGGTCTTCGGCCCGGTCGTGCCGCTGCTGCGGGTCGAGGACCCGGAGTCCGCCGTCGAGCTGACCAACGACTCCCCCTACGGGTTGCAGGCTGCCGTCTTCACGCGGGACGTGCAGCGGGCCTTCTCGCTGGCGTCCCGGCTCGAGGTCGGCAGCGTCGTCATCAACGGCTCGACGGCACTGCGGGCGGAGAACCTGCCCTTCGGCGGCGGGAAGATGACCGGCGGGGCGCGCGAGGGCCTGCACGACACGCTGCTGGACATGACCGAGCAGAAGAACATCATCGTGATGGACGCCCTCTCGTGAGGCTCGTCGTCGAGGACGTGCACAAGTCCTACGCGGGCGTCGAGGTGCTGCACGGGATCACCCTGGACGGGCACGCCGGCGAGGTGCTGGCCATCTCCGGCGCCAACGGCGCGGGCAAGTCCACGCTGATCAACATCCTGTCCGGCGCCACGCCGCTGGACCGGGGTCGGATCAGCATCGACGGCCACCCCGTGGTGCTGCGCAGCCCGCACGACGCCCACTCCGCCGGGATCCGGACGGTGCACCAGGAGCTGAGTCTCGTCCCGCAGGTCAGCATCACCGAGAACCTGCTGCTGGGCGAGTTGCCCACCCGCCGGTCCGGCGTGGTCGACTGGCGGGCGGCGCACGCCCGGGCCCGCGAGCTGCTCACGCGTGTCGGCTTCGGCGACGTGGACCCCCGGCGGGCCCTCAGCGAGCTCTCCGTCGCCCAGCAGCAGCTCGTCGAGATCGCCAAGGCGCTCACCTCGGAGCCGAGGGTCCTCATCCTCGACGAACCGTCCGCCGTGCTCGCGGGGGAACACCTGGACCGGTTGTTCGAGGTCGTCGACGACCTCCGGCGCCGCGGCGTGCTGGTGCTCTACGTCTCCCACCGGCTGGGCGAGGTGATGCAGCTGGCCGACCGGGTGAGCGTCATCAAGGACGGGCGGCTGGTCTCGACCGTGCCGACCGCCGAGACGAGCGAGGACGAGATCGTCCGCGCGATGGCCGGCCGACGCCTCGACCAGGTCTACCCGGATCGTGACCGCGCGGCGGGGGCCCCGGTGCTCCGCGTGCGTGGCCTCACCCGCACGGGCGCCTTCGAGGACGTCACGCTCACCGTGGGGGAGGGCGAGGTCGTGGGCGTCTTCGGCCTGGTCGGCAGCGGGCGCAGCGAGGTCGCGCACTGCATCTTCGGTGCCGAGCCCGCGACGTCGGGCACCGTGGAGGTCGGCGGCTCACCGGTGGTGCTGCGCTCCCCGCGCCAGGCCATCGCCGCAGGCGTCGCGCTGGTGACGGAGGACCGCAAGCGCACCGGTCTGGTGCTGCCGATGACGGTGCAGGACAACACCACGCTGGCGACCATGCGGGCCGTGCGCCGCCGCGGGCTGCTCGACCGCCGCCGCCAGCGGGCCGTGGTCGACGACGCGGTCCGCCGGCTGGACGTCCGCCCGGCCCGCCCGACGATGCCCGTGGTGCAGCTCAGCGGCGGGAACCAGCAGAAGGTCGTCCTCGCCAAGTGGCTGCTCACCCAGCCGCGGGTGCTCATCCTCGACGAGCCGACCCGCGGGGTGGACATGGCCGCACGGGTGGAGATCTACCGGCTGATCGACGAGCAGACGCGGTCCGGGCTGGGGGTCCTGTTGATCTCCTCGGACCTCACCGAGGTGCTGGGCGCCAGCGACCGCGTGCTCGTCATGCACGAGGGCCGCGTGGTGGGCGAGCGCCGGCCCGACGACACCGACGAGGACGAGCTCCTCGCGCTGGCCGTGGGGGTGGCGGCATGAGCGAGAGCACCGCAGTCCGCGTCGAGGTCGACAGCGCGGACCCGTCCGCCCGCCGGCGGTCGCCGTGGCAGGTCCTCGCCACGAACCGCTCCGTCGTCGTGAACGGGACCTTCGTCGCCGTGTTCGTGGTGGGCGTGGTGCTCGCCGCGTCGACGAGCGAGGTGTTCCTCAGCCAGGCGAACCTCACCAACCTCGTCCGGCAGATGGTCACCACCGGGTTGCTCAGCGCCGGTCTGCTCGTCGTCATCCTCACCGGCGGCATCGACCTGTCGGTCGGGTCGGTCGTCGGCCTGTGCGGTCTGCTGTTCGCCGGGCTGGTGTCCGGGCTCCCGCTGCCGCTGGCCCTGCTGCTCGCGCTCTGCGCCGGGGTGGCGGTCGGGCTGGTCAACGGCACGCTCGTCGCCCGCTTCGGCCTGGCGCCCTTCGTCGTCACGCTGGCCGCGCTGACGACGGTGCGGGGGCTGACCTACGTGTACTCCGAGACGCCGATCACCCCCGAGTCACCGGCGTTCCTCGTCCTCGGCTCCGCGTCCGTGGGGCCGCTCCCGCTGGCCGCCCTGGTCATGGTCGCCGTCTTCGCGCTGATCTGGGTGCTGCTCGCCCGCACCCCGGCCGGTCGCGCCCTGTTCGCCATCGGGGGCAACCGGGAGGCGGTGCGCCTGGCCGGCATCGACGTGCGCCGCCACCTGGTGCTGGCCTACGCGATCAGCGGGGCGTGTGCGGCACTGGCCGGCGTCATCCTGGCCTCCCGCGTCGGGATCGCCCAGCCGAGCGTGGGCGTCGGCTTCGAGCTCGATGCCATCGCGGCCTGCGTGATCGGCGGCGCCAGCCTCGCCGGGGGGCGCGGCAGCATCTGGGCCACCCTCGGCGGCGTCGTCCTGCTCGCGCTGATCGACAACCTGCTGAACCTCTACGACGTGCAGAGCTTCTGGCAGCAGGTGCTCAAGGGCTTGATCATCATCGGCGTCATCCTGCTGCGCCGCGGCGAGCAGGTGCGGTCGCCATGACTTCCCCAGCGCCCCTCCCGAACCCCCCAGGAGTTCGGCCACCCAGCTTCCCCACCACCCAGGACCCACGAAGGACGACCGGAGGACAGAGATGAAGCGAACCGTCTGCACCGCGGCAGCAGCCGCACTGGCGATCGGGCTCACCGGGTGCGGCGCCGAGGACACGGCGACCGCCTCGGCGCCGGCCGACGACGGCGGCTACACGATCGGCATGGCCAACTTCACGCTGGCCGCCCCGTACTTCCTGAGCATGTCCGAGGCGGTGCAGGCGGAGGCAGAGGCTGAGGGGGCCACCGTGGTGAGCACCGACGCCCGCGGCGATGCCACGCAGATGACCTCGGACATCGAGGACCTGCTGGCGCAGGGTGTGGACGGGATCATCATCAGCGGAGGCCCACTGGAGTCCGCCCCGGCAGCCCTGAACGCCATCAAGCAGGCCGGCAAGCCGGTGGTCCTCGTCGACCGGAAGTTCCCCGGCGAGTACACCAGCTGGATCGGCCCGGACAACGAGGCCATCGGCGTCCAGAGCGGCGAGTACATCGTCGAGCGACTCGGTGGGCAGGGCACCGTCGCCGTCATCAAGGGCGGACCGGCCGACAACACCATCGGGCTGAACCGCACCAACGGCATGCTGTCCGTCCTCGAGGACCAGCCGGGCATCACCGTGGTCACTGCGCCCGCCTTCGCCGGCTGGAGCTCCGACGGGGGTCTGGCCGCCATGGAGAACCTGCTCGCCAGCAACGACGGCATCAACGCGGTCTTCTGCGAGAACGACGCGATGTGCCTCGGGGCGCAGCGGGCCACCAGCGCCGCCGGTCGCGAGGACATCGTCGTGGTCGGCGTCGACGGTCAGAAGGAGGCGCTGAAGGCCATCATGGACGGCCCCAACTACGCCTTCACCAGTGTCAACGACGCGGACGCGATCGGCCGGGCCGGCCTGGACCGCATCCTCGAGGTCCTCGACGGCGCGGAGGTGGAGAAGGACACCGTCCTGCCGTCGGAGCCCGTCACGCAGGAGAACGCCGACGACCTCTACGACCCGAACAGCATCTTCTGATGCGGGCGCACCGGGTGCACTCGCCGAGCCGGCCGAGCCGGTGACAGCGGTGCGGACGGCGGCCGCGGTGCAGGCCGGGACGGGCGGTGGCGCACCTCCCGCAGCGGGGGACGAGCAGCACGGTCGCCGTCCGCCCGGGGCGCTGCTCCTGCTGGGGGAGGGCCTGTTGGAGGTCGGCCTGGACCCCGCCCGGGGGGACTGCCTCGGGCGGGGGTACGGCGGGGACGTCGCCAACGTCGCCGTCATGGCCGCCCACCTGGGTGCCGACGCCCGTCTCGTCACGCGCATCGGGGACGACGGCCCCGGACGCGCGCTGCACGAGTTCTGGGCGGAGGCCGGCGTCGACACCAGCGGCGTGCGGGTGGATCCCTCCGCAGCCACCGGGCTCTACGTCAACGAACGGCTGCCCGACGGCGGCCACCGCTTCGACTACTACCGGGCCGGCTCGGCCGCCTCGGAGATGACGGTCGAGGACGTCGGCGGTGGGGCGCTGCTGGACCTGTGGGCCCTGCACGTCACCGGCGTGTCGTTGGCCGTGTTGCCCGGTGCCCGCGGAGCGGTCTGGCGGACGGCCGAGGCCGCTCGACACACCGGCGCACTGGTCTCCTTCGGGGTCAACTACCGGCCGGGACTGAGCCCCGACCGCGACGAGGTGCTCGACTTCGCGCGCCAGGCGGACCTGGTCTTCCTCTCCGAGGAGGACGCGCTGCACCTGCTCGGCACCAGCGACAGCGGTCGGGTCCGGGCGGCACTGGGGTCGGGACCCGCGGAGGTGCTCCTGACCCGCGGCAGCGAGCCGGTGTGCGTCATGACCCGGGACGCCGCCGTCATGGCCGTCCCGCTCGAGGTGGACCCGGTGGACACCGTCGGCGCCGGGGACGCCCTGGCCGGTGCCTACCTGGCGCTGCGCGCGCGCGGCGCGAGCATCGAGGAGGCGGTGGACGTCGCCGTGGTGGCCAGCGCGCTGTCCTGCCGCCGCGCCGGCTGCGCCGCGTCGTACCCCACCGCGGACGAGGTCGAGGACGCACTGGTCGAGCGACGCGCGGACCGGGAGCTGGAGGCACTGCGCGCGGTGCCGGAGGGCGCCCGGTGACCGCGCCGGCGAGCACTGGTCCGCTCCCTCCCGCGGCAACGGGGCCCGCGCCGACCGCTGAGCAGGTCGCCCACCGCCTGTGGCGGGCCGGCGTGCTGCCCGTGCTCCGGACGCCCGAGCCGGACACCGCTCACGACGCGGTGCACCGACTGGCCCGGGCGGGCGTCACGGTCGTCGAGCTGACCGCGACCACACCGCAGTGGCCGGCTCTGGTGCGCGAACTGCGCGCCAGCCTGCCGGACCTGACCGTGGGGCTGGGGACCGTGCGCAGCTCAGACGACGCCGAGACCGCCGTGGCAGCAGGTGCGCACTTCCTCGTCACACCCTTCCCGGTACCGGGCGCGCGGGCGGTCAGTGCCGCGGCGGGTGTGCTCCTGGCCGAGGGCGCCTTCAGCCCCGGTGAGGTGGCGGCCGCCGCGGCGGGGGGCCTGGCCAAGCTCTTCCCCGCGCACGTCGGCGGCCCCGCCTACCTGCGGTCGCTGCTGGCGGTGCTGCCCGAGGCCCGCGTCATCCCCACCGGGGGGATCGGCCTCGACGCCGCGGACCAGTGGCTGGAGGCGGGTGCCTTCGCCGTGGGCGTCGGCGGCGCCCTGTTCGCCGGTGACCTCGACACCACAGCGGCCCGGCTGGCCCGCTACGACCGCGACCGGCTCGACCTCCACTGACCGCGTGGACCGCCGGTCCCGCTGCACCACCCCTCCTGCACGCACACCCGTACACGCACACCCACCGACACAGAGAGGTTGACGAGGATGACCGACAACCCGACCCGGAGCACCAAGCGTTCACGCGCCCGGAAGTTGGTCCTGCCCTGCATCGCCGCGCTCACCGCACCACTGCTCGCCGCAGGCGCAGGCCAGGCCGCGACCGCAGCCGAGCCGGAGGCCGCCGCGGGGGGCGGTGCGGTGGAGCGGCAGTGGCGACTGCAGCACCAGGAGAGCTTCGGCAAGCCGCTGCCCGGAGCCGACGCGCCGTGGACGGCCGAGGACCGCAGCACCAGACCGCCCTACAGCCTGTACGGCATGAAGTACGACGGCGGGGCGCAGTGGGAGGTGAAGTACGGGCCGGAGTACTTCGCCGAGTCGCTGGCCAGCTTCACCACCTACCGCAAGTCGTTCTCGTTCGGCAAGGACGGGTGGCTCACCGCGGAGCTGTCCGCCCGGGAGTCCGGTGGGGGCGACGGGGACAGCTTCACCGACACGGCGGACCGCCCCCAGGTCGTCTCCGAGGTGCTGCCCGGTGCCGGTCGGGTCGCCCGGCTGGACGTCCCGAGCCACACCGGCGGCGCCATCATCCGCTCCACCGAGCCGCTGCCCCAGGAGTACCGCATCGAGTACGACCTGAAGACCATCGACTTCGGCGGCGAGCGCAACGGGACCCTGGAGTACGACGGCAAGCTCAACGGCTACGCCACGGAGGGCTGCAAGACGCTGCACCCGTGGAACGCCACCGGTGGCAGCGACCCGGCAGCGGTGTGCGACTGGCCCTCCGTCCGCGAGGGGGTCCCCGGCTCACGCCAGCCCGGCGCCTACAACCAGTTCCACTTCCTGAGCATCATGGACGTCCTCCCGGTGCCGCAGAACAACGGCTGGCCGCACTTCCACCGCAAGATCATGATGGACGCCTTCAACCCCCACCCGGACCGCACCACCAAGGGCAAGGTGTGCAACTCCGACACCGGTGAGTACTACGACTATGACACCGAGAGCACTCGCAACGCGGTCAACATGCTCTGGCTCGGCCCGCAGACCGGCGCCACCCGCACGGGTGCGAACAACCGGCAGATGTTCGTCAGCAGCTGTGACGAGAACAGCATCGCGGGCACGCAGATCTCGGCGGCGGAGATGCAGCCCGAGCTGATGCCCAAGGAGGACTACACCTTCGCGATCGAGCGCACGAAGACCGGCTACACGATGGAGGTGAGCGGGAACTTCCGGCACGTGGGAGAGGAGACCTACCGCTTCAGCCGGGACTTCGTCGACGACAACGTGCTGGCCGGCAAGCTGGAGACCGACGTGCCCATCTGGCACTACAACGTGACGCCCGAGGAGTACGACGGGCGCTTCAACTCCTTCGTCGAGGAGAAGGGGCCCTTCGGCACCGCCCGGGTGGACGACATCTGGCCCGCCGGGTCCGCCTACCCGGACTACTTCTTCATCGGCGACGGCTACACCAACGTGGCCGAGGGCAATGCGACCATCGACGACATCAGGCTGTACGTGCCCAAGGACGCCTGACCGCACACCGCCCCGCGGGTGGCACGAACCCCACCCGCGGGGCGACGGTCGGGTGGCTGACGGAGACTGGCGCCGACCACTGCTCACCACACCAGCTCACTGGCTGGATCCCTGACCCCGACGCCTGCGATGGGGCTCGCGCCTCGCTGTGCGACGTCCGCTGGACAGCCCGCCGGGTGCGACCTCCAGCGGGATGCCGGTCGCGCGTGCGGAGACCTGCCAGAGAACGTCGATCTGCTCCTGCAGGCGGTGGCGGCGCAAGACCGGCCGGCGCACCGCGGGGCCGTGCGAGCCGTAGCGCGGCGCGTACAGCTCTCCGCCGCGGGCCCGCGGGTCGGTCACGGCCCGCAGCTGCGGCCGGGCGCCCTGGAACGGCGACATCCCCGACCGCGCGGTCAGCACCTGGAAGAACGCGCCCACCCAGCCGGCGCCGCCCTCCCGGGCCGCCCGTGTCTGCAGGTCGGTGTCGGTCAACCCCGGGTGCGCCACCAGCGAGAGAGCCGGAACGCCGGCCGCGGCGAACCGCTGCTGCAGCCCCAGCCCGAAGTGCAGGTTGGCCGTCTTCGACCGCGCGTACGCCGCCCACGGCCGGTAGCCGCGCAGCAGGTGCGGGTCGGCCGCGTCCAGCCGCCGGGCCCGGTGCCGTGCGGTGCTGGTCACGGTCACCACCCGCGCGGCCGACGCCCGCAGCAGCGCCGGCAACAGGTGCGCGGTCAGCGCCCAGTGCCCGAGGTGGTTGACGCCGAACTGCAGCTCGAAGCCGTCGGCCGTCATCCGCCGCGGCGTCGCCATCACCCCGGCGTTGTTCACCAGCAGGTCCACCCGCTCGTGCCGGTCGAGCACCGCACGCGCCGCGGCCAACACCGACGACAGGTCGCCGAGGTCCAGCGGCACCACCTCGACGGACGCCGTAGGGTGCGCGGCCCGCAGGCGGGTCACCGCAGCGGCCGTCTGGCCGGGGTCACGGGCGGCCATCACCAGGTGCGCGCCCGCGCGCACCAGCGCCATCGCCGTCTGCAGGCCGAGGCCGCCGTTCGCCCCGGTCACCACCGCCGTCCGCCCGGTCAGGTCCGGGATGTCCCGTTCGGTCCAGCTCACCCCTGAGGCGGTGGGTGCTCGGCGCGCCACTCGTCGAAGGCCGCCAGGAAGGACTCGGCCATCTGCTTCTCGGCCAGGAGCTGCTCGCGGTCGCGCTCGTCGACCATCCGCTCGGCCAGCGCGCCGGTGTTGAACGTGATCGCGCGGAAGTACGGGATGAACGACCCCGGCTGGAACGCCCGCTTCGAGGGCTCGGGATCGACGTCCGGCGGGTCCCAGGCGGCCGGGGCCGGCAGCGGGTCGAGCCCGAGCGCCTCGACGGCGGCCAGGACGGGCTCGTCGTCCGGACGGTCGGTGAAGTCCCGGGACAGCTCGTGGAACACCTCCCGGCCGTCCGGGGCCACCACCACGACGACGGGGCGGAAGATCGACGCGTCCTCGTCCCAGGCCCCCAGCGGCTTGGCCAGCCGGGTGCCGTCGGGGTCGCTGACCCAGCGGTAGGGCAGGTGCCAGGTGCGGTCCATCGCGAGCTGGACCTCGGGTGGGTCGGTGGAGGCGAGCACCACCTCGGCACCGGCGTCGGCGAGTCGGGACAGGGACCGGGCCAGGCGGACCGCCTGGGCGCAGCAGTAGGGCTACCAGTCGCCGCGCAGGCCGATCAGCACCAGGGCGGCGCGCTCGTCGGAGCGCAGGGCGAGCAGGTCGGCGGAGTCCACCCACCGACCCTACGAGCAGCCGTCCGCGGCCGCCGGGTCAACCGAGTGCCGCGTACACCGCGCGCACGTACGCCGCGCTGCGGTCCGAGCCGAGGACGCCGGGGGCCATCCGGTTCATCAGGTAGCTGATCGTCAGCCGGCGGTCCAGGTCCATGACCACCAGCGACCCACCCCAGCCGCCCCAGAAGAAGGTGCGCCCCTCCGGCACGTAGGGCACCAGCGGCGAACCCAGGCAGTAGCCGACGCCGAACCGGAACGGCGCGCCCAGCACCAGGTCCACCCCATCGGACTGCTGCTCGAAGACCGTCTCGACGGTCCGCGGGGACAGCAGGTCCGCACCCCCCAGGCTCAGCGTCCGCATCACCTGCAGCAGCCCCCGGGCGTTGGTGTGCCCGTTGAGCGCGCCCAGGTCGGCGCGGCGCCAGTCCGGTGAGTTGGCCGCCGCGGCCGACGCGAGCGGTGCGGTGAACGTCCGGTACGCCACCGACGCGGGGTCCAGCTCGCGCGGGTCACCCGAGGGCGGCGGCGGGACGACCGGGGCGATGCGGTCCCAGTCCGCCTCGCGGGCGCCGATCTGGAAGTCCGCGCCCAGCGGCCCGGCGACCTCCTCGGCCACGAACTGCCTGAGGGTGCGCCCGGTGACCCGCCGGACCACCTCGCCGACCAGGTGCCCCTGGTTGTTCGCGTGGTAGCCCGACGCCGTCCCCGGCTCCCACCAGGGCCGCTGCCACGCGAGCCGCTCGGTGGCGCCCTCCCAGTCGTACATGTCGCCGATCGAGAACGGCGGGTCCCAGCCGGAGACGCCCGACGTGTGCGACAGCAGGTGGCGCACCTCGACGTCCCGCTTGCCCTTGGCGGAGAACTCCGGCCAGTAGTCGCCCACCGGCGCGTGCACGTCGAGCTCCCCGCGGTCGACCAGCAGCAGCGCGGCCAGCGCGAGCACGCACTTCGTCGTCGACCAGCCGTTGACGAGGGTGTCCGCGGTCCACGGCGTCGTCCGCTCCACGTCGCGGTACCCGCCCCACAGGTCGACGACGGTCTCCCCGTCCAGGTCGACGGCGACCGACGCGCCCAGCTCGTCGCCGTCCAGTGCCAGCGACAGCGCCTCCCGCACGCCGGAGAAGCGGTCCTCGCAGCTGCCGTGCACCTCGGCCATCGGGCCCTCCCTCCCCGGGCGCCCCCGGACGCCGCGTGCCCCGATCAGACCACGCGGGCCCGGCGGTGAACGGCCGCGGCGCGGGCTCCGTAGACCCGGGTGACCGGCACCACCCTGCGAGTCAGGAGCTCCCATGTCCCGTTCGTCGCTCGTCCGCACCGCCGTCGTCGCCGGAGCCGCCGGGGCGCTCGCTCTCACCGGCGCAGGCACCGCCGCCGCCGAGACCGAGGTCCCCGAGCCGGCCTCCTTCACCAGCGCCTTCACCGCGATGGCCACCCCCGACATGGTGGTCGACCCCGACGGGGTGGTGACCCCGGGCGAGCCCGGCGCCACGGGCACGTTCACCTACCGGATCAACTCCGACACCGAGGTGATCTGCTACGACATCCGGCTGGACGGCGTGACCCCGCCCTACCAGAGCCCCGCCAAGACGGCGACGCACATCCACGAGGCCCCGGCCGGCAAGCCCGGCCCGCCGCGCATCGCGCTGCCCAACCCCGAGGACGACGGCAGCGGCCGGCTGGTCAGCACGGGCTGCCTGCAGGGCCCGTTCACCACCGGTGTGGCCCCGAACGGCACGGACACCGGTGAGGGCTTCACCCTCGACCAGATCGAGGCCGACCCGTCGGCCTTCTTCACCGACACGCACACCACGGCGTACGCCGCCGGCGCGGTGCGCGGCCAGCTGACGGCGGTGCCGGTGGGCGGCATCGCGACCGGTGCCGGCGGAACAGCGGACGACGGCGCGCCGGCCGGGCTGGTGGCCCTGGCCGGGGCCGCGGTCGTGGGCACCGCCGGCGCAGTCGCCCTGCGCCGGACCCGCCGGCAGTGACCGGTCGCGGGCCCCTGCGCACGCTCGCCGCGACCGTGGGGGCGCTGGTCGTCCTCACCGGGTGCGCGGGCGTGGCGCAGGCGCCCGCGGTACCCGCCGTCCCGGACCGGCCGGTGCCCGTGACCCCGGCGCCGGCCGCCGGCGGTGCGGTCGTGGCCGACCCGAGGGCCGCGCCCGAGCCGACGTCGGTCGCCGTCCCGGCCATCGGCGTCTCCTCGCCCCTGCTCGCCCTCGGCCTGACCGCGGACGGCGCCGCCGAGGTGCCCGCGGAGTTCGAGCGGGCCGGGTGGTTCACCGGCGGCGGCCGCCCGGGGGCCCGCGGGCCGACCGTGCTGCTCGGCCACGTGGACTCCACGGACGGCCCCGCGGTCTTCTACGACCTGCGTGAGCTGCGCCCCGGCGACGTCGTCGAGGTGACCGTCGCCGACGGCACCGTGGCCCGCTACGCCGTCACCGGGACCGAGCGGTTCGCCAAGGACGCCTTCCCGACCGCGGCCGTGTTCGGCGCGACCGCGGACGACGTCCTGCGGCTGGTGACCTGCAGCGGGGAGTTCGACCGCGGCGCCCGCAGCTACACCGACAACCTCGTCGTCACCGCGCAGCGCACCGGCTGACCCGGCCCGTGGCCTTCCGCGCGCGGAAGGCCCCAGGCGGCCTTTATCGCGACATTGGCTGCCGGGGGCCGGGCCCTAGCCGGCGCGCAGCGCCTCGAGGGTCGGGTAGTCGGTGTAGCCCTCGGCACCCGCGGCGTAGAACAGGTCCGACCGCGGCTCGTTCAGCTCGTGCCCGCCCGCCCACCGCTCGACCAGGTCCGGGTTGGCGATCGCGGCGCGGCCCACGGCGACGGCGTCGGCGTGCGCGGAGTCGATCAGCCGCACCGCCTCCTCGCGGGTGGTGACCGAGCCGAAGCCGCTGTTGGCGACCAGCGGGCCACCGAAGCGCTCGCGCAGCTCCTGCACCAGCTCCCCGGCCGGCTCGGCGTGCAGCACCGACAGGTACGCCAGGCCCAGCGGCCGCAGCTGGTCCAGCAGCGCCCCGTAGGTGGCGCGGACGTCGTCCCGCTCGGTCTCCAGCGCGTCCTGGATGTCGTGCTCCGGGGAGATGCGCAGCCCGACCCGGCCGGCGCCGACGGTCGCGGCCACCGCCCGCACCACCTGGACGACGAAGCGCGCCCGGTTGGCCGGGGAGCCGCCGTACTCGTCGGTGCGCCGGTTGGACGCCGGGGAGAGGAACTCGTGCAGCAGGTAGCCGTTGGCGCCGTGGATCTCCACGCCGTCCAGCCCGGCGTCGACGGCGCGCTTCGCGGCGGAGACGAAGTCCTGCAGCGTCTGTCGCGCCTCGTCGACGGTGAGCGCGTGCGGCACCGGGTAGCGCTGCCTGCCCCGCGACGTGTGGCCCTCGCCGTCGATGGCGACCGCGCTGGGGGCGACGACCCGGCGGCCACCGTTGACGTCGGGGTGGGTCACCCGGCCGCCGTGCATCACCTGCATGACGACGGTGCCGCCGCGGGCGTGCACCGCGTCGGCCACGCGGCGCCAGCCCGCGGCCTGCTCGTCGGTGACGATGCCGGGCTGGCCGACGAAGGCCTGCCCCTCGTGGTTCGGGTAGGTGCCCTCGGTGACGACCAGTCCGAGGCCGGCGCGCTGCCGGTAGTGCTCGACGACGAGGTCACCGGGGACGCCGGAGTCGCCGGAGCGCATCCGGGTCAGCGGGGCCATGACGACGCGGTTGGCGAGCTCGAGGTCGCCCAGGGTCACAGGGGAGAACAGGTCCACGTCCTGGTCCATCGCGGCAACGGGGGTGGACCATTCCGGCCCACCCCCGTCACGCCGATCACAGGGAGGTCGCTAGGCGGCCGGGGAGCTCTCCCGGGTGACCAGGATCGCCAGCTCCGTGCGCGAGCGGATGTCCAGCCGGCGCATCGACGCGGTCAGGTGGCTCTTGACCGTGGCGAGGCTGAGGAACAGCCGGCCGGCGATCTCCTCGTTGCTCATCCCCTGGCCCACCAGCTCCGCGACCTCCCGCTGGCGGCCGGTCAGCCGGTCCAGCGGGCCGAGGGCCGGCGCCGACACCGCCTGCGGGCCGGCCGTCAGGTGGCGCACCAGGTGGCTGGTGGCGGCCGGGTCCAGCGCCGCCTCGTCCCGGGCCAGGGCCCGGACGCCGTCCACCAGCCGCTGGGCACCCGAGCGGCGGGGCAGGAAGCCGCGGACGCCGGCCCGCAGGATCTCCACCAGCTCGGGCTCGGTGTCGGTCTCGGGCTCGGCGAGCACGAGGACGGCGGTGTTGTCGCACAGCTCGCGCAGCAGCGGCAGGGCGTCACCGGCGACCAGTCCCTGCCGGACGACGACGACCACGCTGCCCTCCCCGTCGGCGGCCTCCAGGGCCTCGGGCAGGTGGGTGGTCTCCGCGACCACCGCCATGTCGGGTTCGGCCTCGAGCACCACGCGCAGCCCGATGCGGAAGACCTCGCGGTCCTCGCAGAGCAGCACCGTCACCAGCGTCGTGGGCGTCCGGCAGGCGTGCGGGTGGACCGGGACCGGCCGGGCGGCCCGCGGTGTGGGCACGGCCGCCTCGAGGCCGCGCTGCTCGTGGTGTGTTCGTACGGGTGTGCTGACCAGGTACTGGTCCATGTCGTCCCCCTGCAACCGGCACCGATGGACCGGCACCGTCGACACGCGCCCGTCTCCTCCAGGCTGGAGTGACTCTAGCGTCAGATGTGCAGGTCGTGCTCAGCACGTTCCCAGACAACTCCCAGGAACGTAAGCTCTCCCTGCGCGGCGGACGGACTCACAGGCCCGCCGGCCGGACCCCGCGGCCGTTGCCGGGCCGGGTGCTCCGGTGCACGTGGATCGCCAACTGCGTCCGGTCGCGCAGGCCCAGCCGGCGCAGCGCCACCGTGATGTGCCCCTTGACCGTGGGCCGGCTGACCTCCAGCCGGGCCGCGATCTCGGCGTTGGTCAGGCCCTCGGCCACGAGCGAGGCCACCGCCTGCTGCCGGGCGGTCAGCAGCCCGTGCGGCGGCGCGTGCCCGCTGCCGTCGCCCGACCGCTGGCCCCGGTCCAGGCGGTGCAGCAGCTCCCCGGTCACGCTGGCGTCCAGGACGGTCTCGCCCCGGGCCACCGCCCGCACGCACTCGACCAGCCGTTCGGGGCTGACCGTCGTGTGCACGTAGCCGCGCGCACCCGCGCGCAGCACCTCCACCAGGTCGCTGCCGGCCCCGGCCTCCCCGAGCAGCACCACCCGGATGCCCTGGGCGGTCAGCTCGCGCACCAGGTCCTGCAGCACCGGACCCTGCCCGTCGAGCCCGACCAGGGTGACGTCCGGGCGGACCGTCGCGGCCAGCGCGAGCGCCTCGTCGACCCCGTCGGCCTCGGCCACGACGGACAGGCCGGGGATGCGGCGCAGCACGGTGCGCAGGCCGTGCCGGAGGACCTCGTGGTCGTCGCAGATCAGCACCCTCACCGGTGGACAGGAGTCGGAGCCCACCGGGCCGTCGCCAGTGCCATCCGGTTCGTCCATGAACCTGCTCCGCTCCTGACCCGGCCTCGGGAAGGGCCACCGGGTCGGTTCCGGAAGTTAGGCCTCAGCCGTCCCACCCGCCACACCCGTGTGCGAGGCGGCGCGCCCGACCTCGGCGAGTTCATACCCGGGTAGTGCGCCGGCCTCCTCCCTGACGCCGGGGTCCTCCACCTCGGGGTCCGGGTGACCGGTCCGCAGGGAGGAGGCGACCGGGCCGTCCGGAGGCCGTCCCCCCACCTCGTGGGGGTGGGTCGCAGACCCCCCCGTCCCCGTGGACCTGCCCCCGGGTTCGGACCTGCGGCCGATGCCCGCGGCCACCGGGCCGCCCTAGCGTCGAGACACCCCCGAGCCCTCACCGGGCCGCAGCGACGCTGGGAGTCCCCTGTGCACCAGACGATGATCATCGCCAAGATGGCGCCGACCGACGCGGACGCCGTCGCCTCCGTCTTCGGCCGCTACGACGCGACCTCCATGCCGCACGAGATCGGTGTGCGGCAGCGGTCGCTCTACCGCTTCCACGAGCTCTACGTCCACCTCATCGACTTCGACCGGCCGGCCGACGAGGCGATGAAGATCGCCCAGGCGCTGCCGGAGTTCCGCACCCACAGCGAGGACCTGCGGCCCTACATCGAGGCCTACGACCCGAACTGGAAGTCGCCGCGCGACGCGATGGCCAGCCGCTTCTACCACTGGACGTCGTCCGCGGAGTGAGCGGGACCCGGACGACTGGGAGGCCGTCATGACACGTTCCCCGGTGACCACGGCTGCCGCCGTCCCCGCCGGCACCGACCAGGCCGGATGGGTGTGCTGCCCCGACTGCGGGTGGCTGCTGTACCGCAAGCGGCTGGACCGCAACCTGCACGTCTGCCCCGAGTGCGACCACCACCTCCGGCTGGGCGCACGGGCCCGCATCGACCTGCTGGCCGACCCGGGCAGCTTCAGCGAGGTCGCCTTCCAGCCCGGCGCGCCGGACCCGCTGACCTTCACCGACCTGCGCGAGTACCCCGAGCGGCTGGCCGAGGCCGAGCGCCGCTCCGGGGAGACCGAGGCCGTGGTGGTCGGGATCGCCCGGATCGGCGGCGCCGAGACGGTCGTCGCGGTCATGGACTTCGCCTTCCTCGGCGGCAGCATGGGCGTCGAGGTGGGCCGCCGGATCACCGGCGCCGCCGAGCTCGCCCTGGAGCGCGGGCTGCCCCTGGTCACCGTCTGCGCCAGCGGCGGTGCCCGCATGCAGGAGGGCGTGTTCTCCCTCTTCCAGATGGCCCGCGTCAGCCAGGCGTTCGGCCGGCTGCACGAGGCCGGCCTCCTGTCGGTGTGCGTGCTCACCGACCCCACCTACGGGGGCGTGTCGGCGTCCTTCGCCACCCTCGCCTCGGTGCTGGTCGGCGAGCGCGGCGCGCACGTCGGCTTCGCCGGCCCGCGGGTGGTGCAGGAGACCATCCGCGCCGAGCTGCCGGCCGACTTCCAGACCGCGGAGTTCCTCCTCGCCCACGGCCTGGTCGACCGGGTGGAGACGCGCGCCGACCTGCGGCCGCTGCTGGTCCGCCTGCTCGCCCTGCACGGCGCCGGCGCGATCCTGGAGGCACCGGCCCGCCGGGACGCCGGGGACACCGTGCCCGAGGCGGGGGACGCCGACCCGTGGGACGTCGTCCAGAAGGCGCGCGACGTGGACCGGCCGACCACCCTGGACTACCTGCACACGGCCTTCGACGACTTCGTCGAGCTGCACGGCGACCGCGCCTTCGCCGACGACGCCGCCGTGGTCGGCGGGATCGCCTCCATCGGCGGGCGCACCGTCGTCGTGATCGGCCAGGAGAAGGGCCACACGGTCCGCGAGCGGGTGGCCCGCAACTTCGGGATGCCGCACCCGGAGGGCTACCGCAAGGCGATGCGGCTGCTGGACCACGCCGAGACCTTCGGGCTGCCGGTGGTGACCCTCGTCGACACCCCCGGTGCCCACCCCGGCCCGGAGGCCGAGCAGCGCGGCCAGTCGCACGCCATCGCCGAGACGATCATGCGCAGCAGCCGGCTGCGGGTCCCGGTCGTCGCCGTGGTCACCGGCGAGGGCGGCAGCGGCGGCGCGCTGGCGCTGTGCACCTCCGACCGGCTGCTGGTGCTGGAGAACGCCTACCTGTCGGTCATCAGCCCCGAGGGCTGCGCGGCCATCCTGTGGCGGACGGCGGTGGCCGCACCGACCGCCGCCCGGGCGATGCAGCTGGGCGCGGCGCACCTGCGGGAGTCCGGCATCGCCACCTCGGTGGTGCCCGAGCCCCCCGGCGGCGCACACACCGACCCCGCCGAGGCGGCCCGCCTGCTGCGCACGGCGCTGATCCGCGAGCTCGAGGACGTCTGCCGCCTCGACGTGGCGACCCTGCTCGACACCCGCGCCCGGCGGCTGGACCGCATCGGCGGCGACAGCAGCCGGGCCCTGCAGCCGGTGGAGGGGTGACCGTGTCCGCCAGCGAGCTCTCCCCGAGGATGAGCACCACCCCCGCCACCGGTCCGGCCGACGAGACCCGGGCCCTGCGCGACGAGGTCGTCGCGCTGGCCCACAGCCTGCCGAGCGGCCTGCGCCGGCTCACCGTGCGCGACGGTGAGCGGGCCATCGAGGTCGAGTGGGCCGCCGAGGTCCCGGTGACCACGGTGACGGTCCCGGCCGGGACCACCACCGCCCGCGACCTCCCGGTGGCGGTGGCCGACGCGGCAGCGGACGCGGCGGAGGGGACGGTCACCGTCCGCTCCCCCCTGGTCGGCACCTTCTACGCCGCACCCTCCCCCGGCGCGGACCCGTTCGTCCGCGTCGGCGACGAGGTCGAGCCGGGCCAGACCGTCGGGATCGTCGAGGCGATGAAGCTGATGAACCCGATCGTCGCCGACGAGGCCGGGGTGGTCGCCGAGGTCCTGGTCGGCGACGCGGAGTCCGTCGAGTACGACCAGGTCCTGCTGCGGCTGCGGCCCACGGGGCGGGCCCGGTGATCGGCCGCCTGCTCATCGCCAACCGCGGTGAGATCGCCGTCCGGGTCGCCCGCGCCTGCCGGGAGCTCGGCATCGAGGTCGTCGCCGTGTACTCCACCCCCGACCGGCACTCCGCGGTGGTCGAGATGGCCGACGAGGCCGTGCACATCGGGCCGGCCGCCCCGCGGCGCAGCTACCTGCACGTGGCCAACATCGTCGAGGCGGCCCTGCGCACCGGGGCCGACGCGATCCACCCGGGGTACGGGTTCCTCTCCGAGGACCCGGACTTCGCCGAGATCTGCGCCGCCGAGGGGCTGACCTTCGTCGGCCCGCCGCCGGCGGTGATGCAGCAGATGGGCAACAAGGCGACCGCGCGCCGGCTCATGGCCGAGGCCGGGCTGCCGCTGCTGCCCGGCGTCGTCGAGCCGGTGGGCACCGTCGACGAGGCCCGGGTGATCGCCGCCCGGATCGGCTACCCGGTGATCATCAAGGCCGCCGCCGGCGGTGGCGGGCGCGGGATGACCGTGGTCCGTGACCCCGCCGACCTGGCCGAGGCGTTCACCACCACCCGGGCCACCGCCCGCGCGGTGTTCCGCGACCCGGCCGTCTACGTCGAGCGGCACCTCGCCGGGGCGCGGCACGTCGAGGTGCAGGTCCTCTGCGACACGCACGGCTCCGGCGTGTCCCTCGGCGAGCGCGACTGCTCGCTGCAGCGGCGGCACCAGAAGCTGCTCGAGGAGGGGCCGGCCGGCCACCTCACCCCCGAGCAGCGCGCCGAGCTCGGCCGGCTGGCCGTGCACGGCGCCCTGTCCGTCGGCTACACCGGCGCCGGCACCATGGAGTTCCTGGTCGACGACACCGGGTCGGCCTTCTTCATGGAGATGAACGCCCGCATCCAGGTCGAGCACCCGGTCACCGAGCTGCTCACCGGCGTGGACCTGGTCCGCGAGCAGATCCTGGTCGCCGCAGGCCGGCGCCTGCAGCTGCGCCAGGAGGACGTCGTCCCGCGGGGGGCGGCCATCGAGTGCCGGATCAACGCGGAGGACCCCACCCGGGGCTTCGCCCCGGCGCCCGGCCGGCTCGACGTGCTGCAGGCGCCCGACGGGCCCTGGACCCGCTTCGACACCGGCTACCGCCAAGGCGACACGGTCAGCCCGGACTACGACTCGCTGCTCGGCAAGCTCGTCGTCTGGGCCCCCGACCGCGAGCAGGCCATCCGGCGGATGGATCGGGCGCTGGCCGAGATGCGGGTCGAGGGCCCCGGCGTGCACACCACCATCGCCCTGCACCGCGCCCTGCTGCGCGACCCCGACGTCGTGGCCGACCGGCACGACGTGCAGTTCCTCGACCGCGCGCTGCCCGACGTGCTCGCCCGGGCCGCCGCCCTCGCCGACGCCCCGGCCGCCGGCCTGCCCGCCGCCGCGCGCGGCTCGCTCTCCCTCGTCCAGACCCCGGCCGCGGACCCGCAGCCGGAGACCACCACACCGGAAGGACCCGAACCGTGCCCGACACGACCTTCACTCTCAGCGACCTCATGAGCCTGCTCTCCGAGAAGGCCGGGCTGCCCACGACGTCGCACACGACCGACCCGGACGCCCGCTTCTCCGACATCGGCCTGGACTCACTGGCGTTCCTGTCCATGCAGACCGAGCTGTCGGACCGCTTCGGCACCGAGATGCCCGACGACAACGCCGAGGGCTACACCCTCGGCGAGATCGTGGAGCGGGTCGACGCCGCCCAGCGCTCCGCCGGCATGGCCTGAGGGAGGTCCGACGTGAGCAGCACCACCGAGACCGCCGGGCACACCGAGAACTCCATCCACATCGACGCCCCGATCGACCACGTCTGGCGGATGACCAACGACCTGCCGGCCTGGCCGGAGCTGTTCACCGAGTACGCCTCGGTCGAGATCCTCGAGTCGACGGACAGCTACTTCAAGTTCCGGCTGTCGATGCACCCGGACGAGAACGGCAAGGTCTGGAGCTGGGTCTCCGAGCGCGAGCTCGACGAGGCCGCCCGCGAGGTCCGCGCCCGCCGGGTGGAGCCGGGGCCGTTCGAGTTCATGGACATCCGGTGGAACTACTCCCCCGAGGGCTCCGGCACCCGGATGGACTGGGTGCAGGACTTCCGGATGCGCCCGGAGGCCCCCATCGACACCGAGGGCATGACCAAGCGGATCAACGCCAACAGCAAGATCCAGATGGAGGTCATCAAGGGCAAGGTGGAGGCCGCGGCCGGCAAGGACGCCGGGGCCACCACGGAGGGCGAGCCGACGACGTGAGCGGGGGCCCGCCCGCCGTCGCCGTGGTCCTCGCCGGTGAGGCGGGTGTCCGCGCCGGCGCGGTCGACGCCTGGCTCGCCGACGACGCCGCCCGGCAGGTGGTGGACGAGGCCTCCGCCGTCGTGGGCCGCGACGTGGCGACCTGGTGGCGGGACCCGCTGGCCCTCAGCTGCGACACCACGGCGGCGCACGTCGAGGTCGTCGTCAGCGGGGTCGCCGGCTACCGCAGCCTGGTCGCCCGCGGCCTGCGACCGGTCGTCGTCGCCGGCCACGGGGTCGGCGAGTACGCCGCCCTGGTGGCCACCGGCGCCCTCCCGCTGGACCAGGCCGTCGAGCTGGTGCACTGGCGCGCGGAGCTGCTGTCACTGTCCCCGCGCCCGTCCTGCGCTGGCATGGCGGCCGTCGTCGGCCCCGGTGCGGCCGGGGTCGCCCGCACGGTCGTCGCGGACGTCGGCGGCGCCCTCGCCGTCGCCTCGGTCGACGGCCCTGCCCAGGTCGTGCTCGCCGGCGCGTGCGACGAGCTGGCCCGGGCGCGGGAGGCGGTGCACGCCGCGGGGCTGGACCTGGTCCGGCTGCCCGGGCGCACCGCCTGCCACAGCCCGCTCGTGGAGACGACCGCCCGGCACCTCGCCGCCGCGCTCGCCGACCTCGAGTGGTCCGAGCCCGACGTGCCGGTCGTGCCCAACGCCGACGGCCGGCCCACCCGGGACCCGCAGCAGCTGGCCCGGTGCCTGCGGGCCCACCTGACCTCGACGGTGCAGTGGGAGGCGACCTCCCGCGCGCTGGTCGAGGCCGGGGCGACGGCGGTCGTCGAGGTCGCCGCCGTCCCCGTCCTCGGACCCCTGGTCCGCCAGGTCCACCCCGACCTCCCGGTGCACCTCGCCGCCGGGCCCGGGACCCCCATCCCGACGACGTCCCCCACGACGTCCCCGGAGCCCGCCACCGCGGTGCCCGTCCCCACCGGAGGAGACTCATGACCACCATCCAGCACGCGCCGTCGGCCAAGATCCGCTGCGGCCCCACCGTCCACCGCGCCGACACGCCCCCCAACCGGCGCCGGGGCGGCGACATCCGCGTCCTGCTCTCCCCGGCCAGCGTCGGGTCCACCGCCGGCTTCATGGGCACCCTCACCCTGGAGCCCGGCGAGGTCGTCACCGAGCACTGGCACCCGTACTCCGAGGAGTTCCTCTACTGCCAGGAGGGCGACGTCCTGGTCACCCTGGACGGCGAGGAGCGTCGGCTGACCACCGAGTCCGCCGTGCACATCCCGATCGGCGTCAAGCACCGCATCGTCAACGACTCCTCGACCACGGCGACCTTCGTGTTCCTCTGCGGCCCGCTGGCGCCGCGGCCGGAGCTGGGCCACGTCGACACCGAGCCGTCGCCGGGCTCGATGGGCGCGCAGTGAGCACCGCGACGACCAGGCAGGACAGCAACGAACAGGACAGCGGACAGGACGGAGTGCAGCAGTGAGTGCAGGTCGACGGCGGGTCGTCATCACCGGGATCGGGGTGGTGGCGCCGGGGTCCATGGGCCGTGAGGGCTTCTGGGACATGATCACCGCCGGCCGGACGGCGACCCGCCGGATCAGCTTCTTCGACCCGAGCCGCTTCCGGTCGCAGGTGGCCGCCGAGGTCGACTTCGACGGCCGCCGGCAGGGGCTCACCGCCCAGGAGGTGCACCGCAACGACCGCTTCGTGCAGTTCGCGATGGTGGCCGCCGACGAGGCGGTCGCCGACAGCGGGCTGCGCATGGGGGTCGGCGGCGCGCCGGACGCGCCCGAGCCCGAGCGGGTCGGCGTCACCATCGGCAGCGCCGTCGGTGCCACCACCCGGCTGGAGGACGAGTACGTCCAGGTCAGCGACGCCGGCAAGCACTGGCTGGTCGACCCGCGCTACGCCTCGCGGTTCCTGCACCAGGCCCTGGTGCCCAGCTGCGCGGCCACCGAGGTGGCCGTCCGGTTCCGGGCCCAGGGCCCGGGGACGGTCGTGTCCACCGGCTGCACGTCGGGCATCGACGCGGTCGGCTACGGCAGCCAGCTGATCGAGGACGGCGACGCCGACGTGGTGCTCGCCGGCGCCAGCGACGCGCCCATCTCCCCGATCTCGATGGCCTGCTTCGACACCATCCGGGCCACGACGGGCAACAACGCCGACCCGGAGCACGCCTCCAAGCCCTTCGACGCCCGCCGCGACGGCTTCGTCATGGGCGAGGGGTCGGCGGTCATGGTGCTGGAGGAGCTGGAGCACGCCCAGAAGCGCGGCGCGGAGATCTACTGCGAGGTCACCGGCTACGCCAACCGCTGCAACGCCTTCCACATGACCGGCCTGCGACCGGACGGCATCGAGATGTCCGAGGCCCTGGACCAGGCACTGGCCCAGGGGCACATCGACGGCAGCGAGGTCGGCTACGTCAACGCCCACGGCTCGGGGACCAAGCAGAACGACCGCCACGAGACCGCCGCGGTCAAGCTCAGCCTCGGCCAGACCGCCTACAGCGTGCCGATGAGCTCGCTGAAGTCGATGGTCGGGCACTCCCTGGGCGCCATCGGCTCCATCGAGATCGCCGCCACCGCCCTGGCCGTGCAGCGGCAGGTCGTCCCCCCGACGGCCAACTACGAGGTGCCCGACCCCGAGTGCGACCTGGACTACGTGCCCAAGACCGCCCGCGACCACAAGGTCGACGTCGCCGTCTCCGTCGGCAGCGGCTTCGGCGGTTTCCAGTCGGCCATCGTGCTGGCCAAGCCCGATCGGAGGCCCGCATGAGCGACACCACCGTCATCAGCGAGGAGGGCGTGGTCACCGAGGTGGCCGGCACCGCCCGGGACACCGCCCCCCGGGGCCGCACGATCACCGCCCCCCGGCACGGCGCCACCCGGCTGCTGGTCACCGGCATCGGCGTGGTCGCCCCCACCGGCATCGGCGTCGAGGAGCACTGGCAGGCCCTGCTGCGCGGGGAGCTGGCGGTGCGGCCCATCGAGGGCTTCGACGCCGAGCAGTACGGGGTGACCGTCGCCGGTCAGGTGCGCGACTTCGACGCCGAGCAGTACATCGTCCCCCAGCTCAAGGTGCAGACCGACCGGTGGTCGTGGATGTCGCTGGCCGCGGCGACGCTGGCCGCGGAGGACGCCGGCTACATCCCGCCGGAGGAGGCCTACGCCACCTCGGTGTTCCTGGCCGCCGGCTCCGGGGGCAACGAGTTCAGCCAGCACGAGATCCAGCGGCTGTGGTCCAGGGGCCCGCGGTCGGTGGGCGCCTACCAGTCGATCGCCTGGTTCTACGCGGCCAGCACCGGCCAGGTGTCGATCCGCGACGGCTACAAGGGCCCCTCCGGCGTGGTGGTCAGCGAGGGCGCCGGCGGGCTGGACAGCATCGGCTGGGCCCGGCGCGTGGCCCGACGCGGCACGCCGGCGGTGCTGGTGGGCGGCACCGAGGCCGGCGTGACGCCGTACGCGCTGCTGTGCCAGGTCACCAGCGGGCGGCTGTCCACCGCGCCGCGCCCGGAGGACGCCTACAAGCCCTTCGACCGGCGGGCCAACGGCCAGGTCATCGGCGAGGGCGGGGCGATCCTGCTGCTCGAGGAGGCCGACGCCGCCGCCGGACGCGGGGCACAGCGGATCTGGGGCGAGGTCGTCGGCTACGCCGCCACCCACGACGCCCACCACCACGAGGACCCCGCCCCCGACGCCACCCAGTACACGCGGGCCATCCGGCTGGCGCTGGCCGACGCCGGCGTGGCGCCCGACGAGGTCGGGATGGTCATCGCCGACGGCGCGGGCATCCCCGAGCTCGACGCCCTGGAGGCCACCGCGATCACCGCGGTGTTCGGCGAGCGCGGCGTGCCGGTGACGGTGCCGTCGAGCTGGACCGGACGGCTGATGGCCGGCGGGTCGGCGCTCAACGTGGCCACCGCGCTGCTGGCCATGCGCGACGGGCTGGTGCCGCCCACCGGCAACGTCGAGGAGCCGGTGGAGTCCTACGGGCTGGACCTGGTGCGCGAGACGCGGGAGGCCGACCTCGACGTCGTGGTCGTCCTCGCCCGGGGCTTCGGGGGCTTCAACAGCGCCCTCGTGCTGCGCCGCCACCGGGCAGAGGAGGCGGCGTGACCGAGCCCGCGGCGGGCATCCGCACGATCCTGCGGATGCGCACCCGGGAGGGCTGCGAGGCGGAGTTCGAGGCGGCCTGGCGCCGGGCCGCCGCCGAGATCAGCCGGGTGCCGGGCAACCGGCAGCAGGAGCTGATCCGGGACGCCGACGACCCGCGCACGTTCCTCATCACCAGCGACTGGACCGACCGGGCCGCGGTGGACGCGTTCGGCCGCAGCAGCGCCCGGGAGAACCTCACCGAGGCGCTGCGGGACCTGCGCGAGGACGCCGGCCGCAACACCTACGAGGTGCTGGCGCGGATCCCGGGCGGACAGGGCCCGGCGGAGGGGGCGCCGTGACGGTGCCGGGGGGCAACGGCCGGGCGGCCGTGCGCACCATGCTGCGGATGCGCGCCCGGGAGGGCTGCGAGGAGCAGTTCGAGGCGGCGTGGCACCGGGCCGCGGCCGAGATCAGCCGGGTGCCGGGCAACCTGCGCCAGGAGCTGATGCGCGACGAGGGCGACCCGCGCTGGTTCGCCATCGTCAGCGACTGGACCGACCGGGCGTCGGTGGACGCCTTCGGCCGCAGCCCGGCCCGGGAATGGCTTCCCGAGTCAGTGCGCGACCTGCGCGAGGACGCCACCCGCTCGACGTTCACCGTGCTGGCCACGGTGGACGCCGCCGAGCGGGGTCGGCCGGTGCGCATCGACTTCTCCACCAGCGTCAAGCCCGGCGAGCAGGTGGCCTTCGAGCGCGCCTACAAGACGGTCACCGAGCGGATCGGGGACTCCCGCGGCTACGTGCGGGAGGAGCTGCTGCGCGACGCCGCCGGCCTGCGCTACCACATCTTCGCGGAGTGGGAGTCCGAGGACGACTTCGTGCAGTGGGTGGAGGACCCCTCCCACATGGCCGCCGGCGCCCCGCTGGCCCGCTGGCACTCCGTGGAGTTCCGCCGCGAGGTGCTGGAGATCCGGCAGCGGCCCGACGCCGACGCCGACTTCCCGCCCCTGGCCTCCCCCGGCGGGGACGTCGAGGTGGACCGGGTGCGCGTCGACACCGCCGTCGCCGTCGAGCCGTGGGAGGCCGAGGCCTTCGAGCTGGCCTACCTCGCCGCCGCCCAGCTGGCCCGCCGTGCCCCCGGGCACGCCCGCGAGGAACTGCTGCGCGAGCCCGACGGTCGGCGCTACCACGTCGTCGCCGAGTGGGACTCCGAGCAGCGGTTCACCGACTGGGCGGCGGAGCCGGCGAACTGGTCGGCCGGGCCGCTGGGCCGCTGGCTGGCCCGCGGCGAGGAGCGGCGGGTCTTCGCGCTGCGGGTGCGACCGGTGCCGCCGTCCGTCGCCGCCGCCGCCGGCGCGCAGGCCGCACCCGCGCCACCCGCCGTGCCCGAGGGCGTGCCCGCGACGCCGGAGCCGGACCTGGAGCTGGTGGCCGGGCAGCCGGTGACGGTGCCCAGCGCCAGCGTCGAGGAGTTCGTCGGCAAGCCGGAGGACGCCCCCGCGGTGACCACCGTGCTCGACCCGGCGGACGCGACCGAGCGCCCGGGCCGGCCGGCGGAGGTGCTCGTCGTCGGCGCCGGGCCCGCGGGGCTCACCCACGCCATCGAGCTGGCCCGCCGCGGCGTCGCCGTCCGCGTCGTGGACAAGCGCCCGCAGGCCTCCACCCAGGCGGACAAGGCGATCGGCATCCACTGCCGGACGATGGAGATCTGGGAGGACCAGGGCATCGTCACCGAGGCCATGGACGCCGGGATCTGGCTGTACGGGCAGACGGTGTTCGTCAACGGCGTGCAGACCCACCAGGTCGACTGGTCCGGCCTCGACGAGCTGCCCTACGCCCACCTCGGGCTGCCGCAGTACGACACCGAGCGCCTCCTCACCGGCAAGCTGACCTCGCTCGGCGTCCAGGTGGAGCGCGGCGTGGAGCTGGCCGCCTTCACCCAGGACGACGAGGGCGTCACCGCGCAACTGCGGCACGCCGACGGCGGGGTGGAGACCACCCGGGCGCAGTACCTGGTCGGCTGCGACGGGGCGCACAGCGCCGTCCGGTCCGGCCTGGGCCTGCAGTTCGAGGGCGGGCTGTCGATGTTCCCGCAGCTGTTCATGCTCGGGGACGTCGACGTCGACTGGGACCTGCCGGCCGGCCACCTGGTGCGCTTCGTGCGCATCGAGAACGAGGACGACTTCACCGGGATGCTGGTCTGCGTCCCGCTCAAGGGCCGCAACCGCTACCGGATCGCCACCCTGGCGCCGCAGAAGTGGCAGGACGCGGTCGGCTCCGGCGCCGTCCCGGCCGGGTTCTGGCAGGAGTACGAGCCGCCCACGCTGGCCGACGTGCAGGCCGCGATCGACGACCAGGGCCCGCCCGGGACCACGGCGAGCAACCTGCGCTGGTCGTCGATCTTCCGGATCAAGCACGGCATCGTCGACCGCTACCGCGAGGGGCGGGTGTTCGTCGCCGGCGACGCCGCGCACCTGCACCCACCGGCCGGCGGGCAGGGCATGAACACCGGGATCCAGGACGCCTGGAACCTCGGCTGGAAGCTCGCCCTCACCGTCCGCGGGCTGGCCGCCCCCGGGCTGCTGGACAGCTACGACGCCGAGCGCCGTCCCGCCGGGAAGATGATCGTCGACCGGGCCGTGTCGATCGCGTTCACCGACGAGATGGACATGGACGACGAGAAGGCCCAGTTCCTGCTCGAGATGCAGATGACCATGAACTATGCCGGCAGCCCGCTGGTCAGGGAGACCCCCGGCTTCCCCGCGGGCCCCGAGCCCGGGCACCGGGCGCCGGACGTGCAGGGCCTGCGGCGCTTCGGCGTGGCCCACCCGCTGCGGCTGTTCGACCTCACCCGCGGCACCCACTCGACGCTGCTCCTGCACGCCGACGCCGGTGCCTCGGAGGAGCAGCTGCTCGCCCTGGAGAAGCTGGCCGTGGGGGTGCGCCAGTACAGCCGCGGCGAGGTCGACGCCTACCTGGTCGCCGACCCCGACACCCGCGTGCCGCTGCTGGTCGACCTGCCCGTGGTCCGGGACGCCGACCGGGCGTTCGCGGCCGCCTACGGCACGACCGGCGCCGGGACGGCGGCCTACCTGGTCCGCCCCGACGGGCACGTCGGCTTCCGCAGCCGCCCGGCCGCGGAGGCCGCGCTGATGGACCACCTCGCCGGCGTCTTCGCCCCGTGACCACCCCTCCCGACCCCCTGGAGACGACATGACCCAGACCGCACCCGCACAGGCGACGGGCGACGACGTCGTCCCCGGCGCGGAGATCTACACCCCGGAGTTCCGGGCCGACCCCTACCCCGTCTACGCCCGGCTGCGCGCCGAGCGGCCCGTGGTCAAGGTGCGCACGCCGCGGTTCGACTCCTTCCTGGTCACCCGCTACGACGACGCCCGGCAGGCGCTGTCGGACGGGCGGCTGTCCAAGGACCTGTACCGGGCCGGCGACACCTACCTCGCGGTGTTCGGCGAGAAGGCGCGGCAGATCAACACCAACATGCTGAACTCCGACCCGCCCGAGCACAGCCGGCTGCGCCGCCTGGTCACCCAGGCGTTCACCCCGCGGCGGATCGAGGCCATGCGCCCGCGCGTGGAGGAGATCGTCGAGGGGCTGCTCGACCGGATGGCCCCGAACGGGCGGACCGAGTTCGTCGACGAGTTCGCCCTGCGGCTGCCGCTGGCGGTCATCGGCGACCTGCTGGGGATCCCCGAGTCCGACCACGAGGAGATCCTCGCCGGCACCCAGGTCATCCGGACCGTGGGCACCGGCGGGCGCAGCCCCCAGGAGGACCGGGCGGCCATCGGGCAGGCCCAGGAGCGGCTGCACGCCTACTTCACCGGCCTGGTCGCCGCCAAGCGCGCCGAGCCCGGCGAGGACCTGGTCAGCGCGCTGATCACCGCCCGCGACGGCGACGGCCGGCTGTCGGAGGCCGAGCTGGTCTCCACCTGCTTCCTGCTGCTGTTCGCCGGCTACCAGACCACCTCGGACTTCCTGGGCAACGCGGTCGTGGCGCTGCTGACCCACCCCGAGGAGATGGCCGAGCTGCTGGCCGACCTCGACCGGGTGCCCGACGCCGTGGAGGAGCTGCTGCGCTTCGACGGCTCGGTCCCGGTGTCCAGCTTCCGGTTCGCCACCGAGGACCTGGAGATCGGTGGCGTGACCATCCCCGAGGGGTCGATCGTCACGATCGTGCTCTCCTCGGCCAACCACGACCCGGCCCTCGTCGAGGACCCGGACGCCCTGGACCTCAGCCGCGGCGACACCCCGCACATGGCCTTCGGCCACGGCGTCCACTACTGCCTGGGCACCGCCCTGGCCCGGCTGGAGGCAACGACGGCGCTGCGGCGGATCCTGGTCCGCCTGCCCGACCTGCAGCTCGCCGTCCCCGTCGAGGAGCTGCAGTGGCTTCCGGCCGCCTCGGCCTTCCGCGGGCTGCTCGAGCTCCCGCTGACCTTCTCCCCCTCCCCCTCCCCCTGATCCCCGGCACCCACCACCTCCCAACCCGCAGAGGAGCAGTCATGACCTGGCGTCCGTTCCGCAACGTGATCGTCTGCCACATGGTCCCCGGCAGCGAGGACAAGGTCGGTCCCGTCTTCGGCCAGTACGACCCCACCACCCGACCGCAGGACCTCGGCGTCGTCGGCCGCCTCCTGCTGTCCTACGAGGACCTCTACCTGCACGTCATCGAGCGCAAGGAGGACCCGGAGATCTCCGGCCAGCGCCGGGGCCTGCCGGCGTTCCAGCAGATCGCCGAGGCCATCGCCCCGTACGTGACGCCGTACCCGAGCTACTGGCAGAACCCGTCGCACTCGGTGGCCAAGCAGTTCTACGAGTGGTTGCCCGAGGGCGACGTGCCCGAGGACCGGGAGCTGACCGTCATCGTGCAGCGGATGAAGCCCGGCTCGGAGGCCGACATCGCCCGGGTGTTCGCCGAGTCCGACGCCACCGGCCTGCCCGCGGAGACCGGCGTGACCGGGCGCTGGCTGTACGGGATCGACGACTGCTTCGTGCACCTGCTCGAGCAGGACGCGGCCAAGGCCGCCGCCGTCCGGGCCGACCACGAGTCCCAGGCGCCGGCCCCGGCCTTCATCAAGGTCATGGAGGCGCTGCGCCCCTACGTCAGCCCGTACCGGCCGGAGACCTGGCAGAGCCCCAAGGACTCCGTCGCCCACGTGTTCTACCGCTGGCAGGCCGAGGACTGGCACCCCGAGCTGGAGCCCGCCCGATGAGCCTGCGGGGGTTCAACGCGCTCATGTTCCTGGTGGAGGACGTGGCCGCGGCCACCGAGTGGTACACCGAGTTCCTCGGCGTCCCGCCGGTGTTCACCCGTCCCGGGCGGGGCGGGAAGGCCATCTACGCGAAGTTCTCCGTCGGCGAGCGCGAGGACGAGCTGGCCCTCGCGGACGTCAGCCGGGCCCCCGAGGGCCGGCTTGCCGGGCCCGGCGGCGCGGTCGTGCACTGGTCGGTCGACGACGTGCCGGCCACCCTGGCGCGCCTGACGGCGATGGGCGCCCGGGAGTACGTGCCGGTCACCCCGCACGGGCCGTTCGTCACCGCGATCGTCGTCGACCCGTTCGGCAACCTGCTGGGCCTGCACGGCGTCGCGGCCACCCCGCACTACAGCGACGAGGACCTCGCCCCCGCACGGTCGAGCTGACTCGCGGCTGGTGGCCGGCCCGGGATCCCCCGGGCCGGCCACCGTCCTATCACTCTCACAGTCTCCCGAGCAAGCGTCCCGCTCCTTCAGCGTGCTCCATTCCGTAGCCTTTCGCTTCGGCTACCCATCCTGCCCCGTCAAGGGCTGTGTCCACTAAGCGTTGGGCCGATCCCGATAAGCGGATCCACCACTCGGTCGAACTGTTATCTATCCCCCTTCACTCCGTTTCCCTCACCGGCAGGATTTTTTGGCTTACGAAGTCGTCTTCCCTCAATTGTGAAAGCGATGACGGACACGCAGAGCAGAGCCACTCGTACACCGCTTAGCCAAGCTGAGTCATCCTCCTCGTTGACGAAGTAGAGGACGCTGCCCAAGAAGAGGGTGACTGCACCGATCCAGGAGTACATACTTCGTCTGACATCAGGACCCACGCCTACTTCTCCCTACTCTCAACTGAATTCACAACCGATGCCAGCGATTCCGAGGGCTCTGCCCCCGTAGACAACGCCAGTCTTCACCGCAAAGGACTGGGGACTGAAAGACAAAGCAGCACCCAAGATGGCTCCACTGCGACAGAAGAAGGTCTTGACGCTGTACTTGTTGGGCCCGGGGTCGGTCGCTCCGCAGTAATAGCCGCCGGTCGAAGAGTTCACGAAACACCGCTCCAACCCGAGTGGGTCCACGAAGTTGATCGGATTGCTGGCGGCGTATTCGTAGCGGTTGGCGCGGCGGGGATCGCCGAGAGTCTCTAGGGCGTCTTGCTGGGTGAAGCGGCCGACGACGGGGTCGTACCAGCGCTGGCCGGAGCGGACGAGGTCGGGGTCGCGGTCGATGGTGCCGCCGGCGTAGCCGAACAGTTGGTAGGACTTGATGGCCGAGGCGTTGACGCCGGTGGCGGTCATGCTGTCCCAGGGGTCATAGGTGTAGGCGGCGGTCTGGGCGCCGGTGTGGTTGATGGTGGCGACGATGGAGCCCAGGCCGTCGAGGGCGAGGTAGTGGGCGTTGGCACAACGATAGCCAGCGGGGTGCCCTGGGCAGTCCCTGGAGATAGCTGAGGCGGCTGCCCCCGTCGGTGTAGGACTCGACCACCGGCAGGCCGGCGTCATCGGTGCGGCCGTAGGTGTAGGTGCGTCCGCGGCCATCGGTGATCAGTTCGGTCTGGTCGGTGCTGGCGTAGGTGTAGGCACCGCCGCTGTAGCCGTCGGTGAAGCCGGTGAGCTGGCCGGCGCCGTTGTAGGTGTAGGAGCCGTGGCTGTCGGCGGTGGTGTTGCTGGCGGCGTCGGGGGAGCAGCCAGCCACAGCCAACCTCGAGGGGAGAAGAGACGGGACTGAGCACCAGTCCATGAGGCATTATGTGCTCAAGCTGCGATGACACGCTGTTCAACACGCCGTACTCGGAGCGGCGGACCGGTCCGGCCGACGACCACCCGTCGCCTCGTTCCACCTACCGTGACTCCTGCCCGTCCCGGCAGTGAGGATCACCCGACTGCAGACCTCCCCCACGTCAGGGCCGTCGCGGACGGTGAGCCGGTGAGCGCGTGTCCCGGTGTGTCGTCGGCCTGTCGCCGGACGGGACGGAAAGGTCCGCCCCAGCGTTTGTCACGGGATGGTCACGGCCTTACGTTCTGGGCGTCCGGACGGTCGTCTCCTCCCCAGCCGGGGAGCCCGCGCCGGATGCCGCCGAGTCGCACACGCGAGCCGGGGACCCACCTGTACCACCGGGGTGAGTCCCGCTCCCGGACACCCGGGAGCGGGTAGGGCACTCCCAGCCCGAACCCGTCAGCTGACCTGGTAGGCGGCCAGGGGAGAACGGAGCACCACCGCGCGCCCGGGGCCATCTCGCCCCCGCGCCCACAGGTCCGGGACCGTCGCGCTCCCGCCTGCCCTCGACCAGGACCCAGCCGTCGCACGGCACCCCTGCAGCCGGACCGAGTCCGCCGTCCGGCCGGTGCCGCACGCCCGGCTGCCGATCCCTGCCCGTCCCGGCCTCGAGCCACGACTCCCCCGTCCGACCCGCACCCCACGCGCCGTCGGCCGTCGACGCGCGCGCCCACGCGAACAGCACCCCAGGAGACCCGCCCGATGCACGCACGCACCAGCACCCGCCGCGCCCTGCACCTGCTCACCGCAGCCGGCACCATGACCGTCGCACTGACCTTCACCGGCCAGGCCGTCGCCCAGGCCACCCCGGGTGACTCCGGCCGGGGCTGGGACGGGAACCGCTCCGACGGCGACCGGCAGCGGTGGGACCGCGACGACGCGGCCGACGCCCCCGCTCCCGCCGCGGAGGCCGCCGCACCGGCGGAGGCCCCCGCGCCCGCCCCGGCACCCGCGCCCGCGCCGGCCCCGGCGCCTGCACCGGCTCCCGCCCCGGCGCCTGCCCCCGCCGCCACCGGGACGCAGGCCTACAAGGACTACGCCGCCGGCCAGGTCGGGGACGCCGCCCAGTTCGACTGCCTCGACGTGCTGTGGGAGGCCGAGAGCGGCTGGAACCCGGACGCGCAGAACCCCACCAGCACGGCCTACGGCATCGCCCAGTTCCTCGACTCGACCTGGGCGGCCACCGGCATCGCCAAGACGTCGGACCCGTACCGGCAGATCGACGCCGGCCTCATCTACATCGAGGACCGCTACGGCAGCCCCTGCGCGGCCTGGTCCTTCCACGAGGCCAACAACTGGTACTGAGCACCGGCCGCTGACCGGTCGCCCGTGCCCCCCGACCGGGGCACGGGCGACCGGGCGGCGGACTCCCGGCCCCCTGCAGGGGCCCGTCGCGAGCGCGCGAGGGGCGGGGGTCCTCCGTCAGGCCGGGGCGAGAGCCATTGCCTCGGCGGTGAGCTCGACGGAGCGCAGCCGGCCCTCCACACCGGGGAACTGGTGGGCGACGATGAGTTCGTCGGCACCGGCCTCGGCCGCGAAGGCGGTCAGGTACCGGCGCACCTCGTCCGGCGTGCCGACGGCGGTGTGGGTCAGCATCGAGTCCACGTGCACCCCCGCGCCACCCTCGAGCAGCAGCTGGGCCTCGTCGTCCGACATCGGGCGGCCACGGCCGAACAGGCCCACGGCCAGCCGGCGCCGGGCGGCGCCGAAGGCCTCCTGCGCGGCTTCGTGGGTGTCCGCGGCCACCGCGTTCACACCGGCGATCACGTACGGGGCGTCCAGCTGCGCCGACGGGCGGAACTCCCGCCGGTAGGCCTCCACGGCCGGGCGCAGCATCGCCGGGGCGAAGTGCGAGGCGAAGGCGTAGGGCAGGCCCAGCGCGGCGGCCAGCGTGGCGCCGAACGTCGAGGACCCCAGGATGTACAGCGGGACGTTCGAGCCCCGGCCGGGGACGGCGTGCACGCCCGGCACCCGGGACTCCCCGGTCAGGTACCCCTGCAGCTCCAGCACGTCCTGCGGGAAGCGGTCGGCCGAGCCCGGGTCGCGGCGCAGTGCGTACATGGTGTTCTGGTCCGAGCCCGGCGCGCGGCCCAGCCCGAGGTCGATCCGGCCGGGGTGGGCGGCGTCCAGGGTGCCGAACTGCTCGGCGACGGTCAGCGGCGAGTGGTTGGGCAGCATGACGCCGCCGGCACCCAGCCGGATCGTCGAGGTGTGCGCGCCGACGTGCGCGATGAGCACGCTGGTCGCCGAGGAGGCGATGGTCGGCATGTTGTGGTGCTCGGCGTACCAGACCCGGCGGTAGCCGGACCGTTCGGCCTGCTGGGCCAGGGCGACGCTGGCGGCGATGCTCTCGGCCGGCGTCTGCCCCCGGGAGATCGGCGCCAGGTCCAGGACGGACAGCGGGGTGCTCATGCCGGGCCCAACCACCGCCGTCCCGCCGTCCTTCCCACCGCTCAGGCGGCCAGCGCGGGCTGCCGGTCGCCGGCGGCCACCAGTGCCGCGTAGCGACCGCCCCGGGCCAGCAGCTCCTCGTGCGTGCCGGTCTCCACGACCCGGCCGGCGTCGAGGACGGCGATCCGGTCCGCGTGCCGCACGGTGGACAGCCGGTGCGCGATGGTGATCGTCGTCCGCCCCCGGGCGGCCTCGTCCAGCGCGGCCTGCACCGCCCGCTCGGTCCCGGTGTCCAGCGCGCTGGTGGCCTCGTCGAGCACCAGCACGCGCGGGTCGCGCAGCAGCGTGCGGGCGATGGCCAGCCGCTGCTTCTCCCCGCCGGAGAACCGGTGCCCGCGGGCGCCGACGACGGTGTCGTAGCCCTCGGGCAGGCCGACGACCACGTCGTGGACCTGCGCGCGGCGGGCGGCGTCCTCGATCTCGGCGTCGGTCGCCTCGGGCCGGGCGTGCCGCAGGTTCTCCCGCACGGTCGTGTGCAGCAGGTAGGTCTCCTGCGCCACCACGCCGACCACCCGGGACAGCGTGTCCAGCGACAGGTCGCGCAGGTCGACGCCGTCGACGGTGACCCGGCCGGCGGTGGGGTCGGCCAGCCGGGCGACCAGCGAGGCCAGCGTGGATTTGCCCGAGCCGGTGGGGCCGACCAGCGCCAGGGTCGTGCCGGCGGGGACGGCGAGGTCGACGCCGTCCAGGGCCGGCCGGTGCCCGTCGGGGTAGGTGAACGACACGCCCTCCAGGCGCACGTCGCCGCGGACGCCGGCCGGGTCCAGCGGCACCGGGTCGGCCGGGTCGTCGACCTCCACGGGCAGGTCGAGGTACTCGAACACCCGGCTGAACAGCGCCATCGAGGCGGTGACCTGCACGCCGACGTCCAGGAGGCCCATGAGCGGGCGGAACAGCGTGCCCTGCAGCGCGGTGAAGGCGACCAGCGTGCCGATGGTCATGCCGCCGGAGGTCGCCGGCAGCCCCGCGGCCAGGTAGACGAGCGCCGGGATGCCGGCGAAGACGATGCTCATCGTGGCCATCCGCCAGCGGCCGGCGAGCTGGGCGCGCACCTCCAGGCCGACCAGGTCCTGCGAGGTGTCGGCGAAGCGGCGGGACTGGGCCGGCCCCGCGCCGAGGGTCTTGCCGAGCAGCACACCGCTGACCGACAGGCCCTCCTCGACCTGGGCGTGCATGTCGGCCAGGTGCCGCTGACGCTCCGCGGTGACGGTGCGCCGCATCCGGGCGACCTTGCGGGTGAGCAGCACCGCGGGCGGCAGCACGACGAGCGAGAGCAGCGACAGCCGCCAGGACAGCGCCACCATGGCCGCGATCGTGCCGACGACGGTGGTCGCGTTGGACGCCAGCGACGTCGCCGTCGAGGTGACCACCGACTGCATGCCGGAGATGTCGTGGGTGAGCCGGGACTGCACCTCCCCGCCGCGCGTGCGGGTGAAGAAGCCCAGCGACTGGCGCTGCAGGTGGCTGAAGACCGCCGTCCGGAGGCCGTGCATGACCCGCTGGCCGACGGTGGTGGACAGCCAGGTCTGCACCACGCCGAGGACGGCGGTGGTCGCGGTGACGGCGAGCATGCCGAGGACGGCCCAGACGAGCAGCCGCACGTCCTGCCGCGGCAGCGCCTCGTCGATGACCAGCCGGACGAGGAACGGCGTCGCCAGCGCCACCGCGGAGGAGACGACGATGAGCACCACGACCACGGCGACCTGCCAGCGGAAGGGCGTGAACAGCGCGGTCACCCGGCGCAACGGCACGGGGTGGCGCTCGAGCTGGGCGCGGTCGGCGGGGTCGGACCGCTGCCCGGGGCGGCCGCCGCCGCCCGGTCCCCTGGTGCCCTCGATGGCGACCACCTCCTGATGATGAGGTTACCTCACCGTGAGGCAACAGCAGGACGGCCGCTAGGCTTCCCGGCGTGCCGGACGACGACGCCGAGATGCTGGGCGAGCTGCTCGTGCGGGTCGCCCGCGGCCAGCGCCGGCGGTGGCGGGACGCGCTGGCCCCGTGGGAGCTCTCCCCCCACCACGCCCGTGCGCTGCGCGTGGTCACCGCCCGGCCCGGCACCCGGCTGTCCGACCTCGCCGAGGCGCTGCACATCGCGCCGCGGTCGGCCACCGAGGTGGCCGACGCGCTGCAGGCCCGGGGGCTGGTCGAGCGGGCGCCGGACCCCACCGACCGGCGCGCCGTGGTGCTCACCCCGACCGACGAGGGCCGCCGGGTGCAGGCCGAGATCGCCGCGGCCCGGGCCGCCGACACCCGCGACCTGTTCGCCCGTCTGGACGCGGCCGACCGCGCGACGCTGGCCCGCATCCTGCGCACCCTGGCGGACGACTGAAGAAGGACCACTCTTCCCCCCACGCCTCGCGAGCTCGGCGCGGGCCCCTGAAGAGCGGCCACCCCCCGCCTGCCGGAGGGCCGGTTCCGGCAGGGCTCCTGTGCCACGATCGGGAACGTGATCGAGCCGGTGCACCCCGACCAGCTGCGCGTGTCCGACCCCGAGCGGGCCGCGGTGCAGGAGAGGCTGCGCCGCGCCGTCGGGGCCGGGCAGCTGGACCTGCACGAGTTCGACACCCGCGTGCAGGCGGTCTGGGCCGCCCGCACCCGCGGTGACCTGGCCCGGGTCACCCGCGACCTCCCCGAGCCGCCCCCGGCCGCACCTCCCCCGCCGCCGTTGGACCGCTGGTTCAGCGACGACGACGCCGGCACGGCGATGCGCGTGCTGGCCGTCGTCTGGGCGAGCATCGCCGCGGTGAACCTGCTGGTGTGGGGGCTGGTCTCGGTCACCAACGACGACGTCTACCCGTGGTGGATCTGGCTGTCCGTCCCCGGGGGCGCCCTGCTGGTGCTGTACGTGGTCGGCATCGGGCGGCCGCGGCGTTGACGTGACCCCCACCCTCACCCGCCGGCAGGTGCTCGACCTGCGGGTGCACGCCCAGCAGCTCGGCCGCGTCGCCGGGGACCCGGCCGACACCGCCGTGCTCGACCTCGGTGTGCAGGACACCGGGCCCGACGGCGGCCGGTGGGCACTGGCGCTGCGCGGCGTGGACGCCCGCGACGGCGAGCTGGCCACCCTGTGGACGCTCCGCGGCGCCCCACACCTGTACCGGCGGGCCGACCTGCCCGGCGTCGTGGCGGCGACCGCCCCGTTCTCCGAGGCCGACGCGGCCAAGCGCGTCTTCGACGCCGCCAAGCCGCTCCGGGCCGCCGGGATCGGCACCCTCGAGGCGCTGGACACCGTGGCCGCCACCATGCGGTCGGTGGTGAGCGCCCCGATGGTCAAGGGCGAGGTCTCCGGGCGGCTGACCGAGCTGCTGCCCGCGCCCTACCTGCGCCACTGCCGCCCGTGCGACGCCACGCACCTGTTCGAGCAGCCCTTCCGGCTGGCCGCGCTGCGCGCCGGCCTCGAGCTCGAGCCGGGCACCTCACCCCCGGTGCTGCGCCCGGTGCCCGGACTCACACCGGCCACCGAGGTGCCCCCGCACCTGGACGTCGTCCGCGGCTACCTGCGGCTGCTCGGCCCGGCGACCCCGGCGCTGGTCGCCGGCTACCTGGACGCGCCGGTCGGGGACGTGCGGGCCCGGTGGCCGCAGGACGCCGTCGAGGTGACGGTGGACGGTGAGCGGCGCTGGCTGCTCGCCGAGGACGCCGCCCGGCTGGCCGGTGTCCCGCCCGCGCGCGGCGTGCACCTGCTCGGCCCGTTCGACCTGTTCCTGCAGGCGCGTGACCGGCCGCTGCTGGTCGCCGACCCCGCCCGCGCGAAGACCCTCTGGCCGGTGCTCGGCCGGCCCGGCGCAGTGCTCGCCGACGGCGACGTCGCCGGCACCTGGCGGCCACGCAAGGCCGGTGCGTCCCTGGTCGTGGCCGTGGAGCTGTGGGCGCCGGTCGCGCGCGAGCAGGTCGTCACGGCCGCCGAGCGTCTGGCCGCCTCCCGCGGGGTGGCCCTGCGGCAGCTCGCGGTCACGGACTGACCTCCGCCACCGGGCTGCGCAGCAGGACCCGGTCCGGCCGGGCGGCCTCCAGCTGCGCCGCCAGACCGAGCACCAGGCCGTCGGCACCGGGAGCCGCACCCAGGTGCACACCCACCGGCAGCCCGTCGCGGTCCAGGCCCCAGGGCAGGCTCAGCCCGGGGCCGCCGGTCACGTTGTAGACCCCGACGAACGGCGACAGCCGGAAGATCTCGGCGAACAGCTCCCGGGCGCTGCGGTCGGTGTGCAGCTCACCCAGCGCCGGCGCCGGCTGCGCCGTGGTCGGGCTCAGCACCACGTCCACCCCGCGCACCGCCGTCGCGAGGACCAGGGCCAGCCGGCGGACCTGCAGCTGCGCCTCGACGAGCTCGGCCGCGGTCGTGCGCCGCCCCTGCTGCAGCAGGTCGAGGACCGCGGGCTCCAGCGTGTCCGGGGAGGCCCGGCGGCCGGTCTGCCGCTCGAGCGCGTCGACGGCCGCGGCGAGGTGGCCGGCGACCACCCGCCCGAGGACCGGCCCCACCTCGGCGGCCGCCTCGATCGCGGGCAGCGGGACGACGGCGTGCCCGAGCCGGTCGAGCACTGCGGCGCTCTCCCGTACCGCGGCGACGTGGGCGGGCGCGACCGGCCGACCGGCCGGCGCCTCCTCCAGCAGGCCCACCCGGCACCGCGGTGGCGCGCCGAGCTCGGGCGGGACGGCGGGCAGCGCGTACGGCTCCCCCGGGGCGGGCCCAGCCGTCACCGAGAGCAGCAGCGCGCTGTCGGCGACGGTGCGGGTGACGGCGTGCTCGTGGCTCAGGCCGGCCCAGTCGTCGAGGCGGAACGGTCCCATGGGGTTGCGGCCCCGGCTGGGCTTGAGGCCGACCAGCCCACACCAGGCGGCCGGGATGCGCGTGGAGCCGCCGCTGTTGGTGGCGTGCGCGGCCGGCACCATCCCGGCCGCCACCGCGGCCGCCGCACCGCCGCTGGACCCGCCGGCGGAGCGGCCGGGCCGCCACGGGTTGACCGTGGCGCCGTGCAGCAGCGGCTCGGTGGTGGCGTTCAGGCCCAGCTCCGGGGTGTTCGTGCGACCGAGGACGAGGGCGCCGGCGGCCTCCAGGCGGGCGACCAGCGTCGAGGTGCCGCGGGCGGGCAGGCCGGCGAACAGCCGGCTGCCCCGCGACAGCGGCAGCCCCGCCACCTCGGCGTGCAGGTCCTTGACCAGCAGGGGCAGCCCGGCCAGCGGGCCGGACGGCGGCCCGGTGCGGGCCAGCCGGCGCAGCGCCGGCTCGGGGTCGAGGGCGACGACCGCGTTCAGCGGCCCGTCGCGCTCCTCGATGCGTCGCACGGCGGCCTCGAGCACCTCCCGGGCGTCGACCGCGCCGGAGCGCACCGCGGCGGCCAGCGCGGCCACCGTGCCGTCCAGCAGCTGCACGGTCAGTCCCGCCCGGCCTCGACGAGCTTGTCGGCCAGGCCCGCCGGGTCGGAGAAGAGCACCTCGTGCGAGCCGTGCATCTGCACCAGCCGGAACGCGCCCAGCCGCGAGGACATCCCCGGGTGCCAGCTGAACTCGGCCGCCGGGAAGACGTTGTCGTCGGTGGCGTGCAGGTAGGAGCGGGGCACCGGCAGCTCCGCGAAGCCGGCCAGCGCCAATGGCTCGGTGGAGCGCGCCAGCGGCTCGGGGGTCATCCGCGCGTACGCGGCGCGCGCGGTGTCCAGGTCGGCGTCGTTGCAGAAGCCGTCGCGGAAGGACTCGAACGGCAGCATGACCGTCCCGTCGCCGGCCGCCTCCGCGAGTGCCTGGAACGCCGGAGCCACCGATGCAGGGACCTCGTCGAAGACCGCGGCGCCGTCCCGGACGACGTAGGCGTTGTGGAAGACCATCCGCCGCAGCCGCGCCGGCACACGCAGCGCCACCTGCTGCACCACCGCCCCGCCGAAGCTGTGCCCGACCAGGACGACGTCCCGCAGGTCGCCGTCCTCCAGGAGGTCGACGACGGCGTCGACCACCTGCGTCATCGTCACGGCGGGGTCCCCGGCCGGGCCGTTGCCGGGCAGCGTCGGGGCGTGCACCTCGTGACCGGCGGCCTCCAGGTGGTGCCGGACGCCGTCCCAGCACCCGCCGTCGTGCCAGGACCCGTGGACGAGGACGAACCGCATACCCGCTCCCAGTGCTGCGTGTCCCGGTGCGCCGCCTGCCGGTGCACCGTGGGAGGTGGACGCTAGGGAGGCGGGGTGCGCGGCCGCTGTCAGGTGCCTGCCGGGTACCGGTCAGCTGCGTGCCGGGCCCGCCACTCGGCGGGCGTGACGCCGTGGGTCCGCCGGAACCAGGCGCCGAGGTGGGACGCCGAGGCGAAGCCGTACCGGGCGGCCACGTCGGCCACGGTCGCGTCCGGGGCGGCCGCCAGCACCCGGCCGCAGGCGCGCAGCCGCTGGGTCCTCACGTGCTCGGCGGGGGTGCGCCCGCCGGTGGCGAAGGCCCGGTGCAGCTGACGGACGGACACCGCCAGCCGGCCGGCCAGCCACGGCACCGACAGCGCGGGGTCGTCCAGGTGCCGCTCGGCCAGCCGCTCGGCGGCCACCCGCAGCGCCACCAGCGGGTCGCCGGCGGTGTCCCCGACGCTGCGCCGCAACAGGAGGTGCAGCAAGGAGTCGAGGACGCCGGCCAGCTCCTCCCCGTCGGGTCCCGGGGCACCGGACACGGCGGCCATCAGGTGCGGCAGCTGGCCGGCCAGCGGCCGCCCGCCGCTGCCGAGCGGCACCGAGCGGACCGGTCCGTCCAGTGCGGGGCAGGTCCGGGCGACTCGCGCGGCGGGCAGCGCGACGAACAGCAGAGACGACGGCGCCGGGTACTCCACCGCGAAGGGCTCGCCGCCGGGGACCACCACCAGCCGGTCGGGGCCGATCGGGCCCGTGCCCGCCCGGTGGGTGATGCGCCCCCGGCCGCGGCGGGCGAGCAGCAGGAAGACGCTGCCCGCGGCCGCCGACGCGGGGTCCGCGCGTCGTTCGGCGGCCAGGGGTCCGATGCGGGCGGAGACCAGGCGGGCGTCTCCGAGCGCCACGTCCACCAGCGTCGCCTCGAACCGGTCGGCGGACGGCGCGTGCACCACCTGGTCGACCAGCGACCCGCCGACCGCGTGGGTGAAGGAGCTCAGCCCGGTGGGTCCCACGAAGCGTTGCGGCACCACGCCTCCCTCCCACCGGGTCCCGGGGCCGGATGCTAGGCGGCTCGCGCCCGGTGGCGAGGGACGCGCACCCCGGGAGAGTGGGACCACCGGGCGTCCGGACGCCGTCCGCGGGGTACCGCCCGGGGACGTGCCACCGACCGAGGAGTTCCCGTGACCGGTCCCGACGACGCCTTCCTGGCGCCCGACGACGCCCTGCTGGACCCCGACGAGGAGCCCACCGGGCCCGACGAGGTCGGGGAGCGCCCGAAGCCCTCCGGCGCCGCCGTCGACGACGCCGGCCGCTCCGGTACCGGCGCGGAGGAGACCGGGTAGCCCGGGGGCGGCCCGCGTCAGCGCCCGGCGGCCCCGCGTCAGCGCCCGGCGGCCCCGCGTCAGCGCCCGGCGGCCCCGCGTCAGCGCCCGGCGGCCCCGCGTCAGCGCCCGGCGGCGTAGCCCTGCATGCCGCGCGGGTTGGCCCCGGCGCGGAGCAGGCCGGTGTCCGGGTCCCGCGACACCGCCGACAGCCGGCCCAGCGACCAGGCGTCGGAGACGGTGACGTCGTGCCCCCGGCGGCGCAGCTCGGCGATGGTGTCGTCGCCGAGCCGGGACTCCACGACCACCTCGCCGGGCGAGGACTGCCGCGGGTAGAACGACGACGGGAAGCTGCTGGTGTGCCAGGCCGGCGCGTCGATGGCCGCCTGCAGGTCCAGCCCGCCGACGGTGTGCGCCAGCCAGAAGCACAGCTGCCACTGCTCCTGCTGGTCGCCGCCGGGGGTGCCGAAGGCCAGGGTCGGGACGCCGCCGCGCAGGGCGAGGGACGGCGTCAGCGTGGTCCGCGGGCGCCGGCCGGGCACCAGGGAGTTGGGCAGCCCCGGCTCCAGCCAGAACATCTGCGCCCGGGTGCCCAGCGCGAAGCCCAGCGACGGGATCACCGGCGAGCTCTGCAGCCAGCCGCCCGACGGGGTGGCCGACACCAGGTTGCCCCACCGGTCGACGACGTCGACGTGGCAGGTGTCGCCGCGGGTGGTGCCGCGGGTGTCCACGGTGGGCTCGCCGACCCCGGCCAGGGTCTCCGCCGACGGGTGCAGCCGGTCGGAGACGTCCGTGACGAAACGCGGCAGCACCGGCGCACGACCCCCCGGGGAGCCGGGGCGCAGGTCCCGGTCGGCCTGCGCACCGACCAGCGCGCGCCGCTGCTCGGTGTAGCCCGCCGACAGCAGGTCCTCGACCGGGACCTCCGCCGCGTCGCCGTACCAGGCCTCCCGGTCGGCCATCGCCAGCTTGACCGCCTCCACGGAGGCGTGCACCAGGTCGGCGCCGGCGACGCCCCCGGCGTAGCCGGCCGGTCCGGCGGCCGGCAGCCCGTCGAGGACGGCGAGCGCCTGCAGCAGCGACGGGCCCTGCGACCACGGCCCGGCCTTGGCCAGCGTCCAGCCGCGCCAGTCCAGCGTGACCGGGGCCTCGTAGGCCGGCGTCCAGGCGGCCATGTCCTGACCGGTGAGGAACCCGGCGTGCGCGCGGCCGGAGTCGTCCACGACCGGCTGCCGGCAGAACGCGTCGACCGCCTCGGCGACGAAGCCGGAGTACCAGGCCGCCAGGGCCGCGTCGATCTGCGCCTCGCGGGAGGGACCGCGGGCCTCCTCCACCAGCCGCCGGTAGGTCGCGGCGAGCACCGGGTTGCGGAACAGCGCACCGCCGGCTGGGGGTGCCCCGTCGTCGGTGAGCCAGGTGGCCGCCGAGGTGGGCCAGTGCTCGCGGAAGTGGTCGGCGACCGAGGCCACCGTCGCGGCGGCCCGCGGCACCAGCGGGTGGCCGTCCTCCGCGTAGCCGATGGCGAAGCGCAGGACGGCGTCCAGCGGCATCGTGCCGTGGTCGCGCAGCAGCGTCAGCCAGCCGCCCACCGCGCCGGGCACGGTGGCGGCCAGCAGGCCGGTGCCGGGGACCAGCGGCAGCCCGAGGTCGGTGAACCCCTCGATGCTCGCCGCGGCCGGCGCGACCCCCTGCGCGGAGAGCACGACCGGCCGGCCGGCGTCGGTCCCCTCCGCGCGGGCGAACAGCACCGGCACCTCGCCGCCGGGGCCGTTGAGGTGCGGTTCGACCACCTGCAGGGTGAACCCGGCCGCGACGGCGGCGTCGAAGGCGTTCCCCCCGGCCTCGAGGGTCGCCATCCCGGCGGCGCTGGCCAGCCAGTGGGTGGAGGCCACCATGCCGAAGGTGCCGGTCAGCTCCGGTCGCGTCGTGAACACAGGGGTACCACCTGGGGGTCGGGCCGGCGGGCTGCCGGCGGGGTGGGGGTGCGCCGGTCTCAGGGGTGCCGGTCGCGGGGAGCCGGGAGGGCCGCCGCAGCGGCGGCGCCGACGTGCTCGGCGGCGGCCTGCTCGGCGTCCTCCGGGTCGCCGGCGGCGATGGCCTCGACCAGCCGCACGTGCTCGGTCCAGGAGTGCGGGGCGCGGTGCGCGACGCCGATCCGGAAGACCCACTCCACGTGCCGGTAGAGCGACACCGACAGCGTGCTCAGCCAGCGGTTGCCGCCGATGTCGATGATCCGTCGGTGCAGGGTGCTGTTCAGCTCGGCGACCAGGTCGAAGTCCTGCGCCTCGGTGGCCAGCCGGGCGGCGTCGAGCAGGTCCCGGAGCCCGGCGATGTCGGCCGGGCCGGCGCGCTCGGCGGCCTGCCGGGCGGCGAGGGTCTCCAGCCGCCGCCGGACGGCGAACAGGTCGTGCATGCTCGTCGCGTCCGGGGTGGCCACCACCACGCCGCGCCGGGGCAGCTCCAGGACGAACCCCTCGGCCTGCACCACCCGCAGCGCCTCGCGGACCGGGTTGCGGGAGACGCCGAAGTCCTCGGCCAGCCGCTCCTCAGTCAGCCGCTCACCGGGCGCGTAGACCCCGTCGATGATCCGGGTGCGCAGCTCGTCGAGCACCTGCTCGCGCAGCGGCGCGTGCCGGTCCCCGATGGTCGGGCTGCCCCGCACGGGGGACGGCGCGGCGCTCGCGGGCGGGGAGCTCACGGGCGCGCGACGTCCGCGGCCGCGACGTCCGCGGGCGCGCCCGGCGCGGCGGGGCCGGCCGTCCCCAGCAGCCGCACGTCCGGCCCGGTCCCGTCGTCGGCCACCAGGTGGCAGGCGACCCGCCGGCCGGCGACCTGCCGCAACTCCGGCACCTCGCTGCGGCAGCGGTCCACCGCCACCGGGCAGCGGGTGTGGAACCGGCACCCGGGCGGCGGGTCGACCGGCGAGGGGATGTCGCCGGTCAGCACCACGCGCCGGCGGCTGCGCTGCTCGCGCGGGTCGGCCAGGGGCGCCGCGGACAGCAGCGCCTGGGTGTAGGGCATGCGGGGGGAGTCGAAGACCTGGGCGCGGGTGCCCTGCTCGACGAGCTGGCCGAGGTACATCACCGCCACCTCGTCGGCGAGGTACTCCACCGCGGACAGGTCGTGGGTGATGAACAGGCAGGCGAAGCCGAGGTCGCGCTGCAGGTCGGCAAGCAGGTTGAGCACCGAGGCCTGCACCGACACGTCGAGGGCACTGGTGGGCTCGTCGGCGATGAGCAGCCGGGGGGAGGACACCAGCGCCCGGGCGATGCTCACCCGCTGGCGCTGCCCGCCGGACATCTCGTGGGGGTAGCGCTCGGCCACCTGGCGGCGCAGCCCCACCTGCTCCAGCACGTCGCCCACCCGCTGCGCCCGGGCCCGGCGGGAGCGGTCGCCGTCGAGCAGCCGCAGCGGCTCGCCGACGATGTCACCGACGGTCAGCCGCGGGTCCAGCGAGCTGGCCGGGTCCTGGAAGACGATCGACACGTCCCGCCGGTGCGGGCGCAGCCGGCGGCGGCTCAGCGAGGTGACGTCGGTGCCGGCCAGCCGCACGGTGCCCGACGTCGGTTCCAGCAGCCGCACGATGCAGCGGCCGACCGTCGACTTGCCCGACCCGCTCTCGCCGACCAGGGCCAGGACCCGGCCCCGGTCGATGCGCATGGAGACGCCGTCCACGGCCCGCACCGACCCGAAGTGCATGACGAGGTCCTCGACCTCCAGGGCCGGGGGCTCGCCGGCACCCGGCCCGGCCGGCGCCGTCCCCGCCGCGGGGGTCCCGGTGGCTGTGCTCACGCTCGCTCCTGCGGGTCGGCGGGGGGCTCGGGAGGGACGTCGGCACGGTGCCCGGCGGGGTGCCAGCAGGCGAACCGGTGCACCGCCCGGTCCGGGGTCTCCGGTGCCAGCGGCGGCCGCGAGGTGCGGCACCGGTCGGAGGCCGCGGGGCAGCGGTCGGCGAAGGTGCAGGCGTCGGGCTGCTCGCTGAGCACCGGCACCAGCCCGGGGATCTCCTGCAGCCGGCCGTCCGACGCCCGCCGTCCGGCGGTGGGCACCGCGCCCAGCAACCCGGTCGTGTAGTGGTGCCGCGGGGCGTCGAAGAGCTCCTCCGTCGGGGCGGTCTCCACCACCCGCCCGGCGTACATCACCACGACCCGGTCGGCGATGTCGGCCACCACCCCCAGGTCGTGGGTGATCAGCACGATGGCGGTGCCCAGCCGCCGGCCCAGGTCGCGCAGCAGGTCCAGGATCGCCGCCTGCACGGTGACGTCCAGCGCGGTGGTCGGCTCGTCGGCGACCAGCACCTTGGGGTCGCAGGCGAGCGCCATCGCGATCATCACCCGCTGGCGCATCCCGCCGGACAGCTGGTGCGGGTACTCCCCCACCCGCCGCGCCGGTGAGGGGATGCCGACCAGGGTCAGCAGCTCCACCGCGCGGTCGGCCGCCTGCCTGCGGTTCATCCCCTGGTGCAGCCGGAGCACCTCGATGATCTGCCGGCCCACGGTGAACACCGGGTTCAGCGAGGTCATCGGCTCCTGGAAGATGTAGGCGACGTCGTCGCCCCGGATGCGGCGCAGCGCGCGGTCCCCGGCCCCCACGAGCTCGGTGCCCTCCAGCAGCACCGACCCGGTCACCCGGGCGGTGCGGGGCAGCAGGCCCGACAGGCTCATGGCCGTCACGCTCTTGCCGCAGCCGGACTCCCCGACGACGGCGAGCACCTCCCCGGGCCACACGTCGAAGGACACCGCGTCCACCGCGGAGACGGTCCCGTCCTCGGTGGTGAAGCCGACCGAGAGGTCCCGCACGGAGAGCACCGGCGCGCCGGCCACCGCGCGCGTCCCGGTGCCGGCCGCACCCACCTGCGTGCCGGTCACCGCCGCGACGCCCGCGGGTCGAGGGCGTCGCGCAGCGCGTCGCCGAAGAGGTTGAACGCCAGCGTGACCACGACGATCGCCAGCCCGGGCACGATCGCGGTCCACGGCGCCTGTGCCGCGTACTGCTGGGCCTCCGACAGCATGGTCCCCAGGCTGGGGGACGGCGGTTGGATGCCCAGACCCAGGAAGGACAGCACCGCCTCGCCCAGGATGGCCACCGGGATGGTGACGGTCGCCTGCACGATGATCGCCGACAGGGCGTTGGGCAGCACGTGCCGGCCGAGCACCCAGAGGTCACCGGCGCCGTCGACGATCGAGGCGGCCACGAAGTCCAGCCCCTTGAGCCGCAGCGTCTCCGAGCGGACGACCCGGATCATGCCGGGGATCTGCGAGATGCCGATCGCCAGCGCCGCGTTGCCCAGGCTGGCGCCGCGGATGGCCGCCAGGCCGACGGCCAGGATGAGGAACGGGAAGGCCAGCATCAGGTCGGTGAAGCGGGAGATGACCGCGTCCAGCGCCCGGAAGTAGCCGGCGGCCAGCCCGAGGGGCACCCCGACCGCGAGCGCGACCAGGACGGCCAGCACGCCGACCTGCAGGGAGGCGCGCAGCCCGTAGAGGATGCGGGACAGGATGTCGCGGCCCAGGTCGTCGGTGCCCAGCAGGTACCCGACCGTGCCGGGCACCTGGAACGGCGCCTGGAAGTTCACCTGCGCGGGCGGGTACGGCGCGAGCACCGGCGCCAGGACCGCGGCCACGACGGCCACCGCCAGGATGGCGAACCCGATGACGCCCAGGGGGTTGCGGCGCAGCCGGCGCAGCACCCGGCGGCGGCGCACCGGCGCGACCGGCGGCGGGGGGTCCACCGCCCCCAGCCCCGCCCGGGCGGGGACCACCGTGGGGGTCTGCGGCGGGGTGGTCTCCGAGGTGGTCACGTCGCGGCTCCTGCCACCCGGATCCGCGGGTCGATGAGCGAGTACGCCAGGTCGACCAGGAAGTTGACGATGATGTAGGCCGACGCCGTCACCAGGACGACGCCCTGGATCACCGGGTAGTCGCGCTGGAAGACCGCGTCCAGCGTCATCTTGCCGAACCCGGGCAGCCCGAAGATGCGCTCGGTGACGACCGCACCGGAGATCAGCACGCCCAGCTGCAGGCCGACGATGGTGACGACGACGACCAGGCTGTTGCGCAGCGCGTGCCGGCCGATCAGCGCCCCCGGGCCGAGACCCTTGGCGCGGGCGGTGCGGATGTAGTCCGCGCCCAGGGCCTCCAGCATCGACGAGCGCGTCTGGCGCATGAGCACCGCGGCCAGGCCGGTGCCCAGCACCAGCGCCGGCAGCACCAGGTGGTGCAGGTTGTCCAGCGGGTCCTCGGTGAACGGCACGTAGCCCGAGGCCGGGAACAGCCCGGCGCCCACGGCCAGGTAGAGGATCAGGATGAGGCCGAGCCAGAAGTTCGGCACCGACAGGCCCAGCAGGGCCACCGCGTTGGCCGCCCACTCCGCCGGCCGGCCCTGCCGCACCGCCGCGAGCACGCCCGCACCCACGCCGATCACGATGGCCACGGCCAGCGACAGGACAGCCAGCTCCAGGGTCACCGGGAGCGCCGCAGCGAGCATCTCGGTGACCGGGATGTCGGTGCGGGTGGAACGGCCGAGGTCGCCCTGCAGGCTGTTGGCCACGAACGTCCCGTACTGGACCACCAGCGGGTCGTCGAAGCCGTACTGCGCCCGGATCGCGGCCAGCGACGCCGGGTCGCGCTCCTCCCCGGCGAAGGCCAGCGCGGGGTCCCCGGGGAGCGCGCGCACCCCGAGGAACACCACGATGGTGGCCAGGACCAGCGTCAGCGCCGACTGCCAGAGCCTGCGCAGCAGGTAGGCACGCACGACCGGTCAGCCGGTGAGGCCGGCGAAGGCGACCCGCAGGACGCCGTCCGGGAAGACCTGGACGCCCTGGACGTCGTCGGTGACGCCGCTGAGGTTGCGCTGCCGGTACAGGTAGACGATCGGGTCGTCGGCCTGGATCAGGCTGACCGCCTCGCCGTAGAGCCGGACCCGCTCCTCGGTGTCGGTGGAGGTCCGGGCCTGCTCGAGCACCGCGTCCAGCTCGGCGTTGCTGTAGCCGGCGACGTTCTGCCCACCGCCGGTGCCGAGGAAGTTGGTGATGTTGGCGTCGGGGTCGACCCGGCCGGACCAGCCCAGCTGCAGGGACTCGTAGTCGCCGCGGTCCTGCTGGTCGAGCAGCGAGGAGTACTCCACCGGCTCGATGGACAGGGCGAAGCCGCCCTCCTCCAGGTTGGCCTGCAGGGCCTGCGCGAGGCGCAGGGTGTCGGGGTTGTTCGACACGATCATCGACAGCGGGTAGGGCTGCTCGACGCCGGCCTCCTCCAGCAGCTCCCGCGACCGGGCCGGGTCGAACTCCGTGCACTCCTGCGCGGCGTCGCTGCTGAACTCGCTCTCCGGGCTGATCGGCGAGCACGCCGGGCTGTACAGGTCGTTCCACACGGCGCGCACCAGGCCCTCGCGGTCCACCGAGTACTCGAACGCCTGGCGGACCCGCGGGTCGTTGGCCACCGGCGTCCCCACGTCGCCCGGCGGGGTCCCGAGGCCGTCGACGTTGCCCACGTTGAAGGTCACGCCCTGGTAGCCCAGCGAGTTGGTCTCCAGCACGGTGATGCCCTCGGTGCCGCGCAGGCCGGGCACGTCCTGGGTGGACAGCGTGTCGGCGACCTGGGCGTCACCGGACTGCAGGTTGGCCGCGCGGATGCTGGCGTCCGTGATGATCCGGTAGGTGATCCGGTCGAGGAACACCTTGTCGGCGTCGTAGTAGTTGGGGTCGCGCTCGACCTCGATGGAGTTCTGCGCGACCCGGTTGACGAACTTGAACGGGCCGACGCAGACCGGGGCGGTGGAGAAGTCCTCGCCCAGCTCGGTCAGCGCGGTCGGGCTCAGGATCATCCCGGCCCGGTCGGCCAGCGCGGCGGTCAGCGGCGCGAACGGCTCCTCGAGCGTGATGACGACCGTCGTGGGGTCCGGTGCCTCGACCGAGCTGATCGGCCCCAGCTCGCCGCGCCGCGCCGACGTCTCCGCCGACAGGCTGCGGTCCAGCGTCGTCTTCACCGCCGCCGCGTCGAACGGCGTCCCGTCGGCGAACACCACGCCCTCGCGGACCGGGATGGTCACGGTCAGGCCGTCCTCGGAGACCTCCGGCAGGGCGGTGGCCAGCTGCGGCACGATCTCGGTGTCCGCGTCGAGGTCGTAGAGCTTCTCGCACATGGTGTGGAAGACGTAGCGGGAGTACAGCGACCGCGACGTCACCGGGTCCAGCCGGTCCGGCTCGGCCGACAGCGCGACCACCAGCTCCCCGCCCTGCTGCACCGCACCGGCGTCGGCCGGCTCGCCGACGCTCTGGTCGGGGGCCTCCTCCGCCGGCCCCTCGGCCTGCTGGACGGGCGAGCAGGCGGCGATCAGACACGTCGCGGCCAGGCCGGTGGCGGCCAGCGCCCGCCGTCCTGCACGACCGGGTGACGAGGGGGTGCGTCGCGACATGGGTGCTCCTGGGGGTCCGGCGGGGGACGCGACCGTATCCTGTATCCAAAGTCACGGTGAAGGGGTGGCACGGAAATGACACCGGGCCGTGACCCCGGCCGGCGCCTTCTGCCGTCGATGCCTCAGCACTAAGGTTCTCGGGCATGCAGCCGCGCCGGGTCCGCATCGGCGTCGACACCGGCGGGACGTTCACCGACGTGGTGGCCGTCGACGAGGAGACCGGCGCGACGACGACCACCAAGACGCCGTCCACCCCGGCCGACCCGGCGGCGGGGTTCCTCACCGGTGTGCGCAAGGTCCTCGACCTGCTGGGTCTGGACGGCAGCGCGGTCACCGCGGTCAGCCACGGGACGACGGTGGCGACCAACCAGCTGCTCGAGGGCCGGCTGGACCGGATCGGGTTCCTCACCACCGAGGGCTACGAGTCGGTGCTGGAGATCGCCCGGCAGTCGGTGCCCGACGGCTACGGCAACAGCTGGTTCTGGGTCAAGCCGCCGCGGATCGTCCCCGCCGACCTGGTGCACACCGTGCGCGGCCGGCTGGACCCCCGCGGGCGCGAGGTCCGCCCGCTCGAGGAGGACGACGTCCGCGCCGCCGCCCGGTCCCTGCGCGCCGCCGGCGTCACCACCGTCGGCGTCTGCCTGCTGCACTCCTACGCCGACGACGCCCACGAGCGCCGCGTGCTGGAGCTGCTGCGCGAGGAGCACCCCGACGCCGTGGTCTCCATCAGCTCGCAGGTGCTGCGGGAGTACCGGGAGTACGAGCGGTCGGTGACCACGCTGGTCGACGCCGCGGTCAAGCCTCGGGTGGCCGCCTACGTGACGGCCATCCGCGAGCGCCTCGACGGCCTCGCGCCCGGGGTGCCGTTCCACGTGATGAAGAGCAACGGCGGGGTGCTGTCGGCCGAGGAGGTCGTGCACCAGCCGATCACCACCGTGCTGTCCGGCCCGGCCGCCGGCGCGCTCGGCGCCGCCCTGGTCGCCGGGGCCGCCGGCTTCGACCGGGTGCTCACCTGCGACGGCGGCGGCACCTCCACCGACGTCACCGTCGTCGTCGACGGCGAGCCGGCGCTCACCACCGAGGGCCAGGTCGGCGCGTACCCGTCGAAGATCCCGATGATCGACGTGGTCACCGTCGGCGCCGGCGGCGGGTCGGTCGCCTGGCTGTCGCCGGAGGGCACGCTCAAGGTGGGGCCGCGCTCGGCCGGCGCCGACCCCGGGCCGCTGTGCTACCCCTCCGGCGGTGAGGAGCCCACGGTCACCGACGCGCACCTGGTCCTCGGCCGCATCCCGCCGCACCTGCTGGGCGGGGAGATCCCGCTGTCGGTCGACGCGGCGCGGGCCGGACTGGCCGCGCTCGGGCAGCGGCTGGGCCTGTCGCTGGAGCGGACGGCGCTGGGCGTCCTGGAGGTCTCCGCGTGGAACCAGGCCAACGCGCTGCGCCAGGTGACCGTCGCCCGCGGCCTCGACGTCCGCGACTTCACGCTCACCACCTTCGGCGGCTCCGGGTCACTGCTGGCCTGCCGGCTGATGGACGTCCTCGGCCTGCCGCGCACGCTCGTCCCGCCCGACCCGGGCAACCTCAGCGCGTTCGGCCTGCTCACCGTCGACGTCCGGAACGACTCCGTGCAGACGGCGATCAGCCGGCACGACGGCCTGGACCTGGACCGGGTGCGGGCGGTCTACGCCGACCTGGAGGCCGACGCCCGGCGGGCGCTGGACGGCGAGGGCTTCGGCCGCGCCGAGCAGCGGGTGCAGCGCAGCGCGGACCTGCGCTACGCCGGCCAGGCGTTCGAGGTGCGGGTGCCGGTGACCGACGGGGAGCTCACCGCGGCCGCCGCCGACGACGTCGCGGCCGCCTTCCACGCCGCGCACCGGCAGCTCTACGGCTACGACCTGGACGGCGACCGGCGGCAGGCCGTCGAGTGGGTCAACCTGCGGGTGACCGGGATCGGGCCGATCCGCCGTCCGGCGCTGGTGGAGCTGCCCCCCGCCGACGGGCCCGTGACGGACCGGGCCGTCACGGGCACCCGGCCGGTCTGCTTCGACGACGGCTGGGTCGACACCCCGACCCACGACCGCGCCCGGCTGGCGTCCGGGGACGTCGTCGCGGGCCCCGCGGTGGTCGAGGAGTTCGGCTCGACCGTGCCGGTGCACCCCGGCTTCCGCGCGACCGTGGACCGCCGCGGCAACCTGCTGCTGGAGAGGGCTTGATGACCGACCATCCGCGCGCGGAAGCCCCCTCGGGTGGGACCCCGGACGGCCAATATCGCGATAAAGGCGACTCGGCGGGTGCCGACCCGGTGCTGGTGGAGATCGTCGCGGGCACGCTGGCCGCCATCGAGAAGGAGGTGGAGACCTCCATCGGCCGCACGTCGCGGTCGCCGATGATCCGCGACGCGCACGACTTCCGCGCCGGCATCCACGACCGCCGGCTGCGCAAGCTCACCGGCCGCTCCTACTCCGCGCTGGTGCACCCGGTGGTCCGCGACCACCCGATCCCGACCATGCACCCCGGCGACGTCTACTTCCACAACGACGTCTACCTCTCCGAGGGCGGCATCGGGCACCTGCCCGACCTGTGCGTGACGGTGCCCGTGTTCGCCGACGTCGACGGGACGCCCACCGTGGTCGCGTTCGTGCAGGCGTTCGGCCACCACGACGACATCGGCGGGTCGGTGCCCGGGTCCATGCCGTCGCGCGCGACCAGCGTGTTCGAGGAGGGGCTGATGGTCCCGCCGATCAAGCTGTGGGACCGCGGCGTCCGCAACGAGGCGGCGCTGACCATCATGACCCGCAACTCGCGGATGCCGGACTCGCTGGCCGCCGACCTGGATGCGGAGTGCTCGGCCTGCCTGGCCGGGGCGCGGCGGCTCGGCGAGCTGTTCGACCGCTACGGGGTGGCCGCCGTCGAGGAGTGCTTCGACGCCATCCTGGCCGCCTCCACCGAGGTGTTCCGCCGGGAGCTGCTGTCCCGGATCCCCGACGGCACCTACGTCTGGGAGGACTACGCCGAGCACGACGGCGTGGACCCGCCGCGGCTGCACCGCCAGCGGATCACGCTGACCATGCGCTCGGACCACGAGGTGCCGCTCGTCATCGACTTCACCGGCACCGGCCCGCAGGCCAAGGGGCCGATCAACCACTGCGGCGACCACGCCGACGGCAACTTCCTCAAGAAGTGGCTGGCACCGATCCTGCGCAACCTGGCCGAGACGCCGGAGCGGATGGCGCAGCTGGACGTCAACGAGGGCGTCGTCCCGCTGATCGAGATGCGCTTCCCGGAGAAGGGCACGCTGCTCACCCCGGTCTTCCCCGCGCCCACCAACGCGCGCACCTTCGTGATCCTGCGGCTGCTCGGGGTGCTGGCCGGCGTGCTCGCCAAGGCCACCGGCGGCCGGATGCCCGCGGACCAGGAGACCATCCGCTACACCGGCGTGTACGGGCTGGACGACGACGGCGAGCCCTACCTGATGCGCGAGGTGCTCGGCGGCGGCTCCGGCGGACGGTGGTACGCCGACGGGGAGGACACCATCCACGTCGTCCCCGACTCGCGGAACCTGCCGACGGAGTTCACCGAGAGCCGCTTCCCGCTGCGGGTGGAGCGCCTGGGCCTGGCGGTGGACTCCGGCGGCCCGGGGCGGTACCGGGGCGGCTGCGGGTACGACAAGCACATCCGGGTGCTGCGCGACGCGCACTTCATGTCCATCGCCGACCGCTCGATCCTGTCCTGCTGGGGCGTCAACGGCGGCCGGGCCGGGCGGCCGTTCCGGGTCACCGTGGACCCCGGCGGGCCGGGCGAGCACGACGTCGACGCCCTCGCCGACGCCGAGCCGCTGCCCGCGGGCACGGTCGTGCGCATCCGGACGACGGGCGGCGGCGGGTGGGGCGACCCGCTGGACCGGCCGGTCGCCGAGGTGCTGCGCGACGTCGCCTGGCGCAAGGTGTCGGTGGCCGGCGCCCGGGAGGACTACGGCGTCGTCGTCCGGGACGACGGGACCGCCGACGAGCCGGCCACCGAGGCGCTGCGTGCACGGGTGCGGGCCGCCCGCACCGGGGACGAGGCGTTCTTCGACCGCGGCCCGGGCTACGCCCGGCTGTCCGGCGGGGCGACGGCCAACGAGTTCGACGTCCTGGGACACCCGGCGGGACCGCCTCCGGTGCGGCAGGCTCGGGACGTGGCCACCCCCCGTGAGGACGACGAGCCCGAGAACAACCTGCGCCCGGGCCAGCACGACGAGGGCGGCCACGGCGGCATGGCCACCCGCGAGCTGGACGCGCGGCGGGCGGACGGCGAGCCCGAGGAGGACTGAGGGCCGGTCCGGCTACGCGGGCTCGTCCGCGCCGCTCTCCAGGCCGTCCTCGTAGACCTCCTGCGGCACGTTGCCCCGGTCGGCGTCCTCGTCACCGCCGGGGACGGCGGCGGGCGGGTCCTCGCGGGACATGGCGTCGCTGGGGACGTCACCGGAGCTGCCGTCGGCCGGGCCGGGGCTCTGCGTCATGGGGTCTCCTCCAGGGGTCTGCTGCGGGGCTGCTGCCGCGGGGCTGCTGCTGCGGGGCCCGTGGCGCCGGGCGGCCGGTCAGGTGCCGAGCTCGGTGCTCCCGGCCTGCGGCTTGACGTCCTCGCCGGCCGGCCCGTCGTCGTCCGTGCCGCCCGGGTCGTCGGTGGCCTCGGCGACGTCCTCGGGGGCCGTCGGCGTCTCCCGCAGCACGTTCTCGCCGGCCTGGTCACGGTCGGTGCCGGGTACCTCGGTCATGGTGACCTCCTCGTCTCGGTCGCCCGGTACCCGGCGGCCCCGGGGCCAACCGGACCTCCCCGGGGGTCACCTGCGGGGCCGGTGGGTCACCGGGACGGGTGAGGCCACCGGGACGGGTGGGTGCAGCTGCGGGAGGGCCGTGCCGATGGGTCGGTGTGAGCAGCTCCCGCCCCTCCCCCGTCGTCACCGCACCCTGGCGGTACGCCGGCGCGGGCACCGCGGTGGTGGCCGCCGGTCTGCTCCTGCCGGCCGGGCCCTGGCGGTCCGGTACGGAGGTCGCCGTCTACCTGCTCGCCCTGCTGGCCGTGCGGTACGCACTGCGGGAGCACCGCCCGGTCCTCCTCCTGACCTGGCGGGTGACCGCGGTCGCGCTGGCCGCCCTGGGCGCCAGCGCCGTCGCCCAGGTCCTCGAGCAGGCCGGCGTGGCCGCGGACGTGACCGGGGTGTGGGAGGCCCGGCTGGACCTGGCCGGCTACCTGGGGGTGACGGTGGCCGCGCTCACCGCGCTGGCCGGCGGCCGGCGCCGGCGGGACTGGGACGCGTGGGCGGACACCGGCAGCCTCCTGCTCGTGGCCGCGCTGGCCGTGACCGTCCTGACCTCGGAGGGCCGGCAGCTCCACCGCGGCCTCGCCGAGCTGCTGGTCGGCCTGCCGCTGGTCACCGCCGTCGTGCTCGTCGCCTGCGTGCGCGTGGCCGTGGTCGGCAGCGGGCGCTCGCCGAGCGGGATCGCCCTGCTGCTCTCCGGCACCCTGGGCCTCGCCGGCACCGCGATCCGGATCGCGCAGGACGCCGAGGTCGCCCCCCTCGTGGAGGCCCTCTCCGAGTTCGCCGTCGTCGCCACCGCCTTCGCCGCCCGGCACCCGTCGGTGGCGGTGCTCGGCCGCGGCGCCGACCCCGGCTCCGCGGTCACGGTGAGCCGGGTGTTCGGCCTGGGCACCGCCCTGCTGGCCACCCCGGCGCTGGTGTTGCTGTGGACGCTGCGGCAGGGCGGGACCGGCTACTGGCTGGCCGCCGGTACCGCGGTGCTCACCGTGCTGGCGCTGTGGCGGCTGGGCCGGCTCACCGCCGAACGCGAGCGGGTGCGCACCGCGCTGGCCGCCAGCGAGGCCCGGCTGCGGGTGCTGCTGGAGAACGCCGCGGACGTCATCGCCATCGTCGACGGCGACGGGCGGATCAGCTACGTCAGCCCGGCCGTGCGCGAGCTGTTGGGCCACTCCCCCGGCGACCTGCTCGGCCGCCGCGCGCTGGACCTGCTCGACGCCGGGCAGCGCGGCCGGCTGCGCCGGGCCGTCCGCCGGTCACCGGGCGGCGGGCCCGTGGACGCGGACGTCCGGCTGCGCGACACCACCGGCGCCGGCCGGTGGGTCGAGGTCAAGGTCAGCGACCGGGTCGCGGCGATCGGCGTCGACGGCTGGGTGGTCAACCTGCGGGAGATCACCGACCGCAAGGTGCTCGAGGGCGAGCTGCGCCACCGCGCCGCCACGGACCCGCTGACCGGGCTGCACAACCGCGCCGAGTTCCTGCGCCGGCTGGCCCGCGTCACCGCGGCCGTCCCCGCCGCCGGGGCCCCCGCGGTGCTGTTCGTGGACCTCGACGACTTCAAGCGGGTCAACGACTCCCTGGGCCACGCCGCCGGCGACGAGGTGCTGGTCGCCGTCGCCGGCCGGCTGCGGCACGCCGTCCGCGCGGGGGACGCCGTCGCCCGGCTGGGCGGGGACGAGTTCGCCGTCCTGCTCGCCGCGGGCCCCGCGGAGCGGGTCGACGAGGTGGCCGCCCGGCTGACCGCCGACCTGGGCGCCCCGCTGCAGGCGGCCGGCCGGACCCTCACCGTCACCGCCAGCATCGGCGGCGCGCGGGCCGTGCCCGGTGACACCCCGGAGACCCTGCTGCACCGCGCCGACACCGCCATGTACGGCGTGAAGAGCGGCGGCAAGGGCGCCTACCTGGCCGCCGCGGTGGACGCGGTCCCCGCCGGCGCCTGACCACCGCACCGATCAGCGGCGGCGGCGCCACCAGCGCGACCGGGCCGGCGGCGGGGCGGGGGCCGGCACCGGCGGTGCCGGCGGCGGTCGGGTCGCGTGCCACAGCCGCACGAGGGCGTCCTCGTCGGCCAGTCCCGGGACGGCGTCCGGTCCGTCCTGGGGACGCCGCCAGTGTGCCTCCACCCGGGCGTTGAGGTCGGCGACCGTCGCCCGCACCACCGCCTCGCTGGGCATCGCCGGCACCGCCAGCGCGAGGTCCTCCCGCTCCCGCCGCAGCGCCATGCCCGGCGGCAGCAGGTCCCGCGGGTCGGCCTCCTGGCGGCGCGCCCACTCCAGCGCCCACTCGTAGCTGGTCTGCTCCCGGACCCGTCGCGGCAGCGGCCGGCCACTGCCCTCGAGCCCGTCGAACGCGCCGCGCGCCTGCGCCTGGGTGATCTGGTGGTCGATCCAGGTCTCGAAGGCCATGCCGGGGGGCTTGCGCTCGGTCATCACCCTCCTGGATACCCCAGCCGGCCGGCCAGCCACCCGGCCGCGGTCGGCCGCCGGCCCCGGGCGAGGAAGCGCACCAGCAGCAGGCCGTCCACGACCGCCAGGACGCCGGCGGCGGCGTCCGCCCGCTCGGCGTCCGGCACGTCCAGCCGCGACCCGAGCCAGGACAGCCAGCCGTCGGCCACCGCCGCGGCCACCCCGCGCTAGCCGCCGTGCCGGGGACCACGCGGCTGCTGCTCCACGCCCTCGGCGTCCCGGCGCTGTCCGCCCGCCCCGGCCGGCTCAACGTGTCCACCGCCCGCGGCTTCGACCGGGCGCTGGTCGGCGACTGGCTGCGCCCGGCCCGCACCGACGCCGCCGTGCGCGCGGACCTCACCGCGTTCCTGCGCACCGTCCGCCCCGGGCCGCTGGTGGCCGCCGCCGTCCGGGCGGTGCTGGCGACGGCCCCGAAGGGGTGACGGGAGGGCGCTGAGCCACCCGCGCGGGGACGGCAGGCCCCAGGCTGGCCGCCGTGCCGCTGTCCGTGCCCGGGTTGCCCGAGGTGCCGCCCGAGCTGGCCGGACCGGTCGCGGTGGCCCTGGCCCGGCCGGTGCGCGACCTGCCGCGGGCCGACGCGCTGCCCGGCGGCGTCCTCTACGAACCGAAGTGGGACGGCTACCGCCTCGTCGTCGTGCGCACCGGCGGCAGCACCCGGGTGTGGTCCCGGCAGGGCCGCGACCTGTCCGCCCGCTTCCCGGACGTCGTCGCCGCGGCCGTGGCGCAGGTGCCGGCCGGCACGGTGCTCGACGGCGAGGTGGTGGTGTGGAACGGCACCCGGCTGGACTTCGGCCTGCTGCAGCAGCGGATGGTGGCCCCCGCCGGCCGGGTCGGCGCGCTCGCGGCCGCCGCGCCGGCGTCCTACGTCGCCTTCGACCTGCTCGCCCTGGGCGGTGCGGACCTGCGCGGCCGGCGGCTGCGCGAGCGGCGGGCGGCGCTGGAGGAGCTCGCCGCCCGGTGGGCGCCACCGCTGCAGCTCTCCCCGGTCACCACCGACCCGGCCGAGGCGCGGCAGTGGTCGGCGGACTTCCGCCCGGCTGGGGTGGAGGGGCTGGTCGCCAAGGGTTCGGGCACCCGCTACGCCCCCGGCCGCCGCGAGTGGCTCAAGGTGAAGTCCTGGGAGAGCACCGAGGTGCTCGCCGGCGGGGTCATCGGCCCGCTGGAGCGGCCCGGGCAGCTGGTCGCCGGGCGGTACCGCGACGGGGAGCTGGTCGTCGTCGGCCGGACCGGCCCGCTGTCACCGGCGCAGTCCGCCGGGCTGGCCGCCGTCCTGACCCCGGCCGGGCCGGACCACCCGTGGCCGGAGCGGATCGGCACCGGCGCCTTCGGGGGCGGCCGGCTGTCGGTGGCGCTCACCCGGGTGCGCCCGGACGTCGTCGTGGAGGTCAGCGCCGACGCCGCGCTGCAGGCCGGCGTGTTCCGCCACCCGCTGCGCTTCGTCCGCGTCCGCCCCGACCTCACGGCCGACGACGTCCCGCGGGTCTGAGCAGGTCGTGCCGTCGAGGAGTCGGCCCCGGAGCGGTCCACGACGAGACGGCGGGAGGGCTCGGCGCAGGTCGGGCACGGCACGTGGCCGCGGTGCGGTCCGGAGGACCGCCGTGTCATCGCCCCAGAGCCACCAGGAGGCGGCTGAGCAGGGCGGCCAGCGCCTGCTGGTCGTCGTCGGACAGGCCGGCCAGCAGCCGCCGCTCGGTCTCCAGGTGGTCGGGCAGGGCGGCGTCGAGGGCGGCCAGGCCGGCCGCGGTGAGCGTGACGACGACGGCGCGCCCGTCGGCCTCGCTGCGCTCGCGGGTGATCAGCCCCCGCTCCTCCAGCCGGTCCAGCCGCTGGGTGATGGCCCCGGAGGTGACGAGCGCGGTCCGCATCAGGGCGGTCGGGGTCAGCTGGTACGGGGAGCCGGCCCGGCGCAGCGCGGCCAGCACGTCGAAGGAGGGGACGTCCAGGCCGTGGCGGGCGAAGGTGGCGCGCTGGGCGAGCAGCACCTCCCGCTGCAGCCGGGAGATGCGCCCGACGACGCCCATCGGGCGGCAGTCCAGGTCGGGCCGCTCCCGGGCCCACTGGGCCAGGATCCGGTCGACCGCGTCCCCCACCCCGGTACCTCAGCAGTGAGGCAACGGGGGCGTCAAGCAGGCTGCAGGCGGGTGCCGAGCCGGACGGTGAGGCCGTCGGGCCCGGGGAGCAGGTCGACGGAGTCCCACAGCTTGCGGGCCAGCCACAGGCCCATGCCGCCGCGGCCGAGGTCGCTGCCGTGGGCGGGTCGGAACCCGGCCATCGGGTCGGCGAAGGAGTGCCCCGCGTCGGTGATGGCGCAGACCAGCCGCTGACCTCCGGTCCAGATCCGCACCGACACCGGCCGGGCGCCGTGCCGGAAGGCGTTGGCGGCGACCTCGGCGGCGGCCAGGTGCAGGTCCGCCCGCTGGTCGGGGTCGGGCACCAGCTCGGCGAGGGCCCGGCCGACGCGGGAGCGCAGGGCGCGCAGGCTGGGGACGTCGTCCAGCGCGAGCACCGGCGCGGTGTCCTGCAGCGGGTCGCGCGGCCAGGGCAGCTGCGGCAGGTAGTCGGCGGGGTCGCGGTACGCCGGGCTGGGCGCCCACGCGCCGTCGTGCACCAGCGCGGGGTGCGTGACCGCGGCGGCCGCGACCACCGGGGCCGGCAGCCGGGTGCGGTCGTAGACGCACAGGGCCTCGACCGGGGTACCCACCACGAACCGGTTGACCGCGGACTCGAAGCGCAGCCCCTCGCGCCAGTCGGCGGGGCCGGGCCCGGAGTCCACCAGGGAGAGGACGCGCAGCCGGACACCCTCGGGCAGCTCCCGGACCAGCCGGTCGGTGTGGCCGATCGCGTCGGGGGCCCGGGCGCCGACCAGGCTCAGCCGGGGTTCGTCGCGGACCCGCCCGGCGCGCTCGCCCAGCTCGCCGCACAGCACGGCCACGACGTCCGGCGGGCAGCTCAGCGCGACGACGTCCCCGGCGCGCAACCCGGCGTCGATGTACGGCAGCGCCACGGCCAGCAGCCCGCGCTCCCCCGCCACGACGGCGGCGGCGTGGGCCGCCCGGGGTGAGGTCGCGTGCGCACCCACCGCTCGGTCCTCCTCGCCCGGGTCCGGAGCCGGGGGCCCCGGCCGACTGGGAGGCCATCCTGGTACACCGGCGGCCCACCCGGCGTGCCGGGGGTGGGCCGGCGCGGCGTGCGGGCTACGGCGTGGACGGGGACGGGACCTCCCGGTGGCCGACCCCGGCGAGGGCCAGCACCCGCGCCGGCGGCGTGCCCGGCCGGGCCTGCACGCGCAGCCCGACGCCGGCCGCCCGTGCCCGGGCCACGGCCTCCAGCACCAGCCCGACGCCGGCGCTGGCCAGGTAGCCGGTGGCGCCGAGGTCCAGGGTGGCCGTCGTCCCCGGGGCGAGCCCGTCGAGGTGGCTGAGCAGCTGCCGGCGCACCGGGCCGACGGTGGCCAGGTCGACCTCGCCGAGCAGCGCCAGGCGCGGGCCGCCCGGCCCGTCGTGCACGCTCAGCGCCGCAGTCCCGTCCGGGGCCGGGCCCGCCGGGCCGGGCCGGGGAGGGGTCCGCGGTCCCGGGACGGCGGGGGCGATGCGGAAGCGCACGGTGGTGCCGGCCGACCCCGGGGGGTGGTCCACCTCGACGTCGGAGGCCAGCGCGCTGATCATCTCCAGGCCGCGGCCGCGGTGGCCGCGGTCGGCCGGCGGGGGCCGCCACGCCCCGGTGTCGCACACCTCCACCCGCACGCCGCCGTCCGGCTCGCGGGTCACCGTGCAGCGGCACTCGCCGTCGTCGGGGGAGGCGGCGTAGGCGTGCTCCACGGCGTTGGCCAGCGCCTCGCCCAGCGCGAGCTGCAGGTCCTCGGTGGTGCCCGCGGGCAGACCGGCCAGCGCCGCCCACGCCGTCACCGCCCGCCGGACCCCGGACAGCCGCCGCGGGTCGGCCGGCACCCGCGCGACCAGGGGCTCGGGCAGCAGCCGGGCGGCGATCAGCGCGACGTCGTCGGGCTGGGAGGCGTCGGCGAGGACCTCGGTGAGCAGGTGCCCGGTCAGCACCGCGGGGTCGGCGGCGGCGTGCCGCGCGGCGGCGGCCCGGACGCGCTCCAGGCCGTCGTCGAGGACCTCGCCGCGCCGCTCGACCAGCCCGTCGGTGTAGAGCAGCAGGGTGTCCCCGGCCGTGACGGCGGCCGTGCCCTCGGTGTGGGGACGCCGGCCGGTCACGCCGAGCACGGTCCCGGACCCGGCCCCGTCGAGCAGCCGCGCGCCGGCCGCGGTGACGAGCAGGGCCGGCGGGTGCCCGGCGCGCGCCCAGCGGACCGTGCCGGCCGCGCCGTCGACGACCAGGCAGGCGGCGGTGGAGGCCAGCGCGCCCGGCAGCCGGGCGGCGAAGCGGTCCAGCAGCTCCAGGGCCTCCGCCGGGCCGCAGCCCTGCAGCAGGGCGGTGGACAGCGCGCTGCGCAGCTGGCCCATGACCGCGGCGGCCGCCGGTCCCTGCCCGACGACGTCGCCCACCGCGATCGCCACCCGGCCGCCGGCCAGCTCCACGACGTCGTACCAGTCCCCGCCGGCCTGGGCGCCCTCGGCACCGGGCAGGTAGTGCGCGGCCAGCGCCAGCCGCTCCAGCGCCGGCAGCTGCGCGGGCAGCAGGCTGCGCTGCAGCGTCTCGGCGATCCCCCGCTCGGCGCGGTAGAGCCGGGCGCGGTCCAGGGCCTGCGCGCACTGCTCGGCGACGGCGAGCAGCATCGTCCGCTCACCGGGGAGGAACCGCTGCACGGCCGACCAGGCCAGGGACAGGACGCCGACCGGCCGGCCGGCCACGGTGAGCGGCAGCGCGGCGACCGACGGCATGCCGGAGGCGCGCACCGCCTCGGCGAGCTCGGGTGGCAGCCGGTCCCCGTCCGGGGCCGGCGCCGCGCCGACGTCGGGCAGCCACACCGGACGGCCCTCGGTGACCGCCGTGGTCGTGGGCGTGGGCGCCGTCAGGGGCACGGTCTGCCACGCCCGCCGGGCGACCTCGTCCGGGCCGTCGACGGCCAACGCGGTGAGCGCACGGTGCGTGGCGTCCAGCTCGTGCACGGCCACCCAGCTGTCCGGCCCGCTCACCGCGCGCAGGTGCTCGACGGCGGCCCGTGCGACCTCGGCCGGGGTGGTCGCGGCCGACAGCTCCGCGGTGACCCGCTGCAGCAGCACCAGCCGGCGGGCGGCGGCGCGCTCCTCGGCCAGCAGCAGCGCGTTGTCCACGGCCAGCGCCGCGCGGGCGGCCACCTCCTCGAGCAGCTCCCGGTCGTCCTCGGTGAACGGCGGCGCGTCGTCCCGCCGGCCCAGGGCCAGGACGGCCAGCACCCGGCCCCGCGCGCTCAGCGGCAGCACCAGCAGCGAGGCGACCGGCAGCGCCCGGGCGACGGGCGGCAGGTCGTCGACCGCGTCCGGCAGCCCGGTCGGGTAGAGCACCGGCATACCCGTCCGGACCACGTGCGGGGCGGCGCCGATCGCCGGGTCGGTCGCGGCCAGCGCGGCCGCGGCGTCCTCGTCGGCCGCGGCGACGGCGGCCCACTCCAGCCCGCCGTCCTCGCCGACGAGGCGGATGGTGCACAGCTCGGCCAGCCGCCGGTCGACCAGCAGGCGGGCCAGGGCGCCGGTCTGGCCCTCCACGGCGGCCTGCCGGTCCAGCGCGGTGCCCACCTCGGCGAGCAGCGCCTGCCGGGCCGTCTCCCGGGTGCGCGCGTTGATGTCGGTGCAGCTGCCCACGTACCCGGCGAACGTCTCGCCCGCCCCGATCGGGGCGGCGCGCTCCAGCACCCAGTGGTAGGCGCCGTCGGCGCGCCGCAGCCGGACGTCGACCTCCCAGCCCCCGCGGCGCGCGGTGGCCGCGGCGACGACCGCGCCGTAGCGGTCCCGGTCGTCCGGGTGGACCCCCTGCACCCAGCCGTCGCCGACCTCCTCGCGCGCCGGGCGGCCGGTGAACTCCGTCCAGCCGCGGTTGACGAACACCCGGCGCCCGTCGCGGTCGGCCACCCAGATCAGCGCGGGGGCCAGGTCGGCCATCGCGGTGAACTGCTCCTCCGCGGCCCGCCGGGCCCGGCCGAGCTGCAGGTGGGCGCTGACCCGGGCGAGCAGCTCCTGGGCGGAGAACGGCTTGACCAGGTAGTCGTCCGCCCCGGCGGCGAGGCCCTCGACGGCGGCCTCCTCACCGGCCCGCGCGGACAGCAGCACCACCGGGACCCGCGCGGTGCGCGGTTCGGCGCGCAGCGCGGCCAGCAGCCCCATGCCGTCCAGCTCCGGCATCATCACGTCGCTGACCAGGAGGTCCGGCGGGTCGGCCAGCGCCGCGTCCAGCGCCTGCCGCCCGTCGGACACGGTCCGGACGTCGTAGTGCGGGGCCAGCAGCCGCCGCAGGTAGCCGCGCATGTCGGCGTTGTCGTCGGCGACCAGCACCCGCCCGGTGGGTGCCGCCGCGTCGCGGGGCGGCGGCACGGGCTCGTCGCCGTCGTCCTCGGGCAGCCACCGCAGCGCCTCGGTGACGAACGGCGCGGCGGCCGGGGACACGGCCGGTGCGCCGGCGGGCCCGGCCAGCTGGTCGGCCGGCAGGTGCCCGGTGCCCGACGGCAGGGTGACGGTGAACGTCGTCCCGGCCCCGGGGGTGCTCTCGACGCCGACCGTCCCGCCGTGCAGGCCGACCAGCTCGCGGACCATCGCCAGGCCGATGCCGCTGCCCTCCCCGGAGCGGCCGCGGGCGTCGGCGACGCGGTGGAAGCGCTCGAACAGCCGGGGCAGCTCCTCGGCCGGGATGCCGGTGCCGGTGTCGCTGACGGTGAGCCGCGCGCCGCCGTCCTGCGGCCGCAGCCGCACCGTGATGCCGCCGGTGGGGGTGAACTTCAGCGCGTTGGACAGCAGGTTGAGCACGACCTTCTCCCACATGTCCCGGTCGACGTGCACCGGCGCGCCCAGCGGCGGGCAGTCGACGGTGTAGTCCAGCCCCGCCCGGACGACGGCCGAGCGGAAGACGCTGGCCAGCTCGGTGGTGGTGGCGGCGAGGTCGACCGGCTCGAAGCGGGCGTCGATCCGGCCGGCCTGGATGCGGGAGAAGTCCAGCAGGGTGTCGACCAGCTTGCGCAGCCGCTGCGCGTTGCGCTCGACCACCTCCAGCTCCTCGGCCAGCTGGGGGTCGGCCGTGACCGCCGGGGAGGCGCGCAGCTCGGCGACCGGCCCGGCGATGAGCGTCAGCGGGGTGCGGAACTCGTGGCTGACGTTGCTGAAGAAGTCGGTCTTGGCGCGGTCCAGCTCCGCCAGCGCCTCGGCCCGCCGCCGCTCGGCCTCGTAGCTGCCGGCGTTGGCCAGCGCGGCCGAGACCTGGCTGGCCACCAGGCCGAGGAAGTCGCGGTAGGCGTCGTCCCAGCGGCGGTGCGGGTTCAGCCCCACCACCAGGAAGCCGGCGACCGGCCCGCGGTCCTGCGCGGAGGAGGCGATCGGCAGCGCGACCGCCTGCACCGGCGGCACGTCCCAGGCGCCGGTCGGCAGGCCCGGGCGGTACCGGCCCAGGTCGTCGACGACGACGTCCTCGCCGGCCAGCAGGCGCCGCAGCGGCACGTCGTAGCGCCCGCCCGGGGTCACCACCGACGGCACCGCGGACCCGGGCCCCAGACCGGAGGCGCAGCGCAGCCGGGCGCTGCCGTCGTCCACCAGGTAGACGGCGGCGAACGGCAGGTCGGCGGGGTTGCCGGCGAGCTGCTCCTCGACGGCGGCGAGCACACCGGCCTCGGTGCGCGCGGCCCCGACGGCCGCGGCGAGGTCGCGCAGCGTGGCCATCCGCCGCTCGCCGACGACCTGCTGGGTGGTCTCGGTGACCACGCAGAACAGGCCGCCGGTGCCGCCGTCGTCGTCGGGCAGCGGGCTGTAGGAGAAGGTGTGGTAGGTCTCCTCCGGGTAGCCGCTGCGCTCCAGGAACAGCAGCAGGTCCTGGTCCCAGGTGGCGGCGCCGTCCTGCAGCACCGCCTGGGTGCGCGGGGCGATGTCGGGCCAGATCTCGGCCCACACCTCCGACGCGGGGCGGCCCAGCGCCCACGGGTGCTTGGCCTGCAGCGTGTCGTGCCGGTAGGCGTCGTTGTAGAAGAACCGCAGCTCCGGGCCCCAGCCGGCCCACATCGCGAAGCGCGACGTCAGCAGGATGCGGACGGTGTGGCGCAGCCCGGAGGGCCACCGCTCCGGCGGGCCGAGCGGGGTCCGCGCCCAGTCGACCGCGGCCATCGCGCGGCCCACCTCGCCACCCCCGGCGAACAGTGACCCCACAGGGACCTCGTCGCTCACCGCGCCGTTCCGGTCATCGTCGGTCACTGCGCCCTCACGGGGGGATCGTAGGTCGGCCGCCGCCGGTCGGGGGCCGGCCGGGCCGCGCCGGGCAGCGGGGGCCGCCCGGGCCGCGGCCCGGACGTCCTCGGGCACGGCCCCGCCGACCCTGCCACGGCCGGCGCCGGCTGCGATGCTCGACGGGTGTCCGCCCTCGACGACCTCAACGCCGGGCCCGCCGACCGCGCGGTGCAGCTGCTGCGCTCGTGCAACGCCGCCCCGCGGTTCGCCGCCGAGGTGGTGGCGGGGCGGCCCTACCCGGACGTCGACGCGCTGGTCGCCCGCGCCGACGAGGTGGCCCGGGGGCTGCCGTGGGCGGAGGTGGAGCTGGCCCTGGCCGGGCACCCGCGCATCGGCGAGCGGCCCGAGGGCTCCTCGCCCGAGGCGGCGGCCTCCCGCCGGGAGCAGAGCGCGGTGGGCGGGGCGGACGACGCCACGCGGGCCGCCCTGGCCGAGGGCAACCGGGCCTACGAGGAGCGCTTCGACCGGGTGTTCCTGGTGCGGGCGGCGGGCCGGTCAGCGGAGGAGCTGCTGGCCGAGCTGCGCCGCCGGCTGAGCAACGACGAGGCGGCCGAGCGCGCCGAGGTGACCGCCCAGCTGGCCGAGATCACCGCGCTGCGGGTGCGGGGGCTGGTGTCGTGAGCGTGTCCACGCACGTCCTGGACTCCGTCCTCGGCCGCCCGGCCGCCGGGATCGCCGTCCGGCTGTACGCGGGCGGGGACCTGGTCGGTGAGGGGGTCACCGACGCCGACGGCCGGTGCCGGCCCGCCGGGGGCCCGACCGCGCCGGGGCTGCACCGGCTGGTGTTCGACACGGGCCGGTGGTTCGCCGGGCAGGGGCGGGACGCCTTCTGGCCGGAGGTGGTGCTCACCTTCGACGTCCGCGACCCCTCGGGTCACCACCACGTGCCCCTGCTGCTGGCCCCGTTCGGGTACTCCACCTACCGCGGCAGCTGACCCGCCGGACGCACTCAGCGGCCCCAGGTGTCGTCCTGCGGCCCCGCGTCGACCCGGATGCCGCCGAGGACGACGTCGGCGTGGATGCGCAGGTCGGCGCTGCGCTCGTCGTCGGTGTGCACGATGCCCTCGCCCTCGGCGAAGTCCACGCCGCCCGGGCCGCGGTGGCTCCACCACACCCGCCAGCCGGCCGGCACGGTCACCGCGAGGCCGTACCCGAGGCCCCGCACCGTGAGGTCGACCCCGCCGGGCACGTGCGGCACCCCGGTCAGGTCGAGCCGGGCGCCGGCCAGCACGAGGTCCAGCCGCACGCGGGACAGGGCGGGGTGGACCGGGCGCAGGTCCGCCCCGCCCAGCACGACCACCCGCCGGATGCCGGCCGTGCTCTCGTCGCCCTCGTCCAGGCGCCAGGCCGCGAGCCGGCCGCCGACGGCGAGCGCGGCCGGCAGCGCCACCCAGCCGAGCAACCGGGGCAGTCCCGGGGGGACGGCGGGCGGCGGGGTGCTCCGGGTCCTCATGCGTCCAGCGTGCCTGCCCGGCGTGCGGACTGCCCAGGCCCGCGGGCCGGGCGTCAGCGCGCGGTGGAGACGGTGACGGTGTAGCGCCGGTCGGCCGCGGCGACCCGGGTGGGGCCGACCAGCCGGCGCAGTGCGGCCCGGTGCGGCAGCCGGTTGTTGTAGACGCACCACAGCTGCCCGCCCGGCCGCAGCACCCGGCCCGCCGCGGCGAACAGCCGGTCGGCCGCACCGGTCACCACGGCCGCGCCGAGGTGGAACGGCGGGTTGCAGACGACGAGGTCGACGCTCGCGTCGGCGACGGTGGACGCCGCGTCGTCCCGCACCACCCGCACCCGACCGGCCACCCCGGAGGCGGCGGCCGTCGCCTCGGCCGAGGCCACCGCCGCGGCCGACTGGTCGCCGGCCAGCACGGCGAGCTCCGGCCGGGCGAGGGCGAGGGCGGCGGCCAGCACGCCGGTGCCGCAGCCGAGGTCCAGCGCCGTCCGGGCGCCGGGTGCCGCGCCGGGCAGGGCGGCCAGCAGTGCGCGGGTGCCGCCGTCCACCTTGGTGCCGGCGAAGGCCGCGCCGTGCGCGCACACCGTCAGCCCGAGCTCGGGGTGCTCCTGCCGGCGTGGGAAGGAGGACGTTCCGCCCGGGCGCGGCCCGCGGGCGACCAGCACCCGCGACTTCTGCCGGGCCAGCGTCGCGTGCACCTCGCCGAACCCGGCGGCCAGGACGTCGTTCATCGCGTGCGTCATGTGCTTGACCCGCCCGCCGACGAGCAGCGTGGCGTCGGGCGCGGCCGATCCGGCCACCACCTCGGTGAGCTCGCGCAGCGCGTCCAGCGACCGCGGCGCCTTGGCCAGCACCAGTCGGGCGCCGTCGGCCACCCCCGGGCCCAGCGGCAGGGAGGCGTACGTGCCGGCCAGCCCGGTGCGCGCGGCGTTGTGGGCCAGGGCGAGCTCGCCGACCAGCAGGTCCTGGTGCACCCGGACGTCGCGGGCCCCGGCGGCGACCGCGCCGAGGGTCAGCGCGCCGTGCGAGTCGTCGACGACGGCCACCTCCCCGGGGCCGGTCGCGGCCAGCAGGGGCGCCGCCTCGTCGAGCAGGAGGCGGTCGGTGGCGTCGACGGCGACCAGGTCCGGCGCCTCGACGTCCGGCTCCCGCCGCAGCTGCCCGAGCAGCCCGAGGTCCGCCACGTGCCCTCCTCCACCGGCGAGATCGGCGATCTCGCGCGCGTACGGCCCGGGAACCGTACGAGATCGCCGATCTCGCCGGGACGGGAGCGAGGACTACACGCCGGACAGGCCCACCGGGCAGGAGACGCCGGTCGAGTGGGTCGGGCAGTAGCCGTTCGGCACCTTGTACAGGTACTGCTGGTGGTAGCCCTCGGCGTAGAAGAACTCGCCCAGCGGCGCGATCTCGGTGGTGATCTCGCCGTAGCCGGCCGCGGTCAGCCGCTGCTGGAACGCCTCGCGACTGGTGCGGGCGGCCGCCTCCTGCTCCGGCCCCTGCACGTAGACCGCCGAGCGGTACTGGGTGCCGACGTCGTTGCCCTGGCGCATGCCCTGGGTGGGGTCGTGGTCCTCCCAGAAGGCCTTGAGCAGCTGCTCGTAGGAGGTGAGCGCCGGGTCGAAGACCACCAGCACGACCTCGGTGTGCCCGGTCCGCGCGGAGCAGACCTCCTCGTAGGTCGGGTTCGGGGTGTACCCGCCGGCGTAGCCGACCGCGGTGGAGTAGACGCCGGGCAGCTCCCAGAAGACCTTCTCCACGCCCCAGAAGCACCCGGCACCGAAGACGGCGGTCTGCAGGCCCTCGGGGAACGGCGGGCGGATGCGGTTGCCGGTGACCGCGTGCAGCTCGGGCACGCCCGGCAGCGGGTCGGGGCGGCCGGGCAGGGCGTCCTCGCGCGACACCGGCTGGGTCTTGGTGCGGGAGAAGAACATGCCCCGAGCGTATGCGCGGCGCGCAAGGGGCCCGGCGGGCCGAGCAGCGCCGATGTGAGGATCGGGGCATGGCGACGACGCGCGAGTGGCACCTGGCGGCCCGGCCGCACGGGGAGCCGGTCCCCGGGGACTTCGAGCTGGTCGAGGTGCCCGTCCCGGAGCCGGCCGACGGGCAGGTCGTCGTCCGGAACGTGGTGATGAGCGTCGACCCGTACATGCGCGGCCGGATGCGCTCGACGCCGTCCTACGCCCCGCCGTGGCAGGTCGGCGAGGTGATGAAGGGCGGCGCCGTCGGCCGGGTGGTCGCCTCCCGCGCCCCGGAGCTGCCCGAGGGGTCGCTGGTGCTCACCGACGCCGCGTGGCGGGAGACCGCCGTCGTGGACGCGGCGGCGGCCACCCGGCTGCCGGCGGCGGAGGACGTCTCCCCGTCCTGGTACCTGGGCGTGCTCGGCATGCCGGGCCTCACCGCGTACGCCGGGCTGTTCCGGGTCGGCGCGTTCCGCGAGGGGGACGACGTGTTCGTCTCCGGGGCCGCCGGCGCGGTGGGCAGCCTGGTCGGCCAGTTCGCCCGGCTGCGCGGCGCGGGCCGCGTGGTGGGCAGCGCGGGGTCGCCGGAGAAGGTGGCCTGGCTGCGCGACCTCGGCTTCACCGCGGCGTTCAGCCACCGGGACGGCGTCGCGCGCGGGCTGGCCGAGGCGGCGCCGGACGGCATCGACCTGTTCTTCGACAACGTCGGCGGGGACCACCTGGAGGCCGCGGTCGACGCGCTGCGGGTGCACGGGCGGGCCGCGCTGTGCGGGGCCATCTCCGGCTACAACGCCGTCGACCCGCCGCCGGGCCCGCGCAACCTGTTCCTCATGGTCGGCAAGCGGCTCACCCTGCGCGGCTTCCTGGTCAGCGACCACGCCGACCTGCGCCCGGAGTTCACCGAGACGGTGACCGGCTGGCTGCGCTCCGGCGACCTCGTCGTCCGGGAGACCGTGCGGGAGGGCATCGAGCAGGCGGTGCCGGCCTTCCTGGACCTGCTGCGCGGTGGCAACGTCGGGAAGATGGTCGTCCGGCTGGCCCCCGACCCCGACTGACGGGCACCCGCGGCGCCGGGGAGGATGGCCGACCATGTGGCTCCTCCTCACCAGCCGGCTGCGCACCTGGCTGCTGCTCACCGTCGTCGTCCCCCTCGCCACCGGCCTGCTCCGCCGCGCGGGGCGGGCGCTGGAGCGGCGCACCGGCGCCACCTCGGTGACCCGCGCCCTCTACAAGGCCGGGGACCTCGGCGACCGGGCCCGCACGACGCTCCGTGGCGGGCGCCGGCGCCGGTGACGACCGGCGGTCCGCAGCCGGCCCTGGAGTACCGGGCGGCCCCCGGCCCGACCCAGCGGGCGCTGGCCGTCTTCTGCCACGGCGGCACCGTGGCCAGTGTGCAGCCGCCGCGGGAGCGGGCGCTGTCGCTGCTGCGGATGCGCGCCATCGAGCAGTTCGTGCACGGCGCGGCCGCCGACCGGGGGGTGGGCACCTGCCTGCTGCGCTACCGGGTGGCGGGGTGGAACGGCGCCGCGGCCGACGCCCACGCCGACGTGCGCTGGGCGCTGCAGGAGCTGCGGGCCCGCCACGGGGACGACGTCCCGGTGGTCCTGGTCGGGCACTCGATGGGCGGGCGCGCGGTGCTGCGCGCCGCCGACGACGCGCAGGTGGCGGCGGTCTGCGCGCTGGCGCCGTGGACGCCGCCGGGCGAGCCGGTCGGGCACCTGCGCGACCGCACGGTGGCCGTCCTGCACGGCCGTGGCGACCGCTGGGTGCCGGAGGCGCTGTCGGCGGACTTCGCCGACCGGGCGCGGCAGGCCGGCGCGCACATCGCCCGCTTCACCATCGCCGGGGGCCACAGCATGGTGCGCCGGGCGCCGGTGTGGCACGCCTTCGTCCGGGACGTCGTCCTGGCCGGGGCGGGCCTGGCGCCGTGGCGGGCCGACCTGCGCCGCGCCCTGGCCGACTCCGCGCTCGCCGTCCCCCTCTAGGACCTCGGCCCGGCCGGAGCGACGCTCAGGCGGGGACGGACACCCCCACGCCGCCGCGGGTCGACGCGCCGTAGCGGGCGGTGTCGCGGTCGAGGTCCAACGGCGCGGTGAGCGGGGCGCCCTCGGTCAGCTCCGGGGTGATCAGCGCGGCCGGCACCAGCCAGGACACCTCGAACTCCAGGCCGTCGGGGTCCCGGGCGTAGAGGGCCTTGGTCGTGACGTGGTCGGCGGCGCCGGTGAGCGCCCCGACCCGGTCCAGTTCCGCGCGCACGCGGGCCAGCTCGGCGAGGGTGTCGACCTCCCAGGCCAGGTGGTAGAGCCCGACGGTGCGCCGGCCGGCCTCGGAGGGCCTGGCGCCGGGGCCGACCTGGAACAGGCCCAGGTCGTGGTCGTTGGTCGACCCCTCGGCCTGCAGGAAGACCGCGGTGCCGGGGATCTCGTTGGTCACCCGGAAGCCGAGGACGTCGCGGTAGAAGGCCAGGCTGCGGGCCAGGTCGCGGACGTAGAGGACGGCGTGGTTCAGGCGCTGGACGGGCACGGCGGGCTCCTCGGGTGGACGGTGACCAGCCCAGTCTGCTCCCGACTGCTTGAGAGTTCAAGGACCGCGTGCCCGCGTCCCCGGCGCGGCGGCGGGGTCGGTCCGCCGCGCCGGGGACGCGGTGTTCACGGGGACGCGGTGTTCATGAGGACGCGGTGTTCACGGGGCGGGTGTCACGGGGTGGGGACCAGGGCGGCCGCCCCCTCCCGGTGCGGCGTCCCACCATGGGGCGGCTCGGGGGCCGGCGCCTGCGGGCGCCCGGGCCACCAGAACCGGTCGCCGAGCCAGAAGGCCAGGGCCGGCACGATCACGGTGCGCACCAGCAGGGTGTCCAGCAGCACGCCGACGCAGACGATGACGCCGATCTGGGTGAGCGTGACCAGCGGGAGGACGCCGAGGACGGCGAACACCGCGGCCAGCAGGATCCCGGCGCTGGTGATGACCCCGCCGGTGACCCGCAGCGCGGTGAGCACGCCGGCGCGGGTGCCCAGCCGGGCGGCCTCCTCGCGGGCCCGGGTGACCAGGAAGATGTTGTAGTCGACCCCGAGCGCGACGAGGAACAGGAAGGACAGCAGCAGCACCCCCTCGTCCAGGGCGGGGAAGTCCCACACGGTGGTGAACAGCAGCCAGCTGGCGCCGACGCTGGCCGCGTAGGAGGCGACCACGGTGAGCACGAGCAGCAGCGGGGCCACCAGCGAGCGCAGCAGGGCGACCAGCACCGCGGCCACCAGCACGAGGACCAGCGGGATCACCACCAGCCGGTCGCGGGCCTCGGCGTCGGCCAGGTCCACCGCCGTGGCCTCCGACCCGCCGACCGCCGCACCGGCGTCCGGCACCGCGGCCACGGCCTCGCGCAGCTCGCGCACGGCGGTCTCCGACGCCGCCGACCCCGGTTCGGCGTCCAGGACGACGTCGACCTGGGTGACCTCCGGCCCGCCGAGGCCGACCGCGGCCGAGGCGACCCCCTCCACGCCGGCCGCCGCGTCGGCCACCGCCGGTGCGGCGGCCGTGGTGGTGAGCACCGCGACCGGCTCGGCCGACCCGGCGGGGAAGGCGCCGGCCAGCGTCCGGGCGCCGAGCACCGACTCGGGCTCGGCGCGCAGCTGCTCCACCTGGGACAGCCCGGTCTGCAGCCCCAGCCCGCCGACCGACAGCAGGGCCAGCACGGCGATGCCGAGGGCGGCGACCAGCCGCGGGGCACGGGCCACGCCCTCGCCGAGGCGCCCCCACACCCGGCCCTCGGTGCCGCGGCTGCCGACGCGGGGCACGAGGGGCCAGAACAGCCCGCGCCCGCACAGCACCAGCGCGCAGGGCAGTACGACCAGCCCGGCGACGACGGCGACGGCGACGCCGAGGGCGGCCGCCGCACCCAGCGCCCGGCTGCCCTCGCGGGTGGCCAGCAGCAGGGTGAGGCAGGCCAGCACGACGGTGCCGCCGCTGGCCAGGATGGCCTCGGCGGTGCGCGCGACGGCGGTGCGCATCGCGGCGAACCGGTCGGCGGTGACCCGCAGCTGCTCGCGGTAGCGGGCGATGAGCAGCAGCGCGTAGTCGGTGGCCGCACCGAACACGAGCACGCTGGTGATGCCGACCGTGCTGCCGTCGTAGGCCAGCCCGAGCCGCGGCAGCACCTGGTCCAGCAGCGCGAGGGTGGCCTGCTCGGCGGTGGCCACCACGGCCAGCGGGACGATCCAGAGCACGGGGCTGCGGTAGGTCACCAGCAGCAGCACGGCCACCACCGCGGCGGTGACCAGCAGCAGCGTGGTGTCGGCCCCCTCGAAGACGCGCAGCAGGTCCGCGCCGAACGCCGGCCCACCGGTGACCTGCACGGTGAGCCCGCCGGGCAGGTCGGCGCCGACGGCCTCGCGCAGCGCGGCCACCCGGTCGGCCACGGCCTCGTCCCCGCCGGTGGTGTCCAGCGGGACGACCAGCACGGCCACCGCGCCGTCCGGGGAGACGTCCGGCGGGCCGGCCACGGTGCTGCCGGCGGCCCCGGCCCCGGCCGCGGCGGCCTCCTGGGCCGCGGCGAGGTCGGCGGGGGACAGCGCGCCGCCGTCGCTGCGACTGACCACCGCCAGCACCGGCTCGACGCCGGTCTGCGGCAGCTGCGCCTGCAGCCGCTCGGCCTGCGCCGACTGGTAGTCGTCGGGCAGCCCGGAGGAGGACGGGGGCGCGACCTGGTCCGGCGCCGGTGCCAGCAGCACCGCCGCCGCGGCGGCCAGGTAGAGCACGAGCACCGCCCAGGCGCGACGGCGGCGGGTGACGAGGGCGGACAGACGGTCCACGGTGTGCTCCCTGGGACGACGGGTGGCTAGTATCTCTCGACGCGACAAGTATCTCGACGCATCGAGAGGATGGCACGACGGATGACGTACGGGCAAGCGGCACTCCCCCCCGACCCCGCCGATCGGGTGCAGGAGCTGACCCGGGAGCTGATGCGCCGGATGGTGGCGCTGGCCGGCGAGCTGATCACGAGCACCGGGCTGAACACCTCCGACCTCGCCGCCCTGCGCGCGCTCGACGCGGCGGCCGGCGACGGGACGCCGGTCAACACCCTCGGCGCGCAGCTGGGGCTGTCCTCCGGTGCGGTCACCGCGCTGGTCGACCGGCTGGAGCGGCACGGGCTGGTCCGGCGGGAACGGGACACCGGCGACCGGCGCCGGGTGCTGGTCGTGCTCGCTCCCGCGGCGCGCGCGCTCGGCGCCGAGCGGATGGTGCCGCTGGCCCGCCGGCTGCAGGCGGCCACTGCCGAGCTGGATGCCGCCGAGCTGGCCGCGGTGGAACGCTTCCTGCACGCCGTCCTCGACGACCCCGGGCACTGACCCGAGCAGCCATTGTCGCGATAAAGGCCGGAGGGGTGGCCATTGTCGCGATGAAGGCTGCTCGGGGGCCTTCCGCGCGCGGAACGCCGGAGGAGGTGGTCTGGCCCGGGCGGGCCACGGGTCGGCCCCGACGTGTCAGGGGCGCGGGGCAGGACCACCTGCGTCCAGCACGCGCGACGGAGGGAACCCGATGCCCGACTACCAGCTCCCCGACCTGCCCTACGACTACGGGGCGCTGCAGCCGCACATCTCCGGCGAGATCATGGAGCTGCACCACTCCAAGCACCACCAGACCTACGTCACCGGCGCCAACACCGCGCTGGAGAAGCTCGCCGAGGCGCGCGCGAACGACGGGCTGGGGACGGCGAACCTGCACGAGAAGAACCTGGCGTTCAACCTGGCCGGGCACGTCAACCACTCGGTGTTCTGGCCGAACATGAGCCCCGACGGCGGCGACCGCCCCGACGGCGAGCTGGCCGCGGCCGTGGACGACCAGTTCGGCTCCTTCGACGCCTTCCGGGCGCACTTCACCGCCGTCGCCGGCGGCGTCCAGGGCTCGGGCTGGTCGATCCTGGCCTGGGACTCCGTGGGCCAGAAGCTGCTCATCTGCCAGCTCTACGACCACCAGGGCAACCTCGCCGTCGGCCTGGTCCCGCTGCTCATGCTCGACATGTGGGAGCACGCCTTCTACCTGCAGTACCGCAACGTGAAGACCGACTACATCGACGCGTGGTGGAACGTCGTCAACTGGGCCGACGTCACGCGGCGGTTCACCACGGCGCGCACGGCCACCGCGGGGCTGATCGTCCCGGCCGCCTGAACGTGCTCCCGGGGCCGCGGGGACCCGCGGCCCCGGGACGTCAGGGCAGCCTCACCTCGGCCCGCGCGGGCCACGCCCTGGCCCGACCGTGACACCCCCGGCGGGCAGGACAGCAGCGACCACCGCGCACCGCCCGTCCCCTGCGAGGCCCCCGTGTACCTGTCCAAGACCGAGGCCGCCGTCCTCCCGACCACCCTGGTCGCCGGCCCCCGCCGCCCCGCGCAGCCGACCGCGCGGCGGCGGATCTGGCCGCTGCTGGGCCCGGCCTTCGTCGCCGCGGTCGCCTACGTGGACCCGGGCAACTTCGCCACCAACTTCTCCGGCGGCGCCTCCTTCGGCTACACCCTGCTGTGGGTGATCGTCGCGGCGAACCTCATGGCGATGCTCATCCAGAGCCTCACCGCCAAGCTCGGCCTGGCCACCGGCCGGGACCTCGCCACCAACTGCCGCGAGCAGCTGCCCCGCCCGGTCACCCGCGGGCTGTGGCTGCAGGCCGAGGCGGTCGCCATCGCCACCGACCTGGCCGAGATCGTCGGCGGCGCGGTCGCGCTCAACCTGCTCTTCGGCGTCCCGCTGCCGATCGGCGGCCTGATCACCGCCGTCGTCGCCTTCGTGCTGCTGGCCGCGCAGTCCCGCGGGCACCGCCCCTTCGAGCGGGTCATCACCGGGCTGCTGCTGGTCATCGGCGCCGGCTTCGCCTACACGCTGGTCGGCTCCGGTGTCGACGTGGGCGGCATGGCGTCGGGGATGGTGCCCTCCTTCGCCGGCCCGGACAGCCTGGTGCTGGCCGCCGGCATCCTCGGCGCCACGGTCATGCCGCACGTCATCTACGTGCACTCCGCGCTCACCCCGGGCCGCTACGGCGACGTGGTCACCGCCGGGCGCACCCGCGAGGGACGGCGCGGGCTGCTGCGCGCCCAGCGGCTGGACGTGCTGGTGGCCATGGGCGTGGCGGGGCTGGTCAACGCCGCGATGCTGGTCATCGCCGCCCAGCTGTTCACCGGCTCGGCCGAGCAGGCCGGCTCGCTGGAGGGCGTGCACGCCGGGCTGGGCGACCAGCTCGGTGCCGGCGCGGCGCTGGCCTTCGCCCTGGCGCTGCTGGCGTCGGGCTTCGCGTCGTCCTCGGTCGGCACGCACGCCGGCCAGGTGGTCATGGCCGGCTTCCTCAAGCGGCACATCCCGGTGCTGGTCCGCCGGCTGGTGACCCTCGCCCCGGCGCTGCTGGTGCTGGTGCTCGGGGGCGACCCGACCACCGCGCTGGTCTGGTCCCAGGTCGTGCTCAGCTTCGGCATCCCGTTCGCCCTGGTGCCGCTGCTGTGGCTGACCAGCCGGCGCGACCTCATGGGCGGCTGGGTGAACCGGCGGGTCACCACCGTCGCCGGGTGCGTCGTCGCGGCGCTGATCATCGCCCTCAACGGCCACCTGCTGCTGGGCTTCGTGCTCTGAGCCCGCTCGCTCCACGGCCGAGCGTGTGCGCCGCCGCCCTGCTCCACCCGTCGGGAGGGGGCCTCGGCGCACACCGTCGCCGTCCGGCGAGCGCCCGTCAGGCCCCGCGCCAGGCGGCGTCGAAGAAGCCGACCTCCAGTGCCATCGCCCGCCGGTACGCCGTCCGGACGGCGGGGACGTCGGCGGCGTGCGAGTCCAGCAGCCGCTCCAGCGTGCCGGCCAGCGCGTCGAACCCCGGGTCGGCGTAGGTGGTGACCCACTCGGCGTAGTCCCCGGCGCGCCCGGGCGACAGCGAGCGGCCCAGGTGCGCGTACAGCCGCATGCACGGGGTCATCGCCGCGCAGGTCGCACCGACCCCGCCGAGGGACGCCGTGGCCAGCAGGAAGTCGGTGTAGGCGGTGGTCGCCGGCAGCGGCTGCACGCCGGCCAGGTCGATGCCCCAGCGGGCCGCGTAGCCGGCGTGCAGCGCCAGCTCCTCGCGGACCCCGGCGAGCAGGTCGGCGAAGGCGTCCAGGGTGGCCCGGTCGGGGCTGTGCGCCACCCCGAGGGCGTAGCCGCGGGCGAAGGACTCCAGGAAGAACGCGTCCTGGGCGACGTAGCCGGCGAAGCGCTCCCGCGGCAGCGTTCCGTCGCCGATCCCGGCCACGAACGGGTGCGCCAGCGCCGCGGCGGCCAGGTCGGCGTTCGCCGCCCACAGGTCGGCGGACAGGCTCACAGCGCCGCGTCCAGCGCCGTGCTCACAGCGCCGCGTCCAGCGCCATGTCCCAGAAGGCCACCTCGGCCGCGACCACCTCGGCGAAGGTCGCGTCGGCGTCCGGCGCGGGCGTGCCGTCGGCCGCCGCCGCCAGCCCGGCGACGTAGCCGGCGAACCCCGGCGTCGTCCAGTGCTCGACGAACTCCCGGTACCCGGGCGCGCCGGGCCGCGCGTGCGACCACGCGTCCAGGTAGGTGCGCTCGATGGTCCACAGCGCGGTCAGCGCCGTCCCGGCGTCAGCGGCGTCCAGCCGCCCGAGCAGCTCCGCGTAGCCGGCGGTGGCCGGCCGGGCCGGCGCCCCCAGGTCCAACCCGCGGACGGCGGCCTGCTGCTCGAACCAGGCCAGCTCCTCGACCAGCGCCACCAGCCCGCCGGCGAGCACCGCCTGCGCCGGCCGGGGCGCGCGGGCCAGCAACCGGGCCTGGAAGCGCAGCAGGTCGGCGACGAAGCGGGCGTCCTGCACCAGCCAGGTGTCGAAGGCGGCGACCGGGACGGTCCCGTCGCGCACGGCGTCGAGGAACGGGTGCCGGGTGGCCCGCCGCCAGTCGTCGGGGGAGCGGGAGGGGAGGTCGGCGACCGGCACGGCGGGGACTGTACGGACCGGGTCTAGGGTGGGCGCTGCACGTGCGGGAGCTCGGGCACCACCGGGCTGAGAGGGCGACTCGAGGCGTCGCCGACCGCTGGAACCTGACCGGGTAATGCCGGCGTAGGGAGCAGTCATGAGCACGTCGAACGCCGTCCCCGCGACCGGGGAGGCCCCCCTCACCCTCGCCGAGGCGCCCGCCCCCGTCCTCGGCCTGCGGGACACCTTCGGCCTGTGGGCCAACCTGGGCGTCAGCCTGCTGCTGCCGGTGGCCGCCGTCTTCGTCGTCCTCCCGGGCCGGCCGCTGTCGACCACGATCGGCGCCATCGTCGTCGGCGCCGTCATCGGCGCCACGCTGCTCGGGCTGGCCGCCGCCGCGGGGGCGCGCGAGCGGGTGCCCACGATGGTGCTGCTGCGCGGGCTGCTCGGCCGGCGCGCCTCCGCGCTGCCCACCGCGGTCAACCTGGTGCAGTGCGTCGGCTGGGCCACCTTCGAGATCGTCATCATCGCCGAGGCGGCGTCCCGGGTGCTGGACGCACCGCGGTGGCCGTTCGTGCTGCTCGCCGGGGTGCTGGCCACCGCGATGGCGCTGCGCCCGCTCGGGGTCGCCCGGGTGCTGGCCCGCTACGCGATCTGGGCGGCCCTCGCGGCGGTGGTCTACCTGTTCGTCAACGTCCTGGCCGAGCCGCTGCCGCCGCTGACGCAGGGCGCGGCCACCTCGTTCTGGACGGCGGCCGACATCGTCATCGCGCTGCCGGTCTCCTGGTTCCCGCTGGTCGCCGACTACACCCGGCACGCCCGCAGCGCCCGGGCCGCGGGTGCCGGCGCGGGGCTGGGCTACGGCCTGGCCACGATCGTGATGTTCACCCTCGGCGTCGTCGCGCTGGCCGCCTACGGCAGCGCCGGGTTCGACGTCATCGACGCGCTGCTGGCCGTCCCGCTGGGGGCCCTGGCCGTGCTGGTGCTGGTCACCGTGGAGCTGGACGAGGCCTTCGCCAACGTCTACTCCACCGCGGTGTCCGCGCAGAACATCGTCGCCCGGGCCGACCGGCGGCTGCTGGCCGTCGGCGTCGGCACGGTCGCCACGCTGCTGGCCCTGACCTTCGACATCGCCGCCTACGAGCCGTTCCTCTTCCTCATCGGCGCGGTGTTCGTGCCGCTGGCCGGTGTGCTGCTCGTCGCCTACGCCAGCACCCCGCGCGGGGCCTGGGACACCTCCGACACCGCCCCCGCACGGCCGGTGTTCCTGCTGCCGTGGGCGGCCGGCTTCCTCGCCTACCAGCTCACCCTGCCGACCTACTTCGCCGGCCCGGGTGCGGGCTGGACGGCGTGGTGGGCCGCCCGCCAGGCCGACCTGGGCATCGACCCGGCCAACGGCTGGTCGGCGTCCCTGGTCGGCCTGGCGGTGGCGGTGTCGCTCACCGCGCTGGTCTGCCTGCCCGGGGTGCTGCGCCGGCGGAGGGCGGCGGCATGACCGACGTCGCGGTCGCCGGCGGGGGGCTGATCGGGCTGGCCACGGCGTGGCGGGCCGCCCGGCGCGGGCTGTCGGTCACCGTCGTCGACGACTCCCCCGGCACCGGGGCGTCGGCCGCGGCGGCCGGCATGCTCGCCCCGGTCACCGAGGCCGGCTACCGCGAGGAGGCGCTGCTGCGCCTGGGCCTGGCGTCGGTCGAGCGCTGGCCGGCCTTCGCCGCGGAGCTGCGCGAGGCCACCGGGGCCGACGTCGGCCTGCGCACCGCCGGCACCCTCGTCGTCGGCTTCGACTCCGACGACGTGCAGGAGCTCGCCGCGCTGCACGCCTACCAGTGCGAGCTGGGGCTGGCCGCCGAGCGGCTCACCCCGCGGGAGGCCCGCCGCCGCGAGCCCGCCCTGACCCAGCGGGTGCGCGGCGGCCTGCTGGTCGCCGGCGACCACTCCGTCGACGGCCGGGCGCTGCACGCCGCCCTGCTGCGCGCGGCCGAGGACGCCGGCGTGCGGCTGGTGCGGGAGCGGGTCACCGCGCTGCGGGTGGACGGCGGCCGGGCGGCCGGGCTGGAGACGGCCGACGGGGGCACGGTGCTGGCGGGCGCCGTCGTCCTGGCCCTCGGGGCGCACAGCGGCGGCCTGCCCGGGGTGCCACCCCTGCCGGTGCGCCCGGTGAAGGGGCAGGTCCTCCGGCTGGCCGGGGCGGCGGACCTGCTGGAGGGCACGGTGCGCGCGCTGGTCCGCGGCCGGCACGTCTACCTCGTCCCCTACGCCGGTGACCGGCTGGTGGTCGGCGCCACGGTCGAGGACCGCGGGTTCGACCCCACCGTCACCGCGGGCGGGGTGCACGACCTGCTGCACGACGCGATCGACGTCGTCCCCGGGATCGGCGAGTGCGAGCTGGTCGAGACGCTGGCGCGCTGGCGGCCGGGCACCCCGGACAACGCCCCGCTGCTCGGCCCCGGCCCGCTGCCCGGGCTGGTGCTGGCCACCGGGCACCACCGCAACGGCGTGCTGCTCACCCCCGTCACCGCCGAGGTGACCGCCGAGCTGCTGGCCACCGGCACGCTGCCGGAGCTGGCCGCCCCCTTCACCGCCGACCGGTTCGAGAGGCAGTCGTCGTGGAAGTGACCGTCAACGGCGCGCGCACCGAGCTGGCCGCCGGCGCCACCGTCGCCGACCTGGTCGCCGCCCGCAGCGGTGGGCACGACCGGGTCGCCGTCGCGCTCAACGGGGACGTCGTCCCGCGCAGCAGCTGGCCGGCGACGCAGCTGTCCCCCGGCGACACCCTCGAGGTGCTCGCCCCCACCGCAGGAGGCTGATGACGATGACCACACAGGACCTGGCCCCGGCCCTGGAACGCGAGGAGGCCGCCGACCCGTTCGCCATCGCGGGGGAGACGTTCACCTCCCGGCTGCTGCTCGGCACCGGCGGCGTGCCCAGCCTGGAGACCCTGGAGGCCGCGGTGCGGGCCTCGGGCAGCCAGCTGGTCACCGTGGCGCTGCGTCGGGTGGAGGCGTCCGCCAGCGCGTCCATGCTCGGGGTGCTCGACCGCTGCGGCGTGCGGCTGCTGCCCAACACCGCCGGCTGCCGCACCGCCCGCGAGGCGGTGCTCACCGCCCGGCTGGCCCGGGAGGCCTTCGGCACCGACTGGGTCAAGCTGGAGGTGATCGGCGACGAGCACACCCTGCTGCCCGACGCCGTGGAGCTGCTGGACGCCGCCGAGCAGCTGGTCGCCGACGGGTTCACCGTGCTCGCCTACACCACCGACGACCCGGTGCTGGGCCGGCGGCTGGCCGACACCGGGTGCGCCGCGGTGATGCCGCTGGGCTCGCCGATCGGCAGCGGCCTGGGCATCCGCAACCCGCACAACGTCGCGCTGCTGCGCGCCGCCGTCGACGTCCCGGTGGTGCTGGACGCCGGCATCGGCACGGCCTCGGACGCCGCCCTGGCCATGGAGCTGGGCTGCGACGCGGTGCTGCTCGCCTCGGCGGTCACCCGCGCCCGCGACCCGGAGCGGATGGCGCTGGCCATGCGGCAGGCGGTGGAGGGCGGCCGGCTGGCCCGGCTGGCGGGCCGGATCCCCCGCCGCTGGCACGCCGAGGCCTCGACCTCCTTCGAGGGCCTGCCGGACCTGTGACCGCCCTGCCCCGGCTGCTGGTCGTCACCGACCGGACGCAGGCCGCCGGGCCGCTGGCCGACGTCGTGGCCGCGGCGGTGGCCGCCGGCGCCCGCGCCGTCCTGCTGCGCGACCGCGACCTGCCGGTCGGCGAGCGCGCCGCCCTCGCCGACCGGCTCCGGGCGGTCCTCGACCCGGTGGGCGGGCTGCTGGTCACCGCCGGCTCGGGCGGCGGACCCGCCGTCCACCTCGCCGCCGCCGAGCCGTTCCCCGACCCGCGCCCGGCGCTGGTCGGCCGCTCCTGCCACTCCGCGGACGAGCTGGCCCGCGCCCGTGCCGAGGGCTGCGACTGGGCGTTCCTCTCCCCCGTGTTCCCGACCGCCTCCAAGCCCGGCCACGGCCCGGCCCTCGGCGTCGACGGCTTCGCCGCCCTGGCCACGCACGGCCCGCCGGCCTTCGCGCTCGGCGGGGTGTTCCCGGAGCACGCGCCGGCGCTGCTGGGCGCGGGTGCGGCCGGCATCGCGGTGATGGGCCCGGTGATGCGCGACCCGGCCGTCGTCGCCGACTACCTGGCCGCCCTCGGCTGACCCGGGCGGGGGTGCCCGGCGGCACGACCCGGCGCGGTCTGTGACCCGTGTCTCACCCATGTTTGCGGTCGGGTCCGCAGACCCATACGCAGGTGTCCCGGTTCGCCCGCGAACCGTCGGTCGGCCACGTCCGCCGGGCGTGGGCCAGGGTCCGCCCCCGAGCGGGCGGAGCACGTGAGGGGACCACGGCGTGACAGGCGAGGCGGCCCGGCAGCTGTGGCCGTCCGCACGGCCGCCGGTGGCCCCCGAGCACCTCGCGTGGCGCCTGGGCACCGTGGCCGAGCTGCCCCAGGTCCGCGCCGAGGTGCGGGCGCACCTCGGCGGTCCGCGGTCCGCCGACCTGTGCGACCGGCTCGTGCTGGCCCTCGACGAGATGGCCTCGAACGCGCTGCGGCACGGCGGCGGGGAGGTGCGCGCCTCGGTGCGCCCCGTGGCCGACCGCTGGCTGGTCGAGGTCTGCGACGGCGCGCCCGGCTCCCCGCCGACGCCCGCGGTCGGCCGCGACCCCAGTGAGGGCGGGCTCGGGCTGTACCTGATCGCCGAGCTGGCCGTCGAGCACGGTTGGTACGTCAGTGCCGGGGCCAAGCACGTCTGGGCCGTGCTCGCCCCCTGACCCGGCGGTCGGACGGCTCCGGGCGGTCCGGTCCGGCGCGGGGCTGCCCGAGGACGGCCGACGGCGGGCACCCCCCGCGTCCTGGAGGGGGCCCGCCGTCGGCAGGGGTGGTGGCGTGCGGTGCCGGGTGGCGCCCGTCCTGCGGTGCTCGTCCGCTGCTGCCTTCCTCCGGCGGGTGCCCGGGCCGGTCTCCTGCGGTCGACACCCGGGACCGTCGGGCGCCCCGGTCAGGTCGGTGCCGGTCAGAGACCCGGGGGACGGGTACTGGCACGGACCTGTCGCCCTCGGACGGTCCCCGTCGCCGGACAGCCGTGCCGCGCCGCGGTCGCCGCCGCCCTGGAGGGTCCGCGCGCCGCGTCGGGGCGCGGTCGGCGGGAGGTCGGGGCGGCTACCGGTGGAGCGGGACGTCTGGGGCGGCGGGACTGCCACCGTCGGAGGACGCACCGGGGGGCGGTGCGGGTCGGTCGGGCGGAGCGGAGACCCCCGTGGCCTGGCGCACGGCCACCGGGGGAGTGGCCGGCTGCCGGAGCCGGGAGGCGGTGCGCTGGACGGGCGGGGAGGACGGCGTCCTCCCTCAGGGTGGCTGACCCCGGGCCGGAGGGGGCCGCGGGTCGCCGCGCGACCGGGCCGGCGCGGCCGACCGGGCCCCCCGGGGCCGGGCGCTCCCCTGCGCGGTCCGCGGTGCGGGGGCAGGCCGCGGTGCCGGCGTGTGCCGGGCGAGCGGGGCGACCACCGGGACGCGGGGGGAACGGACCGGCCGGGGGGTCCGGGCCGGACGGAGCGCCGCGGCGGGGGAAGGCGCCGCGGGCTGGATCGTGGGCGTGCTGGGCAGCTCGGTGAGCACGACCGGGCCGCCCGGGCGGGGCGCCGGGGCGGACGGGGCCGGCCGGCCCCAGGCGAGGTGCGCGCCGGCGGGGCCGGCACCCCACAGCGCCAGCCGGCGGACCAGGCCGCGGATCCGCTCGCGCAGCCGCGGCCGGGGGGCCGGCGCGGGGGCCGGCGCGGTCCAGGTCGGCGTCGCCGGGGTGGGTGCGGCTGCCGGTGGCGGGGTGGCCGGCCGGGGGCGCGTCGCCGGCACCGGGACGGGCCGGACGGCGGACGGCCGGCGCGCCGGGCCCGCGCGGTGCACCGCCGGGCGGGCGGGCCGGGACCCGGTCCGCCCCGGCAGCGGCTCGGCCCGGTCCAGCAGGTCCAGCAGGCCACCGAGGGACAGCTCGTCGGGCCGGTCCGACGTGCGCTGGGCCAGTGCCCGGTCGTTCGCCATGACGTCCTCCCTGTCGGTGCGCCGCGGTGCTGCGGACAGGGAGAACGGTAGGGACGACGGCGCCCCGCGACGGCCCGCTGCGCCACCCCTCGGAGTGCGTGTGACCCAACCGTTGCGGCGACCCGGCGGGGGTGCCGGTGACCCCGCGCAACCGGCGGAGGCGTGTCGACAAGCCGCGCGTCCCGAGCGTGGGACGCGCCGGTCGAGGCGCCGGTCACCCCGGGCCGCGGTCCGACCCGCCCGGCGTGTCGCGCTCTCCCGCGGCGGGTGACGCGGGCCGGTGCGGCGTTTGCCCGCACGGCGCGCTGCGCAGAACCCGTCGATGAGCACGCCGGAGGCGCCCCCCGCCGACCAGACCGGGACCAGGCTGCGCCGGGCCGTCACCGGGAAGCTGCTGTTCCTCTTCATCCTCGGCGACGTCCTCGGCGCGGGCGTCTACGCGCTGGCCGGCTCGGTGGCCGCCGAGGTCGGCGGGGCGATCTGGGTGCCGCTGCTGGTCGCGCTGCTGCTGGCCCTGCTCACCGCGGCGTCCTACGCCGAGCTGGCCACCAAGTACCCGCGGGCGGGGGGTTCGGCGGTCTACGCCGAGCGCGCCTTCCGGCAGCCGGTGCTGGCCTTCCTCGTCGGCTTCTGCATGCTCGCCGCCGGGGTGACCAGCGCGGCCGGGCTGGCGCTGGCCTTCGCCGGTGACTACCTCGGCGTCTTCCTGGACGTGCCCGCCGCGCCGGCCGCGCTGGTGTTCCTGCTGGTCGTCGGCCTGCTCAACGCGCGGGGCATCAAGGAGTCCCTGGGCGCCAACGTGGTGATGACGGTGGTCGAGGTGTCCGGCCTGGTGCTCGTCGTCGTCCTCGGCGCGCTGGTGCTCGGCCGCGGCGACGGCGACCTGGGCCGCACGGTGGAGTTCCCGTCCGGGGTGGCCCCGGCCACGGCGGTGCTGGCCGCCGCACTGCTGGCCTACTACTCCTTCGTCGGGTTCGAGACGTCGGCGAACATCGTCGAGGAGGTCCGCGACGTGCGCCGGGTCTACCCGCGGGCGCTGTTCGGCGCGCTGCTGGCCGCCGGCGCGGTGTACGTCCTGGTCGGCCTGGCGGCGTCGGTCGTCCTGCCGCCGGACCAGCTCGCGGCCTCCTCCGGCCCGCTGCTGGAGGTGGTGCGGGCCGCGGACGTCGGCGTCCCCGACCGGCTGTTCAGCGCGGTGGCGCTCATCGCGGTGGCCAACGGCGCACTGCTCACCATGATCATGGCCAGCCGGATGGCGTACGGGATGGCCGAGCAGCGGCTGCTGCCCGGCGTCCTGGAGCGGGTGCTGCCCAACCGGCGCACGCCGTGGGTGGCCATCGCCGTCACCACGGCCGTCGCGATGGGGCTCAGCCTGGCCGGGGACCTCACCACCCTGGCCAGCACCGTGGTGCTCCTGCTGCTGTTCGTGTTCCTCAGCACGAACACCGCGGTGCTGGTGCTGCGCCGCGACACCGTGGCGGCGGAGCACTTCCACGCCCCGACCGTGCTGCCGGTGCTGGGCATCGCCTCGTGCCTGCTGCTCCTGTCGCAGCAGGAGGCACGGGTGTGGGGGTTCGGCGGGCTGCTGCTGCTCGGCGGGGTCGTGCTGTACCTGCTCACCCGGCTGACCGACCGCAGGTCCGGGGCCACCGGGGCCGGCTGACGGTGCCGGGTCCACGACCGCACCCGGTCCAGCCAGTGTCCCGGAGCCGGCACCGGCCGGAGTGGGCCGGGTGGCCGGCGGGACGGGTGCGCCGGCACGGGGTGCACCGGCCGGGAAACGGGACGCCGCTCGGCTGCGGCTACGGCCGCCGGCCGGGCGGCGGGGACCGGGACGGGCCGGGCCACGGGCACCAGGACGGGTCGTGGCACGGCCACCGGGGCCGGTACCGGGACGGGCGACGGGACCGCGGCCGGGACCGGTGGCCGCGGGGCCGGGACCGCCGGTGCCGCGACCGGCGGGCGCGGTGCCGGGAGCGCCGGTGCCGCGACCGGCGGGCGGGGAGCCGGGAGCGCCGGTGCGGCCAGGGGCAGCGGCACCGGTGCCGCGACGGCCGGCCTCGGCGCCGGGAGCGCGGGGGCGGCGGTCCGGTGCACCGGGCGGCTCCACCCGCGCGCCTCCGCGGTGCGCTGCGCGGCGGTCCGTCGCGGCGCGGGACGGGTCGCCAGGGCAGCACGCGCGTCGGCCGCACGCTGGGCGGCGGTGCGTCGTGCGGCGGGCACGGGGGCGGGCGGGTGCAGGGGCACGGGGTCTCCTCGGGAGGACCGCGGCTCGGGCGGTCGTCCGTGCCGAACGGTAGGGGCGCGCACCTCCCGCACCCCTGGCACCAGTGGCACCACGTGACCGAACAGTTGTCCGGCCCCTCGGCACCGTGGGGTGACCGTCCCGGACACCCCGCCCGGGGTCGACAAGGCGCCGTCCGGCGGTCCGGAACGGGCCGTTGCCGCGGTCGGTCACCCCGGCGGGCGCGACGCTCCCGGCGTGTCGGCGCGCACCGGCTCTGCTGGGATGGCCGGGTGGCCGTCCCCGTCCCCCTCGTGATCGACACCGACCCGGGCATCGACGACGCCCTGGCCATCCTGCTGGCGGTGGCCAGCCCGGAGGTGGACCTGCGGCTGGTCACCACCGTGCACGGCAACGTGGACCTCGCGCAGACCACCGAGAACGCGCTGCGGGTGCTGCACCTGGCCGGGCGGTCCGACGTCCCGGTGGCCGTCGGCGCCCGGGACTCGCTGGTGTACCCACAGCGCGAGCGGGCCGGGCACGTGCACGGCGAGGCCGGCCTGGGCGGGGTGCGGCTGGCGCCCTCGCCCGCCGCGCCCGACCCGCGACCGGCGGTGGTCGCACTCGCCGAGGTGCTCACCGCGGCCACCGAGCCGGTGACGGTGGCCGCGATCGGCCCCTGGACCAACATCGCGCTGCTGCTGGCCACCCACCCCGAGGCCGCCGAGCGGATCGGCCGGCTGGTGCTCATGGGCGGCTCGGCCGCGCGGGGTGGCAACGTGACCGCGGCCGCGGAGTTCAACGTGTGGTCGGACCCGGAGGCCGCCCAGCGGGTGCTCGGCTCCGCCGTCCCCACCGTGCTCGTCGGGCTGGACGTCACGCTGCCGACCGTCCTCGACGCGGACGGCATCGCCCGGTTCGCCGCCGCCGGACCGGTCGGGGCGACCGCCGCCGCGATCGTGCGGCAGTACCTCGACCACTCCCGCAGCAGCTACGGCACCACCGGCGTGGTGCTGCACGACGCGCTGGCCCTCACCGAGGCGATCGTCCCGGGGACGCTGGGCACGGTGCGCCGGGACGTCGTCGTGGACACCACCCTGGGCGCCGGCCGCGGGCAGACCCTGGTCGACCGGCGGGCGCCCTCGACGTCCCCCACCGCCGTCGAGGTGGCCGAGACGGTGGACAGCGCCGCGGCGGTGGGCCTGCTGGTGGACCGCCTGGAGTCCCTGGCCCGGGCGGTGGGCCCGCTGTACCGACCGGGCGGCCCGGCGGACGGGTGACACCCGGCGGTGCGGGAACCCCGGGCGTCGGCCAGGATGGGTCGACGGCCGGGTGGGGTCCCGGCCCGCTCCCCAGCAGCGGTGGAGGAGGTCCCTTGGGTCCGGAGCCGTGGCCGCGCGAACCCGTGCCGTCCCTCGTCGGCGACGTGTGGCACTGGCAGCTCGAGGCGATGCAGGTCGTGTCCCGGGTGCGGGCCGACCTGCGGGCGAGGATCGCCCACCCGTCGGTCTCCTCGACGTCCACCGACGACGCCCGTGACGGGCTGCTGCTGGTCTTCGAGGAGCTGGCGTCCAACGCGCTGCGGCACGGTGGTGGCGCGGTGCGCGCGCTGGTGGTCGCCGGCACCGACGGCTGGCTGCTGGACCTCAGTGACGAGGCACCCGACCGCCCCCCGGTCCCGGCCGTCGACCGCGACCCGGCCCTGGGGGGCATGGGGCTGCACCTGGTGGCGCAGCTGTCCACGGCCTACGGCTGGGAGTGCCGGCCGGGGCGCAAGCACGTCTGGGCGAGGCTGCCCAACGGCCTGGCACCGCTGGAGCCCGCCCCGGACCGCGTCCCCGAGCCCCGCGCCGGCGACCACCCGCGCTGAGGGGTCCCGCCGGCCTACCGGCCGGCCCGGGCGACGGCGGCGCAGAAGCGGTCGTGGTCCTCCCGCACCTCGGCCATCGGGCCCAGCACCTCCTCCTGCGCCACGGCCTCGACCGCCGCGTACAGCCGCTGCTCGACCCGCCGCGCCCGCCGCCGGGCCCGCAGCGCGACCAGCGGCCGCACCACCAGCGCCAGCAGCACCCCGGCCAGCAGACCGCCGACCAGCAGCAGGGTGGGCAGCGGGATCCCCTCCACCCGCGGCAGCGGGACGACGTCGTCGAGCTGGACGAAGCCCAGGGCCACCAGCGCCAGCAGCCACAGCGCCCCGGCCAGCGCGACCAGGGTGAGCAGCCACTGCAACCCGCCGACCGCCCGCTGCCACAGCGGGGTGCGCGGCGAGCCCAGGTCGGTGCCGCCGACGGCCCGGTCCAGCCGGTCGGCCAGCTGGTCCTCCGACACCTCGACGGTGCGCCGCAGCTCGTCGCGCCAGACCTGCGGCAGGCCCGCACCCGCCGCCTCCCGGGCCGCGCGCACCGCCCGGGTCACCCCGGCGCGCTGCACCGCGCCGGCCGAGGGCAGCGACGTGCGCGCGCCCACCGTGTCCCCGTCGCCGCGGCCCAGGTGCAGCCGCTCCAGCGGGTCCGCGCGCAGCTTGCGGGTCCAGCGCACCACCGGCCAGCCGGTGGTCGCCGTCCCGCTGCGGCGCACCGACCGCTCGACCGCCGAGACGACGGCGGGCACCCCGGCGGCCTGGGCCAGGGCGTCGGTCAGCTGCCCGTGCTCCGCCCGTCCCCCGCCCGCCCGGCCGTCGGGGGCGGCGCAGTGCGCGGCCAGCGCCGCCGCCGTCCCCCGGACATCGGCGGTCAGCCGGTCGGTCGCCGCCCGCCGGGCGGACACCCGCCGGGCCAACTCGGCGCGCAGCTCGCCCACGCCGGCGCCGGTGCGCGCCGAGACGGCCAGCAGCGGCGTGCCGGCCAGGCCCTCCCGGTCCAACAGGGCGCGCAGGTCGGTCAGGCAGGCCCGCGCGGCCGCGGCGTCGAGCCGGTCGACCTGGTTGAGGACGACGAGCAGCACGCCGGCGTGCCCGGCCAGCGGCACCAGGTAGCGCTCGTGGACGGCGGCGTCGGCGTACTTCTCCGGGTCCAGCACCCACACCAGCACGTCGACCAGCTGCACCAGCCGGTCGACCTCCAGCCGGTGCTCCTGCCTGACGCTGTCGTGGTCGGGCAGGTCCAGCAGCACCAGCCCGTCCAGTGCCCGCTCGGGGGCGTGCCGGTGCCGGCGGGGCACCTGCAACCAGTCCAGCAGCCGGTCGGTGTTCTCGTCGGCGCCCCAGACGGTGGCGTGCGCGACGCCGGTGGTGGGCCGGCGCACGCCGGGGGTGCTCACCTCCGCGCCGGACAGCGCGTTGAACAGGGTGGACTTCCCGCTGCCGGTGGCCCCGGCCAGCGCGACGACGGTGGCGTCGCCGAGCGCCTCCCGGGCACCGGCCTTGGCCAGCAGGGTGCGGGCCCGGTCGACCTCGGGCAGCTCCAGGCGGTCCCCGGCGACGTCGACGGTCTCGCGCAGCGCGGCCAGCCGGTCGGCCAGCGGCGGGGTGCGACCCCTCATGCCCGGTCCCGGGCCGCGGCCAGCGCGGCCGCGGCGGCCCGCAGCCGCGCGGGCGCCTCCGGGTCCGGGCCGGCGGAGTCGACGAGGACGTCGAAGCGGGCCTGCTCGTAGCGCAGCAGCGCGTCGGCGCGGGCCTGCAGGTCCTCCCGCGCGCGGGCGGCCAGCGAGCGGACGGCGGCGTCGCCGAGGAGGGCCTCCAGCAGCCGCTGCCCGATCGCCGTCGTCGAGCCGGCGACCACGACCTCCCCGCCGGTGAGCCCACCGGTCTGGGCGAAGACGGCGACCATGACCACGGCGCCGGTGCCGTTGACGCCCCAGGACAGCACCCGGGCGCGGTTGCGCTTGCCGGCCCCCTCCTCGCGGACCAGGTCCAGCACGTACCCCTGCCAGTCGCGCACCTGCGCGGCGGCGGCCTCGGGGAAGTCCGGCGACACCCGGTCCAGCTGGTCGTCGGCGGCCGACAGCAGCGGCGGGCCTGCCGGCAGCGCCCGCCAGGCGGTGACGGTGCGCTCGGCGGCACGGTCGGCCTCGGCGCGCAGCAGCGTCTCCACGCTGCTCTCCAGCGCGCCCTGCAGCTCGTCGGCCGGCGAGGACCGGCCGGTCAGCGCGGCGCCGACCCGGTCCCGCAGCCGGCCGATCGAGGTCTGCAGCGAACGCATCCACTCACCGGTGCCGACGAACTCCTGCCACCGGGTGAGCACCTCCCCGCGCAGCAGGCTGCCGCTGCGCACGCCCTCGCCGATCCCGTCGTAGGCGGCGGTGTAGGCCGCGGCGGCGGCCTGCCGCAGCGCGGTCGCGGCCTGCGCCTGCTCCTCGACGGCGGCCGCGACCCCGGCCACCCGGTCGGCCAGGCTGGCCAGCGCGCCGGTGAGCGTCTGCCGGACGACGGCGGCGCGCTGCTCCTGGTCGGCGGCGAGCGCGTGCAGCCACTGCCGCAGGGGGGCGACCTGGTCCGCGGGGAGGAGCCCGTCGACCAGCGGCCGCTCCTCGACGACGAACAGCCGCACCCCGGACAGGCCGGCGCGCTCCAGCATGCCGGCCAGGTCGGGGGCGATCTCCGCGGCGGCGCCGGCCGGCACCCGGTCCAGCACGACGGCCAGCGCGGTGCCCCGCTGCTGCGCCGTCCGGAGCACGTCCCAGGGGACGGCGTCGGCGTAGCGGGCCGCGGTGGTGACGAAGACCCACAGGTCGGCGGCGGCCAGCAGCTGGGCGGCCAGCTCGCGGTTGGACTCCACGACGGAGTCGACGTCGGGGGCGTCCAGCAGCGCCAGCCCGGGCGGGACGTCGTCCCGCGGCACCAGCTGCAGCGTGCCGGACCCACCCTGCGGCTGCCCCGCCGCCCCGCCGGTGACCCGCGCCAGGCCGGGCAGCACCCGGTCGCCGGAGAAGGCACCCACGTCGGCGCGGGCGCAGACCAGCACCGGCGCCCGGGTGGTCGGGCGCAGCACGCCCGACGTCGTGACGTGAGCCCCGACCAGGCTGTTGACCAGCGTGGACTTGCCGGCGCCGGTGGAGCCGCCGACCACGGTGAGCAGCGGGGCGTCGAGGTCGCGCAGGCGGGGCAGCAGGTAGTCGTCGACCTGCTCGACCACCCCGCGGGCCGCGCGGCGGGCGGCTTGGCTGCCGGGCGTGTCCAGGCCGAGCGGGGCGGTGGCGACGGCGTCCCGCAGGGCTGCCAGGGCCTCGGGCAGGCGGGCGGTCGTCGTCACGCCTCCGGGTCTATCCCGCCGCGGCTGCTTCTAGTCCGCGCCGCGGGCGCGCTCCTCGCGCATCGCCTGGAAGACCCGGCGGCGCATCCGGTCCTGCAGCTTCTCGGGCAGGTCGACGAAGCGCAGCGACAGGCCCCACTTGGCGCCGCGGGCCTGGTGCCGGACGACCTCGGCCGGGGCGGCGACGGCGACGTCCTCCAGCCGCACGGTGAGCGGGACGACCGTGCCCGGCTCGGGGGGGTGGCCGTAGGCGTCCACGACGGCGCGGACCCCGCCCTCGCTGACGTCGAGCGTCTCGCCCTCCAGGTCGGTGCCGCCGACCCGGACGACGACGGGGAGGGTGAGCCGCACCCGCACCGCCTCGCGCCGCTGGGAGTGCTCGGCCGCGCCGACGACGTCGAGGTGCCAGCGGGGGTGGGTCCCTCGCTCGACGGTGGCCACCCGGGCGGGCATCGACCACCCGCTGACGGCGTCCCGCCAGAAGACCTGCACCGCGTCCCCGACCCGCACGACGGGGTCGTCGTCGAAGTCCCCGGAGGAGGGCCGGACGACGAGGGTGTCGGTCTCGACCCGCTCGACCCGGGTGCTCACCGAGGCGCGGCCGCCGAGGAGGATCACCTCGGCGTCGGCGTTGGCCTCGGGGCGCTGAGCGCCGACGGCGTGCATCGTCCCCCTCTGTCCTGTGCTCGGTGCCGCGCGGAGTCGCGCGGTGTCGCGTCGGAACGGTAACCCGATCGGGTGCACGCTCCCGCGCCGTCGACCACCTCCATCACCCGCGGGGGTGAGCCGGTCGCCGGCGCCGTCCCCGGCCGGCCAGCCGGGGTCGGAAGCTGCGGCGGACCCGCTCCCACCGGTCCGGGGTCCGCTCCGCGTCGAGCAGTCCGGTGTCGGCCAGCACCTGCCCCACCGGGCCGAGGTCCGGCGGGGTGAAGGGCACCAGCGAGCGGCCCACCGGCCGGCGCAGGCTCTCCACCGCCCGCAGCAGCGACCCGCCGCAGGCCTCGACCGCGGCGGCGACCGCGGCCGGGGACACCCCGAGGTGCTCGCCGAGCAGCCGGTCGCGCAGGCCGGTGACCGCCGCGGCCAGCTCCGCGGCGCGCGGGTCGCCGGGGCGCACCTCGATGGACACGTCGCACTCGGTGTCCAGGCCCATCGAGCGGTTGTTGAGGTTGGCCGAGCCGATCCGCAGCAGCCGGTCGTCGACCACCGTCACCTTGGCGTGCACGTAGACCGGGCGCCGCGCCTCGGTGACCGGGACGTAGAGCTGGAAGCGGCCGTGCACGTCGGCGTCCCGCACGAGGGCGAGCAGCGCGGCGCGCGCGGTGCCCATGGCCTTCTCCTGCAGCCACCCGTCGGCGGTCTCGGGGTTGACGACGACGAACTCCGGGCCGTCGGGCTCGCCCAGCCGCTCGGCGATCGCCTCGGCGATCCGGCGGTTGGCGAAGTACTGGCTCTCGATGTAGACGCAGCGCCGGGCGGCGGCGACCACGGCCAGCCACAGCAGCTCGACCTCGTGCACGAGGGGGGTCCCGCCGTGCTCGGGGCGGGTGCGCGAGACGGCGACGTCGACGTCGGTGAGCAGCGGCTCGACGTCGTCGGGCCAGCAGGCCTCCTCGTCGGCGCCGACGTCCGCGACCGGCTCCAGCGCCTCCCCGGTGCCGCTCTCCCAGCGCTCCCGCGCCAGGTCGCCGAGCGCCCGGGCGGCCGGGCCGGACACCAGGCTGGTCACGTCGTGCCAGGGCCCGGTGAGCCGGTGGGAGGAGGGACGGCGGCGCAGCGGGTGCCGGTCGAGGTGGTCGGAGGTGTCCCAGCGGTCGGCGGTGACGTCGATCCCGCCGGCGAAGGCCAGGCAGTCGTCGACGACCACGATCTTCTGGTGGTGCGCACCGCCGACGGGGTGGTGGGTGTCGACGGTCATCCGCAGCCGGTCCGGGGTGCGCCGGTCCAGCAGCACGACCGGCACCAGGCCGCGGCCCAGGGCCCCGACGACGCCGTAGTCCCACACCAGGACGCCGATCTCCAGCTCGGGGTTGGCCCGCACCGCACCCTCGAGCACCCGGCCCAGCGCGTCGGCCCGCCGCCGGCCCGGCCGGCGGGGGTCCATCCGGATCCGCGGGTCGAAGTCCCACCCGATGAACAGCACCCGCCGCCGTGCCTGCAGCACCGCCGCGCGGAGGGCGGCGAAGTAGTCGGCGGCGTCGACGAAGACGGCGTACCGGTCGGCGCGCTCGACCCGCCAGCAGGTCTCCCCCGGGACGAGCAGGTCCTCCGTCGCGACCGGCCCGCCGCCCTCCTCGACCACGCAGGTCAGCCGTTGCGGCGCACGTAGGAGGTGACGAAGTCGCGCAGGCTGCGGGTGGGCCGCAGCCACGCGCCGTCGGCCGGGAGGGCGTCCAGGCGCACCCGGTCCAGCGGGACGGCGAAGGCGCCGGGCACGTCCTCGATGTCGATGAACTCCAGCAGCTCGGAGCTGATCGCGTAGCCGGCGACCTCGCTGAAGGCCACCACGGTCACCCGGGTGCCGGCCCGGGCCAGCTCCTCCAGCGGCTCGGCGAAGTTGCGCCCGTCGCCGGAGAAGACGACCAGCCGGCGCAGCCGGTGGCTGTGCCGGCGGACGTCGATGTGGTCGAGCATGGCCTGGTCGATGTCGTCGTCGGGCTGCTGCTTGGGCCGGGCGAAGACGGCGTAGCCGAAGCTGCGCAGCGCCTCCACCCAGCGCTGCAGGCTGCCCACCACGGGCGGGATGTTGGCGAAGACGCACGCCTCGACCTCCGGCACGTCACCGGCCGCCCCGACCGTGCCCGGGTCGCCGGCGCCCTGGACGAACCAGGCGGCGATCGCGTCGAACCGGGGCCGGGTCTCCGCGGTGGGTCGGGCGCCGATGACCGTGGAGAGGGTCATGTCGATGTTGGGCGCGTCCCAGATGAGCAGGTCCAGCGCGGGGCGCTCCCGGCCGTCGGGGGCGTCGGGCCCGGCTGTCGTCTCGGCGGCTGCGTCCACGGCGGTCACGGGGGCAGTCTGCCCCGCCGGCGCCCGCTAACCGACGGGCGGCACCGCCGTCCAGCGTGGCGGACCGGCCGGGGAGGTGGCCCGGCGCGGCGTCCGGCGGCGCAGTCGGGGGGCTCGCACCGGTCCGGTCAGTACCCGCCGCTGCGCAGCGCCAGGGCGCACGAGTCGCCGCCGGCGGCGCGCACCCGGGACGCCCAGCGGGGGACGTCGGCGGCCGGCATCGGCCGGGCCAGGAGGTAGCCCTGGGCCAGCTCGCAGCCGGCCTCCCGGACCATCTGCAGGTGCGCGGGGGTCTCCACCCCCTCGGCGACCGAGCGGATGCCCATGGTACGGGCCAGCGCGACGATCGCGGCCAGCACCGGCCCGCTGCCGCCCGCGGCCAGCCGGGCGGCGGCGGTGATCAGCGACCGGTCGATCTTGAGGGTGCCGATGGGCAGGGCGAGCAGCTGGGCCAGCGAGGACCAGCCGGTCCCGAAGTCGTCGATGGCCACCACGACGCCGGAGCTCTGCAGCAGCGCCAGCTGGTCCTCGGCGCGGGTGGGGTCCTCGGCGACGCTGGTCTCGGTCAGCTCGAGCACCAGCTTCTCCGGGGCCAACCCGGAGTCGTGCAGCGCCACCCGCACGTCGCGCACCAGTGTCTCGGTGGAGAAGTGCCGGGCGCTGATGTTGACCGCCATGCGCAGCGGCAGGCCCTGCGCGGCCCAGGCGGCGGCCTGCCGCGTCGTCTCGCCGAGCAGCCAGCGGGTGATCGGGATGAGCTGGCCGGTCTCCTCCGCCACGGAGAGGAAGGCGTCGGGGGCCAGCAGCCCGCGCTGGGGGTGCTGCCAGCGCAGCAGCGCCTCCACCCCCTCCAGCTCGCCGGTGTCCACCCGGACCACCGGCTGGTAGTGGACGACGAACTCGTCGACGGCGCCGTCCCGCAGCCGGTTGGCCACCTCCAGCCGCCAGCGCGCGGCCTCCCGCAGCCCGGGGGAGAACACGTGCACCTGGTCGCGGCCGGCGCCCTTCGCGGCGGAGGCGGCGGTGTCGGCGCCGCTGAGCAGCTGGTGCACCGGGTCACCGCCGGGCTGGGCCGTGGCGACCCCGATGCTGGCGGTCAGCGGGACCGGGATGCCCTCGGCGGTGAAGGGCTGGGACAGCGCCGTCCGCAGCCGGAAGGCCAGCGCCGCCGCCTCGGCGGTGTCGCAGCCGCGGGCCAGGACGACGAACTGGTCACCGCCCAGCCGCCCGACGGCGTCGCCGGGGCGTACTCGTGCGGTGAGCCGCGCGCCGACCTGGCGCAGCAGCTCGTCACCGACCTCGTGACCGAGGGAGTCGTTGACCCCCTTGAAGCCGTCGAGGTCCAGGAGCAGCAGCGCCACCTGGTCGGGGTCGTCGTCCAGGGCGTCGCCGACGAGCTCGAGCACCCGGGCGCGGTTGGGCAGGCCGGTGAGGTCGTCGTGGGCAGCCCGCCATGCCAGGGCCTGCTGGTCGCGCACGCGTTCGGTGATGTCGGCGTGCGTGACGACGACCTGGCCGGACGGTTCCACCCGGGCGGCCTGCAGGCGGACGTAGCCGCGTTCGGAGCCCATCGCGTGCGCGTAATCGTGCACGAAGGGGCGGGCGCCCACCGCCCGCCCGCCGGCGAGCAGTCCGCGGATGCCGGCGCCGATGAGCCGCCGGTCCTCCGGCGTCAGGTGCTGGGACAGGACGTCGAGGTAGCGGTCCCCGACCACGCCGGGCCGCAGTCCGGCGTCCCGGATGGCGAGCCCGGTCTCCGTCCAGCTCCGGTTCACCGACGCGATGCGCCCGTCGCCGTCGAGCAGCACGGTGGCCTGCGGCAGTGCCTCCAGGACGGCGGTCAGCTGCGCCACCCGCTCGGCGCGCTGTTGGGCGCTGCGGTGCTCGTCGTCGACGTCGCGGACGAAGGCGGTGAGCCCGTCGGGGTCGGCGAAGGCCCGGATCTCGAACCAGCGGCCGCGCGGCGGGTGGAAGTAGGTGAAGCACCGCGCCTGGCCGTCGGCGAAGGCCGCGCGGCACTCGGCCTCGATGAACGAGCCGGTGGCCGTCGGGAAGCAGTCCGCGGTGCGCCGGCCGACCAGGTCCTCCGGGTGGCGGTCCACCAGCTCCGCGGCGGCGGCGTTGACGTAGGTGAAGCGCCAGGCGCGGTCGATCCGGTACACGCCGTCCGGCACGGTGGACAGCGGGTCGTCCGTGTCGACGTGCACCCGTGACTGCACCCTGCCCGCTTCCTTCTCCCCCGGCGGCACACGCAAGTCCCCCCCGGCGGGGACTCCGCCCCGCGGCCGCCCTCGACGGCGCCGGGCGTCCGATGCGCCACCGAGGGTAACCACACGCGTGTCGTTTGGGAGCGGGAACGGCACAGTTCCGTCACGCTGCGCACCGGAACTGCGACGGACGGCTCTCCCACCTGCGCCGTTGCCGTCAGCGTGACGGAACGCCACCCTCCTCCCCGGCGTGGGCGACGTGCCCGAGCTGCGGCCAGATGAGGGCGAGGACCACCGCGGAGCCGACGAAGCCGAACCAGAACGTCCCGGTGACTCCCCAGGCGCGCGCGATCAGCCCGCCGGCCAGCTGCCCGAGCAGGATGCCGCCGTAGACGCCCATGGCGTAGAGGCTGCCGACGCGGCCCTGCAGGCCGAGCGGGACGGCGCGCATCCGCACCGTCCGGGCCGTCGTCCCCCAGACGAAGGCGTGGGCGCCGAAGACGGCCATCACCACCATCGCGACCCAGGCCGTGGTGGTGACGGCGAGCGCCAGGTGGGTCAGGGTCTCGATCACCAGCCCGACGCGCATGAGGGTGGCCAGGCCCAGGCGCCGCTCGAGCCGGTCGTAGGACACCGTCCCGACGATGCCGCCGAGGGCGCCCACGGAGGTGAGCAGGCCGTAGCCGACCGGGCCGAGGCCGAGCCGCTGGTCGGCGTAGAGCACCAGCACCGCCCAGGCGGCGCCGAAGGTGACGTTGAAGCTGACGATGGTGAGGGTCAGCGTGCGGACCGCGGCGTTGCCCCACGTCCAGCGCAACCCCTCGGCGACGTCCCGGCGGACGTGGGCGCGCTGCACCGACTGCTCGTGCGCCGGCAGCCGCATGCGCGAGAGGAGCAGCGCGGCCAGTGCGGGCAGCACGGCCTGCGCGGCGAACGGCCACGCCGTCCCGGCGACGAACAGTGCGGCGCCCACGGCGGGACCGGCCAGCTCGTTCATGGTGAGCGAGCCGGCCATCAGACGGGCGTTGCCGACGAGCACGCACGACAGCCGCGCGTTCCACGTGGAACGCGCGGTCGGTCGCGGCACCCCGGTCAGGCGGCGCCGCTCATCGGTGGTCCGGTGGTCCACGGTCCGGTGCGGATCTGGGTGCCGTCGGGGCGCCAGGTGTGCCAGCGGCCGTCGGTGTCGCGTTCGACGCGGAAGCCGTGGTGGACCTTGGTGTGGTGGCGTTCGCACAGCAGCGCGGAGTTGGCCAACGAGGTCTCCCCGCCGTTGGCCCACTCGAGCAGGTGGTGCACGTCGCACCACCCGGTGGGTGCGCTGCAGCCGGCGAACACACAGCCGCCGTCGCGGACCTCGGCGGCGCGGCGCAGGTGGGGTGGGACCAGGCGCAGGGTGCGGCCGTGGTCCAGCGGGGTCCCGTCGGGACCCATCACCACCCGGGTGACCGCGCCGTCGCAGGCCAGCCAGCGGGCCCGGGCGGCGGAGATGAGCGCCCCGGAGGCCAGCCGGCCGGCACCCGGGCCGGTGGCGGCGTCGACCAGGTCGGCGATGCCGATGGTGACGATGACCTGTGGCTTGTGCCCGCGCAGCACCGGCAGCGCGCCGGTGGCCAGGGCGGTGTCGGACAGCTGCACCAGCGCGTCGGCCTGCTGCTGGGTGCGGGTGCGCTGGTCTGCGGCGCAGCGGCCGGCCTGGGTGATCGCCTCGACCGCGGTGGTGAACCGTTCCCCGCCCACGGCGTCCAGGTCCCCGCGGAAGCTGATCGACCCGTCGGCGTGCCGGGTGATCGACAACCGGCGGCCCTCGGTGGGGTCGGGCTCGGGGCCGTCGGCGTCCAGGCGGTCGGCGTAGTGCCGCACCGCCCGGGTGGTGTCGGCGTACGGGCGGGTGCGGGCCACCCCGGTGAGCAGCTCGTCGAACGCGGCCACATCGACGCCCTGGTCGGCGGCCAGGGCCAGCATCCGGGGCTCGGCGATGGCGCCCAGCACCGCCGCCTGCTCGGCGGTGACCTCCCCGGCGGCGAACGCCGCAGCCATCACCGGCAGCTGCCCCAAGGCCCGACCGGCGCGCACCACCCGGGCGGCCTCGGAGTCCGACAGGTGCCCGTGGCCGCGCAGCCAGGAGCCCATGGTCGTCAGGCCGTCGTGCTCGGCGGCACCGACGCCGTCGCACTCGGCCACCGTGCGGGCGATCTCCGCAGCGATCCGGTTCTGCGCCACCAGCAGCGGGCGCAGCCGCTCCAGCAGCGCGGGGCCGAACAGCGGGGTCAGGTCCTCGGCGGCCAGAGCATCGACGGAGGCCAGCAGCTCGTCCACGAACACCCCTCCCACCGGCCCGATCACGTGTTCGAAGTCTACCGCAGACGAGGGCCGTGATCCTCACGAATCCCCAGGTCAGACGTCTGTCCACAGATGTCCCGATGGTCTGGACACCCCAGCGCCGACTGGTGGCCGGATACCGTGCGCACGTGCAGCTGGAGACGTCCCGGCTCCTGATGCCGCCGCTGTCCAGGGAACACGCCCCGGCCCTCGCGCGGGTGTACGCCGACCCCGAGGTGGCCCGGTACGTCGGCGGCTCGGCGCTCGACGCCGAGGGCACCGCCGCCCAGGTGCAGCGCTTCGAGGCGGTCTGGCGCGAGCGTGGCTTCGGGCAGAGCGCGCTGCTCGACCGTGCGACGGGGGACCTCCTCGGCCGGGCGGGGCTGCACCCGTGGCCGGCGTGGGACGAGGTCGAGCTCGGCTACGTCCTCGCCCGGCACGCGCAGGGCCGCGGTCTGGCCACGGAGGCCGCCGGCGCCTGGCTGCAGGTCGCGTTCGGCGAACTCGGCCTGCCGCGCCTCACCGCGGTCGTCCACCCCGACAACGGCCCCAGCCACGCCCTGGCGACCCGGCTCGGTTTCCGGGTGCACCGCGAGGACGTGACCCCGGCCGACGTCCCGGTCGTGGTGTACGAGCGGCTTCAGCGCAGCGGGTGGACCAGCCGGCCGATCGCCAGCCGGGCCAGCGGGGCGTAGCCGAGCACCACCGGCGCCGGGCCGCTCACCCGCAGCCCGGTGGTGCTCCCGCCGTCCGGGGCGGCGCTCACCCAGTGCAGCAGGTGCAGCCGCACCGGCCCGGCCGACACCGTCCACGACCACTGCCGGGCCGCCTCGTCGACCGTCTCGACGAGGAACGGCAGCCTCACCCCCAGCGGGCCGTGCACCCGCCCGCGCACCCCGGCGGCCAGCCGGTCGACGGGCACGGAGACCCCGGTGATCTGCGGCGCCCACTGCGGCCAGCGGGCCGGGAGGACGTAGCGCTCCCAGGCCTCGGCCGGCGCCTCGGGCCCGGTGGCGTGCAGGGTCAGGACCGTCACGGCGTCTCCTCGCTGGTCGGCACGGGCCGGGTGCGGCACTGCACGACGACGGCCACCAGCCCGTCGGCCGACCCGGACGCGTGCTCCTCACCCGGCGCCCACAGGGCCGCCTCGCCGGCCCGCAGCGGGCGCCGCTCCCCCGGCGGCCCGGACACCCAGCCGGCGCCCTCGACCACGAGGAAGAGCAGCCACCACCGGGTGGGGTGCCGGCCGATCACGCCGCCGGGGGCCAGCCGGACGACGTCCACCGCGAACCCGTCCTGCGACCCCGGGACCACCGCCGCCCGCACGAGCTCCACCCCACCGCTGCCGTACGCGACGAGCGACCGGGCGGACGGAGTCAGGAGCTCCACGCCGTCACGCCGGCGGGCCGCCGAGCAGCAGCTGCCGCAGCAGGTGCACCGCCAGGGACACCGACCGCTCGCGCACGGCCGACCGCGAGCCCGGCAGCACGACCGAGCGCGGCAGCCGCTCGGACGACGGGCCGACGGCGCACAGGTGCACGGTCCCGACCGGCTTGTCCGCCGACCCGCCACCCGGGCCGGCGATGCCGGTGATGCCGATACCGACGTCGGCCCCGAAGCGGGCCCGCGCACCGTCGGCCAGGGCGGCCGCCACCTGCGGGCTCACCGCCCCGTGGGCCGCCAGCAGCTCCGCCGGGACGCCGACCAGCGCCTCCTTGGCCGAGTTGGCGTAGGACGCCACCCCGCCCAGCACCCAGGCCGAGGACCCGGCCCGCTCGGTCAGCCGGGCCACCAGCAGCCCGCTGGTGCACGACTCCGCCGTCGCCACGGTGAGCCCGCGGTCGGCGAACGCCGAGGCGACGACCTCGTCGACCGTCGGGCCGGTGGAGAACAGCGTCGGGCCGTGCGCCTCCGTCACCGCCGCGACCAGCCGGTCGTACTCCGGCTGCGCGTCCGGGCCGAAGCGGGTGACGATCTCCAGCTCGCCGTCGCGCAGGCAGGTCGTGACCTCCAGGCCGGGGAACTCCGCCTGCCGCAGCGTGGCGGCCAGCTGGGACTCCAGCGTCCCCCACAGCCGCAGCGTCTCCTGCCGCAGCTCCTCGCGGCCGGCCAGCGCCGCCTGCACCGGTGCGGCGGCCAGGGCCGCCGGCCACATGCCCTGCAGCTCCGACGGCGGCCCGGGGAGGACGACGACCACCGGCCCGTCCCGCCCGTCGGCCGGCGGGACGACCAGACCCGGCGCGGTCCCGACCGGCGCCAGCACCGCCGCGCCGTCCGGCACCAGCGCCTGCTTGCGGACGCCGGCCGCCGTCGCCTCCGGGTCGGCGCGCCAGCCGCGGCGGGCCATCAGCCGCTCGACGATCGCGGCGATCTCTCGTTCCAGCGTGGGGTCCACCGCGGACGGGCGGCCCTGCACCTCGCCGACGACCTCCGCGGTCAGGTCGTCGGCGGTGGGGCCCAACCCCCCGGTGGTGATGACCAGGTCCTCGCCGGCGAGGAAGCGCAGCGCGCCGCGCAGGTCCGCGGGCCGGTCGCCGACGACGAGCACCGCGCCGACGTCGACGCCCAGGCGGCGCAGCTCCTCGGCCAGCCACGGGCCGTTGCGGTCGGCGACCCGGCCGGTGAGGACCTCGGTCCCGGTGACGACGATCCCCGCGCGCACGGCCACCCGGCCGACCCTAGTGAGCCCCCGGCCGGCCCGCGTGCCGTGCCCGTCGGCGGGGCCGCCCGCTACCGTCGGGGGACGGACCGGCCCACCGCCGCGCCGGTCCCCGCCCGTGCGCCCGAGCGAGGAGCGACCGTGCCGCAGCCGACCCCCCGCCCCGAGCCGCCGGCGCCGCGCAGCCCGGGCGACCCCGGGTCCCCCGCTCCCGCCGGCGTGCACCCGGCACGCCCGGACCGCGCGGTGCGCGCGGCCCGCACCGGCGCCGGGCTGGTCGCGCTGTCCCTGCTGCTGCTGCAGGTCGGTCTGCTGACCGGCCGGGACGGCGGGCTGCCGCTGTGGTCGGCGGCGCCGCTGTGGTCGGTCTTCACGACCCTGGCGACCGCCGTCGGGGTGCTGCCGTTCGCCGGCCGGCTCCTGCCCGCGGCCCGTCGGCGTCCCGACGCGGCCTGGCAGGTGGCCGCCGGCGGTCTCACCGGCACGGCGGCGTTCTGGGTGCTCGTCGTGCTCCCGCGCGTCGACAGCGACCACGGCTTCGTCCTCACCGCCGCGCTGGCCGCCCTGGGCGCGGCCCTGTGGGTGGCCCCCGGCCGGGACGGCGGCTGACGCCCCCGGGTCAGCGGTCGCTGCGGTCCCGGTACCCGTCGTCGGCGGGCGGCTCCGCCGCGGCGGGGAGCTCCTCCGCGGGGGGTGCCACCTCGGCCGGGACGTCCTCCGGCGGGTCGGCACCCTCCGGCCCGGACGTCGGCGGGGCCCAGGGTGCCTCGGGCGCCGGGGCCGACGGGGGCGTCTCCTCCGGGCGGTCCGGCGGCGGGGCAGACGGGGACGGCGGCTGCGACGGCTCCGCACCCGTCGGCGACGCCTCCACCGTGCTGGGCGGCGGCGTGCTCGGTGTGACCTCCACGGGGGCCGGCGCCGACGACCGCGCCGCGCCGTACCCGTCGGACACCCGGGTGGCCGGCGAGGAGCTGCGCGGCGGCACGGGGACGGGCTCGGGGGCGACGGCGAACAGCAGCCGCACGGCGTCGCCGGGCCGCAGCTGCGCCCCGGCCGGGTCCACGGCGGTGACCAGCCCCGGACCCGCGGACGAGGTGACCTCCTCCACCCGCTGCACGAGCAGCCCCAGCGCGGACAGCGCCAGTGCCGCCTCGTCCACCTGCCGGCCGACGTAGTCCTCCGTGGCGAGCACGATGCGGGCGTCCTCGGTCCGGGCGGCGACCACGGTGGGCCGGCGGTCGTCCCCACCGGCGGAGACGGCCGCGAAGACGCCCGCGGCCGCGCCGGCGCCCAGCAGCAGGGTCACCACCGGCACGAGGACGGCGGCCAGCCGGCGCCGGTGCGTGCCGGCCCGGTCGCCGGGGCGCGGTGCGCGGTGCCGGCCGGTCGGCGGGCCGAGCCGGACGGTGGTCGGGGTGGGCGGGGGCTCGGGCTGCGGCCGGCCGGCGCGCACGTCCTCCACCGCGGCGACGAAGGCCGCGCCGTCGGGGATCCGGGCCGCGGGGTCCTTGGCCAGGGCCCGCCGGATCAGCGTGCGCACGCCGGCGGGGAGCTCGTCGGGCAGCGGGTCCGGGTCCTCCCGGACCTGCTTGAGCGCGATGGTGACGGCGTTCTCGCCCTGGAACGCCGGGTGGCCGGTCAGGCACTCGTAGCCGACCAGACCCAGGGCGTAGACGTCACTGGCGGGCAGCGCGTGCCGGCCCTCGGCCACCTCCGGGGCGAGGTACTGCGGGGTGCCGATCACCTGGCCGGTGCGGGTCAGCGGCACGCTGCCGGCCGACCAGGCGATGCCGAAGTCGGTGATCGTCACGCTGCCGTCGTCGCGGACCAGGATGTTGCCCGGCTTGACGTCGCGGTGCACCAGCCCGACCCGGTGGGCCTCGGCCAGCGCGGAGGCGGCCTGCTCGAGCAGCAGGAGGGTCTCGGCGGCCGACAGCCGGCCCTGGCGCTGCAGCACCGCCGACAGCGGCCGGCCCTCGACCAGCTCCATGACCAGGTAGGCCAGCGTCTCGCCGCTGCCGTCGGTGGCCTCGGTCTCGCCGTAGTCGAAGACCGCGGCGATGTGGGGGTGGCTCAGCGCGGCGGCGTGCTGGGCCTCGGCGCGGAAGCGCGCGCGGAACGTGGGGTCGCCGGTGTACTCGCTGCGCAGCACCTTGACCGCCACCGGCCGGCCCAGCAGGACGTCGGTGCCCCGCCAGACCTGCCCCATGCCGCCGGCCGCGATCAGCTCGGCGAGCTCGTACCGCCCGCCCACCTCGCGCCGGCCCGGCTCCACCACCGCGGCCCACCCCCCGCCCGTGCCCGGCCGTCGTGCACGGCCCGGGGACGCCGGAGCCCCCGACCCTGGATGACCCGTCCCCCGTCCGAGGACACGCACCCGGGCACCGGTGCACCCGGGGGGCGTGTCGTCGTCGTGCGCCCCTGATGGTCCCAGGTCTGCGCCACCGCGGGGGGAACGGTTCATCACGAACCGGCGACGACGACCGGGCCGCCGCGTGTCCGCACGCCGCTGGTGCACCGACGGTGCACCGCCCGTCCCGGGTGCCGGGACGGCGCTTGCCAGGACCCCGGCCCGGCTGTGACGGTGGTCACCCCGGCGGTCCCAGGGGGCCGCCCGACGGAGAGAGAGGACGGCCCCCGTGACCGACGCCGCCGAGCAGGCCGAGGGAGAGGCGCCGACCACCACGGTCCCCGGCACGACCGGGGTGCTCGCCGAAGGGCCCACCGACCGGGGCGGGCGGGGTCCGGACGAGGAGGTCGGCGCGCCGGACCACCTGGTCGCCGCGACCGGTTCGCCGGTCGACCCGCCGGCGGTGGGGTGACGGCCGTGGGCGCCTACACCGACCGGCCGTGGCTGGCCCTCTACCCGGAGGGCACCCCGACCGACATCACGCCCGGGCACGCCACCGTGCTGGAGGTCTTCCAGGCGTCGCTGGCGGCCGCACCGGACGCCGTGGCGATCCGCTACTTCGACGGCGTCCTCACCCTCGCCGACCTCGACGCCGCCTCCGACGCCCTCGCCGTGGGCCTGGCCGACGCCGGCTTCGCCCCCGGTGACCGGATGGGCCTCTACGTGCAGAACGACCCGGCGTTCATCATCGGGCTGCTCGGCGCGTGGAAGGCCGGCGGCGCGGCGGTGGCGATCAACCCGATGAACAAGGCCCGCGAGCTCACCCACCTGCTCACCGACTCCGGGGCCACGGCGCTGCTGTGCCTGGAGGAGCTGTACACGTCGGTGGCCCGCGACGTCCTGCCGCGGACCGACGTGCACACGGTGGTCACCTGCTCGGGGACGGACCGGCAGTCGCGGGACGACGAGCGGGTGCTGGGCGGCGTCGTCCGCTCCCGGCCGGAGGGCACCCTGGACCTCGAGGAGCTTGTGGCGACCTCGGCGGGGCGGCGGCCGGAGCCGGCGTCCCTGCGCGGGGACGACGTGGCGGTCCTGACCTACACGTCGGGGACGACGGGCGTGCCCAAGGGGGCGATGAACACCCACGCCAACATCGTGTTCAACGCGCAGGTGTACCGGGACTGGGTGCGGCTGACGCCGGAGGACAGCGTGCTGGGCGTGGCGCCGCTGTTCCACATCACCGGCCTGGTCGGGCACGTCGCCGTCGCGCTGCTCACCCCCTGCCCGCTGGTGCTGGCCCACCGCTTCCACCCCGAGGTGGTGCTGGACGCCATCCGCGAGCACCGGCCCACGTTCACCGTCGGGGCGATCACCGTGTTCATCGCGCTGTCCGGGGTGCCCGGCGTGGGCCGGGAGGACTTCGCCTCGCTGCGCACCGTCTACTCCGGCGGCGCGCCGATCGCCCCCGCCGTCACCGACGCCTTCGAGGCGGTGACCGGCCTCTACGTCCACAACGTCTACGGGCTCACCGAGACCAACTCGCCTTCGCACGCGGTGCCGCTGGGCCGTCGGGCGCCGGTGGACCCGGACTCCGGGGCGCTGTCGGTGGGGGTGCCGGTGTGCAACACCGTCGTCCGGGTCCTCGGCGAGGACGGCCAGGAGCTGCCCCCCGGCGAGGTCGGGGAGATCGTCACCTCCGGGCCGCAGGTGGTGCCCGGCTACTGGGGCAGGCCGGAGGCGACCGCGGAGTCGCTGCCCGGCGGCGAGCTGCGCACCGGCGACGTCGGCTTCATGGACGCCCACGGCTGGTTCTACCTGGTCGACCGCAAGAAGGACATGATCAACGCGGCCGGGTACAAGGTGTGGCCGCGTGAGGTCGAGGACGTCCTCTACGGGCACCCCGCGGTGCGCGAGGCGGCGGTGGTCGGCGTCCCGGACGCCTACCGCGGGGAGTCGGTGAAGGCGTTCGTGTCGCTCAAGCCCGGCACGTCGGTGACCCCGGAGGAGGTCATCTCGTTCGCCCGGGAGCGGATGGCGGCCTACAAGTACCCGCGCACGGTCGAGGTGGTCGACGAGCTGCCCAAGACGACGACCGGCAAGATCCTCCGCCGGGAGCTGCGCGACCGGGCTGCCGGGTGATCAGCTGAGCCGATCCCGCAGGGTCCTCGCTCACCGCCGGTCGTGAGCCAGGACCCTGCGGGGTGAGCCAGGACGACGACCGACCGACGAGGAGGGCGACGATGCCCGACGTACCAGGGCCCGAGACCGTGAGCCGCGAGGACGCCGGCGGGGTCGCCACGATCACCATGCTGCGCGCCGGGCTGACCCACCGGTCCCGGCGCGAGCTGCTCGACGCCGTCCGGGGGGTCGCCGCCGACGACGCGGTGCGGGCCGTGGTGCTCACCGGCACCGGGCGCGCCTTCTGCGTCGGGCAGGACCTGGGCGAGCACGTCGAGGCCCTGCGCGGGGACGCGGCGTCCTCGCTGTCGGTCGTCGAGGAGCAGTACAACCCGCTGGTGCTGGCCGTGGCGGGGCTGCGGGTGCCGGTGGTCGTCGCGGTCAACGGCGCCTGCGCCGGCGCGGGCCTGGGCCTGGCGCTGGCCGGTGACCTGCGGGTCGCGGCCGCGGGCGCGAAGTTCACCACCGCGTTCGCCGGCATCGGGCTGTCCAGCGACTCCGCGCTCGCCTCCCGCCTGGTGCACTGCGTGGGCGGCTCGCGGGCCGCCGAGCTGCTGCTGCTGCCCGACCCGTTCCTGGCCGAGACCGCCGCACAGTGGGGGCTGGTGCACCGGGTCGTCGAGCCCGAGCGGGTGCTGGCCGAGGCGCAGGCGCTGGCCGCGCGGCTCGCGGCCGGGCCGACCGCCGCCCACCGGGCGATCAAGACCGTGCTCGCGACGGCGGCCACCGACTCGCTGGAGGACACCCTGGCGCTGGAGGCGCGGCTGCAGACCGAGCTGGGCCGCACCGCCGACCACCGGGAGGCCGTCGAGGCCTTCCTGGCCAAGCGCCCGCCGGAGTTCACCGGGCGCTGACGAGAGGACCCCCTCGCCCCCACGCCTCGCTCCGCTCGGCGCGGGCCCCTGCGAGGGGGCCGTTCCAGCACCGTCCGGGCGGGGCGGGGCTGGCCTCAGCGGGTGAGGACGACGCAGGCCGGGCAGACGTCGCGGGCCGGCGTCGGCCAGGGCTGCTCGACGTCGACGCGGGCCAGCGAGCCGCAGACGGTGAGCTCGCAGGCGCCGTCGACCTCGGCGATGGGGCGGTGCAGCGCGACGGCGTGCCACAGGGCGGACGTCGGGCCGTGGGGGCGGCTGCGGGCGGCGACCACGGTGGCGGAGACGCTGGCGGGGACGGCGGCGGGGGCGCTCATGCCCTCGAGGTCGGCACCCCGCGGCCGCGGGGTGAGCGGCGCCACGCCCGTCTCACCCCCACGGGTGAGGGAGTCCACCCGGCGGCGGGTTGGCGGCCGCGGGGCAGGATGCGGTCATGGAGCTCACCAAGCACGGCCACGCCTGCGTCGTCCTCAGCGAGGGCGACCGGCGGCTGGTGATCGACCCCGGCGCCTTCACCGACCCGGCGGCCCTGGACGGGGCCAGCGCGGTCCTGGTGACCCACGAGCACGCCGACCACCTCGCACCCGACGTGCTGCGCCGCGCCCTGGACGCCGACCCGGCCCTGGAGGTCTGGACCAACGGCTCGGTCGCCGAGCGGCTGGCGGGTGCGGGCCCGCGGGTGCACGTCGTGGGACACGGCGACGCGGTGACCGCCGCCGGGTTCGAGGTGCACGTGCACGGTGAGCTGCACGCCGTCGTCCACCCGGACCTGCCCCGGATCGCCAACGTGGGCTTCCTCGTCGACGGCGCGGTGTTCCACCCGGGTGACGCGCTCACCGTCCCCGACGAGCCGGTGGCCACGCTGCTGCTGCCGGTGCACGCGCCGTGGTCGAAGGTGTCCGAGGTGGTCGACTACGTGCGCGCCGTGGACGCCGACCAGGCGTACGCCGTCCACGACGGGTTGCTCAACGACGACGGCCTGCGCGTCGTGGGGACGCTGCTGGGCGAGGGCGGCCCCGGCACCCCCACCCCCTACAGCCGGCTCGCGCCGGGGGACTCCGTCGAGCTCTGAGCCGTCGAGCCCCGAGCCGCCTCGGGGCGCAGGTCAGCCGCGGACGGACCGGTTGCGGCCGGCCACGCCCTCCGCGATGCCGATCAGCAGGACCGCGACGAGCAGGGCGAACAGGAAGCCCCAGGCGTTGAGCTCGGTGATGGAGCCGACGGCCAGCCAGTCGGCGATGAGGCCGCCGATGACCGCGCCGGCGACCCCGAGCACCAGCGTGGCGAACACGCTCATGCGCTGCCGGCCGGGCTTGACCAGGCGGGCCAGCACCCCGATGACCAGGCCGACCGCGACGAGCCCGAGGACCTGCACTGGGTGCCTCCTGGTGTCCGGGAGCGGGCGCCGGCCCAGCTGGGCCGGCCGGGCCGGGGGGCTCCGTCGAGCCGCGGAGCCCCCCGGCCGCCGGTCAGCGGATGGCGCGGCTGTTGCGCCCGGTGAGCGTGGACGCCGCCACGACCAGCACCGCGGCGAGGACGATCGAGATGATCCACCGCACCCAGTCGATGCCCGAGGTGGCGGCCACTCCCAGCGCGCCGCTCACGTAGTAGCCGATGAGCACCCCACCGATGCCGCAGAGGATCGTGAGCCAGATGGGCGTGTTGTCCTTGGCGCCGGGTGCGACGAACTTCCCGAGCAGGCCGATGATGAGACCCGCGACGATCAGACCGATGATCTCCATGGCACATCTCTCCCATACCTCGACCGGCGTGCGCTGTCCCTGCACAGTGCTGGGCGTGCCGCCGGTGCAGGGAGGTCCTGTACCCCCAAGATCATGCCCACACACGCGGCGACACGATCGGGGGTCACCGGGCGGGTGACTGCGCCACGTGCGCGGGGAGCCGGTCCAGCTCGCCGTCCACCGTGCGCTGCACCATCTCGCGCACGCCGCCGCGCATCAGCCGCTGGGTGGCCCGCTGCACCAGCCGCCCCCCGGAGTGCGCCTCGTGGCTGACGGAGATGTCCACCCGGGTGGCGCCGGGGCCGGCGTCGGAGAGCTCGATCGTGGTCGTCCAGGTCTCGGGGGTCAGCCGCAGCCGGGTGGTGACCCGTTCCCGCGGCACCCACTCGACGATCTCGCCCTGCGGCGCGCCGGCGGGCGGCTGCACCCCGTCGTCCAGGCGGCCGGGCACGCAGACGAACCGCGTCCCGCGGCGCGGCGGGCCCGCGCCGTCGACGACGTAGGAGACGTCGCAGACCGCGCAGTAGGGCGCGAGCACGGCCAGCGCCTCCCACACCCGACGCCGCTCGTGCGGCACCTCGCGGGTGCCGCTGACGGTGACCGGCTGGGGCATGGGACCTCCGGGGACGGCGGGTGCGGCCCCGTCGACGGTAGCTGGCGACCTCTCCGGGCGGCCCTCCTGCAGGGGCCCGCCGCGAGCTCGCGAGCGGTGGGGGGCAGGAGGGTCCTCTCTTCAGCGGCCGCCGACGGAGACCTCGAACTCCACCTGGCTGACGTCGGGCCGCAGCCGGGAGAAGCTGTGCACGAGGGGGTGCCCGGCGCTGTCGCGGACCGTCGTGCGGACCACCAGCAGCGGCGAGCCCGCGACCACCTGCAGCAGGTCGGCCTCCTCCGGCGCCGCCGTCCCGACGTCGACGGCGATCCGGGCGTGGGCGAGGTCGGCGGCGTACTCGCGCCGGAGGAACTCGTACAGCGACCCCTCGCTCAGGTCGGCCTCGGCCGCCCGTGGGTACCGCGCCACCGGCAGGAAGCTGTGCGCCACGTGGTTCGGGGCGCCGTCGACGCTGCGCAGCCGGACCAGCTCGACGACGTCGGTCGCGGGCTCGAGGCCGAGCTCGGTGGCGACCGGCGGCTGCACCGGGACGACCCGCTGGGTGAGGACCGTGGTGCCCACCTGCGCGCCCTGCTCGGTCATCACCGAGCTCCAGCCGGCGATGCGGTGCACGAAGCTCTCGCGGTACTCGTGCCGGATGGCCGGGCGGGTCACGTAGGTGCCCCGGCCCTGCTGGCGCACCAGGTGCCCGTCGGCCACCAGGCCGTCGACGGCGCGGCGCAGCGTGATCCGGCTGACCCCGTACTCCCCGCAGAGCACCGGCTCCGGGGGCAGCACCGTGTGCTCGGGCAGCGCGGACACCCGGCGGCGCAGGTGCTCGCGGACCGAGAGGTACTTCGGCCCGGACACGGCGCTGGTCACGCGTCCGACCGTACTGGTGGTGCAGACGTCTGGTCATCTCAGACGTCTGCCCCTGACCAGGACGGGTCACGGGACCGCGTGCCCGGCCGGTCCGGCTCGGATGATGGGATCCCCCCGGCGTCCTCGCCCGGCCACGGGGGCCGACCGCGGGAGACCGCCGGGACCTGAGGGGTGAGCCGACCGTGACCCAGGCGCACCGCGCCCGCCAGTACGCGGCCACGCACCGGCGGATCTACGACGCCGCGCTGCGCCTGTTCGTCGACGACGGCTACGACTCCGTGTCGATCGCCCGGATCGCCGACGCCGCCGGCGTGTCGGTGCCGACGTTCTACGCGCACTACACCGGCAAGGACGAGTTGGTCATGGCGTTGCCGCAGCGCGAGGAGGTCGTCGCCCTGCTCGCCGCGGTGCCGGCCGACCGTCCGTTCGCCGAGCGGCTGCGCGACGTGCTGTGCCAGTTCCTCTGCGGCCTGCCGCCGGAGCGCCGGTCCGACGCCCTGGTCCGCTGGCGGCTCATCGCGGCCACCCCGGTCCTGCGCTACCGGGCGGGGGAGTTCGAGCGCCACACGGCCCAGCTGTTCCTCGACGCGCTGGGCGAGGACGCCGAGCGCGACGCCACGGCCGCCCTCGTGCTCGCCGCCTACCTGTCGGTCTACACGCAGGCGCTGCTGCGCTGGGCGGAGTCCGGCGGCGAGCGCCCGCTGGAGGAGGTCTGCGCGGAGGCCCTCGACGTCCTGCGCACGCTCTGACCGTCAGGGGGCGCGCAGCTCGACGACGGCCACCTCGGGGCGGGCGCCGACCCGCATCGGCGGACCCCAGAAGCCCGCCCCGGTCGTGACGTAGAGCTGGGTGTCGCCGACCCGGGACAGGCCCTGCACGGCCGGCTGGTCCAGCCGCACCGCGTAGTCGAAGGGCCACAGCTGCCCGCCGTGGGTGTGCCCGGACAGCTGCAGGCCCACCCCGGCGGCCGCGGCCTGGGCCACCTGCACCGGCTGGTGGGCCAGGAGCACCACGGGGACGGCGTCGTCGCGACCGTCCAGCGCCGCGTCCAGGTCGGCGCCGTGGCCGGGCACCCCGGAGCCCAGCGCCGTCCGGTCGTCGATGCCGGCCAGGTCGACGTACGCCCCGCCCCGCCGGATCGGCACCCGCTCGTTGCGCAGCACCTCGACGCCGAGGGTCGGCAGGTGCCGCAGCCAGGTCTCGGTGTCGACGAAGTACTCGTGGTTGCCGGTGACGAAGTAGACGCCCTGCCGGCTGACCAGGTCGGCCAGCGGGGCGGCCTCCTCGCGCAGCTCGGCCAGCTCCCCGTCGACCAGGTCGCCCACGATCGCCACGACGTCGGGCTGCTGGGCGTTGACGATGTCCACCAGGCGCTCGAACCGCCGCCCGCCGTACAGCGCGGAGAGGTGACCGTCGGAGAAGGTGACGATCCGCAGGCCGTCCAGGGCCGGGTCCAGTCCGGCGAGGGTCACCGGCACCCGCCGGACGACGGGCGGGCTGTTCGCGAACCAGGCGCCGACCCCGGCCGTGCCCAGCGCCACCGTCCCGGCCGTGGCGGCCAGCCCGCGCGCTAGCAGGAGGCGGCGCCCAGGGTCGATGACACCGCCGTCCTGCCGGACGGCACCGCGGCCAGGTGCCGTCCCCGGCTCACGTGGAGCCGCTGCGTCGTCCCTGCGCGGAGGCCTCCGGCCCCCACTCGGGACGACCTCCTCGTCCCCGGCGGGCGCCGGGCTCGGCGCACTGCCGAACCGCCGGCGCAGCAGCAGGCGCACGGGTTCCAGGGCCAGCAGGGTCAGGAACAGGTAGAAGAGGACGCCCAGCCACCCGAAGCCGACCCACTGCAGCGCGGTGGTCAGCGCGGAGTCCTCGCGCCGGAGCACGACCGCGGCCATGGGCAGCGGGGCGAGCAGCAGCAGGCCCAGGGTCATCCGCCGGCGGGTCCGGCCGGGCCGGGTGGTGCTGCGGACCACCCGCCACCACACGTAGCCGTGCAGGACGACGATGGCCAGGAGGACGACGGTGACGAACCCCAGCAGGCCGATCAGGGACAGCAGGACCTCCTCGCGCCCTCCCGCGCGCAGGCTCGCGGCGGGCCTCCGGGGAGAGGCCGGCGGGGGCGGGGAGTCGCCTCAGGCTAGCCGGGCGACCGTCCTGATCGCCCGCCGCAGCTCCGGCTCCAGGGCCCAGAACCCGTCCTCGGACGCAGCGGCCCGGGCCTCCTCGAGGGCGTGCAACCGGCCGAAGGTCCAGGCGTTCTCCCCCGCCGCGAAGGCGGCCCGGCCCAGCCGTGCCGCGACCTCTCGGGTGACGACGGTGTCCTGCGCCGCGCCCAGCAGCTCCTGCACCTGCTTGGCGCAGGTGATCAACGCGGTGGCCGGCTCGCCGAACGTGTCCACCGTGACCTCCGCGGTGTAGCGGACCCGCTTGGTGGCCTTGCGCACCTCGTGCAGCACGAGGGAGCGGGCCTCCCCCTCCGCCTCGCGGGCCGCCTCGACCTCCGCGCGCAGCCGCTTGCCGCTGCGCCGGACGGCGTCGGCGAGCACGCCCGGCGCCGGCGCGGCGGCCGCCTCGGTCACCGGCGGGTCGGCCAGCAGCGCGTCGAGGGCGTCCAGCATCTGCAGGTAGCGCCGTTCGGTGAGGGTGCGGGTGACCTGGCGGGCACCGGCCACGTGGTCCTTGATCTCGGTCTGCTGCAGCCGGGCGGCGACCGGCCCGAGCACCAGCTCCACGGGCTGGGCCGCGACCAGCTCGCGCAGGTGGGACAGCGCGACCTCGGTGTCCCGGGCGCCGGACAGCTGCGCGCCCACCCACTGCAGCTCCGTGCGCAGCGGGTCGGTCCGCTCGCGGGCCAGCACCGTGCGGTAGGCGGCCAGGATGCTGCGCAGCCGGCGGCAGGCCACCCGCAGGTCGTGCACGCCCTCGGGCCGCTCGGTGCGCACCGCGAGGTCGGCGTCGCGCAGGGCCTGCAGCTGACCGGCCACCGCCCCGAGCACGACCTCCCCGGCCGTCCGCGTCGGGACCGCCCTCTTCCCCTTGCCGCCCTTCTCGCCCTCCTTGCCGCCCTTCCTGCCCTTGCCGCCCTTCCTGCCCTTGGCGTCCTTCCTGCCCTTGCCGTCCGGCTGCCCGGCGGCCGGGACGGGGGCGGGCAGCACCGGACCGGGCAGCCGCCCCTCCAGCACCCGGCCCAGCTTCGAGGAGGCGCCCGAGGGGCGGGCACCGGCCGCGGTCAGCCGCTCGCCGACCGCCTCGAGCAGCGCCTCGTCACCGTCGACCAGCTCGACCTCCACCTCCCGCCAGCTGGTGACCGTGGCCGGCTCGCCGGGGTCGGTCGCCAGGGCGGTGCCCACCACCGAGTCGTCGGCCACCTCGGCGAGCACCCGGCCGGCGCCGTCCAGCAGCCGGTGCACCACCCGGCGCGTGCTGATCGTCGCCACCGGGCCCGTCGTCGCGGTGCCCAGCAGGCCGAGCGCGGGGGCGACGACGGCCCGCGGGGCCGTGCGGGTCGCCCGGCCGGCCGGCTGGTGCAGCTCGCGCCGCGAACCGCCCTTGCCGGGCAGCTTGAGGTGCCAGCCGGCGTCGGTGCCCCCGGTGCGCCGCCGCAGCGTCACCCGGGCGCGCAGCAGCCGGAGGTCCGGGGTGTCGTGGTAGGTCGCCTCGAGCGACTGCTCCTCCGGTTGCCCGACCGCGACGACGTCCCCGGCTCCGGTGAGGTCCGGGAGGGAGAAGGTGTCGTCGGCCTCGAACTTGCGCTCCACCTCGACGTGCTCGCTGCTCACCGTGCCACCGTAGGCAGGTCCCCCCAGCTCAGCACCCCGGCCCGCCGCGCGATGTTCGACCGGTGTCCCCGCTGGGCACGGTCGCCCGGAGGGTCCGTGCGGGCCCCGGAGGACGAGGGGAGCCGACCCGGTGTTGAGCGAGCGAGAGCTGTCGGCGGCGATCGGCAGCACGGCCTACGGGCCCGACGGCGAGAAGATCGGCACGGTCGAGCACTTCTTCACCGACGACCGCACCGGGGCCGCCACCTGGGTGGCGGTCTCCACCGGGCTGTTCGGCACCCGGCACAGCGTCGTCCCCGCGGCCGACGCCACCCTGACCGAGGGCAGCGTGCGGCTGCCGGTCACCCGGGACGCCGTCCGCGCCGCCCCTGCGGTGCCCGACCAGCACCTGGCCCCCGAGGACGAGGCGCTGCTGCGCCGGCACTACGGCCTGGACGCGATCCCGGACGCCGGCCCGGACGCCGGTCCGGCGCCCGTGACCGGTGACGACGCCACCCGCGACCTGTCCCTCCCGCCGCAGGGCGCACCCGCCGCCCGGCACGACACGGTGGCCGTCGACCGGGCGGCCGCCGCCGTCCCCCCGGCCACGGCGGACCGGACCGACGGCGCCATGACCCGCAGCGAGGAGCAGCTGCGGGTGACCCTGCAGCGCCACCCGGCCAAGCGGGTGCGGGTGGTGAAGTACGTGGTCACCGAGGAGGTGACGGTCACCGTCCCGGTCCGCCGCGAGGAGATCCGGGTCGAGGAGCTGCCGCTGGACGCCGACACCGCTGCTCCGAGCGTGCGCACCGGCACCGGCACTGGCCTGCCCGAGGTGATCGTGCTGCACGCCGAGCGCCCGGTGGTGACCACCGAGGTCGTGCCCGTCGAGCGGGTGCTGTTGCGCACCGAGGTGGTCACCGAGCACGTGCAGGTCCGGGACACCGTGCGCCGCGAGCGGGTGGACGTCGACACCGACGGCGTCGCGGCCCCGCGGACGTGACCACGCTGCTGTCGGCCTACCTCGGCTACCGCGACGCCCGGGCAGCGCTGGACTGGCTGACCGCGCTGGGCTTCACCGAGGTGCGGCGCCAGGAGGGGCCCGACGGTGTCGTCACCCACGCCGAGGTCCGCTGGGGCGACGCCGTGGTCGTGGTGGACGGTGGGGAGGACGTCGACCCCCCGGCGCCCCCGCTGGTCGGGCAGAGCACCGGGCGCGGCCTGTACCTGCGCGTGGACGACGTCGACGGGGCCTTCGAGCGGGCCGTCGCGGCCGGCGGCCGGTCGGTGGTCGAACCGGAGAACACCATCTGGCACACCCGCCGGGCCCGCGTGCTGGACCCCGGCGGACAGGAGTGGACCCTCGGGACCTACGAGCCCGGCGTCGCCTGGTAGCAGTGGCCCGCGGCCGGCCTCGTCCTCAGCGCCGGTCGGCGAGGAAGGCCAGGCGCTGCCGGGTGGCGGTGACCTCGGCGGGGTCGACGTCGGCCACCAGCACCGTCTCCACGCCGGCGGCGGTCGCCAGCAGCTCGCCCATCGGGCTGACGATGCGGCTGTCCCCGCTGTGCTCGGTGCCGTCGCCGGCGGTGCCGACCCGGTTGCAGGCCACGACGTAGGCCTGGTTCTCGATGGCCCGTGCCTGCAGCAGGGTCTGCCAGTGCGACCGCCGGGCGGCCGGCCAGTTCGCCGTCACCAGGTAGACGTCGGTGTCCAGCGCCGCGTGCCAGAAGAGGTCGGCAAAGCGCAGGTCGTAGCAGACGAACGGGGTGACCCGCAGGCCGCCGACCTCCACGGTCACCGGCTTCTCACCGGCCCGGAAGCGCTCGTGCTCGCCGCCGTGGGTGAACGGGTGCATCTTGCGGTAGCGGTGCACCGTGCCGTCGGGGCCGGCCAGCACGAACGAGTTGAACGGGAGCTCCCCGTCAGGGGCGACCTCCGGGCAGCTGCCGGCCACCCACACCCCGTGCGCGGCGGCCTGCTCCTGCAGGAACCCCGCCGACGGGCCGCCCTCGGGCTCACCGATCCCCGGCGTCATGGAAAAGCCGGTCGAGAACGTCTCGCTGAGCAGCACGAACTCCGCCCCGGCGCCGGCCGCACGGGCCACCAGCGGCGCCAGCCGGGCGAAGTTCGCCGCCCGGTCCTCCCAGACGATGTCGTGCTGGACCACCCCGAACCTCATGCCGCCATCCTCCCCAGTCGTCCGACCGCCTCGTCGAGCACGGCGTTGCTCTTGCAGAACGCGAAGCGCACCAGGTGCCGGCCCAGGTGCGCGTGCTGCGCGGAGTAGAAGACCACGGTGGGCACGGCGACCACACCTGCCCGCTCGGGCAGCGACCGGCAGAAGGCCAGCCCGTCGCCGTCGGGCTGCACCGGCCGGACGTCGACCGTGGCGAAGTAGGTCGCCTCCGGGCACACGACCGGCAGCCCGGCAGCGGTCAGCCCCTCGACCAGCCGGTCGCGACGGCGTTCCAGGTCGCGGGCGATGCCGGCGAAGTACGCGTCGGGCAGCGCCAGCCCTGCGGCGACGGCCGGCTGGAACGGCCCGCCGTTGACGTAGGTGAGGAACTGCTTGGCCGTGCGGACGGCGGACACCAGCGGCGCCGGGCCGCAGATCCAGCCGACCTTCCAGCCGGTGACGTTGAACGTCTTACCGGCGCTGCCGACGACGAGCGTGCGATCGCGCATGCCCGGCACCGTGGCCACCGACGTGTGCCGGGCGCCGCCGAAGACCAGGTGCTCGTAGACCTCGTCGGCGAGCACGAGCAGCTCGTGCTCCATGGCCAGCGCGGCCAGCGTGCCGAGCTCCGCGCGGGTGAACACCTTGCCGGTCGGATTGTGCGGGGTGTTGAGCAGCAGCACCCGCGCCCGCGGGGTGACCGCGGCGCGCAGCTCGGCGGCGTCGAAGGTCCACGGGCCCGTGCCGCCGGCCGGCGGGTGCAGCGGCACCGGCCGGGCGACCCCGCCGGCCATGGCGATCCCCGCGGCGTAGCTGTCGTACATCGGCTCGAAGAGCACGACCTCGTCGCCGGGCTCCAGCAGCGCCAGCAGCGCGGCCGTGATGGCCTCGGTGGCGCCGGCGGTCACCAGCACCTCGGTGTCGGGGTCGTGGCCGTGCCCGCCGAAGCGCTGCACGTGCTCCGCGACCGCCCGGCGCAGCTCCGGGGTGCCGGGGCCGGGCGGGTACTGGTCGGCGGCGGTGCCGATGGCCGCCCGGGCGACGTCGAGCACCTCGGGCGGCCCGGGGTAGTCGGGGAAGCCCTGCCCGAGGTTGATCGATCCGGTGGCGACGGCGAGCGCGCTCATCTCGGCGAACACCGTCGTCCCGAAGCCCTGCAGCCGGGAGGACAGGTACGGCGCGCGGGTCATGGCGGACAGCGTTCCACGTGGAACTCAGGTGATGCGCACGTCCTCCATGCCCTCGACGCTCACCACGTCGCCCCTGCGGACCTGCCGGCCGCGCCGCTCCTCGGGCTCGCCGTTGACGCGGACGGCGCCGGTGAGCAGCACGTCCTTCACCTGGGCGCCGGTCGGGACGGCGTCCACCAGCTTGAGCAGCTGCCCCAGCCGGATGGACTCCTCCCCCGGCCGCAGCTGCACGGTGCGCACGCTCACCACCCGGCCAGCTCGTCGCCCACGGCGACGGCCCCCGGCCGGGTGACCAGCGCGGCGACCGCCAGGTAGCCGTCGCGTTGCCGGTGGACGGTCGTGAGGACGCCGGTGTCGCGGCCGATCCCACCGGGTTGCGGGCGGGTCACCATGACACATCGGGGCACCTGCGCGACGACGTCCAGCTCGCTGTCGCCCAGCCGCACCCGCTGCCCGACCAGCGCGTCCTCCCCCTCGCCGTCGAGCACGACGTTGGCGCGGAACCGGCGCCGGTCCCAGTTGCCCAGCGTGCCGGTGGAGACCAGCGAGACCCGGGTGCGGGAGCTGTCGTGGAAGGCGCCGCGGGCGCCGGTGAAGGTGTCCCAGTCGTACTCCCCGGCCTCACCGACGCCGAAGGGGTTCTCGTAGTGCCGCTCCCCCGGCGCGTCGGCGGCGGCCCGCAGCGTCACCGGGCGGCCCAGGCACGCCGACAGGACGGCGTCCTCCGCCGTGACGGACCCGTCCGGCAGCACCACCTCCACCCCGCCGTCGGCGTGCAGCCGGCCGGTGAGGAACAGCAGGTCGGGCACCCGTCGGGCGGTCAGCCCCAGGCCGGTGGCGGCGTCGAACAGCGCCCACTGCCGGTCGCCGGCCAGCCCGTCGGCGCCGACCTCGCTGGTGGACAGCCGCTCGCCCTGCAGCGACTTGACCGGGTAGCGCCACAGCTCGGTGACCTGCACGTCACACCTCCCAGCCCAGGGTCCAGGTGCCCGACCAGTCCGCGCCGGACTCGAGGACGACGAGGTCGACCCCGTCGGCCAGCGCGTTCGGCGGGCAGGTCATCGGCTCGACGGCGACGCTGCGCCGCCGCTGCCCGGACGGGAGCGTGTCGCCGGTGAAGACCTGCAGCCACGGCCAGGCGCCGTCGAGGGCCAGCTCCAGGGTGCCGAGGGCCGCGCTGCGCAGCCGCACCCGCGCCCAGCCGTCGGCGTCGCGGTCCAGGTCGGTGAGGGGCGTGTCGAGCACCCGGTCCCCGATCCGGCCGACCGCGCCGTCGAAGGGACGCCGCTCCCCCGTCGGCAGGCCGCCGTCGTCCACCACGAGCTCGGTGCGCGCGGGCAGCTCCAGCTCCGCGTCGGCGACGCCGCCGTCCTGCTGTGTACCGACGGCCAGGTACGGGTGGAACCCGGCCCCGAACGGGGCCGGCTCGTCACCGGCGTTGCGGACCCGCATCGTGACGGTGAGCCGGCCGGGGGCCAGCACGTGGTCGACCGCGGCGGCCAGCCGGAACGGGTAGCCGGAGCGGGCCTCGACCACGGTGCCGACGGTGACCGCGTCGGGCCGGCTCTCGAGGACGCCCCACGGCTGCCAGCCGACCAGCCCGTGCATCGCGACGGGCTTGTCCGGGCCGGCGAGGTCGAGCTGCAGGTCGCGGCCGGCCCAGCTCCAGCGGCCGTCGCGGACGCGGTTCGGCCAGGGCAGGAGCACCCGGCCGCGACTGCCCCGGGGCACCGTGCCCGCGGCGTAGCCGTCGAGCAGCTCGCCGCCTCCGGCGGTCAGGGAACGCAGCGCCCCACCCCGCAGGTCGACGGCCAGCCGGGCGTCCCCGCTGGTGATCTCGACCTCGGCGGGCTCGGTCGGGGGCCAGGCAGCGCTCATGGACCCACCCCACCACACCGGCGCGTCGACCGACGCCGGGTACAGGTGGCCGGGGCTCGCGCCAACGCCTGCGATGGAACTGTGGACAGGCGCTTGACCTGCGGATTCGTGTTGATCAGCTGACCGCTACCCGGTAGACTTCGAACAGGTGATCGGGCCGGTGGGAGGGGTGTCGTGGACGAGCTGCTGGCCTCCGTCGATGCCCTGGCCGCCGAGGACCTGTCGCCGTTGTTCGGTCCGGCGCTGTTGGAGCGGTTGCGCCCGCTGCTGGTCCTGGCCAACCGGATCGACGCCGAGATCGCCCGCACGGTGGCCGAGTGCGACGGCGTCGGTGCCGCCGAGCACGACGGGCTGAAGACCATGGGCTCCTGGTTGCGCGGGCACGGGCACCTGTCGGACTCCGAGGCCGCCCGGGTGGTGCGGGCGGCCCGCGCGCTGACCCATCTGCCGGCGATGGCCGCGGCGTTCGCCGCCGGGGAGGTCACCGCGGAGCAGGCGGCGGTGCTGGGCACCATCGCCGAGCCCCGGATGCTGGCCCTGGCCGCCGACCAGGGCGTCGATGTGGCCGCGTTCGACGAGCTGCTCACCGGCGTCGCCCGTCAGCGTCCGTACGCCGACACCACGAAGGCGGTGCGGCACTACGCCGACCGCCTGGACGCCGACGGCCCCGAGCCCGACCCCACCGAGGGCCGCCGGTTGTCGATCACCCGGCACGCCGACGGGTCGGTGTCGGGGCGGTTCGACCTGGACGCCGTGGGCGGCGAACGGTTCACCACCGCGGTCGAGGCGATCACCCAGGCCGGCCGCTGCGCCGCAGACCAGCGCACCCGCACCCAACAGCAGGCCGACGCGCTGGTGCAGCTGTCCGACACCGCCCTGGCCACCGGCGCGCTGCCGGTGCTGCGCGGCCACAAGCCGCAGGTCATCGTCACCATCGACATCGCCGACCTGGTCGACCCCGCCACCGGCCCGGGTGCCGGCCGGCTGGCCTCCGGGGCGCTCATCTCCGCCGCCCGGGCCCGCTGGCTGGCCTGCGACGGCGCGGTCACCCGCGTCGTGCTCGGCCCGGACGGGCGGCCGCTCGACTACGGCCGGGACGTGCGGCTGTTCCCCGCCCACGTCCGCCGCGCCGCCGAGGTCCGCGACGGTGGGTGTGTGTTCGCCGGCTGCGGGGCCCCGACGTGGTGGTGCGACGTGCACCACCTGGTCGCCTGGATCGACGGCGGGCCCACCGACCTGGACAACGCCGCACTCCTCTGCGAACGCCACCACACCAAGGTCCACCACGGCTTCCGCGTCGAGCGGCAACCCGACGGCAGGTGGCGCACCTGGCGCCCCGACGGCACCCAGATCCTGACCGGGCCACGCATCACCGGACCCGACGGCACCGGGCCACCCGGACCCAACCCGCGGACGACCGGTCCACCCGTGACCACCGCCGCCTGACGGCACAGCACGCGACGCCGAGCCGCACGACCTCCACGGTCGTGCGGCCCGACGTGCGTGTCCCCCAGCTCAGGGTGCGTAGGTCACCTGCGCCGCGAGCTCGAGGACCTGCTGCTGGGTGAAGGCGTCCGGCACCTGCAGGACGAAGGTCGTCCCGTCGGGGAACTGCGCCTGCAGGAACCAGTGCTGCTGGTCCAGGTAGCCGGAGTCACACAGGACCAGCTGCGCCGGGCGGCCGTTCACCGTCACGTCGAGCTGGGGGCCGACCGGCGCCATGATCGACTCCCGCACGTCGTCGGGCGGGATCACGTCCTCCGGCAGCGGGAGGTGCACGGTGAGTGTCTGCTGCTCGTAGGCGTCGTTCACCAGGGTGAGGACCCGCCCCATCTTGAAGTCGAGGACCGACCACCCCGCCGGCGCCAGTCCCACCGCGAGCACGGCCGGCTGCGGGCGGTCGACCAGGCTCTCGGCGACCGCGGTGACCCGCGCCGGGTCGTCGTACGCGCCGTGTCCCTCGATGCGGACCCACTGTCCGTCCTCGCGCTCCCACACCAGCTGGGTGTAGCCACGCCGGGTGCAGTCGAGGTCCGTCTCGGGTCCAGTGCACCAGGGGCGGGAGCCGCGGACCAGCTCGGCGTCCCGGCCGGCCACCTCGACCTCGCGGGGCCTCCCGACCTCTTCGTCGGGGGCTGGGGAGGGCCGCTCCGGCTCGTCGTCCCCGACGTGGATCGAGAAGCCCTCCCGATCCCCCGCGTCGTGGTAGCTCGCGATCATGGCGCTGGTCCCGCTGCCGTCGAAGGCGGGCCGCAGCCCCGGCGGCTCCGGGTCCAGGGACAGCGGGAAGGTCGGCATCTCGAAGTCGACGAGGGTGACGCTCCCCGGCGGCGGACCCACCGGATCGGGTGCGGCGATCACGACCGCGCCGGCCCAGGCAGCGGCAACGGCCACCAGCCCGGCGCCCAGGCGCAGGGCGGGCCGCCGGCCCGGCAGCGGCCGCCGGCGCGCGGTCGGCCGGCCGCCGATCTCGGCGAGCAGGGTGGCGCGGGCGGCGTGCCGGGCCTGGGTGCTGAGCGCCGGGCCCTCCGGGCCGGCCGCGCGGAGCAGGGCGATGTCGTTCATCGGGGGTCCTCGAGGGGGGAGGCGGGGCCGAGCACGGCGCGCGTCTGGCGGCGGGCCCGGTTGAGGCGGGAGCGGACGGTGCCGGTGGGCACGTCGAGGACCGCGGCGATCTCCTCGTAGGACAGCTGACCCCAGGCGAACAGCAGCAGGACGTCGCGGTCGCGGGCGTGCAGCCCGGCGAGGGCGGCGGCGAGCGGGCCGCGCAGTGCCTCCGCCGACCACCGGCCGGCCGAGTCCGCGGGGTCGTCGCCGTGCTCCGGCGGCTGGGCAGCCGCCCGGGCCAGTGCCCGGTACCGCCGCCGCTCGGCCCGCGCGTGCCCGTGCAGCAGGTTCGTGGCGATGCCGATCAGCCACGGACGGACGTCGAGGCGCTCGGGCCGGTAGTCGGTCCGCCGGCGGAAGGCGATCAGGAAGGTCTCGCTGAGCAGGTCGTCGGCGCGCTCACCGGCGCGGCGACCCAGGTAGCGGTGCACCTCCGCGGCGTGCCGGTCGAACAGCTCGGCGAACGACTCCGGCTCGGTGACGGACCGGGCGACGAGCTCGGCATCCGACCGCCGGTCCGGCCGAGCGGCGGACGGGGCCGGCGGCTCGGGTGGTCCGACGTCCGTCCAGACCGGGCTTGGGTGCACGGATCGTGATGATCCGGCCGCGAGGGGTGATGTGGTCACATCCCTCCATGTCCGGAGCGGCGGATCGGGTTCACGGCCCCGGCGCTCGCTCAACCGCCGAGCGGGTCCGCGTCGTCCCCGAGCAGCCGGATCCGGACCAGCCCCGCGGCGAACCGGGCGAGCTCGTCGCCCGGGACGAGGCCGGCCAGCGCATCGACGTCGGGAGGCAGACCCACCCGCCGCGCACCGTCGAGAGCCCGGTCGTCGAGGTGCGGGCGCACCCACGGCCAGACGGCCTGCACCTCCCGCAGGAACACCGCCGCCCCCGTGGGCCCGATCCCCTTGACCTCCTGGAGCAGCCCGGCCGCCCGGCCGGGGTCCCCGTCCGCCTCGGCGGCCAGCCGGCGCAGGTCACCGCCGTAGCGGTCGAGCACCAGCTCGGCCATCTCCTCGAGCTGGGTCCCCGTCCGCTCGTCGTAGCGGCGGTAGTGGGCCCGGCCGAGGGCCTCGACGAGCTCGCGCCGGTCCGCCGACCGCATCCGCTCCGGCGTGGTGAACCCGGCCCCGCGCAGCTCGACCGCGGCGGCGACCGCGATGCCCGCGTCGATCCGCGCCGACAGCAGCTCGGCGAGCACGAGGAGCTGGAACAGCGGTGCCGGGGTGTCCGCGAGCCGGATCCCGGCCTCCTCGGCGTAGGTGGTGCCGTACCGGTCGAGGACGGCGCGGGCGGTCTGCGCGGCGGAGCGACTCATGCCGCACCCAGTACCCGCGCCAGCACCGGCAGCAGCCCTCGGAGGCCTGACGGCGTTCCACGTGGAACCGGTGACGTCCGTCAGTACCGCGCGGGCCCGGCCCCGCCCGAGACTGGGGACCCGTACCGAGGAGGAGCCCGAGATGCCCGAGCCGCACCTGCGCGCCGCCGACGCCGACCGCAGCGCCGTCGCCGCCCGACTGGGTGACCAGATGAGCGCCGGGCGGCTCACCGTCGCCGAGTACGACGAGCGGCTGGCCCGCGCCTACGCCGCCCGCACCTACGGCGAGCTGGCGGCGCTCACCGAGGACCTGCCACTGCCCGCCGTCCAGGCTCGGTCCGCCACTCCCGTCGTCCGCACCGGGTGCGGCGGAGGCAGCCTCGAGGCGGCTCGGCGCTCCTGGGCCGTCACCGCGGTCGTCGTGCTCGCCGTCTGGACGCTCACCTCGATCGCGCAGGCCGACCTGCAGTACTTCTGGCCGTTCTGGGTCATCGGCCCGTGGGGCGCGGTGCTGCTGGCGCAGACGCTCGCCCGCGGACGCGGTCGGCAGCCGCTCAGCTGAGTGCTACCGGGCCGGTCGGCCGAGCGGGTGGGGACGCCGGGAGGCGGGTAGGTGGCCGGGCCAGTGCCCCGACGACCAGGAGGACGACCCCGTGCACTCCATGACCGAACGCTTCACCGACGCCCTGCACCGGATCGACAGCGACCGCGACGTGGCGCCCATGATCGAGCTCACCGGGGACGACGCCGAGCTGTCCAAGCTCGACGAGCACCACCAGACCAGCGGCAAGGACGGCGCGAAGACGTTCTGGGAGGACTACCGCAACGTCTTCGGCGACCTGGAGACCACCTTCACGCACAGCGTCGTCGGCGAGGACAGCGCCGCCCTGGAGTGGACGTCGACCGGCACCCTGCGCAGCGGCAAGCCGTTCCGCTACCGCGGCGTGACCGTCATCCAGGGCGACGATGAGCGCCTCACCGGCGTGCGCACCTACTACGACTCCGCGGCGTTCATCCAGGAGCGCGGGGGCACCGCCTGACGACGCGAGGGCCCCGGGGAGGTCTCCCCGGGGCCCTCGTCGCACCTGTGGGCAAGGGGGGAGTTGAACCCCCACGTCCTCTCGGACACACGGACCTGAACCGTGCGCGTCTGCCATTCCGCCACTTGCCCCGGCGAGGGACGACAGTAGCAGCCTCCCCCCGGGCGTCCGGGACGGGCCCGGACGGCGTCCCGGCGGGGTCGTCGTGCGCCCGCCGACGTGAGTCGGTCCGCGGCTGGCCGGCCCGCACCCGGCTACGATCACGGATGGCAGACCGGAGGACCGAGCGAGCGCAAGGGAGCGACTGTGGGCGTGCTGCAGCGCTTCGAGCGACGACTGGAGGGCATGGTCGGGCTGGCGTTCGCCCGCATCTTCAAGGGCAAGGTGCACCCCGCGGAGATCGCCAAGGCCCTCACCCGCGAGGCCGACGAGCAGCGCGCCGTGATGGGCGAGGGCCGGGTGCTCGCGCCCAACGTGTACGACGTGCGGCTGGGCGCCACCGACTACGACCACCTCGCCGAGTGGTCCGAGCAGCTCGCCGCCCAGCTCGCCGACATGGTCACCGAGCACATCGAGGCCGAGGGCTACCAGGTCTTCGACGCCGTGCAGGTGCGCCTGCAGCGGGACGGCGAGCTGCCCACCGGCGTCTTCGAGGTCAGGTCGCACGTCGCCGACCCGGCCCGCCCGGGCACCCCGCTGGGCGGCACGGCCGGTCCGCGCAGCGGCGCGATCCCCCCGGTGCCGCCCGTGCCGGGCCGCATGGCCACCGACACCGGCCGGCAGTCGCCCTCGACCGTGGTCGGGCGCGCCGGCAGCCGCCCCGGCGTCACCCACGTGCTGCTCGTCGACGGCCCGGGCACGCGGCACGAGCTGACCACCGGGCGCAACGTGATCGGCCGCGGCACCGACGCCGACATCCGGCTGCCCGACACCGGGGTGAGCCGCAAGCACGTCGACGTCGTCCTGGACGAGGGGACGGCGATCGCCGAGGACCTCGGCTCCACGAACGGCACACTGGTCAACGGCCGCCGGATCACCCGCCAGCCGCTCGCCGACGGCGACGTCATCCGCATCGGCCACTCGGTGCTGGTCTACCGGCAGGACGGCGCGTGAGGCCGGTGGTGCGCCCGTGACCGACCCCGCGAGGTCCGGCACCGGCGGGGTGCGGTCGTGACCCCCGAGATCGTGCTGCAGATCTTCCGCTTCGGCTTCCTGCTGCTGCTGTGGCTGTTCATCTTCGCCGCCTTCCGGGTGGTCCGCGCCGACCTGTTCGGCGGCCGCGCCGGCCGGGTGTCGTCGGTGCCGCCGCGGGCGGCCAGGGCCGGCGGCCGGAAGGCCCGTGGCCCGCGGACGCTGGTCGTCACCGCCGGCCCGCTGAGCGGCACCAAGATCACCCTCGGTGACCAGCCGATCCTCATCGGCCGTGCCGACGACTCGACCCTGGTGCTGACCGACGACTTCGCCAGCTCCCGGCACGCGCGGCTGACCAACCGCAACGGCCAGTGGTACGTCGAGGACCTCGGCTCCACCAACGGCACCTACCTCGACCAACAGCGCGTGCAGGGCCCGCTGCTGGTCGCCCCGGGTCAGCCGATCCGCATCGGCCAGACCGCCCTGGAGCTGCGCGCGTGACCGGCGGCACCGCGGGGAGCCGGCCCCGATGAGCCTCGCGCTGCGCTACGCAGCCCGGTCCGACCGCGGCCTGGTCCGCGGCAACAACCAGGACTCCGTCTACGCCGGCCCGCGGCTGCTGGCCGTCGCCGACGGCATGGGCGGGCACGCCGCGGGCGACGTCGCCAGCAAGGTGGTCATCGCCGCGCTGGAGCACCTGGACGACGACGCGCCGTCCGGGGACATGCTGCGGGCGCTGCGCGAGGCGGTCTTCGACGGCAGCGAGCACCTGCGCGAGGTGATCCGCGAGTCCCCGCAGCTGGAGGGCATGGGCACCACGCTGACCGCCGTCCTGTTCGCCGGCGGCCGGCTGGCGCTGTGCCACGTCGGCGACTCGCGGGCCTACCTGCTGCGCGACGGGGTGCTGCAGCAGATCACCCACGACGACACGTTCGTCCAGACGCTGATCGACGACGGGCGGATCACGCCCGAGGAGGCCAACCACCACCCGCAGCGCTCGCTGCTGCTGCGCGCGCTCAACGGCCAGGACGTCGACCCGGACCTGTCGATGCGCGAGGCCCGGGCCGGGGACCGCTACCTGCTGTGCTCCGACGGCCTGTCCGGCGTGGTCAGCGAGGAGACCCTCGCCGAGGCGCTGCTGGACCCCGACCCGCACTCGACGGCCGACCGGCTGGTCGAGCTCGCCCTGCGCAGCGGCGGCCCGGACAACATCACGGTGATCGTGGCCGACGTCGTCGAGGACGGCGGAGGCGGCACCTACCCGGTCGACCCGGTGGTCGACGGCGCCGCGGGCGACAACGTCGGGCAGCGCGCGGTCGACCCCCGCTCGGCCGCCGGGCGGGCCGCGCTGGCCGGCCCGCAGCCGGCCCCGCCGGAGGCCGGGGTCGGTGGAGGAGCCGGCCGGGTCGCCGCCCCGCCCCCCGGTCGCGGGCGGCGCCGGGTGCTCGCGGCGCTGGCCGCCGTCGTCCTGCTCGGTGTGGCCGCGGTGGGCGCCTACCTGTGGGTGCTGTCCAACTGGTTCGTCGGGGTCCAGGACACCGCCGGCGGCCAGCAGGTGACCGTGTTCCGCGGGCTGGACAGCTCGCTGCTGGGGGTCGAGCTCAACCGCGTCGCCGACGTCACCGACCTGCCCGTCGCCGACCTGACCCCGGCCGGCGCGAGCAAGGTGCAGCGCGGCATCGAGGCCACCGACGCCGGCCACGCCGAGCGCATCGTGGCGATGCTGCGCGACCAGCGCCTGCAGGTCTGCCCGCCCCCGCCGGAGGCCGAGCCGACCCCGTCCCCGGCCCTGCCCAGCGCTGAGCCGTCGACGCCCCCCGTCCCGGCCGACCCGGCGGCGCCGAGCGCCGCCCCGACCGACGCCGCGCCCGCCACGCCGAGCCCGACCTCCGCCGCGCCCACGTCGCCGCGCGCCACGGCCACACTGGAGCCCGGCGTGGACTGCCGGGAGGCGCCGTGAGCCGGCCGGCGACCCGACGTCGGGTGGGGGAGGAGGTCGCATGAGCAGCGGTCCCGGCACCGACCCCCGCGCGGCGGTGGGCACGGAGGCGCCACCCACGCGCCGCGGCACCGAACTGGCCCTGCTCGGCTTCGCCGTCGTCATCACGCTGGTCGCCCAGGCGATCGTCGACCTCACCGTGACCGGCGCGCTGACCACGGAGCTGGCCACCTTCGGCGTCTGGTTCACCGCGCTGTGGACCGTCGCGCACCTGGTCGTGCGCCGCTGGGCCCCCTACGCCGACCCGCTGCTGCTGCCGTCGGTCGCCCTGCTGGTCGGCCTCGGGCTGTCCTTCATCCACCGGCTCGACCTCGCCGCCCAGCAGGCCGGCAGCACGGTCAGCCGCGAGGACGCCCCCGTGCAACTGGTGTGGGCCACCCTCGGCCTGGTCCTGTTCGTCGCCGTCCTGCTGGTGCTGCGCGACCACCGGCTGCTGTCCCGCTTCGCCTACACCCTGGCGCTGGTCGGCCTGGTGCTGCTGGCCATCCCGGCGCTGCTGCCGGCCTCGCTGTCGGAGGTCAACGGCGCCAAGATCTGGATCCGGGTGGCCGGCTTCAGCATCCAGCCCGGCGAGTTCGCCAAGATCTGCCTGACCGTCTTCTTCGCCGCCTACCTGGTCGACAAGCGCGACGTCCTGGCGCTGGCCAGCCGCCGCGTGATGGGCCTGGAGCTGCCGCGCGGCCGCGACCTCGGCCCGGTGCTGGTGGCCTGGGGGCTGTCGATCCTCGTGCTGGTCTTCGAGCGCGACCTGGGCAGCTCGCTGCTGCTGTTCGGCATCTTCGTGGTGATGCTCTACGTGGCCACGGAGCGGGCCAGCTGGCTGGTCATCGGCCTGGGCCTGTTCGCCGGCGGCGCGCTGATCGCCTACCAGCTGTTCGGCCACGTGCAGCAGCGCGTCGACTCCTGGCTGGACCCCTTCGAGTACTACGACGGCTCGGGGTTCCAGGTCGCGCAGGCGCTGTTCGGCCTGGGCACCGGCGGGCTGTTCGGCGCCGGCCTCGGCGGCGGGCGTCCCGACCAGGTGCCGGTGGCCAAGAGCGACTTCATCGCCGCCGCGGTGGGTGAGGAGCTGGGCCTGTTCGGCCTGGTCGCGGTGATCATCGTCTACCTCGTCCTGGTCGAGCGCGGCCTGCGGACGTCGCTGATCTGCCGGGACGCCTTCGGCAAGCTGCTGGCCGCGGGCCTGTCCTTCGCGATCGCCTGGCAGGTGTTCGTCGTCCTGGGCGGCGTCACCGGGCTGCTGCCGCTGACCGGGCTGACCACGCCGTTCCTCGCCTACGGCGGGTCCTCACTGGTGGCCAACTTCGTGCTGGTCGCGATCCTGGTGCGGATCAGCGACGCCGCCCGCCGCCCGGCCGCCCCCGCCGGGCCGCCGCGGCCGGCCCTCGGCGACGCCCCGACCGAGGTGGTGCAGACGTGAACGCCCCGCTGCGCCGCGTTGCGATCAGCGTGCTCGTGCTGTTCACGCTGCTCATCGTCAACGTCAACGTCATCCAGGTGGTCCGCTCCGAGGAGCTGCGCGCCGACGGCCGCAACACCCGCGTGCTGGCCGAGGAGTACGACCGCGAGCGCGGCTCGATGATCGTCGGGGGCACCGAGGTCGCCTTCTCCGTGCCGACCGACGGCCGGCTGAACTACCTGCGGCAGTACGCGAACGGCCCGGTGTACGCGCCGGTCACCGGCTACTACTCGCTGGTCTACGACACCTGGCAGATGGAGCGGGCCGCCGACGGGGTGCTCGCCGGCACCGACGACCGGTTCTTCGTCCGGCGGGTGGCCGACCTGTTCACCGGCCGCGAGCCCGCCGGCGGCGACGTCGTGCTCACCCTGGACCCGGCCGTCCAGGAGACCGCGATGGCCGGCCTGGAGGGCGTCACCGGCGCCGTGGTGGCCCTGGACCCGGCCACCGGGGCGGTGCTGGGCATGGCCAGCACGCCGACCTACGACCCGACGCTGCTGTCCAGCCACCAGCCCGCCGACATCCGGGCCTACGCCGAGCAGCTCGAGGCGCTGGAGGTCGACCCGCGGCTGAACCGGGCGATCGACGCGCGGTACTCGCCCGGGTCGATCTTCAAGGTGGTCGTGTCGGCCGCGGCGCTGGCCGACGGCGGCTACACGCCGGACACCGTGGTGGCGGCGCCCGAGGAGCTGGTCCTGCCCGGCACCACGACGCCGCTGGAGAACTTCGGCGGCTCGGACTGCGACCCCAGCGGCCGGCAGAGCCTGCTGGACGCCCTCACCGTCTCCTGCAACACCGCGTTCGCCCAGCTGGGCATCGACCTCGGCGAGCAGCGGGTCCGCGAGATGGCCGAGGCGTTCGGCATCACCGGCGAGGGGTACGAGATCCCGCTGACCGTCGAGGGCAGCACCCTGGGCGAGATCGAGAACGACGCCCAGCTCGGCGTGAGCTCCATCGGCCAGCAGGACGTGCAGCTGACCCCCCTGCAGGCGGCGATGATCGCCTCCGCGGTGGGCAACGACGGGTCGCTGATGCGCCCCTACCTGGTCGACCAGGTGCGCGCACCGGACCTGTCGGTCATCGACGAGGCCGACCCCGACGAGCTGGGCGAGCCGGTCTCCCCGGAGGTCGCCGACCAGCTGACCGAGATGATGGTCAGCGTCGTCGAGGACGGCAGCGGCCGCCGGGCGCGGATCGACGGCGTCACCGTCGCGGGCAAGACCGGGACGGCGGAGAACGCCGGGCCCGACCACAACTGGTTCATCGGGTTCGCCCCGGCCGAGGACCCGCAGATCGCCGTCGCGGTCTTCGTGGCCAACGGCGGGGGCACGGGCGGCGACGTGTCCGCGCCCATCGCCCGTGAGGTCATGCAGGCCCACCTCGAGGGACAGGGCGGCTCATGACGCTGTCGACCGGGACGATGCTCGCCGGGCGCTACGAGATCACCGCACCCATCGCCACGGGCGGCATGGGCGAGGTGTGGCGGGCCCGCGACCGCGTCCTGGACCGCGAGGTCGCCGCCAAGGTGCTGCGCAGCGAGTTCACCGGCGACCCGAGCTTCCTGGCCCGCTTCCGCAACGAGGCCCGGCACACCGCCGCGCTGTCGCACCCCAACATCGCCTCGGTCTACGACTACGGCGAGACCGAGGACGACCGCGGGTCGCAACTGGCGTTCCTCGTCATGGAGCTGGTCGAGGGCAAGCCGCTGGTCACGATCCTGCACGAGGAGGGGACGCTGCCGGTCGACTGGACGCTGCACGTCCTCGGTCAGGCCGCCGACGGCCTGTCGGCAGCGCACCACGCCGGTGTCGTGCACCGCGACATCAAGCCGGGCAACCTCATCGTCCGGCCCGACGGCGTGGTGAAGCTGACCGACTTCGGCATCGCCCGGGCCCGGGACGCCACCCCGCTGACCCGCACCGGCATGGTCGTCGGCACGGCCCAGTACCTCTCCCCCGAGCAGGCGCAGGGCTTCGAGGTCACCGCCGCCTCCGACGTCTACTCCCTCGGCGTCGTCGGCTACGAGTGCCTGACCGGCGGCCGCCCCTTCGACGGGACGTCGCAGGTCGCGGTGGCCCTGGCGCACATCAACCGGCCGCCGCCGCCGCTGCCGACCGAGGTGCCTCCGGCGGTGCGGCTGCTGGTCGAGCGCGCCCTGGCCAAGGACCCCGCCGACCGGTTCCCCGACGGCGCCGCGTTCGCCACCGCCGTCCGGTCGGTGGCCGCCGGCGACGGCCTGGCCGCCGGGAACGGTCGAGCCGCCGGCAACGGTCTGGCCGGCCACGGCCTGGCCGCCGGGACGGGCCTGGCCGCCGCGGCGGGTCCGGCCTCCGGCAACGGACGCGTCTCCGGTCAGGCCCCCGCCGTCCGGGCACCGGGCCCCGGGACCATGCCGCCCGTGCCGCCGGCCACCGGTGCCGCAGCCCGGACCGAGGTCGTCGACGACCTCGCCGACACCCGCACGCAGGTGATGGGCGCCGCCTCGGTGGGCGGTGCGCCGGTCACCGGCGCGCGGACGTCGGCGCACGCCGTGCCACCGCTGCGCCGTCCCCCGGAGGACGACGGGGACGGCTCCGCCCCGGCCGGTGCCGACGGCGGCCGGCGCAGCCGCTGGCCGCTGCTGGTGGCCGGCCTGCTGGTGCTCCTGCTGCTCGGCGCGGGCGCCGCGTTCCTGCTGACCGGCGGCGACGGGGACCCGGCGGGCACCACGGCCGACCCCACCGCCACCACCGCGCCGACCGAGGCCGCCGCCCCGGGGACGGTGCTCGTCGACAGCGCCGCCTACGTCGGCGACCCCGTCGGCGACGTCGAGGCGCTGCTGGCCGGCCAGGGTCTGGTGGTGTCCACCGAGGAGGCCGACGCCGACGACCTCGCCGCGCTGGGCCAGGCGCTGGACGAGGGCGACGTGGTCACCACCGACCCGTACGGCGAGGACGTGGCGGTGGGCTCCACCGTCACCCTCTACTACGCCCCCCGGGACTACGCCCCGGAGACCGGTGGGCCGGACACCGGCACCGGCACCGGCCAGGACGACGCCCCCGCCGCCCCGACCACGGCCGCGCCGGCACCCACGACGGCCCCCGCCCCGACGACCGGCAGCGACGAGGGGCAGGCCGGCGACACCGGCCGGGACGACGACGACGAGCGCGACGACGACAGCGGGCAGCGCCGCGGAGGCGCGGACCCCACGCCCACCGCCACCACGGCCCCCACGGCCGACCCGCCGGGCGATGGGACGGCCTCGCCGAGCACCACCCTCCCGGGCAACTCCCCGCCGGCGTCCCCGTCGCCCAGCGCCCCGGCGACCCCGGGCACCGACGTCGAGGGGCAGGCGGCGCCGACGACCGGAGGCGCGGGCGAGTGAGCCGCCCCCCTCGCGCCACCCGGGCCCGGGGGGTCGCAGCCGTTAGGCTGCCCGCCGGCCCCACCGTCCGATGCGGTGCGCCGAGCCCCGCCCGGACGCAGCACCGCACCGCCCGAGAGGACCTCCGATGACCACGCCTCCCGTGCTGGGCGAGCGCTACGAGATCGGCGGGGTGCTCGGCCGCGGCGGCATGGCCGAGGTGCACCGCGGCCGTGACCTGCGGCTCAACCGCGAGGTGGCGGTCAAGGTGCTGCGCCAGGACCTCGCCCGGGACCCCTCCTTCCAGGTCCGCTTCCGCCGGGAGGCGCAGGCCGCGGCGTCGCTGAACCACCCGGCCATCGTCGCGGTGTACGACACCGGCGAGGACCGCACCGCGCGCGGGGCCACCCCGTACATCGTCATGGAGTACGTCGAGGGGGAGACGCTGCGCGACCTGCTCCGCCGGGAGGGCGTGCTCTCCCCCGAGCAGGCGATGACCCTCACGGCCGACATCTGCAACGCCCTGGACTTCAGCCACCGCAACGGCATCGTGCACCGCGACGTGAAGCCCGGGAACGTGATGATCACGCCCGAGGGCACCGTGAAGGTCATGGACTTCGGCATCGCCCGGGCGGTGTCGGACTCCGCGGCGACCATGACCTCCACGGCCGCGGTGATCGGCACCGCCCAGTACCTCTCCCCGGAGCAGGCCCGCGGGGAGAGCGTCGACGCCCGGTCCGACGTGTACTCGACCGGCTGCCTGCTCTACGAGCTGGTCACCGGCGCGCCGCCGTTCACCGGCGACTCCCCGGTCTCGGTCGCCTACCAGCACGTGCGCGAGGACCCCCGGCTGCCGTCCTCGGTGAACCGGGCCGTCCCGCCGGAGCTCGACGCCATCCTGCTCAAGGCGCTGAGCAAGAACCCGGCCAACCGCTACCAGTCCGCCGCCGACATGCGCAGCGACCTGCTGCGGGCGCTGGCCGGCCAGCGGGTCGAGGCCACACCGGTGATGGGCGACGCGGAGAAGACCGCGATCATCGGCGCCCCGCCCGGCGGCTACGGCGGCCGGGACTGGGACGGCGAGGACGACGAGGACCGCGCCCGACGGCGCAACCGCGTCATCGCCGCGGTCGTCGCCGGGCTGCTGCTCATCGGCGGCGTGGTCGCCGTGGCCCTGCTGGTCAACCGCGGCGGCGAGGAGCCGGCCGCCGACGCGCCCGCGGCCACGCAGGTCTCGGTGCCCAACGTGGTGGGTCAGACGGAGGCGGCGGCCACGACGGCGCTGCAGGCCGCCGGGCTGACCCTGGGCCCGTCGACGACGCAGGTCACCCAGGACCAGGCCCAGGTCGGCACCGTGCTGGGCACGACCCCGCCGAGCGGGACCCAGGTCGACCAGGGCAGCGCCGTGGCGCTCGTGCTCGGCGTCGGGCCGGACACCGTGGAGGTCCCGGCGGTGATCGGCCTCGACGTCGACGACGCCGAGGAGACGCTGGAGAACGCTGGCTTCTCGGACGTGACCACCGAGGAGGTCGACTCCGTGGCCCCGGAGGGGCAGGTCACCGGGGTCGAGCCGGGCGAGGGCCAGGCGGTCGACCCGGACACGACCGTCACGCTGCAGGTCTCCAGCGGCAGCGCCGTGGTCCCCGACGTGGTCGGCCAGCAGCAGGCCGCGGCCACCCAGGCACTGCGGGCGGCAGGCTTCACCAACGTCGTCCCCGAGCAGGTCGAGGCCGCGCAGCCGGCCGGCACCGTCGTCGCCACCGACCCCGCGGCCGGCCAGCAGGCGTCCGCCGACGACGAGATCACCCTGCAGGTCTCCAGCGGCCCGGCCGAGCCGGAGACCGTCGCCGTGCCGAACGTCGCCGGCCGGTCGGCCAACGCCGCGCTCGACGCGCTGGAGGGCGCCGGGTTCACCGACGTCACCGTCGTCGACGCCACCGGCGAGGAGGTCGACCCCGCGCAGGCGACGGCCGTCGGGACCGACCCGCCGGCCGGCTCGCAGGTCACCGTGGACACCCCGGTCACGCTCACCGTCCAGGGACCCGCGGAACCGCCCGCCGACACCCCCGGCGGCTGAGCGGCGGGCCCGCGCGGAGGGCCGGCCGCGCCGCCGCTCAGGAGGCGGTGGTGGTGACGGTGGTGAGCCGGTGGGCCGCGGTGCTGGCCGCCTCGAGGGCCGCGGGGTCGACGGGCAGGCCGCAGGTCTGCAGCCAGGTGGCCAGCATCCGGTGGCCGCCCTCGGTGAGCACCGACTCAGGGTGGAACTGCACGCCCTCCACCGGCAGCTCCCGGTGCCGCAGCGCCATCACCACGCCCGACGGCGTGGTGCCGGTGACCTCCAGCTCCGGGGGCACGGTGTCGCGGTCCACGGCGAGGGAGTGGTAGCGGGTGGCGGTGAACGGCGACGGCAGCCCGGCCAGCACGCCGGCGCCGTCGTGCACCACCTGGCTGGTCTTGCCGTGCAGCAGCTCGGGGGCGCGCACGACCTCGGCACCGAAGGCCTCGCCGATCGCCTGGTGGCCCAGGCACACGCCCAGCACCGGCGTGCCGGCCTCCGCGGCCGCGCGCACCATCGGCACGGTCACGCCCGCCTGCGCCGGCGTCCCCGGGCCGGGGGACAGCAGCACGCCCGCGACGTCGAGGTCGGCCAGCTCGTCGACGGTGACGGCGTCGTTGCGCCGCACGACGCAGCGCACGCCCAGCTGGCCCAGGTACTGGACCAGGTTGTAGACGAAGCTGTCGAAGTTGTCGACGACGAGGACCGGCCGGCTCACGGTCCCTGTGTACCAGTCAGCCGGCCGCGGCCCGGGCGTACTCCATGGCCGGCGGGGCCTCGTACCCCGGCACGGTGAGCTCCCCGCGGTCCTGGACGGCGAACCCCAGCCCGTAGTCCTGCACCGCCTGCTGGAACACCCGCACCTGCGGGGAGGCGGCCAGCTGGGCCCGGACGGCGTCCGCGTCGGCCACGGCGGTCACCACGAACGGCGGGGAGTAGGTGCGGCCCTGCAGGAGCAGCACGTTGCCCACGCACCGGACGGCGCTGGTGGCGATCAGCCGCTGGCCCATGATGGCCACCCCGTCGGCGCCCGCGGCCCACACGGCGTTGACGACGGCCTGCACGTCGGACTGGTGGATGACCACGTCGTCGGGCTCGGCCCCCGTGGGCAGCGAGCCGTCCGGGCGCCGTGGGGCGTCGTCCAGGGTGATCTCCACGCCGGGGCCGGTGAGGGGCAGCAGGCCGGCGGAGAGCAGGTCGGCGTCCCCGGCGTCGCGGGCGGCGGCCACGTCGCCGTCCCGGGCGGCCGCGGCGTCGGTGAGGGCCTGCACCTGGGCCTGCAGCGCCGTCAGCTGGTCCTGCTGCTCGGCGACGACGACCTCGCGGGCGCGGATGAGCGCGGACAGCTCGGTGGCCTCTCCCCCGCGCAGGTCGGTGCCCTGGGCGGTCTGGCTGGACGTGGCGAACAGCAGCCCGGCGGCGAGCGCCACGACCGGGACCAGCGCGGCCCACGCCGTCTGCTCGCGGGTGAGCCGCGGGCGCAGGCTGCGGGCTGTGGCCACCTCCGCAGCTTAGGCTGGGCCCGTCACGGCCGGTCGCGACGGACCGGCCCCGGAGGGAGTCCGCACGGTGCCCAAGTCCAAGGTGCGCAAGAAGTCGGTCTACACGCCACCGCAGGGTGCCCGCCAGCCGGGGACGGCCGCCGCCCGGGTCGCCGGGCCGAGCCCGCGCTGGTACGCCCCGCTGATGGTGACCCTCATGCTGCTCGGGTTGCTGTGGATCGTCGTGTTCTACGTCGCCGGCGAGCAGATCCCGTTCATGTCCGGGCTCGACGTCTGGAACTTCGCCATCGGCTTCGGCCTCATGGTCGCCGGCCTGGTCATGTCGATGCGCTGGCGCTAGCGGGGGACCGCGCCGCTGCGGCCCTCGTCCCACCCGGGACGGGGGCCGCTCGTCTGTCATCACACGGATACACACAGTGTTGTCCACAGACGGCGCTGTGCACAGTCGGAGAGCGCTGTCCACAGGTCGACAAGGCGCTGGACCCCCAGGGTTGTCCACGACATGTGGAGGACGGTTGTTCGACGGCGAGCCGCTGACCTGCGGCTGCACTGCTCCTGTGGTGGGTGGGACGGGAAGGGCACCCCGGTGACTACAGGACTGTAAGTCCATCCCCAGTTGTGCACAGCGCTGTGGACGAGTCGACACGTCGCCGGCCCCGAGGTCGGGGGTCCGGTCGCCGTCCCGACCCGGGCGTGGTAGGCCGACACGCCGCCTGACCACGGCAGACGCCCGCCTCCCCGCACCGCCGGCGGAACGGCGGCGGCCCCCGGTCCGCTGAGGACCGGGGGCCGCCGGGCGGGGACCGTGCACGGGCCTCAGTCGGAGGCCAGCAGCTCCAGGACGGTGGCGTTGGCCATCCCGCCGCCCTCGCACATCGTCTGCAGGCCGTAGCGGGTCCCGGTGGCCAGCATGCTGTGGACGAGGGTGGTCATCAGGCGTGCCCCCGACCCGCCCAGCGGGTGGCCCAGCGCGATGGCGCCGCCGCGGGTGTTGAGTCGGCCGGCGTCCACCCCGGTCTCGGCCAGCCAGGCCAGCGGGACGGGCGCGAAGGCCTCGTTGACCTCGAACAGGCCGATGTCGTCGACGGACAGGCCGGACCGCTGCAGCACCTTCTGCGTGGCCGGGATGGGCGCGGTGAGCATGACCACCGGGTCGTCCCCGGCCACCACGGTGGTGTGGATGCGCACCAGCGGGCGCAGACCGAGCTCGCGGGCCCGCTCGGAGGTGGTGACCAGCAGCGCGGCCGACCCGTCGGAGATCTGGCTGGCGTTGCCGGCGGTGATGACGCCGTCGGCGCGGAACGGGGTCTTCAGCGCGGCCAGCTTCTCCAGGGTGCCCCCAGGGCGGATGCCCTCGTCGGCGCGGACAACAGTGCCGTCCGGCGCGGTGACCGGCACGATCTCCTCGTCGAAGGCGCCGTCGGCCTGGGCCTTGGCCGCCGACTCGTGCGAGGCGAGGGAGTACTCGTCGAGCCGGGTGCGGGAGAACCCCCAGCGCTCGGCGATCATCTCCGCGCCGACGCCCTGGTTGGGGAACACCCCGTCGTAGCGCTCGAGGAACCGCGGACCCAGCGGCGCCCCGGCGCCGGCGGCCTCGGCGTAGGTGGAGCCCATCGGCACCCGGCTCATGGACTCCACGCCACCGGCGACGACGACGTCGGCCTGGCCGCTCACGACGGTCGCGGCGGCGAAGGCCACCGCCTGCTGGGAGGAGCCGCACTGCCGGTCGATCGTCGTCCCGGGCACCGACTCCGGCCAGCCGGCCGCCAGCACGGCGTTGCGGCCGACGTTGAACGTCTGCTCGCCGACCTGGCTCACGCAGCCCCAGAAGACGTCGTCGACCACGGCCGGGTCGACGCCGGCGCGCTCGACCAGCGCCTCGAGCACGGCGGCGGACAGGTCGACGGCGTGCACCCCGGACAACCCTCCCCCGCGCTTGCCCACGGGGGTGCGCACCGCGGCGCAGATGACGGCGTCTCGCATGGGAACTCCTCGTCGACCGGGGCGGTGTTCCGCCCGTCCGGCGATGGTAGGACGTCCACGCACCCGCCTGGCCCCGCTGGCAGGCTGGGGCCGTGCAGTGGTCGCCACCCGCGGGACAGACGGCCGTCCTGGCGGTCGCGGGGCTCCTGCTCGCCGGCGCCGCGGTGCTGCTGGACCCGCTGGGCCGGGTCCTGGTCGGCGGGGCCGCCGTCCTGCTGCTGGGGCTGGCCGCCCGCGACCGCCTGCTGCGCCCGCGGCTGTCGGCCGGGCCGACCGGGGTCGCCGTCCGCCGGCTGGGTGGCCGCACCGAGCTGCCGTGGGCGCGGCTGCAGGTGCGGGTGCGCGACACCCGGCGCCTCGGCCTGCGCTCGCGGCTGCTGGAGCTGGACACCGCCGCGGGGCCGGACGACGACGGCGGGCAGCTGGTGGTGCTCGGCCGCCTGGACCTCGGCGCCGACCCGGCCGAGGTCGCCCGGCTGCTGCTGGCCCTGGACCCTGCGGCCGACTAGCCGAGGACGACGAGCGTGGAGACCGTCAGCGCGACCACGACGAGCGAAGCGGTGAGCAGCATGAGGCCCAGCACCTGCAGCTCGGTGCGCCGGCGGGCCAGCACCACGATGCCGGTGGCCACGAAGCCGGCGACCAGGCCGCCCAGGTGGCCCAGCAGCGAGACGCCGGGCAGGAAGCTGACGAAGACGTTGATGGCCAGCAGGGTGAGCAGGCCGCGCAGGTCCTCCCGGCGGGCCATCATGACGACGGCGAGCCCGCCCAGGAGGCCGTAGATGGCCGCCGACGCGCCGGCCACCGGGCGTCCGGGCGCGCCGAACAGCTGCAGGGCGACGGCCCCGCCGAGCAGCGAGACCACGTAGACCGCCAGGTAGCGCCACCGGCCGAGCTGGCGCTCCAGCTCCGAGCCGAACACCAGCAGCGCCAGCATGTTGAGGACCAGGTGCATCAACCCGATGTGCAGGAACGCCGCGGTGAGCAGCCGCCAGTCCTCCCCCAGCTGGACCAGCACGGGGATCTGCGCCAACCGGGCGAACACCGGGGACAGCTCGTTGTCCAGCGGGTCGGCACCGGCCAGGCCGGCGGACACGGCGGTGACCACGAACACGGCCACGTTGAGCACGATCAGGCTCACCGTGGTGACGCCGAACCGCCGTCCGGCCCGGCGCAGCAGCGGCGTCTGACGGACCCGGCGGACGCCGGCGTTGCCGGCGCGCACGTCGTCGGGGCACTGGAAGCCCACCGAGGCCGGGGTCATGCACTCGGGGCAGATCGGCCGCCCGCACCGCGTGCAGGAGATGCGGGTCGGCCGGTCGGGGTGCCGGTAGCAGGCGGGGGCAGGGGGCGCCGGCGGTGGCTGGCCGGCGCCCCCGTCGTCCGGGGTGGTGGTCAGCTGCGCTGCACCTCGACGGACTGCAGGACGACGTCCTCCGCCGGGCGGTCCCCGCGGCCGGTCTTCACCTTGCCGATGCGATCGACGACGTCCCGGCTCTCCTGGTCGGCCACCTCGCCGAAGATGGTGTGCTTGCCGGTCAGCCAGGTGGTCGCAGCGACGGTGATGAAGAACTGCGAGCCGTTGGTGCCGGGCCCGGCGTTGGCCATGGCCAGCAGGTAGGGCTTGGTGAAGGCCAGCTCGGGGTGGATCTCGTCGCCGAACTGGTAGCCCGGGCCGCCGATGCCCTGACCCAGCGGGTCACCGCCCTGGATCATGAACCCGTCGATGATCCGGTGGAACACGGTGCCGTCGTAGAGGCGGTCGGTCGTCTTCGCGCGGGTCTGCGGGTGGGTCCACTCCCGGCGTCCCTCGGCCAGGTCGGCGAAGTTCGCCACCGTCTTGGGCGCGTGGTCGGGGAACAGGTCGACGGTGATGTCGCCGTGGTTGGTGTGCAGGACGGCGCGTCGGGCAGGGGTCGCTTCGGTCACGACGTCCACTCTCCCACCGGACGGGCGCGGGCGTCGCAGTGGCCTGAGGTGCTCAGCCCTCGGTGCAGGCCGCCGCCAGCCCCCCGTGATGGGCCAGGACCAGCGGGGCGCCGGTGCAGACGGTGCTGCGGCCGGGCTCCGGCGCCGCCGCGCCGGTGCCGTCCACGGGGGAGGTCGCGCCGAGGAGGGACTCCAGGAAGCCGGGCCCGGCCACCCGGTCCACCCGGGTGTCCTCGGGGTCGACGCCGTTCATCTCCGCGGCGTACCGGTAGGCCTCCTCGCGGCCCAGGACCCGGTCGACCAGGCCGCGGTCCACGGCGGTGTAGCCGTCGAAGACGAAGGCCCCGAGCTGGTCGACGATCGTCGGCGCCGGGATGCCCCGCGCCTGGGACACCCACGACACGAACTCCGCGTACTCGCGGTCCAGGCCGGCGTTGAGGACGGCACGCTCCTCCTCGGTGATGTCGCGGTAGGGGTTGCCGAGGTCCTTGCCGCGGCCCCGCGTGAAGTACTCCTCGGTGATGCCGCCCTCGGTGGTCACGCCCGGCTCGAGCAGCGAGCCCGGGATGCCGGTGACGTCGCGGAAGCGCTGGAACGGGCCCATGACCACGCCGATGCTGCCGACCAGGCTGCCGTGGTCGGCCACGATCTGGTCGGCCCCGGCCATGGCGTACACCCCGCCGGAGGCGGAGATCCCCTGCACGTGCGCCATCACCTGGTTGCCGGTCCGCTGCTGGTAGCGCTCCACGGCGTCGGCGATGGCGCGCGAGCCGTAGATGGTGCCGCCCGGGGTGTTGAGCTCCAGGACGAGCCCGTCGGCGTCCTCGGCCGTCAGCGAGTCGATGGTGTCGGCGACCTCGTAGCCGTACGTCGACCCGCCGAAGGTGGCGCCGTCACTGGCCCCGCCCAGGATGACGCCGGTGACGGGCACGGCGATCAGCCGCGCGCCGGCGGTCGGCTCACCCCAGACGGTCTCCGTCACCGGCCCGGTGGTCTCGGCCTCGCCGCCCGCCGAGGCGAGCCCGACGAGGGCGAGCACCATGACCACGACCAGGCCCAGGCCCACCGTCCCCAGCGCGAGCCCGGCGCCCAGGCTCGCGCCGAAGCCGAGGCCGAGCCCCCGCCGGAACGGGCTCGGCGGGGCCGGCGGCGGCATCGGACGCCAGACGGGTGGGGGCGACGACAGCGGGGGCGACGACGGCGGAGGCGACGACGGCAGGGGAGAGGACGGCCGGCCCGGCGGCGGGGGCGCGTCGGGTGGCGGCTGCTGGGTGCTCACGTCGGGCCCTCCAGGGTCTCGGGACAGCGAGACGCGACAGTACTGACCGGGCTCGGCGGTGGGCCGTCCCGCGCCGAACCGTCACGGGAGCGTGACCAGGACCCAGGGGCCGGCTCCCGGACCGGGGGGTGGCGTCTCGCCGGGGGGCCGGCGCGGGAACGCAGGCCGACGGCGGTGTCGGGGAGTGGAGACGAGGGGAATCGAACCCCTAACCCCCGCCTTGCAAAGGCGGTGCTCTGCCAATTGAGCTACGTCCCCGGGTGGGAGGTGCGACCCCCGGGCTCAGCGCGTGGTGGGTCTGCTGACCGCCTGGGGGCCGCGGGTGGCCTCGGCCCAGAGGTCGGCCTCCGTGCGGCCGGCCGACCGCCTGCGGACGGCGGCGAGGGCGCTCGCAGCCGCAGCCGCGAGGACCAGTTTCCTGAGCACGCGGGGTACCTCCTCGACGGGAGTCCCCCTCGGGAGGGGGCCGGGACCCGACCCCGGGAGCGGGGAGGGCCGGTGGTGCCGGGACACGGGTGGGCCTGGGAGGACTTGAACCTCCGGCCTCATCCTTATCAGGGATGCGCTCTAACCGCCTGAGCTACAGGCCCGTGGACCTCGACGATCGTACCCGGCGGCCAGCGGCGTCCCGCACCAGGGGTGGGGCTGCGGGCACCGGGTGCAGCGGCCTCCCTGCGGCCCGCCGCGAACGGTCGGTGCAGGGAGGCCCCCCTGCTAGTCGCGCTCGGAGAGGGTGACCTCCAGGCCGCCGACCAGGTCGGAGCACATGTTGTAGATGAACGCCGCGACGGTGCACAGCGCGGTGAGCAGCACGATGTTGATCGCGCCGATGACCGCGGCACCGCCGAACACGATGCCGGGGGTGATGACCTCGCTGCGGCCGTCGGCGCCGGAGGCGGTGCCGAGCTGGCCGAACAGGTCGTTGAGGGTGTCGAAGACGCCGAGGCCGGACAGCACGCCGTAGAGCACGCCGACGGCGACCATCCAGATGAAGAAAAGCGCGATCGACAGCACCAGCGAGATCTTCAGCGCGGAGAACGTGTCGATGTGCCGCAGCTGCAGGCGGGCCCGCCGCGGACCGCGGGCGGTCTTCTGGCCGCCACCGAGGGCGCTCTTGGCCGCGGCGACGGCCGGCTGCGCCCCGGTACCCGGCTGCACCGGGGCACCGGACTGCGCCCCGGTCGCCGGCTGCGTCCCGACCACCGGCTGCGCCGCGGTCCCCGGGGCGACGGCGGCCTGCGCGCCGGTCGCGGCAGCCTGCGCCCGGGCGGTGTGCGCGCCGGGGATGGACTGGGTGGACCCCACCGACGGCGTGCCGTCGGTGGGGGGCTGCTGGCCGGGCGCCGTCCCCTGTGCCGGGGCGGTGTCGCCGCTCCGGGACCCGGTGCGCACCGAACCCTGCGTCCGGTCGCTCATGCGAGTCTCCCGTTCCCCAGCGGCCTGTGCCGCTGCCTCGCACCCGGGGGTCCCGGCGCGCGGCCGGGGGCGCCTGGGCGCCCGTCATGGTCGGGACGACGGAGGCGGGGTGCCCCGACCCGGGGGTACCGGGCACCCGCCTCCACCGTCGTCCTCACCAGACTAGGCGGACGCCTCGTCGTTGTCCGTCGTACGGGCGATCGCCACGATCGACACGTCTTCGGGCAAGTTCATGAGCTTGACACCCATGGTGGCGCGGTCCTTGTTGTGCCGGACGCCGTTGACCGGGGTCCGGATCACCCCGCCGCCGGAGGTGATGGCGTACAACTCGTCGCCGAGCTGCACCGCCAGGGCGCCGACCAGGTTGCCCTTGCGCGCCTTGGGGTCGGCGGTGAGGACGCCCTTGCCGCCGCGGCCCTGCGGCGGGTAGTTCTCGATGCCGGTCCGCTTGGCGAACCCGCGCTCGGTGGCCACCAGGACGTCGACGCCCTCCTGGACGACCATCATCGACAGCAGCTGGTCGTCGTCGGACAGGGCGATGCCCCGGACGCCCTCGGTGGCCCGGCCCATCGGGCGGAGCGTGGCGTCGTCGGCCTTGAACCGGATCGACATCGCCTTGCGGGTCACCAGCAGCAGGTCCTGGTCGGGGTCGATGAGCGCGGCGCCCACCAGCTCGTCGCCCTCGCGCAGGTTGATCGCGATGACGCCGCCACTGCGCGGGGAGTCGAAGTCGGTCAGCCGGGTCTTCTTCACCTGCCCGTTCGCAGTGGCCAGGACCAGGTACGGGGCGACCCCGTAGTCCTTGATCTGCATGACCTGGGCGATCTTCTCGTCCGGCTGGAAGGCCAGGATGTTGGCCACGTGCGCGCCGCGGGCGGTGCGGGTGGCCTCGGGGAGCTCGTAGGCCTTGGCCCGGTACACCCGGCCCTTGTTGGTGAAGAAGAGGATCCAGTCGTGGGTGGAGCCCACGAAGAAGTGGTCGACGATGTCGTCCTGCTTCAGGGTCGCGCCCATCACGCCCTTGCCGCCGCGGCGCTGCGAGCGGTAGAGGTCGCTCTTGGTCCGCTTGGCGTACCCGGTGCGGGTGATGGTGACGACGACCTCCTCCTCGGCGATGAGGTCCTCCATGGAGACGTCACCGTCGTTGGCCACGAACTTCGTGCGCCGGTCGTCGCCGAACTTCTCCACGATCTCGGCCAGCTCGTCGCGGACGATCCGCCGCTGCCGCTCCGGGGAGTCGAGGATGGCCTGCAGGTCGGCGATGCGGGCCTCGATCTCGGCCAGCTCGTCGACGATCCGCTGCCGCTCCAGCGCCGCCAGCCGGCGCAGCTGCAGGTCCAGGATCGCGGTGGCCTGCACCTCGTCGACGTCCAGCAGCTCCATCAGGCCGGTGCGCGCGGCGTCGGCGGACTCGCTGCCGCGGATCAACGCGATGACGGCGTCGAGCTGGTCGAGGGCCTTGGCGTAGCCGCGCAGGATGTGCGCGCGCTCCTCGGCCTTGCGCAGCCGGTAGCGGGTGCGCCGGACGATGACCTCGACCTGGTGGACCACCCACTTGCGGACCAGCTCGTCGAGCCGCAGCGTCCGCGGGACGCCCTCGACGATGGAGAGCATGTTGCAACCGAAGGACGTCTGCAGCTGGGTGTGCTTGTAGAGGTTGTTCAGCACCACCTTGGCAACGGCGTCCCGGCGCAGGGTGATGACCAGCCGGCGGCCGACGCGGTCGCTGGACTCGTCGGCGATCTCGCTGATGCCCTGCAGCCGGCCGTCGCGGACGGCGTCGGCGATCGCCTCGGCCAGGTTGTCCGGGTTGACCTGGTAGGGCAGCTCGGTGACGACCAGCTGGACCCGGCCGCGGGTGTCCTCCTCGACGGTGACGACGGCCCGCATGCGCACCGACCCGCGCCCGGTGCGGTACGCGTCCTCGATGCCCTCGCGGCCGACGATCAGCCCGTGGGTCGGGAAGTCGGGGCCCTTGACCCGCTCCATGCACGCGGTGAGGGCCTCCTCCGGCTCGGCGTCCGGGTGGTCGAGCACCCAGTAGGCGGCCTCGGCGACCTCGCGCAGGTTGTGCGGGGGCATGTTGGTGGCCATGCCGACCGCGATCCCGGCCGAGCCGTTGACCAGCAGGTTCGGGATGCGCGAGGGCAGGACCAGCGGTTCCTCGGTCCGGCCGTCGTAGTTGGCCTGGAAGTCGACGGTCTCCTCGTCGATGCCGGCCAGCATCTCCATGGCCAGCGGGGTCAACCGACACTCTGTGTAGCGCATCGCTGCCGCAGGGTCATTGCCCGGGGAGCCGAAGTTGCCCTGCCCGTCGATCAGCGGGTACCGCATCGCCCACGGCTGCGCCAGCCGCACGAGGGCGTCGTAGATCGCCGAGTCGCCGTGGGGGTGGTAGTTGCCCATCACCTCCGCGACCGGCCGGGCGCACTTGACGTAGCCGCGGTCGGGGCGGAAGCCCTGGTCGTACATGGCGAACAGCACCCGGCGGTGCACCGGCTTGAGGCCGTCGCGGACCTCGGGCAGCGCGCGGCCGACGATCACGCTCATCGCGTAGTCGATGTAGCTGCGCTGCATCTCCTGCTGGAGGTCGACCGGCTCGACGCGGTCGCGGGCGGGTGTCTCGGTCACGGTTCAGGTCTCCGGTGGTGAGGCGAGGTCGTGCGTCCGACGCGTGGCCCCCTCGCAGGGGCCCGCGCCGAGCGGAGCGAGGCGCGGGGGGCGAGGGGGTCCTTCTTCAGACGTCCAAGAACCGCACGTCCCGGGCGTTGCGGGTGATGAAGCTGCGGCGGGCCTCGACGTCCTCGCCCATGAGGATGCTGAACAGCTCGTCGGCGGTGGCGGCGTCCTCGAGGGTGACCTGGCCGAGCAGCCGGGTCTCGGGGTTCATCGTGGTCTCCCACAGCTCGCTGGCGTTCATCTCACCGAGCCCCTTGTACCGCTGGATCATCTCCTCGCGGACCCGGCGGCCCTCCTCCTTGCCGGCCTTGAGCAGCGCGTCGCGCTCCCGGTCGGAGTAGGCGTACTGGTCGCCCCACTTGCCGCCCCACTTGATCTTGTACAGCGGGGGGCGGGCCAGGTAGACGTGGCCGGCCTCGACCAGCGGCCGCATGAAGCGGAACAGCAGGGTCAGCAGCAGCGTGCAGATGTGCTGGCCGTCGACGTCGGCGTCGGCCATCAGCACGATCTTGTGGTAACGCAGCTTGGCCAGGTCGAACTCGTCGTGGATGCCGGTGCCGAAGGCGGTGATCATCGACTGGACCTCGGTGTTCTTGAGCACCCGGTCGATGCGCGCCTTCTCGACGTTGATGATCTTGCCGCGGATCGGCAGGATCGCCTGGAACATCGAGTCGCGGCCGGACTTCGCCGAGCCCCCGGCGGAGTCGCCCTCGACGATGTAGACCTCGGAGTTGCGCGGGTCGGTGGAGCGGCAGTCGGCCAGCTTGCCGGGGAGCCCGGTGGAGTTCAGCGGGTTCTTCCGCGCCAGCTGGCGGGCCTGCTGGGCGGCGCGGCGGGCGCGGGCGGCGGAGCTGGCCTTGGTGATGATCTGCTTGGCCTCGGCGGGGTTGGCCTCGAACCAGTGCCCGATCTGCTCGTTGCAGACCCGCTGCACGAAGCCCTTGACCTCGGTGTTGCCGAGCTTGGTCTTGGTCTGACCCTCGAACTGCGGGTCGCCGAGCTTGACCGAGACGATCGCGGCCAGGCCCTCGCGGATGTCCTCGCCGGTGAGCTTCTCGTCCTTGCTCTTGAAGAGCTTCTTGTCCTCCGCGTAGCGGTTGACGATCGAGGTCAGCGCGGCGCGGAAGCCCTCCTCGTGGGTGCCGCCCTCGTGGGTGTTGATGATGTTGGCGAAGGTGTGCACCGACTCGGAGTAGGCCTCCGACCACTGCATCGCGACGTCGACCGACATCGCCGTGTCGTTCTTGCCGGTGCCGTCGGCGGAGAAGCCGATGACCGACCGGTGGATGGCGGTCCGGGTCCGGTTCAGGTGGGCGACGTAGTCCTTGAGGCCGCCCTCGTAGAGGTAGGTCACCTCGGTCGGCTCGAAGGCCGGCTCCTCGGCGTGCGCCGCCGGTGCCGCCTCGGCGAGGGACACCTCGTCGGCCATGCCGGTCTCGGCCCTGCTGTGACCGGGGCGCTCGTCGCGCAGCACGATGCGCAGGCCGGCGTTGAGGAAGGCCATCTCCTGCAGCCGGCGGCTGATCGTGTCGAAGGAGTAGGCCGTCGTCTCGAAGATGCCCGGGTCGGCCCAGAAGGTGATCTGGGTGCCGCGCTTGCGCGTCGGGCCGATCTTCTCCAGCGGGGAGGGCTTGGCCTCGGCGTAGTGCTGGTGCCACTCGGTGCCGTCGCGCCAGATGCGGACGTCGAGCTCGCTGGACAGCGCGTTGACGACGGTGACGCCCACGCCGTGCAGGCCGCCGGAGACCCCGTAGCTCTTGCCGTCGAACTTGCCGCCCGCGTGCAGGATGGTCAGGACCACCTCGACGGTCGGCCGCTTCTCCACCGGGTGCAGGTCGACCGGGATGCCGCGGCCGTTGTCCTCCACCCGGACGCCGCCGTCGGCCAGCAGGGTCACCCGGACGGTGTCGCAGTAGCCGGCCAGGGACTCGTCGACGGCGTTGTCGACGACCTCCCACACCATGTGGTGCAGGCCCCGCTCGCCGGTCGAGCCGATGTACATGCCCGGGCGCTTGCGGACGGCCTCCAGACCCTCGAGGACGGTGATGGAGCTGCCCGAGTAGGCGTTCTCAGCCGGGGCATCGGTCTTCGGTCGCGCGACCACGTGGGGCCTTCCTGTCGCGCACCCGGCCCACGGCGCCCGACGAGGACAGGGGCGCAGAACGGCTCTCAGCCGGATGCTGGCGGTTTCTGCCTCCGAGGATACCGGGTGGGACGACAGGAACGCGGCCGTCCCGGCCCTCACGCCGTGTCTGCGCCACTCGCAGCACGTCTGCCACCACCGGTGTTGCCCCCGCCCCCGACACGCCGCCCGGGAGGTGCTGGAACGGCCCTCTCGCAAGGTCCCGGCCCGAGCGGAGCGAGGGTCGGGGGGCGAGGGGGTCCTCCTCTAGTTGCGCGGACCGGTGGGGCGCTCGCCGGTCAGGTGGCCGGGGTCGAACCGGGGCGTCCCGGCGCCGCCGCGCCTGGTCGCCAGGACCGTCACGCCCCACAGCACGACGCCGATGGCCAGCAGCACACCGGCGATCCGGTACTGCTCGGCGGGGCGGCCGGCCCAGGGCGTGGCCAGGTAGGCGCAGGCGAGTGCCCCGACGACGGGCAGCACCGTGGGGGTGCGGAAGTGGTCGGCGTCCACCGGGTCGCGGCGCAGCACCAGGACGGCGACGTTCACGACGGTGAACACGATGAGCAGCAGCAGGGCCGTGGTGCCGCCGAGGGCCGGCACCTCCCCGACGAAGGTGATCAGCCCGAACGCCAGCGCGGTGGTGAACAGGATGGCGGTGGTCGGCGTGCGGCGGCGGAGGTGCACCGCGCCGAGGAGGCGCGGCAGCACCCGCTCACGGCTCAGGCCGTAGACCAGCCGGCTGGCCATCAGCATGTTGATCAGCGCCGAGTTGGCGACGGCGAACATGGTGATGACGCCGAACAGGCCCAGCGGGAAGCCCGGGGCACCGGCCTCCACCACCTGCAGCAGCGGGGTGTCGCCCTGGCTGAGCCGGTCGGCCGGCACCAGCGCGATCGCCGAGATCGACACCAGCACGTAGATCAGGCCGGTGAGGCACAGCCCGGCCAGCAGCACCTTCGGGAAGATCCGCCGCGGCTCCTTGCACTCCTCGGCCATGTTGACCGAGTCCTCGAAGCCGACCATCGCGAAGAAGGCCAGCCCGGTCGCGGCGATGACCCCGCCGACCACCGAGCGCTCGCCGGTGTCGAACTCCGTCACCCGGGAGAAGTCCCCGCCCCCGCCGCCGAGGGCCCAGACGCCCACGCCGATGACGATCAGCAGGCCGGTCAGCTCCACGCAGGTGAGCACCACGTTGGCCTTGACGCTCTCGCCGACCCCGCGCAGGTTGACCAGGGCGATCAGGGCCATGAAGCCCAGCCCGATGAGGGTGATCCCGATGCCCTCGCCCACGCTCAGGTCGAAGACGCGGGCGAAGTTGGCGCTGAACGCCCGCGCTGCGGTGGACGCCGAGGTGATGCCCGAGCTCATCACCGCGAAGGCCACGAGGAACGTCACGAAGTGGACGCCGAACGCCTTGTGCGCGTAGAGCGCCGCACCGGCGGCCTGCGGGTACTTGGTGACCAGCTCCAGGTAGCTGAACGCGGTGACCAGGGCGACGAGGAAGGCGACGAGGAACGGCAGCCAGACCACGCCGCCGACCTGCGCGGCGACCTGGCCGGTCAGTGCGTAGATGCCGGTGCCCAGGACGTCGCCGACGATGAACAGCAGCAGCAGGCCCGGGCCCATCACCCGCCTGAGCGCCGGCTGGCCGTCGGACGTGCGGTCGGGCGCTGCCGTGGTGTCGGCCATGGGGACCCCCCGGGTGGTGGTACCGGTGCGTGCGACCGCCGTCGGCCGGGTCCGATCGTGGCGGGTGGGCCCTCCCGACGCGACCCGAGCGCGTGCGGCGTCCGCGCCGGACACTGGGGCATGGCCGAGACCGAGGGCACCCCTGCCGTCCCCGCAGCGAAGACCTGCCTCGTCACCGGGGCGACCGGCTACATCGGCGGCCGGCTGGTCCCCGAGCTGCTGGCCGCCGGGCACCGCGTCCGCGTGATGACCCGGTCCCCCGAGCGGCTGCGCGACCACCCGTGGGCCGGGGACGTCGAGATCGCCCGGGCCGACGCCGGCGACCCGGAGGCGGTCGCCGGGGCCTGCGCCGGGGTCGACGTCGTCTACTACCTGATCCACGCGCTGGGCACCGGCAGCGAGTTCGAGGACACCGACCGGCGGACCGCGCAGGTCATGGCCGGTGCCGCCCGCGAGGCCGGGGTCGGCCGGCTGGTCTACCTCAGCGGGCTGGACCCCGACGACGAGGAGCTCTCCCCGCACCTGCGCTCGCGGGCGGAGGTCGCCGCGATCCTGCTCGGCTCCGGCGTCCCGACCGTCGTCCTGCGGGCCGCGGTGGTGCTGGGGTCGGGGTCGGCGTCCTTCGAGATGCTGCGCTACCTGACCGAGCGGCTGCCGCTGATGATCACGCCCCGGTGGGTGCACAGCCGCATCCAGCCGATCGCCATCCGCGACGTGCTGCGCTACCTGGTCGGCTGCGCGACCCTGCCGAGCGACGTGCACCGCTGCTTCGACATCGGCGGCCCCGACGTCATGACCTACCTGGAGATGATGCAGCGCTTCGCCGCCGTCGATGGGCTCAGCAGGCGGCGGATCCTGCCGGTGCCGGTGCTCAGCCCGGCGCTGTCCAGCCACTGGGTCGGCGTGATCACCCCCGTGCCGGCGTCGATCGCCCGGCCGCTGGTGGAGTCGCTGCGCAACACCGTCGTGTGCTCCGAGCACGACATCGCCCGGTACGTGCCCGACCCGCCCGAGGGGCTGCTGGGCTTCGACGACGCCGTCCGGCTGGCCGTGCAGCGGGTCAGGGACCAGACGGTGGCCACCCGCTGGTCCTCGGCGTCCGTGCCCGGGGCCCCGTCGGACCCGCTGCCCACCGACCCGGACTGGGCCGGCGGCACCCTCTACCTGGACGAGAAGAGCCGGCTGACCGACGCCTCGCCCGAGGACCTGTGGCGGGTCGTCGAGGGGATCGGCGGCGACAGCGGCTGGTACTCCTTCCCGCTGGCCTGGGAGGTGCGCGGCTGGCTGGACCGGGCCGTCGGCGGCGTGGGCCTGCGGCGCGGGCGACGCTCGCCCTCGGACCTCTACGTCGGCGAGGCCCTGGACTTCTGGCGGGTCGAGGAGCTCGACGAGGGCAGGCTGCTGCGGCTGCGCGCGGAGATGCGGCTGCCCGGGCTGGCCTGGCTGGAGTTCCACGTGGAACCACAGGAGGACGGGCGCACCCTGCTGCGCCAGAAGGCGACGTTCAAGCCCTCCGGGCTGTTCGGGCACCTGTACTGGCGGGTCCTGGTGCCCTTCCACGGCCCCATCTTCGGCGGCATGATCCGCAACATCTGCCGCGCGGCCGAGCAGGGGACGGCGGCCTCCGTGGGCTCGCACCGCGCCCAGGCGGCGTGATCTGTGTCGGCCCCTCGATGATCAGCTGAGCTGACCGTTGCCGGTCCTGGCTCACTGCCGGTGGTGAGCCAGGACCCTCGATGACCAGCTCAGCTGATCATCGGCGGGTCACACCAGCAGTTGGGCGGCGGCGAGCTCGCGGTAGAGGGGGCTGGTCTCCACCAGCTCCTCGTGGGTGCCGCTGGCGACGACCTGCCCGGCGTCGAGCACCACGATCCGGTCGCTGTCCAGCACGGTGGACAGCCGGTGGGCGACCACGAGCAGCGCCCGGTCGGCCGACGCGGCGGCCAGGGTGTCGCGCAGCAGGGCCTCGTTGCGGGCGTCCAGGCTGGCGGTCGGCTCGTCGAGCAGCAGCAGCGCGGGGCGGGCCAGCAGCGACCGGGCGATGGCCAGCCGCTGGCGCTGCCCGCCGGACAGCAGCACGCCGTCGTCCCCCACCGGCACGTCCAGGCCGCGCGGTGAGCGCTGCACCACCCCGGTGAGCCCGACGTCGGCCAGCACCGCCCACAGCTCGGGGTCACTCGCCTGCGGGGCGGCCAGCAGCAGGTTGTCCCGCACCGACCCGGCCAGCACCGGTGCCTCCTGCTCGACGTAGCCCAGCCGGGCGCGCAGGCCGGCCCGCGGCAACTCGCGGACGTCGGTGCCGGCCCACCGCACCGCCCCGCCGGTCAGCGGGTAGAAGCCCTCGACCAGCGCGAGCACCGTGGACTTCCCCGCCCCCGAGGGCCCGACCAGGGCCACCCGGCTGCCCGCCGGCACCGACAGCGACACCCCGCGCAGCACGTCGGTGCCGTCCGGGTAGCCGAACGAGACGTCGTCCAGCTCCAGCAGCGGCACCTCCCGGGACGGCGGCGTCACCGGCACGGGCAGCAGCGCGCCGCCGCGCTCGGGCCGGGCGTCGTCCTCCGGCGCCAGGCCCAGCACCTCCTGGATGCGGGCCAGGGCACCCAAGCCGGTCTGCAGCTGGGTCCACGCCCCGATCGCCTGGCCCAGCGGCAGGACCAGCAGGAACAGGTAGAGGATGAAGGCGACCAGGTCGGCGACGGCGATCGAGCCGGTGGCCACCCGGTAGCCGCCCAGCCCCAGGACTGCGAGGAAGGCCCCCTGGACGGCGATCGACCCGGCCGGGCTCACCAGCGCCTGCAGCCGGGCCACCCGCACGCCGGCGGCGTACGCCCGCCCGGCACTGGCCGCGACGACGTCGACCTCGCGGGCGGTCGCGCCGCTGGCCCGGATGGTGCGCACCGCCGACAGCGCCCGCTCGACCGCGGCGGTCATCGCGCCGACCTCCGCCTGGGCCTGCTGGGACAGCCGCCGCACCCCGCGGGAGACCGACACGACCACCGCGAGACCGACCCCGACCGACCCGACGGTGACCAGCAGCAGCCAGCCGTCGACCAGCGCCATGGCGACCAGCGCGCCGACGGCGACCACCGCGGAGCCGGCCACCTCGACGACCCCGGAGGTCACCGTCGCCCGCAGCAGCGTGGTGTCCGCGCCGACCCGCGACATCAGGTCCCCGGTGCGCCGCCGGTCGTACTCGACCACGGGCAGCCGCAGCAGTCGGTCGGTCAGCGTGCGCCGGGTGGTCAGCACGACGCCCTCGGCGGTGCGCTGCAGCAGGTACCCCTGCACCGCGTTCAGCGCCGCCGACGCGACCAGGACGACGACCAGCAGCGCCACGACCGGCAGCAGCCGCCCGCCGGACCCGACCACCTCGATCACCCGGGCGACCAGGGCCGGCTGGGCCAGCGCCCCGGCCGCCGCGACCAGCGACAGGGCGGCGGCCAGGGCCAGCGGACGCCGGTGCGGGCGGACCAGGGGCCACAGCTGGCGCAGCGTGGCCGAGGGCGCCGTCTCCGCCGAGAGAGCGGCCTCCACCGGGGTGTCCACCGCGGGGCTGCTCACCGCCGCCGGCTCAGAGGACCGGGGCGAGGGCACCGACGACCGCGGTGAGCAGCCGGGCGTGGTGCTCGATGAGCTGCGGGCGGTGCCCGTCCGGGCGGATCGCGGCGATCCAGCCGCCCACCGAGACGCCCCCGGCGGTCCCGGCCGTCGTCCAGAACTCGTCCCCGTCGTCGGTGCCCAGCAGCATGCCGCGGACGGCGTCGGAGCCGACCAGCGCGCGGGCGGCCGGACCGTCCTCGGCGGCCAGCAGCACCCAGCGGCCGTCGAAAGCGGGGTCACCGCTGGGCACGTGCACCAGCCCGCCGGTGCGGTGCTTCCAGAAGCGGGCCGGCGAGAGCCGCAGCGCCGGTAGCGCACCGAGCACGGGGGCGGCGGTGACCGCGTACTCGGGCACCGCGTAGCGCCCGGAGGCGAACAGCACGTCGAAGGCGACCAGGTCCAGGGTGCCGTAACGGCCGCGCATCACGCCGGCCGGCCGGTGGTCCTTGGTGGCACGGACCGGTGCGGTGCGCACCAGTTCGGCCAGGGCGGCGTCCTCCGGGCCGGTGCCGTCGGAGAGGTCCCAGCCCTGCTGGACTGCCCAGGCCTGAGCTCCCACGGTGTCGCCCTGGTAGGCGAACACCCGCTCCACCTCGCCGGGGGTGCGCGGCCGGCGCGGACCGAACAGGCCGGGCCCGGGCGGCTGGTCACCGGCGGTCTGCGGTCCGGCCGGCGGGGCCTGCGCCGGGCGGTCGGGGACGGCTGGCGGGAGGTCCCAGCCCGGCGGCTGCCAGGCGGTGCTGCCGCCTTGCTGCTGGCTGCCGGCCGGTGGCTGCTCGGCCGGCGGTTGCGGGGCCGGTGGCTGCGGGGCCGGTGGCTGCGGCGTGCTGGGCTCGGCGCCGGAGCGGTCGTCGCCGCCGAGGTGGCCCGGCTCGCGCCAGCCGCTGCCCTCGTCGGGCTGGTCGCGGTCGAAGCCGTCGCGGTCGCGCGGGCTGCTCATGCCTGCCTCATCCCCATGTGTGCCGTCCTCCCGGAGCCGCCCGCGCCGCGCGGCGGCTCCTATCCGTACGTGTCCCGGGGTCCGCGTCCGCGGACCGAGCGGGGCCCCTTCTTCCAGCTCGGGGCCGTCGGTCCGACAACGCGCAGGCGGGTCACGACGTCCCCGCCGACCGAGGCGTGCAACCGGGCGAGGATCGTCGGGGTCAGCAGCCGCAGCTGGGTGGCCCACGCGGTGGACTCCGCCACGACCAGCAGCTCCCCCTCGGTCAGGGTCTGCGGGGTGCAGTGCGCGGCGATGTCCGGGCCGACCAGCGCCGACCACCGGCCGAAGACCGCACCGACCTTCGTGTGCTGCGACCAGTCCTGCGCCTGCACCAGGTGGTCGACCAGCCGGCCCAGCGGCTGCGGGTCGTCGTCCCCCGGGCGCGGGCCGCTCCAGGCCCGCTTGGGCCCGGCGATCCGGCGGCGGGTGGGGCGGGGCCGGGCCGCGGATGCCGCCCGCGCGGCCTCCAGCGCGGCGCGTGCGATGTCACTGGGCCGGGCCGGCCGCTCCTCGCTCATGGGACCTCCTCCCGCACCGCACCGTCCTCGGCGGTCACCGGGTCCAGCGGTACCGCCTGGCCCCCGGCGACCTGCACCACCGCGCCGCGCAGCTGCTCGGGGACGTCGTCGAGCACCGCGGCGGTCACCAGCGCCTGCTCCGCCGAGCGGGCCACCGAGGCCAGGGCGGCCCGGCGGTCGGCGTCCAGGGTGGCGAAGACGTCGTCCAGCACCAGGATGGGCTCGTCGCCGTCCTCCCGCAGGAGCGCGAAGCAGCCAAGCTTCAGCGCCAGGGCCAGCGACCAGGACTCCCCGTGGCTGGCGAAGCCCTTCGCCGGCATCGGCCCCAGCAAGATCACCAGGTCGTCGCGGTGCGGGCCGACCAGGGTCATCCCGCGGTCGACCTCGTCGCCGCGGCGCTCGGCCACGCGCTCGAGCAACGCCGCCGACAGGTCCGCCGCGCCGGGCAGCGCCGCACCCTCGCCGATCGGCGTCCCGTCGCCGGCCAGCGGCACGGTGCTGGCGTAGCCCAGCGCGGCTCCCGCGGCGTCCACCCCGGCGACCCGGGCGTGGGCCCGGGCCACGTGCGGGGCCAGATCGGCGACCAGCCGCAGCCGGGCGGCCAGCAGCTGCCCCCCGAGGTCGACCAGGTGACCGTCCCAGACGTCGAGGGTGGCCAGCGCGTTCCCGCGGGCCAGGCGGGCGGTCTTGAGCAGCGCGTTGCGCTGCTTGAGCACCCGGTCGTAGTCGCTGCGCACGCCGGCCAGCCGCGGGGTGCGGCTGACCAGCAGGTCGTCGAGGAACCGCCGTCGCTCCGCCGGGTCGCCGCGGACGAGCACCAGGTCCTCCGGGGCGAACAGCACCGACTTCACCAGCCCGAGCAGCTCGCGCGGGCGGGGCAGCGGCGCGCGGTTGACCCGCACCCGGTTGGCCCGCCCCGGGTTGATCTCGACCTCGACCAGCAGCTCGCGGTCCTCCCGGCGCAGCGCCGCGCGGACCACCGCCTGGGCGGCGCCCTGCCGGACCATCGGGCCGTCGCCGGCGACCCGGTGGCTGCCCAGCGTGGCCAGGTAGCCGACCGCCTCGACCAGGTTGGTCTTGCCCTCGCCGTTGCGGCCGACGAAGACCGTCGGCCCCGGGCGCAGGGCGAGGTCCACCCGGTCCCAGTTGCGGAACGACCCCAGCTGCAGGTGGCGCAGGTACACCTCAGCGACCTCGGGGTGAGGTGCTGGAACGGCCGCCCTCCAGGGGCCCGCGCCGAGCGTGCGAGGCGTGGGGGGACGGTGAGGTGCTGGAACGGCCCCCGTGCAGGGCCCCGCCACGAGCCTGCGAGTGGTGGGGGGCACGGGGGTCCTTCTTCATGCCGGGCGCTCGACCTCCTGCTCGCGGACAGCCTGCACCGCGTGCCCGCCGAACTGGTTGCGCAGTGCGGCGACGGCCTTCATCGTCGGGGAGTCCTCCTGGCGGGAGGAGAAGCGGGCGAACAGCGACGCGGCGATCGTCGGCATGGGGACGGCGTTCTCGATGGCCTGCTCGACGGTCCACCGGCCCTCGCCGGAGTCCTCCGCGTACCCGCGGATCCGGTCGAGCTGCGGGTCCTCGTCCAGGGCCCGGACGAGCAGGTCCAGCAGCCAGGAGCGGATGACGGTGCCCTGCGTCCAGGACTTCACCACGCCGGGGACGTCCTCGATCAGGTCGACGGCGGCCAGCAGCTCGTAGCCCTCGCCGTAGGCCTGCATCATCGCGTACTCGATGCCGTTGTGGACCATCTTGGAGAAGTGCCCGGCGCCCACCGGCCCGGCGTGCACGAAGCCCGCGCCCGGCATCTCCTGACCGGACTCGTCCGTCGGCGACGGCGGCTTGAGCGCGTCGAACACCGGCTGGACCTTCGCGACGTCGTCCTTGGTCCCGCCGACCATCAGCGCGTAGCCGTTCTCCAGGCCCCAGACGCCGCCGGAGACGCCGGCGTCGATGTAGCCGATGCCCTTCTCACGGCACAGCACGTCGTGGACCTGGTCGTCGGTGTACTTGGAGTTGCCGCCGTCGACGATGACGTCGCCGCTGTCGAGCAGCTCGGCGAGCTCCTTGACGGTCGCCTTCGTCGGCTCGCCGGCCGGCACCATCACCCACACGACCCGGGGTGCGCTCAGCGCGCCGATCAGCTCCTCGAGGGTCCCGACGTCCCGCTTCCCGGGGCTGCGGTCGTACCCCACGACCTCGTGGCCGGCGCGGCGCAGCCGCTCGGCCATGTTGCCGCCCATCTTGCCCAGCCCGATCAGACCCAGCTGCACGGTCAGCTCTCCTTCGCGTCGGTGACGTCGTCCAGCATTGCGCGTCTGGAACGGCCCTGCTGCAGGGTCCCGCCACGAGCTCGCGAGTGGCGGGGGGCAGCGGGGTCCTCTTTCAGCCCGGCAGGCGCACCGGCATGATCAGGTAGCGGTAGCTGCCGGGACGTTCGGCGGGGCGCGCGGGCGCCGCGTCGTCGTCGGCCGCCGGCTCGGACACCCCGGAGAGCACGGCGGGCTTGAGCGGGCTGGTGAAGTCCATCCGCGCCCGCGGGGTGTGCACGGCGGCCAGCCCGTCGAGCAGGAACGTCGGGTTGAAGCCGATGGTGAGCGGGTCGCCGTCGAACTCGACGTCGCAGCGCTCCTCGGCCTGGCCCTCGTCGTCGGTGCCGCCGGCCCGCAGGGTGACCTGGCCGGGGGTGAACTCGCAGCGCAGCGGCGTGCCGCGCTCGGCGACCAGGGCGACGCGCTTGGCCGCGTCGGTGAACAGCCCCACCGGGAGCGTGGCGTTGCTCGCCGAGTCGGTGGGCATGATCGCCCGGTACTTCACGAACTCGGCGTCCAGCAGCCGGGTGGTGGTCTGCCGGTCCTTGCCCGACAGGCCCAGGATGCCCTCACCCGAGCCGCCCGAGGACAGCGACAGGGTGACCTCCGGGCCGCTGGTCAGCGTCTTCGCGGCGTCGGCCAGCGTGCGGGCGGGCACCAGCACCGCCGCGGTCACGCCGGGGGTGTCCGGGCGCCAGGCGAACTCGCGGACGGCGAGGCGGTAGCGGTCGGTCGCCGCCAGCGTCACCAGGTCGTCCTCGATCTCCAGTCGGACGCCGGTGAGCATGGGCAGCGTGTCGTCGCGCCCGGCGGCCACGGCGACCTGGCCGACGGCCTCGGCGAACACGTCGCTGTCGACGACGCCGGCCGACGACGGCATCGCCGGCAGGGACGGGTAGTCCTCGACCGGCAGCGTGGGCAGGCTGAAGCGGGCGTTGCCGCAGGAGATGGACAGCCGCGGCCCCTCGGCGGTCAGGACGACCGGGTGCGGCGGCAGCGCGCGGGTGATCTCGGCCAGCAGCCGGCCGGGGACGAGGACCCGGCCGCTCTCGGAGCCCTGCACGTCGACCTCGGCACGCGCGGAGACCTCGTAGTCGAAGCCGGACACCGACAGCTGGCTGCCGTCGACCTCGAGCAGGATCCCGGCCAGCACCGGCACCGACGGCCGTGGCGGCAGGCTGCGTGCCGTCCACGCGACGGCATCGGCGAGCACCTCACGCGCCACCCGGAACTCCATGACCCACTCCACCCCAGCCGTCGTCGTGTCGCTGCCTTGCTCTGCGGTCCTGCGATCGCGGTGCTCATCGTGCCCTGTGCCGCCGACCGGTGGTGAGCACCGGCCCTCGTCGGGGCCCTCACCGCGCAGCGTCCCCACCCAGAGTGTGGTTCGAGAAGACCCGATCTCTCTCCCTCATCCTCGTCATCACAGTTGTGGAAGCTGGGGATCGGGGCCGTCCGCGCAGGTCAGGGGCGCAGTCGACGTGTTGACCGGCTGTGGGTGGCCGTGGGGGTCGCTGTGTCGACACGTGGACATCTCGACGGTTGCCCACACCGGTCGCCGGCTCTCCACCCCCTGTCCCCCGGTTACCCCAGGTCCGTCCCCAGGCCGTACCCAGCCCCCGGACGGCGGGCCCGGCTCTCGTCCGCAGCCCGCCTCGGTCGCGTCCCGGTCCCGCCCCGGCACCGCGCCGTCGACCGGTGTCCCCGCAGGTCAGGACGGTGCTGCGCGGTACCGGGAGCCGACGGGGCGGCCGGGCGCGGGAGCCGTTCGTGACGGCAGGTGAGCGGACGGCGAGCGATCTCCCCAGGCTGTGCACATCGTTGGGGACAACTCGTCGACTCCTCGACCCGTCGCACCCGCCGGACCGGGGGACGGCAGTGGCTGGGAGCACTCCTGAGGAGGGGCGGTGCGGGACCCATCCGCGCTCGGGGACGGCGGCCAGCCGGGACACGGGCAGCGGCTCGAGGGCGTCATCGGCCTCGGTGCAGGGTCCCGCGGCGAGCGTGGTGACGTGCTGGAACGGCCCCGTTCGAGGGGCCCGCGCCGAGCCTGCGAGGTGTGGGGAGGAACGGGGTCCTCCTACTGGCGGGCGCGGCTCTTGATGCGCGCGGTGAGCTCGGTGACCTGGGTGTAGGTGGCCCTCCGCTCGCTCATCAGGTTGGTGATCTTCTTGACCGCGTGCATGACCGTGGTGTGGTCCTTGCCGCCGAAGGAGGCCCCGATCCGCGGCAGGGACAGCTCGGTGAGCTCCCGGCACAGGTACATGGCGATCTGGCGGGCGTTGACCAGCGTGCGGCTGCGGTTGGCGCCCTGCAGCTCCTCCATCGTCACGGAGAAGTACTCCGCGGTCGCCGCCATGATGATCGCCGCGGTGATCTGCGGGCCCTGCTCGTCGCTGATCAGGTCCTTGAGCACCAGCTCGGCCAGCGGCAGGTCCACCTGCTGGCGGTTCAGCGACGCGAACGCCGTCACCCGGATCAGCGCGCCCTCGAGCTCGCGGATGTTGGTCTGCACCTTGCTGGCGATGAACTCCAGCACCGGGTCGGGCACCTGCAGCCGCTCGCCGTAGGCCTTCTTGCGCAGGATGGCGATGCGGGTCTCCAGGTCCGGTGCCTGGACGTCGGTGATCAGCCCCCACTCGAAGCGGGTGCGCAGCCGGTCCTCCAGCGTGGTCAGCTTCTTCGGCGCCCGGTCGGAGGTGATGACGATCTGCTTGCTGGCGTTGTGCAGCGTGTTGAAGGTGTGGAAGAACTCCTCCTGCGTCCGCTCGGCGCGCTCCAGGAACTGGATGTCGTCGATCAGCAGGAAGTCGATGTCGCGGAACCGGCGGCGGAACTCCTCGGCCCGCCCGGAGTGCACCAGGTTGATGAACTCGTTGGTGAACTCCTCGGTGCTTACGTACCGCACCCGCACATTGGGGAACATCCGCGCGGCGTAGTGCCCGATGGCGTGCAGCAGGTGGGTCTTGCCCAGCCCGGAGTCGCCGTAGACGAACAGCGGGTTGTAGGCCCGCGCCGGCGCCTCGGCCACGGCGACGGCCGCGGCGTGGGCGAACCGGTTGCTGTTGCCGATGACGAAGGAGTCGAAGACGTACTTGGGGTTGAGCCCCGGGTCCTGCGCGCCGGTCGTGCGCCGGTCACCACCGAACAGCGGGACGGCGTCGCCCCCCCGGGAGCCACCGCGGCGGCCGCGGGACGGGCCGGACGGCTCCGGGAGGCCCCCGGTGCCGCCACCGCCGTCCAGTTCGAGGGGCAGCACGGCCACGCCGTCCTCGTCGAGGTCGGTGCCTCCCCAGTCGCGCTCGGCCGCCCGGGTGCCACGACCGGCCGCCCGCCGGGCCGGGGGGCTCCAGTCGGTCGGCGCCCACTCCTCGACGTCGCGCTCGGCGGGGCGGGCCTCGGGTGCCTCGGCGCCGTCCTCCCACGCGGGGCGCACGTCGGCGCGCACGCCGAAGGCGCTGCGCCCGTCGTCGGTGCGGTCCTGGGTCTGCCGGTCCTCCTCGGCGCGCTGGGCCTCCACCACCGACCACGGACGGCGGGTGGGCACCTCGGGCCGCGGCGGGGCGGGCGCCGCGGCGGGTGCGTCCTCCACCTGGACGGCGACGCGGATGTCCCGCCCGAGGTGTTCGGACAGCGCCTCGGCGAGCACCCGGCGCATCCGGGACTCCAGCACGGTCTGGGTGAACTCGTTGGGCGCGGAGAGCACCGCGGTGTCCTCGAACACCCCGACGGGCCGGGTGAGGTTGAGCATCGCGTTCTGCTGCGGGGACAGGCTCGTGGCCAGCCGCTCGCGGATCTGGTCCCAGACCGTCGCCAGGTCCACCGCGGCATCGGCCAT